>CAWKJG010000001.1:0-737604 GCA_963850005.1 uncultured Alphaproteobacteria bacterium
CGATCATCTCGCCGGCGGCGGCGGCACTCGCGCAGGCTAGAGCAGACGTCGCCAGCAGCAAGCCGGCCCGATGACCACGGTTACGCATCTTCATCCCTTTCGATGCGGAGTAAAACAGACATGAAAAAAGACACGAGTCAAGCTGAGGACGATAGCCTCCGGTATTCCTATTGAACTTCAATACTTAGCTAATATTGAATAATAGTATTTACGACATCGCCCACGGCCAACTCGGATCTTGCGGCCTGTCGTCCCGCTTGACTTTCCCGCCGCCGCCGCCCCACCTCGCTCCATGACCCGCATCGCCCTCTATCAGGCCCGCACCGGCATCGACCCCGAGGCCAATGCCCGCGCCCTGGTCGCCGCGGTCGAGGAAGCCGCCGGGGGCGGCGCGGCGATCCTGTTCACTCCGGAAATGTCGGGCCTGCTCGACCGTGACCGCGCTCGGGCCGACGCCCACCTGAAGGTGGAGGGCTCCGATCCGGTGCTTGCCGCAATCCGCGCGGCGGCGGGGCGGACCGGAATCTGGGTCCATCTCGGCTCGCTCGCCATTCGCGACGAAGAATCCGGGAAGCTGCGCAACCGCGCCTATCTGATCGACGGGAGCGGGGAAATCCGAGCCACCTACGACAAGCTCCATCTGTTCGACGTCGACCTCGCGACCGGCGAGAGCTGGCGCGAATCCGCCGCTTATGCGCCGGGCGGTCGGGCGGTGGTCGCCCGAACTCCGGCCGGGCCGCTCGGCCTCTCCATCTGCTACGATCTGCGCTTCCCGGATCTCTATCGCGCGCTCACCGATGCGGGCGCCCGGCTGCTCGCCATCCCCGCCGCCTTCACGGTTCCGACCGGCCGGGCGCACTGGCATGTGCTGATGCGCGCCCGGGCGATCGAGGCCGGCGCCTACGTCGTCGCCGCCGCCCAGTCGGGCCGCCACGAGGACGGCCGCGAGACTTATGGCCACAGCCTCGTCGTCGGTCCCTGGGGCGAGGTGCTGCTCGACATGGGCGAGGGGGAGGGCGTCGGCTTCGCCGAAATCGACCTCGCCGAGGTCGAGGCGGTCCGAACCCGGCTGCCGGCGCTCCGCCACCGCCGCCTTATTCCGCCGGTGACCCAGGCCCGATGATCATCTTCGATCTCAGATGCGCGCCGTCGGGCCATGTCTTCGAAGCCTGGTTCGCGTCTTCCTCCGCCTTCGAGGAGCAGCGGGGGAGGGGGCTCGTCGCCTGCCCTTTGTGCGGGTCGGCCGAGATCGCGAAGGCGCCGATGGCGCCCGCGGTCGGCGCCAAGGGCAACGCCTCTCCGGCCTGCGGGGCCTCGGCGGACCTGTCCGCCGGCGCCCCGGAGGAGGTGAAGAAGATGCTCGCCGCCGCCGCCGAGATCCAGAAGACGATGCTGGCCGGCTCCGAAGGCGTCGGCACCCGCTTCGCCGCCGAGGCCCGGGCCATCCATCTCGGCGAGGCCGACAACCGCCCGATCCACGGCGAGGCGACCCGGGCCGAGGCCGAGAGCCTGATCGACGACGGGGTGCCGATCGCCCCTTTGCCTTTTCCGGTGGTTCCGCCGGGCAAGGAGAATTGACCGGCGGCCTCCCGACCCCTAGGTCCTCACCGAGGCGGCGCGGCCCCGTAGCTCAGCAGGATAGAGCATCAGATTCCTAATCTGAGGGCCACAGGTTCGAATCCTGTCGGGGTCACCACCGCCGCCCGGCGATCAGGCATTTTCTTCTCCTTATGGCCCCTCTATCGCCGCGCCATGACGCCGCGCCATATTCCGGAAATAGACGGGCTGAGAGCCGCGGCTGTCGGAGTCGTGATCGCGAGCCACTTCCTGGGCTCGTACGTTCCGAACGGGGGCATCGGCGTCGATCTCTTCTTCGTGATCAGCGGAGTCGTCATAACGCGGTCGCTGCTCCTGGATCGCGAGAAATCGGGCGAGATCTCCCTCTCCAACTTCTACCTGAAGCGCGTCTTTCGGATCATGCCCGCTTTGTGGCTGCTGATCGCGGCGACCCTCGTCGCCGGGGCCATCACGGGACGATCCCAGATCTGGTACGCCGCTGCCGCCCTCGCCAGCGCCATGAACTGGGGCCGCGCTTTCGACTGGTTCGGGAACGGGGGATCGCTCGCCCATACATGGTCGCTTTCGATCGAGGAGCAATTCTATTTGCTCTGGCCGTTCGCGCTCCTGCTGCTTCTCAAAGCGAGGCGGGGAACGATCCTGTCCGTGGTGGCGGGATCGGCGATCGCCATCGCCGCGTGGCGAACGGCGCTCATTCTTTCAGACGGCGGCATCATGCGAATCTATAACGGCCTCGATACGCATTCGGACGGCCTCATGCTCGGCTGCCTGCTGACGCTGTGGGGCAGGCCGCCGCCCAGGTGGCTGAGCGCGACCTGGTGGATCCCGGTGATCATTCTGTCCTGCCTGGTGCTGTCCGCCGGCATGGACACAGGGTACGGCCTCGCCCTGCGGTGGACCCTGATACCTTTCATGTCCGCCTGGGTCGTCTATGTGGCCATGGGTCCGAAGACCCTTCTTCATCCCTTGCTTCGCCTTGGCCTGGTGCAATGGGGCGGAACGCGGTCGTACAGCCTGTATCTGTGGCATTACCCGATCCTTTATTTTCTTGAGCCCTGGACGCCCTGGGACCCGGCGAAGGTGCTGACCATGCTGGTCCTGACAATCGTCGCGGCGGAGGCCTCGTACAGATTTGTGGAGCGACCGTTCCAGCGCCGCGGCAGAGCGCGGTTGCTGAAGAGGCAATCGAGCCGGGCCGGACCAGGGGATTCGGGTCGGCCTGGTTCGCCGGAAGCGGGCGTGGCTCAGAATGCTCCTGTCGCCCTGTCCGAACCCTCGGGCGAACGCCAATGAAGCCCGCGGCGCTTGCCGGTGGGACCGCTGTCCGCCGGGCACGGAATTTTCCTATTGATAAGTAGGAACAAAACCAGTACATAGGTGAAAACCGAGTTTTGGCGTCGGTTTGGGAGAAGCACCATGTACGCATCCGTTCCCGACTATCGCACTCTGTCCGACACCGACGACAATCCGGCTTATGGCCTGGCCGTGGCGTCCGGAATGCCGGTCTATTTCCCCGCAGGACAGGGTCTCGGCGCGGACGGCGCCTATCTGGTCGATACGCCCGCGGGCACCAACAACGTCACGTCGGGCCTGCAACTGATCGGCGACGGCATCGGCCGCTCGATCATCCGCCGGACGGACGCCCGCAGGGGGCCCAATCTCTTCTACAATTCCGGCTCGGCCGATCCCGACGATAATCTCGTCAACCTGCTGGTCAGGGACCTGACCCTCGAGGACGATCCCGAGCGGGAGATCGGCTTCACCGAGCATGAGCATCTGGTCCACATCAACGGCGTGTCGGACACGATCTTCGAGCGGGTCGAGTTCAAGGGCTTTCTCGGCGACGGCCTGTATCTGGGTTCCGGCGAAATCCTCGGCCAGGAGCGGCACAATCGCCGCGTGATCATCCGCGACTGCATCATCGACGGAATCGACAACCAGAATCGCAACGGCATTTCGGTTATCGACGTCGACGGCCTCAGCATCGAGGATTGCGAGTTCCGCCACTGCACCAAGCTGGACGGCTCGATGCCGGGGCCGATCGACCTCGAGCCGAACGCGTCCAATGGGGGGAGCCCGCCGATATTGTATCTTTTCCCGATCATTCGGAACGTCCGGATCGTCAACAACAGCTTCCAGGATTGCGGCGGCAACGCCTTTGCCCTGCTGCTGCCACCCCTCGAGATGGATAATCAGATCGAGAACATCATCATCGAGCGCAATCGGGTGGTGGATTGCGCCGCGGCGCTCGCCTTTTCCGGCTATGCCGGCACCGATGCCGCCGCTTCGGTGAAGAAATGGGGCGTTCAGTTCATCGCCAACCAGATTCGGGGCTGCACGCATTATTACTCGCTCTACATCGAAGGCGCCTTCGGCCTGCTCGTGGAGCGAAACACCTTCGAGGATTGTCCCTTTGTCCAGCTCGGTTTCGGGTCGACATCCCGCTATATCCGGATCGGGAACAACAATTTCATCCGTTGCGGTGCTGGGGCGGCCGTCTTCGTCGTCGATCGGAGCCTGCTCGACGTGTGGATCGAGGACAACCACTTTCTGGAGTGCTCGAGCTACGTGATCTTCATTCGCGGCGCGACCGCCAACTTCAGCCGGTTCCGTTTCAATCGCAACCGGATCGAAGGCGCGTCGACGGCGGCCGTGCTCATGCAGGTCGGTCCGTTGGGCACCTGGACCGGCACCGTGGACGGCGAATGCCAGGCGGTCGGCAACATGGTCGCCGCGTCGATCTGGGACGTCAACAACGTCAGCTTCAACGGCCCGTCGCTGAGCTATGCCAACGGCTGGGTCAGCTATGGCGGCGACAGTGCGCCGGTGGTCCGCAAGGACGATAGCGACATCGTCACCGTCACCGGCGCGGTGAAGAGCGGGACGGCCACCCCCGGTACGGTGATGTTCACCCTGCCGATCGGCTACCGCCCGGCCGCGACCTACCGGGCGGTCACCTCCAGCGTGGGCAGCGTGGCCCGAATCCAGGTCAACAGGAACGGCAGTGTCGCGACCCTGTCCGGCGTCGCCTCGGGCGACTGCCATCTGAGCCTCGCTTTCGCGGCTCGGCCCGGCACCTGATCGGGGGCGGGCGGGGGACGGCCGGAACTGTGGCGGCGCGGCGACTAGAGTTCGCCCGCCGCCTCGGTTATGCGCCCCTCCCGAAGGAGCGAGAGATGTCGGACGGCGATCTGGTGGAGGCCCCCGCGAAGACCGCGGTGCCCGAGGAAGTAAGCGAAGCGGTTCGGACCCTGATCCGGTGGGCGGGCGACGATCCCGATCGCGAGGGGCTGCTCGACACTCCGGCCCGGGTCGCGCGCGCCTGGAAGGAATATGCCCGCGGCTATGCCGAGGATCCCGCCCACCATCTCAGCCGCACCTTCGAGGAGGTCGGCGGCTATGACGAGATCGTGCTCCTCAAGGACATCCCGTTCCAGTCGCATTGCGAGCATCACCTGGCGCCGATCATCGGCAAGGCGGCGATCGCCTATCTGCCGGGCGACCGGGTCGTCGGCATTTCCAAGCTCGCCCGGGTCCTCCACGGCTTCGCCCGGCGGCTGCAGGTGCAGGAGCGGCTGACCGCCCAGGTCGCCGACTGCATCTGCGAGCATCTCCAGCCGCTCGGAGTCGCCGTGGTGATCGAGGCGAGCCACGCCTGCATGAGCGCGCGCGGGGTCGCCACGCCCGGAGTGATGATGACCACCAGCCGGATGATGGGCGTGTTCCGCGAGGACGAGCGCAGCCGGAGGGAAGTGCTGGCGCTGATGGGCTATTGAGAAACGGAGGGGTCCTTCGATACGGGCCTTCGCCGGGCTCAGTCCCTACTCAGGATGAGCGGTTTGAGGATTACTCTCTCGCTCATCCTGAGTAGCCGGTGAGCTTGTCGAACCGGCGTATCGATGGACACTTCCGTAATTTCTAGATCACCGCCTCCAGCAGCGCCGTGCGCAGCCGCTCGATGCCCATGCCCTTTTCCGCCGAGGTCACGATGATCTCCGGATGCGCCGCCGCATGCTTGCGGCCCTCCTCGGCTGTCGCCGCCTCGACCGCCTCAAGCTCCGAGGCCTTGATCTTGTCGGCCTTGGTCAGGACGAGGTGATAGCTCACCGCCGCGTCGTCGAGCATCTTCATCACCTCGAGGTCGATCTCCTTGAGGCCGTGGCGGGAATCGACGAGGACCAGCGCCCGCTTCAGCACCTGGCGCCCGCGCAGATAGGAATTGATCAGCTGGCGCCACTTGGCGACCACCTCCTTGGGCGCCTTGGCGAAGCCGTAGCCGGGCATGTCGACCAGGCGGAAGCGGAGCGGCTCGCCGACGTCGAAGAAGTTCAATTCCTGGGTCCGTCCCGGCGTGTTCGAGGTGCGGGCGAGGCCGTTGCGGTTGGTCAGCGCGTTGAGCAAGCGAGGATTTGCCGACGTTGGAACGGCCGGCGAACGCCACTTCCGGCGCTTCCGGATCGGGCAGGAAACGAAGCCCCGGCGCCGATTTCAGGAACGCGATCGGCCCCGAAAAGAGCTTCCGAGCCGTCTCGTCGAAATCCGCCGCGGGGTCGCTCATTTAACGGGCGCGGGCGTTTCCGTCGCCGCCTTCATTCCGGGATAGCGGCTGTACAGCCATTTCTGCTGGAGGATGGTGAGGACGTTGTTCACCGTCCAGTAGAGCTGCAGGCCCGCCGCGAACGGCGCCATCACGAACATCAGCACCCAGGGCATGATCGCGAACATCTGCCGCTGCACCGGATCGGTGGCGGGCGGGTTGAGCTTGAACTGAAGCCACATGCTGATCCCGAGCAGGATCGGCAATACGCCCAGCGCCAGGAAAGAGGGCGGGGTGAAGGGAAGGTAGCCGAACAGATTGACCGGGGTCAGCGGATCGGGTGCTGACAGATCCTTGATCCACAGCACGAACGGCTTGTGGCGCATCTCCACCGACACCATCAGCACCTTGTAGAGGGCGTAGAAGATCGGGATCTGGATGAGGATCGGAAGGCAGCCGGCCATCGGGTTGACCTTCTCCTCCTGGTAGAGCTTCAGCATCTCCTGCTGGAGCCGCGGCTTGTCGTCCTTGTGCCGGTCCTGGAGCGCCTTCATCTTCGGCTGCAGGATCCGCATCGCCGCCATCGACTTGAACTGCTTCTGGGCGATCGGGAACATCAAGGTGCGAACGATCAGGGTCAGGCACATGATCGCCACTCCGAAATTGCCGATGACGGAGTAGAGCCAGTTCAGGAGCGAGAAGATCGGCTTCATGAACCAGCGGAACCAGCCCCAGTCGATGGCGCGCTCGAGCGGGGTGCCGAGCTGGTCGGTATAGCGGTCGAGAAGCTGGATCTCCTTCGCCCCGGCGAAGACGTGCGAGACGTAGCGCGACTGAGCGCCGCGCGGCGTGATCACCGGCTCGGCGACCGCGTCGGCCTGGAAGGAGTCGCCGGCGGTCTTGTGGCGGAAGGTGGCGTCGACCGCTTTTCCCTGGTCCGGGATGACGGCGGTCAGCCAGAAATGGTCGGTAAATCCGATCCAGCCGCCCTTGCTGTTGAAACGGCGCTCGCCCGCTTCGGCGACGTCGCTGTAATTATTGCCGTAATCCGCCGCTCCGTTGAACACGCCCATCGGTCCGACATGCGTGGTCCAGGAATCCGGATCCTTCGAGGCGCCGCTCCGGCTGAGGACCGAATAGGGACGGGCGGCAAAGTCGCCGGCGCCGCGATTCACCACTCGCTGATCGACCGTGAACAGATAGGAATCGTCCACCGCGAGGAGGATCTGGAACAGCTGACCCTGGCCATTGTCCCAGTTGAGCGTGACCGGGCTGCCCGGGGCCAGGCGAGTCGAGGTCGACGTCCACAGCGTCTCCGGTCCCGGCACGAGCTGGGGCTGGCCGATCCAGCCCAGCCCCGCGAAATAGGAACCGGGGCTTCCTTCCGGCGAGAGCAGCCGGATCGGCGGCGAATTCTTCGCCACGCCTTCGCTCTGTGTGGTGAGGACGAGATCGTCGAGACGCGCGCCCTTGAGATTGATCGATCCGGCCAGATTCGGGGTCTCGATCCGGATCCGCGGCGTCTCGCGCATCACCTGGCCGCGGTCGCGGACGGCGATCGGGCCGTCGGCGGTCGGGTCGGCCTTGGGCTGGGACAGGGGCACCGTCTTGCCGTCCACGACCTTCGTGACGGGCGGCTTGGCGGTAGGCAGGAAGCTCTCGCTCAGGAAGCTCCAGCCGATCAGGACGATCGCCGAAAGGACGATCGCCAGGATCATATTGCGATGATCGTTCAACCTATTTCCCTCTCACGGTACCGGATCTGCGCCGGATCCCCCCCAGGGGTGGCATCGCAGCAGACGTTTGGCGGCCAGCCAGGAACCGCGAAAGGCCCCATAGCGCTGGAGCGCGGTGATTGCATAGGCCGAGCAGCTCGGCTGGAAGCGGCAGCTCGGCGGAAGCGCCCGCGAAGGGCCCAGCTGCCAGCCGCGCGCGATCAGGATGAAGAGCCTCGCGATCATTCGGAGCTTCGGATGACGGGATTTGCCGCCACCTTACGAAGGGCCTTTTCGAGCTCGGCCCTCAGCAGTCCGAAATCTCGCTCGATCCCGCCCTGGCGGCCGATCAGCACATGGTCGGCGCCCTCTATGCCGTTCGTGGGCAACAGGTCGCGCGCCAGGCTTCGGAAGCGCCGCTTCATCCGGTTGCGCACGACCGCCCCGCCGATCTTCTTCGTGACCGTGATCCCGAGCCGGATCCCCGGATCGCCGTCGCCGCGCGGCCGCACCAGAAGCACGAAGCCGGGCATGGGGGCACGCCGGCCGCGGTTGGCGGCGAGGAAATCGGCTCGGCGGGTAAGGGAGCTCAGGCGGAGAGGGTCTTGCGGCCCCGCGCCCGGCGCGCGGCCAGAATCTTGCGGCCGCCGACGGTCGCCGTCCGGGCCCGGAAGCCGTGCCGGCGCTTGCGCACGAGATTGCTCGGCTGGAAGGTGCGCTTCATCGCTCTTACCTCGAATATCGAAATTAAAAGGGCCGCCCTCGCGAGAGCGGCCTTGTTCGGGGGTCCCGTTAGGCAAATCGTCCGCGAAAGTCAATTGCCCCATGCCCGCCACGGCTTCCTGTTCGGCCTTGAGCCGCTCCTGCCGCCGCTTGGCGCTCGGCCGCCTCAGCCCCCAGTCCGCCCAGTCGCCCTTCTTCGGGTGGCGCCGCTTGAAGCGCACATAGAAGCGCTTCGCCCAGGCGCTGTAGCGAAGCACCAGCGACAGCCCTGCCGCGAACACCACGACCCCGCCGGGCCCCGGGATCGGTCCGACCACCGGGGTCAGCCCGATCAGGATGAACCCGATCACGACCAGCGCGCTCCGAACCGCCGGATAGTGAGTCAGATGCCGCCAGTCGATCCTGCCCATGATCGCCATGTGGGAAAGCTGTGTTAGCCGCGCAAGACGCCATGAGCGTCATCCCGGGCTCGACCCGGAATTCATGAACACCGCCATGGGTGGTTTTGCACGATCGTGTTCATGGATTCCGGCTTTCGCCGGAACGAAGCTTGTGGAAACCGTTGACTAACGTCCACTCATCCACTGAAAAGGCGTGGATAGCGGAAGGTGGTTCGAATGGTCGCGCATGTCGCCACGGTGGCGTTTCTGGGGCTCGAGGCGCGGGCGGTGGACGTGCAGGTGCAGATCTCGGCGGGCCTTCCGAGGTTCCTGATGGTTGGCCTGCCCGACAAGGCGGTGGCCGAGAGCCGGGAGCGGGTCCATGCCGCGCTCGCCGCCATCGGCCTGTCGCTGCCGCCCAAGCGGATCACGGTCAACCTTTCGCCGGCCGACCTGCCCAAGGAGGGCTCGCATTACGACCTGCCGATCGCGCTCGGCATGCTCGCCGCCCTGGGCGCGATCGATACCGAGACGCTGGCCGGCTACGTCGCGGTCGGCGAGCTCGGGCTGGACGGACGGATCCAGCCCTCGCCGGGCGTGCTTCTGGCGGCGATGAACGCCTCGGCGCGGAGCCTCGGCCTCGTCTGCCCGGCGGCGCAGGGCGCGGAAGCGGCCTGGGCCGGCGACGTCGAGATCGTCGCCGCGCCCGACCTCATCGCCCTCCTCAACCATTTCCGGGGCAGCTTCATCCTTTCGCCGCCAGTCCCGGGCGAAGCGGAGCCGGCGGGCTTCGGCCCCGACCTCATGCAGGTGAAGGGCCAGGAGACGGCCAAGCGCGCCCTCGAAATCGCGGCGGCGGGCGGCCACAATCTGCTGATGGTCGGGCCGCCCGGCGCCGGCAAGTCGCTGCTCGCCGCCTGCCTGCCCGGAATCCTCCCCGAGCTCACTCCGGCCGAGGCGCTCGAAGTGTCGATGATCGCCAGCGTCGCCGGAACCCTCTCCGGCGGCCGGCTGATCCGCGCCCGTCCCTATCGCGCCCCGCATCACAGCGCCTCGATGGTGTCGCTGGTCGGCGGCGGCTTTCGAGTCCGGCCGGGCGAGGTCAGCCTCGCCCATCTCGGCATATTGTTCCTCGACGAGCTTCCCGAGTTCCAGCGCTCCGCCCTCGATTCGCTTCGCCAGCCGCTGGAGACCGGGACGGTCAGCGTCGCCCGAGCCAATGCCCATGTCACCTTTCCCGCCCGGGTCCAGCTGGTCGCGGCGATGAATCCATGCCGCTGCGGCCATCTTGGCGATCCCGCGCTCGCCTGCTCGCGGGCGCCGCGCTGCGCCGCCGACTATCAGGCGCGGGTATCGGGACCCTTGCTCGACCGGATCGACCTTCATGTCGACGTCCAGGCGGTCGCCGCCGCCGACCTCGTCCTCCCGCCCCCGTCCGAAGGCTCGGCCGAAGTCGCCCGCCGGGTCGCCGCCGCCCGCGCCGTCCAGACGGCGCGCTACGAAGGGCAGGGCATCCGAACCAACGCCGAGGTGGACGGCGAGCGGCTGGAGGCGGTGGCGAGGCCGGACGAGCCCGGCCGGCGGCTCTTGGCACAGGCGGCGGAGGCGATGCGCCTCTCCGCGCGGGGCTTCCACCGCGTGATGCGCGTGGCGCGGACGGTCGCCGACCTCGCGGGCAGCGATGAGGTCCGCCGGATCCACGTCGCCGAGGCGCTCAGCTACCGGCGGCAGGCGCCGAGAAATTGAGACGCAGGCGCCTCCCGCCTAGGCTGGCCTTTTCGGGCGATGGGGATTTGGACGATGAACTTTACAGCTCAAATGGTGATGGCGGTGCTTGCGTCGACGGTTTCCGGAGGTTGGGAGCTGGGACCCGACGCGCAGATCACCTTCGGTGGAGCCGCGAAGCCCGTCTACAAACTGGACTGCAGCGGCTCCGAGCTGGTGGCGACCCAGTTCGGCGTGACCCAGCTCGTCGATCTGCAACGCAATCAGCCCGTCAGCGATGCGGAAGGCACGGCTTTGCCCGAGGGAGCCGCGCTGATGGCGCTGGCCACCGACAAGGTGGAGCCGAACCTGGTAACGGCCACGGCCGTGCGCAGTGCTGGCGCGGGTTGGGATATGACGATCCGGCTGCCGAAAAACGATCCCGCCTTATTGAGCCTGCCCAAAGCCGACTATGTTTCGCTTTTCACCACCGGCTTCACCCAGGCGGTCAAGCTGACCAAGGAGGACCGCAAACTCCTCGCGATATTCGTGAGCCGCTGCCGGGGCGCATGATCGTCACTTCTGCCGCGGCTGATCCAGCCCATCCCCCGCGCTGACCAGCCGTCCGGCGCGGCGCGACTGCACCGCCTCCAGCAGGGTCCGAGCCGCGTTTCTCACCTCCTCCTGGATCGCCAGATCCTTGTCGAGCGCGTCGTGGCTGGTCGCATAGGGCTCCCAATAGCCGATGTAGCGGTCGAGCTCGGCCGGCACTCCGGCGGGGACGAGGTGCATGAAGCGAAGCCAGTCGGCGAGGCTTCGGCGGACGTTCTCGGCGCCCTCGACGTCGCCGTGGACGACGATCGAGAACAGCCGGCCCTCGAGATGGCGCGGATAGGGCCAGCCGTCGAGCTCGAGCTGCTTGGCCTTCAGCGCGTCCTTGCCGTGGGTCGATGTCGGGTCGGGATTGCCGCCGTCGGCGCAGACCAGGCGGTCGATCATCAGCTTCATCGGCGAGGAGGCATGGTACCAGTTGACCGGCGTGATCAGCATGATTCCGTGCGCTCGCACCCAGAGCGGATAGATCTCGTTCATCATGTCCTGGGTCTGGCCGAGCGAATAATTCGGGTAGCAGGAGCAGGGCCAGTGGCAGAGCGCGGCGGCGGTCGAGAAGCAGGCTTTGCAGGGATGGATGCGCTTGCCGTATTCGGATGCCAGCCGTGAAAGATTGAGAGTCCGCACTTCGACGCCGTCGACTCCGCAAATCTCGGCGGCGAGCTCGAGCAGCCGCCAGCTCTTCGACATCTCGCCGGGGCAGGTATGCTCGCTTCGCGACGAGCCGTTGACGATGAGGATGCACGGCGGCTGGGCCGGATCCTCATATTCCGCCTGCGCGCTCTCGATCGCCGCCTTCGAGTCGAGCCAGTCGATGGCGAGGTCGTAGCCCGGATCGACATAGCCGGGACCCGCCTTGCGGGTGAGCGGCGACTTGCGGCCGTCCCGATAGGCTTCCCAGGCGACGTGGGTGATTCGGTCGAGCTCGGCTTTCAGCGGCAGGAAGGCGGGATCGGGGAATTGGGACAGGAAGCGCCGCTTGAACTCGGGTTCGTCCAATTCGACCTTCGGCATGCCCTTGCGGGGCTCGGGTGCGTCGCCTGACATGGCCTTCCCTCCCAGAGGCTTACGCTCCCGAAACGGCCGGCCCCGGCCGCCTGTTCCGGGGATCGTCAGATTCCCGGTTGAAATCTGTCCCTCTAAATTCGCAAAACTGCCCCCCGACCGCGATCAAGCGGCAGGGGGAGTTGCCATGAACTGGATGCTATTGCCGCTGAAGCGCTATGCCGAGTTTTCGGGCCGATCGCGGCGCATGGAATATTGGATGTTCCAGGTCTTCATGTTCCTCGTCTACATGGCGATGGTCGTGCTGATGATGGTGGTCGGCGGCGGCGCCCTGATGGCGGCCGGAGATCCCAGCACGGTCGCGGCCGCGGGTGGAGCTGCGATGATCATCTTCGCCCTTTACGGCCTGTTCGCGCTCGCCATGTTCATTCCTTCGCTGGCGGTGTCGGTGCGCCGGCTGCACGACACCAACCGGAGCGGCTGGTGGATCCTCGCTCCGATCGCCGGCTATGTCATCATGGTGGTCGGCGGACTGATGGCGGCCGCATCGCCCGACAATCCGGGCTTCGGCGGAGTCCTCGCCATCGTCGGAATCGTCGCCGTGCTCGGCCTCGGCCTGACCCTGCTCGTCTTCATGTTCCTCGAAGGGACTCGC
This sequence comes from uncultured Alphaproteobacteria bacterium, assembly GCA_963850005.1. Taxonomy (GTDB): domain Bacteria; phylum Pseudomonadota; class Alphaproteobacteria; order Sphingomonadales; family Sphingomonadaceae; genus Allosphingosinicella. Next base: position 12,910 of record CAWKJG010000001.1, read on the forward strand.
GGGCCCAACAATTACGGCCCCGACCCCAAAGGCGAAGCGCTCGACCAGGTCTTCGCCTGATTCCATCGCCCAGGCGCGGGCGGGCGGTTGCAGCCCGCCTTGCGCTTGGCTAGGGCGGCGCGGCGTGCCCCCGTGGCGGAATTGGTAGACGCGCTCGACTCAAAAGCGCATGTCTACGATCACAGACGCTACATTAGTCAGTAAAATCAATCAGATCGAGTGCATACTCCGCGATGTAAGGTCTTACACATGCCTTACACATTTTCCTGTATCACTACGGGAGATGGCGGACGAGTCGATCACCCTGATGGATGGTCGCCTGCATCTCTACAGGCGGCCTAACAGTCGTTTTTGGCAATGCTCGACCTATCTGCTCGGGCGAAACTTCCGTGTCAGCACGAAGCAGGAAAGCATCCCGCTGGCGAAGGAATTCGCCGTCGAATGGTACATGGAAGTCTATGCCGCTGCGAAGCGGAGGGAACGTGGTGAGACGGTGCCCGCGCCCACACACCTACGCGGGGGCCATCCCGATATTATCGACCGCCGCCGCCGCCCCATCGCTAGCGGCCCGACCTTCAAACAGGCGGCAGACGCCTTTGTGAAGGAATATGCGATCAGCGTGCAGGGCGAGCGGAACGAGAGCTATGTCGCCCAAAAGGAACAGACCATCAGAGTCCATTTGATGCCGTTCTTCGGCACCAAGGCGCTTAACGAGATTACGGCGGGCCTCGTGCAGGATTACCGAGTCCACCGGCAGACGTCCCGGAAGAATAGGAAAGGGGAGGTGCGCCGACCTTCCCGCAGCACGCTCCACCAGGAGATCGTTTGCCTTCGTCAGATACTGAAACTGGCCAACCGCAAGGGCTGGCTTGTCGCCCTCCCGGATATGTCCGTGCGTATAAGGCGTCCGGGAAGATTATCCACCGTGCGTGGTTCTCGCCTGAGGAATACGAGGCTCTGCATCAGGCGATTGCAGACAAGGCCGAAAATCCACCGAAGGAACACTGGCGCAGTCATTGGGAGCTGTTGCTCGACTACGTGCTGATTATGGCGAACACCGGCCTGCGTGTTGATGAAGCTGCCAACCTGCAATACCGTGACATTTCGATTGTCACGGATGACCAGACCAAAAAGCGCATTCTAGAGATCGAGGTCAGGGGCAAACGCGGCGTCGGCTACTGCAAGAGTATGCCGAACGCTGTCTTCCCATTTGAGCGGCTACGCGAGCGCGTGACCCGGCAGCGGGGCGGCGTGGCGCCACTCCCTACCGATCCCGTCTTTGGCAAAGTGAAGCGGGGGTTGTTCAATACAATCTTGACTAAGCTTGACCTGAAACATGACCGTGACGGCCAGGTCAGAACCGCTGGCAGCTTGCGGCACACCTATATCTGTTTCCGCCTGACCGCAGGCGCCGACGTCTACCAGATTGCGAAAAATTGCCGGACCAGCGTCGAAATGATCGAAAAATTCTATGCTACGCATATCAAGAACATGCTGAATGCGTCCCAGATCAACGTGCGCCGTCGCCGTCGTAAGGCAGCCCCCGTAGAGGCTTCCCCTTCGCCCTGAGCCCGGCTAGGGCCGGTTTCCCCATTGGCGAAAAATGGGGCCGGGGCTATATTTGGCCTCATGCGGGTGTGGCGGAATTGGTAGACGCACGGCACTCAAAATGCCGCGACCTCTGGTCTTGTCGGTTCGAGTCCGACCACCCGTACCAACCTTTCTTCAAGTAGGATCAATGCCGAGCAGGAACCTGCCGCTGATCCTGCGCCGCGAAGCGCCGGCCGAAGGGCCGGCGTGTTGGCGACAGATCCCCGAACGGGGAGCCGCCATCGCGACCCCGGGCGCTCGCGGCGAACGCCGCTCGCGCCCGGGCTTCTCTAAACCAATGCTGCCCGCAGCCTCATAAGCTGGCGGGCGAAGGGCACGAACATCTGGAGGAAAACATAGACCTGCTCCCGCTCCGGCGGGGGACGGCCTGATGGATGCCCCGCCTCGTTACGGGCGATCCGCAACACCGATTAAATCAGGCTGAGGTTAGTCTCGACGTCTTCGAAATCCTGTCTCGGCGCAAGTTGGGGCAGGATCGGCGCCAGCGCTGCCTGGAACCTCGTGATGCGCGCTCGTATGAAGCGGTCCCTCGGCGATGGAGCGAACGCCGCCGCATGCTGGCTGCTATGCTCCGCTACGTCGAGAAGACGGATGAACTCGGCTTCCGCCGCGACCCCTATCATGACGCAGGCGCTCAGAAGACAGCCGGCGTAAAAGGCGGCCACCGCCTCTTCCAGATACATCACGGCTTCGTCGCTGATGTCGGGAACTTCTCTTCGCACTAGCGCTATGAAGGAGCCAGTATCGTGAAAGCGGTTCGGCGCTTGCGTGCCCAGGGTGCGGCTACCGAAGTGGCTTAGCCGGAAGAACGGCCAAGCCGCGTTTGCGTCATCGACTCCCAAAGTGATGAAGCCTTGCCGGAAGAGATCCCAGAACACGTCGCGGACGAGTTCGGATCTTGATAATTGAGGCGATCACCAGACCCGCCGAATGTGTGGAATTGTTGGGACTGCGCCCCAGGCTCTCGTCGTCCGAAAACCTCTGCTACGCCCAGAGTAAGATGCACAAATTGCGACGGCTCATAGGATACGTTCTCCCTTCCAAGGAGAATATCAACGACGACCTCGCGAATCTCTTCGTAGCTATGTTGAGCAGGCATAAGCCCCGTTAGCGAGCCTCGAACGGCGCGGCAAATGCTAGGCCACCCGACCGCACTCTAGAAGGGGTACCGTATCACCCAAACTAGCTTGGCGATCGCCAACACAAGGCTGCTGAGCGCGGTGATGAGAGCAGTGATCTTGGTGACGGTCATGGCTTCCTCCCTTATTTCTGCCGCGCCCCGATGGCGCGACGAACGGGAGTGGTCAGGGCCGGGATCGAGGCCCGGCAGGAACAGGCCGCGCCCGTGCCCCGCACCAGCGCCAGCGCTCGCGCGGGGCGGAGCTGCACAAACGCAGTGCGGAAGCGAGCCGCCTTGAATGCCGGGCTGACCCGGCCAAAACGACTCGTGATGTTCGCGCTATCGTGGCGCGGCTGGGGAGGAAGCCCGGCCGCCACACCTTCACACGCCTCGCTTAAGCGCAACTCGCCCGGAAGCTGATCCGCTGGCTGTAGGTCACTGGATAGGGATTGTTGGGGTCGTCATCCTCCCCCTCATAAGATGCTGTCATGCTCGCACGCAGGACCCGTTGGCTCGGGCTGTAGCTCATCCAGCCTGCTGGTAGCTGCACGCTGTAATCGCCGGAAGCGTCGCGCGTGTAGCGGTAGCTCTGCCGCCAACTGTCCCCCGCCGAGGCGAACCGCAGATCGAGCGCATCCGGCCGGATCGTGACCCAGGCGTGCAATTCCTTGGGATCGTTCGACCCGAACTGGATCAACCCACGACACACCACGGCCGGCGCAGTCGCCGGACCAGCCGCGCGGAACAGAGCGCCCGCTTGATGAAGGGGGCCGGTGGCAGGCTCGGCGCCCGCGACAGAACCGCCGCAGGCGACACGCATCATCGCCGCCTCCGACCCCACAGCGGCGTTGCTCCCGAGGGGCACCATCCGCGGATCAAGCGCGAATGTCCCGGCAGCGCCGCGCAACGGCCCGTCGCCGCGGCGACGTTGGTCAGCACCGCAGCGGAAATCACCGGCAGATTCCTTGCCCGGGACAAAGCGCGCCGCGCCCGGTGAGGCAGAAATCAGAATCGAGAAGGAGGCGGCCGCAGCCGCCCAACGAGTGAAACCACGCACAAGACGATCTCCCGTGTTCGACCGTCCGCGCCTTTCTGAGGCGCCGCGCCACGCGCGCGCATAGGCACGCACTTGCGCCGCACCCCGGCAAAGCCGGGCGGTTAGCAGCGCACGAACACGGGGTTGCACGCCCCGTTTATTCCCCCTTTCGGGGTATTTTATTTGACGGGCCGCCCGACCGAAGCCGGGTCCCGTGTTCACCACGCATTCGCGCGTGCCGCAGGCCGCTGCTACGCGGGTCCTGCGACGTTCTTGTTATGCACCAAGGGAGAGGCAAAGTCACGCGAAGACGCTTAGGAATTACTTCCTTCAGGGATTATTCATTTGGGGGTTGGCAGTGCATTTGAAGGGCGGGGCATGGAGTGTGACCTATGCGCTCGCTCTTTCTTCCCTTCCCCTTTCTCTTGGCGCCGCTTGCCGTGCCGCTGATGCTCAGCGGTCCGGCCGAGGCGCAGGTCGGCCCCTCTTGCTGCGTTACCGAAACCGAGCATCATCCCGGCGAGCCGCCTCATCCAAAAACTCCGCTGCCATATCTCCTGGGAGCGAAAGTCAGGAGCCCGGCGGAACGCGCCCTTGAGGCCAGCGCCGAAGCCCCGATCACCGCCGACACGCTGCTAATGAACGCCATCGGCATTCCGCTAGACGAGGAGGAGCGGCGCGGCGTGAGCGAGCCTGTGCGCGTGCAGATCGTGCAGCCGCCTGCATCGCGAGTTGATCCGAACGGCCCGCGTGCCCCTGCTACGGACAACCCGAACACTTCGCCCTGCTGCCAAACCGAAGGCGAGTCGCACCCGCCCGACCGCCATCCCAAGAATTGCCGCCCGTCCTAGTCGGCGCGAAAGTCAAAAGTCCCGACGAGCGAACGCTTGAAGCGGCGGCCGAGGCGCAGATCGAGGCCGCAACCCGCCTAGTGAACTCCATTGGCGTCCCGCTTTCGGCGCAGCGCGGCGTCAGCGAGCCCGCGCGCGTGCCGGCTGTCGCGGCCGAGCGCCAGATGCCTCAGGGCGCGGAAATCGACGGTCCTGCCTGTTGCACTCCCCGCGACCGCGAGCGGCAAACGGTCGACGCGCCCTGGCAGTGGCTCGACGCGCTTCGGGCCAGTGCTGAAACTGTCGTGCTGGCGTTCCTGCTAGCAGTGGCAATCGGCTTCTGGCTTCCCCAGCGCCGCCGCCGCAAGCCGCGGCTGGAGCTGGAGCCCATCCCGTCGCTGCGCCCGCTGCCCGACGAACTTCCCCAGCCCGACGCCGTGCCGGTGCCGCAGTTTGAGCCTGAAGTGGTGCACGCGAAGGCGCGGCTGGCCGAGCGCGAACTGGAGTTGTCCTGACCTTCCCCAAAACGGGCTAACCCATTTCTGGGGAGGCGTCCGCATACGCCTGTATGCAGTGACTAGGACTACATACCTATGCACCTTTTTAACCGCGCGTTGCTCCGAATCAGTGAAACCTGACCTCGTTGAATCCGGGAAATAAAAACAACAAGCCGGGAGGAAACATGGTTCAACGTAAATACGAGTTGATCCCAACTCGTCACTTCACCCCCGAGGGCAAACCGCTTTGGCAGTTGCGGGCGCTGATCGACCTCGCGCGCGTAAAAGCCGGCGACCTCGGGGGTCTTATCGAGGGTGAGCACAATCTGCCGCATGACGGGCTGGCCTGGGTCTATCCCGGCGCCGTGCTCTATGGCGACGGCTATGTGTCGGACGGCACCCCAATAATCCCCGTTGCCGTGCGACCGATCATGCCGGAACTGCCATCGAGCGGGCCAGGCGCCGGCCGGCCTCGAGCGCCGCATCTGCGACCGCGACGGCGGCCTGTCATCTGGTGAAGCGCGAGCGGCCGGATCCCGACGCCCCCGCCGGGATCGGGCCGCTCCTTCGCGCTTGGCACAACCACGGACATGCGAAGACGCTCCGGCTGCTGACTTAGCCGGAGCGCCTCGTGGAGACTCGTTCTGCCTAGGGTGCGGCTCAGAGGGGGTCGCGCTGTCGAAACCTGCACCGCGCCGGTAGGTTCCTGCTTGCAGGGCGACCGCGATACCTTTGCCCGGAAGCGGCCTACCTTACAGCACGCACGCACGTTGCGTCGCCTACTCGCGACGTTGAGCGCCCGCCGCGACCACATGCGCCAACGCATCACCGGCCGCTACCACGAGCCGCGCCAACGTCTCCACCGCTTGTTCGACCGTCAGCGCACAGGCGCGGCCATCCGGCAACACGCATCAACACTTCGCCGCCTTTCGGCGGTAATGATGCTCAGCCTTCGGTGAGATGCTGTCGATCAGCGGAATGCGAAGAGCTGCAACATATCTCCCGTCGCAATACGGCATGTGACACAGCGCGGGACATGGCTACGCAAGATTGTAGTAGACTTCCGAGCCCGGCTTGGCGCAGAGCGCAGCTTGCGGCCTTACCACGAGTCGCTCAGGTCGCAACGGTTCGACGCTTAAATGCAACTAAAAACCGCATTGCGGCGGGCTCGGCGGGCTTTTTTCCCGCGGCGAGCCGTTTAGTCTGAGCAGGTTTTTGGCCCGCTGGAGAACATCGTGTTTGTTTCCATGAGCTTATATGAAAGAGCTGGTGACTCGCCGCTTTCATGCCGTTGCGTAGGCGCAACAAGCTTCCTAAATTCGCATCAACGAAGCTGATTTGGGACCATGGGTATGGAACCTGTCAACCATGCATGTAAACATCTCGTCAACCACACGCGTCTAATGCCCTGTGGGGCATCACGGAGGAAATTCTGATGTCCCAGGTAGCACAAATTGCGCTGACAGCTCTCGGCTTGGCCACTTTCATTGGGACCTTTGTGACCCTGGCCTTAACGCGACCGGATTATCCTTCGTCTCACTGACCCCGTTCGCGACCGGCTCCGGCGGCCGGTTCGCTTGAATCTTACCTTGTTGAGAATTGGCAATTGCGTGCGGATGCGCGGATGCTTGATTGCCCGCTTTTTCCTCGATTGGAACAGGCTCGAGTTCTCTTGGCTTGGTAGCCAATCCTTCGCCTTCACATCCCATGATTGTTGCCAAGCCAGCAACCCTAGGAATGCGGCTTGGCCGATCAATGAAACGCGGACCGCAGTTTTGCGGCCGCGCTGAACGCGCTCAGACCATTTTTTTAGATCGAGCCGTGTTAGGGCCACGGTAAAAAACGCGACCGAAAGGGTGACCCACATTCCATTGGGCGCGTGATCGCGATTGGGAAAGAAAACATACCAGAGAATATAGCCGACATAATAAGGTGCAAGGACCGCGAATAGAGCGAGATCAGCAACCTTATGGATGGCCTCGGTTTCTGTGTTGCGATTCCTGATAGCTGTCGTGACATTTTTAGTTTCTTCGGCGAGCAGCCGCTGATAGAGGGCACGGAGATCTCGCCGGATGCGGTCATAGCGCGACCAAAGCATGTCGATATAGCCGAACGTCGGCCCCAAACGGCGTTCCACGAAAACCCCGTAAGGTTGCATATCGCCGAACTGCTCGATTTGCAGCGCCGGCAGCCCTTCGCGGAAGCGCTTGATGTAATAGCGGGCGCGCTCGATTCTTTGCTCGACGCTTCCGCCGACCTTTGTGTCTGCCTGGCTTAGCTCGGTCTCGATCCGAGTCACATGGCTCTTGATGAGAGCAATTCGCTTGTCGGTTTCTTCCTCATCCTCACGCCGTCCGGGCGGTTGCTCAGGCCCTGACTTTTCCGCATGAAGGACGGCGCTACGGTAAGCTTCCCGCACCTCGCTCTCTGCCTCTCGAAGTGAAGCGGCCGCGTTCTGTAGGGCAGGAAGATCCACGAGTGAAGCGAGCCTCAGCGTTCCTTGTTGATGCAACTGCTCGATAAGGCGCCCCGTAGCCCAGCCGCCGAGCTGGTGCGTATAAAGCCCATAACAAAGCGGGATGCGCTCTTCCTCAGGTTTGCGCGGAACGGGTTGCGCGCCGAGAGCCGATAGATAGAGCGCTCGCCCGTCCCCCATCATCGACGCGGTGAACTCGTAATTCAGGAGATCTATGCCCCCCATTTTGGCCGTCATAAGGGGCCACAGCAGGTCGTACCGTTCCTTCCAATATTGCGCCCGCTCAGCCGGAGGCGTGCTCACGGCGCGTCGTCGGGTCTTCTCCTTTCGCCAGAACGGAAGCTGTACCCCGAAAACATCGTGAGGCACGGCCCTGCCGGCTCGCCGAAGCATCGAGATGGGAAAGCGGGAAGCGCGACGCCGCGGCCGGCTGACAGCCTTCTTGATGTCATCGCTAAGGACAATCCCCCTGAAGTCGGCAAAGACGCGCCCAAGGCTATCGACGTCGCCATCCTCCGGCTGAAGGATTTCAGAGTGAAACTGCTTCCAGATCGTGAGAAAGGAAGCCTCTGATATTTTTTCAAAATTGTTCCGGAAGTCGAAATTGTAGCGAACCTCCGTGTCAACCTTAAACGTGCTTTCCAGCTTCTCAATTTCGTCGATGAGCTCGCACAATTCTTGGGGATAGCCTTTCTCACAATATATCGGCCGCCCCTCTTCGCTCGAAAGGTCAAGAAGCGTGGAGATTGCGAAATACTCGGTATGCTGCTCAAAGCGGATCACGGCGCGGAAAAAATACCAATCGAACTCCAGCACAACCAAGCCGGGATGGCCGTCGGCAGCCGGATCTTTCTCGTAATGCGTAAGGCAGGGGTCAAAGCGCGTATTCAGCGCTTTCTTATCACGCGCTTTGACGCGATCGGCCACGTGCTGGACATAGGCTGCAAGTTGGGCCTCGGATGTTCCCGCATGGCGTTTAGGGGTCTTCTGGTCGTCCCCGGCTGGCCTTCCGCATCCGGGCGGTTCCGGCAGAGTCCATAGTGCAATATGCCATGACAGCAGCGGATGGCGAACCCGGAAGCCTGGCTGATTTTGGGCACCCGACAGCAATCGCTGATAGTCCCTGATGGTCGTGTACAAAGGACGGCCCCCTTTACCGCTTTGTCATGTCCGGGAGCTGAATTGGAAGAAGCAGGTCAGTGGTAGTCGAAGGATCTGTGCTCAGCTCGTGAACGCGATACTGTGCAGCGCTACCCACTCTCGAAGAGAGTTCTAAAACCTGCCTGGACGCAGGTGAGACACTACACCGACACGATCTGTCAATAACGAAGTTGGCTGTCCGTCCTAAACGCGTGGTCTAGGGCATAGCCATGTCTCCATTTCGGTTATCCGAAGCTGCCGGCGCGGTGCTACGCTGTCCGCTACGACCATGCGCGCAAGTTATGGATTTCAATCCGCTTTGGAACGTTCGCGGCTTCTCGGAACCTTGACTTTTTCCTGCTATTTTGACAGCAAGGAAGCGTTCCCACCGAGGGGGCGTCGTCACGACCCACGAGCCACACTGCATCTGAACATGGCGATTGACGCGGTGTGTTAGTAGCGCCCGGCCACCCGGTCGGATATGGGGAAATTCGCTAAGGGAGAAGCGTCGACAGGCGTCTGCGTCCAACCTGCTGTAAGGGTTGAGAAGATAAGGTTACTCTTCCGTTAACATTCATGGTGCAGTCTCTACCGGAAAGTGGAGATAATAATGTACGTGATCACGTCAGAGTTGCTGCAAAGCGCCGCCTCCCTGGGAGGCCTTAGCTTAGCGCTAGTGATCACTCTTGCACGATGGCAGGTCGCATTGCTAGTCCGTTACAGGACGAGAGCGGGAATTGTTGAAGCAGAAACCGCCCTAACTCGTGGCGAGGAGTGAGGAGGAGCGTGTTATTTTCATTCCTACCGAGAGCAAGAAGCGCCTTGATTGCGCCTTGGATGCCGAGCTCGATTTCCTTATGCAGCTCACAAGGCGAATGACGGTTGGGAGATTGATGGTCAGGTGACCGCCGTGCCAGGGCCTCAGGCGGCGCGAGCGCAGGTCGAGAAGAAGGCGGCTTAGCAATCCCTTAGGACAAGCACCCTTTTAGCCGGCGGGAATTGAGGTACCGACCGACTGACAATGGCTTGGACCAGTTCGGCGTACGCCTGGTTCCGTCTACCTCAATGACAGTTGTGCAGCTAATGGAGCGACCGGGAACGGCGATTGCTGTGGGGCGATCTTGATAATCTTTTCTGATTTTAAATCGGTCCAACTCATTTGTGCCGACGGGAAGGAGTTCCTCTGCCATACCCTTAGGGCTGCGGGGGACCCGCTGGAGGCGGAGCGCTTGGCTGGTTCAACGAACCAGCAATAGCGTTCACGCTTGTTTGCAGAGTTGCTAAATCCGACTTTATGCTAGCGAACTGAGGATTGACTACACCCTCTACAATTGCCTTGATGTCTTGTTTAAGCTTTGTATCGGCCACGACTCTTGTTCTCTTTCCTCGGCTGGATTCGTCAAACACATCGATTATCGCCAGGACTATGTTGGCTGCGGCAAAGATCTGTTCGGCGAGCCGAAGCGCCTGAACGATGCCGCCTTGTTTCGCTTCAATATGCCTTAATTCTCCTCCTACGTCCATAACGGCGAGGGGAGTACCTGGATTTACAACATCGCCCTCCTCAACCAGCCATTGATCTAGATGTGGAGCCTCAACAGGTTGTCTCGGTCCAGGCCGAGTCGGCTGATGGGTGTTTGGGATTGTAGGCTGCCATGTGGTCGGTGCCAGTTGTAGTGGTGAAGCCAGCGGGGCAGCTCGGCCTTGCGGTGTTCTGAGGTCGGGTAGGCCTGGGCGTAGGCCCATTCGCGCAGAGCTGGTCTGGATGAAGCGCTCGGCCTTGCCGTTGGTCTTTGGCGTGTAGGGCTTGGTTCGGATGTGTTTGAGGCCGAGGGCTTTGCAGGCGGTGCGGAAGGCGTGGCTTTATAGCAGGAGCCATTGTCGGTCATGACGCGCGTGACGGTGACGCCGAGGCTCGGCGTAGTAGGCGACGGCGGCGTTGAGGAAGGCGACGGCGCTTTCCTTCTTCTCGTCGGGCAGGATCTGGCTGAAGGCGATGCGCGAGGCGTCGTCGATGCAGACGTGGACGATACTCCCAGCCGATGCCGCGGCGCTTCGGCCGTCAGGTCGGTGCGGCGCCGATCGCCGGTGATGCGGTGGCCGACCTTATCGAAGCGGCCGAGCTTCTTGATGTCGATGTGGATCAGCTCGCCGGGGTGCTCGCGCTCGTAGCGGCGGACCGGCTCGGCCGGCTCGAGGTCGCTGATCCGGCTGAGGCCGAGCCGCCGCAGCACCCGGCTGACGGTGGCCGGCCGACACGCCCAGCGTCGCTGGCGATCTGCTTGCCGGTCAGGCGCTGCCGGCGCAGCGCTTCGATCTGCTCGACGACGTCTGGCGGCGTGGGTCGGCGAAGGCGGTGCGGCCGTGACGAGCGGTCGAGAAGGCCGGCCTCGCCTTCGGCCTGATAGCGCCCGACCCACTTGGCGACCGTCTTCGAGCGACACGCCCATGGCCGTCGCGACGGACCTGGGCGGTTGGCCGCTCGACCAGCACGCGCCGCACCAGCTCGCGCTCGACTAAGCGGCGTCAAACGGGCATTCTTGTGGATGTTCATCCGGTCCTCTCCTGAGGATCCTGAAGCTTCGCAACCTCAGTCTCCCCGGTTCGGGATCGGATGGACAACCTACTGAAAGCTCACATCTAGAACGCCGGGAAAGGGCGAAACAATCTTGCGCGAAGTCACATCGCAGCTTTCTCAGAGCGGGGATGATAAGTCACCTTCTCCAACCTAACCGGCTTCATCCCTCCAATCACGGCGATGGCCTGCTCGTCCGGCATCGCCAGCAGCTCGTCGGGGGTCATGAGCGCGCGCGGGGCGAAGCTTTCGCCTTCGCTTTGGCCGCCGCCGCCATTGGCGTTGCGCTGGCGGTTGCGGCTTTGGGTGCGCACCGTCGTTGTGCCGAGCAGCTTTGAGACATACTCCGCACTCGCATGGTCGTTGACGCCCAGCACATGCACCACAGCCGCCGTGCCCAAGATGCGTTCCCAGCCTTTGCCGTAGGTGTCTTCAAGGTGCTGGAGCGTTTGCACCACGATATGCAGATGCACGCCGAGCGCGCGCGTCAGCGCCATGTCGGTCAGCACGCGCTCGAATTTCCCCAGCATGGGGAACTCGTCCAGCACAGTATGAATTTGCGGCCCGCCTTCCACCTCGCGCAGCAGCTCCATGACATAGACATAGATGAGTCGCGCCCAGCGGCTCACCGTCGGGAATTGGACGGCCGGCGTCACCAGATAGAGCGTTGAGACGCGCTCCTTGAGCTCGCGCGGATCGAATGTCGTGCGCTCGGTCGCCGTGAGGATCTGCGGCACCCTCAAAAAGCCGATATTGACGTTGAGGGTTTCGAGCATCGAATAGCTCATGCGGCTGGCGTCGCTCTCGCGTGCCTCAAACAGGCTTTTGGCGACCGCCTGGACTTCGCCATCCCCGGCCGGGTTCGCAGCCATAGCCTGCACCGCCCAATCGGGCACCTGCTCGCGCACAAGATCGCGCAGGGTGCGCAGATTGCGTTCCTCAGGCGCGTAGCAGTCCGAGGTCGCAATATGGATCAGCAGGCCCACCAGAATTTTCCGCGCCGCCGTATCCCAGAAGGGATCGCTGGAATTGGGCGCCGGCACGAATATCGCGTCCGCCAGCCGCTCTGCGCGCACCACCAAAAACGGATCGTCAGCCTTGAGCAGATCGAGCGGGTTGATCGCGCCCGACTCCATCTTGGTCTGTCCGAAGGGATCGAGCACCGTCACCGGCCCGAGGCTGGCCCGGTGCGCGGCGGTCTCTTTGGCCGCCTCGCCATTCTTGATGTCGAAGATGAAAACCGAATCCCGGTCGGCCGACCGCAACAGCATCGGCGCAATCGCGCAGGTAAATTTGCCCGACCCCGGCCGACCGACAATGACCCGGTGCCCCTCGCCGCCGAAAGCCGCGAGGTGGTTCAGCCGCGGCGCCTCGCCATTGGCTTCGACATGGCGAGCCCGCCCGAGGAAAGTATGGCCGGTGATAGCTTCGGGCCGCTCCGGATCGACAATGCGGTGTTTCGACAGCGCGTCCAGCCAAGCCCATTGTGCCGAGCCCTGGACGATGGACGGCGGCTGGTAAGGGTTACGGTTGCGGTCGGCGGCCTTGAGCAGCACCCGCCGTATCGTCGGCGGCCCGAGCGGATAGCCCACCAGAAAGCCATCCTTCCGGTAAGGCGTCCGCGAGGGGTTAATCAGCTCCAGCCGGTACTCCCCCTTAAAGGGGGTGCGCACGAAGTGGCCGAACTGGCTGATGAAGCGCCGCACCTCGGCCGGGTCGCCCGCCTGGTCGTTGGCGTCGGCGACGGTCGCCCAAACCGAGCCGTCGTCCAACTCCTCCGTCTCGATGATCGGAAAGCCGTCATCGGTCACTTTCGGGAACTGCAAGCCGCCCAAAGGATGCTGCACCGGGATGCCCCGGCGCCATTGCTCGAAAGCGGCCTGGGCGCATAGCGCCTCGCAAAACCAGATAGCGGCATTGAAGGTAAAGCGCGGCACGGGATATTCGATCTGAAATCCCTCGGCCCCGCTGTTGGTGCGGAAGGGGGTCAACACCCGCAGCCGCAGCGCCCCGGCAAAAAACGGGTGGCTGGCATTGAGCCAGCGCGGCACCCGAACCTCGTTGCTGAAGAGCGGCATCCACTCGCCCGGCGGCTCGTCCTCCGACTCCGACTTCCGGTTCGCTTCCTCCCACCGGCTGGTCGGGAAGTTGCAGCGCTTCTTGTCCTCGAAAGTGAGCGGGTAAGGAAAGAACTGCCGGACCCGCTCCTGGTCCTTCTGAGAAAGCGGCAGTGTCCTTGGTTCCCGAAGCCACCCCAGCATCGCCTACCCCCGTAGTCAGGAAAGTAAGAAGGCAGAAGGACTATAAACCTAGACCAGAGCGGAGGAAACAAGTCTTAAGCCGAACTTTACAGACAGGAAGTAGTATTGCATTTTGCGGGGTAGCAAGATGGGTATTTGCACTACGAAAACCCGGAAGGCGAGATTTCGTTCGGTGCAAATACCGGTCAGCATGAGGGCTGCCCTATGGCTCGGCCACGCGCTCCGGAGGAGGAGCGTCGCAGCGAATGCTTTGCCATCCGGCTCACGCCGGCTGAACGCCTCGCGCTTCAAGAAGAGGCCGAGCGGCTTTCGCTTTCCCCGACGAGCTTAGCTCGCCAGCGGCTGCTTCGCGGCCGCGTGGTGGTGCAAGAGCACCGCCAACTCGACCCCCGACAGGTGTTCGAGCTCGGGCGCATCGGGGTCAATCTCAACCAGATCGCGCGGGCCTTAAACAGCGGCCAGAATATCAACCCCGCGGCGATCGAGGCGGCACTTGCCGAACTGCGCACGCTGCTTGCTCAGATCGTTCGGCCCGGCGGGGACGCCCCCGCTGGCGTTCCCGAAGCCGGGACGGGCGAATTCGTTAGCGAGTCGCGCGAGGCCGAAGAGGTCGCGCCGCCACTCCGCCAAAATGGGGATGACCTTGACCCCGCACCAACCCGGCCGACAGGAGCGGCGCCCGTAAATAAACCGCCCACGGGGGCACCCCGTGGTTCCTAAGATTGCCAAGCGGGGCGGCTCGTTCAAAGGGGCGGCGGCCTACTATCTTCACGACAAGGGTGCGTCGACCAAAAGCCGCGTGGCCTTCTGCCAGACCGAGAACCTGCCCGTTGCCGAGCCCGAGCTGGCCTGGCGCTGGATGGCCTACACCGCCAAGCATGCCGGCATCCTGAAAGCGGACGCCGGGGTAGGGGCGACCGGCCGGAAGATGAGTAAGCCGGTCTATACCCTGTCACTGTCCTGGTCGCCGGAAGAGTCGCCCAGTCAGGCGGAGATGGTCGAGGCCGCCCATCCCGCGCTCAAGGCGCTCGGCCTGTCCAAATGCCAAACGTTGCTCGTCGCCCACAATGATGAGCCTCACCCGCATATTCATGCGCTGGTCAATCTGGTGGACCCGGATACCGGCAAGGTACGGGATCCGGGGATGGACAAGCGCAAGCTGTCCCGCTGGGCCGAGGCTTACGAGAAGGCTCAGGGCAAGGTGCGTTGCGAGCAGCGGGTCGAAAACAACGCCCGCCGCGACCGGGGCGAGCCCGCCCGCGATACCGCCTCGCTGTCCCGGCAGGACATCGAGCAGGCACGGCAGATCGAGAATGAGATTCTCGCCGCGCGTCAGCAGAAGCTTTTGAAGGCGCAGCGATTGGAGCGCGAGGCGCTGAAAAAGGATGCTGAAGAACGCGCACGAGCTATCCGGGCCGAGCTGAAGGAGCGCTATCGGCCGGAATGGGTCGCCTTCTACAAGAAGCTGCGTCAGGACGCCCACGACGTCGCCAACGCCCGCCGCAGCGTGCTTGCCGCCATGCACGTGGCCATCAAGGAGCGGGCTCGGCTGAAGCCGGACGGCCGCGCCGGCATCGGCAGCATCCTGGCCTACACCATCAGCGCCCGGGCGCTCGACAATGCGCTCAAGCAAGCGGAAGATCGCGAACGGGCGGCGCTACGTCAGCGGATGAACGACGACCGGCGCCGCATGGTGAAGCAGGTTTGGGACAACCACCGTCGCGAAGCTCGCGCGCTCGGTAGTGCGCAGGCCAAAGAGCGCAACGCGCCGCTGCCGCATCATATAGACGATGACATTAGAAAGCGGGCCGAGCTCGAGGCCGCGCTGCACCAGCGGAATGAGGAAGCGCGATGGGCAGCCGAGCGGCAGCGTCAGCGGGACGAGGCCGCGCGGCGTGAGGCCGAACGCCTCGCCCGCCGCGATCCAACGCGGCCCGAGCGTCCGGTGCGGCTTGAGCTGCCTCAGTTCGGCAATTCCACAGACACACCCGCGCCCGACGAAGCCACCCGCCGCCACGAAGCGCTGAAAGCCGAGTTCCGCCGCCAAGCCGAGGAGATCACCCGCCGCCGCAAAGAGCGCCACAAGAAAGACCGGGATCGAGACCGGGAACGATAGACCTGTCGCCGGATGGAGGCCCGCCGCGACAGGATCACGAAGAGCCCTCCCACTGGAGAAGCGAGCCGCGCTTTGTGCCGCGCTGGCGGCGCAAGCGGCGCGGGCCGAGGCCGCGCTAGCTGCGGAGCGCTTACCCGTCACGGCTACCGCAGGCCGGCCCTCGTGTAGACTGGCATGCCGCGAATGGCGTGGCCTATAATCAGCCTCATGCTTTCGGTCGATCATCCTTCCTCAATCGCCGCCATGGGCGATCTTCAGTATGGCCTTCAGCCCTTTCGCAATCTGTCGACCGGCCGCCTCTTACTCGCGATCAAAGTCAGCAAGGAAGCAATCCTAACCGCTCGCCTGAATGACGGCTTCAGCATCTATATTGTCCCGGCTGGGCGACGTACGGCCCTCGGCCTGATCGTCGCCTTTTTCGATGACCACGATGAGCCCATCACTATTCGCACTCCTCTCGGGGATGGGGATGCACTCACGGTCGACCTTTTGGCTCTGCTCGCCCAGGACGGCTTCGAAGTTTATTTTTTTGACGAACTTGATCGTGAGTTTCTCGGATACTTTGCAGCCCTAGAGGAGCAGGATAGGTTCCGCTCGATAACGGCAGCGCTGTGCTTTCCTCGCCTTACGCTCGAAAGCGCTTCAGACGTTCATGCAGCAATGGTGCGATGGTTCGGGCTTCGAACGCCCGCCGACGATGAAGCAGCGTTTCGCATCCAGTTCCGGGAAAGCCTGTATGGCAACGATTTTGTGCTGGTCGAAGCGCATCAACCTGACGTTCGCGGGAGCGCGTTGCCCTCGCATACGAGTCTGGAGCGCGAGGAACCCGGTGAATTCCAAGAGCAGGAGGTGGCGCGCCTGCTGTGGCGGGTTTTTCCTTGGACCTCAGTGATTGTAAATCCCGTCCGTGTCGATACCGGGCGCGAGCTGTGCGACATCCTCGTTACTCAGCCTGACTCGATTCTCATTATCCAAGCCAAAGACAGTCCCAACACCGAGGCCTCGTTGCGGCGCTCGATTCGCCGCAAAATTGCAACCAGCATTTCGCACCTACACAAGGCGGCTTCCCAGATGAGGGGCGCCCTGCGGTATGCGGCCTCGCGAGACGAACTTTTCCTAAATTTGCCTGAAGGCGAGATCTCGATTCCAATGCAAGGAAAGACCGTCCGTGGGCTTATCGTCCTAAACGAAATGTTCGACTACAACTTTCGCGACTACAGCACGCCTGTGCTAGCGTTGGCGCATGAGACAGGTGTCAGCGTAGTAGTCATGGATTACGGCGCGTTGCACGTGCTGGCCCTTAACCTCCATCGGCCGGAGCGCTTTCTACATGCGCTCGATGAGATTTTCACCGTGGCTGTGACGAATGAGGAATTCCCACGGTCACGCTACCTCGGTCCGCCGACTGAATGAGCGGGACTACTGCGTCGAGTATTCGGCGAACGCAAATTCATAGAGGCGCCGGTTATCCTCGTTATCCATCGGATCTCCATTAGGGTCACGCTGAACCGTGGCGAAGATGTCTTCCCCGCTCAGCCATCTCGCTTCGGCGTTGGGCTCATTGAGCGCGACTTCGAGGCCTTGATTGAGGTCGTAAGAAATGAGCGGAAGGCCCGCCTTCCTAAAGGCCCCGCGAAGGGCGACCGCATATCCGACGCGTTGCAGCAGGAAGAACATTGGCGTCGGAATTTCATCGTCGCTCAGCTCCAGGTAGCCCCGCCTGCATATATCGGCGTCGGCGGAAGCTGCCGTTCGGCATGCCAAGGGTCGCGCTGCGTAGACAGAGCAAGACCCGTCCTCTGTCAAAAGCGGACAGGGTGAAATCAATCTGCCTCGGGCTTCAAAATCGATGCCGCGAGTCCGGGCCGCGCGCTCCAGGACGGGCGCAACATCGGAACGGCGTTGTCGTAGTGTGGCCGCGATGAGGAGAATTTCGGGAGCGGTCGCCGAAACCCACATATGGCAACAATGTGAGCAACCTTGTCGGCATGCCACTAGATCCCATGGCGCCTGCGAATTGGTCTTGGTGAGATTGTCATACAAAAAATTAAACAGGCCCTTCAGATTGCCAATCCGAACCGCCTTTGAAACCTCGCCGTGCAACACACGCATCAAAGACGCTGTCTGTTGTCCGCTTCTGCCCGCGACATCGAGCCCGCGTGCTACCGCCTTTTCATCCTGCTTTTCTTGACGCCGCCGCTCCGCCCTATTCATGCGGTATTCCCATCTCTAAATCGCAAGAGTCGCGGCGCCTTGTCGCCCTATGGCGGCGCTCCGCTAATGAAGGATTGTTGATAAGACGCTAGATCGCTTGAATGGGCAACTAGGGATAGGCGACTCCGTGCCGGGCCGGGCTCTACTGCCTCCGGCACCGGAACCTCGCCGCGCGAGTTTGCCGCCCATGCGGGTGACGATCTTCCCTTACTCCGCTCGGCCTGTCGCATAAGGCGCGTGCCGCGCCAGTGACGCTTCGCGGCCCTAATTGATTGCCGCTGCGGGTGTTCCCCCTGCGCGGCGCGAGGCCCGCGGCTTCGCCTTGCCTGCGGGCATTGCCCGGTGTCCCCAACCTTCCTTCGCTGCGCTCCGTGCAGGCCGGGTGATCCCCCTCCGGGCAATGCGGCCGAGCGCCTTTCCTCCCCCTGCTCGCCGCATGGCAGCGGTTGCTGTGCGCAACCCAAACTCAATGGAGGATTAGATGAGACAGTCCGCACAAACTACCCGGAGGCAGCAGCCCGAGCAGCAGCCGCCGAAGCGCCCGACACACCGGCTTTATCAGGTGACGGGCAATGGCAATGACGCCTTCTGGCGGGAGATCGGCGCAGCGTGGCCGAACAAGGACGGGCACGGCTTCAGCATCAGCTACAATGTGATCCCGCTTCATGGGCGGATCGTCATGCGCCGCATCCGCGAGCGTGCCGAGGATGGGGGGCAGCAATGACCCCCAAACCCTCAGCCGCCAAGAAGCCTCGCGCAGCTCAGGTTGCGCGGCGCAAAGCGGCCAAAGCGAAACCCGCCAAACCGACGAAGGCGAAGCAGGGGGACCAGGGAGCGCATGACGGTCGCCCCGCGAAGTTCCGTTCGACCTGGCACCGGCTGACATGGTGCGGCGTTCGGCTAGCCTTCCGCTTTCAGCCAACGACGTTGGGGGGCTATTATGCCATCTGGAAGTCCGCGTAATGGCCTCGCCTGAGAGAAGGCCGATCCCCATCACTGACACTGATTATCGATCCGCTTTGTGTTCCCCCCCGAGGTAGAGGAAGCAGGCGGCGCAACCGCCTATCTGCGCCACTGGCTGGATCGGGAGGCGAAGAGCGTTGCTTACCAGCGAGCGCTGGCACGCTGGCGGCAACCGGAGCTTTTCTAGCTCCTGTCGCGTCTAGCGTACACGGTGTTGACCTTGCCCTTCATCGTGACCCGTCCCGCCAGGTAGAGCTCTAGCCGCGTGGCTACGCGCGCCCCGTGATCCGAAACGGTGATCGCCACCATTCCGGCAGGCTGTGTCGCCGCGAGATCGGCGGCGTAAGCTTGTAGCATCGGCTTTGCGAAACCGGAGCCGATCAGCCATGGCGCGACGCTGTAGTTGAAGAGATAGAGATAGTTTTCGCCGCCCGGCTTGAAGGGCGCGACTGGCAGCGCGAGTTTGCCTGGCCGCTGCGTTAGCAACTCGAATGTCTCGCGCGAAATTGGATGCCAAGCCGTATAGCCCCTTGGCGAAAGCTGATCGCTGGGCGACCCTTCACGCGGTAGCAGCCCCCACAGCCGAAAGCCTTAGGGAAATTGCGCCAGCGCGGCATCGAGCCGGGCTTTTTCTACGCGGTCGGCCTTATCTGGATATGAGGCCCAATCTGCCGCGAGAACGGCAGCGGCAAAGCGCCGCCATTCCTCGTCATGGATGATGCGCTCCGGCGGCATCGACCGGACGGCCTCCGGCAACTCACTACTAACCGGCGCAAAGGCTTCTATCCGGCCCCTGGTCCGATCAGTCGCAGAGTCGATTTCCATTGTCTGGGAGGATCGCTCAAAAGGGAAAATCTGGGAAGGGACAAGCGGTTGAAGAAAGGCGCGGAGCTGTCGCTTCGGCCCCTCTAACCCCAATTCGATCTGCGCTTACGCAGCGCTTACACACCCGTAGGCGAGAAGCCTTGTCCTGCCAGACAAACTGATAGAATCTGCACTCGATTATTTGTCAGGCGCGCCTGAGGGCGGAGCGCCAGATTTACACACTTTCTTACACACTTGCGTAATGATCTAAAATTTGCTAATAGAATGAAGTCTCTGCTAACCCCAAGAGGACTCAAAATCGAGTTCCGCAAGGAGTGCCGGTTCGACTCCGGCCGGGGGCACCACTTACTTTATCCGAGCCCTGAACTTGATGTTGAAGCTCGAATTGGCGGCGAGCGTGCCGCCTGGCGAGAATCGGATTCGGTTGACGTTGGAATCGTAGCCCGCCGCCGGCGTGTAGGCGTAGCTCGTCCCATTATTGTTCGAATAAGCGACGTTCGCCGCGGCAAGCGTGACTCCGCTCGTGCCGGCATTGAGCTGGAACGGATCGGTACCGGCCGCGGCGGGGTCGAAGTCGCCGTTGTAATATTGCACCGTCGAAGGCAGCGTGTCGGTAAGGACGATGCCGGCCAGATCGACCGGGCTGCCGCCGGAATTGGTGATCGTGAGCGTGTAGACGACGTCGGCCAGAGGCGCGTTGAAGCGGTCGGGGCCGGTGGTGGCGAGCGGCGCCGAGGTCTTGGCCATGCTCAGGTTCGGCATCGGGCAGAAGCTCAGCGCGGAAATTCCGAAGGCCTGCTGGCCGGTCGTGTCCTCGCCCGAGACGAAGGGGAAGTTGCCGTAGCGCATGGTCACCGACGTCACCGGCTGGGCGAAGCTGACCGTGATGTCGCCGTCGTCGCTGTTCGTGTTGTCGCTGCCGTCGACTCCGACCGCCTGGCTGTTGTTGGCGACGGTGATGCCATTGCCCGTGCTGGGCCCGAACTGAAGTGCGGAGGCGTTATTGAAATAGGGCCCTGCCGCATTGTTGGTGCCGTGCGGGCTGATCATCCCCGGGACGTAGGTCGAGGCGGCGTTGGCGCCCTGGACGTGAAGCCAGTCGCGATATTGGTCGTTGGTATAGTCGATGTCGTGAACTTTGAGACTGAGATCGCGGATCGGCACCGCGAAGGTGAAGATCACCCGGATAACTCGCGTGTTGGTGGTGATCGATGCCGTCCGACCGGCGAAAATGCCGCCAATCTCCAACGTCTTGGCGCCCGTGCCGCTGGTGATCAGGGTGCCGATCGCCGGCATGTCGACGTTGCTGACCTCGTTGCTGCTGAGATTGTTGGTGGCGAAGCTGACGGTGAAATTCTGGTTGGCGCCGAGCGTGTTGCTGGCCGTGTAGGTATAGCTGTTGGCATAGTTGAGCGAGGCGTTGGCCTGGCTGGAGAAAGCGAAATTGTAGGTGTTCGACGCGCTGCAGGCGGCGTGGGCCGGAACCGCGGACAGCGCCGAGCCGATCAGCACGGCGGCCGACAGCCATTTCGTTCGAAACCGTCGCAAACCTGCCCCCCGGAACCGCTCCCACCCCCGCGCCAGAGGTTTCGAGTCCGCTGTAGGAAAAGAGGGTTGACGGTCCGTTAACCACGGCTTGCGGAAGCGCCCCATCACCGGCTCCCAAGCCCCAGCCACTGCAGGCTCAACTGGTCGAACTTGAGGCGCATCGTCACATAGGGGCCGCTGCGCGTGTAGCGGGCGTCCTCGAAGTCGCGGTCGTGGAAGCCGGCGACGTTCCAGCCGACCGAGAGCCAGCCATTCTTGAACGGCGTGAAGCCGAGGCTCGGCCCCGCCGACCAGGCGAAGCGGTCGCCGTCCAGGCCGCCGCCGGACGGTGCCGGCGACGCCGACGTCGATCGTGTCGGTGAGGTCGAAGCGGAAATCGGCGCCGACCACGTTGCTCCAGCCGCCGACGTCGTGGTCGCCGAACTTTTCCGAGACATAGCGCGAGCCCCAGAAGATCGAGATTTCGGAGCCGGCCGTCCCGTGCTTTCGAATAATTGACCGAAAGTGCGTTAACCAGGCGGCGCGAGCGGGCGTCGCCGCTGATGGTGAGCGGAATCCCGATCGGCCCGGGCTGGCCGGCGACGGCGCCGCTCACCCGGTCCTCGCGAAGCTCGAACTTCTCGAGCCACGACCAGCGGCTTGCGGCCGGGCGGTGCGCCCAGCTGAGCTGGAGGTTGGTGGTGCGGGTCTCGGCGCCGCCCACGCTCTTGGCGACGAACCAGTTGAGCGGCGCCGCCAATGCGCTTCGCCTTCGCCGATCTGGCGAAGCGCCGCGGCGGTGAAGCCGTAGCGGTCGCCCTGGTCGCCGGCGCGATATTCGGCGCGGCCGGTGACGCTCCAGCGGTCGTTGCGATAGGTGGCGCCGGCGGTCAGCAGCGGTGAAATCCTCGGTGAGGTCCGGCGCTGCCGCCGACGAAGCCGCCGCTCGCGACCGGATGGAGCGGGTTGAGCACCCGGGCCGGGTCGATCCCGCCGAGCGTCTTGTTGGCGTCGAGCGAGGCATCGACCGACCAATGCTCGTCGAGCACCAGCGACTGCGAAAGGCCGAAGGCGGCGAAGCTGCGCGGGCCATATTCGGCGATGTCCTGGAGGTTGCCGCTGACGGCGATCCGCGCTCCGGCCCAGGGCTGGAGGTCGAAGCCGAGGCGGGCGGTCCGCGAGTCGACAGTCTCGCCGTCGGCGATCTCGTAGGAGCCGACCAGCTGGATGTCGCTTCGTGACGGCGTAACGGGCGCTGAGCCGGTGGCGGGCGGGGAAGTCGACGCTCTCGCTGACTTGCCGAGCGGGATTTCGGTCTGGGCGTCGAGCTCGAGCTTGTTGTCGAACAGGCGCTTGGTCGCGCCGAGCTGGAGGAGGGTCGAGCGGGCGCTTCGGCCGTCGGCGAGGCGGTCGTCGGCGAAGGTGAGCCCGACGCGGGCGGTGAAGTCCGGCCGCGATATTCGACGAGGGCGCGGGCGGCGATGCGGCGCGCGTCGCTGTCCGAGATAGTCTTCGTGCCAGGCGCTGCCGGGGAGCGACCAGGTGTCGCCGAGCCGGGCGCGGGCGTCGAGACCGAACTTGCGGGTGCCGTCCTCGGCGGCGGCTGGTCTGGCCGACTCCGAAGCCGGCCTCGCGTTCGCGGGCATAAGCGAGCAGGTCGTAGCCTCGATCCGTGATGCTCGGCTTCGACCTGCCAGGCGGTCGCGGTGCCGGCCGACGCCGCCGCCGACCGGCCTTGGCCTCATGGTCGCTGACGGCGACCTCGGCGCGGATCTCGGTGGAGAGGTCGGGGCGGTAGCGGATGTCGGCGCCGACGAGGTTGGTCCGGGCCGTGTCGTCCGAATCGCGGATCGCGGTGGCGGCGACCTGGATCTTGCCGTCGCGGCTGCGCCAGCTCGCCCGGCCGCCGGCGTTGACCGTTCGGCTGGCGATTCCGTCCACCTCATAGTCGGCGACGATGAACTGCGGATCGAGCGCTGAGATCGCGGCTGAGGATCGGCTCGCGGAAGCGCAGGGTCCCGACCTGATAGTCGATGTCGTAATCGATGTGGCGCGTCAGCATGCGGCGCTCGACGATCCGGTCGGAGCGAAGCCGGTCGCGAACCTCGATCGACACCCGCTCGCGAATTGGCGAGGATGTCGCGGGCGCCGAGCGCATAGGGGCCGCTGCAGGCCGTTGCCCTGGATTTCGTCGCGGCGGTGGCGGTTCGGGCTGTCGGCGGCGAAGGCGATCGCGGAGATCCGGTCCGAGCGATATTCGGCTTTGACGCCGTTGAAGGCGCGGACGTAGCGGGCGAGCTCGGGCTCGTCGATGCCGGTCTCGTAATCGCCGAACAGAGCGTAGAATTGCGGCCGCTCGAGCTTCAGATAGAGGCGGCGCACCGAGGCGGCGTCGTAGCGGCGCTCGCTGCGGTCGGCGTAGACGGTGTAATAAGCGTCGGGATCGATCGACTCCGCCGAAGCGGGTCTCGTCCTCCTTCTTGTCGCTGTCATAAGCGAGCGGTCATCAGCCATTTGCCGCGGATCCGGCCCTTGGCGTAGAGGGCCAGGCGGCCGTCGGTCAGAATCTTGTCGTCGTCGCCGCCGAGATCCTCGACCTTGCCCTGCAGCCGGTTGTAGCCGACCGTTCCTTCGGCGAGGCCGACGATCGTCCAGGGCCGCTGGCCGGGATCGAGCCAGGCTTCGAGCCTCTGCTCGCGCTGGTGCCTCGCCGTCGCGGAAGTTGAAGCGCAGGCTGACGCTGCCCGAGGCGGTGGTCGGCTCGAGCTCGATATAGGCGATGCCGTCCTCGCCCTGGACCCGCCAGAAGGGCCGGGCGCGCTCGAGGCCGGCGAGCTGGCGGGCCTGCTGGGCATCGGCCTCGACCGCCGGATAATAAGGGCGCGGGGACCTCGAAATCGCCGGTCAGGCCGTGGCGGACCGGGCGGCCGTCGCGGTCGGTCAGGCGAACGGCGAGCACCGGCCGGGTGACTCCGTCCGCGACCAGCATCGATTGCTCGCGGAGCAGCTCGGCGCGCATCGGGCTGGCGCCGTAGCGGACCGTGCGGCGAAGGGTCTCGGCGAGCGCTGCCGTCGGCGTTGCGGACTTCGGCGCTGAGCTCGGCCTGAGCGGCCCTCGATCGGGATTCCGCGCCACAGGCTGACCGCGACGCTGCCGGCGGCATCCGTGCGGCTGCCTTCGAAGGCGATCGGATCGACCGGCGCGGCCGTCGGCGAGCAGCTTCACGCTCTGGCCGGGCAGATGCTTGATCGCGACCCGGACCATCGGCGCGCGCGGATTGTGGTCGGCCTCGGGGAACAGCCAGGCGATGCCCGGCGCCTGGCCGGCCAGCCAGTCGCGCTCGGCGCCGGCCGCGGCGGCATCGCTCGGCGGCGACCGGACGTGCCTCGGCGGCGGCGGCGCCAGTTCGGCCCGCGGCGGCGACCGCGACCGTCTTGAAATCGACCCGCTTCAGGGCGCCGCCGCGGCCGTCGACGAAGCGCGAGAAGGCGCGGCCCGCCGAGCGGGTGTTGCGGGCGCAGTCGGCCGCGACGCCCGGTCGGCGGGCAGGGTCATGTCGTCGAGCTGGACGACGTGGGTGCCCGGGCAGGACGCCCTCGAAATGATAGCGGCCGTCGCGGTCGGTGACCGCATAGCTGCCGTCCTCGAGCATGATGCGCACGCCGGCGACGCCTGGCCGCGGTCTTGGGACCGGCGGCGCAGCCGCCGTCGGTCACCCGGCCGATGATCGTCATCCGCTCGGCGATCGCGTCGCGCCGGATCCGGACGGTGGCGTCGGCGATGTTGCTGCGATTGCCGCGGTCGTCGACCGCCTCGGCCCGGTTGACCGCATCGCCCGCGGCGCGCGTCGGGCCGGACTTCGAGCGGCGTAGCTGATCGTGGCCGGCGGCGCCCGGCGCGAGCGGCGGCAGGGTGCACGATGAAGCTGCGACGCCGTCCGCGGCGATCGTCGGCGGCGGCGGCCGGTCGTCGATGCGAACCGATGTGGCGCGAAGCCGCATCGTCGGCCGGAAGGGTCGGTCACGGTGATCGGGCCGGTCGGCAGCTGCGCGTCCGGATTGCGGACCTCGATGCGTGATAGACGCACCGCCGTCGCCGGGCTCCGCCATCGGCGCTCGACGCCTGCTTGGTCGAGCAGGATCGGCGCGCGCGGGCCGGTCGAGCGGAAGGCTGATCCGCACCGGCTCCGGCCCGGCGAGCGTGAACGGCCTGCCGTAGGAGCGCGTCGACGATGGTGAAAGGCCGCCCGTCCGGCGTGCGAAGGCCGGCCATCTCGGCGGGCTGTCCGGACCGACGGGCGCGGTATAGCCTTGCGGGCGGCTCGACCACGCAGGCGGTAGATGCCCGGCCGGACCAGCGGGAAGCGGTAGATGGCCGGCGCGAGAAATCGTAGGCGGTGCCGCCGCTGTCGGTGACGGTGCCGCCGCTGACCACGGTGCGACGGATAGGCCGAGGCGCCGTCGTCGCCGAACACCTGGGCGGGCTGGCCGGTGGCGTCGTTGACCAGGGTGACTCGCGCTCCGCTGAGACGACCTTGCCGTCGAGCGCTGTCGAAGACGATAGCCGAACGGATCGGCCAGCACGTCGAGACTCGGCCGTCGCCGCGATGGTGCGATGGTCGGTCGCCGAGGCTCTCGATGGTCGAGGTCTTGTCGCCCGGCTCGACGGCTGAGCCGGCAATCGTCGCCGGCCGCCCGGCGGGCGGCGACCGCGAGGTCTGGATGAAGCCGGCGAACTTGCCGGTATCGGGCCCGGTTTCGAAGATGGTCAGGATCTCGCTGTCGCCGCTGCCGGCGCGATCGACGACTTCGACCGTGTCCACGGCGGCGGGATCGTGGTTGCGGCGGCGTAGTCGACCAGGAAAAAGAAAGGCTCGCCGGGCAGGATCTCGCTCACAGCCAGCGAGCGAGGCCGGCGTCGAGCGATTGGTTGCCCCAGGCGGTGGCGAGCGAAGCCGCTGGCGCTTCCGGTGCCGCAGATCGGCGCCGTGACCGGGACCGACATCGCTCGCCGAGTTGGAGGCGAAGCGGTAGGCGGTGAGCGACAGCGGGTAGGTGCGTCGGGATCGACGTCGATGTCGACCCGGTTCGATGCTGGCGTGACCTTGCCGCCGGCCGCCGTCCCACTCGATCGTCGCGACGTTGGAGATGGTGCGATGCGCCGTCGGCGCGCCGCCGCGCGTGCGCGGGCGGCGGCGACGGCGAGCCAGAGCGCCGTCAGCAGGGCGAGCAAGATCGCCCCGCAGAAGTCGGAGTGAGACGGTCCCATCGTGCGGGAGGGGAGGGGGCTCCGTGCCGTCGACACGTTGCCGCTCCTCCCCTTGTTCCGCCTAGTTCACCGTCACCCGGAACACGAGCGTGCGGGTCACGCCGGCAGCGATGTCGCTAAGCGTGCCGCTGACGACGCCGGCCGCGTAGGAGCCGCCGGCGACGCCGTCGGCGTTGCAGGTGGCGCCCGGTGACGGTCCCGTTCAGCTTGATCCCGAAGGCGGCATCGTAGGTCGTCGTCACGGGCAAGGTATCGGAGATGGTGATGTTCGGTCGCGGTCGCGCTGCCGGCGGCATTGGCCACGGCAATGCAATATTCGACCACCGCGCCCGGGATCATCTTCGGATTGGTCGTGCCGTTGAACGGATCGCTGATCACCCGGCTGGTCTTGGTCGCCGTCAGCGACGCCGCCAGGACAGTATAATCGTCCTCGGCGAAGTGGATGCCGTCGCGCGCGACGTTGCCGCCGGTGGCGGCGTCCGCGAACACGGTGTCGACGCCCGCCGTGTTGGCGCCGCGGTCTGGGTGACCGTGGCGCCGAGCGAGCCCGCGGCGGTGGCTTCGGCCGCGGTGGCGGTGAGGCGGACGCCGGCGACGTCGTTGGTCGACTCGGCCGAGCGGGATGTCGGCGACGACGAACACCGTCCGGCTGGCGTCGGCGGCGACCTGGTCGAGGATAGGTGATCTCCAGGTCGGTGCCGGCATCGTAGGCGCCGTTGGTGTTGGTATCGACATACATCTTGATGTTGCTCGACGTTGAAATTGTCGGTGCCGCCGTGCGGCAGCGGATCCGCCGCTGAGCTGGCTCACGGCGAGCGCGAAGTCGAGCGGAGCGTTGGACGAGTTGGTGACGGTGAACGCCGTCACCGCGGCAATCTGGCCCGGCGAGACGTTGGTCGTCGCGAATCCGACTTCGGCGACCGTCAGGTTGACCTTGCGGTCGACCGTGAAGCTGTCGCTGGCGGTCACCTGGTTCTGGTCGACCCCGCCGACCTTATAGTCGAGGGTGACAGTGTTGGTGACGGTAGTTCCCGCGGCGTCCCGGCCGCGAAGGCGGGGGAGGCCGCAAAGCCGTCACCGCCAGCACGCTGGCGGATGCGAGCAATCGCATGTTTCTGGTCATCTCTGGTCCAATCGTGTTTCGGTGGGCGCCGCAATCCCCCCCGCCGGCGCCCTGGTGCGGGTTACGAAATTATTCGACGACGCCTCGGAAGCTGAGCTCGCCCGCCGCTGCCGGCGGCGATCGGCTGGCTGAACGACCAGCGAATGTGGGTGACGTCGGCCGCAACCGCCGGGCGGCTGGTGCCGTCCGCCGCCACGACCTTGAGGGACGCAAGCGCCCCCCAGTTCTTGCCGCCGTCCACGGAGACGGAAGCGCTCGCGTCGTCGGAGCCGACAAAGGCGACCGACGGCGGAATGGGATTGGTCAAGGCGAAGCCGGTCGCCGGCTGCGGCGCCCGAATTGCGGTAGCTGAGCACGAAGACGAGCCGGTCGCCCGGAGTCGACCACGCCCGGCTCTTCGCGGACGGTGACGGACTTGCCGTCGGCGCCGGCCTTGACCCGCTCGACGAACACCTTGCTGGTCAGCGAGACATTGTCGGCCGCCATGGCGGTGGCGGGAGCGAGCAGTGCGAGCAGCGCGAGCAGCGCGTGCCAGATCTTCATGGTCGTCATCCTTCTCAGTCGATCTTCACTTGGAACGTGATGGTTCGGGTGGCGCCGGCGGCGACGGTGCCGAGGCCGACGTTGATGGCGGTGCCGGTAAAGCTTCCCGAATCGGCATCGGCCGCGTCGGTCAGCGGAGCGCCCTCGAGAGTGAGGGAGCCCGGCTTATAGGTCGTGCCCGCGGGCACCGGGTCGCTGACCCGGAGGTTGGCGAGGCTGCCGGTACCGCTCACGGTCGCGGCGAGCGTGTAGGTGACGGTCGAGCCGGGCGCCGCGGCGGTGCCGCCGAAGGCGTCGGCGACCGCCGCGCTCTTGACGAAGGCGACGCTCGCTCTGGCGACCCGGTAATAGCCGTCGTCGTCCGCGTCCGCGCCGGTGGCGCCGACGACGGCGTCGCCGCCGCCCTGGCCCTGGCCGGCGAAGCTGGTGCCGGGCGCGCCCGATCCGGTCCTGGCGACCGCGGTCAGGTCGACCCGGCCGCGCTGGCCGTCGCCGGCGGCGGCGGGGATGGTCGACAGGACGAAGACGGTGATCGACTGGTCCGGATCGAGCTGCGGATCGTTGCTTCCGCTTACGTAGACGGTGTCGACTCCGGCATCGTAGGCGCCGTTGCCGTTGCTATCGAGGACGATCGAGGTGACCGAAGGATCGAAATCGTCGCCGCCGCCATTGGCGAGGGTGGCGAGCGCGAAGCTCTCGGCGCCGTTGCCGCCGTTGGTGACGGTGAACTTGAGCAGCTGGCCGACGGCGCCGGCCGAGGCGTCGACGTCGGACGGGTCGCTCCAGGCGACGCTGACGTCGAGCAGTTCGTCGACCTTCAAGGTGACGATGTTGGAATCGATGCTGGTCTCGTCGCCGTTGGGCAGCTCGTAGGTCGCGGTGGCGACGTTGACGATGTTGGTGCCCGCCGGGGTGCCGGCCGCAAGCGCCGGGCTCGCGCAAAGACCCGCCGAGACCGCCGTGAAGGCGGCCAGAGCGGCATTTTTGCGGAACGCCGATGATTTGGCGTTCATAGCCTGATAACGCATGGGTAGCCCCCTCGAGCTTTAGATCCGATGCGGAGCTAATGCGGGGGGAGCACCTAAGAATGCGTTAATGGCCGATTAGCCAGTGCGCTTAAGCCAAGTTCGAAGGGCGGCGGTAAACAAGATGAACAAGCTGCAGGGCGACGAAGAGACGAGGGGAGCGACCCCGATCGAGCATTCCGATCCCCATTGGGAGCCGGAATCGGTCGCTTACGGTCGGGACCGCCTGCTCGCGGCGCTGACCCTGATCGCCGGCGCCGGACTCGCCATCGCGCTTCCGTTCGCGCTTCGGGCCGGCGCCGAATTCTTCCTTCCGGTCACGGCGGCGCTGGTCATCGCCATCGCCCTCGTTCCGATGCTCGAATGGCTCGAGCGGCGGCGGGTGCCTTCGCCGCTGGCCGCCTTCACCTGCATCCTGGTCCTCATCACCATGGCCAATATCGCGGTCGCCTCGATCGTCCTTCCGGCGGCGGAATGGGTCAGGCTGCTGCCCGAGCGGATCGGCCGGGTGCGCGACACGCTCGCCCCGGTGATGGAGGTCTATTCGGACCTCGAGCGCTTCATCGACGACATCGTCGAGCAGTTCGGAACCCACGCGGCGACTCCGCGGACGGTTCAGCTCGAGACTCCCAACTCGCTCCTCGACATCATCGCCACCTCGGCGCCGTTCGCCGCGATCCAGATGTTCTTCGCCCTTCTGGTGATCTTCTTCTTCCTCGCCGGCTGGACCAGCATGCGCCGGCGAACGATCACCGCCCGGTCGAGCTTCGACGGCGCCATGACCACCGCCCGCGCCATCCAGGAGGTGGTCGACGCCACCTCGACCTATCTCGGCACGATCACGATCGTGAACATCGCCATGGGCCTCAGCGTCGCCCTGATCCTCTATCTGCTCGACATGCCGACGCCGCTGATGTGGGGCGGAATCGTCGCGGTGCTCAACTACATACCCTATCTCGGACCGATCGCCTCGGCGTTGCTGCTGGCGCTGGGCGGGCTGATGGCCTTCGCCGATCCCTGGTACGCCTTCCTCCCGGCCCTCTGCTTCATCGGGGTCCATCTGGTCGAGGCGAACCTGATCACGCCGTTCTTCGTCGGCCGCCGCCTGACCATCAACCCCCTGCTCATCCTCGTCGCCCTGAGCTTCTGGGCGTGGGTGTGGGGGACGACCGGGGCGCTGCTCGCCGTGCCTTTGCTGATCATCATGAAGACGGTCCTCGACGCCGCCGGCAAACCCGACATCGCCGGCTTCCTGTTCGAGGAGGGCACCCTCACCGGCGCCCATCACGAGGAGCATGGCGAGGCGGAGCGGGCGGCGGGGCCAAAGCCTTAGCCGCGGGCCGGCGACGTCCGCGTTCTACTTTCCGACGGCAGGTCGAGTGGATTTTTCAACGCAACGACGCAACGACGCAACGAGCGCGGAGCGCTTCAAATCAGCCTGCGGAAAAACTGTCGCCGTCGGCAGGCAGTAAGGTGTGGTCCGCTTCGCGAAATCGTTGCGTCGTTGCGTCGTTGCGTTGAAAATGGCTTCGCACGGCGAATCCGCCCTCTCGCTCGAAGCAAGGGCGTGCCGCCGGTTGACAGGGCGCAGGCCAGCGCATAGTTCGCCCCTTCCCAAGCGGGTGTAGCTCAGTTGGTTAGAGCGCCGGCCTGTCACGCCGGAGGTCGCGGGTTCGAGTCCCGTCACTCGCGCCATCTCATCAGATGTTCGTCTGCTCGGCCGGAACCCCCTCGGGGATCGTCGCCGCGCCTTCGGCCTCGGCGCCGGTCAGGCCGGCCGGGGCGTCCAGGCCGTAGCAGCTCATCGAGATCGATCCCATCGCATAGCCCCGGACCAAAGGTTCCAGCTTCGCCCCGCCCTCGGCGGCGAGGCCGGCGAGGTAGAGCAACGGAATGAAATGATCGGGCGTCGGAACGGCTGCTTCATAATCCGGATGCGCGGCGAGCTCGAGGACGTCGCCCGGGGCCTCGGCGAGCTGGCGGGCCGCTTCATCGTCGAACCTTTCCGCCCAGTCGAAAGCCAGGTCCGGCCGGTTCCACTCGAGGCGGCGCAGATTGTGGACGATATTGCCGCTCGCCACGATCATGATCCCGCGGCCGCGCAGCGAGTTGAGCCGGGCGCCGAGCTCGACATGATAATCGAGCGGCTTCAAGGCGTTGATCGAAAGCTGGACGACGGGCACGTCCGCTTCCGGATAGAGGTGGGCGAGAACGCTCCAAGTCCCGTGATCGAGCCCCCATTGATCCTGATCGAGCCCGCACCAGGTCGGCCTGACCGCCTCGACGATCTCCCCGGCGACGTCGGGGGCGCCGGGGGCGGGATAGTCGAACTCGAACAGGGGCTTGGGGAAGCCGTAGAAATCGTGGATCGTGCGCGGCCTCGGCATTGCGGTGACGGCGGTGGCCCCGAAATACCAGTGGGCGGAGACGACCAGAAGCGCCCTCGGCCGCGGCAGTTTTTTCCCCCAGCTGCGCCAGACCTCGGTGAAGCCGTTGCGCTCGAGCGTGTTCATCGGGCTGCCGTGGCCGATGAACAAGGCGGGCATGAGGGTCATTTCAGGCCTCCGTTTTTCGGCCGGGTCTCGCGCATCGTCAGGAAGACCGGAGCGACGCAGAGGGCGACGAGCGCGATCATCAGGCCGGGAATTTCGTTGCGGCCGGTGCCCTCGATGAGCAGCTGGGCGAGCCAGGGGGTGAGTCCGCCGAAGATCGCCGTCGCCAACGTCGCGCCCAGGGCGAGCCCACTGATCCGCGCCTCGCCGGTGAATTGCTCGGCCGTCGCCACCGCGCCGACCGCGCTGACCGCGCCGGCGACGAGGGCGAGGAGGACCGCGCCGAGCAGCGCCTCACGGGTCGATCCGCTCGCCATCAGGGAGAACATCGTGATCGGCAGCAGGGCGCTCAGAGCGGCGAGGGCGAGCAGGACCGGTTTGCGTCCGACCCGGTCGGAGAGCAGGCCGACCGCGGGCGTGACGAGGATGACGGCGAGGGCGGCGAGGGTGGAAAGCCACAGCGATTCCGACTCGCTCGCCGAGCCGACCGAGGTGAGGAAGGCCGGGACGTAGGTGATCCCGACATAATAAGTGATCGATCCCAGCGCCGAGATCGCGAAGCCGCGAAGCACGCCCGAGCGCTGCTTCGACAGCGCGTGGCCGATCGGGTTGCGCGGAATGCTGCCCTCCGCCCGCTGCCGCTCGAAATCGGGCGATTCGCGCATGGTGGAACGCGCCAGGAAGACCGCTCCGGCAAGCGCCGCTCCGACCAGGAAGGGGATCCGCCAGCCCCAGGCCTCGAGGTCGGCATTCGACATCGCGCTGACCGTCAGTGCCGACACTCCGACCGCGAGCAAGGCCCCGATCTCGCTCGACGCGGCGGCCAGCGAGGCGACGAGGCCGCGGCGCCCGCGGGGCGCGCTTTCCAGCAGATAGGCGACGACCCCGGTATATTCGCCGCCCACCGAGAAGCCCATCACGCAGCGCAGGAGGATGAGAAGCCAGGCGGCGAGCGGACCGATCTGGGCATGAGTAGGAACCAATGCGGTAAGAAACATCGCCACCGACATGACCGCCATGGAGAGAAGCAGCATCGGCCGCCGGCCCCGCCGGTCGCCGATATGGCCGAAGACGAGCGCTCCGATCGGCCGCATCAGATAAGCCACCGCGAACCCGCCGAGAGTCGCGATCAGCGCTTTCTCGCCGGGCCCGAAGAAGACTCGCGCCAGCACCGTCGAGAAATAGAGGTACAAGGTGAAATCGTACCACTCGACCATCGTCGACAGCGCCGCCACCGCGATAGAGCGCCGGTGCAGCTTCGGGTCGGGCACGCTCACATCCTCTCGCCGAACAGCATCTTCGCGACGTCGGACAATTTTCCAGCCATCGTCTCTACCCCGTCGCGCCCCGCTCGCCGCGCCTTCTGGCGGCATAAGGCAGGAAGAACATGTACAGGCCGGTCGCCGTCATCAAGGCCAGGGGCAGGAGCGGCAGGAAATAGACCCAGGGCGCGGGCTCGCTTCCAATCCCCAGGGCGATGAAGATGGCGGCGGCGATCGCCGAGAACATGATCGAAAGCCAGCGATGGCTCTGTCGGATCCACTTGCTCCAATTCATCATAGTCTCCTTCACCAGGGGCGTAAGGTTGATTTCATTCGGCCCGTTCGAGGACCTGCTCCAGCTTGCCGAGAAACTTCTGCCAGCCGAGGTGGGCGCCTCCGAAAGCCTGCCTCTGTTCCGGCCGGAACCCCGATTGCTCCATTCGAAGGCGCGTTCCGTCGTCGGTCGGGGCGAGGGTGAAGGTCACCACGCTTTCCAGGTCGAAGGCGGGATCGGCGTGGGCGAAGTTCCAGGTGTAGGAGAGGGTCTGGTTCGGCTCGACCTCGAGGACCTCGCAGTCCAGCACGCCGCCCCAGTCCCCGGTCAGGTTGAAGCGGTGGCCGACGGCCGGCGCGAAATCGTTCTTCATCAGCCATTCCCCGATCAGATGAGGCTGGGTAAGCGCCCTCCAAAGCTTCTCCGGGGGATGCGGGAACTCGCGTTCGACGACGACACTGCGAGTTTCGGCTGCTGTGCTCATTGATCCATCCTTTTCAGCAAATCCTCGAGATCGTCGAAGCGGGCCTCCCAAAAGCCCGCCATCCGACCCGTCCAGTCGATCAGCGGGGCGAGGGCTCCGCACTGCGCGCTGTAATGGGTCCGGCGGCCCTGATGGCGATCGCGGACCAGCCCGGCCGTCTTCAGGGCCCTGAGATGTTTCGAAACCGCCGGCTGCGACACGCCCGCCCCGGCCGTCAGTGCCCCCACCGTCTGCTCCCCGTCACGGCACAGACGCTCGAATAAACCCCGCCGGGTGGGATCGGCGAGCGTCGCGAACAGGAGCTCCGGGGTAACGGTCATTGCAACGCATAACTCGCTAGTTATCGATCAGATCCATAACCACCGGGATATATGTGAGTCAAGCCGGTCCTCGAAAATGCAGTGTCCCCGCTCGGCGGACGAGGCCATAAGAGGCGGGTGACGAGCCGCTACGACCGCATCGGGGTGAATTATTCGGATCTCAGGAGGCCCGATCCCCGGATCGCGGCCATGATCGAGGCCGCGCTCGGAGAGTCGAGGACGATCCTCAACGTCGGCGCCGGGACGGGCTCCTGTGAACCCGCCGGCCGCGAGGTCGCCGCCGGGTAAGAAGCGGATTGCCTCGGCCGCGAGCGTTGCGCATGTGTGGCGGCTCGTCTGCCAGGAGCATCAACGACATGCCGCGCCGGCTCGCCGCCTTTTTCCTGATCGCCCTCTTGCCCCCCGCCGCGCCCGCCGCGGCCGGCGAGCGCGCCTTCGAGGCGGCGCTGAACGACTTTCGGGCGCTCCACCGCGCCGAGATGCGCCGCTCGGGCATCGTCGGAAGCAGCTTCTACGTCGTTCGCGACGGCCGAACCGTCGCCGCCGATCATCTTGGCGAGCAGGATGCGGAGGCCCAGGTCCCGGTGGACGCTCGGACCGTCTATCACTGGGCGTCGATCACCAAGACGATGACCGGAATCGCGATCCTGCAGCTTCGCGACCGCGGCCTTCTCAAGCTGGACGATCCGATCGTCCGCTACGTCCCGGAGCTGGCGCGCGGTGCATAACCCGTTCGGCGACACGGGCGCGATCACGCTTCGCCAGCTGATGAGCCACAGCGCCGGCTTTCGAGGCGGCACCTGGCCCTGGCGCGAGCATGAATGGCAGCCGTTCGAACCCCAAGGCTGGGCCCAGCTGGCGGCGATGCTTCCCTATACCCAGGTCGAGTTCCGGCCCGGAACGCGGTTCAGCTACTCCAATCCCGGAATCGTCTATCTGGGCCAGGTGATCGAGCGGCTCTCGGGCGAGGATTTCGAAGTCTATGTCGACAAGAACATCCTGAAGCCGCTCGGCATGCACTCGAGCTATTTCGACCGCACCCCGCCCCATCTTCTCCGGCACCGCTCGCACAGCTATTACATTCGCGACGGCAAAAGAGTCGCCGCCCCGTTCGACGTCGACACCGGCGTGACCGTCTCCAACGGCGGCCTCAACGCACCGATGCCCGACATGGCGAGCTATGTCGCTTTCCTGCTCGGCGATCCGAAACGCCAGTCGGACTACGACCTCGTCCTCAAGCGCTCCTCGCTGGAGGAGATGTGGCGCCCCCGGATCGCCGCCGGCGAGGACTTCACCCAGGGCCGGATGGCGAAGACCACGCAAAGCGGCCTGTCCTTCTTCATCGATCGAGGCGAGGGCGTGCGCTTCGTCGGCCATAATGGCGACCAGAATGGCTTCCGCGCCTATCTCAGCCTCTGCCCCGACCAGCGCGCCGGCACCCTCCTCGCCTTCAACACCGAGACGAAGGGCGTCCGCAACGATCCCTCGAACCGCTCGACCGCCGAATCCCGGATCGCGCTTGCGACCGACAGGCTGTGCGAGGCGTTGGCGAAGCCGGAGCCCGGGCTCCGAAGATAGGCGAAGACGAAGGAGAGAGACTTTGGCGACCCAATTCGAAATCGCGCCTCCGGACATCGTCGAGCCGCAATCGCCGCCGGAAAGCCCTCCGGCCGAGCCCGCGATCGAGGAACCGGGGAACGCGCCGCCGGAGATCGTCCCCGACCCGCCGGACCAGGACTTTCCGGGCGGTTCCCCCTCCGAAACCCCTCCGCCGCCGGACTGAAACTCCGGGTTGGTTCGGAACGGGCCCGCAAACAGTGACCATCAGGTTCCAATGACGAGGAAATTCAAATGGAAACAATGGAGCTCCACCGCGGCCGCTTGATCGACCACATCCAGCTGGTGGTCGCCGACATCGAGGCGAGCCGTCGCTTCTACCGGGCCGTCTTCGAAGCCCTGGCGATCCCGATGGGCGCCGAGGCGGAGGACCATTTCTGGGCCGACGAGCTCTTCGTCTCGACCGCGGACAGCGCGGCGGCCCACGGCCGGCTGACCGGCCGAACCCACCTCGCCTTCCAGGCAAGCGACCGCGACTCCGTCGCCCGATTCCACGAAACGGGCCTTGGGGCCGGCGGAACCGACAACGGCCCCCCGGGCGAGCGCCCCTACCACCCGGGCTATTACGCCGCCTTCCTCCTCGACCCCGACGGCAACAATATCGAGGCGGTGTTTCACGGTGAGGCGGAAAGGAGCGCGGAGTCGGTGAAGATCAGTTTCTAGGGCGGCATGCGCTAAACCTGAATCGTCACCCCGGGCTTGACCCGGGGTCCATCTTCTTATCGGCCTTAGGGCACAAAGAAGGTGGATGCCGGGTCAAGCCCGGCATGACCAGTGATGCGGATTTAGCGCATGCCGCTCTAGAAGGAGTCTTGGCCGGACGCCGCTTTTGAGGTTCGCACAAAGATCACGAAGGCACGAAGGGCCGGCGCGAGCCGGCGCGCAGCGCCTTTCATTCCAATCCGGGAGAACAGGCTAGACGGCCGCCGCTGCCGCAGCCCCTTCGTGCCTTCGTGATCTTTGTGCGAACAATTTTTCGGCCTGCGGCCGGTGTGGTGGATGGAAGGCAGACCTCAGGGGTGGTGAGCTGCACCGGTTTTTCTGGAGGTAGTCACTCTGGCTGTCCAAGTACGTGCCTGGCGCCGGCCATCCCTCGGTCCTTGGCCAAGGGTGTCAGTTGTAGCGCAACCGCGCGGCGCACCGCGATCTCCTGCCGGACCAACCCAGCCTCGAACAATCACTCGCGCCACCTTCCCAATTCCATCCACCGAAGCAGCGGCTTGAGGGGCAGGATCCACACGAGCCCGGCGGCCACGAAGAACAGGGCCTTCAAGGGCCAGGGCAGGGCCGGCAACGCCTCCGCCAGGGTCACCACGACGAAACCCCACGCCCCGATCAGGAGCAACAGCAGGAGCATTCCCGCGGGCTTGCGCCAGCTCGGCTTGGGGGCGTTCATCGGCAGTCGATCCATTCGCGGGGGGTGGCGATCGCATCCAGCGGCATGTCCCAAGGGTCGGCGGGGATAAGCTCATCCAGGACCTGGGGCTCCCAGGCGAGGCCGAGGGTGAAGACGGTGCCGCCTTCGCGAAGGTGGGCCAGCGCCCGGTCGTAATGGCCCTTGCCATGGCCGATCCGGGTGCCGGCCCGGTCGGCGGCGACGAGTGGGACGAGGACGAGGTCCGGGGCCAGCGCTTCCGAGTCGCCTGAGGGCTGGAGGACGCCCCAGGGGCTCGGCTCGACCGCGGGCGCCTCGCGGAACAGCATTCGCGAGTCGCGGTCGAGAAACCAGGGCAAGGCGGAGCGTTGACCCGCTCCGAGTCGCTCGAGGATGGAATAAGGGCTGATCTCGTCTCTGAGCGGGTGGTAGCCGGCGACGATCCTCGTGCCGATCAGCCGTGGCAGCACGATCTCCGCCAGCTTGCGCTCCAGCTCGGCTCGAACCCCGGGCTCGAGCGAACCCGCATAGGCGCGGCGCCGCGCCAGCGCCGCGCGCCGAAGCTCGATCTTGTCGGGAGGGGAGGGTGACGGGACCACCATGGCCGTTTGCTTGAATATCCTCTGACGCGTCAACGTCAGTGTGGGAACCATATGTGCCGGACCAGGGCCCGACCAGGGATAGCCCCCGAGGATGCTTATCGCCCAGGGATGTTCTAGAAGCTCGTACCGGGCAGTACCCGTCGGACCCTATCTAGGGTCCGCGACCGATGCTGACAACGGCAGGGCATGGCGGCGACCGCCTCGCCACCGCCGAAGGCCGCAATTTTGTTCGCACAAAGATCACAAAGGCACAAAGGGGCCTCGACGGCGCCGACGTTGCAGCCCTTTCGGACTGCCCGTGGGTAAGCCGCTTCGCGGACTCTTTGGGGCTTCGTGATCTTTGTGCGAACCCAATTTTTTTTGAGGCGCGGCCGCGACGCCGACCTAGGAAGCGCCGGCGCTCCGCTCAAGCCGGTCCGCGAGGCTTTCGACCCGGCCGGCGAGTCGTTCCAGCGCCTCGGCGACGGCGGGGTCGATCTCGGCGGGGGCCGCCTTGGGCTGGCCCGAGCGGTGCTCCTTGAGCTCGTCGGCGAGGAGCAGGGAGGCGAAGAGCAGCTGTCTCGCCTCGCTGAGGCTGCCCAGGGCCGAGGCGGCGTCCTGGGCCTTGGCGTCGACGATCGCGGCGACGGAGCGCAGATGCGCCTCCTCGCCGTCGCGGCAGGCGACCGAATATTTGCGCTGGGCGATCTCGACCTCGACCGACGCCATCAGCGGGCCTCCGCCGTTTCGATCAGCCCGTCGAGCTGGCTCAGAGCCTCGCGGACCCGGCCGCGAAGGGCCTCATGGGCTTCGCGAAGGGCCCCGTCCGCAGAGGCGTCCGCAGAGGAGTCGGCGGAAGCCGCCGAGGCCGAGCCGGCCTCCGCGGCGGACTCGATCCGCGCCAGCGCGCGCTCGATGCGGCCGATCGCCTGTTCCACCCTGTCCTGCCCCATCGCTTATGCATAGCATGACCTTCCCGGCTTTGAAAACCGCGCAGGCTGCGGTTGACGGGCGCGCCGCCGCCGATAAAGGAGCGCTCGATACGGAGGGTCCTTCCGACTCTCCTCGCGCCCCGCTCGGGCGCCGCCTCTTGGGAAAGTGCATGGCCGCCGATCCGAGACTGCTCGCCAACGCCATTCGCGCGCTGTCGATGGACGCCGTCCAGGCCGCCAATTCGGGCCATCCCGGAATGCCGATGGGGATGGCCGACGTCGCGACCGTCCTGTTCACCGAATATCTGAAGCACGATCCCGCCGATCCGGCCTGGCACGACCGCGACCGCTTCGTCCTCTCGGCCGGCCACGGCTCGATGCTGATCTATTCGCTGCTTTATCTGACGGGCTACGCCAACCCGACGATCGAGGAGATCGCCAACTTCCGCAAGCTCGGTAGCCCGTGCGCGGGGCATCCGGAGAATT
The DNA here is from genome assembly GCA_963850005.1 of uncultured Alphaproteobacteria bacterium. Lineage (GTDB taxonomy): Bacteria > Pseudomonadota > Alphaproteobacteria > Sphingomonadales > Sphingomonadaceae > Allosphingosinicella. Next base: position 51,944 of record CAWKJG010000001.1, read on the forward strand.
TCATGCTCGACGGGGTCGAGGCGACGACCGGGCCGCTCGGCCAGGGCCTCGCCATGGCGGTCGGGATGGCGATCGCCGAGCGCCACCTCAACGCCGTCTTCGGCGACGATCTCGTCGATCACCGGACCTGGGTGGTCGCCGGCGACGGCTGCCTGATGGAGGGGATCAATCACGAGGCGGTGGGGCTGGCCGGCCATCTGGCCTTGAGCCGCCTCAACGTCTTCTGGGACGACAACAAGATCACCATCGACGGCTCGACCGACCTCTCGCGCTCGGAGGACACGGTCGCCCGCTATCGGGCCGGCGGCTGGCACACCGTCTCCTGCGACGGCCACGACTTCGCCGACATCCGCCGCGCCATCGACGAGGCGCTCGCCGACCCGAGACCGTCACTCATCGCCTGCCGGACGATCATCGGCAAAGGCGCGCCCAACAAGCAAGGCACCGCCGCCACCCACGGCGCCGCGCTCGGCCCGGACGAGGTCGCCGCGGCCCGCAGGCAATTGCTCTGGGACAGCGAGCCGTTCGATATTCCGGAGCCGATCCTGACCGCCTGGCGGGCGGCGGGAGGACGTTCCCGGCAGGCCCACGAAGAGTATCGAGCCCGCCTCGCCGCCAGCCCGGAGCGCGACGAATTCGTTCGGCGGATGGAAGGCAGCCTGCCGCAAGGATTTAACATCTCTGCACATTTGGAGCAATTACTGGCGATTCCTCCACTTGTGGCCACCCGCAAGGCGTCCGAGCTCGCGCTCGAGGCGATCAACGCCGTCCTGCCCGAGACGATCGGCGGCTCGGCCGATCTGACCGGTTCGAACAACACCAAAACAAAGGGCCAGAAGCCTCTGACGAAAGAGGATTATTCCGGCCGATACATTTATTACGGGATCCGCGAGTTCGGGATGGCCGCGGCGATGAACGGAATGGCCCTTCACGGCGGCGTCATCCCCTATGGCGGTACCTTCCTCGTCTTCTCCGATTATTGCCGCCCCGCCATCCGCCTCTCCGCTCTGCAGGGCGTGCGAGTCGTCTACGTGATGACCCACGATTTGATCGGCCTCGGCGAGGACGGACCGACCCATCAGCCGGTCGAGCATCTAACCAGCCTTAGATTGATTCCGAACCTTACCGTCTATCGCCCTGCGGACGCTGTCGAAACCGCCGAATGCTGGGCGCTGGCGCTGGAGCGGCGCGACGGACCCTCCTTGCTCGCCCTTACCCGCCAGAACCTCCCCCAGCTGAGGCTTGAGCGAAGCGAAAACCTCTGCGCCCGAGGCGCCTACCGACTGCGCGCGGCCGGAGCGGCGCGGCGGGTGGTGCTGGTGGCGACCGGCTCGGAGGTCGAGGTGGCGATGGCGACGGCGGAAGCGCTCGAAGGGCAGGGGGTCGGCGCCGACGTCGTGTCGATGCCCTGCTGGTCGCTGTTCGACGGCCAGGACGACGCCTATCGGGCGGACCTTCTGCCCGAAGAACTCGCTCAAGGTGTCGATCGAGGCCGGAACCACACTCGGCTGGGAACGCTATATCGGCCCCCGCGGCCTCGCCATCGGGCTCGACCGGTTCGGCGCCTCGGCGCCGGCGGAAGACTTGTTTCAGCGTTTCGGCTTCACCGCCGAGGCGATCGTGCCGCGAGTTGTCGCGGCGCTCAACTCCCAAGGAGATCAATGACATGGCGACGAGAGTTGCGATCAATGGATTCGGCCGGATCGGCCGCCTGGTGGCCCGGGCCCTGCTTCAGAAGGCGGACAGCGGCCTCGAATTGGTCTCGATCAACGACCTCGCCGACGCCGAATCCAACGCCTTGCTGTTCAAGCGCGACTCGGTCCACGGCGCCTGGCCGGGCGAGGTCCGCGCCGACGGCAACGACCTGATCATCGACGGTCGCCGGATCAAGGTCACGGCCGAGCGCGAGCCGGGCCGGCTTCCCCATGGCGACAACGGCGTCGAACTGGTGCTCGAATGCACCGGCTTCTTCACGGATCGCGATAAGGCCGGAGCGCATCTCACTGCCGGTGCAAGGAAAGTCCTGATCTCCGCGCCCGCCAAGGGAGTCGACCTCACCGTCGTCTACGGAGTCAATCACGACAAACTGGAGGCCGGACACACGATCGTCTCCAACGCCTCGTGCACGACCAACTGCCTCGCCCCGGTCGCCAAGGTGCTCAACGATACGATCGGGATCGAGCGCGGCCTGATGACCACCGTCCACGCCTATACCAACGACCAGAAGATCCTCGACCAGATCCACTCGGACAAGCGGCGCGCCCGGGCCGCCGCCATGTCGATGATCCCGACCACGACCGGCGCCGCCCGCGCCGTCGGCGAGGTGCTTCCGGAGCTGAAGGGCAAGCTGGACGGCTCGGCGATCCGGGTGCCGACCCCCAATGTCAGCCTCGTCGACCTCACCTTCACCCCCAAGCGGGACACCAGCCTCGAGGAGGTCAACGGCGCGCTCCGGGCCGCGGCCGACCAGCGGTCCGCTCGCCGGAATCCTCGACTATAGCGAGGAGCCGCTGGTCTCGATCGATTACAATCATTGCCCCGCCAGCTCGACCGTCGACAGCCTCGAGACGGCGGTGCTCGAGGGCAAGCTGGTCCGGGTCCTCTCCTGGTACGACAATGAATGGGGCTTCTCGAACCGGATGGTCGACACGGCCGGCGCGATGGCTCGGCTGGGTTGACGTCATGACGTCAGGCCAGCCCGTCATCCCCGCGAAGGCGGGGATCCCTGCCGGGTTTGTGCGGGGCGGAGACGCTGCAGGGATTCCCGCTTTCGCGGGAATGACGAGCTAATGCCTGGCTTTCGAACCCTCGACGATCTCGGCAACGTCCACGGCAAGCGGGCGCTGGTCCGGGTCGACCTCAACGTCCCGATGGCGGATCTCGAGGTGACCGACGACACGAGGCTCCGCGCCACCGTGCCGACGGTGACCGAGCTCGCCGACAAGGGCGCCATCGTCCTCCTCCTCGCCCATTTCGGACGGCCCAGGGGCGAGCGGAGGCCGGACATGTCGCTGTCGCTGGTCACGAGCGCCTATAGCGAGGTGCTGGGCCGCCCGGTGCGCTTCGTCGGCGACTGCCAGGGCGAGACCGCGGCCGCCAACGTCGCCGACCTGCAGCCGGGCGACGTCGCCATCCTTGAAAATACCCGCTTCCACGCCGGCGAGGAGACGAACGACCCGGCGCTGGCGCGGGCGATGGCGGCGCTCGGCGACCTCTACGTCAACGACGCCTTCTCCGCCGCCCACCGCGCCCACGCCTCCACCGAGGGGCTGGCGCATCTGCTGCCCGCTTATGCCGGGCGCGCCATGGAAGCGGAGCTCAAGGCGCTCCAGAAGGCGCTGGGCGAGCCCGAGCGGCCGGTGGCGGCGGTGGTCGGCGGCGCCAAGGTCTCGTCCAAGCTCGAGGTGCTCCGCCACCTCGTGACCAAGGTCGACCATCTGATCATCGGCGGCGGCATGGCCAACACCTTCCTCGCCGCGCGCGGAGTCGACGTCGGCAAGTCGCTGTGCGAGCACGATCTCGCCCCGACCGCGCTCGAGATCCTCGAAGCGGCGGAGCGGGCCAATTGCACCGTCCATCTGCCCTATGACGTGGTCGTGGCGACCCGGTTCGCCGCCAATCCGTCCAGCCTCAGGATTTGCAACGTCCACGAGGTCGCCGCCGACGAGATGATCCTCGACGTCGGCCCCGCGGCGGTCGAGGCTCTGGCCGACGTCCTCAAGACCTGCCGCACCCTGGTCTGGAACGGGCCGCTCGGCGCCTTCGAGACCCCGCCCTTCGACCGCGCCACCGTCCAGCTGGCGCAGACCGCCGCGGCCCTGACCCAGGCCGGCCAGCTCGTCTCCGTGGCCGGCGGCGGCGACACGGTGGCCGCGCTCAACCATGCCGGAGTTGCCGGCGACTTCACCTTCGTCTCGACCGCCGGCGGCGCCTTCCTCGAATGGATGGAAGGCAAGGAACTGCCGGGCGTGAAGGCGCTCGAGGCGGAGTGATCCTCTCGACAAGGGCGGCGCCTTCCCCTAGGTGCGCCGGGCTTTTCGCCATTTCGCTCGGGCTCTCGGGACCCGGCGGGCGCGGGCGGCCCTGCCGTTTCGTGTTCCATGGCTGGAAGCTTCGAGGACGTAGCTCAAAGGTAGAGCGTCCGGCCTTATCGCCGGAAGGTCGCCGGTTCGAATCCGGTCGTCTTCTCCACATTGGATAGCTCAATGGGTTAGAGCAATAGACTGACACTCTATGGGTCGCGGGTTCGAGTCCCGCTCCAAATACCTTTGCCAAGGTACTCTTGAACGGGGAGGCCGGCGGGGTGACCGGGCCCGAAGGGGAGGCGCGAAGGCTTCGGCCGGAACGCCCGACCTGAAGGCCACCGCTGCACCGGCTTTGCGCCGGCGAGGATACCGGCGCCGGGAAAGGGCGCGCGGCGCGGCTCCCAGGGCGAGGCTTGAGGCTTCGCCGCTGCGGCCGCCGCCAAGCGCCCGGACCGACGCCTCAATCGCCGGACCGCCGGGTCATCGGGGTTCACCCTCCGGCCGACCTTTCCCGCTCGTTGCCCAGGCGCAACAGCCGCGTGATCAATTCCGTCATATCCGGGATCCCGCCTTTACCTGGATCAGTAAAGCCACTAGGCGCGCCGGCCCTTTGCCGGCAATCGGGCCGGCAGGGTCAAGAGAGGAGGACCGGCGATGCTCCGCAAGGAATATGTTGTTGCCGAAAACCAGCGCGGCCTCCTCACCCAGGACGGCCGCGTCATCCAGATCCTCGAACCCGGACGCCATGCGTTCTGGGATTTTCGAGGTCGCCTCAACGTCGAGACCTTCATCGCCAAGGGCCTGTTCGTCAGCCCCTGGGCCGAAATTCTCGAGAAGAGGCATCCGGAGCTGGCCGACCGGATTTTCACGGTCGTCCGGCCGGCCGAGGGCCAGGCCGCAATGGTCTGGCTCGATGGCCGGGCCGCCTATGTCGTTCGCCCGGGCCAGACGATCTACGTCTGGAAGGCGCTGAACGAAGTGGCGGTCACCGCTTATGACGTCATCGCCCGCCCGCGGCTCGAAAAGGCCGAGCTGATCGCGTTCGAGAAGGCCGAGGCCGCGCTCACCGGCAGCAAGGCGCCGATCGCGATCGTCGCGGTCGACTCGGCTCAGGCGGGGCTCGTCTTCTTCGACGGCGAGCTCGTCGAGACGCTCGGTGCGGGCCGCTACGGCTATTGGCAGATCGGCCGGACGGTCACCTCGAAGAGCGCTGGACACCCGTCCGCTTCCGCTCGAGGTGACGGCGCAGGAGATCCTGACCCGGGACCGGGTGTCGCTTCGAGTGACCCTGACCGCGTTCGTCCAGGTCTCCGACGTCGAGAAGGCGGCGCTGGCGACTCCGGACTATATGAGCCACGTCTACAAGCTCGTTCAGTTCGCGGTCCGCGAGGCCGTGGGCGGACGGACCCTCGACGAGCTGCTCAACGACCGGGAGACGGTGGACGACCAGATCGTCGCGCATGTGCGCGGCAATCTGGGCGACATCGGGATCGTCGTCACCGAGCTCGGGGTCAAGGACGTGATCCTTCCGGGCGAGATGCGCGAGCTGATCAACCGCGTGGTGGAGGCGGAGAAGGTCGCCCAGGCGAACCTCATCCGCCGCCGCGAGGAGACGGCCGCGACCCGGTCGCTGCTCAACACGGCCAAGCTGATGGAGGACAATCCGACCCTCCTGAGGCTGAAGGAGCTGGAGGCGCTCGAGCGCGTGACCGAGAAGATCGGCCGGATCGACGTCCACGCCAGCTCCGGCGAGGGCCTGCACGCGATCGTCGACAAGCTGGTGACCTTGCGTCCCCGCGACTGAACCTTAAGGGGCGGCGGCAACGCCGCCCCTTTTTGGGGACAGGTACCGGTACCTGTCCCCGGCGGAGTTCATGGAGGGGACAGGTACCGGTACCTGTCCCCCCGCCCGTCATTGCGAGCGAAGCGAAGCAATCCAGCGGCTCAGACCGCCGCGAAGCTGGATTGCTTCGTCGCTTCGCTCCTCGCAATGACGGGGTGGTTTGAACCCGGCCGCCCGCTGGGATACGGGACGCGCGACTTTTACACGAATCACAGGGACGAGGGCGACATGGACGATGCGAAGATGACGGCGCAGATGGCAAAGGGCGAGGGCTTCATCGCCGCGCTCGACCAGAGCGGCGGATCGACGCCCAAGGCGCTCAAGGGCTATGGCGTCGAGGAAGGCGCCTGGAGCTCGGACGAGGAGATGTTCGGGCTCATCCACCAGATGCGCTCGCGGATCATCACCTCGCCGGCCTTCAGCGGCGACAAGGTCATCGGCGCCATCCTGTTCGAGCGGACGATGGACGGCGACATCGACGGCCGGCCGGTGCCCGAGGTGCTCAAGGCGAGGGGCGTGGTGCCCTTCATCAAGATCGACAAGGGGCTCGAGGACGAAGCGGACGGGGTCCAGCGGATGAAGCCGATGCCGGATCTCGACGCCCTGCTCGCCCGCGCCAGGGGCCTCGGCGTGTTCGGCACCAAGGAGCGCTCGGTGATCAACCTCGCCAATCCCGACGGCATCGCCGCGATCGTGCGCCAGCAGATCGAGGTCGGGCGGCAGGTGCTCGCCGCCGGCCTGGTCCCGATCCTCGAGCCCGAGGTCAACATCAGGAGCCCGGAGCGCGCCGAGGCCGACCGGATCCTTCGCGACGAATTGCTCAAGGGCCTCGACGCGCTGCCGGGCGACGACAAGGTCATGCTCAAGCTCAGCCTGCCGGTCACGCCCGGGCTGTTCGACCCGCTCGTCGACCATCCGCGGGTGCTTCGAGTCGTCGCTTTGTCGGGCGGCTTCAGCCGCTCCGAGGCCTGCGCCGAGCTCGCCCGCAACCGCGGCGTGATCGCCAGCTTCAGCCGGGCCCTGCTCGAGGATCTCCGCCACCCGATGAGCGACGAGGAATTCGACCGCGCGCTGGGCGGGGCGATCGACGAAATCCATCGCGCCTCGACCGAGAAGGTCGCGGCATAAGCCTCCATCGCTTCCTCGCCCGCCAGTTCGCTCGACCGTCGGGACCGGTCGGGCGGTATCTGATCGCGCCGTGGCTCGACCGGATCAGCCGGGAAATGAACGCTCTGGCGTTGGCCTGCCTGAAGCTGGAGCGTGAGGATTGGGTGCTGGAGGTCGGCTTCGGCGGCGGCGGGCTGCTTCGCTCGCTTCTGCTCGGGACCCGCGGCGAGGTGTTCGGAGCGGACCTCTCCGGGACGCTCATCGCGCGGGCCCGCGAGCGCTTCGCGCGCGACGTCAGGCGCGGCCGGCTTCACCTCCTCCAGGCCTCGGCCGAGCGCCTGCCGCTGCCGCCCGCGACGGTGACCCGGGCGGTGAGCGTCAACAGCCTCTATTTCTGGCCCGACCCGGCCGCCGCCATGGCCGAGCTGGCCCGGGTGATGAAACCCGGCGGGCGCCTCGCCATCGTCTTCGAGCCGGCGTCGGAGCTTCGCAAATGGCCCGGCCACCGCTTCGGCTTCCGCCTGTTCGAAGCCGCGGAGGTGAAGGCCCTGATGGAAGCGGCCGGCTTCGCCGGAGTTGCCGAGAGCTGGGGGACGGGGCGCAAGCCGGCCCGCTTTTGCTGCTTGAGCGGCGAGCGCAACGGTGCGAGTTCCTGAGGCGATGGAAGACCCGCTCGATCCTCAATTCGCTTATCTGTTCGAGCCGACGGCGCGGCCGCCCTGCCAGCTCTATCTGATCTCGCCGGTCGAGGTCGGCGGGGCCTTTGCCGAGCGGCTCGAGCGGGCCCTGGACGGCGGCCCGGTCGCGGCTTTCCAATATCGGGTGAAGGGGATCGACCAGCATGAGGCGGCGCGGCTGGCCGAGCCGCTTCAGAGGCTTTGCGAAGCGCGCGAGGTCGCCTTCATCGTCAACGACGACATGGGGCTGGCCAAGCGGCTCGGCGCCGACGGGGTCCATCTCGGCCAAGGCGACGGCGACCCGCGCGAGGCGAGGGCGCTGCTCGGCCCCTCCGCCCAGATCGGGGTGACCTGCCACGACAGCCGTCATCTGGCGATGGAGGCGGGGGACTCGGGCGTGGACTATGTCGCCTTCGGCGCCTTCTTCCCGACGACGACCAAGGAGACGACTTACCGGCCGGAGCCCGCCATCCTCTCCTGGTGGTCGCGCCTGTTCGAGATACCCTGCGTCGCCATCGGCGGGATCACTCCGGCCAATGGCCGGGCCTTGATCAGGCGGGAGCGGACTTCCTCGCCGTGTGCGGCGCGGTGTGGGGACATGAGGCCGGACCGGAGGCGGCGGTGGCGGAGTTCGCCCGGCTGCTGGCGGAGCCGCGGAAGCGAAGCTGAGACCACTCCTCCTCGCCGCGAAGCGGCAGCTCTAATTCCTCCTTTCTCGTCGTGCCTTCGCGCCTTCTCTCAAAAACAGTCAGGCATTTCGGCTGAAGGAGGGCGCTGGAGGCGTCGGTGCCGGCCTGCGCTTTACACTCGGTCGGAATTCGTCGCCTGCCGGTCGACCGCCTCGGCGCCCGTTTTTGAGAGAAAGGCGCGAAGGTGCGACGTAGAAGTAAAAGAAGGGATGCCCGCTTCGCGGGAGTGACGGCACGTGACTCGGGCGGGGCACGGATGCCAGACCGGATACAGGAACAAAGTTATCCGCCCTGTCATTCGCGCCGACGAACGGAACGGGTGAGGAAATGAGTTGCGTTGGACCGGGATGGAAAGCCTCAGAACCTTCGTCATCGTCCTCGTCACGGCGATCGTCACCTGCGCCTTGACCAGCGCCTTCTGGTTCATGGCCTATAGCGGCGTAAGCGTGGCGGGTCCGGCGGCCGGTCCGATCGCGGCGCCGCCGACTTCGCCGGATCCGACTCCGCGCGGGGACCTGGTGCTCGGGCCGACCGGGCTCGCCATCCCGGTCGCCGGAGTGAAGGCCGCGGGCCTCCAGGACACCTACACCCAGTCCCGCTCCGGCGGCGCCCGGGTCCACAACGCGATCGACATCATGGCCGCGCACGGCACCCCGGTGATCGCCGCGGCGCCGGGCACGGTCGAGAAATTGTTCGACAGCAAGGGTGGCGGCGGGATCACCGCCTATGTCCGCTCGACCGACGGCAAATGGACCTATTATTACGCCCATCTCCAGGCCTACGCCCCGGGCCTCCACGAAGGGCAGGCGGTGAAGCAGGGCGACGCGATCGGCCTGGTCGGATCGACCGGCAACGCCAATCCGGCCGGACCCCATCTCCATTTCGCGATCAACAAGATGGCGCCGGGGGAGAAATGGCATGAAGGGACTCCCATCAACCCCTACCCGCTGCTGGCGGGGAAGAAGTGAGGGGATGGGCCCCGGCCTTCGCCGGGGAACCGTTTGATCAAAGCCCCTCCACGCGCTAAGGCCCGGCCCGGCTCTTTTTACACTATCTCCCGAGAGACAGACATGAAGATCAGCGGCGTGGACATCCGTCCCGGCAACATCATCGAATATGAGGGCGGCATCTGGCGCGCCGTCAAGATCCAGCACACCCAGCCGGGCAAGGGCGGCGCCTATATGCAGGTCGAGATGAAGAACCTCATCGACGGCCGCAAGAACAACGTCCGCTTCCGCTCGGCCGAGACGGTGGAGAAGGTCCGGCTCGACACCAAGGACTTCCAGTTCCTGTTCCGCGACGGCGACATGCTGACCTTCATGGACAAGGATACCTACGAGCAGATCACGCTTCCGACCGACCTCCTCGGCGACGCCGCCGCCTTCCTCCAGGACGGCATGGACGTGGTCATGGAGCTTTGGGAGGAAAGGCCGATCTCGGTCCAGCTGCCCGACACGATCGAGGCGGTGATCGTCGAGGCCGACGCGGTGGTGAAGGGCCAGACGGCCTCGTCGAGCTACAAGCCGGCTTTGCTCGAGAACGGCGTTCGGGTGATGGTGCCGCCGCATATCGGCGCCGGCACGAAGATCGTCGTCGACGTCTACGAGCAGACCTATGTGAGGCGCGCGGACTGAACCTGAAGTCCCTCTCCCTGCAGGGGAGAGGGACAGCCGCGAAGCGGCAGGGTGAGGGTCCGTCTCCGTCTTGCCCTCACCCTCCCAAAGCTTCGCTTTGGGTCCCTCCCTCTCCCCTGCAGGGAGAGGGGTTCGAGGAGAAGACATTGGTTTCCCATTCCGGCCTGATCACCGTCATGCAGAAGGCGGCGCGCAAGGCGGCGCCGCGGCTTCGCCGCGACTTCAACGAGGTCGAGCAGCTCCAGGTGAGCCGCAAGGGGCCGGCCGATTTCGTCACCATGGCCGACAAGCAGGCCGAGCGGACCATCGTCGAGGAGCTTCGCCACGCCCGTCCCGACTGGCGGCTGACGCTCGAGGAGGGCGGCTCGATCGAGGGCGATCCCGACAAGCCGCGATTCATCGTCGACCCGCTCGACGGCACCTCCAACTTCCTCCACGGCCTTCCCCATTTCTCGATCTCGATCGCGGTCGAGGATCCGCGCGGCGCCGGCGGCCGGCCCGAGATCACCCAGGCCCTCGTCTACCAGCCGCTCACCGACGAGAGCTTCTGGGCCGAAAAGGGCAGGGGCGCCTGGCTCAACGAGCGCGCGCCTGAGGGTCTCGGCCCGCCGCGACCTCGCCGACGCCCTGATCGCGACCGGCGTGCCGTGGAAGGGCCACGGCCACCTCGATCGCTTCCAGAAGATCCTCGACGCGGTCGGCCCGGAAGTGGCCGGGATCCGCCGCTTCGGCTCGGCCGCGCTCGACCTCGCCTGGGTTGCGGCGGGCCGCTTCGACGGCTTCTGGGAGGAGGACCTCCAGATCTGGGACGTCGCCGCCGGAATCCTGCTCGTTCGCGAAGCGGGGGGCTTCGTCACCGACTTCAGGGGCGCCGATTCGGCGCTCGGGACGGGCCAGGTGCTGGCCGCCAACGACCAGCTCCATTCCAGGCTCCACAAGCTGATGGCGACGGCGCTGCGCGGCTTAAATCCTCCCCACGCAGATGGGGGAGGGGGACCAGGCGGAGCGCTGGTGGAGGGGAAGATGTCGGAGCCTCAGCAAATTTCCCCTCCACCACGACGCTTCGCGCCGCGGTCCCCCTCCCCAGACTCGCCTGGGGAGGAATATCTACTTTCGATAGCCGATGTGGCGCTCGAAATTGCCGAGGATGCTCGTCCAGAATTCGATATTGTCGATGAACAGGAGCGGCGGAATTCCGCCGTCGTCGAGATCGACGTCCATCTCGAGGATCGGATCGTTCTCCTTGTCGAGAAAGGCCCGGCCGAAGCGCTGGCTTCGGTTCCATTCGTTGATCCGCTCGAGCGCGACCGGCTCGCTGAGGTCGTAGCCCGAGTGGAACTGGACCGTCGCGCAATTCTTGTGGTTGGTGCAATTGTAGAAGAAGATCTGGAAGGTCGTGCCCGAGACTCCGCTGGTGATCATCGGGTCGCCGACCTTGTCGGTGCCGAGCTTGGCGGCATAGCCGGCCTCCTGGAGGGCGGCGACCAAAGTTCCGGGATCCTGGCCCCTGACCGACTGGGCCGGCGCGGGCATCGCCATCGCCGCCGCGGCGATCGCTGTCGTCCAACCGATGAGCCTCATCTTCGTCTCTCCCCGCCCGCTGAAGCGCCAAGCTGTGCGGCTCGGCGCGCCCTGTCAACCGATCCCGGCCAGCGCCGATTTGCGCCGCCCGCGGCAAGCGCCCTAAGGTAAGGCATGAAGAGGGGGGCGGTCGCGATTCTGGGGGTGCTGCTGGCGGGCGGCTGCGCGGCCCTGCCCGAGGCCCGGCCGCCGACCGCCTGGCCGGCCGCGGTCCGCGATTTCGCCACGCCGGAGGAAGCGGTTCGGGTGGCGGCCGCCTTTCCCAACAGCGGCGGAATGGTCCGGCGCCGGCTCGCCGCCGCCCTCGAGGCGAAGGACCAGGCGGCGGCAACCGCGACGCTTGCGCAGCTGGCGGCGATGGGCACCGCTTTGTCCGAGCATTCGCAACAGCAGGTCGAGGCTCTGATCGGCGCCGAGGCGGTGGCGCCGGTCGCCGCCTTGTTCGACCGCATCGTGGAGCCGGTCGCGGCGAGCCGGGTCCATGCGCTCATCCCCGCCGAGCACGATCTCGTCGAAGGAATCGTCTGGGACGGGCGCCGCCTCTACGCCACTACCGTCGTCGACCGCGCCCTCCTGAGCGTCGGCGCGGAGGGGACGTCGGTCGCCGCGGCCGGAGGCCTGGGCAGCCTGTTCGGAGCCGCCTTCGATCCCGTCCGCAAGCGCCTGTGGGTCGCCTCCGCCTCGGTCAAGGAAACTCCGCAAGGCGAGTCGGCGTGGATCGGACTGATCAGCCTCGATCCGGACCGTCCCGAGCGGATCGCGCGGATTCCGGCCCCCACCGGGGTGACGGCGACTCCGGGCGACGTCGCCGTCGCCAGGGACGGCAACGTCTATGCCAGCGACGGATTGAACGGCGCCGTCTACCGGTGCCGGCCGGGCTGCCCGGCCCTCGAGATCCTGCTTGCGCCCGGCACCTTGTACAGCGCCCAGGGCCTCGCCCTCTCGAGCGACCAGAAATGGCTCTACATCGCCGACTATCGCTACGGCATCGCCGCGCTCGAGCGCTCCAGCGGCCGGCTCTTCCAGGTCACCGGCGGCCCGGCGATGATGCTCGACGGCATCGACGGGCTGATCAGCCACGGCGGCGACCTGATCGCGCTTCAGAACGCCTGGTACCCGCAGCGCATCATCCGACTGCGCCTCTCCGCCGACGGCCTCAGGGTAAGGCGGCTGGACGTGCTCGAGAGCAACCATCCCGAGTGGAAGGAGATCACTCTGGGCACGGTCGCCGGCAAGCGGCTCCTCTACGTCGCCAGCGCGCAGTGGCCCCGCTACGGCGCGGGCGGGAAGCCGGTGGCCGGAGCGCCCGCCTTGCCGACCCCGATCCGAAGCCTCGATCTGCGCTAGCCGTTTCGGCATACGAGGCAAGGTTCCGGGGACTCCTCGCGGGAATGACGACGAAGGGGAGCTTGAACCACGGCCCTTCATGAACCGTCGTGAAAGAGGCGAGAGTGGTGCGGCGGCGGCAAGTCACTTGGATTGCTTCATTATCGCCGCTTCGGCCGGCTTGCGGGCCTAAGCTCGTCCACTACCGAAACCGGCCCCAAACCCATTGCGATGGCGGGGCCGCTGCCCTAGAAGCCGCGCAACTTCGCGTCCCCTGGAGAAGTCTCGATGGCGTCGACCGCCGCCGAATATCTGCCCATCCTCCTGTTCCTTGCCGTCGCCTTGTCGCTGTCGCTGTCCTTCGTCGTCCTGCCGATGATGGTCTCGAAGCTGACGGGCGCGGCCAATCCCTATCCGGACAAGCTCGCCGAATATGAATGCGGCTTCCCGGCGTTCGAGGACAGCCGGGCCCAGTTCGACGTCCGCTTCTACCTGGTGGCCATCCTGTTCATCGTCTTCGACCTCGAGGCCGCCTTCCTTTTCCCCTGGGCGGTGACCCTGGGCTATATCGGAGTCGCCGGCTGGGCGGCGATGATGATCTTCCTCGTCGAGCTCACCCTGGGCTTCGCCTACGCCTGGAAGAAAGGCGCGCTCGAATGGGAGTGATCCTCGATCCCAGGCACGAAAATCGGCGGCCTTCCGACCTCCAGGCAGCCGGATCCCGCCTTCTTCAACGACCTCAATTCGGAAATCTCCGACAAGGGCTTCCTCGTCACCTCGACCGAGGATCTGTTCCAGTGGGCGCGGACCGGCTCGATGTGGTGGATGACCTTCGGGCTCGCCTGCTGCGCGGTCGAGATGATCCACGCCAGCATGCCGCGCTACGACCTCGAAAGGTTCGGGGTGGCGCCGCGCGCGTCCCCGCGCCAGTCGGACGTGATGATCGTCGCCGGAACGCTCTGCAACAAGATGGCGCCGGCCTTGCGCCGGGTCTACGACCAGATGTCGGAGCCGCGCTACGTCATCTCGATGGGCAGCTGCGCCAATGGCGGCGGCTATTATCATTACAGCTATTCGGTGGTCCGCGGCTGCGACCGGATCGTTCCGGTCGACATCTACGTCCCGGGCTGCCCGCCCACCGCCGAGGCCCTGCTCTACGGAGTCATGCAATTGCAGCGGAAGATCCGCCGCGTCGGCACGATTGAAAGATAGGGATGCTGGCGGCCGCGATACACCCGTTCGCCCCGAGCGAAGTCGAGGGGCCCTGCCGAGCGCAGCCGAGGCCCGATCTCGGCTGCGCTCGATGGGGTGTCTCGACTTCGCTCGACACGAACGGCGAGGGGCATGATGGCCAATAACAGCGCGCCCCGGATCGCGCCCCGCGAAGGGCTGATCGACGAGGTCACGGCCGCCTTGGGCGACGCTCTCATCGAGGCGGGGGACGCCGTCGACGAAGTGTCCCTGACCGTCCGCCGCGAGAGCATCCTCGAGGTCTGCCGGACCTTGCGCGACCGTTTCGAATATCAGCAGCTGATGGAGATTGCCGGCGTCGACTATCCGCAGCGGGCGGAAAGGTTCGAGGTCGTCTACCATTTGCTTTCGCTGACGAAGAACCACCGGATCCGGATCCGGGTCTCGACCGACGAGGACATGCCGGTGCCGTCGGTGACGTCGCTGTGGCCGGTGGCGGGCTGGCTCGAGCGCGAGGTGTTCGACCTTTACGGGGTCATTTTCGACGGCAATGACGATCTTCGCCGGATCCTCACCGATTACGGCTTCCGCGGCTTTCCGTTCCGCAAGGATTTCCCGCTCTCGGGCTATGTCGAGCTTCGCTATTCCGAGGAGGAGAAGAGGGTGGTCTACGAGCCGGTGCGGCTCGCCCAGGATTTCCGGCCGTTCGACTTCCTGAGCCCGTGGGAAGGCGCTCAATACATCCTGCCGGGCGACGAGAAGGCGCCGGAGGCGCCGGGCGCTCCGACTCCGCTCAAGGCCGGGGAGATCAAGACGTGAGCGCCTCCGTCATCCCGGCGGAAGCCGGGACCCCAGGACAAGAAGTCTCGGCGGGTCTCCCCGAGGTCCCGGCTTCCGCCGGGATGACGGGGTTATCTCACGAGGAACAGGTCGCCCGCTCCGGTGCGACCGAGTCCGAGATCGCCAATTACACGATCAATTTCGGCCCCCAGCACCCGGCCGCGCACGGCGTGCTCAGGCTGATCCTGGAGCTCGACGGCGAGATCGTCGAGCGGGTCGACCCGCATGTCGGATTGCTCCACCGCGGCACCGAGAAGCTTTGCGAGTACAAGACCTACATCCAGTCCATCCCCTACATGGACCGGCTCGATTACGTCTCGCCGATGTCGATGGAGCATAGCTACGTCCTCGCCATCGAGAAATTGCTCGGCCTCGAGGTGCCGCTCCGCGCCCAATATATCCGGGTCTTCTTCGCCGAGCTGACCCGGGTGTCGAACCATTTGCTCAACATCGGCAGCCACATCATGGACGTCGGGGCGATGACTCCGAACCTGTGGCTGTTCGAGCCGCGCGAAGACATCATGAACTATTACGAGCGGGTCTCGGGCGCTCGCATGCACGCCAATTATTTCCGGCCCGGCGGAGTCCATCAGGACGTGCCGGCGGGCCTGCTCGAAGAGATCGTCGCCTGGTGCGATTCCAAGCTCCTGCCGATGTTCGAGGACAGTCTGAGCCTCGTCATCGACAACCGCATCTTCAAGCAGCGCAACGTCGACATCAGCATCGTCTCCAAGGAGGATGCGATCGCCTGGGGCTTCTCCGGGCCGATGATCCGCGCCGCCGGCATCCCCTGGGACATCCGCAAGTCGCAGCCCTACGACGTCTACGACCGGGTCGAGTTCGACGTTCCGGTGGGGACGAAGGGCGATTGCTACGACCGGATGATGGTCCGCGCCGAGGAGGTGAGGCAGTCGGTCCGGATCATGAAGCAATGCTTCGACCAGATGCCCGAGGGCCCGATCGCCTCCCTGGACCGCAAGGTGGTCCCGCCCAAGCGCGCCGAGATGAAGCAGTCGATGGAAGCGCTCATCCATCACTTCAAGCTCTACACCGAGGGCTTCCACGTCCCCGCGGGCGAAGTCTATGTCGCCACCGAGAGCCCTAAGGGCGAGTTCGGGGTCTATCTGGTCGCCGACGGCACCAACAAGCCCTACCGGGTGAAGCTGCGCCCGACCGGCTTCTCGCACCTCCAGGCGATGGACTTCATGACCCGCGGCCACATGCTCGCCGACGTCACCGCCATCCTCGGCTCGCTCGACATCGTCTTCGGGGAGATCGACCGGTGAGCCTCGGCTCCCTTCTCCTCGCCGGGTTCCTGGGGGCGCCCCCGGCGCTTCCGCCCGTCTCGGTGGGAGAGGCGAGCGGACCCTTTCAGGGCGGGCCTCTGGATGGCCTGCAGATCGGCGACGCCGTGACTCCGGACGGGCGCCGGTTTCGCGGACTGATCCCTTCCAGGCCGAACGCTTCGCCCGTCCCGGAAGCAATGCGGGCGGCGGTGGAAGCCTTTATTACGGGTCATGAGGACGTTTCCAGGGCCCCGTTGCAGCCGTATCTGCGCCGTGGCGCGGTCTCGATCGAATGCCGGGTGCAGAACCAGCCCTGCCGACGCAGCCGGTTCGCCTCGCTCACGTTCGGCGAAAAGACCCGTGCGAACACTCCCTACTATATGAAGGATCGTTCGGTACGGGTGGAGTGGCTTTACGGCGATGCTCTCTTCTACATCTCGACTGTGACGCTGAAAGGCGGACTCATCGCCTCGGTCGAAACCGCACCGGCGTGGCTGCCCATCGAATTGCCCGCCCGGGGACAGGAATAATGGCCGACATCCTTCCCACCTCGATCGATCTGGATGACGTTCGCGCCCGCTGGGGATCGTTCGCCTTCACCGCGGCGAACGACAAGCAGGCGAAGCTGTTCGTCGACCGCTATCCGCCCGGCCGACAGCAGAGCGCGATCATTCCCTTGCTCGACCTTGCCCAGCGCCAGGTGGGGGCGGAGACGGAGACCCAGGGCTGGCTGCCGATTCCGGTGATCGAATATGTCGCCGTCTATCTCGGCATGCCCTATATTCGCGCCTACGAGGTCGCGACCTTCTACACGATGTTCAACCTGCGCCCGGTCGGCCGCTTCCATGTCCAGGTCTGCGGCACCACGCCCTGCATGCTGCGCGGCTCGGACGACGTCTTCGCCGCCTGCAAGGCGAAGGGGATGAAGAAGGGCCAGACGACTCCGGACGGCCTGTTCACCCTTTCGGAGGTCGAGTGCCTGGGCGCCTGCGCCAATGCCCCGATGGTCCAGATCAACGAC
Organism: uncultured Alphaproteobacteria bacterium; assembly: GCA_963850005.1. Lineage (GTDB taxonomy): Bacteria > Pseudomonadota > Alphaproteobacteria > Sphingomonadales > Sphingomonadaceae > Allosphingosinicella. The sequence goes on from CAWKJG010000001.1 coordinate 69,164, forward strand.
GACAATTACGAGGATCTGACCTTCGAGACGACCACCGCGATTCTCGAGTCGCTGGCGCGCGGCGAGATGCCGAAGCCGGGGCCGCAGGGCGTGAATCGCCGGACCAGCGATCCGGAGGGCGGAGTGACCAGCCTCCAGGCGATGGTGAGCGAGAATCACGACTATCGGGGGGAGTGGTCCTGATGGAGCAGTTCATTCCCGTCGCCGTCGGCCTCGTTGCGTTGGTCGTCGTTCTGAAAGTGGTCAAGGGCATGGTGAAGCTCGTCGCTCTCGCCGTCATCATTGGGCTGGTGGCCGCGGCTTATTTTGGAATGGGCGCCTGATGAGAAGCACCGCACCCATTTCCGTCATTCCCGCGAAAGCGGGAATGACGGGAGACCTTGGACAGAGGGAGGCGCAAGCATGAAGTCGCTCGGCTCCCTCGTCCTGTCGATCCTGTTCGGAATCGTCGTCGTCGTGCTTGCGATCAAGCTGCTCGGCGCGGCGCTGAAGCTGGTCGCGATCCTGATCGGCCTGGCGCTCGCGGTCGGCGCCTATTTCGTCCTCAAGGGCATGATCGGCAAAGGCGGCGGGCATGCTTGACGACAAGGACCGGATCTTCACCAATCTCTACGGCTTCCAGGACTGGGGGCTGAAGGGCGCGCAGGCGCGGGGCGACTGGGACGATACCAAGGCGCTGATGGCAATCGGCGAAGACGCCATCATCGACGAGATCAAGAATAGCGGGCTCAGGGGACGCGGCGGCGCGGGCTTCCCGACCGGCATGAAATGGTCGTTCATGCCCAAGGCGCCGACTCCGGGAAGGCCCAATTTCCTCGTCATCAACGCCGACGAATCCGAGCCCGGCTCCTGCAAGGACCGGGAGATCATCCGCCACGATCCGCACAAATTGATCGAGGGCGCCCTGATCGCCGGCTTCGCGATGCGGGCCCGCGCAGGCTATATCTACATTCGCGGCGAGTTCATCCGCGAGGCGCAGACGCTCGAGGCCGCGGTCCAGCAGGCCTATGACGCGGGGCTGCTCGGCAAGAACGCCGCCAAGTCCGGCTATGATTTCGATCTCTTCGTCCATCGCGGCGCCGGCGCCTACATATGCGGCGAAGAGACGGCGATGCTGGAGAGCCTCGAGGGCAAGAAGGGCATGCCCCGGCTGAAGCCGCCCTTCCCGGCGGGCGCCGGCCTCTACGGCTGTCCGACCACGGTCAACAATGTCGAGAGCATCGCGGTCGTCCCGACCATCCTTCGCCGCGGCGCCGCCTGGCACAAAGGCATCGGCCGCGAGAAGAACGAGGGCACCAAGCTCTTCCAGATCTCCGGCCATGTGAACAAGCCCTGCGTCGTCGAGGACGCCATGTCGGTGCCGTTCCGCGAGCTGATCGACCGCCACGCCGGCGGCATTCGCGGCGGCTGGGACAATCTCCTCGCCGTCATTCCCGGAGGCTCGTCGGTGCCTTTGGTCCCGGCCGAGCAGATCATCGACGCGCCGATGGATTTCGACGGTCTGAAGGACCTCGGCTCCGGGCTCGGCACCGCGGCGGTGATCGTCATGGACAAGTCGACCGACGTGGTGAAGGCGATCGCCCGGATCTCCTATTTCTACAAGCATGAGAGCTGCGGCCAGTGCACGCCGTGCCGCGAGGGCACCGGCTGGATGTGGCGGGTGATGGAGCGGCTGGTCGAGGGCAATGCCGAAATCCATGAGATCGACACGCTCTGGGACGTCACCAAGCAGGTCGAGGGCCACACCATCTGCGCGCTGGGCGACGCCGCCGCCTGGCCGATCCAGGGCCTGATCCGCCATTTCCGGCCGGAGATCGAGCGGCGGATCGTCGAGCGGCAGGGGCGGACTCTGGAGGCGGCGGAATGACGCCGGCTTCCTCTATCGAGACCCAAGTTGAGCAGCCGACAGCTTGGTACGACAAAGGCGGTAAGTGGGGCCGCGTACATATAGGATTCTTGGCGACCGATTGGATTCGAAATGTGGCAACACTTGCGGCAGTGCTGCTTGCATTCGCGGCAATAGCTTCTCAAAATAGTAACTCAAATGAATTGGTCGAGAAGCAAAACAGCCATCAAGAGGAAAACAACAAGCTGACTCGAGAAATGAATACCGACAATATGTGGACTAACTATATGGAACTGGCAATCCAATACCCAAATTTTGCTGATGGCGCAGAATATAGCCAGTTGCGTAGCGAGGAACAGACTCAGTATTCTTGGTTTGTGGAACGGTTGTTTTATACTGGTGAGTCCATTCTAAAATTTACACCCGACAAAGAAGCTTGGATTTCTGTTTTTAAGACTGAGGCTGCAAAACATCGGTCGTTAATAGAGGGGCATCCTAAATTCTTGCCAGAGTACTTTTGCGATTATGATCCTGCGATGCGTGACATCATCGCTGCCGTTTCGGAAAAAGCAGAGAATCGTCAGCGCGAATGTGTCCGCCTTGGCGCGATGGCGGTCGGCCTGCCTCCGAAAGTCGAGAAATGAACAGGAAATTGTTTTTCGGCGCCCTTGTCGCCCTGGGCCTGCCCGCTTCGCCCGTCGCGGCCCAGATCTCGAACGGCGCGTCCGGCTCCTCGTCCATGTTCTATCTCAACAGCGAGCAGGCGATGGAGGAGGTGGTCGGGTTCGGCGCCTGCTATGCGAAGGAGAATACCGCCAAGGCGCTCAGGCTCATCGCCACCCAGCCGTCGTCGCGGGAAGAGGCGCAAACCTACGTCGCCTTGTTCAAGAGGCCCTATCAGGCCTGCCTCGGCGACGTGACCAATCTGGGCTCGAACCTGCCCATGATCCGGGGTGCGATCGCCCAGGGTCTGTACAAGCGACAGGCCCCTTTGCCGGCGGCGCTGATGCAGACCGCCCCGGCGCCGGCGCAGGTCCGCAATCTCTCGGACGCCGCCCGCTGCTACGTGGCCACGCACCGGGAACAGGCGCGCAGCCTGGTCGTCGACACGAAGGTGGGCGGCCGCAAGGAATATGATGCGGTGATGAAATTGCTGCCGGACCTCCTCAAATGCGTGCCCAGCGGGGCCAGGGCGCAATTTTCCGCCCCGCTGGTCCGCTTCCGGCTGGCGGAGGCGCTTTTGCGCACCGCGCCCGCGGCCACTTCCACGGAAGGTACGGCGCGATGACCTTCGCCGGCCTTCTTCCAGCACTCTTCCTGCTCGCGATGCCGCCGGCCGAGCCCGAGCGGAGCGCCCCGTCGAAGCCGGAGGATCTTCGAATGCTCCGCGATTATGCGCGGTGCGTCGTCGCGGCGAAGCCGGACCAGGCGGCACGAGTCCTCAAGCTCGACTATCGAACCGATTCCTATCGCCGCTCGCTTCAGAATCTCACCGGGAGCCCGAGCATCTGCGCCTGGTTCCCGGGGCGCCTGCGGGCGGCGAGGGTCCTGCTCGCCGGCGCGTTTGCCGAGGTCCTGCTGCCCCGCGCTCTGGCCGGGCGGTCCCTTGCCGCCGGAGTCGCCCACGATCCGGCGAAACCGCCCATCGTGGCCCGCGACGACGGCGAATATCTGGGACTTTGCGCGGTCCGGAGCATGCCCGGGCCGGTGGCCGATTTGCTGGCGACGGCGCCGGCGAGCGACGAGGAGAAGAGAGCGGCGGCCGCGATCACTCCGGGCCTGCCGCCCTGCGTGAGGGCCGGGGCCGCGGCGACGCTCAACCGGCCGGCGCTGCGCGCGCTGACTGCCCTTGCCGCCTACAGGATCGTTAGCCAGGCCGGCCCCAGGGCCGCCGGGTCCGGAGAAGACTGAGCTCATGCCCAAGGTCAAAGTCGACGGAATCGAGATCGAGGTCCCCCAGGGGGCGACCGTCCTGCAGGCGTGCGAGGTGGCGGGGAAGGAGATTCCGCGTTTCTGCTACCATGAGAGGCTGTCGATCGCCGGCAATTGCCGGATGTGCCTGGTCGAGGTGAAGCCGGGCCCGCCCAAGCCGCAGGCGAGCTGCGCTCTTCCGGCGGCGGACGGCCAGGAAATCTCGACGATGAGCCCGCTGGTGAAGAAGGCGCGCGAAGGGGTGATGGAGTTCCTGCTCATCAACCACCCGCTCGATTGCCCGATCTGCGACCAGGGCGGCGAATGCGACCTCCAGGACCAGGCGATGGCCTATGGCCGCGGCCACAGCCGCTTCGCCGAGAACAAGCGCGCGGTGACCGAGAAATATATGGGCCCGGTCGTCAAGACGATCATGACCCGCTGCATCCAGTGCACGCGCTGCGTGCGCTTCGCCGAGGAAGTCGCCGGGGTCGAGGAGATCGGTGCGATCGGCCGCGGCGAGAATATGGAGATCACCTCCTATCTGGAGGGGGCGGTGACTTCGGAGCTCTCCGGCAACGTCGTCGATCTCTGTCCGGTCGGCGCGCTCGTCTCCAAGCCCTACAGCTTCGAGGCCCGGCCCTGGGAGCTCAGGAAGGTGCCGGGCATCGACGTCATGGACGGGGTCGGGACCAACATCCGGATCGACCATCGCTTCCGCGAGGTGATGCGGGCGCTTCCTCGCCTCAACGAGGACGTCAACGAGGAGTGGGCGCACGACAAGACCCGTCACGCCGTCGACGGGCTCGTCCGCAACCGCCTCGACCGGCCCTGGGTCCGCCGCGACGGCAAGCTCACGCCCGCGACCTGGGACGAGGCCTTCGCCGTCATCGCCGAGCGACTCGAGGGCGCGGCGGGCGACGAGGTGGCGGCGATCGCGGGCGATCTCCAGGACGTGGAATCGGTCTTCGCGCTGAAGAAGCTGCTCGAGGCCTTCGGCTCCAGTCTCCACGAATGCCGTCAGGACGGGGCCAGGTTCGACGTGTCGAGCCCCGCCGCCTACCGCTTCAACGCGACCATCGCCGGGATCGAGAGTGCGCCCGCCATCCTTCTGATCGGCACCAATCCGCGCTGGGAAGCGCCGCTCGTCAACACCCGGATCCGCAAGGCGGTGAAGGCCGGCGCCCGGGTGTTCCGAGTGGGGCCGGCGGTCGACCTCACCTATCCGGTCGACGAGCTCGGCAACGACCTCGCGATCCTCGGCAAGCTGCCGAAAGAGGCGCGCGAGGCGTTCGAGGGCAAAGCGGGCGCCGCCGTCATCGTCGGCATGGGCGCGCTTGCGACCGAAGGCGCCTACGAGTCGGCCCGGGCCGCCGCCGCGGCGCTGGGCGCCTCCTTCGGCCTGCTCCACACCGCCGCGTCGCGAGTTCGGAGCGCTCGATCTCGGCTTCGTCGCCGACGGCGGCGTCGACTCCGTCCGAGCCCGTGCCGGCGGCCTCAAGGCGCTGTTCCTGCTCGGCGCCGACGAAATGGATACGTCCGCCTTCGCCGACACCTTCACAATCTATATCGGCACCCACGGCGACCGCGGAGTCCGCCATGCCGACGTCATCCTGCCCGGCGCGGCCTATACCGAGAAGCACGGTACCTACGTCAATCTCGAGGGGCGGGTTCAGCTCTCCGAATTCGCCGTCCATCCGCCAGGGGAAGCGCGCGAGGACTGGACCATCTTGCGGGCGCTGTCCGACGGGCTCGGCAAGACGCTGCCGTTCGACACTCTCTCGCAGCTGCGCGCCGCCATCGCGGCCGAGGTTCCGCGGCTCGGCGTTCCAGGACTGAGCCCGGTCGATCCGCTCCCCGCCTTCACCGGCGCGGCGCCTGGCGTCAGCGGCGGGATCGCCTATCCGATCGAGGATTTCTACCTGACCAATCCGATCGCCCGATCGTCGCCGACGCTCCAGCGCTGCTCGGCCGAACTGCTCCACGGGCAAAGCTTCCAGGAGGCGGCGGAATGAGCGGCCTTCCCGGGATCGTTCAGCGCGCGCCGGCGCTCTTCTATGGTGCGGCGGTGCTTTTCTTCGTCGCTTCGGTGGCTCTCAACTATCTCGAGCTGCAGGTGTCGATGGAATATGTGAACGGCAGCAATCCCATCGTCCGGATCGCCCGGTTACGCGCGCTGTATCAAGGTGCGCTCGAGTCGCTCTACATCGCGGCGAACGGCGTCCTCGCCCAAATCCTCCTCGCCATCTGGCGCGATGGCGGCTTCCGGCGCGAGCGGGGAGGGGAGGCATGACCGCCTGGATGCAGAGCACCTGGCTCGGCTACGGCGCCGGCTGGTTCCTCGCCACGCTCATCTTCATCCTGATCATCGCCCTGCCGCTGATGCTGGCGGTGGCGATGGTCATCTATGCCGACCGCAAGATCTGGGCGGCGATGGCGCTTCGCCGCGGCCCCAACGTGGTCGGCCCGCTCGGCCTTCTGCAAAGCTTCGCCGACGGCCTCAAGGTCTTCCTCAAGGAAACGATCATCCCGTCGGGCGCCAATCGGGGCCTGTTCATCATTGCCCCGATCCTCACCTTCACGGTCGCCCTGGTCGGCTGGGCGGTGGTTCCGTTCGGGCCCGGAATGGTGCTCGCCGACATCAATGTCGGATTGCTCTACCTGCTCGCCATCTCCTCGTTGGGAGTCTACGGCGTGATCATCGCCGGCTGGGCGTCCAACTCCAAATATCCCTTCTATTCCGCGCTCCGGGCGGCGGCTCAGATGGTCAGCTACGAGGTCGCGGTCGGCTTCGTGCTCGTGCCCGTCGTGCTCTGGTCCGAGACCTTCAACCTCTCCGGGATCGTCGAGGCGCAGCGCCACCACGCGTGGATCACCAACGGCTTCGGCTTCAACCCGCTCTTCCTGCCGCTGGCGGTGATCTTCCTCATCTCGGCGATGGCGGAGACGGCCCGGGCCCCGTTCGACCTCACCGAGGCGGAGAGCGAGCTCGTCGCCGGCTACCAGACCGAATACAGCTCGATGAGCTTCGCCCTGTTCTGGCTTGGCGAGTACGGCAACGTCCTCCTGATGTGCGCGATGAACGCCGTGCTCTTCTGGGGCGGCTGGCTTCCGCCGATCGACTGGGCGCCGCTCTACGTCATCCCGGGCATCTTCTGGTTCCTCGCCAAGATCATGTTCTTCTTCTTCGTCTTCTCCTGGGTGAAGGCGACGGTGCCGCGCTTCCGCTACGACCAGCTGATGCGGCTCGGCTGGAAGATCTTCCTGCCCATCTCGCTCCTCTGGGTCGCCCTGATCTCGGGCTGGCTGATGCAGGCGCGCTACGGAGCTTTCTGGTGATCGCCATTCTTCTTCTCGCCCTGGCCCAGCCGGCGGCGGCGCCAACCGGCCCTGTCCAGCTGCATTGCGAAGTGGCCGCTCGCGGCCGTTCCGCCCGCCGGGAGATATGGCCGGTTCTAGTTCGCCTCGGCATCGCCGGCGGTCGAATCCAATTCGTGCTGCTCCAGGGCCCGGCACCGTTTTCCTCATACACCCCTGCGCCCGGCCGGAAGCAGCTCCTCCACAAGCGCGACCAATGGCGCGGAAGCTTCCAGAAGGATGCGATCCGGCTTCGGCGGACGGGAGTCGACCGGGTCGACCTCGTGCTCGAGCCGAAAGACGGCAAGGCCGGGACCTATTCCGGATTCTGGACCCACGTCGTTGCGGTGGAACAACGCCCCGTCGTCGTCGAGGGAACGGTCGCCTGCCGGCCGGCCGCCGGAACCCTGGCGAGGAACAGCTGATATGATCATCACCCACTGGATCAAATCGTTCTTCCTCTGGGAGTTCGTGAAGGCGCACTGGCTGACCTTGAAATATTTCTTCAAGCCCAAGGCGACGATCAACTATCCGTTCGAGAAGAACCCCTTGAGCCCGCGCTTCCGCGGCGAGCATGCGCTTCGCCGCTACCCCAATGGCGAGGAGCGCTGCATCGCGTGCAAGCTTTGCGAGGCGGTGTGCCCGGCGCTGGCCATCACCATCGAGGCCGAACCCCGGGAGGACGGCAGCCGCCGGACCACCCGCTACGACATCGACATGGTCAAGTGCATCTATTGCGGCCTGTGCCAGGAAGCCTGCCCGGTCGACGCCATCGTCGAGGGGCCGAATTTCGAATATGCGACCGAAACCCGGGAGGAATTGCTCTACGACAAGGCGAAGCTGCTGGCCAATGGCGACAAATGGGAACGGGCGCTTGCCGCCAACCTTGCCGCCGATGCCCCCTACCGCTAAGCGCCGGGCCGTTCCGCGATGACCACTTCTAGATTCACCCCCGTCATTCCCGCGAAAGCGGGAATCCATGCTGCAGGCGAGACCCGCCTTGCCGGTGACGAGGCCGTCTGGATTCCCGCTTTCGCGGGAATGACGAACGGGGCGGGGGGCGCGGCGTCATGATCGAGGCCTTCGCCTTCTACCTGTTCGCAACGCTCGTCGTCGCCAGCGGCGTGATGACGATCGCGTCGCGCAATCCCGTTCATTCGGTGCTCTGGCTGATCCTCGCCTTCTTCAATGCGGCGGGGCTGTTCCTGATCCTGGGCGCCGAGTTCATCGCGATGCTGCTGGTGATCGTCTATGTCGGCGCGGTCGCCGTGCTCTTCCTGTTCGTGGTGATGATGCTCGACGTCGACTTCGCGACCCTTCGCGCCGGAGTCGCCCGCTACTGGCCGTTCGGCTTCGGCCTCGCTCTGGTCCTGCTCGTCGAGATCTTCTTCGCGGCGGTGGCGCGTAATGCGGGCGCGCTCGGCGGCGCGGTCAGGGCCGCTCCGACCGATCCGAACCTGCCCAATATCGAGGCGCTCGGCCGGGTGCTCTACACTCGCTATCTCTACGTCTTCGAAGCCGCCGGGCTGGTGCTGCTGGTGGCGATGATCGGCGCGATCGTCCTCACCCACCGCACCCGCAGCGGGCTCAGGCCGCAGAAGGTGAGCGACCAGAATCGACGCCGGCCCGAGGATGCGGTGATCAACATGCAGCCGGGCGTTGGGGAGGGGATGAAGCTGTGAGCCAGTCGCCTTCCCGTCATCCCGGATCAAGTCCTGCATGACGATTCCTGCTTGGAGTTCCACGCATGATCGGTCTCGGCCATTATCTCGCCGTCGGCGCGATCCTGTTCGTGCTCGGGGTGTTCGGGATCTTCCTGAACCGCAAGAACATCATCGTCATCCTGATGGCGATCGAGCTCATCCTGCTCGCCGTGAACATCAACCTCGTCGCCTTCTCCGCCTATCTCGGCGACATGGTCGGACAGGTGTTCGCGATGTTCGTCCTCACCGTCGCCGCCGGCGAGGCGGCGATCGGCCTCGCCATCCTCGTCATCTACTTCCGCGGCCGAGGCACGATCGCGGTCGACGACATTCATCAGATGAAGGGGTGAGGATGAGCCCGTCATTGCGAGGAGCGAAGCGACGCGGCAATCCAGCGGGCCTCCGAGGCCCCACTGGATTGCTTCGCTTCGCTCGCCATGACGGCCGGGGAGACTCGGCATGACCGTCCAGCTCATCGTCTTCCTGCCGCTTCTCGCGGCGATCGTCGCCGGGCTCGGCAACCGCATGCTCGGCAATTTCGTCGCCAAGCTGATCACGACCGGCGCACTGTTCGCCGCCTGCGCTCTGTCCTGGCCGATCTTCCTCGGCTTCATCGCCGGCACCGAGCACAGCCAGCTTCACCCGGTCCTGTCGTGGATAAATTCCGAGCCGATGAAGGTGGACTGGGCGCTTCGGGTCGACGCCTTGACCTCGGTGATGCTGGTGGTGGTGACGACGGTGTCGGCGCTCGTCCACCTCTACAGCTGGGGCTATATGGCGGAGGACGACAGCCAGCCGCGCTTCTTCGCCTATCTGTCGCTGTTCACCTTCGCGATGCTGATGCTGGTGACCGCCGACAATCTCGTCCAGATGTTCTTCGGCTGGGAGGGCGTCGGCCTCGCATCCTACCTCCTCATCGGCTTCTGGTACCACAAGCCCTCGGCCAACGCCGCGGCGCTCAAGGCCTTCGTCGTCAACCGGGTCGGCGATTTCGGCTTCTCGCTGGGCATTTTCGCCACCTTCCTGGTCTTCGGAACCGTCTCCATCCCGGAGATCCTGGCCGCCGCGCCCGGCCAGGCGGGCTCGACGATCGGCTTCCTCGGCCAGCGCTTCGACACGATGACCCTGATCTGCATCCTCCTGTTCATCGGAGCGATGGGCAAATCGGCGCAGCTCGGTCTTCACACCTGGCTGCCCGACGCGATGGAGGGCCCGACCCCGGTCTCCGCCCTGATCCACGCCGCGACCATGGTGACGGCGGGCGTGTTCATGGTCTGCCGACTGTCGCCGATGTTCGAGACCAGCGAGACCGCGCTCGCCGTCGTCACCGTGATCGGCGGAGCGACCGCCATCTTCGCCGCCACCGTCGGGACGGTTCAGAACGACATCAAGCGGGTGATCGCCTATTCGACCTGCTCGCAACTGGGCTACATGTTCTTCGCCGCCGGAGTCGGCGCCTATGGCGCGGCGATGTTCCACCTCTTCACCCACGCCTTCTTCAAGGCCTTGCTCTTCCTCGGCGCCGGCTCGGTGATCCACGCCATGCATCACGAGCAGGACATGCGCTTCTACGGCGCGCTGAGGAAGGAGATCCCGATCACCTTCTGGGCGATGACGGTCGGAACTCTGGCCATCACCGGGGTCGGCATCATCCAGGTGGCGGGCTGGTCGGGCTTCGGCTTCGCCGGCTTCTACTCGAAGGACGCGATCATCGAGAGCGCCTTCGCCAGCGGCAGCGGCGTGGGCGCGCCTCGCCTTCGTCATCGGAATCACCGCCGCCCTGCTGACCAGCTTCTACAGCTGGCGGCTGGTCTTCCTCACCTTCTTCGGCAAGGCCCGCTGGGCGCAGTCGGAGCATATCCAGCACGCCCTCCACGGCGACCCTCACGACCATCCGGACGCCGAGGATTCCGGCCACGACACAAAGCCGCACGAGACTTCCGCCCATCAGGTCGCGCAGGGCACCGGCGGCTATCATCCGCACGAGAGCCCGTGGACGATGCTGGTGCCGTTGGGCGTGCTCTCGCTGGGCGCGATCTTCGCCGGCTTCCTGTTCCACGCCCCGTTCATCGAGGCGGAGGACGGGGCGCATTTCTGGGGCTCGAGCATCGCCTTCGACACCCATCTCGCCCATGCCATCCACGAAGTGCCCTTGTGGGTGAAGCTCGCCCCCGGCACGGTGATGATCATCGGCTTCCTGATCGCGCTCCAGGCCTATATCCGGAACACCGACATCCCCGCCCGCTTCGTCGGCCAGTGGGGAATCCTCTACGATTTCCTCTACAACAAATGGTATTTCGACGAGGCGTATGAAATGCTCTTCATCCGCCCGTCGCTGTGGCTCGGCCGACTGTTCTGGAAGCGCGGCGACGAGAAGACGATCGACCGCTTCGGCCCCGACGGCGCGGCCACCGCGGTTCGGGCCGGAAACGTGCTCACCGCCCGGCTCCAGTCCGGCTATCTCTACACCTATGCGCTGGTGATGCTCCTCGGCCTCGCCGCCGCCGCCACCTGGGCGATGGCGCGATGAACGAAATCAAATACACCATCGAATATGCCTTCCCGATCCTGACGGAGATGTTGATCCTGCCGCTCGCCGCGGCGATCGTGTGCCTCTGCGTCTCGGCCAATACCGCTCGCTGGGTCGCGTTGCTCGCGACCCTTGCGAACCTCGCCCTCGGTATCCTCCTGTGGATGGAATATCACCTCGCCGGAGATCAGTGGCAGTTCCAGGAGCTGGCGCGGGGCCTGTTCGGCCGTTTCTCCTATGCGCTCGGGGTCGACGGCATCGCCGTCATGCTGATCGTTCTCACCGTCTTCCTGATGCCGATCTGCATCCTCGCCAGCTGGAAATCGATCGAGCGGCGGGTGCCGGAATATATGGCCGCCTTCCTGCTCATGGAGACGATGATCCTGGGCGTGTTCATGGCCCAGGACATCTTCCTCTTCTACATCTTCTTCGAGGCCGGCCTCATCCCGATGTTCCTGATCATCGGCATCTGGGGCGGGGCCGAGCGCATCTACGCCAGCTACAAATTCTTCCTCTACACCCTGCTCGGATCGGTGCTGATGCTGGTCGCCATGCTGTGGATGGTGAATTACGCCGGCACGACCGCCATCCCGAAGCTGCTCGTCACCAACTTCCCGGCCGAGGCTCAGACCTGGCTTTGGCTGGCCTTCTTCGCCTCCTTCGCGGTCAAGATGCCGATGTGGCCGGTCCATACCTGGCTTCCCGACGCCCACGTCCAGGCGCCGACCGCGGGCTCGGTGATCCTCGCCGGAGTGCTCCTCAAGCTCGGCGGCTACGGCTTCATCCGCTTTTCGCTGCCGATGTTCCCGGAAGCCTCGGCGCAGCTCGTCTGGCTGGTCTTCGCGCTGAGCCTGATCGCGATCGTCTACACCTCGCTGGTCGCACTGGTGCAGCGCGACATGAAGAAGCTGATCGCATATTCGTCGGTCGCCCACATGGCCTTCGTCACGATCGGGATCTTCGCCTTCAACCGGCAGGGGCTGGAAGGCGCGATCATCGTCATGCTCAGCCACGGCCTCGTCTCGGCCGCGCTCTTCCTGTGCGTCGGGATCGTCTACGACCGGCTGCATACCCGCGAGATCGACCGCTATGGCGGCCTCTCCAACAACATGCCGCGATACGCCCTTCTGTTCATGCTTTTCACCATGGCCTCGGTCGGGCTGCCGGGGACGAGCGGCTTCGTCGGGGAATTCCTCGCTCTGGTCGGCGCCTATGAGGCGAGCAGCGTCGTCGCGGCGATCGCCACGACCGGGATCATCCTCGGCGCCGCCTATATGCTGTGGCTCTATTGGCGAGTGGCTTACGGGACGAGCCGCAATGCCGACGCCGCGGCCATGCCCGATCTCAACGCCCGCGAGTTCGTCTCGCTGGGCGCGATCGCCGCGGTCGTGCTCTGGATGGGCGTCTATCCCGAACCCTTCATGTCGACGATCCGCCGCGACGTCGGCTTCCTGCTCGCCCGGGTGGAGCGCGCCAATCCTCCGGGCGATTCCGGCTATCCCAAGACGGCGGCGCCGAAGGCCAAGGGTCAGGCGCCCGTGACCGAGCCCGGGGGCCACGGTCATTCGGAAGGGGAGGGGCATGCGCCCGCGGCGCCCGCACCTGCGACACCCGCGCCCGGGGGCCACAGCCACGCGCCCGGGGAGGAGCATTGATGACCGCCTCGCTCTTCCTCACCTTGCCGGAGATCATCCTCACCATCGCGGCGCTGGCGCTGATGATGGCGGCCGCCTGGATGGGCGACAAAAGCGCCCGACTGCTGACCTGGGCGGCGGTCGCCGCCCTGGTCGCGGGGGCTTTCTGGACCCCGGGCATCGTCGACCGCGGCGGCACCGCCTTCGACGGCCTGTTCGTCGGCGACAGCTTCGCCGCCTTCGCCAAGGTCCTGATCTATATCGCCGCCGCGGCCTCGCTGATTGCCGCCTCCGGCTGGTTCAGCCGCGACCGCGACTATCGGGCCGAATATCCCTGCCTGATCCTGCTCTCGGCGGTCGGAATGGGCATGATGGTCTCGGCCGGCGACCTCCTTACCCTCTATGTCGGCCTCGAGCTTCAGAGCCTCTCGGCCTACGTCCTCGCCAGCTTCCAGCGGCGCGACAATCGCTCGGCCGAGGCGGGTCTCAAATATTTCGTGCTCGGAGCGCTCGCGAGCGGGATCCTGCTCTACGGCGTCTCGCTCCTCTACGGCTTCACCGGCTCGACCCTGTTCGGCGAGATCGCGCGGGGGATCGCCACGTCCAAGGCTTCGGCCGACGGCCTGTCGCCGGGCCTCCTGTTCGGGATCGTCTTCGTGCTGGCCGGAATCGCGTTCAAGGTCTCGGCGGTGCCCTTCCATATGTGGACTCCCGACGTCTACGAGGGCGCTCCCACTCCGGTGACCGCCTTCTTCGCCTCCGCGCCCAAGGTCGCGGCGATGGCCCTGCTCACCCGGGTCGCGGTGGAGGCGATGGGGCCGGCGACCTTCGAGTGGCGCCAGATCGTCATCTTCATGGCGCTCGCCTCGACCATCTTGGGCGGGGTCGCCGCGATCGGCCAGCCCAACATCAAGCGCCTGCTCGCTTATTCGTCGATCAACAATGTCGGCTTCGCTCTGATCGGCCTCGCCGCCGCCACTCGCGAAGGGGTCGCGTCGGTGCTCTTCTACATGGCCGTCTACACGGCGATGACGCTCGGCACCTTCCTCATCGTGCTCCGGATGCGCGATCCGGAAGGGCGGCCGGTCGAAAGCATCGCAAGCCTTTCGGGCCTTTCCACCACCCGGCCATGGCTTGCGGCGGGCATGGCGATCTTCATGTTCAGCCTCGCCGGAGTGCCGCCGCTGTTCGGCTTCTGGCCGAAATTCCTGGTCTTCGACGCGGCCGTGCGCGCGGACCTGACCTGGCTCGCGGCGGTCGGAATCGCGACTTCGGTGATCAGCGCCTTTTATTATCTCAAGATCGTCAAGACGATGTATTTCGACGACCCGGCGCCGGCTTATGCCGAGACGAACGATATGCCGCAGGCGGCTCTGATCGTGCTCGCGGCCCTGTTCGTCTCGCCGCTCGGCTATCTCGGCATTCCCTGGCTCGGGAAGCTCGCCGACAATGCGGCAAGCGCCTTGTTCTAAGCCGGGCCCGTACCGCCTTCGGGGGGGCGATAAGTGAAAGCGGTACGGGCCCAGACTGGGCCGGCGGTCACGCCGGCCGCCGACCCAATCCATGCAGCTACTCGCCGCGCGAAAGGGGTGGGATGCCTCCCCCCGGCGGCGATCCCACCGTGCTCGCCTTGGGGCGCCATCTCCTACTTCGGAAAAATACCTATGTCGGCGATGGCCGTGGGCCTAAGCGCCCGCTAGTCTAGGACCATGGGTGAACGGCGAGCCTATATCATCGAGGACGAGAAGCTGCTTCGCGACCTGGTGCGGCAGTCCCTGGCCGGCTGCTGCGACCATATCGAGGACTATGAATCCGCCGAATCCTTCCTCGCCGGCCATAACGACCGGCCGGCCGGATGCATCATCGTCGACATCAACCTTCCCGGGATCAACGGACTCGATCTGCTCGAGGTGATCGCTCGCGGGCGCGCCGCCTACCCGGTCATCGTGGTTTCCGGCAACGGCAACGTGCCGCATGCGATGCGGGCCGGCCGGCTCGGAGTGGTCGACTTCATCGAGAAGCCGTTTCGGGTCGACCAGTTGATCGCCGCGGTCGAGAAAGGCTTCGTGCTGCTCGAAAGCCAGCCCATGTCCCGGATCTCGGCGCTTGCGACCCTGACCCGGCGGGAGAAGGAGGTGCTCGTCTCCTTCGCGAACGGCGCTCCCAACAAGATCGTCGCCCACGACCTCGGTCTCAGCGTCCGAACGGTCGAGCTTCACCGCGCCAATCTGATGAAGAAGCTGGGCGTGAGGAGCCTTTCCCAGGCCCTGCTCATCGCCAAGGACGGCGGCTATGTCTGAGCCGGTGCCTGCGCCTCGGTGACCGACATCCGCAATGTCGCCGAGACCGGCTCGACCAACGACGATCTCGCTGAATTGGCCCGCCAGGGCGCCGAGGAAGGCGTCTGGCTTCGCGCCGGACGCCAGTCGGGCGGGCGCGGGCGGCAGGGGCGGGAATGGCATTCGCCGCCGGGCAACCTCTATGCGAGCACGCTCGTCCGGCTCCGCCCGGACGATCCGCCCGCGCCGACGCTTGCCTTGGTCGCGGCCGTGGCGCTGCAGGAGACGGCCTCCGGTTTCGCCGCCGGAGGGGTGGCGATCGAGATCAAATGGCCCAATGACCTCCTCGTCGCCGGCGCCAAGCTGTCGGGCATCCTGCTCGAGCGGATCGACGACGCCATCGTCATCGGATTCGGAGTGAATCTCGCAGATCATCCCGAGGACATCGTCCGTCCGGCGATAAGCATGGGCATGCTCGGCAGCGCACCCGATCCGGCGCAATTCCTCGAAGCTCTCGCGACGAGCTTCGCCCGTTGGGTCGCCCGCTGGCGCGACGAGGGTGTCGCGCAGATCCGGACTCACTGGCTCGCCGCCGCCCATCCGATCGGCACGGCCTTGTCGACCCACATCGCCGCGGGCGCCCGAATCGAAGGCCTGTTCGACGGCCTCGACGAAAGCGGAGCGCTACGCTTGCGGCTGCCGGACGGCGCGGTGCGGGTCATCCACGCCGGCGACGTGTTCCTGGTTGAAGCTCGCGCGTGCAGGTCACTCGATCCGATGGAGGATCGAGATGCATAGATGGTCGGCTTCCAAGACTCGTTCGGCGCGCATCGTGAGGAGACAGTCGAAAGCTTCGATCGCTTTGGCCGAGGGATCGCGTTCTGCTAGAGCCTGGGCGGCCTGTACGATCCGCAAAAGCTCCGCAGGATCGAGAATGTGGACGATCGCGCTATTAGCCCTGCAGAATTCCGCCATGAACGACGCGCCGAACTCGGGATCCGCGCTTAGAAGGGCCAAATCCGGGATTAGAATTATCGCGTGGGGCGGAGCCGTGCGCTCAACCGCAACGGCCCGTCCTTTGAGGTCGGTGACCGGAGCGTTCGCACGCAACTCCCTTATGGCTCCGCCAAGCTGATTGACGGCCTTGGCGATGTGACCTTTAACGCCTTTCGTGAGCTTTGCGCGGTTCGGCCTGCTCAGCCTCTGCAGAGTTCCCAAGGCTTTGGATTCGACCAATATCGAGCCCTGATCGTGCGCGAGGAGAATGTCGGTCAGCTCGCGAGTCCCGGCGCCCTTAGGGACCTGAGGGCTTCGAATCGCGCCTTGAATTTGAAGATTGTCGGTCAACCAGATGACCAACTCTTCCTGCTGACCCCCCTCATCGGGGTCGAGCAACTCCAACTGGCTCGAACCCGCCTGATTCGTGACGTAGGAATTGAGGAATGTCTTCCAGCCCGGAATTGCAGGTACGTCGAGTATCGCACCTCCCGCCGGCGATTGGCCCGTGAGATGGATTGCGTCGAATATCGCTCCAGCCGCCTCCGAAATGGCGCCATGCTCGACGGCGCCCAATTCGCTCGACTCAAGCAAAGCCAGTGCCTCCGCCGGGATCGGTGCGAGCCTCGTTTCCGCCCAGGCCACGCAGACTGCCAGCTCGTTGAACAGAAAAAGCTGCAAAGGCTCGCCCCGCGCGAGCGCCCCCAAGGCCGATTTTTCTACTGCCCGCTCGAGAACGGACCAGATGACGGCAGGATGATCCTCGTCATCCATGATCTTCAGCGCATAGAGGAAACGCCGGCCCGGCAGAGGCGCGAAGATCAGCGTCATCGGAACGCCCGCCACAACGAATTTCAGCAGCAGGTTGTTCGCCTTGATGAGCAGGGTCGGTTCATGGCCGTCCATGCCTTCGGCGAACTCGAAGCGGATCAGCTGGGGACAAGCGAGAAACTCAGAGCGGTTGGCGGCGGATAGCATGTGCATGGAGCGAATATGGGAGCTTCGCCCGGGGCTCCAACCGGCCTATCCGACTAATCGCTCCGACCGCCTCTCGCTTCTGCCCCTGCTCCCCGCTAGACAGCCCCGATGCTGCTCGCCGTCGACGCCGGGAACACCAATATCGTCTTCGCCCTGCTCGAGGACGGAGTCATCCGCGCGCGCTGGCGGATCGCGACCGATGCGCGTCGGACGGCGGATCAATATGCGGTCTGGATCCACCAGCTGATCGAGCTCGAGGGGTTGCCCCGCGACGTCGTCGACGCGGTGATCGTCGGCACGGTGGTGCCCCGAGCGACCCACAATCTCGAGGTGCTCGCCGCCAAATATTTCAAGGTCGAGGCGCTGATCGCCGGCCAGGCGGGCGCGGAATGGGGGATCGCGCTCGATGTCGCCGAGCCAAGGAGCGTCGGAGCCGACCGGGTGCTCAACGCGATCGCGGCCCACGCCCTTCACGAAGGCGATCTCATCGTCGTGGACTTCGGTACCGCCACGACTTTCGATGCGGTCGATTATACCGGAGCCTATAAAGGCGGGATCATCGCCCCCGGAATCAACCTGTCGCTCGACGCTTTGGTGACCGCCGCGGCGAAGCTTCCGCGGATCGCGATCGAGGCACCGACGGGCAATCTCTCGGTCATCGGCCGAACCACCGAGGACCAGATGCATATCGGCATATACTGGGGCTATGTGGCGATGATGGAGGGGCTGGTCGCCCGGATGAAGGCGGAGATCGGCCGGCAGGTGAAGGTGGTCGCGACCGGCGGCCTCGCCACCTTGTTCGACCAGCATACGGCCATCTTCGACGAGATCGAGCCGGATTTGACCATTCAAGGGCTCGGATTGTTGTACAAGCGCAGCCAAAGCGCCACTTAACCGTCATTCCCGCGAAAGCGGGAATCCAGGCTGCCTCGCCGCCTCGAACGAACGCCGTCTGGATCCCCGCTTCCGCGGGGATGACGGAGAAGGATCATAATGAAACCCGGCAAAGAATTGCTCTTCCTCGCGCTCGGCGGCTCGGGCGAGATCGGAATGAACGTCAATCTCTACGGCTGCGACGGCAAGTGGGTCATGGTCGACCTCGGCATGACCTTCTCCGACCCGGCCTATCCCGGGATCGAGCTCATCCTGCCCGATCTGACCTTCATCGAGGAGAATCGCGACGACCTGCTCGGCGTGGTCCTGACTCACGGCCATGAGGACCATATCGGCGCCATCCCCTATCTCGCCACCGATCTCGGGGTGCCGCTCTACGCGACGCCCTTCACGGCGGGGCTGATCGCGGGCAAGCTCGAGGAGGAAGGGCTGACCAAGCAGGTCAAGGTCAACATCGTCGATCTCGGCGGCGACTTCCGGCTCGGGCCGTTCGGCTTTCGCTACATCCCGCTCGCCCATTCGATTCCCGAGGGCAATGCGCTCCTGATCGACACGCCCTACGGCCGGATCTTCCATACCGGCGACTGGAAGCTCGACGACGCGCCCCAGCTCGGCGATCCGAGCACCGAGGCGGAGCTTCGAGCGATCGGCGACGAGGGCGTGCTCGCCTTGGTCTGCGATTCCACCAACGTCTTCCAGGAGCATGCCTCCGGCTCGGAGGCGACGGTGCGCGAGGGCCTCGACCGGGTCGTCGGCGAGGCCGAGGGACGAGTGCTCGTCACCACCTTCGCGTCCAACGCCGCCCGTTTGAAGACCCTGGGCCATGTCGCCGACGATACCGGCCGCCGGGTCTGCGTCGCCGGCCGCTCGCTCGACCGGATCCTCAGGGTCGCCAAGAGCGTCGGCTATCTGACCGATTTCCCCGAGACGATCGACTTCGACACGGCGATGAAGCTTCCGGCGCGCGACGTCATGATCATCGCCACCGGCGGCCAGGGCGAGAGCCGGGCCGCGCTCGCCCGGATCGCCTTCGGCCAGCACAAACTGAGCGTGTCGGAAGGCGACCTCGTCGTCTTCTCGTCCAAGCAGATCCCGGGCAACGAGATCGCGATCGGACGGATCCAGAACGAGCTGGCGGGGCGGGGCGTCAGGATGATCACCGACCGCCAGGCGGAGGTCCACGTCTCCGGCCATCCCGGCCGCCCGGAGCTCGCCGCCATGTACCAGTGGATCCGGCCCGAGATCATCGTGCCCGTCCATGGCGAGATGCGCCACATGTCCGAGCATGACCGCTTCGCCCGGGCCAACGGCGTTCCGCGCGGAATCGTCCAGAAGAATGGCGACGTCGTCCGACTCGCGCCCGACGGGCCGAAGAAGCTCGGCGAGGAACGGGTCGGCCGACTGATCCTCGATGGCGACGTCATCCTCGCCGCCGACGGGCCGACGATGAACGAGCGGCGCAAGATCGCCAGCTTCGGGACGATCACCGTCGCTCTGGCGCTCAACGCCAAGGACCGGCTGGTCGGCGACGTCCAAATCGCGCTCGAGGGCATTCCGGTCGAGGAGGATCGCGAGGCCTTCGTCGAGGAGGCCGCCGACGCGGCGTCGGAGGCCGCCCTCAAGGGCGCGGCGAGCGAGGACAAATTGCGCGAGGCGGTGCGCCTCGCCGTGCGCCGCTGCGCCACCGAATGGACCGGCAAGAAGCCGGTGGTGGACGTGCTCCTCATCCGGGTGTGACGATGAACCGTCATTGCGAGCGAAGCGAAGCAATCCAGGTCTGCGTTTGTCGCGAACGCCGAGCTGGATTGCTTCGTCGCTGCGCTCCTCGCAATGACGGCGCGTCATGAAGTTCCAGTCGATCCTGGCCATCTACGTCCTGTTCTGGACCCTGAGCCTGTTCCTCGTCCTGCCCTTCGGGGTGCGCACGCCCGAGGAGGAGGGGGTGGAGACTCCGGCCGGCCACGCGCCGAGCGCTCCGCACCGCTTCAGCTTCGGCCGAGCGGCGCTTCGGGCGACCCTGGTGTCGGCCGTGGCGTTCGGTCTGTTCTACGCCAATTACCGGTTCGGCTGGGTCACGATCGACATGCTGGACTGGACGAGGTAATTTATCCTCCCTGCCGCGAAAGCGGCGGGGAGGGGGACCACACGAAGTGTGGTGGAGGGGTAACTTGCGAGGCCTGCGCCATTTGCCCCTCCACCAGGCTTCGCCTGGTCCCCCTCCCCATCTTCGATGGGGAGGATTTCCTTAGCTTCGGATCCGCTCGATCGCCTGGGCCAGCGCCACGTAGAGCTTGCCCATGTCGCTGGAGAGGATGGTGACCCCGAGCGGGGAGCCGTCGCGGTCGGCGAGGATCCGGCGGAGCATCGCCTCGAAATCGTGGATGTAGCGGTTCACCTGCTCGCGGAACTCGGGCTCTTCCTCGTAATGGCGGGCGATCTCGCGGGCGTCGTTGCGGTCGAGGAGGCGCACCGCCCGGCGGGTGAAGACTCCGCGATCGCCCTTCAGATAGGCGGTCCAGGCGCTGTCGGTGACCTCGTTGGACAGGATCTTGGTGACGTCGATCGCGGTCGAGTTGAGCGATTCGATGAGCAAAGCGACCCGGCGCGAGAAATTCTCGCTCTCTTTCTCCTCGCGCTCGGAGCGCTCCTCGTCGATCCGGGCTTCGATCGCCGCCGCCGTCTCGCCGAGCGAAAGCATCTGGCGGGTGAGCCGCTCGGACGCCCGGCGGGCGGTCTCGATCGCTCGCTCGGAGACCGCGGAGAGCTCGGCCATCTGCCGCTCGACCGTCTCGCTCACCGCTTTCTCGAGCGCCTCGCGGCTCGCCTCCCCGAGCGCCGCGGCGCTGGCGGGGATGGCGGCGGAGATCGCCTCGCGGGCGCGCTCCGACGCCTGGCCGGCGGCCTCGCGGACCCGAAGCAGCGCCTCGATCAGCTCGGGACCGGTGTCGGCCGCGATCTTCTGGGCCGCGGCCTGGGCTTCCCCGGCGGCGGCGCCGAGCGCGCGCAGCTGCTCTTCCGCGCTCGCGGACCCTTCGCCGATTCGGGCGAGCAGAGTTTCCATCGCCTCTTGCTGACGGGCGAGGGCCGCTTCGCCGTCGCCGAGCCGCGCTGCCGCGGTGTCGGTCATGGCCGCGATATCGCCGACGATCGGAACGATCGCTTCAGCCGCCTCGCGGGTCCGGCCGGCCTGCTCCTCGACATTCCTGAGCGCGGCCGGAAGCCGGTCGCGAAGCTCGCCGGAAATTCCGTTCAGGGCGCTTCCGAGGCTTCCGGCGCTCTCGATCAGCGCGCTGGCCTGCTGCCGGCCGGCGCCGAGCTCGTCGAGCAAGGCTGCCGTCGCGGTGCGGACCTCGGCCACCGAGTCGCCGGTGTCTGCCGCGATCCGTTGCCCCGCCGCCTGGGCATCCTCGGCCGCCGAGCCGAGCGCGCGCAAACGCTCTTCCGCGCCGGTCGCGCCTTCCGCGACCCGGGCGATCAGGGTCTCGACGGCTTCACGCTGGCGCCCGACCGCCGCTTCGCTCTCGCCGAGACTCGACGCCGCCGCCGCCGCCGATCTTTCGACCTCGCCGACGAGCGGCGAGATCGCCTGCGCGGCCTCGCGGGCGCGGGCGGCCTGGGCCTCGACTTCGGCGAGCGCCACCGGCAGCTCGTCCCTGAGCTGGGCGGAAAGACCGGTCAGGGCCGTGCCGAGGCTTCCGGCGCGCTCGGTCAGCCCACTCGCCTGCGCCTGCCCGGCGTCGAGCTCCTGGAGGAGCGATCCCAGCGACGCCCGGACCCCGGCCACGGACTGGCCGAGCCGCTCGCTATGGGCGCCGCCGGTGCGGCCGAGCTGGTCGAACCAGCTGTCGAGCTCGGCCAGCTCCTTGCCGAGCCCGGTGACGAGCGCGTGGCTGGCGGCGTCCTGAGCCGCGATATGGCCCGCCATCGCCTCGATCTTGCCGCTGATCGTCTCGAGCCGCTGGGAGAGGTTGCGCGCCGAATCCTCACCGGCCTTGTCGAGCGCGGCCCGGCTCTGCTCGATCGCGGCCAGAGTGGTCTGGCCCTGAAGCTCGAGCGCCGAGCGGGCGGTCTCGACCGCTTCCGCGGCGCGGCTCATCGCGCCGTCGACCGCCGCCGTCATCTTGGCCGAGGATTCGTCCATGCTCGCCGCGGCGGCGGCGCTTCCGCTCTCGATCCGGGCGACATGGGCGGACATGCGCTGGGCGGCCCCGCCGAGCACCTCGTCGGCGTCGCGGCCGCGGGCCGCGAGCGAGGCGAGCTGGGCTTCGAGCGCGCTCGCCTGGCCGTGGGCGTCGAGGCCCGCTTCCTTCATCGCGTCGGCGACGGCGCGCGCCTGCTCCTCGGCCCGCGGCAGATCGTGGAGGAGGACCCCGATGTCGACCTTGGCGGCATTGGCCGCCGCATCCAGAGCGGCGGCTTTCTGGTCGAGGCTCGCGGTCTCCCTGGAGAGATAATAGGTCACCCGGCCGAGCCGGTCCGACGCCTCGTCGCCGAGCGACATCAGCCGCTCCGCCTCGCCGCGGAGGCGGGTGTGATTGTCTTCGATCCGGCCGGCGACGATCTCCAGCACGCTTTCCAGCGCCCGGCTCTCGGCGGTCATCTGCTCGACGGCTCGGGCGAAGCGCTCGGCCTCGCGGCGCGAGGTCCTCCCGAACGCCAGCCACAGCAAGGCGAGGAGGGCGAGCGGGCCGGCGAGAGTCGCGGTCCAGGCGATGCCGTTGCCGAGGTCAAGCGGCGGCCGGGTCTGCCAGAGCCAGTAAGCGACGGCCGCAACCCAGCCGAGCGCCAGGAGTATGAGGAAAGCGCCGAGCAGGCCCGCTCTGGCCGGCCGCCGCGCCCGCATCGGTTCCGGCGTGGGTTCGGGCAATGAAGCTTCGGCTTCGACCGGCTCGCCAAGCCAGTCGGCCGCGGTTGTCGTCGTGGAGCCGTGCTCGGGCTCCGTCTGTGCTCGTTCTGCCCCCGTCATAACGGTTTGTTTACCATGATTCGTCGGTCAAGAAAGCTCGGAAGGATACGGGGTGTTAACACGCCCGCGCCTAGGGAAGGCGCATGGTCTACGATCCCGGAGCCTTGAACGCCTCGCTCGCCGCCGCGGTCGGAAGCGACCCCGAGCTGATGAGCGAGCTTCGCGCCGCCTTCCTCGACAGCGCGGCGCGGCAGCTCGACCTGATGGGCCGGTCGCGCTGCGACGCCAATTGGTCGATCGCGGCGTCGCGGCTGAAGAGCGTCGCCGCGAGCTTCGGAGTGACCGGCCTCGTCGCTTTGGCGGATGAGGCCCTCGACGGCGCCCCGGGCGATCCCGTCGTGCTCCGCAAGCTCAACGCCGCCATCGCCGACTTCGCGGAGTAACGCTCCCCGGCCTTCGGGAAACGGCCTGGCCCGCTTGGGCTTTACGCATCACGTCCCGCGCCTCTATCCCGGTCCCATGGGGAGGGACGAGTGACTCTGGCCGCCTTGATTTCCGCCTATCACGAAGCGGACGACGGAGGCCTGCGCGCAACCCTTCAGGTTGCCGGCCGGACCCTGGTCGAGCGCCAGATCCGACTCGCTCTCGCGGCCGGAGCGGAGCCGGTGGTTGTCGTCGTCGAACGGGTGACCGCGGCGCTGAACGTCGCCCTCGACGGGCTTCGGGCGGAGGGAGTGGCGCTCGTCCTGGCGCGGAGCGCCGAGGAGGCGGCCGAGGCCGTGCACAGCAACGACCGCGTGCTCCTCGTCGGCGACGGCCTGGTCGCGCCCGAGACGGTGATCGCGCGCCTCGTCGCCCTCGACGGCCCCGCCATCCTCGTCGTTCCCGATGTGCGGGTCGACGACCGCTACGAACGGATCGACGCCCAGAGCCGCTGGGCCGGCCTCGCCCTGATCGACGGCCAGATGCTGAAGCAGACCGCCTTGATGCTTCGGGACTGGGACCTTCAGTCGACCCTGCTTCGCCGGGCGGTTCAGGCGGGCGCTCGCCAGATCAGCGTCAGGGGAGAGGCGGAGGACGAGCTGCCGCTGGTCGCGGAGAGCTCGGACGACCTCGTCGAGCTCGAGGCGCAGATCGTCGCCGGCGCCCATGTCCGCCGCACCGACTGGGTCTCCCGCTATTTGCTGGGACCGGTCGAGCGGCTGGCGACAAGGGCGCTGATGCCGACCGGAGTGACTCCGACGGCCCTCGGGCTCGGGGCGACCCTTCTGATGGCGCTGGCCGGCCTCGCCTTCGCCAAGCACTGGCTGGGGCTCGGCCTGGCCTTTCTCCTGCTGTCGACCCCGCTCGACGGGATCGCCGAGCGCCTCGGCTCGCTGCGCCTGCAGGGGATGAAGGGGCCGAGCTGGTGGGGCGCCCTGCTGCCCGCTTTGTCGGGCGGGCTTCTGCTCATCCTCGCTTACGCGCTCGCCAATGGCCGCGACTGGGGCTTCGTCGCCCTGGCGGGGACGATCATCGCTTTCGCCGTGGCCTTGCGCATCGAGGCGGAGGGTCGCGACGTGCCCGGCAGGCTCTGGCTCGCGGAGCGAAAGGGCATGAGCTGGCTGTTGCTGCCCTTCGCTTTCTTCGGTCTGTGGGGGACCGGCCTGACCCTGCTCGCGGCCTATGCCGGAGCGAGCTTCTTCTGGGCCCAGCGCCACGCCCACGCCCCGGCGCCCGCCGCGTCACAGGATTAGCGCGGCTTTAACCCTGACCGGCCTATGCATCGCCCATGTCCGAAGTGCGCGCGAACGGGAGTGAGCTGGACGGCGCGGCGCAGCTGCTCGCGTCGGCGCACGCGCGCGTGGCGGCGGCGATCGCCGATCTCGCCCTTCCGGAGGCCTATCGGCTCAGCGACCGGCAGCGCTTCACCCTCTCCCATCTGCTGAGCCGGCTGGTCGGCGACATCGAGGACGAACTCCGCTCCGCCCTCGCCGCCCACTTCGCCGGGGACGAGGACGCGTCGCTTCGAGCCGCTCTGTCCTCCGCCAGCCTGCCCATCGCGATGCCGGTCCTGGAGGACGGCGGAGCGCTGGACGATCCCGGGCTGTTCGCTTCGCTGCTGCGCCGGACGGAAGAGCATCGGCTCGCCCGGGCCGCCCCGGAGCCTCGACTGCTCACCGAGCTGGCCGGGGAATCCCGACCCGGCGGTCGCCGCCGCCGCCGTCTCGCTTCTGATCGCGGACAGCCGCCGCCTCGACGCCTTCCACGAGCCCCTCGTCGCCAGCGGCGACCTCCCCGCCGAAATCGCGCACGGCCTCGCCTGGACCGTCGCCGCGGCGCTTCGCACCTATCTGGTCGCCCGTCACGCGGTGGTCCCGGCCGCCGCCGACCATGCCGTGACCGCGGCGGCCGCGGCCTTGCTCGGCCGTTATGACGAGGGCGCCGGCGCCGACGCTTTGGCGCGGAGGCTCGCGCTCCGCCTCGAGGAGCGGGGGCGGCTCGACGACGCCCTGCTCGTCCGCGCCGCCGGGGAAGGCGGCCTGCCGCTGCTTCTGGCGGGTCTCTCGCTGCGCACCGGGCTCGATCCGCAGGCTTTGTGGGAGCTGCTCTCCGACGCCTCCGGCCGGGGCCCGGCCGTCGTCCTTCGCGCCGCCCATCTCGGCCGCGAGGCCGCGGCTTCGATCCTCCTCGACCTCGCCGGCCGGGAAGAGGCGGCCGGCGTCCAGCTCGACGTCTTCGACGCGCTCGACGGTCCGGGGGCTCGGCACCACATACTCCTCTGGAGCCTCGATCCGGCCTATCGCGCCGCCGTGGCGAGGCTCGCGTCATGAGCGCCGAGGACGCCGTCCGCGGCCGGATCGATTTCGACGGCCGCCTGGTCGCGGCGGAGCCCAGGCTGATGGCGCTTCACCGCGCCGCCGGCGGCGACGAGGGCGGACCGCTGGCGGTCCCTCAGATCGCGGCGCTCGCCCGTCTCGCCCGCCGCCTCGGAATCACTATCTCGCGCGGCGCGGTCGCTGCCGAAGGGGAAGCCGATCTCGACCTCTGGGTCCGCGCCGAGCCGGGGGAAAGCGGAGTCGACCTCGCCGTCTCCGGCTGGATCGTGCGTCCGGCCCGGGCCCCGGCGTCGGCGCCCGACGCCGAACGCCAGGCCGACTTCCTTCGCGCCGGCGCCGACTGGATGTGGGAAACCGACGCGGCCTTGCGCCTGACCATCGTCTCGCCGGCCGCCGCCGCCGCGGCCGGCAAGGCGCCGGCGCAGCTGGTCGGCCGGCAGCTCACCCACCTGTTCCGGCTCGAGGAAGGGGAGGAAGGCGAGCTTGCCCTGCTCACCGCTCTCGCCGAACAGAGGCGTTTCGACGGCCAGCTCGCCGAGCTTCGCGGCGGCCGCGGCGGCCGCTACCGCCTGGCCGGAATTCCTCTGATCGACGGCGCCGGCCGCTTCGCCGGCTTCCGCGGCTCCGCCGCCGCTTTGTCCGAAGGGCCCTTCATCGTCGCCGTCCCCACCGAAGGACAGGCGGAGCCGGGCGCTTTCGGCGAACGGCTCGACAAGGCGCTTCGGGCGCCGCTCGCCCAGATCATCGCCAGCGCGGAGACGATCGGCGCCCAGGGGGAAGGGCCGATCAAGAGCGACTATGCCGGTTATGCCGGGGACATCGCGACGGCGGGCCGCCATTTGCTGGCACTGGTCGACGACCTCGTCGACCTGCAGGCGATCGAGCGGCCGGACTTCCGCCCCGAGGGCGAGGAGATCGACCTCGCCGACGTCGCCCGACGCGCCGCCGGCCTGCTCGCCGTGCGCGCCGGCGAGCGCCAGGTCAGGATCGACTCGCCCGCCGCCGGCGAGAGCCTGCCCGCCGCCGGCGATTTCCGCCGGGCGCTTCAGATCGTCGTCAACCTGCTCACCAACGCGATCCGCTACTCGCCCGAGGGCGGCCAGATCTGGGTGCGGACCGACCGCGAGGGCGATCTCGCCGCCCTGATCATCGCCGACCAGGGCAAGGGCATTTCGGCCGAGGACCAGGCGCGGATCTTCGACAAGTTCGAGCGGGTCGACCCGACCGAGGCGGGCGGCACCGGCCTCGGCCTGTACATCGCCCGCCGTCTCGCCCGAGTCATGGGCGGCGACGTCGCCGTCGACAGCGCTCCGGGGCAGGGGGCGAGGTTCACGTTCACGCTGCCGCTCGGGCGGGAGTAACCGTCACTCCAGCGAAAAGCTGGGGTCCATGCCGAGCCCTGGCCGAGCGCAGGCTCAACAGGGATGCCAGCCTTCGCCAGCATGACGAATCAATGCCCGGAATGCTCCGGTCCCGCCTTGCCCGCCATCACCATCGGCTTGTGGAACTGGCAGGTCACCGTCGGATTGAACTGGGCGAACATGCCGTTCGCATTCGGGCGGTAGAGCCAGACGTGACGATCGTAATGCGGCTCGAAATTATGGGCCTCGTCGATCGACGCCGTCTTTGGATCGTCGGCCATGTCGTCATAGTCGACGCCGTGGAAGGTCGGCAGCCCCTTGTTCCCGGCCTGCTGCCACGCCTTCTTGAAGACCAGATTCTCGACCGCGACCAGCTCCAGCGATCCATCGGCGCGCGGCTCGTAGATGAGGACCGAGGGCTTGCGGAAATCGATGTTGGTGCCGTTGCCGTCGACCCGCGGATCGGGCGGAGCGGTGATCCCGAGCCGGTCCGGCCGGAAGAAGTGGATTCCCATTCCGCCGAGAGTTCTGGATCGGCCCATCATCGGGGCGGTGTCGCACATGTCGGCGGGGTCGCGGACATAGCCTTCGGCGAGCGCGACCTTGACGTTCCGGAAGCGGGCGGTGGCGGCGCGGACTTCGTCGAGCGTCGGCTCGCCGGGTCCCGGCGCGGCCGCGGCCAGTGCGGCGGCGATGATCGTCAACATAAGCAACTCCGATCGTTGGACAGGATCGAAAAGTGGCTAAGCTCGCCCTGTTGCCGGCCGATGCCGCGGCCCGGAAAAATATGTTTCAATTGTTGCGCGAGCCGAGCCGGCTTGGCAGTTTCGCCGCCAACGCCAGGGGGGATCGATGATTCAGCTGACCGACTCGGATTTCCAGGCCTTGTGCGCCGCCGGCACGGTGCACGAGCGGATCGGAGCGCTCGAAGGCGAGCGAAGGACGGCGGTTCGCAAATTCTGGCTTCGGGGAGCGATCGGCCTGGCGCTCACCGCGGCGGCGCTCGCCACCCTGCTCAACGCGGGCTGGCAAGTCGTCGCGTTCCTGGTCTTCGCCGCCTTTCTGGTCGGAACCTTCATCGCCGCCGCCGGGCCGCTGATGGCGGCCAAGGAGGGGCTGAAGCATCCCGTGCTCGAGGAGGTCGCCAAGAAAGCGGGCATGGAATATCTGCCGTCCGATTTCACGCCCCCCGTCTTCGGCTCCGCCCGCGCCCTGCTGTTCGGCGGCGGCGGCTTCTCGAGCGAGACCTACAGCGACCTGTTCAACGGCACCGACGAAGAGGGCCGGGCCCTTGCCGTCTACGAGGCGAGCCTGCAGCGGCGCGCCGGCAAGAATACGTACAGCGTGTTCTGCGGCCAGATCTACGCGATCCAGCGCCGGCCCGGCGCCCACGGCCGGACCGCGATCGTCCCGGACAAGTGGATCTTCAACTTCTGGAAGCCGGCGAGCGACATGGAGCGGGTCCGGATCGAGGGGGACGAGGCGTTCGAGAAGGCGTTCGAAGTCTATTCGACCCACCCGATGGAGGCGCGCGAATTGCTCTTCGATTCGGCCTTCCGGTCGCGCTTGCTCGAGCTGAGGAAGAGCGGCCGGGTCTGCGCCTACGTGGGCCCGGAGGAGGCCCTGGTCGCGGCGAACGGCAAGGACCGGTTCGAGCCCGGCTCGATGCTCCGCTCGCGCCCCGGCGAGGAGAGGGTGCGCCTGATGTTCGACGACGTCTGCGCCTCGCTGGCTTTGCTTCGGGAGCTGAAGGCGAAGCTCGGCTGAGCGCGCGAGGGGCGAGAGAGGCGACAGCGACGGGCTCCCGCTGACGAGGCTGGACCTCAGGCGAGCTGGCTTAGCAGGGATATCAGAGCGACCTGGCTGTTGACGCTGGTCTTGAGAAAGATGGTTTGGAGATGATTGCGGGCCGTGTTGGTCGCCATTTCCGAGTCGGCCGCAGCGCGCTGGAGGCAGCCGCGCCGCACCAGAGCCGCGGCAAGATCGGCTTCGCGCATGCTCAACCCGAAGAGTTGGCGCAGCGTATCTCCCGACACGCCGTCGCGGGCCAGATCCTGCACCAGCACGATGCAGGCGATGCTTTGGCTCGAAAGGAAGCATTCGATCGGCGGAGGGGGCATGACCCGAACCACGTAGGGTCGTTTCGAGGAACGCCGGCTCACCAGCATCTGTCCGCCCGAAGGCCGTTCGTCGTCCGCCCTCAGGACATGGTCGATGAGCTGCTGAAGCCTGCGCGTTTCCGGCGGACGCCGGGTCAGCAACCCCGCCCCGACACGAGCGAGGCCGTCGCCCGCCGCCAGCATCCTCGCCGCGGCGTCATTCTCGAACGTGACCGTGCCGTTCGCGCCCATCAGGATGATGCCATCGGCCTTGCTGGACATCGCCTCGAGCAGGGCGCTCCGGGTGGCGGCCTGGCGTTCGATGAAGAAGCCCATCGCGCAGGCCTGCTCGATCTCCGGCGCCAGGCGGAGAAGGGATCGGAGGGCCTCGTCGGAATGACCGCCGTCACGCCGGTTGCGCAGAAAGGCGATGGCGGCGACATTGCCGTCCGGCAGTCTCAGCTTCAGGCCCATCTCTTCATCGAACCCTAAGGCATCGATTGCCCGCCTCACCCTGGGATCGCGGCGCATCTCGACCGCATCGTACAAGGTGCGATCGGCGAAGACCGTTCCAGCGGGCACTCTCGCGATATAGGGGATGCGC
Organism: uncultured Alphaproteobacteria bacterium; assembly: GCA_963850005.1. Taxonomy (GTDB): domain Bacteria; phylum Pseudomonadota; class Alphaproteobacteria; order Sphingomonadales; family Sphingomonadaceae; genus Allosphingosinicella. The sequence goes on from CAWKJG010000001.1 coordinate 99,081, forward strand.
GGGTCGTTCGCGTAAATCTCGCCGGGGAAATATGAGGTCATGAATTCGGGCGTATAGCAGTGACTGTCCACCGCCAGGACGCGCCTCGAATCGTCATTCACGCCTAACAGGCTGCCGCCGCTTTCGAACAGGCCGGCGGCAAACTCGAGCGTGCGCGACCACGGCGCTTCGCGCGTGGCGGAGGCATATAGCCGGCCGAGCAGCTCGCGGCGATCCTGCTCGCCGACGATCATCGTGCCATAGTCTTTTCGGGTAAAGCCGGCCTCCGCCACCGGCACGGTGGCCTGTCCCACGAGCGGCTATCCCGCCGCGCTTGCGAGCGGCGGCGAATATAGGGTGGCATGAGCCCTGTCCCCATCCGCGACGCGCTTGCGCGCGGGCTCCCCGCCGGTCAGATTAGTTGGAATCCAATAATGGTCAAGTCTTTCGCCCAGGGACTTCCAGGCGAGCTATGTCGAGGAAATCGCTGTTTCTAAGCATAACCTGGATCAGGCGCGAAACTATGCGGAATTCATGAGACTAAATAGAAGGTAGTCGAGTGGGCAATTTGTAATCATGACATTTTTACTGGGTGTGTCAGAGCCATAGCGCCGAGCCTATGAATGAGTTTGCAGCCGGAGGGGCCGGACGCTCTTTCGAGCGCCGACCCCTCGCGCGCTGTCCAGGCCCGATCAATAGAGCGAGTAGGTGACCTTCGCCGATTTCACGAGGCTGTCGTCCTGCACGAAGATATCCAGAGAATTGACCCCGCCCGCGAGCGCGGCCGCGAGCGGCGGTGCCATTGTCGGATTCGAGCCGGTGATGGACAGATCGTAGGTCCATGGCCCCAGATTGTCGGTAAGAGCCTTGCTGGGCAGCAGCGAGGATCCCTTGGCCGGATCCCAGCCCGCCAGGCCGCGGAACGCCATTCCAGCCGCTTTGGGCAGAAACACGCTGATCCCGTCATTGTTGTTCGCGCTTCCGGTCGAGCCGGCCACGGCGACATCGATCTGACAGACCTTCTTGCGGTCCGGGACCAGCGGGAAGCTGTCGATGAAGATGCGATCGAGGTTGGCGTCGCCGTAAGCGCGCAGCGGGCCCACGGCATAGCTGTAACCGGCGCCCTGGCCGATGACGACGGCACCCCGGTCGACGGCGTTGCTCGAACGCTGGATCGTATACGTCGTCACCGGGTAGCCGAGCCGACGGACCTGGGCGCAGCTTTGGGTGAAGGATCCGGGTTTCGACGGTTGTCCGCCGAACTGCACCTCCCGAATCTCGATCCGACCATAAGCCGACGCCACATGCATCACCACCAAACTCACGCCCGTACGGCTGAGCGCGCCCTGAAACGGAGGAACGGCATTGGGCGCCTGATGCGAGGTCTGGCCCAGCGGGTTTCCCGCGGCGTCGAAGAAGCTGAGCGAGAAGTCGTTCACCCCTCCAAGGGGTCCGGCCACGATGTTGTTCCACAGGCTGAAGCTGGTCAGGTCCATCGGCGTGGCGAAACTGAAGGTGATCTCACCCGACGTCACATTCGAGCCGAAACCGTTGATCGCGGTCGGGCCGGTCGTGGCATCGTTGATCTGCTTGATCGACAAAAGGTTTGTCCCGACCTGGAGCGGCGTCAGGTTCGTCGTCGGCGTATAAGTCAGCTGCGCCGCGGCCGGCGCGGCCGCGATGAACAGGGTTCCCGCGCAGAGGACGCCGACGGAATGAAGCAGGCGTGCACGATCGATCATCTTAACCTCCCTAATTTTGCCAGGATATGCCGCCGAGTTCGGCGTGCGAGCTTGGAATTAGGGGAGTTCTCACGGAGTCGCGAAGATTCCGCTTAGTCCATTTGGACTAGGTCACATACCCATAAATGGGATTCCCTTGAGTGAGGGTTTCTGATTCAGTTTTTGCAGCATAGCGGAGGCTGAGATGGGACGTTTTGATCTGACGGACTTCGAGTGGTCGGTGATTGAGCCGCTCTTGCCTACGAAGGTTCGCGGCGTGAAGCGGGTGGAGGACCGGCGCGTTCTCAACGGGATCTTCTGGCGGCTTCGCACCGGCGCGCCCTGGGCGGACATTCCGGCGCGCTACGGCCCGCACACGACCTGCGTGAACCGCTTCAACCGGTGGCGCAAGGCGGGCGTGTGGAAGCGCCTGCTGGAGGCCGTGTCGCAGGCTTATGCGGGCGATATCCAGATGATCGACAGCTCCTCGATCCGGGTGCATCAGCCTGCGGGCAACGCCAAAAAAAAGACGGCCGATCCCGTTGCATGGGTCGCTCGCGCGGCGGCCTGACCACCAAGGTCCATGCCGTCGTCGATGCCAACGGCCTGCCGATCGGCCTCGCCCTGAGCGAGGGCCAGGCCTATGACGGGCACAGCGCGCAAGAGCTGCTCGACAGCCTCGCCCCCGGCTCGATCCTGCTCGCCGACCGCGCCTATGATGCCGACAAGTTGCGCCAGGCCATCGCCAGTAAAGGCGCGTTCGCCAACATCCCGCCCATGCCCCAGCGCACGAAGCGACCCGCCTTCAGCCCCTTCCTCTACCGATACCGCAACCTGATCGAACGCTTCTTCAACAAACTCAAACACTTCAGAGCCATCGCCACGCGATACGACAAGCGCGACGACAATTTCCTGGCCTCAATCCAGCTCGCCTCAATCCGCATCTGGTTGCGATTTAATGAGTTGGTGGCCTAGTGTCCGGACCCCGAGCGGGCTGTGGCGGGGCGTCCTACCGTGCGTCCACCGGGACGTAATCGCGCTGGGTCGGGCCCGTGTAAAGCTGCCTCGGGCGGCCGATCTTCTGCTCGGGGTCGGAGATCATCTCGTTCCACTGGGCGACCCATCCCACGGTTCGCGCCAGAGCGAAAAGAGCCGTGAACATCGAGGTCGGGAAGCCGATCGCCGAGAGCACCACTCCGGAATAGAAATCGACGTTGGGATAAAGCTTCTTCTCGATGAAATAATCGTCGCTGAGCGCGATCCGCTCGAGCTCGCGGGCGACGTCGAAGACGGGGTCGGTGACTCCCAGCTCCTTCAGAACCTCCGCCGCGGTCGCCTGCATCACCTTCGCGCGCGGGTCGTAATTCTTGTAGACCCGGTGGCCGAAGCCCATCAGCCGGAACGGGTCGTCCTTGTCCTTGGCCCGGGCGATGAACTCGGGGATCCGCTCGGGGCGGCCGATCTCGTGAAGCATGTTCAGGGCCGCCTCGTTGGCGCCGCCATGGGCAGGTCCCCACAGGCAGGCGATTCCGGCGGCGATGCAGGCGAAGGGGTTGGCGCCCGACGAGCCGGCGAGGCGGACGGTCGAGGTCGAGGCGTTCTGCTCGTGGTCGGCGTGGAGGATGAAGATCCGCCGCATCGCCCGCTCGACGATCGGATTGACCTCATAGGGCTCGGCCGGAACCCCGAAGGTCATGCGCAGGAAGTTGCCGGTGTAGGTGAGGCTGTTCTGCGGATACATGAACGGCTGGCCGAGCGTATATTTGTAGGCCATCGCCGCGATCGTCGGCATCTTGGCGATCAGCCGGTGGCTTGCGATCATGCGCTGCTTGGGATCGGTGATGTCGGTCGAATCGTGGTAGAAGGCGCTGAGCGCTCCGACCACGCCGCACATCACCGCCATCGGATGGGCGTCGCGCCGGAAGCCGCGGTAGAAGGTCGCGAGCTGCTCGTGGAGCATGGTGTGGCGCGAGATGGTGTAGGTGAAATCCTCCAGCTCGGCTTTCTGCGGAAGCTCGCCGTTGAGGAGCAGGTAGCAGACCTCCATGAAGGTCGAATGCTCGGCGAGCTGGTCGATCGGATAGCCGCGGTGAAGCAGGATGCCCTGGTCGCCGTCGATATAGGTGATCGCGCTCTCGCAGGCCGCCGTCGAGGTGAAGCCGGGATCGTAGGTGAAGGCGCCGGTTTCCGCATAGAGCTTGCGGATGTCGACGACGTCGGGGCCGACCGAGCCGGCGCGAACCGGGAAGCCGTGGCTTTTGTCGCCGAGGTTTAGAGTGGCGTTTCCGTCGGCCATTTACTCTGCTCCGTCCATCCGGTCCGCGATGCGGGCGAGGCTTTCCTCGCGCCCCAGCAGGACCAGAACATCGAATATGCCGGGCGAGGTCGCTCGTCCGGTAAGCGCGGCGCGCAGCGGCTGCGCCACCTGGCCGAGCTTGGCCCCGGCACTCTCCGCTGTGCTGCGCACCGCCGCCTCTGTGGCGAGCGCCGTCCATTCGTCAAGCGCATTGAGCGAAGCCCAGGCAAGGCCGAGCAGGCGAGGGGCGTCGCCGGTGAGCAGGGTGGCCGCCTTTTCGTCGAAGTCGAGCGGCCGGGTTTGGAACAGGAAGACCGAATTTTCAGCGAGTTCCTCTAGAGTTCTTCGCTCGCGGCTTGAGCTCCGCCATGGCCCGGACGAGTAGCGCGACCTCTTCCGTCCCGAGGTCGCGTCCGATCAGAGTCCCGATACGGGGCGCGATCAGCGAGGCCAGGCGGCCGTCGTCGGCCTCGCGGATATAATGGCCGTTGAGATTCTCGAGCTTCTTCGTGTCGAAGCGCGACGGCGACTTGCCGACCTGATCGAGGTCGAACCAGCGCACCGCGTCGTCGCGCGAGATGATCTCGTCGTCGCCATGGCCCCAGCCCAGGCGGAGCAGATAGTTGGAGAGCGCTTCCGGAAGGAAGCCGAGCGCGTCATAGTCCATCACGCCCGTCGCGCCGTGGCGCTTCGACATCTTTGCCCCGTCCGGGCCGTGGATCAATGGCACATGAGCGTAGACGGGCTCCGGCCAGCCCATGCCTCGGATGATTCCGAGCTGGCGGAAGGCGTTGTTGAGATGGTCGTCGCCGCGGATGACGTGGGTGACGCCCATGTCGTGATCGTCGACCACCACGGCCAGCATGTAGGTCGGGCTGCCGTCGGAGCGGAGCAGGACCATGTCGTCGAGCTCGGCATTCTTGACGACGACCCGGCCCTGGACCCGGTCCTCGATCACGGTCTCGCCCTCGCGCGGCGCCTTCAGGCGGAGGACGAAGGGCGCGTCGCCGGCTTCGTCGCCGAGGTCGCGCCACGGGCTTTCCACCCGATAGGGCCGCTTCTCCGCCTGCGCGCGTTCGCGCTGGGCCGACAATTCCTCGGCGCTCATGTAGCAGCGATAGGCGTGGCCGCGGGCGAGCAACTCGTTGGCCACTTCGGCGTGGCGGGCGGCGAATTGCGACTGGTAATATTCGTGGCCGTCCCAATCGAGCCCGAGCCAGCGCATGCCTTCGATTATGGCGTCGATCGCCGCCTGGGTGGACCGCGCCTTGTCGGTATCCTCGATGCGCAGGAGGAAACGGCCGCCATGATGGCGGGCGTAGAGCCAGCTGAAGAGCGCCGTGCGGGCGCCGCCGATGTGAAGGAAGCCGGTCGGCGAGGGCGCAAAGCGGGTGACGACCTCGCCGGGCTGGACGGTTGCGCTCAAGCGCCTTTTCTCCAAGGATGCATAGCCATGACGGCCGGTGACGGATGGGGCCCTAGCATAGCGGATCGGCGGCGACAAAGGGGCCGTCGATGAGCCGCGTCATCCCGGCGGAAGCCGGGACCTCGGGACAAGAAGGCACGGCGGGTCTCCCCGAGGTCCCGGCTTTCGCCGGGATGACGGTCCTGTCACGGCGCCTCGAATCCCTCGCCGACTCCGAGCGGGACCAGCTGCCGCTCTGGCTGCCGGTCGGCCTCGGGCTCGGCACCGCCTGCTGGTTCGCACTGCCCGACGCCCGGGTCTGGACGGCCTTCCTGCTGCTCGCCGCGGCGCTGGCGCTGGCGCCGCAGGGGCTGGCGCCCGGGACTCGCTGGGCGCGGGCGGCGTCCATCTTCTGCCTCGCCGCGATCCTCGGCTGCGCCAACGTCTGGTGGAAGGCCGAACGGGTGGCGGCACCAGTGCTGAGCCATCCCCGGGCGGCCGAGTTCGACGCGAGGATCGAGAGCTTCCAGCGCCTTCCGGCGCGCGACCTGGTGCGGCTGGTGGTGAAGCCTGCGGAGACAAGCGGACTGCCGCCGCGCCTCAGGGTCAATGTCGATGCCGCCAGGGCGCCGGCCGGGATCGAGGCCGGGGCGACCTTCCGGCTGCGCGGCTATGTGATGCCGCCCGCGCCCGCCGCTGTGCCCGGCGCCTACGATTTCGCCCGAGCCGCCTGGTTTCAGGGGATCGGCGGCAGCGGCCGGGTCACCGTCGTCCGGCAGCTGTCTCCGGCAGGCGAGCGCGGGTGGCGGGCCCGACTTGCCGACATGCGCCAGCGGCTCGCCGACCATATCCGCTCGCGGCTCGAAGGCGGAGCGGGCGGAATCGCCGCCGCCCTCGCCACCGGCGACCAGGGCGGGATAAGCGAAGAGGACGCGGAGGCGATGCGCCGCTCCGGCCTCGCCCATCTGCTTTCGGTCAGCGGTCTGCATCTCACCGCCGTGGTCGGAGCGGTGATGCTCCTGACCCTGAAGCTGCTCGCCTTGAGCCCGGCCCTGGCGCTTCGCTTCCGGCTGGTGCTGGTCGCCGCCGGCGCGGGCGCGCTCGCGGGGATCGCTTACACCCTTCTGACCGGGGCCGAGGTGCCGACGATCCGCTCCTGCATCGCCGCCTTGCTGGTCCTGCTCGGGATCGCTTTGGGCCGGGAAGCGCTGACCCTGAGGCTGGTGGCGGTCGCCGCTATGGTCGTCCTTCTGCTGTGGCCGGAATCGCTGCCCGGTGCGAGCTTCCAGATGAGCTTCGCGGCGATCACCGCCATCGTCGCCCTTCACGAGCATCCGCGCGTTCGAGCCTGGCTCGCCCGGCGCGACGAGCTCTGGCCGATGAAGCTCGGCCGCTTTCTCGCCGGCCTCGTCCTCACCGGCCTCGCCGTCGAGCTCGCCCTCATCCCCATCGCCCTGTGGCATTTCCACCAGGCCGGGCTGTACGGGGCGCTGGCCAATATCGTCGCCATTCCGCTCACCACCTTCGTCATCATGCCGATCGAGGCGCTCGCCTTGCTGTTCGACCTGGCCGGCCTCGGCGCGCCCTTCTGGTGGCTGGCCGGGGCGGCGCTCGATTTTCTTCTCGCTTTGGCCCACGCCGTCGCGGCGGCGCCGGGGGCGGTGGCGAGGCTTCCGACCATGCCGGCCGCCGCCTTTTTGCTGATGCTCGGCGGAGGCCTGTGGCTGGCCTTGTGGCGGACGCGATGGCGGCGCTGGGGGTGCCTGCCGATCGCCGCCGGGGCCGTGGCTGCCTTACTGGCTCCGACGCCCGATCTGCTCGTCACCGGCGACGGCCGCCACCTTGCGATCAGGACCGCATCGGGAGAGCTGGCGCTGCTTCGAGGGCGTGCAGGAGACTATGTTCGCGAGCTGATGACGCAGAGCGCCGGCCTCGATTCCGAGCCGGGAGAGCTCGAGACCCTCCGGATCGCCGAGTGCAGCGCCGATTTCTGCGCGGCCGAGCTGCGCGGCTGGCGGCTGCTGGCGAGCCGGAGCGACCGCCTGGTGCCGGTGGAGGCGTTGCGCAAGGCTTGCTCGGAAGCCGACATCGTCGTCTCCGACCGCCGCCTGCCGGCGGCCTGCCGGCCGCGCTGGCTCAAGGCGGACCGGGATTTCCTGGCCAGGAGCGGCGGTCTGGCGATTTCGCTTGGGGCAACACCGCGGGTCGTCACGGTCGCGAGCGGTGACCGTCACCCGTGGATCTCGTCATTGCGAGCGAAGCGAAGCAATCCGGACCGGCGTTCGTCACGAGCCCAGCCCTGGATTGCTTCGTCGCTTCGCTCCTCGCAATGACGGCTACCGCCGCTTCTCGCTCCTGTTGTGCCTTTCGATCGACATCAGGATTCCCAGGCAGATCATCACCGTCAGCATCGCGGAGCCGCCGTAGGAAACGAGGGGGAGCGGGATTCCGACGACCGGGGCGAGGCCCATCACCATCATCAGATTGATCGGCGACGTAGAAGAAGATGGTGAGCGTCATCCCCGCCGCGGCGAGCCGCTCGAACCGGTCCTTGGCCTCCAGCGCGACGCCCATCCCCCAGCGCAGCAGGAGGAAGAAGAGCGCGATCAGGACGCAGCCTCCGATCAGCCCCCATTCCTCGGCGATGGCCGCGAAGATGAAGTCGGTATGCTGCTCGGGCAGATAATGGAGGTGGCTCTGGGTGCCGTTGAGGAAGCCCTTGCCGAAGACCCCGCCCGAACCGATCGCGATCTTCGACTGGGTGAGATGATAGCCGGCGCCGAGCGGGTCCGTCTCCGGGTTGAGGAAGATCAGCACCCGTTCCTGCTGGTGGGGCAATAGGAAGGAATAGACGACCGGCATCGAGACGGCGACGGCGAGGCCGCCGCCGATGAACAGGCGCAGAGGCAGGCCGGCGAGGAACATGAGGGCGATGGTGTTGAGAACGATCAGCATGGTCGTTCCGAGGTCCGGCTGGAGCAGGATGAGCAGGATCGGCGGGCCGAGGATGAGGGCCGAGCGGCCACATCGCCTCAGAGGCGCCTTATCTCGGCGGGCGGGACGTGGGCGTAGAAGCGGGCGAGGGTGAGGACGATGATCGGCTTCATCAGCTCGGAGGGCTGGAGCTCGAAGGAAGCCGAGCTCGAGCCAGCTTCGCGCTCCGCCGCCGATCACTCCGAGCGCCAGCGTCAGGATGAGCAGCAATATGCCGCCTCCGTAAGCGAAGAAGGCGAAGTCGTGGAAGGTCTGCGGACGGATCCACGACAAAGCGAGGGCCATGCCGAGGAAGACCAGGAAGCGGACCAGCTGGGGGAGGGCCCAGGGCATCATGAAGCCCCCGGCGGCCGAATAAAGGCCGAGAACGCCGGCCGCGCCCAGGGCGGCGACGATCCACAGCATCCGCCACGGCAGGGTCGCCAGCGGTGCCGGAACGAAGTCGAGCCCCATCAGCGCGGGCCTCGACGAGGCGCACCGGTTTCCCGAAGGCCGGGACCCGGTCGTTCCGTCGGTGCCGCTGGCCCCCGGCCTTCGCCGGGAAACAGATAGGTCAAGGTCGCCGGCACAGACATTAGCGGCCGGTCCCGGAGGTCCCGCCGAGCGCCGCCTTCGCGGCCGCCGCTTCGGCGAGCCAGCGCCGTGACCGGGCCTCCATCCGCTCGGCGAGCGTTCCGCCCCATTGCTCCTCGAAGGTCGCGAGCGAGGCCATCGCCCTGGGCTTGTCGAACAGATAGGTGAGCACGTCCTTGGCGACCGGCGCCGCCGCCCGGGCGCCGCCCATGCCGTGCTCGATCACCACCGAGCAGGCATAGCGGGGCGCGGCGACGGGCGCGAAGCAGACGAACAGGCCGTGGTCGCGATATTTCCAGGCGCCCGACTGGCCGCGCTGGCCGCCGGTGATTCGGCGGACCTGGGCGGTGCCGGTCTTTCCGCCCATCTCGATTCCGGGAAGCTCGAGCTTGCTTCGGCCGGCGGTGCCGGCGCCGTTCACCACCTCCCACATGCCGGAGCGGACCGTCTCGAAATGCTCCTTCGGGAAGGGCAGCGCCGCCGGCGCCGGGCGCTTGCGGTGGATGAGGTTGGGCTGGATGTCGAGACCCGAGGCGACCTTTCCCGCCATCACCGCCAGCTGGAGCGGATTGACGATGACGAAGCCCTGCCCGATCGACGTGTTGAGCGTGTCGGACTCGGTCCAGTCCGGCCGCTCGACGAGCTTGGCGCTCCGCTCGTAGCGCGCCTTCTTCCATTCCGCGCTCGGCATGGTGCCGTAATTCTGGGAGACGACGGGGATGTCGAACTTCTGTCCGAAGCCCAGCCGCTTTCCCATGGCCGAGATGACGTCGATCCCGACGCGCCGGCCCATGGTGTAGAAATAGGTGTTGCAGCTCCTCGCGATCGCGGTGTGCATGGTCATCGAGCCGTGGCGGCCGAGACAGCGGAAGAAGCGGTTGCCGAGCTGGAAGCCGCCGGGGCAATTGACATGCGTCTCGGGGTCGATTCCTGCTTGAAGCAGGGCCATGGCGACCATCGGCTTGAAGGTCGAGCCGGGCGGATAGAGTCCGTTCAGCGCCTTGTTGAGCAGGGGCTTGCGCTCGTCCTCCGCCAGCATCTTCCATTCGTTGCGGCCGATGCCGTCGGTGAAGCTGTTGGGATCGTAGGCGGGCATCGAGGCGAGGGCGAGGATGTCGCCGGTCAGGCAGTCGAGAACCACCACCGATCCCGATTCCTCGCCGAGTCGGCGGGCCGCGAAGGTCTGCAGCCCGGCGTCGATGGTGAGCGGCAGGGCGCCGCCGCTCTTGTCGGGAAGCGTGGTCAGCTGGCGGACCAGCTTGCCGCCCGCCGTCACCTCGACCCGCTGGGCGCCCGGCCGTCCGCGAAGCCGGGGCTCCATCGTCTTCTCGAGCTCCTTCCTTGCCGATCTTGAAGCCCGGCGTGATGAGGAGAGGGGCCTTTCCCTCCTTCTCATATTCCGTCCTTGTTCGGCGTTCCGACATAGCCGACGAGGTGCGCGACCGCCGCTCCGTCGGGATAGAAGCGCGAGAAGGAGCGCAAGGGCGCCACCCCCGGAAGCTCGGGCTGGCGGATCGTCACCGCCGCATATTTCTCGAACGGGAGGTTCTCGGCGACCGGCACCGGCTGGTAGCCGGCGGCGCGCTTCAATTCCTCCCGGATCCGCTCGACCTCGTCCTGGGGAAGGTCGAGCAGCCGGGTCAGTTCGGCGATGATCCGGTCGGGGTCCTTCAGGCGGTCGGGGATCAGGTCGACCCGGAAATCGCTCCGGTTGATCGCGATCGGCTGGCCCGCCCGGTCGACGATCCAGCCTCGCCGCGGCGGGATCAGCCGAAGCTGGACCCGGTTGCTCTCGGAGAGCGATTTGTAGCGCTCGTTGTCGGCGATCGAGATCCAGGCCATCCGTCCGGCCAGAGCCGCGCCGAGCACGCCCTGGGAACCGCCGAGCACCATCGCGCGCCGGGTGAAGGTCAAGAGCTGGCTGCCCTCGGTGATGGCGGGGCGGTTGCGCCGCTTCATCGCGACAGCCGCCAGCGATCGAGGGTGACGACGAGGCGAGCCGCCAGGGGATAAGCGAAGACCGACAAAGCGAGCTGCGGCAGAAGCAAGGTGAAGGGCGTCGTTCCCCCCATCTCACGGGCCACGTACCAGCCGCCCGCCGTGTAGAAGAGGATCGCAACGGTCGCGAACAGCCAGTCCATCCAGTAATCGCGCCAGCCGACCCGGCTGTCGACGATGTCGAGGATCAGGAAGGTGAGGGTCCACAAAGCCATCGACTGGCCGATCGGAAGGCCGGCGACGAGATCGTTGAACAGGCCGAGCGGCAAGGCCATGTGCGCCTGCCACATTTCCGGCCTCAGCAGCCGCCAGGCGAGCAGGACGAGATAGGCGAAATCGGGGATGATCGGCCGGCTCGCGACATAAGGGAACAGGGCGAGCAAGGCGGCGGCGAGCGTGCTCAGGATCGGCACCCACTGGCGGCGGAAGCCGAGCAGGGCGACGTCGCGGCTCGATCCGGCGATCCGGCTCATTGCCCGGCGCCCCTCAGGGCGCTTTCGGTGGTCTCGGTGAGCGGCGTATCGGCGAGCGGCTGGTAGACTTTCAGGACCATCGCATATTCGACATTGGCGGGGTCGGCGAGCGGCTTCGCCACCGTCCGGTCGCCCTGGACGGAGACCACCACCGCCACCGGTATGTCGGGCGGATAGACCCCGCCCACGCCCGACGTCACCAGCACGTCGCCGCGGCGGAAGGGATTCTCGCCCAGCTCGAGCGTCTTGAGGTCGATCGTTCCGTCGCCATGGCCGGTGGCGATCGCCGCGGTGCCGTCGCGGACCAGCCGGACGGGCACGTTGCTGGCGCTGTCGCCGACGAGCAGGACCCGGCTCGCCCAGCGCCCGGTCTCGATCACCCGCCCGACGAGGCCGTCGGCCGAGCGCACCGGCTGGCCCGGCTGGACTCCGGCCGAGGCTCCGGCGGAAAGGGTGGCGAGCCGGCGGACCGAGGCGAAGGAGGAGCCGACGATCCGGGTCACCGCGACCGGGTCGTCGGTCTCGCGGGTCAGTCCCAGCAGGGCCTTCAGCCGCTTGTTCTCGAGCTCGGTCGCCTGCGCCTCGATGAGCTTGCGCCGCGATCCCTGGAGGCGTCGCTTCAGCTCGGCATTCTGCCCGCCCGCCTGGACGTAATTGCCGACCGAATCGCCGATCCCGCCGAAAAAGCGGACCACGCTGCGCCCGCCCGTCGACACCGGGCTGGTGACGTCGAGGGCGACTCCCTTGAGGGCGTTGAAGCCGGCCGGGTCGACGATGGCGATGACCAGCAGCAGCCCGGCGAACAGGACTCCGCCGACGGCCATCACATAGGACAGGAACAACCCATATTGCGCCCGGCGCGAAAATCCGGGGCGGCGGGTCGATGGCGGTGGCACCTGTCTGCCTCCCGGCCCGGCCTCAGGCGGTCAGCAGAACGCCGCGGAAGATTTCCTCCTCGAGCGCCCGGCCGGTGCCGATGGCGACGCAGGTGAGCGGATCGTCGGCGACGGTGACCGGAAGCCCCGTCTCGTCACGCAACACCTCGTCCAGTCCCTGCAGAAGGGCGCCGCCGCCGGTCAGGACGATGCCCTGGTCGACGATGTCGGCGGCGAGCTCCGGCGCGGTATTCTCGAGCGCGATCCTGACGCCCTCGACGATCGTCCCGACCGGTTCCGACAGCGCCTCGGCGATCTGGCGCTGGTTGATCGTGATCTCCTTGGGCACGCCGTTGACGAGGTCGCGGCCCTTGATGTGGACCGAGAGGCCGTCGCCGTCGGCGGGCGGCTTGGCGATACCGACCTGCTTCTTGATCCGCTCGGCCGTCGCCTCGCCGATCAGCAGATTGTGGTTGCGCCGGACGTAGGAGGAGATCGCCTCGTCCATCTTGTCGCCGCCGACCCGGACCGACGTCGTGTAGGCGAGGCCGCGAAGCGAGAGCACGGCGACCTCGGTGGTGCCGCCGCCGATGTCGACGACCATCGATCCGATCGGCTCGGTCACCGGCATGTCGGCGCCGATCGCCGCCGCCATCGGCTCCTCGATCAGCCAGACCTGCGAGGCGCCGGCGTTGGAGGCGGCGTCGCGGATGGCGCGGCGCTCGACCGAAGTCGAACCCGACGGAACGCAGATCACGATCTCCGGCCAGCGCGGGAAGCGGCGCTTGCCGTGGACCTTCTGGATGAAATGCTTGATCATCTGCTCGGCGACGTCGATGTCGGCGATGACTCCGTCCCTGAGGGGGCGAATGGCCTCGATCTGGTCGGGAGTCTTGCCCATCATCATCTTGGCGTCGTCGCCGACCGCCTTCACGCGCTTCACCCCGTTGATCGTCTCGATGGCGACCACCGACGGCTCGTTCAGGACCACGCCGCGGCCGCGCACATAGACCACCGTATTGGCCGTGCCGAGGTCGATCGCCATGTCGTGGGAGGGGAATTTGAAGAAACGCATGAATGACATTGAGGTGGGTCCCGCTTCTTTCAAAACGCCGCCGCGGCATGATGCCCGGCGCGCTCGCCTTTCTCTATAGGATGGCCCCTCGGCTTGTTCCACAAATGACTTAACAAGGCTCGCGGGTCGGCGCGGCTTGGGCTAGACCGTCGATCGATGTCAATACGCCGCCTGCCCGAGCATCTGGTCAACCGCATCGCCGCCGGTGAAGTGGTGGAAAGACCGGCCAGCGCGTTGAAGGAGCTCGTTGAAAACGCGATCGACGCCGGCGCCACCCGGATCGCGATCTCGCTGGGCGGCGGCGGAACGACGAGGATCGAGGTCGCCGACGACGGCTGTGGCATGAGCCCGGCCGACATGGCGCTCGCGCTCGAGCGCCACGCCACCTCGAAGCTGCCCGGCGAGGAGATCGAGGCGGTGACCACCCTCGGCTTCCGGGGCGAGGCGCTGCCCTCCATCGCCAGCGTCGCCCGGCTGACCGTGGAGAGCCGGATGCGCGGCGCCGACGGCTGGTCGCTTGTCGTCGACAATGGCCGGCTCGAAGGGACTTCGCCGGCGGCGCTTCCGCCCGGCACCCGAATCCGGGTCGAAAATCTCTTCGCCCGGGTCCCCGCCCGCCGCAAGTTCCTGCGCTCGGAGCGGTCCGAATATGGCGCCTGCGTCGACGTCGTCAAAAGGCTGGCCATGGCCCGGCCCGACATCGGCTTCAGCCTCGAGCATGACGGCCGCCGGACCCTTGCCGTCCAGCCCGGCGAGGACCGCCCGGCCCGGGTCGCCGCCTTGACCGACCGCGCCCTCCACGAGAACAGCGTCGCCGTCGACTATGAGCGCGGGCCGGCCCGGCTCGGCGGAGTGGCCGGCCTGCCCACCTTCAACCGTGGAGTCGCCGATCATCAATATCTGTTCGTCAACGGCCGTCCGGTGAAGGACCGGCTTCTGATCGGCGCCGTCCGCGCCGCCTATCAGGATTTGCTCGCCCGCGACCGCCACCCGGTCATCGCCTTGTTCATCGACCTTCCCGGCGAGGAGGTCGACGTCAACGTCCACCCCGCCAAGACCGAGGTGCGCTTCCGCGACCCGTCGGGGATCCGGGGGCTGATCGTCGGCGGCCTTCGGCACGCGCTCGATGGGGCGGGCTTCAGGAGCGTGCAGAGAGCGGCCGAGAACGTGCCCTGGCAAACAAGCCCCTCCCCTTCAGGGGTGGGGCCGGGGTGGGGGAGTCGCGGGAAGCCAGGCCAGGGCTTTTTCTCGCCCGTCGGCCCCACCCCCAACCCCTCCTCAGAAGGGGAGGGGCTTAACCGCTTCCACGACGCCCGGCCTTCCTACGACTTCGCCCCCCAGGCGCGCGGCGAATCGGCCTTCGCGCCGCCTCCGGAGGCCCACAGCTTCCCGCTCGGCGTGGCCCGGGGCCAGGTCGCCGCCACCTACATCGTCGCCGAGGCCGAGGACGGCCTCATCCTCGTCGACCAGCATGCCGCCCACGAGCGGCTGGTCCTCGAGCGGATGCGCCGGGCGATGGCCGACGGCGGAGTCGCTCGCCAGGCCCTGCTCCTGCCCGAAGTGGTCGAGCTGGACGAGCCCGCCTGCGACCGGCTCGAGGCGAGGGCCCCCGAGCTCACCGAAATGGGCCTCGAGCTCGAGCGCTTCGGGGCCCGGGCGATGCTGGTCCGGGCGACCCCCGCGATCCTCGGCAATGGCGACGTGCGCGGCCTGGTCACCGATCTCGCCGACGAGCTCGCCGCCTTCGACGACGCTCTGGCGCTCAAGGAAAGGCTCGACCACGTCGCCGCGACCATGGCCTGCCACGGCTCGGTGCGGGCGGGGCGGATCCTCTCGGTGGCCGAGATGAACGCCTTGCTCCGGGAGATGGAGGTCACCCCCCACAGCGGCCAGTGCAATCACGGCCGCCCGACCTGGGTGAAGCTGGCGCACGGCGACATCGAGAAATTGTTCGGGAGGAAGTGAAGCTTCGGCCGCTCCTTCTTCTCGCGCTTGCGGCGGTGGCCTGCGAGCGCGATCCCATGGCCCGTACCGACGATTTGTGGCCGGGCTTTCATCGGGTCTCCGCCACGGCCCTGCCCACCGCGAAGGAGATCGAGCTCGGCTGCGGCGAAGCGTCCGTCCATTTCAAGCAAGAGGTCGAAAAGACGCCGGGCGACTATGTCGACCCCGAATTTGCCGATTTTCCCGCGCGCAGGCCGCAATGCCGCTGGGAGGAGGGGTCGGCTTCGACGGCGACCTGCCGCTTCGAGCAGACCGAAATCTACTGGGGCAGTTCGTCGGAAGAGCAGCTCCGCCGGTTGAAGGACAGCGACTGGAAACCCCACCAGGTCCGGATGGTGCGGGTGGAAGGCCCGAGCTCTTCCCGCTGGATCGCCCCCCACGGCTGCACCCCGCTTCCCGAACGCTGATCCAGGCTTCCGCCGCCAAATTCGGTGCCAGGCACCAAGAGCCAATTCTTTGAAATTGCTCGGGCGCAGCGGTGTCCGGCAGCGATTTTCGGTGCCAGGCACCAAGGGTTAAGCCTTTGAAATTACTCGGGCGCAGCGGTGTCCGGCAGCGAATTTTGGTGCCAGGCACCGAGGGTCTAAGTCTTTGAAATTGCTCGAGCGAGTGAGCCTCGCTTCGGTGACGGCCCGGCGCTCAGCGGCCTTCGGGCAGCGCCTGCTCGGTGATCCGCACATGGGCGTCGGTGAGGTGGAAGCCATGGGCCTCGATATCGTCGAGGCATGACTCGACGTCGACGCCCGCCTGCGCCTGGCCGCGGTTCAGGTCGAGCGACTTGAAGGCCGTCCAGGGGCCGAAGCGTCGCGGCAAATTGCCGCCCTTCGGGTCGCCGGTGAAGGCAAAGACCCTGCCAGCCCCTCTGAAAGCCTGTATCTCCATGATCTGTCGCCCCTCAGTCCTGCCGCGATCCCGCGGCCGAAATCATACGCCGCTCCACCCGCCGGTGCCAGACCATGCCCGCGATCGCCGCCACGGTCAGGGGACCCAGCTCGAACCACCAGAAGAGGCGCGGGTCGCCGGCCAGGCAGGCCGCGTAGAGGACGACCACCCGCATGTTGGCGCTGAGCAGGTTCATCAGCCGGAGCGACGGCGCCGCGCGCCGCGCATAGGCCTCGCCGAAGGCGCGGCGGTCGGGGGCCGCGGCCAGCGCCCGGTCGAAGCGGCCGGCCAGGCGGTCCAGCGACCCCGCCACCCGGTCGTAGAGCCGCGCCAGCCGATAAGGGGAGGGGGGCGGGGGCTCGCCGCCCGGATCACCCCGGAGGCGACGATGGTAGCGCGCCCGCTCGCTCTCATAGAGGTTGGACTGGACGCCGTGGACGAGACCGGCGGCGGCGGCGGTGAAGAACGCCTCGGGCGTGGCGAGCGAGACGGCGATCGCGAGGTAGAGCAAAAAGAAAACGCCATGGTCGACGGCGCCGTCGAGAAAGCGCCCGAGCGGGCTGGCGGTCGCCGTGGCGCGCGCCACCATTCCGTCCAGCCCGTCGAGGATCAGCCAGCCGATGCAGAGCAGGAAGCCCAGGGTGGCGAAGGCGGGGTCGCGCCAACCCAGGAAGGCGGCCGCCGCGCAGGCGCCGACAACCAGGCCGGCAATTGAAACGGCATTGGCCGCTACCCCCATCCGAAGCGCCAGCGGAAGCAGCATGCGTCCGGCCAGGTGGACGACCCAGACGTTGGTCGGATCGTCGACCCGGCGGTCGCGCGAGCCGTCGGGCGGCGGCAGCCAAACGGGCCGGAGACTCGAGGCTTCGGGCATGACGCGCGTTAAGCGCAAGGCGCGAACGAGGTCAATCGACGCGGCTCCGCGCCCCGGCCTGGCCTTCGTCCGACAAGTCGGGAATGAGTTCCACCCTCAATGCGGGGCCGACTGAGCCTCACCCGTATCCTGCCAGTCGGTGCGGCGCGGCAGTCGCGGGTTGAGATAGAGGGCGGGCAGCTTCACCGTCAGCAAGGTGCGGTGGACCAGGGCGTCGGCCGCCCGCTCGCTTCGGGTTGGCCGACCGCCGCCATTTTCCTCGAGCCAGGCCTGGTAGGGCGCCCAATGGCTCGGCTCGTCGCGTTCGATCACCTTGAAGATCTTCACGAGCCTCTTGTCGCTGGTCATCAGCGGCGAGCGAAGCAGGATGTCGACCTGGCGCATCCCGCGCATCTCGGTGAGCATGATGATCCGGCACAATTTGTTGAACAGCTCGGCGCTGTCGATGATCTCGTCGGTGTCGAGATCGTCGACTCCGCAGCCGAAGGTGAGACGGACCAGCCGGTCGATATGGCCGCAGGTTCTGTCGACCCGATAGGGCATTCGCCCGAGATCCTCGAAATAGCGGCGAAACATCAGATAATGCTGGCGCTCGTCGCGGCGGTGCTTCTCGACCGCGGCGATGAAGCGCCGGGCGGTGGGATGCCGCGAACGGACCGCTTCGAGCACCCGGTCGATGCTCGTATAGCCGCGATGTTCGTTGTAGATGTAGACCGACGCCAGAATATCCAGGTAGCGGCGGCGGGGGGCTTCGAGCATGGCGCCCGTTAGGCGCAAGCCTGGAGCGCCGTCAATCGTACGGAAAAATCCGGCTCGAATAACGAGTTAGCGAAGGAGGCGCGAATCGGCGCGCCAGCGATTGCCCAGCTCAGCGGGTGCGGACCGGCTCCGCCTCGATCACTCTCCCGCTCCCGTCGAGCTGGACGATGTGGTAGACCGGCCGGAGCGGCGCGAAGGCCGAGGCGTAGCCGAGCTCGCTGGCGCAATCGGCCCGGGGCATATAGTCGACCCGGCCGGCGCAGCCGCCTTCCCAGTCGGGGGTGCCGAGGATGGCCTCGGCCGAGGACCTGTCCATTCCGAGCTGGATCCGGGTGAAGCGGCCTGGGAGCTGGCGGTCGTGCCAGAAACCCCAGGCGGCCCAGACCATCCCGGCCCCGACGGCGGCGACGAACGCGCCCTCGAGCAGCCGGTGCGGGCGCCAGGCGGCCCGCTCAGCCATCGCCGCGCCGCTCCGCCAGGGCCCTGAGCCGGAGCGCGACCTGCTCGATCGGGTGGTCGGCGGCCTGCTTCCGGCTCGACTTCAGGCGCGGATAGCCGGCCTCGGCGTCGGCGATCAGCTCCCGGACGAAGCCGCCGCCGCGCACCTCGCGAAGGATCCGGCGCATCTCGGTCCTCGTGTCGGCGGTGACGATCCGGGTGCCGCCCTTCAGGGCGCCGAACTCGGCGGTGTTGGAGATCGCCTCGCGCATCCCGGCAATGCCGCGCTCATAGATCAGATCGGCTATCAACTTCACCTCGGTAAGGCATTCGAAATAAGCGATTTCAGGGGAGAAGCCGGCGTCGACCAGGGTTTCGAAGCCGGCGTGGATGAGCTCCGGGATTGCGCCCCACAGGACCGCTTGCTCGTTGAACAGGTCCGCTTCGCATTCCTCGGCGAAGCTGGTCCGAAGGATTCCGACCCGGCCGCTTCCGATCGCCGAGGCGTAGGAAAGGGCGAGCGCCTCGGCCCGGCCGATCGGATCCTGGTGGACGGCGAACAAGGCGATGAGGCCGCCGCCTTGCTCATATTCGCGCCTGAGCGCGGTGCCCGGCCCCTTCGGAGCGACGAGGAAGACGTCGAGGTCCGGCCGCGGCACGATCAGCTCGAAGCGGATGCTGAGACCGTGGGCGAAGGCGAGGGCGGAACCCTCGGCGAGGTTCGGCGCCACCTCCTCGGCATAGATTTTCGAGTGGAGCTCGTCGGCGGCGAGCATCACGACGAGGTCGGCCTTCGCAGAAGCCTCGGCTGCCGTCATGACGTCAAAACCGTCTTCGGCGGCGCGGCCGCGGCTGGCCGATCCCGGCGGCAGGCCGATGACGACCGCGACCTTGCTGTCGCGCAGGTTGAGGGCCTGGGCGCGTCCCTGATTGCCGTAGCCGATCACCGCGACTCGGCGTTCCCGGATCAGCGCGAGGTCGGCATCCTCATCGCGATAGACGTGCATTGAGATCGGCTAGGACATTTGCCAGCCCGCCGCAATCGAGCGGCTCGGTGAAGCGCGGCCAGTGCTCCGGCGGCTGGCGCGAGAACCAGGTATATTGGCGCTTGGCATATTGGCGGGTCGCAATTTGGCCCGCGGCCAGGGCCTCGGCGCGGCTGAGGTCGCCCCCCAGGAAGGCGGCGATCTCGCGCACGCCGATCGCGCGCATCGCCGGAAGCATCGGATTCAATCTTCGCGCGAGAAGTGAATGAACCTCTTCAAGTCCTTCGCCAGACATCATTTCCTCGAAGCGGCGATCGCAGCGTTCGTACAGCCAGTCGCGCGGGGGCAACATTATCAGCGGGACCAGGTCGACCTCGGCCTCGATCCCGCCCGACCGTTCCTCTTGCCAATCCGAAAGCGAACGGCCGGTCGATCGGACCACTTCCAGAGCGCGCGCCACCCGGGTCGAGTCCGATGGCCGGAGCCGGGCCGCGGCGGGCGGGTCCTCGCGTTCCAGCGCTGCATAATTATGCAGGACGGTGAATGACCGCACCGCCGAGCGGATCGCCGGATCGATCTCGGGCACGGGCGCGATTCCGTCGAGCAGGGTGCGGATATAGAGGCCGGTGCCGCCGACCAGGACCGGCAGCCTTCGTGCCTCCCGGGCCTCCGCGATCGCCCGCTTCGCGTCGCCCGCCCAGTCGGCGGCGGAGCAGGGCTGAGCGGCATCGCGATAGCCGTAGAGGCGATGCGGCGCTCGGGCTTCGTCCCCGGCGGTCGGCCGTGCCGAGATTATGCACAAATCCGCATAAACCTGCGCGCTGTCGGCATTGATCACGGTGCCGCTGGCCGCCTCGGCCAAAGCGAGCGCGAGCGCCGACTTGCCGCTGGCGGTCGGCCCCGCGATAAGCGCCAGCCGCCGATCCGGAGAGGAAGCCATGTTCATCGCCACCCTGATAGCAAAGGATCGCCTCGCCGACGGGGATATTTCGGCGGCCGCCGACGCCCTCGCCGGCGCCGGCATCGCTCCCTTCGGCCGAAGCTGGATCGAGGCGGACAAGGCCTGCGACCTGCTCTTCTCGGCCTCGCCCGGGGCCGCCCGGTCCGCTCTGGAGGGGCTGACCGACGGCCTCGATGTGGTCGTCCAGGGCGAGGCGTCGCGCCGCCGCCGGCTGCTCGTCGCCGATATGGATTCGACGATGATCGCGGTCGAATGCATCGACGAGCTCGCCGATTATGCCGGCCTCAGGGCGCAGGTGGCGGCGGTGACCGAGCGGGCGATGCGGGGCGAGATCGGCTTCGAGGCGGCGCTCGCCGAGCGCGTCGCCCTGCTCGCCGGGCTCGACGAAACGGCGATCGACCGCTGCCGCGAGGAAAGGGTCCTGGTCACGCCCGGCGCCCGGGCGCTGGTCCGGACGATGAAGCGGGAAGGGGCCTGGACGATCCTCGTCTCCGGCGGCTTCACCCGATTCGCCGATCCGATCGGCGCCGGGCTCGGCTTCGACCGGGTGGTGGCGAACCGGCTCGAAACGGCCGGAGGACGGCTGAGCGGTGGGGTCGTTTCGCCGGTGCTCGGCGCCGAGGGCAAAAGGCTGGCGCTGCTCGACTCGGTCGCCGAGCGCGGCCTTCGCATTGACGAGAGTCTCGCGGTGGGCGACGGCGCCAACGACGTCCCGATGCTGAAGGAAGCGGGCCTCGGAATCGCCTTCCACGCCAAGCCCGCCGCCGCCGCCGCGGCGGATGCGAGCATCGTCCACAACGACCTCACCGCCCTCCTCTACGCCCAGGGCTGGGCGCGGAACGAGTGGGAGGAATAACAACGACTTAACCTTCGGTGCCTGGCACCGATTGGGCGGCTGGACGCCAAGCGGGGCAAGGAATAACAAGGGCTTAGCCTTCGGTGCCTGGCACCGATTGGGCGGCTGGACGTCAAGCGGGGGCGAGGAATAACAAGGACTTAGTCTTTGGTGCCTGGCACCGATTGGGCGGCTGGACGTCAAGCGGAGGCGAGGAATAACAAGGGCTTAGCCTTCGGTGCCTGGCACCGATTACGGCCGGGTCATGTCGGCGGCGATGGCGGCGAGGGCGAAGGCGACCGAGGCTTCCGAGCACAGGAAGGCGAGCTCGACCCCGTCCGGAGCGAGCGCGCGGACCGTCGCCGCGATCGTCCCGGCCTCGGGGTGGCGAAGCTCGACCGGGTCGCCCAGCGCCGGCCGGGCGTTGGTCTCGACGAAGGCGCCGCTCGCGCAGATGGTGCGAAGCGCCGCCGGGGCGGGCGCTCC
Organism: uncultured Alphaproteobacteria bacterium; assembly: GCA_963850005.1. Taxonomy (GTDB): domain Bacteria; phylum Pseudomonadota; class Alphaproteobacteria; order Sphingomonadales; family Sphingomonadaceae; genus Allosphingosinicella. The sequence continues at coordinate 120,695 of CAWKJG010000001.1, forward strand.
GGCGACCAGGACGCACATCCGCCGCCGCCGCCAGCGCGACGCCATCCGGCTCCCGCTCCCGATCCTTCCGACTGCCGCCATTCCCCGCCCCCTGAGCTTAGGGGCGCAGCCTAGCCGCCTGAGGCAAATATTCGGTTAAGCCGCCTGGATCGCTTCCCGGCGAAGGCCGGGACCCAATCGTTCCGCACGTGCCGCTGGACTTCGGCCTGCGCCGGGGAACAGGCTCAGGGCGCGACCGGGAAGCAGCCGGCACCGGCCGCTCTGGCCGCGGCGCAGACCCGGTCGGCGGCGGCTCGGCTGGCAAGCGGCCCGGCCTGGAGCCGGGTGACCGCTCCGGCGGCGACATAATTGGGCTGAAGCGATCCGAAGGCGCCGACCTTGCCCTTGAGCCCCGCCCAGGCGCGCTGGGCGTTGCCGGCGTTGCCGAACGCGCCGAGCTGGACCCGCCAGCGTCCGCCGGCGGCCGCCGCCGGAGCCGGGGCGGGACGGCGGGGCGCCGGTCCGGCCGCCTTGGCCGGCGCCGGGCGCGAAGTCGCGACGGCGACCGGCGCCGAAGCGAAAATGTTGGTCTTCATTCCGCCCGGTCCGACGGGCCGGCCCAGGCTCTGGGCCAGAGCGGCTCCCTGCCGGCGCTGATCGGCCGGGATGAAGCGCTCCATCGACTTCAGATTGTCGGCGGCCGGAGGCACGCCGCCGTCGGCGGCGCGAATCATCAGGGCGTAAGCGCGCGGCCAGTCCTTGCCGACGAGGTCGCCGTTGAACAATTCGGTGCCCAAAATATATTGCGCGCGCGGATCGCCGAGCTCGACGGCCTTGCGGATCCACGGCAGGGCCTCCTGCTTGCGGCCGCCGTTGTAGAGGAGCAGGCCGACATTGACCTGGGCCTGCTCGTGGCCCTGCCGGGCGGCCTTCTGGTACCAGCTCTGCGCGAGGCCGGCATTGGCGGGAACTCCGCGGCCCAGCTTATAGGCCTGGCCGAGATTGAACTGGGCGTCGGCATTGCCGGCTTCGGCGAGCGGGCGCCATTGCGCGATCGCTCCGGCATAGTCGCCGCGCATCCAGCGGTCGACGCCCGCCTTGACGTCGGACGGAGCGGCGCCCGCGACGGCATTGGCGCCGACCAGGAGAAGCGCCGCCGCGCAAGCTGCGAGCAGGGACCGACCGGAAAAATGCATCTTCTATCTCCCGCGCGGGACGGAGGTTTTCAAGTCCGGCAGCTAGCCGAAAATCCTTAATTCGCCCTTAGCACAAGCCTCGCCCCGAACGGGAGGCCGCCCCGGCGAAAAGCGCATGGCTTCATCCGCGTTAACCGGATTTTAGCCAAAGGCGGCGCAAACCGGGGTCAAGGATCGCGAGCCCGAGGGGAAAACATGCGCGTTTTGGCACTATCGTCGCAGAAGGGGGGATCCGGCAAGACCACCTTGTCCGGCCATCTCGCCGTCCAGGCGGAGAGGGCGGGCGCAGGCCCGGTCTGCCTGATCGACATCGATCCGCAGGGATCATTGGCCGACTGGTGGAACGAACGCGAGGCCGAGATGCCCGCTTTCGCCCAGACCACCGTGGCCCGGCTTCAGGCGGACCTGGAGATCCTGCGCCAGCAGGGCTTCAAGCTCGCCGTGATCGACACGCCTCCGGCCATCACCATGGCCATCCAGAGCGTCATCCAGGTCGCCGAGCTCATTCTCATCCCGACCCGGCCGAGCCCGCACGACCTTCGCGCCGTCGGCGCCACCGTCGATCTGTGCGAGCGCGCCGGCAAGCCGCTCATCTTCGTCATCAACGGAGCGACTCCCAAGGCCCGGATCACCTACGAGGCCGCGGTCGCGCTTTCGCAGCACGGCACCGTCGCCCCCATCACCCTCCACCACCGCACCGATTACGCCGCCTCGATGATCGACGGGCGGACGGTGATGGAGGTCGATCCCAACAGCCGCTCCGCCAAGGAGGTGGTCGAGCTTTGGGAATATGTCGCCGACCGGCTCGAGAAGAATTTCCGGCGCACGATTTTCTCGGCGCCCCAAGGCAGTTTCGCGGCCCACCCCTCCAACGCGCGACCCGCCGCCGGCTTCGGCCGACGCGTGGTCGGCCAGTAAGGGGAGGGACAGATGGCCGAGACCAAGCCCTTCGCTTCCCTCTCCTCAGGCCTCCTCGCCCGCAAGGGAGCGGCCAAGCCCGCAATGCGTCCGCAAGGTTTCGGAAGCTTCGGAAGCAGCCTCGAGGATCTGGGCTGGAACGACATGGGCACCGGGCCCGCCTCGCTCCACGACATTCACGAAGCCCAGGATCTTCCCGAGCATGTGCCGAGCTCGATCGAGGCGCTGACTCCGGCGCCGGGCGGCCGCAGCCATAGCGAGCCGCCGGCGGTGGTCGAGCAGCAGCGCGAGCTGGAAGCCCGGCTGGCGCCGCTCGAGCCGGAGCCCGAGCGCGTTCCCGAGCCGCAGCCGGAACCTGAGGTCGAGACTCCGCAGGCCGAAGCGGCGCCCGAGCTCGAAGTCGAGGCCCAGGCCCATCCCGAGCCCGAGCCCGAGCCCGAGCCCGAGCCCGAGCTTAAGCCCAGGGCCAAGGTCCAGGCGCTCAGCGAATCGCGGCTCGTCGCTCTGCCGCGCTCGCGCACGGCGCCGGCGACCTCGGCTCGGGCCAAGGCGGCCTTCACTTTGCGCCTCGATCCGGAGCGGCATCTGAGATTGCGTCTCGCCTGCGCCCTGTCGCGCCGTTCGGCGCAGCAGCTGGTCACCGAGGCGCTCGATGATTTCCTCGATTCGCTGCCCGATCTCGAAGCCCTTGCCGGGCAAATGCACGGGCAGGCGAATTAGCGTTGGAGTAGGTGAAAATGAACAAGAGCGTCGCACTGAAGTTCGCGGTCTCGGCCCTGATGGTCGGAACCACGATGGTCGCCTGCGGGCCCGCCACGTCGCGAATCGCCTCGGCCTCGGCGAAGGCGCCGAAGTCCGAGCAGGACGCCGCCTCGCTCTTCGCCAAGGCGCAGGATTCGGTGCAAAAGGGCGAATATGCCGCGGGCCTCGGCTTCGCCGAGCGGGCGGTCGAGCTCAGCCCGAGCGACGTCGGCTACCGGATGATCCTCGCCGACCTCTATTTGAAGAACGGCCGCTTCCAGTCGGCCGAAGCCACGTTCGCCGACGTCCAGCAGCTCGATCCCGGCAACGCCCGGGCCTCGTTCAGCATCGCTCTGGCGCGGATCGCGCTCGGCCGTCCGGCCGGCGCCGTCGCCGAGCTGGACCGGCTCGCCGAGACCGCCTCGCCGGCCGATATCGGCCTCGCCTACGCGCTTGCCGGCGAGCCGCGCCGGGCGATCGAATTGCTCGAGCCCGCCGCCCGCGCCGCCGGCGCCACCGGCCGCACCCGCCAGAATCTCGCCTTGAGCTACGCGCTTGCCGGCGATTGGGACAAGGCGCGGGTCACCGCCGCCCAGGACCTGTCGCCCGCCGACCTCGGCGCGCGCCTTCAGCAATGGGCCTCGCTCGCCCAGCCCGGCGGCGGCGCGATCCAGGTCGCCGCTCTGCTCGGAGTGACTCCGGCCGAAGATTCCGGCCAGCCGGTCCGACTCGCACTGGCCCGGCCTTCGACCGATGCTTTCGCCGCTGCCGGGCCGTTGCCCGAGCCCGCGCCGGAGACGGTCACCGCCGCCCCCGCTCTGGCCCAGGCCGACGTCGCGCCCGAGCCGGCGCCGGTCCAGGTCGCCACCACCGACCTTCCTTCATGGGTCAGCGAGCGCGCCGCCGTCGAGGCCGAAGCGCCCACCGAGGAAACCCGGCCGCTCTACGCCGCGGCGGTGCAGGCGCTCGTCACGCCTGAGCCGTCGGTGGGCTCGGCCCGCCGGACGATCGAGCCGCCGGGGCCCCGTTTCGAGAAGTCGCGCCGACCGGCCCGGGCGGCCGTCCAGTCCGGCCCCGGCCGCTTCGCCGTCCAGCTCGGCGCTTATTCCTCCTCCTCGTCGGTCGAGCGGGCCTGGGCGCAGATGCTCAAGCGCTTCGGCTTCGCCGATCTGACCCCGCTCAGCACCACGGTCAGCATGCCCGGGCGCGGCACCCTCCACCGCCTGTCGGTGGCGGGCTTCGCCAGCCGCGAGGCGGCGGGCCGCACCTGCCGCTCGATCCAGGCCAAGGGCGGCGCCTGCTTCGTCCGAACCGTCGCCGGCGACGCCCCGGTGCGCTGGGCGAGCCGCTACGCCGGCGTCCGCAGGGGCTGAGTTCGTCGGAGCCCGGAATGGAAACCCCATAACCTGCTCCGAGCAATTTCAACCGCTTAAGCTTCGGTGCCAGGCACCGAATGGCCGGGAATCGGATCCTCGACGCCGAGGATATTCAAGCATTTAGGTGTTGGTGCCTGGCACCGAATGGCCGCCACCGGCTCGACCGGCGCCGAGGATATTCAAGCACTTAGGCTTTGGTGCCTGGCACCGATCAGAGCAACCGGTCAGCGGCGGTCGCGGGTCAGGACGTCGAGCACGGCCATCCGCACCGCCACCCCCATCTCGACCTGCTCGCGAATCGCCGAGCGGGTCGGGTGGTCGGCGACCTCGCCGTCGATCTCGACCCCGCGATTCATCGGCCCCGGATGAAGGACGATCGAGTCCGGCGCCGAGCGCTCGAGCCGCTTCATCGTCAGCCCGTACAAAGCGTGGAAATCGGCGAGGCCGCCCGAGACGCTCTCCTCCATCCGCTCGCGCTGGATCCTCAGCATCATCACCACGTCGCAGCCGGCTATGCCCTCGTCGAAATCGGTGAAAGCGGGAAAGGCTCCGCCCCCGTCGGGCAGCAGGGAAGGGGGCCCGACCAGCCGCACCTTCGCGCCGAGCTTCGCAAGCAGCCTGAGGTTGGATCCGGCCACCCGGCTGTGGCGGATGTCGCCGCAGATGGCGACCTCGAGCCCCTCGATCCGCCCCTTGCGCCGGCGCATGGTGAGCGCGTCGAGCAGGGCCTGGGTGGGATGTTCGTTGGTGCCGTCGCCGGCGTTGATCACCGGGCAGTCGACCGCTTCGGCGACCTGGCTCGGAGCGCCGGTCTCGCCGTGGCGCACGATCATCACGTCGGGCCGCATCGCGCCCAGGGTCGAGGCGGTATCGGTGAGGCTCTCGCCCTTGCGGACGCTCGACCCGCCGGGGTGGAAGTTCGCGACCTGGGCGCCGAGGCGCTTGCCGGCCACTTCGAACGAGAAGAGGGTCCGGGTCGAATTCTCGAAGAACAGGTTGAACTGGGTGAGCCCGGCCAGCCGCTGGTCCGCGCGGCGCGCGCCGCGGTTGAACTCCACCCAGGGCTCGGCCTCGTCGAGCAGGAAGAGAATGTCGTCGGCGGAAAGCGCGTCGATCCCGAGCAGGTGGCGATGCGGGAAGGGGCTGGGCATTGGCGCTGGCGATAGAAGGCCCGACGCCGGGCGGCAAGCGTCCGCGGGGTAAGCGGACCGGCGGCGGCGCGCGATTTTCCGGATCTTCTGGCCGTGATCCTTCGGAAAAGGGCGGCTCGGGCGTCGGCGCCCCGCGCTGAACTTCGTCAGCCCAGGAGGAATCCGGCCAGCGCTCCCGCCTGGACGGCGCCGGTGAGCAGAAGCAGAGTGGCGAATGGCTGCTTGCGCGTCTTGTGGCGAAACAGCCGGCAGGCGAGCAGCGCGCCCGGCGTTCCGCCGATCGCGGCGAGACCGAGCAAGCTCGCCTCGGGCACCCGCCAGGCGCCCGCCACGGCGCGGCGTTTGTCCTCCCAAAAGCGCAACAGGGTGACGAGGTTGATCAAGAGCAGCAAGGCGAGGCCGGAAGCGAGCATCGTGGCAGCCTAGCTGGCGGCTCTTACCGACCCGTCAACGGGCACGGCTCTTCGAGGCGGGCCATTCGGTGCCAGGCACCGAAGGCTAAATCATTAAATTTGTGGGCGGCACAACCCGCCGTGGCCCCAGGATCGGTGCCAGGCACCAAGGGTCAAGTCGTTGAGCTTAAAATGTGCGTGAATCCCGTGGATCGCCAATTCGGTGCCAGGCACCGAAGGCTAAATCATTGAATTTACGAAAGGGCGCAGTCTGCCACGGGAGAAATTGGTGCCAGGCACCGAGGGCTAAGTCATTGGAAATCCGGTGGGGTAACGAGGGTCGGGTGCCGGGCACCGAGGGTCGGGTTAGGATCTCGAGTTCGAGCTTGTTACCGGGCTCGGTGGCGCGCCGCCGTACTCGGCGGCCGGCAAGCAGCGGCCGCCCGGTCGCGGCGGCGAGCCGGGCGAGGAAGGCGCGGCCGCCGAGCGGCCGGCCGCTGCGTTCCCGCTCGCGTATGACCCGAAGCGCCCGCGGGTCCTCGCCGGCCTCGAGCACCGCCCGCCAGTCGGGCCACCGCTCGCGAAGCGGCGCCGGATCCGTCAACGGGTCGGCAGGGCCGCCCAGATTCGTCCGGGCGCTGGACCAGGGCCAGTCAGCGGCCTCGGCGACGAGCCCGGCTCGGACCGGATTGAGCTCGACGTAACGGGCACAGGCGAGGAGATGGCGCTCGTCCATGACGAACGAGGCGAAGCGGCCCTGCCAAAGCTGGCCGTCCCATTTTTCGCGCGCGTTGATCGCTCTCGTATAGCGGCCCTGGGTGCGATGGAGGGCGGCGCTGAGCCCGCCCTCGGCCGAGGGCACGAGCACGAGGTGGATGTGGTTCGGCATCAGGCACCAGGCCCAGACCGCCGTGCCGGTCGCCGCGCAGGCCGACGCCAGGTAGCGGACGTAGAGCCGATAGTCGCGCTCGGAGAAAAAGGTTCGCTGGCGGTGATTGCCGCGATGGGTGACGTGATGCGGCAGGCCGGGGATGGTGAGGCGGGCGGGGCGGGGCATGCTCCCTTCCTAGCGCAAAAGCGGTGAAGTTTCGACAGTGAACCGCGAAAACGAAAAATCGTGTTTTCGGTGCCAGGCACCGAGGGATAAGTGCTTGAAGCTTTGGGCCTGGACGTTCGTCTGGCTGGCGGGCGGCAAGGGCTTTTCGGATGCGGTGCGGGAACGGGGCAAGCGTTTTCTTCTTGTTCTCACGGAACACATCGCGTACATCGGCAACAATCGCGTTGAATGGGCGGCGCGCAACGCATAGGGGATGCTGGCCATGGCGGCTTCACTCAAGGTGGTGGGAAACTCGGACAATATGGACAGGCAGAAGGCCCTCGAGGCCGCCCTGGCGCAGATCGACCGCGCGTTCGGCAAGGGCAGCGCGATGAAGCTGGGCTCGCGCGAGGCGGTGCAGATCGAGACCATCTCGACGGGCTCGCTCGGCCTCGACATCGCGCTCGGCATCGGCGGCCTCCCGCGCGGCCGGGTCGTCGAGGTCTACGGGCCGGAAAGCTCCGGCAAGACCACGCTCGCCCTCCACGTCATCGCCGAGGCTCAGAAGAATGGCGGAACCGCCGCCTTCGTCGACGCCGAGCACGCCCTCGATCCCATCTACGCCCGCAAGCTCGGAGTCGACGTCGACGAATTGATCGTCTCGCAGCCCGACACCGGCGAGCAGGCGCTCGAGATCGTCGACACCCTGGTCCGCTCCAACGCGATCGACGTGCTCGTCGTCGATTCGGTCGCCGCGCTCGTTCCCCGCGCCGAGATCGAGGGCGAGATGGGCGACAGCCATGTCGGACTCCAGGCGCGGCTGATGTCGCAGTCGCTGAGGAAGCTGACCGGCTCCATCTCCAAGTCCAAATGCCTGGTCATCTTCATCAACCAGCTGCGGATGAAGATCGGCGTCATGTACGGCAATCCGGAGACGACGACCGGCGGCAACGCGCTCAAATTCTACGCCAGCGTCCGTCTCGACATCCGCCGCACCGGCCAGATCAAGGACCGCGACGACATCGTCGGCAACACGACCCGGGTGAAGGTGGTCAAGAACAAGGTGGCGCCGCCGTTCAAGCAGGTCGAGTTCGACATCATGTACGGCGAGGGCATCTCCAAGGTCGGCGAGATCCTCGACCTCGGGGTGAAGGCGGGCATCGTCGAGAAGTCCGGCGCCTGGTTCAGCTACGAATTCGATCCGGATCGGCCAGGGCCGAGAGAATTCCAAGACCTACCTCAGGGAGAATCCCGAGGTCGCCGCCCGCCTCGAACGCGCGATCCGCGGCAAGACCGATGAGGTCGCCGAGGCGCTGATGGCCGGCCCGACCGCGGAGGACGACGTCTGAGGCGTGCGATCGTGAACTTCATGAACTTCGTCCGGATCCGGACAGGCGATTGAAGGAAGGATTGGGTTCGCACAAAGATCACAAAGGCACAAAGAATCCGCGTAGCGGCTTATTCCGCCACCAATCCGGAAAGGCCGTAAGGATGGCGTGGGCGGGGGCCCCTTTGTGCCTTCGTGATCTTTGGGCGAACCCAATAGGGCCTTCGGCCGGGCGCGGCGCAGGTCGTCGGGTTACCGCCGCTGAGTCACCCCCGACCGAACAGCCGTCCCCGCTCGGTGACGAGCAGGATCAGCAGGCCCAGCAGGCCGAAGGCGGCGAAGCCGCCGACCATCGGGACGAGGGTGCCGTCGAAGCTCTGGCCGACGAGAAGACCGAGCAGGGCGCCGCCGATCGTCCCGATCGTGCCCTGGACCGAGGAGGCGGTTCCGGCGACATGGCCGAGCGGCTGCATCGCCAGGGCCCCGAAATTGGCCGAGGCGAGGCCGAAGCAGGCCATGGTCAGGCCCTGCATGACGATGAACAGCCCCAGGTTTTCGCCGGCGGTCAGAACGATGCCGAGGTGGATCAGCGCGGACAAGGTGAACAGCACCAGCCCGGTATGGGCGATCCGGCGGGTTCCGATCCGTTCGACCAGCCGGGAGTTGGCGTAGGAGCTCGCCGCCATCGGCAGGGCCACCCCGGCGAAGGTCGCGGCGATCAGCTCGGGCCGGCGGAAGATGTCGAAGACGATCTGCTGGACCGAATTGATATAGCCCATCAGCGAAGCCATCATCAAAGTGAAGGCGAGCGTGTAGCCGAGCGACTGGCGGTTGCTCAAAGTCTGCCAGGCGCCGTCCCAGATCGTCTTCGGGTTGAGCGGCCGCCGATATTCGGGATGAAGAGTCTCGGGCAGCCGGATCAGCGACCAGAGCAGCATGATCGCCCCGCCCAGAGCGAGGCCGAAGAAGATGGCACGCCACGAGGCGACGAGCAGGGTGAGCTGGCCGAACAGCGGCGCGAGCATCGGGATCAGCAGGAAGACGAGGAAGGCGAGCGACATGATCCTCGCCATGCGCGGCCCTTCGAAGCGGTCGCGGACGATCGAGACGACCAGCACCCGGGTCGACGCCGCCGCCCCGCCCTGCGCCATGCGCGCGGCGAGCAGCAGGGTGAAGCTCGGCGCCGCCCAGCAGGTCAAGGCGAAGGCGACGTAGAGTATGAGGCTGACGATCAGCACCGGCTTGCGGCCGAACCGGTCGGACAGCGGCCCGTAGATTATCTGGGTGAGCCCGAAGCCGAGTACGTAGAGCGAGACGACGAGCTGGCGGCTGTTCTCGTCGGCCACGCCCAGCGCCGCGCCGATCGCCGGGAGCGCCGGCACCATCGCGTCGATGGCGAGCGCGTTCAGCGACATCAGGCCCGCGATCAGAACCACGAACTCGCGAAAGCCCGGGCGGGCGTCGGCGAGGTCGGGGCGGGGCGGCTGAAGCATGATCGTCCTTCGAAGGTGGAACGCGCATAGACGATGCGGGCTCGCGAGGGTTCCGCAAAATCGCCGATACGGGACATCGTCATGCTGAACTTGCTTAGGCATCCAGCGTGGAGCCGATCGGCGGTCCCCGCTCTGGCATCAAGCAGGTCACCTCGACGGCCGGCAGGCCCTGGATTTTTTTGAGAGACGACGCAACGACGCTGCGACGCAACGTAGAAATAAGGCTCTCTACGTCGCGTCGTCGTATCGTCGCGTCGTCTCTTCAAAAACTGGCGCCGAGGCGCCGGTGGGGCGGCGGAAGCGTTCGGCCCACAGCCTGACCTCCGAACCGACGGGCCGCCCCGCGCTGGACAAGGCCGGGCGGCCCCTTCACACACGCCGCCGATGGAGATGAAGGACGCGACGAGGACCGGCCCTCCCGAGCTGCGCTTGATCGGCGCCCCGACCGATCGCCACTCCTCCTTCCTGCGCGGCGCCGCATTGGCGCCGCCGCTGATCCGGGCCGCGCTCCATTCCGATCACGGCAATAGGGCGGCCGAATTGGGAGTCGAGCTCGGGATCGACATCCGGCTCTCCGACTCCGGCGACCTGCCTCTGGCCGAGGCGGACGGCGACGACGCGCTGATCGCCGCCGCGGTCGCCGAGGCGGCCTCGGCCGGCGCCGTGCCGATCGTTCTGGGCGGCGATCATTCGGTCACCGTGCCGGTGCTGGAGGCGCTCGCCGCGGCCCACGGCGCCGTCGACATCCTCCATTTCGACGCCCACCCGGATCTCTACGACGATTTCCAGGGCGATCCCCGCTCCCATGCCTCGCCCTTCGCCCGGATCATGGAGCGCGGCCTGGCGCGGCGGCTCGTCCAGGTCGGGATCCGGACGCTCAACCGCCATTGCCGGGAGCAGGCGGAGCGGTTCGGAGTCGAGATGGTCGAGATGCGGCATTTCGACCCCGGAGCGGTGCCTCTGCCCGCCGGGCCGCTCTACATCAGCATCGACCTCGACGCCTTCGACCCGGCCTTCGCGCCCGGAGTCTCGCACCATGAGCCGGGCGGCCTTTCGGTCCGCGACGTGCTGGCGGTGCTGGACCGGGTCCGCTCGCCGATCGTCGGCGCCGACATCGTCGAGTATAATCCCAGCCGCGACCGGGACGCAGTCACCGCCGTCCTCGCCGCCAAATTGATCAAGGAGGTCGCGGCTTTGTGCCACAGGAACAATCGATGATCGTCGTCCATCATCTCGAGAACAGCCGCTCGCAGCGGATCCTCTGGCTGCTCGAGGAGCTCGGCCTGCCCTACGAGGTGCGCCGCTACGAGCGCGACAGGAAGACGATGCTCGCCCCGCCCGAGCTGAGGCGGGTCCACCCGCTCGGCAAGTCGCCGGTGATCGAGGATGAAGGGAGGATAGTGGCGGAAACTGGAGCAATCGTCGAATATGTGGTCGAAAAGGCGGACAATCGCCTCGGTCCGCCGGCGAAGCGGGACGAAAGGCTGCGCTACCGCCACTTCCTTCATTATGCCGAAGGCTCGATGATGCCGCCGCTGCTCGCGATGCTCATCGTCCGCCGAATGGGCCTGCTCGGCCGGCCGGCGCGGGCGCCGGTGCAGAGGATGCTGGACCAGCATCTCGACTGGCTGGAGACCGAGCTCGCCGGCCGCCCCTGGTTCGCGGGCGACGCCTTCACCGCCGCCGATGTCATGATGAGCTTCCCGCTCGAAGCCTCGCGTCACCGCGCCGGCCTCGACGGAAGCCGGCCGAACCTGATCGACTGGCTCGAGCGGATCCACGCCCGCCCCGCTTACGGCGCGGCGCTCGGGAAGGGGGGCGCTTATGCTTATGCCTGAAATCGGCCGCCGGCACTTCGCTCTGGGCGCGCTCGCCGCCGGAGCCGCGCTCGCCGCGCGACCGTCGCTGACGCCTGGCCGCCGCCGAGCCGGGGCTGAAGCCGATGACCGGCGACGTCGCTCCGATCGGCGCGGCGGAGCGCCTCGTTCGACTGGAAAAGGCGAGGGCGCTGATGCGGCGGCACGGCCTCGGCTCGATCCTCATCGAGCCCGGCGCCTCGCTCGATTACTTCACCGGAGTGCAATGGTGGCGAAGCGAGCGGCTCACCGCCGCGCTCCTCCCGGTCGACGGCGAGCCGATCGTCTTCACCCCCTTCTTCGAGGAGCCTTCGGTTCGCGAGAGCCTCGGAGTCCCGGCCGAGGTGCGCACCTGGGTCGAGCATGAGGATCCGCTCAGGCGCGTCGCCGCCGCGCTTCGCGACCGGAAGCTTGCCTCGCGGCCGGTCGGGATCGAGGAGACGGTCCGCTTCTTCGCGGTCGACGGCCTCCGCAAGGCGATTCCGGGGATCGAGCTGCGCAGCGCCGCCGCCGTCGTCCGCGGCTGCCGGATGATCAAGTCGGCCGCCGAGCTCGCGCTGATGCAGAAGGCGGCCGACGTCACCATCGCCGCCTACCGCCATACCTATCCGAGGATCGAGAAGGGCATGACCCCCGCCGATATCGGCGCGATCATGGACGAGTGCGACCCGAAAGCTCGGCGGCAACCCCGAATTCGCGCTCATCCTGCTCGGCGAGGCGAGCGCCTATCCGCACGGCAGCGGCAAGCCGCAGCAGGTCCGGGACGGCGAGGTGGTGCTGATGGACTGCGGCTGCACCGTCCACGGCTACCAGTCCGACATCTCGCGCACCTTCGTTTTCGGGCAGGCCAATGCCGAGCAGCGGCTGGTCTGGGGCCGGATGCGCAAGGGCCAGGACATCGCCTTCGCCGCCGCCCGGCTCGGCGCACCGGCGGGGAGCGTCGACGATTCGGTCCGCCGCCAGTACGAGGCCTGGGGCTACGGCCCCGGCTACAAGCTCCCCGGCACCTCGCACCGGACCGGCCACGGCATCGGCATGGACGGCCATGAGCCGGTCAATTTCGTCCACGGCGAGGCGACTCTGCTCGCGCCCGGAATGTGCTTCTCGAACGAGCCCGGAATCTACCTTCCCGGCAAGTTCGGGATCCGGCTCGAGGACTGCCTCTACATGACGGCGAGCGGCCCGCGCTGGTTCTCGACCCCGCCGCCCTCGATCGACCGGCCTTTCGACTGATCGGTGAACGGATCGAAGCCAGGCGCCAATATCCGCCGTTCGATTATTCGGTGCCAGGCACCGAGGTCTAAGTCTTTGGTTCAGCTGGGTCTCGTCATTCCCGCGAAAAGCGGGGATCCATTCTGAGCCGGCGCTGGATTCCCGCGTTCGCGGGAATGAGGGGGGCTAGAATCGCTCCTCGCCCGGGCGGGGCGAGGCGATGTGGGCGGGGGCGTGGGGGGGGTCGATGTCGGCGGGTTCGAGCGGGTCGAGCTGGCCTTCCCATTTGGCGACCACCGTCGCTCGCCACCGCATTGCCGACGACGTTGGTCGCGGAGCGGCCCATGTCGAGGAAATGATCGACCGCGAGGATCATCAATATGCCCGCTTCCGGGATGTTGAACTGGGACAAGGTGGCGGTGATGACGACGAGGCTGGCGCGCGGCACGCCGGCGACGCCCTTCGAAGTGATCATCAGGGTCAGGAGCATCAATGATCTCCTGGGTCAAGGTGAGATCGATGCCATAGGCCTGGGCGATGAAGATCGACGCGAAGGTCATGTACATCATCGAGCCGTCGAGGTTGAACGAGTAGCCGAGCGGCAGGACGAAGCTGGCGATCCGCGGCGGCACTCCGAACCGGTCGAGCGCCTCCAGGGTGCGCGGGAAGGCGGCCTCCGACGAGGCGGTCGAGAAAGCCAGAACGATCGGGTCCCGAATGTAGCGGACGAGGAGCCGGGTCCGCTTTCCGACGATCAGGAAGCAGATTCCGATCAGCAGGATCCAGAGGATCGCGAGGCCGAGATAGAAGCTGCCGATGAATTGACCATAGGTTTGCAGGATCGAAGGACCGCGCTCGGCGATGCTGGCGCTCACCGCGGCGAAGACGGCGACGGGAGCGAAGCGCATCACGTAATCGGTGACCTGAAGCATCACCTTGACCAGCGCCTCGAGCGCCCGAACGAGCGGCCGTGCCGGCTCGCCGACCGCGGTGATGGCGACTCCGAGGAAAAGCGAGAAGACGACGATCTGGAGAATGTCGTTCTCCGCCATCGCCCGGACCATCGATTGCGGGAAGATGTGGGCGATGAACTTGGCGAGATCGAAAGCCGACCGGTCGACTCCGCTCGCCGCGTCGGCGGGCGGGACGGTGAGGGCGAGGCCCACCCCGGGCTCGAGCAGCGTTGACCAGGATGAGGCCGAGGCTGAGCGAGACGAGGCTCGCGCAGACGAACCAGCTGAACGCCTTGAGCCCGACCCGGCCGAGCGTGCTGGTGTCGCCCATATGGGCGATACCGACGACCATGGTCGAGAGCACGAGCGGCGCGATGATCATCTTGATGAGGTTGAGGAAGACGGTCGTCAGGATCGAGAAATAGCCGGCGATCGTCTTCAGCCGCTCGGCCGCCTCCGGGCTGCCGTCGTCGACCGACGCGTTGATCGCCCAGCCGACGACGATTCCGAGCACGAGGCCGGCGAGGATGAAATAGGTCAGGCGTTTGGCCACAGGCGGCTCCCCGGCTTGGATGGTGCGCCTAGGAAGGCGAAAGCGGGGCGCGGGTCAAGCGCCAGGCTTCGTCATTGCGAGGAGCGTAGCGACGAAGCAATCCAGCGGTCTCGGAGGCCGCACTGGATTGCTTCGCTACGCTCGCAATGACGGCCCGGGCTCCTAGGCCGGCTCGAGCACCTTCTGGACGACGTCGTCGGCCAGCTTGCCGTTCAGCTCGGCGAGATGGTCGAACTTCGATTCGTAGGTGGCGAGGCCCTGGCTGACCGAGCGCAGCTCGGCGTCGAGGCCCTGAAGCTCGGCTTCCGGCACCAAAGCCTCGACCACGTCCCAGCGCGACCAGCCGGCGCGGCTGTCCATGCCGAGCATCTGGCCGCGGCGCGTGGCGATCGCGGAGGTGACCCGCGAGGTGGCGTAGCTCGGGCGTGACCACCCTGACCTTGTGGACGGGCTCGAGCAGATGCGGCTGGGCCTGCGGCGAGAGCCTCGCTCATCCCGATCCGGCCCGCCGTCCGGAAGGCGAGCTCCGAGCTGTCGACCGTGTGATAGCTGCCGTCGACCAGGGTCACCGCCACGTCGACGACCGGAAAGCCGAGCGGCGCCCTTCGCCATAGCGTCGCGCACGCCCTGCTCGACGGCGGAGAAATATTGCCTCGGCACCGAGCCGCCGTGGATCTTCTCGTCGAACTTGAAGCCTTCGCCGCGCGGTCAGCGGCCGGATCTCGATGACGACGTCGCCGAACTGGCCGTGGCCGCCCGACTGCTTCTTGTGGCGGCCGCGCTGGGTGACCGGCTTGCGGATCGATTCCTTGTAGCCGACCACCGGGGGATGGGCGTCGACGGCGACTCCGTAGCGCCGCTTCAGGCGCGCCAGGGTCACCTTGAGATGCTCGTCGCTGATGCCCCTGAGACGGGTCTCGTGGAGCGCTTCGTCCTGCTCCCAGTCGAGCGAGGGGTCCTCCTCGACGAGCTTGTGGAGCGCGGTCGAGAGGCGGACGTCGTCCTTGCGGTCGCTGGTGGCGATGGCGAGCGCGTAATTGGAAGCGGGCAGGGCCAGCTCCGGCGCCTTGCCGCCGGCGCCGAGCCACTCGCCGGCATTGACGCCTTCGGCCTTGGCGATGGCGACGACGTCGCCGACGGCCGCCTTGCCGAGCTTCGCGGGCTTCTCGCCCTGCATGGCGAACAGGGTGCCGACCCGGACCGTCTCGCCGCCGCTGCTCTTCAGCTCGGTGCCTTCGCTCAGAGCCTCGCCGAAGATCCGGGCGAGCGCGAGCCGGCCCATCATTGCCGCCGTGCGACACCTTGAAGACGAAGGCGCAGCCGCCGGTGGCGCCGAGCCGGCCGGCCGCGGCCTCGGGCGCGGGCGCGTCGTGGCGAAGGGCCTTCATCAGCCGGCGCACTCCGAAGCCGTTCAGGGCCGATCCGAACAGCACCGGGACGACCAGATTCTCCTTCGTCTCGCGGGCGATGTCGGCGAAGATGGTCGCCCGGTCGGGCGCCTCGTCCATCAGCAGTTGCTCGAGCAAGGCGTCGTCATGGTCGGCGAGCTGCTCGAGCATGTGGAAGCGGTCCTGCGACTCGCGGTCGGCGAGGTCGGCGGGGATGTCGATCTGCTCGGACGGCTTGCCCGGCCGGTATTTGAAGGCGCGCTCGAGCGCGAGGTCGACGAAGCCGGTGACCTTCTCGCCCCATTCCTTGGCGCGGATCGGGATCTGGCGGGCGACCAGGGGCGACGAGCTCATCGGCTGAAGCGCTTCGAGCAAGTCGCGAATGCCGCCGCGGGCCTGGTCGATCTTGTTGACGAAGATGAGGTGGGGGACTCCGAGCGCCTCGAGCTGCCGCAGAGCCGGCTCGGCGAGGATGGCGCGGTCGGTGTCGGGATCGACGACGACGACGGCGAGGTCCGCGGCCGCCACCGCGAGCGCTCCGTCGGCCGAGAAGCCGACCGAGCCGGGCGAGTCGAGGAGGGCGAAGCGGTCGCCGAGAAACTGGAAATGCATCAGGTTCAATTCGGTCGAGCCGGCGCGCTGCCGGGCTTCCGGGCTCGAATCGCCGGTGCTGGTGCCGGCGTCGACGCTGCCCTGGCGGTCGACCGCCCCGGCGGCGAAGAGCAGGGCCTCGGCGAGGCTCGTCTTTCCCGCTCCGCCCGGTCCAACGAGGGCGATCGTCCTGGTGCCTACCGATCTGTCGGGCATGCGTCTCTCCTTGCGTTCCCAAGGCGCGACCCGCGGTGAAGCGCGTGTGCGCTCAATCCGGCCAGCGTTCCACCCTTTGACGGCGAATCGCAAGAGGGGAGGTGAGGGAGAGGACGCGAAACCCCTCTCCCTGCAGGGGAGAGGGAAAGGCCGCGTCAGCGGCCGAGGGTGAGGGACTGCTCGTGCCCTCACCCTGCGTCGCTTCGCGCCGCTGTCCCTCTCCCCTACAGGGAGAGGGCGGGAGGAGGAATTGGGAGACAAAGAGGGTGAACAGAGGGAACACGCTCTCGCAGTCGGGGTTTAGCCTCCGTGGCAAGTGTATCGCCGCTTGTACCCAGGGAGTGACGCCCATGCCCGTCCCGACGACGTTGCCGATCATGGCCGGTCTTTCGATCCTCGGCGCCGCGCTCGGGATCACCCTCGGCCGCTCCGCCGTCGCCGAGATCAATCCCGCTTATTTCAACGAGGCGGAAGACGATTTCCACGCCAATTTGGTCCCGTATCGAAGCCCCGACTGGGCGCGGGTCCAGCAGGCCGAATACCGGACGGCCCAGCAGCCGGTGATCGTCGGCGAGCTCGGCAGCGGCTGCATCGGCTGCCGGACCTATCCGGTCGAATATGTGCCGAGGTACGAGCCCGCGGTCGATCTCGATTCGGAAGGCGAATTGCTCCAGGCGCCCGAGCCCACCGTAGTGACCGTCGCGCAGGCTTCGGCTCCCAATCCTGACCGCGAGCGCATTCAGCTTTATTCCAACTATCCGGTGAGCAGCGAGGAAAGGCCGGTCGAAGCGGCCGAAGCGCCGGCCGAAGAGGCCGCGGCGCCGACCGGGCTTTAACCGACGCCCGTCATTCCGGCGAAAGCCGGAATCCCTGAACATTGTCGCTGAAAGTCTCGCGCGGCGGTGTTCATGGATCGCGGATCAAGTCCGGGATGACTCCTGTCCGCTGCAATGACGGGGAGGAGTTGCCGCAGCGCAGCATGTGGCTTACTTTAGCCCCATGACCTCCACCAACGACATCCGCCGGTCGTTCCTCGACTATTTCGGCTCCAACGGACACCGGCCGGTGGCCTCGGCGCCGCTCGTTCCCCAGAACGATCCGACGCTCATGTTCGTCAACGCCGGAATGGTGCCGTTCAAGAACGTCTTCACCGGCCTCGAGACCCGGCCCTATTCGACCGCGGTCTCGTCGCAGAAATGCGTGCGCGCCGGCGGCAAGCATAACGATCTCGACAATGTCGGCTACACCGCCCGCCACCACACCTTCTTCGAGATGCTCGGCAATTTCTCGTTCGGCGACTATTTCAAGGATCAGGCGATCACCCACGCCTGGACCTTGCTGACCAAGGAATGGGGCCTGTCGCCCGAACGGCTGACCGCCACCGTCTACCACACAGACGACGAGGCGTTCGACCTGTGGCGCAAGATTTCCGGACTGCCCGAGAGCCGGATCATCCGGATCCCGACCAAGGACAATTTCTGGGCGATGGGCGACAGCGGCCCGTGCGGCCCCTGCTCGGAGGTCTTCTACGACCATGGCGACCATATCCCCGGCGGCCCGCCGGGATCGCCGGACGAGGATGGCGACCGCTTCGTCGAGATCTGGAACCTGGTCTTCATGCAATATGAGCAGGAGGACAATGAGATCGTTCGCGAGCTGCCCAGGCCGTCGATCGACACCGGCATGGGTCTGGAGCGGATCGCCGCCGTCCTCCAGGGCGTCCA
Source organism: uncultured Alphaproteobacteria bacterium (assembly GCA_963850005.1). GTDB lineage: Bacteria > Pseudomonadota > Alphaproteobacteria > Sphingomonadales > Sphingomonadaceae > Allosphingosinicella. Next base: position 138,797 of record CAWKJG010000001.1, read on the forward strand.
CGACAATTACGACACCGACACCTTCAAGGCGCTGATCGCCGCCTCCTCGTCGCTGACCCACAATGGCGTGACGTCGGACACGGCCGCGAGCCACCGGATCATCGCCGATCATCTGCGCACCTCGGGCTTCCTGATCGCCGACGGAGTCCTGCCCGCGAACGAAGGGCGCGGCTACGTGCTTCGCCGGATCATGCGCCGGGCGATGCGCCACGCACATCTGCTCGGGAGCAGCGAGCCGCTGATGCACCGGCTGGTGCCCTCGCTGGTCGCCGAGATGGGCGCGGCTTTTCCCGAGCTGGTCCGGGCCCAGCCGCTGATCGAGGAGACCCTGAAGCTCGAGGAGACCCGCTTCCGCCAGACCCTCGCCAACGGCCTGAGGCTGCTCGACGAGGCGACCGGCGCGATGGCGCCCGGCGACACGCTCGCCGGCGAGGTCGCCTTCAAGCTCTACGACACGTTCGGCTTTCCCTACGACCTCACCGAGGACGCCTTGCGCGCCCAGGGCTTCGGAGTCGACCGCGCCGGCTTCGACGTCGCCATGGGCGAGCAGAAGGCCCAGGCCCGCGCCGCCTGGAAGGGCTCGGGGCAGAAGGCTTCGGAGGACGTCTGGTTCGACATCGCCGAAGAGCAGGGCTCGACCGAGTTCACCGGCTATGCCGGCCACGAGGGCGAGGGCGTGGTCGTCGCCCTGGTCAAGGATGGCGCCCGGGTCGAGCGCGCCGGCACGGGCGACAAGGTCGTGATCCTGACCAACCAGACGCCCTTCTACGGCGAGAGCGGCGGCCAGATGGGCGACACCGGCGCCGTCACCGGCGACAAGGGCCTGCGAGGCGGAGATCGAGGATACGTCGAAGCCGCTCGGCCGGCTCCACGCCCACCACGCTCTCGTCAAGGCCGGCGAGGTCGCGGTCGGCGACGCCGTCCACCTCTCGGTCGACGCCGAGCGGCGCGGACGGGTTCGCGCCAACCACAGCGCCACCCACCTTCTCCACGCCGCGCTTCGCCACCGGCTCGGCGGCCACGTCACCCAGAAGGGCAGCCTGGTCGCGCCCGACCGCTTCCGCTTCGATTTCTCGCACCCCAAGGCGCTGACGGGCGAGGACGTCGCGGCGGTCGAGGCGGAGGTGAACCGCCACATCCGCGAGAACGACATTGTCACCACCCGGCTGATGACCCCCGACGAGGCGATCGCGGCCGGCGCCATGGCCCTGTTCGGTGAGAAATATGGCGACGAGGTCCGGGTCCTTTCGATGGGACGGGGCACGGACGCCAGTTATTCGGTCGAGCTGTGCGGCGGCACCCACGTCAACGCTTTGGGCGACATCCAGCTGTTGAAGATCGTCTCGGAGAGCGCGGTCGCCGCCGGAATCCGTCGGATCGAGGCCCTGACCGGCGAGGCGGCCCGCTTGTGGCTGACCGACCGCGAGCACCGCCTCCGCGAAGCCGCCGCCGCGCTCAAGGCCTCGCCCGACGAGGTCCCCGCCCGGGTCGCGGCCCTGCTCGACGACCGCCGCCGCCTCGAGCGCGAGCTCGCCGAGGCGAAGAAGGCGCTGGCGATGGGCGGTGGCCCGAAGGCCGAGGCGCAGGGGCCGGAGCAGGTCGGGAATTACGCCTTCATCGGCCAGGTGCTCGACGGAATGGACCCCAAGGGCCTGCGCGGCCTCGTCGACGAGGCCAAGCAGCGCGTCGGCTCGGGCGTGGTGGCGCTGGTGGCGGTCAATGACGGCCGTGCCACCGTGGCGGTCGGAGTCACCGACGACCTTACCGGCAGCCGAAGCGCCGTCGAGCTGGTCCGCAAGGCGGTCGAAGCCGTCGGCGGCCAGGGCGGGGGAGGGCGGCCGGACATGGCCCAGGGGGGCGGACCGGACGGAGACAAGGCGGCGGAGGCAATCGCGGCCATCAAGGCGGCTCTAAACGAAGAGACGGTGGCGGCCTGAACCCCTCTCCCTGCAGGGGAGAGGGACAGGTTCGCGAAGCGAACCAGGGTGAGGGTGCAGCCGGTCCCTCACCCTCGGCCGCTGGCGCGGCCTTTCCCTCTCCCCTGCAGGGAGAGGGGATTTGGCCTAATTCGCCTTCAACGCGTCCCTCAGCCGCCGCCGCTCAAGCACCGGCTCTTCGCTGAGCTGGCCCAGCTCCATGATCTCCTTCCTTAGCTCCGCGCGCTTCTCGTGGATGGAGGCGATGACCGGGCCCATCGCCATTCCGAGGTCGACCAGCACCGCCTCGGACAGCTGGAGCGAGGATTCGAGGGTCTCGGGCACCGCGTCGGTGGCTCCGGCTCGGTAGAGCTCGGCGGCGTGGGCGGGGTCGCGCGCCCGGGCGACGATGGTGAGCTCGGGGCACCAGGCGCGGACCTTCTTGGTCACCCTGACGCTCAGCACCGGATCGTCCATGGTGAGGACGAGCGCGGTGGCGTGGCCGAGGTTGAGCCGGTCCATGAACTCGGCCCGGGCGACGTCGCCGTAGCGGATCGGAATCCCTTCCTTGCGGCAGGCGGAGACCGTGTCGATGCTCGAATCGACCGCGAGGTAACGCCGGCCGTGGGCGGTCAGCATCTCGGCGACCAGGCGCCCGACCCGGCCGAAGCCGATGATCACCACCGCCGCCTCGTCGCCGCGGCCGAGCGCCGGAGCCTCGTCCTCCGTCTGGACGTCGACCCGGCGCGCCGCCATCTGGCCGAGCTTGGCGAGCAAGGGGGTGAGGGTGAGGCCGATGGCGGTGACGATCTGCCAGAAGGCGGCCGTCTCGGCGCTGATCAGCTGCGCCGCCGCGGCGGTGGCGAGGACGATCAAGGTGGTCTCGGACGGGGAGGCCATGATCAAACCCGCCTCGGCCGCCACCGACCGGCGCGCCCCGTTGAGGCGAAGGAGCAGGCCGGTCACCAGGGCTTTCAGAAGCACGACTCCGACGACCGCCGCCGCGAGTTTTTCCCAATTGGCCGCGACGACCCGCAGGTCGACGCTCATGCCCACGGTGATCAGGAAGATCCCCAGAGCGAGCCCTCGGAACGGCGCGGTGATGACCTCGACCTCGCTTCGATAATCGGTCTCGGCGATCAGGATCCCGGCGAGAAGGGCGCCCATCAGCGGCGAAAGGCCGGCGGCGGTGGTGGCGAGGCTGGCCACGATCACCACCAGCAGGCTGGCGGCGAGGAACAGCTCGGGGCTCTTGGTCCGGGCCGCCTGCGCGAACAGGCGCGGCAGGAGCAGGCGTCCGAGCACGAGCATCGCGACGACGACGGCGACGCCGAGCAGCAGCGTGCTGACCAGCCCGTCCCAGCCGCTCGCCGCGGCGAAGGGCGCCATCGCTCCGAGCAGGAAGATGATCGGAACGATCGCCAGATCCTCGAACAGAAGCATGGCCAGCGCCGAGCGGCCGACCGGGCTGGTCGTCCCGACCAGGGGCAGGACGAGCGCGGTCGAGGAGAGGGCCAGAGCGAGGCCGAGCGCGACCGAGCCGCTGAGGCTCTCGCCGAGCAGGCTCACCCCCAGGCCGAGGAGCAGGGCGCAGACCAGAAGCTCCGCCGCGCCGACCCCGAACACCAGCCGCCGCATCGTCCACAATCGGCGGAAGGAGAGCTCGAGGCCGATGGCGAAAAGGAGGAGGACGATTCCGAACTCGGCGAACGGCTCGACCGATTCGGGATTGGAGATCGTAATGTAGTTGAGCCACGGCATGTTCGCCGCCATCGCGCCGAGCCCGGCCGGGCCGACCAGAAGACCGACCAGGATGAAGCCGATGACCGGGCTGACCCGGAATCGGGCGAAGGCCGGGATGACGACTCCGGCGGCGCCGAGGATGACGAGCGCGTCGCTGAAGCCGGAAGTCTGGAAATTGCCCTGCATCTTGCCTTTATGCAGGTTCAGGCGCCAATGTCAGCCATGGCCGGGGGGCAAAATCATCTCGTCATCGTCGGCGGCGGCCCCGCCGGAATGGTCGCGGGCCTGCTGTTCGCCCGCGCCGGGGTTCCCACCACGGTGCTCGAGAAGCATGGCGACTTCCTTCGCGACTTCCGCGGCGACACCGTCCACCCCTCGACCCTGAGGATCTTCTCGGAGCTCGGGCTGCTCGACCGCCTGCTCGAGAGGCCCCACGACAAGGTCCACGACATTCAGGGACTGATCGGCGGCCGCCAATTGGCCATCGCCGATTTCACCCATTTCGACCCGCGCTGGAATTTCATCGCGATGATGCCGCAATGGGACTTCCTCGATTTCGTCGCCGACGAGGCGCGCCTCTATCCGCATTTCTCGCTGATCCAGGATGCCGAAGCCACGGACCTGGTGGTGGAGGAGGGGAGGGTCGCCGGAGTCCGGTACAAGGCGGGCGGCGAGGAGCGGACCCTCCCGGCCCGGCTCACCATCGCCGCCGACGGCCGTAGCTCGCGGATGCGGGCGGCGGCGGGGCTTCCGGTCCGCGACCTCGGAGCGCCGATGGACGTCTTCTGGTTCCGGGTGCCGCGCGAGCGGGCTCCGCACAACGAGACCACCGGGGTCTTCGCCTCGGGCCGGATCATGGCGATGATCGACCGCGGCGATTATTGGCAATGCGCCTATGTCTTTCCCAAGGGCATGGCGGACGAGGTGCGGGCACGGGGGATCGAGGCGTTCCGCACCGAAGTGGCCGGCCTGGCGCCGAGGCTTAGCGAGCGGATCGGCACCGTCGAATCCTGGGACGACGTCAAACTGCTCTCGGTGTCGCTCGACCGGCTCGAGCAATGGCACCGCCCCGGCCTGCTCGTCATCGGCGACGCCGCCCACGCCATGACCCCGATCGGCGGAGTCGGGATCAACGTCGCCGTCCAGGACGCCGTCGCCGCCGCCAATGCCCTGGCCGGCCCGATGGCGGCCGGCGAGGACGTCGATCCCCTGCTGTATCGGGTCCAGAAAAGGCGCCTGCCCGCGGTTCGGATCACCCAGGGCTTCCAGAAGGCGGCGCAGGACCGGATCATCAGCCGGCTGCTGATGGGGCAGGGCGGTGACTTCGAGCCGCCCCGGGCGCTGCGCTGGCTCGACCGCTACCCGGTGTTGCGGCGAATCCCCGCCGCTTTGATCGGCTTCGGCTACAGGGCGGAGCATGTATCCTCCCCATCGGCAGCGCCGATGGGGAGGGGGACCATGCGAAGCATGGTGGAGGGGTAGCTGCCATAGAATTCGAGGGTCGCGCGGCTACTCATTGAGTCCGCGCTATTACCCCTCCACCATCCTGCGGATGGTCCCCCTCCCCATGCGAAGCATGGGGAGGATATCAGGCCATCGCTTTCTCGAGATTCGCCCTTATCGCCTCGAAGAATTGCTCGGTCGTCATCCAGCTCTGCTCGGGGCCGATCAGGATGGCGAGGTCCTTGGTCATCTGGCCGGCCTCGACCGTCTCGATGCAGACCCGCTCGAGGGTCTCGGCGAAGCGGGTGACTTCGGGCGTGTCGTCGAACTTGCCGCGGAACTTGAGGCCGCCCGTCCAGGCGAAGATCGAGGCGAGCGGGTTGGTCGAGGTCGCCTTGCCCTGCTGGTGCATCCGGTAGTGGCGGGTGACGGTGCCGTGGGCCGCCTCCGCCTCGACGATCTTGCCGTCCGGAGTCATCAGGATCGACGTCATCAGGCCCAGCGAGCCGAAGCCCTGGGCGACCATGTCCGACTGGACGTCGCCGTCGTAATTCTTGCAGGCCCAGACGAACTTGCCGCTCCATTTGAGCGCTGAAGCGACCAGGTCGTCGATCAGGCGATGCTGATATTCGGTGCCCGCTTCATCGAACTTCGCCTTGAATTCGCTATCGAAAACCTCCTGGAAAATGTCCTTGAAGCGGCCGTCATAGGCCTTGAGGATGGTGTTCTTGGTCGACAGATAGACCGGCCAGCCGCGCTCGAGGCCGAAGTTCAGGCAGGCATCGCGCGAAGTCGCGGATCGAATCGTCGAGATTGTACATGCCCATGGCGACGCCCGAGGAGGGGAAGTCGAACACCTCATGCTCGATCTCCTGGCCGTCCTCGCCCACCCATTTGATGGTGAGCTTGCCGGGGCCGGGGACCTTGAAGTCGGTCGCCTTATACTGGTCGCCGAAAGCGTGGCGGCCGACGACGATCGGATCGGTCCAGCCCGGCACCAGCCGGGGCACGTTCTCGATCACGATCGGCTCGCGGAAGACGACTCCGCCAAGGATGTTGCGGATGGTGCCGTTGGGCGACTTCCACATCTTCTTGAGGCCGAACTCCTCGACCCGGGCCTCGTCGGGCGTGATCGTCGCGCATTTGACCCCGACGCCGTGCTTCCTGATCGCCTCGGCCGATTCGACCGTCACCTTGTCGTCGGTGGAGTCGCGATTCTCCATTCCGAGGTCGAAATAGAGCAATTCGACGTCGAGATAGGGGAGGATCAGCCGCTCGCGGATCCATTGCCAGATGATGCGGGTCATCTCGTCCCCGTCCAGCTCGACGACGGGGTTCTTCACCTTGATCTTCGCCATATGCGGCCGTGCTTCCCTTGGCTGGTAGGTTGTGCGGCGCGTGTAGGCGGAGGCGCGGCGGCGATCAACCGATGCGAGCAGGCGTGCCGTTCGCCGATTTTGCCTTTCGATGAACGGCATTTACCCGCAAGCTCGATCGCGAAATGCCTCCTGCTGTTCTCCTGCGCTACGAATTCACGCTGTTCGCCCGGTCCTTCGCCGACGCTTTCAGCCGGACCCGCGACAGGCTGCTGCTTGCGCTGGTCCTCGGCGTTGCGCTGCTCTGGCTCCGCCAGGCCATCGCCGCTCCGGGCGGTGCCGGCCTGCCGGGCGGCGCGGTGCTCCTGGCTCTGGCGGCGGCGCCTGCCGCTTATCAATGGAGCCGGCTGGCGACGGGCCGGCTAGCCTGGCTTGCGGAGGAAAGCGCCCTCGCGCCGTGCGCATCGGATCGCGAGGTCCGATCGCGTTACCTTATGGCGGCGCACCTGATCGCCCTGGTCCCGACCCTCCTCGCCTCGGCTTTGCTCGGCCTGGCCGCCGGACGGATGGTGACGGCGGCCGGGCTCGCCGCCGCGGCCTACGGCGCCGGCATGATGACCGCGGAGCTGCGATCGAGAACCGTCCGCTCCGATATCGCCGTCCGCACGCGCAGCGGTCCCCTGCTGAAGCCGTTGAGCGGCCGCCGAACCGCGCTCCTCGCCCTCGTCCGGGTGCAGGTCCTGAACGCCGCCCGGCCCGGGCTCGCCGGGCTTGTACTTGTCGCCGCCAATGCGCTTCTGACGTTCGCGGGGGCCTTGCTCACCCGCGATTCCGGGCAAGCGGTACAGGTCGCCGCCTCGGCTCTTCCGTCGCTGCTGCTGGTGGCGGCGACGGCGCGCAACGATGCCCGGCTCGGCGGCTTCCTCGCCTTTGCCGGCCGTCCTTCCGGATTCGTCGCGCTCGGAGTGGCCGCTCTCCCGGCGGCGAGCTTCGCGGCGGCATCCCTATCCGCACTCGCCGGCGGAGCGGCCGGCGCGGCGATCACCACGCTCGCTTTCCTTCACGCCGGCGCGGCTTTGGTCGCGATCGCCCGGATCTGGCTGTCGCCCGGGCGGGACGACCGGAGAGTGGACCTGCAGGTTCAACTGGAAGCGGCCGGATTGGCCGTGGTGGGACTGATCATGCCCCCGCTCGGGCTCGTGGCGCTCGCCTTCCGCTTGTGGAGGCTTCGCGGCGCCTGGCGCGACTCGATCTGGATCCAGCCCTGAACATGCGTCTCGAGCTTCAGGATGTGCGGGTGCTGCGGGGCGGAACCCCCGCCATCGACCGGGTCAGCCTGGTCCTCGAGCCCGGTTGCTGGACCGGCGTGGTCGGCGCCAACGGCAGCGGCAAGACGTCGCTCCTGCGCGCGCTGGCGGGCCGGCTGGACGTGCAAAGCGGCCGAATCCTCGTGGACGGGGAGGACCGCGCCGGCGACCGCGCCTGGCGTGCCGCCCGTATCGGCTTCGCTCCCGACATCGCGGCGCTTCCGCCTTCGCTGGCGGGGACCGAGCTTTTCTCCATCGTGGCGCCCGGCTGGAGAAGCGCGAGCCCCACCCCGAGCCTGGCCCGGCTGAAGGAGGCGCTCGACTTCGAGCGATTCGCAGGGCAGCGGATCGGCACCCTGTCGGCTGGAATGAAGCAGCGCCTCGCCATCTTCCTGGCCTTCGTCGATCGGCCCGAAGCGGTGATCCTCGACGAGCCCTTCAACTGGCTCGACCCGGTCTGCGCCTACGACACCAAGGCGGCGCTCGCCGAGCTGGCGGCGGAGGGGCTGACGCTGGTGACCGCTCTCCACGAGACCGCGACCCTGGTCGGCTTCTGCCATTCCGGCCTGCTGCTTCGCGACGGTCGAGTCGGCCAGCGCCTGGGCGGCGCGGCGCTGGCAGAGGGGCGGCGGGACTATCCCGCCTTCGAAGCCGAAATCATCCGAAGCCTCCGCGACTCCACCCCGTCGGTTGTAACGGGGAGCGCCCCCGCCTAAAGGCCAGTCCATGACCTCCCTCGAAAAGCCGGACCTGGTGACCACCAACGTGCGCTACCGGATGCCGAGCGTCCATCCGGAAGGCCGCAAGTTCGTCGTCATCGCCGCCGCGATCACGCTCTTTTTCTGGGTGGTGGTCGAGTGGGAGATTGCCGGCTGGCTCTTCGCCGGGATCAGCCTGTGGGTGGCGGCCTTCTTCCGCGACCCGATCCGGACCACGCCCAAGGGCGACGGCCTGATCGTCGCGCCTGCCGACGGCATGGTGACGATGATCGCGACCGTGCCGGCGCCAGCGGAGCTGGTCGGCGACGACGACGGCCTCCCGCCCGGCCCCTGCATGCGGGTCTCGATCTTCATGTCGGTGTTCGACGTCCACATCAACCGCTCGCCGATCGCCGGCGAGATCAAGCGCGTCGTCTACATCGCCGGCAAGTTCCTCAACGCCGATCTCGACAAGGCGAGCGAAGACAATGAGCGTCAGCATTTCCTGGTCGAGGGCCGGGACGGCCTGAGGATCGGCTTCACCCAGATCGCCGGACTCGTCGCCCGCCGGATCGTCCCCTGGGTCAAGGCGGGCGACTTCGTCGCCGCCGGCCAGCGGGTCGGCCTCATTCGCTTCGGAAGCCGGGTCGACGTCTATCTTCCGGCCGGCACCTCCTCCCAGGTGCTGCTCGGCCAGCGCACCGTCGCCGGCGAGACGATCATCGCCCGCGCCGGAGTGTCCGAGGCCCTGGAGGGCGTTGCCCAGTGAAGGGCCCGGTGCGGGCGGACCGGCCGCGCCGCGGGATCCCGCTTCGCACCATTGTCCCCAATGCGGTCACCGCGCTGGCTTTGTGCTCGGGCCTGTTCGGGATCCGCTTCGGGATCGGCGGCGAATGGGACAAGGCGGTGGCGGCGGTGGTGATCGCCGCAATCCTCGACGGCCTCGACGGGCGAATCGCCCGGCTTCTCAACGGCCAGAGCCGATTCGGCGCCGAGCTCGATTCGCTGTCCGACGTCACCGCCTTCGGAGTCGCTCCGGCCATAATCCTCTATCTCTGGGTGCTGCAGCCGCTCGTCGGGCCCGGCCCCGATTTCGAGCGCTGGACCCGCTACGGCTGGCTGTTCGCTTTGGCCTATGCGGTCTGCGCGGCGCTCCGCCTCGCCCGCTTCAACGCCAATATCGACGCGGTCGAGCAGCCCCATAAGTCCGCGGGCTTCCTGACCGGAGTGCCTGCGCCGGCCGGAGCCGGCCTGGTGCTGTTGCCGATTTATTTGTGGGAATGGACCGGAGAGCCGATCTTTCGCGAGACCTGGCTGGCGGCGCCGTGGGCGGCGCTGGTCGGGTTCCTGATGATCTCGAACCTCGCCACTTTCTCCTGGGGTTCGCTTCGGCTGCGCAGCCATGTCCGGCTGGGCGCCCTGGTCGTGATCGCTTTGGTGTTCGCGGCGCTGATTTCGGCGCCCTTCCCGACCCTGAGCGTCGCCGCCTTGCTCTATGCCCTGATGATCCCGTTCAGCATCGCCAGCTACGCGAAGGTCAAAAGGCAGCGCTTCGCCGAGCCGGCCCGGCCGGAGCCGCCGCTCGCACCGGGGGCGTAGCCATCCCGAGCTCGCCGCGAAGGGCGAGCAGGATTTCGGGCCAGTGCAGCCGAACCGTGACGTGGATCGCCACCAAAGCGGCAAGCAAGGCGAGGGTGAAGAAGAGCGCGGCAGCCAGGTAAATCACAGCCTTATCCCCTTACTTATCCACAGCCGCCCAACGCGCAAAGTGGAACTTTGATCCTTCGAAGCTTCTTACGGCCTTGAACGTCCATCATGTTCATGATGCGTTCGTTTGTCAAGCGAGCAGAACAAAAGGCGCACCGTTTAGGTTACGCCGGCGGTGTCTGGAGGCGGAGGAGACCATCGGCCGCGCCGGCGCGCCTGTGACGTCATGACGCCAAAGAAAAAGCCCCAGCCCTTTCGGGCCGGGGCTCTGCGGTGTCGGCGGGGAGGGGGGAGGGTGCCGATCACCGCGGGGGGGGTACAGGCAGAACGTCCTCCCCGCCTTCGGGTTCCGAAAAAATTTGAGATTGGAGAAAAGAGCTGAAAAACGAAGCGCCCCGGATTGCTTGCCGAGGCGCTTCGCCGACAGCTGCCGTTTCCGGCGACTATCTCCCGTCCCCGACTCGATCCTTAGCCTAAATCCGGGATTCGGAAAAGGGTCTGGGCGGAGTTTCGATGGTGTCGCAGCGACTTGGCCGAGACGCTCGGCCGGACCGATTTCGTTAACCATTTCTGGGTCTGGACAGGGGCTGCGAGCCGCGCCAATCTGCGTGTGGGGCAGAATATGTCGGGGCGAGTCGAAGAACTCATCCCGCACTCGATTGGGGGGGACTCAGTCGAGATCTCTGAAAAGCAGTGCCGGGGAGTCAAGTCCGAGCATTTTTCTGTCCGTTTTCAGTGAAAATGCTTGTGTCAGACTCGTCCCGCTATCGCAAACCGATGGGAGTGGGTTATGACGACTTTGACTGGCGGATCCGGCAACGACAATCTTAACGGCGGCAACGGTAACGACATCGTCAACGGCAACGGCGGCAACGACCGTCTTGACGGCGGCAGCGGCGACGACACGGTCACCGGCGGCACCGGCGAGGACACGCTGAGCGGCGGCAGCGGCGACGATACGATGGACGGCGGCGGCGACGACGACAATCTCGACGGCGGCAGCGGCGACGACAACCTCAGCGGCGGCACCGGCGACGACGACCTGGACGGCGGCAGCGGCGACGACGAGGTTCACGGCGGCAGCGGCGACGACGTCATCGACGGCGGCTCCGGCGACGACGATCTGTTCGGCGACGACGACAATGACACGATCGACGGCCACAGCGGCAATGACGACATCTTCGGCGGCGGCGGCGCGGACATCCTGCGCGGCTTCACCGGCAACGACACTTTCCACGGCAACAGCGGCAACGATCAGATCGACGGCGGCAACGGCTTCGACATTGCCTATTACAACGCCAATATCGAGGAATTCACCTTCCAGCGCATCGGCTCGACGCTGATCGTCAAGCATCTCGGCGGCGCCGGCAGCGAAGGCACCGACACCGTCGTCAACGTCGAGCGGCTCGTCTTCCTCAATCGGGTCATCAACGTCGGAAGCAACAACGCCCCGATCGCGGTCGACGATATGGCGACGACCGGCGAGGATTCGGCCGGCGTCTCCGGGAACGTGCTGACCAACGATTACGACTTCGAGAACAATCCGCTCAGCGTCACGCCCGGCACCTTCGTCGGGACCTATGGGACCCTGACCCTCGCCTCGAACGGCTCCTACACCTACGTGCTCAACGCCAACGCCCAGACGCTCGACCAGGGCGAGGTCGGCCAGGACAATTTCAATTACACCGTGTCGGACGGAAGCCTCAGCGACACCGGCAAGCTCACCATCTCGATCAACGGGGCCAACGACGCCCCCGTTGCCAATGACGATGCCGCCTCCACGACCGAGGATGCAAGCGTCTCCGGCAACGTCCTCGCCAACGACACCGACGTCGACGTCGAGACTCTGACGGTGACGAACCCGGGCACCTATGTCGGCGCCTACGGGACTCTGACCCTGGCCGCCAACGGCAGCTACACCTACGCGCCCAACGCGGCGGCGCAGGGACTCGATGTCGGCGAATCGGGGCAGGACGTCTTCTCCTACACCGCTTCGGACGGCACCGCTTCCGATACGGCCACGCTCACCGTGACGGTGAACGGCGCGAACGATGCGCCGGTGGCGAACGACGACACCGCCTCCACCAACGAGGATTCCGCCGGAGTCTCCGGGAACGTGCTCACCAACGACACGGACGTCGACGGCGAGCCGCTGACGGTGGCGGCCCCGGGCACCTATGCCGGCACCTACGGCAGCCTGACGATCGCCGCCGACGGCAGCTACACCTACACCCCCGGCGCGGCGGCGCAGGGGCTCGATACCGGCGAGACGGCGCAGGACGTCTTCACCTACGCGGCGTCCGACGGCACCGCCTCCGATACGGCCACGCTGACCGTCACGGTCAGCGGGCTCAACGACGCCCCGGTGGCGAACGACGACACCAACGCCACCGACGAGAACAGCCCCGTCTCCGGCAACGTGCTCGCCAACGACACCGACGTCGACGGCGAGACCCTGACGGTGGTGAACGCGGCGACTTTCATCGGCGCCTACGGGACGCTCGTCCTCGCCGCCAACGGCAGCTACACCTATACGCCGGGCGCGGCCGCCGCCCTGCTCAATACCGGGCAGACGGCGAACGACGTCTTCACCTACATCGCATCGGACGGAACCGTCTCCGATACGGCGACTCTCACCATCACCGTCTCGGGCCTCAGCGGCGCCCCGAACGCCGTCGACGACACCGCCTCCACCAATGAGGACGCAAGCGTCTCGGGCAACGTGCTCACCAACGACACCGACCCCGAGAACGACCCGCTGACGGTGACGAACCCGGGCAGTTACGTCGGCACTTACGGGACTCTGACGCTGGCCGCCAACGGCAGCTATACCTACGCGCCGAACGCCGCCGCCAACGGGCTCGCAGCAGGCGAGGTGGGCCAGGACGTCTTCAGCTACACCGCCTCCGACGGGTCGCAGTCGGACACCGCGACCCTCACCGTCACCGTCAACGGCACCAACGACGCGCCGACGATCGACTCGGGCGGCACCGACGCGAGCGGCTCGGTCACCGAGCTGCCCGATGGCGATCCGAACGAAGGGACGGCCGTCCACACCGACAGCGGCACGGTCGCGTTCGACGACGTCGACGTCTCCGACACCCATAGTGCCAGCTTCACGCCTCAGGGCGGCGGCTATTACGGCACGTTCACCCTCGATCCGGTCGATCAGATGGGCGACAGCGTCGGCTGGGACTTCACCGTTTCCGACGCCGCGCTCGAAAACCTCAGCGAGAACCAGTCCGTCACCCAGGTCTATACGGTCCAGATCGACGACGGCCATGGCGGCACCGTCACCCAGGACGTCACCATCACCCTCAACGGCACCGGCGTCGGCACCGGCCCGCAAACCGAATGGTATATCGACAACAGCGCCGTCGGCAGCACCAATGTCGGCACCGAGGCCAATCCGTTCACCTCGATCGCCGCGTTCAACGCGGCGCAGGGCACTCTGGGCGGGCCGCAGGTCAACCATAATGTCCACCTGCTCGCGGGCACCGGAACCGGCATCTACGCCGAGGCGGACGGCATCAACCTGCTCAACGGCCAGACCTTGACCGGTGAAGCCACCGGCGCCGTGCGGCCGACCATCGAGGCGGCCGCCGGCGACGGCATCAACGTCGCCCAGGGCAACAGCATCTCGGGCCTCGACATCGGCAACACCAGCGGCGCCGACATCGCGGACAGCGGCGGCAGCGTCGGCACGCTCACCATCTCCGACGTCGGCACATCGGGCACCGGCCAGATCATCGACATCGACCAGGGCGGCATTCTCGACGTCACCCTGAACGGCGCCGAGTCGCTCGCCTCGAGCGGGGGCGCGGTCGATCTTGCCGGAGTCGGCGGCAGCTTCACAATTACCGGCGCGACGACGATCACCGGCCTCCACAGTGGCGGCGGCATCGACATCACCGGCTCGTCGGTCGTCGCGACCTTCGGCGGCGGCGGCAATGTCGCAACCCTCGCCACCAATGCGGTCAACTTCGTCGGCAACACCGGCACGCTGGCGATCGACGGCGGCTTGAACATCGTCACGACCAGCGGCGCCGGCCTCAACGCCACCGGCGGGGGAATTGTGACCGTCACCGGCGCCGGCAACAGCGTGACCTCGACCACCGGCACGGCGGTGACGATCAGCGGCACCGCCATCGGCGCCGCCGACGTCACCTTCGAAAGCGTCTCGGTCAACGGTGCCGTCAACGGCATCGTGCTCTCCAATACCGGCGCGGCCGGCGGCTTCACCGTCACCGGCGACGCCGGCGGCGCGAGCAACGGATCCGGCGGCACGATCCAGAATACCACCGGCGTCGGCATTTCCCTGACCGGCACAACGGACGTCAGCCTCGACCAGATGATCGTCCAGAACGGCGGGGACGATGGCATCCGCGGCAGCAACGTCACCAACTTCACTCTGACCAACGCGGCCGTCGCCAACAATGGCGACGCCTTGTCCGAGCATGGTGCCGAATTCTCCAACCTCCTCGGCGACGGCATTTTCACCAATGTCGCCTTCACCAACAACGAATCGAGCCAGCTCTCGATCATCAACAACAGCGGCACGGCGAGCGTCGTGCTGACCGAAGTCACCGCGTCCCATATTGGCGCCGCCGCCGCCCCGAACGGGCTGCACGGCCTCCACTTCGAAACGCAGGGCACGGCGGCCGCCGACCTGGCCGTGCTCAACAGCGTGTTCGACAATCTGTTCTCGAACAGCGTCCACGCGATCAATTCCGGGTCCGGCACGCTCGAAGTCTCGATCGCCGGCACCGACTTCACCAACGTCGGCGCGAGCGCGATCAACATCGCGCAGACCGGCTCCGGCGCGGTGCGTTTCTATATCCACGACAACGACACCTTCCTGCGCGGCACCAACGGCGGAGTCTCGCACTCGATCAACATCAATCAGGCGAGCACGGTGCCCGCCGGCGCGGTGCTGGAAGGCGCGATCAGCAACAACACGATCGGCGATAACAGCTCGAGCACCTCGGCCACGGCCGGCGGCGACGGCATCCGGGTCTTCTCGGTCGGCGCCGGAACCACCAACGTTCGGATCGACGGCAACGACATCCAGGGCGTCGGCGGCAACGGCATCAACGTCCAGATGAGCGGAAGCGCCAACGCCGCCCACAATATGAACGTCACCATGTTCGACAACATTGCGGTTCTCACCGACATCAACAGCATCGACGGCATCCGAATCGTCGCCGGCGCTTCAAGCGGAAATGCCGGAATCCTGCGCCTCGACATGCACGACAACAACTCCAGCAGCATGTTCGGCAACGACTTCCAGGTGCGGCAGCGCTTCGCGACGACCGTCGAGCTGCTCGATTATCTCGGCGCCCCGACCGACACGGTGGCCGTGCAGAACTATTTCGACAACGACAGGGCCAACGATCCGATCGGCGCCGGTGTCGACTGGTTCATCACCACCCAGGCTCCCGGCGGCGGCTTCGTCGGCACCGCGAGCGTGCCGCAGCCGACCCTGCCTATGCCGGAATGGATGCCCTGAGTCGGATCAGGCGGCGCCCGTCGCTTCGTGGGGCGCCGCCACCGCCTTCGACTCGGGCGATTCGCGCTGCCTGAGCCAGATCGAGAGGACGACCAGGACGGCGGTCGAGAGGAACTCGCTCTGCCAGTTCTGGAAGCTCTCGAACCAGAGCTGGGGATCGCCCAGATAGGCGAGGTGGCCGAGCGGCGTCTCGCCATGCCGGAGCGCCTCCGCGGCCGCCGAATCCGCGCTGTTCCACCAGTGCATCGCGAACGACACCAGGAAGAGGGTGAACAGCGCCAGGCCCAGCGAATGGGCGTAGATCCAGCGCGCGGCCGGGCCGGCGCGCAATAGGCGCGGCGCGCCCGGCTTGTGGGCCTGGGTCTCCAGGTTCCGGTCGCGGGGCGGGTCGTCGGGGTCGCGCAATTCCGCCGAGCCTTTCTGGATCAGCATCGCGGTCAGGACGACGTAAGCGGACATTTGCAGGAACTCGCTCTCCCAATTCTCGAAGACCGAAGAGATGAATTCGGAATCCACCGCATAAGCGGAGAGCGAAAGCGTGTCCTCGCCGTGCCTGGCCAGGGTTTCGTTCTCGACCATCCAGCCGGAAATCCACTGGCCGACGATGCTGGCCAGGAAGAGCAGCATGAGAGCGATCGTCAGGCCGTTGTTTTTGAAGAACCTGGCCATGGCAGCTCCATCCTTTTCGGGAGCCTCAATGCCACGCCGGCGCGCTTGGTTCCGGAGGCGGAAAGATCGCTCGCGTAAATCGCCGAAGCCGGCGGTATCGACATTCAGCGCAGGGAGTTCGAGGACTTCCCCGTCATTCCCGCGAAAGCGGGACTCCAGCGACGAATCCGGACTGGATTCCGCATTCGCGGGAATGGCGAATAGTCTTCACTTCTCCCCGGTGAACCTCTTGACCTTCACCGGCAGCTTCTTGCCCTTGGTTCGGCGCGACGGGATCTGGATCGGGTTGCGCTTCTTCCATTGCGCCCAGGTCATCGGGCCGTCCGGGGTCTCGATCAGGTCGTCGTCCAGCGACATCGATAGGCTCCGCAACAGGAGGGGTCGGCCCATTATCCTCGAATCCTCGTCGGCCCGCCATCCCCTACCGTCGCCGCCTGACCTCCCTTTTCCAGTCGAGCTCGGACGGCATCGGCAGGCTGTTGTCGGTCGGGGGGTCGTCGACCAGATCGAGCTCGGGATCGCGCACCTTAAGCCCGTGCCGGTGAAGGCACATGATGCAAAGGCAGCGCCGGCGGACCTCGCGAAGCGTGTCGACCCATCCCTTCTTCTGGAAAAGCCACCACAAGGCATGGCTGCTGACCACCGAGCCGTGCCCGCATTTCGAGCAGGTCAGCCGGATCGCCCGCCCCCGGACGGCCGCGTCGAACAGGTCGCGCAACGGATAGGCGGTGGGGAGGTCGGACATGGAGAACAAATAGCGAACAAAAGTCCATCATGAAAGCCCGCGAGGCCGCCGCGCCGCTTCATGCCCAGCTCGGCGTAACGGCGGTTGACCTGAAGCGAGCATCTGGCAGGAGCATGCCGGATGGCCGCCACCGAACCGAGGAGCGTCTGGAGCCTCGCCGCCGAGCTCGGCGAGGGCCCGGTCTGGGTGGAGCGCGACAAAGCGCTGTGGTTCACCGACATCAAGAAGCGCCGGATCCACCGCTACGATCCGGCGGCGGACGAGCGCCGGACCTGGTTCGCGCCGGAGCAGGTCGGCTTCGTCCTCCCGGCGGAACGCGGCGGCTTCGTCGCCGGGCTGATGAGCGGGCTTCATCGCTTCGACGAGGCGACCGGCCGCTTCACCCTGATCGCCGAGCTGGAGCCGGAGCGGCCGAACAACCGGCTCAACGACGGGGTCGTCGATCCCGCCGGCCGGCTCTGGTTCGGGACGATGGACAATCGCGAGACCGCGAAGACCGGCGCTTTCTACCGCTTCGACCGCGGAATCGTGGTGCCAACCGGCCTCGAGGGGATCGCGATCACCAACGGCCCGGCTTTGTCGCCCGACGGACGAATCCTCTATTTCGTCGACACCCGCGCGGGCACGATCGACTCGGCCGATGTGGATGCGGATGGCAATCTGGGGCGGTCCCGGCCGTTCGCCAGGATCGATCCGGCCGAAGGACATCCCGACGGCCCGACCGTGGACAGCGAAGGCTGCGTCTGGATCGCCCTTTACGCCGGCTGGGAGGCCCGCCGCTATTCGCCGGCCGGCGAGCTGGTCGGCCGGGTCCGCTTTCCGGTCGCCAACATCACCAAGATCGCCTTCGGCGGCGACGACCTGCGCACCGTCTACGCCACCACGGCCAGGCAAGCGCTGTCGCCGGCGGAAATCGAGGGTCAGCCGCAGGCCGGCGACCTGTTCGAATTCCAAGTGGACGTTCCCGGACTCCCGAGCCCGCTGGTCGCGGTCTGAAGGCGGGATCCGCAAGTCGCCGGTAAGCAAATCTCGGCTGTCGAGGTCATGGCGAACGTTCCGGTTACGGCCCGATCTTGGCTTGACGGGCCCATATTCTTGGCGGATGTTTCCAGCTTACGTGAGTTAGGTGGGGCTCACCGCTGGGCTCCTGACAACTCGTTGCGCATGGGAGGGGGCCGTGGGCGTCAAATTCTCTGCCGTTCGTCTGACTTCACTGGCGGCGCTGGCGGTGTCCCTGGCCGCCTGCGGCGACCGCGGTCCGGCCGAGGACGAAGCGGCGATCGCCAAGGTCGCCGACAAGGACCTGGCGCACGCCACCGTCAAAAACGCCGCCGAAGACTATTTCCGCGACATGGACGGCGGCATCGACCTCCAGCCGGTCGAGCGGGACGGCCGGCTCATGTGGCTGCTTTGGACGGGCGGCAACGATCGCTTCTGGGATTATATGGTCGAGCCGACGTTCGGGACCTTCGACCTGCTCAAGATCGTCGCTCCGGACCCCGCCAGCCTCAACGCCCGGCCGCACCGCTGGCAGCAGCTCGGAATCGTCAACGAGCCTTGCTTCCAGGCGCCGACTCGCCGCGATCCCAACCGTTTCTTCGGGCTCTGGCTCGACGAGCGCAAACCCGGCTGCGCCGCGGATCCGTTCGAGGACGAGAAGCGCTTCCCGGGAGTCAGGCAAGGCGCCCGCGGCACCCGCTTCGCCGACGGCAGGACGCTTCCGGTCGGTTCGCTCTACGGCTATCCGACCGGAATCGTCGGTCTCCGGCTCTTCCCCAATCCCAAGTTCGACGAGAAAGCGGCGAAGCATTGGGGCGACGGCTCGAGATATTATTCCGATCCGGCCTTCTACAACGACAAGGCCCTGGTCCGCCCCTACCGGGTCGGAATGTCCTGCGGCTTCTGCCACGTCGGACCGAGCCCCTCCAATCCGCCAAAGGATCCGAACGCGCCCGAATGGGCCAACCTCAGCTCGTCCGTCGGCGCCCAATATCTGTGGATGGACCGGGTCTTCTATTGGAATTGGGAGAAGGCGCCGAACAGCTTCCTCTACCAGTGGCTGAAGACGTTCAAGCCGGGGACCATGGACACCTCCCTGGTCTCCACCGACAACATCAACAATCCGCGGACGATGAACGCGCTGTACGACGTGCCCGCGCGGCTCGAGATGGCGTCGCATATCGGCGAGGAGACCCTGGCCGGCGGCGGGCTCGACAACGTCCAGTTCAACGACGTCACCAAGGAGGCGAGCCTCACCCGCCTCTTCCACAAGCCCCAGTCGTTCACTCCCCACGTCCTCAAGGACGGCTCGGACTCGGTCGGAATGCTCGGCGCCCTCAACCGGGTCTATCTCAACATCGGCCTCTACAGCGAAGAATGGATGAGGCATTTCAACCCCGTCATCGGCGGCAAGACGGTGAGCCCGATCGCGATCGCCGACGCTCGCTCCGCCTCGCCTTACTGGCGCGCCACCGAGAAGGGGACGCCGGCCATGGCGCTCTTCTTCCTCAAGGCGGCGAGGCCGGATCGGCTCGCCGCCATCCCCGGAGGCGCGAGCTACGTCAACGCTCCGGCCGCCCAGCTCACCCGCGGCAAGGAGGTCTTCGCCGAGACTTGCGCGCGCTGCCATTCGAGCAAGGGACCCAAGCCGCCGCAGAGCGCGAGCCTCGCCGCCAGCGCCGGGCCGAGCTATCTCGACCGCTTCAAGGCCTGGTGGCGCTGGACCCAGACCCCAGGCTTCAAGCAGGCGATGCGCTCGGAAGTCGCGAAGCCCGATTTCCTCGCCAGCAATTACCTTTCCACCGACGCTCGGATCCCGGTGACTCTGCTTCGCACCAATTTGTGCAGCCCGCTCGCCACCAACGGCATCCGCGGCAACATCTGGGACAATTTCACGTCGGATTCGTACAAGAACCTGCAGGCCGTCGGCTGGTCGAGCTACAACGATCCCTATAATGGCGAGCGCCGCCAATACCGGCTGCCGGGCGGCGGGCGCGGCTACACCCGTCCGCCGACCCTGATCTCGCTCTGGTCGACCGCGCCCTACCTGCTCAACAACCGGGTCGGACCGTTCAACCCGGATCCCTCCATCGCCGGCCGGATGGCCTCGTTCGACGCCTCCATCCGCCAGATGCTCTGGCCGGAGCGGCGCGAGATGGATTCCGTGTTCGGCAACCGCCTCGGCGGCATGATCGACCGCACGGACGCTTCCAGCGACCTCTTCATCCCGGCCAGCTTCCTGCCCACGATGGGTCCGATCGGCAAAGAGGTGTTCCAGCGCAAGCTCGGCAAGGAGCGCTTCGACCGCGAAGGCAATCTGACGATCGGGCCGATCCCCAAGGGCATGCCGATCGGCGCACTCACCAATTTGAGGCTTCGCGCCGAGGAGGAGGGCGAGGATAAGGGCCAGCAGATCGAGCGCGTGCTCAACTTCGGAGTCCATCTGGTGAGCGCGCTTCGCGACATCCGCCAGCGTCCGCCGGCCGATGACAGGGAGACTCTGCTTCGCTTCGCTCCGCTTCGCCAGGATTTGCGCACGCTCAGCAAGTGCCGCGACTTCGTCGTCAACCGCGGCCATTATTTCGGAACCGCGCAGTTCGTGAACCGCGCCGGGCTGACCGAGGACGAGCAATGGTGGATCGGCAACGAGAACTCCGCTCGGCGACTCCGACAAGGAAGCCCTGATCGCCTTCCTCAAGACGCTCTGATGGAGGACGGATTCGACTGCGACTATATCGTCGTCGGATCCGGAGCGGGGGGCGGCACCGTCGCGGCGCGCCTGGCGGAGGCGGGGATGGACGTCGTCCTGCTCGAAGCGGGCGGCGATCCGGTCGCCGACCAGGCCGAAGGCTTTCCAGGCGACTACCGGATTCCCGCTTTCCACCCGATGGCGTCCGAAAATCCCGCCATGGCCTGGGACTATTGGGTCGAGCATTATGCCGATCCGGCCGAGGCGAAGCGCGACTGGAAGCGCCGGGAGAAAGGAATCTTCTATCCCCGCGCCGGGACTCTGGGCGGCTGCACGGCCCATAATGCGATGATCTTCATGACTCCGCAGGATTCGGACTGGGAGGGCGTCGCGGCCGTGACCGGCGACGAAGGCTGGGGTCCCGGGGCGATGGCCGACTATCAGCGCAAGGTCGAGCAATGCCGCCACCGCCCCCTGCGCCGGCTGCTCGCGCTCGTCGGCCGGGACGGCACCGGCCACGGCTGGGACGGCTGGCTTCCGGTCGAGCGGGCGATGCCGGCCGAGGCCTTTTCGGACGCGCCCATGCGCGAGATGCTGGAAAAAGGGGCCCTTGCGGCGAGCGAGGGCATTTCCGGGCCCTGGGCCGCGCTGAAACGACTGCTTCGCGGCAAGCTCGATCCCAACGACCGGTCGATGAACGGCAAGGCGGGCCTGTGCTACGCGCCGCTCGCCACTCACGATCATTGCCGCTCCGGCACTCGGGAGCGATTGCACGAGGTGAGGGAAAAGGTCGGCGGCCGGCTCCGGATCGAGCTCGACGCTCTCGTCACCCGAATATTGTTCGCCCCCGACGGCGGCGCGGCGGGAGTCGAGTATCGCAAGGGGCGGCACCTCTATCGCGCCAGCCCGCTGAGCGGCGAGGCGGGGGAAAGCGGGGCGCCCGTCTCGATCCGTGCCCGCCGTGAAGTGATCCTCGCCGCCGGAGCGTTCAACACGCCGCAATTGCTGATGCTCTCCGGGATCGGTCCCAGGGATCAGCTCAAGGAGCATGGCATCGCGCCCCGGGAGAATATTGCCCGTCGGCCGCAATCTCCAGGACCGCTACGAGGTCTGCGTCCTCTACCGCCTCGCCTTACCGTGGAAATCGATGGAGGGCGCCGATTTCTCGCCCGACGATCGGCTTGGAAAGCTGTGGGAGACGAAGCGCCAGGGCATGTACATTTCGAACGGGGCGGCGCTGGCGATGAAGCGCAACTCGCCCGGCTGCGCGGGCGATGCCGATCTCTTCATCATGGCCCTGCTCGGCGCCTTCCAGGGCTATTATCCCGGTTACTCGAAGGCGCTTGCGCGAGCAGAAGGACGTTCTGAGCTGGGCGATCCTCAAGGCCCGGACGGCCAATTGCGAAGGCCGGGTCACGCTGGCGTCCGGCGACCCGCGCGATCCGCCGCGGATCGAATTCAACTCTTTCAAATGCGATCCCGGCGGCGGCGACGTCAAGGCGGTCGCGGCCGCGGTCGATATGGTCCGCGAGGCCGCCGCGCCGCTGCTCGACTGCAACCTCGTCACCGAGGAGATCTGCCCCGGCGGCGACGTTCAGGGCGAGGCGCTCGAGCAATGGGTGCGAGACAATGCCTGGGGCCACCATGCCTCCTGCACCTGCCCGATGGGCCGGCGCGACCAGGGCGGAGTGCTCGACGGCCGGCTTCGGGTATACGGAGTGCCGCGGCTGAGGGTGGTCGACGCCTCCGTCTTCCCGCGCATTCCCGGCTATTTCATCGTCAGCGCCATCTACATGGCCGCCGAGAAGGCCGCCGACATGATCCTCGAGGACTCAATTCTCGCTCCGCAAGCGATGGAGGAAGCCGCATGAGACTGCTCTGGCTGCACGAGCTTCTGACCCGGGGGCTGCTCCTCGAACGGCGCTTCGAGCCTTTCTTCCGCCGGGCCTGGAACACGCTCTTCCGAAACGCCTCGGCCGCCGTTCTGCAATGGGCGATCAACCTGTCGCGCAAGGACGAGAAGCTGGCTTTGGCCCAGGAGACGATCCAGCCGAACGAGGAGCGCGACGTCCAGGCGATGATCGACACGATGCGCGACCATCTCGTCCAGGATTTCCCGCCGGAGAAGATGGAGCGGGCCGGCAACACCAAGACCCACGGCGTCGTCCGCGCCGAGTTCATCGTCCACGACGATCTGCCGGAAAGGCTGAGGCACGGCATCTTCGCCAGGCCCGGGCGCTACAAGGCGTGGGCGCGCTTCTCCAATCCCGGCCCGCATGTCGAGCCGGACATCGACGATGTCGGCTTCGTCAGCCTCGGACTCAAGGTGATGGGGGTGGAAGGGCCCAAGCTGATGGATGACGAGACCGGGACCCAGGACTTCCTCGCCATCTGCGTCCCGACCTTCCCGACCCCCGACGTCAGCGCCAATGCCGACCTCCAGCTGTGGAGCAAGCGCGAGCTGCCCATCTGGTATTTCCTCAATCCCAGGAAGCACCACATTCGCGACTTCCTGATGCAGGCGCTGTGGAACGAGACCCAGTACAACCCGCTCGGCCACAATTATTACAGCTGCGTGCCCTATCTCCTCGGCGAGGGGCAGGCGATGCAATATGCCTTTTTCGGCAAGTCGAAAGTGCACGAGAAGATCCCGCGCGTGCCGCTGCGGCCGCCCGACAATTATCTGCGCGACAATATGGTCAAGACCCTGCTCGAGACCGACGTCGAGCTCGAGATGACGGTGCAGCTTCAGACCGACAGCCACCGGATGCCGATCGAGAATGCGTCGGTGCTGTGGCCGACGAGGCTGTCGCCGCGGATCCCGGTGGCGACGCTTCGAATCCCGCGCCAGCGCTTCGATTCGCCCGAGCAGCTCGCTTTCGCCCGCAACCTGTCGTTCAACCCCTGGCACTGCCTGCCCGAGCACCGGCCGCTCGGCAACCAGAGCCGGGCGCGCAAGCGCATGTACCAGACGCTCGCCCAGTTCCGGCAGAAGAACAACAGGGTCGAGCATGTCGAGCCCACCGACTGGGCGCCGTTCGGATGAGGAGCCGCCGATGAACTTCGTCGTCCTGGGCCGCGACAAGCCGGGCGGGGAGGCGCGCGCCTGCCACCGTTCCGATCATCTGCGCTACGTCGAGGGCCACCAGGCCAGGATCGTCTATGCCGGGCCATTGCTCGACGAAGGCCGGATGGTCGGAAGCCTGTTCGTCTTCGACGTCCCCGACCGCGCCGCGCTCGATTCCTATCTGGCGGACGATCCCTATTTCAACCCGGGCATCTTCGAGAGCGTCGAGATCTGGGAAAGCCGCTGGATGGTGCCCGAGCGCGAGCCCGGCTTCCTCGCCGCCGAGGCGGAACGGGCGAAACAGTAAAAGGGGACAGGTACCGGTACCTGTCCCCTTTCAAGAAACGGTAAAAGGGGGACAGGTACCGGTACCTGTCCCCTTTTAATCAGCAGCTGCGCGCGATTTCGCGGCCGACCAGGGCGCCGGCGGCGCCGCCGACGATCGCTCCGGTGGTGCCGCCGCCGCCGCGCCGGTAGCGATAATAGCCCTGGCGGCCGCCTCGGCCGACCTCTCGGCCCAGAAGGGCGCCTACCGCCCCGCCGACGATGGCGCCGGCCGTGCCGCTGCCGCGCCGTCCGCAATCGTCATAGCGGCCCCGATAGTGGCGGCGGCCGTAATAAAGATTGTCGTAGCCGCGTCCGTAATGGCCGCGGCTGTAGCGGCGGACGGGGTAGCGGCGCGCATAATAGGGATCGTAATAAGGATCGTAAGAACCGCCATAATAAGTCGGCGCGTAGCCGACATGGACGACGACCCGGCTGCGGTGCTGGCGGTGGCGGGCGTCGGCATCCGCGGGAAAAGCGACGAGCGCGGTCGCGCAGGCTGCGGCGGCGAGGGCGATTTGCTTGAACATGGCAAGCTCCTTGGAACAGGGGGACGCAGGCGAGCCGGGAGGCGCTTGCGCACGCCGCCGGCTCGCCCGAAATTTGCCGCCCGCTTCCTGACCGTTCGATGAACGGCCGCCCTTTCAGAGGCTTAGATCCGGCCCATCAGGAACAGGATCAGGACGACGATAAGAACGAGCCCCAATATGCCCGACGGACCGTAGCCCCAGCCGCGGCTATAGCCCCAGCTCGGCAGGGCGCCGACCAGCAGCAGGATCAGGATGATGAGGAGGATGGTACCCAGAGTCATGAACGCGCTCCTTCCATGTTGCGAAGCCGTAACGGCTCTGAGCCTTCATGGTTGCGCCGCCTCTCGACATTCTACCCCCGGCCATGTGATGCTGGTGCTTCGCGAAAGGGGGCTCGCGCCATGGCCAGAAAGCTCGTCGTCCTGCTCGACGGTACCGGCAACCAGATCGGCGCCAACCTGTCGAACGTTCTCAAATTCTACCGCTGCCTCGAGCAGGACGAAGACCAGCTCGTCTATTACGATCCCGGAGTCGGAACGATCGGCACTCCGGGCTGGTGGAGCCAGCTCAAGCTCAAATTCAAGGAAGTGATCGGCCTCGCCCTGGGCTACGGCCTCGACGACAACGTCCTCGACGCTTACGCCTGGCTCTGCCGCAACTGGCGCGAGGGGGATTGCATCTATCTCCACGGCTTCAGCCGGGGCGCCTATACCGCCCGGGTCGTCGCCGGTTTCATCCACATGTGCGGCCTGCTCCGGCCCGAGCAGCTCAATCTGTGCGGCTACGCGCTCGTCGCCTACAAAAGCTCGGCCGATTCGGGCGACCTCGAGATCGGCTTCAACTTCGGAAGGATCGCCGGCGCCCGCCGTCCGCGGATCCGACTCGTCGGAGTTTGGGACACCGTCTCCTCGGTGATCGTGCCCCGTCCCGACCGTTTCTATCTGCCGTCGCTCCAGACCCTCCCATTCACCCGGACCAATCCCAGCGTCGAGACGTTCCGCCACGCCATCGCGATGGACGAAAGGCGCCGCCTGTTCCGGCTTAATCACTGGAAGGACGAAGCGGGGTCGGTCCCCGATCCCGAGACGAAGCGGGTGCGCACGAAGCAGACGTGGTTCGCCGGGGTTCATTCCGACGTCGGCGGCGGCTATCCGGAGCCAAAGAGCGCGCTCTCCAAATATCCCCTGCTCTGGATGATCGCCCAGGCGCAGGACCTTCCCGAAGGCGAGGCGCTTCGCTTCGACCGGCGGCTGGTCGACTGGCTCGCCCGCGGCCAGCGTCCGTCCGACGGCGACCCCAAATATCCCTATGTCGCGCCCGATCCGAAAGGCGAGCTTCACCAGTCGCTCACCGGCGCCTGGTGGCTGTTCGAGCCTCTGCCCAAGAGCGCCCGACTCAAGGAATGGCCGGGCCGGCGAAGCTTCCTCGGCCTTTACATACCCTGGGCCGAGCCTCGGCCGATCCCCAACCGGCCGTGGAAGGGCGTGCCGTCGGACGAGCCGTTCGCCGTTCACAGCTCCGCCGTCGCCCGGATCGCCGAAGTGGCGGGCTATCGTCCGGTCAACCTGCCGGCGACGTTCACCATCGATACGACCGAAGGACCGGCCCCTCCGGTCATTCCGACTCCGCCTTACCGTTCGGAGGGCGCGTTCGCCCGTCTCATACGGCTCTTCTCGACCTGGCCCGATGGCGCGGGCTGGGCCAGCCTCGCCAGGACGGCGCTCTGGCTGCTCCCGTTGCTGGCTTTGCTCGGCTGGCTCGGCGGCCTCATCGGCTGGGACCCGGACCTGTCGCCCAGGCTCGCCCTCCTCGCCCTGGCCGCCTTCTTCGTCCCGGTCCTGGTCGAGGAATTGGTCTTCCGCGCGATCCTCCTCAAGCCCCCGTCCGACGGCGTCAGCGCCCTCGGCCCCACCGCGCTCTCGGCCGTCCTCTTCACCCTCTTCAACCCGTTGCTGGTGCTGCTCTGCCGCTGGACGCTGGGCGAGCGCTGCCCCGATTGTGCCGGCCTCGGTCTCAACCTCTGGTTCCTGGCCGCCGTCTTCGCGCTCGGCTTCGCCTGCGCCCGCCTCGTCCTCGCCACCCGCTCGATCTGGCCGGCGGTGGTTCTGCACTGGGCGGTGCTGGTCGGCTGGCTGGCCTTGCTCGGAGGCCCGGG
This sequence comes from uncultured Alphaproteobacteria bacterium, assembly GCA_963850005.1. Taxonomy (GTDB): domain Bacteria; phylum Pseudomonadota; class Alphaproteobacteria; order Sphingomonadales; family Sphingomonadaceae; genus Allosphingosinicella. The sequence goes on from CAWKJG010000001.1 coordinate 165,614, forward strand.
CTAGGGGCCGTACTCAATACCGGCAATGGTCAGGGCGACCGCGAAGCGGCGGGTCGGAGAGGCGGCCATGGCTTCGTCGCTCGTCGGTCTCGATGCGTCGAGCATCGCTCCCTCGCTCGCTCCTGGCCCTGACCGCCTCTCCGACCCGTCATGACCGTTGCCGGTATTGAGTACGGACCCTAGGCGCCGCCGCGTCGGGCCTTTAAGGCTCCGCGGCGTGAAACCGGAAAGCTTCGACGCGATAATCCTCGGCGCGGGCGGGGCGGGGATGATGTGCGCCGCCGTCGCCGGCGCGCGCGGCCGGCGGGTCCTGCTCCTCGATCACGCCGAGGCACCGGGGAAGAAGATCCTGATCTCGGGCGGCGGCCGCTGCAACTTCACCAACCTCCACGCCGCGCCCGACCGCTTCCTCTCCGCCAACCCCCATTTCGCCGTCTCCGCCCTCGCCCGCTACTCACCCGCGGACTTCCTCGACCTGGTCGGGCGTCACCGCATCGCCTGGCACGAAAAGACCCTCGGCCAGCTCTTCTGCGACGGCTCCGCCCGCCAGATCGTGGCGATGCTTCTCGAAGAATGCGCGGCTGGCGGGGTGGAGCTCGCCCTCGGCCATCCCGTCCGCGACATCGCTCATTCCGACGGCCGATTCCGGATCGCCTTCGGAGCCCGACTGATCGACTCGCCGGCCCTCGTCGTCGCCACCGGGGGCCCGTCCATCCCCAAGCTCGGCGCCACCGGCTTCGCCTACGACCTTGCCCGCCGCTTCGGCCTCAAGGTGGTCGAGCCGCGCCCGGCGCTGGTGCCGCTGACCCTGAGCCGCGAGGACGCTTTGTTCCACGCTTTGTCCGGAGTCTCGACCGAGGTCGTGGCGAGCGCCGGCAAGGCGGCGTTCCGCGAAGCCGCCCTGTTCACCCATCGCGGCCTCTCCGGCCCGGCCATTCTCCAGGCGTCGAGCTACTGGCGCCCCGGCGAGCCGATCGAGGTGGATTTCCTGCCCGAGGCCGGGCCCGGCTGGCTTCGCGAAGCGAAGCGGGCCACGCCCCGGGCAGGATTGAAGACGGCCCTGACCCGCCGACTGCCGGAACGCCTCGCGGAGACCCTGGCGGAACGCCTCGCCCTTGCGGGCGAGCTCGCCAACCTGCCCGACCGCAAGCTGGAAGAGGCCGAGCGCCGCCTCGCCCAATGGCGCTTCGCGCCGAACGGCACCGAAGGCTTCGCCAAGGCCGAGGTCACCGTCGGCGGAATCGCCACCGCCGGGCTCTCCTCCGAAGACGATGGAAGCGGCGAAAGTCCCCGGCCTCTACGCGATCGGCGAAGCGGTCGACGTCACCGGCTGGCTCGGCGGCTATAATTTCCAATGGGCCTGGGCGAGCGGAGTGGCGGCGGGGGCAGCGGTGTAGAGCGCGCCGCCGCCGATGAACGCCGCGCCGCCCCACTTCATTCCTGCGCTAGAAGCTCCTCCGAGACGAGATCTCCGACCAGGATTGCGCTGCCAGCAAGGGCGGCTGGAATGAGGATGGCGACCGAGGCCAGCGCGGCGCGCAGCATCCATCGGCCGTCCAAGGCGACGCGGTCGCCGCGGCGGTAGCCGAGCGCCCGTTGCTTCGCGAGCTGACGGTCGCGGTTCCACCCGGCGACGTCGCCGCGCAGCAGCCGCCGCCACGACCCGTAGGTGAGCCGCGCCGCTTGGTAGGGCGTGGCCGTCCTCCACAATCCGGCCCAGAACTGGACCATGAACGCTTGCAGCTGGATGGCGAGGAACAGGCCGGCCGCGGCGAGGGCGGCTTGCTCGCCGGTCGTCGTGAGCCGGCGCAGGACGAATGGCAGCCATGCCGTCGTCGCGAGGATGAAGAAAGCGCTCTGATATTCCATCGTCATAATGAAGCGATCGCGGCGGCGGCCGGTAAGGGATCGCAGCCGGGCCAGCGAACGGAATACGGCGGTCGAGACGACGGCCCCGGCGATCGCGCCGCTGAGATAGGGCGCAAAGCCCTTCGGTGGCGAACCGGTCATTAGGAAGCCGGTCACCTCGCCGAGGCCGAACTTGTGCACGGCCGTGTGAGACTGCGGGCCGGTGAACAGCCCGGGAACCACCGCCATCGGCGCCAGCAGCGACAGGGTGAGGTAAGTTATCGAGCTGGTCTGCTGCTGGTCGACGCTCCGGCTCGCCCGATAAAGGCGGGTGGCGCCGGTGAAGGGATGGATAAGCAGGGCCAATGTCGAGCTCAGCAGGTCGAAGGCGAATTGAATGAGCCCCCGCACGGTCTCGTCCAGGAATTTGAACATGCCCCACTCTCCACAATGCGGGCCGGCCCCGCCTCTCGCGAGTTCGCGCACGGCCGTCATTGCCGCTAGTCGCTTCATCGTCGGCGAGCCTTGCATCGGCACGCGGCTTCAACGTCCCCCATGTTACGCCCGCGGCCCGCTGGCGTCGATCCGGCTCTGCATCCGCCAACGCGATCGGCGAGGCGGTCGACGTCACCGGATGGCTCGGCGGCTACAATTTCCAATGGGCCAGGGCGAGCGGAGTTGCGGCGGGGCAGGCGGTCTGATTGGCTTCCAATTCCGCGAAGCGGCAATCCAATTCCTCTTCTACGTTGTGCCTTCGTGCCTTCTCTCAAAAAACCAGGCACGCGTTGTGAGGAAAGCGCCGGAAGCACGGCGGTTGGCCTTGCACACGGTCGGGCTCCATCGCCTGACTGCCACCTCGGTTGCCGATTTCAAGAGAAGGCACGAAGGCGCGAAGGCACAACGCAGTAAGGTTGGAATCCCGCTATCGCGGAAGATCACTCGCCCGAATGGCTTCGCTCCCGGCTGTTCGGCTGGCCCGCCGGGCAGTCCGCAAAGACCGCCGTGACCTTCCATTTCCCGTCGGGCTGCTTTTCCTTCTCGACGGCTGAGCGGGTCCTGGGACCGATAGGCGGCCATGACGTTGCCGACCCTGTCCTCCGGTATGTCGGTGACGATCCACGTCCCGCACGGTTTCTTCGACATCCATGCCTCCTAGGGAATTCGCAGGTTCTGGACGATCTTCGCCCGGACCGAAGCGAGGTCGCCGCTGGTCAGAAGGGTCCCGATCGCCAGACCGTCCAGAGCCAGTTTCCCGAGCTCGGCTTCGACGGCGGCGACCCGCGCCACATCCTTCTCGACCGGATTCCCGGCCGAATCCCGGACGATCCCGTCCGGATCGACCGACTTCATCCCGGGATAGACATAGTCGAGCAGCCGGTCGGACGAATTGTCGGCGGCGTAGGCGACCGCCCGGTAACGCTCCAGCCGGGCGAGGGCCGCGGCCTCCTTGACCCCGGCGTCCCGATGAATGCCCGCCAGCGCCCCGTCGATCGTTCCGGCCTGCTGATAAAGGCTGAGGTCGATGAGCGCCGCCATCATCGGATATTCGTCGATTCCCGCCCGGGTCCCGGCCATGATCGGGATCAGGGCCGCCCTGCGCTCCGCGTTCATCTGGGCGGCCATCGCCCCGGCCGAAGCCTCGTCGAAGAAATTCTTCTCGTAGGACGATCGCGTTCCGGTGATCGCGGCGCCGATCGCTCCGAGCACCGCCTTGGTCCTCGCGCCGCCGAACAGGGTGATCGCCTGGTCGACTCCGAGCGTGGCGGTGTCCAGGACGGTCGCTTCGGCGGCCCGGCCGAACCGGAACCGGGACACCCAGTCGACGAAAGCGAGGTCGTAGAGCACCAGCCGCCCGGCGATGAAGGCGTTGCGCCGCTCGCGGGTCTCCGGCCGGGAATAATAATCGGAAATCGACGTCGCGCTCGCGAATTTCGACTTCAGGGCCGCGAGATCCGATCGCGCTGTGAACGACGTCTCCGGCGCGTAGGGCGCCCGGGGGGTGGCGCAGCCCGCGGCGAGCAGCAGCCCGCAGAGGGCGAGCAGCGCCCGGCGGCCCAAGCCGCACCCGTCCATCGCCGCGCCGGCGCCTCCGGCGAAATCTGCGCTGATCTCCTTCACCTCTACGCTCCCCGAGTTGCTTCGATCGGGAAGAACATAAAGGGTTCAGGCGGGCCAATATCCAACAATTTTCAAGTCGGCCGTGACAGACGTCACATTCAGATCCGCCTGTCCTGATCTAAAGTCTCCGCCATCGGCCGGGGAGAAGGACGTGGCGACCATTGGCGAAGCGCCGGAAAATGAAATCGGACCTCGCGCCCGATTCTCCACCATATTCCGTCAAGTACCTGAGATAATAGCCCAAAGTAGACTACATCAACTCCAAAGTAGAAGACTTGTTCTTCTATACGAACAGGAATATCATTTCTGCAATTGTTGCGTACCGGCTTTAGGGGAGAAGCTCACGTGACTTGGGAAACCGGCAATCGCCTGGGCGCAAGCGCCCTTATCGCCGCGTCGGCCGTGCTGGCGCTGGGCGCGTGCGGGCACCTCGCCGCTTCGGCCGCGCCCGCCCCCGTGGCGGCGGCGGAGCCCGAAGGCCAGAACTGGTCGAGGACGGAGCAATATCGGTGGTATCGCGGGTCGCAGGGCTCGCGGCTGATCCCGGAAAAATGGCTGGCCGCGCTCGAGGAGCCCGCCTCTTCCACACTGTTCATGGACCGGGCCTTTTTCGACCGGTTCGGTTATGTGTTCGACGATCAGCCGGCCCCGGCGGCGCTCGGCGGCCGCAGATGCGCGGCGGCCCCGGGCGACGAGCGCTGGCTTCCGATCGGCTTCGCGCGCGATTGCCAGAAGGACGAGAATCTCAGCGTCACCCGGCTGCGCTGGTTCCAGGGGCAGACCGACCGGGAGCCTTGGATCGGACTCAATTGCGCCGCCTGCCACACCACCGATATCGTCCATGAAGGCCGGTCCATCCGGATCGACGGGGGCGCCACTCTGGCCGATTTCCAGGGCTTCACCGACACGCTTCGCGAAGCCCTTCGCAAAACTCTGGAGGATCCCGCCAAATGGGACCGCTTCGCCGCCCGGATCGTCGCGCCGCGCCGGCCGAGGGAAACGGACGATTCGAGGGTCCAGGCCGACCGGAGCGCGCTCAAACAGGCCCTGACCGCCCTGTTGCGCCATCAGGACGACGTCGAATCCTACAACCGCACCGGCATCGTCTACGGCCATGGGCGGCTGGACGCGGTCGGGCACATCCTCAACAAGGTGGCTCTGATCAACGAGGATCCCGCGCCGATCCGCGGCGAGCCCAATGCCCCGGTCAGCTATCCGTTCATCTGGAACACCCATCAGCACGATTTCGTGCAATGGAACGGGCTCGTCCCCAACAAGGACATCAGGATCGGCAGGGGGAGCATCGATGCCGGCGCCCTGGTCAGGAACACCAGCGAAGTGATCGGCGTGTTCGCCGACGTCAAGGCGCGGCGGCTCGCCGGCCAGTCCAGGCTCGGGGTCCTGAAAGGCTATCGTTCGAGCATCGACGTCGACAATCTCGCGGCGATGGAGAAGCAGCTCAGCACCTTGATGTCCCCGAAATGGCCGGCCGCCTTCGGAACGCCCAGGCCCGAGGACGTGAGGCACGGCGAGCGCTTGTTCCGGCAGTCGTGCGCCGGCTGTCACGTCTCCCTGAAGCGAACGGACCTCACCACGCCGATCGTCGCCCAGATGACTCCGATCTGGGACCCGGCCGGAGTCGGCACCGATCCGTGGATGGCGTGCAACACTTTCGCCTATCAGGCGCGGGCGGGGCTGCTGACCGGAACGAGGGCGCAGATCGTCGCCGGAGACCCGCTTCCCGCCACCGCGGCGACCGCCGCTTTCCTGGAGAATCAGGCGATCGGCTCGCTTCTGGCCAAGAAGGGCCGGATCCTGGTGCTGCTGCTTCGCGAAGCGATCGGCTTTCCCAAGAAGGTCGAGCTGTTCGAGCCCGAGAGCGCCATCGAGCCGCAGCCGCCCCGCGACCAGCCGGTGCTGGAGCCGCAGCGGCTCGCGAACTGCATCGCGGCCGCCGATTCGGCGGCGCCGGGCTCGAAGGCCCTCAGGACCCTGGCCTATAAGGGCCGGCCGCTGAACGGGGTCTGGGCGACCGCGCCTTATCTCCATAACGGATCGGTCAAGTCGCTCCATGAGATACTCCTCCCGCCCGGGCAGCGGGACGACCGATTCTGGGTCGGCAACCGCCAGTTCGACGTGGTCAATGTCGGTTACCGGGACGATCCGCGGGGCCACGGCTCCTGGGTCGACATCCGGGATCACGGCAGCTCCAATGCCGGGCACGATTACGGCAATGCCGGCTTCACTGCGGAGCAGCGAAGGGTTCTGGTGGAATATATGAAGACCCTTTGAGCGCTCCCGGGAGAATGGCGATGGGCAAGGAGAAGGACGAGCGGCGGGCAAGGTCGGCGGATTCGCGCTTCCGGGAAGACGATCTCGCGGCGGGGCTTCGAAATCTGGATTCCGAGGAAGAGGCGCCGCCCTCGCCGCTCGCGCAGGACGCCCGGGACGAGGGCGTCCTTCCGTCCGAGCGGCTCTCTTTGGGGCGGATGACCGAAACCAATGGCGGCGGCTCGCTGGAAAAGGTGGCGGGCTTCGACACCTTGCGCGCCCGCAACAGCGGCCTTTTCCCGCTCGCGGCGCCATCGCCTCCGGGCGCGGCCGGAGCGGACGGCTATCGCTTCGAAAACGTCATCGGCCGGGACAATCTGGTCGCCATCGCCGACACCACCGCGCTTCCCTGGCGAAGCGTCGCCTTGCTGTCGATCACCTACGAAGACGGCAGCCGGGCGACCGGCACCGCCTGGTTCATGGGCGAACGGGCGCTTGGAACCGCGGGCCACAATATTTTCGATCCGCGTCACGGTCACGCCACGGAAATCCTCGTCTCGCCCGGCTATGACGGAAGCATCGCGCCGTTCGGCAGCTATCGCGCGGTCACGACCTATTGCGATCCGGCCTGGCTTGCCGGCAACGCCGATTCGGCCTTCGATTTCGGAGTTCTGCTGCTGGCCGATGCCAGTGTCGGCCGGCGGCTGGGCTGGTTCGGTTACGCCGCCTACGAGAATCGCCAGCTGAACCGTCTGCTGCTCAACGTCACCGGCTATCCCGTCGACCGCCTGCCGCGCACCCAGCATTATAACGGCGGCCGGCTGGACGACGTCGACTCCAGGTTCCTGCGCTACACCTTCGATACCGTCGGAGGGATGAGCGGCGCCCCGATCTTCGCCCTGTTCGGCGCCCAGCGCGTGGTCGTCGGAATCCACACCTCCGGCAACGACCGCTCCAACCGCGCCCGCCGGATCGACTCCGGCCTGTACCAGCTCCTCGAGCGGTTCCGACTCGCCTGACTCGAAGGCCGGAACCGGAGCAGCCTATATACGGCCTCGCGCCCCAACTCCCGTCAGCGGCAAACGAAAACGCTGAGGTACCACCGAGTCTCCTTCGGCGAGGCGCGAAGCAGCCGCAGATCCGTTCCGCGCAATTGCGGCAGGTCGAGGGCCTTGAGGCGCCTTTCGAGCGCCTGCGCGTAAGGCAGCTCGTCGTCATGGTCCCAGACGATGGACAGCGGACGCTTGTTGCCGATGATGGGCTCATCGCCCCGAAGCGCTTTCAGTCGCCAGCTTCCCTTGGCGTCGGGATCCTCGCCGGCGAGGCGGACGATCGCCTGCGCCGCCGCCTGGTTGGCCGGCCCCGGGCACCAGAAGATGTCGAAGTCGTAATTCGACCAGGAGGGCTTGGCCTGGCGGACGGTCGCCGTCGCGTCCTGCTGGAGCTGGCGATATTGCTGAAGCTGCTCGGCGACCGCCGCATTGCCCGGCGAGGCCTGGGCCGACAGTGCGGCGGCGTAGCGGCCCGCCTGCTGCTTGATCAGAAGCGCCCACTGCGCCTTGAGGTCGCTCTGGTCGGTAAGCTCGGTGAGCGCCAGCAACCCGGCGAGGCGGTCGATCCGCGCCTGCTCGTCGGCCTTGATCGAGACGATCGCGTCGAATTGCGAATAGAGTTCCTTGGCCCAGAGCCGTTCCTCCTTGAGGGTCGTCAGCCGGGTTTCGATCTGGCGCAGGTCGTTGGCGTTCCGGGTCGTCTGGATCGTCACATAGGCGCCCCAGGCCGTGATCAGCGCGCCGCCGAGCGCCACCCATTTCTGGAAAGCATCCAGCCTCGACAGCAGCGGGACCTTGGCCTCTCCATTTACCTCGCCCATGATCCCCTCCCTGGTTGCCCGCCAGTCTGGACCCGCCCGGAAGGTCGATCAATCCCGAGGCGCAGGGTGGCGGGCCGGCCGTTCGCACGCAATCCCGGCGCCTCGAACGCGCCGCTGATCCGGGGGACACAATAGCGCTTCCCTCGCCGGAATCAGATTTCCCCGGCGGCCGCCGCCGCTTCCCGGCGACGTCGCTCCGCGGAACCGGCGACGACCTGCTGCGCCTGGGCGTATCGTGTCTGCGAGACGAACGGATATTTGGCTTCGATCTCGCCCCAGCGGGTGCGCACGGTCTCCAGGATCGCGCAAAGATCGTCGCCCTTGGGGCAGGCCAGAGTGGCTTCGAACGCTTTGCGCAAAACCCCATATTCCCGGGCGGCGGAGGCATGCTGGGCGGCGAGGGCGCCGAAATTCAGGAAGGTATGGGCGGCAGCCAGCACGGCCGCGGCGACGGTGAAGGCGCCGGCGGCGAGCAGCAGATATTCTTCGCCGCTTTTGGCGTTGGCGAAAACGGTGCTGCCGGTGACCGCGGTGATGACCGCCACGCTGAGGCCGAGCAGCCTCTCCCACCGCGCATAATCGGCCGCGGCCCGGGTATGGGCGATATGGATGATGCGGATGCCGGCGCTCCATTCCCGGACTAGGCGGGAGAGGTCGACCGCCGGAGGCGAGGTCACAGGCGGGACCGCGGGCGGAATCGCGGGCGGAATCGTGGGCGGAACTTCGGGCTGGGGGCCGTTCATCGGCCGGTCCTTCCGGAGACGATGCCGAAAACCTGTCCTGGCGCCGCTTGCCCTGCGCTCGGCTTCATTGCGCTACCCCTTTCCGGGCTGCTCCGACACGGTTCGAAACGGCCGCGCGCGGTGTCATGGGTGCGACCGAAACCAGACGGGTGGGGACGGTTCCACCCGCCCCCGAAGTGTCCTCGGTCGCCGGTACGCCGGTGCTTGCGCCGCGATCGGCATAATCGCCCCGGGCGGTCGGGCTTATTCCTTCCTGACCGCCGTGACCTCCTGGAGTTGCCCCAGGATCCACACTGTGCCGCTGCAGACCTTCACATGCCCGTCGGGAACGGCGTCGCCCCCGCCGGTGACCAGTTCGATCGGCTCGTCCGGCGCTCTTCCGTCTTCGTAGACGCCGATCGACTCGTCGTCGGTATGATCGAGCTTCGTCAACGGGCCGAAGCCAGCTTCATCGTTGGCCATCTGGGTTTCGAGCGCATTCAGCGAACGCTGCTTGTCGTATGAAACGTCAGTCATGGGACAGTGCCTCCTGCATCGGTTGAGATCCTTCCAATCAGCGCGGTCAAAGCATCCTTCGTGCAATAGTCCTTGGCGACACTTCTCAGGATCGCGGCGGCCTGCGCATTGGCCTCGGCCGCGCTGACCGCGATCGGAACCGGGCTTCCGTTGACGAGAGTCGCGATCTTGCTGAGGGTCTCGAGCTTTGTCGCATTCTCGCTGCCCGCAACGGGCGCGCCCGCGTCTGCGCCCGTGGCGAGACCGTAGAGATAATGGTTGAGGCGCAGCCGGGAGGGCCGCAGATCGGCATCGGGTTCGCAGGTGCGAATGGCGTTCTCATAGCGGTCCCTGGCCGCTTCCTGCGCTTGACCGGCCTCTTTCGTCACTTCGAGGACCGCTCGGTCGAGGCTCTGCGCCAGCCGATATTCGAGCAGGTCGGACAGGGCCTGCTCGAACGGATATTGGGCCATGCTGTCGTTGAGCAGATGGGTGCGAATCTCCGCTTTGACCTGCAGTCGATTGGCTTCCATGGCCCCGACGATCGCGGGGAGGGTCTGCTCGTAATAGAGGTTGCGGTTGACGGATCCGCGAGCCCCGCTCAGCCCGGCCACCGCCGCGGATATCTCGTTGGCGCTGCCGGTCGATACGGCACCGATGCTGCTCAGGCCGATCGCGCCTACCTCGAGGATCAGGTTCGCCGCCTTGCGGTCCACCCCCAGGGAAATGAGGAACTCGACATATTCCCGATCGTAGGCGCGTATGTGCATCGCCACCGCGGCGTTCCGGATGGCTCGCTGTTCCATGTCCGATTTGCCGAGGAGTCGCGCCCGCACGTTTGCCAGGGAATAATAATCGTCCTCCACCCCGCTCAGCGGCACCGCGCGTGGGACGCCTTCGAAGGAGGCACAGGCGGAAGCTGCGAGAGCCATGACGGCAGCCAGCGGCAGCTTTATGTTGGGTGTCATGTCTCTTCCTTTCGCCCGGCCCCGCAAAACGCGCTGAAAGCAATTCCTGCAGAGGTTCACTTGCGGAACCCTCTTGGTCGTTTTCGATTCTGCCGAATGTGTGATTCGTCACATGCGCGAGAAAATTAGCCGAGCGGGCGGCGGGTTGACCCGATCGCGCGCGGCACAGGGTGACTGACCGGAGGTTCGCGACTAACCCTGGCCCCAATGCCCCGCCATCTCCGCCCCCTCGCACTCCTCGAAGCCGAGCAGCTCTCCGCCTCCGCTCCGGCCGACCATGCGGCGCTCTCCGCCTCCGCGGGCACCGGCAAGACCCATGTCCTCACCGCGCGGGTGCTTCGGCTCCTGCTCGCCGGGGTCGATCCCTCTTCGATCCTCTGCCTGACCTTCACCAAGGCGGGCGCCGCCGAGATGGCGGACCGGATCCATCGCCGGCTCGCTTATTGGGTGCGTTTGAAGGAGGCCGAGCTCGCCGCCGAATTGAAGGCGCTGGGCGAGGCGTTCGATCCCGAGGCGCGGGCCCGGGCGCGACGGCTGTTCGCTCGGGTGCTCGACGCCGCCGGCGGAGGCCTCCGAATCCAGACCATCCACGCGTTCGCCCAGGGCCTGCTCGCCGCTTTCCCGGCCGAGGCGGGGCTGGTCCCCGGCTTCCGTCCGCTCGAGGGGCGCGAGGAGCAATTGCTCGCCCGGCAGACCCTGGCCGAGATGCTGGTCCGGGCCGAGGAGGGGGGCGACCACAAGCTGATCGCCGACCTCCAGGCCGTCAGCCACCGGCTCGGGGAGGGCGGCGCCGAGGCGTTCGTCCGCCGCTGCGCCCGGGCGCCCGACGCCATGACGTCACTCGGCCCGGCCGAGCTGGTCGAGGATCGCCTGCGCCGCGCCTTCGGACTTCCGCTCGGCGACATCGACGAAGCGATTTCGGGCCAATGTTGCGACGGGATCTTCGACGTCGACGCCCTGCGCCGGATCGGCCTCCTCAACCGCCAGTGGGGGACCAGGAGCGGCCTCGAGCGCGCCTCCCTGTGCGAGCAATGGGCGGCCGCCGGCCCGGCCGAACGCTCCGGGCTGATCGACAAGCTTCACTCCGTCTGGGCCAGGGCGGACGGTGAAATACGCAGCTTCGCCAAGGGCCAGGCGCCGCAAGATGAGATTTATATCGAGCTCGCCACCGCCGCCTTCGAATGCTGCGCCCGGCTCCTGACGATGCGCAAGGTCGCCGCTTTGGTCGCCTGCCTCGCCGCCGGCCTTCGCGCCGGGCAGGTCTATGCCGAGGCCTGGACCGAGGCCAAGCGCGCCCATGCCATGCTCGATTTCGACGATCTCATCCGGCTCGCCGAACGGCTGCTGCTCACCGAGGGCATGGGCGAATGGGTGCGCTACAAGCTCGACCAGAATACCGACCATATCCTCGTCGACGAGGCTCAGGACACCAACGCCGCGCAGTGGAATATCGTCAGCGCCCTGGTCGAGGAATATTTCACGGGGCAGGGGGCCGGACGGCGGCACCGCACCTTGTTCACGGTCGGCGACTACAAGCAGGCCATATTCGGCTTCCAGGGCACCGATCCGAGCGAGTTCGAGCGCGCCCGAGCCTATTTCCAGGCCAAGGCGAAATTGCTTCGGCAGGCGGCGATCGACATGAACCTGCCGCCGCTGGAAATTCCGCCGGACTTTCTCGATCTTTCGGTCGACCGAAGCTTCCGGTCCTCGCCGCCCATCCTCGCCGCCGTCGACCGGCTGATCGAGGATCTCGGCTACGAAGCCTTCGGCCTGCCGCGAGCGCCCAATCCGCACGAAAGCCACCATGAAACGCGCCCGGGTTCGGTCACCCTCTGGCTTCCGCACAGCGAGGACAATGATGGGGGCGGAGAGGAGAGCGGCGAGGAAGGCTGGGTGAGCGAGACGGTGCGCGATTATGCCCGCCGCCTCGCCGCCCGGATCGCGGCATGGATCCGCAGCCCGTTCATGCTGGGCGAGGGGACGAAACGGCGGCCGGTTCGGCCCGAGGACATATTGGTCCTCGTCCGCCGCCGCGGCGACCTCGCCTCGCTGATCGTCGCCCGGCTCCATGCCGAGGGCGTTCCGGTGGCGGGCGTCGACCGGCTGGCTCTGTCGGCGCCGCTCGCCGTCCAGGATTTGCTCGCCGCCGTGCGATTCGCCGTCCAGCCGCTCGACGATCTCAATCTCGGAGCGCTGCTGGTCTCGCCCTTGTTCGGCTGGACCCAGGACGAGCTCTTCGCCGCCGCCTTCCGTCGCTCGGGATCGCTCTGGCCGCACATTCGTGGCGAGAAGTTGCGATTCGAGGCGAATCCGCAACTTCTGACCACAACCCTGGAGGGCCTCCACGCGCTGCTCGCAATGGCCGACTATTCCACCCCTCACGCCTTCCTCGAGACGATCCTGAGCGGGACTTTAAGAGGACGCCACAAGCTATTGGAAAGGCTTGGAAACGAGGCTCGCGATCCGATCGAGGAACTGCTCTCCTCGGCACTCGATTTCGAGTCCGGCTCGGCCCCCTCGCTGCAGCGTTTCCTCGACTGGTTCGCCCGCGGCGAAGTGGAGATCGTCCGCGACCCCTCCGCCCCCCTCGACGCGGTCCGGGTGATGACCGTCCACGGCTCGAAAGGCCTGCAATCTCCGGTCGTTATCCTCGCCGACGCCTGCGCCGATCCGGACCGCAAAGGCGGTGGCTTCGGCGCCACCTTCGCCAACATCTCCCTTCCTCCCGACGGCCCCGCCATCCCCATCTTCCGCCCCCGCAAGGACGAGCTCGCCGAGCCGATCGCCGCTCAGCTCGCCACCGCGGACGCCCGCGAGCGCGAGGAGCATTGGCGTCTCCTCTACGTCGCTTTGACCCGGGCCGAGGAACGCCTCTACATCGGCGGCGCCCTCGGCCCCGCCGACCGCAAGGGCCCCGCCGCCGCCAGCTGGTGGACCGCGCTCGACGGCGCGCTGGCCGGCCTCGGCGCCGAGTGGCAGGACGAAGCGCACTGGGGGCGGGCCCGCCGCTTCGGCGATCCCGAATTCTTCACCAAGGCCGCGCTCCGCGCCGCCGCCGCCGAGACCCATCTCCCGGACTGGATCCACCGCGCCGCGCCCGTCGAGGCTCGACCGCCGCGCCCGCTGGCGCCGTCGGCGCTGGGCGAGGACGACGTTTCCGATCCGCCGCCGTCGCCGGCGATGCGGGTGGCGGCGCAGCGCGGACGGCTGCTCCACCAGCTGTTCGAGCGGCTCCCCGACGTTCCCCGGGAGGAGCGGGCGGCGCGGGCCGAGCGCTGGCTCGAGCGGTCCGCCGGAATCGACGACCCCGCGCTCCGCCGCGGCCTCGTCGAGGATGCCTGCCGGCTCATCGCCGATCCCGCCCATGCCGAGCTGTTCGGCCCCGGCGCCCTCGCCGAGGCGCCGATCGCCGCCGTGGTCGCGGGTGGGGTCGTCGTCTCCGGTTCCGTCGACCGGCTGCTGGTCGGGCCGGACCGAATCCTGGTCGCCGACTTCAAGACCGGCCGGCGCGCCCCGGCCGCCGTCGACGAGATTCCGGTTCCTCACCTCCGCCAGATGGCCGCCTATGTCGAGGCTCTGAAGGTCATCTTCCCGGGCCGGCCGGTCGAGGCCAGGCTGCTCTACACCGCGGTGCCCGTCCTTCTCGACCTGCCGCCCGCCTTGCTCGACCGCTACCGGCCGGTGCTTGAGCCCGGGCCGTCGGCTCCCTAAATGCCGTCATGACCCTTCAGGAGATTTCCATGAGCACCAAGCCCGTCAGCGACGACACTTTCCAGCAAGAGGTTCTCGCCTCCGACAAGCCCGTCCTCGTCGACTTCTGGGCGGAATGGTGCGGCCCGTGCCGGATGATCGCCCCGGCGCTCGAGGAAATCGGCGCCGAGATGGCCGAGCGGGTCACCGTGGTGAAGCTCAACATCGACGAAAATCCGACCGCTCCGACCAAGTACGGCGTGAAGGGAATCCCGACGATGATCCTGTTCAACGACGGCAAGATCGCCGCCACCAAGGTCGGCGCCGCGCCCAAGTCCCAGCTGCAGGGCTGGCTCGAGCAGGTTCTCAACGGAATCGACTACCAGGCGCAGCACGGCAGCGGACCGGCCGGCGTCTAGAACGCGAAGGACTGTTAATCCGTCATTGCGAGGAGCGAAGCGGACGAAGCAATCCAGCGGGTCTCGGAGGCCGCGCTGGATTGCTTCGCTGCGCTCGCAATGACGGAGTGAATCGATAACGGGTGATCCAACCTAGGCCGGCGGCTCGGTCCTCAGGAAAGGCGTTCCGCAGCCGCCGCAATAGCGGCGATGGCCAAAGCTCGTCGACCGGAACGACTTCACCTTGTCCCCGCCCTTCGTCCAGGCGAGCTCGCCCGCCGGTACGTTCGCGAAGACCATGGCCGGGGAGCCGGAGACACGCTGGCAGATCCGGCAGTGGCACCAGCCGCAGTCGAAAGGTTCGCTCATCAGCCGGTAACGGACCGCGCCGCAGGCGCAGCCCCCCTCGAGACGTTCGGTCATGAGGGGCCGCCAGGCTTTTGCCGGCGGCGTCGTCAATCCTGGGCCCGACCCATGGACGGCGGCGGCCTCAATCACTATGTCCCGACGGCGCGGCGCTCGCAGGTGAGCCCGACCGGGAATTGGTTTTTGGAACTTCTGCTCTTCCTCTCGGCGATGTTCGCCGGCCTGACCGGCCTGATCTCGGGCGATCGGGCCGTCGAAATGCGCCAGGTCGAGCGGACCGCCGTCGCCGTGAGCGCGGCCGCCGATTTCGCCGCTCAGGCCGCGGAGGCGGCGGCGACGGTCGCCAATCCGGCCATCCCCGCCGCCCGCACTCTCGCCGCCGACTCGGCGCCCGCGTCTCCCGCGGCCGCGCCGGCTCTGCCCCAGGCCGCTCCCGTCGACGAGCGCCGGCTCGAATAGCGCGCCGCCGGGCCCCGCCTTGCGCGCGGGGCGTTTTTCACGACAGGCGCCCGCGGGCGCGGCGCGCCACGGGCGCATTCAGCCTTACTCAGACATGACAGGATTTCGATATGTTCGGCGGAGTCGCCAAAGCCATTTTCGGATCGTCGAACGACCGATACGTCCGCTCGATCGGCAAGATCGTCGACAAGATCAACTCTTTCGAGCCGACCCTCTCCGCAATGTCGGACGAGGAGCTGGCCAACCAGACGTTGCAGTTCCGCAAGCGGCTCGCGGAAGGGGAGGAGCTCGACGCCCTCCTGCCCGAGGCGTTCGCGACGGTTCGCGAAGCCGCCAGGCGGACGCTCGGCCAGCGCCATTACGACGTCCAGATGATCGGCGGGGTCGTCCTCCATCGCGGCGAGATCGCCGAGATGCGCACCGGCGAGGGCAAGACTTTGGTCGCCACCCTCGCGGTGTATCTGAACGCGCTCGAAGGGAAGGGCGTCCACGTCGTCACCGTCAACGACTATCTCGCCCGCCGCGACGCCGACTGGATGGGCCAGATCTACCGCTTCCTCGGCATGACCGTCGGAGTCATCGTCCCCAACATGTCGGACTTCGACCGGCGCCGATCCTACGGCTCGGACATCACCTACGGCACCAACAACGAGTTCGGCTTCGACTATCTGCGCGACAATATGAAGTACGAGCGCGAGGCCCTGGTCCAGCGCCCCTTCAATTTCGCCATCGTCGACGAGGTCGATTCGATCCTGATCGACGAGGCTCGGACGCCGCTGATCATCTCCGGCCCGACCGACGACAAGTCCGAGCTCTACATGAGCGTCGACGCCATCGTGAAGGGGCTCGATCCGGTCGATTACGAAATGGACGAGAAGCAGCGCTCGGTCGTCCTCACCGAGGACGGCACCGAGAAGATGGAGCGGTTGCTCGAAGATGCCGGGCTTCTCCACGGCTCCAACCTCTACGATTTCGAGAACACGCTGGTCGTCCACCATCTCAACCAGTCGCTTCGCGCCAACGTCATGTTCAAGCGCGACATCGACTACATCGTGAAGGAAGGTAAGGTCGTCATCATCGACGAATTCACCGGCCGGATGATGGAGGGCCGGCGCTGGTCCGACGGCCTCCACCAGGCGGTCGAGGCCAAGGAAGGGGTCGATATCGAGCCCGAGAACCAGACCATGGCCTCGATCACCTTCCAGAATTATTTCCGGCTCTACCCCAAGATCGGCGGAATGACCGGCACCGCCGCCACCGAAGCGGCGGAATTCTGGGATATCTACAAGCTCAACGTCGTCACCATCCCGACCAACCTGCCGGTCAGGCGGGTCGACGAGGAGGACGAATTCTACAAGAACCAGAACGACAAGTTCGCCGCCATCGCCACGTCGATCAAGGAGAAGCAGCTGACCGGCCAGCCGGTGCTGGTCGGCACCGTCTCGATCGAGAAATCGGAGCTGCTCGGCGAGTTCCTTCAGAAGGAGGGGGTCAAGCACGAGGTGCTGAACGCCCGCTTCCACGAGCAGGAAGCCCACCTCGTCGCCCAGGCGGGGCGGATCGGGGTGGTGACGATCGCCACCAACATGGCCGGCCGGGGCACCGACATCCAGCTCGGCGGCAATGTCGAGTTCCGGGTCGGCGACGAGCTCGCCGAGATGGAGGACGGCCCGGAGAAGGACAAGGCGGTCGAGCGGATCAAGCAGGAGGTCGAGGAGGAGAAGGCGCGGGTGATCGCCGCCGGGGGCCTGTTCGTGCTCGGCACCGAGCGCCACGAGAGCCGGAGGATCGACAACCAGCTGCGCGGCCGCTCGGGCCGCCAGGGCGATCCCGGCCTGTCGCGCTTCTATCTCAGCCTCGACGACGACCTGCTTCGAATCTTCGGTCCGCAGACCATGTTCGCCCGGCTGATGAACAAGAATCTGGAGGATGGCGAGGCGATCGTCAGCCCGTGGATCTCGAAGGCGATCGAGACCGCCCAGAAGAAGGTCGAGGCCCGCAACTACGACATCCGCAAGCAGGTCGTCGAATATGACGACGTCATGAACGACCAGCGCAAGGTCATCTACGAGCAGCGCGCCGACATCATGGACGCCGCCACCGTCGGCGACGTCGTCACCGACATGCGCGCCGAGACGGTCAACGCCATCGTCGGCGAAGCCTGTCCGCCCAACACCTATCCCGAGCAGTGGGACATTCCTTTGCTCAAGGAGCGGGTCGAGGCGGTGTTCGCCATGCAGCCGCCGATCGACGACTGGCTCAAGGAGGACGCGGTCGATCCGGAGCTGCTGCTCGAGCGGATCCAGAAGCTCGCCGACGAGGCGGTCGAGGAGAAGGCGAAGGCGCTTCCGGAGGAGACCTACATCCAGATCGAGAAGAGCATCCTCCTCCAGTCGCTGGACCATCACTGGAAGGAGCATCTGGCGATGCTCGACGCGCTCAGGCAGGTCATCCACCTGCGCGCCTACGCCCAGCGCAAGCCGATCGACGAATATAAGCACGAAGCCTTCCAGCTCTTCGAGCGAATGCTCGCCTCGATCCGCGAGGACGTCACCCGCACGTTCGGACGCGCCGTCTTCACGATGGAGCAGCCGCCCGAGCAGCCCGACCCGTTCAGCCTGCCGGACTTCATCACCCACCATATCGATCCGTTCACCGGCGACGACGACACCGCGGACATCGACGCCGGCACCGGGGCGATCCTGTCGAAGCTGCCGCCGCTCCAGGCGGCCCGCCCGGAAATGCCGTCGGGCACGTTCGAGGTCGCCGAGGCCGACCTGCCCCAGGTCAGCCGCAACGCACCCTGCCCGTGCGGCTCGGGCCAGAAGTTCAAGCACTGCCACGGGCAGCTGGCGTGAGAAAAGGGCCGGCGAAACTCGCCGGCCCTGTTTTTATCCTCCCCGCGCGAAGCGGGGGGAGGGGGACCACCCGAAGGGTGGTGGAGGGGTAACTGGCAGAGGCCTGCGCCATTACCCCTCCACCAGGCTTCGCCTGGTCCCCCTCCCCATCTTTCGATGGGGAGGATAATCACGCCATCTTGAAGCCTTCCTTGTTCATCGCGCCGGTCAGCCTGGCGTTCTGCTCCTCGCTCAGGCCCTGCCTGAACGCCGGGAAGACCTCGTCTTCCTCCATCCGGATATGCTCTTCCAGCATGGAGCGGAAATCGCGCACCCGGGCGAGCCAGCCGGGGCTGTCCTTCGCCAGGTTTTCGAGCTCGTACAAATAGGTCTTCACATAGCCGTGCTCGGCGTTGAGCGCGTCGGCGTCGTGGGCGCTGTTGGCCTGCCTGAGGGCGGGGTAGATGATCGTCTCTTCCTCGTGCGAATGCTTGGTGAGCGCGTATTTCAGCTTCATCAGCAAGGCCGTGCGCATCGTCGTCTGGTCGTCGCCGGTCGCCTCGATCCTGTCGAACAGGGCGAGCGTGGCCTTATGCTCGGCCTTGAGCGCGTCGAACCAGTCGCCCGCGGCCGCCGAGGGCATCTGCATCAGGAACTTGCGGCCGAAATTGGCGGCGATTCCAACCGCCGCGCCGGCGATCGCGGCGCCGGCGAGGACGCCCGCATTGCCGCCGCCGAACGAAAAGGCGCTGCGCTCGCTGCCCGAGCCGCCGCTCGACCGCGGCCTGGTGCCTTGCCTGGACTGAGTCTTCGTAGCCATGACGGCCTCCCTATGTGGAACTCGGCCGCTGAACCCCTGGGGATCAGCTCCGGTTCCGGCCTGAGATTGATCTAAATCAGTATAGGATTCAGATCGTTACTGGCCCGTTTTCAGAGAATTGCGCCGAGCCGTTCCGCGCTCGCGTCCGCTGGTTTGGCCCATGCGTCGAGGCGTGCGTTCGCTGTTTCGAACCAAAAGGAGAAGCACGGCCATGAAAGCCCTCGTCTGGCACGGCAAGCAGGACATACGTTGCGACGACGTCCCCGATCCCGAGATCGAGGATCCCAAGGACGCCATCATCAAGGTGACGAGCTGCGCGGTCTGCGGCTCCGACCTCCATCTCTTCCACAACATGATCCCGGGGATGAAGCCGGGCGACATCATCGGCCATGAGATGATGGGCGAGGTCGTCGAAACCGGAAGCGCGGTCGGCAAGTTGAAGAAGGGCGAGCGGGTCGTCATCCCCTTCACCATCAATTGCGACGAGTGCGACCAATGCCGCCGCGGCAACTTCTCGCTGTGCGAGCGCTCCAACCGCAACGGCGAGCTCTCCGACAAGGTGTTCGGCCATCGTACCGCCGGACTGTTCGGCTACACCCACCTCACCGGCGGCTATTCCGGCGGGCAGGCGGAATATCTTCGGGTGCCGTTCGCCGATTCGACCCACATCAAGGTCCCCGAAAGCATGACCGACGACCAGGCCCTGTTCCTCGGCGACATCTTCCCGACCGGATGGCAGGCCGCCGTCCAGGCCGACATCCAGCGCACCGACGTGGTCGCGATCTGGGGCGCCGGCCCGGTCGGCCAGATGGCGATCCGAAGCGCCATCCTGCTCGGCGCCAAGAGCGTGGTCGTTATCGACCGCCTGCCCGAGCGGCTCAGCATGGCCGCCGCCGCCGGCGCCGAGACGATCAACTTCGAGGACGAAAGCGTGATCGAGCGCCTCAACGACCTCACCGGCGGCAAGGGACCCGACAAGTGCATCGATTGCGTCGGCCTGGAGGCCCATGCCGGCTCCCATCTCGACTCGATGCTCGACCGGGTGAAGCAGGCGACGATGATGGAGAGCGACCGGCCGCACGTCCTGCGCGAAATGATCTACGTCTGCCGGGGCGGCGGAGTCCTCTCCATCCCCGGAGTCTATGGCGGGCTGGTCGACAAGATCCCGTTCGGGATGGCGATGAACAAGGGCCTCACCTTCCGGATGGGACAGACCCATGTCCGCCGCTGGACGGACGACCTCACTCGCCGGATCGACGAAGGCCAGATCGACCCGTCCTTCGTCATCACCCACACCGCCCCGCTCGAGGAAGGCCCGGGCATGTACCGGGTCTTCGAGCAGAAGCAGGACAGCTGCATCAAGGTGGTTCTGAAGCCGTAGCTCATCGTCACCCCGGACTTGATCCGGGGTCCATCTTCTTCTCGTCGCTGTCGAACGGAAGATGGATGCCGGATCAAGTCCGGCATGACGATCAGGTAGAGAAAGGAATATTCGAATGAACGCGACGTCCACCCTGGTGACGAGCCGTCCCGACCAAAGCCTCACCAGGACCGATCGGGTCGCGCGCGGCCTCGGCTGGTTCTCGATCGCCCTCGGAGTCGCCGAGATCGTCGCTCCGGGCAAGCTCGCCCGAGCCCTCGGCCTCGAAGGCCGCGAGCGCCTGCTCCAGGCCTATGGCGGGCGCGAGATCGGCGCCGGCATCTGGGCGCTCTCCGATACGCCCGCACCGGCGATCTGGGGTCGGGTCGCCGGCGATCTCGTCGATCTCGCCACGCTTGTCGCGGGGTTGCGCGACGGCGACGAGGCGCAGCGCCGCAACGCCTGGATCGCGCTCGCCGCGGTGGCCGGGATCACCGCCGTCGACCTCCTCACCGCCGCCAGCCTCACCGCCGAGCAGAGCGAGCGCCGCGGCGACACCGGCCGCGACTATAGCGACCGAAGCGGCTTCCCCGGCGGAGTCGCCAAGGCGCGCGGCACCGCGCAGGGCTTCACCCCGGCCGACTTCCAGGTCACCGCGACCGAGGCGCGCAAGGAGATGGAGCCGGCCTGACCCTAGGAGACGAGCAGGCCGACGCCCTGAGGTGAATTGACGAAATTGACCCGTATCCGCAGGATATAGGTTCGGTCTTTCACCATCTTGACCTTCATCGAAAGGTTCTCGTCGGCGCCTGAATCGTCCTGGCCGACGAAATGCCGGGGCTCGCCCTCGCGTACTTCGAAGACCACGAGCAGGCAGTCCGCTTCGCCCACCGTCTGGATCCGATATTTCCGGGTCGCATCGGGTTTGAACAGGAAGTCGGACTGCTTGCCGGGCGCCGAGTCGAGGCGTTCGAGCTGCATCACGGCGATCGGAACCGGGGCGGAGGTTGTCGGGTACCAGCGGCGAACCCAGTCCTTGTCGTTCGCGGACAAAGCGACGTTCTGGCCGATGCCCTTCGTGTCGTAGGGCTTCGGCGTTGAAATCAGCCCTGGATCGAACGGATATTCCATGATCGATGTGGGGTCCCAGCTCGATCCCTCGACGTCGGAAACCCCCAGCTTCTTCAGGATGTTGTTGAAGATCTTGGTCTGGTTCCAATTGTTGGGCGGCCCGGAGAAGTGCTGATAGACCTTGGCCTCGTTCCACACGATGCCCGACTGCGGATTCTGGTGCTCGTGCGACAGGCCGAGGGCGTGGCCGATCTCGTGGAGGGCGGTGGCCTTGCCCCAGGCCGTCGTCAGGTCCCAGCCGAAGTTCATCGTTCGGCCGAGATCGGAATAATTGAGATTGTCGGTGCCGACATAGGACCAGGATCCGGCCCCCTGCTGGCAGCCGATCCGGATCTCGGCCTCGGTCGGGTCGGCGACCTCGACAAAGGACAGGCCGACCCCGAGCGCCTTCCAGACCCCGAACGCCGAGCGCACGATCTTGCGCTGCGCCTCGATCCATTTCCAGGTCGGCGCCGAGACCCGGTCGAGGAAATGGTAATGGAGCACGGTACCGTTCACCCATTTCTTGGCGCCGATCCGTATCGCGAACTCCCGTTCGGGCAGCAGGTCCGGCGGCAACACCACCGGAGCCGGCTCCGGTTGCGCGCAGACGTAGAGCTGATCCTTGGCGATCTTGCCCGCTGCCGGGCTCGACTTTTGCTTCGACTTGGCCACGACTCGCCTCCCCACGGACGGACTCGGCCTCATCCTATCAGAATTCCTGGGATACTTCCAAAAGTGCCTGTCGGGAGGCTTTTCAGGTCTTCGCGTCACGGCGGAAGGGCATTTCGCCGAGGCGCGCCGGCCTCAATGCCGGGTCCGCATGTCGCTTGGGCTGGTGCCCGTCCAGCGCTTGAAGGCGCGTGAAAAAGCGGCGGGATCGGAGAAGCCGAGGCGATAGGCGGCGTCCTTCACCGACAGCCCTTCGCGCATGAACCGCAAAGCGAGACGGCGGCGCAGGCCGTCCAGCAGCCGCTCGTAGGTGACGCCTTCGGCCTTGAGCCGCCGGTAGAGGGTCTGGCGGCTGTAGCCGAGATCGCGGGCGACCCGCTCGATGCCGACTTCGCCCGAGGCGAGCAGGGGCTCGAGCCGGCCCTCCACTTCGGCTCGGAAACCGCCCGGCGCCGGAGGGGCCCCGCGTTTCGCGGAGCGGCTCTCGAAGGCTTTCGCGACCTCGCCGAGCAAGGACAGGAAGGCGTTGCGCGGTCCGGCCGCCGCTTCGGCGCCGTTCGCGGCCCGGCGGCGCGATCCGAACATGAAGGGGCCGAGCTCGGCGCAGGAGTCGCGCCGTTCGCAGCCGCCGCAGGCGTCGCGGCGCATTTTGTCGATGCAACCTGCAATCATCCCTTTGTCCTCCCGGATCATGTCCAAGGTGTATTGCTCATGTAATACTCTAATACACAGCATAGCCAAGGACAAAGTGATGATCGCCCTGACGCTCTTCCATGTCGCCGCCGGCAGCATCGCCCTGCTCGCCGGAGGCGCCGCGCTTACCGTTCGCAAAGGCGGCCGATTGCACGCGAGGGCGGGGACGGTCTTTTTCTCGGCGATGCTCGCCATGGCCGGGACCGGCGCGGTCATCGCCGCGCTGAAGCCCGAGCGGGGCACGGCGGTGATCGGGATCTTCACCTGCTATCTGGTGGCGACGGCGTGGACGGCGGCGCGCCGACGGGACGGCAAAGCGGGGGGTTTCGAGCGCTCCGGCCTGGCGGTCGCGCTGGCCTGCGTGGCGGCCATGCTGGGCTTCGCGCTTCTGGCCTCCGCCAGCCCCAACGGGCGGTTCGACAGCCTGCCGGCGGCGGCCCATTATCCGTTCGCCTTCCTCGCCGTGCTGGCGGCGGGCCTCGACCTCAATTTCCTGCTTCGCGGACGTCTCGATCGCCATCAGCGGATCGCGCGCCATCTGTGGCGGATGTGCGCCGCTCTGGCGATCGCCGCTTTCTCCTTCTTCCTCGGCCAGCAGGACGAATTCCCAGTCGCCTGGCGCGGGCTGGCCATCTGGTTCGTACCGCCCTTCGCGGTGCTCGCGACGATGGTCTTCTGGCTGATCCGGGTCCGCTTCACCGCCGCTTTCGGGCGCCCCGCGCCGAAGCCCCGGTCCGCCTATCAACCGTGAAGCCGGGGCGCGCTTCAAATGATGGAGTGAATCTTCTCGCCACCTCGCCAGGCGTCGCAGATCGGGCAATCGTCATCGCTCTGCGCCCGCGCCACCGCCTGGTGGTGGCGAATGTCCTTGCGCTTGACGACCTCGCCGCCGGGCCTGGCGAGCTTGCTCACTCGATGCCGCCACATCGATCGACGGCGCCTCGGCTTGTCTCTCGAAACCCGGCTGCGCGGGGTGCGACAAGCTGCTATGGTCCTGCCTCAGGCGCGCGCTGCCAGGGGGAACGGCGTGACGAACGATACCATCCTTGCTCTCCTCAAGTTCAGCGGTGCGCTGGTTGCCCTGGCCTCGGCCTTGTGGAGCACGACCCAGAAGATCACCTACGAGGGTGCGGACGGCGCCAGGCGGCTGACCCTTCAGGGCCGGGTGATGATCGGCATCGTCCTGCTGTCGGGCCTCGTCAGCCTGCTCGCTCTCGGCTTCGAGTCGCTGCTGCGCGAGGAGCAGGCGCAGCTGAAACAGCGCGAGGCGGCGGAGACAGCCGCCCACAATGGCCGTCTGGCGCAGGCCAGGGCGCAGCAGGAGCTACGCCGGCAGACGGAGGCGGCCACCACCCAGGCGAAGCTGGCGGCGAACTTCCAAGCGGAAGCCTTGGCCGACCAGCAGCACTTCCTCGAGCAGAGCTTCCAGATCGCCGCCGCCGCCGCCGAGCAGCAGCGGCGCGACGCGCAGATCTCGATGCAGATCGCGCGCGAGGCCAACAAGCGGTTGGGCGAGGCGGAGCGGACGCTCGCCGAGTTCGAGCGGATCAACTATCCGCTTCGCGAGATCGAGGCGGGGGTCGAGCTGGAGCTCAACCTCGCCGGGCTCGGCCCGGAGTGGCGCCTCGACGCGCTGTGGACCGCCGTAAAGGAGCGTTGGGAAGCGCTCGACGCGGGGACGCGCAGACGGACCGACACGATCTTCCTCGACCGCGACGAGTTCTGGAAGATCACCCGAGTGCCGCATTTCCGCTATGCGACCCAGGGGACGAGGGTCGCGCTGGCGTTCGTGATCGCCGAGAAAACCATGCCGGCACCGGGGCCGGACGGGATGGCGCCGGTGGCGGCGCGCCCTCAATTCGGCCGCGAGTCGATCTCGTTCGCGCTGGAATTTGGGGGCGTGCGCGCGGACCTGTCTTCCCGCACGCTGCGCGCCTCATACTCCGGCACCTATCGACCCCCGGTCGAGGGCGTCGTCCAAAGCGGTCAGAAGCTTTCGCTTTCGGATGTCAACCGGCTGGTGCCGGTCCTCACCATCGACCGCCTCGCCGAGCGCCGCTATCCCAGGCGGCCCGACACGCTCGTGGATGTCTCGTTCCGCCTCAACGACCGAGGGCGCTTCGACGCCTCGCCGGACCTGCCGATCGCCGGCGCTACCGCCTTCGTCCTGTTTCCGCCGGCTTCGCCCTGACGACGACAGAGTGCCATTCGTTCGCGTGGGGCTTGAGCGGGCCGGGCATACGTCCCATGTAGCCTTCACACCCAGGCACAGCAGGATCTCTCCCACCATGGACCATGAAGACATCATCGCCGGCCTCGTTCCGATCGTGATCGAGCAGTCGAACCGCGGCGAGCGCAGCTTCGACATCTATTCGCGGCTGCTGCGCGAGCGGATCGTGTTCGTCACCGGCCAGGTCGAGGACCATATGGCGACCCTGGTCACCGCCCAATTGCTGTACCTGGAGAGCGAGAATCCGAAGAAGGACATCTTCATGTACATCAACTCGCCGGGCGGGGTGGTGACGGCCGGAATGGCGATGCACGACACCATGCAATATATCCGCCCGCGGGTCGGCACCGTCTGCATCGGCCAGGCCGCCTCGATGGGCGCCTTCCTGCTCTGCGCCGGCGAGCCCGGAATGCGGGTCGCCCTCACCAACGCCCGGATCATGGTCCACCAGCCCTCAGGCGGAGCCCAGGGCCAGGCGACCGACATCGAGATCCAGGCCAAGGAGATCCTGCGCATCCGCCACCGGATGAACGAGTTGATGGCCAAATATACCGGCCAATCGATCGAGGCGATCGAGAGCGCGGTGGAGCGCGACAAGTTCTTCGGCGCGGACGAGGCGAAGGCGTTCGGCCTGGTCGATGAGGTCTTCGACAAGAGGCCGGCGCCGGGCGAGGGAGATGCAACTCATCAGGCGGAGGCGGCTTAGACGTCGGGGACAGTCACTCGTTGATCGCCCCGCTCTAAGGGCTACGACAGCGATGTCGGAGAGTTCCGTGGCTTTGCGGGCCTACGCATATATATCATTTCAATAGCATCGCGTTTCTGAGGAGGAAGTAGCTCTCCTCTTGAGCGTGGCCAATATGTGCTTCTCCGTGCAGCGTGTATCGTGCGTTTTCCACGAGGCGTGTTGGCTCATCCTCGCGTTCGTCCCGAATTCGAATTATTAGCCCAGGCCTGCTGTCTAGTTCGATCCAATTCTCGCCGCCGAACCGCCGTATGAAACCGGTTTGGGGCCCAGTTAAGACCTCCACTTCCGCAATCTCTCGCAACCGGCCACGAGAGGGCGCTCGGTTCCCGGCGGCCGCGTATTCCTCAGGCAGCAAATCGTCGCTTTCGATCTCGTGGGTTACACCGCCACCTTCTATCGATATCGACGTGGCGTTATCGCCCTCTAATAACGCTCGTGAAGCTCGGGTGGCAGCCGGGTCACTCCGCAGGTAATCTGCAACGCTAACTGCGAAGCTCCCGGCGTCAAAGACGAGGCTGCCGACCGCTACGACAAGCGAAACTACGGCTATCCGGATCACAAGGCTGCCAGATGTAATTTCGACGACCTCGATGCGAGGACGTCGGATATGCTCCGGGGCGGCGCGCCTGGCAGCGGTATCTAGTCGCTGTAGAAATCGCCCGACGTTCGCTAGTTCAAGCCGGCCCGTAGTGTGAACGACCACCCGAATTTCCGGATTAACATCGCTCAGAGTTCTAACATCACCCACGCCAGCCCCCTACGTTTGCTGGATACTGGATGCCAATTCCCGGCCACGTCAAGGCTGACGGGCCAGCGTCTAAGTTTTGGTTGGGAGGCGTCGTCCGTTGGCCTCTGTCTCTCCCGTACTCAACCCGCCTTCTGCGGCCGTCCCCCCTTCGCCCCGTTGGCCCGAGCCGCCTCGGCCTTGGCGGGAGAGGTGGCGCGGCCGGCGCGGGCGGCCATCCAGCGGGCGGTGCCGAAGATGCCGTTGACTAGGCCCGCCACGGAATAGTCGACGTCGAGCTGCTCCCAGTGAAGGCCGTAGCCGCCGCCCAGAAGCTCGACCTCCGCGAGATGCGCCGGGGCCGCGTCGGCGAGACCTTCGACCAGGCGGGAAGGGAAGGCGAAGGTGGCGCCGCTGGTCAGTTCTACGACGATGCGATCGCTCGTCGCATCGTAGCGGGCCGAGACTGCATGCGGCTGCGTCGCACGATAAAGGCGTCTGCGCTCCCGGGCGGCGGCGAGTTCAGCGGCGGTCAGCTCAGCCATGAACTCGTTGTAACCGAAGGCGGCCGGTATGCAGAATTCGCTTGCAGGCTCGGGAAGTCTGCAATGGGCTCCGTGGCTTTGTGTCGTCATTCCGGCTTTGCGGATAATGACCGTCTACCGGCGCAACGGCCGGAACCGCCGCCAGACGCTCTTGTAACGGGCAACGTCACGATCAGCCTCGGCGCCCTCATCGTCATCATCATCATCGTCGCCCTGAACTTCTGAGAGGTTACGAATCCGCACCCCTTCAAGGGCTTGTTCCGGCGGAACGGCGACGCCACATTGGCGGCGGAGGGACGGCCTCGACGTCGAGGTTCATTCTCCGATCTCGCGCCGGTGCGAAATGGGACAGCAGGCCAGGCGCTTTCCGGGCGCCTCCCACGTTAATCAATAAGCCATTGTGGTCATGCGATAGTGCGGGCTAGGATGGCTCTACAAGCAGAGGGCGCCAACCGGAGCGCCCGTTAGGATCAGAATGACGAAGCTAAGCGGCAGCAACTCGAAGAGCACCCTCTATTGCTCCTTCTGCGGGAAATCGCAGCACGAGGTGAGGAAGCTCATCGCGGGCCCGACCGTGTTCATCTGCGACGAATGCGTCGAGCTGTGCAACGACATCATCCGCGAGGAGACCAAGTCCTCGCTGGTGAAGACCCGCGACGGAGTCCCAACTCCGCTCGAAATCTGCAAGCATCTCGACGATTACGTGATCGGCCAGAGCCACGCCAAGCGCGTGCTCTCGGTCGCGGTGCACAATCATTACAAGCGGCTCGCCCACGGCTCCAAGGGCGGCGAGGTCGAGCTCAGCAAGTCGAACATCCTGCTCGTCGGGCCCACGGGCTGCGGCAAGACCCTGCTCGCCCAGACCCTGGCGCGGCTGCTCGACGTGCCGTTCACCATGGCCGACGCGACGACGCTGACCGAGGCCGGCTATGTCGGCGAGGACGTCGAGAACATCATCCTGAAATTGCTCCAGGCCTCCGACTATAATGTCGAGCGGGCGCAGCGCGGGATCGTCTATATCGACGAGATCGACAAGATCAGCCGCAAGTCTGACAACCCCTCGATCACCCGCGACGTGTCGGGCGAGGGCGTCCAGCAGGCGCTCCTGAAGCTGATGGAGGGCACCACCGCCTCGGTTCCGCCGCAGGGCGGGCGCAAGCATCCGCAGCAGGAATTCCTCCAGGTCGACACGACCAACATCCTCTTCATCTGCGGCGGCGCCTTCGCGGGCCTCGAGAAGATCATCGCCGACCGACTGCAGGGCAAGTCGATCGGCTTCGGCGCCTATGTCGCCGCGCCCGAGGAGCGCCGCACCGGCGAGATCCTCCGCCAGGGCGAGCCGGACGATCTCCTGAAGTTCGGCCTCATCCCCGAATTCGTCGGCCGCCTGCCGGTGATCGCGACGCTCGAGGACCTGGACGAGGACGCCCTGGTCAAGATCCTCAAGGAGCCGAAGAACGCGCTCATCAAGCAATATGCCAAATTGTTCGACATGGAGGACGTGAAGCTGAGCTTCACCGAGGAGGCCCTGATCGCCGTCGCCAAGAAGGCGATCGAGCGCAAGACCGGCGCCCGCGGGCTCCGCTCGATCCTCGAGAACATCCTGCTCGACACCATGTTCGACCTGCCCTCGATGGACGGAGTCGACGAGGTGATGATCGACAAGGACGTCGTCGAGGGCCGCAAGGACCCGATCCGGGTCTATGCCGAGAAGAAGGGCGAGAGCGCCGCCTGAGCGGCGCCGCCGACGGATGATTGCGGATTCGGCCTCGCCGGGCCGGCCCGCCTATCTGGCGTGGCTGCCCCGCTTCCTGTTCGAAACGGACGAATTCCTTCCCCGCTATATCGCCAAGGCGTGGCTGGCGGCCTTGCTTCCGAGCATCGCTCTGTCGGCGCTGGTCCGACAGGTCGCCGCCGACGCCGCGGCGCCGAGCTTTCCAGGGGACGCCCAGCTCCTGATCCTGCTCGTCGTCTTCGTCGGGCCGGCGCTGGAAACGCTGCTCCTGGCCTTGCCCCTGCTCGCGCTCAACCGGCTGTTCGGGCCCGGACCGGCGGTCGTCGGCAGCGCCTTGCTCTGGGGCCTCGTGCACAGCTTCAAGGTGCCGGTCTGGGGCCTGGTGATCTGGTGGCCCTTCCTGATCATGTCGATCGCCTTCATGACCTGGCGCCGCGAGGGACTGTTCATGGCGATGGCCGTCGCCTTCGCCATCCACGCGCTCCAGAACGGCTTCGCCGTCCTCATCATCCTGACGGCAAGGTGAGTCCTCGGGCGGGCTCGACCGCGGCCTGATGGAACGACCAATTGTCGATACCGCTCGTGAGGACGGAAGTCGGCGTATCGGCAATAAATCTCAGGCTGTTGTCCAGCGACAGGCCAGGGCGTCCAAAGGCATTGCCGAGCCACCGCGCGAAGCCGTCGCATGTGCCGCGCCGTGCCGGATTGAACGTGCGCAATCGCTTGAAAATCGCCAGCACGCTGGCTTTTCCCCGCTCGTCATAATCGAATTCGCCGGCGGCTCCGCGGCCGTCGCAATGCGGATTTTGCCACAGGCCCCGCCGCCACAAGGAGAAAAGGGGGTCGCGTCGCGTATCTGGGCTTCGGCGATAGATTCTCGCGACATAAAGGCGAGGCTGCCTCACAGCCTGGGCGCGGTTGCTGACCGCGAAAATCATCGTCTTGCCTTGGAGGCGAAGCGTGCCGCCATTGCGGACCTGACACCAGCCGTGCGGCTGCCGCCTCGCGCTTTGCTCGTTCGCCGCGCCGCGGATGTACGCTATGTCGCCTTCGCCCGCATTCTTGAAGAAGGTGCTCCGGAAGCCGCACGCTTCGGCGTCGGCAGCGCTGAGGCTGAGGCCCGCGAAGCCCGCCAATGCCCATAGAAATCTATACTGCATTTCCCGCCGTCTCCGGTTTTGGCTTCTTGCCTAGGAGCGTCATAGCCAGGCTCGCGAGGATCAGGACGATCGTGATCAAGCTGCGCGGAAGCGGCTCGCCCAGGCCGGTCTCGAAGCGATCGATGGCGATCAGAACGCACCAGAATGGCAGCGTCAAGGCGGTGACGGCTATCAGAATCCGGGAGTCGATCCTTTTGGACGCCAAGGCCTCAATGACGAATAAGGCCGTAAGAATTGCGATCACGACTGGGATGATAACCATGTCGTTTATCAAAGGCGTTGGCTCTGGAATTTCAAGCACGGCATTGATAGCTGTAAAAGACGCCAAGATTTCTGCAGGCACGTATTGCTTGAATGAATCGATGTAGTCCATGGCCCAGCCCCCCGGATAATGATCACCGATCAACAAGAATGGTCTACTCTACTGATTATTTTCCAATCAGCCAGATTGACCGAGTTGAAGCTGATGTGAAGGGTGAACCTAGTCGGCCTTCCGAGTCCACCCTCTTTGAGGAGGTGTCGAAGACGAGCGGCGCGCAGTCCGACGCGCGCTTCCTGCCCCCAGGCAGGAGCCGTATAGGAGGGCGCTCACAGCCGCCGCTCATTCACTCTCTGGCGGCCCAGCCTTCGCTGGGGCGATGGGTCTGGGCCTATTCCGCCCGGACGTTCGCGACCTTGTACTGGAACACCTCGGCCTGGGTGAGGCAGCGGCGGGTGGAGCCGTCGCCGCCCTGCTCCTTGACCGCTTTCTGACGGTACATGATGTCGGTCAGGAGCTTGCGCGACACGCCCATCCGGATCAGGAAGTCGTTGTCCTCGCTGGCGAGCAGGGCCGAATCCTGCTCGATGTCGCCGATCAGTCCGACCGTGCTCTCGGTGCCGCGAAGCACTTCCGCCTCGATCGCGCCGCGGTCGCTGGTGTGCGTGAACATGTGGACGACGAACAGCCCGCCGGGATCGACGATCCGGCCGCGGCCGCCCATGAAGACGAAGTTGCACGCGCTGAAGCAGGCCCAGCCCTCCGGGATCCGGGTGAAGGCGAGCGACGCCCGGATCAGCTTGCCGGCCTCGGTCCCCGCCCGGGCGTCGCCGCCGGGCGAGCGAAGCCAGATCTGGTCGACCGGCTCGTGTTTCTTGAGCGCGGCCTGAAGCCGGGCCGGAAGGCCGCTGTCGATCGCGCCTTCGGCGAGCAGGATGCGCAAGCCATTCTCTTCGCGGAGGCTGAGCTGCATCGCCTTGTGGGCGGAGACGTTGAGCTCCTTCGGGCAGGTCGGATTCGCCGGATCGGCGGCGGCCTGCGCCCAGGAGGACGAGAGCAAGGCCGTCAAGGCGAGCAAGGCGGGCCCCCGTCGCATCGGATCAGGCCGCGAGCACGTAATTGCCGCCGCCGGGCTTGCGGCACATGCGCTTGTCGACCGTCGTCTCCTCGCCGTCGACGATGACGACGTCGGTGATCAGCATGCAGCTGCCGCCGTCCGCGAAGGCCCTTTGATCGCGCACGGTCGACGAGCCCTTGACGCCCGGCCTCGTATCGCTCTCCCAGGTCGAGGTCGTGCCAACTCCGCCGCGCACGGCCGTGTCGGTGGCCGTCGCCGCCTTCACCTGCTCCTTGCAGTCGAGCTTCCGGATGATCGCGTCGGTCAGCAGGGAGCCGACCGGGAGCGCGAGCATCCCGACCGCGGCCGGAGCTCCCCAGCCGCCGAGCGCGCTTCCGGCGATGCCGCCGGCGATCGCGCCGAACATTCCGCCGCTCTTCTTCTTCTTGGGCGTGCATTTCTGCCCCGCCGAATCGGAGTTGCGCTCCTTGGCGTAGACGGCGGGCTGCGCCGAGAGCAGCAGAAGCGGGACGCACGCGAACAGATACCGACGCATAAGATGAACTCCGGAAGTGCCTGAATAACCTCTCGAAGGGGCGCTAGCCCAGTCCTGTGGCGGCTTCATGCCGCAGGGTCGGCGCCTGTGTGTCAATTGTCGCAGCCCCCTGCTTTCCGGCGCAGAGGATATAAACCCTAAGCCCTTGGCAGGTTTGCCAGATTGGAGGTGGGCGGGAAAGGGGCAATCGACGGGCTGGAGCCCTTCACGGCGCGAGGCCGGAGTCGCGATATTCGGCGTCGACGTCGAAGCTCCAGCGCCTGGCGCTGGCGATGTCCTGCTCGCCCGCTTCGCGCTCTCCCTTGCGAAGGCGGGCGACCCCGCGACTGAAGAGGGCCCCGTAGCGCCACGGCTCCTGCGTCAGCGCGGCGCTGAAATCGGCGATCGCCGAGTCCCACTGACCGAGGCGCAGCTTCGCCAGCCCGCGCGCCTGCAAAGCGGTGATCGCGCCGGAATCGAACCGGATCGCGTCGTCGCAATCCTTGATCGCCAGCGGCAGCTCGATCGCGCCTTCGGCGCGGGCCAGGCAGCGCTGGGTCAGATAGGGGACGTTGCCCGGATAGCGGCGGAGCCGGGCGTCGGCCACCGCGACCGCCGTTTTGTAGTCGTGTGCCAGCAACAGCAAAGCGATCTTCCGGGGAAGGAGCTGGCCGTCCTCCGAGCCGGCCGCCTTGATCTGGGCGTCGATCAGGACCAGCGCCTCCCGCCACGCGGCCATGGCCTCGTCCCTGCGGCCGAGCCGGCTGAGCAGCTCGCCGCGGCTTCCGAGCACCTGCGGCCGGTCCTTCGAGAGCGCGGCCAGCCGGTCGTGCGCGGCGAGCGCCGCCTCGGCCTCGCCCAAGGCCGCATGAAGCCTCGCCTTTTCCCACAAGGCACCCTCGGGCCTGGTCTCCAGGGCGATGATCCGGTCGGCGTCGGCGAGCGCCTCGCGCAGCTTGCCAAGCTGTTCGTAGGCGGCCAACCGCTGCCCCAGGGTGAAGCTTTTGTCCGGGGCGAGCTCGATCGAGCGGCTCAGCGCCGCGACCGCCTCCGCGGGCCTGTCGCGGGCGAGGTGAAGCATGCCGAGCCCTTGATGGATGACGAAATCGTTCTCGTCGAGTTCGCGAGCCCGGCGCAGCGCGACGTCCGCCTCGTCCAGCCGCCTGAGGTGGACCAGGGCCACCCCGCGGTTGGCGTAGGCACGAACGTAGGCCGGTTCGAGCTCGATCGCCTTGTCGAAATCGGCAAGCGCCGGCTTGACGCTGCCGTCGGCCATCAGCCGATGGCCGCGATCGACATAATCATTTGCATTGCGTGGGGTCTCGGAGCGGACCTCGGCGCGCTCCGCCTCGCTCATCTCATATC
The DNA here is from genome assembly GCA_963850005.1 of uncultured Alphaproteobacteria bacterium. Classification (GTDB taxonomy): domain Bacteria; phylum Pseudomonadota; class Alphaproteobacteria; order Sphingomonadales; family Sphingomonadaceae; genus Allosphingosinicella. Next base: position 198,693 of record CAWKJG010000001.1, read on the forward strand.
CCGCGGGGGCGACGACATAGGCGCGGCTTTGGTTGAGACCGGCGAGAACCGGCCCGGCCGCTTTCGCCTCGGCCGCCGGCACCTCGGCCGCCAGCCGCCGGAACGTGGAGAGGGCGACCGCCCGGTTGCCGTTCAGGGTGACGGTCCGGGTGATCCGGGTCGCGGCGACATTGGCGTCGAGCGGCTTGGCGTCGAGGATGAAGCCGACTCCGCCGCGGGGCAGGGCGACCGTCTCTTCGAGCCTGAGGTCGTACGGGAAACCGAGCTGGAAAGGCGCGTCGCTTCCAGGCCCTTCCTTGCGGTCGAAATCCGGAGTCCATCGAACGACGCTGTGGTCGAACCGGAAACGCTTCGGACCAGCGCCAGGCCCGGCCTCCCATTCCATTCGAGTTCTTGCCGGCGAAGCTGACGTGCATCTCGCCCGTGGCCTCGTCGCTGCGCATCGACTTTAACGTGAGATCCGCATCGGGGATGGCGGGCATCTGGGGCTTGAGCGCCTCGACCATGGCCGCCTCCCCCTGCGCCGCCAGGGCGATCCGCCAGGCCGTGGCGAGATCTCCGCGGAACACCGCCTCGACGGTGAAGGGGACGAGCCGGTCGAACCCGCCGGTCGCGTCGTAGTGGATCCGGATGTCGCTCAGTGCCGAAGCCGGCGGCAACAGCGGCAGGGCCTCGAGCTCGGCTCCCGCGGAGCGGATCGGAAGGCCGGAGCGAAAAGAGGAGGAGAGCAGCGCCTCGAGGCTGCGGTCGCCGGTTCGAGTGCCGTCGAGCCAGTAGGACCGGCCGCCGATCCGGGCCCGGACGATGACATGGTTGAACAGGCGCACCATCGGTAAACGCGCCTGAAGGGAATCGCCGAACAGGCTGCTGACGAGCACCGGCTCGGCTTCGATACCGAGGCCCGCCAGCAGCGCGAGAAGAGTGACGGTCTTGCCCTTGCAATCGCCGAAGCGGCGTTGCCACGTCTGGTCGGCGGTCGCCGGCACATAGCCGCCTTCGCCCATGGAGAGCGCGAAATAGCGTATCTTTTCCTGGACCAGTCGAAGCGCCGCCATCGTCCGCGCCCCGGGATTCGCGCCGGACGCGGCGGCGATCCGGTCGATCTCGGCCCTGAGGGGCGAGGCGGGGGCGAGCGCCTGCGCCTGGGCGTAGAGGGGCGCCATCACACGGGAGATTTCGGGCCAGCCCGAATAGCTCGACAATTCCAGGGTCGCGGGCATGGCGAAGCGGGGCGGCGCGCCCTTGGGCGGCTCGGGCCCTTGCGCATTCTCCAGCTCGAGGGTCAGTTCGCTGACGCCGCCATTCTTGCGCAGGCGTGGCTTGCCCATGGCTTCGCTCGCCCGCCAGCGCATCGCGACGCCGTCCTCCCAGGTCTCGCGGAACCTCAGTCGCCGGGTCGAGAAGCCGTGATTGAGGCTCAGCAAATTCTCGGCGCCCGGCATTGCGGCCGTCGACTTCACGCGCAGCGTCCAGGCGACGTTGACGATGTCGCCCAGGGACAGCCCCTCGGGCTGCAGGACGGCGGTGAGCGTGCCGTCGAGAACCGCGCCTTCGAGATTGTTTTCGCGCCTCAGGACGGTGAAGCCCCCGTCCTGTGGGAGCAGATTGACGATCTTGCCGGAGCGGACGATCTGCACCTTGTGGATCACGAGCTCGCTCAGGCCGGGCTGCCAGGAAAATTCGACATTGCCCGTTCCGGTCAGCCCCTGCGGAGTCTGAACGAGGGTGGCATATTCGACGAAATAGTCGCGGGTGCCGTCCTTGCTGTAGCGGCTTTGCCCGTTGACCATGAGCATCTGGACCGGCCGGTCCTTCAGCGCCGGATCGGGCGCTGGGATGGACATCGGGTCGACCCATGACGGGAGAGGAGCGAGGACGGGTTGCTCCGCCGCCAGGGCCTGAGCCGCCCAGGCGAAGGCGGCGATGATGAGCGCGAAAGTCCCTCGCACGATTCCCCCTTTTTTCGTGGGTCTCATCTCAACCCGATTGGCATGTGCGTTCAAGGGTTTGTTGGATCGGTCCGGACGACGGAGCGCATTGATGCGGGACGCCGCTTTCCCATATAGGCTGTAAGAAGGCCGTCATGGCCGAGTTTGGAGTTTCTTGTGACCCAATCCTACCCCGTCCTGCCGCTTCGGGACATCGTCGTCTTCCCGCAGATGATCGTGCCGCTCTTCGTCGGGCGCGACAAATCGGTCGCCGCGCTCGAAAGCGCGATGGCGGCGGACAAGCAGATCTTCCTCGTCTCGCAGCTCGATCCGGCGGAGGACGATCCCGATCGCGACGCCCTTTACGACATGGGCGTGGTCGCGACCGTGCTTCAGCTCCTCAAGCTGCCCGACGGCACCGTTCGGGTGCTGGTCGAGGGCCAGCAACGCGCCAACCTCGTCACGATGGGGATGGAGGACCAGCATCTCGTCGCCGAAGTCGAGCCGATCGAGGTCGACGAGCCCGAGGGCGCCGAGGTCGCGGCCCTGATGCGCTCGGTGGTCGAGCAGTTCGAGAATTATTCCAAGTTGAACCGCAAGCTGCCGGCCGAGACGGCGGTGCAGCTGGCGCAGATCGGCGAAGCCTCGAAGCTCGCCGATTCGGTCGCCGCCAACATCAACATCAAGGTGTCGGACAAGCAGGCCCTGCTCGCGGAACTCAATCCCGTGCGGCGGCTCGAGATGGTGTTCGCCTTCATGGAGGGCGAGCTCGGCGTGCTCCAGGTCGAGAAGCGCATCCGAAGCCGGGTCAAGCGCCAGATGGAGAAGACCCAGCGCGAATATTATCTCAACGAGCAGTTGAAGGCGATCCAGCGCGAGCTGGGCAATGAGGGCGAGGAAGGGGAGGGCGACGAGCTCGCCGAGCTCGCCCGCAAGATCGCCAAGACCAAGCTTTCGAAGGAGGCGCGGTCGAAGGCCAGCTCCGAGATGAAGAAGCTGAAGGCGATGGCGCCGATGTCGGCCGAGGCCACCGTCTCGCGCAACTATCTCGACGTCCTGCTCGGCCTTCCCTGGGGCAAGAAGTCCAAGGTCAAGAAGGACATCGCCGAGGCCCAGGCGATCCTCGACGAGGATCATTACGGGCTCGAGAAGGTCAAGGACCGGATCGTCGAATATCTCGCCGTCCAGGCCCGGACCAACAAGTTGAAGGGCCCGATCCTGTGCCTGGTCGGCCCTCCGGGCGTCGGCAAGACCTCGCTCGGCCGTTCGATCGCGCGCGCCACGGGCCGCGAATTCGTCCGCCAGTCACTGGGCGGAGTGCGCGACGAGGCCGAGATAAGGGGCCACCGCCGGACCTATATCGGCTCGCTCCCGGGCAAGATCATCTCGAATCTGAAGAAGGCCGGAAGCTCGAACCCGCTCTTCCTGCTCGACGAGATCGACAAGCTCGGCCAGGATTTCCGCGGCGATCCAGCCTCCGCTCTGCTCGAGGTGCTCGATCCGGAGCAGAACAGCCGCTTCCAGGATCATTATCTGGAGATCGATTACGATCTTTCGGACGTCATGTTCGTCACCACCGCGAACACGATGGACATGCCGCAGCCCTTGCTCGACCGGATGGAGATCATCCGGCTCGAAGGCTATACCGAGGACGAGAAGGTCGAGATCGCGACCCGCCACCTCATCCCCAAGCAGATCGAATCGCACGGGTTGAAGGAAGGCGAGCTGGTCTTCGCCAAGGACGGCCTGAGGAGCCTCATCCAGCATTATACCCGCGAGGCGGGCGTTCGAACGCTCGAACGGGAAATCGCCAAGGTGGCGCGCAAGGTGCTTCGCCGGATCCTCGAGGGCAAGACCGAGCGGGTCGAGCTCACCGCGGAGAATATCGGCGAATATTCGGGAGTCCGCCGCCATCGCCACGGCATGGGCGAGGAAGAGGACCAGATCGGCGCCGTCACCGGCCTCGCCTGGACCGAGGTCGGCGGCGAGCTCCTGACGATCGAGGCGGTCACCGTGCCCGGCAAGGGCCAGATCAAGACCACCGGCAAATTGGGCGACGTCATGCAGGAGTCGATCCAGGCCGCTTTCTCCTTCGTCAAGGCGCGGAGCCCCAGTTACGGGGTCAAGCCGAGCATTTTCGGCCGCAAGGATATCCACGTCCATCTGCCCGAGGGCGCCACTCCGAAGGACGGTCCGTCCGCCGGAGTCGGAATGGTGACCGCGATCATCTCCACCCTGACCGGGATTCCGGTGCGCCGCGACGTCGCCATGACCGGCGAGGTCACCCTGCGCGGGCGGGTGCTTCCGATCGGCGGCCTCAAGGAGAAATTGCTCGCGGCGCTTCGCGGAGGCATCAAGAAGGTGCTGATCCCGGCCGAGAACGAGAAGGATCTGGTCGAGATTCCGGCGACGATCACCGGCGGGCTCGAGATCGTCCCGGTCAGCCATGTCGACGAGGTTCTCAGCCACGCTCTGGCGACTCCGGTCGCGCCGATCGACTGGACCGACGCCGACGATCTGGCGCCGGTCCCGACGCCCGAGCTGGCGGCGGCGCCGGACGACGTCGCCGGAGCCTCGATAAGGCACTGAATATCCTCCCCATCGCAGATGGGGAGGGGGGACCACCGGAAGGGTGGTGGAGGGGTAAACGCACAGGCCTCGCCAGTTACCCCTCCACCATGCTTCGCATGGTCCCCCTGCCCATTGCCGTGGCAATGGGCAGGATGTTTGTTGCGGCGCATCAACGAATATGGACCAAGACGAGGCGATTTTCCCACGGAAAGTCGCGCTTTCCTTTTGACTCCCTCTCCGCTCCTGCCGTTAGATGGAGGGAAGCGCGCCAACTGCGACTCAATCGGAAAAAAAGGGGGTTCGGGTGAGATGAACAAGCAGGAGCTTATCGGGGCCGTGGCGGATGCGACCGGCCTCAGCCGCGGGGACGCGACGCGCGCGGTCGAAGGCGTGTTCGACACGATCCAGAACGCCCTGAAGCGCGGCGACGAGGTCCGCCTGGTCGGCTTCGGCACCTTCTCCTGCTCCAAGCGCAAGGCTTCCACCGGCCGCAACCCCCGCACCGGCGAGCCGATGCAGATCAAGGAATCGACCCAGCCCAAGTTCAAGGCGGGCAAGGTGCTGAAGGATTCGGTCGCGCGCTGAGGCGCCACGTTCCGCTAACTGGACAGGCCCGCGGCAGCCTATTAGGAGGCCGCTTCCGCACGGCGTGGGCGCGTAGCTCAGTGGTAGAGCACACCCTTCACACGGGTGGGGTCGTAGGTTCAATCCCTACCGCGCCCACCACGCCGGCCGCCGGCGCCGCGAGGAGGCTCCGAACGATGAGCGAAGCGACGGATGCGATCCTGGCCGAGCTGCGAGCCTTCGGCCTGACCTATCCCGGGGCCCATTCCAAGGCGCCCTGGCCCGAGCATGACGACCTCGCCGTCAACGACAAGACTTTCGCCTATCTCCCGGTGGCCGGGCAGCCGTTCAGCCTGTCGGTGAAGCTTCCCTATACCGGCGAGGTCGCGCTCGATCTGCCTTATGCCAGGCCGACCGCCTACGGTCTCGGCAAGTCCGGATGGGTGAGCTTCACGCCGCCGGAAGCGGAGATGCCCGGCCTCGATCGGCTCAAGGATTGGATCGACGAAAGCTATCGCGCCCAGGCGCCCAAGAAGCGGGTGAGGGAGCTGGATGCGCGCCCTTAGCCGTCATTGCGAGGAGCGTAGCGACGAAGCAATCCAGCGGGCGTCAGAGGTCGACTGGATTGCTTCGCTTCGCTCGCAATGACGAAGTGGGGCATCAGCGTCCCATCGCTTCCGCCACGATCTCGTACGATCGCAGCCGCGCTTCGTGATCGTAGATCTGGGACGTGATCATCAGCTCGTCCGCGCCGGTCCGCTCCACGAAGGCCTCGATGCGCGCCTTCACCGCCGCCCCGTCGCCGATCGCCGAGCAGGTGAGGACCTGGTCGAGCATCGCGCGCGCCGGCGGCGGCAGCGTCTCGGCATAGCCGGGGAGGGGCGGCGGCAGCTTCGCCGGAGTGCCGCTGCGCAGGTTGACGAAGGCCTGCTGAACCGAGGTGGCGAGCAGCTCGGCCTCCTCCCGGGTCGCCGCCGCGAAGGCGTTGAAGCCGAGCATGACGTAGGGACGATCGCGCTGAGCGGAGGGCTGGAAACGCTCGCGATAGACCTGGATCGCCTCCATCATCAGCCCGGGCGCGAAATGGGAGGCGAAAGCGTAGGGCAGGCCGAGCATCGCCGCCAGCTGCGCTCCGAACAGGCTCGAGCCCAGGATCCAGACGGGGATGTTCAGCCCCTCGCCCGGAACGGCCCGGACGGCGCGGCCGTCCGCGGCCTCGAAATAGCCCATCAGCTCGACGACATCCTGGGGGAATTGGTTCTCGTCCGAGGCGAGGTTGCGCCGAAGGGCGAGGGCCGCGGCGCGGTCGGTGCCGGGCGCCCGGCCGAGACCAAGGTCGACCCGGCCGGGAAAGAGCGATTCGAGCGTTCCGAACTGCTCGGCGATGACGAGGGGCGCGTGGTTGGGAAGCATCACTCCGCCGGCGCCGATTCGAATGGTCGAAGTGCCGGCGCCGACGAAGGCGAGCGCCACCGAGGTGGCGGCGCTGGCGATGCCCGGCATCGAATGATGCTCGGCCATCCAGAAGCGGCGATAGCCGAGCCGCTCGGCCGACCGCGCGAGCTCGAGCGAGTTGCGAAGCGCCCGGCCGGCATCGGCGCCCTCCGGGACCGGGGCGAGGTCGAGGACTGAGAGTGGGATCATGGCGAGGAGATGGTGAGAGGCCTCGGCGGTTATAAGCCCTCCCCCTTGATGGGGGAGGGTTGGGTGGGGGTGCGGTTCGGCGAAAACCGCGGTCTGCGGCAAGCGCACCCCTCCCCAACCCCTCCCCATCGAGGGGAGGGGCTTTGCGGCGCTGCCTTCCGTAGTTTCCCTTCTCATGCTGTCGGGCTACGGCGTCCCCATGCTTCAGCGGAGCCCCGAGACCCGCCGCCTCTGGCGCGACGAGATTCGCGCGACGCTGGCGCTCGCCTGGCCGCTCATCCTCACCAACATCGCCCAGGCGCTGATCCACGTCACCGACGTCGTCCTGCTCGGCTGGGCGGGGCCGTCGGTGCTCGCCGCCGGGACGCTCGGGGTGAACGTCTATTTCGCCTTCCTGATCTTCGGCATCGGCCTGGTCACCGCGACCGCGCCGATGATCGCCAAGGAGCTGGGCGAGCGCCGCCACAGCGTCCGCGATGTCCGCCGGACGGTTCGCCAGGGCATGTGGGCCGCGGTCGCCTTGACCCTGCCGGTCTGGGCGGTGCTGTGGTTCAGTGGCTCGATCCTCGTCGCCATCGGCCAGGATCCCGCGCTCGCCGCCGACGCCCAGACTGTTCGTCCGGGCGCTGCAATGGGGCTTCCTTCCTTATCTTTGGTATCTGGTGCTCCGCTCGTTCATCTCGGCGCTCGAGAAGCCGCTCTGGTCGTTCATCGTCGGGGTGGTCGCCGTGCTGTTCAACGCGATCGTCAACTACGGCCTGATCTTCGGCCATTTCGGCTTTCCCAAGCTGGGGCTGGTCGGCGCCGGCATGGGCAGCGCGATGGCGAACACGCTGATGTTCGTGGGCATGGCGCTGGTCGTCCTGATCCACGGACGATTCCGTCGCTTTCACCTGTTCGGCCATTTCTGGCGGTCGGACTGGCAGCGCTTCCGCGAAGTCTGGCGGCTCGGGCTGCCGATCGCGGTGACCCTGGCGCTGGAGATCACCATCTTCAACGCGGCCGTCTTCCTGATGGGCCTGATCGGCGCCGAGTTCGATCGCCGCCCACGCCATCGCCATCCAGCTCGCGGCGCTGAGCTTCATGGTGCCGATGGGCCTGTCGCAGGCGGCGACGGTCCGGGTCGGACTCGCCTTCGGCCGCCGCGACCGCGCCGGCATCGCCCGCGCCGGCTGGACCGCCTTCGCTCTCGGCACCGGCTTCATGTCGCTGACCGGCCTCCTCATGCTGGCCATGCCCTATGCGCTCGTGACCCTGTTCCTCGACCCGGCCATGCCCGCCAACCAGGGCGTCATCCCGCTCGCCGTCTCCTTCCTCGTCGTCGCCGCCTTCTTCCAGATTTTCGACGGCGCCCAGGTCGTCGCCGCCGGAATGCTTCGAGGACTTCAGGACACGAAGGTGCCGATGATCTACGCCGGCATCGGCTATTGGGTGATCGGCCTCGTCACCGGCCTCGGCCTCGGCTTCGGTCTGGGCTGGGAAGGCGTCGGAATCTGGATCGGCCTCGCCGCGGGCCTGGCTTCGGTCGCCGTCATGCTGCTGACCCGGTGGGTGCGGCGGGAACGGCTCGGCCTCGCCGACTGGTGATCCGTGCCTTGACGCGTCCACGCCCCGGCCCCTATGTGCCCGCCGCACCTCAGGCGTATAGTGGCGGCCATAGCTCAGCTGGTTAGAGCACCGGTTTGTGGTACCGGGGGTCGCGGGTTCAAGTCCCGTTGGCCGCCCCACCGCGCCTGTCCATAGCTCAGGACTCTTCAATGCAAGCCCCGTGGGATTATCCCGATTTCGACGATCATGAGGTCGTCCACTTCGTCACGGACCGCGCCAGCGGCCTTCGCGCCGTCATCGCAGTTCACTCCACCCATCTCGGCCCCGCCGGCGGCGGCGTTCGCTTCTGGCATTATGCCGAACCGGGCGATGCGGTGCGCGACGCGCTTCGCCTGTCGAGGGGGATGAGCTTCAAGAACGCCATGGCGGGCCTTCCGCTCGGCGGCGGCAAGGCGGTGATCCTCGCCGACGAGAATCGCACCAAGACTCCGGAAATGCTCGCCGCCTACGGCCGCGAAGTGGAAGGCCTGGGCGGCGCGCTACGTGACCGCCGAGGACGTCGGCATGAGCGTCGCCGACATGGTCGCGCTGTCGAAGCGAGACTCGCCACGTCGCCGGCCTGCCGGTCGCCGAGGGCAGCGTCGGCGGCGATCCCGGGCCGCACACCAGCTACGGCGTCTTCCTCGGCGTCAGGGCCGCGGTGAAGCGCGCGCTCGGCAAGGACAGCCTGGCGGGCGTGCATCTCGCCATCCAGGGCGCCGGCAGCGTCGCCTCGGGCCTTGCCCGCCGAGCCGCGGCGGAAGGCGCCCGGATCACGCTCACCGATATCGACCTCGGCCGGGCCGAGGCGCTGGCCGCCGAAGTCGGGGGCGAGGCGGTGGCGCCGGAGGCGATCCTGACGCTCGAGGCCGACGTGCTCAGCCCCAATGCGCTCGGCGCCATCCTCACCGGGGAGATCGATCGCCGCCCTTCGGGTGCCGGTCGTCGCCGGCGGCGCCAACAACCAGCTCGCCACCCCCGCCGACGGCCAGCTCATCCACCAGCGCGGGATCCTCTACGCGCCCGATTACGTGATCAACGCCGGCGGGATCATCAACGTCTCGACCGAATATCTGAAGGACGGCGACCAGGACACGGTGCGCGGCCGGATCGAGCAGATCCCGGTCCGGCTCGAGCAGATCTGGAGCGAGAGCGCCGCCACCGGCCGCAATCCGGCCGAAGTCGCCGACGCCATGGCGATGCGGCTGATCGGGAGATAGTTTTCGGCGGAATGACGAGACTGGGCGTGTCAGCGCCGTTAAAGCGGCGCCGGTTCCCGAGCCGCCTCGCGTCCGAGCCGGCGCTCCCGGTACAAGGTGTAAAGCCCGCTCGCGATGATGATCGCGGCGCCGAGCCCGGTGGTCGAGGCGGGCCGGTCGGCGAAGACCAGCCAGCCGAGCAGGACCGCCCACAGCAACTGGCTATAGTCGAACGGCACCACCGCCGACACCGGCGCGTAGCGGAGCGAGGCGGTGAGGCAGATCTGGCTGAAGCCGCCGACCGCGCCCAGCGCCAGCAGCAGAAGCCAAATGCCCCCCGAATGCGCCTGTGCGATGAACGGCATCATCAGCCCGGTGGCGGCCATGGACAGCAGGCTGAACCACAGGACCGTGGTCTGGGTCCCTTCGGTCTTGCCCACCTGCCGGATGGTGATCGTGACGATTCCGGCGCCGAAGGCGGCGAGGCTGGCGAGCAGCAGCCCGAGCGGGGGCAGATGGCGTCCTTCGGGCCGCATCACCACGAGCACGCCGACGAAGCCGAGGATGACGGCGGTCCAGCGGTGGCGCCCGACCGATTCGCCGAGCAGCAGGGCCGACAAGGCGACCGAGAAAAGCGGCGCCGCGAAGCCGATCGTCGTCGTCTCCGCGAGCGGAAGCAGTGCCAGGGCGCTGAAGCTGAGGATCAGGGTCGTCAGCCCCGCCGCCGCCCGCCAGGCGTGGGCCAGCGGCCGCTCGGTCCGCCAGGCGCCGAAATTCCGACTGGCGGCGATCCAGATCAGCAAGGGCGGAAGCCCGAAGGCGAAGCGGTAGAAAGCGAGCTCGACCGTCGCCACCCCGGCCTCGTGCCCGAGCTTCACCAGCATCGCCATGAACGCGAAGCAGGTGGCGGCGGCCACCCTCAGGCCGATGCCGAGAAGCCGGTTCTGCTGGGGACGGTCGGTGGACATGGCTTCCGTCATTGCGAGGAGCGGAGCGACGAAGCAATCCAGACTGACTTCGAGGCCGCACTGGATTGCTTCGCTCCGCTCGCAATGACGGAGCGCCCGCGCTAATACGCCCCGGGCAAATGCATATTCTCGCGAATCCGACACGCTTCCTGCGGCTGGCGCGGCCGCTTACCGCCTGGCTCGGCTGGGGCGGGGTGCTGCTGATCGCCGCGGGCCTGTCGTGGGGCCTGTTCGTCGCTCCGCCCGACTACCTCCAGGGCGACAGCGTCCGGATCCTCTACGTCCACGTCCCTGCGGCCTGGCTCGGAATGGCGGGCTGGGCGGGGATCGCCGTGGCGAGCCTGATGCAGATCGTCTGGCGCCACCCGCTCGCCGCGGTCGCGGCCCGGGCGCTCGCGGTGCCGGGCGCGGTCTTCACCTTCATCTGCCTCGCCACCGGCTCCTTGTGGGGACGGCCCGCCTGGGGCACCTGGTGGGAATGGGACGGGCGGATGACGTCGATGCTGGTCCTGCTCTTCCTCTATATCGGCTTCATCGCGCTCGCCGAGGCGGAGCGCGAGCGGGGCGGGGAGGGGCGGCTCGCCGCCCTCTTCGGCCTGGTCGGAGCGATCAACCTGCCCGATCATCCATTATTCGGTCCTGTGGTGGCGAACCCTCCATCAGGGCCAGAGCATCGGCCTGACCCGTTCGAGCATCGACGGCTCGATGCTGTGGCCCCTGTTCGTCTCGGCCGCCGGCTTCACCCTGCTCTTCGGAGCGATCGTGCTGATGCGGATGCGGGCGGCGCTGGCCCGGCACAAGGTCGAGGCCCGGCTGCGCAGGATGGCGGCATGAACCACTTGGCCCTTCATCGCCGGCGCCTACGCGGTCGCCCTGATCGGAACGCTCGGCCTGACCGGCCTCAGCTTCGCCGCCATGCGCCGCGCCGAGCGCGCCGTCGACGCTCTGAAGGGCGAGCGGTGAAGGCGAAGAACCAGCGCCTGGCCCTGCTCGTCGTCGCCCTCGCCGCGATGCTCGGCGCGGTTCTGCTCGCCATGTCGGCGCTCAAGGACCAGGCGGCCTATTTCTATGCGCCCGGCGACGTCGCCCGCGACGGGCCGCCCGTCGGCCGCGCCGTCCGCATCGGCGGAATGGTCCAGTCCGGCTCGCTCGAGCGCGCTCCGGACGGGGTCACCATCCGCTTCACGGTCAAGGACGAGACCCCGCACACCATTCCCGTTCGCTTCACCGGGATCGTCCCGGACCTGTTCAAGGAAAATAGCGGAGTGGTCGCCGAAGGACGGTTCCAGGCCGGCGGCCTGTTCGTCGCCGACTCGATCCTGGCCAAGCATGACGAAACTTACATGCCGCCCCGGCTCGATCCGAAAAAGGGCGAGCATAAGAGCGAGAGCCTGAAATGATCGCCGAGCTCGGCCTTGCGGCGCTCTGGCTGGCGGCGGCGCTGTCGCTGCTCCAGCTCGGGCTGGGGATTGCCGCGCTGAGAATCCTCCCCGCCGGCGAAGCCCGGGGGGAGGGGGACCACGCGAAGCCTGGTGGAGGGGTAATTGACGAGGCCTCGCCGGTTACCCCTCCACCCCGCTGCGCGGGGTCCCCCTCCCCATCCGAGATGGGGAGGATGAATTCCCCCATCCGAACCATCGCCGTTGTCCAGGCCGCGCTCGTCGGCCTCGCCTTCCTCGCCCTTCTCCAGCTGTTCCTGCGCACCGACCTGTCGGTGAAGCTGGTCGCGGCGAACAGCCACAGCCTCAAGCCGTGGCTGTACAAATTCGCCGGCGCGTGGGGGAATCACGAAGGCTCGATGCTGCTCTGGGTGACGGTGCTCGCCTTGGCCGGCGCCGCCGTCGCCCTGTTCGAGCGGCGGCTGCCCGAGCGGACCCTGATCGCCACATTGGCCGCCCAGGCCGCGATCGGGCTCGGTTTCTACGCCTTCCTCCTCTTCTCCTCCAACCCGTTCGAGCGGCTCTTCCCGGTCCCGGTCGAGGGCAACGGCCTCAACCCCCTGCTCCAGGATCCCGGCCTCGCCTTCCACCCGCCCACCCTTTATTTCGGCTATGTCGGAATCTCGATCGCCTTCTCCTTCGCGGTCGGAGCGCTCGTCACCCGCGACGTCGGCCCCGCTTTCGCCCGGGCGATGCGGCCCTGGGTGCTCGCCGCCTGGATCTTCCTCACCCTCGGCATCACCGCCGGCTCTTATTGGGCCTATTACGAATTGGGCTGGGGCGGCTGGTGGTTCTGGGATCCGGTCGAGAATGCCTCGCTGATGCCCTGGCTTGCGGCGACGGCCCTGCTCCATTCGGTGACGGTGCTCGCCACCCGCGACGGCCTTCGCGCCTGGACGGTGATGCTCGCGGTCGTCGCCTTCTCGATGTCGATGGTCGGCACCTTCCTGGTCCGCTCGGGAATCCTGACCAGCGTCCACAGCTTCGCCGTCGATCCAAAGCGCGGGGCCTTCATCCTCATCCTGCTCGCGCTCTACATCGGCGGCGCGCTCGCCTTGTTCGGCCTTCGAGTGGGCACGGTGAAGGAGGGCACGACCTTCGAGCCGGTCAGCCGCGAAGGCGCCCTGGTCGTCAACAACCTCCTGCTCTGCGTCGTGCTCGCCCTCGTCTTCATGGGCACCATCTACCCGCTCGCCACCGAAGCGCTTGGCGTGAAGGTCTCGATCGGAGCGCCCTATTTCAACCTCGTCACCGGTCCGTTCGCGCTTTTGCTCGTGATCGTCATGGCGCTGGGCCCGCTGATGCGCTGGCGGCGCGACCGGCTGCGCGAGGTCGCCCGGCGGATCGCCTTGCCGATCCTCCTGACCGCGGCTGGCGCTCCTGACCATGGTCCTGCTCGCGCCGGAAATGGGCCTCCTGCCGCTTTTCGGACTGGTGCTGGCCCTGGGGGTCGCCACGGCCAGCGTCGCGCCCTTATGGAAGCGCAACCTCCTGCGCACTCCGCTCTTCACCTGGGGCATGGTCGTCGCCCATCTCGGAATCGCCGTCGCTCTGGCCGGAATGGCCAGCGAAAGCGCCTTCACGAAGGAGACCCTGGTGGCGGCGCGGGTGGGCGACCGGGTCTCGGTCGGGCCCTACAGCCTGAGCTTCGACTCGGTGGAGCCGGTTCCGGGGCCCAACTGGACCGCGGTCGAGGCGACTTTGACCGTCCGCCGCGGTACCGGCGCCCCGTTCGTCCTCCGGCCGCAGGCGCGGATGTTCAGCACGCCTCCGACCGAGACCAACGAGGCGGCGATCGCCACCCGCCTCGACGGCCAGCTCTACACCGTGATCGGCAAGCCCGACGGCGGCGGGCGCTGGCAGCTGCGCCTGTGGTGGAAGCCGTTCGTGACCCTGATCTGGCTTGGCGGAGCGATGGTCGCGCTGGGCGGCCTGCTCGCCCTCGTCGGCCGGGTCCGCCGCGCGCGGCGCGGCGCCCGCCAGGAGGCGTTCGCATGAAAAGGCTTCTGATCTGGCTGCCGCTGGCGGTGTTCCTCGCCTTCCTGGTCACCGTCGCGATCGGCCTTCGCAAGCCGGCCGACACCGAGATACGCTCGAAGATGATCGGCAAGGCGATGCCCGATTTCGCGCTCGAGCCCGCTGTTGCGAGCCATCCAACGCTTGCCGCGGCCGATTTGCGCGCCGGCAAGCCGCGCCTCGTCAACGTCTTCGCCAGCTGGTGCGTCCCCTGCAAGGCCGAGGCGCCCCAGCTCATGGCCCTGAAGCGGCAGGGCATTCCGATCGACGGAGTCGCCATCCGCGATCGAAGCGAGGACGTCGCCCGCTTCCTGGCCGAATGGGGCGACCCGTTCGAGCGGATCGGCGCCGACCCGTCGAGCCGGGTCCAGTTCGCGCTCGGCTCCTCGGGGGTACCCGAGACCTTCGTCGTCGACGGCAAGGGCGTGATCCGCCACCAGCATATCGGCGACATCAGGCCGGACAATGTCGCGGAGATACTCGCCGCGTATGAGGCGGCGAGATGAGTCCGTCATTGCGAGGAGCGAAGCGACGCGGCAATCCAGTCTTCGGCCTCCGCGCCGCTGGATTGCTTCGCTTCGCTCGCAATGACGGTTTTGCCCTGATCGCGGCCCTCTTCCTCGCCGCCCCGGCCTTCGCCCAATCCGCTCTGCCGCCCTCGCGCTACGCCTACACCCAGCTCGAAAATCCAAAGCAGGAAGCCGAGGCCAAGGCGCTGATGGAGACGTTGCGCTGCCTCGTCTGCCAGGGCCAGTCGATCGCCGACAGCGACGCCGACATGGCCGGCGACATGCGCGCTTTGGTCCGCGAGCGGATCGCGGCCGGAGAGAAGCCCGAAGCGATCCGAAGCTGGCTCATTGACCGCTACGGCGCCTGGGTGAGCTACAAGCCGCCGCTCGAGCCGCTCACCTGGCCGCTCTGGGCGGCGCCGCTCGTGCTGGTCGCGCTCGGCGCCTATCTCGCCCGCGGCCGTTTTCGAAGGAAGCCGCGCTGATGGGCCTGCTCGTCCTCCTCGTCCTGGCCTTGGCGGCGTTCGTCCTGATCTGGCGCTTCGGCGGGCTCGACCGCGCCGGCGCCCAGTTCCTCGCCTCCGCTTTGCTGCTCGCCGGCGCCGGCTATGCCTGGCAGGGCAGCCCCGGCCTCGCCGGCAGCCCCAAGAAGCCGCCGGAGACCCAGGACCTGCCCGAAAGCGCCTTCTCCCAAATGCGCCAGAACATGCTCGGCCGGTTCGACACCGCCGACCGCTGGCTCACCATCGCCGAAGGCTTCCAGCGCCGGGGCGACACCCGCGGCGGGGCGGGCGTGATCCGCTCGGCGCTTCGCGCGCATCCCGACAATGCGATCCTGTGGGTCGGCTACGGCAACGCCCTGGTCGTCCATTCCGGCGGGCTGATCACCCCGGCCGCCCAGCTCGCCTTCGAGCGCGCCGCCACGCTCGCGCCCGACCATCCGGCGCCGCGCTTCTTCTTCGGCCTCGCTCTGGCCCAGTCCGGCCGGCTCGACGAAGCGGACCGGATCTGGCGCGACCTCGTCGCCACCGCCCCCGCCGACGCGCCCTGGCGGGCCCAGGTCGAGCAGCAGCTGCAGATGCTGGAGCAGGCGAGGGGGCGGTAGCTCGCCGGGATGACGGTTTACGCCGCGTCGAACGGCAGGCCGAGCGCCTCGGCGACCGCCTGGTGGCGGATCTTGCCGGCGGAAACGTTCAGCCCGTTGGCCAGATGCGGATCGGCTTTCATCGCCGCCTCAGCGCCTTGGCCCGCGAGCTTCAGAACGAACGGCAAGGTGGCGTTGTTGAGGGCGAAGGCCGAGGTGCGGGCGACCGCGCCCGGCATGTTGGCGACGCAATAGTGGATGACTCCGTCGATCTCATAGACCGGATTGTCGTGGGTGGTCGCCCGCGAGGTCTCGAAGCAGCCGCCCTGGTCGATCGAGATGTCGACCAGCACCGAGCCGCGCTTCATCGTCTTGAGCATGTCGCGGGTGACGAGCTTGGGCGCGGCGGCGCCGGGCACCAATACGGCGCCGATCACCAGCTCGGCCTTGGTCACCGCCTTGGCGATCGCCGCCCGCGACGCATAGGCCGTCTTGATCTGGCTCCCGAAGAACATGTCGAGCTCGGCCAGACGCGCGTTGGAGATGTCGTAGATGGTGACGTCGGCGCGCATTCCGACCGCCATCTGGGCCGCATTGACGCCGGAAACTCCGCCGCCGAGGATCGCGACCTTGGCCGGAGCGACTCCGGGGACTCCGCCGAGCAGGACTCCGCGGCCGCCCTGCTCCTTTTCCAGATAATGGGCGCCGACCTGGATCGACATCCGGCCCGCGACCTCGCTCATCGGCTTCAGGAGCGGAAGCGAGCGGTCGTTGGCGGTCACCGTCTCATAGGCGATGCAGGTCGCTCCGGACTTCATCAGGCCCTTCGCCTGCTCCGGGTCCGGGGCGAGGTGGAGATAGGTGAAGAGCAAATGCCTCGGCTCGAGGAGAGCGATCTCCTGCGCCTGGGGCTCCTTCACCTTCACGATCATGTCGGCCTGGAGCGAAGGTCGAGGCGGCGTCGGGGGCGATGCTCGCGCCGGCGTCGACATAGTCCCGGTCGGCGAAGTCGATGCCGAGGCCGGCCTTCGTCTCGACGATCACCTCATGGCCGGCGCTGACCAGCTCGGCGACCGAGGCCGGGGTGAGGCCAACCCGATATTCGTGGTTCTTGATCTCTTTGGGGACGCCGACGCGCATATCCGACTCCGTTAAACGAGGGTATGGCGGGCCTATAGCGGGGAGATCGGACTTTGTCGCCGTTGTGGAAGCAAGTGCCGCCATGCTAGAGGCCGCCGCCTTTCCCCGATGACCAACGCCCCCATCGCCTCCGATTCCACCGCGGCCCCGGCGCCCGCGCCCGACGCGCGTCGCCGCTCGCAGGCGCGGCTGGCCCTGGGCGCGATCGGGGTCGTCTTCGGCGATATCGGCACCAGCCCGATCTACGCCTTCCGCGAGGCCTTCACCGGCCACCACGAGCTGCCGCCGAACGCGCTCAACGTCTTCGGGGTCCTCAGCCTGATCTTCTGGGCGATGATCATCGTCGTCACCCTGAAATACGTCACCATAATGATTCGCGCCGACAACAAGGGGGAAGGGGGCAGCCTGGCTTTGCTCGCTTTGATCTCGCGCAAGGCCGGCGGCAAGGGGCGGTGGAGCGGCGGCATCGTCCTCCTCGGGGTCTTCGCCTGCGCGCTCTTCTACGGCGATTCGATGGTGACCCCGGCCATTTCGGTACTCGCCGCCGTCGAGGGGCTGGCGGTCTTCGATCCGCGGCTGGCGCCGGCGGTGCTTCCGCTCGCCGCCGGGATCATCGTCGGGCTGTTCGTCGGCCGCAAGGGCGGCATCGCCCGGCTGGGGCGATGGTTCGGGCCGGTCATCTCCCTCTATCTGCTGACCATCGGCGTGTTCGGGGCGCTCGCAATCGCCCGGCATCCGGAGGTGGCGGCGGCTCTCGACCCGCGCCACGGCTTCCAATTCTTCGCCGCCCAGCCCTGGCTCGCCTTCCTGGCGCTCGGCTCGGTGGTGCTCGCGGTGACCGGCGCCGAGGCCCTCTATGCGGAGATGGGCCGCTTCGGCCGGCGGCCGATCCGCTACGGCTGGTTCTTCTTCGTCCTGCCCGCCTTGATGCTCAATTATCTGGGGCAGGGGGCGCTCATCCTCTCCGATCCGGCCGCCGCCGCGAGCCCCTTCTTCAGCCTCGCGCCGAGCGGGTTCGAGCTGCCCCTGGTCCTCCTGTCGATCCTCGCCGCCACCATCGCCACCCAGGCGGTGATTACCGGCGCCTTCTCGGTCACCCAGCAGGCGATCCAGCTCGGTTTCGTCCCTCGGCTCAAGATCGAGCATATGACCGAGCATCGCGAAATCTACATTCCCGTCGTCAACTGGGCCTTGATGGCGGCGGCGCTCGGCCTCGTCCTCAGCTTCCGAAGCTCGTCGGAGCTCGCCTCGGCTTATGGAGTCGCCGTCACCGGGGCGATGCTGATCGACACCTGCCTGCTCGCCGCACTGATCTCGTCGCTGTGGACCTGGAAGCCCTCGCGCCGGGTGCCTCTGCTCGTCCTCTTCCTCGCCGTCGACCTCGTCTTCTTCAGCGCGACCCTGACCAAGGTTCCCGACGGCGGCTGGTTCCCTTTGCTGGTCGGAGTGGTCGCCTTCATCCTCCTCACCACCTGGGCCAAGGGGCGGCAATTGATGCGCGCCCATCTGTCCGATTCGGCCATGCCGACCGAGATCTTCATCAAGTCCGCGGCCGGAAGCGTCGTCCGGGTCCCCGGCACGGCGGTCTTCCTGACCACCGCGCACCAGGGCGTGCCTCCGTCCCTGCTCCACAATCTCAAGCATAATCGCTGCCTTCACGAGCGGGTCATGCTCCTGACCGTGGTCATCGAGGACACGCCCTATGTCGAGCCGCACAAGCGCTGCGACCTCACCGATCTCGGCGAGGGCTTCTACCGGCTGATCCTTCGCTTCGGCTTCATGGAGGAAAGCGATCTTCCCCAGGCGCTCGCCACGGTGAGCTGCGGGCCCGACATCAGGATGATGGAGACGAGCTTCTTCCTCTCCCGCCAGACTTTGATCGCCGCCCGCAAGCGGGGCATGCCGGTCTGGCGCGAGCATCTCTTCGGATGGATGCTCCGCAACGCCGAGAGCGCGATGGAATTCTTCAAGCTCCCGCCCAACCGGGTGGTCGAGCTCGGCAGCCAGGTGGAAATCTGAGCGAGCCCACCGCCCCCCTGATCGTCACCGCCTTGTTCGGCGACGGCGACAATGGCTGGCTTCAGGAGCTTCGGCGAGCCCATTATCCGCCCGAGCGCAACCGCGTGCCCGCCCATCTGACCCTGTTCCACCACCTGCCGCCGAGCGTTCGGGGGGAGGTCGGGCGACGCCTCGCCGTTTACGCGGCGAGCCCGGCTCCGGCCGCGGCGATCGCGGGCGTGATCGACCTCGGGGGAGGAACCGCGCTTCGGGTCGAGAGCGAAGAGCTGGAGGATATACGCCACGATCTCGCTTTGGCCCTGCAAGGGCTGCTGACGCCCCAGGACAAGGCGCCGTGGCGGCCGCATGTCACGATCCAGAACAAGGTCGAGCCCAAGGAGGCGAAGGCGCTCCAGGCGCGGCTTAGGGCCGGCTTCGAGCGCCGCCCGCTGGCGATCAGGGGCCTGGCGCTGTGGCGCTACCTCGGCGGCCCCTGGGCGCCGGTGAAGCAGTTCGTGTTCAGAGGTTGATCGTCCTTCGATACGCCGGTTCGACGAGCTCACCGGCTACTCAGGATGAGCGGAAGAGAACACATCCCAACCGCTCATCCTGAGTAGGGACTGAGCTTGGCGAAGGCCCGTATCGAAGGACCGTTCCTTTTAGTCGAGCTGCCCCACCCCGTCGCAGCTGTAATCGAACGCCGCCAGCCCGGCTTCGAGGTGCGAGGCGAGCAGGGGCATGTCCATCAGCTCGTCGATCCGGCTCTCGGGGTCCTCGTCATTGGCCTCGGCGCAGGCATCGTCCCATTCGCTGACGTCATAGGTTCCGCGCCCGACCCAGGCGAGCGCCAGGGTCTCGGCGAGCTGGTCGTCGGCGAGGTCGTCGAGGATGGCCCGAAGCTCCTCCTCGACCCCGCTGTTCAGTTCGTCCTCGAGCACCGAGAGCGCCTCGCCGCCCTCGTCGTCGAAATCGTCGACATTGTCGGGGTCCTCGTCGGGATCCTGGGCGGGGACCTGAGCCTCGTTCTCCTTCGCGCGGATGATGATCCTGCACAGGGTCTCGAGAGGGGTCAGCAATTCCATATTCTTCACTCCAGTCGGCCCGCAAACGACAGGAGGGGGGAGGGAGTTCCAGAGCCTGAACGGCGGGGGTCGGGCTTGAAACCGGCGCTCGGCCGCTCCAGTTGACCGGCTGCGCCCCCCTTCCTATAGCGCGCACGCCCGGCCGACGCCGGAGCCCGATGGGGCGGAGTAGCTCAGCTGGTTAGAGCAGCGGAATCATAATCCGCGTGTCGGGGGTTCAAGTCCCTCCTCCGCTACCATCCTTCTCGGCAGAAGACTGTCATTTCCCGAGGAGTCCCATCGGCTCGGCGGGACACGGTCGGTGCCCAGTCCTGCGGTTTCTCCCGACCAAACTGATATTACCTTGAAAGAGCAACAGCGAATTTCCTTCTCCAGGTCGGTGAAATGCCCGATGGTTAGCCAGGCAAAGCCGACCTGAAGGCGCGCCGTACCCGGAATTGTGGGGGAGCCGTTTCCACAGGAACCGTGCAGCGCAGGTCGCGGCGCATGTGGACGCCATCGACGATGAGTTCCACGTGAATGGCATCCCTACGAGAGCAACTGCCGGCCACCGTTGCGTAGAAGCTCGTCGGATCCGCCATAGGGTCGACCCCACCAACACGGTGAATCAGCGTAGAGCCGCCCAGCGCCTGGCAAGAGGGTGGGACGGTGACGAAGATTCCGCTCCTGTCCTCGCCGGCGCCGCCGAACGACCCGCAAGCCGAAAGGGCAAGCGAGCGCGCGGCAGTGAAACGGATTGTCGAGGCTGTTGGAGGAGCAGTGAAAATCTCTGCACCCGCTTTTACAAGGCCGGACATCAGGGCATCCCAATTTGTACCTTCATCGAGCATGTCGTCGAGCAGCGAAGCTGTCGCTGGCGTTCGCCTCTGCGCCAGTGCGCGGAATTGCTCCAGCGTGTAGCCGGCAGAGGAGCGAGGCGGCGCCACCAGTTCGGACCAGAGGTCGAAGCCGTCCTGCTTGCCGGCCGAATCATTGCGGATGCCAGCGTCGACGATCCATTGGGCGACCGCTCCGCAGAGATAGCGCAAGCTGCCGTCGGCAGCGGTCATCCGGCGCAAGGGGCGTGTGCCGTAAAACAGAGCGCAGCTGCGCGCGGCGGTCTCCACTTGTTGCTCCATCGAGATTTCCGTCGGCCACAGCGTCGAGATTGCCACCCAGGAGAAATAGTCCGCGGCTCCCTCATGAAGCCAGGTTTCATTGTCGGGCACGTCTCCCGAAGGGCGGTTCCAAAGGTGGAAGATCTCATGAGACAGGAGGCGGGTATATTGCTCCACAGCCGCCGTCCCAACAGCCTCGCTTGCGCTGCCCCGTATACGCAGCAGGACAAAGCCGTTCGGCGTCATGTCGCCTCGAAAGGGCCAGCGACTTCCGTCGGGCGAGCGATCGGAATAGGTCAGGACGATGGTCGGCCGGCGAACAGGTGGTGACCGCAGCTCCCGTTCGTAGAAGCGCAGCAACGCCCCGGCTCTGTCAAACAAAATACCTTGCAGCGCGGAAGGCGTGTTGCTGGAAGCTAATGACCCGAATTGAGGACCCTGGTCGGGTGCTGCCCCAACCAGGATAAAACCTTCGGTAGCCTGCTCCGGTTTGATGGTCTGGAAGCGGCCGCGGCCGATACTTACTCGAACGACGCCTGACGACACGGGGATGATGTAAGGCGCATAAAGAACGAATCCGCGGCCGTGCACCGACGCCAGAAGCGGATATCGCGCGTCGAGGTCCTGGGTGTCCGGTTCGAGCTGAAGCGTAGTATGACGGAATGGAGCAGTGGCTCTTATTCGCCCATCCTCTAGCGCATGTCCCTTTTCAGTTGCTCGAATGCGCAGGCCGACGCCGGGGATAAGCTCAGTTCCGACCATGAAGCTAGTTGTCGGCCGTGAAAGCTCATAGTCGATTCGAACGCCTCTCGGCGTGTCCGAGATCGTGACGCCGACCGTTCCCGTCTTGCCGCGCGCCTCTGACCGGGCCTGTGCGGGAATGCCGAGGGCAAGGGCCAAGAGTAACCCAATTTTCAATAGCCTCATTGAGCCATCCGCAAAGTCAATTTTCTCGTCAGGCGCCGGAAAAGCCGCCGAATGCGGCAACTTCCACACATCGGTGATCCGTGCAAAGCTCAAGGATCAGCAGGGAAGAGTCCAATGTCTACTTCCAAGAAGGAACCGCTTGGCATCCTTACCGACGAGGCGGATCAAGCCCAAGGCGTTTCGCCGTTGGCGCTTCGCCTGTGAGCGATGACGAGCTCGACTGGATCAGCGGTGGCGGCTCGCACTCGCAGTCGGGATCCGGTAGCCAGTACAACATGTCCGGTGAGAATTCGATGTACACGCAGTCCGGTGGCGCTTACTTCCAAAATGCGAACTCTTTCCCGTACAGCCAGTCTTGGGGCACAGTCGGCAAGTCAGTAAAGGAATAGCCGCGCCCGCCGCGTTTGCGAGCAGTACTAATTTCCGTCCAAGGCAGCAACGTCAGCCTTGAGGTGGTGATGCCACCTAACGAAAAAGTTTAACGGACGAATATGCGTAGCTCCGAATCGCTCGCCCGGCCCGACGGAATTCAGCATTCGCTGGAACAGGTGAATTCTTCAACTGCTCCGATGATTGAGGTGATAGTAAAGGTTGCTGAGCGCTGCAATCTTGTTTGTTCCTATTGCTATTACTTCTTTGCCGGCGATCTGACTTACAAGACACGACCGGGCCGGATGTCTCGGCAAGTCATTGATGGCTTAGCCAAATTCCTTGCGGAGGGCGCTACGACGACCGGCATTCCTTCGATCAAATTGGTCTTCCACGGGGGTGAGCCCCTCCTGCTTAGGAAGGCCGACTTCGAATATGCCTGTGAAGCCTTCCGCCGCGAGGTTTCGCCGGTGACGAGGCTCAGCCTCACCGTTCAAACCAACGGCGTTCTCATCGACGACGAATGGGTCGAGATCTTTCGTCGTCATGGCGTCAGCGTCGGGATCAGCCTCGATGGCAATCAGGATGTGAATGATCGCTACCGGGTCGATCGGCTCGGACGCGGTACGCATTCGCGCGTCGTCGAGGGATTCCGTCGAGTTCAAGGCAGCGGCACGGGAGGAACAGTGGCTCGAGCCGGGCCTGCTGACCGTATTGGACGCTGATGCGGACATCGAGGCGATTTACCGCCATTTCGTGGAGGATCTCGGGGCGACGGGCGTGAGCACGCTGCTCCCGGATTGCAGTCACGACGACGGCATTCCCAATGGCCATTCTGCGGAAGCCTATGGACGCATGCTTTGCAAATTGTTCGACCTGTGGATCGAGAATGAGGCTGTGCAGATGCGGGAAATCCACCGCCTCCTCGGCCGCTTCCAGAAATACGGGAATGAAATCCTCCAGGAGCCGAAGTCCGGTGATCATCGTCCAATCCGACGGATCCCTCGCCATGGATGATTCCTACGTGCCCGCCCAGGCCTGGCGCGAGGCCGCGCCGCGGGGCAGCATCTTTACCGACACGCTTGCGGATTGGCTTGCAAGCCCGCCCTACGAGGAACTCGACCGCTATTATGGCAGCGTTCCGAGCGGATGCTCGGAATGCGCCTGGCGACATGTTTGTGGAGGCGGGGACCTCGAGAATCGCTATTCGGCCGAGCGCGGTTTCGATAATCCTTCGGTATTCTGCGAGGGTCTCAAGCTCTTCTACCTTTATGTGACCCGCTATCTCGTTCGCCACGGCTATCCCGTCGATGAGATATTCGCACGCCTGCGCGTGTAGCCGGTCGCGATGCTCAAGATCGCAGGAGAGTCGACGGACCTGTTTCGCCAGGAGGCAATCCAAAGCCGGCGTACACGCCTCGTCGGCGAGACGATGATCAGGTCTTCGCTGATGACGCTTCCGCTGACGCTGGCGCTTGTTGCCACTTTCGCCTGCGCCGTCCTGCTCGCGCTCATCGTTCCGTTCAGCCGGGAATATCGCGCGGCGGGATGGGTGGTTCCCCAAGCCGGCCTGATCGAGGTCCGAAGCCCATCCTCCGGACGGGTCGCCACAATGCTCGCTGCGGAAGGTGCGACGGTGCAATCGGGAGACCGATTGCTCGTCCTGGGGACGGAATCGACGCTGCAGCAGGGAGGGAGCGTCGAGGATGCGATGGTCGGAACGAGCCGGGAGACCGCTGCTCTGCTCGATGCGCGGGAGCGCACCTTGGCCGCGGCACACCAGGGAAGCGTATCCGCCACAGAGACACGTCTCGACAGTCTGGCGCGGGACCGCGCTCAACTTGCGGATTTGCTGAGGCTGAAGCGCGAGGGTGCCGTTGGCAAGGCGGCCCAGCTCGCGCGGTACGGGCAATTGGTCGAGCGCGGATTCGGCTCCGGAATCGAACAGCAGCGCAGGGAGACCGAGCTTCTGCTCGCCAAGCAGGAGATTATCGAAGCGCAGGTTCGCCTTTCGGCGCTCGACAGGGAAATCGCAGGACTGCGCAGCACGGCGGCACGCGAGGAATCGGAGTTCTCGATCGCGCTCAACGAGGTTCAGCAACAGCGGACCGGGGTCAGCTCCGAGGTGCTCCAGGCGGACGCGAAGCGCGGGGCGGGCATTATCGCACCGGCATCAGGCCGAGTCAGCCGTGTCACAGTACGCCCCGGGCAGGCGGTTGCCGCGGGGATGCCGTTGCTGTCGATCGTGCCTCCCGGCCCGCTGGAGGTCCAGTTGCTCGCCCCGGCCCAGGCGTCCGGCCTGCCGGAGCCTGGCGCGCGAGCCCGCATCCTTGTCGAGGCATTCCCTTTTCGCCGCTATGGCGCCTTGAGCGGCTACGTGAAAACGGTGGCCCGAAGCACCAGCCTGCCGGATCAGGCGAGCGAGGGAATAGGGGTGAAAATGCCCTATTTCATGATCGTGATTGCTTTGGATCGCGAGCAGCAAGGTTTGATATCTCGCGTAAACGTCCGCCCCGGCATGATTGTCTCCGGTCGTGTCGAGATCGAGAGGCAGTCCCTTCTCAACTGGCTGCTTCCGCAGTCCTGAAGGCAGGGCCTGAACAATGCGTGGCGTTCAACTGGTGCGGCAGACGGAAGTGACCGAGTGCGGCTTGGCCTGCCTCGCGATGGTGGCCTCCTACCACGGCAGAGACGTCAACCTGGCCGGCCTGCGCGCCCGGTTCGGAACTTCTCTTCGCGGGGTGACATTGCGAACGCTTGTCAAGATAGCGGCGGAGCTGGGTCTCGGCTCGCGGGCTGTCCGCCTCGACCTCGAGGCGTTGAAGCATCTTGCGCTGCCCGCGATCGCACATTGGGACCTGGACCATTTCGTCGTGATCGAACAGGTGACGCCGCGCGGGGTCGTCGTGTTCGATCCTCGAGCCGGGGTGAGGCGTTTCACCTTGGCTGAAGTTTCGGCGCGTTTCACCGGCGTGGCGCTGGAGCTTGAACCTTCCTCACTTGGCGACCGCATCACGGAGCGCGTGCCTGGCGTGAAGCTCCTGGAACTGGCGCGCGACATT
Organism: uncultured Alphaproteobacteria bacterium; assembly: GCA_963850005.1. Taxonomy (GTDB): domain Bacteria; phylum Pseudomonadota; class Alphaproteobacteria; order Sphingomonadales; family Sphingomonadaceae; genus Allosphingosinicella. Next base: position 223,877 of record CAWKJG010000001.1, read on the forward strand.
CCCCACTTCCCAGTCGCCGTCGGGCAGATTGCGGCGTTCGCACTCCTGCTGCAGATGATCTACCTGGTTCCGACGCTCGTCATCCAGAACATCGTCGACAAGGTTCTGCCCGGGACGGACCTCGGTCTCCTGAACGTCTTCGCCATCGTGCTGGCAATCGTGTTCGCGCTGTCCATCGTCTGCGACGCGCTGAGCAGCTGGGTGTCGCTTCAGTTCGGGCACAGCATCGCCGAGGGCCTGACAAGGCGCATCTTCGCTCACATGCTGCGGCTGCCCCTGGAGTGGTTCGAAGCTCGGGGGACCGGCGATGTCTTGGCCAAGATTCAGTCGCAGCGCCCGGTTCAGGAGGTCTTCATCTCCACAATCCCTCTGATGCTGAGCGACTTGGTCGTCATATTGACCACGTCCGCGATGCTGATGCTGTACAGCTTATGGCTCAGCGCGGTCGTATTCGGTTGCCTCGCCCTGACGGCTCTGGCCAGCTTCCTATTCTACCCGACGCTTCTCAAACGCGAAGAAGAGACCATTGCGGCCTCGATCGAGGAGCACGGCTATGTCGTCGAGACGCTTCGCTCGATCCGCGTGATCAGAACCTTTGGCGGCGAAGCGGAACGGGAGGCATCGTGGCGCAACCAGTTCACCAAGCTTGTGAATGCTGGCATCCGTAGCGGCAAGCTGCGCATCTATGTTCGAAGCACTCAAAGCCTGTTCAGCGCGTTCCAGACAATTCTGGTCATCTATCTCGCCGCCCGGATGATCATGAGCTCGCCGGATTTCACGGTGGGCATGCTGTTCGCCTTCCTGTTCTTCCGGCAGAGCCTCGTCGATAAGGCCAACGCTCTGATCCAGAAGGTCACAACCCTCCGCCTGGCAAGCCTCCACCTCGACCGTTTGTCGGACGTGCTGATGGCGCCGATCGAGCGAACACCTCCTATTGTGCCCCTGCACGACGACATCCAAGGCTCGATCACTCTGTCGAAAGTGTGGATGCGCTATGGCCAAAACGACCATCCGGTCGTCCGGGGCGCGGACCTTGAAATAAAGGCGGGAGAATTCGTCGCGCTGGTAGGTCCCACAGGCGGCGGCAAGACGAGCCTGATCAAGCTGATGGCGGGCCTTGCCGAGCCTTATGCCGGCGAAATATTGGTCGATGGAATACCGATCGAGCAGTTCGGGCGAGCGCGGTGGCGTGAACATGTCGGAACGGTCATGCAGGATGATTTGCTCATCTCCGGCACCGTGATGGACAACATTTCGTTCTTCGATCCCGATGTCGACATGGAGCGGGTGAAGGCCATCGCCGCAATGGCTGCGATTGCGGACGATATCGCCCGCATGCCCATGCGTTACTGGACCTGGGTCGGGGATATGGGCTCCGCCCTTTCCGGCGGCCAGCGCCAGCGCCTGCTGATCGCGCGGGCTCTCTACAACGACCCTAAAGTGCTGTTCCTCGACGAAGGCACGGCCAATCTGGACACGGACACCGAGAAAGCGATCGTTGAGACCATCGCTGAGCTGCCGATCACGCGGATCGTGATCACGCATCGACCGGCGCTGGTAGCTCGGGCAGATCGGGTCTTCACGATCCGAGGCGGTATTGTCGCGCAAGCGGACGGCGACAGCGAAGACCTCGCCCACAAGATGGCCGGTGAGACGCTGATCAGCAAAGTGGAGCGGTTCGTCGAGCCGCCGGTGCCGCGGGGTGTGCCGTAAGCTAGCCGCAGCCGGGTACACTGTACACGAACGGTACACGGGCAGCCGTAAGGCGCAGAAAACTGCGCCTCCGCAGCGGAATCATAATCCGCGTGTCGGGGGTTCAAGTCCCTCCGCTACCATCGTTCGTGCCGGCGTTGCCATGGTCAGGGGCTACGCTTCCGACAGCACGCCGCGATAGTCGGCGTCTTCCAGGGCGCGACCGGCCCCCATCGCCACGCAGGTCAGCGGATCCTCGGCGACCGCCACCGGCAGGCCGGTCGCTCGGGACAGCGCCTCGTCCATGCGTCGCAGCAGGGCGCCGCCACCGGTCAGGACGATTCCGCGGTCGACGATGTCGGCGGCAAGTTCCGGCGCGGTGTTCTCGAGCGCGGTACGGACCGCTCCGACGATGTGGCTGACCGGCTCGGCGAGGGCATCGGCAATCTCCGCCTCGCTGATAAGGATTTCCTGAGGCATCCCGGCGGACAGATGGCGCCCCCGAACGCGAATCGTCACGGCCTCGCCTCTGGGCGGAAGGGCGCTTCCGATCTCGTGCTTGATTCGCTCCGCGGTGGTTTCGCCGATCATGAGGTTGTGCTTGCGGCGCACGGCCGCGGCGATCGCATCGTCCATCTTGTCCCCGCCGACCCGGATGGAGGTGCTGTAGGCGAGGCCATGCAAGGACAATATGGCCACCTCGGTCGTCCCTCCGCCGATGTCCACCACCATTGCGCCGACCGGCTCCGTCACCGGCAGGCCGGCTCCGATCGCCGCCGCCATCGGCTCCTCGATCAAAGAGACCTTGGACGCGCCGGCATTGGTCGCCGCGTCGCGTATCGCCCGACGCTCGACCGAGGTCGACCCGGAAGGGACGCAGACGACGATTTCGGGATGGCGCCCCAGCCGGGAAGGGCCGCCATGGGCCCTGTCGATGAAGTGCTTTATCATCTGCTCGGCCACCTCGATGTCCGCGATGACTCCATCCCGAAGCGGCCGGACGGCCTGTATATGCGCGGGCGTCTTTCCCATCATGAGCTTGGCGTCACGGCCTACCGCCTTGACCCGCCGGACGCCGTCCGTCGTCTCGAGCGCGACGACCGAAGGTTCGTTGAGAACGATTCCCTTGCCGCGAACGTAGACGACGGTGTTCACCGTCCCGAGGTCGATCGCCATGTCGTTGGAGGGCAGGCGGAGGAGGCGCGAGAAAAGCATGACGGAGGAGATCCTAACAGGGGAGACCAAAAATGCTGCCGGCTGTGGTGCGAAGGAGCGGTGCTTCGAACCGCGAAGCTCCTCACCGCCACAGCCTGCACGGTCTAGGGTTTGAGCGGCGAATGGGCCTCCAGCTCGGCCAAGGCTCGGACCCTGCGGGCGGCGTCCCTTTCGTCGTTCTTCCATTTGGCGTCGACGGTGAAGGTGGCCCAGCCCCGCGAGATCTTAGGGGTGGGCTTCGATATGGTCATTGCGCGCCTCTGCCGCGGATCGGCAGCCGCCGTCTACGCCTTTAGTTTCGATCAGGCTAGAAGGCGTGATCGACAAGGCCGCGGGGCAGGCCGCGGGCATGATCCGGGTGTCGGGGGTTCAGGTCTCCTCTTCGCGCCCTCCTCCAGATCCCGCGGAATCGCCTCCGGGCGGCGGCTTGCGCGCGCGCTCCAACCCGCTTAGCCTCGCAGGGCGACCGCCGGGGGGCTGTCGGGGCGAAATTTCCGAAAGCTCGACCAGGGGGCTTCATGGCGGTCATCACCGGCACCAGCGGCAACGACACTCTGAATGGAACCGCCGGTGCGGACACGATCAACGCCTTGCTCGGCAAGGACGCCGTCGACGGTCTCGGCGGCGCGGATACGCTGATCGTCGACTATTCCGCGGTCACGGTCGCCAACATTCTCGAGACCTTTTTCAACCTGCCCTCCATCGTCGCCTCGAGCGGGGGATCGTTCGCGGGAGCGATCAAGACCGTCAACGGCCTCCACATGACGACCTTCGCCGGCGTCGAGACGCTGCAGGTCACTCTGGACCCTTACAACAACCTGTTGGTGCTTGAGGCGAGCGCCCTGCTCCTGGGGGCGTCCGTCGCCCTCGACGGCGGAGCGGGGACCGACACTCTGGACGTCGATTTCAGCGCCCACGGCGGCGTCGACCTGCACTTCGGCCCCAACGTCTCGGGCGGGTTCGGCTCGATCGTCAATTTCGAGAACTTTCGTCTCAAAGCCGGAGCGGGGACCGACAATGTCACCGGCGGCGACGGCGACGACATTCTCGCCGGGGGCGGGGGAGCCGACACTCTGGACGGCGGCGCCGGCGCCGACACCCTCTATTCCGGCACGCTCTCGCCGGCCTGGCAGACTCCGATCTTCGCCAACAACGTTTCCTATACCCCGCCCGTGCTCGACACCGGAAACGAGGTCGACACCCTTCGGGGCGGCAGCGGCTGGGACCGGATCTTCGCCGGCTTCGGCGACATCATCGACGGCGGCGCCGACGGCGCGGACCTGCTGATCAGCCTGCGGGGCTCGTCGGCCGGCCTCACGATCGATTTCCGGGCGCTCGCCAACGGCGGCTCGCTGACCGTCGGCGGCGGTCTCATCTCCAACATCAAGGGCGTGATCTGGATCGATGGCAGCGACCATGACGACATTCTGACCGGAAGCGACGCTCTGGGTTTTCAGAACTGGTCCTTCGCTCCGATCTTCGGCCGGGGCGGCAACGATCACCTCACGGCCGGTTCGGCGACGGGCAACATCTACGGCGGGGACGGCAACGATGTCATCGACGCGCCCTACAATAGCGGCGCTTATTACGGCGAAGGCGGCGACGACGTCATCAACTCGCTCGGCGTGCAGAGCCAGTCCTTCGGCGGCGACGGCGACGACATTCTGAACGTCGCCGGAAGCGGCCATGGCGGCGACGGCAACGACATCATCACGATCGACGACACCTATCCCTATCTCGGTCTCGGCTTCGGCGATGCGGGCGACGATCAATTGAACGGCTCCGCTTTGGCCAGCAGATTGAGCGGGGGTTCCGGCGCCGACATAATCTACGGCAATGGCGGCGCGGATGCGCTCTATTCGGGCGGCCTCGACTCCGGGTTCTTCACTCCGGAATTCCCCTTTTCGGGCGAGGTGGCCAACGAAGCCGACCATGGGACGGAGCATGATCAATTGTTCGGCGGCGCCGACAACGACCGGCTGTCGATCGGCTATGGCGACGATGCGGACGGAGGCGCCGGGACCAACGCGCTGGCCTTGTCGCTGCGCGGCGCCGGCGCCGGGATCACGCTGTCCACCGCCGCCATAATCGGCGGTGGCCCCTACGCTCTGGGCGGCGGGACGATCGCTAATATCCATTCGATCGCCGTGCTTTGGGGGACGAACTTCGCCGACAGTCTCACCTTTGCCCCGCAGTCGACCGCGATCGTCGTCTACGGCGAAGGCGGCAATGACGTGATCAACGCCACGGGCGCCGGGGATTCGATCCACGGCGGCTCCGGCGCCGACATCATCAGTGCCGGGGGCGGCGACGACACCCTCTATCTCGACGCAAGCGACGACGTCGGCGCCGGGGAACAGATCAACGGCGGCTCCGGCGTGGACACGATTCGCGCCAGCCACGGCGCCGACGGCGAGTTCGACCTCACCGGGGCGACCCTGACGGGGATAGAGGCGATCAATCTGTTCATCGCGGTCGTGACGACGACGACGCTCGCTTCGGTGACATCGCTGACCGGCACCTTCCGCTTCGCCAACGGCGGCGCGGTTGCGCTCGCCGGTACCGTCACCTCGGCGGGCAGCCTGTTCTTCACCTTGTCCGAATTCGGCAATCAGATCGACCTTACCGGCGTCCAGAAGAACGGTTTTTTGCAGGTCTACGGCGCGGGCGGCGACGACGTCATCACCGCGGGCGCGGCCGGCGGCAGTTATTATGGCGGCGGCGGCACCGACGTCGTCACCGGCGGCGGCGGCATCGATTTCCTCTACGGCGACGAGGGCAACGACCGGCTCGACGGACGCGGCGGCGGCGACTGGATGACCGGCGGGACCGGCGACGACGTCTACATCCTCGACCATTCGGACGACCGGGTTTTCGAAAATGCCGGTGGGGGCAGCGACTCGATCGAAAGCTCGGTCACGATCACCGCTCAGAATTCGGCCAATGTCGAGACCCTGAAGCTGACCGGCACGGCCGCGATCAATGCCACCGGAAGTGGCGGCGACAATGCGCTGGTCGGCAATGGCGCGAACAACGTCCTGAACGGCGGCGGCGGCGCCGATTCGATGACCGGCGGCCTGGGCGACGACCTCTATTTCGTCGACAATGCCGGCGACATCGTCACCGAGAATGTCGGCGAGGGCACGGACGAGGTCCGCACCGGTCTTGCCAGCTTCAGCATCGCGGCTCTGGCGAATGTGGAGAATCTGACCGGGCTTGCAGCGACCGGCCAGACGCTGACCGGCAATTCCGGCAACAACGTCGTCACCGGCGGCGGCGGCAACGACTTCGTCCGGTTTCAGGACGGCGGCAACGACAGCGGCATTGGCGGCCTGGGCAACGACGTCTTCCTGTTCGGGAGCACGATGGACGGCCTGGACCTGGTCGACGGCGGCGCCGGCACCGACCAGATCGCTCTGCAGGGCGGCTCGGCCTTCACCTTCGGGAGCGGGGTCGTCGGGATCGAGTCCCTCGGCCTGCTGTCCGGCTCCGACACCCGCTTCGGGGGTCCCGGCGGCTTGCTGCACAGTTACGGCCTCACCACGCGCGATGTTAACGTCGCGGCGGGGGTCCAGCTGGTGGTCGATGGGGCCAAGCTCCTCGTCGGGGAGAATTTGACCTTCAACGGCGCCGCCGAGAGTGACGGAAGCTTCTTCATCTACGGCGGGCGCGGCGTCGACACGCTGATGGGCGGAGCGAAGAACGACGTCTTCCTGTTCGGCTCGGACAACCATTTCGGCGCGAGCGACGTCGTCAACGGCGGTTCGGCCGGAACCGACCAGCTCGCCCTTCGCGGCAGCTACACCCTGACGTTCGGGGCCGGGCAGCTGATCGGGATCGAGAGCCTCGGGCTCCTCTCGGCTTTCGACACGCGCTTCGGAGCGCTCGGCTCGAACTACAGCTACAACCTCACCACCCATGACAACAACGTCGCGGGCGGGGTCCAGATGACGGTCGACGGCGCCAAGCTGAGGGGCCTCGAGACCCTGGTCTTCAACGGGGCGGCCGAAATGAACGGATCGTTCCGGATCTTCGGCGGGATCAACGGCGACACCCTCACCGGCAGCCAGAACGGCGACATCCTCCAGGGGTCCGGCGGAGCCGACAATCTCAGGGGCGGCGGCGGGGCGGACGGGTTCCGCTACCTCGCGGCGTCGGATTCCAGCACCGGCGCGGTCGACCATATCCTCGACTTCACGACCGGCCTGGACAAGATCGACCTTTCCAAGATCGACGCCAACACCCTTGCGGCGGCCGACCAGGCGTTCAACTGGATCGGCTCGAGCGCGTTCAGCAATGTCGCCGGCCAGCTCCGGGCCTTCCAGCAGGGCGGCGACTGGATCCTCCAGGGCGATATCAACGGCGACGGTGTCGCCGACCTGGTCGTCGCGCTGACCCTGCAGGGGCCGACGCCGCTCTCGGCGGCGGACTTCCTGCTCTAGGCGGCGGCGTGACGAAGCACGACCCGGTGGGCATGTCCGGGCGGGAGTTCGCATCGATCGAAGCTCAATGGAGCCCGGGACGGCGACGGTCAGCGGAGCCGGGAATGACCGAATTGGCGATTTTCCGGCTTCGTCGCTGGGTCGCTAACTGAACGGCGGATGAAAAATGCAGGAGACAGATTGAAATTGGCTGTGCAATGAACCGATTCGGATTAAATCTGTGGTAGGCCTTCGTTTTACGAAGGTCAGTCGATTGGGGGTCGTCCTTTTCAATGGGTTTCGGCGCTAGGCTTGCGGAGGAAAGGAAGCGGCTCGGCCTGAAGCAGGCGGAATTCGCATCGCTTGTTGGAACCGACGTTCCCGAGCAGAGCCTCTATGAAAATGACCGGCGGGAATTGCGCGCCGATTATCTGTCGCGCCTCGCCGCCGCCAAGGTGGACGTGGTCTATGTCCTGACCGCCAAGCGGAGCGAGGGCGCCTGGCTCGGGGAAGAGGCCAGCCAGCTTCTCTCCGCCTATCTCGCCTTGCCCGACGATATGCAGGAAGCGCTGCTTCGGCTCGTCGGCGATCTCAACCGGCATTTCGCCGCCGGCGGCCGAAGCCTCCATTCCGGACGAGAGGATTATCGGGCGGAGGAGCCCGGCTAGGCGCCGAGCGTTCGCGACGGATGCGCGAACCGGCTCTTCGAATCGGCACCGCCGGCTGGGCAATTCCGGCACGGGCGGCCGATTCCTTCCCCCGCGAGGGCAGCAGCCTCGAACGCTATTCCGAGCGCTTCCGATGCGCCGAGATCAATTCCTCCTTCCACCGCCCGCACCGGCCCGACACCTGGCGGCGCTGGGCCGAGTCCGTGCCCGACGACTTCCTCTTCTCGGCCAAGCTGCCGAAGGAGATCACCCACAAGAGGCGGCTCGCGGACTGCGCCGGCCCGCTCGCCGCCGCGCTCGCGCAAATGGCGGGGCTGGGCGAAAAGCTCGACATCCTGCTCGTCCAGCTGCCGCCGAGCCTCGCTTTCGAGCCCGCCGTCGCCGAAGCCTTCTTCGCCGCCCTTCGCTCCGGCTGGGACCGCAACCTCGCCTGCGAGCCGCGCCACCCGACCTGGTTCGAGCCCGAAGCCGATTCGCTGCTCGCGAATTCGGCGAATCGCCCGAGTCGCCGCCGATCCGGCGCGGGTTCCGCCGGCGGCCGAGCCCGGCGGCTGGCGGGGCCTTGCCTACCACCGCCTGCACGGCTCTCCGGCCGTATACCGGTCGAGCTACGACGACGGCCGGCTCGAAGACTATGCCGGGCAACTCGCCGGCGGCCCGGCCGCGGCCTGGTGCATCTTCGACAATACCGCCGCCTCGGCGGCGACGGGGGATGCGCTCAAGCTCAAGGCGCTACTCGCGACATAGCTCGTCATTGCGAGGAGCGAAGCGATGAAGCAATCCAGTGAGTGGATGCGCCCCTCTGGATTGCTTCGCTTCGCTCGCAATGACGGAGCGGCCGCCTGCTAAGCGTGCTCGCTCGCGGCGGGGATGACTCCGCGGCGGATCTGGTCGAGCTCGATCGATTCGAACAGGGCTTTGAAATTGCCCTCGCCGAACCCCTCATTGCCCTTGCGCTGGATGATCTCGAAGAAGATCGGGCCGATCATATTCTCGGTGAAGATCTGCAGGAGCAGCCCCTCGCCGGTCTCGGGCGAGCCGTCGATCAGGATCCGGCGCTTGCGCATCTCGGCGATCGAGTGGCCGTGGCCGGGCACGCGCCGGTCGATCATGTCGTAATAGGTCTCGGGGCTGTCCTGGAAGGTGACTCCGTTGGCGCGCAGCTGGTCGACGGTGGCGAAGATGTCGTCGGTGGCCAGCGCCAGATGCTGGATGCCTTCGCCCTTATATTCCTTGAGGAACTCCTCGATCTGGCTGAATTCGTCCTGGCTTTCGTTGAGCGGGATCCGGATCTTGTCGTCAGGCGCGGTCATCGCCCGCGAGAGCAGGGCGGTCTGCTGGCCCTCGATATCGAAATAGCGGATCTGCCTGAAGTTGAAGATCTTCTCATAAAATTGCGCCCAATGGTCCATCCGCCCGCGGTGGACATTGTGGGTGAGGTGGTCGAGCGTGTGCAGCCCCGACGGCGCGGTGGCGTCCGCGCCCTCGACGGGCGTGAAGTCGCGGTCGTAGAGGGTCTCGGCGCCGTAGCGGTCGACCAGATAGAGGTAGGAGCCGCCGATCCCCTCGATCGCGGGCAGGCCGTAATCGCCTTCCACCGGAGTCGCGCCCCGCTCCACCGCGAGCGCCAGGGCCCGCTCGGCGTCGGCGACCCGAAAGGCCATGGCGCTGGCGGACGGGCCGTGGGCGCCGCGGAAATTCTCGGCATGGCCCGAGCTTTCCATGTTGAGCAGGAAGTTGATGTCGCCCTGAGCGTAATGGCGAACCTTCTTGGTCTTGTGGTCGTGGCGATGGGCGAAGCCGAGGCGCTGGAACAGGCCGCCGAGGGCCTCCGGATCGGGGCTGGTAAATTCGACGAACTCGAAGCCGTCGAGGCCGAGCGGGTTTTCGTGGGGCATCTTTTACTCCTCGAGGGTCGCGCGCCCTCTACCAAGCCGCCGGGGCAGCGGCAAATGGGTTGCGCCGGCGGGGCCCCAGCCATATCTCGCCCCAATGCCCGCGACCCACTCCACCCGAATGCTCATCCTCGGCTCCGGCCCGGCCGGGCTCTCCGCCGCCATCTACGGCGCCCGAGCCGGCCTCGCGCCGATCGTCGTCCAGGGCATCCAGCCCGGCGGCCAGCTCACCACCACCACCGACGTCGAGAATTACCCCGGCTTCCGCGAGGTCATTCAGGGCCCCTGGCTGATGGAGGAGATGCAGGCCCAGGCCGAGCATGTCGGGGCGCAGATGATGTGGGACCATATCGTCGAGGTCGATCTCACCCGCCGCCCGTTCCGCCTCGTCGGCGACGGCGGCACGATCTACAGCGGCGACGTCCTCGTCATCGCCACCGGCGCCCAGGCCAAATGGCTGAACCTGCCGAGCGAGGAACATCTCAAGGGCAAGGGCGTCTCGGCCTGCGCGACGTGCGACGGCTTCTTCTACCGCGGCCGCAAGGTGGCGGTGATCGGCGGCGGCAACACCGCGGTCGAGGAAGCGCTCTACATGACCAACCACAGCCACGACGTCACCCTGATCCACCGCCGCGACAGCCTTCGCGCCGAGAAGATCCTTCAGGACCGGCTGTTCGCCAACCCCAAGATCAAGGTGCTGTGGAACAAGGCGGTCGACAGGTTCGTCGCCGGCGGCGAGCCGGAGGGGCTGGTCGGCCTCGACCTTCGCGACACGAAGAGCGGCGCGATCTCGCATGTCGACGTCGAGGGCGGCTTCGTCGCCATCGGCCATTCGCCCGCCACCGAGCTGTTCCAGGGCAAGCTGACGCTCGACAAGGACGGCTACATAGAGGTCGAGCCGGGAAGCACCCGGACCAGCGTCGAGGGCGTCTTCGCCTGCGGCGACGTCATGGACAAGATCTACCGCCAGGCGGTCACCGCGGCGGGGACAGGGTGCATGGCCGCCCTGGACGCCGAGAAGTTCCTGGCGGAAGCGGAGTTCGAGGCGGTGTCGGCGGGCGTGCACGAAGTCGCCTAGGTTCGTCATCCCGGGTCGAGCCCGGGATGACGATTAGAGGCGCTCCAGCGCTTCCCTTACGGCCTTCAGCAGCGCCGCTTCGTCGCCCGGCCGCGAGAAAGTGTGCGAATCGCTGTCGATCCTGAGCGGGGCGGGATTGGACTGGCGCAGGCTCTTGAAGGCGGGGGAGGACCATTCGGCCTGTGCCGCGATCGCGGTCGCGTCGCCCGAGGCCAGGACGAGCTGGGCCGGCACCCGCGCCTTGCCCAAAGCGATGGCGATCTCGGCCGACAGGCTCGACGGACCGCTCGTGACGATCCTGCGCAACCCTTTCAGAACCTTCTTGTAAGATATTGATCCTGAAAGCAGCCGCTTCCAGCCGTCGAGGCTCAGCAGCTGCTCCTTATAGCGCGACTTGATCGCCGCCGCCGGCGGCTCGCCGGCTTCCGCCTCGACGAACCAGGGATTGACGAGGACATAGCCGTCGAGGCCGGCGGCCTTGCCGTGCAGGGCGAGTGTGGAGGCGCCGTCGCACAGGCCGAAGCCGAGCAGGCGCTTCAGCCGCGGCTGCTCGCGGCGGAAGGCGGCGGCGGCGGCGGCGAGGTCGGGGCCGCTGTCCCTGAAGTCGGGATCCTCGCCCTCGCTGTCGCCAACTCCGCGGCGGTCGTAGCGCAAGCAGGGCCAGCCCGCCTGCGCCAGGCTCCGCGCCAGCCGCTCGTACATACGGTGCGAGCCGATCCGGGTCTGGGTACCGCCGGTGACGAGCAGGAGCCCGGTCTCGCCTTCGGCCGGATCGAGGCTGGCGGCGAGCGCCTCACCCTCGCAGTCGAAGCTCAGCAGATGCCGCATAAACGCACCCATTGCGAGATATCAGAAGCCATTGCCTGCGCAAGCTCAGATCGAATTCTGAGGTTCGGCGCGACGCCAGAGCGGCGGTCCTTCGAGCTTGCGATCGGCCTCGCCGCGGTCGGTCGACAGGCGCAGGGTCCGGACCGTCCCGCCGCTCGCAGGCTCCGACTCGGCGAGCGGGCCGAGCAGGGCCTCGGACGGGGCGTAGCCGCCCCCGCCCTCGGTCATCAGCCCGGCCCGGGCAAGGTCGCGCGCCAGCGAGGCGCCGGCCGCCGGAGCGAAGCGCCAGCGCACCGGGGAAGGCTCGTCGAGCAGGGCGCCGCCGCGCAGCCCGACCGAAGCCACCGCTCCGGCCGCCTCGAACGCCGCGGCCGCGGCATCGTGCCAGTCCCGCCAGGAGACGTCCTCCAGCGCTTGCTCGCTCTCGCCGGTGCCGGGCAAATCGGGGAGCCAGCAGCCAAAGCCGTCCGCGGCCAGCGCCCGCATCGTGGCGGCGAGCAGGGCCCGGGTCCGGTTCATCTCCTCGAACAAGGGCGGCAGGAAGAGGAGGGCGGGGCCGCTCCCGATCCGCATCATCCATTCGTCCCGGTCCCCCACCCGGTAGCGGGAGTAAAGGAGACCGTGCGCCGTCACTGAAGCGTTTTGGAGCGGGCGAAGGTGAGCAGGGAGCCAAAGCTTTCAAGCATGTCGGCGTCGACCTCATGATCCTCGATGAGGATTCCGAGCCGTTCCTCGAGCTCGGTCAGGAGCCCGGCGACGGCCATGGAATCGAATTCGGGAAGCGCTCCGAACAGGGGGCTCGATTCGTCCAGGGCGGCGACCTGCGCCTCGGGGAGGCCGAGGACGTCGCGAAGCACCGCCCGGAGGGTGGCGTCGACTTCCTGTTCGTCGTTCAAGGCGGCGGTCATCAATGGCTCCCCTCGTGGCGCGCCGCGCCTAACGGCTTCGAGCGCGGCGGACAAGCGCCGATAATCCGGCCCGGGCCGCGCCCAGCAGCCCGCCGGGGGACGCGAGCTTATAGGCCTCGAGCCGCCACAAAGTCGCCCGCTCGCCCATCCAGTCGCGTTTGTAGCCGTCGTCCCCGGTGCCGTAGTCGATCCGCGACACCCGGTCCTCGTCCAGAGCGGCCCGGAACATCGCCATGCTCAGCACCGTCCCGGGGGACAGCGCCTTCATATCCTCGCGATAGGCGAGCTTGTGGATCCAGGCGATGCCGTCCTCGACCGTCCAGAGCTGGGCGGCGAGGGCGCGCCCGTCCTTGCGGGCGATTCCGAGCCGGAGCCGCCCGGCCCGGCCCTCCTGCTCTGCCAGGGCGCGAAGAAAGGCGGGTGAGCCTTCCTCGGGCTTCCAGCTGGCGGCATAGACTTCCTCATAGGCGGCCCAGGCCCCGGGCTCGAAATCGCGATGAATCTCGATGTCGAGCCTCGCCGCCTTCGCCTTGCGCTGGGCCGTGTTGCGAAGCTTGCCCGGCCGAGTCGCCCAATAGGAGTCGAAATCCCGCCCCGCCGTCTCGATCCGCCAGGAGATTGTGGCCGGGCCGATAAAGGTCGCCCAGCCGGCGCGGCGGAAGGCGGCGGCCAGCGGCTCGGGGTCGGCGAGCGGCGCGATCTCGAGCCGGTTCAGGCGCTTGCGCAGCGCCCTTGCGATCGCTTCGGCGCCTCGCACATCGCCGATCAGCCCGAAGCGAAGGCTGTACCAGCAGCGCCAGGCCTCCGCCCGGCGGCCCCGCGCCGCGAGGAACAGCCAAGCGACCGCGCCGTCGTCCCTGCGCGCGCGGGCGGCGAGCAGGCGCCCGGGCGGCGGACAGTGAGTCCCGACCAGCCGGAACCAGGCGAGCCGGTCGAAAAGGGAAGGCCCCTGGTCGAGCGCGCCGCCGGAGTCGGCCGCCACCGAGTCGAGGCTATCGAACAGTTCCACCTCGAAGCCCAACGCGCTATCCCCCGGCTCCAACGCCCAGCGTGCCCGCTGTGGCGCAGTGAGGAGGCATGGTGCAAGCCCCGGATCCGACTCCCCGTCCGCTCGACCACCTCGCGTCGATGGGCGATCCCAATGCTTCCGCCCTCCTCACCAAGGAGGGGCTGCTCGATTATGCGGGCCTCGAGGCGATGGTGGGGACTCTGGCTGCTTCGCTGAAGGCGCGGGGCGTGGCGCCGGGCGGCCGGGTCGCGAGCTGGCTCCCCAAGACCCGGATGACGAGCCTGCTGCCGCTCGCCTGCGCCCGCGCCGGGCTGGTCCACGTTCCCGTCAATCCGCTTCTGAAGCGCGCCCAGGTCGGCCACATCCTGGCGGACAGCGGCGCACGTCTCCTGATCACGGGCAAGGCGCGCCTTGGCACTCTGGAGGCGGGGGATTTGCCGGCCGATTGCGCCGCGGCGGTGGAAGAGGAGGGCGCGTCGATGCTCGCCGGCGACGAGCGCCTGCCGCCGTCCAGCGCCGATCCCGACGCTCTCGCCGCCTTGCTCTACACGTCCGGCTCGACCGGCCGGCCCAAGGGGGTGATGCTCAGCCATGCCAATATGTGGCTCGGCGCGATCAGCGTCGCGCATTATCTTCGCCTGACCGCACAGGACCGGATCCTCGGCGTATTGCCCCTCAGCTTCGACTACGGCCAGAATCAGTTGCTCTCGACCTGGGCAGCGGGGGCGTGCGTGGTGCCGCTCGACTATCTCGCCGCGCGCGACGTCATCCGCGCCGTCGAGGCGCACGGCATCACCACTTTGGCCGGTGTGCCGCCGCTCTGGGTCCAGCTGGTCGAGGCGCCCTGGCCGCCGAAAGCCGCGCTTTCGCTCCGCCGCCTCACCAACAGCGGCGGCCGCCTGCCGGTGTCGATCGTCCGCCGGCTGCGCGAGCTGTTCCCGGCGGCCGAGCTCTATCTGATGTACGGCCTGACCGAAGCCTTCCGCTCCACCTATCTCGAACCGGCCTTGCTGGACGAACATCCGGAGTTCGATCGGAAGCGCCATCCCGTTCGCTGAAGTCATGACGTCAAAGCCGGACGGGACGCTCTGCGCGCCGGGGGAGGATGGCGAGCTCGTCCATGCCGGGCCGCTCGTCGCCAGGGGCTATTGGAACGATCCCGAGCGGACCGCCCAGCGCTTCAGGCCGGCGCCGCGGGGGTCGCTCTACGGCGGAGTCGCGGTCTGGTCCGGCGACCGGGTGCGCCAGGACGAGGAGGGGCTTCTCTATTTCGTCGGCCGCGAGGATTCGATGATCAAGACCAGCGGCAATAGGGTCAGCCCGACCGAGATCGAGGAAGCGGCGGTGGCGAGCGGAGTGGTGGCCGAGGCGGTCGCGCTCGGAATCCCCGACGACCGGCTCGGCGAGGCGATCGCTTTGGTGGTCAGGGGGAGTGGCCCCGACGAGGCGCTGCGCAACTATCTGCGCCGCGAGTTACCGAATTTTATGCAGCCGGCGCATATCGTCTGGCGCGACGAGCTGCCGCGCTCTCCCAACGGCAAGCTCGACCGCGAAGTGATCAAGAGCGAGCTGAGCGCATGAGCAAGCCCATGGGGGCGATCCCCGCCGGCTTCGAGGCCGAGGACGGAATGCTGCTGATCGGCGGCCGCCGGGCCGACTCGCTCGTCGCCGAGGCGGGGGATACGCCGCTTTTCGTCTACGATCTCGGGCGGATCGAGGCCCAGGTCCGTCGTTTCCGCTCCGGATTTTCGGGAATAGGTCTACATTATGCCATTAAGGCAAATACCTACTCGCCGCTTCTGAACCATATTGCGAAGCTCGTCGATGGTCTCGACGTGGCCTCGGCCGGCGAAATGCAGGCGGCCCTGGCCGCCGGCGCCGACCCCGGCGATATTTCCTTCGCCGGCCCCGGCAAGCGCGACGACGAGCTCGCCGCGGCGATCGAGGCGGGAGTCACGCTCAACCTCGAATCCGAAGGCGAGGCGGAGCGGGCGCTGGCGATCGGCCGCGCCCGGGGACGGACTCCGCGGCTTGCGATAAGGGTCAATCCCGACTTCGAGATCAAGGGCTCGGGCATGCGCATGGGCGGCGGCGCCAAGCCGTTCGGGGTGGATTCGGCGCGGGTTCCGGCGCTGATCCGCCATGTGGTCGAAAGTGGCGGAATGTGGAGGGGACTGCATATTTTCGCCGGTTCTCAGGCCTTGTCGCCACAATCTTTGATCGAAGCGCAGCGGGCGACGGTAAAGCTCGCCGCCGAGCTGGCCGAGGCGGTGGGCATCGCGCCGCCGCTGGTCAATCTCGGCGGCGGCTTCGGCATACCCTATTTCGCCACCGAGGCGCCGCTCGACGTCGAAGCGGTCGGCGAGGCCCTGGCCGAGACCCTGCGCGACAGGCCCGGGATCCTGGCGACAAGCGGCTTCGCGATCGAGCTCGGGCGCTGGCTGGTCGGGGAATCGGGAGTCTATCTGACCCGGATCGTCGACCGCAAGCAGAGCCACGGCAAGACCTTCCTGGTCACCGACGGCGGAATGCACCACCAGCTCGCCGCCTCGGGCAATTTCGGCCAGGTGGTGCGCCGCAACTATCCGGTCGCCCTCGCCGGCCGCTTCGGCGCTTCGGCCGAGGAGGAAGCGAGCATCGTCGGCTGCCTGTGCACCCCGCTCGACCGCCTCGCCGATGACGTCATGCTGCCCCGCGCCGAGGTCGGCGACCTCGTCGCCGTCTTCCTGGCCGGCGCCTACGGCCTCTCGGCCAGCCCGGCGGCGTTCCTGGGCCACCCCCCGGCGCGGGAGATGGCGGTCGGCTGACCGAATCCGACCCAAGGATTTCAACGGCTTAACGCTTGGTGCCTGGCACCGAAATTTCAGGCTGAGCGAAATTGGTCCGAGAAATATCAACGACTTAGCTATTGGTGCCTGGCACCAAATTTCCGAGTCACGCCGAGGAATATCAGCAGCTTGGTGTCGGGCGATTAACCTCCCCGAATCACCCGTCCCATTCCGGGACGCGCCTCCAAAGGCCATTGTTCCTAACGTTAATTTTACCTCTTCAAGCCATAGCGGACCCAAATCTCGCGTCCCTGACGTCAGGCATGCGGATCCGCGGCGACCAGAAGAGGATCAGTTCCATGCGTCTTTTGACAGGCTCCACCCTCGTTCTCGCCCTCTGTCTCGGCGCCGCCGCAGCGGCCGAGGCCAAGGGCCGGGACCGTCTCCCCCCGGCCAGCGTCGTCAGCTCCGACGACACCGCTCCAACAGAGAAATACGTGATCGGAGCGCTCGACCAGTTGAACGTCTTCGTCTGGCGCAACGCCGATCTCGGCGGCAAGGTCCAGGTCCGTCCGGACGGAATGATCACCACGCCGCTGATCCCGGACCTGCAGGCCGCGGGCAGGACCCCGGCGCAGCTCGGCGAGGATATCCGCCTGGCGCTGACCAAATATGTCGACGATCCGCGAGTCACCGTGATGGTCGAGACCTTCCAGGGCAGCTTCAGCCAGCAGATCAGGATCGTCGGCGCCACCGCGAAGCCGGCCTCGCTTCCCTATCGGGCCAACATGACCCTCCTGGACGCGATGATCGCGGTCGGCGGCCTCTCCGAATATGCCGCGGGCAACCGCGCCCGGCTGATCCGCCACGACCGCGCGACCGGCTCCCAGAAGGAATATGATCTGAAGATCGCCCGACTGCTCAAGAAGGGCGACTACAGCGCCAACGTCCGGCTCGAGCCGGGCGACGTCATCATCATCCCGGAGAGCATGTTCTGACGCGCCCGCCGCGCCAACCCGCACCCGCACGCAAGGATCAGCAGGCTCGATGGACGGACTCTACGAACAGATAAGGATCGCCATCCACCAGGTGTGGCGCCGCCGCTGGCTGGCCCTGGCCGTGGCGTGGGGGATTTGCGTCCTCGGCTGGCTCGCCGTCGCGCTCATCCCCAACACCTACGAATCCAAGTCGCGGGTCTTCGTCCAGGCGCAGTCGATCCTTCCCAACCAGGTCGGGATCACCGTCCAGGAGCGGGAAGGGGATCTGAACCGGGTCAAGCAGACCCTGACCTCGAGCGAGAATTTGTCCAAGGTCGTGCGCCGGACCGATCTCAACACCCTCGTCGCCAGCGAGCGCGACCTCGCCGTTCAGGTGGCGGGGCTGCGCACGGCGATCAAGGTCACCGCCCAGCCCGACAACATGTTCGAGATCAGCGCCACCGCCAAGATCTCGGGCTTCTCCAACCGTCAGAACGCCAAGCTCTCCGCCGCGATCGTCCAGGGCCTGCTCGACATCTTCGTCGAGCAGAATCTCTCCGGCGACCGCGACGAGGCCAATCAGAGCCTCGCTTTCCTCGACCAGCAATTGAAGGCCCGCGAGGCGCAATTGCAGGAGGCCGAGCAGCGCCGGGTCGAGTTCGAGCAGCGCTATCTCGGCCTTCTCCCCGGCGAAGGCTCGATCGCCTCGCGCATGGGCGCGGCGCGGACCGAGCTTTCCGGAATCGAGCAGCAGCTGATGCAGGCGCAGAGCTCGCTCACCGCGCTTCGCGGCCAGCTCGCCGCCACGCCCGCCTCGATGCCCATGCTCGGCGGCGAGAGCGGCGGCGGCGGCGCCCGCGGCCAGCTCGCGGCGCTCGAGGCCCAGCTCGCCCAGTCGGCGGCGCAGGGCTGGACCGACTCCCATCCCGACGTCGTCAGGCTGCGCACCCAGATCGCTCGGCTGAGGCCGCTCGCGGCGCGCGAGCCGGCCGGCGCCGGCACCATGCCCAACCCGTCCTACGTGTCGCTTCGGGCGATGGTGGCGGAGAAGGAAGGGCAGGTGAACGCCGCCGCGACCCGCAAGGCGCAGCTCCAGGGCGATCTCGCCCAACTCGGCACCCGCCAGGCCTCGGAGCCCGGAGTGGCCGCCGAGCAGGAGCGGCTCAACCGCGATTACGACGTGCTGAAGAAGCAATATGACAAATTGCTCGAGGACCGCGACCAGGTGCGGCTGAGGACCGACGTCCGAAGCCAGACCGACGCGGTCAAGTTCAAGGTCATCGACCCGCCCAGCCAGCCCAGCGTTCCGCTGACCCCGAACCGGCCGCTTCTGCTCACCCTGATCCTGTTCGTCGGCCTCGCCGCCGGCGCCGGCGCGGCCTACGTGCTCGGCCAGATCCAGACCACCTTCCCGACCCAGACCCGGCTCGCCGACGCGACCGGGCTGCCGGTGCTCGGCTCGATCGGCCAGGTGTTCACCGAGGAGGCGAGGGCCCGGCGCCGCCAGCGCCTGCTGTGGCTCGGCGGCGGCGCGGGCGCGCTCGGCGCGGCCTGGGCGGTGCTGCTCGCGGTCGAATTCTGGCAGCGCAGCACGGTCGCGTGAGGGATAGCGAGATGAACAAGCACAGCCCTCTCAGCCATTCGGGCTCGCTCCTCGAGCGGGCGGCGGAGCTTTACGGCTTCGGCTCGGCGCCCGCCATCGCACCCGGTCTAGCGGCCCGGGCCGAGGCGCCTGTCGCGGAGTCGCGGCCGGAGCCGGCAGCGGAGCCGAAGTCGGCGCCCCGGAGCTTCCTTCCGGCCGTCACCGAAGCCAAAGCCGCGGTGGACCGCAAGTCGCTCGGCGAACGCGGCTTCATCGTCCCGGACAGCCCGGCCGGCCCGCTCGCCGAGGAGTTCCGGATCGTCAAGCGCCAGCTCCTGCTCGGAATGGGCGCCGGAAGCCCGGTCAGCGCCGACAAGCGCCACACCCTTCTGGTCTGCTCGGCCCAGCCCGACGAGGGCAAGACCTTCTGCGCGGTCAACCTGGCGCTGTCGCTGGCCGGCGAGCGGGACATGGAAGTGCTCCTCGTCGACGCCGACTTCCCCAAGCCGGAGGTGCTCTCCCTCCTCGGCCTCGAGGCGCAGGGCGCGGGCTTCGTCGACGCGCTCGCCGACCCGTCGCTCGATCCGGAGCGGCTGGTGATCCGGACCGACATCGGCAACCTTTCGGTGATGCCGGCCGGGCGCTACGAGAATGACGTCCCCGAACTGCTCGGCTCCGACCGCACCGCCCTGGTGCTGGCGCGCCTGACCGAAGGCCGGCCCAAGCGGGTCGTGATCTTCGATTCCCCGCCCGCTCTGATGGCCAGCGCCGCCGCGGCGCTCGCCGCCCATGTCGGCCAGCTGCTGCTGGTCGTTCGCGCCGACCAGACCAACGAGGCCGACCTGAAGGAGGCCGCCGGCCTGCTCTCGGGCTGCCCCCAGATCAGCCTTTTGCTCAACGGCACGGGCTTCGCCGCGACCGGTCGACGGTTCGGCTCCTATTATGGATATGGCCAATGAAACAGGCTTTTTTCCAAGGACTTGCAGCACGTAGCTGGCTCGGTATCGCAGCGGTTGCGGGCGTCAGCCTGCTCGCCGGAGCGGCCGCCGTCCAGGGCGAGCCGCGCACCAGCGTCCATCCCTATCTCCAGGTCGAGCAGGTCGCGACCATGGATTTCGACCGGGGCGAGGTGCTCACCTACACCGGGGTCGGCGGGGGCATCAACGCCGCCGTCGCGACCCGGCGAGTCCAGGCGACGATCAGCGTCGACTATCAGCACCGGGTCGGCTGGAACGACCGGCTCGAGGATCATGACGTGCTCAGCGGCCTCGCCGCCGTCCATGTCGACGCGGTCCCGGGCGTTCTCGCCCTCGACGCCGGCGCCATGGCGGCGCGCAGCCACGCCGACATCCGGGTGCCGGTGCCCGCCGCCCGAACCATCGACAGCGCCAACGTCGCCGAAATCTACAGCGCCTATGCCGGCCCGACCTTGACCACCCATGCCGGGCCGGTCGCGGTCGGCGCCAGCTATCGCCTCGGCTACGTCAAGGTCGACGATCACAGCCTCGCCGGCTCCGGCCTCCCGCCGGGCGCTCCGAGGGTCGACCGCTATTCGAGCAGCACCGTCCACAACGCGACGGTCAGCTTCGGAATGGAGCCCGGCCGCTTGCCGTTCGGCTGGACGGTCGGAGCCGGCTATGTCCGCGAGGACATGAACCGGCTCGATTCGAATTTCGAGGCCAAATATGTGCGCGGCGACGTTGTCCTTCCGGTCTCTCCGACCCTCGCCGTCACCGGCGGAGTCGGTTACGAGACGATGCAGGGCTCGCAGCAGGATTTCCTGCGCACCCCCGGCGGCCTGCCCGTGCTCAGCCCGGGCGGCAACCTCATCGCCGATCCCTCCCGGCCGAGGCTCAAGACCGTCGACCAGGACGGGACGATGTGGGACGTGGGCGTCATCTGGCGGCCGAGCCCCCGAACCGAGCTTCAGGCGCGCGGCGGCTGGCGCTATGGCGGCGAAAGCTTCACCGCCTCGCTCTCGCACAAGATCAACAGCCGCTCCGCGCTGAACGCCTCCGTCTATGACGGCGTGAGTAGCTTTGGACGGCTTTTGATAGCTGATCTCAATGGCTTGCCGACGAAATTTCAGACTCCATCGAATGGCGCCATCACCGGCCCCGGCTGCGTCTTCGGCAACGATCCCGGAACCGGCGCCTGCTTCGGCGACGCCTTCCAGTCGATCGCCAACTTCAACTTCCGCAACCGCGGCGCCAAGCTTCCAATATTCGAGGGCTCGGGGGCCGTGGACGATGGGCCTGGGCGCCGGCTACGCCAACCGCAAATATCTCGCGCCGCCGACAGCAGCCTCTTCGCCTTGAACGGGGTCACCGACCAGAGCTTCAGCCTGCAGGGCAATCTCGGCCGCCAGCTGACCCGAAGCTCGGGCTACGATTTCAACGCTTATGCGGCCTGGTTCGACAGCGGGATCACCGACGCCGACGCCAGCTTCGGCGCCGGCCTCACCGGCCGCTATTACCGCAACGTCTTCCGCGATCGGCTCCAGGCGCAGATTTCGGCGGGCCTCTACACTACCCAGGCCGGGGAATTCGACGCCAGCTACGGCTCGATCCTGTTCGGCCTGCGCTACACTTTTTAGAGGGACGGAGAGATGTATACCGACCATTACGGCCTCGCCGAGCGCCCCTTCCAGCTGACTCCGGACGCGCGCTACTGGTTCGAGAGCCGCACCCACAAGAAGGCGATGGCCTATCTCGGCTACGGCCTCGCCCAGGGCGAGGGCTTCATCGTCATCACCGGCGAGATCGGCGCCGGCAAGTCGACCCTCGTCGCCCATCTGATGGCGACGATCGACCGCGAGCGCTTGAACGCGATCAGCCTCGTCTCGACCCAGGTCGAGGGCGACGACATGCTTCGGCTCGCCGCCCAGGGCCTCGGGCTCGAGACCGGCGGGGTCGCGAAGGCGCAATTGCTCGACCGGATCGAGCAGAGGCTTCGCCAGGAAGCGGGGCAGGGCAAGCGCACCCTGCTGGTCGTCGACGAAGCTCAGAACCTTCCGGTCTCGGCGCTCGAAGAGCTTCGGATGCTTTCGAACTTCACCAACCAAGGCCGTGCGCTCATTCAGATTTTCCTGCTCGGCCAGCCGGAGTTCCGGGATCGGGTCGCCGCCGAGGACAGACCTCGAGCAGCTTCGCCAGCGGGTCATCGCCAGCCACCATCTCGAAGCGATGGACGCCGAATGAGGTCGAGCCCTACGCCGTCCACCGCCTCGCCGTCGCCGGCTGGCAGGGCCGGCCGGCTTTCGAACCCGACGCCTTCGCCGCCCTCTACCGCCATAGCGGCGGCGTTCCGCGCAAGCTCAACCAGCTCGCCAACCGCCTCCTCCTCTATGCCGGAGTGGAGCGGCTCGAAACGATCAGCGGCGACGACGTCGAAGCGGTGGCGGCGGACATGGCGGCCGACCGGCCGGCCAGCGCCTCCAAGCGGGTGCTTCCGCTGCGCCGGCCCGAAACCGCGCGCCGAGCCGTCGGGCGACTCTTCGCTTGAGCGCCGGATCGCTGCGATCGAGGCGCGCCTCGACGAGCAGGAAGCGGCGGTCCGCCGGGTCTTGACCACTTTGCTCGACTGGGTCGAGAACGAAAGCCAGCCGCGCCGGAGCAATGCGGCTTAGGAAACTTGATCCTCCCCGCGCGAAGCGTGGGGAGGGGGACCACCCGAAGGGTGGTGGAGGGGTAGCTGGAACAGACCTGCGCCATTTACCCCTCCACCAGGCTTCGCTTGGTCCCCCTCCCCATGCTCCGCATGGGGAGGATAAAGGACGTCAAATGCTGAACGCCCTTTCCGTGGACGTCGAGGACTGGTTCCAGGTCGGCGCGTTCGAGGCGGTGATCCGCCGCGACCAGTGGGACGGGCTCGAGCAACGGGTCGAGCGCAACGCCGCCGCCGTGCTCGACCTGTTCGCCGAGGCCGGGGTCAAGGCGACCTTCTTCACCCTGGGCTGGGTCGCCGAGCGCCATCCGGCCCTGATCCGCCGGGCCGCCGAGGCCGGGCACGAGATCGCAAGCCACGGCTGGGACCATCAGCGGGTCTTCAATCTCGGCGAGGAGGCCTTCCGGGCCGATCTGCGCCGGGCCCATGCCGCTATTTCGGAGGCCGCGGGCGTCGAGCCGAAGGGCTATCGGGCGCCGAGCTTCTCGATCGACCAGCGCACGCCCTGGGCGCATTCCATCCTCGCCGAGCAAGGCTATGCCTATTCCTCCAGCGTCGCTCCGATCGCGCACGACCATTATGGCTGGCGCGAGGCGCCGCGCTTCGCCCACCGGCCGCTCGCCGGGTCCGAGCTGATCGAACTTCCGGTGACCACCGTCGAGCTTGCCGGGCGGCGGATGGCGGCCGGCGGCGGGGGCTTCTTCCGGCTCCTTCCCTATCGTTTCTCGAGCTGGGCGATCGACCGGGTCAACCGCCGGGACGGGCGCCCCGCGGTCTTCTATTTCCACCCCTGGGAGATCGATCCGGGCCAGCCCCGGGTCGCCGGAGCGCCGCTCAAATCCCGGCTTCGTCATTACAGCCGACTCTCGGCCATGCGGCCCAAGCTTCTGAAATTGTTCGGCGCCCATGAATGGGGGCGCACCGACCAGGTGGTCGAGCTCGAACGGCGGAGGCTGGCGTGACGCTTCACGCCCCGATCGCGACGGCCCTGATACGCGCCGCTGAACTTCGCGACCCGGCCGAATGCGCCCGGATCGACTCCTATGTGGCCGAGCATCCGGACTCCGTTTTCTTCCACCGGCCGCAATGGAGCCTCGGAGTCGAGCAAGGCTGCGGCCAGCGCGGCCATTATCTCGTCGCCGAGCGGCCCGATGGCGCTCTGGCGGGCTGCCTTCCGCTCACCGACGTCCGCTCGGCCCTGTTCGGCCGAGCTTTGGTCTCGGCCGGCTTCGGCACCGGCGGCGGAGTCCTCGCCGACGATCCAGCCGCCGAAGCCGCGCTTCTGAGCGCCGCCGCCGGGCTTGCCGACGGGCTCGGCTGCCCCGCCGTGGAGCTTCGCGGTGGCCCGTTTCCCGACGATTATGCCGTTCGCGACGACGTCTATGTCGGCTTCGTCATGGACCTGCCGCAAGGCGAGGAAGCGATATTGAAGTCGATCAAGCGCCGCCACCGCGGGGTGAGGCGCGCCCGTTCGCTCGGGCTCTCGGTCCGGATCGGCTCCGGCCCGGCGGACCGGTCCGATTTCTTCCGGGTCTATGGCGAATCGATGCGCAACCTCGGCTCGCCCGTTTTCCCGCCGCGCCTGTTCGGAGCGATGCTCGACCTGTTCGGCGACGAGGCCGACATCGTCACCGTCTTCAACGGCGCCGAGCCGGTCGCAAGCGTCCTCAATTTCTACTTCAAGGGCGCAGTCCATCCTTATTGGGGCGGCGGAACGATGGCGGCGCGCGACTGCTTCGGAAGCGAGCTCCTGTATTTCGAGACGATGTGCAACGCCGCGCGGCGCGGTTGCACCCGCTTCGATTTCGGCCGCTCGAAGGTCGGCAGCGGCAATCACAGCTTCAAGATGAACTGGGGCATGGAACCCGAGCCGCTTCGCTACGGAATTCGCACCGCGCCCGGCGCCGCGCCGCGCGACGTCAATCCGATGAGCCCCAGGAACCGGCGCAAGGTCGAGGCGTGGAAGAGGCTTCCGCTGTGGGCCGCCAACCGCCTCGGCCCGGTCCTGGCCAGGGGCCTGGGCTGATGGCCGACACTTTGTTCCTCGCCCACCGGATCCCGTTTCCGCCCGACCGCGGCGACAAGATCCGTACGTTCCACGAGCTCGGGCATCTCGCGCGCCTCGGCCCGGTCCACCTCGCCTGCCTCGCCGACGACGAAGCCGACGCCGCCAATCTCGCCGGCCTGCGCGCGGCGATCGGGCCGGCGCTGGGCGAGGTCCATGTCGAGGTCCGGCGCACGTCCCGGGTGGCGGCCGGGGCTCGGGCGCTGCTCGAAGGCCGGCCGGTGTCGCTCACTTTGTTCGACAGCGACGCGCTGCGCGGCTTCGTCGAGAGGATGCTGGCGAGCGGCCGGATCGGCACCGTCTTCGCCTTTTCCGGACAGATGGCGCAATTCGTCCCCGAGACCCTCGAGGCCCGCTTCGTGATGGATTTCGGCGACGTCGATTCGGCCAAGTTCGAAGCTTATGGCGGCGAAGGCGGAGCGATGGCGCCGATCCATCGCCGCGAGGGCAGGGTGCTGGCCGCGTTCGAGCGGTCGGTGGCGGCTCGGGCGGACGTCAGCCTGTTCGTCAGCGAGGCGGAGGCGGCCCTGTTCAGGCGCCGGAGCGGGCTGGCGAAGGCCGACATCCGAGCCCTCCAGAACGGCGTCGACCTCGACTATTACGATCCCGGCGCCTCCTTTCCGAAGGTTCAGGAGAGCGGGCCGCTGATCGTCTTCACCGGGCAGATGGATTACGCGCCCAATATCGACGCGGTGCGCTGGTTCGCGGGCGAGGTGATGCCGATGCTGCCCAAGGCGCGCTTCGCCATCGTCGGGCGCAAGCCGGGCGAGGCGGTCAGGCGGCTCGCCGGGTCGAGGACGATCGTCACCGGGGCGGTTCCGGACGTCCGCGCCTGGCTCGCCGCGGCGGACGTCGTCGCGGCGCCCTTGAGGATCGCGCGCGGGATCCAGAACAAGGTGCTCGAGGCGATGGCGATGGCCCGGCCTGTCGTCGCCTCTCCGGCCGCCTTCGAGGGCATCGAGGCCGAGCCCGGCCGCCATCTCCTCGTCGCCGGCGAGGCCGAGGCCCAGGCCGAGGCCCTATCGGGCCTTCTCGACGACCCGCGACGGGCCGAGGCGATGGGGAAGGCCGCCCGCCGGCGCATGGAGGAGGTCTATCGCTGGGAGGCGCGGCTGGCGCCGCTGGCCGGAATCGTCGGCCTGCCTCCGCACAAGGCGGCGGCATGACGGCGGTCCTCCCGATCGTCCGGGTCGACCCGCTCGCTTTGGCCTGGCGCTCGCACATCGTGGCCTTGGCGAGCGCCTGGGCGGCGATCCTTTTGCTGTTCGCGCGCGACTCCGTCGACATGGCGATCTTGTGGTGGACCAGCACCACCTTCAACCATTGCGCCCTGGTGATACCGATCATCGCCTGGCTGGTCTGGCAGCGCCTTCCCGACCTCAAGGCGCTGGCGCCGCGGGCCTGGGCGCCGGGGCTCGCCCTGGCCGGCGCGGGCGCGGCGGCCTGGCTGCTCGGCGAGGCGGGCAACGTCGCTTTGCTTCGCCATTTCGGCCTGGTCATGATGCTCCAGGGGGCGGTGATCGCCTGCCTCGGCAAGGCGGTCGCCCGGGCCATCGCCTTCCCGATCTTCTACGCTGTCTTCCTGGTCCCGTTCGGCGAGGAGCTGGTGGGGCCGCTGCAGACCCTGACCGCGAAGATGAGCATGGCCCTGCTCGCACTGACCGGGGTGCCGGCCCATATCGAGGGCATCTTCATCTCGACTCCGACCGGCCTGTTCCGGGTCGCCGAGGCCTGTTCGGGGGTGCGGTTCCTGGTCGCGATGGCGGCCCTGGGCGCGCTCGCCGCCAACCTCTGCTTCCGGTCCTGGCCGCGCCGGCTGCTGTTCGTCGCCTTCGCGCTCACCATCTCGGTGCTGGCCAACGGGGTGCGGGCGTTCGGCACCATCTACATCGCTTACCGGACGAACAACGAGGTCGCCGTCGGGATCGACCATCTCATCTACGGCTGGGTCTTCTTCGCCATCGTCATCGCCCTGATCATGGCGGCGGGCTGGCACTTCTTCGACCGGGCGCCGAACGCGCGCTGGTTCGATCCGGCCGACCTCCAGGCGTCCGGCACCGGGCCCGGCCGCCCGGCGCGCGCCGTTCAGGCCGCGGGGATCGCCGTCGCCCTCGCCGCGGCCGCGCCCTTCTGGCTGGCCGCCGTCGCCGCCGCCGGGACCCGCGCCGTGCCCGATGTGCCGCTCCCCGAAGTGGCCGGCTGGACCCGGCTGGCCGCCACCGGCGACTGGCAGCCGCATTTCGTCGGCGCCGACCGGATCCGGCAGGCGCGCTACCGCAACGCCGCCGGGCAGCAGGTCGATCTCGCCCTCATCGTCTTCGCCCGGCAGAGCGAGGGGCGCGAGCTGGTCGGCTACGGCCAGGGCGCTTCGGACGAGGACGGCGCCTGGTCGTGGACCGGCGAAGCGCCGGCGCCGGCCGACGGCAGGGCCGAGCGGATCGGCTCGCACGGCAAGGTGCGCGAGGTGGCGAGCTTCTACCGGGTCGGCGAAATCGTCACCGGCAGCGCGACCCGGGTCAAGCTCGAGACGATCAGGGTGCGGCTGCTCGGCGGGCCGCAGCGCGCGGTGGCTTTGCTGGTCGCGGCCGAGGCGCCCGCCGACGGCCTCAGCCCGCGGCCGGCCATCGACTCCTTCCTCCACAGCCT
Source organism: uncultured Alphaproteobacteria bacterium (assembly GCA_963850005.1). Classification (GTDB taxonomy): domain Bacteria; phylum Pseudomonadota; class Alphaproteobacteria; order Sphingomonadales; family Sphingomonadaceae; genus Allosphingosinicella. Next base: position 251,295 of record CAWKJG010000001.1, read on the forward strand.
CGGGCCGGTCGCCCCCCTTGCCGACCGGGCCGCCGGGCTGGCAGGGGACTGAGCGATGTGCGGCATCGCCGGCCTTTTCACCGTGAGCAGCCCCAAGCCCGTCGACCCGAAACGGGTAAGGGCGATGGCGGACACGCTCGCCCATCGCGGCCCCGACGGAAGCGGGGTGTGGACCGCTCCGGGAGTCGGCCTCGGCCATCGGCGCCTGTCGATCATCGATCTCGCCACCGGCGACCAGCCGATGCGCTCGGCCGACGACAAGCTCGCGCTCAGCTACAATGGCGAAATCTACAATTTCCGCGAGGTGAAAGCGGAGCTTGAAGCCTTCGGCCACCGGTTTCGGACGGAGAGCGATACCGAGGTGATCCTGGCGTCCTGGCGGCAATGGGGGCCGGACTGCCTGTCGCGCTTCAACGGCATGTTCGCCTTCGCCCTCTACGATCACGATCAGGACTGCCTGTTCCTCGCCCGCGACCGGCTGGGGGTGAAGCCGCTCTACTGGACGACCCTGTCGGACGATTCGCTGGCCTTCGCCTCCGAGCTGAAGGGCCTCCTCGCCCATCCTTTGCTTCGGCGGACTCCCAGCGTCCAGGCGATCGAAGATTATCTGGGCCTCGGTTACATCCCCGACGACAGCTGCATGATCGAAGGCGTCCGAAAGCTCGCCGCCGGCCATTATCTGCTGGTCCGGCGCGGGCGTGTCGTGCCGAAGCCGGTCCAATGGTGGGACGTCGATTTCTCCAACCCCTCCAGAGCGTCGGCGAAGGCGCTGGAAGAGGAGCTGGTCGAGCGCCTGCAATCGGCGGTGCGCTCGCGGATGGTCGCCGACGTCCCGCTCGGCGCCTTCCTCTCGGGCGGGGTCGACAGCTCGGCGGTGGTCGCGCTGATGGCCGAAGCGAGCCGGTCCGCGGTCGAAACCTGCTCGATCGGCTTCAGCGAGGCCGGCCATGACGAATCGCCATGGGCCAGGCTCGTCGCGACGCGCTTCGCCACCAACCACCGCAGCCGGATCGTCGAAGCGGGCGACTTCGGCCTCATCGACACCCTCGCCGACGCGTTCGACGAGCCCTTCGCCGACGCCTCCGCCCTCGCCACCTACCGCGTTTCCGAGCTGGCCCGCGAGACCGTCAAGGTCGCTCTGTCCGGCGACGGCGCCGACGAGGCCTTTGCCGGCTACCGCCGCTACCGGATGTTCGCCGCCGAGGAGCGGGTGAGGGGGCTGTTGCCGGGGCCGGCGCGGAACATGCTCGGAGCGGTCGGCAATCTCTATCCCAAGCTCGACTGGGCGCCCCGCTTCCTGCGCGCCAAGACGACCTTGCAGGCGATCGGGCAGAGCGGCGGCGAAGCCTATGCCGCGGCGGTCGGCGTGACTCCGCAGCCAATCCGTTCAAGCCTTTACACGGGAATCTTCAAGCGCTTTCTCGGCGGCCACCGGGCCGAGCATCGCTATGTCGAGGCGATGGCGGGAGCGCCGGCCTCGGACTCGCTGTCCCGGGCCCAATATGCCGACCTCAAGATCTGGCTGCCCGGCGACATCCTCACCAAGGTCGACCGCACCAGCATGGCCGTCAGCCTCGAGGCGCGCGAGCCGCTGCTCGACCACCGCCTGGTCGAGTTCGCGGCGCGGCTTCCGGCCGCGATGCGGCTTCGCGGCGGCTCGGGCAAATGGCTGATGAAGCGGGCGCTCGGCCGGTATCTTCCCGACGAACTGCTGAACCGCACCAAGATGGGGTTCGTCACCCCGGTCAGCGCCTGGTTCCGCGGGCCGCTGGCCGGCGAGGCGGCGGCGATCGCCCACAGCCCGGCGCTCGCCGAGCTCGGCTGGTTCGACAGCTCCGCAATCGCCCGCCTCGCCGCCGCCCACCGCTCCGGCCGGGCCGAGCACGGCCGGCTGCTCTGGCAATTGCTGATGCTCGATAAGTCGCTTCAGCGGATGTTCGGCTTCGGGGCCGGGGTGAGGAAGGCGGGCTGACGTCATTGCGAGGAGCGAAGCGACGCGGCAATCCAGTGCGGCCTCCGAATTGGCACTGGATTGCCGCGCTTCGCTCGCAATGACGAGCTACGGATAGACCGCCTCGACGAAGTAAAGCCCCTGCGGCGGCGCGTTCAGGCCGAGCGCGGCCCGGTCCCGAGCCTCCAACGCCCCCTTCAAATCTCCGCAGGTCCACTTGCCCCGCCCGACCAGCTGCAGGCATCCGACCATCGAGCGCACCTGGTGGTGGAGGAAGGACCGGGCCGCCGCCTCGATCAGAATGACCTCGCCCTCGCGCCTGACGTCGAGCCGGTCGAGAAGTCTCGACCGGGCTCTCCGACTGGCAATGGGCCGAGCGGAAGGTGGTGAAATCGTGCGGTCCGACCAGGCCTTGCGCCGCCTCGTGCATCGCCCGGGCGTCGAGCGGGACGGCCACCTGCCACGCATGTCCCGATTCCAGCGCGAGCGGCGCGCGGCGGTTGACGATCCGGTAGAGATAGCGCCGCCCGACGCAGCTGAAGCGGGCGTGCCAGTCGTCCGCCACGGGTCGGGCCTCCAAGATCGCGACCGGAAGCGGACGCAGCCTCGCGTTCAGGCCCTCCGCCAGCCGGAACGGCGAGATCGGCCGCTCGATGTCGACATGGGCCGCCATCGCCAGGGCATGGACTCCGGCGTCGGTCCGGCCGGCGGCGTGGAGGGTCGCCGATTCGCCGGTGATCGCCTCGGCCGCCGCCTCGATCGCCTGCTGGACGGACGGGCCGTGGGCCTGGCGCTGCCAGCCCATGAACGGGCCGCCGTCATATTCGACGATGAGCCGGAATCGCGTCACCCGAGCTTCGTTCCGGTCGGAATCGGAAAGCCGCGAAGGAGCTCGGCGCCCGACATCGGCGCCCGGCCGGCGCGCTGGACGAGGGTGGGCACGATTCCGCCTTCGCCGCAGGCGATCGTCAGCCCTTCGTCGAGCATTGTTCCCGGCTCGCCGTCGACCTGGACCGGATCGGCCGCGAGCAGCTTGAACCGCTCCCCGCCAAACTCGAACCAGGCGCCCGGCATCGGGTTGAACGCCCGGATCTGCCGGTCGACCTCGAGGGCGTTCCGGGTGAAATCGAGCCGCGCTTCCACCTTGCCGATCTTGGGCGCGTAGGTCGCCTTGTCCTCCGCCTGCGCTCGGGGCCCGATCCGGTCGAGCTGGTCGAGCACCTCGACCATCCAGCGGGCGCCGAGCGCGGCCAGCTCGTCGGTGAGCTCGCCCGCGGTCTTGCGGCCGACTGGAGTCCCCATCATCGCCAGCATCGGCCCGGTGTCGAGCCCTTCCTCCATCTGCATGATCGTCACCCCGGTCGTCCGGTCGCCGGCGAGGATGGCGCGCTGGATCGGCGCCGCGCCGCGCCAGCGCGGAAGCAAGGAGGCGTGGACGTTGAGGCAGCCCCGGAGCGGCGCCTCGAGGATCGGCCGGGGCAGGATCAGCCCGTAAGCGGCGACCACGGCGACATCGAGGCCGAGCGCGGCGAAATTGGCCTGGGCGTCCGGATCCTTGAGCGAGCGCGGAGCGCGAACCTCGATCCCGAGCGCTTCGGCGCGCTTCTGGACGGGAGAGGGGCGAAGCGCCTTGCCGCGCCCGGCCGGCCGCGGCGGCTGGCAGTAGACGGCGGCGACGTCGTGCCCGGCGGCCACCAGGGCGTCGAGCGTCGGCACGGCGAATTCGGGCGTTCCCATGAAAGCGATGCGCATCCCCCGTCATTGCGAGGAGCGACGCGACGAAGCAATCCAGTTCGGCCTCGAACGCCGCGCCGGATTGCTTCCCCCAGGCTTTCGCCGGGGTCGCAACGACGGATTTGCGCCCATCGGCCTCACTCCCTACCTACCCCCCATGGCTTCTCCCGAGATCGACGCGCTCACCCAGGCGCTCGCCCGCTTGCCCGGGCTCGGGCCGCGCTCGGCGCGCCGGGCGGTGCTTCATCTGATGAAGAAGCGCGAGACGGCCCTGACTCCGCTGTTGAAGGCGCTCGAGCGGGTGAACGACAATCTTTCGGTCTGCTCGGCCTGCTTCAACGTCGACACGAACGATCCGTGCGGCGTCTGCACCGATTCCCGCCGCGACGATCGCTTGCTCTGCGTCGTCGAGGAGGTGTCCGACCTCTGGGCGCTCGACCGCTCGCGCCTCTTTCCCGGACAATTCCACGTTCTCGGCGGCCGCCTTTCCGCACTTGAAGGAGTCCGGCCCGAGGATCTCAACATCGACACCCTGCTCGGCCGGGTCGCCAAAGGCGGGATCGACGAGGTCGTGCTGGCGATGAACGCCACGCTCGAAGGCCAGACCACCGCCCATTATCTCGCCGAGCGGCTCGAGGGCTTCCCGATCCGACTCACCCAGCTCGCCCACGGCCTGCCCGTCGGCGGCGAGCTCGACTATCTCGACGAAGGCACCCTGGCCCAGGCGCTGAGGGCGAGAAGGCCGGTATCCTGACGTTTGTAACGAGCGATAAACAAACAACTTTTTCTTCTCTTGGCGGCAACCAAACATAGATCAAAGCCGTTTAGCGAGTTCGTCGGGTTGTTCCAGCGGTCCCGCCGCCGCCGAGTTTCGACAAGAGTTTACAATGCGCGCTCTGATCATCGAGCCACAGATCTTTACGTCCTTCATGATCGAGGACGCGCTGAGGGACGCCGGCTTCACGTCGATCGCGACGGCGACGACGGAGGAGGAGGCGGTGGCCTCGGCCGAAGCCGATCCGCCCGATCTGGTCACCTCGGCGGTCGAGCTGGACCGCGGGAGCGGCATCCGCGCCGTCGAGAGGATCCGATTGAAGCTCAATGTGCCCGTTCTCTTCATCACCCAGCATATCCGGCAGGTGAGGGCCGGCGACCCGCAGGCCTCCGTCGTCAAGAAGCCCTTCGCCGCCGCCCACCTCCCCCCCGCCATCGCCGCGGCCAAGGCGGGCGGTTGACGGAAGAAGCGCCGCCATCGCATCGGGCGCGTCTTCTCAATGGCCGGCAGGCCCTTATTTTTTTGAGAGAAGGCACGAAGGTACAAGAACAGGACAAGGTTGAAGCGCCGCGCGCTGTATCTTGTACCTTCGTGCCTTCTCTCCAAAAACTGGGCGCCAAGGCGCCCGGAGCAGGCGTTCGATCCAGATCCAACGTTCGAGCGGGCGCCGGGGCAGGGCGAGGCGCTAGCGGTAGCTCACCACCTCATATTCGATGCCGTCGGGATCGAGGAAGTAGAAGCGTCGTCCGGGCTCGTAGTCGCCGTGGGAGAAGGGGGTGAGTCCGGCCGCGACGACCCTGGCTTCGGTCTCGTCCAGCGCGTCCACCTCGATTCCGATATGGTTGAGCGGCCGGCCCTTGCGGAAATCCTCTTCGGAATAGGTTTCGGTCGGGTCGGTGTAGAGCGCCACATAATGATCGCCGGTGCCGACATGGATCGTATGCCCGCCCTTCTGCGCCTGCCCCTGCCAGCGGATCCGCCAGCCGAACAGGGATTCCATCAGCCTCGCGGCCCGTTCGGGGTCCGTCACCGTCACGTTCACATGCTCGATCCTGGGCAAGGCCATCGCCAAATTCTCCTTTTCGAAATGTCCCTCGATTGCGAGTTGTACGACCTCAAGCTAAGTTGAGGTCAAGCTTCATTTGCGGGGACCTCTCAATGGCAGTGCCGGCCCTTCTGACCATCGGTGAGCTGGCCCGGCGGACCGGCCTGTCGGTCTCCGCGATCCGCTTCTACGAGGCCCGAGGCCTGGTCGACGCGATCCGGACCGGCGGCAACCAGAGGCGCTTCCTGCGCTCCGACATCCGCCGCCTGTCCTTCGCCCTCATCGCCCAGCGCTGCGGGCTCACCCTCGCCGAGATCGAGGCCGAGATGGCCCTGCTGGCCCACGGCCGGGCCCCCAACAAGGCGGACTGGCAGTCGATCAGCATCCGACTGAGGGCGACGCTGGACGATCGCATCGCCCTGCTCGAGCGGACCCGCGACCGGCTCGACGGCTGCATCGGCTGCGGCTGCCTGTCGCTGGACACCTGCGCCCTCTACAATCCGGAGGACCGCGCCGCCCGCGCCGGCCCGGGGCCGCGGTTTTTGCTGGGGGATCGGGCGGCGGATTTCGCGTGACGACGCCTGCAGTGTAAACTGGGAGTCATGAAACTTCGCTTAGTCCCAGTACCAGCGAGGATCCTTAGAATATGCCAAGTGCAGTTCTCTTGCCATTTCACGGATTGATTCCCGGTATCGTGGGTCGCTTTCGATTGTCCGAAATGATCCGAGCATGTCTTCTTGGAACTCAAAAATCAGGGTAAATGCACGTCCCAAGGTACCACGGCTGAAGTCGAACCCCTCATCGCAATCAAGAAAATCTAGAAGCTTGGCTATGCCTTGGGTTTCGAGACTCTTAATCGAAGTGAGAGCTAGCGTTTTGACGTCTGCCTCGGGCTGGCTCGTCGTAAATGTATAGGACAAATCCCAATTACCAAGTAGCTTTGAAAAAGCAGATGGAACCAAGTAAGAAAGGTCATCTGCTGAACGCTCGTTAAAAAGAGAAATAAGTGTTTCCCAAGTCTTTCTTTCCGTATAATGGTGGCAAAGCAGAGCCCTCACGCCAACCAGATGTGTACTAAAGTCTTCGTCTTGACACCACTCAACTGCTGTATTTATCGATAAATTCGGGGTTTTATGCAGCAAAATCGGTAGGAGAACTGTTGTAAAGGTTGTGGCGTCGAAGCGATTCCAGAGCGACTTACGATACTTGATGGCAGTTGGTGTTTCGCGACTCCGCTGACAGGCTTGAGACTCGGCTTTGAGGTTTACCCAATAGGCCGTTTTTTCTGAGGAATCATATACAACGCCTAATGTCATTAGGTCGTGCTTGGCCCAAAATGACAAGTGTCCTGGTGTTACCGGTATCTTGCAATATCGTGGTCGATTATAAGACTTTCCAGATTTTATCTGAAGCGCAACCTCCTTAGGCTGGACCTCACCTTCAAGGACTACGATTATGCTCGCATCGTGTCCGAAGTCATGCTGGAGATTGATTTCTTTAAAGAGGCATCCTGCGTCCTCGACCACTCCACGGATATAATTTACGCCGGCGCGCTCAATGGGAAGGTTGCTACGGGTTCGCACGACGTGCACTCGCCCGCATTGCAATAGACTGCACTTCTAACAAAGGCCATTTGCGGGTCACGTTTTCCGGCTCAGCGCCTTCATCGCGTCGTCCAGGCCTTCCAGGGTCAGCGCGTACATGCGCTCGTGCATGAGCTGGCGGACGATCTGGGTGGACTGGCTGTAGCCCCAATATTTTTCCGGGGTCGGGTTGAGCCAGACCGAGCTTGGATAGGTGTTGACCAGGCGCTGCATCCACACCGCGCCCGCCTCCTCGTTATAATGCTCGACCGAGCCTCCGGGATGGCTGACCTCGTAGGGGCTCATCGAGGCGTCGCCGACGAAGACGATCTTCCAGTCGTGGCCGAACTTGTGGAGCACGTCCCAGGTCGGCGTGCGCTCGGCGAAGCGGCGGCGATTGTCCTTCCACAGGCTCTCATAGGGGCAATTGTGGAAGTAGAAGAATTCGAGATTCTTGAACTCGGTATGGGCGGCCGAGAAGAGCTCCTCGCAGACCTTGATATGGGGATCCATCGAGCCGCCGACGTCGAGCAGGAGCAGCAATTTCACCGCATTGTGCCGCTCGGGCCGCATCCTGATGTCGAGCCAGCCCTTCCTGGCGGTGCCGTCGATCGTCTCGTCGAGGTCGAGCTCGTCCGCGGCGCCCTCGCGGGCGAAGCGCCTCAGGCGCCGGAGCGCTACCTTGATGTTGCGGGTGCCGAGCTCGACCTGGCTGTCGAGGTTCCGGAACTCGCGCTTGTCCCAGACCTTGATCGCGCTCCGGTTGCGGCCGCCTTCCTGGCCGATCCGGATGCCCTCGGGGTTATAGCCATAGGCGCCGAAGGGAGAGGTGCCGGCGGTGCCGATCCATTTCGATCCGCCCTGGTGGCGCCCCTGCTGCTCCTCGAGCCTTTGCCTGAGTGCCGCCATGATCTCCTCCCAGGAGCCCAGCGCCTGGATCTTCGCCATCTCCTCGGGCGAGAGATAGAGCTCGGCGACCTTCTTCAGCCAGTCCTCCGGGATCGGCACCGCCTCGGTGCCGTAATCGGCCTCGAGCCCCTTGAAGACCTTGCCGAACACCTGGTCGAAGCGGTCGAGCAGGCCCTCGTCCTTCACGAAGACGGCGCGGGCGAGAAAATAGAATTGCTCCGGGCTGGCGGCGATGACCTCGGAGTCGAGCGCCTCCAGAAGCACGAGATGCTCCTTCATCGAGGCGGGGATGCCCGCGGCGCGAAGCTCGTCGACGAAGGAGAAGAACATGAGACGGCATTTACGTCGCGGCGGCGAGCGGCGCCAGTACCCCGTCATTGCGAGCGCAGCGAAGCAATCCAGCGCTGAGCGGGCGAAGGAGGCCGTTGCGGGATTGCCGCGTCGCTTCGCTCCTCGCAATGACGCTCACCCGTTAGCCCTGAAGCGCTTCCGCCCGCTCCTCGGCCCGCCACGCGGCCGGGGCCATTCCGAACTCGGCGGCGAACCAGCGCGTGAACGAGCTCGGCGACGCATAGCCGGTCATCTGCGCGATCGCGGTCACGCTGTGGGTCGAGCGCGCCAGATAGCGCAGCGCCAGCTCGCGCCGGACCTCGTTGAGAAGGGTCGCGAACGTGCGGCCTTCCTTCTCAAGCGAACGCTGGAGCGTTCGGGCGCTCATGCCCATGGCGTCGCCGACCTGTTCGAGCGTCGCTCGGCCCGTGTGCAGCAGGAGATGGATGCATCGCCGCGCCCGTTCCGTGATCGACCCGTCGGCCGGCTCGGGAACCAGCATGTCGAGATAGCGTCTGGCATGCCGGGCCATGATCGAATCGGCTGCCGGATTGGGCGCGTCGAGCGAGGCCGTCGAGCAGACGAATCCGTTGAAGTCGCTTCGGAAGGCCAGGGCGCAGTGGAAGATTCGGCGGTGGACCCTGAGGTCGCCGGGCGGATCGTGGAGAAAATGCGCGCTTTCGGGATGCCAGCGCCCGGCCGTCACCTCGCTGACGACTCGGCAAATCAGCCCCATGACGAATTCGATCGACTGACGGCCTCCGATCCCGGCCGACAGCTCCGTTCGGATGATCGCCGCGCCGTCCAGCTCTTCGACGCTTATCTCGAGCGTTTCGGCGAGCAGGCGCTGATATTCGACCACCGCCTGGATCACGTCGCGGGCCGTACGCTGGTGCTTCAACAGCAAGGCGACGGCGCCGATGCTCGCCACGGACCGCGACTCCGCCATCAGCAGCCCGAAAACCGGGCAGCGGGACTGGCGCGCGCTGGCTTCGAGCAGAGCCGCGACCCGGCCGGCGTCGAACAGCCGCTCCGGATCGGCGAGCTCGGCCGGATCGATGCCCGAACGCCGCAGCATTCCAGCGGGGTCGAGCCCGACGAAGCGGGCGACCTCGAAATAATTGGTTAGCGAGGTTGCCCGCACATGAGGCAACTGAGCCGCCTCCTTTCCGCCCGACCCCCGGTGATTGCCCGGCCAGACCTCGTAATACCCCGAGTGGCGCCAAGTGGAAATACTTTGTCGCGATCCGCAAAGCAGGATCGCCGCGGGTACAGTAAGCGCACGACATCACACCCGCCGAGTCTGGTCAGCAGGTAGTCCCTGCATGAAGGCCTCAAGACCAATGCTCAGTCGAGCCGACGGTGTAGATAGATCCGAATCTGGATGGAATTTAGATGAGACCATTAGCCGTTGCCAATTGCCGTCCCGCTTTTCCTTTTCAACCTTCGAATAGGCTTTTGCAATCTGAAGAAGTCGCGGCGATTGCAGTCATTGACCCGGACGAGAAGGCCCGGGCCGCCGCGGCACGCCTTTGCGAACGCGACGGCTACCGGGTCCTCCCGTTCGCCAGCGGCGACGAGTTTCTGAGCGCCGGGCCGACCGATCACGTGACCTGCATCGTGCTCGATATCTCAACTCCGGACCGGCAAGGCATCGAAGTGCTTCGCCGGCTGGCCGAACGCGGCACGGCGCCGCCCGTCATCGTCCTCACCGGCCAGGCCGACATCGGCCTGGTCGTCGAGGCCATGAAGCTGCGCGCCATCGACCTGCTCGAGAAGCCGTACCAGCCCGAATCCCTCCTGGGAGCGGTCGCGCGCGCTCAGATACTGGCCGGCCAGATCGGCTCGGCCCGACAGACGAGGCGGGAGGCGGCCGAGCTCGTCGAACGCCTCACCGAACGCCAGCAGCAGGTGCTTCAGGGCATCGCGCGCGGCGAACCGAACAAGATCATCGCCTGGAAGCTCGGCCTGAGCGTGCGCACCGTCGAATCGTATCGGGCGCAGGTGCTCGCGAGGCTGAGGGCGCGCAACTCGGCGGACGCGGTCCGGATCGCGATCGCCGCCGGCATCATCGGCGGCGCGCTCTATGCCTGGGGACACCGCTAGTTCCGTCATCCCGACGTCCTTCGATACGCCGCGAAGGCCCGTATCGAAGGACGCTTGGTTAACGCGCTTTCAACTCTTTTCGCTTAGCCCCGTCGCGTAACGAAAAACGAGGGGCAGCGCGTGGCGAGCAGGGCGATCGAGGAAGCGGACGGTAATGCGATCAACATCGTCGCTCGCAATTGCGGCGTTCTGGCGATCGAGTGCAGCGACGTGTCGGGTTATGTCGCCGGAGTTTCCGAGCGCATCTCGTCCAATTTGCGGACCCTCGATTCGCTCGAGGAGGTCACCAGCCGGCTCTTGCTCGATCAGGTGCGGGTCTCGGAATCGACCGACGAGGCGCGGATCCTCGCCGAGCAGGCGCGCGAGCGCCTGTCGGAAGGCCGCGCCGCGATCGAGGACACGATCGCGATCTTCAGCGGCCTGACCGACCTCGTCGTCCAGCTCGGCGAGCGGATGACCGGCTTCGCCGAGGCGATGAGCCGGGTCCAGAACGTCTCCTCCAGCATCGAGCGGATCGCCTACCGGACCAACATGCTCGCCCTCAATGCCACGATCGAGGCGGCTCGGGCGGGAGAAGCGGGGCGCTCGTTCGCGGTCGTCGCCGCCGAAGTGAAGAAGCTCGCCCAGGAAACCCGAACCGCGACCAGCGAGATCACCGGCACCATCGCCTCGCTGACCCGCGAGGCCGAGGCGGTGACCTCCGAGATCGCCAACGGAGTCGACCGAAGCCGGGTCGCCCGCACCGGCTTCGCGACGATCACCGACACCGTCCGCCAGGTCGCCGATATCGTCGCTTTGGTCGACCGCCAGACCGACGGCATCGCCCAGTCGACCAGCCACATCCAGCAGAGCGTCGACTAGCGTCAAATCGGGCCTGTCGAGCTTCGCCGCCGACGCCCGCGACAATGGCGGGCAATTGCTCCAGGTCCATGGCCGGCTGACCAAGCTCGAGACCCTCTCCAACGAGATGCTCGACCGCCTGGCAAGCTCCGGAGTCCGCATCGACGACACGCCGTTCATCGAATTCGCCCAGGCCGGAATGCGCGAGATCAGGGACGTGATCGAGGCCGCGATCGTCGCAGGCGAGGTTGGCGAGGAGGACGTCTTCGACATCCGCTACATCGCCATGCCGGGGACCAATCCCACTCAGTACGAGACCCGCTTCTGCGACCTCGCCGACCGCCGGGTCCGGCCGATCCTCGACCGGTTGATGGCCCGCGAGCCGCGCCTGATCGCAAGCGCGATCACCGACGTCAACGGCTATCTCCCGACCCACATCTCCGAGCGCTCGCAGCCGCAGAGCGCCGATCCCGCCTGGAACGCGGAACATTGCCGCAATCGCCGCAACTTCCTCGACGACGTCACCCGCCGGGCGATCGAGAGCGACAAGGAAGCGATGCTCGCCACTTACTCGATGGATCTCGGCCAGGGCCGCTATCTGCCGGTCAAGAACGTCTTCGTCCCGCTCTACGTCAACGGCCGCCGCTGGGGCAATTTCGAGCTCGCCTACCGCGACGAGGCGATGCGGCTCTAAAGCCGTCATCCCGGCGGCCTTCAGTTCGCGCCGGCCATGGTCTAGCTTGCTCCGAAGCGGGGAGGGCAAGGCGATGGAAATCGCAACGAAGATCGCGTGGTTCCTGCTGGCGCTGGTCCATGTCTCGCCCGCCGCGGTGCTGTTTCGACCGAGCCTCGTGCGAACCCTTTACGGAACGACCCCGGATGGGCCGGCGGGCCTGCTTCTGACCCATCGGGGAGCGACCTTCCTGGCGATCGTCGTCGCGGCGGTCTGGGCCGCGTTCGATCCGTCGGTACGGCGCCTGTGCACCGTCGTCGTCGCCATCGCCGTCCTGGGGTATCTGATCCTGTATGCCCGTGCCGGCATGCCCGAGGGACCGCTGCGGACCATCGCCGCGGCCGATGCCCTGGCCCTCGCGCCCCTCGCCCTCGTGATCTGGAGCGCCTGGCGCCCCGTTTCCTAGAGTCCCGGACGGCGCTGGGCAGTTTCAGCCGCCCGAAGCGGCCGGTACGAAAATCAATTCGGGCTGGCCGGCGGCTCCGCTCCAGCGGTCTCAGGCTCCGTCCCGGGGTCTACCGGAATCCCGACCTCGGTGCTGCCGTCGGGCCTGAGCCTGACCCGCGCCCGGGGCTGCGTCGGCTCGACGAAAAGCCGGCCGATCTGGGCGAGGCTGGGAAGGCCGTCATACCGGCCCAGCACATTCACCCCGGCCATGGCATGGTGGAGGATGAGATATTTCTTCTCCTTGGCCAGCCGGACCACCTCGATCACTCCGCCGCTGTCGCCGATGAGCACGAGAAGCGCCGAATCGCCGCCGGCGGCAGGCTTGGCTTTGCCGGTCGCCTGGAGCACCGTCACCTGATTGTCTCCCACTTGAAGCGTGGTCCGGCACCAGTCGCGGCCGATCCGGGCCGGGAGCGGCTTCTGCTTGCCGCGCCTGGCGTCGGCGGCAGGCTGTCCGGCCGGGTCGATCGTGGCGAGCATGGCGTCGGCCGCGGCGTCGTCGCCGGTCACGGCCTTGGCATCGGGCCGGTCCGTCGTCGCGCATTCGCCGGCGGAGATGGGCTGTGCCGGGCGCGGCTGAACCTCGCCCTCGAAGCGCAGGCCGTCGCGCAGGGCGGTCATGACCGAGGCGACCTCGGCGGAGCGGGCTTCCGGGCCGGTGACCCGGAGCTTGATCATCCAGCGGCCCGCCTTGATGAAGGCGGACCTGGTGGCCAGGACGCCCAGATAATGGTCGTAATCGGCGGTCACCGCCACTCCGGCCTTGCCCCCCGCCGACGCGACGGCGGTGCCGAGCGCTCGAACCGTCTGAGGCTTCGAGCTGGCCCGGATCGCCTGGTCGGTCGCGAGCGCCTGGACTTCGCTATGCGCCAGGCTTGGATAATAAGCGTAGAGGGTGGCGACCACTTTCTGGTCCGCGCTTCGAAACTTGACCGCGGTGTCGACGCCCTCGCCCGGGTGGCTGAACTCCCGGGTTTCGAAATGTTCGGTGCCGGCGAATCGGCGCGGGACCGACAATTTCGCTGGCGCGAAGCTCATCCGCTCGCCCGCGACGGTCCAAAATTCGGCGACCGGGTCGGGATCCGCCGCCGCGGCCGGCGCGGGAGCCTGAGCGAAGGCCGGTGGGGCCATGCCGATCAGAACAGCCGCCAGTAAGACCTTGCCACGCATAACGAATATCCTCCCTCGCGGGGGCTGGATGCCACCTTTATGACGAAGCGGCAACCGCCCTAGCTGCCCGGCCGCCGGCTCATGAAGGCCAGCCGCTCGAACAGCATCACGTCCTGCTCGTTCTTGAGCAAGGCGCCGTGCAGCGGCGGGATCGCCTTGGACGGGTCGCGGGACTGGAGCACCTCGAGCGGCATGTCCTCGTGGAGGAGAAGCTTCAGCCAGTCGATCAGCTCGCTCGTCGACGGTTTCTTCTTGAGGCCCGGCACCTCGCGGACCTGGTAGAACAGGTCCATCGCCTTGGAGACCAGAATCTTCTGGATGCCGGGGAAATGGACGTCGATGATCGCCTGCATCGTCTCCCGGTCGGGAAATTTGATATAGTGGAAGAAGCATCGGCGCAGGAAGGCGTCGGGAAGCTCCTTCTCGTTGTTCGAGGTGATGACGACGATCGGCCGCTCCGCCGCCTTCACCGTCTCCTTGGTCTCGTAGACGTGGAACTCCATCCGATCGAGCTCCTGGAGGAGGTCGTTGGGGAATTCGATGTCGGCCTTGTCGATCTCGTCGATGAGCAGGACGGGCAGCTTCGGCGAGGTGAACGCCTCCCACAATTTGCCGCGGCGGATGTAGTTGGAGATGTCGTGGACCCTCGGGTCGCCCAATTGGCCGTCGCGAAGCCGGGCCACCGCGTCATATTCGTAGAGGCCCTGATGCGCCTTGGTCGTCGACTTGACGTGCCATTCGATCAGCGGGGCGCCCAGGGCGGCGGCGATCTCGTGGGCGAGGACGGTCTTGCCGGTGCCCGGCTCGCCCTTGACCAGCAGGGGACGCCGGAGCGTGACGGCGGCGTTGACCGCGACCTTGAGGTCGTCGGTCGCGACATAGCTTTGGGTGCCTTCGAAGCGCATGCCGGCGGGATAGGGGAGGGGGTGCGGCGGGGCAAGTCGCCGGATTACGCGCCCCGCGCCTGCTGCCTCGCCTCGAGCAGGTCCCAGAGGCCGTGATGCTGGACGAGGATCTGCTGGGCTCCGAACAGAAGCGCGCGCTGGACCGGGGCGGAGGCGCCATACTCGTCGGCGAGCCGGACGATCGCCTCCGCCTGCGCGGCGGGATAAGCGGGCGTGTCGACTCCGAAACGGGCCGCGGCGGCGTCGAGGCAGGTCCGGATCACCGCCCAGTCGAGCACCAGGGCCATCGCCGCGCCGAGCGCGCAGCCGCGCCGTTCGGACGTGGCCAGGGTCTCCATGGCGTGGCGCTGGCCGAGCACGGCGGAGTCGGTGCCGCCGGCGCCCGGAGTGCTCGGCACCGGCCCGGCGGCGACGGCGAGCCGGGCGAGATAGGCGCGTTCGCCGGCGAAGGCGTAGGTCGCGCCGGTCAGCCAGGCGCGGGCCTCGGGCTCGACGACCCGGGCCGCGGCATGGTCGATCAGCCCCGGATAGCGGCCGTGAAGGACGCACAGGAAATGGATGAGGTCGGCGAGGTCGCGGCCCGAGGTCGGAGCCTTGAGCAGCCGCGGGCTCGCCGCATAGGGATGGGCGGCGCTGCCATGCTCGGCGAGTCGCTCCAGCAGCAGCGGGCCCGTATATGGGCCGCCGGCAGTCTCGACCGATGCTGAAGCCATTTTGGCCCTCCCCGGAACGGTGTTCGAACCGCCCTAAAAGGTTCCCCTATACCAAGGCCGTAAAAACCCGGTTTACGCCCCGTTAGGGCGGCGGAAAGGCTGTTGCTCCCGAAAGGGGACAGTCCTTCCCATCCCGTCATTCCCGCGCAAGCGGGAAATCCAGGCGGCGTCGCCGTCATCCCGAGCTTGTTTCAGCCTCCGTTTCGGTGTTGGCGGCAACGTATCTTGGGAAATTAGTGACAGTATATATTTACCCGAGGCCGCTCCTCGCCACCCGGGAAATTAGTGACAGTATATATTTACCCGCGACGGAAATTAGTGACAGTATATATTTACCCGAGGCCGCTCCTCGCCACCCGGCCGGCGAAAAATGTATACTGTCACTGTTTACCCGGACGCTCTTGCGAGCTTAGGTCCCCGAGCCGGTCAACCGATTGGAGCCCTCGATGTCGAGCAGCCTCGCCGGCCAGGATCAAAAAGAGCGCGTCACGCTGCTGCTGGGGATCGCGCTCGCCTCGATCCTGCTGTGGCAGACCATTCTCGGCAGCCTCCTGCTCTATCCTTTCACGATATTGGCGACCTGGTTTCATGAAATGGGCCACGGCATCGCCGCGATGCTCACCGGCCGAGGGTTCGAACGCCTGCTGATTTTCGCCGACGGTTCGGGCGTCGCCCAGTCGCTGCGCCCCGCCGACGGATACCGGTTGACCGACGCGCTGGTCGCGGCAAGCGGACCGCTCGGACCGGCGATCGCGGGCGCGCTGCTGATCGTCTCCTCGCGCTCTCCCACCGCCACGCGCAACGCTTTGGCGGTGCTGGGCGTCGCGCTGATCGTGTCCACCTTGATCTGGGTCCGGTCGCCGACGGGCTGGCTGGTTCTCCCTGCGCTTGGAATGGCGATCGCCGTGCTCGCGCTGCGCGGATCCGTGTCCTGGCGGAGCTTCGCCATCCAGCTCATCGGCGTCCAGGCATGCATCAGCGCGTGGCAACAGTTCGACTATCTGTTCAGCCCGGGCGGAAATGTCGGCGGCCGGCTGCATCGATCGGACACCGGCGCCATCGCCGATGTCCTCCTTCTGCCTTATTGGTTCTGGGGCGCGACCATCAGCGGGGCGATCCTGGCCTTGCTCTGGTGGAGTTTCAGGTTCGCGTTCCGACGCTGAAGCAGGCGCGAGGACGACTGACCGCCCAACCGCGTCGGGAAGTTAGTGACAGTATATATTCCCGAGGCCGCTCCTCGCCGCCCGGCCGGCAAAAAATGTATACTGTCACTGGTTATCCCAATTCTTCGCGTTGCGTAGGATGCCATTCCCGGAGCGGCATGCTAACATATTTTCCCCCATGGGAGTCGACGCCAAATGACCTCGGTGCCTGAACCGCGTCAGACTCTCCGAGCCGTCCTGTTTGACCTCGACGGAGTCCTGGCAGACACCGAGCCCTTACACTTTCGCGCTCATCGCCAAACGCTGAAGGCACGCGGATACGACCTGACCGAGCAGGAGCATGATGATCATTGGATAAGGTGTGGCAAAGGCTTGCCGGAGTTTTTGAGGGATCATGACATTCGCGCCGATGCCAGCGTCATGCGCCTCGAAAAGGACGCGGCGTTTTTAAATCTACTCGCTACTCGAGACGTTTCTCGCCCCGGCGTCAGAGAATTAGTTCAGGAATTGCGGTCGTGCTACCGGATCGCTGTCTGTACGTCATCGCGTCGGCACATAGCTGAAGCCATCTTGAAATCCGTGAACTTGCGTGAGTTGGTCGACGTCTTGGTCACCGCTGATGATGTCAAAGAGCGCAAACCGGCACCCGATGTCTTTCTAGAGGCTGCCCGCAAACTGGATGTGAGGACGAGCGAATGCGTTGTGGTTGAAGACGCGCTGAAGGGCATCAGGGCAGCGCTAGCTGCCAGGATGCCGGTTCTATTGATTTGCGAAGGGCATCCCGTACGCGGGTGCCCCGCAGGCGATTGTGATGGGCTCACGCGCGCGGAGATTGAGGCCGCCTTTGCAAAAGGGGCAGTCACCAAACATGGGAGCACGAAGTGAAGATATTAGTAACCGGCTCCCTTCCTGAAGGGTTTTCTGTCGATGTTTACGAGAGGATTTGTTGGGCTATTGCCGATCAACTCGCAGTGGACGGACACTCTGTCATATTGGGTTCTGACCGCGCCGATACCGCCGACCGATTGATTTTCGAACGAATAGTTGAGAAAGGCTACAGGACAGAAATAGTTTTCTACTACCACGATGAGAAGGATCCGCCATTTGACGGGAAACTTCAGGGCGCGCGCGTGGCCTACGAGCGTGTTGCAGGCGGTTGGTACGCGGGCCGCATTCCTCAAGTCAACGCTGCAGATGCTATCATTACGATTGGCGGTAAGGACAAGACACTTCTTTCGGCGCTGGTTGGCGGATATTTAAGGAAGGCCGTTCTGCCCGTACTCGCGTCGGGCGGCGCTTCAGCATCGCTTTGGCCGCAAACACGCACGGAATTGCTGCATGATCGCAAAACGTCACAACTATTGGCTGCGGTGGAAACGTGGAACGAAAGAGAGACACCAAGAGCGATAATTAAGCTCGCCGCCCGGATGCGAGAACTGCTAGCCCGCGGCTCATCGTCGGGGGTCGCCATGATGTATGGCTTGGCAATCAGCGCCGTTTCACTTTGGCTGTACACGTTCTTAGTTCACATTGGACCTCCGCAACTTTCGCTCTACCTATTATGTTTCTCGGCATGCACCCTTGGTACGCTGGCCCCCATTCTTGCTTCAAGTCTCACCGACGACGGGCAAATTCTGGTATCGAGAGGATCGCTCGCTATCAAACCTCTTGGCGCAATCCCTATGGCTTTCGTGCTTTACCTAACCTATTTATTTTCCGGTTATGTGGTGAACGGCGACTTACAGTTCTTCTCGCAACTCTCCAAGAACGATAGCTTCCTTCGTGTGGCTTTGGTCATCAGCGTCATAGGTCTCTCTGCTGGTGCCGTCATCGATCGCGGCTTGCGTGTTCTCTCGGAGCGCGGCATCACACTTGGTGGCTGATCAGATGGCAGGGTAATCAGTGACAGTATACATTTTCCACCCGAGGCTTGGTCGCCTGTCAGAGCGATAATTATATACTGTCACCCTTTTCCACCGTAAAATTTCATGTACCTTCGTTAGACATGGGTCACCGACATTCGCGCTACGCCTTGGCCGTGCTGCTCCTGAGCGGATGCACCGCCCATGAGATCGGCGGACGTTCCAGCGGTCCCCCGGACTCGCTGACGCCCTGGGCAGAATTCTCGGTCCGCCCCTCGCTCGCTCGGCGGATCACCGAGACGACTGTTCACGTGGGCGACCTGCAGTCTGGTGAGGAAGGCGAAGAACTGGAGCAGTGGCTCCGCAAGACGACGAGGTTCTTCGGAGGCGCGAGGCGCGTCCAGTGGACAGATACGCGGAGCTGCGCTGCGGCTCGAGCCGTTCTGTCGAGCATGTATGCCTTGGAGATGCCTCGTCCGGCCAAGGGCGGGGTGATCGAGGTCCGCTCCGATGGTGTTCTCTACGCATTGCGCACGGACGGGGAGTATCGCAGTGGTCGACTTGCCCGGCTTTCCATCAGCGCCTCCGGCGGAACACCTTTGGCCGACTGGGCGGAGCGGTCCCTGGCGGAGCTGGAGGCCTGCTGGTCCGATCTGTCGCCCGCAGACATAGGCTAGGGGCCGTAAGCAATCAGGCGCTGAACGTCCGCACTGGTCGAAAGCTGCCCGAAACGGTCCGTCCGCCACCGGCCAGAATGAGCCAAGGACCTGGCGGACGGCTTGGTGCCGGTTGTGGCAATTGTCCGGCCGCTCCAGTGATCCCGGTACCTGCCGTTCGTTTGCGCCGCCCCACCGTGACCCGGCGTTCGCCCCTATTTCCCCACCGCCGGCCCGCCTGCCCTTGAACAAGGTCCACCCGTCAAGCCGCCCAGGCCCATATGATTTCCGAGCTACCGATCGGCCTCGCGCTCCGGAGAGTCCGGCGGCTGAACCCGGTCGAGCAAGGCGCGGTCGCCGAGAGGCCTGGAGTCTCTCAAGCCTGTGTGTCGAGGTGGGAGAGCGCAGCCCACAGGCCGGATTCGGCGCTGACTGCGACGAAAACGCGTGTCCCGCCCACCTTCAGTCGGAAGATGTGTATCCAGGGGCACGTTACGTCTAATATCGAAGCGATGGCGCGAGACAGGGGGCATGGGCATGAAAAATCTGCTTCTTCGCACGGTCAGCGTCTCTCTGCTCGTCCTGGCCCTCGGCGCCTGTGGAGGCGGTGGAGGCGGAGGAGACGGTACCCCGGCCCCGCCACCGCCGACCGCTTCACCGCCGCCGCCCGCGCCACCGCCGCCGCCGCCCCCGCCTGCCGCGCCACCGCCGCTCCCAGGGCCGGGCCCGGCGAGGTCGGCGAGCGAATGGCAGGGCTTCCTCGGCACTAGTGTCGAGCAATATTTCCAGCTCGATCCCTCTTTCGCCGTCTATCAGGGACGTCACGACTTCGACGGCAGGCTGCCCGACTGGAGCGAGGCCGGAATCCGGCGCGTGATCGATTTCTGGCGCTTGATCTATAGCCAGGCGCTGGGGTTCACCGGTCTCGACTCCAACCAGCAGTTCGAGCGCGATCACCTGCTCCACATCATCCGCGGCCAGCTCTTCTGGCTCGAGGATGCCGAGAGCCCCTACACCAATCCGACCTTCTACGTGAACGGGGGTCTCGACCCGAATGTCTACCTGACGCGCGAATATGCCGATCCTGTCACGCGCATGCGCGCGGCGATCGCCTTCCTGAAGGCGGTGCCGGCCGCGGCCGCGAACATCCGCGCCAATCTGCGCATGCCGCTCCCCACGGCCTTCATCAACTACGGCGCCGGCGCTTTCAACGGCCTTGCCGCTTCCTACGTCAACGACACGAAAGCGGTCTTCGCGGGCGTCGGCGATGCCGCCCTCCAGAAGGAACTTGCGGACGCTTCCGCGAGCGCTTCCTCGGCGATGAGCGACCTTGCCGCCTGGATGAACCAGAACTCCGCCGGTTCCGGCCAGACCTATGCCCTCGGCAGCGCCCGCTTCTCGCGGATGCTGGTCGCCAATGACGGCGTCGACATTCCGCTCGACCAGCTCCGCCAGATCGGAGAGGCGGACCTCAAGCGCAACCGGGACGCCGTCGCGGCCGCCTGCGCGCAATATGCGCCAGGCGACACCGTCCCGGGGTGCCTCGGTCGCCTCAACGGCATCGCTCCGGCCGGCGGAGCCCTCGCCGCGGCCACGCGCCAGATCGATGAGCTGCGGAGCTTCGTGCTGGCCAGGGATCTCGTCACCATCCCCGGCAACGAGCAGGTGCTGGTCCGGGCCAGTCCCCCCTTCCGGCCCGTCATCTATATCGATCCGCCCGGACCCTATGAGGTGGGGATCCCGTCCATCTACTATATCCCCGCCGGTGCGAGCCTCTCCGAGCCCGACCTGCTGTTCGTGACGGCGCATGAAGCCATTCCCGGCCATTTCCTTCAATTCCTCCACGCCAACCGGGCGCCCTCCCTCGTTGCACGCTTGTTCGTGACCGGCGGCTTCGCGGAGGGCTGGGCGCATTATGCGGAAGAGATGATGTGGGAGGCGGGGCTGCGCGGAACTCCGGAGGCGCGACTTGGAATGCTCGTCAACGCGCTGCTGCGCGATTGCCGTTTTCTTTCGGCCATCGGCCTCCATTCCCAAGGCTGGTCGGTTGCCGACGCGCAGGCCCTCTTCCAGCAGCAATGCTATCAGAGCGCCGGGGGCGCGAACCAGCAGGCGCTCAGGGGAACCTATGATCCGGGCTATCTCAACTACACGATGAACAAGCTGCTGATCCGCAAGCTGCGCGACGACTGGACCGCCACCCGCGGCGGCCCCAGCGCGTGGAAGGCGTTCCATGACCAATTCCTGAGCTATGGCGGACCGCCGGTGCCGCTGGTGCGGTCGGCAATGATGGGCGGCGCGCCGAAGGCCGTTTTCTAGGGAGACCCAAACCGGGCCGATCCGCCTGGGCGGCCGGCTCGGCCGCTCCAGGGTCCCGGTACCTGCCGTTCGTTGCGCCGGCCCGCCGTGACGAGGCGTGCGCCCCCTTGACCAGCTCCACCCGTCACGCCACCCCGGCCCCATGATATCCGAGCTACCGATCGGCCTCGCGCTCCGCAGATTCCGGCGGCTGAACCTGGTCAAGCAAAGCGCGGTCGCCGAGAGGCTTGGAGTCTCTCAAGGATGCGTGTCGAGGTGGGAGAGCGGAGCCCACCGGCCGGATTCGGCGCAAAGGGATCGTATCATCCGGCTGATCTGCGCGTCGGCGGGCAATGATCGGGATTCGGGGCTCAAGCGGCTGGTCGAGAGTTCGCGGCGCCCCGTCCACCTCATCTGCAACTCGACCCACCGGCTTCTCGCGGCGTCCCGAAGCCGTGCCGCGAGCTGGCGGATCGACATTTCCGAGCTCATCGGCCGGTCGCTGTGGCCCTTCGCCAGTCCCGAGATCGAAGCCGCGGAGGCGGGGCTGTTCGAGAGCGGCTGGTTCGAGCGCCCCTGGCAAAATCTCGAGCTGCGCACCGGGAGCAACGGCCGATCGGACATTCCGGTGCCGCCCGGCCGAATGCTCTGGGAAACGCTCCCGCTCGCCGATGGCCGAGTGGGCCGTCTGACGACGACGATCGGCTGACGAGACGCATAATTTATTCCTCCCGTCCGCCCCGGGGCCGCGATAGGGCGATGGAAATGAGCGGCGATCAACCCATCGATCCGGGGCGGCTGGAGGGCATGATCGACTTCCTCCAGTCGGCATCGGCGCTGAAGGACACGCTTCGGACGGGCAGGACCGCCAGCGGCCGCCGGGAGAGCAGTGCCGACCACAGCTGGCGCCTGTGCCTGCTGGTCATGCTGCTGGCCGACGATCTCGAGAGCCTCGATCTCGTCCGACTGCTGCAGCTGTGCGTGGTCCATGATCTCGCCGAAGCCATTACCGGCGACGTGCCGGCGCCCTGTCAGGCCGCCGCCGACGGCAGGAAAGACCGTGAGCGCGACGCGCTTCGCTTATTATGCGCGCCCCTTCCAGAAGACCTTCGGCAGCGCATCGAAGCCCTGTGCGCGGAATATGAAGCCGGCGGCTCGCCGGAGAGCCTGATGGCCAAGGGCTTGGACAAGATCGAGACGATGCTCCAACACCTCATCGGCGCCAACCCGCCCGGGTTCGACTACCGGTTCAATCTGACGTACGGGCGCCGGATCACCGACCGCCACCCCGTCCTTCGGCAAATGCGGTCCAGCCTCAATTCGAAGATGCACCATCGAATCGAAGCCGAGAGCCCGAATGGAGGCGCTTCGGAAGGACGTTCGACGCGTGAAGCCGAATAGCCGAAGCTGAGGTGCCGCGTGCGGGGGCGGGACCGTCACTATGGTGACGGTCCCCGTGCGGTCAGGCGGCGAGGGCCATTTCCGGTTCCGCCTGCGCTTCGGCCGGAACCGTCGCGGCCGCATCGGCCTCGGCTTGGGTCACGGCCGCCGGGCGCGGGTTCGGGGCGACGAAGCGGGTGAAGGCGACGAGCAGGCCGAGCCCGGCATAGAGGGCCAGGACCGCCAGCGGATTGAGGAACAGGCCGATTGCGAACGCGATCCTGAGGAAGACGGGATTGAACCCCAAATCCTCGCCGAGCGCTTCGCAGACGCCGAAAAAGGTGTGGTCGCGGGCGAAAACGGAAGGCTGGGCGGTCTGCATCACTTTGGCTCCTCAAGCGTCGATGCAGGTTCTAGAGCATGAGCCGTGCCAGATTGAACGAACCAAGACTTTACAGAGACTTAGCCTCTGGTCATGGTTCCCGTACCGGGATTTGCGCGAGGCTGCCCGCCAAATGTTGGGAAAAATCGCCAAGCTGGAGCGGCCGGCCCGGAGGGCGTCGAGTTGCAGCCATTACGGACCGACCGGTCTCTTCGCGCTTCTGGCCGCCCACGGGATGCGATAGGCTCGCCGATTGGTTCAGGTGCCCCCGCCGGCTGATTTGGCTTCCTCCGGCGGGGGCGGGGGCCGGAGCGTGCGAGCACAGTCTCCGGCCCCCATCTTTGATCCGAATCCGGATGATCTTACATCCACTTTGCAGACGAAGAGGTCAATCGCCGTAGCGCGCTTCCGCGCTCGAAGTGAGTCGATGGGGAGGGGCGGCCGCCCGGCCGGGTCAGCAGCGCTCGCTCGGCGCCGGGGAGATGCGCGCCTCGCCGATCACGGCGAGGGCGCCGGCGGCTCGGGGGTTGTCGGTCTTCACCGCCACCATCACCCGAGGATTTTGGGCGAGGGCGCCCTTCGGAACGGCGAAGCCGAAGCGCCGGGCGTCGGGCAGCGCCGCCGAGAAGGCCTGTTCGGGGAAGACTCCGACCTGGCCGAGCTCGCGGGTTCGGCCGTCGGCGGTGCGCAGGGAGACGATCAGGGTCGCGTGGCCGCCGTGCGGGGGCGTGAACCGGGTGAGGGCGATCACCAGCTGCGGGTTGGCCGAGCAGCGCGCCGCGGCTTCGACGACCGGGCGGAGCAGGGCCGGCCGGCCGGCGGTGGCGAGGCCGGGTTGTGCCGGAGCGGCCGCCAGCAGGAGCGCAAGCAAGGGCAGGGACATGGATCCACCTCTCGCCTCGTCCTGCGCCGGACGACGTGGCTAGACGATGAACACTTCCACTTCGGCCTTGGCCACCGTCTCCTCGACCTTCCCTTCGGTCCGGCCGGTCGCCCGGGCGACGAGGCGCACATGGACCCGGTCGGTCGAGACCGGCAGCTTGCGCAGATGCTCGGTCAGGTCGACCGACGCGGAGATGCCCTCGCCGTCGTGGGCGTGGGCGCCGAAGAAACCGATCGAGGTGACGAAGCTCGGATCCTTGGGGTCGGTCGACGGCCTGAGGTCGCCGGTGCCGGCGAAGACCAGGACCTCCACATTGTCGCTCGGCGGAGTCAGATTGTGAATCAGCGCCACGATCTGCGAGGTGCGCTGGTCCGCGGTCAGCTGGGCCGTGACCGGCCGGCGCTGGCCGAGGTTCAGGAAGGTGTTGCGAAGGCTCCGGGGCGCCGCCGCTCCGACGGCTTCGAAGGCGGGTCCGCTCCTTCGGGTCTGAAGCTTCAGCAGCTGCGCTCCCGCCGGCCTGGCGCGGGCGAACCGGCCGGCCATGAAGATGTCGCGCAGACGGGCGGTGGCGATCAACCGGATCGGAACCGCGATCAGCCGGCGCAGGCACAGGCCGTAGCTGTAGCCCAGAGCGGAAACGCTCAGCAGTTGCGAGGGCATCCAGGTCCGCAGGGTCCCGTCCGGATTGTAGTAATTGTTGGTGAAGGGCATGTCGCGCCACAGCGGATCGGCGGTGTTGGCGCCGCCCAGGCAGTTCCAGCGCCACCAGATGCGGTCGATATTGCCGTGGTGCATCTGGAAGAGCGGATCCATCGGCGAGTTGGAGGCGGGCATGAAGCCGCCCAGATTGACGTGGATGTTGTTGTGCGGGGTCGCCTCGAGCGTGCCCTGGACCGCATTCCCCTTGATCCACGAGGGGTTGAGGCTGTTCTGGCCGGCCCGCCGCGACGAGCCGAACAGCTCGAAATCGGTCTGGCCGTAGATGTTGCTCATCACCGTCGGGCCCGAATAGGTGTCGGGGACGCTGTAGGCATTGTTTCGGGTGGCGACGTGGAGCGGGTTGGGCTGGCCGTTATGGGTGGCGTTCTTGAACGCCAGCGGCACGGTCCGGTTCGCCGACCAGTCCCAATAGGGCATGGCGAAGTCGTTGTTGCCGGTCACGGACCGGATCATCCGCTCGTACATGAGCAGATAGCCGCGGTGCCAGGGCAGGAAATACCAATTGCCGTGCGGGCATTTGTTGAAGCCGCCGGCGACCGTGCCGTGGATGTTGGACATGTCGGTCCAGGTGGGCGCGCTGGGCACTCCGGCCGGGCGCGCCTTCAGCAGCTTGACGCCCTCGCGCAGGGTCTCGACCAGCGGGTCGTTGAGCGCGAGGCCGTTGATCTCGCGCCGCCTCGGCAGCGGCGCCGCGATCGCCCGGGTCCCCGGCACCATCCCGACGAAGACCGCGGCCCCGCCGAGCGCGACCCTGTGCAAGACTCCACGACGTGTGATCATCACCCGGCCCCCCTCGGTTTGACTGGGGGAAGCTGCGCCTATCGGAACGGAAACGCAATGAAGGAGTCGGCGAGGCGGGAGCCCGCACCGGGTCATGACGTTTCCCGGAACGCCCGCTCTATTTGCCGCCGCCGAACGTGTAGGTCAGCGCCAGTCCGCCCGAGAACTGGTCGCGCGATCCGAAGGTGCGGACCACCGGCGAGTCCGCCGCGTCGCCGGTCAGCCGGTCATATTTGGCGTAGCTGTAGAGTCCGAATTTCCGGGTCAGCTGCTTGAGGAAGCCGGCGGTGGCGCCGACCGCCTGGATTCCGCCGCCGGGGCGATAGGCGGGAAGGCCGGTGCGCACGCTTTCGGGCGCGGTCACTCCGAAATAGGCGCGGTGGTAGCGGCCGTCCGACCAGGTGACCCGGGGCCCCACCGAGAACAGCCAGTCGTCGCCGTCGCGGGCGACGAAATCGGCGCCGGCCTGGCCGGTCCAGCCGTCATGCCCGCCCACGCCCTTGCGAAGCTCGCTCCGGATCCGGAATTTAGGGCCGAACGCATATTGGACGAAGGCGCCCGCCTCGAAGGTGAAGGGGACCTTGTCGAGCGCGGCGCCGACGTCCTTGGCGGTGCGGCTGCCCTCGAAATTCAGGGCCGGGCCGATTTCGAGCCCGCCTTCCTTGATCAGCGACGGGCCGAAGCTCTCGTCGGGCGCCTCGAAGCCGAAGGGCTTGCTTCCGCGGCTGAGCGCCACGTCGACGAGGGGGCGCAGGCTGTGGCCGTCGGCGCCCGGATAAGCGGGCACGAACTGGGCCCCGAGCCCGACCCGGATCCGCCGGGGTTCCTTCTTTGCGCCATCTTCGTCGGCGGCGGCGGCGGGCGCGGCCCATCCGGCAAGGAGGAAGGGGAGGGCGGCGGCGAGGATTTTTCTTTTCATGAGCCGCCAACGGCCGTCGACGGCCATCGTTGCATCGCCGTGACGACTCTTTCGCGAAACCCGGCCTCAACCGGCCGGATCCTTCTCGAACAGGAGTTCGCCCGCGGCGGTCATGCCCGCCTCGGTCCAGCCCGCGTCGCGATAGAAAAGCTCGGCTCGGGTGCCCGGGGCGGTGCTCAGGGAAAGCCGGCGCAGGCCGTGATCGAGCGCGGAGTCGAGCAGGCGCCGGTGGAGCGCCCGGCCGATCCCCGCCCCCTCCGCCTCGGGCGCGACGAACAGGGCCCAGAACTCGGCCGCCGGCGACGTCGAGGATGGCGAAGCCGGCGAGACCCTGCCCGGTCTCGGCGACCCAGGCGGCCCCCTGGGCCAGGTAAAGCGGATAGGAGGCCTCGGTGACCCGGCGCGGATCGGCCAGGCGGTTCTCGGTCACGCGCAGGCGCAGGGCGTGCATGGCCTCGATGTCGGCGGCCCGGGCGGCCCTGAGCCTCATCGCCGGGTCAGCAGGAAGGTGGCGAGGGCAAGAATGGCGGCGAAGATTCCGAGGCCGAGGCCGCCGATCAGGAGCAGTATCGGCACCAGCGGGTCGGCGCCGTCGGTTCGGGCCAGAGCCAGCGCCAGGGCATAGCCGACCGCCGCCATCGCGATGGCCGCGACGAACAGGAAGGCGCAGACCCAGTAGGTCGTTCGCGGATTGCGCAGCGCGAGGCCGGGCTTGCGACGGACTTTCGGCTCGAAATGGTCGACGACCGGCCGGGCGAGGTCGTGCGCGCCCGCCGGCACGGGGACCCGAAGCGTGAGCGGCAGGGTCCCGCCATAGCGGCCACGCGGATAGAGCAGCCCGAATTCGAGGCAGGCGGGCGGCCCGTCGAGCCAGCCGACCGAGCGCAGCTCGGGCAGTCCGCCGGGTCGAAGCACATGATAGGATCGGTCGACCAGAAGCGACGTCTCGCCGACGATTACCTCAACTCCGTCCGTCGGGGTCGCCTTGCGGATCCACAGATCGTTGACCAGCGATGGATGCTCGGCGGCGCGGCGGGCGTCGAGCGCTCGGAACCGCTCCCACTCGGCCGGATGGACGTGCCAGCGCGCGATCACCTTGTGCCCCGCTTTCAGCCTGGCCTGTCCGCGCGCCAGGAACAGGGCCTGGATCAGAATGACGAACCCGATCGGCGCCAGTGCGAAGCCGACGAAGAGCGGCACGATCGAGGTCCAATGCTCGCCGACCCTCTGCTCGCGCCCGGCCCCGAACCAGATCAGGGCCGCTCCGGCAAGGACGGCGATCAGGCAGTAGAGGGCCTTGCGGGCGGGATTGCGCATGGCCGGGTGATGACAGCTTTCGGCGCTCGCGCAACAAGGCCCGCGCAGTCGCCGCCGCCCGACCGGTCGTTCGACTTTCCAAGTGTCTCCACGGGATCCCGCCCGAACTTCAACCCCTCTCCCTGCAGGGGAGAGGGACAGGTTCGCGAAGCGAACCCGGGTGAGGGCAGCGCAGGCGGCACAGGAGCAGGCCAATCCCTCACCCTCCCACTCGGCTTCGCCGAGCGGGCCCCTCCCTCTCCCCTGCAGGGAGAGGGACAGTCACACCCATCTTTCTCCCTCGTATCTGCACCGCAATCTGACAGGGCGCTCATAGGCTCTGCGGCGCACCTCGCTAAAGTGACGCGCCGATCCCGGCTGGAGACCTCGGAAAATGTCGAGCCTTTCGAAAACGACAGCCTATCGAATCGCAATTGCGATCGCCCTCGGCGCCGCCTTCCTCCAGATCTGGATGAACCTCGCGGTCGGGATCGTCGGCAACGAGGACAATCCGGTCAATCTGGGCTTCTACCTCGTCGTCGCGACCGCCGGGGCCTGCGCCTTTACCGCCCGACTGCGCGCCGACGGCATGGCTCGGGCGATGGTCGCCGTCGCCGGGGTCCAGGCGCTGCTGGCCGCCGTCGTCGCCACCGCCCCCTCCACCGCCCGGGACGATCCGATGGGCCCGATCGGAGTCCTGGCGCTCAGCGCCGGATTCGCTTCGCTTTGGCTGGTCTCCGCATTCCTGTTCCACCGAAGCGCCCGGGCGCCGTAACGCCGGGCCTTCGGGCAAGGTTCTGAAGGATGGCGATCAGGGTGTTGCCCTTGTCGCGGGGCCTGCTCCGGAGACTTTACAGGGCGTCCCGCAGGAATCCGTCTTCAGATGGTCCGGTGACCGTCACCAGACGGGTTGTCGAATCCTTCGAAGCCGCAAAGGGGAAGCGAAGGCGGAAAACGCGGCGGCTTTTCCTCGAAGCCCGACTTGCGGAGCCGTTCAAAGGGTGCGAGCTACGCAATTCAACATACGGGGGGACGTGATGAATCTGAGACGCTTGGGACCGGTCGCCGTCGCGGCCGCCGTGGCTTTGATGGCGCTGACCCAGATCGGGCCGAACCCGCCGAGCGCGTCGGCGGCGCTGCAGAGCCCGGACATCTGCCCGGCGGTTCGGGTTTCCTGCCCCGACAGCGGCTCCGAAGGGGAGACCGCCAGCTACAGCGCCGATGTAGCGGGGGGCGATCCCGCGGTGTCCCCGACCTTCAACTGGACCGTCTCGGCGGGTTCGATCGAATCCGGCCAGGGCACTTCGGCGATCAGCATCGCCACGACCGGCCTCGGCGGAAGCACGATCACCGCCACCGTCGACGTCGGCGGCTATTCGCGAAGCTGCTCGACCGCGAACAGCTGCACGATGAGCGTGTCGGCGCCCTCGAAGCCGTCGGCGAAGTTCGCCGAATATCAGACGAACGACCTCGCCCCGGCCAAGCCGGTCCTCGACCGCTGGCTATCGCGCTCGCCGACGATCCCAATGCCCAGGGCTATCTGATCGCTTATGGCGGCCGTTCGAGCGGCCCCGCCGACGCCCAGAAGGCGGCCGACGCCGCCACCGATTACACGATGCACGTGCGCAAGATGGACGGCGCCCGCACCCTGTCGGGAGTCGGCGGCTATCGCGACCGGCCCACCGTCGAGCTCTTCATCTCCTCCGCCGGCGCCGGCCCGCCGATGGCGACCCCCACGGTCGACCCGAAGGACGTGAAGCCGCGCTGACGGGCTCTGTCGAGGCATCCTCCTGGGATAAATGGGGCGGTATACATTTTCCGCGGACTGACCGATCGGTCCCGAGCGCAAAAATGTATATTGCCCCGGTTCCGTCCCGACTTTCATTCTGGGAAATGGGGACAGGCACCAGTTTTGCGCCTTTGCGGCTTTGCGTGAGATAATCTCCCACGTCTCTGCACGCCCGAACGCTGAAAGAGGGTCTCACGCGAAGCCGCAAAGCCGCTAAAGAAGGTGGATGCCGGATCAAATCCGGCATGGCGGAGAGGGCAGGGACCTCTCGAGCTTCGCGTCCGTCGCGTGAACTCAAGGATATTGCTGCCTGGAGTGCACCACGGCGGTAATCTCGACCGCGTCGGTGCCGACCTCATAAATCAGGATATAGCTCGGATGTACGACGGCCTCGCGCGTCCCTTCGACGCGCCCTGGCCGATACAGAAATGGGCGTTCGCGCAGTCCTTCCGCGCAAGCCTCGATCGCCGAGTGCAACCGTATGGCGGCCAGCGCATTGCGATCCGCAATATATCCGACAATCGATTTCAGGTCTGCGAGCGCGTCCGCCCGCCAGACCAGCTTCATTAGTCGTTGCGGGCCTTCGCCTCGATGATCGCCCGTATTTGTTTCATCGCTTCGTTATGCTCGACGGTGGGCCGGCTGTCGGCCCTGGAGGCCGCGACCTTGGCCCGCAGCCAGCGCAGATAGCCCTCGGCCTGCTCGACCGTCTCGAATTCCGATCCAATGGGCGACGGATCATTCATGCGATGCAGAATAGGCCCGGGGCGACCAAAAGCAACGCTCGCGGCCTTATGCGCGCTGATATGCAAAGATAGTTTTTCGAGCACAAGGCCGTCGGATTGTCGCCGTCATCGCCGCCACCCGGGCTCCGTTATCTCGCGCAGGCCTGCTCGCTGGTCGACGACAGCCGAGTCAGCGACGCGGAAGGGGAGGTTCTGATCGCGACGCCCTGCCGGCACCGCCGAAGCTGGAAGCGCACCTTGCGCGCCCTGAAATCGAGCGAGACCCGGCGGAAGGTCTCCAGAAGGTCGGTTCCGAGCAGCAGGGCCGGCCGGTCGGCGAGTCCGAATACCTCGAAGGGCGGAACGTCGGCGAACGCCATCGGCACGTTGCGTAAGGTCACCGAGCCGAGGCGAAGCTCGCCGATCTGGGCGAGCTGGAGAGTGACGGTCGTTCCGGTCACCCCGGTCGCGGTGACCGTCCTGAACTTGCCGAGCCGGCTCCGGACGAGCTTGTCGCGAAGGGCGGAATTGCCGATCGTGATCTGGGACCCGGTGTCGACGACGGCGTCGAGAGTCAGCCGGCCGGCCCTGACCTCGGTCAGGATCAGCTGGCCCCGCTGCAGCCGCGCCGTGACGACGATGTCGCCGGGGGCGGATTTGACGGGCCTCGACGCGTCCTCGATCCGGATCAGCCTTTGCTCGAAATCCAGCATCAGCCGCTGGCGGGCGAGCGCGTCGATTCCGATCATTCCCGCGCCGCCGAGATCGGCCTCGCGCAGGGCGGGAAGCTGAAGGTCCCGGATCGTGGTCGGGCCGAGGCTGAGCGTGTCGACCCTCACCCGGTCGACGATGTTGCGGTCGGTCATGTTGTTCAAGGTGACCGGCGTTCCCAGCGGCAGCTGCAGATCGCGCGCGATTCGAAGCCCGACCACGGAGGTGTCGGCGCCGCTGTCGACGACGAACTGGTAGGGCCCCCGACCGTTCACCCGAACCTCGACGCTGAGCCGGGTCTCCACCTTGCGGGCTTGAACGTCGTCGCCGCCGATCGCGAGCGTCTCGTCGATGATTGCCGGCGGCAGCGGAGGCAAGGTCGAGGGCGTCGGCGGAGCGGGTCTCGGCTTGCCGATCCGAGGCGGCTCCGCCGCGCCCTGGGCGCCGGCGAGCGCGGACCCGATCAGGGCCCAGGCCAGGACGGAGCGGAGGACCGGCACTCTCTTCCTTCCGGTGGAGGGGCGGGGAGGTACGAACTATCCTCCGCGACGGCGGCTTGCCATGGTTATTCGATTAAGCGGCCTTCGGGCGCTTCGACCGCCGCCCGTCAGGCCCCGATGAGCCTGATCAAAGTGCCGTCGGGATCGATCATCGCGCCGACCCGGCCGCCCCAGGCTTCCCGGCGCGGGCGATGCAGGCGGGGCGCTCCGGACCGGGATTCCTCGAGGCCGGCGGCGCGGCACTCGGCGTAGAAGGAGTCGACGTCGTCGAGCCGGAAACAGGCGCCGAACGAGCTCTCGGCCGGGTCGAGATCGGGATAGGGGAAGAATTCCAGCTTGAGCGGGCCGCGCTCCAGGATCATCCAGCCCGAATCCCGCCAGCTCTCGGTAAAGCCGAGCCGAGCGTAGAAAAGCGACGTCGTCTCGAAGTCCCGGGAGGGAAGGTTGGGGGTGGCGTGGTCGACCATGGGCTGCCTATCGATGCGCGACGCTGCGCATCTCCCCGCGCTAGGCGGATGCCTCGGCCTACTCAAGGCCGGGCGCGCTCAAGCGCCAAATTCCCCGACAACTCGGGAATTTCGCGCTTAACTATATAGAATCGAGGAAATCCTACAAAAGGCCAAAAAACCCGCTTCCTTCCAATAGCTTGGAAGAAACCGAAAAAACCATTATCCTATTTTGTACTCTCCATGTTCTAAACTCGGAGATGGAAAGGGAAAAGAAAAAGCGGCGTTCCAAACGGCCCACCGGCCCGGCGGGCGCCATCCTCCGAAGCCATGGCAAGGACGGCCCCCAGCTGATCCGGAGCCGGGGCGACCGCTGGACCGAGGAGGCGGAGGAGCACTTCCTCGACGCCCTCGCGGCCAGCAACAACGTCACCTGGTCGGCCGGGCAGGCCGGCTTCTCCAAGGAGGCGATCTACCGCCGCGCCCGCCGCGATCCGGTCTTCGCCGAGAAGATGGAAGCCGCCCGGGCGCAATCCCACGGCCGGATCGACGAGGCGCTCGCCCGCCGGGCCGAGGATTTCCTCGAAGGCCGGCCGCCCGATCCGGATTCGCCGATCGTCGACATGACCGTCCGGGACGCGATCGCCATCGTCAAGCTCTACCAGGCGCGCCGCAATCCCGAAGCCGGCGGCCGCCGCCCCGCCTGGCCGGCCCGACCGCGAAGCCTCGAGGAGATGCGCGAACTCGATCCTCAAGAAGCTGTCCGCCATCGCGAGGAAAAATGGCCTCCTCTGACCGCCCGCGCCGCGGGCCGCCCCTGCTGCCTCGGGAGACGGACCTGCTCCGCTTCTTCCTGAAGCTGAAGCCCGGGCAACGGCCCGAAGCGCTCGCCCGGCTCGGCCCCGAGGAGATCGAGGCGATCGACCGCGACTGGCCGACCTGGGCCCATGAAGGCCAGGTGCCGGGCGAAGGCGACTGGTCGACCTGCGTCGTCATGGGCGGCCGAAGCTTCGGCAAGACCCGCGCCGGCTCGGAATGGATCGTGAGCCTCTTGAAGGGCCCCGACGGCACCAGCCCGCGCAACCCCCTGCGGATCGCCCTCGTCGGCGCCACCCTCGCCGAGGCGCGAAACGTCATGGTCGAGGGCAGGAGCGGCCTGATGGAAATCGCCGGCCCCTGGATCCGCGAGTGGCGGCGCGGCCAGGGCCTGGTCAAGTTCCGAACCGGCGCCCAGGCCCAGCTCTTCTCCGGCCACACCCCCGAGCTCCTGCGCGGCCCCGAGCACGACTACGCCTGGTGCGACGAGCTCGCCAAATGGGAGAAAGCCGGCGAGACCTGGGACATGCTCCAGCTCGGCCTTCGCCTCGGGGAGCGCCCCCGGGCCCTCGTCACCACCACCCCGCGCCCCGGCCCGCATCTCAGGCGGATCATGGCCGAGCCCGGAACGATCGTCATCGGCGGCCCGAGCGACGCCAACCCCCACAACAGCCCCGCCTGGACCCGCTCGATGCGCCAGCGCTACGCCGGCACCCGCCTCGAGCGCCAGGAGCTGAACGGCGAGCTCCTCACCGACAATCCCGGCGCCTTGTGGACGGAGGAATTGCTCGAGCGCTGCCGCCTCAACCCCTCTCCCTGCAGGGGAGAGGGACAGGTTCGCGAAGCGAACCAGGGTGAGGGCGTACCGTACGTGGAGGACACCCGGCCAGACCCTCACCCTTCCGCCGCTTCGCTTCTCCCTCCCTCTCCCCTGCAGGGAGAGGGGCTAGCCCCCTTCCCCCGCCTCGTCATCGCCGTCGATCCCCCGACCGGCGACGGCACCTGCGGGATCATCGCCTGCGCGAAGGACACATCCGGCAAGGCCCACCTCCTCGCCGACCATTCGGTCACCGCCCAAAGCCCCGAAGCCTGGTCCCGAGTCGTCGCGGAGGCCGCGTCTCTATGGACCCACCTCCACCCCAACGCCCCCCTCCTCGTGGTCGCCGAATCCAACCAGGGCGGCCTCATGGTCACCGCCGTCCTCCGCATCTCCGACCCCACCCTCAACATAAAACTGGTCCCCGCCATCCAGGGCAAAACCGACCGCGCCGCGCCGGTGGCGATGCTGTTCGAAGCGGGCAGGGTGGCGCTCCACGGCCGCTTCCCGGAGCTGGAGGCGCAGCTGTGCGGGATGATCGCGGGCGGGGATTATGAGGGGCCTGGCAATAGTCCGGACCGCGCGGATGCGATGGTCTGGGGGCTGACCGAGCTGATGCTGCAGAAGGAGCGGGCGGAGCCCCGGATCAGGAGGCTCTAATGTGCCGCCAAACCCCTCTCCCTGCAGGGGAGAGGGACAGGTTCGCGAAGCGAACCCGGGTGAGGGCCCGTCGTACGTAAAAGACCCCGACCCGGTCCCTCACCCTCCCGCCGCTACGTTGCGGTTTCCCTCTCCCCTGGAGGGAGAGGGGGACAGTCTGGTGACAGTCACTTGGCTGTCACCGGTCACCGCGCAGCGTCATTCGATAACGGTGACGCCTTCCCTGGCCCATTCCTTGTCGACATCGACGCCCTGCTCGGCCCATTGCTCACGGGTCCAGCACCGGACACGCTCGATAAGGGTGCCCGTGACAGCCTCCACCCGCAGGCAATAGCGGGCGTCCGGACCGGCCGCCGGAGCGCTCGTCAGGGACTCCCGCCCGGCCGGCTGCGCCAGGACCGGCGAAACGGCGACGGCGATCAGGCAGCACGCCGCGCCCAATTTCCTGTGTGACATCGTCCATCTCCTCCGAACCGAGATTGGGGACAGGTACCGGTACCTGTCCCCCGCCCGCCCCCGTCCCCGCTCATAGCGTTAGTCGACGCCACTCAGCGCCCACTATCGGAAGATGACCAAACCGCATACCTTAAGTCTGACACACGGGAGGGGCGTATGGGAAGTCACTACAAAAACCCAGCTCACGTTGATCGATGGCACACCAGAAAAGCGTATGTTTTGGTCCATCATCAGCGACTACGACCTCAAGACGGGCGTTTGTGAGTTAATCGACAACTCAATCGATCTGTGGATGACGCGGGGAAAGCGTACGCCGCTAGTGGTCCGACTTACCCTTGACGAGGATCAGCAGCTCATTTGCGCGAGCGACAACGCCGGGGGTGTAAAGATTGGCCAACTTAGTCGCCTGGTTGCTCCCGGAGGAAGCCAGAATGACCCAGCCGCCGAAGTGATCGGAATATTTGGGGTGGGGAGCAAGAGAGCGGGAGTAGCCCTTGGCAAGTTAGTTGAAATTCGAACTCGCTACGGTCGAGAAAAATCTCTAGGTATTGATTTAGCTGAAGAGTGGCTCGAGTCCACAGACTGGCAAATTGCCGCCTATGAAGTTCCCGACATCGAACCCGGTTCCACGCATGTCACCATTACGAAGCTACGAAGGCCTATCACCCCCGAAGCCCGGACTGCAGTCCGTCATCATATTTCCGAGGTTTACGCAAACTTTTTATCGGAGAACTGTAAGATATATTTGAATGGTATTGAGATCGGCTCAACGTATTATGATAATTGGTCATACCCGCCCGATCATCAGCCCCAAGAAGTATCCTTCGATATCGATGTACCTGAGATCGGATCAACACGAGTGGTGATTACTGGCGGACTGATTAGCGATAGGAATCCTGATGAAGAAAATTACGGCGTATATATTTACTGCAATGACCGACTAATCGTCAAAGAGATGAGAATTAAAGATGTCGGTTATTTTGTAACATCCGAAGCCGGTGTGCCCCACCCGGACGCATCATTGTGTCGGGTGATAGTCAAACTCAATGGACCCGCTCGTCTGATGCCTTGGAATAGTAGCAAGAGTGGTGTTAACTTAGGTCATCCGGTATTCGAGGCGATTAAACCCATTGTAGTTCAATTAGTAAGTCACTTTTCTAAGGTGTCCCGTAGAACAAAAGATGATTGGCCTAACAAAGTTTTCTGTTATTCTGAGGGAGAGATCGAGCATTTACCCCGTCCCGCAGACCCTAGGGCCAAGTTGTTTCTGCCACCTCTTCCGCGAGGGCATGCACCTCAAGCTGAAGACTTAAAGACTCTGAATACCAAAAATCTTCGCGAAAAGCCATGGACGCTTGGTCTTGTAGAGTCAATTTCTGCTGTTGATCTTATAATCCGAAAGAATCTTGAAACTAAAAACCGCATAGCTCTGATACTTCTTGATAGCGCGTTTGAGATTGCGCTCAAGGAATACATAGTGCACAACACAGACATATTCCCTAAGCGTGTGTACACTGAGGCCAAATTACAGACTCTCTTTATAAACAGAACAAATGTAATTAACGAAATTAACCCTCATGTCGACTTAAACCCGGTATGGATCGTAAACGCTCAACATTATTATGTGATGCGTAATAAGCTAATTCATGAGCGCGCGACCGTAGACGTTCCCGACGCTGACATCCTTAATTATAAAACAACCGTTCAGGCAGTGCTGAGAGTACTCTTCGGTTTAAAGTTTCGGTAGGGGGATTGATGCCAGCTACGTGCGTGGCACCGACGGCTCGTCAGTCGTTTTGGGCTTTCGCCTCGATGATCGTCCGTACTCGCCTCATGGCCTCATCGTGGCCGATGCCGGGACGCCCGTCGGCCCTGGACGCCGCGACCTTAGTTTGGAGCCAGCGCAGATAGCCCTTGGCCCGCTCGGCCGTCTCGAATTCTGATCCAACAGGTGACGGATCGTTCATTCCGAAGAGGATAGGCCGGGGCAGTCGAATGCAACGCCGCATTGGCGCGTAAGCGCTGATATTAGAAGATCGTATCTGTATGCGCGGCTTCCCAAAGTTGACGCGGCCTTGCCTACCGCTCGGCCTCTTCGTGCCTTTGTGATCTTTGTGCGAACCAAATTTCACTCGGCGGTCTAATGTGAAAATGGATCCCAGCTTTCGCCAAGATGACGAGGAGGGCAGGGGCTCCTTCGCGGCTTCGCGGCTTTGCGTGAACTGAATCTCCTATGCCTGCGCACGAGCTGCGCTGCGGGTGATTAAGTCCGGCACGAGGGCAGCAGGCTCTGGCGCCTCCCTGGGCCTTCAGCTGTTTGTGTAGACAATTGGGGTTGTAGCAGCCCCCTGGCGACCTATTTCGGCATCAACTCAGGAGGATCATAAGATGGTGGGTTTGGGCGGCTTGCGGCAGGATCGGGCTGGCGTCCGGATTAAAGGCTTTGACGACACCTGGGGCCACGCGGAAGTTACGATCGAGACAGATGGCGAGACGGAGGATCGCCCGATTAACTTCATAATGTCGGGAGACATGACTGCGGTTCAGATGCAGATCGCTGCGCTGGAGGCTGCACTTGATGAGCTAGAGGCCATGGCGGAGGTCGTTCGCATCGAGATTGGGAACCGCAAATCGGGAGGATAGGACATGATGCCGAAGCCGATCCCGGCACACGCTCCCGCGCGCGCATGAGTTCCGGGCTCAGCCTTTATTCAACCCGCGAATGTGTGCGGCGACAATGTCGACAAGGTCACCCTGCCCATCGAAGCACTCGCTCTCTCCTGAAAAGCGCTTCTTGGGTAAGTATTTAGCCGGCCACAAGGTGTCGATAAGCTCCCTCTCATGAGCCTCTGCCATTTCCCAGCTATCGAACTCTGCCGTGGCGATGACCTCCGCCTTGTACGGATGCGGCATTCGGCCTTTAGCAGCGGCTAAGGCAATTCGGAGTTGTTGCATCGGGGTGGGGTCCTGCCCCTTCGGCAACTGCGTCACACCGTGACTGAACCGCCAAGCAAGATCTCTAGTGATGCCAACCTTGTAAAAGGCCTCCGAACCATGAGGGTCCGCCATCTTCACGAGATAGAAGATGACGGGCCAATCGCCGCTGCCATTCGTGTCAACCGCTGAATTGTCTCGATAGTTCACTGATCGAGAAAACTTCGCATCTTCCGCGACCGGCTCGGATGCTTCAGCTTCCGCAGCGCCTTCGCCTCGATCTGCCGGATCCGCTCGCGGGTCACCGAGAATTGCTGCCCCACCTCCTCGAGCGTGTGGTCGGTGTTCATCCCGATCCCGAACCGCATCCTCAGCACCCGCTCCTCGCGCGGCGTCAGGCGAGGCCAGCACCCGGGTCACCGTCTCCTTGAGGTTGGCCTGGATCGCGGCGTCCACCGGGATCACCGCATTCTTGTCCTCGATGAAGTCGCCGAGGTGGCTGTCCTCCTCGTCGCCGATGGGCGTCTCCAAGGAGATCGGCTCCTTGGCGATCTTCATCACCTTGCGGACCTTCTCGAGCGGCATCGAGAGGCGCTCGGCCAGTTCCTCCGGGGTCGGCTCGCGGCCGATTTCGTGGAGGATCTGGCGGCTGGTGCGGACCAGCTTGTTGATCGTCTCGATCATGTGGACCGGGATCCGGATCGTCCGGGCCTGGTCGGCGATCGAGCGGGTGATCGCCTGGCGGATCCACCAGGTCGCGTAGGTCGAGAATTTGTAGCCTCGGCGATATTCGAACTTATCGACCGCCTTCATCAGGCCGATATTGCCTTCCTGGATAAGGTCGAGGAACTGCAATCCGCGGTTCGTATATTTCTTGGCGATCGAGATGACGAGGCGAAGGTTGGCCTCGACCATCTCCTTCTTGGCGATCCGCGCCTCGCGCTCGCCTTTCTGGACCTGGTTCACGATCCGGCGGAATTCGGCGAGGGTCATTCCGATCGCCTGGGCGATCTCGGCGATCTCGGCGCGGATGCGCTCGATCGCGCCCGCTTCGGCCTGGCAGAAAGCGGTCCATTTCTTGTCGGTGTTGCAGACCCGCTCGGCCCAGCCCTCGTCCAGTTCGTGGCCGAGATAGGAATCGAGGAAGGCCCGGCGCGGCACCTTGTGGCGCTCGGCGAGGCGGAGCATCTGGCCGGCCAGAGCGGTCAGCCGGCGGTTGTAGCTGTAGAGCTGGTCGACGAGATATTCGATCTTGGCGCCGTGGAACTGGACGCTCTCGACCTCGGCGGTGAGCTGCTCGGAGAGCGCCTGGTATTTCTTCTCCTCGTTCTTCGGGAATTCGAGGCCGGCGCTCATCGCCTCCATTCGCGAATGCTGGACCTTGGAGAATTTCTTGTAGAGGTCGGTGATCTTGGCGAAGCGCTCGAGCGCCTGCGGCTTCAAGGTCTCCTCCATCTGGGCGAGGGAGAGGGTGTTGTCCTCGTCCTCCTCCTCGAACTGGGGGCGGGCCCGGCGCTCGACGAGGCTGTCCTCCTCGTCCTCCTCCTCGGCCGGGGCGGATTTCGACCTCCTCCTCCTCCTTGAAGGAGGGGCCGGCGGTCTTCTCGCTGATCTCGTCCTCGCCGCCTTCCTCGGCGCTCGCCACCTGCTCGGGGGTCGGGCCCTTGGAGAGCATGGCGTCGAGATCGAGGATCTCGCGGAGCTGCATCTCGCCGGCGTTCAAGGCGTTCGACCAGTGGATGATGGCGTTGAAGGTGATCGGGCTTTCGCACAGGCCCCAGATCATCGTGTCGCGGCCGGCCTCGATCCTCTTGGCGATGGCGATCTCGCCCTCGCGGCTGAGCAGCTCGACCGCGCCCATCTCGCGAAGATACATCCGGACGGGATCGTCGGTGCGGTCGACCGTCTCCTTCTTCTTCTCGATGATGAAGCGCTCGCCGTCCGAGCCGTCGTCCTCGCTGGCGGCGGCGTCGACCTCGGGCTCCTCCGCTTTCTCCTCGTCGTCGTCGGATTCCTCCGCTTCCACCACATTGACCCCCATTTCATTGAGGGCCGACATGACGTCTTCGATCTGCTCGGAGGACATCTGGTCCTGCGGCAGGGCTTCGTTGAGCTCGTCATAGGTGATGTAGCCGCGCTTCTTGGCGCGGGCGACGAGCTTCTTGAGCGAGGCCTCGTTGAGGTCGATCAGCGGCGCATCGCCAGCTTCCTGCTTGTCTTCGCCGTCACCGCCGTTGGTCGTCTTCGCCATCTAAAAACCTTATAAGTTCATCCGCCCGCGCCGGCTTCGATCAGCGCCGCGAGCTGCCTGTCCGCTTCGTCCCGCGCCGCCCTCAGCCTCTGCTGCTCCTGGAAGGCGGCTTCGTTGCCTTCCTCCTTGAGCCGAGCGGTCGCCGCGTCGAGCGCGGCATATAGTCCCGGCTGGGCCGCCAATGTGTCGATAACCAAAACGAGATCGCGAGAAGCACGTTCCGGGTCGGCATCTCGGCGGTTGAAGGAGAAGGCCAGTCCGCGTTCCAGGCGCAGCCTCTCGGCAAGAGGGGCGACGCCAGCCTCGGCCAATATGGTATGAACCCGCTCCTGATCAAGCTCGCCGTGCGCCATGGCCCCTTCGAGCAATGTCATGCAGGGCCTCGCCCCAGTTTGCGCCGCGTTCCAGCCGGGCCAGCCGTGCCTCTCGGGGACGTTGCCGCGCCGTTTCGATCGCCTCGGCATGGGCGGCGACCAGCTCGGGAAAGCGGAGCAGGCCGTGAAGCACCGAACGGGCGGTCTTCGGGCTGATTCGGCGATGGCCAGATCGTTCGCCTGGTCGGAGACCGAGCCGGGGCGGGACGAACCGTCCCCCGGCGCGAGAGCCGGGCGGGCCGAACGGCCTCGGCTTCCACGGCGGCTTCGGCGGCGTCGCGGTCAACGCGTGGAAGCGGGCGAGCAGCTCGGTACGGTATTGCTCGCGCACATGCGGGTCCTGATCGCCGCGACATGGTCGCTGAGGCGTGCCGGAGCCCGCCGCGCGAACTGGTCGGCCACGAACGTGGCGAGCATGACCTGGCCATCTCGTCAGTTCTCGAAGGCTCGCGCGCTGCTCGGGGCGCGAGGCGTCGATCTTGTCGAGCTCGGAGCGGTAGAGGTAGGAAGCCAGCGGAAGCGCGGCCTCGACGATCTGCTCGAACCCTTCCCGGCCCCGCTCGCGGACCAGATCGTCGGGGTCCTGGCCGGCCGGCAGCGGCGCGACGCGCGAGCAGCTGCCCGGACCGACGGGCTCGGCATCGCTCGAACAGGCGCGCCCGCCGCCTTCCGCCCGCACTATCGCCGTCGAAGCAGAGGACGGGCTCGGGGACCAGCCGCCAGAGCAGGCTCGATCTGGGCTCCGTCACGCGCCGTGCCCAAGGGCGCGACGGCTTCGCGGAGTCCGGCCTGATCGAGAGGCGATGACGTCAAAATGGCCCTCCACGACGATGATCCGTTTGCTTTGCCGGCTGGCCGGCGCCGCTTGTCGAGGTTGAACAGGATCGGCTCTTGTCGAACAAGGGCGTATCGGGCGAATTAAGATATTTGGGTTCCCCCTCGCCCAGGATGCGCCCGCCGAAGGCGATGGCCTGCCGCGGGGGTCGCGGATCAGGAACCATGAGCCGATTGCGGAAGCGGTCATAGGGCTCGCTTCTCGTCGTCGGGCGAAATGAGCAGCCCCGCCTCGATGAGTTTCTCGTCACTGAAGCCCTCGAGCGCGTCTTGAGATTGCCCCGGCCCTCGGGCGCGTAGCCGAATCCGAAACTCGGCTGTCGCGGCTTCGCCCACGTCCCTCAGGGTCGAGATAGTTCCGGGCATCGGAGCCTTCCGGCCCGGCCAGCGACCTTCGAACCAATAGTCTGCGGCGGCCTCCATCAACTCGTGCTGGCCGATGGCCCGCTCCTGTCGGGCGATCTCCTCTGGCGCGGGCTCCTGGGAAGCTCCAGCCCGCTTTCTTCGGCGAGTTCCTGACGGCGTCCATGAAAACCATCCGCGCGCGTCGGTGAGCCAGCGGATGGCGTCACCATGGGCACTGCAGCCGAAGCAGTGGTCGAAGCCTTCTTGATCGTTCACCCAGAAGCTCGGGCGTCTTCTCCTGATGGAAAGGGCAACAGGCTTTATACTCGTTGCCGGCCTTTTTAAGCGGGACGGTCCGGCCGACAAGGGTCGACAGCATGACTCGGCCACGGAGTTCGTCCAGAAATTGGGGACTGAGCAGGGCAAAGCCTCGCCTCGCCCCGGTCGGGCCGCGCGAGACTTCGCCGCGAGTCTGAGTCTGGACGCCGCTCTGCCCCATCTTTCTATAAGCACAGATAGGGGACAAGCAACGCCAAATCGTGACGCGCATGAAGCGGCTCAGTCAAAAGTTTTCCTTTTACTTCAATAACTAGAGCGGCTGATGGCAGTTCGGCCTTGGAGTCTCACCGCAGTGCAGCTCAGCCTTGGAGCCTCGCCTTTACGAGCCCGCTCGCCTTCGACATGTCGAGCGCTCCGGCGTGCCGCTCCTTCATCGCCGCCATCACCCGGCCCATGTCCTTGAGCGACGAAGCGCCGGTCTCGGCGACGATGGCGTCGATCGCCGCTTTCGCCTCATCGTCGCTCATCTGGCGCGGCAGGAAGCCCTCGATGACCTCGATCTCCGCCGTCTCGACGTCGGCGAGCTCCTGGCGGCTGCCCTGCTCGTAGA
The DNA here is from genome assembly GCA_963850005.1 of uncultured Alphaproteobacteria bacterium. GTDB lineage: Bacteria > Pseudomonadota > Alphaproteobacteria > Sphingomonadales > Sphingomonadaceae > Allosphingosinicella. The sequence goes on from CAWKJG010000001.1 coordinate 293,422, forward strand.
GCGCACCAATTCGCGGCGCTGCTTGATCATCTTCTGGAGGACCTCGGTGACGGTGACGTCGTCGTCGGCCGGAGCGGCGGTGCCGCGAAGCTCGATGTCGCGGTTCTTCAGCGACGACTGGATCAGTCGGAGGGTGGCGGTGCCCGCTTTGTCGCCGCCCTTCATGGCGGTGATCAAAGCGGCCTTGATGTCGTCGCGAATCATGGGTTTCGGTCCAGGCGTTGGAAAGCCGGGAGGATAGCCGCGCCCGCCGCCTTTTAACAGATTGACGCTGCCGCCTGCCGTCTCTAGCCGTCGGGCCTTAGCGACATCGCCGTTTTCCTCAAGGAGTGCCCGCCCCCATGGCCGACGCCAAGCCTTCGCCTGCGCCTGATGGGGCCACGGGCGTGTTGGTCCTGGCCGACGGCAGCTTCATCTGGGGCAGGGGCTTCGGCGCCGAGGGCGCGGCCGTGGGCGAGGTCTGCTTCAACACCGCGATGACCGGCTATCAGGAGGTGATGACCGATCCCTCCTACGCCTCGCAGATCGTCACTTTTACGTTCCCGCACATCGGCAATGTCGGCGCGAATTACGAAGATGTCGAAGCCGACAATCCCTGGGCCCTGGGTTGCGTCGTCCGCCAGGACGTGACCGAATCGGGCAATTTCCGGGCGGTCCAGACCTTCGACGCCTGGATGAAGGCGAACGGGCGGATCGGCCTCAGCGGAGTCGACACAAGGGCGCTGACCCGCAAGATCCGGGAGGAAGGGGCGCCTAACGGAGTCATCGCCCACGCCGCGGACGGGAAGTTCGACCTCGACGCTTTGCTCGCTCAGGCGCGGGCCTGGCCCGGCCTCGAGGGGATGGACCTCGCCAAAGAGGTCAGCTGCAAGCAGATGTTTCGCTGGTCCGGCGGCGGCTGGAAGCTCGGCGAGGGCTATTCGGAAGGCGCCGGGGACGAGACCCGCCCCCACGTCGTCGCCATCGACTACGGCTCCAAGCGCAACATCTTCCGCAACCTCGCCGACGCCGGCGCCCGGGTGACCGTCCTCCCCGCCACCGCCACCTTCGAGGAGGTGATGGCCCACAAACCCGACGGCATCTTCCTCTCCAACGGCCCCGGCGACCCCGCCGCTACCGGGCAATATGCGGTGCCGGTGATCCGGCAGCTGCTGGAGACGGGCAAGCCGCTCTTTGGCATCTGCCTCGGCCACCAATTGCTGGGGCTGGCGGTGGGCGCGAAGACGACGAAGATGCACCAGGGCCACCGCGGCGCCAACCACCCGGTCAAGCGCCTCGCCGACGGCCGGGTCGAGATCACGAGCATGAACCACGGTTTCGCGGTGGAGGCGGAGAGTTTGCCGATCAATGCGAAGGCGACCCACATCTCGCTGTTCGACGGCAGCTTCGCGGGGCTGGAGCTGACGGATCGGCCCGCGTTCAGCGTGCAATATCATCCCGAGGCGAGCCCGGGGCCCCAGGACAGCACATATTTATTTGATAGGTTCGTCATCGACCCTGGGCAGCTGATCACCGTGCAGCTTTCAAATCCACCAAAGAGCAGGTGATAATTCGACTTTATCATAACCTGCATTCGATGGCCGGTCAGGAATGGTTGTCACTGGAAGATGTCCGAAATCTTATGGGACAGATGACCGGGAGAGCCTACCTAAAGAAGGTCCTCGTATCCCTTGAGAAGGAAGGCTTGGTTACGGTAGCCGATCATGATTCCGGAGGAGATATCTTCAGCTATCACCGAAGATGGTATCCTGTTGGTCGAACAGAAGATTTTAACGAGCAATTCGGCCCCCGCCGACGGCGTGCCGGCATCAGACCGAATTGTGACGGTACAGCACAACCAGGAGCCCGTGGTAGAGATCGAGAAGGAACTGCTTGATCTCGAGAAGCGCTTTATCAGCGGCAACGAAGCTGGGGAGATATTCGGTGACGATCGGCCGGCCGTAATCGCAGAGGTCGGCGCGCTCCGATTAATCTTATCGAAAAGCTGACCGGCGTGTTGCCGCATTCCTATTGGCGCAAAGGGTAACTTGGCTGGAGCGGTGAGAAGGCCGCAGGCGATGCAACGGAGAAGCTGCAAAGCCGTGCTGAAACAAATTGTTGCGTGGCTGAGCTAGAGATGCCCGGCCGCGCCGTACTTCTCGTCCATGCTCATGTTGGTCGCGGCCTCGTGCGCAGGCCATGGGTGGAAACAGCTGCAGGAAGAGTTTCCCGAAGTCCGTGTCAATTGCGGGCTCAGAGGAACGCTGATCGAGAGGGACGCCGTCGACAAGCGCCTCCTCCGCCTCGTCTTCCGTCAGCGCTACAACGCGCGCCTTCAGGCGTCTCGCGACGGCAGCCTCGCCTGCGTCGAGCATTGGGCGCGGGAGCGGGGGTGGCGGGTGACCACCGCGCCGTCCGGGAGCAACTGATGCGCTGGAGCACTTCCGCTTTCTTACTCATTCTCGGCGCTGGGCCTGTTTTGACGGGCTACGCGTCCGCAGAGGAGCCCGCTCCGTCTTATGAGCGGTTAATCAACGCCCTGGCCGCCTGCGGGGTACCCAGGGCCAAGGTTCGAAATCACCTTTGAGGACGAGCTTCAGTCCGAGTTCGTCAAAATCGGCGATCTGGGCGGGAGCGACGACGCCCGGTTCCAGTGCGTGAGGAAGGTCGTCCTTCCCGCCTACATCGTCGACGTCTCGGCCGCGCCTCAGCGGGAAGCCTATTATGCTTTCGACCGTCGTGAAGGCGGTAAACTTGCCAGAGCCGAAGCGGTGGATTGGCTGAAGACGCGCGGACTGCTCAACCGGGTTCCGCGATACGATCCGCGCCAGGGCTTGAAGGCGTTCGCACGGGCGCTGGAGACGGCCTGCTCGATCCGGCCCGGTAAAGTCTTCAAAACCCACGGCTCCTCCGGTCTTACGGTACGGCGCAGCTTCTTCGGAGACTTCATGACGACCGACGTTCACGACCAGCTCACCTGCCTGCTCCGGATGGAATCGGCCTCGAATGCCCAGGAGCATGGTATCTACCTCGGCTTCGTCGGCAACGAAGCCTACCAGACGGAAAACCAGCCCTGATGCCCCGCCGAACCGACATCTCCTCCATCCTCATCATCGGCGCCGGCCCGATCGTCATCGGCCAGGCGGCGGAGTTCGATTATTCGGGGACCCAGGCGGCGAAGACTCTTCGCGCCGAGGGCTATCGGATCGTCCTCGTGAATTCGAACCCGGCGACGATCATGACCGATCCGGACCTCGCCGATGCCACCTATATCGAACCGATCACGCCCGAATTCGTGCGGCTGATCATCGAGAAGGAGCGGCCCGACGCGGTTCTTCCGACCATGGGCGGGCAGACCGCTCTGAACACAACTCTGGCCTTGTGGAAGGACGGAACGCTCGAGAAATACGGAGTCCGGATGATCGGCGCCGACGCCGAGGCGATCGAGAAGGCCGAGGACCGATTGAAGTTCCGCGACGCCATGTCGAAGATCGGCCTCGAGAGCCCGCGCTCCGCCATCGCCCACAGCCTCGACGACGCGGTGAAGGCCCTCGACCTCGTCGGCCTCCCCGCGATCATCCGGCCGAGCTTCACCCTCGGCGGCACCGGCGGCGGAATCGCCTACAATCGCGAGGAGTTCGTCGAGATCGTCACCGGCGGGCTCGATGCCTCGCCGACCACCGAAGTGCTGATCGAGGAATCGGTGCTCGGGTGGAAGGAATATGAGATGGAGGTGGTGCGCGACAAAAACGACAACGCCATCATCGTCTGCTCGATCGAGAATGTCGATCCGATGGGAATCCACACCGGCAATTCGATCACCGTCGCGCCGGCGCTGACCCTGACCGACAAGGAATATCAGATCATGCGCAACGCAAGCATCGCTTGCCTGCGCGAAATCGGAGTCGAAACCGGCGGGTCCAACGTCCAGTTCGCGGTCAATCCCGAGGACGGCCGGCTTGTCGTCATCGAGATGAACCCGCGCGTGTCGCGCTCCTCCGCGCTCGCTTCCAAGGCGACCGGCTTCCCGATCGCCAAGGTCGCGGCCAAGCTCGCGGTCGGCTACACTTTGGACGAGATCCAGAACGACATCACCGGAGTGACCCCGGCCAGCTTCGAGCCGACCATCGACTATGTCGTCACCAAGATCCCGCGTTTCGCCTTCGAGAAGTTCAAGGGCGCGGATCCCCTGCTGTCGACGGCGATGAAATCGGTGGGCGAGGCGATGGCGATCGGCCGTTCTTTCCACGAAAGCCTCCAGAAGGCCCTGAGAAGCCTCGAAATCGGCCTGATCGGGCTCGACGGGGTGCGCGAGCTTTACGGGGCGCCGCGGATCGAGATCGAGGCGGCGCTGGCGCGGCCGACCCCGGACCGGCTGCTCGTCGCCGCCCAGGCGCTTCGCGAGGGGTTCACCGTCGCCGAGATCCACGCCATCGCCAAATACGATCCCTGGTTCCTCGAGCGGCTCGAAAGAGATCGTCGACGCGGAGGAAGTCTTGTGCGGCGACGGCCTCCCGCGCGACGCCGCGGGAATGCGCCGATTGAAGGCGATGGGCTTTTCCGACCGCCGCCTCGCCGAGCTCGCGCTCAGATCGGCCCACATACGCGGCGGCGGAGTGAAGACCCGCGCCCGAAGCCACGGTCTCCTCCATGACGTCACCCGGATGATGATCGGCGCCACCAACGAGGACGAGGTCAGGGCGCTTCGCCACAAGCTCGGGGTCCGCCCGGTCTTCAAGCGCATCGACACCTGCGCCGCCGAGTTCGAGGCGAAGACGCCATACATGTATTCGACCTACGAGGCGCCGAGCTTCGGCGAGCCCGAATGCGAGAGCCAGCCTTCCGACCGGCGCAAGGTCGTCATCCTCGGCGGCGGCCCGAACCGGATCGGGCAGGGGATCGAGTTCGATTATTGCTGCTGCCACGCCGCCTACGCGCTCGCCGAGGCGGGCTTCGAGACGATCATGATCAACTGCAACCCCGAGACCGTCTCGACCGATTACGACACGTCCGACCGGCTCTATTTCGAGCCGCTCACGGTCGAGGACGTGCTCGAGATCCTTCATGTCGAGAAATCGCGCGGCGAACTGGTCGGGGTGATCGTCCAGTTCGGCGGCCAGACGCCCCTGAAGCTCGCCGCGGCGCTGGAGCGGGAAGGCATTCCGATCCTCGGCACCTCGCCCGATGCCATCGATCTCGCCGAGGACCGCGAGCGCTTCGCGGCCCTGGTCGAGAAGCTGGGCCTGAGGCAGCCCGAAAACGGCATCGCCCGCTCGCGCGAGGAGGCGATCGCGGTCGCCGAGCGGATCGGCTATCCGGTGCTGACCCGGCCTTCCTACGTGCTCGGCGGGCGGGCGATGGAGATCGTCGACGGCCCGGCCCAGCTCGAGGATTATATCGTCACCGCCGTCCAGGTCTCGGGCGACAGCCCCGTCCTCATCGACAAATATCTGCGCGACGCGATCGAGGTCGACGTCGACGCGATCTGCGACGGCAAGGACGTCGCCATCGCCGGGGTGATGCAGCATATCGAGGAAGCGGGAGTCCATTCGGGCGACAGCGCCTGCTCGCTCCCGCCCTACAGCCTCGAGCCCGAAATCGTCGCCGAGATCGAGCGCCAGACCCGCGCGCTCGCGCTCGCGCTCGGCGTGCACGGCCTGATGAACGTCCAGTTCGCGGTCAAGGACGGCGCCGTCTATCTGATCGAGGTCAACCCGCGCGCCAGCCGGACCGTCCCGTTCGTCGCCAAGACGCTGGGCACGCCGATCGCCAAGATCGCCGCGCGGGTCATGGCAGGGGAGCCGCTGATGAGCTTCCTGCCCCTTCGGACCAAGGTCGACCACATCGCCGTCAAGGAAGCGGTATTCCCGTTCGCGCGCTTCCCCGGGACCGATCCGGTCCTGTCTCCGGAAATGAAGTCGACCGGCGAAGTCATGGGAATCGATAATGACTTTGCCAAGGCTTTCCTCAAGTCGCAGCTCGGCAGCGGAATCTCGCTGCCGCTCTGCGGAACCTTGTTCGTTTCCGTCAAGGACAGCGACAAGGGCGTCATCACCGCTCCGGTGAGGGCGCTGTGCGAGCTCGGCTTCAAGGTCATCGCGACCGCCGGCACCGCCTCATGGCTCGCCGGACAGGGGATAGAGGTGGAGCGGGTCAACAAGGTCGCTCAGGGCCGGCCGCATATCGTGGACCGGATCAAGGACGGCGAAGTCCATATCGTCTTCAACACGACCGAGGGCTGGCAGAGCCACAAGGATTCCGCCTCGATCCGCGGCTCCGCCCTGATGGCGAAGGTGCCCTACTTCACGACGGCGGCTTCGAGCGCGGCGGTGGTTCGGGCGATCGCGGTGCTCGGGGAGCACAGCCTTGAAGTGAAGTCGCTGCAGGACTATTATTCAGCCTCGCGAGCGTGATCCTGAACAACTGAACACGCAATCAGGGCGTCTTTCCCACCGGAAGGCGCCCGAAAGAGAGTTTTTGACGAAAGGTGAGTGGCGATGGCGACGGTCGACAAGATGCCGATGCTGGCCGAGGGCTACGAGAAGCTCCAGACCGAAGTGCGGCACCTCAAGACGGTGGAGCGTCCTTCGGTGATCGAGGCGATCGAGGTCGCCCGCGGCCATGGCGATCTGTCCGAAAACGCCGAATATCACGCCGCCAAGGAGCGCCAGGGCCAGGTCGAGGCGCAGATCGCCGACATCGAGGACCGCCTCAGCCGGGCGATGGTGATCGATCCCAAGACCCTGTCGGGCGACAAGGTCGTCTTCGCGGCCACCGTCCACCTGCTCGACGAGGACGACAAGCCGGTCACCTACCAGATCGTCGGCCAGACCGAGGCCGACGCCCGGGTCGGCCGAATCTCCTACAATTCGCCGCTCGGCCGGGCCCTGATCGGCCGAACCATCGGCGAGGAGGTGGAGGTCACCACCCCGTCCGGCGACCGTTATTATTCGATCGAGAAGGTCGAGTTCCTCTAGGGGCATGATGCTCCCGCAGCCCGTCATTGCGAGCGCAGCGAAGCAATCCAGCGCGGCCTCGGACGCCCGCTGCATTGCTTCGTCGCTTCGCTCCTCGCAATGACGGACGAAGGCTAATGCGTCCGCCCGACGACCTGCGCGCCGCGCCGGTCACCCTCGCCATTGCCGCTTCGACCGCTGCCGCCTGGCTGATCGCCTGGGCGCTCGGCTGGCAGGAGGCCGTCGTAATGGCCGGCGGCTTCATCCCCGCTCATGTCGGAGCGCCGCCCGGGTCCGGCGGGCCGGTGCCCGTGCTGCTCACGCCCCTGACGGCGACGCTCGTCCATTCGGGGTTCGTCCACCTGCTCTTCAATCTCATCATGCTGCTCTTCTGCGGACGGTCGGCGGAGCGCGTGCTGGGCGGGACCGGGATCGTCATCCTCTATCTGGTCGGCGCCTATGCGGCGGCGGCGGCGCAATTTGGGGTGGGGCCGGCCGAGCCTGTGCCGATGGTCGGAGCGAGCGGCGCCATTTCCGCCCTGATCGGCGCTTTCGCTTTGCTCTTCGGCCGCAACAAGGTGAAAATCGCCCATCCCGGCCTCGCCACCTTCCTCAACGCGCTGTGGCTGGGCGCCGCCTGGATCGGGCTCCAGATTCTGATCGGCTTCACCTTCGAGACGAGCGGCCTCAGGATCGCCATCGCGGCGCATATCGGCGGCTTCATCGTCGGCCTCGCTCTGGCGAAACCGCTGCTTTTGCTAAAGTGGCGAGGCGCCTGATTATCCTCCCCATATAAAGGGCCTACCCCGCCTTCCGCCTCGGCCGTGGCGCATCGACATAATCCCCCGCAAAGGCCGCGACCGCGTCGGCCGTCACCGGGCGGCTGATGCCGTAGCCCTGGGCCTGGTCGCAGCCCATCTCGCGGAGCAGGTCGAGGCAGGTTTCGTTCTCGACGCCCTCGGCGACGACGGCAAGGCCGAGCTCGTGCGCCATGACGATGGTCGAGCGGACCAGGATCCGGTCGCGCGCGCCCGCTTCCATGGCGGCGATGAAGCTTCGATCGATCTTGAGCTCGGTCGCCGGCATCCTCTGGAGGTAGGAAAGCGACGACTGGCCGGTTCCGTAATCGTCGATGGAAACCCCGACCCCGAGCTTGCGCCAGTCCTTCAGCGCCACCACCGCCGCCTCCGGCTCGGCCATGGCGGCGGATTCGGTGACCTCGAGGGTGACTTTCTCCGCCGGAAAGCCGCTCGCCTGGAGCAATTGCTCGAGGCGGTGGAGGAAGAAATGGTCGTGGAGCAGGGTCGCCGAGATGTTGACCGCAACTCCGAGGGGACGGCCGCCGGCGCTCCAGGCGGCGGCGTCGGCGAGAGCCTGCGCCATGACGTGCAAAGTCAAATCGGCCGCCCGGCCGTGCTGCTCGATCAGCGGAATGAAGCTGTCGGGAGCCAGGGTCCCGCGCTCGGGATGGTCCCAGCGGACCAGCGCCTCGACTCCGGTGATGGCGCCGGTGCGAAGGTCGAGCTTGGGCTGATAGGCGTTCCACAGCTCGCCTCGCGCCAGTGCGGAATCGAGCTCGGCGAGAAGCGAGACCCGCCAGGTCGCCCGTTCGGAATCGCTGGCGGTGAACAATTGCCAGCGGCTGCCCCGTTCGGCCGCATGGAGCGCGGCCAGGCCGGCATCGGCGCAAAGCTGCCTTGCCGCCTTGCCGGGGCCCCGAGCGGCACCGAAATGGGTGCGGACCTCGACGCTCCGGCCGGCGGTGAACGGCGCTCGCATCACCGAGTCGATGGCCTCGAAGCGGTCGTCCAGGGCGTCGTCCCCCGGCTCGATCCAGGCGAGTCCGGCTTCGTCGATCCGGTAGACTCGCTCGGCCGAAGCGGCAAAGGCGAGCCGGTCGGCGACGGCTCGGACGAGTTCCGCGGTTCCATCGGGCCCGAGCGCGGAGAGCAGGTCCATGAAGCCGTGGATCCGGGCGACGGCGACGGTGGCGGCCGGAATTGCGCGGCAGTGCCGCTCGAGGGCGGCCAGATTGGGAAGATCGGTCCTGGCGTCGGCCAGGCTGGTTTCGCGCCGGCGCCAGGCCGCGCGCGCCGCGGCTCCGGCTCCGGCGGCGACTGCAAGCGCGATCAACGCCGGCCCGACCGGCGCGTCCACGCCGAGCCACGCCGCGGCCGGCGGCACGAGCAGAAGAACGGCAAGGCCCAAAGCGGTGAAGGCGGAGGCGAAAAGGCGCGTTCGCCGAGGTCTCAGACAGAGGGCGCAAAGGCCGAGGACCAGGGCGAGGGCCCAAATTCCGCCGACAGGCCTCGCCGGAGCCCCGGCCAGAAGGGTCTCGGCGGCGAGGGCCTGGGCGACCACTCCGGGCAGGATTCCATGCCGGGGCACGCCGTAGCGGTCGCCGAGCTCCACCGCCGTCGCGCCGATCAGGATCCGCTTGCCGGCGAGAACCGCCGGCGGCACCCGGCCCGAGACGACGTCGGCCATGGAATGGCGCGGGATGGTGGCGGGGTCGATGGCCCGGTCGATCTCGAAATATTCGCCCGCGCCGCCGGGGCGTTCCGCGACCATGCTCGCCAGCGAGGGGCGCGGCACTCCGGCGACCTCGACCGCGAAAGGCATGCTGCGCAGCTCGCCGTTCGAACTCGGTGACCACGTTGGCCGCGGCGAGGAAGGATTCGGCCGCCAGTTGCGGCAGCGGCGCCGCGTCGACGCCGCTGGTCCGGCGGAAGGTCGGAAGGATGACGCTCCCGCCGGCGCGGCGCAGGGCGGCGGCGAGCGCGGCGTCCTGCCGCGGCTCGGAGGGGGTCGAGAAATCGACGTCGAAAGCGATCAGCGCCGCCTTGCTCTCGCGGAGCCGGTCGATCGCGCCAGCGTGTATGCTTCGCGGCCACGGCCATTGCTTGAAGGCGGCGATGCTCCGGGCGTCGATCTCGATAATATGCACCTGGCCGCTGGCGGGGCGCTCGCGCCATCCCGCGCGCTGGTTCTTCAACGCCTGGTCGAGCCCTTCACCGGCGCCGGTTCCAAGGACGGCGAGGCCGACGAGACCGGCCAGACCCAGCGCGATCACGCGCCAGCGCTCCAGCAAGGTTTCGATGGCCCCGGCCCGCATCGTCAGAATTTGCGCTGCACGCCGAGCCGCAGGCGGTGGCGGTCGGAGCTGAAATAGGAGACCGAGCTCGAAGTCCGGCTGTAGGTGTAGGTGAGCGAGGGATGGAGCCCCCAGGCGACGGGCCGGCGGGTCGTCAGCCAGCCGCTCGCATAGAGCCGCCAGTCCGAGCGCGGATCGGGGTCGAGCAGGAGGAAGGGCTCGTCGAAAACGGTCCGGCTGAGGCCGGCGGTGATCCCGCCGGTGAAATCCTCGCTCAAAAAGGCGCTGAGGCCGCCATAAGCGCCGGCGTCGAGGCTCGAGAAGGAGTCGTCGCCGAGCCACTCGCGGCGCGCATAGACCCCGCCGGAGAAAGACAGGCCGGGGTTCAAGACGCTGTCGTAGGTGACGTAGAGGCTCGCATTGCTGCCGCCGAAAGCATCGCCATAAGCGGAGTCGAAGATCCGGGCGTCGATGGCGAGGCGGAGGTTGCTGCTCGGGCTCAGGGGCCGGCGCCAATTGCCTCTCAGCCCGACGCCCTCGAGCGCCTTCACTCCGCCATACCAGCGGTCGAAGGCGATCAGCTGCAACGATCCGGTCGGGCTGTCGCCCTCGCCGAATTCCAGGCCCGCGGCGACGAGCAGGGAGGCGTCGTCGGAACGCGGGCCTTCATATTCGACCGCATAGCCTTCGAAATCCACCGCCAGCGCCGCCCCGGCCGAGACGGGCAGCCGCATATTGGCCGCGGTCGATACGCCCGCTCCAAGTCCGGCTTTCTCGCGGAGATTGGGATCGACCGGGACCGGCAGCGGCCCGTCGCCGGTGTCGATCGGGACCGAGCGCAGGTTGGTGCCGTTGGTGACGTTGCTGTCGGCGGTCACGCTCAGGTCGACCGAGAGCCGGAAGTCGGCGGCGCGGGGTTTCTTCGGCGGGGCCGCGGCGGGCGGGGCGGGGACCGCGGGGCGAACGGCCTCGTCCTTCGGGCTGGGCGGATATTGCTCGCCCGGCTCCACCGGGATGGACAGCGCCCCGGAATCGACCGTGGCCAGCACCGCCGGGCCTTCGTAAGCGGCGACCTCGAGGCGCGGCGGCGCGGCCGCGGTCAGGCAGAGCCAGGCGACGCACAGCGACGCCCGCATTTTCCGCCGCCCGATCATCGCCCCGTCCGCCTCCCTCATTCCGGCTAAGAAGCTGGAAGCCTTAGCGGAATGAGGTTGACGAACTCTTAGGGACGAGCCCGGGCGAACGCCTCAGATGCAGATGATCAGCAGCTGGATCAGTCGGCACACAGGCGCCGGCGGAGTCGGCGGCGGCACCGGTGCGGGAGCCGGGGCGGGCGCCGGAGGCGGCGGCGGCGGCGGAGGCGTTGGTTCCGGCGCAGGAGCTGGCGGAGACGTCGGACCGGGGGCCGGAGGCGGCGGCGGAGGCGTTGGTTCCGGCGCAGGAGCTGGGCCGGGCGCCGGCACTGGTGCGGGCGCCGGGGCCGGAGCCGGGGCCGGAGCAGGGGTCGGAGCCGGAGCGGGCGCCGGAGCCGGAGCCGGAGCTGGGGCAGGCAGGCGCAGGCGCAGGCGCAGGCGCAGGCGCAGGCCGGGGTTGGTGCAGGCGCAGGGGTTGGTGCAGGCGGCGTCGGCCCGCTGCCCGGACCCGAATTCGGTCCCGAACCATGTCCGTGTCCCGAACCGGGTGAGCCTGGGCCGGAATTGTCGGGATCGGCGGGGGCCGGAGCCGGCGCCGGGGCGGGTGCACGGAGCCGGAGCCGGAGCCGGAGCCGGAGCAGGGGTCGGAGCGGGAGAAGGGGACGGAGCAGGCGCCGGGGCCGGAGTAGGAGCCGGAGCAGGCGCCGGAGCCGGAGCGGGAGCCGGAGCAGGTGCAGGTGCAGGAGCAGGCGCCGGAGCCGGAGCCGGAGCCGGAGCAGGAGCCGGAGCCGGAGCCGGAGCCGGAGCCGGAGCCGGAGCCGGAGCCGGGGCCGGAGCCGGAGCCGGAGCCGGAGCCGGAGCCGGAGCCGGAGCCGGAGTAGGTGCCGGCGCGCCCGGATCGGCCGGGGCGGCAGGCGCGGGTGCGGGAGCAGGGTCCGGAGTGGGCGCCGGCGCGGGCGCCGGCGATGAGGGCACGGCCGCGGGCGGCGAGGCGCGCAGGTCGAGCAAAGCGGTGGTGAGCGGCGCGCTCACCGCGGAGTCCGGTGCGGAACCGCCGCCCGGGCCCGGGGCGGACAGCGAGTTCGGCGATCTCGACGGGTTCGTAGGAGAGCTTGGGGCCGCAGCGGCGCGCGCCGTCTTCGGCGCAGGCTCGGGCGGCTTCGGCCAACCCTCCGCCCCCGGCGGCGGCGGCAGGCTGCATCTCGATCAGGCCGGGCTGCGCCGAGGCGATCCTGGCCGCCATTCCGGCGTCGACCATCTGGCGGACCGCGCCGTCCGCGGTGCCGACCTCGACCCGGCCTTCCGCGACCGCCACTTCGGCGCCCTTGTCGTCCGCGGTGACGGTGAAGACCGTGCCCTTGACCAGCGCCACCAGATACGGAGTCTTCACCCCGAAATGCGGAGTCGCCTTCTTTTCGATCCGGAAGGTGGCCCGGCCCCAATCCTGGAGCATCTGGACGATCCCGCGCTCGTCGGCCGCGGCGTCGGGGAGCCGAAGCCGGGTGCGCGCCGCGACGATCACATATTCCTGCCCGCGGACCAGCACGGCGCGGCCGTTCGCGCCGGTGGTGACGGTGTCGCCCGGCGCCAGCGTGGCGCCGCGCACGGCCGCGGCGGTGCGGCCGCCATGCTGCACCTGGACCGCCCCGGCCGCTTCGGTCACTCGCCAGAGCGGGACCTGCGCGAAGGCCGCTTGGCTGCAAAAGAGCAGCAGGACGAAGAGGGCGCGCAGGAACATGGCGTAGGTACCTTCGGCAGCGGCCGCGTGCGGCTCGGGCCCGTCTCCTTAGCGCCGAAAGCTTGCGAGCCCCTGAGGGGGCGTGCCTAAAAGGCCGTTAACCGGACGGGGCCTCGGCGGCCTCCTTGCGCGCCCCTCGCAAGGTCCGGATCAGGCTCAGAGCGAGCAGGACGGCCGCCGAAGCGTAGGAGGTCCACAGCCAGGCCTGCGCCAGGCCGGGGCTCCATCCCGGCCAGAGCAGGGCGAGGGTCGCGATCGCCCAGAGCAATCGCCGCTATCCGGGGCAGCGGCTGATAGTCGGTTATCCGAAACGGGTGGACGAAACGGATCGAGGCGAAGCTGAGGAAGGCGAGGAGCGTCACGACGACGGCGCCGGCGACGGCGCCCGGCTGCGCCACGAAGAGGTAGAGGGCGACGACGTTCCACAAGGCGGGGAAGCCCCGGAAATAATTGTCGGGAGTCTTCATGTCGCGCCGGACGAAGACGTAGACCGAGGAGAGCAGGATCGCCGCGGCGAGGGGCAAGGCCAGCGCTTCCGGAACCAGCCCGGCGCGGCCGATGAAGACGGCCGGGACGAAGACGTAGTTGAGATAATCGACGATCAGATCGAACGCTTCGCCGTCGATGCGCGGCGCATGCTCCTTGACCCGGGCCCACCGCGCCAGGCTGCCGTCGACTCCGTCCACCGCCAGCGCGGCGAGCAGCCAGAGCAAGGCGAGCCGCCATTCGCCGCGCTCCGTCGCCTCGAGCGCGAGGAAGGCGAGGACAACTCCGCTCGCCGTGAACAGATGGACGAGCCAGGCGGCGGCGACCCGCATCATAAATCATCCTCCCTGCGGCGAAGCCGTGGGGAGGGGGACCATGCGAAGCATGGTGGAGGGGTCACTGGCATCAACATCATCCGGTTCTCACGCGAGGCGACGAAGGCCGAGCCAAATACCCCTCCACCGCCCTTCGGGCGATCCCCCTCCCCATCTCACGATGGGGAGGATCAGCTTTTCAGCTCCGGCTCGAGCAGCCGGTGGAGGTGGACGACGACATATTTCATCTCGGCGTCGTCGACGGTGCGCTGGGCGTTGCCGCGCCAGGCGTCGAGGGCGCTTGCATAATCGGGGAAGAGGCCGACGATTTCGACCGTCGCGAGGTCGAAGTCGAGGCCCTGAGGGTCCTTGACCCGGCCGCCGAAGACGAGGTGGAGCTTGCTCATGGGCACAGCTTCAAGCGGCGGCGCCCCGGAAGCCGTGAAAGCTTCCGGGACGCTGCGGCTCAGGCGTCGTCGCCGTTGCGGCGGGCGCCGCCGGCCGAGCCCTTGACGGCGCCGACGGCGCGGTCGGTGAACTCGTCGAGCTTGCTCCTCAGGCCGTCGCGGCTGAGACCGAGCTCGTCGAGCTGGCCCTTGCCGGCCTCCTTCGCCGCGTTCGCGGCTTCGCGCGCGCTGTCGTTGATCTTGCGGCCGACCGAGCCGAGCAGCTCGTCCTCGCGGCCGGTGCGCGGAAGCAAGGCGGCGACGAGGGCGCCGATGGCGAGGCCTCCGACCACGGCCGCGACCGGGTTGGAATCGATGCCCTCGCTGGTCCGGCGCCCGGCCGTCTCATAGGCGCTTCCGGCCCGTTCGCGGGCGGTGGCGTAGGCGGCGGCGGTCCGATCGCGGGCGGATTCGAAGGCTTGGCGGGCGGCGGCCGTGCGGCCTCCGCCGCCCTCATTGCCGTCGGCACCGGCGCCGCTGCGGGTGGCCGGGGCCGGCCGATCGTCGGTGGTACTCGTCATCTACTTGCTCCTTCACTTGCCCTGGCGGCGATGGGGGCCGTCAGGTCGTAATTTTCGTCGGCGCCGTCGAGACGGGCGGTGACCCTGTCCTCGTCTTCGTCGCCGCCCGAAAACAGGCGCGCGACCGCCGCCTTGAGCGGCGCCCGGGCGAGGAAAAGCGTGAACGCGGTCAGCGCCGCCGCGACCGGGACGGGACGGGACTTCACCGCCTCGACGGCGCCGTCGGCCATCTCGCCGCTCTTGTCCTTGACCCCGGACCAGGCGTTGGACGCGAGGGTGCCGGGCTTCAGCCTGAGCTGGAGCTCGGCCGCGGTCGCGGCAAGCCGGCGGCGCGCTCGCTCCGCCTCTTGCTTGGCCATCGTCAGCTCGCCCGCGCTCATGCCACTTTCTCCCCGGCCTGGAGCGCCGCCCGCTCTTCGAAATCGCCGCCCAAAGCGCCGAGCTTGGCGGCGCCGTAACGGACGAGGAGGAAGGCAATTCCAAGCACGACGAGGGTCACGATCAACCCGCCCAGCGCCGGACCGACGTGGATCGCCAGCTCCAGCGCCAGGCCGATGAGCAATACGCTCAGAGTCGCATTGGCGAGCAAGACCGCCACCACCAGGGCGATCGCCCCGTTGCGGGCGCGCCCGACCCGTCGGCGGGCGATCGCCTGATAGAGCTTCGCTTCGGCCGCCGCGTAGCTGCGCGCGTCGTCGGACAATTGCCCGAACAGCTCGCCGATCGAGCGTTCCTGATTCCCGGCATTCGGGTCCAAGCTCTTAAGCTCCCGTGCCGCCGCGGTTGGTCCGGCGGCCCTTGCCGCTGCCCGTGCCCTCATTCGCCTCCGGCATTCCGGCCTTGACCAGGCGGACGAGGGTGAAGCCGACCACGGCGGCGATGCCGATGGCGAGGCCGGGGCTCTTGCGGACGGCGGAGCGGACATTGTCGTACAATTCGTCGACGTCCTTGCCGCGCAGGCTTTCGGCGAAGCCGGAGACTCCGTCGGCGGCCTTGCGGGCATATTCGCCGTAATTGTTGCCCAGCCGCTCGTCGATCGAATCGGCGGTGTCGGCGACGACCCGCGAAAGCTCCTCGAGCATGTCGGTGGCGCGGGTCTTGCCGGTATCGGCATATTCGCGGACCTTGCCTCCGGCCTGGTCGCGAAGATTGTAGATCTGGCCGCGCACCTGCTCAGTGACTCCGCCGCTTTCGGTTCCGCCCGAGCCGCCGGCCGACGTCACGTCGGTGCCGCCGGTGCCTTTGGTTTGCGTCATCTGAGTTTCTCCTCCTGAGGCGGTCGTGCCGCCCGTCCCGTCGCCGCCGGACGCGCCGATGAAGCCCGAGCCGGAGCCTCCGCCGTTCGCCGCGCCGCCGCCGCCATTGGTCTCCATGGCGCCGTTGATGATGTGATCCGTGCCTTCGGGAAGCTCGTCGTCGCGAGGAGGCATAAGTCTTCACTCCATACTTGTGTTGCTTGCGTCGAGAACGGCGAGCCGTGCCTCACGTTCCGCCGCCCGCGACGAAAGTTGCGTCGCCCGCGCCGCGCCGATAAGCCGCGCCTCAACCCGATCCCATATAGTTCAGAACGAGGCCGTAACAATGACCGCCATCCTCGACGTCCATGCCCGCCAGGTCCTCGACAGCCGCGGCAATCCCACGGTCGAGGTGGACGTGCTGCTCGAGGACGGCAGCATGGGGCGCGCGGCGGTGCCGTCCGGCGCCTCGACCGGCGCGCACGAGGCGGTCGAGAGGCGCGACGGCGACAAGAGCAAATATCTCGGCAAGGGGGTTTGCGGGGCGGTCGATGCGGTGCGCGGCGAGATATTCGAGGCGATCGCCGGCATGGACGCCGAGGACCAGGGCGAGATCGACGCTTTGCTCATCGACCTCGACGGCACCGAGAACAAGTCGCGGCTCGGCGCCAACGCCATCCTGGGAGTCAGCCTCGCCGTGGCGAAGGCGGCCGCCGACGCGCGCGGCCTGCCGCTCTACCGCTATGTCGGCGGGGTCTCGGCGCACCTTCTGCCGGTGCCGATGATGAACATCCTGAACGGCGGCGCCCATGCCGACAATCCGATCGATTTCCAGGAATTCATGGTGATGCCGGTCGGCTCTGCAAGCCTCGCCGAGGCGGTGCGCTGCGGCTCCGAAATCTTCCACACTTTGAAGAAGAACCTCCACGACGCCGGCCTGTCGACCGCCGTCGGCGACGAAGGCGGCTTCGCGCCCAACCTCGCCTCGGCGCGCGACGCTCTGGATTTCATCATGAAGTCGGTCGAGCAGGCCGGCTACAAGCCCGGCGACGACGTCGTCCTCGCCCTCGACTGCGCGGCGACCGAATATTATCGCGACGGCGCCTATCATATGGAGGGGGAGGGGACGGTCCTCACCCCGGCCGAGAATGCCGATTACCTCGCCGCGCTCGCCCGCGACTATCCGATAAGCTCGATCGAGGACGGCATGGCCGAGGACGACCTCGAAGGCTGGAAGGCGCTGACCGACGCGATCGGCGGCGAGGTCCAGCTCGTCGGCGACGACCTGTTCGTCACCAACCCGAAGCGCCTCGCGCATGGGCATCGACCGGGGCCTCGCCAATTCGATCCTGATCAAGGTCAACCAGATCGGCACCCTGACCGAGACCCTCGAGGCGGTCGAGATGGCCCACCGCGCCGGCTACACGTCGGTCATGTCGCACCGTTCGGGCGAGACCGAGGACACCACCATCGCCGACCTCGCCGTCGCCACCAATTGCGGGCAGATCAAGACCGGCAGCCTCGCCCGCTCCGACCGCCTCGCCAAATACAACCAGCTCATCCGGATCGAGGAGGAGCTGGGCTCGATGGCCCGCTATGCCGGACGGGCCGTCTTCGCCGCGAGGCGTTCCGACTGAATATTTATCGAGAATCGGCGAAAAGGCTTGATTCGATGCGATTTTGCTGATTCTGTTAACTACGTCATGCAGACGATGGGGCGCAACACTTACGAGACGATCAAGCGGGCGGCGTTGCCGGCGCTGGCGATCCTCATTATCGCCAATTTCCTGGGCTATGCCATCATGGGCGCCAACGGCATCTTGAGCTGGGGCGATTATCGTCGTCAGAAGGCCGAGCGGCTCGTCCAGCTCGCCGATCTGAACTCCGAGAAGCTGCGCCTCGCGCACCGCTCCGCCTTGCTCGACCCGAGGGGCGCGGACCCCGATTACGTCGAGGAGACGGTCAAGCGCGAGCTCGGGGTGGTCCGTCCCGACGAAGTCGTGATCCCGCTCGACTAGACCGTCATCCCGGACTTGATCCGGGATCCATGAACACCGCGCTTCCCGAACCCGAACATTCGTGTTCGTGGATTCCGGCTTTCGCCGGAATGACGAATGGGCACAAGTTGCGCCCCATCGCGTTTGCCGCCATAGAACCGCCCTTCGAACAGCAGCAGGAACCCAAGTGGCCAAGGCAGCATCGTCCAAGCGCGCCGACAAGGCGGACGCCTCCGCCCCGCCCTCCATCCCCAATCGAGAACGCCCGCCCGAGCCGAAGCGTCACGAGGCGGGCAAGGACGAATTGCTCGAATATTATCGCCAGATGCTGCTCATCCGCCGCTTCGAGGAGCGCGCCGGCCAGCTTTACGGCCTCGGCCTGATCGGCGGCTTCTGCCACCTCTATATCGGCCAGGAAGCGGTCGCGGTCGGGCTCCAGTCGGCGCTCGAGCCGGGCCGCGACAGCGTCATCACCGGCTATCGCGACCACGGCCACATGCTCGCCTACGGAATCGATCCGCGGGTGATCATGGCCGAGCTTACGGGCCGCGCCGCCGGAATCTCCAAGGGCAAGGGCGGCTCGATGCACATGTTCAGCGTCGAGCATAAATTCTACGGCGGCCATGGCATCGTCGGAGCCCAGGTCAGCCTCGGCACCGGCCTCGGCTTCGCCCACAAATATCGCGACGACGGCGGCGTCTGCCTCGCTTATTTCGGCGACGGCGCGGCCAATCAGGGGCAGGTCTACGAGAGCTTCAACATGGCGGAGCTTTGGAAGCTCCCGATCATCTACGTGATCGAGAACAACCAGTATGCGATGGGCACCAGCGTCAATCGCTCGTCGGCCGAGGACCAGCTCTACCGCCGCGGCGAGAGCTTCCGGATCCCCGGTCTCCAGATCGACGGCATGGACGTTCTCGCGGTCCGAGGCGCGGCGACGACCGCGCTCGAATGGGTCCGCGCCGGCAAGGGCCCGATCCTTCTCGAATTGAAGACCTATCGCTATCGCGGCCACTCCATGTCGGACCCGGCCAAATACCGCTCGCGCGACGAGGTGCAGGCGGTGCGCGAGAAATCCGATCCGATCGACGCGGTGAAGCGCGAGCTCGCCGCGGTGGGCGTCACCGAGGCGGACCTCAAGAAGACCGACGACGATATCAAGCGGATCGTCGTCGAGGCCGCCGATTTCGCCGAGCAGTCGCCCGAGCCGGATCCGTCCGAGCTCTACACCGATATCCTGGTCGAGACCTACTGATGCCGATCGAACTGAAAATGCCCGCGCTCAGCCCGACCATGGAGGAGGGCACGCTCGCCAAATGGCTGGTCAAGGAAGGCGACGAGGTGAAATCGGGCGACATCCTCGCCGAGATCGAGACCGACAAGGCCACGATGGAGTTCGAGGCGGTCGACGAGGGCACGATCGCGAAGATCCTGGTCGCCGAGGGCACGGACGAGGTGAAGGTCGGAACCGTCATCGCGCTGATCGCGGGCGAGGGCGAAGACAGCCCCTCTCCCGCCGGCGCCAGCGCCGGCGGAGTCGAAGCCCGCGATGCGAGCAGCCGAGCGATCACCCCGAAGGCCGAGCGCCTCTCCGCTCCCCGGCAGGCGAGAGGCAGCAGACCGCGGAAACCGGCGCCCACGCCCTCGTCTCCGCGGCGACGCGCAATCCGGAGGCGCCGGAAGTGCCGGAAGGCACCGAAACCGTCCGCCAGACCGTCCGCGAGGCGCTTCGCGACGCCATGGCGGAGGAGATGCGCTCCGACGACCGGGTGTTCGTGATGGGCGAGGAGGTCGCCGAATATCAGGGCGCCTACAAGGTCACCCAGGGCCTGCTCGACGAGTTCGGGCCCAAGCGCGTGATCGACACGCCGATCACCGAATATGGCTTCGCCGGGGTCGGCGCCGGCGCGGCGATGGGCGGCCTGAGGCCGATCATCGAGTTCATGACCTTCAACTTCGCCATGCAAGCCATTGATCACATCATCAATTCGGCTGCGAAGACCAATTATATGTCGGGCGGGCAGATGCGCTGCCCGATCGTCTTCCGGGGCCCCAACGGCGCCGCCTCGCGGGTCGGCGCCCAGCACAGCCAGAATTACGGGCCCTGGTATGCCAACGTCCCGGGCCTGATCGTCATCGCGCCTTATTCGGCCGCCGACGCGAAAGGCCTGCTGAAGGCCGCGATCCGCTCCGAGGATCCGGTCGTCTTCCTCGAGAACGAACTGCTCTACGGCCAGAGCTTCGAGGTGCCCAAGCTCGACGATTACGTGCTTCCGATCGGCAAGGCGCGGATCGCCCGCGAGGGCAGGGACGTCACCCTGGTCAGCTACTCGATCGGAGTGGGCGTGGCGCTCGACGCGGCGCAACGACTGGCCGGGGAGGGGATCGAGGCCGAGGTGATCGACCTCAGGACGCTTCGCCCGCTCGACAAGGCGACCGTGCTCACCTCGCTCGCCAAGACCAACCGGATGGTCTGCGTCGAGGAGGGCTGGCCGGTCTGCTCCATCTCCGCCGAGATCATGGCGACCGCGATGGAGCAGGGATTCGACGACCTCGACGCTCCGGTGCTTCGGGTCACCGACGAGGACGTGCCTTTGCCCTACGCCGCCAATCTCGAGAAGATGGCCCTGATCCGGGTCGAAAGCGTCGTCGAGGCGGCGAAGAAGGTGTGTTACCGCTAAATCCCTCCCCTTGATGGGGAGGGGCAGGGGAGGGGTGAGGTACGAGACCCGCGCCGTTTTCGTCGGAGACCGCACCCCCACCCAACCCTCCCCCATCGAGGGGGAGGGCTTTGAGAGCCCGATGACCTCCGACCTGGACCCCGACCGTACCCTGGCCCTCACCTACGTGCCCGCGAAGCGCCGCGCCGCCGTCGGCGCTTTGTGGCGGCTCGAACTCGGCGCTGGGCGCGGCCCTGGCCGGAGGGCGCGAGCCGATGATCGCGAGGATCAAGCTCGCCTGGTGGCGCGAGGCGCTGGAAAGGCTCGACCGCGAAAAAGCCCCCGCCGAGCCGGTGCTGCAGGCGCTGGCGGAGCATGCGCTTCCGGCCGGCCTGAGCGGCGCCGAACTGGCCGGGATGGAACAGGGATGGGCGATCCTCGCCAGCCCGGAGGCGCTCGCTCCGGACGAATTGACGGCCTATGCGCAGGCCCGCGGCGCGCTCTTCTTCCGCTATACGGCGCGGCTGCTCGGCGCGTCCGAAGCTGCGCTGGAGCAGGCCGGGGAAGCCTGGGCTCTGGTCGATCTGGCCCGCCACTGCGGCACCGCGGCCGATGCCGACGTCGCGCTCGCCGCGGCGCGCGCGCTTCGGCTGCCGAGGCACTGGCCGTCCCGGCTGAGGCCGCTCGGGATGCTGGCGGTGCTGGCGGTTCGCGACCTCGATCCGGCCCGACCCCCCTGGGAGGCGCGCGGCGCCCCGGCCCGGATGTGGCGCATGTTGCGGCATAGAATTTCCGGATACTGAGCGCTTTTCGCAGAAAAATATCGACTCAAAGCACGTTTTCCGGCGACTTTCTTCCTTCCAATCCTTGAGGGAGGAGAAACATGGTTCGCTACGTCGCTGGAGGCGCCTCGGCGCTGCTTCTCATCGCCGCCGGCTTCTTCATCTGGAGAAGCGGCGCCGACGCCGGGAATGTCGTTCCTCCGCCCCCTCCGGCGCGCGCCGCCGCCTATTCGGCCGGGGCCGGTCCCCGGCTTGCCCGGCCGCCGGCCCAGTCCGACCTGAGCCGCGAGGCGCGACGTTTCGGCCGCGCCGACCGCGACCGCGACGGCCGCATCACCCTCGCCGAGCAGCTCCAGCCCCGCCGCAAGGCCTTCGCCAGAGCCGATCGCGACTCCAATGGCAGCCTCAGCTTCGAGGAATGGACGGCCGCGTCGGCGGAGAAATTCGCCAAGGCCGACAAGGACAGGTCGGGCTGGCTCGACGCCGCCGAATATGAAGCGAGCCGGCCCAAGCCGAAGCCCAAGCCGCGCTGCAAGTGCTGAGGGAAGGAAATCCTCCCCATCGCAAGATGGGGAGGGGCACCATGAGCATGGTGGAGGGGTAGATGGCGCGGAGCTCCCATGCTCGATCGAGAAACGCGGCCGTCCTTCGAGCGCGGCGGTTGAGGCGCTCGATGTCGCTCCCGGAAGCCAGTCTTTGGTAGGCACTGCGCCGTCGACCCGATGGACTGAAGTTCCGGCGGCAGCATCCGTTCGAACGTTACACGGCGGATTTTTACTGTGCTGCTGCAAGGCTCGTCGTGGAGATCGATGGTGTGGTCGTGCCGGTCTCGTCGACGAACACCAGCCGCTCCGGCTCGAGGCTCATCCGGGGCTGGCGGTCCTGCCGCCAGGCCTGCCGCGCCTCGGCGACGTCAGCGCGATCGGCCTCGCTCGCCAGCAGCGTTTTTTTTAAAGCTGTAGCCGGCCACCCGCAGGAAGCGCGACAGCGATGCGGGATCGACCGTCACCTGCCGAGCCTCGAGCAGCCGGGCCGCGAGCTCGGGCATGGTGATGTCCTTGTCCGACTCCACCCAGCCGATCAGAAGCTCGCGATGCGGCGCCAGCTTGCCGCCGCCGGGCGGGCGGCCTTGCCGCGCCGGCGCAAGCGAGCCCGTCCGAGCCATGCGCTGCGCAACCCGAACCCCCGTGCTCGCGCTCACCCCGAAGCGGCGCGCCGCCGCCCGGCGAGACCCGCCGCCCGATATCTCGCCATAAATGCGCTCGCGAAGATCCCCCGAATACGGCTTGCCCATGATCCACCTCCAAACACGGTGAATCGACTAGCCACGGGATGGGCGACAATCCGCAACGTGACGCCCGAAGGGACGCGACGATGCGGGAACAGGGGCTTCAGGTGCTCCGCTTTAATGCTGACGACGTGATGAGAGACGTTGAGTCCGTGGTTACGGCGATCATTCTCGCCGCTCGGCGCTAGCTACCCCTCCACCATGCTTCGCATGGTCCCCCTCCCCACCGCTTCGCGGCGGGGAGGATTTTCGGCAATCCACCCTTCCAGCGCCGCCTTGGCCCGATCCGTATAAGCGCGTTTCCGGTCGGCTTTCTTCTTTCCCTCCACCGGCGGGAACAGGCCGAAATTGACGTTCATCGGCTGGTAGGTGGCGGCGTCGGCGCCGCCGGTGATGTGGCCGAGCAAGGCGCCGAGCGCGGTCTCCGGTGGCGGCGGGGCGAGGGTCTCGCCGCTCAGTTCGGCGGCGGCGAAGCGGCCGGCGAGGAGGCCGATCGCGGCCGATTCGACATAGCCTTCGCAGCCGGTGATCTGGCCGGCGAAGCGAATGTGCGGCGCCGCCTTCAGCCGAAGGGTGGAGTCGAGCAGCCTGGGGGAGTTGATGAAAGTGTTGCGGTGGAGCCCGCCGAGGCGCGCGAACTCGGCTTGCTCGAGGCCGGGGATGGTCCTGAACAGGCGCACCTGCTCGGCATGCTTCAGCTTGGTCTGGAAGCCGACCATGTTCCACAAGGTGCCGAGCGCATTGTCCTGGCGCAGCTGGACCACCGCCCAGGGCCAGTGCCCCGTCTTCGGCTCGTCGAGCCCGACCGGCTTCATCGGCCCGAAGCGAAGCGTGTCGAGCCCGCGCTCCGCCATCACCTCGATCGGCATGCAGCCCTCGAAATAGGGCGTGTCCGTCTCCCAGTCCTTGAACTCGGTCTTGTCCCCGTCGAGCAGCCCTTGATGAAAAGCGAGATACTGCGCCTTGGTCATCGGGCAGTTGATGTAATCCTTGCCGCCCTTGTCCCACCGGGCCGCCATCCAGGCGACGTCCATGTCGATCGAGTCCCGGTGGACGATCGGGGCGATGGCGTCGAAGAAAGCGAGGGCGTCCGACCCGGTCGCGGCGCCGATGGACTCCGCCAGCTTCATCGCCGTCAGCGGGCCGGTGGCGACGATGGTCGGGGCCGAAGCGGGGAGGGCGTCGACCCGCTCCCGGACGATTTCGATATTGGGATGGGCCGCGATCCGCTCGGTGACCGCGGCGGCGAAGCCTTCGCGGTCGACGGCGAGGGCGGATCCGGCCGGGACGCGGTGGGCGTCGGCCGAAGACATGATCAGGGATCCGAGCCGGCGCATTTCGGCATGGATCAGCCCGACGGCGTTATGCTCGCTATCGTCCGAGCGGAAGCTGTTCGAGCAGACCAGCTCGGCGAGCGAGTCGGAATGATGCGCCGCCGTGGTCTCGCCCGATCCGCGCATCTCCGACAGGCGCACCTTCACCCCGGCTTCGGCCAGCTGCCAGGCGGCTTCCGATCCGGCGAGACCGCCGCCGATAATGTGGACTTCGAAGCTCATCGCGCCGCGTTAGCCGCCGAGCGGCCGCCGGGGAAGGCTCGGCTCAGTCCCAGTAAGCGGAGAGCCGGCAGATCGCCGCGCAGCCGGCCGAGGTGAAGATCAGGCCGAAGGCGTATGCCGGCCCGGCGAAGGCCCCGATCGACCAGGCGATGGCGGTCCCGGCCAGGGCGCCGGCCCCGATCCAGACCGGACGCGCCCGCGCCGTCGGAAAGGCGCCGCCGGTGAAGCGCAGGAGGCTGCTTCCGATCAGGTTGGGGATGAACGACAGGACGAAGCCGATGATGATGGCGGGAATGAACAACAGGATGAGAGGGGCGACCTGGGCCGGATCCACGCTTACCGGCCGGGGCAGCTGGAGATAGGCCGAGGCCAGTCCCGTCGAGACGAGGAAGATCGGGCCGGCCGCCAGGGAAGCCAGAGCGATCGATCCGTAGAAGGGTGAGCTTCGACGCATGGGTTACTCCTGCCTGCGGGACGGGCGCGGCCGGAAAGGCCGCGCCCGCACCAAGGGTCAAATCGCGGACGCCGCCCGCTGGTCGGAGAACCACTCGTTCACCTTGCGGCCGAAATGGGCGATCGCCGACATGTTGAAGAAATGCATTCCGCCGAGCACGATCACGGCGAGTCCGACCTTGCTGCTGAGGAACCTTATCGCCTCGGCCGGGGTGGTCGGCTCGGTGCCGATGCTCAGCGTCAGAGTGATGAAGCCGATGTTGACGAGGTAGAAGCCGACGACGAGCAGATGATTGGTCGAATTGGCGAGCTCCTCATTGTGGCCGAAGCACTGGACCAGGAAGACCTTGCCGTTGCGCGACAGGGTGCGGGCCACCCAGATGGTGATGGCGAGGGTGATGAGCAGATAGAAAGCATAGGCGATCTCGATCATGGCAGGTTCCTTTCTCTTCGGTCGTTTCTGTATGAACTGAAATTAGTGGGCGCGATTGTGCGACTGGCTGCGATCAGGGCCTCCTATTTCGGGTTGGGCTTGCCGGCGCCGGGAATGAAGCGGGCGACCTTGCCGCCGAGCTTCATCAGGGTGACCAGAGTGGGCTTGGGCAGGCCGCGCACCTGATCGTACCAATTGCCCAGGGTGGAGATGAATTCGTGCATTCGGGTGATCCGCTCGCGGACATGCCGGGGGGCGCTGTCGTCCTTCGCGAGCCTGGCCGAAAGCTCGGCGAGGAGGGCGACGGTGGGATCGATCTCGCGCCGTTTGCGCTCGGCGACGATCCGGGTCAGCATCTCCCACAAATCGGTCTCGGCGGTGAAATGGTCGCGCCGGTCGCCCTCGATATGGACCCGGCGGACGATGCCGTAGCCCTGAAGTTCCTTGAGGCCGGTGGAGACGTTGGACCGGGCGAGCCCGAGCTGGTCGACGATATCGTCGGCGGGAAGGGCGCGATCGGACAGATAGAGCAAAGCGTGGATCTGCGACACCGAGCGGTTGACACCCCATTGCGTGCCCATCTCGCCCCAATGGAGGACGAAGGCCTTGGCGTCGGGATGATCGATCACACTCACTGCCGTTCCTTTCTGTAAAAACAGAAATAGCAGAATACCGACCCGTGGCAAGCGCTCTTTTCCTTCAGTCGTCATTCCGGCGAAAGCCGGAATCCATGAACGCCGAAGCCCGAGGAGAATGCTCGACATCCGTGTTCATGGATGCCGGATCAAGTCCGGCATGACGAAAGAGGGGCCGCCATCCCGCTTTACGCTTGGTCGACCCGATGCGCCGGGATAGTCCGGCAGCGAGCGTGGAGGGGCGGATGACGGGGACGACTCGGCTGCTGGCGGCGATGAGCCTGGTCGTCGGACTGGGCTATCCCTTGCTGTGGGGGCAGGCGTTGCCGCCGCCGGCGATGATCGCGATCAAGGGCCTGGCCGTGGGCCTCCTCGCCCTCGCCGCGACGACGGGCGCCAGGACTTTCGACGGGTGGCTGCTCGCTTCGCTTCTGGCCCTGGGCGCGACCGGGGACGTTCTTCTGGAAATCCACTTCGGCGCCGGGGCGGCGGCCTTCGCGGCCGGACACCTGGTCGCGATCGCGCTTTATTGGCGCAATCGCCGGCATGGCGCCTTGTGGCTGGATCGGGGAATCGCCGGGATCCTGCCCGTCCTGGCCGCCGCCATACCGGCGATTCTGCTTCGCGGGCGGGCGGAAGCCTGGCCTTTTGCCGCTTATGCCCTGCTGCTGGGCACGATGGCGGCGAGCGCATGGCTGAGCCGATTTCCGCGCGGGCGGGTGGCCTTGGGCGCCTTGCTGTTCCTCGCCAGCGACATGCTGATCTCGGGACGGCTGGGAATGGAAGCGAAGCCGGCGGGACTCGGCCTGGCCATCTGGCTTCTCTACTATGTCGGGCAGCTGATGATCTTTCTGGGCGTGGCATCCTCTTTGCCGGCGAGGGTGGCGGGGAGGAGGATCTCCTAAGGATGGGTGCCACAATCGACACGAATTGAAGCCCGGCGCGGCATCGGGCTGAGACCGGCGCGAGTCAGACATCGGCCGTCTTAAAAATCGGGAGTTCTCAAATGCTGTTCCACATCTCAATCGCGGCCGAGCGGCCCGAGTTGGCGGCACGCCTCGTTGCCGAGCTCTGGGGCGGGCGGGCCTATCCCTTTCCGCCGGTCGCGCAAGGAAGCTGGATCGCGATGGCGGGCGACGAAATGGGCAGCGCGATCGAAGTCTATCCGCTCGGCACCGAGCTTCACGAGGGCGACGGGGAATTGGCGGTGCGCGTCGTGGCGGGGCGGCCGTCGCGCAACGGCCCGGTCCATGTGGCAATCGCCACTCAGCTCGACCTGGACGAGGTCAAGCGGATCGCGGAACGGTTCGGCGCTCCGGTCAAGCTGTGCTCGCGCGGGCCGTTCCGCGTGATCGAGCTTTGGGTCGAGGGATGCTTCATGATCGAGGTGCTGACTCCGCAAATGCAGGCCGAATATTTCGCCAACCTGCACTTCGCCGGCTACGAGCGCTTTCTCGCTTCGACGGAACTCGCCGTCGCTGCGTGATCTTCCGAAAGCTGAACAGGTCCGGCGTTCAGGAAGCGCTCAGCCGCGGCATGCGTGATCGAGGCATGATTCGAAAGCCGATGTCGTGAAATTTTCGATCGCCGCCGCTTTGACCGGGGCCGCCCTCCTTCTCCCGCAGGCTCCGGTCGCGGCCGAAGAGCCCCCCGACAGGGTCGAAAATGTCGTCGTCTACGGCGACGATCCCTGCCCGAAGGCGCAGGGCGACGACATCGTCGTTTGCGGCCGCAAGCCCGAAACGGAGCGGTACCGCATTCCCAAGGAGCTTCGGCGAAGCCGCGACCAAAGGCGCGGCGCCGCCTGGGCCACCCGCGCCGCGGAAATGGAGGAGGCCACGCGCTTCACCCGGCCGAACAGCTGCTCCGTCGTCGGCAGCTGGGGCCAGACCGGCTGCCTCGAATCCGCGATCCGCAACTGGGCCGCGCAGCGCCGGGAGATGAAGGCGGGGCGCTGAACCGGCCGACCGACAAGATTCGAG
Source organism: uncultured Alphaproteobacteria bacterium (assembly GCA_963850005.1). Taxonomy (GTDB): domain Bacteria; phylum Pseudomonadota; class Alphaproteobacteria; order Sphingomonadales; family Sphingomonadaceae; genus Allosphingosinicella. The sequence goes on from CAWKJG010000001.1 coordinate 321,110, forward strand.
CGGATTTTAAGAGTTTTGTCTTGAATTCCAATGCAGCTTCTGCCCAGCCGCTTCGTTGTCCCCTTTAAACCTCGATCCGAAAGCCGCCGATTGCACGCTCCGCTCCCCCGTCTCCCGGGCCTAGACCCGCGCGTCCTGCTGAAGGAGGTCTCCGAGTTCCGCCGGCCGCTTCACGCCCGAAGCGTCTTCGAGATCGCGGTCACCGCCGCCCCGTTCGCTTTGCTGTGGCTGCTGACCTGGGCGGCGCTGGCTTCGGGGCATGCGCTCGGCCTCCTGCTGGCGGTGCCGGCGGGCGCGCTTCTGCTCCGGCTCTTCCTGATCCAGCACGATTGCGGGCATGGCGCCTTGTTCCGGAGACGGGCGGCGAACGACTGGATCGGCCGATTTCTCGGGGTGCTGACGCTCACGCCCTACGATTACTGGCGCCGGTCGCACGCCATTCATCATGCCAGCACCGGCAATCTCGACGCCCGGGGAGTTGGCGATGTCGACACCCTGACGGTGACGGAATATCGCGCCCTCGGGCTGGGCCGGCGCCTGCTCTACCGATCGTACCGGCATCCGATCGTTCTGTTCGGACTGGGGCCGGCCTATCAGTTCCTGCTTCGGCACCGGCTTCCCATCGGGATGATGGGCAAGGGCTGGCGGCCGTGGCTGAGCGCGATGGGGACCAACGCCGCCATCGCCGCCGTCGCCGGCGCCCTGATCTGGGCGATGGGCCTGAAGCTGTTCCTCCTCGTTCACCTGCCGATCACCCTGGTCGCGGCGTCGCTCGGCGTGTGGTTCTTCTACGTGCAGCACCAGTTCGAGCATACCCATTGGGACCGCGGCGACGACTGGTCCTTCCATGCGGCGGCGCTCCACGGCAGCTCGCATTACGATCTGCCGCCGATCCTGCGCTGGCTCAGCGCTAATATCGGGGTCCATCACGTTCACCACCTTGCCAGCCGGATCCCCTTTTACCGGCTGCCCGAGGTGCTGCGGGAGGTTCCGGCGCTCGCCCGGTGCGGCCGGATGACGCTCGGGCAGAGCTTTGCGGCGGTGCGCCTGGTGCTCTGGGACGAGGAGAAAAGGCGGCTGGTGTCGTTCGCGGAAGCGCGCGGCGGATAAAAGGGGCCGGCGCCCGGTTGGACGCCGGCCCCGAGGTTCAGGCCGCGACGCTTCTGCGCATCAGGGCCGCGAGGCGGTCTTTGACGGCCAGGCGAAGCCTCTTCAGACGAAACAGCCTGAGGCTGTCGGGAAGGCGCCGGCTCGTTTCCGTGGTGATGGCGTCGTCGAGGCGGCGGTGGATGTGCGTGAGTTCGATAGGCTGCGGATGACATGATGGGTCTCCAGCTGAAGTGGTCTGCCGCCCAGGGCGGCATTTTGAGCTTGCGATCGGCCGCGCTTGGGCGGCGGCTCAGGACGCTGGAGGCGCTCGGGCCCGATAGGCGGAGCGGCGCGGCCGCGGCGGCGCGGCCGGTTCGGCAATGGGAGTCTCGGCCCGGGGCCTCGTCCACAGCCGCTCGGTGACGATGTCCGGGGCGGACGGCGGGACGGAGGCGCCGGCGGGCGAGCCGAGGGGCTCGTCGTCGGAAGAGTTTCGGGTTCCCGATGGGAGAACGGCCGTGGCCGGGCCGTGGCGGCTGGTTCCCAGCCGGGCCGGTGAGCGCAGGTCGCTGCCGGCGGTGGCGGTTCCCGAGGTCGCGAACAGGCTCAACAGGATCAGGAGCGCCGCGAGTGGCCCTCTCCGAATTCGATCCTGTGCCGTCGTCGGCACCCTAAAGCCCCTCCTCTGTCGCTCCGCCCGATATGGGTGGGGAGCGCGTGAAAACAATCGGACTTCGGTGGAGGTCGGCCATATCCGATGAACGCAATGTGACTCGAGCAGGCGGTTGAACCGCTCGGGGAGAACCGGTGTCAGCCGTTCGCCTCGCTGTTTTCGAATACCGCATATTGGGCGGCAAAGGCGCGCTTGTAGGCCGGCCGGGCTTCACCCCGGGCGATGTAGGCGGCGAGGGTCGGATAGTCTTCGAGGAGACCCGTGTCTTCCACCCGGCGAAGGACCGTCACCATCAGCAGATCGGCGGCGCTGAATCCGCCGTCGAGCCAATCGGAATCGCCAAGTCGGCCGGCGAGCTCGTCGAGTCGGCCTCGGACCCGCTCCTCGATCATCGGAAGGCGCGCCTGGTACCAGGGCTTGTCGCCTTCCAGATATTCGGCGATTTCGAGATCGACGATGGGAGGCTCCATCGTGTTGAGCGCGGCGAACATCCAGGCGATGGCGCGGGCGCGGGCGTTCGAGTCGTCGGGCAGCAGGCCTGGATGGCGCCCGGCGATGTGGAGGACGATCGCGCCCAATTCGAACAAGGCGAGACCGCCTTCCTCATAGGTCGGGATCTGGCCGAATGGGTGAAGCCGGCGATGCTCGGGCTCCTTCATCGTCTTGAAGGAGACGAGGCGAACGTCGTAAGGCTCGCCCACTTCCTCGAACGCCCAACGGACGCGCATGTCGCGCGCCATTCCCTGGCCGCGATCGGGGGAAGATTCAAACGCGGTGATCGTGGCGGTCATCCTATCGCTCCGGTTGGGGACGATACGATTCCCCGCAAAGCCGCCGTTAGCAATCCGCCAAATAGAATATATCCTCCTGTGGAGGGGTGAGGGGCGCCGCGCGCTCGGCCCAAGATTATCTGATTTAAGAATAGGTCCACTATGGACACAAGCCGCGCCGCGAGTCACTCTGGCCGTTCAAGGCAGGGCCGGGGGGTCGAGTCGCTTTCTCGGAAAAGTCGGGGAAACGCATTCGCGTTCCGTTTTTTCGACCCCCATAGGTTCTGCAAGACGGGATCAGATCGGGAGCGGCCGCGCCAGCATCATTTCAGCTTTGTCCAGCTTGGTTTCGCGGGAAATGCGGTGTGCGCTGCGCCTGGTCGTCGATGAGGGGGAGGAATTCCACGTGACGATCTACAACGGCGGCAACGGCAACGACACGATCTACGGCGGCACCGGCAACGACACGATCAACGGCGGCAACGGCGATGACGATCTCAACGGCGGCACCGGCCAGGACGTGATCGACGGCGGCAATGGCGAGGATGAGATCCACGGCGGCGACGGCGACGATATCATTTACGGCGGCAACGGCGTCGATACGCTCTACGGCGACGCCGGCAATGACCAGCTCTTCGGCCAGAATGGCAACGATAACCTCGTCGGCGGCGCCGGCGACGATCTGATCGACGGCAATAACGGCTTCGACACCGTTTATTATTCCGGGACGATCGACAAATACACCTTCCTCGCCAGCGCCGGCTATTTGCACATCCGCCATCTCGGCGGCGCCGGCGCGGACGGCCACGACCAGCTGATCCGGGTCGAGCGGCTGGTCTTCGCCGACCGGGTTATCGACCTCGGCACCGGCAAGAACAAGCCGGTCGCGGTCGACGACTTCGTCTTCCTCAACGAGGATAGCGGCACCCACAACAGCGGCGCGGCGGGCGTGCTGGCCAACGACTTCGATTTCGACGGCGACGCGATGAGCGTCACCGCGGGGGTCTTCGTCGGCGCCTACGGCACCCTGACCCTCAATTCGAACGGCACCTACAGCTATACCCTGTCCGCCGCGGCGCAGGCGCTGGCGCAGGGCGCGACCGGCCAGGACAGCTTCAACTACACCGTCAAGGACAATGACGGCAGCGACACCGGCAAGCTCGTCTTCAACATCACCGGCCTCAACGACGCCCCCAACGCCAATCCCGATGCGATCGCGTCCGGCGAAAACGAGATCGTCCTGATCAACGTGCTCGCCAACGATACCGACGTCGACAACGGGGCGGTGCTCACCGTCACCACCGCCTCGGCGCCGGTCGGCCAGGGCAGCGCCTCGGTCGTCGACAACAAGGTCCGGTTCGACCCGGGGAGCGACTTCGAGAGCCTCGCCGTCGGCGAGACCGAAAATGTGACGATCAACTATGCCATTACCGACGAGCATGGGGCGACCGACAACAGCATCGTCACCGTGACCGTGACCGGCGTCAATGACGGTCCCGTCGCCAATCCGGATTCGGCTTCGACGGGCGAGAACGGCACCCTCCTCATCGACGCCACCGCCAACGATACCGACGTCGACAACGGCGCGGTCCTGACCGTCGCCGCGGCGTCCGCTCCGGCCGGCCAGGGAACCGCCTCGGCGGCCGGCGATCAGGTCGAGTTCGATCCCGGCACGGATTTCGACGACCTCGCGGTCGGCGAGAGCGAAGAAGTGATCGTCAATTACACAGTCGAGGACGAGCATGGCGCGTCCTCCTCCTCGACCATCACGATCACGGTCTCCGGCGCGAACGACGGCCCGGTCGCCAATCCGGATGCTCGGACGATCAGCGAGAATTCGTCCGTCGTGATCGACGTTCTCGCCAATGACGACGACGTCGACAACGGCGCCGTCCTCACCGTCACCTCCGCCTCGGGCCCGCCGGGCCAGGGCACGGTCACCATCGTCGAGAACGAGGTGCGCTTCGATCCGGGCACCGACTTCGATTATCTGGCGAACGGCGAGAGCGTGGTTGTCGTGCTTAATTACACGATCGAGGATGAGTTCGGCGCATCCGACTCGTCGACCGTCACCCTCACGATCCAGGGCCGCGACGAAGGCGTCAACAATGTCGGCACCGAGGATAGCGATACCTTGTTCGGAACACCCGGCGACGACACGATCGATGCGCTCGGCGGCGACGATATCGTCTACGGCCTGGCCGGCGACGACCTCATCCTCGGCGGAAGCGGCAACGACTTCCTCAACGGCGAGGACGACAACGACACCGTCGAGGGCGGAATCGGCGACGACCAGATTTCGGGCGGCGAAGGCGACGACATATTGTCCGGGCAGGCCGGCAGCGACAATATTTCCGGCGACGCCGGCGAAGACCAGATTTCGGGCGGCGACGGCTTCGACCAGCTGTTCGGCGATGCCGGCAACGATATCGTCGAGGGCGGCGCCGACGACGACATCCTGGCCGGCGGCGACGGCGACGACCACCTGTCCGGCCAGGCCGGCGATGACAGCCTCGCCGGCGGCGCGGGCGACGACGATCTCGATGGCGGCGAGGGTGTCGACGCCCTGACCGACTTCGCAGGCTCCAACAGCTTCTCCGGCGGCCTCGGCGGCGACTTCATCACGGCCGGCTCATCCGACGGGCCCCAGACGATCGACGGCGGCGGCGGCGACGACATCATCCGCCATTATTACCGGTCGTCGGCCAGCACGATCACCACCGGCCTCGGCACCGACACGATCGAGATCGCCCATGCGGACGTCGGGACGGAGGCGATCACGGTCACCGACTTCACGACCGGTACCGGCGGCGACAAATTCCAGCTGTCGGGCGACGACGGGTCGCTTCTGAGCCTGCTCTCGGGCTGGGACGGAAGCTCCAATCCGTTCGGCACATCGGGCTTCCTTCGGCTCGAGCAGGACGGCGCCGACACCCTGCTCCAATGGGACCAGGACGGCACCGCCGGCGGCTCGAACTGGGAGACTCTGGCCGTCTTCGAAAATACCGATGCCGACGACTTCACCGGCGCCAATTTCGTTCCCGGCTATGATCCCGACGGGTCCGCTCCGGCGGGCGAGACGATCACCGGCACCAACGACGGCGAGGTGCTGACCGGAACCATCGGCTCCGACACGATCAATGCGCTCGGCGGCGACGACACGGTCTTCGGCCTCGCCGGCGCCGACCAGATCGACGGCGGCGACGGCCTCGACCAGCTCCACGGCGACGCGGACGACGATGTCATCAGCGGCGGCAATGACGACGATTTGCTGTCCGGCGGCACCGGCAACGATCAGCTGTTCGGCCAGGCGGGCAACGACAACCTCTTTGGCGACGACGGCGACAATTCGATGTCGGGCGGGGACGGCGACGACAGCCTGTCCGACCTCGGCGGGACCAACAGCTTCGCCGGTGGAATCGGCAGCGATTTCATCCTCGCCGGCTCCGCCGACGGCGCCCAGACCATCGACGGCGGCGACGGCAACGATACGATCCGCCATTATTACCGCGCCTTCGCGAGCACGATCACGACCGGAAGCGGGATCGATACGATTGAGCTCGCCCATGCGGACGTCGGCACGGCGGCGATCACAGTGACCGACTTCACGCCCGGCAGCGGCGGCGACAGGGTCCAGCTTTCGGGCGATGACGGCTCGCTTCTGAGCCTGCTCTCGGGCTGGGACGGCAGCTCCAACCCGTTCGGATCGGGCTTCCTTCGCCTTGAGCAGAGCGGGACGGACACTTTGCTCCAATGGGACCAGGACGGCGCCGACGGCGGCTCGAACTGGCAGACCTTGATGGTCTTCCAGAATACCGACGCCGACGACTTCACCGCGGCCAATTTCTTGCCCGGCTACGGTCCCGACGGAGGCGATCCGGCGGGCGAGACGATCACCGGCACGGAGGGCGACGATAATTTGACCGGCACGGTCGGAGGCGACACGATCAACGCGCTCGGCGGCGCCGACTTCGTCAGCGGCGGCTCCGGCGTGGATCAGATCAATGGCGGCGACGGCTCCGACCAGGCTTATGGCGAGGGCGGCGACGACGTCATCAACGGCGGCAATGATGATGATTTGCTGTCGGGCGGCGACGGCAACGATCAGCTGTTCGGCCAGGCGGGCAACGACAACCTCTCCGGCGACGACGGCAACGATCAGCTGTCGGGCGGCGACGGCGACGACGGCCTGTCCGATTTCAGCGGGACCAACAGCTTTGCCGGCGGTAACGGCAGCGATTTCATCGCCGCCGGTTCCGCCGACGGGGTCCAGACGATCGACGGCGGCGACGGCGACGACACGATCCGCCATTATTACCGGTCCTCGGCGAGCACGATCACGACGGGCGCCGGCAGCGACACGATCGAGCTGGCGCATGCGGACGTCGGCGGCGAGACGATCGTCGTCACCGACTTCACGCCCGGGTCCGGGGGCGACAAGGTCCAGCTTTCGGGCGACGACGGCTCGCTTCTGAGCCTTCTCTCGGGCTGGGACGGAAACTCCAACCCGTTCGGTTCCGGATTTTTCCGGCTTCAGCAAAACGGTGCCGACACCTTGTTCCAGTGGGACCAGGACGGCGCCGCCGGCGGCTCGAACTGGGAGACCCTGGCGGTCTTCGAGAACACCGATGCCGACGACTTCACCGAAGCCAATTTCGTGCCGGGCTACGGGCCCGGCGGAGACGAACCGGCGGGCGAGACGATCACCGGCACGGAGGACGACGACATACTGATCGGAACGGTCGGTGCCGACATCATCAGCGCGCTCGGCGGCTCCGACTTCGTCGGCGGCGGCTCCGGCTCCGACCAGATCAGCGGCGGCAGCGGCTTCGACCAATTGTACGGCGATGGCGGCAACGACGTCATCACCGGCGGCGATGGCGACGACCTGATGTCGGGCGGCGACGGCAATGACGATCTGTCCGGCCAGGCCGGGAACGACAATCTCTTCGGCGACAATGGCGACGACGCGCTGTCGGGCGGCGATTCCGACGACCATCTCGAAGGCGCCGACGGCGACGATATCCTCCTCGGCGGCCTGGGCAGCGATACTCTGTCGGGCGGCTTGGGCTCGGACGTCCTCACCGGCGGCGGTGGCGCCGACGCGTTCAACTTCCAGTCCGCCTCGGATGGAGCGGACGAGGTCACCGATTTCGTCAGCGGGACCGACCATATCCTGGTCTCGGCGAGCGGCTTCGGCGGCGGCCTCGCCCCGGGCGGCTCGGTGTCGCTGGTCTCGGGGTCCGACCCGGTCGCTTCGGACGGCGGCGGAGTCTTCCTCTACGATACCGATAACGGCCAACTTCTCTGGGACGCCGACGGCAACGGAAGCGGCGCCGCGGAGCTGGTCGCGACCTTCACCGGCGCACCGCCGCTGATGCCGTCGGACTTCTTCGTGGTGGGCTAGAAGGCGACGGGTTCCCGTCTTTTGAACTCCTCCCCGAGCTTGCTCGGGGAGGGGGGACCAGCCGTAGGCTGGTGGAGGGGAGATTCGGAGTCGGTAATTTCCCCCCACCACGCCGCTTCGCGTCGCGGTCCCCCTCCCCGAGGCAAGCTCGGGGAGGAATTCAAGGAGGAGGAGCCGCCATGTTGAAAGTCGCCTTCGGCGCCGCGCTTTCGATCTTCCTGCTCGCCTCTTGCGGGAGCCGGGACCAGGCATCGGAGCAGAACAAGGCGGTCGACGGCGGAGCGAATGCGCTGGAGACCCCGTCCGACCCGGCCCAGCCGAGCACCGCCAACGACGGCGCCGAGCCCGTCCCGCCGCCGGACGCGGTGTCGCATCCGGACGGCTTCCTGCCGCCGGCGCCCGGCGAGGCGGATCCGGCCGCCGCCAATTCTTCCGGCCCGGCGGCGACGCCTCCGGCGACCGAGGACGAATATATGCGCAACCGGCAGTCGGGGCGCTAGCTTCGGCACCGTCGGGCGCGGCGACATGACAAGGGCCATGCGCGAGGGTAGGGCGTTCTTCCCCGCAAGCGGAGTGCCCATGGATCCCCTCATTCGCCATAACGTGAACGTCACCGGCCGCGGCGACCGCGTGATGATGTTCGCCCACGGCTTCGGCTGCGACCAGAATATGTGGCGGTTCGTCGCGCCCGAATTCGAGGAAACCCACCGGGTCATCCGCTTCGACCATGTCGGCTGCGGAAAATCCGACAGCGCGATCTACGATCCCGAACGCCACTCCACCCTCCAGGGCTATGCCGACGACGTCGTCGGGATCGCGCGTGCTTTGGGCGTCCGGGACGGCATCTTCGTCGGCCACTCGGTCAGCGCGATGATCGGAATCCTGGCGGTCCGCTCCGCGCCCGAGCTGTTCGGCCGGCTCGTCCTGATCGGCCCGTCGCCCTGCTATCTCAACGACGGCGACTATCGAGGCGGCTTCGAGCGCTCCGATATCGAGGAGCTGATGACGTTCATGGACAGCAATTTCCTCGGCTGGTCGGCCGCTTTGACCCCGACGATCATGGGCAATCCGGACCGGCCCGAGCTGGCCGAGGAGCTGAACAACAGCTTTTGCCGAACCGACCCCGACATCGCCAAGCGCTTCGCCCGGGTGACCTTCCTTTCCGACAACCGCCGGGATCTCGAGGGGGTCGGTGTCCCGGCGCTGATCCTCCAGTGCAGCGAAGACCTGATCGCGCCCGACTCGGTCGGCGCCTATGTCCATGCCCAGCTTCCGGCGAGCGAGCTGGTGACTCTGAAGGCGACCGGGCATTGCCCAAACCTCAGCGCGCCCGAGGAGACGGTCGAGGCGATCCGGGCGTGGATCTAGGATCTGACCGCTTGAGGCTACTTCACTCCGTCATTGCGAGCGAAGCGAAGCCATCCAGTGCGGCGTCACCGCCCACTGGATTGCTTCGTCGTTTCGCTCCTCGCAATGACGGGTCGGTCAAGGGCGATGCCGCAGACCGATGACCGATCCCCAGCTTCCCGGCTTCGACGACGAGATCCTCTACGAGGATGCCCCCTGCGGCTATCTCGCGACCCTTCCGGACGGAACCATCGTCCGGGTCAACCGAACCTTCCTGCGCTGGACCGGCTACGGCCCCGACGAGCTGTGCGGGACCCGCTTCCAGGACAAATTGACCCTCGCCGGGCGGATCTATCACGAGACCCACTTCGCGCCGCTGCTGCGCATGCAGGGCGCGATCAGCGAGGTGGCGCTCGACTTCGTCTGCAAAGGCGGGGACCGGCTCCCGACGCTGGTCAACACCGTGCAGCGGGCGGACCCGGACGGCCGTCCGATCGTCAATCTCACCACCGTCTTCGACGCCCGCGACCGGCGCCGGTACGAGCAGGAATTGCTCGCGGCCCGCGAACTCCGCCCGAAAGTCGGCCGACGAGCTCGAGGGCCTCAATGCCGCGCTCGAGCAACGGGTCGCCGCCGCGGTGGCGGAGCGGCTCAAGGCCGAGGACGCGCTCAGGCAAGCCCAGAAGATGGAGGCGATCGGGCAGCTTACCGGCGGGGTCGCCCACGATTTCAACAATCTGCTGACCCTCGTCATCGGCGGCCTCGACCTGATCGACCGGCAGCTTCCGTCCCAGCCTCCGGGCCCCGGCACCGATCGCATACGGCGGGCCCGGGACGCGGCCATGGAGGGCGCGAGGCGGGCGGCGAAGCTCACCCAGCACCTGCTCGCCTTCGCCCGCCGCCAGCCGCTCCAGCCGCGACGGATCGAGATCAACCGGCTGATCCTCGAGATATCGGACATGCTGCGCCGGACGCTCGGCGAGCAGGTGGAGCTGGAGGCGGTGCTGGGCGGCGGATTGTGGAGCGTCGAAGCGGATCCCGTGCAGCTCGAGAATGCGATCCTGAATCTCGGGGTCAATGCCCGCGACGCGATGCCGGGAGGCGGCAAGCTCACCATCGAGACCCACAATGCCAGCCTCGACGATGTTTATGTCGCGGACGTCCCGGAGGGCCTGAGGGCGGGGCAATATGTCATGATCGCGGTCAGCGACACCGGCTCCGGGATGGATGCCGACACCCAGCAGAGAGTGTTCGAGCCCTTCTTCACGACCAAGGAGGTCGGCAAGGGCACCGGGCTCGGCCTCAGCCAGGTCTATGGCTTCGTCCGCCAGAGCGGCGGCCACGTGCGCATCTACAGCGAGCCGGGAGTCGGAACCAACGTCAAGATCTACCTCCCGCGCGCCCGTGCCGGCGCCCTGGCGGAGGCAACGGACCGGCGCCTGGAGCCGGCCGCCCTGTCAGGCGACGAGAAGATTTTGGTGGTCGAGGATCACGAGGACCTGCGCGAGCATATCGTCGGCATCCTCACCGATCTCGGTTACGAGGTCGTGGCCACCGCGGACGGGCCCTCGGCCCTGGCGGTGATCGCAGATCGGCCCGATCTCGACCTCGTCCTGACCGACGTCGTCCTGCCCGGAGGCATGAACGGCCGGCAGATCGCGACCGAGGCGCTTCGGCTTCGGCCGGGGCTGAAGATCCTCTTCATGACCGGCTACACGCCCAACGCGATCGTCCACGACGGACGGCTGGACGCGGGCGTCGCCCTGATCAGCAAGCCGTTCACCTACGACCAGCTGGGCGCGAAGGTCCGGGCCGAGCTGGACGGCCTCGGCGTCGGCCATCGGCGGCCGTAGGCGACCGGGCTCGCAAGTATCGAAAAGAGCGCCCGCTTCTGGGCGGACGCTCCCTTCTTTCGCTGCCTGCGTGAAAGCAGCTCAGGCGTTCGAACCCGGAATCGGCCTAGAGGCCGTTGGCTAGGTTGGTATCGGGATCGTTGGTGACGGCATCCTTCGCCATCATGTTCTCGGTGCTGGAGTTGGTGGACGCATTGGCGTCCATGCCGCCTGCCGCATTCATCGATGCGTTGGCGTCGAGCATCATATTGTCGTCCACCATCATGTTGTCGGTAGCGAGGGCGTTCGCTTCTTGCGACGCCGAGTTGTTGCTTCCGCAGGCGGAAAGGGCGAGGGCCACAGCGGCCAATGCAATCATGCGCATGAATTTCCTCCGTTAATGCGCCGGGATAACGCGGAACCGCCGGCTTGGGTCCGCCCCGCCTCAGCACCAGGTCGCGACCGGCGGCAGGCTCATCAAGATGGCGTCGACATTGCCGCCGGTCCTCAGGCCGAACAGGGTGCCGCGGTCGTAGATGAGGTTGAATTCGGCGTAGCGGCCGCGCCATTCGAGCTGCCGCGCCTTGTCGGCTTCGGTGAAGGTCTGCGCCATCCGCCGGCGGACGAGCCTGGGGAAGACGTCGAGAAGCGCCTCGCCGACGTCGCGGGTGAAGGCGAAGCTGGCTTCGAACGGACCTTCGAGATGGTCGTAGAAAATGCCGCCGACGCCGCGATGAACGCCGCGATGGGGGATGTAGAAATAGTCCTCCGCCCATTTCGAGAAGCGGGAGTAGAAAGTCTGGTCGTGGGCGGCGCAGGCGGCGCGAAGCCGCGCGTGGAAGTCGGCCGTGTCCTCCTCGTAGGGGAGGGGCGGATTGAGATCGGCGCCGCCGCCGAACCAGCGCTTCGTCGTGACGAGGAAGCGGGTGTTCATGTGGACGGCCGGAACGTGCGGATTGGCCATGTGGGCGACCAGGCTGATGCCGGTGGCGAAGAAGCGCGGATCCTCGCCGGCGCCGTGGATGGTGGCGGCGAAATCCTCGCTGAAGCGCCCGGCGACGGTGGAGACGTTGACCCCGACCTTCTCGAACACGGCGCCCTTCATCAGGCCGCGGACTTCGCCGCCGCCGGGCGTGCCGTCCGGATCCTGGCGCTGCCACGGCGTATAGTCGAAGGCGGCCTCGCTCCCCGCCTCGCGCTCGATCGCCTCGAATTCGGCGCAGATCCGGTCGCGAAGCGATTCGAACCAGGCGCGGGCTCCTGTCTGTTCGTGGTCGAGCTCGGTCATGGCCGTCCGATGCCCCCGGACCGCTCGGCTTGCAAGCCGATGCGCCGATCCGGCCACTTCGGAGCAAAAGACATTTTCCTTCACGTTCTTTTTATGTTCTAGGCTTCCTGATGAGTGCGATGAGGGATCGGGGCGGCCAGCGGCGCATAGACGCGGCCGCGAAGGCCGCATTCCTGAACGGCCTGCGCGAAGGCCTGCGCCGCGAGGACGCCGCCGCCGCCGCCGGCTTCAGCCTGATGGGCTTCTACAACGCGCGCGCCCGCGATCCCGAATTCGCGGCCGAATGGAAGGCGGCGCTCGCCTTGCCGCCCGCGGCCGAGCGCCGCGCCCGGGCCTATGAGGAGCGGGGCGAGGTGCGGATCGCACCCGCCAACCGCCGCCTCTTCCAGCGACGGCGCCGGCGCAACGTCCGCTTCAACTCCGAGCGCCGCGAACTCTACATCGCCCATTTCGTCGCCACCGGCGACAAGGTCGCGGCCGCCGCGGCGGCGGGCGTGTCCCGAGCGACGGTCGACTACCACATCCGCCACTATCCCGCCTTCGCCGAGGCGCACCGGGAGGCCCTCGACTTATGCTACGGGCGGCTGGAGACCGAGGCCGTGCGCCTGCGCCTCGCTGCCCAAGCCCGCCTGCGCGCCGCGATCGAGGCCGCCGGCGACTCCCCGCCCGTGGCCCTCCTCGAAGAGGAAGGCGCCGAGTTCGACCGCATCCTGAAGCTCCTCGACCGTTTCGACCGCAAACCCCGCCGCCCCGACAGCCGCTTCACCCCCGGCGGCCGCCGCCAACGCTGGACGTTCAACGACGCCATCATCCTTCTCGACAAGAGAATGGACGCGCTGGGCGTGCCGCGGCGCGCCCTGCCGCGGGAGGAGGGGGAGGAGGAATAGACAGGGCGGGCAGGGCAGGGGCCGTCATCCCGGGCTCGATCCGGGATCCACCTTCCCAGCCGGTGACAGTCACTCCTGCACAGCGGCCACGCCCCTCCCGCGAAGCGGGATTTCCCTTTCTACGTTGTGCCTTCGCGCCTTGCCTTCTCTTGAAACAGGGTGCGGTGGCGGCCGGCAGGCAGGCGATAGATCCGACCGAGTGCAAAGCACCGGCAGCACGGAGTCACCACGCCTGAGAATTGGCGCGATTCTCGCCTATTTCGGGAGCGGGAAAGCCACAGGGCGGGTGAGGGGGCGGAACCGCGTCCGGATCGTAAGGCGGGTCCATGCAGCGCGGACCGGGCCCGTAAAGGGCGCTGGCCCTGGCCTTCATCGCCCGCAGCGCGGCCGGGAAATCCGTCAGCCAGGAACGGGTCTCGGCTTCATATCCGTGCTTCGGGCAAAGAGTCGAAGCCTGGGCGGCGAAATGGGCCAGAGTGCCTTCGGATCGCGCCTCGCCGTCATAGGTCGGAGCCCGCATGCCCGCGGCGCAGTGCGGGGTGTCGAGGCTCGCCGACAGCCGGGCGCCGTTGTCGCGGAACCTGATCTTCGCCCTGCCGTCGACCGAAGCGGCGGCAAGCTCGATGACGCCCGTGTCGATCCAGACGGTCCCGAACGTGCGCGCCTTGCGGTCGGTCCGCAGGCGCCAGGCGCCGATCCACTCCTCCTCATGATCCGGAGCGGGAGGCGAAGCCTCGCCGGAGCCCTTCACGGCGGCGATGAGAGCGGCCATTTCGTCCGCCGGGAGGGCGAGCAGCTCGTCCCGGGCCGCCGCGGCGACCGCCGGCAAGGGCGGCGTGACCGACCGGTCGGGGTAGCGAATCGTCAGGCCGGCGTAGCGATGCCCCCCGCGGTGCGGAATGAGGAAGAAGAGGAAGGGCTTGGCCGGATTCCCCTTGTCGGCGATGACGATCAGTGTGGCGCGGTCGCAGACGTTGAGGATCCAGGGCTGGCCGCCGAGGATCTTGCGCAGGCGGCCGGCGCTGCACTCGACCTTCTCCGCTTTCTCCCCGGCCGGCGCGGGCGTTTCCGGTGCGGCCGCGGCAACACGGGGACCCGGGCCGTCGGCGACGGCTGCGGCAATAAGGATCGCCATCCCTGCTGACCGGATATCCATGTCCGCACCATAGATCGAACCGGGAGCTTCGCAACGGGTCGCGCGGGCGCCCGACGGCCGTTGCGATGTCCGACCTCAGCATTCCGCCCACAGCCGGGTTTGCCGGAGGGCCTCGGCGAGCCCAATTCCGGCCGCCACCGCGAGGTTGAGCGAGCGCGTGCCCGGAATCTGGGGGATTCGCACCCTGAGCTGCGCGCGCTCATGCACCGCCTCCGCCACCCCTCGGCTTTCGGAGCCGAACAGCAACGTGTCGTCCGGCTCGAAGCGGGCTTCGGGCAGGGGCAGGGCGCCCGCCGTGGTAAAAAGCACGAGCCGCCCGGTCAGCCCCGCCTCGAACGCCTCCCACCCCGAATGCCGGGTCACCGCCGCCCTCTCCGCATAATCCATCCCGGCCCGCTTCAGCGCCCGGTCGGAGAAGGGGAAGCCGCAGGGCTCGACGATGTCGACCGGAACGGCGAGGCAGGCGGCGAGGCGGAGGATGGTGCCGACATTGCCGGCCTGGTCGGGCTGGAGGAGGGCGAGGCGCATCCTCCGGTCATCGCGGGAATGAGGCGGCGGCCGAGGCCCTGGCCGAGGAGGGGTCCATCATCTTGCAGAGGCTGACGCCGATCGCCGCAGGCTTGAAGCGGGTCCCGGCGATGCAGCCGAAAGCCTCGCGCTCGGTCTCGACTCGCCATTTGGCCATCAGCCGGTCGGCGCACACGGCCCCGCGGTTGCCCTCGTTGCTCGTCTCCCTGCACTCGATCACCGTGCTCACCCAAAGCTTCAACTCTTCTTCGCGGCAGAAGGCGAGGGCGGCCTTGGCCAGAGTCTCGGGGTCCGAGTCGAGCGCGGCAATGGCCAGAGCGTTGGTTCGAACGCAATTATCGTACCGTATGCGCGCGAGCAGGCGCGCGTGGAGATCCCTTTCGCGCTGGCTCGCGCCCGGCCTGGCGCCGACGCTCGCCTCCGGATCCGGAGGCGCCGCCACGGCGGCGGCCGCCGGCTCCGAGGGGGCGGCGGCAGCGAGGAGCAGGGCGAGGATCATGAAAAAAGATGTTGGAGAGGCGCGGTGACAAGTCAAGGCGGAGAGGCGCGGCATCGCGCCGGCCTTCCCGAATGGCCGGTCTGCCCCCGAGCCGGATCGGAGCAGGAAGAACTCTGCAATCACCTTCACCAATCGTCATGCCGGACTTGATCCGGCATCCACCTCCGTCGTTCGGCATAGCGGCTTGAGAAGGTGGATCCCGGATCAAGTCCGGGATGACGGTTTCCGATCCTACCTGACCCCTGGCAAGAAAATGCTCGAATCGCAGCGATAGGGCGCGCAGCGGTCGTAGGGGCGGGGCTTGGGGCCGAAGGGGCCGGCGGGGCCGGTGAAGGTGTCGAGGATCTGCACCGCCGTGTTGGCCCAATTGTCGCGGGTCCTGAGCTTGCCCGCGAGCGTGTCGAGCTCGCCCCCTTTGGAGTCGAGCGCCGAATCCGCCGCCGACCAGTCCGCGTCCGGAGCTTGCGCGTGAAGGGCGGCGACGCGCTCCTGGAGCCCGGCGAGGCGATCCTGCTCGCGCCGCATGACGCCCTCCAGGCACTCCTCGAACGCCGCCCGCCGGTCGGCGGCGGCGCGCTGCTCCCAGGGCGGCGCGTTCCACGGCGCCGGCACCGGGATCGAGCAGCCGACCCGCATGCCGACCCGGTGCGCGTCGATCTCGGCGAGGGCCATCGCGACCGCCTCGGGCGGGTCCTGGGCGAAAGCCGGGGCGGCGGCGAGGCCGAGAGCGAGGAGGAAGGGCAAACGCATCGGCGGCCTCCGTTTCGGTGCCGAACCGATGAAGCCGTTGCTGGCTTAACGGGCGTTGAATAATCCTCCCGAACCCGTTCGGGAAACTCAGAGGCTCCCGTTGGTCAGGTGATAGGCCGCTTCCTCGAGCAGGCTGCGCAGGCGCGGGCGCTCGATCCTCAGCTTCGCGCCCGCCGGGACGCATCCGGCGATCGAAGGAATCACTTTCGACAGTTCCGAGTTCACCGCCGCTTCTTCCCGCTCGCGAGCGGCTTCGGCCTTCCGGCTCATCGTAAAATATTCAAGTTTTTCGGTCTTCGGATCGACGGCCTTCACGATGGCGAGAATATTGGGCCAATGCTTTCCGGCGAGGCAGGAGGCGAGATTGGCGGCGACGATCGCCTGGGCGTCCTCGCCCGGCTCCGCCGGATGATATTGTATCTCCGAGGCCGGAGGGGCGTCGTCGGGTAGGGCCTGACGGCGGGCCTGAAGAAGGGCGCGGACCAGCGCCGCCCGAATCCCGGCCGCGTCGTGCGCGGGGATCCAGCCCCCCTGGAAATGGGCAGGGATGGATACCATCATTGCGAGCGAGCGAAGCGACGGCTATCGAGACGCCTCCGAACCCGTACTGGATTGCCGCGCTTCGCTCGCAATGACGGACCCTGAAAATGACGGTTGGCAAACGCCCGCCTCCCGCGTCTATCAGGCGCGCCAAGCCGCTCAGGGAAGGCTTTTCTTCTCCCCTTGGCGCGGCGTTGCGCGGGCACTTCCTCCCCGGGCATTCCTGTTCGAAGCGCTGAAGGACATTATGGCGACGGTTGAACACAGCGACGGGACGCTGGCCGCGGGCTCCGATGACGGGCTTCGCCGGCGCGACTTCATCAACATCGCGGCGGTGAGCGTCGCCGGAGTCGGCGCCGCGGTGACGCTCTACCCGCTCGTCAACCAGATGAACCCGTCCGCGGACGTGCTCGCTCTGGCCTCGATCGAGGTCGACATAGCGGCGATCGAGCCCGGCCAGGCGGTCAAGACCATCTTCCGCAAGCAACCGCTCTTCATCCGCCACCTGACGCCCGCCGAGATCCAGGCCGCGAACGCGGTCGACGTGGCGTCGCTTCGCGACCCGCAGACGCTGGGCGAGCGGACCAAGGAAGGCAAGCCGCAATGGCTGATCACCATGGGCGTGTGCACCCATCTCGGCTGCGTGCCGCTCGGCGCCGCGGAAGGCGAGACGAGGGGCGCTTTCGGCGGCTATTTCTGCCCCTGCCACGGCTCGCATTACGACACCGCCGCCCGGGTCCGCAAAGGCCCGGCCCCGAAGAATCTGGAAGTGCCGGACTACGCGTTCAAGACGGACACCGTGGTCACAATCGGCGAGGTGGCATAAGATGAGCTTTCCCTGGGCTGAAGAATATCGTCCCAAGAACGGCTTCATGCGCTGGCTGGACCAGCGGCTGCCGTTGCCGCGCCTGGTCTACGGCGCCGTCGGCGGCGGCTATCCGGTACCGCGCAACCTCAATTATTTCTGGAATTTCGAAGTCCTCGCCGGGCTCGCCCTGATGATCCAGATCGTCACCGGGATCATCCTGGCGATGCATTACGTGCCCTACGACCAGGCCGCCTTCCGGTCGGTCGAGCACATCATGCGCGACGTCAATCAGGGCTGGCTCCTGCGCTACCTCCACGCCAATGGCGCCGGCTTCTTCTTCATCGTCACCTACATCCACATCTTCCGGGGCCTCTATTACGGCTCGTACAAGGCGCCGCGCGAGCTGGTGTGGATGCTCGGCCTCGTCATCCTGCTGCTGATGATGGCGACGGCGTTCATGGGCTACGTCCTGCCCTGGGGGCAGATGAGCTTCTGGGCGTCCAAGGTGATCACCGGCCTGTTCGGGGCGATTCCGCTGGTCGGCGAGCCGGTCCAGCAATGGCTGCTCGGCGGCTATGCGCCCGACCAGCCGACCCTGAACCGCTTCTTCTCGCTCCACTATCTGCTTCCGTTCGTGATCGCGGGGGTGATCATCCTCCACATCTGGGCGCTTCACATTCCGGGATCGAGCAATCCGACCGGAGTCGACGTCAAGGGCCCGCAGGACACCTTGCCCTTCCATCCTTATTACACGGCCAAGGACGGCTTCGGCCTCGGGGTGTTTCTCATCCTGCTCGCCGCAATCGTCTTCTTCGCGCCCAATTATCTGGGCCATCCCGACAATTACATCCCGGCCAACCCGCTCTCGACGCCCGCGCACATCGTTCCCGAATGGTATTTCTGGCCGTTCTACGCGATCCTTCGCGCCTTCACGGTGGACTTCATCCTGCCGGCGAAATTGTGGGGCGTGCTGGCGATGTTCGGGGCGATCATCCTGCTCTTCTTCCTGCCCTGGCTCGACCCGTCGCCGGTCCGCTCGGGCAATTACCGGCCGCGCTTCAGGCAGTTCTTCTGGATCCTGATCCTCGACATCCTGGTCCTGGGCTGGTGCGGCGGGCTTCCGGCGGAAGAGCCCTACGTCATGATCAGCCAGGTCGCGACCATGTATTACTTCGCCCATTTTCTTATAATTCTCCCCATCCTGAGCTGGACGGAGAAGACCCTGCCGCTGCCCGCGTCCATCTCGGAATCGGTGCTTCACGGGGAAAAGGCCGAGGCCGCGCCCGCTGACCTGGCCGGCATCCGGCCGGCCGCGGCCGAGTAAGGGGAAAGACGAACCATGATCCGCCTGCTCGGCATCCTTATCGGCCTCGGTTTCGTCGCGGTCGCCGGCTGGTCGCTCGCCTGGGGCGTCGCCGCTTATGTCTCCGAGCCCCATGAGGAGAGCGTCGAGCATCGCTTCCACCAGGAAGCGCGCGACATCGCTTATTCGTTCGACGGCCCGTTCGGTAAATATGACCGGCCGCAGCTCCAGCGCGGCTTCCAGGTCTACAAGGAGGTCTGCGCCGCCTGCCACGGCCTGAGCTTCGTCGCCTTCCGCAACCTCGAGGATCTTGGCTATCACGAGGAGGAGATCAAGGCGGTCGCCGACAAATGGCAGATCGAGGTGCCCGCGATCGATCCGAAGACCGGCGAGGCGAGCACCCGCAAGGCCTTGCCGGCGGATGCTTTCCCGAGCCCCTATCCGAACGAGGTCGCCGCCCGCGCCGCCAACAACAACGCGCTTCCGCCGGACCTGTCGCTGATCACCAAGGCGCGCCACGGCGGCCCGGCCTACGTCGCGTCGCTTCTGACCGGCTACCGCAACCCGCCCGCCAATCTGCCGGCGGATTCGCGGCCCGGCCCGAACCTGCATTTCAACCCGTGGTTCGCCAACCTCAACATCGCCATGCCGCCGCCGCTTCGCGACGGCCAGGTCACTTTTGCCGACGGCACCAATGCCAGCGTCGACCAGATGGCGACGGACGTCAGCGCTTTCCTCGCCTGGACGGCCGAGCCGAAGCTCGAGAATCGCAAGGCGGCGGGCTGGGCGACTTTGATCTTCCTGATCTTCGCCACCATCCTTGCCTATCTGGCCTATCAGAACATCTGGCATGGCGGCGCCAGCCGCCGGGTTCGGCAGACCGGCCCGCTCGATCCCGAGAATATGGCGAAGAGCGACCAGGCCAAGAGCGACGCGGGGATCGCGGGGTGAAAGGGGACAGTCACTTTTCCGTACGGCGGTGATCGTTCTGACAAGGCGTGCGGAAAAGTGACTGTCCCCACAAGCGCCATGACCGCCAATGACGACCTCAAGGCGCTGATCCGGACCATCCCGGATTTCCCCAAGCCGGGAATCCAGTTCCGCGACGTCACCACCCTTCTGCTCGACCCGGCCGGCTTCGCCGCCGCGATCGAGCGGCTCGCGGCCGCCGTGGGCGATCCGCCCGACCTCGTTGCCGGAATCGAGGCGCGCGGGTTCGTCGTCGCCGCCGCGCTCGCCCAGCGGCTCGGCGCCGGCCTCCTCCTCATCCGCAAGGACGGCAAGCTTCCCGGCGCCACCATCGCGGAAGATTATGCGCTCGAATATGGCACCGACCGGCTGACCATGCATGTCGACGCCTGCGCGCCGGGGAAGCGAATCCTGCTCGCCGACGACCTCCTCGCCACCGGCGGCACCGCGCTCGCCGCCGCCCGCCTGCTGCGCCGAGCCGGGGGAGAGGTCAGCGAGGCGGTCTTCATCGTCGACCTGCCGGACCTGGGCGGCGGAGCGCAGCTGCGCGGGGCGGGGATGAAGGTCCACGCGCTGGTGGAGTTCGAGGGGCAGTAATCGTCATCTCCGCGAAAGCGGGGATCCAGCACGAAGCCTTCGCCCGCTCTGTCCTTGCCGAAAGCTGCACCGGATTCCCGCTTTCACGGGAATGACGGAAAGCGGAACATCCGCCTTTCCAACAGGTTAACGGTTCATCGGCGGTTCACGCCGAAGGGCGGACTTTCGGTCCCGCCCAAGCGTCTTTTCGGGAGAGTCGCTCATGTCCCTGGTTCGTCTTCGCACCGTCGTCCTTCTCGCCGCCGCCGGCCTCGGCCTGTCCGCCTGCGGCTACGACCGCTACGGCTACGGCTATGGCGGCCTCTCGGTCGGCTATGGCAGCGCCGGCTATTGCGATCCTTATTACGGCGACTGCTATTACGGCCGGGGCAGTGCCTATTCCGATCCCTGGTATGGCTGGTACGGCGATTATTATTATCCCGGCTTCGGAATCTACGTCTACGACCATTATCGCCGTCCGCACCGCTGGAACGACGATCACCGCCGCTATTGGGAAGGCCGTCGCGGCCGCTACGGCGACCGCAACTGGAACGACCGGCGCTGGGAGCGCTGGGACGGCTGGGACCGCAATGGCCGGCGCGACTGGCGCGGCAGCGGCCGAAGCGACGGGCGGGACCGCTCCAGCCGCCAGGACTGGAACGAGAATCAGGGCCTGCGCCAGCAAGGTGTGCGCACCCAGCCGAGAGTCCAGGGCGAAACTCGCGTTCGAACCGAGAGCAGTCGAGTGCGCGGCGAGGGTGCGCGCTCGCGCGGCGAGTGGCGCGGCCGGAGCGGCGGCACCCGTTCGAGCGGCGATCGGCGCGGACGGCGGAACTGACGGCTAGGCCGGCCGCCGCCGGATCAGAACGATCGAGGTGAAGCGCATCACCGGGATGCCCTCCTGGTTGGTGACCTCGGTCTGGGTTCGGAAGGAGCCGAGGTCGGGCTTGGAGCGCGACGGGGTCTTTTCGAGGATCCGGCCCTTCACCGTGAGCGTGTCGCCCGGATAGACGGGCTTCAGCCACCTCAGCTCGTCGACTCCCGGGGAGCCGAGACCGGCCTGCTCCTCGGTCCATCACCCGCCGGGCGATCACCGCCATCGTCATCGCGCAGGTATGCCAGCCGCTCGCCGCGAGCCGGCCGAAATGGGTCTTCGCCGCCGCCTCGTCGGACAGATGGAAGGGTTGGGGGTCGTATTTGCGCGCGAACTCGAGGACCTCCTCGCGAGTCACTTCATAGCGCCCGAACTCGGTCTCGCGCCCGATCTCCAGATCCTCGAAATAGATCACATGTCCTCTCTTTCCCGCCAAGCTTAAGCACAGCGGTCGCGCCGGGTGAAGCCAGAGCGCCGCGAATCGCGCCGCCTTCCTCATTCCCCGCGAACGCGGGAATCCAGCTCGGCGCCGGGACTGGATTCCCGCTTTCGCGGGTATGACGGTGAATCGGGGCAGAAACCCGCCTCTAAGTGTCTACTGTGTCACCAGGGCATCACTATTTGGTTTCGTTTGTGTCACTCCCGCAACATTAATCTTGCGTTCAACCGGTCGATGGAAAAGAACGGTTCATCGCAGCCGTCGCTGCGGTGAGTCGAGGAAAGACAAGACGATGTTGATCGGTATCGAAGGCGGCAAGAGCTTCCCCCACGATCCTGCGCTGCGCGGGTTCCAGATCCTGTATCATTCGGGGGAGCCGAACCGCTGCCCCGGCTGCGGGCGCAGCCACTGGTATATCGGCCGCATGTCCGCGGAGTGTGGCTTCTGCGGCACGACGCTGGCACTCGCCGAGACGGCGCGCACCGGCGCCGGCCTGTTCCGCTCGACCCACCCGGTCCGTCAGGACGATTGGGACATCGCGGCTTGAAGTCCGTCGGCTAGTCCCAGCCCTCGAGCCAGGGGAGGGGGAAGAACGGCCGGAACGGCCGGGCTTCGTCCACCGCCCGGGCGAAGGAAGGACGGCTCCGAAGCCTCGCATAATAAGCCTCGAGGCGGGGCCGTCCGGCGAAGGGATGGACCATGTTGGCATAGAAGAGCGCGGGTGCCGCGCCGCAATCGGCCAGCGTGAAGGCCTCCCCCGCCGCCCAGGTCCGGTTGTCGCCCAGCGCATCTTCCAGAAGATCGTAGGCCCGTCCGAGCAGGACCCTGGCGTCCGCCACGCCGTGGGCATCGCCGGCGCCCTCGGGCCTGAAACGGTCGCCCACCACCTTTTGCAGCGGCAGCTCGATATAATTGTCGAAGAAGCGGTCCCACAGATGCGCCTTCAGCGCCGAGTCCGGATCGACCGGCACCAGCGGCGGGGCTTCGGGATTCACCCGGTCGAGATATTCGACGATCAGGCTCGATTCCGGCACCGTCACGCCCCGAGCCTCGTCGCGAAGCACCGGGAACTTGCCCATCGGCCAGAGCCGCTCCAGCGCCGCTTTCTGCCCGGCATCGCCGAGGTCGACCACCGCGCGCTCGAACGGCACTTCGCGTTCGTAGAGGGCGACCAGCACCTTCTGGCAGAAGGAGGAGAAGGGGTGATAATGGAGGATGAGGGTCATGACCCTTCGTCACCTCCGGAGCCTGCGCTGTCAACGCGCCACCTCGCCGTCATTGCGAGCGGAGCGAAGCAATCCAGTACCGCGATCGCGACAGGCTCCGTGGCTGGATTGCTTCGTCGCCTTGCTCCTCGCAATGACGGTCGGTCCTCGAAACGCTCCCGAAACTTTGCTACAAGCGGAATCGGCCCATTGCCCGGGAGGGACGCATGGCTCGGATCCTCTTTCTGCTGTTCGCGCTCGCCGCCTACGTGCTGTTCTTCGCCACCTTCCTTTACCTGATCGCCTTCGTCGGCGACCTGCCCTGGGTTCCGGTCACGGTCGACCGCGGCGGCGAGACCGGGCCGCTTCTCCTGGCCGCGATCGTCGACCTGGCGCTGATCGCCTTGTTCGGGCTCCAGCACAGCGTCATGGCCCGCTCCGGTTTCAAGCGCGCCTGGACCCGGATCGTCCCCAAGTCGCTCGAGCGAAGCGTCTACGTGGTCGCCGCCAGCCTCGTCCTCATCCTGCTCTTCGCGATGTGGAGGCCGATCCCCGGCATCGTGTGGAGCGTCGAGAACGGGCCCGGAGCCGCCATCCTCTGGGCCCTGTTCGGTCTCGGCTGGCTGATCGTCCTCGCCTCGACCTTCCTGATCAGCCATTTCGAGCTGTTCGGCCTCGCCCAGGCCTGGGGCCACGCCCGCGGCGGCGCCGAGCCCGCGCCGCCGGTGCTTCGCACGCCCTGGTTCTACCGCCACGTCCGCCACCCGCTCTACAGCGGCTTCTTCCTCGCTTTCTGGGCGACTCCGCAGATGAGCGCCGGCCACCTCCTCCTCGCGCTCGGAGTCTCGATCTACATGCTGATCGGGATCGCCTATGAGGAACGCGACCTGATCACGACCTTCGGCGAGGATTACCGCGCCTATCGCGCCCGCACCGGAATGCTGGCGCCGAGGCTGGGGCGGAAAAGGCCGGGCTAGCGCGGCCGGATGGGCGACAGGGCGGCCGGGGATGGCGTTTATTGCCGAAACACTCGGATAAGCTGCTTCTCCAGACTCACGGCGGCGATGGCGTCTCTCGCCAGGTTGCGCAGAAACTGGACATGGGGGCGGCCAAGCGACGGCATCTCGCGGTGCAGCCATGAGGGCAGCCGCCTCTTCATGCTCACGATGCCGAGTTTGACGTCTATTTCTTCGTGCGCGAGGCCCAATTCCAAGGCGAGATTCTCTCCAAGAGACTCGAGCTGCGAGGTCGCCTTGACCAAGTCATTTCCGCCCTCGCCGGAGCCGATCATTCGAAGCCAGTCGCGATAGGCCCGTGCGCTGCGCGTGTCGCGCATTCCGAGCGCGATTGGAAGAATGTCCCGCGGGCGCTGCGCCTGCTTCAGCACGGTGGCGAAGATGGGAGGAAGCGAGACGTCGAAGATCGTGGCGTCGAGCCTCGCATTCGCCTGGGTCACGACCGATTTTCGTACCTTCTTGACGTAGTCGATGGTGATGCCGGCAAGGTCGCTCGCCGCCGTACCGGCCCACAGCCCGCTCGCCATCACGACCGGGGCACGGGCAGAGTGGGGATGATAGGGGCAGGCATGGTGATAGGCGAGGGAATCGTAGACTATGCCCCGGATCAGGAATGACAATATCTCGGCGGGATAATAATGGCTCGTCCACCGCAGGCTCGGCTCGAACCCCGAGCGAAGCGCCGCTTTTTGGAATTGCCGAGTGAACTTGCTTAGAGGAAGCCTCTGCTCGAGCCTCTGCTCGAGCCGCTGCCACACGGCTTCTCCATCAAACTTGTAAACGGTCTGGCTATGGGAGAACAGGTCCGGAATCTGTTCGTAGACGGGTTGTTTCAGTAGCGCGAAGTAGGTCTCGATAAGCGCCAACAGAAACTCCTGATTGTCGGCGATGGTGGTGAGCAGGTCGTCGCAATATCGTTCAAGCTCCGTATCTAAGTGCACACGTTCGGTGGCTCCGCCGCGGTCAAGCAGACTAACGAAGCCCGAGATATCAGACGAGTATCGGCCGCTTTCGAAATTGCGATCGCCCTGGCCTATTCCGAGCAGCAACAACTTGTCGTGGATCACGATGGATTCAACGACATCGCTCAGGGCTGCCACTTCAAGCCACATCGGCGCGTCGGGCGAGGTCGGACGGCCTTGAAGCAGAGCTTCATACGGATTGCGGGTCGACCCAGGATAAACGACGCCTTCGGCCGAGATCACATTGGCTGCACCGACAATCGTCGTGTAATCGAATATGACGCCTTGCAGCGGCTCAGTCATGTCCGACGATTCTCCATGTTCGGGTCGCGGCGACCGTCCGGTACGAATGAGATCGAATGTCCATGTGCGAGTTCACGGGGACTGCGTCTGGATCGCGGACCGCAATTTCGAGATGTAGCTCGAGAGTTCGCCACGCGCGTCTCCACGTTCACTTGCCTTCGACAGGATCGCCTGCGCCTGTTCGCACGCCTCGGCGGCCTGGGCAGAGTGTCCCGCCAGCAGCAAATTCCTGGTAGCCGAACAGAGGCAATAGCTTTGCGCTAAGGCGGTCTCTTCCCACGCGATCGGCGGAGGCACCGCCCCGCGCCCCGGCTGAAACTGGAATATTTCCTTGCAGTCCAGGCGGACTATGTCCTGACTGCTGTGAAGTCCGAAAAATTCCGCCGGGTCGGCGATCGAGGCGAATTGGTCGGCCGCAACAAGGTAATAGGCGGAGGCAAGTCCGAACTGCTCCGCTTCCTCCGCCACCTCCGCAATCATTAGAAGGGCCTCGACATAACCTTTGAGATCGTCCTCTTTCTTCAGGCCCTCCAGCGAGTCGATGGTGCAGCGCACCACCTGCGTGCCACTGGTGCCGTTCGCCCTTAGGCAGTACATACAGAAAGCGGCGCAGGCGCGTCCATTTCCCACGCCGACCTCCAGGGAGAATTTGATCGTCGGATCGGCCATGCACGAGGCGGCCAAATAGGCGGCCAAGGCGCCGTAAAACGACTCGCCGTCATTACCGAACAATGAGAACATGAACGCGCCACGGATGAGTATCTTGATGTTCTCCCCATCCAGTCGCCGGCAAATAGATTCCTGTCGGAGGTAGGCCAGGGCCTGGTCCTCGCTGGCTTCGCCACGATGCAGCGAGTTGCCAATGGCGAGGAGCAATTGGTCGAGATCCTCAGAAGTGTCGCCCATCCGACTTCGCCTCATCAAGCGATGTCTTTTAAGATACCTCGCGCCGCAGGTATAGATTCATCCGTATCCGGCCGGTCGAGCGCAAGGGCAGGGCGATCGTCGACGGCCGCTTCTACCTCGCTCTCTTCGACGCGGCGCGGATGCACTATTTCGAGGCCGGCCTGCCGGAATTCGAGCGGATCGTGGCCAGCGCCCGGCTGCGAGGGTGAATGCCGTTACTGCGAGGAGCGAAGCGACGAAGCAATCCAGCGCTTCGTCCGACGCCCACTGGATTGCTTCGCTTCGCTCGCAATGACGGTTTACCGCCGCGCCTGCGCCGCGATCTCCTCTGCCCGAGCGAACAGCGCCGGATCGACCTTCGCCCCCGAAGCCGCCGCATTTTCCGCCAGCTGCTCGGGCCGCGAGGCGCCGACGATGGCCGAGGCGACGTTGGGCTCCCTCAGCACCCAGGCGAGGGCGAATTGGGCGAGGCTGAGGCCGGCCTCGTCGGCGAGCGGCTTCAGCCGCTGCACAGCCTCCAGGACCGGCTCGCGGAGCAGCCGCTCCATCCAGCCGCCCATGTCCTCGCTGGTCGCCCGGCTGTCGCCCGGCGGCGGGCTGCCCGGCTTGTACTTGCCGGTGAGCACGCCCTGGGCGAGCGGGGACCAGACGATCTGCGAAATGCCATTGGCCGCGCTGAGCGGGATCACCTCCGCCTCCGGCTCGCGCCAGAGCAGGGAATATTGCGGCTGGCTGGAGACGAACCTCTCGACTCCTTCCATCTCGACGGCGGCCTTGATCTTGTCCGCCGGCCATTCCGAGAAGCCGATATAGCGCACCTTGCCCGAGCGCACCGCTTCGGTGAGCGCCGCCATCGTCTCCTCGAGCGGCGTTTCCTCGTCGAAGCGATGGCATTGGTAGAGATCGATATAATCGGTGCGAAGGCGCTTCAGCGACGCGTCGAGCTGCTTTTCGACCTGCGCCCGCGACAGGCCCCGGTCGGTCTCCGTCATCGGCCAGAACAATTTCGTCGCCAGCACGTAGGAGTCGCGCGGCCGTCCCTCGAGCGTCTCGCCTAGGAACGTCTCAGCGGCGCCGCGCCCGTAGATGTTGGCGGTGTCGATGAAGTTGACCCCGAGCTCGAAAGCCGAGTCGACCACCGCGGCGGCGCGGTCGCGCTCCACGCCCACCCCGAAGGTCAGCCACGACCCCAGCGAGATTTCCGAAACTTCCAGGTCGCTCGATCCGAGCTTTCGATAGCGCATCTTGGCCCTCCTTGCCGCTGCCGCGATGAAAGCGCCGGCCCCTTTTACGTTCCGCTCCGACTCACATCATCGTGATGCCGCCGCGGGCGGGGGTTGGCGCCACGATTACCCTTCTAGCAACCAACTCCATCCGGTGGGCCCGTCGGATCGGCGCTCGTTCCTATCCCTTCGGCGGCGAGCATCCCGTCGAAGGCGCCCTGGGCTATATACCATTTGAAGGTGTGAACGCGCTTCGGAGGCACGATATGGGCCCGCATCCTCGGCTTGTAGTGGCAACGC
This sequence comes from uncultured Alphaproteobacteria bacterium, assembly GCA_963850005.1. Lineage (GTDB taxonomy): Bacteria > Pseudomonadota > Alphaproteobacteria > Sphingomonadales > Sphingomonadaceae > Allosphingosinicella. Next base: position 348,760 of record CAWKJG010000001.1, read on the forward strand.
AGCAGCGGTGTACCGCCTTCCTTGCCCAGCCCGAGCCCGGTCGGATTGAAGTATGCGGACAGGCCGACGAACTTGTTCAGGACCGGGTCTTTGGTGTTGATCGTATAGCGGAAGCTCTCGACCGGGAGAGGGCGCAGGTGCTCGGGGGGACAGAGCAATCCCCACTTCGTGACGAGCGGCTGCGCGTCCGCGCTGCAAAAGTCGATTCGGTCCACGGCGGGCGCAGCGACGAGGATCCGGATACGGTTGCGGTTCAGCTGAAGCGCCGGCGGGTGGACGAAGGCCTCGGGGTCGAAGCCCCATCGCTCCGCAAGCCGGGTCGTCTTCCGAAGGAATTTGGGATCGTAGACCGGGTTGCCCAGAGCGCTCAGGATCACCGAGGTGCCGCGGCTGTGGCCGATCAGATATATGTCGCGGTCCTGGAATTGATTGAGGATGCGCCTCAGCGCGCGGGAGCCGACAAGCTGGCTGTTGGCAACCGCCCGGAACCAGACGTGCGCGGCTCCAACTCCCTTTCCGGTCAGCCCGTCCCAATAGAAGCGGATGATCCGGTCCTGGGGCCGGACGTCGAGCTTCGCCTCCAGCGGGTCGAAAGCGTCGTCCGCGTCTCCAACCTTGTTGTTATAGCCATGAACCAGGATGAAGATGCGTCCGCCCGCACCCTGCAAGGCGGCGATCTCCGCAAGCACCTTCTCCTCGCCCTGCGCGATGAAGCTTCGCTCGGACGATCCGGGCGGGGTGGCATTGTAAAGGCTGTGGGCCCGCCGGATCCGGCCGGCCGCGATCCGGTCGCTCCACCCGGACGGGTAGAGGGTACCGTTCGCGTCCGCGAAGGCATGAAGCACATGGACCGTCTTGCAGATCCTGGCCGGCGGGCATTCGGCGGGGTCCGGCCGGGTGAACCCCTGAACCGCCGGCAGCGAGTTCCCCGCACAGCCCGAAACGAGAAAGGCGGCGACGATCGGCGCCGCCCCGCGTAAAATCCCGACCATGCCGGTGCTCCCCCTGTTGCCCTGTCATATTAGCAAAGGAGGCGCGCTCGAAAAGGCGCAATTGCCGGCCGCCGGGAACCGGCGTCGAGATCGCCGACGAAGGCGCTGGGCGACAGTCCCGTGACTATTGCCGTCATTGCGCGCACCTTCCGCTCACCGCCACCGCCCTTGCCCCCAGCGTCACGCCTGCTATATCCCCGCGCGATCGGCGGCCCGGCGGGCGTGGCGGAACTGGTAGACGCGCCAGGTTTAGGTCCTGGTATCGAAAGATGTGGGGGTTCGAGTCCCTTCGCCCGCACCAGTCCCGCCAGGCCTTAAAATCGCCAAAGCCGCATTCCCGCGAGAAGGTAAGAGCTTCCAACATGCAGACCGTCGAGACGTTGAACCAGGGCCTCAAGCGCGCCTACCGGATCACCATTGCCGCGAAGGACATCGACGCCCGCGTCGACGCCGAGCTGAAGAAGGTCGCTCCGCAGATCCGAATGCCCGGCTTCCGGCCCGGCAAGGTCCCCGCCAATCTGGTGCGCAAGATGCACGGGCCGGCGCTCGAGCAGGAAGCGCTCAACAGCGCCGTCCAGGAAGGCGTCCAGCAGCTGATCGCCGAGCAGAAACTGCGCCCGGCGATGCAGCCCCAGGTCGAGCTCGAGGAAGGCGGCCCCGGCAAGGACGCGGTCATCAAGGTCGAGCTCGAGACCCTGCCCGAAGTTCCGGCGCCGAAGATCGACGACCTGAAGCTCGAGCGGCTGCTCGTCGAGCCCAGCGCCGAGGAGGTGGATATGGCGATCGCCCGGCTCGTCGAGGGCCAGAAGAGCTTCGAGCCGGCGCCGGCCAACACGGCGGCGGAGCAAGGCGACCTCGTCGTCATCGACTATGAGGGAAAAGTCGACGGCGAGCCGTTCGAAGGCGGCAAGGGCGAATCGATGCGGGTCGAGCTCGGCTCGGGCCGGCTCATCCCCGGCTTCGAGGACCAGCTCGTCGGCGCCAAAGCGAACGAGCAGCGCACGCTCAACGTCACCTTTCCCCAGGAATATCCGGTCGCCTATCTGAAGGGGCGCGCGGCGGTGTTCGAAGTCACCGTCGGCGAGGTCCAGAAGCCGCGGGCGACGGAGATGGACGACAGCTTCGCCCAGTCGATGGGCCTCGAGGGCATCGACCAGCTTCGCGAGCTGATGAAGGGCCAGGTCGAGCAGGAGCTGGGCGGCCTTACCCGCACCCATATGAAGCGCCGTCTTCTCGACCAGCTCGCCGAGGCGCATGATTTCGAGGTGCCGCCGTCGATGGTCGAGGCCGAGTTCGGCCAGATCTGGCAGCAGCTCGAGCAGGAAGCGGTCCAGGAGGAGGATCCCGCGGCGGCCCGGGCCGAGATGGAGAGCGAGCGCGCGGAATATCGCGCGATCGCCGAGCGCCGGGTTCGGCTCGGCCTGCTTCTCTCCGAGATCGGCACCCGCAATTCGATCCTGATCAACGAGAATGAGATGAACCAGCTGATCATGCAGGCGGCCCAGCAATACCGCCCCGAAGATCGACAGAAGTTCGTCGAGTACGTCCGCAACGAGCCGATGGCGGCCGCGCAGCTCAGGGCGCCGCTCTTCGAAGACAAAGTGGTAGATTTCCTCTTTGGCAAGGCGGAGATCAGCGAGCGGACGGTGAGCCGCGAGGCGCTGCAGGCGGAGATCGAGTTCGACCGACGCCGGCCATGTCCACGGCCCGGATTGCGATCACGACCACGCGCCCAAAGCGAAGAAGAAGCCCGCCGCGAAGAAGGCCAAGGCCGAAGCCGCTCCCCCGGAGGAGGTCGAGGCTGAAGCCAAGCCCGCGAAGAAGGCCAAGGCGAAGAAGGCCGAACCCGCCGCCGAGGAGGCCCCGGCCGAGGTTCCGCCCGCCAAGAAGCCGCGCGCCAGGAAAAAGGATGCTTGATCCGTTCGGGCTGAGCTTGTCGAAGCCCTCTCCTTAACCCAATAGAGGGCCTTCGACAGGCTCAGGCCGAACGGTGGGGGGTCGAGCGCCGGTGGATCAGTCGCAGCTTCGAATCGCAATCCTCCTCCCTTGCTACAACGAGGAGGCGGCGATCGCCCAGACGATAGCGGCTTTCCGGACGGCGCTGCCGTCGGCCCGGCTCTACGTCTACGACAATAACAGCCAGGACCGGACCCGCGAGGTCGCGGCGGCCGCCGGGGCGATCGTCCGCGAGGAACGGATGCAGGGCAAGGGCCATGTCGTACGCCGGATGTTCGCCGACATCGAGGCGGACGTCTACGTCATGGCCGACGGCAATTCCACCTACGACGCCTCTGCCGCCCCCGAGCTGGTCGGCCGGCTCGTCGACGAGCGGCTCGACATGGTCGTCGGCGCCCGCAAGTCGGAGGTCGAGGAGGCGTACAGGCGCGGCCACCGGCTCGGCAACCGGCTGTTCACCGGGATCCTCGCCGGGCTGTTCGGCCGGAGCTTCACCGACATCTTCTCGGGCTACCGGGTCTTCTCGCGCCGCTTCGTCAAGAGCTTCCCGGCCCTGTCGCGGGGCTTCGAGACCGAGACCGAGATCAGCGTCCACGCGCTCGAACTGGCGATGCCGGTCGCCGAAATGGTCACCGCCTACGGCGCCCGCCCGGAAGGCTCGGTATCCAAGTTGAGCACCTATCGCGACGGCTGGCGGATCATGCGCACCATCCTCCATCTGTTCAGGATCGAGCGGCCGGTCCTCTTCTACGGCGGCTTCGCGGCCTTCTTCGCCGGGCTCGGACTGGTCCTCGCCGCGCCGCTGATCCTCACCTATGTCGAGACCGGCCTGGTGCCGCGCTTCCCGACGGCGATCCTCGTCACCGGACTGATGGTCGTCGCCTTCCTGAGCTTCGGGGTCGGGCTGATCCTCGACACGGTGGTGCGGGGGCGCCGCGAGATGCGTCGGCTCGCCTATCTCAGCTTCCCGGCGGTGGGCGAGGGCGGTTGAGGGGCTGCGTCCGGAGGAAGCGCTAGCCTTCGACCGTGACCGCGTCGCCGAAGGTGACGCTGTCGACGACGGCGCCACTCTCGTCGGCGATGTCGATCCGGTGCGAGAGGTTGATCCGGCCCTCCGCCACCGTCTCCAGCATCATCTCCCGGGCCTCCCGGATGCCGTTGGCGCGCGCCGCCTCGAGATCGGGCAGGTCAATTCCCTCCTCGTCCATCGAGACGATGTCGTTGTAGAGATGGAAGAAGTATAAGGGCACGGCCGGACTAACATAATCCCTTTGGGCGCCGAGTCCTTGATTCATGTCAGGAAGCGCCGCCCGGTCCCGCTCCCTCCGCACCGGCGCCTCTCGCGCCTTTCTTCCGAGGCGGTGACACTTCATTCTTCGAGAGACAGCAACGGGCGATCGGCTGTGCGGCCGCGCTTGTCGCCGACAAGATCCTCAGTTGCTGAAGAGGATCGCCGTCAGCATCACGCAGGCCAGCCAGACGATGATCAGGACGGCGGGGAGGTAGAGGTATTTCTTCCGCCAGGGACGATTGCGGTGCCAGAAGGTGACGGGCGGAACGGTGTCGAGGAAACGCATGAAGCGAAGATGGTCGGCGTCGGTGACCGCGCCGATCGCGGCGGGCGGGTCGATGTCGCGCTTGTAGCGCGGGCGGCGGGCATCCAGGCCCTCGACGTCGCCATTGGCGTGAAGGACCAGATCGGGGGCGAGGCCGAGATGGCGAAGCACCAGCCGGTCGGGATTGGCGGAGGCGCCGATCTCGGCCGTGTAGCCGCGCCGGACGAGGGCGTGCAGGCGCTCCAGCACCGGCGAGGGCGCCGGCTCGGCCATGGCGGCGAACGGCCGCACCGGTTCCTCCCGGAAAGCGACGGCCCGGGCCCTGTCGGGCGCGATCTCAATTTCATTGGCCATGCCGGCGGGGTAGCATGAGAGTGTTAGCCTATGCAACACACCAGCTGTGTCTGCCTGTCGCAAAGCGGCCGCCAATTCTTTTTTCTACATTGCGCCTTCGTGCCGTCTTTCAAAAAGTAAGGCCCCTCGTCTGGAGGAAAACGCTGGATGCGCCGGTCCTTGCCTCGGCCTTGCACTCGGTCATGCGCTCCCACTCGTGCCAATCGGACTCCGCGGCACCCCGGTTTGAGGGAAGGCACGAAGGCACAACGTAGAAAGGAGGATTCGCGCTGGCGCGGGAGGAAAGCAGGGAGAAAACAGGGATAATATACATTTGTCACGGGCCGAGATCCCTCGGCCTCCACAGATCGACAGAAAATGTATACTGTCCCGGGTTTTTAAACGGAAAGCGGAGCACCAATTCGCACTGTGCACGCCAGTTTAGCCTGGGCGCCGTTCGATACGCGGCGCTTGGTGCCATTAGAAAACTGAAATATACTTGCAGATGATCGATTATCGTATCACTAGTCGTCTTCGTCCGGTCGAGGTCGCATCTATGGAAATCCGGAAGATCCAGGCCGACGCGATGCGCGCTCGGGCGCAAAGCCTTCGCGAGGCGTCCAGCGGCTTTTCGTCGGGCGTGTCCCGAACGCTTCTCGAGCTCGCCGATGCGATCGACGCGGAAGCGGCGTTGCTGGAAGCCAAGGCCGCCGGTGATGGGGAAGCGCCGGATAGCCTCGGGTAATCCGCTCTGGACCGAGTCTCAGGGTGGGGTCGGGCGCTTCCGTGACGAAACAACCGGCCTCTACTCCAGTCCGATCGCGTGTCGTGGAGCGCGCAGCCGACATCACTCCGTTGGCGCGTTCCGGATCAGCAGGTCGAGCTGGGCGTCGCAGCCATTGTCGATCAGCGCCTTGGCAAGCAAAATGGGGTCGTCGCCGACCGCGGCCAGGGTCTTGAACCTGAGCCGGGTCGGAGCGCCGGCGCCGGCCCATTTCAGCGAATATTCGGCGCCGTCGGCGATCGGCAGCTGCTGCGGCCAGCGCTGCACCAGCCGGCCCGCGGGCCAGGCGACCGGCTGGCCGGCACCGGCGGCGGGAGTGACCTGGAGGGTCGCCTCGGCGGCGCCGGCGGGACGCCAGAGCAGGACCTGGCCGGCCTCGGCGAAGCAGACGTTGCCGCTCTTCGACACGTCGACGTCCCACAGGCCCGGCGACGGCGGCACTTCGGGGCCGCGCATCGCGCTGAACCGCGCTCGGGCGTTGAACGCCGGAGCGCCGCCGCCGCCGGCGACCTTGAACGTGCCCGGCCCGCGCAGGGTGCGGGCGCCGGAAGGGGCGAGCACCGTCACGACGTCGCCGGCCTTGAGCACCACCGGCGTGTTCTCGCCGACGGCTCGGCCCGGCGGATAGGATTTGGCGGACGGCCCGGCGGAGCGGACGACGAGCGGGGTCGCCGTCAAGGCGGCCGGAGCCGCCAGCAGGGCCGCCGCGGCGGCCGCCCTAATCGCCAAACTCGCGAAATTTTGCATCGATCCACCTTCCATCCCGGACTTGAGAGAATAACGCTTCCCGAGGCGGTTAATCCAGCCTTGTTGCAGGTCGATGCCCGGGCGCGCTCCCATCGGTTTCAATTGTTACCGGCCGGACCGGCGGCGAGGCGGGAGGCGAGAGCGTCGATCTGCCGCTGCTGCCGCGCCAGGGTATCGGCGAGCTCGCGCTCCCTTGCCTGGCGCGCGAGCACGACCCGGATCGCGCGCGCCACCGGCCCGGCGAGCTCGTCGAGCGCGTCGAGCTCGGCCGTGCTCAGCCGCGAGCGGTCGGGATGGGGGCCGAGCAGGATCCAGCCCAGGCAGGTGCCGTCGTCGAGGCTGAGCGGGCGGCGGAGCGGGAAGAAGGCATCACCGGTCTCGACCCCTGACGCGCAGGAGGGATCGAGCGCCGTCGCCTGGAGCCACGCCTCGACCTCCTTGTCGCCGGTGCCCCGGCTCCCGGCGACCTTGCCGTCGAGGACGAGGGCGAGCCGGGCCGAGCGTACGCCCGCCGAAATGCGTTCGAGAATCTCCTCGACCAGCTCGGGCAGGGTCGCGAAATGCCTGAGGTCGCGAAGGCAGTCGGGCAGGTCGCGGCGCATCTCCGCGAGCTTTCGGTGAAAGCGGCGCTCGGCCCAGCCCTGGACTCGCTCGTAGACGGGGCTGACCATCGCCGTCGACAGAGCGGCGCCGACGATCGGGGCGATCGAGCCGGCGTCGCGGCCGAAGAAGCGGAGAATGATTTCCTTCACCCCCTCCATCGTCGCCGCGAACACCGCCGCCAGGATCAGGGCGATGAGGGCGAAAGAAGCCGACCGGCTGATCGCCACCTCGGCGTCGTAGAGCCGGTAGCGGAGCAGGGCGACGAGCAGGCCGGCCTGGAGCAGGAGGAAGGCGAGGCCGAAGGCGAAGCCGGCGGCGACCTCGAGCGCGAGCTGCTGGGCAAGGCTCGGCGCTCCGGCCTTGAGCATGTCGGCGGTGATCGAGACTCCGAGGAAGAAAGCGTAGCCGGAAAAGCCGAACACCGCCCATTTGAGCTGCTGGCGCTCGTCTCCCGAAGCGCTCCTCAGCCGCCACAGGAAGAGCAGGACCGACGCCGCCATCGCGGCGATCAGCATCGCCCGGTAGAAATCCCCCTCGAGGAGCAGGAGCAAAGGCAAAGCGGCGAGGATCGCGACGGTGATCCGGGGCGAGAGCCGGCCGTGCGGGAAGAGCAATATGCCCCCGATCAGGCAGATATTGGCAAGATCGTAGAGCGCCCGGTGGGCCCCTTCGGGCAGTCCGACGACCAGGGCGAGGAAGGTCGCCGACGGCTGCTCGGTCGCCATGGTCAGGAGGATGGCGAGCGAGACCACCGAGCTGACCACGTCGGTGCGCTTGCGCTTGTAGAGCAGCCAGGCGGAGATGAGCAGGAAGGGGTAGGTGAGCAGGTGGATGAGGTCGATGAAGCTGAGCAGCCTGGGCGGCACGCCCAGCGCGCTCGAGGCCTGCTCGACATGGACCTCGCCGGTGCGAAGGGCGACGTCGCGAGTCCGCCCGTCCGGGGCGCGCAGACGAAGCAGGACGTCGCGGTCCTCGGTCCCGTTCAGAAGGTCGTTGAACAGGAGCTGGTCGGTCTCGGTCCCGATCCCCTCCGGCGCCCCGGGCGAGCCCGGCATCGCCACTTGCCCCGAGACCGGCAGGGTGTCGATCGCGACGATGTCGTCGCCGGGACGGATTCCGGCGGCGTTGGCGGCGGAGCCGACCGGGAACCGGATCCGGGTCAGGTCGTGCTGGGCCAGAGCGACCCCGGCGCGGCTGCCGGCGACGAGCCCACTGTTGCGCCCCGCCTCGGAGAAGCGCTGCCAGGTGCCGGCGACCGGGCCGATCACGGCGAGCGCGAAGGCGGCGAACCAGATCAGCCGGAACAGGAGGAAGCCGCGAGGCCCGAAATCGGGCACGCGCTGAGGCAGCCTCAGCCGGAAGCGCTTGGCGGGCAGGCTTTCGGCCGCGATATCGATTGCCATCCCCGCAAGCGCCCCAGCTGCAACGACCAGGGGGGAGCGATAGCATGGGGCGAGGCGGCGGCCATGGGGAAATTGCCGAGGCGGATCAGATAAGACTGTCATCCTGAACGGGTTTCAGCATCCAGCCCTCCGCCGCGACCTGAGCTGGCGGCAACGCATCGTGCGCCCCTCCTCGACGGCCGCAGGCCCTGGATTTTTTGAGGGAAGGCGCAACGGCACAAAGGCGCGACCTAGAAAAACGAGGCTCACTACGTCGCGCCTTTGTGCCGTTGCGCCTTCCCTCTCAAAAACGACACTGGGACGCCGGGGGTCAAGCGGAAGCGCTCGACACGGACCCGGACCTCGGGCTGGCGACGGGCTGAACCCTGAAACGATTTCAGGGTGGCGGCTGTGGTGAGACGCGCGTCTCGGCTGGATTTCTGCTACGACGTGACCATGATTCTTTCGACCATTTCCGCCCTATGGAGCGCCCGCTGTCGGCGGCGCGCGGCTGTGCTTGCCCCGCTCATGCTGCTGCTCGCCGCCGCGGCGCCGCTCCCGGCTCCCTCCGGGCAGTTCCTCGCGCTCAGCGATGTGCATTTCGATCCGTTCGCCGACGCCGCGATTGTCCCGCGCCTGATCGAGGCCGAAGCGCGGGACTGGCCGGCGATCTTCGCGGCCTCGAAGCCGGCGCCGCCGGTCGGGGCGGGGAGCGACACCAATTACGCCTTGTTCGAGTCGACGCTTCGGCAGGCCGAGGCGGTGGGCGGGCGCGGCGGCTATGATTTCGTGCTCGTCACCGGGGATTTGCTGCGCCACGATTTCGAAACCACGTTCGCGAAAATATGGCGGCGGCGACAAGGAGAAGCTGCAGGCTTTCGCGGCGAAGACGGTGACTTACGTCAACCGGGCGATCGAGCGCCGGTTTCGAGGCGCGCCGCTGATCGAGGCGCTCGGCAATAACGACAATGATTGCGGCGACTACCAGCCGCGGCCGGGTTCGCCTTTGCTGGCGGCAATCGCGGGCTCGCTGCCGTCGGTCGCCGCCGACCCGCAGGCGGCGAGCGACTTCGCCGCGGGCGGCAATTACGCAATTGCCCACCCGAAGGTCGCGAACCATCTCTTCCTCGTCCTCGACAGCGTCTACTGGTCGACCCGCTACAAGGATGCATGCGGCGTTACCGGCGGAGATCCGGGCTCCGCGCAACTGGCCTGGCTCGAATGGCAATTGTTCCGGGCTCGCCTGGGCGGTCGCACCGTCAGCCTGGTCATGCATATCCCGCCCGGCTTCAACCCTTATGAATCCACCGCGGCGAAGCCGGCGCCGTTCTGGGTCGACACCTATCGCGACCGCTTCCTGGAGCTCGTCCAGGCCTATGCGCCAGTGCTGATCGCCGGCTATGCCGGCCATACCCATATGGACGATTTCCGTCTGGTCCCGGCGACGTCCGGAGCCGCCCTGCCGATCCGGATCACGCCGAGCGTGACCCCGCTCTTCGGCAACAACCCCTCCTTCGCGGTGATGCGCTACGATCGGGCGGACTCGAGGCCGCTCGATTATACGGCCTATGCGCTTCAGGGCGGCGCCTGGCGGCGCGAATATATTTTTTCGCAGGCTTATGGCTATCCGGCCTATTCGGCGGCGAACCTCGCCGCTTTGTCGGGGGCCATCCGAACCGGCGGTCCGGCGCGTATTTCTTACGGCCAATATTATGCGAGCGGAGCCAAGTCGCCGATCACGGACGGCGATGCGCGAGTCTATGCCTGCGCGCAGACCGAAATGCTGCCAGCGGGCTTCGCCGCCTGCCTGGGGGACTCTACGCCTGCGCCTTGAAAAGCCCCTCTCCCGCGGAAAGCGGGAGAGGGGACTGCGGGCGCCGCCACCGGGTTGCTTTCAGTTAGCGCCCGCGGCCTCTCTCGTAGGTCTGGACGCAATTGTCCGTCACGGTCCGAGTGCAGGCGGGGTGGGACGTTTCCGCGCCGGTCATGGTCGCGCCGGTAGCGGGGTCGACCATCGGACCGCCGACGCCGCTGCCGGTGGTGCCGTTGAAGCCGGCGGGGACGACGGCCGGGTCGGAGATCACCGCGATGCCGCGGGCGTCGCGCTCCGGCGCGGCGTTGCTCGGCTGGACGAGAGGGTTCATCGGCGGGGTGACGTTGGCCGCGACCGTCGTGGTTCCGGTCGTCATCGAGTTCGTCGTCGAGTCCGTCGTCATCGTGTCCGTAGTCATTGCGCCGTCGCTGGCGCCGTCGGTGGTGCTGGTGCTGGTCGTGGTGACGGTGCCGTCGGCATTCTGGGTCGTGGTCTTCGACCTGGTGCCGAGATCGACGTCGAGATCCACATCGGGGTCGCCGTCGGGCTGGGTGCCGACATGGGCGTCGACGTCGGGCTGGGTCGTCGTCGTACTGGTCTGCGCGAAGGCCGCGCCGCTCAAAAGGAGAGCGATCGCGAAAGCGGCGGTTCTCATTGCCATTACTCCACTGGTTACAAGGTTCGGGGCGCCGGCCGTGCGGGGGCCGTACGGGCGCCGAGGCCGCGACTTCCGCGCGGCGATGCCGGATCAACCCACGAAGGCCGACTTCTCGCCATCCGGTTCGGCGGAGCGTGGCGCAGCCGGGGCGAACTGTCTCCCGCGCGCAACGATCCAGATCAAAACGTCCGTAACGGAGGCGAATCCACTCCCGTCATGGGCCCAATCGGCGTTACTCTTCCCGTGGGGGCCGAAGCTCCGCGAAGGTCGCGGCCGGCGCCCGTGGGAAGTCGAGATGGCCGGATCGAACCGCATGCTTCGCCTCGGGGGCGCCTCGCTCGCTTTGGCAATGGCCCTGGCCGCCACGCCCGCCGCCGCCCAGCCCTCGACGACCGCGCCCGACGAGCCGACCGAGAACGCCTCGACCGCCGCCGCGCAGAACGACGAGACGATCATCATCACCGGCTCGCGAATCCGCCGCAACCCGCTCGACCAGGACCAGCCGGTCACCTTCCTCGACGAGGCCGACATCGCCCGCACCGGCCTCACCTCGGCGGCCGACGTCCTCCAGCGCTTGCCGAGCTCGGGCGGAGCGCTCAACAGCCGGTTCAACAATTCAGGGAATTTCGGCAACCCGCCCGACGGCGGCGGAGTCGGCGCCGGCTCGGCCGAGGTCGACCTCAGATATCTCGGCTCGAAGCGGGTGCTCGTGCTGGTCGACGGCATTCGCTACGTCAACGGCGCCTCGGCGAGCGGAGTGCCCGGAGCCACCGACCTCAACTCGATTCCGGAAAGCATGATCGAGCGGATCGAGGTGCTCCAGGACGGCGCTTCCGCCATCTACGGCTCCGACGCCATCGCCGGCGTGGTCAACATCATCAGCAAGAAGAAGCAGGACGGGCTCCAACTCTCCGCCCAGCTCGGGTTGAACCAGGAAGGCGACGGCTTCACCCGCAACCTCCAGGCCAGCTACGGCCTCTCCGCCAATGACGGTGCCACCAGCCTCGTCGTCGGCGGCAATTGGGTGAAGCAGGGCGGGATCAGCTCGGCCGACCGGGAGATTTCGCTCTTTCCGACTCCGGGCACCACGGCTTGCGACGGGTCGTGCAGCTCGGGAACGCCCAACGGCCGTTTCATCCTGCTCGGCCAGGATTTGACGCTGATCGCTCCGGTCATCGGGCGAAACCCGACCGTCGCGGACTACCGCCCGTTCGCGGGCGCTCCGGATCGCTTCAACTTCGCGCCGTTCAACTTCATCCAGACCCCGCTCGAACGCTATGGAGTCTTCGCCAACTTTCGGCAGGAGTTCGGCGATTCCGTCGCTCTGTCGCTCAAGGGCGTGTGGAACCGCCGCAACTCGAAGAACCAGGCGGCGCCTTTGCCTCTGTTCGTCGGCCCCGACGCCGGCAACGGCAATCTGCTCGACACGATCACCATCCACTCGACCAACCCGTTCAACCCGTTCGGAGTGACCCTTGCCCCGGGAAACCTCGCCTTCATCGGCCGCCGGGTCGTCGAGGGCGGGCCGCGGCGCTACAATCAGAAGGTCGAGACCTTTTACGCCACCGCCACGCTCGACGGGAAGTTCGAGGTCGGCGGGCATGACTGGTATTGGGACGTCAACGCCGCTTACGGCCGCAACAAGGCCGAGCAGGAGGTCTTCGGCAACGTCAACGCCGCCAACCTCGCCCGGGCGCTCGGCCCCGTCGCCCTGTGCGTCGCGCCCTGCGTCCCGTTCAACATTTTCGGAGGGGAGGGGTCGATCACCCAGGCGCAGCTCGATTATGTGAGCTTCGTCCAGGACGATTCCAGCCTTCAGACTCAATGGGACTTCACCGCCAATCTGACCGGCGAATTGTTCGACCTGCCCGGCGGCCCGATCGGCTTCGCCATCGGAGTCGAGCGCCGCGACCAGAACGGCCGCTTCGATCCCGACACCATCGTCGCCCAGGGCCTCGGATCCGACATTCCGGCGCTTCCGACCCGCGGCGGCTTCACCGTCAACGAGGCCTATGCCGAGCTCAGGCTGCCGCTGCTCAGGGACAGGCCCTTCTTCAACCGCCTCGAGCTGACCGGGGCGGCGCGCTATTCCGATTATTCGACCTTCGGCCCGACGACGACGTTCAAGGCCGGGATCAACTGGAAGCCGATCGAGGACCTGCTCTTCCGAGGCAGCTGGTCGGAAGGCTTCCGGGCGCCGTCGATCGGCGAGTTGTTCGGAACCCCGTCGCGCTTCGACCAGGAGATCGTCGATCCCTGCTCGGCGGTGAACGGCGCCATCCCGGCCGCGGTCGCCGCCAATTGCATCGCCGACGGAGTCCCGCCCGGCGGCACCTACGTCCAGGCCAATCCGCAGCTTCCGGTGATCACCGGGGGAAGCCTCACGCTCGATCCGGAGACTTCGGAAAGCTGGGGCTTCGGCGCCGTCTGGAGCCCGAGCTTCGTGCCCAGGCTCAGCCTCGAGGCCAATTATTTCAACATCAAGGTCGACGGCGCCATCCAGGCGATCGACGCCAAGGTCCTGCTCAGCCGCTGCGCCGAGAATGCCGACGCCTTCAGCTGCGACGCCATCACCCGCTCGGCCTCGGGCGCGGTGACCCAGATCCGCGGGCTCCTCCAGAACATTGCCGGGATCGAGACGGACGGCCTCGACGTCACCTTGAACTACCGCACCGGCGAGACCGGTCTCGGCCGCTTCGGCCTCTACTGGACCAACACCTTCCTGTTCAATTACCGGGTTGCCGTCCCCGCGACGAACGGAGTGACGATCATCGACCGCGACGGCACCGAGCAGGGCAGCCCCGACCAGGCCTTCCCGAAATGGAAGTCGACCGCGGTGCTCGACTGGGCGATGAAGGACGGCTTCGCGGCCTCGCTGACCGGCCGCTACATCAAGGGCGTCGACGAGGCCAACGGCAACCATCTGAACTCGCGCCTCTACACCGACCTCCAGCTGCGCTGGGAGCCGGAGAATTGGAACGGCTTCGGCTTCGCTCTGGGCGCCAACAATTTGTTCAATTCCGACCCGCCGCCCTGCTTCACCTGCGGCCTGAACAACCTCGACCCGACCACCTACGACGTGCCGGGCACCTTCTTCTACGCGAAGGTGAGCTGGAAGATGTGAGGGCATGGGGAGGGGCCGGCCGCCGCGGTCGCCCCACCCCGTCATTCCCGCGAAAGCGGGAATCCATCCGGCCGGGGCGTGAAGACGCCGGGCGTTCGCCGGGATCGGGGTCCGTGCAGCGCCGGCGACATTCGCCTCGCCCCCCTCGACCTGACATCGCGCGCGGAAGGCCGGCGCTGACCGGGCCTGGTTCACGCAGGCCGTGCTGGCTTGCCACCTTGCAGGGGCGGATCAGACGGGGGTCTGCTGTACCGAAAGGGAGAGGGGACATGTACCGGTACCTGTCCCCAATCGGTCCAGAGTATCGAAAAAAATGCCTAAAGATCCACGCGGAGAGAAGCGCCCGCAGATGTCTTGGCCCGCGTCGTCATGGTTGCTCGCATCGCCACCGGCGAGATCGAGGGTTTGCGGAGATGGAGCTGGTGACAGTCACTCGGAGAGACCAGCCTCCACCTTATTTCGGCATCGAGGACCGATCATTGAAGGCGCCGAAGATCGGGTCCCATTCGCGGACGGCCATATTCTCGATCAGGCGCTCGACCGCGAACGGGTCGGTCGCGATCAGGGCGTCGAGGGCGGCGCGGTCAGGCGCGGCCATGATCAGGAGGGCGGCTTTGACGGGCGAGCCGGTGAACGGGCCGGAGGCGAGCAGAGAGCCGTCCGCGAGGCGCTCCTGCAGCCACGCGACGTGGGGCATGACGTGTTGCCTCCAGCCCTCGTCGTCGGGATGCTCGTAGGTCACGACATAGAGCGGCATAAAGCTGGCCTCTTCTGGACGATGGGAAATAGGGACATTATCCATTTTCCGGTGGCCGCGCGCCCGGAAGGAAGCGCGAAATGGATGCCGTCCCAATTTTTCCGCTGAGCACGAAGACACGCTCCACATCGGAAAATCGCGATTTCGGTGCCAGGCACCAAGGTTCAAGTCGTTGGTTTTGGCTTGCAGGCGGTGGATTTCAAATCGGATCGGCGGATCGGCGGATCGGCGGATTGGAGGACGCGCTTGCGCGCGCCGCCCCCGGCCCCTCCCTTTCAAAGAGGAGGGGTGGTTCGGGCGAGTCGCGGCGAATTATTTTTGGCTCGAAAAGTAGAAATCCGGAATTGCGTCGCACTTTCAGAAGCCAAGCTACTGAAAAATAGGATCTTATTCTCTGTTCTATTTATGTTCTAGTCTCAGGATGGACTTGGGGCGTGGAAATGGGGGCGGCGGGCGGACGGGCGGGAATGCGCCGGTGACGGCGTATGCGATGGGGGAATATGTCGTGCTTCGCGCCGCCGATTTCAGGCTCCCGGTCGAGCTGGTCCACGCCAAAGGGAGCAAGGCGGCGCGCGCCGAGCCGGTCGCCCTTCGCTTCGAGACCGGCCGGGCGAAGCTGGCCGGCGCCTTTCCCGAGCTCGAGGACGAGCTTTGCGCGCTCACTTATGCCGGCTTCGAGAACTCCTCCAACTCCCCCGACCGGGCCGACGCGATGGTCTGGGCGATGAGCGCGCTGCTTGAGCAAAGGCCGGAGCTCCGGATCAGGCGGCTGTGATTCCCCTCCCTGGAAGGGAAGGGGAGTCTGTCAGCCGAGGCTTCGGGCGAGGAGGGGGCCGAGGCGGTTGGCCAGCGGCAGCGGCAGTCGGCGCCAAGCGGCGGCCTGGAGGCGGTAGCGGGGGCTGCGCGGGTCGAGCTCGCGGGGGGCGCCCTTGGTCGCATAGGTGAGGGGCTTGGGCTCGAAGCCCCAATTCTTCTTGAACGCATAAGCCCCGGTGCCGAGCTTGGAACGGCCGAAGTCGAAGCCGGTGCAGCCGCGGGCCGAAGCGCGGCGCATAAGCGAGAAATAGAGGAGGTCGTTGGCGCGAAGGGCTCGGGCCTCGCGGGTGCCGCCGCCCCAATAAGGATGGACGATCCCCTTGAAATAGAGGCTGAGCACCGCCGCGACCGGCCTGCCCTCCGAGCGGACCGTGACGATGTCGCAATCCTCGCCATATTCCCGGGCCATCGCCTCGAACAGGGTGCGCGGGAAGACCGGAGTGCCGAGGTTGCGGACGCTTTCGGCATAGACACGATAATGGTCGTCCTGCGCTTGGCCGCCGCGGCCCTGGTCGACCTCGAGCCCCAGCCTGAGCGAGCGCCGGACCTCGGCGCGCTGCTTGCGCGGGATCGATTGCATTATGGCGTCGTCGCTCCCGGGCAGATCGCGGAGGAAGCCGGCATAAACGCCCTCCTCGCGCCGCCAGCCCTCGGGAAGCCGGCCGCCCCGGAGCGTGGCCGAGGGACAGCCCTCCCGCTCCGCCAGCGACCAGGCGGCGGCGCCCAGGGCCTCGACCGCGGCGGCGGTTGCGGCGACGATCCCGCCGCCGACCCCGAAGCCGGCCGACACCAAAGCCGAGCCGAAGAGCGGCGAGCGGATCCGGGTGAGCGGAAGCAGGCCCGCGAGCCGCCCGGCCGGGTCTTCGGCGAGGAGATAGCGTGCCGACTGGCCGGTCCCGCGCTCGACCGCTCTCGTCCAGCCCGGGCGATGGAAGAGCTCGGCTTCGGGATGATCGGCGACGAAGCCGTCGATCCTCCGGCATTCCTTCGGGTCGTCCAGATCCGCGAGCCGGACGCTGAACCCGGCGAAATGGGCGACGAGGTTCAAGAGCTCGCAATAGAGTTCGAGCTCGATCAGGATGGCAGCGAACATGGCGCCGGGCCTCCGCCCCGGGGGTCGAAAAGGTTGAGGCGCAAGGACATGCCCGAAAATCCTTAGCAATTCTCCCAACGCGGGGCTTGGAACGAAGGGGGCCGCTTCTCATTTTACAGCCAAGGCTTTGATCGACGGGAGCTTCGCCATGGCGGGCGGATGGGCGCGCGACGGCGCCGTTCAGGACCAGATCGACGATACCGTCAAGGATGCGGTGCTGAGCGCCCGGGCGCGGCTTCCGGCGGGGGAGGGCTCCGAATATTGCGAGGATTGCGGCGAGCCCATCCCCGAGCGCCGCCGCGAGGCGCTTCCCGGAACCCGGACCTGCGTCGCCTGCCAGTCGGAGCGCGATGACGAGGCGCGGCGCTCGGGCGCCGGGATCAACCGGCGGGGAAGCAAGGACAGCCAGCTTCGGTGAACGTCAGCGCCGGCCGCGCTGTCCGGAATCGCCGCTACGCGGGCGGCTAACGGAGTCGCGCAGGAGGCGCCGCAACTGATCGGCGCAGGGGCACGTGTCAGTCCGCCCATAAGGCGTCATCAACCTAATGTAAATTCAACCACTTAGGCTGGTGAACGAGATCTGCCCTGTCATTTCGCTGCCCAAAAGCTGTCATTTGCTGACAGAATAGGCCCATAAGGTGTCTTCCGTCGCCACGACGTCGATAACCACTAAAGCGATGTCTAGGCCGCCGCACCCGTCTCAGAGGGAAAGAGTTTGGGCAGCAACGTAATGATAGACAAGGCGGCCGGCGATCCTTTCGCCGCATGGCCCAGAAGCTTTTGAAACGCGAGTTTCGGCGGAGCATTGCCCAACCCAGTCTCAATGCCGTCGAGCTGCGGCGCGAGTGCTACCTGCTCCGTAGCGAAAACGACCAACGTCCGCAGACCATCTCGAATGATGCCGTCGAGCCTGAGGATCAATGGGTCATCTACTTCAGGCGTGACGTTTACGTCGCCGTGCGCGACCTGGTTGCGAAGGCCACGGGCGCCACTGGGGCTGTCCAGAAACGCTGCGACCGCCGCTTGGTCTGGCTCGCGGCTGACCAAAGCTGCAGCAGTACCAAGCGTCACTCGCGGTGTGGGCCTGTTCTGCTTCCGATATTCGCCGAAGACGGCTTCGAGTGCGGAAAAGAGAAAGGCGAGCTTCTGTGCGCCCGACAGGCCGTATCCGTAGGAAAAACCGAAACTGCGCAGGGCCAGCATAACACCGGGATCACTAGCGGCGAACAGGTGCTCGAGTCGTAGATGAAGGAAGTTTATATCAGCGAGATCGTCAGCTTCGATCCGATATCGCGGCTCTGCGGGAAACTCCAGGAGGCGAGGGCCATAAGGGCCCGGTCGGCGAGAGTTGAGCTCTTTGACCCGCAGGTACCGAGTAGATAAGCGGGGGTCGATGGCTTGTCCCGCTTTGTGAATACGCATCGCAGCTACGAGCACCAGGAGCTCGCGTTCGCAGACGCTCTGGACATATTCAGCGGTGTGGCCGGCGACTTCCTCTTCGGTCAGGTTCACGCTGAAGAAAACGTGCTCGGCTTTATGGAATTCGCCGTACAGCCGAAATGCGTCTTCTTTGTGCTCGATCATGATCCAATCGCGCCACGAGATCCGCTGAAGCCACAAGCCAGCCACCTGCATTACAGGATCGGCAAGCTCGACGCCGGGCAGGTGAAAGACGGCCAGGAAGGCTGGGTATCCAGCACCGATGGACGGCGGCTCTGTCATAGCGGAGGTCCAGCCGGCGCGCCGATCAGCATCGCTGGAATCGTCAGGGTGGCGCGTGCTGTCTCAAGTTCAGCACGCAGTTCGACAAGGCGCGTCGGGCAATCAGCAGTATTGCGGGAGACGTGGAGAATTCGGATCATGGCTCGCGCCAAAGCACGGCGAGTCCAGCGCCAAAGAACCAAGGCTTGCGCCCCGGCTTGAGGGGTCTGGGCACAGTCCCGGCCGTGCAGGGCATCACTGCGCAGGGTATAGATGGTCTGAAGCATTGCGCGTAGAGGAGCGATCTCGGAGGGTTCGCTGGCTAACAGGCCCGCCCCACGCTCCACGAAAGCGGCCGTTACCCCCGAGGTGACGTCTGCCAAGAGAATTGCTTCTAGCGCTATGGCGGAATGCATCAATCCATCGATAGGCTCGAAGTCGGGCAGCGCGGTCGATCCTAATGTGGCAAGGGCCTGCGCGAACTCTCCTAGCCGGGCAGCGGGCTTCGCTGCGGTCACTATCGCGAGAATGCTTGCAATTTTTTCAACGTCATTTTTGGAGAGGAAAAGCTCCGGCCGATTGTCCAATATCGCACGGCGTTCTAAGCGCCCTACTGTCCGGGAAGTATTCTTACCGTCTGACACATAACTGATCGATTCTTCTATCGACCGCGTAGGGGCGCTAGACATCAGCGTGAGTGCGAGCCGAAGCTCATTGGCCGCCTCGATACCGGCTTCCAGCGCGGGAACCGCGACTGCATCCCAGCGAGCTTGTTTCGCCTCTAGGGTGGCATAGATGGAGGCCGCATCAGACGGGTTGCCGTCATCTGGTGCGCGTTCTTCGTAGGTTGCTGCGTTAAGGCGGACGTAGAAAGAAGGCTCCATCAACTCGAATGCACGCTGTCTCTTCTCCGAAATCTCGCGATCAATCTCCGCCCACTCTTCGTATTTGAGCACACGCAGGACGCCACCTGCATATGGGATTTCGACGTCTTTGCTGAGCCGCGTATCCGGGATGTGAATGAATACGTTCAATGGAATGTTGGACGAGCTGGCCATAAATCGCACAACTATCATAACGCCTGCGATGATCGCACCCCCGCTACCCCTAAGTGCAACAGGTGCTTATAAATGGCGTCGTCGCGCGGTTCGGCCGATGTTTCGCCTTGATGGCGCGCCTAGCGCGTGCGCACCGCGGAGCTCGACGCCGCTCGGTGAAACCGCGTGGAGTCTCGGGCGAGGATTTCTGACGTGGCCTGAAGGGGAGGGATTTCCCCATAGCTGGTCCTCCAGACTTGGAGGAACAGACGATGACCTATTATACTCCCATCATGGCGCTCGGCGATCGCGTGAAGAAGCTCCGGAAAGAGCGAGCAATGACCCAGGAAGACTTGGTCGCGCGCTCCGGCCTTGGGCTCACCACCATCCAGCGCGCGGAGCGAGGCGAGCGGCTATCGGCCGAAACAATCGCGTCGCTCGCTGCTGCATTCGACCTCGAGGCGACAGACCTGACCTGCTCGGAATCCGCGCCGGACGACCAGCCATATTTGCCGCTGGAAACAATTCGTACCGGCCGCCAGCTCGTCGCCCTCATCGGGCGTAGCGAAACACTCGATTTCGGCTTCGTCGAACTGAACGATCTTGCCCAGGCCGAACTTATCGAGCAGCTACAGGCCTGGTGCTCGCCGCTCGGGCCGGGCCGCATCCCCTCGGGAGCCGTCGCGCAGGTAAAGCTCGAGCTTGAGGCAACGCAGCTGCTGAAAGCCCTGGCCGAGCGCAGCCTGACGGTGACAGGCGCTGCCTTCAGCGTCACCGCCTACGACGTCGACGACGATTGCGGCGCGGGGCAGCCCATCCTGATGGGCCAGTGCGAATATATCTGCGCGGTGCTGCGAGTTGGCACGCAGGAGAAGATGGTCGATCGCGCCTACGTAATGGACAGCCTCGGCAAATGGGAGAATCCTGGACCTGAAGTCGTCTTTCCCCCGCAGTGCGACACGCTGGAGGACTGGCTGCGCGGCTTGGAGCGCTGATGAAAAGGTGTCGACAGCGGCTGGGCGATTAGCGTCGCTCTGCTGCTTCCAGCAGGCAGGATCCCGGCCCGCTCATCGCGCGCAGCAGCGTATAGCCGTTGCTTTGGAGATCGCGGATCTCGTTTAGCATGTCGTGGTATTGGAGGACGACATGGCCGGCGCCGACTTGGGCCATCTCGACGTTCGCACGCAGATCCTCGACCATCAGCCCTTCGCAGAAGTCGGATAAGGCTGACCGGCCGAAAGGTAATTCTTCCAATCCGCCGAGGCAGGGAGTGCCAATGTCCATACGCGCACGTCCGCAGGCGATGCCTTTTTCGAGTGGGACGGTCGCAAAGCCGATGAAGCTGGAATCGCCGCGGCCGAGGATCAGTGACGCCATCTCAAGGTGGTCGAGGGGCCCTCGCCAATACCCTGACCTTTCCATGACTCGCTTCAGCTTGGCGATCGCCGGCATCCGGAAATCGAAGGCGGAATCGAAGATGTTTCTGGCCTCAGGCTTCAGAAAGCCACTCATCACGAATGGCTCGTCGGAGGGAATCTCCCCCGCTTCTCGCATCCGCCGGAACTCGCCGCTCAGGAACCAGACATGGACCAGATATTGGAGGAAGGACATGCCGCGCTGGGTCCGGCCGAGCTGTGTCTCATCGACCCTGAATAGTGCCAGGTTCGCGGCAATCGCGATCATGTTCTTTTTCGCATCGTGTCTCGCGTCGTGACCGCCGCCGTCGAACTCGATGACGAACTGTGGAATCTGATCCTCGTCGCAGACGCAGATGTCGAAGTGGGCCTGTAAAGCGTAGGTGCCGATGGAACGGGTCGGTAGTGCGTCGATGTTGATAACATCTGCGATCCGGACCTTGCGGTAAATTTCGGCGCGGTATCCGCCGACCGTGCCGACGATTTCTTCATAGAGACGTTGTTCGCTGAGGTTCGAGAGGCGCCTCTTCATGGCCGGCTAATAGGTGCGCAAAACCTGCACGACCGGCAAGACGTCCACACGGAAGTCATGCCGTTCAGGCCGGGTCGTTAGTAGGGCGGCTGAGTAGGGAGAACGGGCCACGGCGAAGCCGGCGGCGTCAATCCAGTCGATGCCGTCGTTCCGGACGATCGGCCGGACGTCATAGGACCCGCGGTTTCCGTCAACCGCAGTTAGTTGCGCTACGCTTGCTCGGATAATGTCGGCAACCCCTCTCTCCTCAGCGATCGATCGCTGCCAGGCCAGGAAGAGCTGCGGGTCGATCAAAGTCTCAGCGTCGCGGGGATAGTCTTCCTGTTCGAGCCAGGCTTCGAATGCAGGACGCTTTGCGGCCGCCTCTTCCCGCGTCCCCGCCAAGCCTTGCGCGAGCGCAAAGGCTACGAACGGATCGAGCGTTCCCCACCGCAGCAGCTCGCGGAACCAAAAGCCGATCCAAGGCAGGCCGCTTGTGGCTCGCCATGTCTCGAGAGTCGGAATTTCAAGTGCATCGGCGTTCTGCCCCCATGCCTGCGCCACAGCCGCTCCGATGGCCACGCCGAGCCTAAACTCGATATTCTCGGTCACGAACCGCTGCCATGCGCGCAGGTCTTCAGGCTGGGGAGGCACGACTGCAAGTAATTGCATCCACCAGCCGGCAACGTCGCGCCACCTTGCAAGCACGGCTTGATCGCCGACCGTGTCGCGGACCTGAAAGCCGATGCCCGGCTCGGCGCGGACCCGCTCGCCGAGGCGGACCAATAGCGCAAACCGCTGCTCAGGCGTCCACGCACCATATTCGACCCCCGCTTCCAGTTCAGCGATTAGCTGGGGCGCGACCAACTCGAAGCGTCGCCCGATGTAGGGCGTGAAGCCATATTGGTAGAGCCGCTTTCGCTGCTCGGGGTCGGGGTAGAGGCGTTCCACGAAAGCCCGCCCGCGCTTGACGAAGCTTTGTTCTAGCCAGGTCTCTTGTGCAGCAGCGACCCGCGCGAAGGTGCGCTGCCAGAGATTTCGCAGGAATTCTTCGACCCGAGCGCCGTCCAGCGCGGCTACATCGACGCGCGCTAATTCTTCCGTCGCGGCAAGGAGAAATCCGTCCAGCTCATCGAGGCTATCGCCGAGCTGATCCGCTACTGTTCGCGACCTAACCCCGAGATTGGCGCCGGCGCGCTCGGGCAACGTTGCCTCAAGCCACGCGTGAAATTCCTGCTCGGTTCGAAGCCCGAGGTGGGCCGCAGCTTTTTGAGCGATCGAAATCAGCAGCACCATCAACGGGCTGTGGACTGCACCGCGGGCATCCTCGGCCAGCAGACGGCCCAGCAGATTATCGTAGTCTTGGGCTGCGCGTCGGATTTGGCGCAACTGCTCGACACGCTTTCCTTCTGCGGTGGTCGACACCGCTTCCGGCAGCGCAACCAGGGTCATGCCTTCGATTGATTCTGCGGCACCTGGTCGGCCGGCGCGTCCAGCTAAGTTGCGGAACTCTGCTGTGGACATGGGCACTACGATGGGCTGCGCCGTCTGTGTATCGAAGCTACGCCGTTCAAGGCTGGTGAGGAAGATGATGTCGAAGGGCAGGTTGACGCCTTCGGTCAGCGTCGCCGTTGCGAGAGTGACGGGGCAGATTCGTCGGTCGATCAGATCGGTCATCAGGCGACGCAGGCGCTGGGGCATCTGCCCGTGACTGGTGGCCACGCCATGGTCGAGCAATCGCACCTCGAACGACTGCGCTCCGCAATAATCGACGCAGGCCGCGCGGGTTTCTGCTAATCGGGCCCTCTGATCAGGATCCTCGGGCAGCACGAACGGCGGCACATTCTGCCAGCCGGGAAGATCGAAGGCCTCCGCGTAGCGCTTCATCAGGCGCTCGGGGCTTTGAGCGACTGAAATCAGAACTCGCCGCTTGCCCTCGAGCAAATGCAAGGCGGTCCAGAGCACGTAGAGCTGATTGTAATGCGGAAGGCTGTTCCGGATGATGGCCGCTGGAAACGGCATCGCGGGGATGCGGAGCGGCAGATAGACTGGCGCATCGCGGCCGCGGACATAGAGCGTCTGGCCGTTCATAATGTCGAGCATGGCCTCGGGAGCGCGACGGGGGTCGACTCGGAGCCCGCCGATCAGTTGACGGCTGCTCCGATAGTTGAGGCCGACCGGTGCCGCGTCCATGCGGCCCTCGATCCATTGGGAAACCGGCAGGGCAGCGCCGCCGGCGACCGCGGTCAGGGCGATCCGGGCCATGTCTGGCTTGATAACTAGCAGGCGCGAAACCATCGCTTCGAGGCGCATCGCGCGGCTGCTGTGCGACGCCAGCGCCTGCTGCGCATTGGCATCATTGTCACTGACTACCTGGTGGGCTTCATCGATTATCAGAAGGCGCAATCGCTGGACGAGCAAGTGGCCGACATAGCGCATCAGCGCTTCGGCCTTTTCGACCGTTGCGATGAGGACAACTGGCCGATCGGCGGTCAGCCAGTAATCGGTGATGCCCCAATCTGTCCCACCATAGAGCCCAGTCACGATGAGGTCGTTGCCGAGCTCTGTGGTCAGCTTCGCCTCTACCTCGCTTGCAAGGGCCCGGGAGGGCACGAGGTAAAGTGCGAGGGGGGCCTCTCCCGGCTTATAGTCGGCAAGCAGCAGCTCCTTCACCAGAGCCAGATTGGCGACAAGCGTCTTGCCCGAACCGGTCGGCGTGCACAGCGCAAAGCTGTCGCTGGCGATGAGCCGTTCCAGCCCTTCAACTTGTGAGGTCCACAAGACGCCCCTGCCGCGTGCGAACTGTTCGCGGGCAAAGCGCCACATGCGGGGCTGCTGCTCGGGCGCGCGCGCGGCAAGTCGTGCGACCCGGCTGTGGAGACTGTTGGCGGCGAACCGCTTCGCGGTTGCTTCTATCAGGTTGATGAGAACCCAGAGTTCGTCGCTAGCGAGCCGCGTGGCGAGGGAGCTGAGCCCGGACAGCTTTTCGAGCGCCTGCCCAAGCCGGACATCATTGCCGCGGCGCAGGCTGTCTCCGATCAGTCCGAGGGCACGGATTAGTTCAACGACGACATACCAGCCGATCCTGCTCTCCGGCTGCGCATCATCGGCTTCGGCATCATCGAGAGGGCCAAAGGCGGTGTCGGGCTTCTCTTCGGCGGGTTCGTCAGTTTCCAGGTCGGCATCGTCATTCTCCAGCAGTGATGCGGATCCCTCCCGGCCAGTGAGGGCTTCATTGTCGATCCAGAACGCAACCGAGCGTTCTAGCAGCCGGTCGAAGTCGGCACCGAGGAACGAGGCGAAGATCTCTGCGACACCGCCGCCATAGCCGCCCTGGCGAAGTAAACTCGTCGCCATCGCGGGTAATCCGGCGAGCTGGTAGGCTCCTGCCGCGAGCAGGGTTACAGGCACCTCTCGCGTGACGATGTCCGAAGACCGGGCCAGCCATTCAAGCAACTCGGCCGCGCGCCGATAGCAGCCGATCGAATTCTGGAGAGCCTTCTCCGTCGATTTCGCGAAAGATGTGGGCGGCGTGTAGGAGCCTCCGAGCATCCGCAAATTGCTCATTCGATTCCCGGAGGTCCCAAGCGATTGGGGGCACTTGCCACGATGTCTGCAGGCTGCGGACGAATAGCCGGGCTTGTGCTGGTGTGAGCTCATTCTCCGCAGCCCGATTGAAGCGGAGATTCATAGCCAAGGCACGGCGCTGCTCGTCGAGCCGCGCCATCAGAGAGGGTTCCAGAGCGATCGATACAGCCGCTCGATGAGATCGACGCCGCCTTCGACCACCAGTTCGACGACCTGGAGGGGGCGTCCCGCCGTATATTCAGGCGGTGGCGCCACCATGGGTAAATAAGCTTCGCCGGGCGCGCGTCGCTTAGCTCGGTTCCCAGCGACAAAGACCAGGTCAGTGCGAGGAAGCGGTGCTGCCCCGAGCAGCAGAACGCGATCGAGCGACACGATCGCTTCGGCATACTGATCGCGCGCCTTCTCACAGAGGAGACGATGAATTTGCTCGAGGCCTTGGGGCGTGGGCAGGCCTCGGTTCATCTCGTTCCAGACGCCATCATTGCCGCGGACCCGGGCATTCGCCGGCCCGGACATTTCGCCCAGCATTATGTCGTTCATCTTGCTGGGCGTCAGGGTCGCTCGCCATTTGGCTTCGCCGGCGATAAATCTCACCACCTGGCCCGTCGTCGAAATCGATCCCTAGCGCGATGAAGTCGTTTCCGTGCCGGCCAGACACCTGTCGAACGCGCGCCGGATCCCGCGCCAGTTCGAAGATATAATCGCCGACTTCCGCGTGGTAACGGAACAGGAAAATCGGGATCGTCCATTGGTGCCCGCCGACGAACTGATAGGCTTGGGTCATGAGACCCGCCATAACTTCCCCGAACAGGCCCTTCTTCGCGGTCGGCGGAAGACAATTCGGATAGCATGCATTGCCGCCGGGAGCGCCGGCGTCGGGATGCAAATCAATTCGGGCAGCCCGGTGAAACACCTCGCGCGCATCCAAATGTGCCAATTCGAAATAAGGACGGAGTTCGGCGACCCCGGCATCGTCGAGCGGGGCTGTCTGTTCAAACAGCAGATGCCCGTAATTGCCGTTGACTTGCGCAGCGCCGCGCAGCCAGCGGTTCAGCAGCGGCATAGGCGGCGGGCAGTTATGGAGCATAGCTGGCTGCTCTCACCAAATTCCACGTGATCGGGCGTCAAAGGTAAAGCGAAGAGTCACTGGCGAGCGTTGCCGGTAGGGATGCACATGGCGTTACGATAGCACTCCCGGCAGCGCTTCCAAGCAGCGTCCCAGTTCGATGTCCGTTCGCTTTATCGCACCCGTAGATCGGCTACCACTTCCTTTGATGCTGATTATTCAACGAGCTCGCTCGAGCAGCTCTTCCAGTCGCGCCGCATCCCGGCGTAGCTTGGTCGCGATTTTGGCTAACTCTTCCAGTCGGGGCGGGGCGGGGCGCTTCTCGGTAGAATCTGGATTCCATCGTGCCAATGCCCTTGTGGCCTTATCGCTCAGAGGGACCTTGCCAGCGACAATCTTGCTGTAATGTCCTTGCGTCATGTTGCAGGCGGCGGCGAGCCCGGCCTGCGACCAGCCAGCCTCGCGCCGTTTCCGATCGATTTCCAGGATAAAATCAGAAGGGGTGCTTTTCATCGTGGTTTATGTAATGCATAATATGCATACATAAATAAAGGAGCAATGATGCAGGAGTCGATCGCCCTCATCGGAGGGAGCCTACGAAAGCTCCTGCTACCCCCGCCTGGGGTCCAGTTGATGCCGGGCATATTCTGGGGACAGCACGACGAGCTGTTCACGCCGGCTTACTGGGCGGCGCAAACCTGGATGTGCGAGGAGGAGAGCCCTCGGCACTACTGCCTCGGGCGCACGCTCGAGGAGGAAGTCCTGGCCTGCCTTTTAGGCGGGCACGGCATTCCCGCCGAGGTTGGGCTGGCGGCCTATCAGCGTATCCGCGAGATTATTCATGCATCGCCCCACCTGTTGGGCCAGGCGGAGGAAATTGAGCTAGAGCTGCTTCGGCCGCTGGAAGTCGGGGGTCGCCAAATCCGGTATCGCTTTGCGCGTCAGAAAGCACGCTATGTCGCAGCAGCCAGAAAATCCCTCGCGCTACTGGACGAAAGCGTTCTTTCCGATCGCGAGCTTCGCGCGGCGTTGATGGGCATCCCCGGTATCGGCCCGAAGACATCGGCGTGGGTGGTTCGCAACTGGCGGGGAAGCGACCAAGTTGCGATCGTTGACGTCCATATCCTTCGCGCCGGACGGATCCTCGGGATATTCGATGAGGGTCAAACTCCCGAGCGCCACTATATGGAGCTCGAGCGAAGCTTTCTGGCCTTCGCCAAAGCCGCTGGGATCAAGGCGTCCATCCTCAACTCCGTGATGTGGATGACGATGCGGCGCTTACCTTCGTCGCTGGTCAGCACTCAGCTGCGACATTTATCGAAGTCGAGGTCGAGGCATATAGCGCGAGTCGGAATATTCGAGTCGGAAGGGGCTATCGCCAGCGCCTGAGCATACTTAATCTTCAAGCCTGCTATTGTGCAGGAGGCGAAGAATGTCGGGTACCGAGACGGACCGCGATGACAATGACTCTGGTAAGTCCCGGGGGAAATCCAAGAAGGCGGGCGCCGGGACCGGTGCCGGTTCGGGCGGCGGAGGGGAAGCCGGGGACGATTTCTGCGATATTCGGGAGCCAGCGCCGCTCAACAGCCCGAAGCCTGCAGTCGTCGAGCAGCTGAAGGTGCATGACGTACTCAAAGTGGTCGCGGATCAAAGTGGCGATCGCCCGATTCTCAAGGTTGTGGACTCGAGCGGGAATGAAGCTGGGTCGCTCACGCATCGCAATCATGCGGCCATTCTCGACTGCATTGAGCTCGGCAACAGCTACATCGCCACGGTGATCGAGAAGGCAGGCGGTGCGGTGACGGTTCTGATCGAGCGCGCATGACGACAGTAGTTGGCGGCGTTTACGCCGAGCGATGCATCGATCCTTTCTGGGATGACGTCTACGGGTCCGGTGGAAGGGCGGCGGCCGCGCTTTCGGGGCACGTCGATGTGAGGCTCCAGACCTACCGCGGCGAAGGCCTCCTCGATGGCGTGGCAAACCTCGAGCGCGTTTACGGCTTCACGGCTGACGGACCGATCGTGTCGGGCTCGATTACGTTCGACTATATCCATCCGCTCTCCGTGCCTCGAATTCGGCGCATGGGTGATGAAGCTCTGAAGGGGGCCGACCTGACGGTTGAGGATGATGTGGTTTTGTGCTTCGGCATGCTCGAAGGCGGAGCGACCGTGACGGCCGACCGGGCGGTTTATGACCCACAATCGGCGTCCGACCCGAAGCCCTTTGGAGAGTTGGGCTCTAAGGCTCGAGAGCTGGCGATCTGCTGCAACATGTTCGAGGCGAGGAAGCTGACCGGCGAGGCGGATCCCGAGCGCGCGGCGAGCGCCTTAGCGGCTGCCGAGAAGGCCGCCGTGGTACTCATCAAGATGGGGGGCAAGGGCGCGCTGGTGTGGACCCAAGGGTGTGCGGCTGTTGTCCCGGCATACCGGGCGCCTGCCGTCTGGAAGCTCGGGTCGGGCGACGTTTTCTCGGCGGCCTTCACGCTTTTCTGGGCTCTCGAAGGACGATCTCCGGTCGAGGCCGCCGACTTGGCGTCCCGCGCCGTCAGAACTTACTGCAACACGCGCGCTTTGCCGATGCCCTCGGCCGGCGAGTTGCTCGCCTTGGAGCTGGAGCCAGCGCGCCAGGCGGCGGGTCGCGTCTATCTTGCCTCGCCGATGTTTGATCTAGGCCAGCGCTTGGTGGTGGAAGAGGCGCGCGATCATCTTCTGGCGATGGGTTTGGGCGTATTTTCGCCTCTGCATGATGTGGGGCCCGGGCCCGGCCACGTCGTGGCGCCCCTGGATTTGCAGGGAATCGACGAGTGTCATGCGGTTCTGGCTATTTTGAATGGCAGCGATCCCGGGACCATCTTCGAGGTTGGCTACGCCGTGGCCAAAGGCATTCCCGTGGTCGCGCTGGCCCAGAACGTTAAGCCCGAGGATCTGAAGATGGTGGAGGGCTCCGGCTGCATAATCGTGAGCGACTTTGTCTCCGCTCTCTATAATGTGGCTTGGGCACTCCCGTGAACGAGGCCATCCTGCTCTCTGGCGGGGTCAACTCTATCGCCTTGGCGTTCTTGCGGCGACCTGAGACGGCATTCACTATCGATTACGGTCAGCGCGCGGCTGAAGCCGAGATCGCGGCGAGTTCTGCGGTCGCACAGGCGCTGGGACTGCGTCACGACGTCTTACGTGTGGATTGCTCCAGTCTTGGTTCCGGGAAGATGGCGGGGTCCGTGGCGCTGAAGGAGGCGCCGATCGTCGAATGGTGGCCGTACCGCAATCAGTTCATCGTGACGGTCGCTGCGATGCGGGCAATCGCGATCGGCGCTAGACGGCTCCTTGTCGGGAGCGTGGCGAGCGACGCCTCGCATCGCGACGGGACTGAGGGCTTCTTTGCCAGGCTCAGCGATCTCCTTGCCTATCAGGAAGGGGGTTTGACGGTCGAGGCGCCGGCGCTGGACTTGTCGACGGTTGAGCTCGTTCGGCGATCGGGGGTTCCGCGGGATCTGCTGGCCTGGTCGCATTCGTGCCATGTCGGGAATTTCGCATGTGGGCACTGCCCAGGCTGCGTGAAGCACTATTATGTGATGCAGGAGCTATATGGAATCGCTTACTGAGCCGGCGCCTCGGTTGCCGCCTGGTGAATTCGAGCCCTATTGTTTGGTCGGGGCGGAGATTATTCTTCCTGTGCCACAGGCGGCGGCGTCGCTACCGTTCGAAGATGTTCTGGCTCAAAGAAGGTCCTGCACTGGGGGTCCACTGGCCCTTGAGAGGCTTGCGGCGCTGCTCTGGCATGCGGCCCGGGTTCGGGAGCGCCACTCGTCCGGGCGCTTTGGTTTGAGCTGGGACCAAAGGGCGGGGCCTTCGGCCGGCGGGTTGCACGTCATTCAACTAATGTGTCTTCCGCTGGAGGATGGCGGTCAGGCGGGTGTCTACGATCCTCTTGGGCACATGCTGGTCGATTCGGGCGTCGGCGCGTGTGGCCGCTCGACAAACCGGCAGCTCATTCGGACGTTGACCGGAGCCACGAGCGGAACCGCCATCTGGTTCGCGTCGAACGATCGAAAGGCTGAGGCCTGCTATGAGAATAGCCGAAGCCTCGTTTTGCGCGATTCAGGCGCGCTTGCCGCCACCCTCGGACTTTGCGCTGCCTGGTTGGGCATCGCCGCGTGTACGCTTGGCGCGCTCGGGGAAGGGATGCCGACGGCATTTGGGTTCCCCGAGAAGCATTTTACCGCCGTCGGGGGCATCCTCGTCGGAGAACCGGGCGGCGAGTGACGGCTCCTGTTTGAGGAAAGCGTGCCATCCAGTCAGCCCGCCACCGGCCGGTACGGAGGCGTGCTTTCACTTATCTCGGTGTTTTGCTGGTTTGCTCCGTCGACCCTGTCTTGCAGCTGCTGATGTAGCGTTTTTATCTAGGCTCTTGGGTTCAGTCCTCAATTCGAACTTGGGCTCAGGCCCGATCGTCAACCCCCCAATGGTCTGCAGGAACTTTCCGAGACGGGCATAGCTCAAGCGAACATGGGGCAGCGTCGGGCCGGGGAAGCGTGCGCGGAGGTAAGACCCCATATTGGCCTGATCTAACGGGCGGCCTCGTGTCTCGGCGAGGCGTACCTTGTCGAGAATGTCTTCCCGCAAAACGTCGATGAGAGACTGGTCAATTGAAGATTTGTCTTGGCCCGCGACGCGCATTGCATCGGCCAAGGCCTTACGCCGATCCTTTCGATTGACGCTTGTGGTCGGTGCTTTTGCGGAGGCCGTAACACTGACCGGACCCTGTCGTTTGGCGGACGCCGACGCCTTCGTCGAAACCGCCCGTTTGTTCGGCGTCTGCGGAGGCTTCGCCTCATGCCGGCTATTAGCCGGTTTAGACTTTCGCGCCGGGTCGGTCGCGGCAGGACCGGAGCTTTTGTCGGAAGCGGCTTTAGTGCGCGGCCCGGACTGGGGATTTATGCGAGGGGGAAGCGGCAAACGTCCTAGAATAGGCTCATTAGAAAGAACGGCGCGAGCCCCTGCCCCTCCGCCCCGCACGGCGAGGCCATCTATATGGTTCACGAGATCTCGAATGTTCTTAGCCCCAAGCGACTGAAGCAAGGGAGTGACCGTACGGAAGTGCGTTTCAAGCTCCGTCCGGAGCCGATCGAGCGCGACCCCATCGACACGCGAGTTGGCGACGGTGGCCAGCAGATAATCCGTTACGGCAACCTCGAGACGGTCTTCGGCCAGTGGCCCTAGGGGCGTTAGGACTTTCACGTCGAGACCGATGATCCCCCGCGCCACACCCCCTTTTTCGTTTTTGCTAGGACTGAAGGTCACGAGTGGGCCCGCGGCGGTGCATGCCTTTCTGTGGTTTGGGTGAACCAGCTCGCGGTTGAACCAATAGCTTTCGCCGTCGGGCGTCTCGACGAAACCGAAGTTCTTCTGAGCATCGAACATGACGATCTTGCCGTAGGAGCGCGGTACTCCTTGCGGTTGCACGTCGGCGACGATTTCAGGTGGCGGGTTTTTCGGCTGAAGTTTTCGAGCCTTGCCGCGCCCCCGGACCTCGAAGTCGCCGCCGGCTGTCACTACTGCGGCTAGGTCTTTGATGCCTAAAAGTTCGGCCGCTCCCGACGCTTTCATCAATGCGTCGAGCCGGTTCTCCAACTCCTCGACAGTGATCGAGGCTCCTATCCTAGCCTTTGCGCGCGCCAATTCTCTGACGAAGCGAAGCGCGCGCACTTCGCGTAGCTTCCTGGCTCGTTCGGTCTTCAAGTTGGCGGGGGCGGGCGTCTCCTCCACTTCGATGGTAACCGAGCCGGGCTCGATTTGCGTCGGCTTTGCCCGATCCGCATTTGCCACGTGTCCCGCTTTGACCGACCAGGCACGGAGCCCGCCAGGGCTGAATCCGAGGAAGAAGTGGACTCGCGTATTCTCGTTTCTGTGGGCCGAGAATGTCTTCCCCGGAACGAAGAAAGCGCGCACCTTACCGCCGATCAGGATCGTGCCCGCTTGCGGACCGTTCACGCGATCGACGATACCGTTGACCGGGCGCAGGCTGCCGGGAGATTTGAAGAAATTTTTCTCATTGCTCCAGCCTCCCAGGTCGTCCTCGGAAACGAGTCCGGAACCATCCTGGGATCCGCCGCACCACAAAGCGGACGCATTCTTGCGACCGACGTGCCGCCGGGTGCAATTCTCGAGAGCCTGCTCGTATTTGCTCGTATCGTCCGTGCGGCGGGCGAACCAGAGCATGAAGTGTAGCACGTAACTGTAATAGTAAGAGCGCCACGAAGGGAAACGCTTCGCCCAGAGCGCGAGCTGCGCAAGAGCTTCATCGGCGTCGAACTCTGGCAAGAGTATATAAGCATTGAACCACAAGCGATAATCGTCGTCTCTGCGGTCGCCCTCCCGCAAATTCTCTTCCATGAGCTGTACGATGCGCCGCAACTCAGGAAGCTGAAGCCCGGCCCATCGCCGCTTGTTTCTTACAAAATAAGCGTTCGCAAGGGCCCGCCGGCTTCGGGCGCCGCTCGCTACCGAGGCAGTAGCAAGCTCCCAAATCTCCACGACGCTATCGAGATCGCCATAGAGCTGATCCAGATCGGCTTCGCAGGCGAGAAGGTACTGGTTTGAAGTATCGAGGGTGCCGTAGAGCTGAGTTGCATCGCGCAGCAGTTGCTCTGCCAGCGACAGATTTTCCGTAAGCCAGTTTCCTATGGGGCCGTCATCGAGTCCGACCCGGGCGATCGTGTCTTCCTTCACCGACAGCTTGAGGCGTTGTGCTGCGCTGACTATCATTTGGATGTGCGTAATGTAGCCATAGACGTCGTCGGCACTAAGCAGGCGTGTTTGCTCAAATTCGGCGGCTGCGCGATCGAACAGGGGGTTCAGAGCCGAAAAAATGCTGGCTATGTCCGAATCACGAGAGAGTGACTTGAGAGTTTGGCGAAGTCGCGATCGTAAAACCAGTCCGAAGGTGTGGTGATGCAGCGGATCGTCCTGGTCGAGCGCAATCGCACGCTCGAGATACTCTTCTGCCTTCTCGTAATCACGGTCTACTCGGTATACTTGGTGCCTGCCGAGGTGACTCCAAAAGTGCGATACTTCTGGACTTTCCTGAGCCAGGTATTCGAGAACCGCGTGTCCGAGGGAAGGGTCTAACGAGTCCAGCTCTTCGATGATGGGCGCAAAATCCTGGCGATCTTCGGCGCCATCCGCGCTCCACATCCTATCGACGAACATCTGCCGGAACAGAGTTCGCATTGCCTCAGGCCCAGCAGCGGCAACGGTGTCTCTTATGAACGAGATACTATAAGGCTTAAGGTCGAGCCGCCACTCGTCCGGCGCGCCGCCTTGAAAATGGGTCAGCACCTTTTCGGCAATGATCTGGTGCATGAACCGGACGCCGCCGCCGCGGGTGATGAGCAGACGGGCCGGGCCGTCTCCCAGGATATCGGCGATAGGAAGCTCGCTGGTGGGATCAACGTCCATCAAGACTTTTACGAGCGGCACGGGAAGGCCCCCGTTCGAAAAGATCGTGACGATGGCGAGGTGCTCGAGCAGGTTTCGAATCTCGATGCGTACACCGGCCACGTGTCTTTCGACGATATTTGTCGATCCCGATGAAATCGTGCTCGAAAGTGATGAGGCCAAAGAAGAAGGGGACCCGATAACGCTCGAGCGTTTTTTGCTCGGCTATTTTCGTGAGCTCTTTTCTCCGACGTTGATCGGAAGTGAGGCTCTTATAGGCCTTCAGAAAGCCCTGTGTCTCGGTGTTACTCAAAGAACTGATTAGATCAAGAGGATTACCTTTTGACGCGCCGAAAGTGCGCCGCAGATACAGGAGGACCACCCGACAGTTGTGTTGGGCAAGATAGCGGTGCAGCTCCTCGCGAGCAGTCTCCGTAAGGTCGGCCCCCTCAGCCAGCAGGAGTACGGGTCTTTCCGCAAACTGAAACAGTTCTCGAATGCGTTCCGGGAGCGCATCTGAGTATTTGTGGAGCACGGCCACCGGGTGACGGGTGCGAAGGTCCCACACGGCGCGCAGAGCGGCCGTGGTGCCGCCGGCCCCGGGCGTGTGCTCCAGTACGACCGTATTGTTTCGGTGCGCGTCCAACCGTTCCTCGAGGATGCGCAAAAGCTCGGTGTGACCTTCGCGCTCGATGTCAATTCCGGCATGCAGTTCCGCCCAGGTCGGTGGCCGCCCTCGCCAGAACTCCGACGTCAGCTCTGGAGAAGGTTCCGGTTGCTCGTCGAGAATTGCGGAGTGCAGGACGTGCAAATTCTCTTGGATCGTTCTGAGCAGCTCGACAGGGAGGGTCCGGGTCTCGCCTTCTGGCCCGGGAACTTGAGCTTCACGAGCCGAGAAAGCGGTGCCGAAAGTCGCCAGGACATGAGCGACGAATGCGCTCGGCTCGAGCGGTACACAGGAGAGTCGCGTTGCGGTTTCGCTTATGGCCCGATCACCAAGCAAATGGATTATCGCGCGTCCGCGAGTCGCCTCGTCGATAACTCCAATAATTCTCCCGATGCGGGCTCCAGGCGAGGAAGAATCGAGGGTGGCGCCGGGTAGCACGATTGCGTGGATGGGCTCCGGGCTCGTTGCATCTGCGATTGATCGGACAAAGTCCCGCACGACCGAGGCACGTTCCCACCGCCAGGCGTGATAATCGGGGAAATACTCGCTTTTCGCCGACCATCCCCCTGCCATCATCCATCCGGTGCCCCTTTTGAAGTCGACCACCGGTGGGTTTGACGTGAACAGGTGGATAGCTCTTCGAAGAGCCAAAAGCGGCGCTGCTTCCCTATGGAGACCATCGTTGTCCGACGCTGGATCAAGGTCAATGACAGCCGTCCAAGGCAGTTGTCCCAAAGCTCGCACATCAACTTTAAGCCGCTCTGCAACAAGAATAAACTTTGCGCGGGCGGGGTCGAAATCCACTCGTGGCTTGCCACAGCTCATTCCACAATTCGTCGTCGCCCCGCTCGGCCGCGGTGGCCTTTTTCGACTTGCTGGTGAGCGAGGCCCAAAGCGCGGGCTCATGGTCTTGCAGATACCTGCGGGCTGCCCAGCCTGCGTAGCAAAGAGCGGCGATGCGCCAGGAGTCCCTGATCGGCTTGTTCGCCCAATTGATGCCGGCCGCTACTCGGCAGAGAGCAAACTGTCGATCGATTTGGTCTGCGCGATGAGGCTGTGCTTGCGTGCGCCACCGGAGCAGCGCAGCCCGCATGTCCTCAATGACGGATTTGGTCCAAAATGCGCGTCCAGGCGGCGGGTGAGGGTCGTCTGGATCTTCGGCGGCTCTCAATGCGCCGATAAGAAATGCGGGGTCCTCGTCACCGAGCGCAGCCAGCGCATGTGACAGCTCCAGGTAGGCGGCGTCGTAGCCGACGACCCCTTCTCGAGCGAGCGCGAAGTCGATCACATAGAAAGGGTGCTCACCAGGCCGAGCCCGGTGCAGCAAGATATTCCCTCCATGTAAATCGCCGTGAACCAGGCCGCGAAGTGTCGGTGCCGATTCCAGGTTCTGCTCACCGAGCAATCCCACGAACCTCAGGGGGTTGATCAGTACCTCACCGCCTTCGATAAAGAGAAGCTCAGCGCAATAACCGGCGACGAACTGATGCAGTCGCGGTGCGTCGGTGTCGGTGAGCCGGTATCCGCAAAGATCCAGCATGAGATCGGCGGGGGTCGTATCTACCCCGGGCTCGGGGTCCGCCCAGGCAAATAAAAGTGCCTCCGTGATCGACCCGGCGCACTTTTGAAAGTTACCATCCTCCCGTTCATCGGCTGGGGCGAAGCGGTCGAGGCTTCCTCCTGCAATCTCGAACAGCATCGCGTAACCGCGCTCCCGCACAGCCGCAAATTCTTGCGGAAAGGAGGCGATCAGCGGCGGCAGATGCTCTTTCGCGAACTCGGGATTTCTTTCGAAAGACCGCGAATGTGCTTGGAATTCTGGTGCGTCGTCAGGCCAAGGGGATGGCGGGCTCAGCTTCAGAATGTGGACCCCTGGCGCAATTTTATCCTTCGAGTGTCTTACGTCCGCTTTGAAGAGGGTCGAACCGGAGTAGCCTCCGCTCAGTGGATTTAGCTGGACGGTCGCCCCGGGTGCCCATTCGCTAAAAGCGTCGACCACAAGCGCCTTGAGTTTGTCATCATCCGGAAGCCCGGTGATCATAGATTCCCCCATACCGGATTGCTTCCGGGACTGATCACCCACTCGTTTATGGGGGTGAGGGTCAATGATTCGCCACGGGGCGGCTGAATACAAGGGAAAAACAGCTAATCGCGAAAGCAAGCGCTAGTGCATCGTGACTTGTATGAAGGAGGTGCAGTGCCTTTATGAAATGTGGGCCCGGTCTCTTGGCCTTTAAACGAATTACTTTTCGCCTCGGATCACGATAGCCAGCGGCGTTGTGAGGTTTTTCAATCGATCGAGCTGGGCTCCGGACGAGGTGACAACCGCTCTGTCCGCCTCGCGGCTGGTTTGAGGTGATGTAGCCGAGTAGAACGGTCCATCATGGCATCGTCACCTTTGCACGGGGCACTCGCTGTAAAAGCCCACCGCCAGCCTGGCTTGCCTAGGGGCCAACACAAGCGTAGTTTCCGCTCGCCGTCGGAGTCTTGAACAGCTTTGGCGGTGCACCACGCGTGCCGAGCACGGTCCGCTCATGTCGGGCGGCCCACGAAATACAATAGCCTCACGGCGAATACGTGGGGCGACCTGCCTCGTGCTCGGTCGTGTTCAACCACCCGGCTCCCGGGTGGCGGTGCTGAGCACGGGGCTGGAGCGCGCTTCAATACACGGCTCTCTCTCGTCCCCATTCGCCCCGCATTCGGGGAGACGCCGTCGGCTGCCCGCCGTCGGCCAGCGAGGGACCGTGGATGAGGATGATCGCAATATTTATCGGAGGGGCTACCGCCGGGGCCGCTGCTGCACAGGCGCCTGTGACGATGCCGACGACGAGCGTCAACGCGCAGTGGAAGGTAGCCGGCGTAGGGCTGGGCATGACGCCTCGAGAGGTGGGCGCAGCGCTGAAAACGACCGGCTACTCGCTCGATTACCGGTATATGGGCCGATCTTGGCAGGGCGAAGTGGCGAATAAGGTTTCCAACCTGCGCGGGATCCGCATCCCTGACGGCGCGCAGGTGGTCCGGAAAGAGGATTATCGGAAGGGCCAGGAATTCATCCAGGTCGATTATGCGGGCGGCCCGGCGGGCCCCTATGTTTACCGCGTCATCTACTCGATCAGTGAGAACGCGATCGACGCTGAGCAATTCAGGGCGGCTGCGCTCGGCCGCTACGGCCGGCCGTCGCTCAAATGGGACACGGAGAGCTTATATTGCGCGGCGGGTGAGCCTGTCTGCGAGCGTACGGGGTCGCTCGGCACAAATCAGCTCCCGAACCTCACCGTCTACATATTGGGGATACGAGGGCGAAGCCTCGAGCTGCGCCAGGGCGAGCGGGCGGAGAAGGCCTATGAAGCAGCGGTGAAAGCTGAGGCCGAGCGGCTCTATCCGAAGAAGGACCAGCCGTCGTTTTGAGGCTCGGTGGACGTGCTCACCGGGCGTGATCGAACCGGGAGCGCGCGAACCGGGGTTGCCCCCGCCGACACCCTACTCTCGGGCGGGGGCGGGGCCGGAGCGTGTTAACACAGGGGCTCCGGCCCCCTTAATTCATCGCTGTCCTGGATGGCTGCTTTGCGAATGCCGCGGAGCTCGTCGTTGAAATCTTCGAACTCGGCGGCGGGAAAGATGGGTTTGACCTCGAGCCCCTGGGACTCAAAGGCCTCGCAAGCGTCCTGTGCCGCCTTGTAGCCTGCAGGGTTGTTGTCGCCGGCGACGAGGATACGCTTTACGCCGGGCGGGAACTGGATGAAGGGCATGTTCCCGGATCCGAGCGCAACCCAGACGGATGCCCCTTCAAGAGTCTGGTACAGCGTAAGGCCGTCCTCGGGGCCTTCGCACACCACCAATTCGGAGGCTACCGGCCCAAGGCGCAGGGCGCCGCCCTTGATGGCGCCCAGGCTGAGCTTCGGCCGGGGCAGGGCGGCGCGAGTACCGTTGGGCGCTAGGAAGATGCGCTGGACGCCGGCGACGCGGCCCTGGAGGTCTTGGCAGGCGGCGATCAGCGCCGGGCAGGTCCGGCTCTTCCGGCCGGTCGAAAGGTCGATCCAGATCGGCACAATGCCGAAGCGCAACGTGGACGGGAGCTCGCATGTGATTCCCCGGCCCCGCAGGTACCTCTCGGCTGGAGTGCCTTCGATCGCTTTCCCGCCATTCCACTGGCACCGGGCGTAAGCGCCGGCGAGCGCGCGTTTCGCGCGGTCGAGCTTTCTGGCTCGCTCGCGTTCGTAGGGGATCGTGAGGGCGGGAATGGCACCCGAGATGTAACGGACGGCGTCGACGAAGCCGATCCGCTGGATGGCGCGGACGAAGTCGATGACGTCTCCGCTGGCCCGGCAGCCGTGACAATAGAAGACGCCGAGCTCATCCGTGACGACGAAGCTGGGATCCGTGTCGGGGTGGAAGGGGCACAGGCCAATTCGGCTGCGGCCGGACTGTCTCAGCTCCGTGTAGCGCGAGACTATGTCGCTGAGCCGAATGCTGCTCTTCAGACGCTCGACGTCGATATTTTCGCGTCGGGGACCGGTGGTTCGGGGATGGATAACATTCACCGCGCTCTCCTCTGGCAGGCGAACGGCTGGTTTCCTCGCCAGCCATGCGTCGGTCCGGCCAAGGAGAAGGAGCATCGGGTCAGTAGGTCAGGGAGCGATCGGGTTGGAGGTAGCGGCGCTCGGTCCTGGGAGGCGGAGTTCGAGTTCGTCCACGTCGAAGTAGGTGGGCTCGGTCCAGCTTTGGATGTCCCTTACGATGTCACCGACATGAAAGAGACGGGGGTCACCGCGGCGGTTGTAGGCCACCCGTTTGAAGCGGAGCTTTCCGGCGGCCACCAGCTGATTGGCCTCAATCGTTCGATAGGTAGCGAAGGGCCCCCACAATTGCTCTGTCATCTTGTTGAGACGTGGCAGGTCCGCGTACTTGTTGTGGACGATGTCGTGGCGAAGCTTCGCGAGAACCTGGATTTCGATGCAGTCATCTTCTGGAATGAGGAGGTCGCGGAGGGTGGGGCCAGCGGCGTATGCATCAATCGTGTGCTCGAAGACCAACCGGAAGAACTCGGCCGACGCGCCTGCGTACCGGTACAGGCTTCGCAAGCGCCGCAGGGCGGGCTTTAGATCGGTTCGGCCAGGGGGCGGGGCGGGCAGAGCGCGGATTAGGGCGGTTATGGTTCTCACCTCGTCTACGGCGAAGGCCAGCCGTCCCTGGCCTATCTTTAGGGGGGTCAGCGCTCCGGCCTCGATCAGTGGGGTGAGAGGGGCATGCTTGTCACCGAAAAGCTCGCCGCGGACTGCTTCTTCAGAAAGCATGGTTGCGGTTGGAGCTTGCGGTTTGTCGTCGGTCTCTTGTTGCGTTCGCCGTGGGATACGACCCCTGGGACGGTATCCGATGCGGGCTTCGAGGAATTGGAGGCGCTCGGAGGTGATGAAAGGAAGCGCCTGCCCAAGCCGGTCCTGGAGCCGCCGCACGGCAAAGACTCCGGCTTCGCTCGCGAAGTGCTGGAGAAGCGGTAACACACTTTCGGGTGCGGGAAATTTGTCGACAAGTCCTTCCAGGATCGAGTGGTAGGCGGAGGGCCACTCTCCTAGAATTCCGAAGGCGGCCCGGTTGATCCGGCGCGCCTCGTCAGAAGTGGTAGTCACTTGGAGGAAGAGTGGCGAGTGACGCAGGCGTACGTATTGCGCGGGACGATCGCGGTCCGCGGTCTCCCTCAGCTTTCCGAGGTACAAGAGCGATGTCAGCATCTCGTGCAATGTCGACGTATCTGGATCGAGGGCCAGGTTGCTCGTCGCTGAAATCCGATTGCTCACCGTCGGTATGTCGCTTGGCTGGCCACTTAGGCGCGCTTCAAGCCATTGCGCGATTGCGATCTCGTCATACGTTGCGGGCGTCGTCGGTCCACTCCGGAAGTCTGTGCCGCATTGTGAGCACGTCCAGGCTTCATAGCTTCGCACGAGGCTAATCGCTCGTCCGCAGCCAGGACAGGCGTCGGACAGCTGAATCTTGTGGTCGTGGCAGGCCGTCAGAAGTCGAAGCGACCATGCGTTGCGAACGATGCCGGTCGTAACGAGGCAGGGTCGGCAGATCTGGATCGTCTTCAGGTAGAGAAAGCTGTCGTGGATTTCGTGTTCTAAGAAGGAAACCCAGCGCCGTGATCGCGCGGAGACCGGTCGCCACATCATCGGGGAGAACATGTCGACGGGAACGCCCAAGCCTTGCGCCAGGCAAGTCCAGGCTTCCAGCGAGCTACGAGGCGAGATCCGGCGAATGCCGAACATGACCCGGAAGTCGCTTAGGAGCAGCCCGTTGGCCTCGGCCAGCCTTCTAAAATAGCCCGAGGCATGTTCTCCCGGAGCGGGTAGGGGCACCCGCGCCAGACCCGGTGTCGGCGATCTGGCGGCTTGAAGGCTCACAACCACTCCTCGAACGGATTTTCGGCGATCTGGCCGACCTTGTCATAGGCGCGGGCGAAGTCGCGATCGCGGATGCATCCTGCATTTTCCTCGATCGCGAAGTCCGCCGCTCGCCGCAGGAAGATGCAGAAAGGTCGTAGCACTCCGCCGCTTGCCATGTGGAGGCGCCGGGCTCGGTCTGGATCGGCAAGGTGAGCGAGGTGGTCGAACGGGAGGTTGCGGTCGAGCTCGGCGAGGAAGTCGCGGAAGTCCTTCTTCTCGTCTGCTGTCTTGTAGCCGTATCGTGGAAGTTCGAAGCGATACGGTGTGAGCTGATCTACTTGGTCGTCCGCGCTGACGATTTCGTTGATCAACTCCATGCCTGCCAGGAGAGCGGGGATCGTTGTTTGCTTGGTCAGATATTTGATCCAGTCGCGAGTGGCGGTGCGGGTCTTTTCGGCGCCCTTCTCTAAGACATGCTGGAAATCGTCGAAGATCATCAGCTCGACGCCCTGCAGAAACAATTGCTCGGGCAGGATGCCGTATCTGGCGCGTCTGCCTTGGGGTGCGGCGGGTCCCAAGAGCGCTCGAAGGGTGAGGTCTCCTGCGTCCCCGAGGCTCATGGATTCTGGAAAGGCAACGTACAGCACGGGTCGTTTTCGGACGATGCAGCCGTCCTCGATAGCCTGAGTGACAGGCTCGCCGGCGACGTAGTTTTTTAGGATGGAAGACTTTCCAACTCCGGCGCCGCCGACAAAGGTGATGGAAGTTGGTTCGGCACCCTCGCGCATATTCCGGCGTACGAGGTCCATGGTGGCGATGAGTTCGTCGCACAGAGCGCGCGGGATGAAGGTTTCGTTGAGGATCGTTCGTCGTTCCGACGGGTCCCTGTCCATCCACAGCCTGGGGCGAGTGCTCATCAGTCGGGGCTTTTGAGGATTCGGACGCGCCGGCGGCCGCCCGGAAAGTGTGTGACATTGCTCGGCTCGGCGCGTCGCGGGCCATCGTCGTTCGAAGCCGCGACGCCGCGGTCCCTGCGGCTGTGGATGCTGCCTGGAGGAGAGGTGGAATAGTCGTCGCCTGCGGGTGCGATGCGGGCCTGGCCGGTGAAGCGGGCCAGCTGTTTCGATGTTTTGCTCTTCCGCTGCCTGCCGTCTTTGGTCTCGTATTGAGTGACGAGGCCGGCCATCGCTTCCATGAGGCGATCGGGTTCGATGGCGGCGTCT
Source organism: uncultured Alphaproteobacteria bacterium (assembly GCA_963850005.1). Taxonomy (GTDB): domain Bacteria; phylum Pseudomonadota; class Alphaproteobacteria; order Sphingomonadales; family Sphingomonadaceae; genus Allosphingosinicella. The sequence continues at coordinate 390,399 of CAWKJG010000001.1, forward strand.
GATCGGGCTCGCTCGAACTTCAGGATGGTCAGGTGCTCCCAGAGGGAGAGGCCGTCGGCGTAGGCTCGCCATTTCGGTACTGGGAGGACCTCGAGATAGCGCTCCTCGTGCGGCAGGTAGACGAAGACGGCGCCGAGGTCCGCTGGGTCGTACCGCACTTCCACCCGCGGCTTTGGACCCGCCTTAGCGAGGAAGGCGCGGGAAGTGAGCTGCGCCGCGAGCTCTGGGCTGTTGTAGATGATGTACTTGAACCGGACGCCTTCGCGGCTCAGGCTGCATTTGAAGCCGCGGCCGAGGAGGGGTCGGATCTCGTTGATGTCTTCGAGGGCGTCGACCGGGAAACGCCGAGTGAGCTCGTTCCAGCGTCTCGCGGGGACGTCGCGGATGCCGCTGTGGCGCTTCTGCGCATAGATATCGACGAGAAAGCGGTGGGTCTGGTGGTAGAGCTCGTCGAGGGTGATGACGGCGTTCTTTTCGGGGTTGTAGTCGTCGCGCTCGACGACGTTGCTGAAGGTGGTGCCGCGCTGCTCGTGGAGAAGTCGGCTGTTCAGGGTACGGAAGAAGCGTTCGATGGCGCCCTTCCGCTTGGGATCTTTGCGGCCGGCGAATCGAACCCGTGTGATGCCGAGGCCGTGCGCGATCAGCCGGATGTCATGGCTGAGATTCTCCATGGCGCGATCGAGGAGGAGAGCGCGGGGCACGCCGAACACTGGCCAGTGGTTGTCGATCTTCCAGTGGCCGATCTCGACCTTCCGCTTGATGTAGGTCTTGGGGAGGATGCCGTTCTTCAGGCATTGGGTGACGCTGAGGATGCTGGGCGGCTCGAACGTGATGTAGAAGCCGAAGGGCATCCGGGTGCATCGGTCGATGGCGAAGACGATGGTTGGACGGCCGATTGGCAGCCGCAGGCCGTTGGTGACGACGAAGAGGTCGGCGACGGTGTGGTCGAGTTCGACGAGATCGAGCGGCGCCTTTGGGTCTTTCTGGTGTTCGACATTGTTGTAAAGTTGGGCCGCCGCTGCTTCGCCGTGCCTGGCCGCGTGGACTTCTCGCTTGTCTCGCATTCCGATGGCGGATGAGATTGCGTCTCGCCCTGGCTTGGGCAGCTTATCATCCTCTGCTCTATGCTCGTTCACCTGCCGGATTTCGGTGTGGATGATGGCCTGAAGCGTCGGGATGAAGATGGGCGGCCGCCTCAGATAATGCTGATCGATGGCGCGCTCGACGATTTCCCGGACTTCCGGATGGAGTCGGTCCGCACGGTTACCCTTGGCGTGATGCCTGGCGGCCACCCGGCCAAGATGGGGCCGATCTCCAAATTCTGCGTTCCAGCGCTGGACGCTACGACACGTAGGCGCGGTCGGGTCGCTTATCCGTCTCGCGGTTGCGAGGACGGTGCTCTCCTGCAGCTTGACCGGGCTTCGGGGGGCGAGCCGGCGGAGGTCTTGTACGTATTCCCATTTGCGCTGCAGCTCGGCGATCTCCTCGGGCGACATATTTGAGAGGTCCGGTACGGGACGAGGTGCGGTTGTGCCTTTCGACCGGGAAGCCGGGCAGGTGAGGCGGGCGGAACCGTTGGCCACGAGCTCCGCGATCTCCTCGTCGGTGAGGACGAGATGTTCGTTCGTGCGGTCGTGGACCCAGTCGATCTCGTCGCCGCGCCGCTGCTCGAAGCGATAGTCGCGGCCTTGGTAAATCAGGCGAGTAGCGACGGTGAGGTCGTAATGCGTCATCGGCGATCCTCGAGGGGAGAGTTGAAGGGAATGAGGCGTGGAAAGGTCACGGATCCGGCCACGTGGATCATGGTCTCGACCGTGACGCCTCGGGCTATGTCGGCGGTGATTCTTCGCTGGCACAGGAGCGCGAGGAAGGTTTCGAAGGTGGCGCCGTGGGCCCTAGTGCGATCGAGCAGGTCGGAGACCGGCGCTGGACCGTCTTCGAGGGCCAGGTCAATTCGTGACCAGACATCTTCTTTGACGCGGGTTCGGAAGCGCCTGAAGACGTCGTCGAGATGCTCGTACTCGGGCTCCTGGATGAGTTCGCTTCGGACAGCGACGCTGTAGCGGTGTCCTCGGTCGTGCAGTGCCTTGGCGATCCACCAGAGGCGTTCTTGCTCGTCCGGCTCGGCCAGGCTCTTATCCGATTTGACCTCGTGCCACTCGCATTGACCGTCGATCATGATGCAGAAGTCGATGACGGTTCGGCGTGTGCCGGCGGGATGGCGGTATTTGAGCTCGAGGGGTTGCTCCCAGATCGCCGTGACGCGCGGGTCGAGCTCGGCTCGCATGATGAAAGCGAATTCGCCGTGCAATTCGTGGTCGAGGCAGCCGCGGTGCCTGAGGCGGCTGGCCACGAAGCCGGTTTCGCGCGTGGCGGACCGGCGGTTTATCTTCCTTAGCGGAGTTTCGCTTGGCAGCAGGTCAAGGATTTGACGGTCGTCCAACCCGGCTTTCCTCCCAACTAATGCTTTGTGCATAGTTGCTGGAATAGTCGGGTATCGCCGTGCCGGTTAATTTCCTGTTCTATACGTTAGAGAAAGTACGAGTCTTACTTGTGCACTGCGGCTATATTAATGCCGTAATGTGAATTGCAAGCTAGACTACAAGTGGCATTGATTCCGTGGTGATGGCTTGTCGAGCGTCCTGGCGGCCGATCAGCAGTTTTGGCCGGAAACGCGAAAATCAGCCTTCCGCCCCAGCGATCCGACGCCTCCTCGGTAGGACCTGCGACCGCCGGCGGACACGTGGCCTGCGGAACGTCTGGGCGTTCTCACGGAAGCGGCCGTCTATTTGGTCGAGTGTCTGCCTTGCCTCGTAGGCGTCGATGTCAATCAGTTGTTCGAACAGCTCCAAGCCGACATCGCGCGTGTCCGGTCCGAGCCGGTGCAGGGTCACCGCCAGATCGACCAATGGCGAGGTCGCCCTAGCCGTGGCCGTACGCATGTCCGCCAGCTCTCCTTTCCACTTCTCGGTCAGCACCACAGCGATCTCACCGACGATTACCGCCTCGTGAGGCAGGAGGGTCGCCAGCGCGTCGATGACGAAGGTCGGATCGATTGACCCTGACCGGTGCACGCCGTTCGCTACCGCCCGCAGAAATGCGACCGTTCCCTCGTCGGGCACCAGCCGGTCTACGAGGCGGAAGAACTCGAAAGCGGCCGGCCAGACCGCAGGATTCGGTAGGGCGAGCAACGCCACGAGCGCCCGCGCCGCCTCGACCCGGCGATCCGGTTCCTCGGCGAGAAGGTGCGCGGCCGTCAACGCGGCGCCGACCTGGGCCGCCGGCGAGCCGCCGCCCCCGATGAGTTCGTCGAGACGGCGGTGGGACTCCTCGCGCTCCGGATGGAGGATAGCGTCCAAAGCCGCGATTTCCCCGTAGGCCTGTCTAGCCAGGACTTCTCGGCTGTCTTTCCACGCGTCGAGGTGGCGTTCCACTATCCGGTGGTGCGCCTCCTGTGCATCGGCAAGGAATTGCGCAAATGCCTTACTGCCCACCACGCCTGGGACCGTGGTCAGCACCGCCTCGATCAGCGCGTCGCCGGCTCCCGCCGCCGCGCCCCCAATCTGCAGGAAGTAGCGCGACAGCACTTCCCATTGACGTATGCCTTTCTCCCGCTCCAGGAAGCGGGACATCGTCTCCACCGCCTCCTCGGCCTCGCTGCGCAGGAGCCTGATGTGCACGAGCGCATCCACCACCGGCAGGTCCCGCCCCGGGTAGCCGCCGCCAATTCCCCCATAGCCCCAGAGCGGGCTGCTTTCGATGTCGGGCTCTTCCCCCTCGGCCGCCTCGGCCTCGAGTTCGGCCGATCCCGCGTCGTCACTCGTCGTCTCCTCGTCTTGCGAATCTTCCTCGTCGTCTCCCGAGGCGAGCGGGGCATCCAGCCAACTTTCGAGCTGGGCGATGAGGTCGTTCGGCACCGGCGCGCCGCGACGCGCCAACCGCTCGAACGCGCTGGCCACCGACCGGCGGAACTCCTCGCTGTCGAAATTTCGGGCGGTTACGTCGCGGGCGAGCTGGGCGACCGTCTCCGGATCGCCAGCTTCGGCCAGCGCGTCAATCGTATAGGCGGCGGCGCGCACGCCGTTGGATGCGTCAAGCCTACTGAGGATTCGCACTGCGCGAGCGGGGTCCGTCTTGGCGAAGTCGGCGAAGGCGCGCGCCAGCTGCACATTGCCGCCCGCCATCCGCCTCCGCGGATGGTCCCAGCCAACCGCATCGGGTAGTTCCACGAACGCGTTCACGATGTCGTCGTCACTCGCCCGGGACATTTGTCCGGCCTCGATGATGGAGCCGACCGCGACTGGCCCGCTAAACGTCACCCCACGCCGCCCGGTGCCGAAGCGTCGTTCGTCCTCCTGCACCTGCCGCTCCGCCGCCGAGGAGCGCTGGTGCTTGGGGAGCGCCCGGAGCAATTCGAGTTGCGTATGCCGAATCATGTGGCGCCAGCGCATCCGGTCCTTCGGGTCGGTCTTCTCGTCCGGCGCGGGTATAGCGAATGCGCGCACGCGGGCCTCGAAAGCTTCGACCTGCGCCGGGGACCAGAAGGGGCTGACCGCGGACACCATCCGCTTGATCGTGCCGTGCATGTCGTGGATGGAACCCAAGAAGTAGCGCCGCTCGTCGCCGAGCGCGAACGCAAGTCCGTCGGCGGCGAAGGTCTCCGGGCGGTGTGCGATGCCATGGGCGATGAGACGCTGAATCGGAGTTAGCGCGATTCCGTCATTCTGGGCGGCCCAGCGGCGGAACGCCTCGGGGTCGCGGTCCGCCATGCCTTCTACCGCCACGCGCAGCGCTCCCAGGACGGCGCCCTCGGACAGCCCCAGATTGTTCTCGCGGTCGAACCGGAAGTCGGCCTCATGAGCGAGCGCGTAGCCAAAATATCTGTCGCCAGCTGTGGATCGCTCCAGCTCCGCGAGAGCTCTCGTGAACCATGGCCACAGCGCGTCGATCAGCTCCCTGGGCCAAGCCTCGGCAATGCCTGCCAGACTGTCCCACTCGTCACCGCGCTCGACCATGTTCCGGACAGGGTTGCGGACCCGGTCCAGAAGCCTGCGCTCTACCTCCTTCCCGCTACCCTCTGCCCCGTCCGCACGAGCCTCCTCCGCAGTCTGTCTCTCCTCGGCGGCGCGGTCCAGGTCCCTGTCGAGCTTGGTCCGCACCAGTCGAAGCGCGGCCTCGGGATGGTCGACGGCGGCGGTAGCTGCCTGGTGGTCGATCGTGGGGACCGCGAGGTCGGTGCGCGCTATCGCCGTGGTCGCGATGGCCAGCGCGTCGTCGGTCCAGGGGGATGACCACTGGATCACGGCCCAAGTCCGCACGTCGTTCCCCGGGTCCGGCAGCCAGCGTTCACGGATGAGTTCGGCCACCTTGGCCGGCGCGGTTCGCAGCGCCTCGGTGAGCACCGCGATCTGAGCGTTCGCGAGTCGCTCCTCCCCGATCATTGCCCCGGCCACGTGGGTGTCGGCGAGCCGCGCGAACCAGCCGGCGCTGCCGGTCACTGCCTTGTAGCCGCGCAGCCGCGTCGCATCCCCGGCCAGCGCCGCGTCCATAAGGATGGCCTCGCGGTCGGTCGGGTCGCTCTGGGACCCGAGGAAATCGATGAGCAGGGCGCGCAGGTGCGGCCGGAGGTCGAGACGCCAGACGGCCTCCAACTCGCCATGGTATAGGTCCCGGTCGGCGCTGCGCAGGTAGGTGAGGGCTGCCCAGAGCTTGGGCCGCAGGAAGAGGGACGATTGGCGGTCGCTTGCGAGGCGGGATAGTCGGCCCGGCTCGCGGGCTTGGCTGCGCGCAAGGGCAAACTCGAACAGCGTCTGGTGCGAGAAGCCAACACTAGCATCTACCGTCTTTAGAATTCCGGCGGCGACAAGGGCGTCGAGCTCAGCCGATCGATCGGCGAAGCGCGCCTTCGCCAGCCAGAGGCTCTCCTGCTCTGCCATGGCGTCGGCCACGTCGGACGCCAGGAGGTCCAGCGCGCCGCCGTGCCCGCCGACTAGCACGCGCTCCGTCCAAAGCCGTTCGAGCATCATTTGATAGCTTGCGAAGGGTTGCCCGTCGGGGAGGCCGCCGAGCTGGAGGTAGGTGGCGAGCGCCTGCGGGATTCGCATGACTTGCTGGGCGTCGGCCGGCCAGCCAGCGGCCGCAACGCCGTGGGCCTCGAGCACGGCCAGCACGTCACTCCAGGGCGGCAGCTCGAGTTCCAGGCTCTCCGCGCCGGCGCCGCGAAGGCGGACGTCGTGCTGGAACTCGAATGGACGGGACGAGAGCACGACGTGGACGTTGTCGGTCCCTCCGACCGCCCGCACGAGGTTGAGCAGCACGCTTAGCCGCATCGTCTTGATATCGAGATAACCGGCAAGGGCATCGAGTTGATCTATTATCAGCAACACGGGGCCGAATTTTGCTAGTTCGCGCAGCGTGTCGGAGGGAGGCCGCTTCAGCCCCAGCCTCTCGCGTAGCATGTCTTCGCTCACAACATCCGGTTCGATGACGTCGGCCTTGATGGCTAGGACTGGCCAGCCTGCGTCCATGTAGGACCGGGCGAGTGTCGCTAGCAGTGCCGACTTTCCCGAGCCCGCCGCCCCAATAACCGCCGTCGTCGAGGAGACGCTGTCGGAGATTCGCTCCACGAGCCGCGCCAGCTCAGGTCGCTCCAGCCACTCGCCGTCCGGCAGCGACGTGGGCCAGGCGAGCAGCTCTACCGACGCCGCGGTGAGTTCGCGGACGCGTTCCTCGCGCAACTCGTAGAACTCGATCGGGACGATGCCGACGAGCTCGGCATCGGCCAGCTTAAGCAACTGCTCGCGCAGGCCTTTCGGGTCCGCCCGCGCCAGGGCACCGTCGGGATCGGATACGAACAGCAGAAGCGAGCCGGCGCGGGCCTCGACGATGGAGATGCGGCCGTTCCCGGCGGCGCTCCGGATGGCGTGCTGCAGGCGGTCCAGCCCCTCAGCGTCGTCGGCCTGGATGTTCACGGAAAGGTTCAAGACGAAGGACACTTCTACTTTCAGCGCCACCGATCCGCCGCCGTCCGGGGCATCACTGCCAACCCCAGGGGCGCCGGTGTCCGGATGAGGGTCGAGGCGCTCACGCCACTCGACGATGAACTGTCGCAGCAGGCGGTGCTGGAGTGCCTCCTCGTCCGCGATCTTAGCGATCGAGAAGTGGTCCGAGTCCGGGATCTTGATCGGATCGCCGAAATAGCGAGCCCCCGAGAACGGTTCGACCACCTGCCTGAGGCACCACCGCTTGAGAACGACGAATTGGTCCTCGACCAGCTCTTTGCCGGTGAGCCGCAGCCGCCGCTGCTCTTTCATGTTCAGGAAGTCCCGGTCGAGGTCGTTCAGCCATGTGTTGGATTGCGAGAACCGCAGCGCGTCCGCTTGCGAGTGGCTGAGCCGGCGTGCGAGCGGCGTCAGCCAGTTCGCGTAGCTGGAGCCTAGAGACGGGGAGGCGACGAGGAAGAGCGCGACCGGGATGTCGCGCTCAGTCAGCTCGGCCGCGCGGGTAACTAGGTATCGGCGGACCAGGATGCCGCCCATGCTATGGCAGACGAATACGACGCCGCCGGGGGTGACGATCTTCTCGAAGTTGAGATGCTCCTTTAGCGCGTCGACCGCGTCGCTAAGGTGGTAGTTTCCAGAGAAGAAGCCCGTCTTGTAGGAGAAGACGTAGACGCCGACGTCGGTCAGCGCCAAGTCCTCGGCGACGATGGTGGGCCAGAAGCTGCCCTCGGGGTGCAGCCAGCACGTTTCCCCCTCCGAGAGCACGCCGTGGACGAACACCACAACCGGCGCGCCCTCGGCGGCATGCCTCACCCACACCCCGGTCATCGGAAGTGTCCCGGACTTCGGTGCCAACGCGGTCCGCGCGTTGGGCGGAGACCGAAGGAAAAGGAGGTCTGCTGCGTAGGATCCATCGGATTGCTGATGGCACCGGAACGCCGCGGGTTGAAGGCTGAAACGGCTCAGACCCCCCAAGAAAGCTCCGCGCCTGACACGCCCCGACCCGGGCGTTATGGCGACCGATGCCGCGGGGGGCGAGGATGCCGTGCAAGGACTACGGTAACCCTATCCTTCGGTCGGCTAGGTCCCAAACCTCGCCGTCGCGCGCGGTCACGTGACCGACGCCCGAAACTGAGAAGTCGAGAGGCGGCCGCTCGTCGCGATTCGTTTCGTTGATTAAGACCTGGCTTTAAGCAACCTCGACGGTGAGATTCGCACGGGGCTTGCAATGAAAGGCGCCTAAAGCGGCCACCTCCCGGGCGGTCCCATATTGCCTCGTTGACAGCTTATGCCCCCACCGTGGACAACTTATGCCCGGTTTTACAGCACGTGCTGATCGCCGGCAAAGGCGAGTGGCTCCCCGGGACGGATTCGAACCATCGGCCATCCGATTAACAGTCGGATGCTCTACCGCTGAGCTACCGGGGAGCAGCCTCTCGGGCGAGGCGCGCCTATAGCAGCGGGTTTCTCGAACTGGCAAGGGCCTGCTCGGGCCTCAGACGGCGAATTGCTCCATCGAGATGCGCTCGTCGAGCGCGTGCTCGGGGTCGAAGAGGAGGGTGAGGGCCCGGCGGCGGTCGACGCAGACCTCGACCGTGGCGACGTCGCGGACCTCGCGCTGGTCGGCGACGGCGGAGACCGGGCGCTTTTCCGGGTGGAGGACCCGGAACAGGATCTTGAGGTCGTCGGGCACCAGCGCGCCGCGCCAGCGCCGCGGCCGGAACGGGCTGATCGGGGTCAGAGCGACGAGGTTGGCGCCGAGCGGGAGGATCGGGCCCTGGGCGGAGAAATTGTAGGCGGTGGAGCCGGCCGGAGTGGCCACCAGAACGCCGTCGCAGACCAGTTCGGGAAGGACGGTGCGGCCGTTGACCGAAACCTCAATTCGGGCGGTCTGGCGGGTCTCGCGAAGCAGCGACACTTCGTTGATCGCCGGGCTCGTGACCGTCGCGCCGGAGACGGTCACCGCCTCCATCAGGAGCGGCGCCACCGACACCGCCTTGGCGCGGTTGACGCGTTCGCGAAGCCCCTCGATCCGCCACTCGTTCATCAGGAAGCCGACCGTGCCCCGGTTCATCCCGAAGATGGGCAGGGTCCGCCCCGCGTTGAGCATTTCGTGAAAAGTCTGCAGAAGGAAGCCGTCGCCGCCGAGCGCGATCACCTGCTCGGCCTCTTCCAGGGGCACGAAGTCGTAGGCGTCGCGAAGCAATGCCTCGGCCGCAAGCGCCGCCTCGGCGGGGGAAGCGAGCAAAGCGGTGGGTCGGTCGGCATTGGCCGTCATGACCAGCTTGCTAGCGGTGATGCACCGTTGACGCTAGGGGTCGGATGTCCGCCCTCCCGGCCGATCAGGCGCAGCCAAAGCCTCTGTAAGCACTTTCTCAAATCGGACGGTGTCGGCGCGTATCTGATCCAGCCCCGTCAAGCCGCCATAAACTCTTCGCCGGAGCTGGAGGTGGTCATAGCCCGAGGCGGTTACGTATTTGTCGAGGATCTCGCCCATCATCGCAGACGACATTCGATAGGCGATCACCGGATCGAGCGCACGCTCCGGATGTTCGATGAGGTCGTCGGGCGTGCCGCCAAAGCCGAGAAGCTTGTTGTATTTGTCGTAGTTGGTTCGACCGGTGAACAGGAGATATCCTCTGCCCCTAAAGCGATAACCGTCGCCGGGACTGGTATTTCCAAGGTTGGGCCGGTTGCCATATCTTTGCTCCAGCTCTTCCGGAGAGCCGGTCTCCTCCCGCGGCTCGAACGTGCCTTGGGTCTCGTGTTTTATCGTTGCCAATATGTAGGCGACCTTGCGAAGGCTGTTGAGGGAATTGTCCTTCTCGACATAGTCGAAAAGAGCTCGGAGATTGGCTTCGGTCGCCGCAGGCAATGCTCCGAACTCGCGACGGTAGGATCGGAAGAAGATCACTCTGGCAGGTTCCGACAATCTTACGGCCGCTCCTTGACCGGAGGCGGGCAGCACCGGCGCATTTTGAGGCGTGGAGCGGAGTTGCGCGATCTTGCCCATTTTGTCCCGGATCAGACCGAGGTCGAGCAGGAAAAGCAGATTCTTCGACGCGGCTTCCGGATTGCCCGTTTCGATGGCCTTGAGGATCAGGGAGGATTCGTTCCTCTCCTGCTCGAGGGCATATTCGGATTGCGACTGCCAGTAATTCGCGACCAGCGCGCCGAAAATGCCCAGCAGGCCGGTCGTGATAGTCAGCAGCAAGGGGGACGTCCAGGGCGACCTGGAGCCGCCGCTCTCTGCCTTTTGCACGGATAGCGCCGCCTCCAGAGCGCGCTCCAGCGACAGAACGCGCCGTTCCAGATCACGGCCGCCCACATCGGCTTCCTCGGTCATGCCCCCCATCCTCCGATATACGGCCCAGTGCGGATCATAGGCTATCGCGGTCCAAGGATCACTGGCCTTGGGGCACGAACCGGCCTCAGCCCGTTGGAGGTCGGCATTGGCCGGCATGCCTCCCTTGCCAAGGAGGAAGGGGCGGAGCAAGGAAGGGCGACCGATCAATTCCGGGCGTCATCCCGGACAGGGCGCCATGATCGCCGGGCCCAAAAGGGGGCACGCACCTTTTCGCGAAAAGTACGTTTTCTTTGGCGCAATCAGCCTTCGGCTTCCCGCTCGAATGCCGCCGCGCCGCCGAGCCGCGCCGCAAGTTTGCCCAGCCAGACGAGGACGAGCACGGCGATGACGGTGGCCAGGATGGCATAGGTGTAGAGTCCGGCGAGATTGTCGCCCAGGCCGAGCATGGCCAAGGTCGCCTTGATCGCCTCGTTCCACGCCAGCGCGGCAACGAGGCCGAGCGAGGCGGAGGCGAGCGCGATCATGGTCTGGATAAAGGCACGATGGTTCATCGGCGGTCTCCTTGTGGAGAGGGCAGGCTATACGGGCCGAAGGACCGTGCCTAGCGGAAGCGGTCCGCGCGGCCTCCAACGCGTGGCCGCTGCCGCGGGGAGCTCCTCGAGCAACCGAACCGGGACGGCGCTCAGGCCAGCCTCAGCACTGCTCGCAGATCAGCCGCGACGGCTGGCACAGGGCCGGGCGGCGCCTCGTCACGTGGCCGCATTCGAGCTGCATCGCGATCGCGCCCCGGCCGCACGGCGTTCGGGCCGTTATGGCACGGCTACGCCGGTCGCGGGGACGTTGGTTCGCCGCCTCGTCGCTTGTCATGTCCATTCCCCCTGCTTCCCGTAAAAACGGCTCGCAATCAATGTTGTAGCAAGGTTTCTTGCGGACACCAAGGCGGTTCGTCGCCGATTTGGCCCGAGCGGACGGTAAAGCGAACGGCGCGTCCCGCCTCGGCACCGCGGCCGCATCTAAACCGATTGTTGAGGGGAGCGGCCCAGAGTAGGAGGATGGGGTTCGAAGCGCCGTCCACGGGGAAGGGAGAGGGAGGCATGGCCGCGTCCGGCGCACCGCTCTTCCTGTTGTCCTTCCGCCATCGCGACGAGCTTACCGCAATCGCCGAGCGGGCCGGGTGGCTGGCGATCGCGGCGCGGCGGGCCGACAATGCCGAGAGCCGCTTCATCGCGTCCGGAGCCTCGGTGGCGGTGGTCGACGCGCGCGGGGCGCTGCCCGAGGGCAAGGAGGCGGTGCGAAGCCTCGCCGATCCCGCCGAGGCCAATTGCGCCGCCTTGCTGGTCCTGCTCTCGCGCGGCGATTCCGAGGCGCTCGACACGCTCTATGCGGACGGCGCCACCCATTTCCTGGTGAGCCCGTTCAGCGATTCCCAATTCCTCCAGGCGCTCCAATATGCCCACCGCCACGCCGAGCGGGTCGGCGGCCGGAGACCTCTGCGCCGGGGCGAGCCGGAAGGGCAGAAGGGCCGGCCCGGAAGCGCTTCGTGGAAATGGCAGCCCGGCTCGCAGACGGTCGAGCTCAGCCCGGCGCTGGCCCGCCGCGCCGGCCTCGGCGAGGAAGCCGGGCAGCGGATCAGCCTGATGGAGCTGTTCCGAAAGCTCGATCCCGACGGCCGCAAGGCGGCCCGGGGCGCGATCGACCGGCTGCTCGCCACCGGCCAGTCGACCGCGTTCGCCCATAAGGACGGGGAGGGCGAAGGCGCCCGGCTCGCCCATCACGTCCGGGTCGAAGGGGAGGGGGTGGTCGGCCGAACCGAGGCGATCGTTCCGATCGAGGGCGCGGCCTGGCAGTCGCGCGATCCGATGACCGGGGTGCGCGACGGCCGCGCCGCCCGGGCCTGGATCCATCGGCAGCTCAAGCTGGAAGGGGAGGGCCAGCCCGCCCTCGTCGTGCTTCTGCTGGCGGTGAGCCGGTTCGACACGATCAACGCCGCCTTCGGCCGACCGACCGGCGACTCCGTCCTCCAGGCCGCGGCCCGGCGGATCGAGCGGCTGGCCGATTCGGACGGGCGCAGGCGCCTCGTCGCCCGGATCGCCGGGGCCGAATTCGCCATCCTGCTGGCGGCGCCGACCAGCCTCGGCGAGGGCCGCTTCCTCGCCGGCCAGCTGGTCGAGGCGATCGGGCGGCCGTTCATGTCGGGCGACCATGTCATCACTCTGGGCAGCCGGGTCGGAGTGGTCGCCTCGGAAGGCGACGAGGATGCGGCCGGCCTGCTCCGCCGGGCCAGCGGCGCCTTGGCCGAAGCCAAGTCGAGCGAGGCGGGGCCGGTCAAGGTGGTCGACGCCGGCGCGGCCAGCGACAGCGCCTTGGGCGACCAGCTCGAGATCGACCTGAGGCGGGCGCTCGACCAGGACGAGATCGAGATCCTCTTCCAGCCGCAGGTGTCGGTCGCCACCCGCCGGATCGTCGGCGCCGAGGCGCTCGCCCGCTGGCGCCACCCGCGCTTCGGCGAGCTTGGCGCGATGACCCTGTTCAGCGTCGCCGAGCGCTCAGACTATCTCGTCCAGCTCTCCGACCACGTCCAGCGCAAGGCGGTCGCCGCCGCCGCCGCCTGGCCCGAATCGCTGTCCGGACTTCGGCTGTCGGTCAACATCACCGCCGCCGACATCGTCCGCCCCGGCTTCGCCGAGCAATTCATCACGCTGGTGACCGAAGGGGGGTTCGACCCCGGCCGGCTCACCGTCGAGGTCACCGAGAGCGGCCTGATCGAGGACCTGGGCGCCGCCGGCAATCTGCTGGCCCGGCTCCGCGAAGGCGGCCTTCGGGTCGCGATCGACGATTTCGGCACCGGCTATTCGAGCCTCGCCTATTTGAAGGCGCTTCCGCTCGACTATCTCAAGATCGACAAGCGCCTGGTCGAGGACATCAGCGGCTCGCCGCGCGACCAGGTGGTGGTTCGAAGCGTCATCGACATGGCGCGATCGCTGGGGCTCGAGGTGATCGCGGAAGGGGTGGAGACGGAAGAGCAGCTCGCTCTGCTCGCCCGGGAAGGCTGCAACCTCTACCAGGGCTTCCTGTGCTCGCCGCCGGTCGACGTGGCAACTCTCGCGGGGCTGATGTCGGGTTAGAGTGTAAGTCATTGCGAGGAGCGAGGCGACGAAGCAATCCAGGGGCGCCGAGGCCGCACTGGATTGCTTCGCTTCGCTCGCAATGACGGGCTGTCCCTCAGGGGCAGGGGGTCTTGCGGGCAAAGACGCCCAGGCTGATCAGGCCGGTCGAGCTCGCGCCCAGGCTGTCCTGGACGGTATAGGTCAGGGTGCCGCCGCCGGGCGTATGGCCCTCGAAGGTCACCGAGCTGGCGCTGGCGATCCACACGCTGGCGTAGGGCGAGGTGTCCACCGCGGTGACGGTCAGCGGGTAATTGCCTTCCGGATCGGTGTCGTTGCCGGTGAGGTTGATCGTTATCTCCTGGCACACATAGATGGAGAGGCTGTTCGGATTGGCCACCGGCGGGCTGTTGGATTGGCTGACCGCGCTCGAAGGCGCCAGCGCCAGAGCGGCGCTCCCCAGCAAAATCGCGATTGTCTTGACCTTAGCGCGCATCGTTCATCCCTTTTCTCGTCCACGGATGCGGGAGAAAAACATGAGACGACCGGTTTTGACCACTTCTACTTGGTCCACATCCGATCGATATTGCGAGAAGCGCGCGGTCGACGTGGAAACTCTGGGGGCCGATGTCGGGCTGAGCCGTCATTCCGGCCTGAGCCTATAAGGGGGACACATACCTTGTTGCGGAAAGTACGTGTCCCCCTTCAGGGCTACATGCCCTTGGGGCCGGGGCCATGACCTTGCTCGGCCGCGGCGAGAGGAAGCGATCCAACCGCGGCTTCGAGCTCGATCAGGCGTTTCGACCGAGTGGTGGAGGACGCCGCGCGCAGGCGGGAAGCTTCGCGGCGCTGGATGATCCCGGGCTCGACCGCCAGCGTGGGGGTAGCGGCAAGCATCAATGAAATCAGCAACATCGCGGCGTTTTCTCCAGGTACGGGACGATTAACCCCGGGCCTTGCTTTAGGTTGCACAAAGCCGACGAACCGCCCGAAAGTTGATGTGGATTGAGTTTTGAAGGCCCTCTTGCATAAGTGAATGATATATTATAACACGCAGATATGGACGCAGCACGTTGGTTCGGCTCGGGCCTTTCGCTTCTCGGAACCCTGGTCCAGCTCGCCGTCATCGCGAAGACCGGTCCGCTTTTCGTCCCCGTTCCGCTCTGCATCGATTGTCATGCGCCGCCGGCTCTCCTCATCGGCGGCTGGATGCCCTTCATCGAGAATCTCGGCGACGGCGACCGGCCCTCCGAGACCTCGCGATGCCCGGGCCGGCAATGGGCCGGCACGTCCTTCCGCCTCGACCATGCTCCGCTGCCGCCGGCTTTCCGCCCGTTCGATTATTCGGATGATGTTCTGGCCTGCGTCAGAGTCGACGCCCGCGGATCGGTCAGGTCGGTCAAGCTGATCGCCGGGACGGGCAAAGACGGTCTCGATCGCAAGCTGGTGCAGACGGTCTACCGGCAATGGCGCTTCGCGCCGAACGTCGACATCCCCATTCGCCCCGGCTGGCAACGGATCCGGCTCAGCGCCAGACCGCCCGAGGTGGTGGAGAAGATTTGCTAGCCGCCGGTGTTTTTCCTCCGGGCCGTTCAGCACAGTCTGCCCTGAGAAGTCTCCGTCATTCCCGCGCCACTGCCTTCACGAGGCCGTTGACCCGGCTCGAGGCGTCGTCAATTCGAGTGGAGAAGGGCCGGCTCGCGATTCCGGGCCGCCGGCGGCTGCGAGGCCGCGGCCATCCGCTCGTACAGGCTCGCCTTGCGGACCAGCGGCACGTCCGGCGCGAACAGGTCGACCATCGGAATGTCGACGTCGATCTCCGGCGGAACGAGGACCAGCGGCCGACTGAGCGTCAGGCGCGATCCGGTCCTGCCGATCGCGGCTGGACCGGAGAGGACGATGGGGAGGCTTGCGGGCGCGGCCGGGCGCATCGGAAGCTCTCGAGCCGCCATCGCCGTCGGAGCCGTCGGAGCCGCCGCGGCCGCGAGGGCCGAAAAATCGGGGACGGCCGCTTCCGGCGATTGCGCGCCGCCAATTCCGGTGGCGACGACCGCGACCCGGATTCGGCCATGATATTCGGCATTGACGGCGGAGCCCCAGATGATGTCCGCCTCCGGGTCGACCATGTCCTTGATATAAGCGGCGATCTCATCGACCTCCATCAGCCGCAGGTCGTCGCCGCCGGTGATCGAGATGAGGAGACCGCGCGCGCCCTGCAGCGCCTCGTCGAGCAGAGGGTTCGAAATCGCTTCATCGGCGGCGCGGATCGCGCGATCCTCGCCGGACGCCTCGCCCGTGCCCATCACCGCCCGGCCCATATTGCCCATCACCGTCCGAATGTCGGCGAAGTCGAGGTTGATCAGGCCGGGCATTGTCATCAGGTCGGCGATGCCGTGGACGCCCTGGCGAAGGACCTGGTCGGCAAGATCGAAGGCCGCCTTGAACGTGGTTCCGGCGTCGGCGACCCGAAACAGATTCTGGTTGGGGATCACGATCAGCGTGTCGACATGCTTTTGCAGCTCCTCGAGACCGGTCTCGGCCGCGCGCGCGCGTCTTTTGCCTTCGAAGCGGAACGGCTTGGTGACGATTCCGACGGTGAGGATGCCGAGGTCTCGAGCGACCCTGGCGATCACCGGGGCGGCGCCGGTCCCGGTGCCGCCGCCGAGCCCCGCGGTGATGAAGCACATATGCATTCCCGACAGCATGGCCTCGATCGCGGGAAGCGATTCCTCCGCCGCGGCCCGGCCGAGGTCCGCGCTGGACCCGGCGCCAAGCCCGCCCGTGGTCTTGCGCCCGAGCTGGATGATCGTGTCGGCCTTCGAGGCGCGAAGCGCCTGGGCATCTGTATTGGCGACGACGAAATCTATGCCGAGGCTATCGCCGCGGATCATGCTTTCGACCGCATTGCCGCCCGCTCCGCCGACTCCGATAACGGAGATTCGGGGACGCAATTCCTTCAGCTCGGAAGGAAGCTCGATCATGATGTGTCCCCTGCCCATGTCCTTGCCGCTCCACGAGAATCGCGACGCCCTTGGTTGTCGTTAACTTTAATCGAGGCGCGACCAAGCGGCGAGGGCGGGCAAATACCCTAGGGAACTTACGGGGGTAGGATTTCCGTCATTGCGAGCGAAGCGAAGCAATCCAGTGCGGCCTTCCGAGGCCCGCTGGATTGCCGCGTCGCTACGCTCCTCGCAATGACGGATCTAGGCCAGGATCCGGGCCAGCCCCTTGGAGAGCTGGAGGGCGCCGTTGACCCGGCTCGGGGCGTCGGGCCAGCTTCGCGAGATGACGAGCTTGCTGTCGGGCCTGAGCTTGGCGGTGCCCTTGAGGCGCTGGACGTAGGCGATCAGGCCTTCGAGGTCGGGGAAGGTGTCGTTGTGGAAGTGGACGAGCGCGCCCTTGGGGCCGACGTCGAGCTTCACGACCTGGGCGGCCTTGCAGTTCAATTTGATCTCGATGACCTTGAGGAGGTTGTCGGTCTCTTCCGGGAGCTTGCCGAAGCGGTCGATCAGCTCGGCCGCGAAGGCGTGGATCTCGCCGCCCGCCTCGAGCTCGTTCATTCGCCGGTAGAGGCCCATTCGGAGGTCGAGGTCGGGGACGTAATCGTCCGGGATCATGATCGGAGCGTCGACCGTGATCTGCGGCGAGAATTCGGTCGACGCCTTGAAGTCGCCGCCGCTCTTGGCGGTCATGATCGCCTCCTCGAGCATCGACTGGTAGAGCTCGAAGCCGACCTCCTTGATATGGCCCGACTGCTCGTCGCCGAGCAGATTGCCGGCGCCGCGAATGTCGAGATCGTGGCTTGCGAGCTGGAAGCCGGCGCCGAGCGAATCGAGGTTGGCGAGGACCTTCAGGCGCTTGTCCGCGGCCTCGGTGACGGTGCGGGTCGCCGGGGTCGTCATGTAGCAATAAGCGCGGGTCTTGGAGCGGCCGACCCGGCCCCTCAGCTGGTAGAGCTGGGCGAGGCCGAAGCGGTCGGCGCGGTGGACGATGAGGGTGTTGGCGGACGGGATGTCGAGGCCGCTCTCGACGATCGTCGTCGACAGGAGGACGTCGTATTTGCGGTCGTAAAAGGCGCTCATCCTTTCCTCGACCTCGGTCGGCGCCATCTGGCCGTGGGCTGTGACCATGTTCACCTCGGGCACCTCGTCGCGCAGATATTGCTCGAGGTCGGCGAGATCGGCGACTCGGGGCGCGACGAAATAGGTCTGGCCGCCGCGATAATGCTCGCGAAGCAGCGCCTCGCGGATGACGACCGGGTCCCAGGGCATGACGTAGGTGCGGACCGCCAGCCGGTCGACAGGCGGGGTCTGGATGACCGAGAGCTCGCGAAGCCCCGACATCGCCATCTGCAGCGTGCGCGGGATCGGGGTAGCGGTCAGGGTCAGGACATGGACGTTGGCGCGCATCGCCTTGAGCCGCTCCTTGTGGGTGACTCCGAAGCGCTGCTCCTCGTCGACGATGACGAGGCCGAGAGTCTTGAACTCCACGGTCTTGGCGAGGAGGGCGTGGGTGCCGATGACGATGTCGACCTGTCCCGACTTCAGCCGCTCCTTGGTCTCCTTCGCCTCCTTGGTCGGGACAAGGCGCGACAGCCGGCCGATCTCGATGGGAAAACCCCGAAAACGCTCGCAGAAGGTGTTGTAATGCTGGCGGGCGAGCAGGGTGGTCGGGCAGACCAGGGCGACCTGGTGGCCGGCCATGGCCGCGGTGAAGGCGGCGCGCAAGGCGACCTCGGTCTTGCCGAAGCCGACGTCGCCGCAGACCAGGCGGTCCATCGGCCGGCCGGCGGCGAGATCGTCGAAGACGTCCGAGATCGCCCGGTCCTGATCCTCGGTCTCCTCGTAGGGAAAGCGGTCGGCGAAGGCGGCGTAGCTGGTGTCGGGCTCGACCACGGCGCCGGGCCTGAGCGCCCGCTCCGCGGCGGTCTTGATCAGCTCGCCCGCGATCTCGCGGATCCGCTCCTTCATCCGCGACTTGCGCCGCTGCCAGGCCTCGCCGCCGAGCCTGTCGAGCGCGACCCCGTCGCTCTCGCTGCCGTAACGCGAGAGGATGTCGATATTCTCTACGGGCACGTAGAGCTTGTCGCCGCCGGCATATTCGAGCGCGACGCAATCGTGCGGGGAGGTGCCGACCGGGATCCGGGTCAGGCCCTCGTAGCGGCCGATGCCGTGATCGGCGTGGACGACGAGGTCGCCGGGACTGAGCGTCGCCAGCTCGCTCATGAAGGCGTCGGCGGACTTGCGCCGCTTGCGGCGGCGCACCAGCCGGTCGCCGAGCATGTCCTGCTCGGTCAGAAGGGCGATCGAGGCGGTGGTGAAGCCGTGATCGAGCGGAAGCACGGCGAGGGCGATTCCGGAAGCGCCCTGCGCCTCCTGCCAGGTGCCGACTTCCTCGGCCTTCTTCAGCCCGTGATCGGCGAGCAGCCCCTTCAGCCGCTCGCGCGATCCGGCCGAATAGCTGGCCAGGACCACTTTCTTCCTGGCCCGCCGAAGCGATGCGACATGCTCGACCACCGCTTCGTAGACGTTGACGTTCTGGGTCCGCTCAGGCGCGAAGTCGCGCGCCGGGTCGACCTCGAGGTCGACCACAGTCGCGCTCTCGGGCTCGTGGAACGGAGTGGCCAAGTGGAGCGGGCGTTCGGCGATCAGCCGCTCCCATTCGTCGCTCGAGAGATAGAGGGTTTCCGGCTCCAGCGGCCGGTAGCTGCCGGGATCGGACGACTGGGCGCGTTTCCGGTTCTCGTAATAATCGGCGATCGCCTCGAAGCGCGCGTCGGCGGCGCCCGAATCGTGGGCGTCGCGGACGACGAGATCGTCGTCGCCGAGATGCTCGAACAGGGTGTCGAGCCGCTCCTCGAACAGGGGCAGCCAATGGTCGATCCCGGCCAGGCGCCGGCCTTCCGACACGGCCTGGTAAATGGGGTCGCCGGTCGCGGTGGCGCCGAATCTTTCACGATAGCGCGAGCGGAAGCGCTTGACGCTGTCCTCGTCGAGCAGGGTCTCGGACGCCGGCAGAAGGGTGAAGCCGCCGCGCTCGTCGCCGCTGGTGCGCTGGGTCGCGGGATCGAAGCGGCGCACGCTCTCGATCTCGTCGCCGAAGAAGTCGAGCCTCAGCCCTTCATTTTCCCCCGAAGGGAAGAGGTCGACGATGCCGCCGCGGACCGCATATTCGCCGGCGTCCTGGACGGTGTCGGTGCGGTGATAGCCGTTGGCGCTGAGCAGAGCGGAGAGCTTCGCCATGTCGATGCGCTCGCCCGGCGCCAGCCTCGCCACCAGCTGGCGGACCCGGAACGGGCTCAGGGTGCGCTGGGTCGCCGCGTTGACGGTGGTGACGAGCAATTGCGGCTTGTCGGCCTTGCGCTGGAGGGCGTGAAGGGTGGCCAGCCGCTCCGAGGAGGCGCGAAGCGACGGGGAGGCGCGGTCGTAGGGCAGGCAGTCCCAGGCCGGGAAGGCGAGCACCTCCAGCTCGGGCGCGAAATAGCCGGCGGCGTCCTGGAGGTGGCGCATCGCCGCTTCGTCCGGAGCGATGAACACGGCGCGCCCTTTCGAGGCGCGCGCGAGGTCGGCGGCGAGCCACGGCAGGAAGCCGGCGGGGGCGCCGGCCAGGGTCATCGGCTTTTTGGCCGAGAGGATCTTGGGGAGGTCGGTCACGAGCCCCTCCTCTTCAGAGGAGGGGCTTTTGCCGCCGTCATCGTCGCCACGTTCACTCCGGATGCTTGATATAGTTGAGGGTCTGGAGCCGCCGAAGCATCGCCCCGCGGTAGCGCTCAGGCGGCTCGGCGGTTCCGAGGGCCCAGGCCATGATGTCGGCGTCCTGCTCCTCGAGCAGGGCCTCGAACCAGTCCATCTCCGCTTCGCCCCACGCGGCGCCGTGGACGTCGAAGAAGCCGCCGATCATGAAGTCGGCTTCCCGAACGCCGCGGTGCCAGGCGCGGAAGCGGAGGCGCTTGAGGCGGTCGGCGGGGTCCAAGGGCGCTCCATGCGGAAAAGGCCGCCCTGCGGAATGCAGGCGGCTTGACGAGGGGGCGATGTAGGTGAGGACCGGCGGGATTTGAACCCGTCATTGCGAGGAGCGCAGCGACGAAGCAATCCAGCGGCGGCATCGGTTACGCGCTCAGCGCTGGATTGCTTCGCTGCGCTCGCAATGACGGGGCATTGTTCCAACCCGTCCGCCGACTTACGAACCCCCAATGCGCCCCGACATCCTCAACCCCCTGTTCGCCGAAGTGGAGGTGCTGAAGGGCATCGGCCCGGCGCTGGCCAAGCCTTTGAAGCGCCTCGGGCTGAACCGGGTCGTCGATATCCTCTTCCACCTGCCGGTGAACTGGATCGAGCGGAAGAAAGTGGAATTGCTCGACATGGCCGACGCCGGCGGCGTGGTGACGGTCGTGGTGACTCCCGTCGATTATCGCCAGGGCGGCGCGCGCAGCCCGTTCCGGGTCCAGGCCACAGACCGCGCGGGCAATTATCTCTCGCTCACCTACTTCCACAATCCCGGCTGGGCGAAGAAGCAATTCCCGCTCGGCGTTCCCAAGGTCGTCTCGGGCCGGATGGAGATGTACGGGCAGGAGCTTCAGATGGTCCATCCGGACTATGTGCTGGAGCCGAACGAGGCGCTCGACCTGCCGGAGCGCGAGCCGGTCTATCCGCTTTCCGAAGGCCTCACCAACCGCCGGCTCGCCGACCTTGCCGGCCAGGCCCTGGCCCGCACTCCGACGCTGGGGGAATGGATCGAGCCGAGCCTGCTCGCCGCCCGCGGCTGGCCGGGCTGGCAGGATGCGCTGGGGGCCGCCCATCACAGCCGCGATCCGGCGCCGGCGCGCGAGCGGCTCGCGTATGACGAGGTGTTCGCCAACCAGCTCGCCTTGATGCTGGTCCGGGCCTCGTCGAAGCGGCGCCGCGGCGTTCCGCTCAAGGGCGACGGGCGGCTGAGCGGGGCCTTGAAGCTCCCCTACGCCGCCACCGGGGCCCAGCGCCGAGCCGTCGCCGAGATCGAGGGCGATCTCCAGCAGGCCACTCCGATGCTCCGGCTGCTCCAGGGCGACGTCGGCTCGGGCAAGACCCTGGTGGCTTTGATGGCGATGCTCACCGCCGTCGAGGCGGGGACCCAGGCGGCGCTCCTGGCCCCGACCGAGATCCTCGCCCGCCAGCATTTCGACACCCTCTCGCGGCAGCTCGCCGGGCTTCCGGTCAACGTCGCCATCCTCACCGGGCGCGAGAAGGGAAAGGCGCGCGAATCGACCCTGATGGGCCTCGCCGACGGCTCGATCGACATCCTCGTCGGAACCCACGCCATCTTCCAGCAGGCGGTCGCCTACAAGAAGCTCGGCCTCGCCGTGGTCGACGAGCAGCACCGTTTCGGAGTCGCCCAGCGGATGATGTTGGCGTCGAAGGCGGAGCGGCCGCCGCACCTCCTCGTCATGACCGCGACTCCGATCCCGCGGACTCTCACCCTCACCCAATATGGCGAGATGGACGTCAGCCGCCTGGACGAGATGCCGCCCGGCCGCCAGCCGGTCGAAACGAGGGTGCTGAGCCTCGACAAGCTCGCCGATGTCGCCGACGCGCTCGCCCGCCACGTCGCCCGCGGCGGCCAGGCCTATTGGGTCTGCCCGCTGGTCGAGGAGAGCGAGGTTTCCGACCAGGCGGCGGCGGAGGAGCGGGCGCGGGTCCTTCGGCTGCGCTTCGGCGACAAGATCGGCCTCGTCCACGGCCGGATGAAGGGCCCCGAGAAGGACGAGGTCATGGCGGCGTTCTCCGCTGGCGCGCTGTCCGTCCTCGTCGCGACCACCGTCATCGAGGTCGGGGTCGACGTCCCCAACGCGACCTTGATGATCGTCGAGGGCGCCGACCGCTTCGGCCTCGCCCAGCTCCACCAATTGCGGGGCCGGGTCGGGCGCGGGGAGGGGCGATCGATCTGCCTGCTCCTGCGCGGCAATGCGCTCAGCGAGAGCGGCCGCGCCCGGCTCGCCTTGATGCGCGAGACCAATGACGGCTTCCGGATCGCCGAGGAAGATTTGCGGCTTCGGGGGGCGGGGGAGATATTGGGGACGAAGCAGTCGGGCGAGGCGGTGTTCCGGCTGGCGAGCCCGGAGCAGATTGCGGCGCTGGCCCAGGCGGCGAGCGACGATGCGCGGCTGCTGGTCGACCGGGACGGCGGGCTGGAGGGGCCGAGAGGGCAGGCGGCGCGGGTGCTGCTCTATCTGATGGAGCGGGATGCGGCGGTGGGGCTGCTGCGGGGGGGCTAACGCGTGATGGGGTTGATGATGATTGCGTAGAGGTCGATTTCCCGGCTGGCGCCCTCACGCCACAACACGCCCCCCTGTTCCGTGCAGGCCGCGATCCGGTCCGGGATCAGCTCGCGCGCGGCATCGCAGCCCAGCCGTATCGAGTAGCTGAGCCGCCCTCGCTGGCAGATCGGCCCGATATCGGCGCCCGGAGTCAGGGTGATCTCATTGGCGGCTTCGGCATCCCTGGGGCTGAAACGGATGATGCGGTCTCTGAAACGCGGAAGGCTGGCATGGCAATATTCGAAACCGCCATCGGCCACCCTTCCATCGAAGCGAGCCGTGACATCCTCATCGCCCACGGTGCGGGCAAATGGACCTTCGCGTTTGGTCCACATGTCGAGTACCGCCTTGCCGAGTTCGCTGTCGGCATTGGCGGCGCGAACCTCCTCCGTTACGTCGCGTTCCTCCGTTTTGGCGGTCCGCCGCCGATCACGCTCGGCCGCCGTCTTCGCATCCTCGGCGGCAGCGGCCCGGTCGTCGGCGGCAGCGGCCCGATCCTCGGCGGCCTTGATCCGCGACTGGGCACTCCGGCCGGTCTCGATCAATTTGAGATTGTTCATCTGACCGTCAAGCGACCCGTTGACGATGTAGATCACAATCGCAAACACTGCCGCCGCGCCGGCAAGCTGCATACCGCGAACGGTGAATTTGTCGCCGCCCTTACCACCGCCGAGGAAGGCGTAGACGAGGGTAGCGACGCCGATGGCGGTCAGTATCGCGATCCCCATCGCCGGAATGAATATCCCCCAAGCCGTCATGGCGAGGAACACGATTGCGGTAATCAGAGAGGCGGAAATGACCCCGGCGAGGAAGATTGTCTCGCCACGCGATCGCGGCGGAGGCCGGGGTTCATCGCCCAACTCCGCGGTTCGATCGTCGTCGCCCCCGCTCATAGTCCCTTTCCCCCCGAGACAGGCGGATGCTTGCAGGAAACCGAGTGTCTGTCGAGCGCAGAAAAGTCCGAACCAGGAATTTGAGACAAATTAAGCCATTTAGGGCGTAAGCAACCCGTGCTTCTTCTTGCCCGCTGAGATCCGTACATCAGCCATGACGGCGATCACGGCCAGTGGATCGTCGATGCGATTGCCGTTAACCCGTGCGCCACCCTGGCCGATCAACCGCCGTGCTTCATTCTTGGAAGCGCATAGACCGAGCGACACAAGCGCTTCGGCCAGACCGATAGCATCGGCACCGACGGCAAAAGTGGGGAGCGCCTCTCCTGAAGTACCCTCCTCGAATGTCTTGCGTGCGGTCTCGGCGGCTTCCTGCGCCGCTTCCTCACCATGTGCCATCGCGGTGGCGGCATCGGCCAGCATCTTCTTCGCAACATTAATCTCGGCGCCTCCCAGCGCCTCCAGCCGGGCGATCTCGTCCAGCGGAAGATCGGTGAAGCGGCGGAGGAACTTGCCGACGTCGGCATCCTGGGCGTTGCGCCAGAATTGCCAGTAATCGTAGGGGCTCAAGCTGTCGGCGTTGAGCCAGATCGCGCCTTTCTCGGTCTTGCCCATCTTGCCGCCGTCGGCGGTGGTGATGAGCGGGGTGGTCAGGCCGTAGACCGGGGTGCGAATCGACCCGCCGGCAAAGCTCGATGCCGTTGACGATATTGCCCCACTGGTCCGAGCCGCCGAGCTGGAGCCGGCAGTCGGCGCGGCGCGACAGCTCCAGGAAGTCGTAGCCCTGGAGGATCATGTAGTTGAACTCGAGGAAGGAAAGCGACTGCTCGCGGTCCATGCGGAGCTTGACGCTGTCGAAGCTCAGCATCCGGTTGACCGAGAAATGCTGGCCGATCTCGCGCAGGAAGGGGATATATTCGAGCCGGTCGAGCCACTCGGCATTGTCGAGCAGGACCGCGTCCGACGGCCCGTCACCGAAGGTCAGGAAGCGTTCGAAGACCCGCTTGATCGAGGCGATGTTGGCGTCGATCGTCTCGGCGGTGAGCAGCTTGCGGGCCTCGTCCTTGAAGCTTGGATCGCCGATCTTCGAGGTTCCGCCGCCCATCAGCACGATCGGCTTGTGCCCGGCCTGCTGGAGCCGGCGGAGCATCATGATCTGGATGAGGCTGCCGACGTGGAGCGACGGCGCGGTGGCGTCGAAGCCTATGTAGCCGGGGATGACCTGCGTCTGAGCGAGCGCGTCGAGGCCCTCGGCGTCGGTGAGCTGGTGGATGAAGCCGCGCTCGTCGAGCGAGCGGAGGAGGGAGGATTTGTAGTCGGACATGGGCGGGGCGGTTAGCATCGCGCCGCCGTCATTGCGAGCGCAGCGAAGCAATCCAGTGCGGCCTCGGACTCGGTGCTGGATTGCTTCGTCGCTTCGCTCCTCGCAATGACGGAGGATGGAAGCGGAGACTGGACCCTGAAACCAGTCAGGGTGACGGCGAGAGGATGGACGTGGAGAAGCATTGGCTGTCGAACTCACCCCGCCAATCCCAGCGTGGCGGTCGATGGCATCGACTTCAGCGTCGAGCGGCGTTCCGCCACGAACTTGCGCTTTCGCTTTGAAGCCAGGGGGCGGATCGGCGAGATAATTTTGCCTGCGCGCGCCGCCCCGGTGCGGACGAATGCCTTGTGGGAGAGAACCTGCTTCGAGGTCTTTCTTCGGCCGGCGGAATTTGCGGATTATCGTGAGCTCAACTTCTCACCCTCGTCACAATGGGCGGCCTATGCTTTTTCGACGCACCGCGCGGGGATGATGCAGGCCGCCTTGCCGGCGCCTCCCATCATCGAAATCGTGGCTGGGCCCGAGCAGTTGACCGTGGACGTCTCGATCTCGCTCGACCTACCCGACGAACCCTATCTCATGGCGGCGGCGGCGGTGATCGAGGAATCCGGGGCGGCAAATCCCTGTGGGCGCTCTCGCATGACGGGAGCGTTCCCGATTTCCATCATCCGTCTTGCTTCACGCTGGAACTCCCGCCAGCGAGGCCAAATCCGTCACCCGGGACTTGATCCGGGGTCCACCTTCTTTAGGGAAGCCAAGAAGATGGATGCCGGATCAAGTCCGGCATGACGAAAGATGTGACGCTCGCATGAAATTCGGTATCGACCGCCTCCTCGCCGACACCGCCCTGCGCAAGCCGCTCGAAGGCAAGCGCCTCGCCCTGCTCGCCCACCCGGCGTCGGTCACGGAGGATCTCACCCACTCGATCGACGCCCTGATCGCGGCCGGCCTCAACGTCACCGCCGCCTTCGGGCCGCAGCATGGCCTGAGGGGCGACAAGCAGGACAATATGGTGGAATTGGACGATTTCACCGACCCCGCCCACAACATCCCGGTGTTCAGCCTCTACGGCGAGGTTCGCCGGCCGACTGGCCAGTCGATGGGCACGTTCGACGTCCTGCTGGTCGACCTCCAGGACGTCGGCTGCCGGATCTACACCTTCATCACCACCTTGCTCTACGCGCTCGAGGCGGCGGCGAAGCACGGCAAGGCGGTCTGGGTGCTCGACCGGCCCAATCCGGCCGGGCGCCCGGTCGAGGGCTTGACGCTTCGGCCGGGCTGGGAGAGCTTCGTCGGCGCCGGGCCGATGCCGATGCGCCACGGCCTGACTTTGGGCGAGCTCGGCCTCTGGTTCGTCGAGGCGATGAAGCTCGACGTCGACTATCGAGTCGTTGAAATGGAAGGCTACGAGCCCGATTCCGGGCCCGGCTTCGGCTGGCCGCCCGAGCGGATCTGGATCAACCCCAGCCCCAATGCCGCCAATCTGTGGATGGCGCGCGCTTATGCCGGTACCGTGATGCTCGAGGGGACGACCCTGTCGGAAGGGCGGGGGACGACCCGGCCGCTGGAGCTGTTCGGAGCGCCCGACATCGAATCGGCCGCGATCCTTGCCGAGATGCGCCGGCTCGCGCCGCAATGGCTCGAGGGCTGCGCGCTTCGCGAGATCGCCTTCGAGCCGACGTTCCACAAGCATCAAGGCAAGACCTGCCACGGACTCCACATCCACCCGGAAGGCGCCTTTTACGACCACGACGCCTTCCGCCCGTGGCGTCTCCAGGCGCTGGCGTTCAAGGCGATCCGCCGACTCCATCCGGATTACGATCTGTGGCGGGACTTCCCCTACGAATATGAGTTCGGCAAGCTCGCCATCGACGTCATCAACGGCGGCCCGGGATTGAGGGAGTGGGTGGACGATGCGGCCGCGTCGCCGGACGACCTCGACTCGCTGACGAGGCCCGACGAGGCGGCGTGGCTCGAGGCGCGGGCGCCCTTCCTTCTCTACCCGGCGCGTTGACGAAAACGGCTCCGATACCTAAATAAAAGTCATGGCCATCCGTCCCATCATCGAAGCTCCGGACCCCGTGCTTCGCCAGATTTCCTCGCCCGTCGAGGCGATCACGCCCGAGATCCGGACCCTGATCGACGACATGTTCGAGACCATGTACGCCGCCCCTGGAATCGGACTCGCCGCGATCCAGGTCGGAGTGCCCAAGCGGATCCTCGTCATCGACCTCCAGGACTCCGAGGAGGAAGGCGGCGAGCCGGTCCGCACCCCGATGGTGTTCGTCAATCCGGAGATATTGCGAAGCTCGCAGACCGAGCGGCCCTATAACGAAGGCTGCCTGTCGGTCCCCGACCAATATGCCGAGGTCGAGCGCCCCGATTCGATCCGAGCCCGCTGGCTCGACCGCGACGGCAATATGCATGAGGAGGATCTGGAGGGCATGCTCGCCACCTGCCTCCAGCACGAGATGGACCATCTCGAAGGCATACTCTTCATCGACTATCTGTCCCGCCTGAAGCGCGACATGATCCTGAGGAAGCTGGCCAAGGCGCGGAAGCTGGCGGCGTAGCGCGTCGGTTGTCGGAGGCGTCCTCCACCCTTCGGGCTGAGCTTTGCCTAAGCCCTGTCCTCTCTTTGAAAAAAGAGGGAAAGCCCTTCGACAGTCTCAGGCCGAACGGATGTGGACGCTCAATTCTGATCCGGCCTGGGAACGGCCGTGTCCGTGCGGTGCAGGAGGCATCGGCCGTAATCGGCCCTCGCCTGGACCACGCCGGTCGACGGGCCGCCGCCGACGATGATAGTCTGGGTGAATGTCAGCCGGATCAGGCTTTTATTCGACGGCGCCTGGGCGAGGGCGGCGGTGCGGGCCAGCTGGCCGATTGCATCCTGGTCGACGGTCGTGAACGGATGATTGGACGGGCCCATCCAGAACTGGCCGGAGACAGGGCCGGTCAGCTGGCGGCTTTCCTTCACTCCCCAGTCGAAGCAGACCGGCTGAGCCACGCATAAGGGATCGGCGAAAAGCCGGGTCATCTCCCCACCGACGGATGTGCCATTCCAATCGAAAGGGACTGGATCGTTGCGCACGCATTGCGTCGAGGTCGGCGGCCAACTCCCCAAGGCCGCGGTCGTGAAATGCTCGCCGGTACGGACCACCGTTCTCAACTCCGTGCAGCTCTGAAGGAGCAACGCCGCGCCTGAGGCAAGTATGTAATGCAGTCGCTCGGTCATCCATCGTCTCCCCCGGGCAATCGACCATAAGCGCCGCGGGCCGCTCTCCCAGCCGAACCCTCGTTGGACCCGTATAGCAGATACCCGACACCCAAAGGAGGAACCGGGTCCGTTTCGGATCGAAGACGCGGCCGGGGCTTCGACAGCGGCCGGGTGGCTCGGGCGCTTCAGTTTTCCACAGCTTAGGGCTTCCGCCTCTTTACCATTGCCTGCACCTGCCGTAGGTTCGCCCTTCGTTCCAGGGGCGCAATATGGACTCCTCACTCCTCCTCTTCATCCTCCTGGCCCTCGCGATCGGGGCCGGTGCAGGCTGGTTTGTCGGCACCCGCCAGGCGGCGCTCTACCGCAAGGAGCGCGACGACCGCACCGAGGATTTCCGAAAGGCGATCACCGACCTCGCCGGAATGCAGGCCAAGCTCGACGAGGCGCGGCAGGCCTGCGCCGACGCCCGCGCCGAATGCGCCGGGCTGACGGCGGCGCGCGAGGCGCAGGAGCGCAGCTTCCAGGAACGGCTCGCCGAGATCAAGGATGCGCGCGAAGCTTTGTCCGCGCAATTCAGCGAGATAGGCGGCAAGCTTCTCGGCGAGGCTCAAAAGAATTTCCTCGAACGCGCCGACGCCCGCTTCCACCAGGCCGGGGAGAAGAATGAGCAGAAGTTGAAGGCCCTGCTCCAGCCGGTCGAGACGACGCTCAAGCGCTACGAGGAGAATCTCGCGGTCGTCGAGAAGGAGCGGCAGGGCAGCTATGGCGAGCTCAAGGCCGCGGTCGCGCAATTGACCCAGGGCAATGAGAGCGTGCGCCGCGAGACCCAGCGGCTCGCCAACGTCATGCGCTCGAGCCCGAAGGCTCGGGGACGGTGGGGCGAGGAGCAGTTGCGCACCATCCTCGAGGCGGCGGGCCTCGCCGAGAATGTCGATTTCGCGCTCCAGGCGAGCGTCAGCGACGGCGAGCGGCAGCTCAGGCCCGACTGCGTCATCAAGCTTCCCGGCGACCGCTGCATCGTCGTCGACGTCAAATGCCCCCTGGTCGCCTTCGAGCAGGCCTATGACGAGGAGGACGAGGTCCGCCGCGCCGACTTCCTGCTCCAGCACGCCGCGGCGATGCGCACCTATGCCGGCGAGCTCGGCCGCAAGGGCTATTGGCGCCAGTTCGACCTGTCGCCCGACTTCGTCATCATGTTCATCCCCGGCGAGCATTTCCTCTCCGCCGCCGCCGAGCGCGCGCCGGACCTGATCGAGACCGCCTTCCGCAACGGAGTCATCATCGCCTCGACGATCAACATGCTGGCGCTGGCCAAGATCATGGCCGGCATGTGGCGCCAGGAGACTTTGGCCGCCCAGGCCAAGGAAGTCGCCGAGGCCGGCAAGGAGCTCTACAAGCGGCTGACCGTGATGGGCGGCCATGTCGCCAAGCTCGGCCGCAACCTCGGCCTCGCCACCGGCGCCTATAACGATTTCGTCGGAAGCCTGGAGAGCCAGGTGCTGACCCAGGCGAAGCGGTTCGAGACCCTGAAGGTGGAGACGGGCGGCCGGACGATCGAGCCGGTGCCGATGATCGACACGACCCCAAGGCAGCTCAGCAAGCTCGACCCGAGCGAACTTCCGGAGGCGGCGGAATAGACCCCCCGTCACCCTGAAATCGTTTCAGGGTCAAGCTCTCCTCGTGCGCGGCGGCTTGGCCCTACCACCTGAAACAAGTTCAGGAGGACAGCCTCGCAGTATTCCGAGTGGACTTGGCGCGTTAATGGCACTTTACTCTCGACTCGTGTCATAACCATGGGAAGTCGGGCACGACAACGTGGAGAAAGTCGATGAAACGCAGAACTCCTTTATACCGCTATTGTCGCTGTCGTAATTGGCACCGCCAACCCGGTCTACGCGGCGGGCTACCAAGTTATGTACACTTATTATTATTACAACAACGGGCAACTCGTCGGGCAACAGAACGATCGTTGCACGACCTCCGGCGTCGTCGTCCAGGGAACGTACGTTTGGGGCTACGGCACAAGCGACGTCGAGGTCTACGAGTGGATCGGCTGCGAAGAGGGGCAGTGGGTGCCGCTGCAATGACTTCGACCGGGTTCGGCGGCTGAAGAAGTTGCTGAGTAGCGCGGTAACCAGTCTCTCCCGGCCTCCCGGAAGGGGGCTAGCGCCGCCACTGGTTGATCACCTCATAGGCCATGACCGCGGTCGCGACCGCCGCGTTGAGGCTGTCGGCCTTGCCGTGCATCGGCATCTTCACGAGCAGGTCGCACTCGGCCTCATAGGCTTCGGGAAGGCCCTGGGCCTCGTTGCCGACGAGGAGGAAAGCGGGTTTTTCGTAGCGGGACTCCTGATAATCGAGCTCGGCGCGCAGGCTGGTGCCGATCAATTGCCCGTCGCCGGCGCGAAGCCAGGCGAGGAACTCCGGCCAGGGCGCGGCGGCGATCTTCTGGGTGAAGAGGGCGCCCATCGAGGCGCGCACCGCTTCGACCGAGAAGGGGTCGACGCATTCGTCGACGAGGATCAGGCCGCCGGCGCCGACCGCGTCGCCGGTGCGAAGGATGGTGCCGAGATTGCCGGGGTCGCGAAGCGCCTGGGCGACGATCCAGAGCGGAGCTTCGCTTCGATCGATCCGGTCCAGGCTCGTGTCCAGGCTTCGATAGACGGCGACGACCGCCTGCGGATTGTCCTTGCCCGAGAGCTTGTGGAGGATGTCGGCATTGGTCTCGATCGACGTCGCCACCGGCGGCCTCGACCTCGGCGATCAGCGTGTCGAGCAGGGGGTGCGCGGTGCCTTCGGCGAAGAAGAGGATCGCCGGCAGTCGGCCCGCCTCGCGCGCCTCGGTGAGGATGCGAAGCCCCTCGGCCAGGAACATGCCCTGGCGGCGCCGGCCCTTCTTGTCGCGAAGGGCTCGGACGTCCTTGACCAGGGGGTTGGAGAAAGCGGTGATCTGGCGGGGCATGGGTTCGTCATTGCGAGGAGCGAAGCGACGAAGCAATCCAGTTCTGCCTCCGGCGCCGTACTGGATTGCTTCGCTGCGCTTGCCTTGGGCGAGGCTATTCCTCCCCGAACCTGTCCTCGACCAGCGCGACCAGTGCTGCCAGCGCCTCGTCGGCGCCATCCCCTTCGGCGTGATGATGATGGAGTCGCCCATGGCCGCGCCGAGCATCATCAGGCCCATGATCGAGGTTCCGCAGACCCGGCTGCCGTCCTTCTCGACCTCGACGGCGGCGGGAAGGCCGGCGGCGAGGGTGACGAACGGGCGCTGGCCCGGGCATGGAGGCCGCGCTTGTTCTTCATCTCGACCGACCGGCTGGCCACGCTCAGACGGTCTCCCCGAGTATCTCCGAGGCGACCGAGATATATTTGCGCCCCGCCTCGCGCGCCGCGGCGACCGCGGACTTGACGTCCAGCAGCTTGCGGGCGCCTTCGAGCCGGATCAGCATCGGCAGATTGACGCCGGCGATGACCTCGATCTTCTCCGACTTCATCAGCGAGATGGCGAGGTTGGACGGCGTTCCGCCGAACAGGTCGGTGAGGATGATGACCCCGCTGCCGTCGTCGACCTTGGCGATCGCCTCGGCGATGTCGTTGCGGCGGCTCTCCATGTCGTCGTCGGGGCCGATGCAGATCGCCTCGATCCGCTCCTGCGGCCCGACGACATGCTCCATCGCCGCGAACGAACTCAGCCGCGAGCCGGCCATGGGTCACCAGCACCAGACCAATCATCAGACTTCCCAATCCTGCGGCTTGCCCCCGCCGCCGCCTTCGACCCCGTCGCGCGGCGGCGAGGCGAGGTCGCGATGCTCGACCGTGGGCGAAAATCCCGCCTCGCGCAACCGTGCCAGCGACGCGCTCGGCGACGTGGACGCGATCGGTGTCTTCCGCCGGTACAGCCGAAGGCGATCGTGACATAGGATTTTCCTTCCGCCCCGATAGCGGGGCAGGAGGACGAGCAGCAGATCCTCGATCCTCGTCACCGCCTCGCCATAAGCCTCGTCGCCGGCGACATAGTCGCCGACCGCGGAATCGAGGCCGGTGAGGTCGCGAAGCGAATCGACCCAATAGGGATTGCGAAGGAACCGCAGGTCGAAGACGTTGTCGGCGTTGCGCGGAATGCCGCGGGCGAAGCCGAACGACATGACCGAGAGCGTCGGAGCGACCTTGCCCGAGCCGAAACGCTGACGGATCTGCTGCTGGAGCGCGTTGGGCGCGGTGTCGGTGGTGTCGATGACATGCTCGGCCCAGCGCCGCAGCGGCTCCATCAGCTCGCGCTCGGCGGCGATTCCGTCGGTGGCCGGGCGGTCGGGCGCGAGCGGGTGGCGGCGGCGGGTCTCGGAATAGCGGCGCAGCAGCTCCGATCCGGCGCAGTCGAAGAAGAGAGTCTCGACCGGGACCTGCTGCTCGTTCGCCAGAGCTCTCGATCTGGTGGACGATGCGGTTGGCGTCGAAGTCGCGGGTGCGGCTGTCGACCCCGAGCGCGAGCGGGCGCCGCCGCCGTTTATTGCCCTTGCCGAGCGGAGTCGCGAGCAGGTCCTCGAGCAGCGACAAAGGGAGATTGTCGACCACCTCCCAGCCGAGATCCTCGAGCGTCCTCAGCGCCGTCGACTTGCCGGCGCCGGACAGGCCGGTGACGAGCAGGATACGCTGCGGGGCCGCGCCGGCGTTCAAAGAGGCAGTCCGAAATGCACGAGCGCCTGTTCTAGCTTGAGCGGCGCCGAAGGCTCAAGCGCCGCGAGCGCGAGGCGCGGGACAGTCGACCCCCGCGAGCTGGAGGGTCGCCGCTTCCGGCAGGCGCTCGGGCGCGGAGTCGAGGTCGGCATAGAGGCAGACCGGGACGTCCGCCGCCGGCTCCAGCTCGACGATCCCGACTCCGCGCACCTCGATCTTGCCGGCGATCGTCGCCGGCGCCCGGGCGAGCAGCCGTTCGCCGACTCGGCGACAGCTCGGTATAATCGTCGCTGACCAGCGCCGCCCCGCGGTCGATCAGGCGCAGGGCGAGGTCCGATTTGCCCGCCCCCGAACGCCCGGCGAGAAGCACGCCGCGCCCGCCGATCGCGACGCAGGAGGCGTGGACGATCTCGTCCGACGCGGCTGGCTCATTCGGACGGCGCCTCGGGGAAATGCATCACGAAGCGGGCGCCGCTGCGGCCGTCGTGGCGGCTCCTCGACCTCGATCCGCCCGTCATGGCCCTCGACCGTCGCCTTGGCGATGGCGAGGCCGAGCCCGGAATGGCGGCCGAAACCGTCCGCCTCGGGCCGGACGCTGTGGAAGCGGCTGGAAGATCGAGCTCGCGCGCTTCCTCGGGCACTCCGGGGCCCTCGTCCTCGACGCGATCACCACCTCGCCGCCGAACCGGGCCGCGCCGATCTCGACCAGGCTCGCCCGGCGGCGAGAAGGAGATGGCGTTGTCGACGAGATTGTCGATCGCCCGCGCAAGCCGCGATTCCTCGCCGAGCACGACCGCGCTTCCGACCCGCGGCCGGGCGAAGGCGAGCCGGACCTGCCGCTCCGCCGCCCGCGGCCGCCACAGGTCGAGCAGGGATTCGATCAGGCTGGCCGAGGTCGACCGGCTCGAATCGGGCGCGGCTCAGCTCGGCGTCGAGCCGCGAGGCCTCGGCGATGTCGACGATCAGCCGGTCGAGCCGAACCACGTCGCTGCGCACGACCTCGAGCAACTGGCGGCGAAGCTCCGGATCCTCGATCTTGTCGAGGCTGTCGACGGCCGAGCGGAGCGAAGCGAGCGGGATTCTTGAGCTCGTGGGTGACGTCGGCGGCGAAGGCCTCGGTGGCGTCGATCCGGTAGCGCAGCGACTGGGTCATGTCGCTGCAGCGCGCGGGCGAGCAGTCCGATCTCGTCGCGGCGGGCGGGGAGGGTGGGGACCGAGACCTCGCGGGCGCGGCCGAGCCGGACCTGGTGGGCGGCGCGCGCGAGCCGGCGCAGCGGCAAGGCGATGGTGCGCGCCAGGAACAGCGACAGCAGGACCGAGACGACCAGGGTGACGAAGACGACGATCAGCAGCGTCCCGCGCTCGTCGCGAACGATTCCCCGGATGTCGCGCGCGTTGCGGGTGAGCAGGAGCACGTCGTCCGAGGCGGGGATCCGCGATGCGGCGGAGATGAACAAGGTTCCTTCCGGCGCCCGGCGGAGCATATTGGTGGCGCGGGCGCGCGCGCAGGGCGGCGGCCGCCTCGCGGCCAGCCTTCGATCCGGTCCGGCTCGGGCAGGGACAAAGGCGAAGCGGACGGCTTGCCGGCGACCGCGTCGAACAGATTGTCGAGCAGCCGGGCGGCGTTCTTGCGCCACGGCTCCCTGGCGGGGTCGCGCAGCTCGTAGGTCGGCGGCGCTCCGTCCCAGCTGTCCATTCGCAGGGCCCCGTCGGGCCCGAACACGCGCAGCCGCGTTCGGGAGCGGGCGCCCAGCCGATGAAGCAGCGCCGTCTTTTCACCCGGCTCGGCGAGCGCGAGCGAATCGGCCATGATTCCGACCTGGGTCTCGGCGCCGGTCACCGCGCCCGCGGTCAGGCGGCTGCGGAAGCTGTCGAGGTAGAAGATGCTCCCGGCGAGCACGGCGAGGGCGAAGATGTTGACCGCGAGGATGCGGTGGAGGAGCATCCAGCGTCCCGACCAGTTTGAGGTCGAGGTCCTTCTCGTCATTCCTCGGCAAAACGGTAGCCCACGCCGTAGAGAGTCTCGATCGCCTTGAACTCCTGGTCGGCGGACCGGAACTTGCGCCTCAGCCGCTTGATGTGGCTGTCGATCGTCCGGTCGTCGACATAGATGTCGTCCTGATAGGCGACGTCCATCAGCTGGTTGCGCGATTTGACCACTCCGGGCCGCTGCGCCAGCGCCTCGAGGATCATGAACTCGGTCACCGTCAGGGTGACGTCGCGCCCGCGCCAGGTCACCCGGTGCCGGGCCGGATCCATCTGCAGCCGCCCGCGCACGATCAGCGGAGTCTCCGACTCCTCCTTCGCCTCGTCCACCGGCACCGCCCGCGCCTCCGCCCGTCGCAAGATTGCACGGATTCTGGCGATCAGAAGTCGCTGACTAAACGGTTTTGCGATATAATCGTCCGCGCCCATGGCCAGGCCCAGCGCTTCATCGATCTCCTCGTCCTTGGACGTCAGGAAGATGACCGGGAGCTCGCTCTTCTCGCGGAGCCGGCGGAGAAGCTCCATGCCGTCCATCTTCGGCATCTTGACGTCGAGGACGGCTAGATCGGGCGGATTGTCGACCAGCGCCTTGAGCGCCGCCTCGCCGTCCGAATAGACGCGGGTGGCGAAGCCTTCGGCCTGAAGCGCGATCGACACCGAGGTGAGGATGTTGCGGTCGTCGTCGACCAGGGCGATCGTCACCGGCATCCTTGCTCCCGCTTTCGTTGCAGGCTCCCTTTAGCCGCTGAACACCGTCATTGCGAGCAAAGCGAAGCAATCCAGTCCGCGTCGGAGACAGAGGCCGTCGCTGGATTGCTTCGTCGCTGCGCTCCTCGCAAGGACGGCTTGGGGGAGCCGTCACCCTTTGACGAAACCGGGCCGCTTCGATATGGGGCGCGGCACATGAAGGGCGGCCCCAAGGCCGCCCGTTTCGTCATATAATTAAGGGAGACTGTCGTGGCCAATCGCGTGCCGGCAAAGGGGCTTGGTATCAGCACCGGAGCCGAGCTTCACTGGAACCTGATGACCCCGCAGCTGGTCGAGGAAGCGGTCCGCCGCGGCGAGGGCCTGCTCGCCAGGGACGGGCCGCTGGTCGTGCGCACCGGCAAGCATACCGGCCGTTCCGCCAACGACAAGTTCATCGTCCGCGACGCCGAGACCGAAACCACCATCTGGTGGGACAATAACAAGTCGATGACGTCCGACCATTTCGCCGCGCTCAAGGCCGACTTCCTCGCCGCGGTGGCTCAGAAGGAGACTCTGTTCGTCGCCGACCTGTTCGGAGGCTCGCAGCCCGAGCATCGGGTCCGGGTCCGGGTGATCAACGAGCTCGCCTGGCACAATCTCTTCATCCGCACCTTGCTGGTCCGGCCGGAGAGCGACGCGCTGGCCGGCTTCGAGCCCGAATTCACGATCATCGACCTGCCCAGCTTCCGGGCCGATCCGGCCCGCCACGGCACCCGCTCCGAGACGGTGATCGCGGTCAATCTGACCGAGCGCATGATCCTGATCGGCGGCACGGCCTATGCCGGCGAGATGAAGAAATCGGTGTTCGGGATCTTGAACTATCTGCTCCCGGTCGAAGGCGTGATGCCGATGCACTGCTCGGCGAACATCGGCCCCGAGGGCGACACCGCGGTCTTCTTCGGCCTGTCGGGCACCGGCAAGACGACCCTGAGCGCCGACGCCAGCCGGACCCTGATCGGCGACGACGAGCATGGCTGGTCCGATACCGCCGTGTTCAATTTCGAGGGCGGCTGCTACGCCAAGATGATCCGCTTGTCGCCCGAGGCCGAGCCCGAGATCTTCGCGACCACCAAGCGCTTCGGGACCGTGCTCGAGAACGTCGTCATCGACGAGGAGACCCGCGAGCTCGACTTCGACGACAACAGTCACGCCGAGAATACCCGCGGCGCCTATCCGATCGACTTCATCCCCAATTGCAGCGCCGATAATCTGGGGCCCGTTCCGAAGAACATCGTCATGCTCACCGCCGACGCCTTCGGGGTGCTTCCGCCGATCGCGCGCCTCACGCCCGACCAGGCCATGTATCATTTCCTGTCCGGCTACACCGCCAAGGTGGCGGGGACCGAAATCGGCGTGACCGAGCCCGAGGCGACCTTCTCGACCTGCTTCGGCGCCCCGTTCATGCCGCGCCATCCGAGCGTCTACGGCAATTTGCTGAAAGAGCGGATCGCCAAAGGCGGGGTGTCGTGCTGGCTGGTCAACACCGGCTGGACCGGCGGCAAATACGGCGTCGGCAAGCGCATGCCGATCAAGGCGACCCGCGCCTTGCTCAACGCCGCGCTCGACGGCTCGCTGAACGGCGTGACGTTCCGCACCGACGAGAATTTCGGCTTCGAGGTCCCGGTCTCGGTGCCGGGCGTCGACAGCGCGATCCTCAACCCGCGCGACACCTGGGCCGACAAGGCCGAATATGACCGGGTGGCGGCGAAGCTGGTCAAGCTGTTCATCGACAATTTCGCCAAGTTCGAGGCCCATGTCGACGCGGGGGTCCGCGACGCCGCGCCGCGCGCCCAGCAACAAGCGCAAATGGAGCCCACGACGGCCGCCTGACGCTCGAACCGAAAAGGGGACAGTCACTAGTGACTGTCCCCAAGACCCGAAGGGGCGCGTCGGCGACAAGCCGGCGCGCCCTTTTTCTATGCCCACCGCCGTCATGCCGGACTTGATCCGGCATCCACCTTCCTCCTTCCGTCGCGCGTGAGGAAGGTGGATCCCGGATCAGGTCCGGGATGACGGGTTATCGAGGACCCGATCATGACCGACACACACGAACCCCGCCTGTTCCGCAACGATTCGGAGATCCGCCACCTCGGCGAGGGCCTGCTCGCCTGCGCCCTGCGGAAGGAGGAATGGACCCACGAGGCCCATCTCGCCGCCTCCTGCTGGCTGGTGGCCGAGCGGCCGGACATCGCGCCGGAGCGCGAGCTGCCCGACCTGATCCGCCGCTTCAACGAGAGCGTCGGCGGGGTGAACAGCGACAGCGAGGGCTATCACGAGACCATCACCCAGTGTTTCATCCGGGCGGTGCGGGTGTATCTGGCGCGGGTCGATCCGGCGCGGCCGCTGGTCGAGAAGGTCAACGGCTTGCTCTGCTCGGCGGAGGGGCGGCGCGACTGGCCCCTGGGCTTTTACGACCCGAACACCCTGTTCTCCCGCGAGGCGCGGCTGGGGTGGGTGGAGCCGGATCTGGCGCGGTTGCCGGAGCTTGTCGCCTTGCGCCGGTGAGGAGGGATGGCTGCATTGGGTTCGCACAAAGATCACAAAGGCACGAAGGGTCCTGCGAGCTCCGGCGCGCGGCGCCCTGGATTCGCCGACCGGAGGAAAGGTTGAAGCGGCTTCGCCGCCACGGCGCCTTTTGTGCCTTCGTGATCTTTGTGCGAACCCACCTTTCAGCAGTGCCACGCGAACGAACTCATCGAGAGATCTCAGGCAAAGCCGCCAAGCCGGCTATCTCGGTGCCAGGCAGGTAGCTGGCACGAAGCTGGCACCTGCCGCTCCCGGGGTGACGAGCCCGGCTGTGAATCCCTTCCTCGTCATGCCGGACTTGATCCGGCATCCACTTCTCCGGGACAGCGCTGGCCGCGTGCCTTGTGCCAAGCTCTCGACGCGCGACAATATTTGAGGATAGTACGTAAGCGACGATTGAGCGGGATCGGTTCCGCATTAATCCTGGGGGCCCCGAATGCGACAGCTACTTAGATCGCGTCGCGAACGGATTCTATTCTCGTTCTTGCTCATGGCAGTGCTGATAGCACTGGCAATCAGCCGAGCAGTCTTGGGATGGATCAACCGAGCCCCTGGTCAATCATTAGAACAGATACTCGTCTCTATTCCTCTTCCGCTTCTAGACAATCTCATCGCCGCGCTCATCTCTGCTGCCGTGGTGTTGTTCGTCTCGTCGCTACTGGTCTCGACCCGGCCAGCGCTTGATGGTGTTAAGTTGGTCGATCCGATTGAATCCGTGGAGCTTCATAAAGACGCTGTCAGGACTTCGTCAAAATGGTGCCATGACGGTCATTACGGCGGCTGGGTGCGAGGCGAAGTCATGCCCTTCTTTAATGATTCCGCCATGCGCCGGGATTCAGAGGTAAATCTGATCATCCTCGACCCGCGTTGCGAAATGGTCTGCGAAACCTATGCGCGCTTTCGACGCGGTGCTGCCACGCGACACATCGAAGTGCAATGGGATACAAAACGGATCTATTCCGAGCTTTATGCGACCATCTACGCAGCGCAACGCTATAACCTGTCGCCCGGAAGTTTTGCCCTTCGGCTATTTCTTAGATCCGAAAGCCCGATGATCCGAGTGGACATCAATGATCATTGGGCAGAGATCACGTCAGTAGATCCGAGGTTGCCGCCGATATTAGTGCCTCGCACCTCGAGCTGGTACAACACGATGGTGTCGAACTTCAATCGGATGACGGAACAACTCGAAGAGATTCGTTTCCTTTCGTCGGCGCAACTCCCGCAAGAGGGCGCGCCTACAACTCCGGCGGGACTGATTGGTCTCATGGAAGCACTCGGCGTGCCAATCCCGAACCGGCTTTCAGAAGGGGACAGGCTGGCAGTCGCAAAAGCGGTGTTGCGGGGATGGCGCAAGGGCACCACAATCTATCGATGAATCTTTCACCCAGAGTCATGACGACGACCAGCAAAGAGGCGGCAGGTGAACCAGATCCGCTCTTCCTTGAACTATCGGCGGTCTTTGAGAGGACGCGTGTCGACAGCGAATTGAGAACATGGCTGAAGGCCATGGCTGCCAGTGAGAGTCTCCTCTCTCAAGCGGCCTTGCTTTCCTACCGGCATCCAAACGGGCACGTGAAGATCACGCTGGCCTTCCACGGCCGCGATCGACCTTCGCTTCGTCTCCATTTCTGGCCAAAGGGTATGGACCGGCAGAAAATGGACGCGCATTCGCACGCATGGTCTTTCCGATCGAGAGTTTTGGCAGGCGCTCTTACCAACCTCCATTATGAGGTCTCCGATCAGGCCAAAGGTGCAATCGCAGTGCACGAACATTTGATCGATTTGCCGTGCAAAGTCGGCGATGCCCATACAGTTAGATATGTTCGAGCAACTCATCTTCGCCCGACGACCCGCAGGCGTCTTGTGCGGGGCTCGGAGTACGGCTTCGACCCAGAGGTCATTCATCGGACTATTCCATCGGCCGCTGGAGCGGTGACCTTGTTCCTGCAACTTCCCTTTGGTGCGACTCACAGCCGATTCTTTCAATGCGGGCGGGCCGATTTCGACCGGCGCGAGTCCGATCACTTGAGCGCGGCAAAGATCCGTGAAGTGCTGGAAGGAGTGGCAAACCTAGTCTGAGTGTTTTCCCATGTGATGTTAGGCTCAATCGGTCCACGTCACTTTGGGGCGCTGCAAAGGCAGGTGGATCCCAAACCAAGCCCCGGGTGGAGAGAGGCTGCCGCATAGGAGTTCGTATGTCCGCCATGCGGGCTAAATCCGGCATCCACCTGCCTTCCAGGCTCCGTGCGCTAGAGAAACCGGATCCCGCATCAAATCCGGGATGGCGGTGGAGGCGCCATGTCACAATCTCCTCCCCTCGGCTCCGCATTCCTTCTCGAATAGCTCCGTCATCGCCCAGACCATCGCGTCGGCTCGGTGGGGGCTGGGCGGCTTTGCGAACCATTCCTTGGCGGATCAGAACATAAAAGAAACAAGTGGATGGGGGGTAGACAGCCGACCTGTATTACTGTTATAATACACCTCTCAAAATGGAGGACAGACGCGATGTTCGAGGATCCTGTGGCGAAAAGGACGGCGGTGTCGGCGGCGATCGGGGCGGTGATCGCCATACCGGTGCCGTTCGTGGGGCCGATTTTCGGGGCGGTCGTGGGAGCGGGGATCGGCTTTTTCACGGCCAAGCGGCGGGACTGACGCCCATACGCGATATTGAATATCGGGGTTTCCCGGCGCATCCTCCTATCGGATATCCGAGGGGGAGGTTTTCATGCGCCGATTCATTTTCGCCTTGCTGTGCTGCGCCTTGCCCGCCGGCCCGGCTTTCGCCTGGGGCCAGACCGGCCACCGGGTGACCGGCGCCGTCGCCGACCATTATCTGAGCGGGCTCGCCCGGGCCAATATCCAGCTCCTGCTCGGCACCGAGACCCTGGCCCAGGCCGCGACCTGGCCCGACGACATGCGCTCCGATCCGGCCCAGTTCTGGCAAAAGACGGCGAGCCCGTTCCACTACGTCACCGTGCCGGCCGAAAGCACCCATGCCGCCACCGGCGCTCCGGCCGAGGGCGACGCCGTCACCGCCCTGGCCCGATTCGCCCAGGTGCTTCGCGATCCGAACGCGTCGCGGGAGGACAAGAGGCTTGCCCTGCGCTTCTCGATCCACATCGTCGGCGACCTCCACCAGCCGCTCCACGCCGGCCGGCCGGGGGACCGCGGCGGCAACGACGTCAAGGTCAGCTGGTTCGGCGAGGCGACCAATCTGCACAGCGTCTGGGACAGCGGGATGATCAATTCGCGCCAGCTGTCGCACAGCGAGCTGGCCGGCTGGCTGGTCGGAGCGATCACCCCCGAGCAGGTGGTGGCCTGGTCGAATCCGGATCCCGAGGTCTGGATCGCCGAGAGCGTCGCCCTGCGCGAGACCGTCTATCCGGCCGGCGCCAACCCGAAGCTGTCCTATTTCTACTCCTATCAGCACTCCGCCGAGCTCGACGGACGGCTCAGCCGCGCCGGAATCCGGATCGCGGCCTACCTCAACCGGATCTTCGGATAGGCGGCAGGTTCAGCGCGGCTTGCGCGCGTAGCGGTCGGCGAATTCGCGGTCGGACATGATCAGGTAGCGGATCATGTCGATGAACGCCCACGGGACGGTGACGAGCAGCCCGACGATCGTGCAGCTGAGGATGACCATGGCGATTCCCGAGCCGGTCCGGCCCAGATAGAAACGGTGGATCCCGAGCGGGCCGATGACGAAGGCGATCAGGGCCGCGATATATTTGTTGCGATCGTCGTTGGGCGGGGCGGGCGCGGGCCGGGCCATGGCCGGCGGCGGCGACGTCCCCGGCACCGGGAAGATGCTGAGCGCGCGATTCTCGTGGGTCTCGAAGTCGACCTGCATCCCGACCGCGGGCTCGCCCCGGTCGGCCCAGTCCAGGGGCTTGAAGCTGTAGCGGCGCCCGTCGTCGCCCGTGACTATCCCGTCGCCCGTGCGGGTGTCGACGCCCAATACCTGTCCGCGCATAAGTCCCTTGCCCCGTGAAGCCTCCATCTTGCCGAGTGCGGGCGCTTTTTCAACTCTATTGCGGGCGGGCCGAGGCCTGATTGGCGGCGGGGTCGCCCGAGCGGTTGCGGGTGACGTCGACGTCGACGTCGATGTCGCCGACCTCGTTCGCGACCGCCCGGCCGGTGCTGACGGCGACGTTGCCGACTTCGGCGCCGACCGCCTTCGCGGTATTCGCGGCGGTGGCGGCCGCGTCGTCGATTACCTGCTCGTTATATTCGAACCGGACCTGGTGGTTGGCGGAATCGCTGTCGACGTCGCAGGCGGCGAGCGCCAGCAGCGGCAGTGCGAAAATCAGGCGCATGGTGTTTCTCCTTCTCCCGCCCCAACGAGCGCCGGCCGTCCCGGGTCCCGTGGCGCCCCCAGGCGCGGCGCAAGCCCGTGCATCTTATTCCCGCGCGCCTCGTTACAGCTCCGAACCTTCACCCCCAGCAGGAGACGATGCGCCATGGCCGATCTCAGCCAGATCCAGCCCCACATGGAAATTTTCGGCGCCGACGGAGTCCGCCTCGGCACCGTCGATGCGGTCGAGGGCGATCGAATCAAGCTGACCAAGCAGGACAGCGGCTCGCACAAGCATCATCATCATTACATTTCCGGCGGCCTCGTCGCCGCG
Source organism: uncultured Alphaproteobacteria bacterium (assembly GCA_963850005.1). Taxonomy (GTDB): domain Bacteria; phylum Pseudomonadota; class Alphaproteobacteria; order Sphingomonadales; family Sphingomonadaceae; genus Allosphingosinicella. The sequence goes on from CAWKJG010000001.1 coordinate 433,098, forward strand.
ATCGAGGGCCGGCAGGTCCGAACTCTCCGCCAACGCCGACAATGCCGCCCTCCTCGAGGAGGAAAAGGACGGCAATGCGCTCGGCGAGCAGAGCGTCTTTTCCTGGCGCAACATCGGCCTGGGCGCGGCGGCGGCGGGCGTTGCGGCGGCGGCCGGGGCGATCTTCTATCAGCGCAAGCGGGGCGAGGGGGACTGATCGCCTGCCGGGTAATTTCAACCTATTTGGAAGGGGCCGAGTCGAACGGTCTCTCCTTGGTCAGAAGCGTAGAGAGATGCCGGCGTAGGATTCGAAGTCGGGCGTGGCGCGCGTCAGTCCGACATTGGCTCCGAAATCCAGCTGCAGATCGCTCGAAACCGCATAAGCGACGGCGGCATCGAACGAAGCCTGTCGGGCCGTTCCGTCCGGATCGAAGTTGAAGTTCGTCCACACTTCGCCGACGACCGTGATCCGCGGCGCAACGGGGCCCGACACGTTGACGAGATTCACCAGCGCGAGATGCCGGCCATCGCCGTCGGTATCGGCGAGGAGGTCGAGCTCGGGGCCGAGAGTCAGAATTGCCGGACCGACCAGCGCGAAGCTGATCGGAAGGGCCACTCCGCCCTCCACCTTGCCGTTGCCGAGCCCGTCCGCGGCCGTCGGCAGCTTCACGAACGGTATCGCGGCGATCTGCACAGGAGCGCTCATTCCGGTCAGCCTGTGCTTGTAGCGCACGGCGACATCACCGATGCCCGAGGCCCGGCTCCGCAATCCGCCCCCTGTCCGCAATTCGGCATAAGGCGTGAACCCGATCTGCAGGTCCGATCTTTCGCTCAGGCCGAGCTTCGCGACGGATGCCCCGACCGTCAGAAGCTCGGTCCGAGCCCCGTCGACCTTCGCCAGGCTCCACCCGATGGCGTTCGTCTCGATCTGAACCCTGCCGGCGGGCACCGTGCAAACGGCGTTCGCCTTTGCCGGCCGGTCGGTGCAGACCGGAGCCTCCGGCGCCTGCGCTTCACCCGCGGCCGACAGGATCAGAAGCAGCCCTTCCGAGATGCTCATATCCGAAGCTGGCTGCCGAGCTCGACGACACGATTGGTCGGCAGGCGGAAAAATTCCATCGGGGATTCGGAGCTCTTCATCATCCAGGCGAACAGCCTTTCCCGCCAAAGCGTCATGCCCGGCCGCTCCTTCGTCGCGATCAGTTTCTGCCGGCCGAGGAAGAAGCTCGTGCTCATCATGTCGAACCCGTCGCCGCACGAATCGATCTGAATCAGAGCCGAAGGCACATCGACCTCATCCATGAAGCCATAGTGCAGGACGACCCGGAAGAATCCCTTGGCCGCGCGATCCACCTCCAGCCGCTGCGCCGCGGGAACGTGCGGCACGTCCTCCACCTTCACGTTCAGGATCAGCACCCGTTCATGGAGCACCTGATTATGCTTCAGATTGTGCAACAGGGCGGACGGCACGGCATCGGCGGACGTCGACAGGAAGACCGCGGTCCCGCGCACCCGGTGCACCGACGCGACCGACTTGATGAAGATTTCGAGCGGCAGCGCGTCCTGCTCGAGCCGCTGCCGCATCAGCGCCCGGCCGGCCGCCCAGGTGGTGAGCAACGTGAAGATCAAGGCGGCCACGGCGAGGGGGAACCAGCCGCCGTCCGCCACCTTCGTGATGTTGGACGCGAAGAATGTGCCGTCGACGATCGCGAACACCCCGATCGTCAGAACCGCGATGAAGCGGTTCCACTTCCATACCTGGAAGATCAGAACCGCGAGCATCATCGTCGTGATGATCATCGTTCCACTGACGGCGATGCCATAGGCCGATGCGAGGCTGGTGGACTGCCGGAAGCCGAGGACGAGCAGCAGGACCATCGCCAGCAAGCCCCAGTTGACGGCGGGTATGTAGATCTGACCCGCGGCCTTCGCGCTGGTATGCTCGGTCCGGAGCCGGGGCAGGAAGCCGAGCTGGACCGCCTGATGGGTGACGGAGAAGGCACCGGAGATGACCGCCTGGCTGGCGATGACCGTGGCGGCGGTGGCGACGAGCACGAGCGGCAGCCGCGCCCATTCCGGCGCCATCAGGTAGAAGGGGTTCGCCACGGCGGCAGGCGTGCCGAGCAGAAGCGCGCCCTGGCCCAGATAGTTCAGCGCCAGGCAGGGGTAGACGAGCACCAGCCAGGAGAAGCCGATCGCCCTGCGTCCGAAATGCCCCATATCGGCATAGAGCGTTTCGGCGCCGGTCATGGCGAGGAAGACCGAGCCCATGGCGAGGAAGGCGAGCTTTGGATCATAAGCGAAGAATTCGACCGCCCAATGGGGGCTCAGGGCGCCGAGGATCTCGGGTCGATTCAGGATATTCCAGACGCCCAGCCCCGCGAGCGTGGCGAGATAGAGGAGGACGACCGGGCCGAACATCGCTCCCACCTTCGCCGTGCCCCTGGACTGGACGAGGAAAAGCCCGATCAGGATGACGATCGCGATCGGAACGACGAGCGGCTGCAGGCTCGCCTCCACGACGGTCAGGCCCTCGACCGCCGAAAGCACCGAGATGGCGGGCGTGATCATCGCGTCGCCATAGAAGAGGGCCGCCGCGAGGACCCCCAGCACGACAAGGCCCGCTGTCCATCTTTTCTCGCCCAGATTGCGCGAGATCAGGGCCAGCAGGGCAAAGGACCCGCCCTCGCCCTTATTGTCGGCACGCATGGCGACCAGCACATATTTGGCCGTGACGACCAGCATCAGCGACCAGAAGATGAGGCTGACGACACCGAAAATGTGCATCGGATCGACGGCCAGGGGATGCGGCCCGACGAAGCTTTCCTTCATCGCGTAAAGGGGCGAGGTACCGATGTCGCCGTAAACGACTCCGACCGCGCCCAGCATCAGCGCGGGCAGCCCATGCTTGTGGATTTGGCCGGGCGCCTGCGCCGCGGCGGCCGCGGGCGGGGCCGCAATCTGTGTGAGCGTTACCATGACGGAGCGATGTGCGGTTCATCGGCATAAAGATTCCATGTGGATTGCCGCCCAATCGCGTGAATAAGGACCGATAGTCGGGCTCCGCCACTCGACGCGGGCGGCCGCTCGACGCACTTTGCGCGCATGGCCGAACTCCCCGTCGACAATCGCTCCGCCGCTGCCCGGCTTCGAGGCTATGCCGAAGCATCGCTGATGGTCGCGGCCTCCACGCTCGCGGGCCTTGCCCTGGCCCCCGGATGGGGAGAGGCGGCCGTCGATCTGCTGTTCCTGCCCGCCGTTCTCGCCGCCGCGGTGCTCGGGGGCAGGGGCCCGGCCCTCTTCGCGGCCCTGGCCTCGGCGCTCGCCTATAATTTCTTCTTTACGGCGCCCCGCCTCAGCTTCCGGATCGACAACCCCAACGACGTCGTCACGGTTGCCATACTCTTCGGCGTAGCCCTGGTTACAAGCCATCTCGCCGCATCCGTTCGCAGGCAGGCGCGCATCGCCGGAGCCCATGCCGCCCGCAACGCGACCATCGCCGGGCTGGCGCGGCGGCTGCTGACCTGCACGACGGAACGCGAGATCGCGGATGTCAGCACCGGCGAGCTGGGCGAGGTCTTCGAATGCAATGCGGTGCTGGTCGGCGGACCGTCGGAAACACGGCCGCTTTCCGGCGCGCCGGCTCCACCGCGCCTGACTCCGGCCGACACAGCCGTCGCCGCCATGGTGCTCGAGACCGGCGAACGTGCCGGGCGGGGCGTGGACCGCGCGGTTCCCACCGAATGGCAGTTTCATCCGGTCAAGGCCGGAAGCGCGGTGATCGCGGCGATGGGCCTCGCGCGTGACGACGGAGCTCCGCCCGTCGGCGCCGACCAGCTTCCGCTTCTGGACAATCTGCTCGACCAGGTCGCGCTCGCGCTCGAGCGCGGCCGGCTCGAAGGCGAAGCGCGCGAGTTCGATCGCGTGCGCGAGCGCGATCGGGTCCGCTCGGTCCTGCTCGCATCGCTCGGCCAGGACCTCGAGCCGCCGCTGAAGGCCATTGCCGACGCCGTCGGCGAATTGCGCCGAGGCGGATCGGGGGACAAGGCGCTCCTTTCAGTCGTGGGCTCCGAAGCCAGGAGAATAGAGCGCTCCCTAGCCAATTTGCTGGATCTCGGTCCCGAGTCCGACCAGCAGCCTCTCGAGATTGGAGGCATCACGATCGACCTCTTCCGGCGCGCCGTTCTCCGGGAGGGAGTCGAGGTCCATTTGGCTCCGAAGGAATATGCCGTGCTCGCGGAGCTTGCGAAGCATCCAGGCCGGGTGCTTACGCACGCCCACCTGCTGCGCGCCGCATGGGGCCCGGCACAGGAAGGTCAAATCGACTATCTGCGCGTGGCCGTCCGCGCACTGCGCCAGAAGCTCGAGGGTAATCCTTCCAAGCCGGATCTCATCCTCAACGAGCCGGCGGTCGGCTATCGGCTCAAGATAAGCTGAAGTAGATGGAACTGCCTGGATCCCGCGAACGCGGGAATCCAGTGCCGACTTCCCGGCTGCCCGCTTGCGCGGGAATGACGGGCAGGCGCTCGGCTCACCCAACCCTATTTCGCGCGACGGGCACGGCGTGCATAAACGGTCGGGGCGCCGCCCTCGCGGTGCCGAGCGGGGAGGGTCCATGCATCCGGTCGAGACGTTCGAGCTCGTGCTCGCCCTGCTGGCGGCGACGGTCGCTTTGCACTGGGCCGCGTCCAGGGTCGGTTTCCCGCCGTCGGCGGCTCTGCTGCTGGGCGGCGGAGCGCTCGCCTTCCTGCCCGGAATCCCCGAAATCTCGCTCGATCCGGAGCTGGCCCTGGTCCTGTTCCTGCCGCCGCTGCTGATGGACGGCGCTTATTATACCGCCTTCGGTCGGTTTCGCCGTCACCTGCCGGGCATATTGTCGCTCGCGGTCGGAGCGGTGCTGTTCACGACCCTCATCGTCGCGGTGACGATAAGATGGCTGGTGCCGTCGCTGCCCTGGGCCGCCTGCTTCGCGCTCGGCGCGATCGTGTCGCCGCCCGACGCCGTCGCCGCGCGCGCGGTGCTCCAGCGGGTCAGGCTGCCAAGGCGGCTGCAGGCGTTGCTGGAGGGCGAAAGCCTGCTCAACGACGCCACCGGGCTGGTCCTGTTCCGGTTCGCCGTGGCCGCCACGCTCAGCGGGGCCTTCAACGCCGGCGAGGCGGTGGGCAGCTTCCTTCTGCTCGCTCTGGGCGGAGCGGCGGTCGGGATCGCCGTCGCCGCGGCCTGGATCGCGGTGATGCGGCGGATGGCGGACGAGACTTTGGTGGTGGCCACCGCCACCTTGCTCTGCTGGGCCGCCTATCTGGCCGGCGAGGCGATCCACGTATCGGGCGTGATCGCCACCGTCGCCGCCGGGATCGTCTTCGGCTGGTACCAGCATGTCGTCCTTCGGGCGACGATGCGGATGCAGGGCAGCGCCTTCTGGCGGACGATGGTCTTCGCGCTGGAGGCTTTGGTGTTCATCCTGATCGGCTTTTCCCTGCGCGGAGTGCTCGATCGGGTCGGCGATTCCGTTCTGACCAGCCTGGCGGCGCCGGTCGCCGGAGTCGTCGCCGCCGTCCTCCTCGCCCGCTTCGCCTGGGTGTTCGGGAGCGACGCTTTGCTCGGCCTGCTGCGCCGGGCGGGGCTGAAGCGCGCGCGTCCGCTCGGCTGGCGCGGGGCGACGATCCTGGCCTGGACGGGGATGCGCGGCGTGGTCACCCTCGCGATCGCGCTCTCCCTTCCGGCGCAGATGCCGGGGCGCGACCTGATGCTGGTCGCCGCCTTCGCGGTAATCCTCGTCACCGTGATCCTTCAGGGATCGAGCCTCGGCCGGCTCATCGCCCTGGTCGAGCCCAGGGATGAGGACCCGCCCGCGAAGATCGACATGGCCGGCGCCGAGGCCGCCATGGCCCGCGCCAAGGCGGCGGCGGTCGAGGTCCACGCTTACGGGCCGGACGGCGCCCTCCTCCATCCGCGGCTGCTCGAGGAATATCGCAAGCGGACTCACTATATGGAGCGCTATGCCGGCGACGCGGAGTTGTTCACGCCTGGCCTCAGCGCGCATTTCGGAGTCGTCCTGGCCGCGGTCGCCGCCGGCCGGGCCGAGCTCGTCCGGCTTCACCGCCAGGGCCTGATCGAGGACGAGGTGCTCCACGACCTGGAGCGCGACCTCGATCTGGAGGAGCTTGGGGCGCTGTATCAGCGGGGCGGCTGAGAAGCCCCCCACCTGGGCCAGTCACTCCGAGAAAAGTGACGGTCACCAACGCTGTGGGGACCCCTTCAGCGCAATCTCGTCCCTAGCCGGGAGGCAGACGGATATCGGAGAGCGCGCATCTTTCGATGAACGGCGCATCTTCCGGCGCGATATATTCCCGATCGACGAGGAATTGCTGGGCCAGGCAATGCGCCTGCTGGATGATCGCGACCAGGTCGGTCGCGCCGCGCCAAAAGGCCGCGGATCCGACCTCGTCGGGCCGGTAACGGGGAAGAACCCGCGCAAGCTTGCCATTCGCCATGATCGGACGAGGTTCATTTTGTATCGTGACCTTGGCGGTCTTGAGGTAGTTGGCCCAATCCGCGTCCAGTCTGTCGAGCCGGTCGCCGAATTCCCGACGCGCTTCCGGCAGATAGAGCGACGAGCCGGGCGCCATCGCCAGCCCGGGGTAGCGTCCTGTCACGCCTTCGCCCCGCTCCAGCCTGGCCACTTGACCGAACACGTCCGGCGGAAGGGCGTTCGGAGTGTGCCGGTAGCGGCGCGCCAGCGGATCGGCCCAATAATGCGTGAACCAGCTTTCTTCCAGACTCCCGCCCCAGGCTTCGGCGGGAATGAACGTCAAGCCGACTCCATTCTGGTCCCTTCTAAGATAATCGAACACCGATGGGACGTTTTCGCTCGAGCCGCCGTTCGCGCTGCCGGAGAGGGAAGTCACCGGCATACGCAGGCCCCGGCATATGCGCTGCAACAGCGGGTCATTCTCTCGAGTCAGCACCTGAGTTTCGATCGTCTGGGCTTTCAGGTCCGCCGAGCGCCGCATGACATAGCCTGCGACGGTGATTCCGCCGGAAATATCGCATTTGGCGGCACTCGGGCCGAACAGCCGCTCGGCCCCGGGCCCGGCGATGAAATTGTAGATGGTGCCCGTCGGGTCGGCGGCTTTGGTTCCGTCCTCCAGGGCGAATAAATAGACCGGCTGCTGGTTGGTCGTGGCGGTCTGATCCATCGAAGTCTGCACATGGCGGCGAAGCGTGGTGACGAGCTGCCGGGTCACCGGGTCGCGCCGGGCTTCCTGATAGACGATCATCTGCTGGACATTCATCGTCTGGGCTGTGACCGCGCCGGGGGAATTGCATATATTGATGTCGCTCCCCGGCGTCGACGGGGCCGCGCAGGGTTCGGCCGGCGGGGTCGCCGCGGGCTGGGCCGTCTGGGCCGCGGCGTCGGCGAAGAACAGACAGGTTGCGACCGGCAGGGCCGCCAAGGCGGTCGGAAACCTCATTGCGGCGGACTCACTTCGATCGAGTTGGCGTTGATCGTCCCGGCGGTGATCGCTCCTGGGGACCGGTCGACACTGATCGTCACCGCCGGCTGCTGGGCGGTCTTCGGCTCGGAGGGCTTCGGCGCTACGGGCCGCGTGCCGGGCAGGGCACGGCTTCGCCCGGGCGGAGCCGGCTCCGCTTGCGGCGGCTGACGGGAGACCTGGTCCACGGGGCCGGCCTCCGAAACGGCCGGCGCTTCGCCAACGGATTGGACCGGCCCGGTGAAAGTGTCGCCCTTCGGCTGTTCGTCGGGCTTGGACAAGAGGGCGGCCGCGACTCCGGCGGCCGTCAGGACGGCGGTCAGAAGCGGAATGAACACCTTGGGCTGGTGCCAGGCGTCCCACCCGCTCGAGGCGCTTCGGTAAGGCGCCGACGGCATTTTCGAAGAGGCTTTCGAGCCGCTTTTAGACGGTTTCGGTTTGCGCATGAGCCGGTCCGGGCCTCCGTCACCCCATCGGGTGATCTCTCATTGAAGCGATCCGGGCCGTCGCGATGCCCGGAAGGCGCCTGTCGACCCTCCAGATACACGATTTCGCTTATCCTTGCGAGGTCGAGAGGCCTCGCGAGCCGGGCCCCCCGTCGGGTTCACGGCACCACCGTGGTGAACAGATAGACTCCGAAGATGACCAGATGGACGACGCCCTGGAGGATGGTGGTCCGGCCGGTTCCGAGCGAGAGCGAGGCGACGAGGAGGGTCAGGAAGAGGAGGACGAGGCTCTTGCTGTCGAGGCCGAGCGCGATCGGAAGCCCGACGGCCAGCGACAAGGCGGCCACCGCGGGGATGGAAAGGCCGATCGTGGCGAGGGCGGAGCCGAGGCCGAGGTTGAGGCTGGTCTGGAGGCGGTTGGCGAGCGCGGCCCTCACCGCCGCGACGCTTTCCGGAAGGAGCACCAGGGCCGCGATGATGACTCCGACGACGCTCCTTGGGGCGCCGAGGGCGGCGACGCTCGCCTCGATCGGCGGCGCCAGGGTCTTGGCGAGCAGGACCACCGCTCCGAGGCAGGCGATCAGAAGCAAAGACGAATAAAGGGTCTCCCGGTTCGACGGCGGATCGGCGTGGATTTCCACGTCCGCCGCGAGCGCCTTGGGCGGGAGGAAATAATCGCGGTGGCGGACCGTCTGGACGCTGACGAAGGTGATGTAGAGCCCGAAGGAGACGATCGCGACGAACGCCAGCTGCGACGGCGCGTAGACCGGGCCCGGCTCGCTGACGGTGAAGTTGGGAAGGACCAGGGTCAGAACGGTGAGCGCGCACAAGGTGGCGAGCGAAGCGCTGACCCCGGTCTGCTGGAAGATCTGCTCGCGATGGCGGATCGCTCCGATCAGGATGCAGATCCCGACCAGCCCGTTCAGGATGATCATGACCGCGGCGAAGACGGTGTCGCGGGCGAGCGTCGCGGCGCCTTCGCCGGCCGCCGACATCAAGGTGACGATCAGGCCGAGCTCGATGATCGTCACCGCGACCGCGAGCAGGAACGTCCCGAACGGCTCGCCGACCCGGTGGGCGATCAGCTCGGCATGGTGGACGGACGCGAGGACGGCGAGGATCAGCGCCGCCGAGAGGAGGAGAGTCGGGAGGACGGCTCCGAAGCTCGCCAGGATGAGGATCCAGCCCAGGAGGGGGGCGACCCAGGTCCAGTGCTTCAGGGCGTTCCGCATGGGCGCCCTGTAGCGAGGGAAGGGCCCCCAGGCTACCGGCGCCGACCGCCGTCATTGCGAGCGAAGCGAAGCAATCCAGCGGCTCAGGCGCCTGAGTCCTGGATTGCTTCGTCGCTCCGCTCCTCGCAATGACGGACCTAGGGTCCGTACTCAATACCCGCAATGGCCAGGATCGCCCGGAGAAGGGCACCGGCAAGGAGGCGTGCGCAGGGCGGGCTGGTTGCCCGCACAAGCGCTCCGACGTAGCCGGTGCCCTTCTCCGGGCGACCGCGAAGCGGCGGGGCGGAGAGGCGGCCATGGCGTCGTCGCTCGTCGGTCACGATGCGTTAGCATCGCTCCCTCGCTCGCTCCTAGCCCTGACCGCCTCTCCGCCCCGTCATGGCCGTTGCGGGTATTGAGTACGGACCCTAGCCGGCGAAGCCTCGATAGGCCGAAGCGGAGGGGAGGTCGAAGCTGTCCGGACGGCCCAGCGCCCAGGCCTGGGCGTAAAAGTCGCGCTCGCTCTTGCCGCCGAGAAGCTCGCCCGGCTCCAGGAAGACGTGGAGCTGCGAGAACAATCGGACCTCGGCGTCGCCGACCCGCCGGACCAGATGGTGCGGGCGAATCTGGGAGGGATGCTCGAGCCCGGCGGCGGCGATCATCTCGGACAAAGCGCGAAGCGTGTTGCGGTGGAAGTTGAAGACCCGCTCCGCTTTGTCCTCGACGACCAGAGCGCGCTGGCGCGCCGGATCCTGGGTCGCGACTCCCGTCGGGCAGGCATTGGTGTTGCAGGTGAGCGACTGGATGCAGCCGATCGCGAACATGAAGCCGCGCGCCGCGTTGGTCCAGTCGGCGCCCAAAGCGAGCAAAGCGGCAATGTCGAATGCGCTCACCACCTTCCCGGCCGCGCCGATCCGGACCTGATCGCGAAGCCCGGCGCCGACGAGGACGTTGTGCACGAACAGCAGGCCTTCGCGGAGCGGGACCCCGATATGGTTGGAGAATTCTAGAGGGGAGGCGCCGGTGCCGCCCTCGGCGCCGTCGACGACGATGAAATCCGGAACCACGCCGGTCTCGCGCATCGCCTTGACGATTCCGGTGAATTCCCACGGATGGCCGAGGCAGAGCTTGAATCCCACCGGCTTGCCTCCCGAGAGCTTTCGCAAGCTGGCGAGAAACGCCATCATCTCGAGCGGGGTCGAGAAGGCCCGGTGCCGGGACGGCGAAAGGCAGTCCTCGCCGATCGGGACTCCGCGGGCGGCGGAGATTTCGTCGGTCACCTTGGCGCCCGGAAGGATTCCGCCATGGCCGGGCTTGGCGCCCTGGCTGAGCTTGATCTCGATCATCCGGACCTGGTCGGAAGACGCCTTTTCCTGAAAGCCGACCGGGTCGAAATGGCCGTCCGCCGTCCGGCAGCCGAAATAGCCGCTGCCGAGCTCCCAGATCAGGTCGCCTTCATGCTCGCGGTGGTAGCGGCTGATGCTGCCCTCGCCGGTGTCCTGGGCGAAGCCGCCGAGCTTCGCGCCCTTGTTGAGCGCCAGGATCGCATTGGCGCTCAGCGAGCCGAAGCTCATCGCCGAGATGTTGAAGATGGACGCGGAATAGGGCTTCGGGCACTGGCCGTTGCCGATCGGGATCCGGAAGCCTTCGGGATCGGCGGCGGGGGCAGGGCGGGTCGAATGGGCCATGAACTCATAGCCGTTCCCGTAGACGTCGAGCTGGGTGCCGAAGGCCCGCTCGCTGCCCTCGTTCTTGGCGCGCGCGTAGACCAGCGACCTTTGGCTTCTCGAGAAGGGCGATTCCTCATTGTCGCCCTCGATCAGATATTGCCGGATCTCGGGCCGGATGGCTTCGAACAGCCACCGGAAATTGCCGATTATGGGGTAGTTGCGGCGCACCGAGTGGGAGCGCTGGACGAGGTCGTACAGCCCGAGCAGGGTCAGCCCACCGGCGACCGCCAGGACGGCCCACAGCCACGGCGGTCGGGGTGCGCTGAGGGCGGCCGCCGCCGTCGCGGCCGCGCACAGGAGGAGCGGAAACCAGCGGCCGAGCGAAAATCGGCTCTCATCGCGGCGTGGCGGCATTGCAACTCTGCTCCCGATGAATGTAGCTGGCCCGGTTTCGACAGGGTAAGACTAAGACCGCGCAGCTTTGAGGGCGCAAGCCTCGTCATGTCGAGCCCGCAAAAGGGGTTTTTGATGGATTGGACACCGACCTCGTCAATCGTCGCCAAATCCCTGGAATCGATGTCCTTTCGCGGCCGGGGACGGTTCAAGGGCCGTTCAGCGCGGCGACGCTAGAAACGTGTCTCATTTGGCGGTAGAGGCCGCCTCACACCCCTTTCGAACCAGGACCGCTCAGCTCCGGCCACGGTCAACAGGAGGCATGTTCATGAAATCGGTATCCAGGATCGCGCTCGGTGTCGCTCTCGTCCTCGGCAGCGCCTCGATGGTCGCGACCGCGCCGGCCGAGGCCAAGAAGAAGCCGGAAGCGGCGCAGCCGGCGAACGCGAACATCACCCTGACCAAGGAAGAGCGGGCGGCGATGGCGCCGGTGCAGACCGCGATCGCCGCCAAGGATTGGGCGACCGCCCAGGCGGGGATGCCCGCCGCGATCGCCGCCGCCACCAGCCCCGGCGGCCGCTACGCCGTCGGCCGCTTCCAGCTCGAGATCGGCCTCGGCACCAGCAACGTCGCGATGCAGTCGGAGGGCCTCGACAATCTGATCGCCAGCGGCAAGGTGGAGCCGGGTGACCTGCCCACCATCTACCGCAACCAGGGCGTGCTCGCCAACAATGCCAACAACAAGGCCAAGGCCGAAATCGCCTTCGCCAAGGTGGTCGAGCTCAGCCCGAACGATCCGGAGGCGCTGATCAGCCTCGCCCAGGTCAAGAGCGAGCTCAAGAAGCCGGCCGAGGCGGCGCAGCTCATCTCCCGGGCGATCGACATGAAGCGCGCCGCCGGCCAGACGGTCGATGAGAGCTGGTACAAATATGCCCTCAAGCTCGCTTTCGACGGTCGCCAGAATCCGGTCCTTCGCGAGATGTCGCAAAAGCTGAGCCGGGAGCTCGTCACCGCTTACCCGACCAAGGAGAATTGGCGCGACTCGGTGCTCATCTTCCGCGACACCAACAATCTCGACGCGGCCGCCGATCTCGACGTCCTGCGCTTCATGCGCGCGAGCGGATCGCTGGCCGGCGAGCGCGACTGGTACGACCTCGCCGACGGCCTCTACAAAGGCGGTAATTACGCCGAGGCCAAGGCCGTCCTCGACGACGGCGCCGCCAAGCGGATGGTCGATCCCAAGAAGGCGGCCTTCGCGGAGCTCATCCGCCTGACCTCCGCCCGCATGTCGGGCGACCGGGCCTCGCTCCCGGGCGAGGAGTCGAAGGCGATGGCGGCGGCCACCGGCGCCAGCGCTCTCAAGATCGGCGACGCCTTTTACGGCTATGGCGATCATGCCAAGGCGATCGCCCTCTACCGAGCGGCTCTGACCAAGGGCGGAGTCGACTCCAATCTCGTCAACACCCGCCTCGCCATGGCCCTGCTCGCGTCGGGCGACCGTGCCGGCGCCGAGACCGCCTTCAAGTCGCTGACCGGACCACGCCAGAATCTCGGCGCCTTCTGGCTCGCCTGGCTGGCGCGCAGCGGCGCCTGATCTGATTCTCTATCCTCCCCATCCGCGCAGCTGATCGGGAGGGGGACCACCCGAAGGGGGGTGGAGGGGTAATTGCTGAACCTGCTCCAGCTACCCCTCCACCAGGCTTCGCCCGGTTCCCCTCCCCATCCAGCGATGGGGAGGATAATAGCCGTCCCATATTGCGACGGCGCGCAAACGCCCCTCTTCCGCTTGCCGAGAGCCCGCGTTAACGATTGGCGGGGGCCCGACTTCGGCCCCGTTCATGAAGGGCTGGACCGCTTGCGTTTCGACGACATGATCGCGACGGTGCTGAGGCAGAGCGAGGCGCGGCCGGCCGCGCTCGCCGCCAAGTGGCGCCAGCTCGTCGACCTCGTCGCCCAGGGCCGCACCGGCGGCGATGCTTTGGCCGAGGCCCTCGCCTGGCTTCGGGGGAACCGGGCGCAGGTCCCGCCCGAGGCCCGGCGCGAGGTCGCCCGAAGCCTCGCCGGGCGCCGACTCAGCCCCGGCCGCGCTCGCCTTCTTCGCCGAGGATCTGCCCGCAATCGCCTCGCCTTTGCTCGGCGGCGCCCGGCTCGGCGCGGACGAATGGCTCGACCTGCTGCCGCGCCTCGGGCCGGTCGCCCGCGGCCTGCTTCGCCACCGCCGCGACCTGCCCGCCGACGTCGTCCACGCTCTCGCCCGCTTCGGCGCCGGCGATTTCGCGCTCGGCGGCGAGGTCGCCGCCCCGGCCGGAGAGGAGCTCAGCCCGGCGGCCGAACGCAGCGAGGCCCAGATTCGCGACCTTGTCGCCCGAATCGAGGATTTCCGCCGCCGCCGCGACTCGGTGGCGGCCGCCGAAGCGACCGAGCCCGCTTCGGTCGAGGAGTTCCAGTGGGAGACCGGCCCCGACGGGGTGATCCTCTGGGTCGAGGGCGCGCCGCGCGGCCCGCTGGTCGGCCAGAGCATCGCCTCGATCGCCGAACGCGGCCAATATGGGGTCGACGGCCAGGCGGCGGGCGCGTTCGAGAAAAGGGCGCCGTTCCGCGACGCCCGCTTCAGCGTCCCCGGCGGCGGCGCCGCGTCGGGCGACTGGCGGATCTCGGGCGTGCCCTTCTTCGACGCCGCCCAGGGCAATTTCCTCGGCTATCGCGGAAGCGCGCGCCGGCCCCGGCTCGACGAGGTCGCCCATGGCGCCGCGTCCGCGGAGGCGCCGACGGGCCTGTTCGGAACCGACCTTCCCGCCGGATTCCCTGCGCCAGCTGATCCACGAGCTGCGCACGCCATTGAACGCGATCCTCGGCTTCGCCGAGCTGATCGACGGCCAGTATATGGGCCCGGCCGCGTTGAGCTACCGCTCGCGGGCGTCGGACATCATGGACCAGGCCCGCCGCCTGCTTTCGGCCGTCGACGATCTCGACACCGCCGCCCGGCTCGAAACCCAGCGGCTCCAGCTGGCCGAAAGCTCGGTCGACGCCGTCGCCTTGCTGTGTCGGCTCCACGACGCCTATGAGCGCGTCGCCCGCCAGCGTGGCAGCCGGATCCTGATCGAGATCGAGCGCGACCTCCCCGACGCCAAGGTCGAACTGGACGCCGCCGAGCGGATGTTCGCCCGGATGCTCGCCGCGACCATCGGCCTTGCCCGCGAAGGGGAGACGATCACCGCGACCATGGCGATGGGCGAGGACGGCGCCCGCAAGATGCTCTGCCTGTCGATCGACCGTCCGATGGCGATCGAAGGGCTGGACGAAAGCGCCCTGCTCGATCCGGGCTACAGCCCCGACGGCGACTGGCCGGGCGCTCCGGCCCTCGGCCTCGGCTTCGCCCTTAGGCTGGTGCGCAACCTCGCCGAGGCGGTCGGCGGAGCGCTCCAGATCGGCCCCGCCCGCTTCTTCCTCTATCTGCCCCCGCTCGAACCGGCGGAACGCTCGTCCGGCCGGAACGGTTAGGGGGAAGGTGGAAGCCCGGGCCTCCCTCGACCGGCCCCCGCCGGAGCACAGCTACATCGCGATGCCCGAAAGCTTCGGCCGCCGCTTCACCGTCTTTTGCGACACCGAGGAAGAATTCGACTGGGGCAAGCCGCGGAGCCGCGACCACCGCGCTGTCACCCACATGGCCGCGATGCCGGACCTGCAGGAGCGATTCCGGGCGCGGGGAGTCAAATGCGTCCATCTCGTCGACCATCCGATCGCCACCGACCCGGCCTCGATCGCCATGCTTCGCGACTGGCTCGAGCGGGACGAGATTTCGATCGGCACCCAGCTTCATCCATGGGTGAACCCGCCTCATGATGAAGAAGTGAATACTTTCAACAGCTTCGTAGGCAATCTTCCCATAGATCTGGAGCGGGCCAAGATCGACAATCTGACCGGCACGATCGCAATCCGCCTTCGGCCGCCGCCCGATCGTCTACCGCGCCGGCCGCTACGGCGTCGGCCCCAATACCGCCTTGCTGCTGCGCGAGGCGGGCTATGAGGCCGACGTCTCGGTGCGCGCCTTGTTCGACTATAGCGACGAGGGCGGCCCGGATTTCTCGCGGGTCAGGCCGTTTCCGTTCAGGGTCGGCGACGGCGGCCTCGTCGAGCTTCCGCTCAGCGCCGCTTATGTCGGCCGCCTTCGGGCGAGGGGGAGGGCGCTCTACCGCGCCGCGGCCAGGGTGCCCCGGGGGCGCGGCGTGCTTTTCCGGACCGGCCTTCTCAACCGCGAGCCTCTGACTCCGGAAGGCGTTCCGCTCGACGATGCCCTGGCCGCCGCCCGCGCGCTGATCGGCGACGGAGTCAAATGGTTCAGCCTGTCCTTCCATTCCCCCTCGGTCGAGCCCGGCCACACGCCCTTCGTGCGGACCGCCGGGGACCTTCGCGCTTTCCACGCCTGGTGGGACGGAATGTTCGATTTCTTCGAGCGCGAAGGGATAAAACCCGCCTCGATCGAAGAGACGATCGCCGCCGCCAAGGCCGCCTGAAGCCGCGCCCCAAATTCAAAGTTTGCATCTTCGGTGCCAGGCACCGAAGCCCAAGCCTTTGAAAAGCGGGAATCCAGCGCCGACCTCTGAATTGGATTCCCGCGTTCGCGGGAATGACGAGGGAAGGAAGGGCGGGCCGGCTGGCCGCGTCTTGCCATCGCCGCACCCGCTGCCTATCCGGCGAAGGCTGGAGTTACGGGCCTGTAGCTCAATGGTAGAGCCGGCCGCTCATAACGGCTAGGTTGGGGGTTCGAATCCTCCCGGGCCCACCAGCCTTCGCTCCTGACGGGAGCTTCGGCTGGCAAGCCGGGTCGGTGCAGTATAGATACGGCCTTGGCGGGCCTGCCCGCCGTAGCCCGAAGGGCGAAGGCGGGGAGTGGCGCAGCCTGGTAGCGCATCTGCTTTGGGAGCAGAGGGTCGCAGGTTCGAATCCTGTCTCCCCGACCAGCCTTCGCTGAAGCTTCGGCTGGCAAGCCGAAGAATTGGTGGAGGCTGCCCGCCGTAGCTTTAACGAAGGAGGGCTGCCTCCGCACGGGAAACCAAAACCACCGGCCTGTCGTTCGCCATTCATGAATTGCCGGTTCCTTATTCTTCTGCTGCTGGTCGCCGCCGGTTCGGCGACCCTGTTCTATTTTTGCCCGGCAGGACCGCGGCGAGCCCGAATCCCGAGGCGGTCCGAGCGCGGCGATGATGGGCGCGATGCACCGGATGCACGAGGCGACGAGCCAGATTCCGATGACCGGCGACGTCGACCGCGACTTCGTCGCCTTGATGATCCCCCACCACCAGTCGGCGGTCGAGATGGCCCGAGCCTATCTGCAAAGCGGCCGCGACCCCGAGCTTCGCCGACTCTCGGAGAATATCATCGCCTCGCAGGAAGCGGAGATAGACCAGATGCGCGGACGGGCACCGCCGCCGGCGGCTTCGCCGCACGCGGGGCATTGAGAGTCCAGCGTCATCCCGGCGAAAGCCGGGACCTCGTCGCGAACAGGGCGACTTATACTCCCGGAGGTCCCGGCTTTCGCCGGGATGACGGATCAGGCCGCCCCGCCGTCCCCCCTCGGCGCCAGCACTTCGTCGAGCACGCCGGCCAGCGTCTCCAGCCGATAGGGCTTGAACACGACCGGCCGTCCCGCCGCTCCCGCCCGGCTGATCTCGTCGCTATAGCCGGTGGTGAGGACGACCGGCACTAAGGGAAGCACCGGCGCCAGAGCGTCGGCAAGCTCGATCCCGCTCATTCCGGGCATGACGACGTCGGTGAAGACCGCGTCGAAGCCGCCGGCGCGGGCGATCTCCAGCGCCTCCGCCCCGGTCCGGGCGCGCATCACCTCATGGCCGAGCTCGACCAGCAGCGTCTCGGCGAAGGCGCCGACCTCCTCATTGTCGTCGACGAGCAGGATCCGGCCGGTGCGGTGCTTGCGGCCCGCCTCGGGCTCGGCCCGGGCGAGGGTCAGCTCGCCGCGCTCGCTGCAGGGAAGGATCAGGGTGACGGTCGTGCCTTCGCCGACCACGCTTTCCACCTGCACGTCGCCGCCGGTTTGGGCGGCGAAGCCATAGACCTGGCTGAGGCCGAGCCCGGTGCCCTTGCCGACCGACTTGGTGGTGAAGAAGGGTTCGAACACCCGGCCGAGGACGTCCTCGTCGATGCCGGTGCCGTTGTCGCTGACCGCAACGAACACGGCGGGGCGTCCGTCGGCAAGGGGCTTCGCCTCGCCCGTATGCAGGGTCAGGGCGCCGCCGTCGGGCATGGCGTCGCGGGCGTTGACGGCGATGTTGAGGACGGCCGATTCGAGCTGGGCGGGATCGGCCTCGACGACGCACAGGCCCGGGGCGAGCTCGGTCCGGATCTCGATCCGCTCGCCCAGGGTGCGGTCGAGAAGATCGGTCATGGCCTCGATCCTGGCGTTGAGGTCGATCACTTCGGGCTGGAGCGGCTGGCGCCGGGCGAAGGCGAGGAGCTGGCCAGTCAGAGCCGCCGCCCGGCCGGCGGTCTGGACGATCGCGTCGGCGAACCGGATCCGCTTCGCCTCGGCGATTCCGGGGCGGCGCAGGATGTCGGCCGAGCCCTGAATGACGGTCAGCAAATTGTTGAAATCGTGGGCGATTCCGCCGGTCAGCTGGCCCAGCGCCTGCATCTTCTGAGCCTGCCGCAATTGCTCCTCGGCATGGGCGCGCTCCTCGACTTGGACCTGAAGCTCGGCATAAGCGCCGCTCAGCGCCTCGGCGCGGGCCTCGAGCTCGCGCTTGGCCCGGCGCAGCGCCGTCTGGGAAATTCCCAGGATCAGAACCACCAGCACCGCCATGGCGATGAGCAGACCGACGAAGCCGTAGCGGGTGAGCCGGCGCGACACCGGCTCGCGCATCGCGCCCAGATAGACGCTTCCGATCCGCTCGCCGCCGCGGACGACCGGGACCAGGGCGGCGACGATGTTGGCGCCGCTCGCGGGCGCATTCGCCGCCCTGGGAAGCGCGTTCGGGCGCCGCTCGTAGCCGGCGAACCGAACGCCCTGGCGGTCATAGATTCCCGCGGCGTCGATCTGCGGGTTGACCCGAAGCGCGTCGACCGCCTCCTGCGCCGTCGTGGCGTCGCCGAAGTCCAGGGCCGCGGTCACGCTGGCCGCGAGGATGTCGGCCTGGATCGTCGTTTCCCTGAGCTTCTGCTCGCGATAGGCGCTCTCGTTCTGGAAGATGACCCCGAGCCCGATGGCGAGCAGAAGCAGCGCCATCACGCCGGCGGCGATCGGCACGTTGGGCCAGCGGTCGGCGAGCCGGGCGATCGGCCGCATCAGGGCCGCTGCCTGACAGTGAGGGCGATTCCGAGCAGTCGCGAGCTGATCCCCACTCCGCTCCTCGCCGCCTGCGCCTCGTCGATGTTGAAGCGCACCCGGCCCTGATGGACGACGAAATGGATCATTCCGCCCGGCGCTCCGGCGCGGGCGTCGGTGACGGTCAGCACCGGCTTGCCCTGGAGGCCCTGAAGCAGAGCGGGCGCTTTTCCCTGGACGAAGGCGATATGGCAGCCGCCGGCCGCGGCGGGCGCGCCGAGCCGGCGGACCTGGAGCGGATGGCCGTCGACCTGCTGGCCGCGCGCGGCCTCGTCGAGCAGCCGCCCGAACGGGTCGCCGCCGAGAAGGCAGATCTGGAGCGGCGCCCCCGGCCGCGGCCGCGCCGAGGCGGGCCAGGCGACGTAAGCGGGAAATTTGGTGAGGAAGGCCGCCTTGACCGCGACCTCGCTCGGCGGCGCCGCCGCGGGCGCCGGCCAGGCAAACAGCGCCAGCGCCGCCGGAAGGAGGCGAAGGAGCCGCCGGGGCCGGAAGGCAAAAGGGCGGGCCATCAGAAGCGCAGCCGGGTCCCGAGATAGACGCTTCGCTCGACGCGTTGCGCCCGGCCCAGGTCGCTGCTCTCGACATGGGATTTGTGAAGGAGGTTGTTGCCGGCGACGTAGAGCTCGATCGGATCCGCGACCCGCCACGCCAGCCGGGCGTCGGCCTCGACATAGCCGCCGAGGCCGCTGGCGCCGAGATCGTCGACGCCCCTCAGACCGACGTCGAGCTGAAGGCGATCGGTCAGATCGAGCTGCGAGCGCGCCAGGATTTGATAATCGGGATCGGCGCCGAGCGAGGCGCGGCTGGAGAGGTCGACCGCTCCGTTCTTGAGGCGAAAATCCTTGTTGAGCGCGGCGAGGCCCAGGCTCGCCCGCCATGTGCCCGACAGCTGATGGGTCGCCCAGGCCTCGATCCCGTAGGTTTTGCCCTCGAGCCCGTTCTGGAGCCGGACCGGGAACGGGTTGCCGGTGAACTCGGTGGTCCGGATGTCGTCGTACAGATTGTAGAAGAGCGAGACCGAGAGGGTGGTGGAGGCGCCCGGCTGGCCGCGATAGCCGGCCTCGAAAGCGATCAGCTTCTCGCTCTCGAAATTGGCCGCTTCGGCGAGCAAAGGCAGGAAGACGAGCTGGCGGTCGATCCGGGACGGGGTCCGGACCGCTCTCGACACCGCGCCCCACCAGGTCGCCCGGGCGCTCGGCCGCCAGGCGAGGCGCAAATTCGGAAGCAATTCAACTCCGCTGAATGACGAGCGCTCGAGCTTGAGCCCGGCGATCAGGTCCAGCTTCGGGGTGAGCGCCATCCTGTCTTGGGCGAAGGCATTGAGGACCCACAGTCGCCGGCTTTGAGGCTCAAGGTGAAAACCATTCAGATCGTTGGTGAAACCGTCGCGAGTCGTGCGCACGCCGCCGCCCAGGACGACATGGTGGGCGCCGAAACGGGCATTGAGCTGGGCTTCGGTGTCGAGCGTCTGCAGGGAGTCCGTGACCAGCAGGGATTGGCGGCGATATTCGTCATAATAAGCCTGGATCTGGAGCGATCGATCCTCGGCGAAATCGTGGGTCCAGCGGGCGAGCAGATTGTGGCCGCGGTCGCCGTCGCCCGGCAACGTGTCGATGTCGGTGTCGAAAATGTCGCCCTGCAGGGTGAATTGGTCGGCGCCCTTGCCGAGATCGGTGCGGAAGCCGGCCTGCCAGCCCGAAAAGGCGTCGCCGCCGTCGGGCGCCGGGCCGGCGGGCAGGTCTTCGCGGTCCAGTCCGTTGGCATAGACCCGCACCGCGCCGGATTCGCCGAGGCCGGCGCCGTAGCGCAGGGCCAAAGTGCGCTCTCGCGGCCCCGCCGTCGCACGGACCAGCCCGCCCAGGGTCTCGCGGGCGTCGCGGGTGGCGACGCTGACCACGCCGTTGACCGCGTTCGGGCCGTAAAGGGTCCCGCCGGGCCCGCTGATCACTTCGATCTGCTCGACATCCTCGAGCAAAGGCGAGTGAAGCTCCCAGAACACGCCGGAATGGAGCGTCGTGTAGACGCTTCGCCCGTCAATCAGGACGAGCAGCTTGTTCGAGCTCTCGACGCCGTTGAAGCCCCGCGACGTCACCGCGAACTGGCGGGCGTCGATCTGCTGGACCTGGAGGTTGGGCGCGAGGCGGAGCGCCTCGGGAAGCGAGGTCGCCGCGGACCGGACGATATCGTTGCCGGTGACGACGAAGATGGACGTCGGCGCCCGGCTGATCGGCTCGGCCTGCTTGGAAGCCGAGCGAACCTCGATCTGGGCCAGCTCCTCGATCGAGAGATCGCGCAGATCCTCGACCGTCTCGGCCTTTTCGGCGAGGGCCTCGGCAAGCAAAGGCGGCGGCGCGAGCGCGAGCAAAGCCGTGCCCGCGGCGAGAATGCAACGCGATACCTTCATGTGCTTGCGCTTCAACGCAATTCCCCCCGCCGCTCTGTCCCCCGCGGCGGTCGCCTCGTCAAGCACAGGGGTTAAGGTGCGGGTGGCTTCGCGACGATTTCCTCCGGAGCGTTGGCGACGAGGGCGAGCATCGCCGTCCAGGCCGCGACATTCTGGCGGAGCTGCTCGGGATCGACCTTGTCGAGCGTGTCGTCGGGCGTGTGGTGATAGTCGAAATAGCGGCTGCCGTCCTGCTGGAGGTCGATCGCCGCGATTCCGGCCTTGACCCAGTCGCCGAGATCGGCGCCGCCGGTCGCGGCCTGGGTGCTTCGGCCGATTCCGAGCGGATACAGAGCGGTGGCGATCCGGCCGGCGAGGGCTCCGTTCGCCTCCGCGAAGCCGGGATCCATCCGCCACACGCGGTCGGAGCCGAAATCGGATTCGGAGACGAAGACGATCTTCTCGTCCTTGTGGGCGGCGCGATAGGCGTTGCCGCCATTGCCGCCGACTTCCTCGGCGCCGAACCAGACTACCCGGATCGTCCGCCGCGGCCGGCCCGCCGCCATGATCCTTCGCGCCGCCGCGGCGGTGATGGCGACCCCGGCGGCATTGTCGATCGCTCCGGTGCCGAGGTCCCAGCTGTCGAGATGGCCGCCGACGAGCACGATGCCGGCGTCCGGGTCGCTTCCGCGCACTTCCGCGACGACGTTGCCGGACTGGCGGATGCCGAGGTTGCGCGGGGTCAGCAGCAGCCGCATCGTCACCGGCTTGCCGCGTTTCAGGATCCGCTGGAGCTGCTCGGCGTCGGGAAGCGACAGGGCGCCGGCGGGTATCGGCCTCGCGCCTTCGCCCCAGATCTGGACCCCGGTATGCGGGTTGCGGTGATAATCGGTGCCGATCGAGCGGATGACGATTCCCGCCGCGCCCTTGCGGCTGGCCACCGAAGGCCCCGTCCGCCGAACGGCGCCATAATAGCCATATTGCGAGCCGTCCTGGGTCGCCTTCATGCCGTGGCTGACGAAGACGATCTTGCCGCGCACCGCGGCGTCGGGCGCCGCCTCGAGCTCGGCGAGGCTGTCGAAAGCGACCACCTGGGCCGTGATTCCGCCGGCCGGCGTTGCGCCGCTATTGCCGAGCGCGGTGACCACCAGCTTCTGCGGGAAGGGCGCGACGATCTCCGCTCTCTCCTCGCCGCGAACCCAGACCGGCATGTCGTAGGTCTCGACATGGACGTTGGCGAAGCCGAGCGCCTTCAGCCGCCTTACCGCCCACTCCCGGGCCCGGGCCTCGGACTCGGTGCCGGCGGGGCGGGGACCGATCTCCGTGGTCAGCCCCTCGACGATGTCCCAGGCGACGTCGTCCCTGAGCGCCGAGTCGCGCAGGCGCTCGGCCTGGTTCGAAGTCTGGGCGAAGGCGGGGACGGAGAGGAGGGCGGCGGCGGCGATCAGCAGGACGGTCTTTTTCATGGGTTGGCCGTAGCCCCCTCGTCATTCCGGCGAAAGCCGGAATCCATGAACACCGCGCTCGTGAATTTCGCATCATCGTGTTCATGGATCCCGGGTCAAGCCCGGGATGACGGGGGGAGGGTGACATTCGCCGCCCGCCTCACTAGTTAGGCGCCAAACCCGCATTCCCGCACACATTCTTCCGGAGACCGCGCCGCCATGGCCGCACAGTATAGCTTCGTCATGAAGGGCATGACCAAGACCTTCCCGGGCGCCGCCAAGCCCATCCTCAACAACATCAACCTGCAATTCTACCCGGACGCGAAGATCGCGATCATCGGGCCGAACGGTTCGGGCAAGTCGACCCTGATGAAGATCATGGCCGGCCGCGACAAGGAGTTCACCGGGGAAGCCTGGCCGGGCGAGCATATCCGGGTCGGCTATCTCGAGCAGGAGCCGCAGCTCGATCCCTCGAAGACGGTCAAGGAGAACGTCATGGACGGGGTCCGGGCGACCGCCGACATGATGGACCGCTTCAACGCGATTTCGACGATCATGGGCGATCCGCCGGCGGACGTGGATTTCGACGCCCTGATGACCGAGATGGGCGAATTGCAGGAGAAGATCGACGCGGTCGACGGCTGGTCGCTCGACAACCAGCTCGAAATCGCCATGGACGCGCTTCGTTGCCCGCCGGGCGATTCTCCGATCGACAACCTCTCCGGCGGCGAGAAGCGCCGGGTCGCCCTGACCAAGCTTCTGCTCGAGAAGCCCGACATCCTCCTCCTCGACGAGCCGACCAACCATCTCGACGCCGAAAGCGTGCAGTGGCTCGAGAAGCATCTCGTCGACTATGCCGGCAACGTCATCCTCGTCACCCACGACCGCTACTTCCTCGACAATGTGGTGAACTGGGTGCTCGAGCTCGATCGAGGCAAATATTACATCTATGAATGCAATTATTCCGGATATTTGGACAAAAAGGCTAAGAGGCTTCAGCAGGAAGAGCGCGAGGACGAGGGCAAGCAGAAGGCGATCCAGGAGGAGCTGGACTGGATCCGCCGCTCTCCGAAAGCGAGGCAGACCAAGTCCAAGGCCCGGATCAAGGCGTTCGACGAGCTGGTCGAGGCCCAGGAGAACCGAACGCCCGGCAAGGCCCAGATCCTCATCCAGGTCCCCGAGCGGCTCGGCGGAACGGTGATCGAGGCGAACGGGCTGACCAAGGCCTATGGCGACAAATTGCTGTTCGACGATCTCAGCTTCTCGCTTCCGCCCGGCGGAATCGTCGGAGTCATCGGCCCGAACGGCGCCGGCAAGACCACCTTGTTCAAGCTCATCCGCGGCGAGGAGCAGCCCGACGCGGGCTCGGTCCGGATCGGCGAGACGGTTCGCCTCGGTTATGTCGACCAGTCCCGCGACGCGCTCGATGCGACGAAGAACGTGTGGGAGGAGATTTCAGGCGGCTCCGACGTCTTCCGCTTCGGCAAGCACGAAGTGGGCACCCGCGCCTATGTCGGCGCCTTCAACTTCCGCGGCCAGGACCAGCAGAAGAAGGTCGGCCAGCTCTCGGGCGGAGAGCGCAACCGGGTCCATATGGCCAAGATGCTCCAGCAGGGCGGCAACGTCCTCCTGCTCGACGAGCCGACCAACGACCTCGACGTCGAAACCCTTCGCGCCCTCGAGGAGGCGCTTGAGAATTTCGCCGGCTGCGCCGTCGTCATCAGCCACGACCGCTTCTTCCTCGACCGCCTCGCCACCCACATCCTCGCCTTCGAGGGCGACAGCCACGTCGAATGGTTCGAAGGCAATTTCGAATCCTATGAGGAGGATAAGAGGCGGCGGATGGGGCCCGAGGCGGACCGGCCGCATCGGATGACGTACCGGAAACTGACGAGGTAAGACGGTCCTTAATAGGGCCCGTAGCTTTCGCGAGTCAGCCGGAAGCGCAGTTGCGGATACGAGCTTTATTTTCAGGCGTAAGCCAGCGATCCCAGATGGCACCGGTATCTCTGTAGCCTTCAGCGACGGCTTTTTTGAGGTGTTTGAAGAGAGGGTTGGTATACGACAGGAGAGTCTCCAATCCCCGGTTTATTTCGAACTCCAGCCAATCCTGACGTTCGGAAACCCCATACGCCCGGCAAACCATGTATTCTTCCAGGATGTCAAAGGCGAGCTCATCAGGGTGCATGGCGATCGGGGCTGCCTCCAGGATGCAGTCCCCCATAGTGAACGCGGTGATTGCGTTCATCGTATTGCGTGCTTCGATGGTGGTAGCCACAGCCGACAAGCGCCGTTCGAATGAGGTTAGACCCTCAGGGCACTGTTAGGGACAGGTACCGGTACCTGTCCCCAGCCGGATGCTCCCGGCTTTACCGCCACCGGAAAAGGTGAGAGACTTTGGTCGATCACCAACTTCCGGGGGAATACGAATGAGCGACATCAGGCCCGAGCCCGTGACTCCGGGAGAGCCCGGCGGTTTTCAGGCCATTCTCAGCCGCTTCTGGACCTTCGACCGACTGCTCGGCAGCACCATTATCAAGGTTCTGTACTATCTCGGCCTGGCCGGGATCGCCCTCTACGTGCTGTTCGGCATCTTCGCCTCGCTGTCCATGGGGTCCTATTCGCCGGGCGGCGGCCTCGTGGGCCTCGTCCTGTCGCTGGTCTTCGGGTTGATCGGCGTGGTTTTCTGGCGGGTGACCTGCGAGCTCTGGCTGATCATCTTCAACATCCACGATCGACTCGGCGAAATACGGGACCGCCTGCCGCCGCGCTGAGCCGCGCTGATCCGGTGCGCTGACTTCTACCGTCCGATAAATCCGCGGCCGGCGGAGGCGCCCGCGTGCCTCGATTGCGCCTTTGCGCCTTCTCTCAAAACCGGGTGCCGAAACGGCTGACGGCACAGGCGACAGACTCCGACCGGGTACAATGTACTGGCCGGCACCCATGCATCCCGCGCCATTCCTTCAGGCGACGGGCCCGGCTGATTTTTGAGAGAAGGCACGAAGGCGCAAAGGCGCGACGTAGAAAAGGAATTGGGTGGCCGCCTCGCGGCGAGGGGCGAGGGGGCCGCCCGTGTGGTTAACCATCTTCTAACACCCTGGCGATAAAGCGGGTCTCGTTCTTGAAAACGGGGCCCTTTTTGATGCTTCACAAGTCGATGCTGGGCCTGCCCATGCTGCTTCTGGGCGCCTCCTGCGTTCCGCCCGTCGCGGCTCGGCAAAGCGTGGCGAGCCCCGGCTCGGCGCCCGCCGCTTCGGCCCTGGCGAGGGCCCTGCCTTTGCCGCCGGCCGAGGCGATCGCTCCGGGGCAGGCGGCGGCGCCTTTCGACGTCGGCCAGCGCAGCGAGCGCGACCTCGCCGCGTCGCTGCAATGCCTGACCGCCGCCGTCTATTACGAGGCGCGCTCGGAAGGCTCGGAAGGCCAGCGCGCCGTCGCCCAGGTGGTGCTCAACCGGGCGCGCCATCCCGCTTTCCCCAGGAGCGTCTGCGGAGTCGTCTACCAGGGGTCGAAGCGCCGCACCGGCTGCCAGTTCAGCTTCACCTGCGACGGCTCGCTCCGCGCCGCGCGCGATCCCGCCGCCTGGGCTCGCGCCCGCAAGGTCGCCGGAGCGGCGCTGGCCGGAAGCGTCTATGGCCCGGTCGGCCATGCCACCCATTATCACGCTTCCTACGTCCGGCCCTGGTGGGCGGCGTCGCTGACCCGCGCGGTCACGGTCGGCTCGCACATCTTCTACCGCTGGCGCGGCGACTGGGGTGATCCCAAATCCTTCCGCCGGCCCTATCTGGCGGCGGAAACGGCGGAGCGCCCCGATCGTCCCGCCGTCCGCACCGCCAAGCGCGTCGATCGTGGCGAAACGACCGAGCAGTTCGGAATCACCGTTCGCCGGGGCGGCCCGCCGCCCCGCTTCCTCGCTTCGGCCGAAGAGCAGACCCCTCCGGAGCGTTCGGCAAGCGCCGCCGGAATCCGGGTCCATACCGGGCTTCCCGATTTCGTGAGCGCGGAGCCAAGTGAAGTGGGAGAGCCGATGGCGGCCGCCCCCGCCAGCTGAGGCCTACCGCACCCTCTTCACATAGACCCGCCCGTCCTCGCGCCGTTCGGTCGCGAAATTGGGCACCGCGTCGATCAGCTCGTGAAGTCCGGCATAGCCGTAGCTCCGGGCGTCGAACGAGGAGCGGTTGCCGGCGCGCTGGCCGACCTCGGAGAGGCTGGCATAGCCGCGAGCGTCGCGCTTCGAAGCCCGGAAGGCGGCGCCGAGCAGCTTGATCAGCTCTTCGTCCACCTTGCGCTTGGGCGGGGCAGGGGCCGCTTCGGGCGCGGCCTCATGCTCCTCACCCTGGGCGAGCGCCCCGACGTCGATGAAGCGGCTGCACGCCTGCTGGAAGGAGACCGGAGCGCGCGAGGTTCCGAAGCCGTAGACCGGCACCCCGTCCTGCCGGATCCGCATCGCCAGCGGCATGAAGTCCGAATCGCTCGACATGATCCCGAAGCCGTCGACCCGGCCGCCGAACAGCAGGTCCATGGCGTCGATCGTCATCTTCATGTCGGTCGCGTTCTTGCCCTTGGTGATGTCGAACTGCTGGTGCGGCTCGATGGCGTGGCGGTGGGTCATCTCCGCCCAGCCCTTGAGCGCCGATTTGCTCCAATTGCCGTAGGCGCGGCGGATGTTCACCGTGCCGAGCTCGGCGAGAACGGTCAGGACCGCGTCGAGATGGTCGGACGAAGCGTTGTCGGCATCGATCAGGAGGGCGATGTTGCCTTCCTGGCGGTCGGTGTCGGCCATGCTAGCGCCGGGCGCCGGAATTGAGCCGGGCGTCGAGGCTCCACGGTCCGGGTCCGGCGGCGGCGATGTAGAGGAAGACGAAGCAATAGAGGATCGCCGCGTCGCCGCCGTTCAACGCCGGGAAAAGGCTCTGGGGCGCATGGAACATCCAATAGGCGACCGCCATCTCGCCGGCGAGGAGGAAGGCGACCGGCCGCGAGAACAGGCCGACCAGGAGCAGGGCTCCGCCGACCGTTTCGAGAAGGCCGCCGACCCAGAGCAGGCTGAGCGGCGGCGGTGGCGCCATCCCTTCCGTCATCGGCGGGAAATTGAGCAGCTTCTGGGTGCCATGTTCCATGAAGATGAGCGCCGAGACGATTCGAAGCAGGCTCAGCAGGCGCGGCGCCCATGTCACGGGCAGTCCCAGATCGCGCATAAAATCCCTCCTGTTCGGCTTCGGGCCCGGTGCCTAACACCGCCGCGCCGGGTGCGAAAGCTGCGCCAGTCAAGTATTTGAGCGGGCGCGATTAATTCGCCACTGGCGCTTTCCGGCTTTCTGCGGCAGAAAGCTTGTCATCCCATGCCCGCTCTCCGCAGCCTCTACGACGTCCTCAACGTCGCTCCCGAAGCCGAGTCGGTCGTCGTCGAGGCGGCCTACAAGGCCCTGATCAAGAAATATCATCCCGACCAGGCGGTCGAGACGTTTGTGTCCAGGGACGCGACCGCGATCAACGAGGCGTTCGCAATCCTCAAGGACCCGGTCAAAAGGGCCGATTACGACCATCGGCTGTGGACCAAGCAGCAGGCGATCCGCCTCGCCGAGGCCCAGGTCGCCAGCGCCGGCCGGCCGCCGCGCTTCGTCGCGGTCAGCGGCTGGCTGATCGCGGGCATGCTCGCCGCCGCGCTCGCCGCCGTCGCCATGGGCAAGAGCCTGGTGCCGCCGCGGATGAGCGAGATCGCCGAGGCGGCCGAAGTCCACGATTCGGAAGCGCCGGCGCGCGCCGCGGCCCTGAAGGCCGCCGCCGCCGAAGCCGTCCACGACCGGGCCGCCATGCCCTCGTCGGCGGCGGTGATCGCCCAGGTCCGGGCCGAGCAGGAGCTCCGCCCGCCGGCCCGCCTCGCTCCCGCCGTCCGGGCCGAGTCAGGCGCCCCCCGAGCCCGCAAGGCGCGCCCGGTCGCCCGCTCCCGCGCCGAACCGCGCAAGGAAAACGACTTCCTCGAGCGCCAGGGCTATATTTACTGATAATCCTCCCCATCGGAGATGGGGAGGGGGACCAGGCGAAGCCTGGTGGAGGGGTAACTGGCTTGGCGGCGGTGGTTCATGCTTTGAAAGGTCGGACCTAGGGGCCGTCACCCCTCCACCACCTTTCAGGTGGTCTCCCTCCCCACGGCTTCGCCGCGGGGAGGATATGCTCCTACTTCCGGCACGGCACCGCGCAGGGCTTTTGCGGCTCGCCCCGGTTGCGCCTTCGCACCCGGTCCTCGCCGGCGGAGCGCTCGACCTGCGCCTTCAGGCCGGTCTTCTCCTTCCTGTAGCCCTTCGCCTCCAGGCAGTCATAGGCGTTGAGCAGAGCGGCGATCGGATCCATCCAATATTTGTGATTGGCCTCGCGGGTGCAGACATCGACGTCGACCTGCTGCTCGGCAAGCGTCTTGGTCGGGTGCGACACCTGCGCCGTGCAGGCGGCGAGGACGAGGGCAAGCCCAGCGAACGGAACGCGCTTCATCCCGCCTTCTTGCATCCGGAAGCCCGGATCGCAACTTTAGGGGCATGAACCGAACCACCGCCGCCTGTGCCGCCCTCCTGCTTCTCGCCGGCTGCAACTCGTCGCGGCCGCCCTGGGCCGACGGCCGAATGGTGACCGAGGAACGGCGCGGCGGCGACGACGATCAGGACCTCTCGAGGATGGAGGCCCGCCTGCTCGCCCTCCACAACCGCGAACGCGCCGCCACCGGGGCCCGGCCGCTGGTCTGGGACGCCCGGCTCGCGGCCGCGGCGGCTTCGTACGGGCCGTCGCTGGAGCGTCTCGGCAAGCTCGCCCATTCACCGCAGGCGACCCGCGCCGGCCAGGGCGAGAATCTGTGGATGGGGACCCGCAATGCCTACCGGCTCGAGGAGATGGCCGGGAGCTGGGCGGCCGAGAAGAGCCTGTTCCGCCCCGGCCTCTTCCCCACCGTCAGCACCAGCGGCAATTGGAGCGACGTCGGCCATTACACCCAGATGATCTGGAAGGGCACGAGCCGGGTCGGCTGCGCCGTCCACAAGAGCCGCCAGTGGGATTTCCTGATCTGCCGCTATTCGCCCTACGGCAATGTCGTCGGGCAGAGGGTGCCCTAGGACAGGCGGCAGAGCCTTATTCGTCATTCCCGCGAACGCGGGAATCCAGCGCTGATTCCGAACTGGATTCCCGCGTTCGCGGGAATGACGGTGGAGGGGGACAGGGAGGGCTAGGCTTGGCTCGCCGCCTTGCCTATCAAGTCCAAACCTAAAGGGGAGGGGCGCTTCATGAACCTGTTCGCGCGCAAGGCGGTCGTCGCCGACGAGGATATGGCGCCGGAGCACCGGCTGCACCGGAGCCTCGGCTGGCCGCACCTCGTCGCCCTGGGGGTCGGCGCCATCGTCGGCACCGGAATCCTCACCCTGACCGGGGTCGGCGCCGCCAAGGCGGGGCCGGCGGTGATCCTCTCCTTTGCCATCGCCGGCCTGATCTGCGCCTGCGCCGCGCTCGCTTATGCCGAGATGGCGACGATGATCCCGGCTTCGGGCAGCGCCTACACTTACTCCTACGTCGTCATCGGCGAGCTCGTCGCCTGGGTGATCGGCTGGAGCCTGATCCTCGAATATTCGCTGGTGGTGAGCGCGGTCGCGGTCGGCTGGTCGGGCTATGCGGCGCCCCTGCTTCAAGAGGCGTTCGGCTATCCGATGGCGCTCGCCCAGGGGCCCGAACTGGGCGGGATCGTGAACCTGCCCGCCATCTTCATCATCGCCGTCGTCGCGGGCCTGCTCATCTACGGCACGAAGGAGAGCGCGACCGTCAATGCCTTGCTGGTCCTCGTGAAAATCGTCGCCCTCATCGTCTTCGTTGCGGTCACTCTCCCTTATTTCAACTCCGCCAATTTCAGCCCGTTCATGCCCTTCGGCTTCCCCAAGACCGGCGCCCCCGGCGCCGAGGTCGGAGTAATGGCGGCGGCGGCGATCATCTTCTTCGCCTTTTACGGCTTCGACGCCATCGCCACCGCCGCCGAGGAAACCAAGAACCCCGACCGCGACCTCCCCATCGGCATCGTCGGCTCGATGATCGCCTGCGTGCTCATCTACATGGCGGTCGCCGGGGCGGCGATCGGAGCGCTCTCCTACACCCGCTTCGCCGACAGCGCGGAGCCACTCGCCCTGATCCTTCGCGAGCTCGACCAGCCCTGGGCCGCGCGCTATCTGGCGGCCTCCGCCGTGATCGCTCTGCCGACGGTCATCCTCGCCTTCTTCTACGGCCAGAGCCGAATCTTCTTCGTCATGGCCCGCGACGGGCTCATTCCGCGAAGCCTCGCGAAAGTGTCGAGCCGAGGCTCGCCGGTGCGGATTACCCTGTTCACGGCCGTGGTCGTCGCCGCGCTGGCCGGGATCGTCCCGCTGGCCGAGCTCGCGGCGCTGGCCAATGCCGGGACTTTAACCGCCTTCATCGCCGTCTGCGTCTGCATGCTGATCATGCGCCGCCGGGCCCCCGACGCACCACGCAAGTTCAGCACGCCGCTGCCCTGGGTGGTCGGCATCGGCGGGATTCTCGGCTGCCTCTATCTGCTCTACAGCCTGCCCTGGGCGACCCAGCGCTATTTCATGATCGCCCAAGTCGTCGGCCTGGTCATCTACTTTGCCTACGGAGCGAGGCGCAGCGTGGCTTCGCGAGGTTAGGCCCGCCGGGGAACGCTCTCCTCAGGCCGGAGCGAACTCGTCGCTCGCCTCGTCGAGCAGATGCAGGATTCCGTCGGCGATCGCGAAATAGGCGCCGTGAAGCTTCAGCCGCCCGTCCGCCTCGCGCTCGCGCACCCAGGGGAAGGTGCGCAGATTGGCGAGGCTGACCCGTACCCCTTCCAGCTCCATCGCCCGGAAATCCTCGCCATGGCTTGCCCGGACCCTGTCGCGGGCGTCGCGAAGCATCTCGATCCAGTCGGCGATGAAGTGGCCCTCGCCATGAGCGGCGTCGTCATACTGGCCGGTCAGGGCCGCCGCGCAGCCGCCGCAAAAGCCGTGGCCCATCACCACCACTTCCTCGACCTGGAGCTGGGTGACGGCGAATTCGAGCGCCGCCGAAACTCCGTGATGGCCGCCCGTCGTCTCGTAGGGCGGGACCAGAGCGGCGACGTTCCTGACGACGAACATCTCGCCCGGGCCGGAATCGAAAATCTGGGTCGGGTCGACCCGGCTGTCGGAGCAGGCGATGACCATCACGCAGGGGCTCTGCCCCTCGGCGAGCCTCGACCAGCGCTCGCGCTCCCTCGCCCAGCCGTTCTCGCGGAAGCGGCGGTATCCGTCGATCAGAGTGTCGAGGCTGCCCATGGGGTCGCCGCTAGCGGCAAGAGGGGAGGGGTGGCAAGTCTCGCTCCGCCGTCATTGCGAGCGAAGCGAAGCAATCCAGCGGGCGTCGGACGCAGCACTGGATTGCTTCGTCGCTCCGCTCCTCGCAATGACGGGATGGGGGAGGGGTGGCAAGTCTCGCTCCGGATCGCTATCTGGCCGGCATGAGCGAAGCCGACCCGATCCTCACGCCACCGGCGCGCCAGCGCAAGCCCGACTGGATCCGGGTCAAGGCGCCGACCAGCGCCGGCTTCGCCGAGACGAAAAAGCTGATGCGCAGCCTCAACCTCGCCACCGTCTGCGAGGAGGCGGCCTGCCCCAATATCGGCGAGTGCTGGACCAAGAAGCACGCGACCGTGATGATCCTCGGCGACACCTGCACCCGCGCCTGCGCCTTCTGCAACGTCAAGACGGGGATGCCGAGGGCGGTCGATCCGCTCGAGCCCGAGCATGTCGCCACCGCGGCGGCCGAGCTCGGCCTCACCCATATCGTCGTCACCTCCGTGGACCGGGACGACCTTCCCGACGGCGGCGCCAGGCAGTTCATCAAGGTGATCGAGGCGCTCCGCCGGACCACTCCGTCGACGACGATCGAGATCCTCACCCCCGATTTCCGAAACAAGCCGGAGAGCGCGGTCGAGGCGATCGTCGCCGCCCGGCCCGACGTCTACAACCACAATCTCGAGACGGTGCCGCGCCTCTATCCGACCATCCGCCCGGGCGCGCGCTATTACGCCTCGCTCCGGCTGCTCGAGAGCGTCAAGCGGCAGGACCCGACCATCTTCACCAAGTCGGGAGTCATGGTCGGGCTCGGCGAGCAGCGTCTGGAGGTCCACCAGGTGATGGACGACATGCGCTCGGCCGACGTCGATTTCCTGACCATGGGCCAGTATCTCCAGCCGACCCCGCGCCATGCCCGGGTCGAGGAGTTCGTCACCCCCGCGGCGTTCGCCGCCTACGGCGCCATCGCCCGCGCCAAGGGCTTCCTGCTCGTCGCCGCGTCGCCGCTGACCCGCTCGAGCTACCATGCCGGCGACGACTTCGCGAAGATGAAGGCGGCGCGGGAAGCGAAGCTCGCAACGAGCTAGCCATGCCCCGCCATACCGAAACCCGGCGCATGCCCTACACGCCCGACCAGATGTTCGATCTGGTCGCCGACGTGAAGCGCTACCCGGAATTCCTGCCCTGGGTAGCGGCGACCCGGGTGCGCTCCGACAGCGACACCCTGATGATCGCCGACCTCGTCGTCGGCTTCAAGGCGATCAAGGAGACCTTCACCTCGCGGGTCGACAAGCAGCGGCCGACCCGGATCCACACCGAATATATCGAGGGTCCGCTCAAATACCTCCAGAACAGCTGGGTCTTCAAACCGGACGGGCAGGGCGGCACCGAGATCGATTTCTGCGTCGACTTCGCCTTCAGGAACCGGTTGTTCGAAAGCCTCGCCGGCCAGATGTTCGACCGCGCGTTGCGGCGGATGATCGGAGCGTTCGAAGAGAGGGCGCGGGCGCTGTATGGGGACCGCAGGGTGGAAAGCCAAAGCGCCGCTTAGTGCTTCCCGGGCTACGCGGGGTCCTCGATCTCATTTTTCGACAGCGAAGTCTCCACCGGCATCAGCAATTCCAGCGCGCACAATGCCGCCTGGAGCCTGACCCCGCCGCGGCCGCGGTCGCCGAAATGCCTGGTGTCGGCGACGATCTCCTTGGGATCGGCGCCACGGCGGGCTCGGGCGAAGATCACCGTCCCGACCGGCTTCTTCTCGCTTCCGCCGCCGGGACCGGCGATTCCGGTCACCGCCACCGCGGTGTCGGCCGAGCAGCGCTTCAGCGCGCCCTGCGCCATTCCCCAGGCGACGGCGATCGAGACCGCTCCGAACGTCTCGACCACGTCTTCGCTGACTCCCAGCAACGCGATCTTGGATTCGTTCGAATAGGTGATGAACCCCGCCTCGAACACGTCCGACGAGCCCGGTATCTCGGTCAAAGCGGCGGCGACCAGGCCGCCGGTGCAGCTCTCCGCCACCGCAAGCCTGATCCCGGCGGCTCGGCTCGCCTCGACGACCTTGCGTGCCGCTTCGAGCAGTTCCGGGGGGAGGACGGACTCGCGGACCTTGCTCACGACCGGGGCGCGGGACACAGAAGAGGCGGCTTGCTGGCGTCGGCTTTGGCCTTCGACCTGGTCGGCCTGCCGCCGCTTTCATTCGCGACCTCGACGACGAGGACGACGAGGCCGGCGAGGTTGCGCGGCGGCAGAGGCGAAAGCAGGTCCGCCACCCGGTCGATCCGGCCGCATTGCGCCTGGCCCTCCTTGGCGGCCAGAGCGCCTGCGGTAAGATCGTGGACCAGGCCGCGCGCCGTCGCCTCGCTGAGACCGGTCGGAAACTCCTTCCCCATCTGGGCGAGAGCGGCGCTGGCGCCGGCCCAGTGGCCCGAGCTCTCCGCCGCCAGAGTCCGGGCGAGAGCCCGGCCGCCGGTCGCAAGATAGGCGTCGGCCGGCAAAGCGGACGCACAGGCGGTCGCGGCCGCCTCGAGCAGAGGGGGCAGAGCGAACAGGGTCATATCCTCGACCTGGGCCTCGGTAAGGCACGGGCGTTGCGCCTGCTCGGCGGGGGCGGCGGCAAGCAAGGCGGCGATAAGGACTGATTTCACTGGTTTTCCTCCGGGAGACGGATGGTGGCGATCGCCTGGGCGGCCATGCCTTCGCCGCGTCCGGTGAAGCCGAGGCGCTCGGTGGTCGTGGCCTTGATGCTAACCCGCGCCGGCGCCAGCCGCAACAAGGCCGCGACCGAGGCGCGAATCGCCGCGCGATGGGGGGCGAGGCGCGGCGCCTCGCAGATCAGGGTGACGTCGACATGGTCGATCCGGCCGCCGAGCGCCTCGATCAGGGCTCGGGCATGCTCGACGAAGAGCGACGAGGCGGCGCCGCGCCATTGCGGGTCGCTCGGCGGGAAATGGTCGCCGATGTCGCCGGCCCCGATCGCTCCGAGCAGGGCGTCGGTGACGGCGTGGAGCAAAACGTCGGCGTCGCTATGGCCCTTGAGGCCGCGCTCGTGGGGGATTTGGATTCCGCCCAGCCACAATGCCTCGCCCGCCGCGAAGGCGTGGACGTCGAATCCCATTCCGGTCCGGCTCGTCAGGCCGGCGGCGAGCCGCGCTTCGGCCCGCTCGAAATCCGCTTCGTGGGTGAGCTTGGCGAGCGCTTCGTCGCCGGCGACGGCGGCGACGTTCAGCCCCGCGGCCCGGGCGACCTGGGCGTCGTCGGTGGCCGACGGGCCGGACCATGTCCGATGGGCGGCGAGGATCGCCTCGAAGCGGAAGGCCTGCGGGGTCTGCACCCGAACCAGCCCCTCGCGGTCCACCGGATCGCCGAGCGCCGCTTCGGCCCGGGCGAGCGTGTCGACCATTGGAAGCACCGGCGCCGCGCCCTCGGCCCCGGCCAGCGCCTCCCGAAGCCGGGCGACGACCGCCATGGGCAGGAAGGGGCGCGCCGCGTCGTGGATGAAGACGGAATCGGCCCCGCCCTCGGCGGCGATCGCCTCCAGCCCGTTGCGGACGCTGTCCTGGCGCTCGCGGCCGCCGGCGACCGGGGCAGGGAGGGCGCGCTCGCCGATCGCCGCCTGGTAGAGCGCCTCCTGGCCGGTCCCGATCACCACCCGGATCTCGCCGAATCCGGCCCGCTCCAGGCCCTCCAAAGCGTGGACGAGCAGGGGCTTGCCGGCGAGGCGGCGATATTGCTTGGGCAGGCCGCCGCCGGCGCGGCTTCCGCTCCCCGCCGCGACCAGAAGGGCGACACTCCTCTCCATCGCTCGCCGACTAGCGGAGCCGAACCTTGCCCGCCAGCGTCTTTGCCCTTATCTCACCGCCTCCCATGACAAGCTTCGCGCCCATCCAGATCGGCCCCGTGGGGATCGACTCGCCGGTCATCCTGGCGCCGATGACGGGAGTCACCGACCGGCCGTTCCGAAAGGCGGTGAAGCGCTACGGCGCCGGCCTCACCGTGACCGAGATGATCGCTTCTCAAGCGATGATCCGCGAGACCCGCCAGTCGCTCCAGAAAGCGGACTGGGACCCGATCGAGGATCCGGTCTCGATGCAGCTCGCCGGCTGCACGCCCAAGGAGATGGCCGAGGCCGCGAAGCTCAACGAGGATCGCGGCGCCGCGATCATCGACATCAACATGGGCTGCCCGGTGCGCAAGGTGGTCAATGGCGACGCCGGATCGGCCCTGATGCGCGATTTGAAGCTGGCCGCCGAAATCGTTGATTCGACGGTGAAAGCGGTCAAGGTGCCGGTCACCTTGAAGATGCGCATGGGCTGGGACCATTCAAGCCTCAACGCCCCCGAGCTCGCCCGGATCGCCGTCGACCTCGGCGTGCAGATGATCACCGTCCACGGCCGCACCCGCAACCAGATGTACAAGGGCAGCGCCGACTGGGCCTTCGTCCGCCGGGTCAAGTCGGCGGTCGAGGTTCCGGTCATCGTCAACGGCGACATCTGCACGATCGACGACGTCGAGACCGCGCTCGACCAGTCCGGCGCCGACGGCGTCATGATCGGCCGAGGCGCCTACGGCCGCCCCTGGCTGCTCGCCCAGGCGATGCACTGGCTGCGCACCGGCGAGCGCCTGCCCGATCCCAGCCTCGACGAGCAGTTCGCCGTGCTAATCGAGCAATATCGGGACATGCTCGGCCATTATGGGACCGAGATCGGGGTCAACGTCGCGAGGAAACATGTCGGCTGGTACACCCGCGGCCTCCACGGCTCGGCCGAATTCCGCAACGCTTTCAACAAGGAAGGCGACGCGAAGAAGGCGCAGGCGAGACTCTACGAATTTTACGCGCCCTGGCTGAGCCGCGCCGCGGCCTGAGCCGCCGTCGCTTGACGGTGCGGCCAAGCGAGCCGCTGACGCTACATACTGTGTTCTTTTTACCACAGGCTTGTGGTAGCCCGGTTTCGTGAACGCCGAGCTCCCGATCCTTCCCGAAGCCAAGCCCCGGTGGCGCCGGCGGCTTTCGGTGGCCTTGCGGCGCGGGCGCTTCATGCCGCTGGTCGAGGGTCTTACCCTGATCGCGCTTTTGGCTGTGGCGACGGTCAGTTACTTCATCATAAACGAGCAAGGTTCGCCAGAGACTCTGCTGACGCCGCCTATGGTGGCGGCCCTGCTTGTCGCGAACCTCGTCCCGGCCATGGCGCTGATGGTTCTCGTCGCGCGCCGTCTCGCCATGCGCCGGGCCGCGGAATCGCCGATCGGGGGCAGGGGGCGGCTGCACGTTCGACTGGTGGCGCTGTTTTCCGTCATTGCCAGCGTTCCGACCCTGCTGGTCGTGATCTTCGCTTCATTGCTCTTCCAGAGCGGGCTTAATTTCTGGCTCTCGGACCGCGCACAGACTGTCATCAAGAATGCGCAAGAAGTGGCGAGCCAATACAGAAAAGACCAGCGCGACGAGGTCCAGCTCGAAGTTAAGACGATGGGGAATGACGTCGTTCGCTGGGTGAACGAGCGCGGTATCGATGACCCGCAATTCGGCGATTTCATGGTCGACCAGACGGCCCGCCGCTATCTCCTGGAAACGGCGCTCCTCACGATTACCCCCAAGGGGGAAATCCAGATGCAGGGCGGCGTGAACCTTTACGACCGACCGCTCGAAGATCGTTTCAGCGCCTCGGTCCTGTCGAAGCTGAAGGCGGGGGAAGCGATAGCGAAGGAGGAGGGCGGCGATAGGGTCGAGGCGGTCGTGCGGCTGGATCCCCAGGCGAAAGTCTATGTCTACGGGGCTCGCTCGGTGAATGCGCGTCTCCTGAAGCTGGCCGAGGATGCTCAAAGCGCTGCCAGCGATTCTCAAAGGACGCTGACTCGCGCCCGGTCCTTGCAGTTTCGCTTCAATGCGGTGTTGTTGCTCGTGTCGCTGCTGATCGTCGCGATTTCGATCTGGATCGCCCTGAAGCTCGCCGACCGCCTCGTCCGGCCGGTCGGCGAATTGGTGGATGCCGCTCGGCGGATCACTGCCGGCGACCTTACGACGCGCGTCACCGCCGGTGAGCTTGCCAGTCGCGTCACGGGGATGCGGGTCCAGGACGAGATTGGAATCCTGGGCCGGGCGTTCAACCGAATGACCAAGCGCCTTGAGGAGCAGACCGGAGATCTCGTCTCCGCGAACGCACAGCTCGAAAGCCGGCGCGCATTTATCGAGGCCGTTCTTTCGGGCGTGACGGCCGGAATCATCTCGGTCGACCAGGAGCGCAACGTCCGCCTCGTCAACAGCTCTGCGGAAGCCTTGCTGAAGACCGAGACCGGCCAGGCGGTCGGCCACAAGCTCGTCGAGCTCGCACCCGAACTCGATGCGCATCTCGACGGCGACGCCCGCGAGGATATCATCCAGTTCGCCTCCGGCGGCGAGCCGCGCACTCTGGCGGTGAAGCGTGTCCGGGTCGAGGGCGGTCACGTCCTCACCTTCGACGACATCACCGAGCAATTGCTCGATCAGCGCCGCGCCGCCTGGTCCGACGTCGCCCGACGGATCGCCCACGAGATCCGCAACCCGCTGACCCCGATCCAGCTCGCCGCCGAGCGGCTTCAGCGGCGCTACGGCAAGGAGATCACCTCGGACGCGGCGACGTTCGAGAAGCTGACCGGGACGATCGTCCGCCAGGTCGGCGACCTCCGCCGGATGGTCGACGAATTCTCCTCCTTCGCCCGGATGCCCAAGCCGGTCTTCCGCGAGGAGAAGATCGCCGACATCGTCGGGGAATCCCTGTTCCTCCACCAGGTCGCCCATCCCGACATCGCCTTCAAGCTCGACTCGCCCGAGCCTTCGCCCGAGCTCGTCTGCGACCGCCGCCAGCTCGGCCAGGCGCTGACCAACGTCATCAAGAATGCGGTCGAGGCGATCCAGCAGAAGCGTGAGGACGGGCGCAAGGAAGGGGACGACAAGGTCACGGTGACCATCCGCGACGCGGAGAACCGGATCGTCATCGAGGTCGCCGACACCGGCATCGGCCTTCCCGCCGAACGCGGCCGGATGACCGAGCCCTACATGACGACCCGAGTGAAGGGCACCGGCCTCGGCCTCGCCATCGTCAAGAAGATCGTCGAGGAGCATTTCGGCAATATCGAGTTCGACGACAGCGCCGGCGGCGGAAGCCTCGTCAGGATGGTCTTCGACGCCGAAGCGCTCGCCCGGCTGACCGCGGCGGCGGACGAGCAACCCCAGAGCATATCGGCAGACGGATAGAAAATGGCCCTCGACATACTCATCGTCGACGACGAACAGGACATCAGGGACCTCGTTTCCGGGGTGCTCGAGGACGAAGGCTATTCGTGCCGGACCGCCGCCAACAGCGGCGAGGCGCTCCAGGCGCTGGCCGACCGGAGGCCGTCCCTGCTCCTGCTCGACGTCTGGCTCCAGGGCTCCAAGCTCGACGGGCTGCAATTGCTCGAGGAGGTGAAGAAGCGCGATCCCTCGCTTCCGGTGCTGATGATCTCGGGCCACGGCAATCTCGACACCGCGGTCGCGGCGATCCGCCAGGGCGCCGCCGATTTCATCGAGAAGCCGTTCGAGGCGGGCCATCTCGTCCACCTCGTCGCCCGGGCCACCGAAACCGACCGGCTCCGGCGCGAAAATGCCAGCCTCAAGGCCCAGATCGGCCAGGAGACCGAGCTGACCGGCTCGAGCGTCTCGATCAACGCGGTCCGGGCGACGCTGAAGCGGGTCGCCGCGACCGGAAGCCGGGTCCTCATCTCGGGACCCGCCGGAGTCGGCAAGGAGGTGGCCGCGCGCCTGCTCCACGACTGGAGCAACCGCTCCAAGGCGCCCTTCATCGTGGTCAGCGCGGCGCGGATGACTCCCGAGCGGGTCGAGGAGGAATTGTTCGGAGTGGAGGAGGGGGGCGAGCTGGCCCGGCCGGGCCTGCTCGAGCAGGCCCATGGCGGCACCCTGTTCCTCGACGAGATCGCCGACATGCCGATCCCGGCCCAGGCCAAGATCTTGCGGGTCCTGACCGACCAGAGCTTCACCCGGGTCGGCGGCCAGCGCATGGTCAAGGTCGACATGCGGGTGGTGTCGTCCACCTCCCGCAACCTCGCCGACGAGATCGCCGGCGGCCGCTTCCGCGAGGATTTGTTCTACCGGCTGAACGTCGTTCCGGTGCACCTTCCGGCGCTGGCCGAGCGGCGCGAGGACATACCGGCCCTGACCGCCCATTTCGCGGCCCGCTACGCCGCCGAGCAACGGCTCCCGACCCCGGAATTCTCGGCCGACGCGGTCGCCGCGCTCCAGGCCTATGACTGGCCCGGCAACGTCCGCCAGTTGAGGAACGTCATCGAGCGCAC
Organism: uncultured Alphaproteobacteria bacterium; assembly: GCA_963850005.1. GTDB lineage: Bacteria > Pseudomonadota > Alphaproteobacteria > Sphingomonadales > Sphingomonadaceae > Allosphingosinicella. The sequence goes on from CAWKJG010000001.1 coordinate 473,117, forward strand.
CATCATCCTCGCGCCCGGCGCCCGGGTCGGCTGCATCGAGCTCGACATGCTTCCACCCGAAATCCTCAACGAACAGGCGAGCCTCAGCTCCGGCGAGGCGGTCAAGGCGATCATGGGCACTCCGCTTCGCGAAGCCCGCGAGACGTTCGAGCGCGAATATCTCAAGGTCCAGATCCGCCGCTTCTCCGGCAACATCTCGCGCACCGCCACCTTCATCGGAATGGAACGCTCGGCGCTTCACCGGAAGCTGAAGGCGCTCGGCATCGGCGATACGAAGGGCGAGCCCGAGGAGTGATGGTTTCGCAGGCCAATCCTCGCCGGCCGCAGGCCAATGATTTTGAAACGCAACGACGCAACGATGCCGAGTATGCGAAAGAGACTTGCCGCTAACCACACGCTCTGATTCGTTGCGTCGTTGTGTTGAAAACTGAAAGGCGGGGCGCCGGGAGGATATTCGCTTCGCGAAGGGGGGCACGCTGCTGGCGCGGCAGAGCGAGCGATGCTATTGCTTCCGCAAGGCTGCGCTCCACATTATGAAAGACGCCCTTCGCGGGCGCCTCCGCGGACAACGATCCGCCAATAAGGAGAGTGGGATATGGCCGACAAGGTCAACAATCTCCAGGATCTGTTCCTGAACGGCCTTCGCCGCTCGAAGACCCCGGTGACCATGTTCCTGGTCAAGGGCGTCAAGCTCCAGGGCATCATCACCTGGTTCGACAATTTCTCGGTGCTTCTGCGCCGCGACGGTCAGGCCCAGCTCATCTACAAGCACGCCATCTCGACGATCATGCCGGCGCACCCGCTCGACATGAGCGAGATCGAGCGCGCCTTCGAGGAAGGCAGCAGCGGCGGCAAGAAGCCGGCGCTGCTCCAGGAGGCGTTCCTGAACGCGGTCCGGCGCTCCGGCGAGCCGGTCACCATGTTCCTGGTCAACGGAGTCATGCTTCAGGGAGAAATCGCGGCCTTCGATCTGTTCTGCATGCTGCTCCAGCGCGACGGACTGTCGCAGCTCGTCTACAAGCACGCCATCTCGACCGTGCAGCCGGAACGGCCGGTGAGCTTCATGGACCAGGAAGACGAGGAGCCGGCCGCCTGAGTTTCACGCAAAAACCGACCGACGGTGAATTCACCCGCGGTGCAAAGGCGATCGTCGCTCTCCCCGACATGAAGTCGGGGAGGGGGCGGCGCGACGTCGACGCGCGCCTCGAGGAGGCGGCGGGCCTTGCCGAGGCGATCGGGGTCGAGGTCGCCGACCGGCTCCATTTCAAGATCCGCTCGCCGAGGCCCGCGACCCTGTTCGGCTCTGGCCAGGTCCAGTCGATCGCCGACGCGGTCGCGCGGGACGAGGCCGAGCTGGTGATCGTCGACGCGCCGATCACGCCGATCCAGCAAAAGAATCTCGAGACCGCGATCAAGGCGAAGGTGATCGACCGGACCGGGCTCATCCTCGAGATTTTCGGCGAGCGCGCGGCGACGGCGGAGGGCCGGCTCCAGGTCGAGCTCGCCCATCTCGACTATCAGGCGGGCCGGCTGGTGCGCAGCTGGACCCACCTCGAGCGCCAGCGCGGCGGCTTCGGCTTCCTCGGCGGCCCGGGCGAGACCCAGATCGAGGCCGACCGCCGGCTGATCCGCGACCGCATGGCCAAGCTCAAGAAGGAGCTCGTGCAGGTCACCCGCACCCGGGCCCTGCACCGCGCCCGCCGCCAGCGCGCGCCCTGGCCGGTCATCGCCCTGGTCGGCTACACCAATGCCGGCAAGTCGACCTTGTTCAACCGACTCGCCAAAGCCGACGTGATGGCGGAGAATCTGCTGTTCGCGACCCTCGACCCGACGATGCGCGAGATCCCGTTGCCCGGCTTCGACAAGGCGATCCTCTCGGACACGGTCGGCTTCATCTCCGAGCTTCCGACCCAGCTCGTCGCCGCCTTCCGGGCGACGCTCGAAGAAGTGATCTCGGCCGACCTCATCGTCCATGTCCGCGACATCTCCCACCCCGACAGCGACGCCCAGCGCGAGGATGTGGAAGCCGTCCTCAAGGAGATCGGCGCCGGAGGGGAGGGGGCGCTCCCCTCGTCGAGGCCTGGAACAAGATCGACCTGCTCGACGAGGAGGAGGGCGAACGGGTGCAAGCGGAAGCGGCCCGACGCGACGACGTGATCCGGATCTCCGCCTTGACCGGCGAGGGGCTGGACGCGCTGCTCGAAGGCGCGTCCGCGAAGCTCAGCGAGGGCGCCAAGCTGCGCACGGTCACGCTCGGCGCTTCGGACGGGGAAACGATCGCCTGGCTCCACGCCAACGGACGGATCGAGAGCCAGGAGAGCGACGGGGTGGAGACGGTGTTCGAAGTGCGCCTGTCGGAGGCCGACTGGGCGAGGCTGCGAAGCCGCCAGCGGGCCTGAGCCGTCATTGCGAGCGAAGCGAAGCAATCCAGCCTGCTCATGCGTGGGTAAATGCATTGCTTCGTCGCTACGCTCCCCGCAATGACGGGGTCAGACCATCCTCTTGGCCCTCTGCCAAATCGCCTCGAGCGCCTCGATATCCATGTCCTTCAAGGGCTTGTCGGCTATCTCTTCCACCTTTCGGAAACGCTGCTCGAAGCGCGCCGAGGCTTCGCGAAGCGCCGTTTCCGGGTCGATGTCGAGGTGGCGGGCGTAATTGACGACGCTGAACAGCAGGTCGCCGAGCTCGGCGGCGCGCTCTTCGGCCGTGGCCGCCGACTCGATCTCCTCGAGCTCTTCGTCGATCTTGGCCCGGGGCCCGGCCACGTCGGGCCAGTCGAAGCCGATCCGCGCGGCTCGGCGCTGAAGCTTCTCGGCGCGCTTGAGCGCCGGCAGGGCGAGGGCGACTCCGGCGAGCGCGCTCTTGTCGTCGCCTCCGTGGCGCTCGGCGGCTTTTAGAGCCTCCCAGCCGGGGCTGGCCGCTTCGTCGCCGAAGATATGCGGGTGGCGGCGAATCATCTTGGCGCAGATCGACGTCATGACGTCATCGAGCGCGAAGGCGCCGATCTCCTCGGCCATTCGCGCATGGTAGACGACCTGGAGCTGGAGGTCGCCGAGCTCGTCCTTCAGGCCGTCGAGATCCCGGCGGGCGATCGCATCCGCGACCTCATAGGCTTCCTCGATCGTATAGGGCGCGATCGTCTCGAAGCTCTGGGCGATGTCCCATTCGCAGCCGTCCGCCGGGTCGCGAAGCCGGCGCATGATCTCGACGAGGTCGGAAAGGGAAGATGACGAAGCTGACACTCTTGGCCTGTTCCCGTCAGTTTCTAAGTGCGATAATATACATTATGTAAAATGCGAGTTGGCTTTCGGAGTGGGTGATCCCCCTCACGGCTTCAGCACCAGCCACTGGCCTTCGACGCCCCAGCCGGACAGCGACGACAGGAAGTTCATGCCGAGCACGTCCGTGTCTCCGAACGACTCCGAGACGTGGACGGCGAGGTCGCGCGCGTTCGATCGTGCCGATCTTCAGCCTTTCGGCCCGGCCGCGGCTGGCCCGGACGATTCCGTTCGCCGTATTGACCACGACCGGCAGGCCGCCGGTCACGACGTCGGCCCTGGCCGCCGTCCCGGCCGACAGGCTGGTGACGGTGGCGCCGCTGTCGACGAGGAAGCGCACCTTGTGGCCGTTGAGCTCGCCATTCACCCAGAAATGGCCGTCCATGGACTTTCGGATGCGCAGCTCACGGCCCGCCGCCACCACCTCGCCCTCGCCGCGGCTCTCGGCCATGACCCGCTTGCCGAGCGCCATGAAATCGTCCTTGAGCGCGAAGGCGACGAAGGCGGCGAGGAAGATGAGCACCCAGCCGGCGAACATCTTGAGCCCCTGGCCGATCGGGATCCGGCGCACCATCAGCGCGCTGAGGACGAGGACGAGGACTCCGATCAGATAGACGAAGCTCAGCGCCTGATCGCCGTCGTTCACAGCTCGATTTCCATGCCGTCATAGGCCGGCTCGACCCCTTCCGGCAGCTCGCCGACCAGGGTATCGTAATCCATGCTGTTGTCGAGGTGGGTCAGCAAGGCCCGCTTCGGCCGAAGCCGGGCGATCCAGTCGAGCGCGAGGTCGAGATGGGGGTGGGTCGGGTGCGGACGGCGGCGCAGGGAGTTGACGATCCACAGGTCGACGCCTTGGAAGCGAATCTCCATCTCTGGGGTCAATTCGTTGAAATCGGTGGAATAGACCACCGAGGCGCCGCCCGCATCGAAGCGCAGGCCGGCGGTCGTGATGTCGCCGTGGGGCTGGTCGACGACCTGCACCGAAATGCCGTTCAAATTCATGTGGTCGGGCAGCAGATTGCCCTCGGCGACGGCCGGATAGCCGCTCTTGCCGTCGAAGGCGTAGGCGAAGCGCTGCTTGAGGCTCTCGAGCGTCTCGAGCCGGGCATAGCCGGCCACCGGCTGGCCGCGGGCGTGGTAGAGCTGGCGAAGATCGTCGATGCCATGGCAATGATCGGCATGGTCGTGGGTCCAGAGGACTCCGTCCACGCCCGTCACGTTGGCGTCGAGCAATTGCTCGCGAAGGTCGGGCCCGGTGTCGACGAGGATCCGGGCCTTCTCGTGGCTGACCAGGATCGACACCCGGCGGCGGCGATTCCTCGGGTTGGACGGATCGCATTCACCCCAGTCGTTGCCGACCCGGGGCACGCCGCTCGACGTTCCGGAGCCGAGGATGGTGACCTTCATCCGGCCACCTTGCTGAAAAGCGTGCGGAAATTCGCGCTGGTCTGCTCCGCGAGCGCCTCGACCTTCTCTCCGCGCAGCCCGGCCAGGAAGCGGGCGGTGTCGGCGACGAAGGCGGGCTCGCAGGGGCGGCCGCGGTGCGGGACCGGGGCGAGGAAGGGGGAGTCGGTCTCGATCAGGAGGCGATGGCAAGGGATCATCGTCGCCGAAGATTGCAACTCTTTGGCGTTTTTGAAGGTCACGATCCCGGAAATCGACACATAAAGTCCGAGTTCCAGCGCCTTGTCGGCGAAATCCTGACTTGCGGTGAAGCAGTGGATCACCCCCGGATAGGCGCCCTTCCTCATTTCCTCCGACAATATCGCATAGGTGTCCGCCTCCGCCTCCCTTGTGTGGACGATGATCGGCAGCTTGGTCTCGCGGGCGGCGGCGATATGGGCTCGAAAGCTCGCCCGCTGGCGTTCGCGATCGCTATGGTCGTAATAATAATCGAGGCCGCTCTCGCCGATTCCGACCACCCTGGGATGAGCGGCCCGCTCGACCAGGGTCGCGGTCTGGACGTCGGGATGGGCGTCGGCCTCGTGCGGATGGATGCCGACCGAGGCCCAGACGTCGCTCTCGCGTGTCGCGAGGCCGATCACTTCGTCCCATTCGGACTGGCGGGTAGAAATGTTGAGCATGGCGGAAACGCCCGCCGCCCGGGCGCGCTCGAGCACCGCCTGCTGCTCTTCGACCAGTCCCTTGTAGTTGAGGTGGCAATGGCTGTCGGTGAACATGGCCGCTCCTTAGCCCCATCCCCTCCCCTTCGCGCAAGCACCGTCTCGCCTGCCTGGGCCGCAAACGGCGCGGACTCCGCCGGGCCGCGACCGGATTTCGGCCGGCAATCGCAGTGTGATTGTCACCAAAAGTCATGAACGGAGCGGTTACGGCGACGCCCGCCATCGGCTAGGCTGAGGCCTTGCAGACTGGGGAGAGCGCCATGACCGACGACCGCTTCGACCGATCCGACCCCGGCGAGCGCGGGCTGGGCGCGGCCATCGACGGCGCGGTCGGCAAGATCACGACCGGGATCGTCATCGCCGGAGCGATCGTCGGCCTCGCCGTCTACGCCCGGCCGGCGCCGCCGCGCTACGACGCCTTCGCTTTCGGCAACCAGATCGTCCGGGTCGATTCGAAGACCGGAACGATCATCGCCTGCGAGGGGCAGCGGACCTGCCAGCAGATCCTGCGCAAGGGCCAGCGCCTGACCCGGATCAAGCGGACCGACGACGCCTTGCCGGCGCCGGCGGCCGCTACGCCTCCGCCGGCGCTTCCAGCCGCGGGAAAATAGGTGTCGGCGGCTCGAGCGCGAAGCCCGAGCCGGCGAGTCGGGCATAGCGTCCGGTGTCGGCCAGGACGGTGAAATCGCGCTCGCCGGCGGGCACGCCCATCTGATCGAGAAGCTTGGCCGCCGAGGCCGGGACGACCGGCGCGATGGCGATGGCGAGGTCGACGATCGCCTCGCACAGGGTCGCGAGGACGGCGGTCATCCGTTCCGGATCGGTCTTGCGCAGCGTCCACGGGGCCTGGACGTCGATATATTGGTTGCAGGCGAAGACGGCGCGGATCCAGGCCTCGATCCCCTGGCTGAGCGAGAGGTCGGCGAACAGGGCCGGGACGTCGCCGGCGGTCGTTCGGCGCACCAGGGCGAGCAGATCCTCGTCGGCACTATCCCCGCGCCCGCCCACCGGCAGGGTTCCGCCGCAATTCTTGGCGATGAAGGACAAGGTGCGCTGGGCGAGGTTGCCGAAGCTGTTGGCGAGGTCGGCATTGACCCGGGCGACGATCGCTTCCGGACTGTAGCTCCCGTCCTGGCCGAACGTGACGTCGCGCATCAGGAAGTAGCGGACCGCGTCGGCGCCGAACCGGTCGATCAGCTCCGCCGGGGCGACGACGTTGCCGGCCGACTTGGACATCTTCTCGCCGCGCAGGAGGACGTGGCCGTGGCCGAATATCCGTTTCGGCAGCTCCACCCCGGCCGACATCAAAAAGGCCGGCCAGTAGACGGCGTGGAAGCGCACCACATCCTTGCCGATGATGTGGAGATCGGCCGGCCAGAACTTCCTGTAAGCCTCTGATTCCATGTCCGGATAGCCGACGCCGGTAATGTAGTTGGTGAGCGCGTCGAGCCACACGTACATGACGTGGCGCTCGTCGCCCGGCACTTTCACCCCCCAGTCGAAGCTGGTTCGCGAGACCGAAAGGTCCGAAAGGCCGCCCTCGACGAAGCGAAGCACCTCGTTGCGGCGACTCTCCGGGCGGATGAAGCCGGGATTGGCGGCATAATGAGCGAGCAGCTTGTCCTGATAGGCCGAGAGCCGGAAGAACCAGCTCTCCTCCACCGTCCATTCGACCGGAGTGCCCTGCGGCGAGCGCTTCTCGCCATTTTCGGCGGCGCTGAGCTCGTCCTCGTCATAATAAGCTTCGTCGCGAACCGAATACCAGCCTTCGTAGCGGCCGAGATAAAGGTCGCCGCGCTCCGCCATGGCCTTCCAGATCGCCCGGCTGGCGCGGTGGTGGGCGGGCTCGGTGGTCCGGATGAAGCGATCGAAGCTAATCTGAAGCCGTTCATCCATATCTCTGAAGATAGACGACATTTCATCAGCAAGCGCGGCCGGCGTAACGCCTTTCTCGCGCGCCGCCTGGGCCATTTTCAGGCCGTGCTCGTCGGTTCCGGTCTGGAAGAAGACCTCGCGGCCCATGGCGCGCTGGAAACGGGCGATGACGTCGGTGGCGACGGCCTCGTAGGCGTGGCCGATATGGGGCGGCCCGTTGGGATAGTTGATCGCGGTGGTGATGTAGAAAGGGTCGCCCATTCACCGCCCTTAGCGGCTCGGCGCCAGCGATGCGAGCATGCCGGCAAGCTCGAACACGACACTCTCGGGCTCGAGCGAAAGGCCGCGGGCGCTCGAGGCGAGACCCTGCGCCTGTTCCCAAGCCTTCAGCGCCTCGGCCAGGGCCGGGCCGCGCCGCGCCTTCGCTTCGGCGGCGATGACCGACGGCACCCGGGCGAGGAAGGCTTCGTAACGCGGCTGCGCCGATTTGAGCGCGAGGCTCCGGGCGAGCTCGGAGCGGCGGGCATTGGCCGGATCGCCTTCGCGGACCAGCTCGGCCATCGCCCGGTCGAGGCCGGCGACGTCGAGCCCCCGCCAGGCCAGAGCGCGCCCAGGAGAGCCGTTGCCGGCGAGGACCAGATCCTTGATCTCCTTCTCGTCCGCGTCGGGAAGCTCGGCGCGCAGGGCTGACGTCATGGCGTCATCGTCGAGCCTCGCGAGGCGAAGCGAACGGCAGCGCGAGCGGATCGTCGGCAAAAGCCGCTCGGGCGCATGGCTGACCAGGAAGAAGACGCTGCTCGGCGGCGGCTCCTCCAGATTCTTGAGCAGGGCATTGGCGGCGTTCCGTTCAAGGTCGTCGATCGAATCGACGATCACCGCCCGCCACGGGGACATCGAGGCGGTGGTGTTGAACAGGCGCTGCAGCGAGCGGACCTGGTCGACATTGATGTTTCGGGCGAGCTCGCCGGTGGCGCTGTTCTCGCGCGGGAGCCGCTCGAGCCGCATCAGATCGGGATGGCTGCCGGCGGCGGCGAGGCGGGCGGCGGGGTGGTTGTCGGGCACGTCGAGGCTCGGGGCCTCGACGGCGCCCTGCCCCTGTGCCAGGACTCGAAGGGCGGCCTTGGCGGCGAACAAGGCCTTGCCGACACCCTCCGGGCCCGAGATCAGCCAGGCGTGATGAAGCCGGCCCGAGTTCGAGCGCGTCGCGAAACGCGGCGACGGCGGAAACATGGCCGTGGAGGGGAGTCATGGATTCACCGCGGTAAAGCCCCTCCCCTCGATGGGGAGGGGTTGGGGAGGGGTGAGGGTCGAGACGCGCTCGAGCAGGTCTCGTACCGCACCCCCACCCTGCCCTCCCCCATCGAGGAGGAGGGGTCTTGGGACCGCCATCCTCACGGCAGATCCTCCACCGCCGCGAGCAGCCTCGCTGTGACTTCCTCTACGCTGCCTTCGGCATTCACCACCCGGTATCGGTCCGGATTGTCCGCCGCCAAAGATCGAAACGCCGCCGCAAGTGCCGAATGATAGTCACCACTCTTGCGGCCGAACCGGTCCAGCTTGCCGTCGTCGCGCGCGAATTCCCGAAACGCCGCGTCATATTCGGGCAGATCCAGAAGCAGCGTACGATCCGGCAGCAATCCGCCGCTGCCGATCTGATGGAGCTTCATGACGTTGCCCATGCCGACGCCTCCGGCGCCGCCCTGATAGGCGAGCGAGCTGTCGAGGAACCGATCGGCGATCACCCACTTTCCATGATCGAGTGCGGGTCTGATCGTCCGGGCGACATGGTCGGATCGGGCCGCGGCAAATAGAAGAGCCTCGGTTTCGGCCGTCCAGCGGTCCACCTCCCCCTCCAGGAGGAGCTTGCGAATCGCTTCCGCGCCGGGGCTTCCGCCGGGCTCCCGGGTTTCGACCACCTCCAGCCCGCGGCCGCGAAGCGCCTGCGCGAGCGCCCTGAGCTGGGTCGACTTGCCGGCCCCCTCGCCGCCCTCGAGGCTGATGAAGCGCCCCCTCACTTCGCCTCAGCCGAACAGCGACGTCAGGCCGTTCCAGATACGGCCGAAGAAGCCAGCTTCGCCGACCGCCTCGGCGGCGACCAGAGGCATGGTCTGGGGCGGCGTGTCGGCGGTCGTGACGACGAGGTCGGCGACGTGCTGGCCCTTGGCGATCGGCGCCTTCAGGGGGCCGTTATAGACGACCTTGGCGCGGATGCTTCCGGCGGATCCTGCCGGCAGGGTCACCGCGATGCTCCGCGGCGCCACCAGCGGCACGACGTCGTCGCCGCCCTGCTGGACCTGGGCGTCGGCGACCTTCTCGCCTGCCTTGAACAGAGGCTGCGACTTCCAGGCGCGGAAGCCCCAGTCCATGAACTTGACCAATTCCTCGATCCTCTGGTTGAAGCTGCCGAGCCCGGCGACGACCATGATGATCCGCCGGCCGCCCTGCTCGGCCGAGCCGGTGAAGCCGTAGCCGGCCTCGGCGGTATGGCCGGTCTTGAGGCCGTCGGCGCCGGACACCCGGCCGAGCAGCGGATTGCGGTTGCCCTGGGTGATGGGAGCGCCGGCGCCGAGAGTCTTGCCCCAGGTGAATTCCTTCATCTGGTAGAAGCGCTTGTAGAGGTCGGGAGTCTCCTGGATGGTCGCTCCGGCGAGCCTGGCGAGGTCGCGGGCGGTGGTGAAGGTGACGCCCTCGTCCGGCCAGCCGTTGGTGTTGCCGAAATTGCTGTTGGCCATTCCAAGGCGCTTCGCCTCGGCGTTCATCAGGGCGGCAAAGGCCGGCTCGGTGCCGGCCAGGCATTCGGCGAGGACGACGGTGGCGTCGTTGCCGGACAAAGTGACGATTCCGTGCAGGAGATTCTCGACGCTGACCTGCTCGCCGGGCGACAGGAACATGGTCGAGCCGGCCTCGGGGCCGTGCCACTGGCGCCAGGTTTCGGGGCGGACCTGGCACATCTGCGCGAGCTTCGCCTCGCCCCGTCTGATCATGTGGAAGGCGAGATGGGTGGTCATCATCTTCGCCATCGAGGCCGGTGGGATTCGGCGGTCCGGATCCTTGGCGTAGAGCACCGCGCTCGAGCTGAGGTCGACCATATAGGCGACCGGAGCCGCGGTCTCGAAGGGCGGCGCGGCGGCCGTGGCGGGAAGCGCCGCTGCGGCAATGAAAGCTATTGGAAACAGGCTTTTGCGGATCATAATTAAGACGATTCCCCTGATGATGCGGCGGTTCGGCCGGAGCTTCGCTCCTGCTTAACCCCTCCCCTCGCTCTTCGCCAGACGGATCAGCGCGCGATCGCGTCGGCGAGCAGCCCGACCGACAAAGCGTAGAAGTTGGAGCAATTGTAGTCGAGGATGGTGCGATAGTTGGTGGTCAGCAGATAGGCCGTCGAATTCGGCCCGTCGGGCTCGAGAAGCGAGGCCATCTCGGTGTCGCGCGGCCAGCCGCCATAGGGGGCGACCATTCCAAGCCGCCGCCACTCGCCGATGGTCAGCCAGCGGCTGTGACGCTCGAAGACCCGCGGGCAGCGCGGCGCGCGCAAAGTGTTGCGGACCCGGCTTCGGTCGAAGCCGGCCGGGACCCGGACGGCGACTCCCCAGGGCACGCCCGGCCGCCACCCGGCGTTGCTGAGATAATTGGCGATCGAGGCCAAGGCGTCGGGCTCGCTGCGCCAGATGTCGGAACGCCCGTCGCCGTCGCCGTCGGTGCCGAGCCGGAGCCAGACGGAGGGGAGGAATTGCGGATAGCCGGTGGCGCCTGCCCAGCTGCCCTTGAGCCGGCTCCTCGGCACCCCGCGGTCGACCATTTTCAGGGCCGCGACGAACTCGTCGGAGAAGAGCTGCCGCCGGCGGCCGTCATAAGCGAGCGAGGCGAGCGAGTTCAAAAGGTCGAAATTGCCGGTGACGGAACCATAGCTCGTCTCGTGGCCATAGATGGCGACGAGAACCGACGGAGTCACTCCGTAGCGGCGGCCGATTTCGCGAAGGCGCATCAGATTCGCGGCGTAATGGCGCTGCCCGTTGGCGACGATCGCCGGATTGACGTGGCGGGCGCGGTAGGGCGCGAAGGGCGGGTTGGCGTTGCTTCCGGGCCGGCCGCCGGGCTGGGCTCGGTCGAGCTCGACGGTTCGGGAGCTGAAGACGAGGTTGGGGAAGATGCTCGCGATCGTTCCGGGGCTGACCCCGGCGCGCCGGGCCTGGGCCTCGAGCTGGGGCAGATAGGCCCTGAAGCCGGACTCGCTCAGTCCGGTCTGGGCCGCCGCCGGGCTGGACAGCGGGACGAGCGCCGCCGCCAGGGCAAAGGCCGCCATCCCCCTCAACAAACGCATACAAATCATCTCCCGCTCGGCGCCCCTGATGCCACAGGGGCGAGGCCGCCGATACTCGGCTCGGCGCGCCGGGAGCACGAGCGGACCCGCCGAACTCGTCATTCCGGCGAACGCCGGAATCCCTGAACGCCCCCGTCTGAAAGTTCTCGCCCGGGTCCGTGTTGATGGGTGCCGGGTCGAGCCCGGCATGACGGCGGGGCTGTTCAGCCGAAACGATCTTGGGCTAGAGCCTGCGCCATCTTGGACAGGTGGCCGAGTGGTTTAAGGCAGCGGTCTTGAAAACCGCCGTGGGTGCAAGCCCACCGTGGGTTCGAATCCCACCCTGTCCGCCAGCGCCCGGCGATCACGAAAAGGATGATCGATCCACTCGCCCGCTTGTGGTAGGGAGCGAGGCCGCAAGGAGTAGGTGCGTCGCCAGGGTACGCCGCTGTCCGCTGCGCCGAGTGGGATGCTCCTATGTTCGCCTCCAGAGTTCGCCGGATCCCGACGAGTGCAACGCCGGCCCCCGCACCCTTGGTCACGCGCGCGCCGAAAGCGCCTCCCGCTGAAGGCCCGAGGATTTGCTCGACCACAGCGATGGCGCTGGGGCTGGATTTCTCCGCGCTCCCCATTTCCTTGCCCTGCGGGCGCACAACTCGGACCGCCGAACCCGAGAATGAAGGCGAACCGGTCTCCCGCTCGGCGGAGGCGGCCCCCGGCCTCGTTCCCGCGGCCAGCCCGGTCGAGGCTGCCACCGCCTCCGAGCCGACCGTGGGCCAATTGACCACCAGAACTGTGGCGAAGGCGCCGGACGGATCGGCGGACACCCGCACCACGGTCGGAGTCAATGAGCAGGTGGAGATGAGCGCCCCGGCAACGGCGGCCTGGACGGCGAGCAGCGGCGCACTGGACTCGGCCAAAGGCGCTGCGGTGGTCTGGACCGCCCCGGCCGTCGGGGGCACGAGCACGATCACCGCCAAGCCGAAGAAAGGAGACGCCTTCTCGGTGACGATGAAGACGATTGCTCCGCGAAGGCGCTTCCTCCGGCCGGTAAAGTGGGAAAATTTCCTGTCGACGCTGGCGGGCTCGCAGTTCACGGCGCAGGTCTTCATCGAACCCCGGTACGTCTCCTTCTCGCGCATCGAGGTTCGTGAGGCGACCGCGAACGCGAAGGCCAAGGGCTATTACGCCGAGCTCGGCTGGGACGGAAAGGTACATCCGGTTACGGAGTGGCTCTCGCCGGACGCAACCAACAATGGGCTCTTCGATCGGATTGGTACGCTCTGGCCGGGTCACATGCCCCCTTTCAAGGAGGGCAGCTTCGTCTGGGAAATTCCCCAATATTACCGGATCGTGGGCGTCGGGGGCGATGGCGACAAATATTGCGACGACGTGCACAGTCAGGTGATGTACGGGCCCAGCGGCGCGGAAATCACCTCGAAGGCGGGCGCCAGCCGTCTCCGCACGCCGGAGCCCTCGGACTATCTCGGCCGCCCCAAACCGGCGCGGCGATTCGGGCGGTGAATCGGGCCGGGACTGCCAGCTTCCATGACTGCGCACGAACCGCTACCGGGCGTTGCTGACCACCTAGAGGATTTCAGATGTCCGACTCCAAGCCCCGGCCCTTCGACTGGGCCGACCCGTTCGCGCTCGAGGCGCAGCTTTCCGACGAGGAAAGGCTCGTCCGCGACACCGCTCGGGCCTATGCGCAGGACAAGCTGCAGCCGCGGGTGACCGAGGCCTTTCTCGACGAGCGTTTCGACCGGGAGATCATGTCCGAGATGGGCGAGCTCGGGCTGCTCGGAGCGACCATCTCTCCCGAATATGGCGGCGCCGGCCTGAATTACGTCAGCTATGGGCTGGTGGCTCGGGAAGTGGAGCGGGTCGACAGCGGCTACCGCTCGGCGATGAGCGTTCAGTCCTCGCTCGTCATGTACCCGATCGACGCCTACGGCTCCGAGGAGCAGAAGCGTAAATGGCTGCCCGGGCTCGCGACGGGCGAATTGATCGGCTGCTTCGGCCTGACCGAGCCGGACGCCGGCTCCGACCCGGGCGGAATGCGGACCCGGGCCCAGAAGATCGACGGCGGCTACCGCCTCTCCGGATCCAAGATGTGGATCACCAACTCGCCGATCGCCGACGTCTTCGTCGTCTGGGCCAAGTCGGACGCGCATGACGGCAAGATCCGGGGTTTCCTTCTCGAAAAAGGAATGAAGGGCCTTTCGGCGCCCAAGATCGGAATGAAGCTCTCCCTGCGCGCCTCGATCACCGGCGAAATCGTCATGGACGGGGTGGAAGTTCCGGACGCGGCGCTTCTGCCGAACGTTTCCGGTTTGAAGGGACCGTTCGGTTGCCTCAACCGGGCGCGCTACGGAATCGCCTGGGGCTCGATGGGCGCGGCCGAGGCCTGCTACCACGCGGCGCGCACCTACACGCTCGACCGCAAGCAGTTCGGCCGGCCGCTCGCCGCGACCCAGCTGGTGCAGATGAAGCTCGCCAACATGATCACCGAGATCACGCTCGGCCTGCAGGCGGCGCTCAGGGTCGGCCGGCGGATGGACGAGGGCGAGCTCATCCCCGAGACGATCAGCCTGATCAAGCGCAACAATGTCGGCAAGGCGCTCGACATCGCCCGGATCGCCCGCGACATGCACGGCGGCAACGGCATCTCGGCCGAATTCCAGGTCATGCGCCATGCCGCCAATCTCGAGACGGTCAACACCTACGAGGGGACCCACGACGTCCACGGGCTGATCCTGGGGCGCGCGATTACCGGGATTTCGGCGTTTTGACTCGATCCACCGTCATTGCGAGCGGAGCGAAGCAATCCAGCGGCGTCGAAGCCCTGACCTGGATTGCTTCGTCGCTTCGCTCCTCGCAATGACGGAGGGATAATGGATAAGCCCCTCGCCGGCTTGAAGGTGGTCGAGCTGGCCCGGATCCTGGCCGGGCCGTGGGCGGGGCAGCTGCTCGCCGATCTCGGCGCCGAGGTCATCAAGGTCGAGCGGCCGGAAACCGGCGACGACACCCGCCACTGGGGTCCGCCTTTCGCCCCCGACGGCGCCTCGGCCTATTTCCACAGCTGCAACCGAGGCAAGAGCTCGGTGGCGATCGACCTGGCGACGGCAGAGGGGCAGGCCGAGGTGAGTTGGCTGGCCGCCGAAGCGGACGTCCTGATCGAGAATTTCAAGGTCGGCGGGCTCGCCGGATACGGGCTCGACTACCCTTCCCTCTCGGCGCTCAACCCGAAGCTGGTTTATTGCTCGATCACCGGCTTCGGCCAGACCGGCCCCTATGCGGAGCGGGCCGGGTACGATTTCATCATCCAGGCGATGGGCGGAGCGATGTCGCTGACCGGGGAGCCGGACGGGGCGCCCCAGAAGTCGGGAATCGCTTATGCCGACCTGTTCACCGGCCTCTACGCCAGCGTCGCCATCCTCGCCGCCCTGCGGGAGCGGGACCGCAATGGCCGCGGTGCCCATATCGACATGGCCTTGCTCGACACCCAGGTCGCCGTGCTCGCCAACCAGGCGCTGAACTGGATGGTGTCGGGAGACGTTCCCACCCGAATGGGCAACGGCCATGCCAATCTCGTCCCGTATCAGGCCTTCGCGGTCGCCGACGGCGAGATCATCGTCGCGGTCGGCAACGATGCCCAATTCGAGCGGCTGTGCGCGATATTGGGGCTCGAGCCGCTCGCTCGCGACGAGCGCTTCCGGACCAATCCGGCGCGGGTCGTGAACCGGGCGGCGCTGATCCCAATGCTGGAAGGGGCGATGCGCGGGCGCCAGATCCGGGAATTGTCCGAATCGCTCGAGGCGGCCGGGATTCCGGCCGGGCCGATCAACGCGGTCGACTCGGTCTTCGCCGACCCTCAGGTCGCGCATCGCGGCCTCCGTATCGAAGGCGAGACGCCCGGCCTCGCCTCCCCCATCGTCATCGACGGCAAACGCCAGGTGGCGGACGCACCGGCGCCACGGCTCGGGGAGGCTTCGCCTTTGACCCAATATGGAGTCATCCCGGTCCGGCGGGCGGCGGACGGCGCTCTCGAGGTGCTGCTCATCACCTCGCGCGAAACCCGGCGCTGGGTGGTGCCCCGGGGCAATCCGATTCCCGGCAAGAGCGCGCCCGAATCGGCGGCTCAGGAAGCCTTTGAGGAAGCCGGCATCGTCGGCCCGGTCGAACCCGAAGCGATCGGCCTTTATTGCTACGAGAAGCGTCGGCGCACGGGCGCCGCAGTGCCCGCCCTGGTCCATCTCTTTCGGATGCGCGTCGACGAGGAGCATGACGACTGGCCCGAAAAAGCCGAGCGCCAGCGGCGCTGGTTTGCTCCGGGCGAAGCCGCCGCCGCCGTCGCCGAGGAGGAGCTGGCGGAGATGATCCGCCGATTGGACGGCGGCGGCCCGTCCGAGTTGTGATGGTCCGCGCGCCGCTGTAAGGGCGCGTCACCGACAGGGGGAAGCGATGTTCAAGTGGTTCCGCACCATCATGCCCCAGGAGGCGGGCTTCTTCGACATGTTCGAGCGTCATTCGGTGACTCTGGTCGGCGGCTCCGAGGTGATGAGCCGGATGTTCGCCAAGGAGGAAGGCATCCAGGAAGCCTGCCGGCAGATCTCGGAATATGAGGAACGGGCCGACGACGTCACCCGCGAGGTTCTCCACGCCGTCCGCCGCACCTTCATCACGCCGTTCGACCGGAGCGCGATCACCGACCTCATCTCCTCGATGGACGATGCGATCGACGAGATGCAGAAGACCGCCAAGGCGATCACCCAGTTCGAGGTCGCCCATTTCGAGCCTCAGATGCGCGACATGGCCGCGCTCGCCGAGCAGGGCGCCAAGCTGGTCGCGGAGGCGATGCCGCTGCTCCGCAAGATCGGCAGCAACCACGGCAAGCTCGACGAGATCACCGAGAAGATCGTCCATCTCGAGGAAGAGGCCGACCATCTGCACGATGCCGGCCTGAAGGCGCTCTTCCTCAGGCATCGCGACGGCAATGCGATGGGCTATATCGTCGGCCGCGAGATCTACAGCCACCTGGAACGGGTCCTCGACCGCTTCGAGGACGTGGCGAACGAGATTTCCGGCATCGTCATCGACCACGCCTGAGGAGCGGGACCATGCACGAGCTGGCCCTGCCGCTGCTCTTCGGCCTCATCGCCATCGCGCTCGCGTTCGATTTCCTGAACGGGCTTCACGATGCCGCCAACTCGATCGCGACCGTGGTCGCCACCCGGTTGCTCAGCCCGGTGCAGGCGGTCGCCTTCGCCGCTTTCTTCAACTTCGCCGCCTACTTCCTCTCGCTCGCCGTGCCGAGCCTTCACAAGGTCGCCGACACGATCGGCAAAGGCCTGATCGACAAGGATCTGATCACTCCCGCCGTGGTGTTCGGGGCGCTGATCGGCGCGATGTTCTGGAACGTCGTCACCTGGCTGAAGGGCATCCCCTCCTCTTCGAGCCATGCGCTCGTCGGCGGCCTGATCGGCTCGGGAGTCGCCCATGCGGGGCTTACCGGAGTCCAGTGGACCGGGCTCAACAAGACGCTGATCGCGATCGTCCTGTCGCCCTTGCTGGGAATGATGCTGGCGCTGCTGATCATGCTCCTGACCAGCTGGCTGGCGATCCGGGCGAGCGCGCGCGGCGCCGAGCGCAGCTTCCGATCCCTCCACCTCGTCTCCTCGGCCGCTTATTCCGTCGGGCACGGCCTCAACGACGCCCAGAAGACGATGGGGATCATCACCGTCCTCCTTTATTCGACCGGCTATCTCTCGGGCGAATTCCATGTTCCGCACTGGGTGGCGATCAGCTGCTACGTCGCGATCGGCCTCGGTACGTTGAGCGGTGGCTGGCGGATCATCAAGACCATGGGCACCGGCATCACCAAGCTCTCCCAGCACCAGGGCTTCAGCGCGTCGGCGGGCGGCTCGGTGATGCTGTTCACCGCCTCCTGGCTCGGTATCCCGGTCTCGACCACCCACACGATCACCGGCTCGATCATCGGCGCCGGAGTCGCCCGGCGGGCGTCGGCGGTACGCTGGGGCGTCGCCCAGAATGTCGTCCTGGCCTGGGTGATCACCATCCCGGCCTCGGCGACGGTCGGGGCGATCTTCTACCTGATCACGACTTTGTTCTAGAGAGCTCCTCCTCCCGACAAGTTCGCAAGTGAATTGAAGCTTCGTTCGGCTTCGGTTACTCTATCCGCGGCCGAGATCTTATTCGTCTCTCCGGTCGCGTGAGCTTCGAGCGCCGATCGTGGGGGGCATATGCCGGATCTTGGGGGGCTGTTCAGCGGATTTTTCGAAGCAGTGGTCACTTTGGCCCTGTTGTTCATCATCGTCGGCTGGGTGTCGTCCAAGCTGGTCGGGATGGGCCAAGCGTTTCGAAACTCCCATGGCAGGATGCTGAGGGGGGAGCTCGAACGCTGCTTCGGAGGCGACAAGGACGCGCAGAGCTTCACCCGCTATTTCTACTGGCACCCGATCATTGCACCCTTGACGCAGCCGAGCGCCGTCAGCCGGTCGTCCCGCGTTCAAGCCATTCTCAGCTGGGCGTCCGAGCGGCCGGTCCTCCGACGAATCGCCAAATTTCTAGCCGCCCGGAGTTGGAGGAAACCGACGTTCGATTACCCGCCCGGCAGACTGCCCAGCCATATCGCGCCGGAAACCTTCGCGGCAGCGATGATGAACCCGTTTCCCTGGCCCGCGACCGAGAAGCCGCTGGATTTGCTGCTGATCGCAAATCGGGAGGCGAAGCTCGGTCCACAGCCGGGCCTCGCCGCTAAACTCTCGTCGGGCCGGGGCTATCTGGAAAAGCCGGGAACCTGGGAAAAGCTGCTCACCAAAACCGTAATCGGTTATTCTTACAACAAGGACGACTTCGACAGGCTCTTCTACGACACGCCCGTCGATATCCACGCTCAGTTTCTCGAGAATCGTCCTGGCGCCGTCGATAGCGATGCTCGCGCCCCCGAGAAACTTCCTGACTCCCTCGATAGTGATACTCGATGCCCGGAGAAAAGTTCGAATGCCAAGTCGGAAGAGCCGCGAGCACTGAGCCTGACCCAGAAATTGCTCTTCGTCTGGTGCCGCAACCGGCTGGTGCCGTCCGGTCTGCGTACCCGGATGGTGGCGCTCATCCAGGACGCCGAGGACGATATCGACCGCCTTCGGGCGAGCCTGGCACGATGGTACAGCGAGACGATGGAGCGGGTCACCGGGCGCTTCAAGCGGCGGGCCCTGTTCTACATATTCCTGGTCGCGCTGGTGATCTGCCTGCTGTTCAACATCGACTCGGTGAGAATCTTTTCCTCCATCGTCGCCCATGCCGATCGGCGTGCGGTGATCGAGGACGCCCGCGCGGCGGGAGGCTCGTCCGAGGAGATCGTCAGCCTCGATCAGAAGCGCCGCTTCGTCAAGGATTCCAAATGCCTCAGCGCGACACCGGACGAGAGAGCCGCTTGCAAGGATTCCAAATGCCCCGGACCGACTGGCGCACAGAGTGAGGAATGCCTCCAGGTCCTGCTTGCGGATCTCTGGAGGAATCCGGCCTATGCCAATCCCACGCGGGGCGTCGATTTTCCCAAGCCTGAAAATCTCGAGGATTTGAGGGACCAGCTCCGGCCCCTGCGCAACGACTGCGCTGCCCAATCTTCCACCACGCTGTGCAGCCCCGCTTTAGCCGCGGAACTCAATACTTGCCTCGAGCCGCCACGGATGGAGACGTCCGAATTGAACAGCGAAAGGCCGGAGGATCGTCAAGCCGCGAAAGAAAGCTGGCTGAAGGAAGCCCAAAGCCACTCGAACGTCATGTGCGAGAAGGCGTGGCGTGACATCTGGAGAAGCTCCGCTTTTTTTTGGGACACTCGCGCTTCGAACGCGATCGCGGCCCATCTTTCGCCACAGATTTCGCGGCCGGACGGTCAAACGGCCCAGCCCACGACACCCGAAACCGCAAACGCTTCGCCGAATTCAAATCCGGACCGGCCAGCGGCGACGGCCCCTCCCACGGCCGCCAGCGGAAGGGCCGAGCCTTCGAAGAAGAAACCCGCCCTCGATCCCTTAACGATCCTGATCACGACTCGCGAGCAAGCCGTGACCAGCATAACCGATATCGAAACGGCGATCGAGGATCTGCCCGGCGTCGGCCTCTTCTGGAAGGGCGATAAATCCTGGTGGAACGCCGGTTTTCCCGAGCGCTTCTACGGCCTGCTCGGTATCTTTCTCTCGGCTCTGCTGGCGGCGCTCGGGGCGCCCTTCTGGTACGACCTGCTCGGCCGCTTGTCCCGCCGGGGCGGGGCGGCTTCCAAATCGGGCGACGTCTAGATGGCGGCGCTGCGCTTCTCCGGTTTCGCCTTGCTGCTGCTGCTCTCAGCCTGCGCGCACCGCGCTTATTATGTGTTCGGGCCCGATACCTCGACGCCCCCCGATGTGGTGACAGTAACAAAGGATGCCTGTCGGCTGGATTTCCGCGGCCTGACCCTGGGGCGTTCGACCGTCGCCGACATGCGCAAACGGTATTTCGAAATTCTGGAGCAGCCGCCTTGCAAGGAAGTGAAGCTGCGCTTTCACCGCCCCGGATCGCCTCTCGTCGGCGCCCAATTCAGCCCCGACGCAGCGGACGTGATCATGCAGATCGTCATCGACAGCGATCCTGAGCGACCGCGGCTGACGGACGCAGCCGTGATCCGGGCGGTGGCGGTGCCGGTCGTGAAGTCGCCTTCGTGCTCCGGAGGAGGTCCGCCGCCCTGTGAGACAAAGCCGCCCACAGACACGAGCACAAGCAGCCTGGTCTATGTGGAGACGTCTATCGAAACGTTCATCGAGCGCCTTGTGCCGGTCGAGATCATCGGGCACGAGCCCGTTCCGCCGCCGCTGCCGCCCGAAACCGTCATCAAACGGGAAACCGTGGAGAAGCGCTATTTCGAGCGGATCGTCGGCCCCGCGGTCCTCGGCGGTGGCATAATATACGCCCTGGCCTATTTCCAGATGCTGCCGTTCGCCGCCGCAGGGGCGCTCAGGCCGCGATCCGGCGCGACACGGCCGCAATGGAGCCTCGAGGATCCCGAAGCGCCGCCGCCCCCTCTCGCCGCCGCCGATCCGAATGCTCCAGGCTTGCTCCGTGACCCTCGAGTCCGAGTTCACGCCCGAGGGTTTATAAAGGGCTCACAGTGACGGGTCGTGACGCCAAGGTGCGTGACCTCCTTCCGATCGAGCGGATCAGCGGTGCGCGCATCCGCGAAGCAATTCGGGCCTGCTCGCCGCTGGCATGGTGGAGCGGCGCCGAGGCGGGCGCGATCCGGCCGACGCTCCTCGCCCGACTTGTGCGCGACGGTCTGTGGGAAGCGCTGGATGTCGATCTGGGCGCCGTTCAAGACGCGTTGGTCGCGCCCGGCGCCGACGGGCGGGTCAATTTCGGACTGATGCTGGAGGTGGAGACCAGGCCGGACGAAAGCGTCAAATTGCCCCTCGTCGCCAGCTTCGCCCTGTGCGGCAGCGGACGGGCTGCGCTCACCATATCCCTGAATTCCGGCGGCAGGGATTACGAGCTGGTTCGCAATCGCGTCTTGCTGGTCGCTGAGCCCTGAGCAACCGGGGTCAGCGTGCCGGCCTCCGAAACAGCAGGATCGGCTCGCCCTTGTACACGGCCTCCTCGCGGCGGGTGAAGCCGCCCTTCTCGGCGATACGGATCGAGGCTCCATTGTCGTGGCTGATGATGGCGACGATCTCGCCGCCGCCCAGCGCCTCGTCGGCCCAGGCCAGAGCGGCGAGCACGGCCTCGGTGGCATAGCCCTGCCCCTGGGCGTCGTGGGCCATGATCCAGCCCATTTCCGGAATGCCCTCGATGCCGGGGGTCATGTCGCGCTTGAAGTCGGCGAAGCCGATCTGGCCGAGATAGGCGCCGTCCTCGCGCCGTTCGGCGACCCAATAGCCGTAGCCGAGCAAGGCCCACAGCCCCGGCGATCCGAGGATCTTGCGCCAGGTCTCCTCGCGCGTGGCCGGAGCGCCGCCGAGAAAGCGGTAGACTTCCGGGTCGGTCATCGCCGCCTGCTGGGCGTCGAGATCCGAGGCGCGGAAGCCGCGCAGGCGCAGGCGAGGCGTTTCGAGGATGGGGGCGGTGGCAGCGATCAGCGTCCTCCCGGCGGAAGCCGGGACCTCGGGTCGAATAGTCACGGTGGGTCTCCCCGAGGTCCCGGCGTTCGCCGGGATGACGGCCTCTTCCGTCCGTTACTTCTTGCCGAGGGTGAGGCCGCCGAAGCGCTTGTTGAAGCGGGCGACCTGGCCGCCGCTGTCGACCATCTTGCCATGGCCGCCGGTCCAGGCCGGGTGCACCTTGGGATCGATGTCGAGGGTGAGGGTGTCGCCCTCCTTGCCCCAGGTCGAGCGGGTGTCGAACGTGGTGCCGTCGGTCATCTGCACCTTGATCATGTGGTAATCGGGGTGGGCGCCGGTCTTCATGTCGTTGATTTCCTTGAGATGTGGCTGGTTCCGACCAGCCTCGAGAAAGGTCGAGCGGCGCTGTAGCCAAAGGACCGCGAAATGGCAAGTTCGGGGGTTGCGCGTGGAGGACGCGGTCACCTACATCAGGCGTCAGCGAAGGTGCCCTTCACGCCGTACACGCGGCGGGGGAAGGGTGAAAAGGGAAGCCGGCGGAAATCCGGCGCTGTGCCCGCAACTGTAATCGGCCCCGGCCGAAAGTCAGGAACCTGCCTTCGCCGTCGTCCGCACCCGGCCGGGACCAGCCGTAAGTGCGTGGCATCGGGGACGGCGCGTGCCGCCCGCGATTCCTCCGAGACGATCCTGAAGTCGTTGCAAAGGAGGATTCGAATGACGTTCATATTGTTCCTGGCCGCCGCCGCGGCGCCGCCGGTTCCGGACGAGACCATCGTCGTCACCGGCGAGCGCGAGCCGGTCCAGGCTTCGGTCGCTTATACGCCGGAGCTGAAGACCGAGGAGGTCGATCATCCCTGGACCGGCCTGCCGATGATCGCCGATCTCCTGCGCCTCACTCCGAGCGTGTCGGTCTCCGTCTCCGGCCCGCGCGGCACCCAGACCCAGCTTCGGATGCGCGGCGGCGAGGCCAATCACACCTTGCTCTTCGTCGACGGAATCCGCTTCAACGACCCCGCCGCCGGCAACGAGGCCCGCTTCGAGCTCCTGACCAACGATGCGATCGACCGGATCGACATCTTGCGCGGGCCCCAGTCGGCCTTCTGGGGATCGGAGGCGATCGGCGGGGTCGTCGACGTCCACACCAACGGCGCCCAGGGCCCGCTCAGCGTCGACGCTTTGGCCGAATATGGCGGCCTCGACAGCGCCCGCGCCTCGGCGCGCGCCGCGGGAATATCCGGGAAGCTCGAACTGGGCGGCAGCGGGAGCTGGCAAAGGAGCGACGGGATCGATTCCTTCGGCCTGGGCGGCGACCGGGACGGCTTCGAGAACCGGTCGGCCGGCTTCAAAGCCGTCTTCCGCCCCACCGCCAGGATCGAGCTCGGCGCGGTTGCTCACTGGATCGAGGGGGTGAGCGAATATGACGGGCTCGATCCGGTCACCTTTCGTCGATCCGACACGCTCGACGTGACCCGCAACCGGATCGCCGCGGGCCGGATCTGGGGCGAGATCGAGAGCGGCGACTGGACTGCCAAGGTCGATTCGAGCCTGCTCGGCAGCGCCAACCGCAACCGGCTCGGCTCGGCGCCGCTCAACAGCACCTTCGGTCGCCGCTTCACCGCAAACGGCCAGCTTTCGCGCTCGCTCGGCAAACACAGGCTGGCCGCCGGCCTCGACCACCAGGCCGAGCATTTCCGGGCGCGCGACCAGGCCTTTTTCGGCGGCACCGATCAGGATCGCTCGCGCAGCCTGATCGCGGCGACCGGCGAGTGGGAGGCGCGGTGGAGCTCGAAGCTGCTCACCTCCGTCGCGCTTCGCCACGACCGCTTCAGCGCCTTCGCCGACGCCACCACTTTCTATGCCAATATCGAGGCCAAACCGGGCCGGGACTGGCGGCTTCTGGCCAATTATTCCGAAGGCATAGCGCAGCCGACCTTCTACGATCTGTACGGCTTCTTCCCAGGATCGTTCACCGGCAATCCGGGGCTTCGCCCCGAGCGCGCGAGCAACTGGAACGTCGGCATATTGTGGCGCGAACGCAAGCGCCTGTCGCTCGGGCTCAGCCTGTTCGCCGCCCGCCTCGAGGACGAGATCGTCGACGTCTTCGATCCCGTTACCTTCCGCTCGTCCGCGGCCAACGCCACCGGCACCAGCCGCCGCCGCGGCATCGAGGCGCAGGCGGAATGGCGCCCGGCCAAGGCGGCGAATTTCGGCTTCAATTATGCCTGGCTCGACGCCGAGGAGCGGCAGGTCGCGGGGGGACTGAAGCTTCGCGAGGTGCGCCGGCCGAGGCACAGCTTCAATCTCGTCGGCCACGGCCGCTCCGGACCGTTCAGCTGGGGCGCGACCCTCGCGTATGTCGGCAAGCGCGGCGACACCGATTTCGACGTCTTCCCGGCGCGTCCCGTCACCCTGGACGATTACGGGCTGGCGTCGCTTCGATTCGCCTGGCGGATCTCGCCGGCGCTGGAAGCCTATGTCCGGGCCGAAAATGCCCTCGACTCGCGCTACCAGGATGTCGTCGGCTACCGGACCCCGGGGAGGACGGCCTATGCGGGCCTTCGCTTTCGCTTCCGCGATTAGCCTGGCGCTCGCCGGCACGGCGGAGGCGGCGCCCCGGCGCGTCGCCTCGCTGAACCTGTGCACCGACGAGCTGCTGTTGATGCTCGGCGAGCCCGGCCAGATCGTCTCGGTCACCCATCTCGCCCAGCAGCCGGCCGAGACCAGCCTGTGGCGCGAGGCCCGGCGCTACCCGCGCAACGACGGCAGCCTGGTCTCGGTCGCCGGCCTTCGCCCGGACCTCGTGCTCACCATGGGCGGCGGTGCCCGCGACCGCGGCCGGGTCGCCCGCCGGCTCGGAATCCGGGTCCTCGATCTGCCTTATCCGCAATCGCTGGCCGACATCGGACAGTCGGTCCGCGCCGTGTCGGCCGCGCTCGGCCGACCGGCCGCCGGCCGGGCCGTGCTCGCCCGGATGGAGCGGCTGAAGGCCGGCCGCCCCGAGCCGGGCACCGACACGATCTGGCTCGGCGGCGGCGGGCGCACGGTCGCGGCCGGGAGCCTGGCCGCGCAATGGATGGCGCTGGCCGGCTTTCGCCAGCGCGCCATGACGGGCGACCGGGTGTCGCTGGAAGCTCTGCTCCTTCGTCCGCCGGCGGTGATCCTGCGCAGCGACTATCGCCAGGGCCAATATTCCGGCGAGCAGCGCTGGCTCTCCCATCCGCTGGCGCGGCGGGTCCGCGGCGCCCGGACGATCGCCACCGATGGCCGGGCCTGGACCTGCATGGGCCCCCTCCTCGCCGCCGAGATCGAGCGGTTGCGGACGGTGCAAATCGGCCGTCATCCCGGCGAAAGCCGGGACCCATGAACACCGCCTCCTTCCTGTCAGCGCGGCCGTGTTCATGGACCCCGGGTCAAGCCCGGGGTGACGGGTTGCGATGAGCCGCCTCCCCTTCGCCCTGCTCGGCCTGGCCGTGCTCGCCGCCTTCGCGGCGTCGATGGCCCTGCCCTGGGCTCCGATCGCGGCCTTGCTCGGGGAGGATCGGCCGCTCGCGGTCTCGCTGCTCTGGGAATTGCGGCTGCCGCGGGCCTTGCTTGCCTTGGCTTATGGGGCGACCCTGGGGGCGTCGGGCGCCGCGATCCAAGGCCTGTTCGCCAATCCTTTGGCCTCGCCCGACCTCACCGGAACGACCAGCGGCGCCGCGCTCGGAGCGGTGGTCACCGCCTATCTGCTCGGCTTCTCGGCGCCGCTGGCGCTCGCCCTGGGCGCGGTCGGCGGAGCGCTCGGCGCCCTGTTGCTTCTGCTCGCTCTGGCCGGGCCGCGCGCCGAGACCGCGACCCTGCTCCTGGCCGGCCTCGCGATCAGCGCGCTGGCCGGGGCGCTGACCACGCTCGCCCTCGCCCTCGCCCCCTCCCCCTTCGCTTTCTACGACGCCTATGAATGGCTGATGGGCTCGCTGGTCGACCGAAGCCTCGAGCAGGCGGCCTTCGCGGCGGCGCCGGCGCTCCTCGCTATCGCGCTTCTGCTCAGGCTCGCCGGCCCGCTCGACAGCCTCACGCTCGGCGAAGAGGTGGCCCAGTCGTTCGGCCACGACGTCCGCCGCCTTCGGGTCGAGATCGTCTGCCTCACCGCCTTCGGGGTCGGCGCCTGCGTCGCGATTTGCGGGGCGATCGGCTTTGTCGGTCTGGTCGCGCCGATCTTCGCCCGCCGGCTGACCGGCGGCCATCCGGGCCGGGCGATCGCTCCGGCGGCTATGATCGGAGCGCTGCTTCTGCTCGCGGCGGACCTCGTCGTGCGCGGCGCGCCGCTCGGCCGGACCTTGCCGATCGGGGTGGTCACCGCTTTGCTCGGAGCGCCCTTCTTCCTCTGGCTGGTGGCCCATATGCGCTGGAGGCTGGCGCGATGACCGCCTTGCTCCGGGCGGAAAAAGTGGGGCTTGCGGGGCGGCTCGAGCCCGTCGATTTCCGAATGGAAGCGCCGGAGCTGGCCTGCCTGGTCGGTCCTAACGGCAGCGGCAAGACCAGCCTGCTCCACGCTCTGGCGCGGATCGGCGGTCCGTCCGGCGTGGTGTGGATCGACGGCCGGCGACCCGAAGCGCTGGCTCCGGCCGAGCGCCGCCAGTGCCTCTCCTTCCTGCCCGCTTCGCGCGATGTCGCCTGGCCGCTCGCGGTGCGCGATCTCATCCGGCTCGGCGCGGACGAGGCGGAAGCCGACTCGGCGATGGCGGCTTTGGACCTGACGCCATGGGCCGAGCGGCGGGTCGACCGCCTCTCGACCGGCGAGCGCAGCCGGGTGCTGATCGCCCGGGCGCTGGCGCCCAAACCAAGGCTGCTGCTGCTCGACGAGCCGGTCGCCAACCTCGACCCGCTCTGGCAGCTGCGGCTGATGGAGCGACTTCGGAGTTCCGTCGCGGCCGGCCAGGGCGCGATCGTGGCGATGCACGACCTCGACCTCGCGGCACGCTTCGCGGACCGGCTGGTGCTGATGGAGGGCGGCGCCATCGTCGCCGACGGCGAGCCGGAGGCGATGCTGGGCTCAGCGCGGCTGCAGGAGGTTTTCGGGATCAGGCAAGCCGGCGGAAGGTGGGTGCCGCTCGCCTAGAGCATCGTGCGGTTAACATGACGCATAGCCTGCGGCTTTGAGGTAGTTCCAGCATTCTTCGGGTGAGTAGAGGCCGCATATATCGCCGACGGCTCTCCAGAGGGCGTCGAGGGTTCGAGCTTTGATCCGTCTGAGGTGGGCCTTGAGCTTGGCGAAGGCCATTTCGATGGGGTTGAGGTCGGGGCTGTAGGGCGGGAGGAACAGGAGCCAGGCGCCGCGTTCCTCGAGGATCGCTTTGGCCTTTTCGCTTTTGTGCGAGGCGAGGTTGTCGAGGATGACCACGTCTCCCGGTTGGAGGGTCGGGGCGAGCTGGGTCTCGACCCATGTGTCGAAGATCTTGCGGTTCATCGGTCGATCGACGAGCCACGGCGCGGTGAGGCCGTCGCATCTCAGAGCGGCGATGAAGGTCTGGGTGGCCCAGTGGCCGAACGGCGCGCTCGCCTTCACCCGCTCGCCGCGGCGGGCCCGGCCGCGCAGCCTCGTCATCTTGGTGGTCGTGCCGGTCTCGTCGACGAACACCAGCCGCTCCGGCTCGAGGCTCATCCGGGGCTGGCGGTCCTGCCGCCAGGCCTGCCGCGCCTCGGCGACGTCAGCGCGATCGGCCTCGCTCGCCAGCAGCGTTTTTTTTAAAGCTGTAGCCGGCCACCCGCAGGAAGCGCGACAGCGACGCAGGATCGACCGTCACCTGCCGAGCCTCGAGCAGCCGGGCCGCGAGCTCGGGCATGGTGATGTCCTTGTCCGACTCCACCCAGCCGATCAGAAGCTCGCGATGCGGCGCCAGCTTGCCGCCGCCGGGCGGGCGGCCCTGCCGCGCCGGCGCAAGCGAGCCCGTCCGAGCCATGCGCTGCGCAACCCGAACCCCCGTGCTCGCGCTCACCCCGAAGCGGCGCGCCGCCGCCCGGCGAGACCCGCCGCCCGATATCTCGCCATAAATGCGCTCGCGAAGATCCCCCGAATACGGCTTGCCCATGATCCACCTCCAAACACGGTGAATCACAAACCACCCCGAAAGGGAATCCCCCGCGATTCACTTTTGAGATCCGACGCTCTAGTCGCTCGGAGGATCGGCGATCATCGCGGTGAAATTGGTCTCCGCGGCGACCTTGCCGTCGACGATCACCTTGCCGGCGAACTTGCAGACGCTGCCCCGGTCCTGGACCAGCTCGACCTCGATCCGAAGCAGCACGCCGGGCTCGACCGGGCGGCGGAACTTGGCGCTGTCGATCGCCATGAAATAAACCAGCTTGCCGGTGCCGGCGAGGCCGAGCGACTCCACCGCGAGCACGCCCGACGCCTGCGCCATCGCCTCGACGAGCAGAACGCCCGGCATGATCGGCCGGCCGGGGAAATGGCCCTGGAAGAAAGGCTCGTTGATCGTCACCGCCTTGATCGCGACGATCCGCTTCTTCGGAACCAGCTCCTCGATCCGGTCGATGAGCAGGAACGGATAGCGATGCGGCAGCGCCGCCATCACCCGCCGGATATCGAGCGGGCCGATGGCGGCCTCTGCCGGGTCGGAGCTCACCGGCCCTGGGGCTGCGGCTGCGCCGGCTGCGCGGCCTGCGGCAGCGGAGTGACGCTGACCGAAGGCAGCGCCGCGTTGAGCGCGGTGAGGACGTCGGCGGTGACGTCGAGCGTGTTCGAGCGCGCCAGCGTCGCATTGGTATCGACGGCGACGTTGGCGCCGCGGGCGGTCATCACCTGGGTGATGACCGGGTTGAGCCGGACGTTGATCTGGCGAAGCACGTTCTGCTGGGTCGACTGGATGTTCTGCTCGAGCCGGGCGACTTCCTGCTGGGCGGCGGTCTGCTTCTGCTGGAAGGCCTGCATCCGGGTGTTGAGCGCGGTCTCGGCGGCGCTGCGGGCGGGGCCGGTCTGGTTGCGCAGGGCCGCTCCGGCCGTCTCGATCGACTGCGCTTCGGTCTGAAGCGGCTGGCCGAGCTGGGTGGCGCGGGTGCGGGCCGCGGTGACCAGGCCCTGGAGCTGGGTCTGGGCCGCCTTGCAGGCGGTGCATTCGCGATAGATGCGGTCGGTGTCGACGACGACGACGACGGCGCCGGGGGCCTTCTGCGCCTGGGCGACGCCCGGCAGAGCGAGCGAAAGGGCGGCCGCGGCCGCTCCGAAAGCGAGTTTGTTCATCAGAATGCGGTTCCTACGTTGAAAGTGATCAATTTGGTGTCATCCCCGTCAGCCTTTAAGAGCGCCTTGGCTATATCGATCCTGAACGGGCCGAAAGGCGAGTTCCAATTGACTCCGAAGCCGATCGAGAGGCGGGGCTTGGGGGTGTCGCCGAGATATTGCTCGTCGAAAGCCGCGATGCCCGGGATCAGGGTGCTGCCCACCGCGCAGCTGCCGCCCTCGGGGCGAGGGGTGGCGTTACCGGCCGCGTCGAAGCAGCGGTCCTTGGTCAGCGCAGTGCCGGGGAGGATGTCGTTTTCAGTCGGATTCCTGAGGCCGAACAGAGCGCCGACATCGAGGAAAATGGACGGCCGAAGCCCCATTTCGCGGATGCTGGAGCTCATCGGGATCTCGAGCTCTGCGCGGCCGACGTAATAAGCCCGGCCGCCGAGCGCATCGTCGACGATCTGCTTGCGGTCGGTGACCGGCGTGCCGTCCGCATTGAACGGGATGCGCTGCATCCTCGGTCCGACGCCGCGAATGTCGAAGCCGCGAATCTGGGGCTCGCCCAGGAAGAAGCGGTCGACGAGGCGGACCGGATCCTGGTCGGGACCGGGATTGCCCTCGAAGCTGTGGATGTAGCCGCCCTCGAACGTGGTCGAGAAGATGAAGCCGGCGCCGACGCTCCAGAATTTGGCGGCGTTGACCCGGGTACGCAGATATTTGACGTCCCCGCCGAGCCCGGCGAAATCCTGGTTGAGCGTGAAGCGGTGGCCGCGCGTCGGGCGCAGGCGGTTGTCCGTCGAATCGTAGAGCAGCGAATAGCCGATCGACGAAGTGGTCCGCTTGCCGACCGCCTCGCACAGATAGCGGCCGACCCTCAGCGGGTCGCAGAAGGCCGGCAAGGGTCCGGCGCCGTCGGGGTCGGTGAAGAAGACCGACCGGTCGAGCGTGACGTTGTCGAAGTTGAGGCCGTAGCGAAGGCCCAGCTGCGCATATTCGGTGAGCGGCATGCCGCCGCGGAGCTGGCCGCCGGTGCTGACCTGCTTGTAGGTCGTGTTGCGGTTGTTGTTGACGAAGTTGAAGCTCGCATAATCACGCCGGAACAGGTCGAAGCCGACCGCGAAGTTGCGATCGAACAGATAAGGCTCGGTGAAGCCCAGCTCGACCGATTTCGAATAGCTGGAATAGTTGACCGAGGCGCGCAGGGTCTGCGCCATGCCCCGGAAATTGCGCTGCTCGATCGAGAGGTTGAGCAGGAAGCGCTCGAGGCTCGAGAAGCCGGCCGACACCTGGAGCTGGCCGGTGGCCTTCTCCTCCAGAGCCGTGGAGAGGATGACCCGGTCCGAGGCGGAGCCCTGGGTCTGCTCGATCTCGAGATTTTCCTGGAAGAAGCCGAGCGACTGGATTCGGTCGCGCGAACGCTTGACCCGCACCGAGTTGAACGGATCGCCCTCGGCGAGCCGGAACTCGCGGCGGATCACCTTGTCGCGGGTGAGCGTGTTGCCGCTGACGTCGATGCGCTCGACATAGACCCGCGGAGTCTCGGCGACGTTGAACGTCACCGACATCGTCTTGGTGTCCTTGTCGCGCCGGAAATTGGGCTGAACGTCCGCGAAGGCGTAGCCGAACAGGCCGGCGCTCTCGTTGAGCGAGGTGACCGTGTCCTCGACCAGCTTGGCGTTGTACCAGTCGCCCTTCTTCATCGGCAGCAGCTTGGTCAGCCCCTCGCCGCTGAAGTCGCGGATCGCGCTCTCGACCTTGACGTCCTCGAACTTGTAGCGCTCGCCTTCCTCGACCACGTAGGTGATGATGAAGTCGCGCCGGTCCGAGGTCAGCTCGGCGACCGCGGAAACCACCCGGAAATCGGCATAGCCGTTGGTCAGGTAGAACATTCGCAGCTTCTGCTGGTCGAAGGCCAGCCGGTCCGGATCGTAGACGTCGCCCGAGCCGAGGAAGCTCAAGAGGCCGGTGCGCTTGGTCACCATCTCGCCGCGCAGCTCGCCGTCGCCGAACTTCTCGTTGCCGAGGATGTTGATCTGCCGGATGCCCGATTTGGGCCCCTCGCTGATCTCGTAGACGACGTCGACTCGGTTCTGCTCGAGCTGGACGATCTTGGGCTCGACCGTGGCGGCGAAGCGCCCCTGGCGGCGATAGAGCTCGATGATTCGGGCGACGTCGGCGCGCGCCTTGGCGCGGCTGAAGATCTGCCTCGGCGCGAGCCGGATCTCGGGCGTGATCTTGTCGTCCTTGAGGCGCTTGTTGCCTTCCAGCACGATTCGGTTGACGACCGGGCTCTCGCGCACCTCGATGCTGAGATTGCCGGCATTGTCGCGGATCTGGGCGTCGGCGAAGAGGTCGGTGGCGTAGAGGTCGCGAAGCGCCTCGTCGAGCCGCTCGCGGTCGTAGGGCTCGCCGACCCGGAGCTTGACGTAGGAGACGATCGTCTCCGGCTCGAGCCGCTGGTTGCCGCTTACCACGATCGATCGGATCACCGTCGCTTCGGGCTGCGGCGCCGGGGCCACGGGAACAGGCTGCAGCGGAGCCGCTTCCTGCGCCAGAGCGGGCTGCGAGATTCCGCCGAGGATCGTGCCGACGAGCAAGGCAGAGCAAAGCCGCCGGCCGTTCGTAAATCTGTTTGTGGGTGTCACGCGTTCCCGCCCTTAGAGTGAACGGACGGCGCGAGCGGCCGTCCCCATTCCCTGTCGCCCCTGCCCTGCCCGATCATGCTCAGTCGATCAACCCGCCAAGCTTCGACCACAGGCCAAAAGACGCCAGATCGTTGAAGGTAACCAGGATCATCAGGGCGAGAAGGGCAGCCAAGCCGGTCCTGAACGCCCATTCCTGTGCCTCCGGCCGCAAGGGTTTCCGGCGGACGGCCTCGATCCCGTAGAAGAACAGGTGGCCCCCGTCGAGCATGGGGATTGGCAACAGGTTGATGAATCCCAGATTAATTGAAATGACGGCGACGAACCACAGGAAGGCGAGAAGCCCCATGCTCGCCTGCTCGCCGGAGAATTTGGCGATCTTGAGCGGCCCGCCCATCTCCTTGACGGAACGACGGCCGGTGATGATCTGGCCGAGCCCCTTGACCGTCGTCGCGACGACGACCCAGCATTGCTGGACCGAAGCGGCGACCGCGCCCAGCGGCGACACCGGGGTCAGCACCTGCTCCGCGGCGCCGATGCCGAGCATCGGGCGGCGGTTCTCGTTGCCGAACCGATCCTTCTCCACGACCACCTGCGGCCGAACGTCGAGCTGGAACCTGCGCCCTTGCCGCTCGACCTCGACGTTGAGGGGCCCGCCGATCTTGAGGGCGACGATCGGGAGCACGTCCTCGAACCGGTCGATGCCCTTGCCGTCGATGCTGACGATCCGGTCGCCGGCCCGGAGCCCCGCCGCGGCCGCGGGCGAGCCTTTGGTGAAGGCGCCGATCACCGGCGGGGTCTCGGGTACGCCGTAGGCGATGTTGAAGCCGGTCAGGATCAGGATGGCGGCGAGGAAATTGGTCATCGGGCCCGCAAGCACGACCAGGAAGCGCTGCCAGACCGGTTTCGCCTGGAAGGTCCGGGCCCGCTCCTCGGCCGGAAGGGCCAGCCATTCGGGGGAGGGCTGGCCGGCGGGGTTCATGTCGCCGGCGAACTTGACGTAGCCGCCGAGCGGAAGCCAGGCCAGCTTCCAGCGCGTTCCTCTTTTATCGGTCCAGCCAAGGATCTCGCGGCCGAAGCCGATCGAGAAGACCTCCGCCTTGACCCCGAACCAGCGGCCGACGAAATAATGCCCGAGTTCGTGGACGAAGATCAGCGGGCCGATGACGAGCAGGAAGCTCAGGACGGTCCAGGGGATGCCGGGATTATCGGTCAACGCATAACCCTCTTCACGATAGTCTCGGCCGCGTCGCGCGCCTGCCGGTCGATGTGCAGCACCTCCTCGACCGAGCCGGGCGCCACCGGCGCATAGCATTGCAGAGTCTCGGCGGCGATGGAAGCGATGTCGAGAAAGCCGATGGCGCCGCCCAGGAAAGCGCCGACCGCGACCTCGTTGGCGGCGTTGAGGACGGCCGGCCTCGCGCCGCCGTCGCGAAGCGCCTGGCGCGCGAGCTCCAGAGCGGGGAAAGCGTTCCGGATCCGGAGCGAGGAAGCCGAGCGATCCCGTCTTGACGAGATCGAGCCGCTCGCACGGAGTCGCCATCCGCTCGGGCCAGGCGAGCGTATAGGCGATCGGGATTCGCATGTCGGGCGAGCCCAATTGGGCGAGCACCGAGCCATCGACATATTCGACCAGGCTGTGGACCACCGACTGCGGGTGGATGACGATGTCGAAGGCGTCGGCGGGCAGCGGGAAGAGGTGGAAGGCCTCGATCAGCTCCAGCCCCTTGTTCATCAAGGTGGCGCAATCGACGGAAATCTTGGCCCCCATCGACCAATTGGGGTGGGCGATGGCCTCGCTCGGCGTGGCGGAACGCATCTCCTCGAGGCTCTTGTCGCGGAAGGGCCCGCCGCTCGCCGTGAGGATGATCCTTCGAACCGCCTCCGGCCGGGCGCGGTCGAAGCATTGGAAGATGGCATTGTGCTCGGAATCGACCGGAAGCAGGGCCGCACCGCTGTTCCGGGCGGCCTCGATCATCAAATGGCCCGCCGAGACCAAGGCCTCCTTGTTGGCGAGGGCGACGGTACGGCCGCCGCGTATCGCCGTCATGGTCGGGCTGAGGCCGGCGGTGCCCACGATCGCCGCCATCGTCCAGTCGGCGCCGGCGCCGGCCGCCTCCAGGATCGCTTCGTCGCCCGCCGCGGCCTTGGTCCCGCTTCCCGCCAAGGCGGCCCGAAGCGGTTCGAGCAGGGATTCGTCGGCGATGACCGCACGGCCGGCCGCAACCCGCCGTGCGGCCTCGGCGAGGCCCTCGACATCGCGATGGGCGGTGACGGCGAGGACTTCGTAGCGCTCCTTGTTGCGCTCGATCAGGTCGAGCGTGGAACGGCCGACGGAGCCGGTGGCGCCGAGGATGGTGACGCTTCGCCGCCCGGTCACGCGAGGCTGGCGATCAGGACGAGCAGGGTGGCGAGGATGACGGGCAGCAGGCCGTCGAGCCGATCGAGGACCCCGCCATGGCCCGGAAGAAGGGTGCCGCTGTCCTTGACCCCGAGCCGACGCTTGACCCGGCTTTCGTAGAGGTCGCCGAGCTGGGCGAGCAGGCCCATCGGCGCGCCCAGCCAGAGGAAGTCGGGAAGCTCGGCGGAAATGCCGGACAGCCAGGCCGCGAGGGCGCCGACCACGGCGGCCCCGGCCATTCCGCCGATCAGGCCGGCCCAGGTCTTGTTGGGGCTGATCTTCGGCGCCAGCTTCGGGCCGCCGATCGAGCGGCCGGCGAAATAGGCGAAGATGTCGGTCGCCCAGGTCACCAGCATCAGCCAGAAGACGAGGTAGACGTCCGTCCAGGCGATGACCAGCAAGGCGAAGGACGGAATGCCGATGTAGAGCACGCCCCAGCCGAGGCTGGGGCGGCGGCTGGCGACTCCGGCCAGCAGCGCCGCCACCGCGACGGCGGCAAACCCCATCCAGGCGTCGAGGAAGGTCGAGACTCCGACCCCTTCGACATCGTCGATGACGTCGATCTCGCCGACCGGATAGAGATATTGCGACGCGCCCAGCAGGGCCAGGACGAGCAGGCCCAAAGCGACATAGCTCCAGACCCGCTTGACGCCATGCATGTCGCCCCATTCGAGGATCATCACCGCCGCTCCGGCGGCGACCAGCAGCCTGAACAGCCAGCCGCCGACATAGATGGCGACGCAGGCGACCGCGATCATCACCACCGCCGCGGCAAAGCGCGTGAGGAGGTCCGACTGCGGCGCGGCCGGGGCGTTCTCGCTCATCGGCCGCCGAACCTGCGCTCGCGGCCGGCATAATCGTCGAGAGCGGCGCGAAGCGAGTCGCCGTCGAAATCGGGCCAGAGGGTGTCGACGAACAGCAGTTCGGCATAGGCGGCCTGCCAGAGCAGGAAGTTCGACAGGCGCTGTTCGCCCGAGGTGCGGATGAGCAGGTCGAGCGGCGGCAGCTCGGCGGTGTCGAGCGTGGCTTCGACCATCGCCTCGTCGACGTCGGCAAAGCTCAGCTCGCCGGCTTCGGCCCGCCGGGCGATGCTCCGCGCCGCTTGGACCAGCTCGGCACGGGCGCCGTAATTGAGAGCGATCGCGAGCGTCATCCGCTGGTTGCCGGCCGTGCGGCCGACCGCTTGATCGACCAATTTCGCAACATCGGGCTGAAAGGCGTTGTGATCGCCCAATATCTTCAGCCTGATGCCTTCGCGGTGAAGCGCATCCAGCTCGCGCGTGATGTACAGGCGAAGAAGGCCGGTCAGGTCGTTAATTTCCTCCTGAGGCCGCCGCCAGTTCTCGGAAGAGAAAGCATAGAGGGTAAGGCATTCGATCCCCGCCTCGCCGGCGGCGCGAAGCACCTTGCGGGCCGCTTCCGCGCCCTGGCGATGGCCGGCGGCACGCGGCAGCCCCCTCGCCTTCGCCCAGCGGCCGTTGCCGTCCATGATGATAGCGACGTGCCGGGGAACGCGAACGCCGCCGCCGCCGGTGCTTTCCGGCGTCTGTGGGGCGGGACGGGCGGTCACTGCGTCAGGATTTCCTGCTCCTTGGCCGAAGCCGCGGCGTCGATCTCCTTGATCGTCTCGTCGGTGAATTTCTGCACCTCGACTCCGAGGCGCTTATGCTCGTCCTCGCTGATCTCGTGCTTCTTCTCGTCGGTCTTCAGGGCCTCCATCCCGTCGCGGCGGACGTTGCGAACCGCAATCCGGGCCTTTTCGGCATATTGGCCGGCGAGCTTGGCGAGCTCCTTGCGCCGCTCCTGGGTCAGGTCCGGGATCGGCAGCCTAATGGTCTGCCCGTCGACGATCGGATTGATGCCGAGGCCGGCATTGCGAATCGCTTTCTCGACCGGGGTCACGTTCGACCGGTCCCAGACCTGGACCGAGAGCATCCGGGCCTCCGGAGTGGAGACGGTCGCGACCTGGTTGATCGGCATGTTGGCGCCATAGACCGTGACCTGGATCGGATCGAGCAGGCTGGTCGAGGCGCGGCCGGTCCTGAGGCCGACCAGATCGTGCTTCAGCGCCTCGACGGCGCCGTGCATTCGGCGCTGGATGTCGGCCTTGTCGTAAGCGGGCATGGTCTCACTCCTCGTTCTGGACGATCGTCGCCGTCCCCTCGCCGCTCAGCACCCGGGCGAGGTTGCCCTGCTCGCGGATGTTGAAGACGACGATCGGGATGTTGTTGTCGCGGCACAAGGCGACGGCGCTGGCGTCCATCACCTTGAGATCGTCGGCCAGCACGCGATGGAAGGGCAGGCTCTCATAGCGTTTGGCGTCCGGCTTCTGCTTCGGATCGGCATCGTAAATGCCGTCGACGCTGGTCCCCTTGAACAAAGCGTCGCAGCCCATTTCGGCGGCGCGCAGGGCGGCGGCGGTATCGGTGGTGAAATAGGGATTGCCGGTGCCCGCCGCGAAGATCACGACCCGGCCCTTTTCCATATGGCGGAGCGCCCGACGGCGAATATAGGGTTCGGAGACCGTCGCCATCGGGATGGCGGAGAGGACCCTGGTATCGACGCCGATCTTCTCGAGCGCGTTCTGGAGGGCCAGCGCGTTCATCACCGTCGCCAGCATGCCCATATAATCCGCGCTCGCCCGGTCGAAGCCCTTGGCGGCGCCGGCAAGGCCCCGGAAGATGTTGCCGCCGCCGACGACGATGCTCAGCTGATGGCCGGCCTGAATCGCCGCGGCGATCTCGCCGGCCAGCCGCGACGTGGTGTCCGGATCGATCCCGAACGCCCCCTCCCCCATCAAAGCCTCGCCCGAAAGCTTCAGCAGGATCCGGTTGAAGCGCGGGCGCGGCATGGGCTTTCGGGTCCGATCGGCGGGAGAAAACGGCAGGGTGGCGCACCTTAATAAGGCCGCGCCACCCTGCCAAGCAGGGTTAGGCGTTCGCGGGCTCTGGCTTGCCGACGCCCGAAGCGGCGGCGACCTCCGCGGCGAAATCGCTTTCCTTCTTCTCGATGCCTTCGCCGAGCTGGAAGCGGACATAGGCGTTGAGCGCGATCGGGCTGCCGGTGCGCTTGGCCTCGGCGGCGATGACGTCCTCGACCCTGGTCTTGTTGTCCATGACGAAGAGCTGGCTCATCAGCGCATTTTCCTTGCGGAACTTGGCCATGGCGCCCTCCACCATCTTGGCGACGATGTCGGCGGGCTTGCCGCTCTCGGCCGCCTTCTCGCCGGCGATGGCGCGCTCGCGCTCGATCAGCGAGGGGTCGAGCGCCTCGCCGGTCAGAGCCAGCGGATTGGCCGCGGCGATGTGCATCGCGAGCTGCTTGCCGAGCGTGGCCAGCGCCGCCTTGTCGCCGGCGCCCTCGAGCGCGACGAGAACGCCGATCTTGCCGAGGCCGGGGACCACCGCGTTGTGGACGTAGGGGACGACAACTCCGTCGCTGACCTGGAGCACGGCCGAACGCCGGAGCGCCTGGTGCTCGCCGATCGTCGAGATGTTGGCGGTGAGCTTCTCCTCGACGGTGCCGCCGGCGGGCCATTGCGCGGCGAGCAGGCCCTCGACGTTGCCGCTGCCCTGGAGGGCGAGGCCGGCGACGGTGCGGACGAATTCCTGGAACTGCTCGTTCTTGGCGACGAAGTCGGTCTCGCTGAATTGACCTCGACGACGGCGCCGCGATTGCCTTCGACGGCAATTCCGACCAGGCCTTCGGCGGCGGTTCGGCCGGCCTTCTTGGCGGCGGCGGCGAGGCCCTTGGCGCGAAGCCAGTCGATCGCCGCTTCCATGTCGCCCTGGGTCTCGCCCAGCGCCTTCTTGCAATCCATCATGCCGGCGCCGGTGCGCTCGCGCAGTTCCTTGACGGTGGCGGCCGTGATCTCAGCCATTTCATTGATCCTTTTGTTGGTGGCGCGCCCCGGCGAAGGCCGGGGCCCAGCCCGTCAAAAACCGGGCCCCGGCCCTGGGTCCCATCAAAGTCGTACTTTGATGGGTGCCCTTCGCCGGGACACCATTGTCTTAGGCTTCGGCCAGCGCCGCTTCGGCCGGCGGGGCATCCATCGCGCCGATATCCTCGCCGCGCGCCTGAGCGCCGCCCGACTTGCCGGCCAGAGCCGAGTCGGCGATGGCGTCGCAATAGAGGCGGATGGCGCGGCTGGCATCGTCATTGCCCGGGACCGGGAAGGCGATGCCCTGCGGGCTGACGTTCGAATCGAGGATGGCGACGACCGGGATGCCGAGCACATTGGCTTCCTTGATCGCGAGCTCCTCCTTGTTGGCGTCGATCACGAAGATGACGTCGGGAAGGCCGCCCATCTCGCGGATTCCGCCGAGCGAGAGCTCGAGCTTGTCGCGCTCGCGGGTGAGCTGGAGCACCTCCTTCTTGGTGAGGCCGGCGGTGTCGCCGGTAAGCTGCTCCTCGAGGCTCTTGAAGCGCCGGATCGAGTTGGAGATGGTCTTCCAGTTGGTGAGCATTCCGCCCAGCCAGCGATGGTTGACGAAATGCTGGCCCGAGCGGCGCGCCGCCTCGGCGATCGGATCCTGCGCCTGCCGCTTGGTGCCGACGAACAGCACCTTGCCGCCGGCGGCGACCGACTGCCGGACGAAATCGAGAGCGCGCGCGAACAGCGGCACGGTCTGCGAAAGATCGATGATATGGACCCCGTTCCTGTCGCCGAAGATGTACGGCTTCATCTTGGGGTTCCAGCGGTGGGTCTGGTGGCCGAAATGCGCTCCGGCCTCGAGCAATTGCTGCATGGTGACGTCGGTGGACGCCATAATAAGTCTCCTTCCGGTTATGCCTCTGCAGGGCCGAGAGACCCGCCTTCGCTTGCGCTGGGCGGGCACCGGTATGATGACCCTGCATGTGGGATGGCGCGCCTGTAGCGGGGGACCTTCGTTAAATCAAGCCGCCGGGCTGGCGGAGCGGCGCGCCCGCGATTAGAGGAAGCCGAGCAACCGACGGAGCCGCTTCATGTCCCGCAAGCCTTCCTACCCGAAAGACGCCGCCGTTGGCGAGGCCGCCGAAGGGAGCGAGGACAAGGGCCAGGGCGCCGGCGCCGAAGGCTCGAAGCGGACCCGGAATCTCGTAACCGGCGCGGCGATCGGAATCGGCTCGGCGGCGATCGTCGCCGCCCTGCTTTACGCCAAGAAGCGCAAGAGCGACCGCTAAACTCTTGGGATAAAGCCTGAACCTCGCCTTTCATCCAGGTTCAGGCGGGGCTCAAGGGACTCACGCTAGACCCTCCTTCATCGACCAAGGAGTGTTTGTCATGCGTACCCTCGTCCTGGCCCTTTCGGCCGCCACCCTGACCGTCCCGGCGCTTCCGGCCGCTCCGGCCTTCGCTCAGACATCCAGCTATCACGGCAAGACCTGGCGCGGCTCCGACGGCCGCACCTATTGCCGCAAGTCCAACGGCACCACCGGCCTCATCGTCGGCGGCGCGGCGGGCGCTCTGGCCGGACGCGCGCTCGACGGCGGGCGCAGCCGCACCACCGGCACCGTGCTCGGCGCCGCGGTCGGCGCCCTGCTCGGCCGCCACGTCCAGCGCAACGTGATCAGCAGCCGCAAGCGCTGCCGCTAGGCCGTCATTGCGAGCGAAGCGAAGCAATCCAGTCCTGCGCTCCCCCCGCTGGATTGCTTCGTCGCTTCGCTCCTCGCAAAGACGGATCAGACGCCCCGGCCTCCCCGCCGGGGCGTTTTGCTTTGGGCGGCCGGGCATCCGTGATATGACCCCTCCCGTCTTTTGGAGGGGAGCGCGACAATGGACAGGGTTTCGCGTTTGACGCTGCTTGCGGCCGTCTTGCTGGCCGGAGCCACGGCGCTCGTCGCCAATCCCGGAGGCGGGTCGGGAGGCTCGTCCGACAGCAGCCCGAGCACGACCGCTCCGGACTTCGATCCGGCCGCGGAATATCGCTCGGGGATCGAGGCGCTTCAGGCCAATCGCTTCCAGGACGCGAGGAAGGCCTTCGACAAGGTCCTCCGGGTCGCGCCGCGCGACGCCAACACCAATTACCTTGCCGGCCTCGCCGCCGCGGGGCTCGCCGATCTCAAGAACTCGCGAAAATATTATGAGCGCGCGGTCAAGGCCGACAAGGAGCTGGTCGGTGCCGTGCGCGAGCTCGGAGTCACCTACGCCAAGCTCGGCGAGAAGGAGAAAGCCGACGCCCAGCTGGCCGCTTTGAAGGCGATGCAGGCGAAATGCGCCGGCGCCTGCGCCAAGGCGGCGGAGATCGGCCGCGCCGTCGACGCGCTCACCGCCGCGATCGGAACCCCGCCCCAGGCGCGGCTCGAGACCCGGCCGAGCCTGCTCTTCGCCAGCGCCGCCGCCGGCGACCGCTTCTATCTCGACGCCGTCGGCCTGATCAACGAGGGCCGCTATGAACAGGCGATCGAGGCCCTGAATTCGGCTCGCGCGACCTTCGGGCCGCATCCGGACGTGCTCACCTATCTGGGTTTCGCCAACCGCAAGCTCCGCCGCTTCGACATCGCCGAGCAACATTATCGGGCCGCCCTCGCCGCCGCCCCGGACCATCGCGGGGCGACCGAATATTATGGCGAGCTGATGGCCGAGCGCGGCGACCTCGAGGGCGCCGAGCGGATGCTGGCCAAGCTCGAAATCGGCTGCGATTTCGGCTGCGCCGAGGCCGACGAGCTCAGGCGATGGATCCAGGCCGCGCGTTCGCGCGCTTCCTGAGCGCCCTCCCCCTCGCCCTCCTGGCCGGTGCCGCCGACGGCCCGACGCTGCCGGTCCGCGAGGCGCGATGGCTGGCGCCGGACTCGGTTTATGCCGGGCTCACCCGGGAACCGCCCGAATGCTTCGCCCCGCCGGCCGATCCCGCCGAGCGGCGGCGGGCGGAGATCGGCCGAATCGCCTTCCGGGCGCCGCTGCTGCTCGGCGGGCAGGCGGCTCGGGCGGGCCTCAGCTGCGCGAGCTGTCACCGCAACGGCCGAGGCAATCCCGACTTCCTCTTCCCCGGCCTGTCCGGCCCGCCCGGCACGGCCGACGTCACCGCCTCGCTGATGAGCAGCCACCGCGGCGACGGCCTTTTCAATCCCAGGCCGATCCCGGACCTGGGCGGGCCGCGCGAGGCCCTGAAAGTGCCGCAGGACCCGCGCGGAGCGCTCGAGACCTTCATTCGCGGGCTCGTCGCCGAGGAGTTCGACGGGCCGGATCCGGATCCGGCCATAATTGACGGGCTCGCGGCCTATGTGCGGGCGCTGCGACCCGCCTCCTGCGGGCGTGGCGGCCGCCGGGTGACCCTCGCCTCGCGCCTGGCTTTGGTGGACGAAGCCGCGAGGCTGGCGGCGGTCCAATCCGGCGACACCCGGCGGCTGCTGATCGCCGCCGCGCGCTCGCAGCTCGGCGCGATTGACGAACGCTTCGCCATTCCCGGCGGAGAGTCGGCGCGCGCATTGCTTCGCGAGGCGGACGGCGAGCTGCATACTCTCGGTGCGGGCCAAAACGATATGCGCCGCTGGCGGCGGCAATGGCCGGTCTGGCAACGTCGGTTGCTCAGGATGGAGGTCCGCTCGCTCTTCGACCGCGAGCGACTGCATGACGTCATGACGTCACGGTAGAAGTACCGAGCCTCCGGTGGTAAGCTGTTGACGCGAAACGGCGCCGAGCCCCGAGCCGCCGAAGAGGGAGAGCCGAATGAAGAGACTGATCCTGGCCGCAGGGGGTCTGCTCCTCGCCACCGCCAACACGCCGCCCTCGACGACCGCGAGCGTCGCGCCCGGGGGTGAGCTCAACTCGGTGGTCGCGGCCGAAGCGCCCACGGGCGCCGCTCCCGTGGTCGCCACGCCCGCCAAGCCGAAACCGCGCATCGCCGTCGCGCCCGAGGCCGCCGGCGCCTATCCGCGTTGCTCGGCCTCCGTGCAGGACCGCTGCCGGCAGGGCGGCTCCGGACATGCCAAGGCCACCCACGCGCGTCGCGTCCAGCTGGCGATGCGGGCGGGCGAGCGGGGCTAGGCGACTTATCGTCATCCCGGCGAAAGCCGGGACCTCGGGTCAAGAAGCCGGGATGACGTCCTGATCCTAGACCTCGCGCCCATACCATTCGTCGAGGCGCATCAGCTGGTCGTAATCCCCGTAAGGGGCATGTTCTGGATGGAGCTTCGCCGTGAACGGCTCGTCGCCGGTCAGCCAGCGGGCCGCGGCACCGAGGAAGTTGCGGGCGGCCATCGTCGTGAACAAGGCGACGTCGATCCCGCCCCGGCTGGTGACGGGGCTCGCGACATAGCCGAGCCTGCCGGCCTTTCGGGCTAAGGACCAATATTCAAAGCAGGCCGGAACGCCCTCGATTCCCTCGAAACCTTTGCGCTCGGCGATCAGTCCGAGCAGGCCGAGCTGCATCGCATAGCCCTCGGCCACGGCCTTGGGCCCGGGCGGGGTACCGGTCTTGTAGTCGACGATGGCGAGGCTTCCGTCGGCCAGGCGGTCGATCCGGTCCGCCTCGCCGTGCAGGGTGATTCCGTCCAGCTCGCATTTCCCCTTCGCTTCGGCGGCCTCGGGGCGACGGCCCGAAGCGAGGTTCCTCGCCATCTCGGCCGCGATCCAGTCGATCGCCTCGAGCAGGCGCGGCTGCCAGAGCGCCCGCATCAGCGGATGGGCGGCCGAGTCGCCGAGCAGGGCCTCGGCGCGGGGCCTGAGCCGCGAAGGCTCGCATCGATCTTCCTTCATCCACGCTTCCAGCACCTTGTGCACCGCGCTTCCCCGCCAGGCCGCGCTCGGATCGGCGTCGATCGGGTCGAGCGGCGCGAAGGCCAGCATCTTGCGCGCGTAGAAAGCGAAGGGATCGGCCTTGAGCCGGTCGACGTCGGTGACGGCGATGTGGCGCGGCCGATCGCTCACGGCCGGGCGTGGCGCCGGGCGGGCGGCCGGACGGAAGGCGGCGGGGCGGTCGAGCGCGCGCGCCCAGCTTCGGTGCCGCGGCGAGCGGGTGATCCCGGCGGTCATCGCCTCCAGCCTCAGCCAGAAGCGCGACGCGATGGCCGGCGAGCGGGCGTCGCGGCGGGCGCGGGTGACGAGAACCTCGCGCCCGCCCAGCGCGCTCGCGAAATCGTGGGCGGCGAGGCCGATCCGGCGCTCGAGGCTGGGCAGTCCGAGCTCGCGCCGGACCCGGGGCGCGAGCCAGGGGTCGGGGGTCGGCAATTGCGGCCAGACGCCTTCGTTAAGCCCGCCGAGGATGACGAGGTCGGCCGATTGCAGCCGAGCCTCGATCAATCCCCAGATGAACAGGCGCGGATGCTGGCCGTAAGGCGGGCGCACCGCCACTCCGGCGAGGAGCTGCTCGAGCAAGGCGGGAAGGCTCGCCGGAGCGAGTCGGGCCGGACCGTGGGTCGAGGCGGGCTCGGCGGCCTCGAGAAGCTCGGCGGCGGCGCGGCCGGCGGGGCCCGCCCAGGCGGCGTCGCCGCTGAGCTCCGAGGCCGACTCCCGGAGCAGGCCGAGCAAGGCGGGAAGCGCCGCGCGCTCGACCCGGAAGCCGCGCTCCAGCGCGCGGAGTCGCGGTGCCACGCGTTTCCACCAGGCCAGGGCGCGCTCGCGCCGCTCGGAATCGCGTCCGCTCCGGTCGGAGAGGTGCTCGGTAATGCCGTTCAGCCCCGCCGGCGGCCTCGGCCCCCGCAAGGCGATGTCGAGCGCCCGGGCGCCGTCGAGCCAGTCCAGCCGTCCCTCCCCCTTCATCACCAGCGGGTGCTTGAGCAAGGCCAGGAGCGGCACCGGCGCGAACTGCTCCGCCGCCGCGGCGGCGAGGGCGAGGAGC
Organism: uncultured Alphaproteobacteria bacterium; assembly: GCA_963850005.1. GTDB lineage: Bacteria > Pseudomonadota > Alphaproteobacteria > Sphingomonadales > Sphingomonadaceae > Allosphingosinicella. The sequence continues at coordinate 516,825 of CAWKJG010000001.1, forward strand.
AAGGTGCCGGGCGCGAGCTGGGAGAGCGGCCGGCCGGCGCTGTCGTCGGCCTCGACTCCCCATCGCCGCAAATGGGTCGAGACCCGCCGGGCGAGGTTGCGGTCGGGAGTCACCAGAGCGGCGGTGCGGCCGGGGGTTTCCAGCGCCTCGCGAAGGGCGACGGCGATCGTCTGGGCTTCCTCGGCCGGGTCGGCCAGCTCGAGCGCCCGCACTCCGGTGAGGCGCCGTTCGGCAGGGCGCAGATCCTGCCAGCGGTCGGTAAAGGCGGCCGGCTTCATCGCGTTGGCGATGGCACGGCTTCGGACGGCCGGGGCGTCCCTGCCCCCGCCCCACCGCCACCTTTCCACCTCGCCGCGGCCGACGCCCATCCGGTCGAGGAGCAGCTTGAGGTGAAATTGCGGGTGGGTCTCGACCGGGCGCTTCCGAAATCCGGTCTCGTCGTCCGGTTCGTGAGGTCCGAGCGAGTCCCATTCGTCGCGCGCCATGGCGATTTCGAGGCCGGGGAAGACGACGAGGCCGTCGTCGAGGCGGGAAATCACGCGCAGGAGGCCGGCCAAAGCGGGCGCGGCGCTGGTGATTCCGGCGGCGGCGACGAAGCCGGCGGGCGGGGACGTCCGCCAGCGTCTGGCCACGGCCGCGAGCAGCCGATTGCGCCGGTCGGCGAGGTCGATCCGGCCCCGCTCGGCGAGCAGCCGCGGCCATTGGTCGAGAATGACCCCGAGCCGCTCCAGCGACGCCTGCCAGTGGAGCGACAGATCGGGAAGATCGGCGGCGAAACCGCGCAGGCTGGACGGATCGACGCCTTCGACGAGCAGCTGGTCGAGCGTTCGGGCGAGATCCTCGGCGAGGCGCAGCGCTTCGGCCGCGTCGATCCCTCCGACATGCTGCTGAACGAGGCGCGCAAGCAGGAACAATCGCTCGAGCGGCTCGACCGCGGGCGGCAGATCCTCCCCCTCCCCCAGCGGCTCCAGCGCTCCGCCGATGCGCTCGTCCAGCTCGGGGTCGCCGACCGGCACCAGCCGGGGCAGAAGCAGCCCTCCCCCCGAGCGCCGGACGAAGGCGTCGGCGACGGCTCGGGCCGCGCGGTTGTTGGGGACGAGGACGATGCCCTGCGCAAGCCCCATGTCGCCGCGGCCGAAGCGCGCGACCAGCCCCGCCGCGAGCGCGTCGGCGAAGGCGCGGTGCGGCGGAATGGTGAAGACGCTGGGGCGGGCGGAGGTCACGGGCTCAAGGTTAGCCGCCGCTTCAGGCGAGCCCAAGCACTTCCTCGGCCTGGCGGATATTGGCCGGAGCGCCGACGTCGAACCAGAGGCCTTCATGGGCCGCCCCGAACAGGCGGCCTTTGGCGATGGCGCGGTCCCACAGCAGGTTGGTCGAGAAGGGCCCGTCCGGAATCTCCCCCTCGAGCAGGCGTTTCGACACCATCTGCACGCCCGTATAGACGAATGGGGCGACTGAGCCCGGCTTGCGGCGCTTCAAAACTCCTCCGGAACTCATGTGGAAATCGCCCTGTCCCTTGTGGCAATGGGCGCGGGCGAGCGGGACGAGCAGAAGCAGCGCATCCATCCGAGCCTCGTCCCAGTTCGAGGCGAGCAGGCGCAGCGAGTCGACCGGGCCGTCGATCCACAGATTGTCGCTATTGACGACGAGGAAGGGGTCGGCATCGATCAGGGGCAGCGCCCTGACCATTCCCCCACCGGTCTCAAGCAATAAGGATCGCTCATCTGACACAGCGATTTCAAAGCCTTGAACTCGATTATTTAGATGAGCTTCGAGCGCGTCAGGCAGGTAATGGACGTTAACCACGATCTTTTCGACGCCGGCGGCGCGGAGCCGGTCGAGGCAATGGTCGAGCAACGGCTTGCCCGCGACCTCGACCAGGGGCTTCGGGCGGGTCGCGGTGAGCGGGCGCATGCGCTTGCCGAGGCCCGCGGCCATGACCATCGCCGTCCTCGGCACGTCTCCGCTGGGCACGGGTCGGAGCGCGAGCGGCCTGCGCTGACGGTTCATGCGTAGATTTTCCTCAGGCAGGCGTCGCCGCGATAGTCCGCCGGGACGTTGGCGTCGAACCAGGCGCGGACGGGCGCGAGCGCAGGGTGGGCGAGGTTCCGCTCGAGATAGATCCAGATGCGCGGATGCATGGTCGGATAGAAGGGCTTTTCGTCGCGCTTCCAGAGCCGGGTGAAGATTCCGATTATCTTGGTGTTACGCTGGGCGCCCAGCACCTCGTAATGGGCGCGGAAGAGCGGCCGGTCGGCGACGTTCGCGCGCTCGCAGTAAAAGTCGATCATCGCCTCCTCGAGTTCCGGCGACACGTCGCGGCGCGCGTCCTGGAGCAAGGAGACGAGATCGTAGGCGGCATGACCCGCCAGAGCGTCCTGGAAGTCGAGAAGCCCGAGCTCGGACCGGTCCGGCAGCACCATCAGATTGTCGGCATGATAGTCGCGAAGGACCAGCACCGGATTTTCCTCGACGACGCGCAGCACGTCGCCCCACACCCGGCGCCAGGCGGGAAGGAAGGCGGCTTCGTCTATGTCTATCTCGAGCGCCGGGACGTACCAGTCCGGAAAAAGGCCGACCTCGCGCTCCATTGCCGGCCCGTCATAGGGTTGCAGATCGGCCGGGGCCGGCTGCGCCGCCAAGCCGGGCGAGGATATCGACGGCGCTCTCATAGATTTCCCGCTCCCGGTGCGGCTCGCGCTGAAGCAGCGGGCCGACCCGGTCGTCGCCGAAATCCTCGAGCAGGAGCAGGCCCTTCCCGCGGTCGACGGCGAGCGGGCGCGGCGGGCAGAAGCCGCGGTCGAGCAAATGGCCGGCAACTCCGAGGAACGGCCCGATATCCTCATGCTCGGGCGGAGCGTCCATCAGCACCGCGGTCGTGCCGTCGGCTCGATGGATCCTGAAATAGCGCCGAAAGCTGGCGTCGCCGGCCAGGGGCCGGATCTCGGCGCCGCCCCAGCCATGCTCTGCGAGGAAGTCAGGCGCCGCTGCGGGCGGAAATCATCGGGGGGGCCATCGCGCCTCCCAAGCGGCGGGCACCCCGGCTGTCAAGGTGCGGGTTCCCTCCCCGTGCGGGCTCAAGGTGAGGCGAAGCGAATGCGGCCACAAGGCGCGCCCCATCCGCTCGGGCCATTCGACGATCAGCGCCCCGTCCTGGAGCGCCTCGTCGAGCGCCAGCTCCTCGATTTCCGCCGGATCCTCGATCCGATAAAGATCGACGTGCCAGACCGGCAGCTGAAGCGTGTCGTAGGGAATGACGATCGGGAAGGTCGGGCTGGCGACCTCGCCCTTATGGCCGAGGCCGGCGAGCATTCCGCGCGCCAGCGTGGTCTTGCCCGCGCCGAGGTCGCCGAACAGGGCGACGACGTCGCCGAAGCGAAGCTGCCCCGCCAGTCGCCGGCCCAGCGCCTCGGTCGCCTCCGGCCCGTTTAGGCGCATCAGCGCTTCCGGGGCAGGCGAAGCGTGACGGTGGTGCCCTCGCCCGGCTCCGAAAGCAGCTCGATCGTTCCGCCATGCGCCTCGACGAACTGCCTGGCGAGCGGCAGGCCGAGACCGAGCGCGGCCCCGTCGCGCGCGCGGCTCGGCGGTGCGGGAGAAGCGGTCGAAGACCGCGGACTGGTCGGCCGCCGCGATGCCCCGGCCATTGTCGGAGACGGTGATCGCCGCCGCCTTGCGGTTGCCGGCGGCGTGGAGAAGGACCCGTCCCCCCTGGTCGGTATAAGCGAGGGCGTTCTTGAGCACGTTGTCGAGCGCCTGGCGAAGACGCGCCCGGTCGCCGGCGATCGAGCCCGCGCCGGCCTCGATCTCCACCGCGAAATCGATGTGCTTCTTCGCCGCCTGGTCGCGGAACCCCTCCGCTGCCTCGGCACAAAGCCTGGCGAGGTCGACCTTGTCCTCGGCGAGCAGAAGGCTGCCGCTGTCGCTCTGGGTGAGGTCGAGCACGTCGTCGATCAGGGCGCCGAGACGGGCGACCAACTCCAGGATCGCCGTCACATATTCGGTGGCGGTCGGAGCGAGCTCGCCGGCATAGCCGCCGGCGAGCATCTCCGCGAAGCCGCCGATCGAGGTGAGCGGGGTGCGCAGCTCGTAGCTGATGTTGGAGACGAAGGCGGTCTTGAGCCGGTCGGCCTGCTCGAGCGCCTGGGTGCGCTCCCTCAGCGCCGCCTCGACGGTTCGGCTGGCGGTGACGTCGAGCATGGTGAAGAGGGCGTTGCCGTCGGGGAGCGGAACCGCCGCGAACTCGAACTCGCGCCCGTCGGTGAAGGCGACCCGGCCGGTCCGTTGCTTGCGCTCGACCGTGGCGCTCCGGACGAGCTCGCGGACCAGGGCGGCGTGGCTCGAATTCCTGAGCTTCCGGCCGATATGGGTGGTGAGCGCATCGATTCGCGGATTGCCCGCGAGCTGCTCTTCGTCAAACTCCCACAATAAGCGAAAGCGGTTGTTCCAGAGGTGGAGGCGCCCGTCCGAGGCGAAAACTCCGATCGCCTCGAACAGATTGTCGAAGGTCGCGGTTCGGACCCGGAGCAGAGTGTCGCGCGCCGAGGCCAGGCGGAGCTGCTCGGTGCGATCCTCGAAGATGAGCAGAAGCCCGCCGTCGGGGAGCGGCTGGGCGACCACCCGCAAGTGGCGGCCGCCGGGGAGCAGCCAATCCTCCTCCTCGGCGGCGAGCCCGCCGGTGAACCAGCGGTCATGCTCCTTCTTCCACTCCGGATAGTCGCGCACTTCCGGCAGGTGGCCGGTCTCGCGCATCGCGTCGAGCAGGCGATTGAACTCGGGGCGGTCGGCGAGGAAATCGGGCCTCAGAGCGAACAGTCGCGCAAAGGGCTGGTTCGAGAAGATGAGGCCGCGGTCGCGGGCGAACTGGGCGACTCCGGCGGACAGCCGGTCGAGCATGTCGCGCTGGGCGTGAACGAAACGGGCGAGCTCGGAGCGCGCCTGCTCGCGGTCCTCGACGTCGATCGCATAGCCGGCGACCCCCGCCTCCCCCAGCGGCACCTCGACCACGCGCATCATCCGCCGCTCGCCGCCGACCGTTGCGGGCACGTTGCGGGCATTGGGCTGGCCGCTCTGTCGGACCGCGGCGGCTTCGGCGATCGCGCCTTCCTCGCCGTCGTCGACCAGCTCCAGCCCGCCTTCGATCACGGCGCGGCCGTCTTCGGCCTCGACCGCGGTGACATAGGCGCTGTTGACCATGGCGAGGCGAAGATCGGGCCCGCGATGCCAGATCGGGAAAGGCGCGGCCTCGATCAGGCCGGACAAGGCGTCGAGCGCCGCGGCGAGCCGTTCGCTACGCTCGCGAAGCGCCGCCATCTCCTCCTCGCTCGTCGTCGCGTCGGTGAGCCAGAGGAGGATCGTGCCGGCCGGGTAGGAGGGCGGCGCCGGTCCGCCGCGAAGCCGGTAGACCCGGGCGGAACCCGCCGGGCTGAGCGAGAGGACGAAGCCGCCTGCCGTCGCGGCCGCCGCCTCGATCTCGGCCAGGAGCGTTTCCCGGTCCTCCTCGCCGAGGATGTCGCCCAGATCCGAAAGGCGCTGCGGTGCCCGGTCCAGGCCGAAAGCGAGGCCGACCCGCTCCGGAGCCTCGACCCGTCCGTCCCGGAAAACGAGAAGAGGCAGGTCCGGAGCGGCCTCGAGCAAGGCGGCGGCGCTCGCGGCTTTGCGCATCTCCACCGAGGCTGCGGCGGCCCGCCGCGATCCGCGCAGGGTGGCCCACAGGCCGATCGCCAGCCAGAAGCCGCAAAACAGGCCCAGCAATGCGGCTTCGGTCGGGGCGAGGGTCAGCATGGGCGCCTGTCTAGACGCGGCGGCCTGCTTGCGAAAGCGGGTGGCGCCGATGAAAGCGAGAGAGCCGTGCCGGCCGTGCCCCACTGTTGCAAAGTCGCGACAATCTTCGCGAATTTTGAACCATATCCGGGAATTGGTTGCGTGCCGGAGCCTTTCGGATCACTCAATGACCATAACCTCGCCTGAACGGCGATATCTGTGGGGGATGATCCGCATGAACAAACTTGCTCTGCTCGGAACGAGCTCACTCCGGTCGTTCGCGTTTGCCGGGGCGGCCCTCGCAATGTCGAGCCCTGCTTTCGCGCAGAGCGCGCCCGGTACGGAAACCCCCGGGACTCAGGAGGAAGACCCCGCCGCGCAGGCCGAGGACCCCGCCGCGACGTCGGGCGACATCGCCACATTGCCCCAGCGGGTCGAAGCGACCGAAGAGGGCGAAGTCATCACCGTGACCGGCTCGAGGATCCGGCGCAACGAATTCAACAGCCCCGATCCCGTCGCGATCATCGATACCGAGCTCGCCGAGCGGCAGGGCCAGCTCGATACCGCCGACGTTCTGCAATCGTCCCCGATCGCCGCCGGTTCCTCTCAGATCACGTCCGCCATCTCGTCCAACTTCGTCACCAACGGCGGCCAGGGCGCTTCGACCATCTCGCTGCGCGGCCTCGGCGCCGAGCGCACCCTGGTGCTTCTGAACGGCCGGCGCGCCGGCCCGGCCGGCACCCGCGGCGCGGTTTCGTCGTTCGATCTCAACGCGCTTCCCCTGTCCGTCGTCGAGCGGTTCGAGATCCTCAAGACCGGCGCCTCGTCCGTCTACGGCTCGGACGCCGTCGCGGGCGTGGTCAACATCATCACCAAGCGGGACACGGACGGTCTCGAGCTCGACGGCTTCTCGTCCGTTCCGCTTCAGGGCGGCGGCGAGAATTACCGGGCCAGCGCGACCTGGGGCAAGACCTTCGAACGCGGCCATTTCATCGCCACGGTCGACTATTTCAAGCGCAACGAGCTGAAGCGCCGCGACCGCAGCTATCTGAACTGCCCCGAGGAATATCTCTTCCGCGAAGGCAGCCGCGAGCGCGCCGACCTCGTCGATCCGCGGACGGGCAACTACAGGTGCAACGACACTTTGTGGGGCCATGTCTGGCTGTACGACTATACCTACAATTATTCGGCCGACGGCAGCTCGAACCTGATCGCGGCCAACGGCCGGCCGATCCCCCGCATGCAGTTCAACTATGAGGGCAACCTGCAAAACTTCATCCCGCCCCTCGCATTCTCGGGGGATCCGGGACACTTCCAGGCGCCTCCGGGCTTCTTCCCGGTCGGCTACGACGCCGCCTCGCGCGCGGTCGAGAACGCGTTCCACCCGTTCATCGAAAACTCGACCGTCAGCCCGAAGATCGAGCGTTACACCGCCTACGCGCAGGGCTCGTTCGAGCTCACCGAGAATATCGAACTGTTCGCCGAAGTACTCCACAACCGCCGCAAGACGGAGCAGAACAGCTTCAGGCAGTTCTGGAACTTCGGCTATGTCGAGGACTTCGCCGGCCTGGGCTTCGGCGATCCGTTCGCGCCCGGCTTCACCGGGGGCGCGCTGATCAGCCCGACCACCATCACCGACCATTTCGGCACGTCCCAGAGGGTCGATTACACCCGCGGAGTCTTCGGCGCCCGCGGCGATTTCGGCGATTTCCTCAACGGATGGAGCTGGGACGCCTACGGCCAGTACAGCCATTCGAAGGGGATTTACGAGACGGACGTCATCTTCGACGATTCCGTCGACACCCAGGACTTCCGCACCGCGTCCTGCGTCGGCACGGTCACGGCCGTTCGCGGGGTTCCCTGCATCGACATCAGCTTTACCGACCCGCGCTTCCTTCGCGGCGACTTCAACGCGGCCGAGCGCGACTTCCTGTTCGGGCGCGAACGGGGCAAGACCATCTACAACCAGCTGGGCGGGGAATTGTCGACGACCGGCACCTTGTTCAGCCTTCCCGCGGGCAAGGTCTCGGCCGCCTTCGGCGTTACCGCCCGGCGCGATTCGATCAACGACGTTCCCGGCGAAGTCACGCTTGCCAACAACAGCTGGGGCCTGAGCGGCGCCGGAATCACGGCCGGCCACGCTGTAACCAAGGAGGCGTTCGCGGAGCTTGAAATCCCGCTGATCCACGATACGCCGTTGATCCAGTCTCTTACCCTCTCCGCGGCCGGACGCGTGACCAATGTCAAGGCCACCCGCGCCGACGGCGTGACGGATAGCGACAACGGCAACTGGACCTACAAGGCCGGCCTGAACTGGCAGGTGACGGACTGGCTGAGGTTCCGCGGATCGTACGGCACGTCGTTCCGCGCCCCGGCCTTGTTCGAGCTGTTCCTCGCGGATCAGTCCTCCTTCGCCGCGCAGCGCAACATCGATCCCTGCATCCGATACGCCACCAACGTCAACGCGTCGCAGCAGCTGAAGGACAATTGCCAGGCGGACGGCATTCCCGGCAACTTCGCGGGCGGCGCCATCACCGCCCAGGTCTTCACCGGCGGCGGGATTGGCATCCTCGAGGCCGAGACCTCGACCTCGAAGACGGCCAGCATCATCCTGACCCCCCGCTTCGGCTTCCTTCCGAAGACCCGGGTCAGCGTCGCCCTCGATTATTTCGACATCGAGGTGAACGGCGAGATTTCCCAGCTGGGCGCGGCGAACGTCGTCAACGGCTGCTATACCTCCGACTTCTTCCCGACCGATCCGTTGTGCTCCCTGTTCACGCGTACTCCGGCGGGCGAGGTCGGGCAGTTCAGCATCGCCGAAGTCCGCGACAGCTACATCAACGTGAACAGCCAGCGTAACCGCGGCATCGATCTGACGGCCAACATCACCCAGGATCTCGGCCGCTTCGGCAAGCTCAGCCTGACCGGCAGCATGACCTGGCAGCTCAGGGATACGGTCGCGCTGTTCGCGGGCACGGAAGTGTCGACCAACGGCGAGGATGGAGAGCCCAAATATGTGGGCGATTTCAACCTGGTATGGACGCTCAAGGACGACTGGTCGTTCTTCTACGGCCTCGATGTCATCGGCGCCACCTCGGACGTCGGAGATTATAAAACCGCCAACAACGACAGCCTCTGCACGCAGAACAGCCCCTTCTACGGCAACTTCTGCGTCGACGTGACCGCTCCGGCCCGCTTCTACCACGCGGCCTCGGTGACCAAGACGTTCAAGAACTTCGATTTCACGCTCGGCATCAACAACATCTTCAACATCAAGCCGGCGCGCGTGACGACGATCAGCGGCGAGATAACGACCGTGGGCAACTCGGTCTTCTCGTCGCAATACGATTATATCGGCCGCAGGGTGTTCGTGCACGCTAAGGCGCGCTTCTAAGCAGCCCCGGCCGGCGCCGATCTGGTGGGCGGCGGGCCTTCTCGTCGCCCACTTTTTTATGAGGGCCCCGTCGGGCCCAGCAACGGGCACGCGCGGCCCAGTCAGGTCTGGTCGAAATGCCCGTCGTGAGAGTGAAGGCGGATACGCTGAACGAGGAGAACCGGCGCTTCGGCCAGGTACCCCTGAAGCAGGCTTTGTTCCTGAACAGCGTGCCGAAGAGCGGCAGCCACCTGCTGCGCAACATCGTCCGGATGTTCGTGCCGGTGGAGCAGCAATATTCCGCGCAGTTCATCCAGTGGCCGAACCTCCAGCAGCATCTGGCGGCTTTCGATCCCAGGAAAAACTATCTGAGCTGGGGCCATCTGCTGTTCTCGGACGCGTCGGCGATCGAGCTTGCCGACGTTCGCCAGATCTTGCTGGTGCGCGATCCCTATGACTGGGTCCTGGCGCGGGCGCGCTTCTTCATGTCGGAGGAGTTCGGCGGCAATATCGACCACATCAAAAGCGGAACGCTTTCGGTCGAGGCGCTCCTGAACCTGATGATCTTCGGAGTCTATCAGAAGGCGCCGCCTCTATCGGACATCTATGCGAACAATGCCGCGGCCTGGCTCGGCACGGGCGTGTTCGTGGTTCGCTATGAAGAGCTGGCCGCCGTTCTGAAGAATCTCGACAGTGCCGAGGCCGAAGCCTATTTCCAGACCCTCTTCCGGGCCTGCGGGATCGACCCCGTCCCGGCGGACTGGAAGCAGCGGGTCCGGATCGGCTCGGACCGCAAGCAAAGCGGCACAGCGCGCGAAAACCTGACCGGACTCAGCGTCGAATTTCCCAAGGAATTGCCGGAAACCCAGCGGCGCCTGGTGGACTTCGCCGCCCCCGGGCTGCGCGCCTTGCTCGGCTATTCCTGAAAGGGGCCGCGCCCGCGCCTCACCGAGCGCCAGCGCACACGGTGATCGCCAAGGCCAGTCTCAGTTAACGCCGGTCTTGAGTCCCTGGGGAGGCCGCTCGCCGCCCCGGATGTCATTGCGGAACTTCATCTGCGCCGTGCGCTCGGCATCCGCTATCTCTTTCCACTCCGCCGCGGTCCGGCAAACCTTCGGCGGCCGAAGGTGGGAGCCGAGGCTGGAGCTGCGCTTGCAGAAGCGCTTCTCCTGGGCCGGTGCCGTCTCGTCGGCGGCGAACGCCGGAGTGCAGGTCAAGGAAGCTACGACCACCACCGCTAAAAACCGCATCCTGCCGATCCTCATCCTGAAGAAAAGAAATATTCCAACATGTTGTAGCATTTGAGGGCCAAACCCGCAACGCCTGCCGCCTCTCATCCCAAGATGGGCAAACCCTGCACAGCGGACTCGAAAAGCCAGCGCCGATTCAACGCCATGAGCCCGGTTGGCAAAGGCCGCGGCGCCGACCTATGATCGACCGCGCGACCGGCAGCCGGCGTCGCGGGAACCCTCAGGCCAACAGGCGCGAACGACCTTGCAAGGTATCGACAGCAGCACGGACCGGCAATTTGCCGAGGCGTCGCGACTGCTCCACATCGATCCGTCGGCCGCCGTGGAGCGCGCTCGGGACATCCTTCGGACCGAATCGGCCCATGGCGATTCCCTGCGCCTGCTCGCGGCCGGGTTGCGGCGACTGGAGCGGTATGACGAGGCGCAGCGGGCGGAGATGGAGGCGATAAGCGCCTCGGCTCTGATCCCCGACCTGGTTCAAGCGGCGGGAGCGCTCGCCGAGGGCCGGCAGGAGCAGGCCGAGGACCTGTTGCTCCCTTATTTGCGGCGCCATCCGACCGACAGCGCGGCGATCGTCATGCTCGCGGAAATCGGATTCAGGATCGGCGCCTACAGCCGAAGCGAGGCGTTTCTGGGGAACGTTCTGTCCCGGGCACCGGCTTATGCCCAGGCGCGCCTGGCGCTGGCGAGGCTTCAGCTCGCGCAGGCCCGCCTGGCCGAGGCGAGCGAGACGCTCGACGGGTTCGGGCGACAAGATCCGGGGAATGCGGAAGCTCTCATGATGAAGGCAAATGTGCTCGAGCAGCTCGGGGATTATGAGCGCGCGGTTGCCCTGCAGGAAGCTCTGCTCCGGCGCGAGCCCCGGTCGGCGGCTCTGTGGGTCGGCTACGCCCACAAGCTGAGGACGATCGGCCGGACGGACGAAGCCGCCGCCGCCTACCGGAAGGCCCTCGGGATCGAACGGAGCTGCGGCGACGCCTGGTGGGGCCTGGCGGACCTCGGAACCCTGTCCTTCGACGAAGGCGACGTCCGCGCCATGACCGAGGTTCTCGACGCCGATCGGCCCGGACGGCACGATGCTCCACAGCTCCATCTCGCCTTCGCCAAAGCCTGTGAGGATGAAGGGCGGGTCGAGGACGGCTTCCGCCATCTGGCCGAGGGCAACCGGCTGAAGCGGGCCAGCTTCGACTACGATCCCCGGACCCTGACCGACGAGATCGGCCGAGCGACCGGTTTGTTCACGACTGCCTTCTTCTCCGAGCGCCGCGACCAGGGCTGCCCTGCCCCCGACCCGATCTTCGTCCTGGGGATGCCGAGATCCGGCTCGACCCTGGTCGAGCAGATATTGGCCAGCCATTCGATGGTGGAGGGCACGTCCGAGCTGCCCCACATCCCGGCCCTGGTGCGTCGGCTCACCGGCGAAGGGAGTCCGGAAGGCGCCTCCTATCCCGAGCTTCTCGCTCAGCTGGACAGGTCGCAGCTGGCCTCCCTGGGCGAGGAATATCTCGAAAGGGCGCGGAGGCATCGGAAGAGCAGCCGCCCGTTCTTCATCGACAAGATGCCGCACAATTGGACGGATATCGGATTCATTCTTCTCATCCTGCCCAATGCCAGGATCATCGATGTCCGGCGGCATCCGCTGAGCTGCTGCCTGTCCAACTTCAAACGCTATTTCGCGAAGGGACACCCGGCCGCTTTCTCCCTCGACGAGATGGGCCGATATTATCGCGACTATGTACGAATGCTCGGACATATGGACGAGGTCGTTCCCGGCCGAATCCAACGAGTCTTCCACGAGGCGTTGGTCGAGGACAGCGAGGCCGGAATCCGAAGTCTGCTCGACCATGCCGGCCTGCCGTTCGAGGAAGCGTGCCTGCGTTTCCACGAGAATGACCGCGCGGTGCGCACGCCGAGCGCCGAGCAGGTCCGCCGTCCGATCAACCGCGACGGTCTCGAGCCGTGGCGGCCCTACGAGCCGTGGCTTGGGCCGCTGAAGGCGGCGCTCGGCCCCGTCCTCGAATGCTACCCGGACCTGCCTGAAGGCCGTACGCGCCGAGCATGATCGCCGGTCATCGAATCCCTCCGTCGTTGCGAGCGAAACGAAGCAATCCAGCGCGGCCTCACAGTCCCTGGATTGCTTCGTCGCTTCGCTCCTCGCAATGACGGATCAATCAAGGACGATCCACGCTCTGGAAGAGGATTTTAGAGCATCGTGCGGTTAACATGACGCATAGCCTGCGGCTTTGAGGTAGTTCCAGCATTCTTCGGGTGAGTAGAGGCCGCATATATCGCCGACGGCTCTCCAGAGGGCGTCGAGGGTTCGAGCTTTGATCCGTCTGAGGTGGGCCTTGAGCTTGGCGAAGGCCATTTCGATGGGGTTGAGGTCGGGGCTGTAGGGCGGGAGGAACAGGAGCCAGGCGCCGCGTTCCTCGAGGATGGCTTTGGCCTTTTCGCTTTTGTGCGAGGCGAGGTTGTCGAGGATGACCACGTCTCCCGGTTGGAGGGTCGGGGCGAGCTGGGTCTCGACCCATGTGTCGAAGATCTTGCGGTTCATCGGTCGATCGACGAGCCACGGCGCGGTGAGGCCGTCGCATCTCAGAGCGGCGATGAAGGTCTGGGTGGCCCAGTGGCCGAACGGCGCGCTCGCCTTCACCCGCTCGCCGCGGCGGGCCCGGCCGCGCAGCCTCGTCATCTTGGTGGTCGTGCCGGTCTCGTCGACGAACACCAGCCGCTCCGGCTCGAGGCTCATCCGGGGCTGGCGGTCCTGCCGCCAGGCCTGCCGCGCCTCGGCGACGTCAGCGCGATCGGCCTCGCTCGCCAGCAGCGTTTTTTTTAAAGCTGTAGCCGGCCACCCGCAGGAAGCGCGACAGCGACGCGGGATCGACCGTCACCTGCCGAGCCTCGAGCAGCCGGGCGGCGAGCTCGGGCATGGTGATGTCCTTGTCCGACTCCACCCAGCCGATCAGAAGCTCGCGATGCGGCGCCAGCTTGCCGCCGCCGGGCGGGCGGCCCTGCCGCGCCGGCGCAAGCGAGCCCGTCCGAGCCATGCGCTGCGCAACCCGAACCCCCGTGCTCGCGCTCACCCCGAAGCGGCGCGCCGCCGCCCGGCGAGACCCGCCGCCCGATATCTCGCCATAAATGCGCTCGCGAAGATCCCCCGAATACGGCTTGCCCATGATCCACCTCCAAACACGGTGAATCACAAACCACCCCGAAAGGGAATCCCCCGCGATTCACTTTTGAGATCCGACGCTCTAGCCGCCGCCGCCGCTCGCTTCCCACCAATAAGGCGCCCGGACCCGGGTGCCGGTCACCACCTCGTTCATCGTCACCGGATCGTAGAGCCGTCCGCCCAGCATGACCCGGTGCACCTTGTCGCTGTTGCGGATGTCGGCCGTCGGATCGGCGTCGAGCACGACCAGGTCGGCGAGCTTGCCGGCCTCGAGCGAGCCGACGTCGCGGGCATAGCCGAGCGAGGTCGCCGCCGCGATCGTCCCGGCGCGCAAGGCCTCGATCGGGCTCCAGCCGCCGCGGACGAACGACCACAACTCCCAATGCGGGCCCAGCCCGGACTGCTGGCCGTGGGCGCCGATCGCGACCTGGACTCCGCGGTCGGCAAGCTTCTTGGCTTCGCGCGCATTGTCGTCGTCGACGAAATCCTCCTCCGGCGCCATCGTCCGCCGGACGTTCTGGGCGGCGAGCAGAGTCGGCGGCGCATGCCTCGACAGCAAGGGGTGCTTCCAGACGTCCATGTGCTGGCGCCAATAGGGATCGCCGGCGAGCCCGCCATAGGAGACGACCAGAGTCGGCGTGTAGTTGGTCTTCGTCTGGGTCCACAGGCTGACGACGTCGTCGTAGAAATGCTCGACCGGCAGATTGTGCTCGAGCGTGGCGTTGCCGTCCTGGATGAGCGTGATGTCCATCGTGTAGAGCGAGCCGCCCTCGGGCACGACCTCCATGCCTTCGCGCTGCGACGCGGCCACCACCATCTGCCTTTGCTCGCGCCTCGGCTGGTTGTAATTCTTGACGCTGTGCCCGCCCTGCGCCTTCAGCCGGCGGACATGGGCGAGCGCGTCCTCGAAAGTGTTGATCTCCGCATAGACGTCGGCCGACTTGGCTCCGTAGACGATCTCGCCGGTCGAGAAGATCCGCGGGGCCAAGGATCTTGCCGGCGCGCTGCATCTCGGACGCGGCGAATATCTCGGCGGCGCGGGCCGAGGGATCGTGGATCGTCGTCGCGCCCATGGCGAGATTGACGATCGAGGACCAGTTCTGCTGCGGAATGAGGTCGTCCTGGCCCTGGGGCCCGTGGGCGTGGGCGTCGACGAGGCCTGGGATGATCGTCTTGCCGGTCATGTCGACCGTTTTCGCTCCGGCCGGAATGCTCACCTCCCCTCGCCTTCCCACCGCGACGATGCGGTCGCCGCTGACGACGATGATCCCGTCGTCGATGATCCCGCCGTCGGCGGCGGCCATGGTGACGATCCGGGCGCCGGTGAGCGCGACAACGCCGCTGGGGCGATCGGCGGCGACGTCCATCGAAAGGGAAAGCCCGCTGGTCGGCGGCTTGAACTTGGGGGCGTTCTCGGCCGGCGGAGCGGCTCCGAACAAGGCGGCGGTGTCGACCGTGTAGACGGTCGGACCGGTGCTCCAGTGGAGCCTGCGGCCGCCCCCGGACCAGTGGATGAACTCGGCGCCGACCGCGCTGACCCTGGTCACCGGAAGCGGGCCGCCCTTGGCGTCGGCGGCGACGTCCTGGGTGCCGGGCATGAGCGGCATCACAAAGGCCTGATAATTCTGCCGGAAGGCGACATATTGGCCGTCCGGCGAGACCTTGTAGTCGCTCACCATCTCGCCGGTCGAATGGACGTGCTTCGCCTCGCCGTTGAGGTCGGTGCTGACGAGCTGGCGCTTGCCCGCCGCGGCGACGATCATGAACAGGCGGTCGTTCGACGCTCCGAACTGGGGTTCGGCGCCGTCGCGGGCGACCCGGACCGGCGCTCCGCCTGCCGCGGCGACCCGATAGATTCCGGGATTTTCGGACCAGCGGGGCGAAGTCAGGAAGCCCCCCTGCCCGCGCTCGAAGACGATCGTCCTGCCGTCGGGCGAAAAGCGCGGACGGGCGTAATGGCCGGGCTGGGCCGTTACCTCGCGCGCGGATCCGCCGCCCGCCGCGACGGTTCGGATCCGGCCGAGGCCGCGGTCGGTCCAGCCGACGAAGACGATCGTCCGGCCGTCGCTCGACCAGGACGGGAAGAGCTCGAGCTCCGCCTCGTCGCCCTTCACCAGCCGGCGCGCGGCCCCTCCCGCGGCGGGCTTGATCCACAATTTGCCGAGCGTCTCGAACACCACCTGGCGGCCGTCGGGGGAAACGCTCGCCCAGCGCGGCATCTTCGTCTGGAACCGGTCCGGAGCGACCTCGACCTGCGGATGCAAAGCGTCGATCACGATTCGGGTGTCGTTGACCCGGAATGGAATCTCGCGGCCGCCGCTCCCGTCGCCGTCGACCCGGCGAAGCTTGCCGCCGGCCCAGAAGACGACGCTTGCGCTGTCCGGAGTCCAGGCCATGTTGGGATAGACCCCGGTCACCGCCCAGGTTTCCTGCACGTCCTGGTCGAGCGCATCGTAGATCTTGCGCTCCTCGCCCGAGACGAGGTCCTTCACATAGAGCTTGGACCGGGCCCGCTCGCGGCGGACGAAGGCGATCTTCCGGCCGTCCGGCGACGGCGTCGGCCGGACCGAGCCGCCGGCGCCGGAGACGATTGTCGTGGTCTCGCCGGTATCGAGTTCGTAGCGCTCGATGTTGAACAGGTCGGTGTTCGAATCCTGCGCATATTGGAAGGTGGCGCCGGGGGTGACGTTGCGGGTGAAATAAATGGACTTGCCGTCGGGCGCGTAGATGGGCTCGCCCAGCTCCTTCTGGTGCTGCTCGTTGGGCTTCTTGACCAGCGGAACGCCGCCGCCGCCGGAGACGTGGTAGAGCCAGACCTCGCCGGTGCCGAGCGAGCGCCCGGTGGTGAAATGCTTCTTGGCGGCGATGAAGCGGCCGTCCGGGCTCCACGTCGCCTGGTTGAGGAGCCGGAAATCCTCCTTGGTCAGCTGGCGCTTGTCCGAGCCGTCGACGTTCATGACCCAGATATTGTCGCCGCCGCCGCGGTCCGAGGTGAAGGCGATGCGGCGGCCGTCGGGCGAGAAACGCGGCTGCTGCTCGTAGGCGAGGCCTTCGGCGATCCGGGTCGGAGTGCCGCCGGCGATCGGCAGGGTGTAAATGTCGCCGAGCAGGTCGAAGGCGATGAGGCGCCCGTCGCGGGAAACGTCGACGTTCATCCAGGTGCCGTTGTCGACGTTTATGGGAACCTGCCGCGTGGTCATGCCCGGAGGGGCGTTGACGTTCCATTTGGCCGGCTTGTCGGGCTGGGTGGCGGGCGTCCGGGCGGCGGCGGGAGGAAGGGGGCTGGCCGGCTTCTGGTCCGGGTTGATCACCTCATTCTCGGGCGCCTGGGTTTCCTCGACCGGCGGCGTGGGAGTCGGCGAGGGCGCAACCTGAGCGCCCGACTGAGTGGCCGCCAGCACCACGGCGATCGCCGCCGTCACCCGATATTTCATGCATCCCTCCAGCCTGTTTCGGAGGGGCTTTAAAAGGGATTTGCGCGCAGGTCTTGCGAAAAAGCTATCTCCAGGTCCTTCCGCGCAAGCGGCGTTCGAACTTTGGACCCATTGTTGGGGATGCTGTGCAGGCGTGCGACCGACCGCACTAACGCTTCTAGTTTGACCCTCTCCCCATCGTGAAACTTCGATGGTACGATCCCTTATGCCGAACCAAACAAACAGTCGCGATGCTCTGATGGAAATTCGCCTTTCGTTACAAGCGCGAGAGGTGTTGCAGGCGCTCGAACAATTGAACGGAGTGGCTAACGGCGGTTTGCTTTATCGCTGGCTAGCGAAAATCGGACTGAGCATAGCTGGGCGCGATCTCGAGACGCTGCTGGATCGCCTCGAATGCGAGGGGTTCGTCACGACAGTTTCCGTTGAAATGCGTCGCGTCGTGAACCTTACTCGCGAAGGTCACGAAATCGCGTCTGACGTAACGCGCAACGACTGGATCGCCCCGACATTCCTCCCACGCCGCGACGGAGAGTGGCCGAAACAGCGGATCACCGATCGGTTTGACAATTAAGGGAACCTGCCATGCTCATCGCCGTGCTGATTATTGGTTTCGCGATCGTCGTATTTCAATTGGCCGCATTGAGAATTTTGCTTGTCACGCTGGTCGAGCAGGCCAGGAGCACTCAATATGATAGTAGAACAAATTCCAGGAGTAGACGCTGCGGGCCTGGCCGAGCGAATGCAGGCCGAGGTGGATATTGCTTCTGGACGGTACAACTGACACGGAAGTACGAATTGAAATAAGAGACCTCGCATCCCGAGGGTAAGTTTAATGACATAATGCTCGTGGAGGTTCACGAGTCGGAGACAAACTCCACCTCAACATCGCGCGCCCCATGCAGGATACGTTCAATTCTCACCACGGCCGGGCCGGGCGTGTAGAAGATGAGGTAATGGCCATGCGGCTTCGAGCGAAGGTTGACTGCTAGCTCTGGACGTGCCCGGCCCATGTCCGGATATTCCGTCAGGCCGGCACAGCGGGCTTCCAGTTCCTCGACGAAGCTCCGCGCCCGCTTCGGATCGTCCCTGGCGATGTAGGCGCCGATGTCGGCAAGGTCCGCCGTCGCCTCAGGCGAGAATTCCAGCCGCCTCAACGACCGGTCCGCTCGACCTCGTCGATCCGCGCCCGCGCCCGGGCGAAAGCCTCTTCGGCGGGCAGGCCCGGGCCGCTGTCCCGCCCGCGCGATATCTCTGTCCTGAGCGCTTTCAGCCGTGCTTCCCGCTCGGCGTCGCGCTCCTCGATCAGCCGCAGGCCCTCGCGCACCACCTCGCTGGCGGACGCAAAGGGTCCGCTGCGCACCTGGCGCTGGATCCAGTCTTCGAAATGGGCTCCGAGCGAATAGCTGTTCGGCATGCGCGCCTCCCGGTCAGGTGTATCAATTTATGATAGCACCTCTGGAGGATCAAGCCCGGCTCGACGGAGTGACCGTGGATTCGTCATAGCGGCGAAATACCGCATCCATGAACGCGCGGGAGGAAATCCTCGCGGCGCGGTGTTCATGGATCCCGGGTCAAGCCCGGGATGACAACTCAGTAGCGATAATGGTCCGGCTTGAACGGGCCTTCCTGGGGCACGCCGATATAGCCGCCTGCTTGTCGGTCAGCTTGGTCAGCTTCACGCCGAGCTTGTCGAGGTGGAGCGCGGCGACCTTTTCGTCGAGGTGCTTGGGGAGGACGTAGACGTCGTTCTTGTACGTCTCCGCCTTGGTCCAGAGCTCGATCTGGGCGAGCGTCTGGTTGGTGAAGCTGGCCGACATGACGAAGCTCGGGTGGCCGGTGGCGTTGCCGAGATTGACGAGGCGGCCCTTCGAGAGGACGATGATCTTCTTGCCGTCCGGGAACTCGACCTCGTCGACCTGCGGCTTGATCTCGGTCCACTTCATGTTCTGGAGGGCGCCGATCTGGATCTCGCTGTCGAAATGGCCGATGTTGGAGACGATCGCCATGTTCTTCATCGCCCGCATATGATCGAGCGTGATGACGTCGGCATTGCCGGTGGCGGTGACGAAGATGTCGGCGCGCGGCGCGGCCTCCTCCATGGTCACGACCTCGAAGCCCTCCATCGCCGCCTGAAGCGCGCAAATGGGGTCGACCTCGGTGACGATGACGCGGGCGCCGCCGTTACGGAGCGACGCCGCCGAGCCCTTGCCGACGTCGCCGAAGCCGGCGACGCAGGCGATCTTGCCGGCGAGCATGACGTCGGTGCCGCGGCGGATGGCGTCGACCAGGCTCTCCTTGCAGCCGTAGAGATTGTCGAACTTCGACTTGGTGACGCTGTCGTTGACGTTGATCGCCGGGAACGGAAGCTTGCCCTGCTTGCTGAGCTCGTAGAGGCGGTGGACTCCGGTGGTGGTCTCCTCGGAGACGCCCTTGATCGCCTGCACCGTCCTGGTGAGGAAGCCGGGCGACTTGGCGATGACCCGGCGGACGGTGGCCTGGAAGACCTCCTCTTCCTCGTTGGTCGGCGCCGGGAAGTCCTCGCCCGCCTCGATGCGCGCGCCCCAGAGCGCGAACATGGTGGCGTCGCCGCCGTCGTCGAGGATCAAATTGCAGGTCTCGCCATTCCCCCAGTCGAAGATGCGCTCGACATAATCCCAATATTCCTCGAGCGTCTCGCCCTTGACGGCGAAGACCGGCACGCCCGTCGCGGCGATGGCGGCGGCGGCGTGGTCCTGGGTCGAATAGATGTTGCACGAGGCCCAGCGGACGGTGGCGCCGAGCGCGGTCAGGGTCTCGATCAGGACCGCGGTCTGGATGGTCATGTGGAGCGAGCCGGTGATGCGCGCGCCCTTCAGCGGCTTCGAAGCGCCGAACTCCTCGCGCAGCGCCATCAGGCCCGGCATCTCGGTCTCGGCAATCTCGATTTCCTTGCGGCCGTAGCCGGCGAGGCCGATGTCGCGGATCACATAATCGTCAAAACGGGTCTGGGCCTGGGTCGCCACGTCGGTCTCCTGTCGCAAAGAAAAGACCGCCGGCACGAGGGGGCGGTCGCAGGGTCGCGCTCTAGCCGCAACCGCCCCCGAATGCAAATATAAAGATATCTTTATATGTGACCTCCAGCGTCATTGCGAGCGAAGCGAAGCAATCCAGCGGCGCCGACGCCGGAGCCTGGATTGCTTCGTTGCGACGCTCCTCGCAATGACGAGGCCACTGTCTTCAGCGCGCCGTGAGCGTGATCGGACAGACTCCGCCGGGGAGCTCGGGCGAGCCGCCGGTGCGGTCGGCCAGGTCGACCAGCCGGGCCACGTCGCCTTCCGCCGCCACCGCTTCGGCGGCGACCGCGGCGGTGTCCTCGCAGACCGTGTCGCTGGTCGCGTCGGCGCCGTAGTGATTGGCCATGGCGGTGGTGAAGCTGTCGTAGAAGCGTGTGCCTTCGCGGCCATAGCCCTGGTCGAACTGGGCCTTGATCACCCCGTTCGCCTCCTGGAGGGTCGAACGGTTGATCCGAACGAAATCGTTATAGGCGGTCAGAACGTCGATCCCCATCGCCCGGCAGCGCAAGGTCGCCACCATCAGCCGCGACTGCAGGTCGCGGATCTTGGCCGCCGCCGTCTCATGCACGTCCCAGCACGACATCGCCGCCGACGCCGGCGGCGCATAGAGCAAAGCCGCGGCCGCCAGGCCGAGCACCCCTTTCAAGGCTCCTTTTTTCATTGTCCGTCCCCTTCCACACGCGGACGTATCCACACGCGCCGCGAGCCACGGAGAGTTTCACGAGTCGATTGGGGAAGGATGACGGGAGATGGTTAAGTTCCTCGTCACGCAGGGAAAAATGGACCGCGAATTCACATTCAGGTCGGACGGGGTCGACCCCGTCGCAAGCGGCAGGCGCCGCGACCTTCAGTTTTCAACGCAACGACACAACGGCGCTACGATGCAGTGCGATCGAGAAGCGCCTTCGGGAGGACGCAAAAACCGAAAGGCGTCGGGGAGCCGCACGAACTCGTTGCGTCGTTGCGTCGAAGTATTGACGTCCTCCGTCCGATCTTGACACTAACACGGGTAGGGCGTCCACTACTCCTACCCAATGAGGGACCACAGAAGGGATACCATGAAGAAGATCGCTTTCGCCCTTGCGGGCGCGCTGCTGCTGGCGGCCCCGGTGTTCGCCGCCGACCCGCCCCCGGACCCGCGCTGTTACATCACGCTCTGCGATCCGCCGCCCCCGCCGCCGCCCTTGCCGGAATGTCCGCTGCCATTGCCGGACGACTGCTCGCCGCCGCCGGAGGGCTGTCCCCTGCCCCCGGAATGTGACCCCGGCAACTGACCGGCCCAACATCGGCGGCATTAAGCCGTGCCGAAATCTGCCGTCAGCATCCTGGTGTCGACTCCGGCGCTTAGGAAAGCGGCGCTCCAGCGATTGTCGACGTCGCAGGTGTAGAGAAGCTCGTCGCTGCCGGGGGTGGCGAACCAGCCGTTGCCGCGCAGCTCTTCCTCGAGCTGGCCCTCCCCCCAGCCGGCATAGCCCAGGGCCGCGAGCCAGCGGCTCGGGCCGCGCCCTTCGGCGATGGCGCGGAGGATGTCGAGGGTGGCGGTGAGCGCCCAGCGGCCCGCGACTTCGATCGTCTCCTCGCCGCCCCAGTCTGTCGAGTGAAGGATGAAGCCGCGCTGCGGCTGGACGGGTCCGCCGGCATGGATGGCGACGTCGGGGGCGACTCCCGGCTCGATGTTGAGCTGGCTGAGCAAATCGTGGAAGCTGATGCGCGGCACGATACGGCCGAGGCCGATGCCCAGCGCTCCATTCCCGTCATGGACGCACATCGCGATGACCGCCTTCTCGAAGCGCGGATCGCCGATGCCGGGCATGGCCAGGAGGAGCTGACCCGAGAGGAAAGGCGGCTGGTCCATCGCCGAGAAGCTATAGGCGGAGAGGAAAGGCGCTGCTAGGGCGGCGCCGATCTTACCGACGAAGCGAAAGGAAGCCGAGATGAGCATCAGCGTGGGCGAGCGCCTTCCCAAGGCAATATTGGTGAAGGCGAGCGCGGAAGGCCCGCAGCCGGTCGACAGCGAAGACTATTTCCGCGGCCGCAAGGTCGCTCTTTTCTCGGTTCCCGGAGCGTTCACGCCGACCTGCTCGGCCCGGCATCTTCCCGGCTTCGTCGAGCGCGCGGACGAGCTCAAGGCCAAGGGCGTCGACGAGGTCGCCTGCGTCGCCGTCAACGACGCCTTCGTGCTTCAGGCCTGGGCCGAATCGGCCGATGCGGTCGGCAAGGTGACGATGCTGGCCGACGGCAATGGCGATTTCGCCCGCTTGCTCGGATTGACCATGGACGGCTCGAAATTCGGGCTCGGCGAGCGCGGCTCGCGCTGGTCGGCGATCGTCGACGACGGGGTCGTCGAGCAGCTCAACGTCGAGGAGCCCGGCGCGTTCAGCGTCAGCAGCGCCGATTATCTGATGGAGCGGCTGTAAGAGCGGCAGGCAACGCCTGCCGCTTATGTGCGTTCAGTATTTCTTCGAGTCCGATCGCGGGGAAATTCAGCCATGGCCGCCAATTCCGACAAGCCCGATAATCGGGAAGGCAAATCGGCGGCTTTGAAGCTGGCCGAGGACATCAAGCGAAGCCCGCTCGCCGCGGCCGCGATCGCCGGCGGCGCCGCCGCGGCGGTGGCCGGGACGGTGCTCGGAGCCAGGGCGCTGGCGCGGCGCAACGGCGCCCGCGCCGGCAAGCCGGTCAACCAGGTGCTTGCCGCCGCGATCACCGCGACCGAAGTCGCCGCCGCCTGCCAGCAGGCGCCGGATCCGGAACCCGAAACCGGCGAAGCCGAAGGCCACCCGAGCTGAGGCGGGACGCGGACAAGCGCATCGAATTTCAGCGGAGCGGGTTAGAGGGTGGGGAGCCGGCCGTTAGGCCTGCCAGCCGCATTTACGGCCGCGATTCTGCTGTTGAAGCCAGGCCATCAGCGGCCGGAAATATTCGAGCATCGGGCCGCCCGACATTTCGCGGGTGCCGGTGAACGCCTCGAGCGCGTCCGGCCAGGGCTTGGAGGCGCCCATCGCCAGCATCGCGTTCAGCCGTTGGCCGACCTCCTTGTTGCCGTAGAAGGAGCAGCGGTGGAGCGGCCCTGTCCAGCCGGCCTGCTTGCAGGCGGCCTGGTAGAATTGGAACTGGAGGATCCGGGCGAGGAAATAGCGCGTGTAGGGCACGCTCGCCGGGACGTGATATTTGGCGCCCGGGTCGAAATCCGCCTCGGTGCGCGGAGTCGGCGGAACGATGCCCTGATATTGCAGGCGAAGGTCGTTCCAGCCCTGCTCGTAGCCGGTCGGCGCGATCTCGCCGCTGAACACCTTCCAGCGCCATTTGTCGACGAGCAGGCCGAACGGCAGGAAGGCGACCTTGTCCATCGCCTGGCGGAGCAGCAGCCCGACATCCTTGTCGGCGCTCGGCACCTTGTTGCGCGGCAGCAGGCCGACCTGGACCAGATATTCCGGGGTCACCGACAAGGCGATGGCGTCGCCGATCGCCTCGTGGAAGCCGTCATTGGCGCTGTCGAGGTAGAGCAAGGGCTGCTTGTTGTAGGCGCGCTGGTAGAAATTGTGGCCGAGCTCGTGGTGGACGGTGACGAAATCGTCGGCATTGACCTTGGTGCACATCTTGATGCGCAGATCCTCGACATTGTCGACGTCCCAGGCCGAGGCGTGGCAGATCACCTCGCGGTCCCTGGGCGCGGTGATCATCGAGCGGGTCCAGAAGGTCTCCGGAAGCGGCGCGAAGCCCAATGAGGTGAAGAAGCCCTCGCCGGCGCGGACGATCTTCTCCGGCGTGTATTTCTTGGCGACGAGCAATTGGGTGAGGTCGTAGCCGACGTCGCCCGCCCCCTTCGGAGCGACCACGTCGTAGATATTGCCCCATTCCTGGGCCCACATGTTGCCGAGCAGATCGGCTCGGATCGGGCCGGTTTCGGGCTGGACCTGGTCGCCATATTTGTCGTTGAGCTTGGCGCGGGTGTAGCAATGAAGCTCGTCGTAGAGCGGCTTCACCTCGCTCCACAGCCGGTCCGTCATCGCCGCGAACTCGTCCGGCGACATGTCGTAGCGCGAACGCCACATGGCGCCGGTGTCCGGATAGCCGAGCTCCTTGGCGCCCTGGTTGGCGATCTCGGTCAGGCGGATGTAATCGGGGCGCATCGGGCGGCCGACATTGGTGTGCCAGCTCGTCCACATCTCCTTGAGCTGGGCGGGATTGCGGACCGTGCCCATCTTCTCCTCGAGGTCGTTGCCGGTCATCGGCTTGCCGTCGAGGGTGCCCGCGGCCCTTGCCGTAGGTCGAGCTGAGGCGGGTCGAAATGGTGTTGAGCTCGGCGGCGGCGCCGGGCGTGGTCGGCGCCGGAAGGACGAGCGCGCCGCGCAATATGTCGAGCTTGCGCTTGGTGTCGTAATCGAGCCCCGCGACGCTCGCATATTTCGCCGCCTGGTTGGCGAAGTGGACCGACATCTCGGTTCCGATCGTCCCGAAATGGGCGGCGAGCGCGTCGGTGTCGTCGGTGATGTAGGTGGAATTGACCCATTGCGCGCGGCTGTTGATCACCGCGAACTCGGCCAGCGCCTTCTCGGCGCCGGCAACGAAGGCGCGGGCTTCCTCCAGGCTGGGAGTCGCGTCGACTATTTCGGCGACCAAGGCAGGTTCGGGAGTCGGAGCGGTCGAGGCCGTGTCGACGCTGGTGTCGGCCGAACCCTTGCTGCAGGCGGCGAGACAGATGGCGAGGGCGAGAGCGGAGACGGTGGCTTTCATCGGGCAGGCATCCTCGTTTCTGGTCTGGTTGGCGCGGCTATTGCGCCTCGGGCGAGAGTGAATCAAGCGAGAGGAAATCGGCGATGGCCAAGCCCAGCTCGGGCTTGGTGACGGCGTTCATATGGTTGCCCGGAACCTCGACGAAGCGGGCATTCGGGAGCAGGCGGGCGAGGTCCTCGGCGGGCCCGTTGTCCTGATCCTCGATGCCGGACAGGACGAGGGTCGGAATGGCGATCGCGCGAAGCTCCGGATCGGTCGAATCGACGAAGCTTCCGAGCAGCGGCAACAGCGCCTGCGGATCGCCGCCGGTGGTCTTCAGAAAGGCTTCGGCCATCCATTCGTCCGAGCCGCGCTTATGCGTGCCCATTCCGGTCA
This sequence comes from uncultured Alphaproteobacteria bacterium, assembly GCA_963850005.1. Taxonomy (GTDB): domain Bacteria; phylum Pseudomonadota; class Alphaproteobacteria; order Sphingomonadales; family Sphingomonadaceae; genus Allosphingosinicella. The sequence goes on from CAWKJG010000001.1 coordinate 541,979, forward strand.
GCACCCTGCGGAAATGGGCCGAGCGGCGGCCCGTCTCGAGCATCCCGCGAAGGCCCATCCCGGCGATCACCAGGCGCCTCGGCATGGCGCCCGATATCGCCATCCGCGCCGAGGTGCGGGCGCCGAGCGAGTAGCCGCCGAGATCGTATTCGGCGAGGCCGAGATGCGCGATCAATTCGAGCCCGTCGCGGGCGAGGACGTCGGGCGGATAGGCGGCGTCATCATGGGGCGAAGCGCTTTGGCCGTGGGCGCGCAGGTCCGGCATGATCGCTCGAAAGCCGCGCGACGCGATCTCGGCGGCGTGGCCGAAGCGGATCCAGTTCATGTCGGCGCTCGAGAAGAGGCCGTGGAGGAGGACGACCGCTTTGCCCTCGCCGAGCTCGTGCCAGGCCAGCTCGACGCCGTCGGAGGCGGTGAAGCGGTGGGTGGCGGGTTTGGAGTCGGGCATCATTCACCGTCATTGCGAGGAGCGAAGCGACGAAGCAATCCAGTGGGCTTCGGAAGCTGCACTGGATTGCCGCGCTTCGCTCGCAATGACGGGCCTTCAATCCGGCATCTTCCCGGTGGCGGCGATCCAGCGGTCGACGAGGGGCTTATACTCATCGGTTCGATATTCCGGCAGGCCTTCGGTGTTGATCCAGGCGCGGTGAAGGCTTTCCGCGCCGAAATGATGCCTGGGCCTGAAACGCGACGGATCGTCGAAAGAGCCGATGGTGAGGTCCATATTCTCGCTGTCCGGGAAAGCGAAGCCGAGCGAGGTTCCGCATTCGCGGCAATAAGGGCGATGGGCGATCGGCGAGGAGGCGTACCAGTCGGGCTCGTGCTCCCAGGCGACGTCGGGCTTCTTCATGTTCTTGAAGGCGATCGAAACGCCGCCCGTGGCGCGCTGGCACATCCGGCAATGGCACAGATAGGCCTCGTCATTCTCGACCCGCGCGGTGTAGCGAATTCGCCCGCAGGCGCAGCCGCCCTTCATCTCGTCGGTCATCCGCTTTTCTCCCACCGCCAGACCAGGCCGTCCTCCGGATCGACCGCCTCCCCGGCAAATATGAAGCCGTTGCGGAGAAGGCCTCGAGTCGAGGCGTTTTCCTGCGGCAAGGTGTGGGCGATGACAAGCGGCGAGCCGGCGGCAAACGCGATCCGGGTCAATTCCGCCGCCATGGCCGTCGCGTGGCCGCGCCTCTCGAAAGCCGGAAACGTCATGTAGGCGATCTCCACCACGCCCTGCGGATCGGGCGCGGTCTTGAACGCGCAGAGGCCCACCGGAGTCCCGGCGCCGAGCGCCAGATAGGAGCCCCACGGCGAAGGCCGGGGGTCGCGGGTGAGGAGGTCGACGGTCTGAGTCAGGACTTCCCGGGCGAGCGCATCCTCGCCGAGGAAGGCGGGGACCAGTCGCTCGATGAGCGTCGGAAGGTCGGCGTCGGCGGCGATCGGCTCGAGGGTGAGGAAGGATGCGCCAGCGGTCACGCGCGGGCCATATCGTCAATCCGGCGCTAACGGGAGTCCACGGATGACGTGAGGCAACGGACGCCGCGAAGCGGCATTCAATTCTTCTACGTCGCGCCTTTGCGCCTTCTCTCAAAAACAGTCAGGCACGTCGCCTGAAGTAAGGCGCTGGATGCATCGCACCCGGTCCGGCGCTCCGCCTTCGTCTCGGCCGCTTCGGCAGCCTGTTTTGAGGGAAGGCGCAACGGCGCAACGGCACAACGTAGAAAAATAGAAATGGGCCCGCTTTGCGGGAACGACGCGTTACGCCGCCTTCTGGAGGTGCTTGCGGCCGAGCAGCTCGGCGATCTGGACCGCATTCAGGGCCGCGCCCTTGCGGAGATTGTCGGAGACGCACCAGAGGTTGAGGCCGTTCTCGACGGTGGAATCCTCGCGGACCCGGCTGATGTAGGTGGCATATTCGCCGACCGCCTCGACCGGGGTCACGTAGCCGCCGTCCTCGCGCTTGTCGACGAGCATCACGCCCGGCGCCTCGCGAAGGATCTTCTGCGCGTCCTCGGCGGAAATCTCGCGCTCGAACTCGATGTTGATCGATTCGGAATGGCCGACGAAGACCGGCACCCGGACGCAGGTCGCGGTCACCTTGATCTTCGGGTCGAGGATCTTCTTGGTCTCGACCACCATCTTCCATTCCTCCTTGGTCGAGCCGTCGTCGAGGAACTCGTCGATATGGGGGATGACGTTGAAGGCGATCTGCTTGGTGAAGACGGCGGGGTCGGTGCCGTCGCCGACGAAGATGTTGCGGCTCTGCTCGAACAGCTCGTCCATGCCTTTCTTGCCGGCGCCGGAGACCGACTGGTAGGTCGAGACGACGACGCGCTTGATTCCGGCGGCGTCGTGGAGCGGCTTCAGGGCGACCACCATCTGGGCGGTCGAGCAATTGGGATTGGCGATGATGTTCTTGCGGCGATAGCCGTCGATCGCGTGGGCGTTGACCTCGGGCACGATCAGCGGAACGTCCGGGTCCATCCGGTAGAGCGAGCTGTTGTCGATGACGGTGCAGCCCGCGCCCGCGGCCCTATGCGCATAGTCCCGGGAGACGGCCGAGCCCGCGGCGAACAGGGCCATGTCCCAGCCGGCGAAGTCGAAATGCTCGATGTTGCGGACCTTGAGCTCGGTGCCGCTGTCGCCGAAATCGATGAGGTCGCCGGTCGAGCGCGGCGAGGCGACGGCGGCGATCTCGTCCGCCGGGAATTCGCGCTCGGCGAGGATGTTCAGAATCTCGCGCCCGACATTGCCGGTCGCGCCGACCACGACCACCCGATAACCCATGATGAAACTCCAGCTTGGGCGCGCGTCCTAGCGCAGGCGCGTCGCTTAGGCGATATGGCGACGCGGACAGGGGGAACAAGATGAAACGAGCAGGGTTCGTCGCGGCGCTTCTGGTGCTCCTGCTGGCGGCCTTCGGGTTCAAGGGCGGGCTGGTGACCCTCCCGGAGGTGCCGGCGAAGGCGGCGCCGGGCACCTTCGACACGGGCCGGGCGCTGGCGCGGCTCCGGCGGATCCTCGGCGATCAGCGGCCGCATCCGGTCGACAGCGCCGCCAGCGATTCGGTCCGCGGCCGGCTGGTCGCGGAATTGCGGGCGCTGGGGCTGAACCCGCGCGTCACCGACGATTTCACCTGCAACGGCGCCGCCACCGGACAGACCGTCTCGTGCGCCCGGATCCGCAACGTCGTCGCGACGCTCGGACCCGCCCAGGGCCGGCATGTCCTGCTCGTCTCCCATTACAATTCGACCCCGACCGGCCCGGGCGCCGCCGACGACGGAATCGGAATCGCCTCGATGCTGGAGGTGGCCTTCCTGCTGAAGGACCGGCCCCTGATGCGGCCGGTGAGCTTCCTGTTCGACGAAGGCGAGGAGACCGGGCTGATCGGCGCCCGCGCCTTCCTCGATCGGGATCCGCTCGCCGCGCGGGTCGACAGCCTGGTGAATCTCGGAATCGCGCGGCACCACCGGCCCGGCGATCATGTTCGAGACCAGCCGTCCCAACGGCGCCGCGATTCGCCGTTACGCCCGTTCCGCCGATCGGCCGGCGGCCAATTCGATGACCACGGATTTCTCGCGCCTGATCCCCAACCAGACCGACGTCGCCGTGTTCAAGGAGCGGCCCTGGACCATCCTCAACTTCGCCATCATCGGCAACGAGACGCGCTATCACAGCCCCGACGACAGGATCGCCAACCTCGACCCGCGAAGCCTTCGCCACATGGGCGAACAGGCGCTGGCGGCGACGGCGGACCTGGCGGACGGCGGCCCCGCTCCCCCGGCGGGCGAGCTTCTCTACGGGGATGTCCTCGGGATCGGCCTCGTCACCCTGCCCCTCCGGCTCGGGCTGGCCCTGCTCGGGCTGCTGCTGCTCGGCTTCGGCTGGCTCGCCTGGTCGCGGCGCGCCGGCCTCGGCCGAGGAATAAGCGCGGTCGCCCTGGCGATGGCTGACTCGGCATTGACGGCCTTTCTCCTCCACGGCCTGATCGGGTGGCTCCGGCCGGGGGAATATTGGAGGGCTCATCCCGAGTGGATCTCGCTCGCGATCGAACTCGACGGCGATGGCGTCGGCGGCGGTCGCCCTGCTCTGGGTGGCGCGGCCGGTGGCGCGCGACCGGCTTCGGCTCGCCTTCTGGCTGGTCTTCCTTCTGCTCGGCGCCGGCCTCTGCCTGGTCGCACCGGGCGCGGCCATCTACTTCCTGCTGCCGCCGCTGCTCGCCGGCGTGGGGCTTTTATGGCCGCGCGTGGAACGGGCCGCGACGGGCCTCGCGCTCCTCGCCCTTGCCGTCCACTGGCTGCCTTTGCTCCATCTCAGCCAGGTGCTTCTCGATTTCGACTATGGCTGGGTGTTCGCGCCGGTGTCGGTGCTGATCCTCTTCCCCTTCCTGATCGAGGCGAAGCCGGCGCTCGAGCGGCTGGGCCGGGGGCGGGCGACGGCGGGGCTGGCGGCGCTCGCGGCGCTCGCCTGGCTTCCGGCCGCGCTCGCGCCCGCTTATTCGCTGGAGGCCAGGCAGCGCCTGAGCCTCGAATATGTCTGGGACGAAGCGCAGGGAAAGGCGCGATGGATGGCCTATCACGACCGCGGGCCGCTGCCCGCGGCCGTGGAGGCCCTCGGCCCGTGGGAGCGCGGAGTCGAGGTCCCCTGGTCCGGCTACAAGCGCTGGGCGGCCGGGGCGGCCGGGCCGGCGGTGGCCGCGCCCGCGATCGAGCGGCTCGGCGAGCGGATCGTCGACGGCAACCGCCTGATCCGCTTCAGGCTGCGCCCGCGCGGGTCGGAGGTCGTCCGTCTCGTCGGCCCGAAGGGCGCCCGCTTCCTCGCGGCGAGCGCCGGCGGATCGCTCCGCCGCTTCGGAAGAGGCGAAGCCAGGGAGAAGCCGGTCTTGCGCTGCCACGGACGAAGCTGCGAGGGCCTGGACGTGACCTTGCTCGTCGCCGGCACGGCACCGCTCGATGCGACCCTGGTCGGCAGCCGGAGCGGCCTGCCGCCGCGGGGGGCGGCCCTGGCGAAGGCTCGGCCGGGCACCGCCCAGCCGCAATATGTGCCGGATACGACGGTGGCGGTGGGCAAGGTACGGCTTTGAGCCTGACCGCCTATTCCCCCGTCATTGCGAGCGAAGCGAAGCAATCCAGTGCGGCCTCCGGGGCCCGCTGGATTGCTTCGTCGCTTCTCTCCTCGCAATGACGGATCAAAAAGGGCGGGGAGAGCACCTGCTTTCCCCGCCCTTTCGAAGCGCGTTTCGCGAGAGGCTCAGCTTTCGGCGGTCTCGGGCGTCGCAGCCGCCGCCTTGGCCGCGGCGGCGGCCTTGTCCGGACGGGTGTCGCGGCGCTCGGCGATGCGGGCGGCCTTGCCGGTGCGGCCGCGCAGATAATAGAGCTTCGCCCGGCGCACCGCGCCGCGGCGCACGACCTCGATCGTCTCGATGTTCGGCGAATAGAGCGGGAAGACGCGCTCGACGCCTTCGCCGAAGCTGATCTTGCGGACGGTGAACGAGGAGCCGAGGCCCCTGTTGGCGCGGGCGATGCAGACGCCCTCGAAATTCTGGACCCGGGTACGCTCGCCTTCGACGACCCGGACGCCGACCCGGACGGTGTCGCCGGGGCGGAATTCGGGGATGGGACGGCCCTGGACGGACTGCTCGATGGCCTCGGCCTCGAGCTGCTGGATGAGGTTCATTTCTCTTCGCTCTCTTCTTCGCGCTGCGCGCCAGAGGGCGGTGGCCTTCGCGCGTCCCGATGACGCTCGACCAGGTCCGGCCGCCTTGACCGTGTGTCGGCCGCCGCCATGGCTTGGCGCCAAGCGGCGATCCTCGCATGATCCCCCGATCGCAGCACTTCAGGGATCCTGCGCCCTTCCCATATGACAGGTCGGGTAAAATGCGGATATTCGAGAAGCCCGCTCTCGAAGCTCTCTTCCTCTCCGCTGGAGGCCGCGCCCATTACCCCGGGGAGCAGCCGAACGCAAGCGTCGAGGAGGACGAGAGCGCCGACCTCCCCGCCGGAGAGAACGTAGTCGCCGACCGAGACGGGAATGATGGGGCGGGCCTCGAACAATCGCTCGTCGATGCCCTCGAAGCGGCCGCAGAGGATCGAGACCCCGGGACCGGCGGCGAGCTCGCGGACGAAGGCCTGGGTGAGGGGTCGGCCGCGCGGGGTCATGGCGAGGAGGGGAGCGCCGGGGCGCTGCGCCAGGACATGGTCCACCGCCGTTGCGAGAACGTCCGCCCGCATCACCATCCCAGCACCGCCGCCTGCAGGGGTGTCGTCGACGGAACGGTGCTTATCGGTCGCGAAATCGCGGATCTGCACCGCCTCGAGGGACCATGTTCCCTGGTCCAGCGCCCGCCCTGCGAGACTAAAGCCGAGCGGACCCGGGAACATCTCTGGATAGAGGGTCAAGACCGTCGCGGCCCAACTCATGCCTCAGTCCAGTTCTCGACGCGGAGCCCTGCCACGTCCTTGAAGTCGTCCTCGTTGTTGGTGACGAACGTCAGATCGAGCGCAAGGGCATGGGCCGCAATCAACCTGTCGAAAGAGCCGCGTTTGAAGGGAAGACGGCGATAAGCCGCAGCAGCAGCGGTTTCGAACGGGAGCACCGGTATGACGGCGAATAGAGCCTCGCTATCAGCCACCGCCTTTCGATCGTCTGGGTCCACACCCCGCATAACTTCGGCATAAGCGACAGCTGATGTAACCACTTCACCAGGGTAGTAGCTTTCGACCCTGGTCCGAGCCGGAACAGAGAGAGCTTCGAGTAGGTAGATGCAGATGTTGGAGTCGAGGAGAAAGAGAGGTTCACTCACTACGCAACCGCTTTCCGGTCCAGTCCAACTCTCTCTCCTCGAAGAGCCGATCTTCGGGCGACAGAAGCTTAAGGCCCGGGCATGAACCCCAGATTTTGGTGAGGTCGATCTTTCTTCGAGGGACTTCGACCGGCTCGACAATATAGCGGCCGCGCTCCTCGCGCACCGTCATCTCGACGCCGGGTTCAACGCCCAGCGATTTTGGCAGCCGTACCGCCACCGAGTTGCCGGATTTGAAGGTCTTGGTTTTTTTCATGCGATTTCCGTATATACTTTGAGTATATACATAGACCCGCGCGATGGCAAGTGGAACCGCCCTCGCCGCGATGCGCTTGCCCGCCATGACCGAACCCGATTTCGACTGCCTGATCGTCGGCGGCGGCCCGGCCGGGCTCACCGCCGCCATCTATCTCACCCGTTTCCACCTCTCGATAAAATTGGTCGACGCCGGCAGCAGCCGAGCCGCCCTCATCCCCTGCACCCATAACCATGCCGGCTACCCAGACGGCATCTCCGGCACGGAGCTGATCGAGCGGATGAAGGAACAGGCGCAGAAATACGGCACCTCGATCGCCACCAGCCGGGTCACCCGCCTCGACCGGGTCGACGAAGGCTTCGAGGCCGAATGGGGCGAAGGATCGGTGATCGCGCGCAAGGTGCTCCTCGCCACCGGAGTCACCAACCGACGTCCGCCGATGGACGAGGACCTTCATGACGAAGCCCTGGCGCGGGGCCTGATCCGTTACTGCCCGATCTGCGACGGCTACGAGGTCACCGACAAGACGGTCGGAGTGATCGGCGACGATTCGCACGGGGTCGCCGAGGCGGTGTTCCTGCGCGGCTTCACCGCGGATATCACTCTGATCGCTCCCCATGCGGAGCATGATTTCGGCGCCGACGATCGGGCCCGGCTCGACCAATATGGAATCAAGACGGTGGACGGGCCCTGCTCGGCCGTCGCCGCGCATGACGACTGCATCGTCGTCGACACGGCCGACGGGCATTATACGTTCGACAGCGTCTACCCCGCGCTCGGCTCGGACACCCATACCGAGCTCGCCGAGCAGGTCGGCGCGAAGCTTTCGAGCGACACCGGCTGCATCCTCGTCGACGCCCATCAGCGCACCAGCGTGCCCGGACTCTATGCCGCCGGCGACGTCGTCCTCGGCCTCGACCAGATCAGCCACGCCATGGGCGAAGGCGGGGTCGCGGCGACCACCATTCGCAACGATCTGGCGACGGAACGGCCGATCAAGCGCGAAGGGCTGAGCGGATCGGTTCGGGCGAAGGGCGGCACCTGATGTCATCCGGCGAAAGCCGGGATCAGGTCCGGGATGACGTCAAGCCAGGAAATCCGGATCGGCGACGATCCGATTGTCAGTCAGGTCCGCCACCCCGGCGCGAAAGGGAATGAGGGCCCGGCGGCCGTCCGGCTTCTCGATCTCGAGCAGGTCGCCGGCGCCGAAATCCTCGACCGCGACGACCCGGCCGAGCGGCTCGCCCGCCGCCGTCTCGCAAGGCAGGCCGATCAGGTCGGCGTGATAATATTCGCCCTCTTCCAGCGGCGGCAACGCCGAGCGGGGGACGGTGACAAGCTGGCCGCGAAGGGCTTCGGCGGCGGTCCGGTCCGCGACCTCGGCGAAGCGGGCGATCGGAGTGCGGTCGCCCTTCAGCGCGGCGAGGGTGAGGAGCCTCTCCCCTACCCTCACCTGGCTGTGCCGCCTGAGGCTGTCCACGCTCTGCGCGAACAGCTTCAGGCGCACCTCGCCACTGATGCCGTGAGCCCCGGCGACGGCGGCGAGGGCGACCTGATCGTCGGCCAAGGCTTATTCCGCCTTTTCGGCGCCCTCGGCGGGAGCGGCCTCGTCGGAGCCTTCGGCGGGCGCGCTGGCCGACTCGCCCTCGTTGGCGGCCTCGTCGGCCGGAGTTGCGCTTCCTCGGACGGCTCTGCGCGGCTCGGCGGAGCTTCCTCGGCAGCCGGAGCTTCCTCGGCGGCGGGCTTCCTCGGCGGCAGCTTCCTCGGCGGCGGAGCTTCCTCGGCGGGCGGCCTCCTCGGCGGCAGGCGCTTCCTCAGCGGCAGGCGCTTCCTCAGCGGCCGGAGCCTCCTCAGCGGCAGGAGCCTCCTCGGCTACGGGAGCTTCCTCAGCGGCCGGAGCCTCCTCGGCTACGGGAGCTTCTTCAGCCACCGGAGCCTCTTCCGCGGCGGGCGCTTCGGCGGCGGCTTCCTCGGCGACCACTTCCTCGGCGGCAGGGGCTTCCTCGACCGCGGCGGTCTCCTCCTCGGCCGGGGCGGCGGCGGCTTCGGCCTCGCGGGTGGCGCGCTCCTCGGCGCGCTCCTTGGCCTTGTCGCCCGGGACGCCCTTGTTCGGGTTGTTGCGGGCGGCGCGCTCGCGGACTCCGGCGGCGTCGAGGAAGCGGGCGACCCGGTCGCTCGGCTGGGCGCCGACCGAGAGCCAATGGCGGGCGCGATCGGCGTCGAGCTTCACCCGGTCCGGGCTGTCCTTGGGAAGCAGCGGGTTATAGCTTCCGATCCGCTCGATGAACTTGCCGTCGCGCGCGGTGCGGGCGTCGGCGACGACGATCTTGTAATAAGGGCGCTTCTTCGCGCCGCCCCGGGAAAGCCGGATTGAAACTGCCATTTTACGTTCCTTCTCTGATACCTGAAACTATTTCTTCATGAACTTTTCGAAGCCTGGCGGGAGGTTCATCGGCGCCGCGCCGGGGCCGGGAAGGCCGGGCATTCCGCCCCCGCCCCCGCCCGGCAGGCCGGGCATTCCGCCCATCCCGCCGAGGCCGCCGCCGCCTCCGAACATCGCCCCGAGCTTGCCGAGGCCCCCCATCTTGCGGAGCTTCTTCATCATTCCCGCCATGTCCTGGTGCATCTTGAGGAGCTTGTTGACCTCCTGCACCGTCCGCCCCGAGCCCTTGGCGACCCGGATCTTGCGCTTGGCGTTGAGCAATTCGGGCCGCTTGCGCTCCTTCGGGGTCATCGAGCCGATGATCGCGTCGAGATGGACGAGCACCTTGTTGTCCATGCCGCTGGCTTCCATCGCGCCGGAGATCTTCTTCATTCCCGGAAGCATCCCGGCGAGGCCGGAAAGCCCGCCCATGCGCTGCATCTGGCTGAGCTGGGAACGAAGGTCGTCGAGATCGAACTGGCCCTTGGCCATCTTCCGGGCCATCGCCTCGGCTTCTTCGACCTGGATCGTCTCCTGGGCGCGCTCGACCAGGCCGACGACGTCGCCCATGCCGAGAATCCGCCCGGCGACCCGCTCGGGATGGAAGGCCTCGAGCGCGTCGATCGCCTCGCCGACTCCGGCGAACTTGATCGGCTTGCCGGTGACGGCCCGCATCGACAAGGCCGCGCCGCCGCGGGCGTCGCCGTCGAGACGGGTGAGGACGATCCCGGTCAGCGGCACCTGGTCCGAGAAACTGGAGGCGACGTTGACCGCGTCCTGGCCGGTCAGAGCGTCGACGACGAGCAGGATCTCGGCGGGGCTGGAGACGTCGGCGACCGCCTTCATCTCGTCCATCAGCGCCTGATCGACGTGAAGCCGGCCAGCGGTGTCGAGGAGGAGGACGTCAAAGCCCTGGAGCTTCGCCGCCTGGAGGGCCCGGCGGGCGATGTCGACCGGCTGCTGGCCGGCGACGACGGGAAGCGTCGCGACCTCGGCCTTCTCGCCGAGCACCCGGAGCTGCTCCTGGGCGGCCGGGCGGGCGACGTCCAGGGACGCCATCATCACCTTCTTGCCGGCCTTCTCGCGAAGGCGGCGGGCGATCTTGGCGGTGCTGGTGGTCTTGCCCGAGCCCTGGAGGCCGACCATCATCACGACGGCGGGAGGCGTGACGTCGACGTTGAGCTCGGAGGCTTCGGCGCCGAGCATCTCGACGAGGGCGTCGTGGACGATCTTGACGACCTGCTGGCCGGGCGTGACCGAGCGAAGCACCTGCTGGCCGACCGCAGCTTCCGTCGCCTTGTCGACGAACTCGCGGACCACCGGAAGAGCGACGTCGGCCTCGAGCAGAGCGATCCGGACCTCGCGCATCGCGGCGCGGACGTCGGCCTCGGTCAGCGCGCCGCGGCCGCGAAGCCGGTCGAAGACGGCGCCGAGGCGGTCGCTCAGACTGTCGAACATGCTCTTCCTTCCTCGGCCCGGGCGTAAAACGCGAAAAACGCCGGCGGGCGAAACTCGCCGGCCAGCGCGCGCCCCCAGAGGCGCTGATCTATCCCAAAGGGATGTGGGGGCGCATAGCCGCGAGGGGAAGGAATGGCAAGGATCAGTCGCAGGTGAACGCCATTTTGGGGCAAGATCGCGTTGCCACCTTCCCGATCACGCGACATGGTTTTTAAAATTATCGCAACTTCTCTTGACTTATACGGAATTATGTATATGTCGACTCCTCAAGTCACCTCAAGCTACCCGGAGTGGAATGGCGGAACGGAGAGTTTTCTCGTGGATTACCGAACCGCCATAGAGAACGCCCTCAGCGTGGGCGACGAGCGCGGCTACCGCCAGCTCAACGATCTTTGGATAGACTTGTTCGAGAACCGCCTCAGGGCGATGATCCCAAACCGCCTTCGCACCTATCTCGAGGGTCGGGCCGTCTGGAAGCGGGCGGGATCCCGCCCGGTCTTCAAGATCGGCGGCGAGCCGAGCTTCGCGTTTTCGGCGGACGTCCTCATGGATGGCAGCGTCGAGCTGATCGCCATCGGCACCTGCTATCGCTATCCCGGCGGCAGCGCCGACCATTGGTGGACGGGCGCGCTCGAAGCGCGAGCGCGAGCGCTTTGATGAGCGGCGAGCGCGACGACGACATTCTCAAGCCGGCGCCGGGAGCCCGTGGCGCTACGCTGCCACTGCGCCGCGAGAGGAACCGGCCGCAGGTTTCGCTGAGCAGCGTCCTGAGCCGGCTCGCCGAACCATCGCCGGCGCTGGAACGGCTGGGGCTGGCGCCGGCGGCGCTGGAAGCGGGCCTGAAGATTTGCTTGGCGCGACTTCAGAAGGGAATGACCCAGTCGCAGCTCGCGGAGATGGCCGGCATCTCCCAGCCCGCACTCAGCCATATCGAGAATGGCCGCGGAGCCGACGGCCCAAGCTACGGCACGTTGCGCCAGCTTACGCAGGCGCTCGACATTCCGCTGCTTCCGACCGTCAGCGCCCCCACGGAGGGCGTGGAACTGACGTTGGAGGCGGGAGGTGGGGCCGCGGACACCATGGCGGTGCCGATCGTCAAGCCGCTTGAACTGCCGGACCCGTCGAAACTCGTTCCAAACTTGTTCGACGAGCGCCTGCTAACCGAGGTCGGGCGCATTTTCGCCGTCGGCAGGAAGGCTGGATGGAAAGGGAGCTTTCGCGATCGCTGGAGTGGATGCATGGTCGCCTTGGACGCGAACCAATCCGCCAGGCTCCACGTCAAGCCGATGACCACGCTCATGGTGCATGGCGGGGGCCCGCTCATCGCCCCGGCTCATCCCTCCATGGGATACCGCCTCGTCACCGCCGACAGCGGCCACCAGGCCGTGATGATCGAACGGGCGGGCACGATGATGATGCAGAATCATTGTTCCGAATCGGCCCTCGTCTTCGCCCTTCCCTCCCACGGCTTCATGAAATTCTAGCCGGTGGAGGACCTAGACTCCTACCTCACCAATGCAGGCATAATCTCTTCGATGCTCGGCTTCCTGTCGGCGGTCACGCTCGGAGTCCCCGCCTATCGGGAGATTCGCGAGCGCCGTCACTGGGACACACTCGCCCGAACGGTCCGCGAACAGGCCGAGCGCGCCCGCGCAAGCGGCAATCCGCTGACCACCCTGGTCCAGCTGGATGAGGTCCAGTGGAATTTCGTCAAGCAACGGATGGGAAGCTATTTGGCCCATCGCCGAACGATCGTTATCGGCCTGATCTTTCTAGGGACGTCGTTCGCGTTCGACGTCATCGACAATGTCGAGGAGATCAACGCCGAGCTTCAGCGGGCCGAATTCGCCGGGACGGCTTCATAGCGCTCAGGCCAGCCGATAGACGCTGATCGGATCGCTGGCGGGAAAGGTTTCCTTCAAGGCTTCGTCGAGCAGCTCGTCCTGGGTAGGGCCGCCGGGCCGCTCCCGTATCGGCACGGTGGATGCCTCGCCGGGAGCGGGTGGCGGCTTAGGCTGGCTCATTGACGAACTCCCTGATGCCGTAGCGATCATTTGCCGAACCGCGCCGCTTTCTCCGAGCCGCCGGCGGCGTCGCCCTCGCTATAGCCGTGCGCCCCAAACTCCGCCAGGCGGCCACCCTCGACGATCAGGCATTCGTCGCGGATCGGGCGGCCTTCGAACCAGCATTCGAGGATCTCGCGGGTGCCGGGCTCGTCGCGGGCCCGGGCGGAGAGGGAGAAGCCAAGAGTTGGCAAGGGTCGGCTCACGCGCGGAGCCGACCCTGCCTCGTCCTACACGAAGTAACTCTCCATGAGCGGAGAGGGCGGATGATAGCCGCGGATCATGGACTCGGGCTCGAGCATCATGGCGCCGCCCCCGTCCTCGAACAGATCGCCGACCGAGACCGAAAGGTCTTGAAGGTCGAACAGGCTCCCGTCGCTCGCCGCCACCGTCACCTGATAGACATTGTCGGCATCCGAATCGGCCGGAGCCTCGAAGTCCGGAGCGCTGAGGAAGCTCAGAGTGCCGGTCGCGGAGTCGATCGAGAACAGGGCCGCGTCGGCGCCGCCGGCGATGGCGTAGGTCGCGGACTGGCCGTCGACATCGCCCGCCTGGACCGTGGTGACGGACACGCTGTTCTCGAGCAGTCCGACGCTTGCCGTGGCGCCGCCGCCGTCGGAAGCGATGACCGGCGCCTCGTTGGCGTTGGCGATGGTGACCGCGATGGTCTGAGTGTCGCTGAAGACACCGTCGACCACCTTGACCAGCACGTAATAGAGATTGTCGCCATTGCTGTCGGCGGGAGCCTCGAAGTTCGGCGCAGCGACGAAGCTGAGAGCACCGGTCGCGGAGTTGATCGCGAACTTCGCCGAGTCCAGCCCGCCCGAGATCGAGTAGGTCGGCACCACGCCTTCGGGATCGACGCCGGTGACATTGGTGACGAACGTGCCGTTTTCGACGACGGTCACGTTCGCGCTGCTTCCCCCGCCGTTCGAGACGATCTGCGGCGCTTCGTTGAGATTGACGATGGTCACCGCGATCGCCTGGGTATCGCTCAGGGAGCCGTCGGTGGCGCGGACGATGACGTCGTAGACATTGTTGTCGCCGACGTCCTGCGGGTTCTCATAGTCGGGCGTGAACTTGAAGCTCAGCACGCCCGAGCCGCTGCTGATCGTGAAGCGGTTCGCGTCGGCGCCGGCGACGATAGAATAGGTACGGGCGGAATTTTCAGGATCGGTGGAGGTCACGATCGTAACGGTCGAATTATTCTCGTTGAGGTTGATCGTCGCCGTGGATGCGCCTCCGTTCGAAGTGATCGCCGGCGCCTCGTTGACGTTGGTGACGGTGACGGCGATCGACTGGGTATCGACGTTCACGCCGTCGCTGGCGCGCACGATGACGTCGTACACGCCGTTGGCGCCGACGTCGGTGCGCACCTCGAAATTCGGTGCCGTCACGAAAGACAGGGCGCCCGTGCTGGCATTGATCGTGAACTTCGACGCGTCCGAGCCGCCCGAAATGCTGTAGGTGACGGAGCTGTCCACATCCGTCGCCGCGACACTGGTGACGGCGGTCATATTCTCCGCGACCGAGAGCGACGCGCTGGCGCCGCCGCCGTTGGACGTGATGACCGGCGCCTCGTTGACGTTGAGGATGCTGATCGCGATCGCCTGGGTGTCGGTGAAGACTCCGTCGCTCACCCGGACGAGGATGTCGTAGACGCGGTCGGCGCCGGCATCGGCCGGAGCCTCGAAATCGGGCGCCGTAACGAAGCTGAGCGCCCCGGTCACCGAGTTGATGGTGAGTTTCGAAGCATCGGCCCCGCCGATGATCGAATAGCTCCGGGCGGTGTTCTCGGGGTCGGTCGAGGTGACCGTCCCCGCCGCCAGGCCGTTCTCCGAAACGGAATAAGCGGCGGTGTCGCCGCCGCCGTTGGAGGTGATCGACGGCGACTCGTTGACGTTGGTGACGGTGACCGCGATCGCCTGGGTGTCGCTTCCGAATGCGTCCGAGGCCCGGACGACGACGTCGTAGATTCCGTTCGCGCCGACGTCGGCCCGGACTTCGAAATTGGGGGCCGCGACGAAGGACAGGGCTCCGGTCCCCGAATCTTATCGCGAACTTGGCCGAATCGGCGCCGCCGGCGATCGCGTAGCTGATGGCCCCTGCCCCGGCCGCCGCCACGTTGGTCACGGCGACATTGTTCTCCGCGATCGAGACGGAAGCGGTATCGCCGCCGCCGTTGGAGGTGATCACCGCCCCCCCTTCCGCCACGTTGGTGACGGTGACCGCGATCGCCTGGGTGTCGACGAAATTGCCGTCGCTCGCCTTGATCGTGACGTCGTAGACGTTGTTGGCCCCGGCATCGCCCGGTGACTCGTAATCCGGCGCCGCGAGGAAGGAGAGCGCTCCGGTGGCCGAGTTGATCGCGAACTTCGCCGAATCGGCGCCGCCGAAAATGGTGTAGGTGATCGGCGCGCCTTCGGGGTCGGCGGCGGCGGCGACAGTCACCGCAAGCCCGTTTTCGGGACGGAACAGCGAAGCGGTGGCGCCGCCGCCGTCGGAGGTGATGACCGGTGCTTCGTTGACGTTCCCGACCGAGATCGCAAGCGCCTGCGAATCGCTGTAGCCGCCGCCGGAAACCGTCACGACGACGTCGTAGACATTGTCCCCACCGGCATCGGCGGGCGCCTCGAAGTTCGGAACGCTGGCGAAGGCGATGGTTCGACTGCCGCCGCTGGAGACCAGGATCGTGAACCGGGCGGCGTCGGCGCCGCTGAGGCTGAAGGTGAGGTTCGCCGCTTCGTTGGTGGCGACGTCGAAGCTGCGGATGGCGCCTTCATACACCGTCAAAGCCCCCGTATCGCCGCCGCCGTGCGAGATGATGGCGAAGCTCTCGACAACGTTGGAAATGGTGATGGCGAGGGCCTGGGTAGCGCTGGTGATTCCGTCGCTGGCGCGAACGATGACATCGTAGGTCCGGTTGGCGCCGGCGTCGGTCGGCTGCTCGTAGTCGGGCGCGGCGACGAAGGTCAGCGCTCCAGTCGCGGAGTCGATGGCGAATTTCGAAGCGTCGGCGCCGCCGGAGATGCTGTAGGCGATTGCCCCATTTTCGGGATCGGTGGCGGTGACGATCGTCGCCGCCGACTGATTCTCGGCCAGGGAGAAGCTGGCGTCGTTGCCGGGATTGGAGGTGATGTACACCGCCTCGTTCACGTCCGCGATGGTGATGGAGATCGCCTGCACGTCCGTGTTGAGTCCGTCCGAGACCTGGACGATCAGCTCGTAGACATTGTCCAAGTCCGAGTCCGTGGGCGCCTCGTAATTGGGCGAAGCGACGAAACCGAACCAGCCCGTCTTGCCCCCCGCGGTGAGAAACTGGACTCGGGCCGCGTCGGCGCCGCCGATGATGGTGAAGACGGGGGTGCCGCTGTCCTGGTCCG
Source organism: uncultured Alphaproteobacteria bacterium (assembly GCA_963850005.1). Classification (GTDB taxonomy): domain Bacteria; phylum Pseudomonadota; class Alphaproteobacteria; order Sphingomonadales; family Sphingomonadaceae; genus Allosphingosinicella. Next base: position 558,354 of record CAWKJG010000001.1, read on the forward strand.
CGGCGACGACGGTGAAGCCGCCGCCATTTTCGGACAGCGAGAAAGCCGCGGTGTCGCCGCCCCCCGCCGAAACGATGCTGATCGGCTCGTTGACGTTCGAGACGGTGATCGCCAGCGCCTGGGTGTCGGTGACGGTGCCGTCGGTGGCGGAGACGACGACGTCGTAGACGTTGTTGAGGCCGATATCGTGGGGCGCCTCGAAATTGGGCGCGTTGACGAAGCTCAGAACGCCGGTCTGGGCGTCGATCGTGAATTTCGACGAGTCGAAGCCGCCGGAGATAGCGTAAGCGATATTGGTCCCGACCGGATTATCGCGGGCGGTGACGATCGTCGCGGCCAGCTGATTTTCGGCGACCGTGACGGCTCCCGTGGCGCCGCCGCCGTTGGAGGAGATCGTCGCGCCTTCGTTGACGTTGGCGATCGCGATGCTGACCGCCTGGGTGACGGAAATTTCGCCGTCGGCGGCGCGGATGACGACGTCGTACACGCCGTTGGCGCCGGCATCGCCGGGCGCCTCGAAATTGGGCGCGCTGTAAAAGCTCAGGACGCCGGTGACGCTGTTGATGGACAGCTTGCCGGCATCGGCGCCGCCGACGATGGCGTAAACGAGCGGATCGCCTTCGGCATCGAGCGCGGCGACGGCGACGGTCGTACTGTTCTCAATGATCGACAGGGAGGCCGCCGTTGTGAAGGCCGGAGCCTCGTTGACGTTTCGGACGGTGACGGAGAGCGCCTGGGCGACGCTCTGGCCGGCGGCGCTCGCCGTCACCTCGACGTCGTAGACATTGTCCGCCCCTAGGTCTGCGGGGGCCTCGAAATTCGGGGCGGCGACGAAGCTGAGCTGGCCGGTCGCAGAGTCGATCGCGAAGCGGGCGGCGTCGTCGCCGCCGGTGATGGCGAAGGTCGCCGCCGCGTCGGTGGCCGACACCCGGGTGACGGCCACCGCGTTTTCGAGCGCCGAGACCTGACCGGCCGAGGCGATGATCAGGCCCCGGCCGGTGGCGGCGACCGTCACCGAAAGGGCCTGAGCATCGGAAAGCTCGCCATCGCCGGCCGAGACGATGACTTCGTAGACCCCGTCGAGATCGGCATCGGCCGGCGCGTCGGCGTCCGGCGCGGCGACGAAAGTAAGGTGGCCCGTCGAGTTCGATCGCGAACAGGGCGGCGTCGGCGCCCCCCGAGATCGAATAGCTGACCGGAGCGGGGCCGACCCGGTCGTCGGCGACGATTTGGGTGACGACTCGCTGATCCTCGGCGACGGTGAACGAGGCGGTCGCTCCGCCGCCGTCGGACTGGATGACCGGCGCCGTATTGAGGGCGATGAAGCGCGCGCTGACGTCGGTGTTGATGACGTCGAACGAGGTCGACCAGGCGACGACGATGTCCCCCGCGTTCGTGACGAGCGTGCGCGAGCCGCCTTCGAACAGGGCCGCGGCCGTGTTGGCGAGAAAGCTGGTTCCGGGCGTGCCCGAAGGATCGTAGATGCGGGCCCACACGGCGGTCGAGACGTCGGTGCCGCCGGGATGGGACCAAGTGGCGACGAAGCCGCCGTCGGGCAGCGCCTCGACCTGCGGGGATCCGGCTTGCGGATTGCCGCCCGGGTTGGAAATGAGGAATTCGCCGCCGATGGGCGCGCCCGAAGAATCGAAGATCCGGCCGTTGATGGTGTCGCCGGAGCCGCTGTCGGGGACGTTCCGCCAGGCGATGACGATCCGCCCGTCGGCCAGCTCCGTCACGCTCGGCTCGAGCGGATAGCCCGGGCCGGCGCCGGCGAGGGCGATCTCGCCGCCGAGCTTGGCGCCCGCCGAATCGAAGAACTGGCCATTCAGGCTTCCGGAAGCGCCGCTTCCCGACAGCCACGTGGCGAGGAAGCCGCCGGTCTGAAGGGCCGCGAGGCTCGAGCCTGTCTGATTGCCGACGGTGGTCGTGTTGACGAGGAATTCGGAGCCGAGCGCGGCGCCGGACGAGTCGAACAGGCGCCCCTTGACCTCGTTCAGGGTCCCGCCCGAGGCCGGCTGGTTCGTCGTCCAGGTGGCGACGAAGCTCCCGTCGGCGAGCGTGGTGAGCGCGACTCCATTCTGGTTGCCGGTCGTCAGCTCGTTGACGACGAAGGCCGCTCCGGCCGGCTGACCCGACGAATCGAAGCGCTGCGCCTGAACGGCCGAGCCGCTGCCATCGGTCGCATTATGCCCATTTTCCCAGGCGACGATGAAGCCGCCGTCCTGGAGCCCCGTGGTGCTGGTGAAAGAGCTCTGGTTGGAGGTGGCGAGCGAGGCGACCTGAAATTCCGATCCCACCGCATCGCCGTTCGAATCGTAGCGCTGGCCCTTGAACAGATAGCCCGTGCCCGGCAGCGAGGCCCAGATAAGGACGTAGCCGCCGTCCTCCAGCGCCGCCGACGAGGAGACGGCTTGAATGCCCGCGCGCGCTTCGTTGACGCGCGACTGCGGACCCGCCGGAATATATGTCGTCATCTTCGCCCCCCAATAAATCTCGTTACGGAGGGGCTAACAGCGATTTCTTTTATTCGCGGTAAACGCGCTTGATCAGGACTTGAACCGAGCCGCTTCCTCCGAGCCGCCCGTCGCATCGCCCTCGCTGTACGAATGCGCGCCGACTCCCGCCAGGCGGCCGCCTTCGACGATCAGATATTCGTCGCGGATCGGCCGGCCCTCGAAGAAGCATTCGAGGATCTCGCGGGTGCCGGCGGCATAGCGGGCCTGGGCGGAAAGCGAGCTTCCGGAGATGTGGGGGGTCATGCCGTTGTGGGGCATGGTCCGCCAGGGATGGTCGCGGGGGGCGGGCTGGGGAAACCAGACGTCGCCGGCATAGCCCGCGAGGCGCCCTTCCTCGAGGGCGCGGGCGACGGCGTCGCGGTCGACGATCTTGCCGCGGGCGGTGTTGACCAGATAGGCGCCGCGCTTCATCCGGCCGATCATCGCCTCGTCGAACAGATTCTCCGTCTCTGGATGGAGCGGGCAGTTAATGGTGACGACGTCGCAGACCGCGACCATATCCTCGACCGACTCGTGCGACGTCACCCCCAGGTCCGTCTCGACCTCGATCGGCAGGCGGTGGCGGTCGTAATAATGGAGCTTCATGTCGAACGGCTTGAGGCGCTTCAGCACCGCGGTGCCGATCCGCCCGGCGGCGACGGTTCCGACGTGCATGCCTTCGACGTCGAACGAGCGGGTGACGCAGTCGGCGATGTTCCAGCCGCCGCTCCGGGCGACGTCGTGCGACGGGATGTAGTTGCGGACCAGCGCCAGGATCGACATCACCACATGCTCGGCGACGCTGATCGAGTTGCAATAGGTGACTTCGGCGACGGTGATGCCGCCCTCGATCGCGGCCTGCAGGTCGACATGGTCGGAGCCGATGCCGGCGGTGATGGCGAGCTTGAGCTTCGGCGCCATGGCGATCCGCTCGCGGGTCAGATAGGCCGGCCAGAAGGGCTGCGAGATGACGACGTCGGAATTGGCCAGCTCCCGCTCGAAGACCGAGCCCGGACCGTCCTTGTCGGAGGTGACGACGAGCTCGTGGCCCTCCCCCTCCAGCCAGCGGCGCAGGCCGAGCGCGCCGGTGACGCTTCCGAGCAGCTCGCCGGGACGGAAATCGACAGCTCTCGGCGTCGGAAGGGTCTGGCCGTCCGGATAACGTTCGATCGCCGGCAGATCGTCGCGGGGCGCCTCGGTCGGACAGCCGCCTTCGGGGTCTTCGTAAAGGACGCACAGGATCTTCGCCATGGCCGCTCTCCTCGTGCCGCAGGACCGGCATCCTACACGAGGCGGGCAAAAGCGATAGCTGGCGCCGCAGATCGCGCGCCCGAGCACTGGCACCGGCAGGCCAAGTGAGCCAATAGGGTGCAATGAAAGCCTTGCTCTTCCTGTTCTCGCTGCTCCTGATCGGAGCGGCCCCAAATTCGCCGGGCCGCGACCCCGCCGGGACCTACCGGCTGGTCGGCGAGCACGACGTCGCGTCCGGATTGCGGCTCCAGGCCGACGGCCGTTTCCAATATTTCCTGATGGCGGGAGCGCTGGACGAAATGGCCGAGGGGCGCTGGAGCGTCGCCGGCGGCATGGTGACACTGACGACCGAGCCGGCGCCGGTGCGGCCGGTCTTCGAAGCGGGGCCGTCGTCGAAGGACAAGGCGGCGGCCTTCAGAGTCAAGGTGAGCGCGCCGGGCGGCGGCGGCATCGCCGGCGTGGACCTTCGCATCGGCTTCGACGAAGGCGCTCCGGTCGAGGCTTACACTCAGGAAGACGGCTGGACCCTGCCGGCGGAGGAAAAAAGGATTCCGCGCTGGATCGAGCTCGAGGTGCCGATGCACGATTTCGCGTCGCCGCGCTTCCCGATCGACCTCGCCGCCGGTAACGCCCTCGCCTTCACCCTGGTCCCCAACGATCTCGGCAAGCTCGATTTCACCGGGGTGAAGGTCGAGGTGGCGGACGGGGCCCTGATCGTCCATCGCGGCGAAGCCCGCCTGCGCTACGAGGCGGTTCGGGAGTGACCTCGGATCGGCGATGAGCGGCAAGCCCGTCAGCGGATCCGGCGAAGCTTCACCCCTTTCCTCTTCAGAAACGCCTGTATGCTGTCGGCGCCGACGAGGTGGCCGATGCCGACCGCGACGAACTGGTCTTCCTTGCCCTCGAGCAACGCCTTGATTCGCTCGGCGTAGCGGCGGTTCCGGTCGACGAGCAGGCGCCGGTAGAGCGAGGGCGTCTTTACCTTGATCTCCGCATTGAGGATGGAATCGATGGCGGCGACGTCGCCGCTTTCCCAGGCGGCGGCGATCTTGTTCGGCAGGTCGACGCCGCCCGCGGCGCGGTCGATGACGTTCTCGAGGAAGGCGAGTTGCTCCCTCTCGGGGAGGTCGGCGAGGGTGCGGACCTGCTCCTCCGGCGTGTCGAAACCTTCGATCCGGTCCCCTTGCGCCGCGGCCGAGGTTCGCAGGCTGACGTCGGCACCGGCTTTGGCATCGAGCCCCGCCTTGGCAAGCGGCAGCATGGAGAGGGTCACCCCGGCAAGCCATGGCTTCATCGGCGACAGGCGCGCGGCCGGAACGCCATATTGGGCAAGGACGGCATCGAGCTTCGCCTTCAGAGCGGGCGTCAGCCGCGACTCGAGGGTCGTCCCCGGGTCGAGGCCGAGCTTCTGGACCAATGCCGCGACGACGCTCCGGTCGCCGGCGGTCTGCACCTCGAGCCAGAGCGCCGTCGACGAAGCGAGGGCGGAGTCCAGCTCGGGCGTCCGCCATTGGGAATCCGGCCGGACGACGTGAGCGGTCCCGAACAGGTAAACGGTCGAATCGCGGTCGCTGGCCGCCCATAAGGCGGGCGCCGCCTCGGCAGAAACGGCGGCGAGGGCGAAGGCGAGAACGAGCGTCGGAGCAGCGCGACGGGAGAGGCGAATCACGATGGGTCTCCTCGATTGACGGTATAGCTTGCATAGCATGGTATACTGGGGTAGCAAGTCGTCATGGATATCAGCTCATGGCAAAGCCAGCTTCGCAAAGGCGCGGCCGAGCTCGTCGTTCTCAGCCTGCTGAAGGAGGGCGAGCGCTACGGTCTCGACATCCTGGAGCAGGCCGGCGGTAGCGGCGGCGTGCTGTCCGACGGCACCTTGTATCCGCTGCTCACGCGCCTCGAGCGCGAGGGCAAGATAGAGGCGCGATGGGCGATGGCCGACGATGCCAGGATCCCTCGCAAATATTATCGCCTCAGCGATGAGGGGGAGGCGCTGGTCGGCGAGATGCAGCGCCTGTGGCATGAATTCAGCGCGTTCGTCAGCGGCGCGATCGAGGAGTCCCGACATGGAAAGCGCACTGCCGTCCGCGGCCGAACGATATCTTGACCGCCTGGAGCGGGCGCTGTGGGCGCTGCCGTCCGAAGAGCGCGGCTCCATCCTGCTCGAGCTTCGCGGCCATTTCGCGGCCCGGGCCGAGGCCGCCGACGAGACGATTGCGGCCCTGGGCCCGCCCGAGGGCCTGGCACAGGATTTCCTCGCCGCCGGCGCGGGCGGCGGCGGACCGGTGGCGCTCCCCGAGGCGGAGACGCCGCGGCGGCTCAGCCTCCATGCCGTCCTGAGCCAGGTGCTCGCCACCTGGCGTGGGAGCCGGGAAGGCCTGTTCACGGTCGGCGCGGTGCTTCTGACGGCGCTGATCGCGTCCGATTGGGCCCTCTTCACCCTCGCTCTGCAACCGGGCGCGGCTCTGCCCGCGTGGGTGGTGATGCTCGGTCGCGCCGGCGCCGTGCTGCTCGCCCTCTGCGCCGCCTATCGGCTCCTGCTCTCCACGCAGGATCGCGTCTGGGCCGTCAATCTCTCGACGGTTCGCTTCATGGGCGGAACTCTCGCAACGCTCGTTCTCGGCGCGGCAGGCGCGATTGCCGCGGTGCGCGCAGCCACGGCGGGGCTCGACGCCGCCGGCGTTGCCGGGGGCACTTTGTCCGGGGCGCGGGCCGCCCTGGCGTTCCTCACCCTGGCCGCAACTGCGGTCCTGCTGCTCCGAATCCAGCCATGGCTGGCGGCCCTCGCGGTCGGACGGCGAGACCTGGGCCTGCGCGCCAGCTGGCGCGGGACGCGGGGGCGGGTCGCCGCCATCGCCAAAGGATGGGCGGTGCTCGTGCTTCCGCTCTACCTCCTCCATTTCCTCTCAAGCTACGCGGCCGTGAAGCTGTTCCCGCTCGGTGTCGCCCAGCTCATCCTCGCCGGCGCAGACGGAATCGCGTCAACCGTGATGGCGTTGGCGGCCGTGTTGCTCAACGCAACGGCTTTCCGCTGGATCACCGGAGATCCGACACCGGCACCGCGCCCCTTCGGAAGCCAGCAACCCCGCGCCGATCTGATCGAGGCCGCGCGAATCCGGCTCGGGCAGCTGACCCGACCGCCGGAGCGCGACACCGCACAGCTTTGAGCGGGTGGACGACCGGTCCGGGGTTTGCCTAGGAGGGGGTCGTGGCCTCTCCCCTCATCCTTGTCGACGCCGATGCCTGCCCGGTGAAGGAGGAGATCTACAAGGTCGCCTTCCGCCACGGCGCCGCGGTGAAGATCGTCAGCAACGCGCATTTGCGGGTGCCGGCGCATGACCTGATCGAGCGGGTGGTCGTCGGTGCCGGATTCGACGCCGCGGACGACTGGATCGCTCAGCGCGCCGGGCCGCACACGGTGGTCGTCACCGGCGACATATTGCTCGCCGACCGCTGCCTGAAGGCGGGCGCGGCGGTGATCGGGAGCAACGGCAAGCCATTCACTTCCGCGTCGATCGGCGCCGCGGTGGCGACCCGAGCGATCATGGCCGATCTTCGCGCCGGGATGGACGGTCCCGGCGGCGGCCCGGCGCCCTTCGCCAAGACCGACCGGTCGCGCTTCCTGTCGGCGCTGGACGAGGCTCTGGTGCGGCTCAAGCGGGGCTGAGCCGGAAGTAGGGTGACGGGTCGTGCGGGGTACGGTAGGGTCGGCACCGTAACGATCGAGGGGACGGACGGCATGCCTAAGCGTGAGGACAGGACAACGCCGAGATCGTGGGCGAAGCCGGCGGTTCGCCGGATCGTGAGCGGATCGGCGGAATTCGGCGGCGGCGGCGCCACGGACGGAAGCGCCTCCGGCTCCTAGCCGCCCGGATCGGCGGCAGCGCCGGTCGCCGCCGCCGCCAGATGCCGTTCCAGCTCCGCGGCCTGGCGAGCCCAGTCGAAGTCGTGAACGCGCGCCCGGACCGCCTCGGCCGGCGGCGGATCCGCGAGCAGGCTCCTCACCGCGTCGGCTATGGCCTGAGGATCCGCCTCGACGATCCGCCCGGCCGCGGGGCGGTCGACGATCAGCGCCGCCTCGCCGACCGCGGTGGTGACGAGCGGAGTGCCGCAGGCGAGCGATTCGAGGCGCGCATTGCCGAAGCCTTCGACGAAGGACGGATGGACGGTCACGTCGGCGGCGGTGAAGAAGGCCGGCAGCAAGGGATGCGGCAGCGACCCCGGCAGGCGCAGCCGGTCCGCCACGCCCAGCCTTCGCGCCCTTGCGAGCAGGGCGGCACGCTCGGGACCGTTGCCGACGATGATCAGGGTCGCGCCGTCGATCCGGACAAGCGCCTCGACGGCGAGCCAGTGACCCTTTTCGGGAATGAGGTTGCCGACGGCGAGGAGCAAAGGACCGGAAACCCCAAGCCTGGCCTTGGCGGCGCGGCGATCGCCCGGCCGGAAGAGATCGGCATCTACCCCCGAATAATGGACCGCGATGCGCTCCGCCGGAAGGCCGATCGCCGCCATCTTCCGTTTCACGCTCCCGCTCACCGCCAGCAGCCCCTGCGCCGCCAGTCCCGAAGCGAGGAGCTGCCGCCGCGTCGAACTTCTCTCGGCGCGGCGCTCAAACTCCATGCCCCGCGCCTTGATCGCGACCGGCACTCCGAGCGCCCGCCCCACGGCGATCGCGGCGGGCCCGTCGGGCCAGGAGAATTCCGCCGAAATCACGTCGAAGGCGAATTGTCCCCGCAGCGCCCTGGCCAAGGGGAGCAGCCGCCTCGCCAGTGCCCCGGGGCGCAGCGAGGCCAGATAGCGAAGCTGGGGAAAACGCAGGCGGTGGACGGTGATTCCCCTCCAATCTTCCTGCTCGGGCAGTGGGTTCAATGCCCGCGACGCGGCCAGCGAGAAGGGAAAGGGCGACCGCCCGATCGGAGCGACCACCTCCACCTCGACGCCCGGACGCGCGGCCAGCTCGAGGATCTGGCGTTCGACGAAATTGCCCAGATTGGGCCGCAGCCGGTCGGGAAAGCGGCTGGTGAGGACGAGGACCCGGAGCACAAGCGGGGCGCTCAGCGGCGCCCGCGCCGGCTCAGCGCCCCGGCCTGCCGTCGAAGCCGCCCACGCCCTGCCGGACGACCACCGGCTCCATGCATTCCCCGACCTGGTTGACCACGGTCAAAGTGAGGTCGCCGGGCGGCAGCTCGCCCAGGCGCCTCAGCCTCGCGGCGTCCGGCGACCGGGCGTTACGGGGCCTCATATCGTCCCGGCATAGGCGCGACGGCACCCGTCGGCCCTCGGTTCGAAGTGAAGCCGGCGTTGGGGCCGGCGCTTCGGCCGACGCCCGGGCCGGGGGCGCTTCGGCCGAGGAGGCGGCCGGGAACGTGAAAGCAAGAGCGACGAGAGCAAGGCGCATGACGTCTCCTTTCGAGCCGCTATGATAGCCTCTTTCGAGCCGATTGGGGAGAGGGCGATGGAGACGAGAACGGCGAGCTGCCGCTGCGGTGCGCTCAAGGCCAGGGTGACGGGTCAGCCGGCGCGGATCTCGGTCTGCCACTGCCTCGCCTGCAAGGCGCGCACCGGAAGCGCCTTCTCGTGGAACTCGACCTGGCCCGACGAGCAGGTCGAGACCGAAGGCGAATCCCGAAGCTGGACCCGGATCACCGAGGAGGGCGGCCGCTGGTGCACCGACCATTTCTGCCCCGATTGCGGCTCGACCGCTTGGTACCGGATCGAGGCCCGGCCCGGAATGATCACCATCCCGGCCGGCAATTTCGGCGACCCCGATTTCGGCGAGCCGGCTTATTCCTGGTATGGCGAGCGCCGCTGCCCGTGGGTGAAGGTCGAGCCGGAGGGGCCGCTCGAGGAGGGCTGAGGCCGGCGGGTTAAGACCGGACGCCTTCCCCGGCGAAGGCCGGGGTCCAGTCGAACGGCGGAAGAACTGGGTCCCGGCCTTCGCCGGGAAACGGCTGCCCCCGGACCCTCCCTTGAGGTGGACTTGCTCCCCTGCCCTGCCTAGATGCTCCGCGCGATGAAGCGGCGCTTTCTCAAGATGCACGGGCTCGGTAACGACTTCGCGATTTTCGACGCGCGCGAGGCGCCGCTCGAGATGGGCGCGGAGCGTGCCCGCGCGCTCGCGGACCGGCGGACGGGGATCGGCTGCGACCAGCTCATCCTGCTCGAGCCGAGCGACATCGCCGACGTCAGGATGCGGATCTGGAATTCGGACGGCGGCGAGGTCGAATCCTGCGGCAATGCGGCGCGTTGCGTGGCGCTGCTGCTCGGCGGCGCAGGGTGGATCGAGACGGCGGGCGGGCTCCTCGCCGCCTCCGCCAGCGGCGGGGCGGCGGCGACGGTCGACATGGGCGAGCCGCGCCTGGGATGGGATGAGATCCCACTCGCCTATCCGATGGATACGGCGTCGATGCCGGTGGGCTGGGAGGATCTGCGGGAGCCTTTCGCCATCAATGTCGGCAACCCCCACATCGTCTTCTTCGTCGAGGATGCCGGGGCCGTCGACCTCGAGCGCCTCGGCCCGCTGATCGAGAACGACCCGCTCTTCCCCGAGCGAATCAACGTCAACGTCGCCTCGATCGAGGGCGGCGCCATCCGCCTGCGAGTCTGGGAGCGGGGCTCCGGGCTGACCCGGGCCTGCGGTACCGGCGCCTGCGCGACCGCGGTCGCGGCGATCAGCCGAAGGCTCGTCGCCAGTCCTGTCGAGGTGCGGCTGCCGGGCGGCAATCTGAATATCGCCTGGGAGCCGGGGAATACGATCGCGATGAGCGGGCCGGCGACCCCGGTCTTCGAGGGCGAAGTGGCGCTGTGAGGGGCCCGGAGGTGATCACGCTGGGCTGCCGGCTCAACGCCGCCGAGAGCGCGGCGATGCATCTTCTCGCCGGCGGCGAGGACGATCTCGTCATCGTCAACAGCTGCGCCGTCACCAACGAGGCGGTCCGGCAGACCCGGCAGGCGATCCGCCGGGCGAAAAAGGCGCGGCCGCAGGCGCGGGTGGTGGTGACCGGCTGCGCCGCCCAGGTCGAGCCGGAGACGTTCGCGGCGATGCCGGAGGTCGACCGTGTGGTCGGGAATGTGGAGAAGTTCCATTTGTCGTCATTCCGGCGAAAGCCGGAGCCTCGTGGTGAAGAGGCCGCGACTTTCCTCCCCGAGGTCCCGGCTTTTGCCGGGATGGCGGGGAGAGTCCGGGTCTCCGACATCTTCGCTGTCCGAGCGACCGCTCCCCACCTCCTCTCCGCCTTCGCCGAGCGCAGCCGCGCCTTCGTCGAGGTTCAGAACGGCTGCGATCACCGCTGCACCTTCTGCATCATCCCCTACGGCCGCGGGAACAGCCGGAGCGTTCCGGCCGGGCTTGTGGTCGAGCAGGTGAAGGCGCTCGCCGGACAGGGCTTCCGTGAAATCGTCCTGACCGGGGTCGACCTCACCAGCTACGGACCCGATCTGCCCGGCTCGCCCACCCTCGGCCTGCTCGTCGAGCGGATCCTTCGGCACGTGCCGGAGCTGGCCAGGCTGAGGCTGTCGTCGCTGGACTGCATCGAGATCGACGGAAGGCTGGAGGAGATCATCGCCGGCGAGCGGCGCTTCATGCCGCATCTCCACATGAGCTTCCAGGCCGGCGACGACCTCGTGCTGAAGCGGATGAAGCGCCGCCACAGCCGCACCCAGGCGGTGGCGACGGTCGAGCGGCTGAAGGCGAAGCGGCCGGGGCTTGCGATCGGCGCCGACCTCATCGCCGGCTTCCCCACCGAGACGGACGAGATGCACGAAAACAGCCTTCGACTGATCGAGGATTGCGACATCGTCATGGGGCATATCTTTCCCTTTTCGCCCAAGCAGGGCACGCCGGCGGCGCGGATGCCGCTGGTGGCGCCGGCGGTGGTGAAGGAACGGGCGTCGCGGCTGAGGGAGGCTTGCGCCCGGCGCAGAGCGGCGTGGCTGGAAGGGATGGTCGGGACGACGCAGCTTGTGCTGATGGAGCGGGGCGGCCTCGGACACGCTGAGAATTTCGCGCCGGTGCGCCTGGCGCCTCCCCTCGATGGGGAGGGATTGGGGAGGGGTGAGGCGCGAGACGCGCAGCGCCTTTCCTCCAAACGCACCCCCACCCAACCCTCCCCCATCGAGGGGGAGGGCTTTTGCGGTGAAGTGTTGGAAGCCCTGATTACCGCCGTCGAAGCCGACACCCTCGTCGGAATCCCCGCATGAGCGAGGCGACGTGGCTCGACCGGCTTCAGTCCGGCTTCAGGAAGACTTCGGAGCGGCTCGGCGACAACCTCACCGGCCTGTTCACCAAGGCCGCGCTCGACGAGGAGACCCTGGACGAGATCGAGGAGGCCCTGATCGCCTCCGATCTCGGCCCGGCGACGGCCGGAAGGATCCGGGCCCGGCTCGCCGGGGAGCGGTTCGAGCGGGGGCTTTCCGAATATGCGGTGCGCGAGATCATGGCCGAGGAGCTCGAGAAGATCCTCGCGCCGGTGGCGATACCGCTCCAGATCGACGCCTTCCCGAGGCCGCAGGTGATCCTGGTCGTCGGGGTCAACGGCTCCGGCAAGACGACGACCATCGCCAAGCTCGGCCATTTGCTGCTCGAGCAGGATTACGGCGTGCTGTTCGCGGCCGGCGATACCTTCCGGGCCGCGGCGATCGAGCAATTGAAGATCTGGGCGGAGCGGATCGGGGTACCGGTCATCTCGGGGCCCGAAGGCGGCGACAGCTCCGCGATCGTCTTCGACGGGGTCAAGAAGGGCACCGCCGAAGGTATCGACACCCTGATCGTGGACACCGCGGGACGGCTCCAGAACAAGAAAGTGCTGATGGACGAGCTCGCCAAGATCCGGCGGGTGCTCGGACGGCTCAACCCGGAGGCGCCGCACAACGTCGTGCTGGTGCTCGACGCGACGACGGGGCAGAACGCCTTGAGCCAGATCGAGGTGTTCAAGGAAGTCGCCGGAGTCACCGGACTCGTCATGACCAAGCTCGACGGCACCGCGCGCGGCGGCGTACTGGTCGCGGCGGCGGAGCGCTTCGGGCTGCCGATCCACGCGATCGGGATCGGCGAAGGCATTGACGATCTGCGACCGTTCGACGCGCGCGAGACCGCGCGGGCGATCGCCGGACTGGGAAGAGAGTGAGCGTGACGACGGAAAAAAGAGAACCCTCGGTCGCCGGCCGGCTGATGATCGACCTCGGGCCCCTGCTGGTCTTCTTCCTGGTCAACTTCCTCGCGCCCGTCCCGGACATGCTCAAGATCTTCTACGCGACCGGCGCCTTCATGGCGGCGATGATCGTCGCCATGATGATCTCCTATTTCCGCTATCGCCACATCTCCCCCTTGCTCTGGTTCTCGGGGATCATGGTGGTGATCCTGGGCGGGATCACGATCTGGCTTCACAACGACACCTTCATCAAGATGAAGCCGACCGTCTATTACGTCTTCGTCGCGAGCCTCCTCGCCTTCGGCCTGGCGACCGGCCGCAACCTCCTCAAGATGGTGCTCGGCGCCGCTTATCCGGGCCTGTCGGAGCGGGGCTGGCAGCTGCTCACCCGCAATTGGGCGATCTTCTTCCTGGTCATGGCGGTGGTCAACGAAGCGGTCTGGCGCAACACCGACACCAGCTTCTGGATCGGCTTCAAATTGTGGGGATTCCTCCCCGCCACCTTTCTGTTCGCCATCGCCAACGTGCCGATGCTGATGAAACACGGAATGCAGCTCGAGCCGGGCAAGGACGAACCGCCGGTGCCGCCGGTCCAATGAGCGCAAGGGCCGTCATTGCGAGCGAAGCGAAGCAATCCAACCCAGCTTGGGGCGGGAATGCCGATGCTGGATTGCTTCGTCGCTGCACTCCTCGCAATGACGGGATAATCATGCCTGATTTCGCCCCTCCTCCCGTCGTCTCGATCCGCGACCTTTCGAAACGCTATGACGGCGGGCACGAGGCGCTGAAGCATGTCAGCCTCGATATCGCCAAGGGTGAGATCTTCGCTCTGCTCGGCCCGAACGGCGCCGGCAAGACGACCCTGATCAGCATCGTCTGCGGAATCGTCACCGCTTCCCAGGGCGAGGTCGAGGTCGACGGCCATGACATCGTCCGCGACTATCGCGCCGCCCGGACCAAGATCGGCCTGGTGCCGCAGGAGCTTCACACCGACGCGTTCGAAAGCGTCCTGTCCACGGTCAGCTTCAGCCGCGGCCTGTTCGGCCGGCCGCCGAACCCCGCTCATATCGAGAAGGTGCTCAGGGATCTGTCGCTCTGGGACAAGCGCAAGTCGAAGATCATGGAATTGTCCGGCGGAATGAAGCGCCGGGTGATGATCGCCAAGGCGCTCAGCCACGAACCCGACATCCTCTTCCTCGACGAGCCGACCGCCGGGGTCGACGTCGAATTGAGGCGCGACATGTGGGCGCTGGTCCGGCGCCTGAGGGACACCGGAGTGACCATCATCCTCACCACCCATTATATCGAGGAGGCCGAGGAGATGGCCGACCGGGTCGGAGTCATCTCCCGGGGCGAGTTGATCCTGGTCGAGGGCAAGGCCGAGCTGATGAAGAAGCTGGGCAAGAAGGAGCTGACCCTCCAGCTCGCCGAGCCGCTCGCCGTGGTGCCGCCCGAGCTTGCCGAATGGCGGCTCGAGCTTCGCGCCGAGGGCAATGAATTGCTCTACGTGTTCGACGGCACCGCCGAGCGGACCGGAATCCCGTCCCTGCTCGGCCGGATGCGCGACATCGGAATCGCCTTCAAGGATCTGAACACAAGGCAGAGCTCGCTGGAGGATATCTTCGTCAGCCTCGTCCACGAGCCTCGCCCATGAGCGCGCCGGGCTTCAACCGCTACGGAGTCTGGGCGATCTACCGATTCGAGATGGCGAGGGCGCTGCGCACCTTGTGGCAGAGCCTGGTCACGCCGGTGATCACCACCTCGCTCTATTTCGTCGTGTTCGGAGCGGCGATCGGGTCGCGGATGACGCAGGTCCAGGACGTGCCCTACGGCGCCTTCATCGTGCCCGGACTGATCATGCTGTCGCTGTTCACTCAGAGCATCTTCAACGCCTCGTTCGGGATCTTCTTCCCCAAGTTCACCGGCACGATCTACGAAATATTGTCGGCGCCGATCTCGCCGCTGGAGATCGTCATCGGCTATGTCGGGGCGGCGGCGACCAAATCGGTGGCCCTCGGGCTGGTGATCCTCGCCACCGCCGCCTTCTTCGTGCCGATGCAGATCCTCCACCCGGTGTGGATGATCGGATTCCTCGTCCTGATCGCGACCACCTTCAGCCTGTTCGGCTTCATCATCGGCATCTGGGGCAAGAATTTCGAGCAGATCCAGTTCGTGCCGATGCTGATCGTCACCCCCCTCACCTTCCTCGGCGGCGCCTTCTATTCGGTCGACATGCTGCCCGAACCGTGGCGCACGGCGACGCTCTTCAACCCGGTCGTCTATCTGATCAGCGGCTTCCGCTGGAGCTTCTACGGAGTTGGCGACGTCGCCGTCGGGATCAGCCTCGCCGCGACTTTGGGCTTCCTGCTGCTGTGCCTGGGAGTCGTCGCCTGGATCTTCCGGACCGGGTACCGGCTGAAGAGCTGATGATCATCCCCAGCAAAGCATGGGGAGGGGGACCAGGCGAGGCCTGGTGGAGGGGTAATCGGCGAGGCCTGTTCCAGCTACCCCTCCACCCCCCTTCGGGCGGTCCCCCTCCCCACCGCTTCGCGGCGGGGAGGATAGAGGCCTAATTCACCCTGAACCGCGCCAGCTCCGCCTTAGGCTGGCGCCATTTCGGGTCGATCCGGCTCGCCTGGCGATAATCGTCATAGGCGGCGCGGACCTCGCCGGTCAGCTCGTGGGCGATGCCCCGGCCGTAATAAGCGAGCTCGGGCCGAAGCGTCTTCTTCGCGAGCGCGGAGTCGAACAAAGGCTTGGCCGCCTCTCCCGAATCCGAAAGGTTGAGCAAAGCGAAGCCCTTGTTCAGATAGGCTTCGGCCTCGTTCGGATCCTGCGCGAGGGCGGAATCGTAATCGGAGATGGCCCCGTCGAGATCCCCGAGCCGCGACTTGAGGATCCCGCGATTGACCAGCGACGCGACGACTTCGTCGTGGCTGACCGCGTCCTTGAGCGCGTCGTTGCAGAAACGCAGCACGTCCATGGTGGGAGCACCGCGAGTCTCCGCCGCCAGATAGCAGCTTCGGGCGGCCGAATTGCCGATGGCGCGGACGGCGCCGAAGGCGGGTGTCGCGGCGAGCAGGGCCGCGGCGGCGAAGAGGAAATGACTGCGCATGGCGAGTTCTCCCGTTCAGGTGGGAGGACCATAACAGAAGCGCGCCCGACGCACCATCGGCGCAGGCGGCTTCGTCGCGCCGGTAGGCGCCTTGGTCGATGAGGTCCTTCGATACGGGTCAGGTCTGGAGCTGGTGGCGCTTCATCGCGTGGCGGAGCTGGTCGTAGCTCAGGCTGAGCGCCGCCGCGGCGGCGCGCTGGTTCCAGCGGCATTTTTCGAGCGCGGCGGCGAGGATCGCCTTCTCATATTCGGCGATGGCGAGTCGGAAGTCGGCGCAGCTGTCCGGGTCCCAGGCGCTGACGGACGGAGCGCCGGGCGCGGCCGCCGCCGCCGGCAATATCTCGACGGCCGCACTCGATTCCCTCGGCTGCGGGCGCCAGGGGGATTCGAACGGGTCGAACTGGATCCGGTCGATCGGCCGCTCATGATCCTCCCAGCGATAGACGGCGCGCTCGACCACGTTCCTCAGCTCGCGGACGTTGCCCGGCCAGGTGTAGTTCAGGAGCCTGTCCATCGCGCCGTTGCTGAAGCCCGGCCAGCTCGGCCATTCGAGCTCGAGCGCCATTCGGCGGGCGAAATGGTCGGTGAGGACCGGAATGTCGCTGCTCCGGTGGCGCAGCGGCGGCAGGGTGACGACCTCGAAGGAGAGCCGGTCGAGGAGATCGGCGCGGAAGCGGTTCGCCTCCGCGAGGCGCGGCAGATCCTCGTTGGTGGCGGCGACGATCCGGACGTCGACGGTGACCGGGCGGGAAGCGCCGATCCGGGTCACCTCGCCATATTCGACGACCCGGAGCAGCCTTTCCTGGGCGGCCTGGGACAGGGTCGCCAGCTCGTCGAGGAACAGGGTGCCGCCGTCCGCTTCCTCGAAGCGGCCGGCGCGGGCCTTGGTGGCGCCGGTGAAGGCGCCCGATTCGTGGCCGAACAATTCCGCCTCGATCAGGGTCTCGGGCAAAGCGGCGCAGTTCATCGCGACCAGCGGCCCGTCCCAGCGCGACGAGAGATGGTGGAGCCGCTCGGCGATCAGCTCCTTGCCGGTGCCGCGTTCGCCGATCACCAGCACCGGCCGGTCGAGCGGCGCCGCCCGGCTCGCCCGCTCGACGGCGTCGAGGAAGGAGGAGGACTGGCCGACCAATTGGGTATTGCGTTCCACCACCAAAGATTGGGACGGATTCCCATGCTTTGGCAAGAACAAAGACGTGGCGGAAGGTGGTCGAAGGTTGAGGAATCGCGGTTTTTCGCCACTTTTCGCGATTGGCACGCCCCTTGTATTGTCTGTGGCATGACGCCGCAGGGCAAAACGGATTTCAGGGAGGAAGACATGGTCGACATGAGCAAATTGGGGCAGACGATCCTGGCCACGGTCGGAGCGATGGTACTGACCGCGACCGCGGTGGGCGCGGCGGTAGGGCCGGCCCACGCCATCGAGACGGCTCCGATCAGCCTTGTGGCGGCTTCGGTTTCGGGCCAGGCTCAGGCCTGACCCGCGGGCGGCGGTTCGGGAAGGTTCGCCCCCCTTACCTTCCCTGGCCGCCGCCTCAATCCGCCGCCTGAATATTATGCGTAAGGAGTGATTGAATGGGTATTTTCTCCCGCACCCGCGACATCGTCGCCGCCAATTTCGCGGACCTTCTCGACAAGGCCGAGGACCCGGCCAAGATGATCCGGATGATCATCCTCGAAATGGAGGAGACCCTGGTCGAGGTCCGCGCCAGCGCCGCGCGCACGATCGCCGACCAGAAGGAGATGCGCCGCCAGATCGCCCGCCTCGACAGGCTCCAGGAGAGCTGGACCGAGAAGGCGGAGCTGGCGCTCAGCAAGGAGCGCGAGGACCTCGCCAAGGCGGCCCTCGTCGAGAAGCAGAAGGCGGCCGACATGGGCGACAGCCTGAGGACCGAGATCGAGGTGCTCGACGATGCGCTGCGCGCGTCCGAGGCCGACATCGCCAAGCTCCAGGGCAAGCTGCGCGAGGCCCGCACCCGCCAGAACGCGATCCAGAGCCGCCTCGAAAGCGCCAACCAGCGCGCCCGGCTTCGCGAAATGTATGCCGGCCCCAAGGTCGACGAGGCCTTTTCGCGCTTCGACGTCCTCGAACGGCGCGCCGACGATGCCGAGGGCCGTGCCGATGCCCTCGCGCTCGGCGCACCCAAGACGCTCGACGAGGAGATCGCCGAATTGCGCAATAGCGAAAAAGTGGATGCCGAGCTCGAAGCGCTCAAGGCCCGAATGAGCAAGAAGGAGGGCTGAGGCGATGGAAGATATCATCATCCCGATCATCATCGTGCCGATCCTGTTCATCGGCCTGCCCTGGCTGGTCTTCCACTACATCACGCGCTGGAAGACCGCGGCGACCCTCACCGGCGAGGACGAGAAGCTGATGGAAGAGCTTTACGACCTCGCCCGCCGCCTCGACGACCGCATGTGCTCGATCGAGCGCATCATGACCGCCGAGAATCCGAACTGGCGGGCGATCGCCTGCGACCCCGCCGCCACCGGGATCGAGGACCGCAGCGCCGCCCCGGCTCCCAGGAGGATCGGCCAATGAGCGCCGCCCACACCAAATTCTATCTCGATAAGCAGAACAAGAAGTTCAAAGGCGTCTGCGCCGGGATCGCCGATTATACCGGGGTCGACGTCACCATCATCCGGATCGGCCTGGTCGTGCTGACCTTCGTCGGCGGCGGTCCCTGGACGATCATCGCCTATCTGATCGCCGCCTGGCTGGCACCGGTCAAGCCGCACGCGATCGCCAACGAGACGCCCGAGCAGACGAAGTTCTGGCAGGGCGTTCGAGCCTCGCCGGCGCGGACGGTGCGCGACGTCCGCTCGCGCTTCCGCGAGATCGACCGCCGGCTCGCCGAGGTCGAGACCTACGTGACCAGCTCGAACAGCCGGCTCGCCCGCGAGATCGAGCAGCTGCGCTGACTTAACCAACAGGGGATCATCGCCATGTCCTGGCAAGGACCGGAATTCGTCATCGCCATCATCGCGATCAGCACGTTCGGCTGGGTCTTTACCAGCTGGATCAGAGCCAGGCACGGCTACCCGCTCGAAAATGAGTGGAGTGGCACGACCCGCAAGGAAGACCCGGAGGCCGCCCGCCGGATCGAGGACCTTAGCAGCGAGAATGCCGGACTGAAGGGCCAGATCGGCCGGCTCGAGGAGCGGCTTTCGGTGCTCGAACGGATCGCCACCGATCCCGCCGAGCGGACCGCCCGCGAAATCGAGAGCCTGCGCTGAGGCGCGGGACAGCAGGAAAGGGGAGAAGGATGGAAGACGAGGCCATAGCCGTCTTTATTGTCATCATGACCGCCCTGGTCGCGACGGCGGTGCTGTTATTGAACTGGATTCGAGGCCGCCACCGGATCGCCGAGCTCCGCGCCGGCAACGCGCACAGGCCCGAGGCGGCCCGGGAAATAGAGCTTCTCAGCCAGGAAAATGCCGGGTTGAGGGGCAAGGTCGGCCGGCTCGAGGAGCGTTTGTCGGTGCTCGAGCGGATCGCCACCGATCCCGCCGAGCGGACCGCCCGCGAGATCGAGAGCCTGCGCTGAAACGACGGCAGGAAGCAGAAAGCGCCGCGCCGGCCAACACCATCAGGAGGAAGAAAGTGATCGCAAGCTGGATCTGGGTATTGATACCCCTCGCCGCCATCGCCGCGGGCGTCGCCCACAAGTGGCTGAAAATCAAGGAGCGCCAGGTCGACTCCGCCACCACCCAGTCGGCCGAGAAAGCGGCGCAATATGCCGCCCATACCGAGCGGCTGGAGCAAAGGGTAAGGGTGCTCGAGCGGATCGTCACCGACAAGGGAATCGACGTCGCCGACGAGATCGAGCGGCTGCGCGACCAGCGGCCGGTCAACTGAAACCGGCCGAGCGCGAGGAGGACATTCGATGAATCAGTTCGAGATGGTGGTTCTGATCGTGGCGATCGTCATGCTCGCCAGCGTCTTGCGGGCGCGCATGAGCGGGGGGCGCCGCCGCGACCGGGGCGGCGAGTCGCCTTTGGCCGCCGAGGAGAATGCCCGGCTCAAGGCGGAAGTTCGCGCCCTTCACGAGCGAATCGCCGTCCTCGAGCGGATCACGGTCGAGAAGGAGAACAGCCTCGAGCGTGAGATCGAGAAGCTTCGCGACCGCTGAAAGGAGAGGAAGATGACCGACCCCGCAAGCCTCGCCGCCTTGACCGGTTCCGGCCTGCTGGCCGTCGGCCTCGCCAGCGCGGCCCTGCTCAAGGGCTGGCACGGCTGGCTCGAGCTTCGGCGGGTGGAGCTTATGCGCGGTGGCGGCGGAGCCCGGCGCCCGGGCGGCCGGCTCGAGGTTTCGGAGCTTCGCGAGCGGGTTCGGCGGCTGGAAGCGATCGCCAGCGGCGGCGACGTTTAGAGCTTCCGTCATTCCCGCGAAAGCGGGACTCCCGTTCGGAGTCAGCGCTGGATTCCCGCTTTCGCGGGAATGACGAGGGCGGAGAGCCCAGCCTCTGTCGTCACGACGCAAGTCACGGCACGTTGCCGACCGCCCTTTGCCGCGCCTCATTGCTCTGATAGCGCCCCCTCATGCCCACCCCTTCCCTCGCCGACGTCCAGGCCGATTACGAGCTGCTCGAGGCGGACGACCGCTACCGGCTTCTGATCGACCTCGGCCGAGCCCTCGAG
Organism: uncultured Alphaproteobacteria bacterium; assembly: GCA_963850005.1. Taxonomy (GTDB): domain Bacteria; phylum Pseudomonadota; class Alphaproteobacteria; order Sphingomonadales; family Sphingomonadaceae; genus Allosphingosinicella. The sequence goes on from CAWKJG010000001.1 coordinate 579,006, forward strand.
CCGATGCCGGACGCGCTCAAGACCGACTCCACCCTGGTGCGCGGCTGCTCGGCCTCGGTCTGGGTCTATCCGGTGCAGCGGCCGGACGGACGGCTCCACTTCCTCGCCGACAGCAACGCCGCGATCACCAAGGGCATCGTCGCGCTCGTCCTGCTCGCGGTCCAGGACCGGAGCCCGGCGGCGATCGTCGAAACCGACGTCGAGGCGGCGCTGGCGCCGTTCGACCTCAGGAACCAGCTCAGCTCCAACCGCACCCAGGGCATCCCCAACATGATCGCCCTCGTCCGCGAGACGGCGGCGCGGCTGGCGCGATGAGGGAAAATGGTGCCAGGCACGATTTTCGCGACGGCGTAGCCGCTGGCAAGCGTCGAAAATGGGTGCCTGGCACCATTTTTCACGAGCGTGGGAAATTGGTGCCTGGCACCGTTTTCCGGGCTGGCGGGCGATGAGCCGGTTTGGCCTCGACGGCGGCTTCGATCCGGAGCTGTTCACCCAATATGCCCGCCAGGTCGGCCATGGCGGGGCGCTCGGCATCCTCTATGTCGGCCACGGCCCCGACTGGGTCGAGCTCGGCCTCGACTGGCAGGAGAAACTGGTCGGGGTGCCGGCCACCGGAGTGCTCGCCTCGGGGCCGATCGTCAGCCTGATGGACATGGCGACGAGCATGGCGATCTGGGTCAAGCTCGGCCGCTTCCGCCCGCAGGCGACGCTCGACATGCGGGTCGATTATCTGCGCCCGGCGGCGCCCGGCAGGCGAATCGTCGGCCGCGGCGAATGCTACGGCGCCACGAAGAGCGTCGGCTTCGTCCGCGGCCTGGCGCATGACGGCGATCCGGCGGACCCGGTGGCGCACGTGACGGGCACGTTCATGTTCACCGCCTGAGCGCGATTCTCCCTCAAGTCATTTCAATCACTTGGCACTTGGTGCCTGGCACCGAATTTTTCAGACAGTGATTTTCGGCCTTAGCGAAATCAGTGACTTAGCCTTCGGTGCCTGGCACCGAATTTTCCCAAGCGGTGATTCGGGCCTTAACGAAACCAATGGCTTAGCCTTCGGTGCCTGGCACCAATTCTCTCAGGGGCGGGTCTTTCGGCCTCAATCAAATCAATGGCTTGAGGCTTGGTGCCTGGCACCGAATTCAGCGGGCGCAACGCTTCGGAGCAGGGTGGAGGGTGAGCCGGTCGCGGTTGAGCCGTCTTCGGGCTTATCCGCTTCCGTTCGAAGGCTCAGGCTCTCCCTGAAAAATTCGAGCGGTACGCTCGTTGCACGCGTGATAAGGTTTCCGTGCTTCCTCGGGGTTCAGTGCGAGCAAGTTGACCGTGAGATGAGCGGCGTCCGGAAAGGCCTTAAGAATACGCTCTTTAGTCCATCGGCTGTGAAGGCCGCCGTTGAGTTCTTCCACAAGCCTGTCGATCTCCTTCCCCAATTCGTCGCGACGAACCGAAACTCCCGCGCAATTGTCTTCCGCGAAGGCCCAGAGACGATTACGGTAGGCTGCCTTTCCAAGCGACCGGCCATTTCGTTTCGCCTCCCTTGCCGGGAAGAGTACGTCGGCAAGCTGCTCCATATATCGTCGTCCTGAAAGCGCAGCCTGAGCGACATCCTCACCGGTCGCGGCACTCAAGATGCGCTCGACGGCGGCTCCCAAAGCATCGAAGAGCTTGGGATTTAGATCGCTCAACACCATCACCAACTCGAATGCTGAATCCTGCCACCGCTCAGCAACGGCAGAGACCGCCTTTCGAAACGCCGCCACACGTTCGAAATGCCGAGGCGTATCGAAGTCATCGAAAATGGTCTGATAGGCGCGCCGCGATCTTCCCAGCCGACAGCCATATATCCGAGCCGACGCATCTCTTCGAGATCGTACTCGTCCTGGCCGTCTTCCTCCCCCATGGACACAAAAGCGCGGCAATAGGTGCCGCTCAGGCGGTACTTTTCGGGTACGCGATAGCGCGCTAAGTGAGGACCGAATTCGAATTTCACTTCAACCGCGCCGAGATAGACGGGTTCGGAACCAGAGCTGCATGCAGGCTTTTCGGCCAGGTCCCGCGGCATATTCTCAAACACCGTCGCAAAAACGACCCAGCGCATGAAGGTGCGTTGCAACCGTTCGTCGTGAAGATGACGCCAATCGTTGTGAAGAAAGAGCGCATGATAGAAGCTGTCCCGGATCATCTCCGCGAGAAAACCCAGTGTGCACGTCGCCGATTGAAAGACGCATGTGCCTGCCGCTCGACTCAATGATCCCCGTTGAAAAAACTAGATCTCGCGTAGCCCACCAATAATTCCCATGTTCTTCGTAGCCAAAGGCATCAAAGAGTAGTGCGACCTTCATCTGTACCCCACGTGGTTCAGCAGCCCGCCCATTTCGTCCTTCCATCCTTTTCGATCGTGGGCGAGGCGTTGCGAGCGATCCAGGCCGGGGCCGTAAGCGCCCACCGCCCGCCGCCGCGTCGCCGCCTCACTTCCGCTCCTCCGCCTTCCTCAGCACCTCATAAGCCGCCTGAACGGCCTGGAATCGCTTCGCCGCGTCCACGTCGTCCGGCGCGGCGTCGGGGTGGTTGGCCTTGGCGAGGCGGCGCCAGGCGGCCTTGATCGCGTCGAACGGGGCGTCGACCTCGACCTCGAGCGTTTCGAGCGCGCGCATCTCGTCGCGGCTGCGGCTGCCGTCGCCGGGGCCGCCCCAGCCATAATGGTTGGCCTGCTTGTAGCCGTTGGCGCCTCGCCTCTCCTCGGCCTCGCGGGCGGCGGCATCCTCGGCGGTGAGGCCCTCGAAATAATTCCAGTTGCGGTTGTATTCGGCCGCATGGGTCTCGCAGAAATACCAGCGGTCGGGGCTGTGCGGCGACTTGGGCGCGGGGCGGTCGCCGGGATCGTTGCAGCCTTCGCGGTCGCACAGGCGCACGCGCACCGCCTCGCGCTCGGCGCCGTACGCGCGCCAGCGCGGAAATCCCCAATCGTTGGAACGGGTTTGTCGAGCCATTTCGCTTTCTATCCAAACCTCAAGGTAAAGTGCCAGAGGATCTATAAGCCGGGTTCTGTCTACCCCGTAAAGGGCTGTGCGGCCATTCGTCTGGGAGACGGATCGCTCCGCCCCTCAAGCAACCAACCCGGACGGCATAGGGCGGAACGAGCCCAGCCATCCCTATTCGGTCTTGCTCCCGGTGGGGTTTGCCGTGCCGGCCGCCGTTGCCGGGGCCGCGGTGGGCTCTTACCCCACCCTTTCACTGTCACGCCTCCGAAGATCTGGGCCGAAGCCCGGCGCGACCTGCTTTCTGTGGCACTTTCCCTGGGGTCGCCCCCGCCGGACGTTATCCGGCACCGTCGTTCCATGGAGCCCGGACTTTCCTCGGCCCGCTTGCGCGAGACGCGGCCGCCCGATCCTCTGACCCGCGGTCACTTAGGCGGTGCGCTTCGACTATCCAAGAGCAAACCGAGCAGGATGGCCCTCGTCTCGCCGTCTATCTCGCCGTCGATCAGCTCCGGGCGGAAACGGCGCTGGAAGGCGGCGACCGCGGCCTTGGGCTTGTGGACGTCGTAGCCGTAGCGCTCGAGCGCGAGCAGGAAGCCGCCGTCGGTCCACAAGGGATCGATGAGATTGTCGGTCGGGCGGGGCATGGCGAGGCCGAGCCGGGCGAGGCGGGCCCAGTCGAACAGCTCGCCCGGATCGCGCTTTCGGGCCGGGGCGATGTCCGAATGGCCGACGACGCAGGCCGGGCGGATGACGTAGCGGCCGACGATGTCGGCGATCAATGGGATCAAGGCATCCATCTGGGGCTCGGGGAAGGCCCGGTAGCCATATTCGTGGCCGGGATTGACGATCTCGATTCCGAGGCTGGCCGAGTTGATGTCGACCGTCCCCCGCCAGAAGGCACGGCCGGCATGCCAGGCGCGCTTCTCCTCGTCGACCATTCGGAGCACCTGCCCGTCCTCGTCGACGAGATAATGGCACGAGACCTTGGCTTGCGGATCCTTCAGCCGGCCGATCGCCGTGGCGGCATCCTCCATCCCCGTATAATGGAGGACCAGCATCGAGACGGGCAGAGCGCGCTCGTCGAAATTGGGCGAGGGGGCCTCGATAATCCCGTCCATCGGCCTTCCCCGCGCCAAAAACGGCGCGGCGTCAAGAGGCGGGGCCCCTGCCGTCATTGCGACCGCAGCGAAGCAATCCAGCGCGGCCGAGGCCCACTGGATGCGCAGGTGCGGCCTGCCCCGCAGGCCGCAGCCCTGTCCGGGGGACAGGGCGACCTGTGCATCTTCGTCGCTTCGCTCCTCGCAATGACGGACGTCTCAGTTCAGGAGGCCGCGCGGCGGCGCTCCGATCGCGCCGGGACCCGAAAGTAGAGGCCCCGGCACTCGGGATCGGAAACGAAGGCGTCGGTCTGGCCGATCACCGTCTCGCCCGCGCCGAGCATCAGCGCCCCGTCCTCGGCGGCCGCCGAAGCCAGGCGGGCGAAAGCGGAGCGGCGGACCTCGGGCGAAAAATAGAGGAGGACGTTGCGGCACAAGATGATGTCGAACCGCTCGGCCGGAGCGGCCGGGCCGACCAGGCTGCCGACCTCGAACCGGACCATCCGGCGAAGATCCGGAGCGATCCGCCAGGCGGCGCCGGGAAGCTCCTCGAACCAGCGCATCATCTGAAGGACGGGAAGCCCGCGCTGAACCTCGAACTGGGAATAGATTCCGCTCCTCGCCTGCTCGACCGCGGAGCGGGAGACGTCGCTTCCGACGATGTCGATCGTCCAGCCGCTCCAGCGCGCCTTATGCTCGGCGAAATGCATGGCGATCGAATAGGCTTCCTGGCCGGTCGAGCAGCCGGCGCACCAGATGGCGAGCCGGCGCTCGCGGCGGCGAAGCGCCTCGATCCGTTGCAGGCCCGGCCCGAGCAGAAGCTCGAAGGCCTGGCGATCGCGGAAGAAGAAGGTCTCGTTGTTGAGCAGGGCCTCGACCACCGCCTCGGCGAGCCGCTCGTCGGAGCGGGCGACCAGGGCCGCGACGAGGCCGTCGAGCGAGCCGATGGAGCGCTCGCGCATCAGCGGCTGGAGCGCGGTCTCGATCCGCCAGCGCCGGCTCATCGTCAGCTGCTGGCCGCTTCGGGCCTCGAGGAGTCCGGCGAGGATCCGGCTGGAGGCGTCGCTCACCTGCATGAAACCAACTCCACCCGGGCGGCGACCAGGGCGGCGAGCCCGGCGGGCGGAAGCACCGCGCAGGCGAGGCCCGCCTCGACGACGACCCGGGGCATGCCCCAGACCGCGCAGCTTTGCCGGTCCTGGGCCATCATCGTTCCGCCGCGGGCGACCAGCTCGCGGCTTCCGGCGAGGCCGTCGCGGCCCATTCCGCTCAGCATCACGCCCAGCGCGGTCTTGCCGTAAATGCCTGCCACGGCCTCGAGCATGACGTCGACCGAAGGGACGCAGCCCGCCGGCGCGACCGTTCGATCCAGCCGGACCAGCACCCTCGCCCCCCTCTGCTCGAGGCCGATATGGGCGTCGCCGGGCGCGAGCACGATCTCTTCCGGCCTGAGCTCCAGCCCGTCCTCGGCGATCCGGGTGGTCCGGCCCGAGGCGGTCTCCACCTGGCGGGCGAAGAACGGCACGAAGACCGCGGGCAAATGCTGGGTGATCAGGATCGGGGCTCCGATCTTCGCCGGCAGACCGCCGAGCAGCGTGGTGACGGCGTGGAGGCCGCCGGTCGAGGCGCCGACGGCCAGGCAGCCGAGCTTCGCGGCCCGAGGCTCCTGCGCCGGGGCGCTTTCGGGCAGCGCCTCGCGGCGGCCCATGCGACGGAGCCGGTCGGCGAGGATTTCGGAGAAGCGGCCGTTGAACGCTTCCGACCCCGGCTTGGACAGGGTTTCGGCGGCGCCCGGGGCGAGCGCCTGGACGGCCGCGTCCGAGGCGCCGTCGCAGAAAGAGGAGACGATGAGCACCCGGGCGCCGCGGCCGAGCCTGACGATTTCGGGAAGCGCCTCGAGGCCGCTCTCGCCCGGCATCTCGACGTCGAGAAGAACGACGTCGACCCGGGTCGAGGGAAGCAGTCGGAGCGCCTCTCCGGCGTCGCTCGCGGTGGCGACGATCTCGAAATCGTCGAAGGCCGCCAGCATCCGCGAAAGCACCGCCCTCGCCACCTGCGAATCGTCGACGATCATCAGTCTGAGAGGGGGCGCGGCCGGAGCGATCTCCCCCGCCGCCCGGGCGGCGGTCCGGGTCACGCGACGCCGACGATCTGCAGCTTGCTCTCGAGAGTCTCGCGGTCGAACGGCTTCATCACATATTCGTCGGCCCCGGCGTCGATCGCGGCTCGGATATGGGCGGCGTCGTTCTCGGTGGTGCAGAAGACGACCTTGGGCTGGGGCTCGAACTTCCTCTGGCGAAGGGTGCGAAGGAACTCCATTCCGCCCATCACCGGCATGTTCCAGTCGAGCAGGACGACGTCGGGCATCCGGACCTCGCACCGTTCGAGCGCGACTCGGCCGTCCTCCGCCTCGTCGACGGAGAAATCGAGAGTTTCCAATATGTGGCGGGCGACCTTTCGGATCACCTTGGAATCGTCGACGACCAGACAGCTCTTCATGCTTGCACTCGCTTTTCCCGGTGGCCGCACCCTAGCCGCAATAAGTTAACCGGCGCCTTAAGCCTCACGCCGCCTCCCGGGCGGGGCCGGCGATCAGCGCCTCGACGTCGGCGAGGAGAAGCAGATCGCCCTCCGCCTCGATCGTCGCCCGGCCGATCCGGCGCCAGCCGCCGGCCAGCGCCGCCGCGCCGGCTGCCGTTCGCCGCTCGCCTCGACCACATCCTCGACCGCTTCGACGAGCAGAGCGTAGGGATGGCCGTCGACCACCGCCATCACCGCCTCCGCGGCGTCCGGCGGAAGCCGGCGCGACGGATCCAGCGAGGCGAGGCAGTCGATCACGGTGAGCACCCGGCTGCGCAGGGCGGCGAGGCCGGCGACATGGCCCGCGGCGCCGGGCACCGGGGTCAGCGACTCGATCTCGACGACCGATTCGACGTCCGCGGCGGGCAGCGCCACCCGCTCGCCTCCAAATCTGACGATGAGCAGAAGCTCAGCCACGGCGGCGTCTCCTCTTGGCCGGAGCTTCGCCGGCAATGGCGCCGAGGAGCGCCTCGCGGTCGTAGCGGTGGACGCTGTCGCCCTCCCCTTCGGCGGCGGCTCGGACCCGGACCAGGCGCGCGCCCTCGGGCACCGGCAAGTCGCCGGCCTCGGCGCTGGCGATGACGATCGAGGCGGTCTCGCTGCCCGGGGCGCCGCTGGCGACGACTTCGTAGCCCGCGCTCTCGACCAGGGGTCGAAGGATCGCCTCCATGAAGGGGTCGCCGGCGGGAATGGCGCAGACCGGCCGGTCGGCCGCGGCGGCGGGGCGAGCGCCGTGGCGCGCGAACAGCCAGTGAAGGTCGAGAAGCTCGGCCTGCTCGTCGCCGACGAGGACGACTCCGCGCACCTCGCCCGGCTCTTTCGCCGGCATCAGCCCGGCCGGCAGGGGCAGGATATCGACGACGTCGGCAAAGCCGTAGGCGATCTCGCACTGGCCGTCGCCGAGACGGAGCAGGCGGATCGGCCGGTCGGGCGCGGCGCCGCCGCAGCCTTCCAGCGGCAGCAGGGTCTCGCCGAGCGCGACATGGAGGCGGCCGGCGCTGAGCTGAACGGCTTCGGGGCGGACGTCCTCGATGCGCTGGACCGCGGCGACCGGGACCAGCCTTTTCCTGCCCTCGAGGGTCCTGAACAGAAGGGCGGCCGGGCCTTGCGCCGCGGCCGGCGCGGTCGCGGCCTCGGAGTCGGCGCCCGATCGGTGGAGCGAGAGCCCGGCCCGGGCGGCGATGCCCGGCGGATCGAGCAGAAGCACCGGCTTGCCGTCGTCGGCGATGGTGGTGCCGGCGTAGAGCCCCGCCGCCATCACCGCGGGCGCGGCCGGCTTCACCACCAGCTCCTCGTGATCGTGAATGGCGTCGACGGCGAGGGCGTAGAGGTCGGCGCCGGCCGGCCTCAGCAGCACCAGGCTCTGCGCCGCCGGGTCCGCGCAGGGCTCGCGGCCGAGCGAGGCGCGCAGATGGATGAGCGGCAGCCGGCGGCCGCGCACGGTGGCGAAGGCGCGCGCCGCCGACGCTCTCGACCCGGATCCCGCCGCCCTTGACTCGCACGATCTCCTCGATCGCCGAGCGCGGGATGGCATAGACCTGGCCGTCGGCGACGACGGTGAGCGCCGGAATGATGGTGAGGGTGAGCGGGACCTTGAGGGTGAGGACGACCCCCTTCCCCGCCCGGCTCTCGACGTCGACGAGGCCGCCGATCCGTTCGACATTGGCGCGGACCACATCCATGCCGACGCCGCGGCCGGAAAGGTCGGTCACCGCCGCCGCGGTCGAGAGGCCCGGCTCGAAGACCAGGGCATTCTTCTGCGCCGGGCTCAGCCGCTCGGCCCGCTCGGCCGTGACCAGGCCGGCGGCGACGGCGCGGCTGACCAGCTTGTCGCCGTCGATGCCGCGGCCGTCGTCCGAAATCTCGAGCAATATCTGGTTGCCGGCCTGGCGCGCGCAGACTCGAAGGCGGCCGCTTTCGCTCTTGCCGGCCCGCCGCCGCTCGGCCGGGCTTTCGATGCCGTGGTCGATCGCGTTGCGGACGATATGGGTGAGCGGATCGCGGATCATCTCCAGCATCTCGCGGTCGATCTCGACGTCGCCGCCGTCGATCTCGAGGACGACCTGCTTGCCGGTCTGGCCGGAAATGTCGCGGACCATCCGCGGCAGGGGCGCGAAGAGGTTGTCGATCCGCTGCATCCGGGTTCGGGTGATCCCGTCGCGAAGGTCGGCGACGGTGACCGAGACCCGCTCGAAGGCCGCGATCATCTCGGCGTCGCCGGCCGCGCGGATCCTCCGCGCGAGCTCGTTGCGGGCGAGGACGAGGTCGGAGACTCCGCTCATCATCCGGTCGAGCAGCTCCACCGGAAGGCGGATGGTCCGGCTCGAGGCGCGGGCGGCATGGCTGGCCGAAACGCCTTCCGCCTCGGGCGCTTCGGGCGCCGCCTCCGCCGACAAGGCGTCGATGAGGGCGCTGTCGTCCTCGCTGGCCAGAGTCTCGCCGGTCTCCAGCGCCTCGACGAGCTCGCCGAGACGGTCGATGACTCCCGAGGACGGCGCTGACCAGTTGGGCGTCGGCCGACCGGGTGCCGGAGCGGACCGCGGCGAGCGCGTCCTCGGCGGCGTGGCTGAGGGCCCGGATCCGGGGCAGGTCGAAGAAGCCGCTATTGCCCTTGACGGTGTGGACGAAGCGGAAAATCTCGTCGAGTCGGGCGCGGTCGTCGGGCATGGCTTCCCAGGCGACGATCTCCCCCGAGAGCGCCTCAAGCATCTCCCGAGTTTCCGCGATGAAATCGTTGATGAGATCGTCCACTGGGCCCCGCCGCTAATCGCGCGGAGTCGGGCTTAGGGCGGGCTGGTTAAGGACGGGTTTACGGTTGGCCCGTCATTGCGAGGAGCGGGGCGACGCGGCAATCCAGCGACGGCGCCTCCGGACAGCCGCCGGACTGGATTGCTTCGCTCCGCTCGCAATGACGGAAGTGAGGGCGAGCGGACCCTAGACCGCCGGGATCGACGCCCCGATCAGCAGAACCCCCTCCTCCTGGTCCGCGACCTGGACCTCCCCGCCGCAATCGGCGAGCAGGCAATGGACCAGCCAGGCGGCGGCGCCGCGCGGGGCGACGGCGTCCTCGGCGAGGTCGCCGAGCAGAGCGCGCTTCAATTCGGGGTCGAGGACGATGCGCGGGCCGTCGGCGCGAACGACGATGTCGAACTCCGCCGCCATGCTTCTCGGCGCCGACGTCGAGCCGGCCGCCGCGGACGAGGGCGTCGCCGGCGATCAGGACGAGGTTGAGGAGGACCTTCAGCGCCCTCTTGCTCATCGTCGGATCGTCGACGATCCAGCCGAGCTGGATCCGGCCGTCGCCGCCGAACAGCCCCTCGATCGCGACCCTCGCCTCGCGCGTGTCGACCTCGTCGCCGAAGCCGCCCGCGGCGCCGAAGGCGAGGCGGAAGAATTTGAGCTTGTTGGCGCTCGCCCGGGCGCTCTCGCCGAGCAGGTCCATGCAGCGCGCGCGCATCTCGGGATCATGCTCGTCGGCGAGCAATTCGATGCCGTTGTTGAGAGCGCCGACCGGCGAGAGCAGGTCGTGGCAGAGGCGCGAGCACAAAAGGCTGGCGAATTCGTGGGATTTCATCGCGGTGGGGCCCCTGTCGCGCCGGTTTCGCCCCTATTGGCCGGATGGGAATCGAGTTGCAAGACGCGACTCGCGGCCCGAGCGAAAGCGAAAGCGGATCGTCCCGACGCCGCGGCGCGCGCCATTATCGCCGTTCGGCTTCACAGGCCTGCGCCGACCCTTCCGCCTCCGACCCATTGCGGACCTCCGAGCAAGCCGGATGGGGCAGTAAAGAGTGACAGTATACATTTACCGCCGCGCCGAGCGGGCACCCGCCTGCCCGTAAATATATACTGTCACTGATTTTCCCGCACATCCTCTCGCGGAGGGCGGCAGTAAAGAGTGACAGTATATATTTACCGCCGCGCCGAGCGGGCACCCGCCTGACCCGTAAATGCATACTGTCACTGATTTTCCCACCTACATAATGTCACTGATTTTCCCACGTTACCCGCAAGCTTCCTGAAACTGGACATGCCGCAGCGGCGTCAATCCTATCGGCAAAGCGGCTTCGGCCGTCGAACATGCCTGCGGGCGAGCTTCGTGATGTCGTTGACGCCGGCGAGGATCATGGTCCGCTCGAACTCTTCGAAGAGGAGAGTCAACGCCCGGCGCACCCCGGCTTCGCCGCCCGCCGCCAACCCGTAGAGATAGGGGCGGCCGATCGAGCAGGCGGTCGCGCCAAGTGCCAGCGCCTTCACCACGTCCGACCCACGCCGCACACCACCATCGCAGATCAGGTCGGGGCCGTCGCCGATCGCCTCGCGAACAAGCCCGATCTGGTCGATGGGAGCAGGCGCGCCATCCAGCTGGCGTCCACCATGATTGGAGACCATTATGCCGGTAGCGCCCGAGGCGACGGCCCGTTTGGCATCTTCGGGCGTCATCACGCCTTTGATTGCAAGAGGGCCGCCCCACTCGGCCGCAAGCCATTCCACGTCGCGCCAGGTCACGGCCCGGTCGAATTGCCCGCCGATATAGTCGAAGAGGCTCATCGGCCCGGCCGCCAGCGCGTCGACCTTGTGACTGACGTTCGCAAGTTCGAACCTGGAGCCGGTGAGCGCGGGCAATGACCATCCGGGGTGAAGCGCGAAGCTCAGCATCGATTTCAGAGTCAGTCGGGGCGGAAGCGACAGGCCGTTCACCCGGTCGCGTTCGCGATTGCCGGCTACCGGGGTGTCCACGGTCAGCGCCAGCCCATGGAATCCGGCCTCCTTGCAGCGCGCGACGAATTCGTGGGTGAGTCCGCGATCCTTGAAGATGTAGATTTGAAACACCTTGGGGCCGCCAAACGCCTCCGCAAGCGCTTCGAGCCGAGTCGTCCCCATCGTGGACAGGCTGTAGAGCAGGCCATGCTCGGCCGCCGCCCGCGCCACCGCCAGCTCGGCGTGGCCGTGGAACATGCGGGTAAGCCCGGTCGGCGCAAGCATCAGGGGCCAGGCAATCCGCTCGCCGAACAACCTCGTCCCGGTCCTGATCCGCGACACGTCGTTCAACACGTCGGGCACCAACTCGTACTGCGCGAACGCCGATACGTTGCGCCTGAGCGTCACCTCGTCGTCGGCGCCGCCGTCGATATAGTCGAATATCGGGCGTGGCAGCCGTCGGCGGGCCAGCGCGCGCAGGTCGGCAATGTTATTGGCGCGCTGCAAGGCCCTCATCGCGTCGCTCCGACTGCTTCAAGGCTTCGTCTTCCGAGATTCCGCGGATCAGAAGGCCGCTCCGAACGTGAGGCGGATCGTTCGAAGACGCGCGATAGTCGCGCGCGCGTCCAGCCCGGTGACTCGAAGACGCGCGATAGTCGCGCGCGCGTCCAGCCCGGTGACAGGGTTCGCTCCCTCCGTGTGCCTGGCCAGGATGGCCCGCTTGTCGGTAATCTCTGCGCAAACACGCTCACCTCTTAACGGTCCTGGCGTAGCATTGAATAGCCAGACCAGGGCATGTCAGCTTTGGCAGATCGCGACCCTTGAAGCGGTCAGTCAGCTCACGGCCGGAAGCCGCCATTGGGATGTGCCGCGGACCGATGGCTTCGTGTCGGCATCGGCCGGAAAAAGAGTGACAGTATACCTTTTATGCTGCGACGGAGCGGCTAGGGCCGCGCCTTGTAAATATATACTGTCACTAATTATCCCCACATCTGGTCGCCGCCCAAGCCGCCGGAAAGCCGGTCGCCACGGCCACCTGAGCGTTGGCATCGAAGCGGCTCCGACAGCGAAAGGACCCGGCGACGAAGCACGGCGCGTGCCTTCCTGTCGTGTCACGATCGGATCAGAAGCTGGTTGCGAGCGGGACAGTGCGCCCTGAGACCGCAACAGCCAAGCCTCACTCGCTCAATTTCTCCTCCGCGCTCGGCTCCTCTCCGGGCCTGTAGCGCGGCTTGGGCTGGGGCAGCAGGAAGAAGGCGACGCAAAGCAAGGCGATGGCCACTCCGGCCCGCGGCGCGGCGATCGTGACCGGAATCGCGGCGATCTGGATGGAGGTCGCAAGGCCGTAGCGGCAAGTCATCTGCCTGAGGAAATCGGGTGCGAGCCGTTCGTCCATCACCCGGCGACCCGGCATTCCATAGAACCATTTGGCCATCCAGGTGCAGGCGGTGAGCGCGAGGCCGGCAACCAGCGTCAGCGCTCCGGTCAGCTCGAAGCGCGTGCCCAGATGGAAGGCCCAGGCGCGGACCGGATAAGGGATGACGACGATGGCCAGCAGGAACAGCAGGTTGAGCGCGCCGAACCAATGATCGCTCTTGGCGTAGATGCGGCCCGAATAATGGTGTTGCAGCCAGTAGGCGCCGATCACGACATAGCAGATGATCAAGGCGAGATGTTCGCGCCACTGCTCGGCCATCGCCTTTGCCAGATCGCCGTAGCCGTTCGGGCCCTCGGGAGATCCGGGGACCTTGGTCTCGACGATCAGCAGCGTCAGCGCGATCGCGAAGACCGCGTCGCTGAAGCCCTCGAAGCGGTTCAGGCCGCGCTCGGCGCCATGGGTCTCCGCGTGGGTGCGTTGAGCCATCCGCCGCCAAACGCATCGCGCCAGGCAAAGGTTGCCAGGTCCGAAGCCGGCCGCTCCCCGGATTCACCACTGCAAGTCCATTCTCTAAACTACCACGATAGGAAACTGGCGTTCATGAGCGAGGCCGCTCCCGCGTGGCCCGCGCCAGTTGCGCGCTTGCTGGACATTTACTTTTGTTTGTGTTATGTTCTGGCCGTGGGCAGCTACGGACTAATCAAGGCCAGGAGCGTCGCGAGGCGCAACGGACCGTTCTCGCCTCGAAAGTTCACGGAAAATTCTCGACATCGTGAACTTCATGAAGTTCGCAGGCGGATACGGCCGGTTCCGGCCGCTTGAATTCGTTGCGCGCCACGCCACATCAAATCCGGAATGACCCGGGGGGAGTCTCACATCACCGCCACGATCGCCGCCGATGCCGCCGGCCAGCGTCTCGACCGAGCGCTCGCCGCCGCCGTGCCGACCCTGTCGCGCGAGCGGTTGAAGGCACTGATAAGCGAGCGGGCGGGTGACCGGGCCCGCGGGCCTGGTGCGCGATCCAGCGGCCAAGGCGCTGGCCGGGCGCCTATCAGGTCGACCGTTCCGGAGCCGGCACAGGCGCATAACGAAGCGCAGGACATCGCGCTCGACATCGTCTTCGAGGACGATCATCTGCTCGTCGTCGACAAGCCGGCGGGGATGGTGGTCCATCCGGCGGCGGGCAATTTCGACGGGACGATGGTCAACGCCCTCCTCCACCATTGCGCGGGCCGGCTGTCGGGCATCGGTGGAGTGGCGCGGCCGGGAATCGTCCATCGGATCGACAAGGGCACTTCGGGGCTTCTGGTGGTCGCCAAGACCGACCGGGCGCATGAAGGGCTGGCGGCGCAATTCGCCCGCCACAGCATCGACCGCCGCTATCAGGCGATCGTCGCGGGCCTGCCGAGCCCGCCCGCCGGAACCATCGACGCGCCGCTCGCCCGCTCGTCGGCCAACCGCCAGAAGATGGCGATCGTCGACGGGAACTCGGGGCAAGAGGGCGGTCACCCACTATCGGGTGGTGCGGCCGCTCAGGGACTCGGCTCTGGTCGAATGCCGGCTCGAAACCGGGCGGACTCACCAGGTCAGGGTCCACATGACGTCGATCGGCAATCCTCTGCTCGGCGACCCGGCTTATGGACGGACCCGAAGCGCGGTTCGTGAGTTATTGAAAAGACTGAACTTTGAACGGCAGGCGCTGCACGCGGCGGAGCTTGGGTTCATCCATCCCGTGACATCGGAGCCCTTGTCGTTCAAAAGCGACGCTCCGTCGGATATGCAGCAACTGTTAAGCGCGCTGGCGGTATAAGGGCGACGGTCCCGGCAAAATCATAACAGTCGGATACCAGGGAGTGAGTGAAGACGATGGCTACCGGTAAAGGCGTGGCGACGATCCCGGCCATGAGCGGCGAGGCGGGCCTCAACCGCTATCTCGCCGAGATCAAGAAATTCCCGATCCTCGCCCCCGAGGAAGAATTCATGCTGGCCAAGCGCTGGACCGAGCATCAGGATACCGATGCGGCGGCCAAGCTGGTCAACTCGCACCTTCGCCTCGTCGCCAAGATCGCGATGGGCTATCGCGGCTACGGCCTGCCGGTCTCCGAGCTGATCTCCGAGGGCAATATCGGCCTCATGCAGGGCGTCAAGAAGTTCGAGCCCGACCGCGGCTTCCGGCTCGCGACTTATGCGATGTGGTGGATCCGGGCCTCGATCCAGGAATTCATCCTGCGCTCGTGGAGCCTCGTGAAGATGGGCACCACCGCGGCTCAGAAGAAGCTCTTCTTCAACCTGAGGCGGATGAAGAACCAGATCGAGGCGTTCGAGGACGGCGATCTGAAGCCCGAGGACGTCACCAAGATCGCCACCGATCTCGGGGTGTCCGAGGAAGACGTGATCTCGATGAACCGCCGGATGGCGATGGGCGGCGACACGTCGCTCAACGTCTCGCTTCGCGAGGAAGGCGACGGCCAGTGGCAGGATTGGCTGGTCGACACCGAGCCGCTTCAGGACGAGCGGGTCGCCGAGGCGCAGGAGAGCCAGGTCCGGCACGAGCTGCTGGTCGAGGCGATGTCGGCGCTCAACGATCGCGAGAAGCACATTCTCACCGAGCGTCGGCTGACCGACGAGCCCAAGACGCTCGAGGAATTGTCGCAGGTCTATGACGTCAGCCGCGAGCGCATCCGCCAGATCGAGGTCAGGGCGTTCGAGAAGCTGCAAAAGGCGCTTATGGGCCTCGCCGGCGAGCGGCGGCTGCTGCCGGCCTCGTAGGACGAACGACGGGTGCACTCGACCGTCATTCCGGCGAAAGCCGGAATCCATGAACGCTGCGGCGTCTCGTCATCGAAGGCCGGTGTTGATGGATCCCGGATCAAGTCCGGGATGACGTCGCCGTGCCTCGCGTAAGGGCCAGGAAACGCGGCGGGTTCGGCCGGGTCGTGATCTGGACCTTCTCCGGCGTGTTCCTCTTCGTCCTGCTCAGCCTGCTCTGGGTCCTCGCCTATCGTTTCGTGAACCCGCCGATCACCTTCACCATGATCGGCGACCGGCTCGGCGGTCGAAGCCTCTCGCGCGACTGGATGGGGCTGGAGCGGATCGACCGCGACCTGGTCCGGGCGGCGATCGCGGCCGAAGACAGCGAATTCTGCTCGCACTGGGGCTTCGACCAGGACGCGATCGCGGCGGCGATGCGGCGCAACGCCCAAGGCGGCTCGGTCATCCGCGGCGGCTCGACGATCAGCCAGCAGACCGCGAAGAACGCCTTCCTGTGGCAAGGCGGCGGCTATGTCCGCAAGGGTCTGGAAGCCTGGTTCACCCTGCTCATCGAGAATATGTGGGGCAAGCGCCGGATCATGGAGGTCTATCTCAACGTCGCCGAGACCGGCATCGGCACCTACGGCGTCAACGCCGGCGCGCAACGTTACTTCAACCACGATTCCAGCGCGATGAGCCGGGTCGAAGCGGCCCGGATCGCGGCCATATTGCCCTTGCCCAAGAAACGCGGAGCGACCGCGCCCAAGGGCTTCACCCGGCGCTACGGCAACGCGATCGCGGCCCGGATCGGCGTGGTGGCACGCGAAGGGCTGGATCGCTGCGTCTACGAAGGCGAGGCCGTGGTGCCGGAGCGCGAGCCGGCGGCGCCGGTGAGGCGGAAGTCGGCGCCCAGGGCGAAGGCGGTGCCGCCGCCGCCCGTCGCGCTGCCGGGCGAGGAATATGAGCAGCCTCGGACTGAGCCGGAGCCGGGGCCGGAGTCCGAGACCGTGCCGGAAGCCAATTCTCAGTAGCGCTTGCCGCCGTCGCGAAAGTTCGAGCGCGCCTCCGCAAGCGGTTGCGGCATTCGCGCGAAAAAGCTTGCGGAAGCCTTCTGTATCATATATGATACGCAATGATACGAAGGCGACCGCCCTTCCGGCACAGCCACCGTATCGTTTGTATGCGTAAACATATTTGAGAGCATATTGCGCTAAATCATTTGCGTTACATGATATTATCGGTGTCAATAACTATTATGACGAAAGGTATTACTTATGACTTTTATAGGATGGACTTGGCGCCGCGCTTGGTTTGCAACCAAGCATTCACGGAGCTACCGACATGGCGAAGGTGTTATTCTTTTATGATGTGACTGGTTTCATCGCATCCCTCGGAGTCTATCAAGTCGACGTTTTGGCCGATTTCTCCTTTCTATCCCAAGTCGGACTGAACGCGCTGGACTCGGTCCAGGACCTTGGCGGCGGAATTTGGGAATATCGTCGACAGATCGCACCTTCCAGGTATGCATATTTGCTGTTCGCCCACTATTTGGGCTGCGACAGCTACGTAGTCCTTCACGGATTTCGTGCGGGGCCCGAAGGTACCAGCAGATTTGACCTTCGCTACGCCCGACGACGACGTAAGGCCCAATAAAGAGTGCTTTATGGCTGAGGAAATGCGGGGACAGAAGGTCCCGGAGGGCTTGACGTCCCTCGACGACCTTCTCGAGCGCGAGGGTCTCCGCGAGGAGGTTTCGCTGCGCGTCTTCAAGCGCTTGTTGGCACACAAGCTGCGGGAAGAGATGGTGACGCAACGCCTGTCGAAGAGCGACATGGCGCGACGGATGGGAACGAGTTCGCGCTCAGCTCGACCGGGTGCTCGACCCGGACGCCTTCAACATCACGATGGAGACGGTGGTCCGAGCGGCGAAGACCCTCGGCAAGCGATTGACGCTCGACCTGGCTTAAAACGGCATCTTGAAGCCGGGCGGGAGCTGGAGGCCGGCGGTCATCTTCGACATCTCGCCCTGGGCCGCCTGATCGGCCTTCGCCCGGGCGTCGTTGATCGCGGCGGCGACGAGGTCCTCGACCATCTGCTTCTCGGACGGGACGAGCAGGCTCTGATCGATGTCGACCGAGAGGATCCGGCCCTTGGCGGTGGCTCGGATCTTGACCAGGCCGCCGCCCGACAGGCCCTCGACCTCGATCTTGTCGAGCCCCTCCTGCGCCTTCATCAGCCCTGCCTGGGCGTTCTGGGCCATCTTCATCAGTTCGTCGAGATCGGGCATTTCAGGCGCTCCGTTGTTCATCGAGATTGTAGCGGGCGAGCTCGGCCCCCGGAAAGGCCTCCAACGCGGCTTTGACCAGGGGGGTTTCGAGAACCTGGCGCTTCAGCTCCGCCTCGGCCGCCTGCTCGCGCTCGCGCAGGGTCGGCTGGGCCGGCCCATCGGACAGGGCGACCTGCCATTTTTGGCCGAATATCGCGTCGGTGGCCTCGCGCAAGGTTCGAATGAACGCCTCCAGATCCTTGATCTCACGCACGTTTCCGGTCTGCTGGAGGAGCAGGCTGGGGGGGCCGTAATCGACCAGGCGGTAATTCTCCCGCAATTGGTGGGCGAGGATGGCCTTGCCCCTCGTCTCGATCAGGTCGGTGAAAGCCTCGAAGGAAGTCGGCGCCTGAAGCAAAGGCGCCTGTCCCGCCGCCGGCGCCGAGGCGGCGCGGGCCGGCATCGCCTCCCCGCTCGCCAGCCTCTCGAGCAGGGCGCCGGGATCGGGGAGATCGGCGGCGTGGATCACCCGGAGCAGGGCCATTTCGGCGGCCTCGAGCGGCATCGGCGCGCCGTGGACCTCGGCCAGGCCCTTGAGAAGCAGCTGCCAGAGCCGGTGGACGGCGGCATAGGAGAGCCGGCTCGCCCATTCCGCATAGGCCTCGCGCTCCTCGGCCGACTGGGCCGCGTCCTCGGCGCCGCCGACCTTGGCCCGGGTGATTCCGTGGACGCTCTCGAGCAGTCCGCGAAGCACCGCATTGGGCTCGACTCCGAGCTCATATTGATCGCGAAGGGCCGCCAGCGCGCCCTGGGCGTCGCCGCTCAGAAGCACGCCCAGCAGCCGACGGATGGCGCCGCGGTCGGAAAGGCCGAGCATGGTCCGCACCTGGTCGGCGCTGACTCCGCCGGGGCCGTGGGCGATCGCCTGGTCGAGGATGGAGAGGCCGTCGCGGGCCGAGCCTTCGGCGGCCCGGGCGATGAGGGCGAGCGCCTCGGCCTCGACCTCGACCCCTTCCTTCGCCGCGACCTCGCCGAAATGGGCGGCGAGCTTCTCGGCCGGGATGCGCCGAAGATCGAAGCGCTGGCAGCGCGAAAGGACCGTGACCGGAACCTTGTTGACTTCGGTGGTGGCGAAAAGAAACTTAACGTGCTGAGGAGGTTCCTCGAGAGTCTTAAGAAGCGCGTTGAACGCATTCTTGGACAGCATGTGAACTTCGTCGACGATATAGACCTTGTAGCGCGCCGACACGGCCGAATAGCGAACCGCCTCGATGATCTCGCGGACGTCGTCGACTCCGGTATGGCTTGCGGCGTCCATCTCGACGACGTCGATATGGCGTCCCTCGGCGATCGCCCGGCAGGGCTCGCAGATCCCGCACGGGTCGATGGTCGGGCCGCCCTGCCCGTCCGGGCCGATGCAGTTCAGGGCCTTGGCGATCAGGCGCGCGGTCGAGGTCTTGCCGAACTCCGCGCACCCCGGTGAGCAGGAAAGCGTGGGCGAGCCGATCGCGCGCGATCGCATTGCCGAGCGTTCGAACCATCGCGTCCTGCCCGACCAGCTCGCTGAAGCTTTGCGGCCGATATTTACGGGCGAGGACTCGGTAAGGCTGCGTCTTGGCCGGCTGCGGCGGCTCGTCGAGGCCGAGTGCGCCGAAGCCGGGGGAGTCGTCGGGGGATTCGGATGCCATGGACGAGAGTTTAGAAGACGGCAGCGGCTTTGTCGAAGCTTTGGGGATCAATGGCGCGCGACGGCCGTGAGCATGGACACGGCCGCGTCGCCCACCAACTCGACGCTCGGCGGTTCATGCGCGACGATCTCGAGACAGTCCCAATCGGTCACGATCAGGTGGGAATAGGCGCCCTCGCCGACCATGGCGAAGCTCAGGAAGCTTTCCCGGTTCCACAGGTGGTTGCGGACCTTGAACGTCGACCCTCCCGGTCTTCCGCCCTGTTCACTGGTCGCGTTCCAGAGCTCGGTGAGACCATGCTCGTCGAGCACCCTGAATGCCGATGGCTTCCAGCAGCTGACCCGATAGATTTTGAGCTGGTCGAAGCTCAGGAACAGGGCCGACAGGGTCGGGAGGGCCTCGTCGCGCCCGGCGGGCACTTCCACCCGCAGGTTTTCCGGGGGAAGGTCTATGACCAGACCCGTTCCGCCGTAAACGACCTCGACCAGCTGCAGCCGGTCGTTTTCGATCGGAGTCGGCCACGGCGCGAATTCGACGGGAGAGGGCTGGGTCATGCCGGCGCTGTAACCCGCGATCACGGCCGTCGATAGGGTGGTGGAAAGGTGGGAGCCGGAAACGACCCGGCACTTGAACTCGTTACGGCTGCTTCCTTCCGGACCTGACCGGGTTGGCGAGAGCGCCGTCCGCCCGACTCCCGCGGCGCATATGGGGCGATCGAGGGATTCGCGCAAGAGAGTTCCCCGGCGAAAAGCCGGGGCCGGCGGCACGGGCGGAAGGACCGGGTCCCGGCCTTCGCCGGGAAACAGCTACCCCAGCGTCTCCGCCACCAGCCGTCCGACCGCCGCGTGGGCGGCGAAGCGGGCGGGGCGCTCGGCGGTGCCGCCGCTCTGGTAGCAGGCGACGACGATCGGGGCGCCGCCCGAGCGCCAGGCGATGGCGACGTCGTTGACCGCTCCGTTGGCCCCGGTGCCGGTCTTGTGGCCGACCAGCCAGGGCGGAACCGGGAATCCGGCCTTGAGCCGGTCCGCCCCCGGTACCGATTTCTTCAGCCAGAGCGAGAGGCGGTTGCGATTCTCCCGGGTCAGGACATCGCCCAGCACCAGCTTGCGGGCGAGGCGGGCCATCGCCGCCGGGCTGGTCGTATCGCGCGGATCGTCCGGAAGGTTGGAGTTGAGCTCCATCTCGAAGCGGTCGAGCCGGGTCACGGGATCCCCGCAGGCGCGCACGAAGCGGGTCACCGCCTCGGGCCCGCCGATCCGGCGAAGGAGCAGGTTGGCGGCGCTGTTGTCGCTGACTTCGACGGCCGCGGCGCACAGCTGCCAGATCGGCAGACGTCCGAGCGCCAGATTCGCTTCGACGGTCGGGGAATTGGCGAGCGGCCTGCCGGGCTCGAAGCGCAGCTCCTCGTCCACCGAGAGCTTGCCCTGCTCCGCGAGGGACAGCACCGCCGCGGCGAGCGGAAACTTGAAGGTGGAAGCCATGGAATAACGCAAATCGGCGTCGAAATGGAGCTCGCGGCCCGAGCCGGTGTCGATCGCCGCGACTCCAAGGCGGCCGCCGGGGCCGAGGGTGGCGCGAATTGCCTCGAAGCGCTTCGCGGCTTCGGTCGCGACCCGGCTGGGCGACCCGTTCTTGCCCGGGACGGCGGCTCGGCAGCCGGCGGCGAGGGCGGCGCCCGCGCCTGCGGCGAGGAAGGTTCGGCGGTCGATCATCGTCCCTGCATGTTATGCGAGCCTCCGGGCATCCGCACCGTCAGATTTTCTAGGGCCTCGCCCAAATGGATCTGGCAGGCGAGCCGCGACGTGCGGGTGACGTGCGAGGCGAGGTCGAGCAGATCCTCCTCCTCCTCGCTCGCCCGAGGCAGCCGGGCGAAATCCTCCGCGGCGACGATGACGTGGCAGGTCGAGCAGGCCATCTGGCCCTCGCACGTGCCTTCGAGCGGCTGGCCGTGCGCCTGGGCGAGGTCGAGCAGGCGCTGGCCGGCGCTTCCGCGGACCTCCTGGATGTGGCTTCCGTCGGCCGAGACGAATCGGACCAGGGTCATCCGTCCCACCTCCCCTGCCGTTCCGCGGCTTCGAGGATGAGACCGAGTCCGCGGCGCAGATCCTCCTGTGTCGTATAGCGGCCGAAGCCGATCCGGAGGCTCGATCGCGCTTCGCGTTCGGTGAGGCCGATCGCGGCGAGGACGTGGCTCGGCCGGCCCGATCCGCTCGCGCAGGCGGAACCGATGGAGAAAGCGACCTCGCGAACTTCGGACACGATGCGCGCCGAATCGATCCCGTCACTGCGAATGTTGAAATTGCCGCGATAGCGCCGGTCGGCTGAGCCGTTGAGGGTCCAGCCGGGCAGCAGCGCGAGCGCCCTGCGCCACAGCGCATCGACATGCTCGCGATCCTGCTCGCCACGCTCGAGCAATAGCCGGGCCGCCTCGCCGAAGCCGGCGCAAAGGGCCGGCGAGAGCGTGCCGGATCGCAGGCCGCCTTCCTGGCCGCCGCCGTGGAGCAGAGGGTCGAGCTCGACCCCGTCGCGGACCCAGAGGGCGCCGATGCCCTTCGGGCCGTGAACCTTGTGGGCCGAGACGGCGATCAGGTCGCAGGCGTCGAGCGGGAGCGGCAGCCGGCCGAAGCCCTGCACGGCATCGCAGAGGAAGAGCGCTCCGGCGGCCCGGGCCAGGGCGCCGATCTCCGCGACCGGCTGGACGACCCCGATCTCGTTATTGACCAGCATGGCGGCGACGAGGCCGACGGGTTCGGCGAGCGCCTTCGTTACGGCGGCGAGGTCGACGAGGCCGTCGGCGGCGACGGGGAGGGTTTCCAGCTTGAATCCCTGCTCTTCCAGCCAGCGCATCGTGTCGAGCACGGCGGCATGTTCGGTGGCGAGCGTGACGATTCGGCGGCGATCGCGCGGCAGCCGGGCGGCGACCCCTTTCAGAGCCCAGTTGATCGCCTCGGTCGCGCCGGAGGTGAAAAGGAGCCTGCCCCGGGGACAGGTACCGGTACCTGTCCCCTTTTCGCCTTCCAGTGCCTGGACCACCCGCTCGCGGGCCACCTCCACCGCGGCGGCGGCCTCCCTGCCCAGGCGGTGGCTGCTGTGCGGGTTGGCGAAATGGGTTTCCAGCCAGGGACGCATCGCGGCCGCCACTTCCGGGGCCAGCGGGGTCGTCGCCTGATAGTCGAGGTAGATCACGCCGCCCGGCGTTTCCCGTACATCTCGCTCCACCGGTCGAGCAGAAAGTCGATGTCGCTCTCGCGCGTCTGCGGGCCGAAGCTGACCCGGATGACCTCGCGCGCTTCCTCCTCGGGCCAGCCCATGGCGGTGAGGACATGGCTGGTCTTGAGGCTTCCTGAGGCGCAGGCGCTGCCGGCGGTGACGGCGATCCCGGCGAGGTCGAACTGCATCATCTGCGCGGCTCCGGGAACTCCGGGCATCCGGTAACAGGCGATGGTCGCGATCCGGGGGGCGTCGGCGGCGACGATCTCGCCTCCCGCCGCGATCACGCCCTCGTCGAGGCGGGCCCGGAGGCGGATCGCTTCTTCGTACCAGGCGTGGTCCGCTTCGGCGGCGGCGGCGAAGCCCATGATCGAGGGAACGGCGGCGGTGCCGGGCCGGAAGCCGCCTTCCTGGCCGCCGATCGCCTCGAGGGTGGCGGAATCCCTGATCAGAAGCGCGCCGATGCCGGGCGGGCCGCCGAACTTGTGCCCGGCGACGACGATGAAGTCCGCCTCGGGGAGCGGCAGCTTACCGGCGCTTTGTGCGCAATCGGTGAGGAGCAGGCCGCCGGCCGCCTTCACCCGGGCGTGGACCTCGGCGATCGGGTGGATGACCCCGGTCTCGTTGTTGACCGACTGGACTGCCACCAGCGGGGTCTCGGCGGCGGCCAGGGCGCGGTCGAGATCGTCGAGATCGAGGGTGCCGTCGGCGTGAACCAGGACCTGCCGGGCGGCCGGGGCGCTGCGCAGGACGGCCGGATGCTCGACTGCCGCGACGATCCGGTCCTTCGCCCTAGCCCGCTCGAAAACCAGCGAAATCCCCTCGGTGGCGCCGGAAGTGAAAATCAGCGTCGAGTCCGTCGCCAGCGCCGCCGCGATCCTCCGCCGGGCGTCTTCGAGCTGCGCCCGCACCGCCCGGCCTTCGGTATGGGGAGAGGAGGGGTTGGCCCAGTTCCGGCATGCTTCCGCCATCGCGGCCGCCGCTTCGGGCAGGATAGGCGTGGTCGAAGCATGGTCGAGATAGATGCGGTCGGGCACGTCTTCCCTTTCAAATTGCACGGCGGGCGCTCTGCCCTATATAGAGCGGCATGCGCGCGGGGGCAGCCCCGCTCTTTCTCCTTGAGCTACCGCAGGTGCAATGCCCGAAGTCATTTTTCCCGGTCCGGAAGGCCGTCTCGAAGGCCGTTTCAGCCCCGGCCCCCGGCCCCGCGCGCCCGTCGCGCTGATCCTCCATCCCCATCCCCAGGGCGGCGGGACGATGAACAACGCCATCGTCCAGGCGCTGTACAAGACCTTCGTCAGGCGCGGCTTCGCGACCCTGCGCTTCAATTTCCGGGGCGTCGGCAAGAGCCAGGGCGTGTTCGACAACGGCATCGGCGAATTGAGCGACGCCGCCTCGGCGCTCGACTGGGTGCAGCAAATCCATCCCGAGGCGGAAACCACCTGGATCGGCGGCTTCAGCTTCGGCGCCTGGATCGGAATGCAGCTGCTGATGCGGAGGCCCGAGGTGCGCGGCTTCATCTCGATCGCGCCTCCCGCCAATATGTACGATTTCACCTTCCTCGCCCCCTGCCCCGCCTCCGGGATCATCGTGCAGGGCGAAGGCGACGAGGTGGTGACCCCGAACGCGGTCCAGAAGCTGGTCGACAAGCTTCGCACCCAGAAGCACATCACCATCCATCACTCGACCATCCCGACCGCGAACCATTTCTTCGTCAACGAGATGCCGCAGCTGATGAAGGCGGTGGACCAGTATCTCGACTTCCGGCTGGATCCGAGCTGCCCGATCAGGTGAGGTGCGCCGGCCCACCCCGGGCGTCATTGCGAGGAGCGAAGCGACGAAGCGATCCAGCGGGCGGAGGGGCCGCACTGGATTGCTTCGCTTCGCTCGCAATGACGGAATAAAAAGACCGGGGCCCCAGCCTTCCCTGGGGCGACGGAGGCCTCACTCCCCGCCCGAATGCCAGCGCAGCGACATGCAGGACAGGCCGGCGTCGATCTTCGCGATCTCCGCGGCAGAGGTTCGCACCACAGTCAATCCGCGTTCGGATAGCAGAGACGCCGTTTGCGGGAAGGCGTCTCCCATCAGGATGCGGTCGTTGACCCGGATCAGGTTGGCCGAATGCTCTTCGCCTTCGGGCGTAATCAGCACCTCGTAGCCGGGGAAGAGCGACGCCATGGCCGGCCCGGCGATCAAGGTGCGTTCGTCGATCAGCGCGCAGCCGGTCTTGAGATGGAGCAGGCCGGGCGGCGGTTCGACGATTCGGGCGCGCCGGCCGAGGTCGCGGACTCGCTCGCAGAAGCGTTCAGCGCCGGCCCGGTCAGTGCGCTCGGACAGGCCGACCAGGATTTCATCCGGGAGGACGAGGATATCGCCGCCGTCGACGAACCCCTCGTCCACCTCCGCAACCTGATCGAAGCGGAGTCGCAGAACCGGCGCGAGCGACTCGGCCTCGGCGAATCGGCTGGGGGCGCCGGGGCGGAGCAGGATCGCGCCTTCGGGCAGGACGAAGGCCGGGTCCTCGACGAAGACCGAATCGGGATGGTCGGGAAGCGCCGGAAGAGTCTCGACGGCGGCTCCGGCGGCTTCCAGAGCGGCGACATAGGCCCGGTGCTCGGCGAGGACCCGGTCGAAGCGGGGCGCCTCGGACCCGGTGCGAAGGCCGTCGACGACGCTCTCGGCGGGCTCGCGGACGATGGCCCGGTCGAAATCGAAGACCCGCATGGTCACACGGTCCAGACCAGCACGTTGCCGAACAGCACGGCGGCGGCGATCAGCATCAGCACGCCCTGCTTGCGCTCCTTGCGCTTGACCAGAAGCCAGGTGCCTCCGCCCAGCAAGGCGAAGGCGGCGATGACGGCGAGCGACAAGGCGGTGACGGCGAGCGTATACATCGCCCGAGCTTGTGCCATCCAAATCGGAGCGAAAACAGGGGCTGACTTTTACGAATGGTTAAATCGCGGGGCATAGCTTCACCTTCATGCCCGACGGGGACGCGAAACAGCAGCTGGACGAGGCTTTCGAGCGGATCGAGGAGACGATCCTGCCGAGCCTGTCGATGATGCTCGACACCATGCTGGAAGCGGCGACGCTGGCCCGGCCCGGTCATGACGGCGAGGTCTTCGCCGCCGAGCTGAGGACCCTCGGGCTTCAGCTCGAGGCGCTGACCCGGCAGATCGAAGCGGTCTCTCCCGCCGAGAGGATCGATCCCGCCGACTATCGCTCCGCTTCGGCCGCCTGAGCGCCGAGGATGGCGGCGTAGAGCCCGGGATCGACGTTCCCGCCCGAGACCACCACCACCGTCCGTTCCGTGACCGCGCCCGCCTTGCCGGCGAGCAGGGCCGCCAGCGCGACCGCTCCGCCCGGCTCGGCGACGATGCGCAGGTGGCGGGCGGCGAAGGCCATGGCGCGTTCGACCTCTGTCTCGGTGACCCAGAGGCCCGACGCCCGCGATTCGCGCAGGGCGCCGAGCGTCAAAGGCGAGACCAATTTGGTCTGCAGGGCGTCGCAGCGGGTCGGCGGCGCCGGCTCGATCACCGGGACCGGCCGGCCCGCCTCGATCGAGCGGGCCATGTCGTCCCAGCCCTCGGGCTCGACCGTGACAATTCGGGAGTCCGGCAACGCCAAGGCGATCCCGGCCGAGAGCCCGCCGCCGCCGCAGGGGACGAGGATCCGGTCCGGCGCGGCGCCGAGCTGGGCGGCGATCTCGATCCCGACGCTGCCCTGCCCCTCGATCACGTCGACATCGTCGAACGAGGGCACCAGGACCGCCCCGCGCTCCGCGGCGAGCCGGCCGGCAATCGCCTCACGGCTTTGGGTGGCGCGGTCGTAGGGGACGATGTCGGCGCCGGCGGCGAGCGTCGAATCGCGTTTCACCGCGGGCGCATCGGCGGGCATGACGATGGTGGCCGGGATGCCGAGCCGGCGGGCCGCGATCGCCACGCCCAAAGCGTGGTTGCCGGACGAGAAGGCGACCACTCCGTGCCGTCTTTCCGCTTCGTCGAGGAGCAAGAGCCGACTGGTCGCACCCCTGAGCTTGAAGCTGCCGCCCTCCTGCAGGCACTCGGCCTTCACCCAGAGGCGAATCCCCCGCCATTCGAGCGGCAGCAGGGGCGTGTGGACGACATGCGGCGCCACACGCTTCGCCGCAGCGGCGACACCCTCTGCCGTCGGTCTTCTCTCTGTCATCCAAACCTCTGGTTTCTTTGGGGAAAAAGCAGGTCTTTACAGGGGGGCAACGCACACATATATCGCCCCCGCTGCCCCATGGGGACTTCCAACAACCGCAAGGCAGCTTCTTCGTCAACTACCGCCTTTGGAGGTCCCTTGAGTTGCACAAACATCATAGCGCGCTGGGGCTAGCTGTCGCCCTTCGGCCGGTCCAGCCGGTCACGCTCATTCGCCCGCACGCCGCCAGGCGCGCCGCCCGTTTCTTCGTCGAGAAATTTCCGGGCCGGTCGCTCTATGCGGTCAAGGCGAACCCCTCACCGGACCTGCTCAAGCTCCTCTGGGAGAGCGGGGTGACCCATTATGACGTCGCCTCGATCGCCGAGGTTCGCCTGGTCGCCGACACGCTTCCGGACGCGGTCCAGTGCTTCATGCATCCGGTCAAGGCCGAGGAAGCGATCGCCGAAGCCTATGCGCTCGGCGTGCGCACCTTCTCGCTCGACACGATGGACGAGCTGGAGAAGATCGTCCGAGCCACCTCCACCGACGGCGTCGAGGCGAGCGACCTCAACCTGTGCGTGCGAATCCGGGTCTCGTCCGACTACAGCAAGCTCAGCCTCGCTTCCAAGTTCGGCGCCGAGCCGGACGAGATGAAGGCTCTGCTGTTCGCCACGAGGCAGGCGGCGGACGCGCTCGGAATCTGCTTCCACGTCGGCAGCCAGGCGATGACCCCGGCCGCTTATTCCGAAGCGATGGAGCGGGTTCGCGCGGCCATCGTCGAGGCGGCGGTGACGGTCGACATCGTCGACGTCGGCGGCGGCTTTCCGTCGATATATCCCGGCATGGAGCCGCCGCCGCTCGAGGCCTATTTCGACGTCATTTCGCGCGCCTTCGAGAGCCTGCCGATCTCCTATTCGGCCGAATTGTGGTGCGAGCCGGGCCGCGCACTCTGCGCCGAATATGCGAGCCTGCTCGTCCGAGTCGAGAAGCGGCGGGGCGACCAGCTCTACATCAACGACGGCGCCTACGGCGCGTTGTTCGATGCCGCGCATATCGGCTGGCGCTTTCCGGTGAAGCTGCTGCGCGAGAAGGTATCGGGCGTCCGCGACATGGCGTTCAGCTTCTACGGACCGACCTGCGACGATCTCGATCATATGGCCGGGCCGTTCCACCTGCCGGCGGACGTGGGCCCCGGCGACTATATCGAGATCGGAATGCTCGGCGCCTATGGCTGCGCGATGCGGACGGCCTTCAACGGCTTCGGCACCGTCGCCAAGGTCGAGGTGACCGACGAGCCGATGGCGACCTTGTACGGCGCCGACGAGGAACGCGACGTCCCGTCGCACGTCGTCACTTTGTAGTTACATCGTCATGCCAGCGCAGGCTGGCATCCATGCGGATTCGGCATGGACCCCGGCTTTCGCCGGGGTGACGAAGATATGGAGATTGAAGTGAACAGCGAACCCAAGATCAACGACACCCGCAAGGCGGAGCTGCTGTCCAACGTCGTCGAGCATATCGACATCAAGAGCTTCGACGCGCGCCCGATCGTCGACGCGATGAAGAAGATGAGCTTCACCAGCCGCGACCTCGGCCGGGCGGCGGAGATCTACAACACGATGCTCGCCGATCCGGAATGCTCGGTGATCCTGGTGATCGCCGGCTCGACCTCGGCCGGCGGCTGCATGGACCTCTATGCCGAGCTGGTGCGCAACAACATGGTCGACGCGATCGTCGCCACGGGCGCCACCATCGTCGACATGGATTTCTTCGAGGCGCTTGGCCACAAGCACTACCAGGCGCTTGAAATCCCTGACGACGACACCCTGCGCTCGCTTTACATCGATCGCATCTACGACACCTATATCGACGAAGAGAAATTGCAGGAGACCGATCATACGATCGGCGACATCGCCAATTCGCTCGAACCCAGGCCCTATTCGTCCCGCGCGTTCATCAAGGAGATGGGCAAGTGGCTGATGACCCACGGCAAGAAGGAGAACAGCCTGGTCAAGCTCGCCTACGAGCATGACGTTCCGATCTTCTGCCCGGCCTTCGTCGACAGCTCGGCCGGCTTCGGCCTGGTCAAGCACCAGGTCGACGCGATGAAGGCGGGGCGGCCCTATCTGGTGCTCGACGCCATCGCCGACTTCCGCGAGCTGACCGACCTCAAGATCGAGGCGGGCACCACCGGCCTGCTGATGATCGGCGGCGGGGTGCCGAAGAACTTCACCCAGGACACGGTCGTCTGCGCCGAGATCCTCGGCCACGACGATGTCGAGGTCCACAAATATGCGGTCCAGATCACCGTCGCCGACGTCCGCGACGGCGCCTGCTCCTCCTCGACCCTCCAGGAGGCGGCGAGCTGGGGCAAGGTCTCGACCGCGATGGAGCAGATGGTGTTCGCCGAGGCGACCAGCGTCCTGCCCCTGCTGGCCAGCGACGCTTATCATCGCGGCCATTGGAAGCGAACGGACCAAAAGGCGCTTCGCCAAGCTGTTCGACCAGGCCTGACGACGAGAACCCCCGCCCCCCGGCGGGGTTTTTCGTTGGCTTAGGAATGGTTTCATCCCTGCCGTGCGAAGCTCGCGGTGCGACAAGGGAGAGATGGCGGAATGAATTGGATCCTGAGACCGGCGCTCGCCGTCGCGGCCGCGCTGCTCCTCGGCAACGCCGCTCCGGAGGATCAAGGATTCATTTGCGTTGCCATCGGATCCCCGTGGCAGGGTTCGCTGGCCGACACAGGCCGGATCGAAGCCGTGCCCGTCCCGGCGAGCTATCGGCTCAAGCTCGAATCGACGGAACCGTGTGTCCATTTCTGGCTCGACAAGGCAGGCCTGGTGACCTGGCACCAGCGCTTCGGAAGCGAGCGGAGCGTCACCGCCGCACTCGCTTATCTCGAGCGCTATTATGCCGGCGATGCCCGGCAGGTCGAACGCTTTGAGAGCGATCTGAATCGCGCCTGGCGGCGGGCGCTGCCCGATCTGGGCCGAGCCAAGGCGATCCGTCAGCCCGAGGGGCTCGATCATTCCCTTCGCCATCGCTTCATGGAGAAAAGCAGGCCTATCCAGCGGCTGCAGGCTTTGGTGAGGACGCGCGAGGATTATAGGTTTCTCGCCGAGCAATATCTGCGCGCGGCCGAAGAGTTCAACTCGTCCGCCCTGCTCGAGAAAGCCGCGCGCTTCCTCACTCCCGTCGTGCGGGGAGAGACGATGCTCGGTCCGCTCGAACGGCGGGAGCCGTTCGCGGACCTTCTCTACTTCAACCTCTCGATCTTCATCACCGACGATCTGAAGATGCGGGTCGCCGTCCTGCGCGCGCATCTCAGCCGTTCGCCGGCGGACATCGCGGCCGCGGACCGGTTGCTGGAATCGCTGCGCGGCGAAAATTATCAGCAGATTGCGGAGGCCGCCTATAGCGAGGGCGAGGATTTCTGCGACATCTCCAGCGGCTGGAACGACGCCGAGATCTTGCGGACGGCCTGCCGGGAGGACGATTCACTCACCGAGAAGGTGACCAATTACTGGATCAACCGGGCGATGCTGGACCTGGTCTCGGACTCGAAGGACCCGGACAGCGTGGAGCTCGCTTTGAGGCTTCTGGACCATGAAGGCCGGGACGGCGGCGGGCGCTGCTGCCGCCGCTCGGCCGAGGAGGATAAGCTTCGCCTGCATCTGCGGCAGGCGGATCATCATCGTCGACGGCTGGCGGCGACCTCGGTCGGCGAAGACCGGGATGACGCCGCCGATCCCTGGCGGGAGGCTCTTTCCGCCCTGCAGAAAGCCGAGCGGCTCGCTCCGGTGACTTCCAGCCCGGCCCGTTTCGAGCGGATCGCCCGAGCCTGGCTCGCGATCTGGCAGAGCGGCCCGGCGACTTTTGACGGCATCGAACATCTGGCGGGGATAACGAAGTCACCCGATGACAGGCGCTACGCCACCTATCTGCGGCGGCTGCTCAGCGTCGTCGGCGTCATCGCCACGGGCGCCGACTCCGGCCTTCCCGCTTCGCCTCAATAGCCGCAGGGATAGCCGGCGGTGAGCCCGGCGAGGATGACCATCGCCGCGTTGGTTCCGCCCTCCTCCGGATGGGCGCGGAGGTGGCGCACGACCGTCTGGGCGATCTGGTCGTTGGGGGTGCCTTTCGGGAAGCAGAAGACCTGAGGCCGCCCGGCCGCGACCAGGGCGCTGGCGAAGGCGTCGGCGGTGCCGAGCACGTAGGTGAGGCAGCCGTTGCGGTCCTGGCCGCAGAGCGTGGTCAGGGTTCGGGCCGTGACCCGGGTCGGCACCGCCGGCGCGGCGGGGCGCGGCGCCTGGGCCGGCGGACGCTGAGCCTGGGCCGGAGGACGCTGGGCCTGGCTCGGCGCCGGCGGCTGGGCATGGGCCGTCCCCACCGCCAGGATTGCCGCCATTGCCGTCGTCGCGATCCGCTTCATCTCTTTGCTCCCACACTCCGGCGCCCTGTTTAGCAGGCTTTTTCATCCACTAAAGGGCGCTTTGACTCGGGCCTTCGCGGCGGCCACTCTGCGCCTGCAAAAGGGGGAGATACGAAACCATGGACAGTCCCATTCTCGCGCCCGTCGTCGCGCTCGTCGCCTGGACCCTGCTGATCATGGCCTGGATGGTCGTGTCCCGCTTCGCGGCGATGAAGCGCAAGGGCATTTCGCTCAAGGGCCGGGTCGGCGGCCGCGGCGGCGCCGCGCTCGAGGGCGTGGTCGAGGACGAGGTGATGTGGAAGGCGCATAATTACATGCACCTGGTCGAGCAGCCGACCCTGTTCTACGCGATCGCTTTGGCCCTCGCGGTCGGCCATGGCGGCGGCGGCTACAGCGCGATCCTCGCCTGGGCCTATGTCGTACTGAGGATCGTGCACAGCCTGGTGCAGACGACGATCAACGTCATCACCTACCGCTTCATCCTGTGGGGGTTGTCGTCGCTGGCGCTGGCGGGGCTTACCGTCCAGGCGGCGAGGATGGTCTGCGCCCACATGGCCTAGGCTGGATCGACATCCAGCTTGGCGCCCGCCTCCGGGAGCAACTGCAACTTCCGAAACGGATCGATCTGTAGGAGAAGTGGGGATCTGATGTTCCTATACTGTTCTTCTGGCCGAGTCGCGGACTGGCAGGGGCTCTTTGGCAGCGTGAGATAATTTCGGGACGGGCGCCGAGGGCGCTCCCCCATTCCGTCGGACTAAGCGTCATTCCGGCGGAAGCCGGAATCCATGACCACCGTCGCGGGAGAAATTCTCGGACGCCGTATTCATGGATCCCGGATCAAGTCCGGGATGGCGAGGAAGGGGGCGAGGCCTCGGCTGGATGTCGACCCCTCCTAGGCAGGACGGGAAAAGGCGCCGACCAGCTCGACATGGGTCGACCAGCGGAACTGGCCGACCGGCCGTACCCAGTCGAAGCGATAGCCGCCTTCGATCAGGGCGGCGCAATCGCGGGCGAACGTCGAGGGATTGCACGAGACATAGGCGATATGCGGCACTTCCGAGCCGGCGAGCGCGGCGGATTGCTCCTTCGCTCCGGCTCTGGGCGGGTCGAGCACGACCGCCTCGAAGCGGTTGAGCTCGGCTGTATCCAGGGGCCGGCGGTAGAGGTCGCGATGGTCGACGAAGACCGGTCGCTGCGCCCGCCCCGCCGCCGCCTTGAGGGCCAAAGCGGCGTCGCGGGCGCCTTCCGCCGCCAGGATCCGGCCTTCGAGCGCGAACGCGAAGGTGCCGAGACCGGCGAACAGATCGGCGATTATTCGCGATGTTCCGACCGCCCCCCGAACCGCCTCGACCAGGGCCGCCTCGCCTTCGGCCGTCGCCTGGAGGAAGGCGCCGTGCGGAAGCGGCACCGGAACGCCGCCGAGCGTGACCGTGACCGGCTCCGGCTCCCAATGGGTCTCGGCGCCATAGCCGTCGTCCAAGGCGAGCCGAGCCAGGCCCTGCGCCCGGGCGAAGTCGCCCAGCGCCTCGGCCGCGGCGAGGCTCTCGGCCTCGACCTTCTCGAGCAGAAGATCGACGCCTTGGTCGGTCAGGGTCAACCGAACCCCGGCCGTCGCCGACGGCTTCAGCTTGCGAATCAGCCCGCGCAAGGGCTGGACCAAAGCGAACAATTCGGGCCGCAAGATGTGGCATTCGCGGATGTCGACGATCCGGTGGCTCGCTTCGGCGTTGAAGCCGAGCGCTCCGCCCCGCTCGGCCCTGAGCGAGGCGCGGCGGCGGCTGGCGGGCGGCGAGATGTGCGCGGCGAGGATGTCCGGCGCCGCCACGCCTTGCGCGGCCAAGGCCGAGGCGATCCGGTCGCGGAGGAAAACCGCATAAGCGTCGTCGTCGACATGCTGCAGCTGGCAGCCGCCGCATTCGGGAAAGTGGCGGCAGGGCGGCGCCCGCCGGTGCGGCCCGGGCTCGACGAGGCCGTCCTCGCCGACCCGGTCGCCCGGAGCCGTCAGCGGATAGAAAAGGCCACTCTCGCCGACGCCGTCGCCGCGGCCGGCGAGGCGGAGGATGACGTCGCCCTCGCTTACAGGCATGAGGCGAGCGCGGCGGGGAGATGAGCGATCAGATCGTCGGCGACGAGGCCCGGGCCGGCCAGCCGCGCGGCGCGGCCGTGGAGCCACACGCCGGCGCAGGCGGCATCGAAAGCGGCGGCGCCGGTCGCGCATCGGGCGGCGACGATCCCGGCGAGGACGTCGCCGGTTCCGGCGCTCGCCAGCCAGGCGGGGGCCGGCCGAGCAATCGCCGCCTGGCCGTCCGGCTTGACGACCAGAGTGTCGGGTCCCTTGTAGACGATGGTGTGGCCGGTCCGGGCGGCGGCGGAACGCGCCGCCTCCACCTTGCCGCCGTCGTCGCCGTAGAGATTGGCGAATTCCCCCGAGTGCGGAGTTCGAGACGGTCGGCGCTTTGCGTTCACCGAAACCGCCTTTATCGGCGATGAGCCACAGCGCGTCCCCGTCCACCACGACCGGGTGGGGGCTTTCCATCACCCGGACCAGCTTTGCCCACGCCCCCGAATCCCGACCGAGGCCGGGGCCGATGAGGACCGTTTTCACGCGCCGGTCGGCCAGCGCCTCGTCCAGAGCGCCGTGCGGGCGGCGGACCACGGCGTTCGGGACCGTTCCGCCCTCCCCCACCAGGGTCACATATCCCGCGCCGGAGCGGGCGCCGGCACCGGCGGCGAGGGCGGCGGCGCCCGGCATGATTCCGCCGACGACGAGGAGATGGCCGCGCGTATATTTATGATCGTCCGGTCCCGGCCCGAGCAGCGCCGGCCTTTCGATCGTGCCGAGTCGGCTCTCGGCTTCGATGCCGATGTCGGCGATCACGACCCGTCCCATGTGGCGGGCGGCGGGCTGGAGGAGGTGCGAAGGCTTCAGAGTCGCGAAGCCGATGGTGAGGTCGAAATCCGGGACCGGCGAGAGGATCGCCCCGTCGTCGGTGGCGACCCCGCTCGGCAGATCGATCGCCACCCGTACCCGCGCCGCCGCCGCCAGATCGAGAAGCCGCTTCGACAAAGCGGCGTCGAGCGGCCGGGCAAGGCCGGTGCCGAACAGCGCGTCGACCAGCACCGGCGCGGGGGCCGCCTCGTCGAGCGGCTCCACCGGGCCCGGCCATGCCGCGCGCGCGGATCGCGCCTCCGGTGTCTTCGGCTCGGCCAAGGCAGCGACCCGGACCCTGGCGCCGCGCCGGGCCAGATGCCGGGCGATGACATAGCCGTCGCCGCCATTGTTGCCGGGCCCGCACAGGATCAGGGTCGGCAGGAGGCCTGCAAAGCGCCAGATCGCCTCGGCGGCGGCGGCCCCTGCCCTTTCCATCAGCTTCGCGGCCGGAGTTCCGGCGCCGATCGCCGAATCGTCCGCGGCGCGCATCTGTGCCGCCGTGAGGATCGGACGGCTCATCGAACGCGCGCCGGCAGGCGGTAGCGGTCGGAGCCGATCGAGACTTCGATCAAGTCCTTGCCGGCCACCGTCACCGTCGCCGCCTCGGCGCCGTCCGCGGCCATCACGCCGCGGCCGTCCTGAGTCGCCACCAGCCGCCGGAAGCTGCCGCTCGGGCTTCTGAGCGTGATCAGAACGTCGCGTCCGGCGGTCCGCTCGGCCGTGCACACCCGCTCGAAGGCGGTCGCCCCGTCGACGGCGCATTCGATGCGCTGCTCCACCTGGGCGGGCGGCGGGCCGCCGCAGGCGGCGAGAAGAGGCAGGAGAGCCGCAAGGCGCTTCATGCGCCGGCTTCTCCCCTATTGCCGCCGGGCAGGCAAGTCAGCGGCGCGGCCGAAGCGCCGCCAGGCGCTCGCGGAAATCGGCCGAGCCGAACAGCGAATCGAAACTCCGATCCTGGGACTTCGTCGCGGGCCGAGCCCGCGCTCGCGATCCGGACCGCCCGTTTGAGCGTCGCGATGCTTTCGCCGCTATTGGCGAGAATCGCCGCAATAAGGTCGTCGACGGCGAGGCCGACATCGGCCGCGGCAAGCTCGACCAGCCCGATCCGCGCCGCCTCGGCCGAATCGACGGTTCCGGCCCCGAGCAGGAGCCGCGACGCCTGCCCGGGCCCGACCAGGGCGACGAGCCGGGCGACGTCCTCCTGCGGGTAGGAGATCCCAAATTTGGCGGGCGTGATCGCGAAGCGCGCGTCCTCGCCCGCCACGCGAATGTCGCAGGCCATGGCAAGCGCAACTCCGGCGCCGTAACAAGGGCCTTCGACGACGGCGATCGTCGCGATGGGAAGGTTGCTCAGGGCTTCGAGGCCGGTTCGCATCATCGTCCGAAAGGCGCTCGCCGCCTTCGGGTCGGCGGCGAAAGCCGGGAAATCCTGGAGATCGGCCCCCGCGCAGAAGGCCTCCTTCGTTCCCGAGAGGACGAGCAGGCGCGCTCCGGACCGGACGGCTTCGCCGCAGCGATGCGCCAGAAGCGCCCAGTCCCGGGCCGGGATGGCGTTGCGGGCTTCTGGCCGGTTGAGGCGAAGACGGGCGGCGCGGCCGTCGAGCGTAAGGTCGAACATCGGGCGATTAAGCGGGGCGGAGCGGCTTTGTCGCCACAAAAAAAGGTGATTGTATGGTTTGCAAACACGTCCCCTTGCGGCTTAGGTCGGAGCTTCTACGCGGGAGGTTGTATGGGCCGGTGTCCGGGATGCGGAAAAGTAACCGATGAATTGGTTACAGAGCCGGTAGTGCTAAGAGCAGGCGGCATGGATTGGGAAGGGTTCGCCTATCGGTGCCCCGACGATGAATGCGCCGTTATCATTTCCGTAGAACGCACAATCGCGCGTGATCCCAACTAGGGAAATGGTGACCGTCACCGATTTTCCGAAGCAGAAGCCAGCCCCGGACGCGCCGGAATGACCAAGCGCAACTGGGAGAGGCAAGGGCCGCCCCGGCCCGGATCGAGTTCTATGGACCATCCGCGCGAGGTTGTGCGCTCCAGGCTCACTCCAGAAGAGCGAGCAGCGCGGGCGGAAGAAGAGAAAGCCCGGCAGGTGCGCTTCAAGCTTTTGAACGAGGCCGTCCGACTTGAGCCAGTGGGGCTCGAACTTGAACGGCGTCAGGAGCGCGGCGAGTCGCTGTCATTTTGGGATCAGGCTAGCCTCAAACGCTGGCGGGAAATCCGGGACTGTTTCCAAGGCAAGTCGCCGCCGCTCCCTTAGCGTGTTGCAAGCTATATAATCGCCAAAAAAAGAGCCGGCCGCCCGGTCGGAGGCGGCCGGCTCTAGAAAGCCATGGCGCCGGCTCCGTACGCGGCGGAGCGGGGACCATGGGCGAATGTCCACCAAGCCCCCTCGGGCCCCGTTTCGACTCGTCGGCAAACCAGCAGCAAGGACCGTGCCACGACGCAAGCCTGCGGGTTGCGATGGTTAAAGGGGCGGAAGCGGCGTCCCGCGGCGGGACGGGCGGGTCACCTGAGGCGGCTTTCGAGCCGCCACCAATGCGGATGGAGCGCCGCGATCCGGCGGCTCGCCTCGTCGCGGTCGCCCGCCTTCGTGAACAACGCGAAGCAGGTCGCCCCCGATCCGGACATCCGGACCCTATCGGCGGTGCCGAGCGAAGCGAGCGCGTCGAGCGCCTCGCCGATTTCCGGTACCAACGCCCTCGCCGGCGCCTCGAGGTCGTTGCGCCCGAGCCGGGGGTCGTCGAGAGGACCGCCGTCGCGGCCGTCCCAGCGTTCGAAGACGGAACGGGTCGGCAGCTTCACACCGGGATTGACCAGAAGCAACGGCATGCCCTGGACTCCGTAATCGGTGAATTCGAGCCGATCCCCCCGACCTTCGCCGCGCGCGGTTCGCGAGAAGAGGCAGGCGGGCACGTCGGCGCCGAGTCCGGCCGCGATCTCGAACAGGACGGGCTCGGGCAGGCTGAGGCGCCACCAGCGAAGCAGAAGCCGAAGCGCCGCGGCCGCGTCCGCAGAACCGCCGCCGATCCCGGACGCGACCGGCAGACGCTTGACGAGGGTCAAAGCGGCGCCGGCTTCGACCCCGCACTGCGCGCGCAAGGCGCGAGCGGCGGTCAGCACGATATTGTCCTTACCGACCAAACCGTCGGCGAACGGCCCGGTGACCCGCAGGCTGATCCCCTCCCCCCCGGCCACGCTCAGCGAATCGCCGTCCTCGGCGAAGGCGAAGGCGGTCTCGATGCGGTGATAGCCGTCGGGCTCGCGCCCCCGCACATGGAGGGCGAGGTTGAGCTTCGCAAAGGCCGTCTCGTGCATCAGGGGGCGGCGAGATCCGGCCGAAGCCCCGTGTCGATCTTGGTTTTCAGCCGGTCCGCGGCCGGGCCTTCGGCATTCTGGAGCGCCGCGCGCCAGGCGTAGCGCGCCTCGTAGCGGCGCCCGGCGCTGTAATAAGCGTCGCCGAGATGCTCGCCGATCGCCGCGTCGGCCGGCTGCCCTTGCGCGGCGCGTTCGAGCAACTCGATCGCCTTGGCGACGTCGCCGCGGACATAATGCGCCCAGCCGAGCGAGTCGGTGATCGCCGAGTCGTCGGGCTGGAGCCGGTTCGCCTCGCCGATCATCTTCTCGGCCTCGGCCAGGTTCTCGCGCCGCTCGAGCTGCGAATAGCCGAGGAAGTTGAGCACCACCGGCTGCTCGGGCGCGAGCCGGCGAGCCTCTTCGAGCGCCGTCTTTCCGGCCGCCCAGTCGCCCGCCTGGGTCAGCGCGCTGCCGCGCAGAAGCCAGAGCGCCCAGAGGGGATTGCGGGTCTCGGCGCCGGTTTTGACGAGATCGAGCGCCTTGCCGTAGGCGGCGGCCGCTTCCTGGTGGCTCTTGGCCTGGTTGAGGATGTCGCCGAGGCGGGTCCAATTGTCGATCTCGGCGGGCCGGTCCGCCACGGCCTGGCGAGCTTCGGCGAGCGCCTCGCCGGTGCGGTCGGCGTCGACCAGGACGGCCATCCGGCGCTCGGCCGCGGTGCTCGCGAAGACGTCGTCCCGGGACACTTTCGAAAGCGCCGCGAGCGCCGCCTCGTGCCGCCCCTGGCCGTTGAGCAGATCCGCCGCGATCAGCCAGGATTCGGCGTTTTCGGGGGCGAGGAAGGTGGCGAGGCGAGCGAAGCTCAGCGCCAGCTGCGGCACCTCCTGACCGTTGAGGTCGAGCGACATCCGGCCGAGCAGCTCCGCCATTCCGGCCGCGGGCATGACGATCTCGCCGCCGAGGCGCTTGCCGGCCTCGAGCCGCCGCCGGGCCTCGACGAGCGCCTCGGCATCGCCCTGAAGGATCGCAAGCGCTTCCTTGCCGCCGCCCTTGCGGGCGAGCATCGCCGCGGCGGCGATGCGCAGGCGCTGCGAGCGAATCGATTCATCCTCGAGCAACGGCGCGAGGGCGAGGGCGCCTTCCTTCGCCTTGCCGCCAGCGAGGAGCAGAAGCGGCCTGTGCTCCGAGGCGTAGGTTGAAGCGAGCGCGTTGCCGGCGGCGGCACCGAGCAGGGTCAAAGGCTTGCCCTTGCCGCTGCCCTGCGCCAGCCACGCGCGCAGCAGGGGGGTCATGAACGAGAAGACCTCGTCCTGCTCGAGCCGCTCGATCTGCCGCCCCGGCTTCCTTCCACTGCTTCGCGCGGAAGGCCTCGCCGACGAGGAGCAACCTGCCGTCGGGCGCGAGCTTGCCCGCCGTGTCGAGCAGGCGCGCCGCCTGAAGCGCCAGGGCCCGGTCGCCCGCGGCGATGGCCTGCGACAAGGCGCGGGCGGCGAGCACCTCGTTGTCGGGCGCCAGAGCGAGCGCCGCTCCGTAATTGCGGGCCGCCTGGTCGGCCGCGCCGCTGCTGTCGGCGGCCCGGGCCCGGACATAGGCGGTGAGCGCCGACGTGTCGTCCACGCTCGCGGCGGCGGGAGCCGCGGCAAGGAGGATGGCGGTGGCGAGGAGCGCTCCGGCCCAAGGCTTACATGTTGGGATAATTAGGCCCTCCTCCGCCTTCGGGGACGACCCAGTTGATGTTCTGGGTCGGGTCCTTGATGTCGCACGTCTTGCAGTGAACGCAATTCTGGGCGTTGATCTGGAGCCTCGGGCCGCTCGCCTCCTCCACGAATTCGTAGACTCCGGCAGGGCAGTATCTTTGCTCGGGCCCGTCGTAGAGCGGCAGATTGACCTCGGTCGGGATCGAAGCATCCTTCAGGGTCAGGTGGACCGGCTGGTCCTCCTCGTGATTGGTGTTCGAGATGAACACCGAGGAGAGGCGGTCGAAGCTGATCACGCCGTCGGGCTTGGGATAGTCGATCGGCGGAACGAGGTCCTTGCGGTAGAGCGTCTCGTTATCCGGATGGTGCTTCAGGGTGAAGGGAAGGCCGATCTTCAGGGTGCGCATCCACATGTCGACGCCCGCGAGCAGGGTTCCCATCGTTCCGCCGAAGCGCGCGACCAGCGGCTCGACATTGCGGACGGTCTTAAGCTCGGTTGCTATCCAGCTGTTCCGAAGCGATTCCTCGTAAGTCGTCAGCACGTCGCCGCTACGCTCGGCCGCAATCGCGGCGAAGGCGGCTTCGGCGGCGAGCATACCCGATTTCATCGCCGTATGGCTGCCCTTGATCCTCGGCACGTTGACGAAGCCGGCCGAGCAACCGATCAGAGCGCCGCCCGGGAATGACAGCTTCGGCACCGCCTGCCAGCCGCCTTCATTGATGGCGCGGGCCCCGTAGCTGACCCGGCGCCCCCCTTCGAGCATCTCGCGGATCGCCGGGTGCTGCTTCCAGCGCTGGAACTCCTCGAACGGCGAGAGATGCGGGTTGCGGTAGTTGAGGGCGACGACGAAGCCCAAAGCGACCTGGTTGTTCTCCTGGTGGTAGAGGAAACCGCCGCCCCAGGCGTCGTCGAGCGGCCAGCCCTGGGTGTGGACGACCTTGCCGGGGACATGCTCTGGCCGGGTCGATGTCCCACAGCTCCTTGAGGCCGATTCCGTAGACCTGGGGCTCGCTCTCCCGCTCGAGGTCGAAGGTCCGCTTGAGCTGCTTGGTGAGATGGCCTCGGGCGCCCTCGGCGAAGAAGGTGTAGCGGCCGTGAAGCTCCATTCCGGGCTGGTAGTCGGCGCGGTGGGTGCCGTCGCGGGCGACCCCCATGTCGCCGGTGGCGACGCCCTTGACCGAGCCGTCCTCGTTGAACAGCACTTCCGCGGCGGCGAAGCCGGGGAAGATCTCGACCCCGAGCGCTTCCGCCTGGCCGGCCAGCCAGCGGCAGAAATTGCCGAGCGAGGCGGTGTAGGTGCCCTTGTTGTTCATGAAGGGCGGCATCATCAGATGCGGCATCGAATATTTGCCGTTGCGCGTGAGCACCCAGTGATGATTCTCGACGACGGGCACGGTGAGCGGGCTGTCCAGCTCTCGCCAGTTGGGCAGAAGCTCTTCGATCGCGCGCGGATCGATCACCGCACCCGACAGGATGTGGGCGCCGACCTCCGAGCCCTTTTCGAGGACGCAGACGCTGAGCTCGCGCTCCGCTTCCTCGGCGAGCTGCTTCAGTCGGATCGCGGCGGCGAGCCCGGCGGGGCCGGCACCGACGATCACCACGTCATACGGCATCAACTCGCGTTCGGACATCAAGGCGCTCCTGCGGCGGCGCCTGCAACTCGCGTCGTCGCAGGCAGCCCACGTCTGGCAGATAGATAGAGATTTTGAGGTTGACCAGCCCGCCCCTGCCTGACTCCATGCCGGCGTGGAGCGGGGAGAGGATGCATTTACGCCGGCGGAGGCCGAAAGCGCGCTGAGCTGGTGGGCCGAAGCGGGTGTCGACACGCTCGTCGACGAGGAGCCGCGCGACTGGCTTCGCCCCAGGTCCCGGGAAGCGCCGCCAGCGACTCCCGCCGCCGCGGAAGCGCCCGAAGAGACCCTGCCCGGCCAGCTCGACCTGTTCCAGGCCTGGCTCGGCGTCGAGCGACCGGCTCGCCTTCGCCGCCCCGGCCGCGCCTCGGGTCTGCCCGTCCGGCGATCCGGCCTCCGGGCTGATGATCCTGGCCGACATGCCGAGCGGCGAGGATTGCACGGCGGGGACCCTGATCAGCGGCGAGGCGGGACGGCTGTTCGACCGGATGCTCGCCGCCATCGGCCGCGACCGCAACTCCGTCTATCTCGCCGCTTTGTCCTGCATCCGCTCGCCGTCCGGGCAGCTCAACAGCGAGTCGATGAAGAGCTGCGCCGCCCTTGCCCGCCACCATATCGGGCTCGCCGCGCCCAGGGCGGTACTGCTGTTCGGCGACTCCTGCGCCAAGGCCCTGCTCGGGCTGTCGGTGCCGCAGGCGCGGGGCCGCTGGCATGAGATCGCCACCCATGCCGGGCCCGTCAAAGCCCTGGTCACCATTGCTCCCCGACAATTGCTGGAGGCGCCGCGCCTGAAGGCGCATGGCCTGGGCCGACCTCCAGATGCTGATCGAAGAGGTGAACGAATGACCCGTCTCCGCGCCCTCCTGCTGGCCGCGGCGCTCGCCTTGCCGGCGACCGCCGCTTTCGCCGAGGACGGCGCCCGGTCCCGCGAAGCGATCTCGGCCAACCTCAGCCCGGAGCAAAGGCAAGGCTATCGCGAGGTCTTCGCGGCGATCCGGGCGAGCGACTGGGCTCGGCGCTTCGACCAGGCTCGCCGCCATGCGCGGACGGCCCGCTCCACAATGCCGCGCGCGCCGAGCTCTATCCTCGCCAAGGGATCGCCGAAGGTCGAGCTCGCCCGAGCTCCTCGCTCTGGTCCAGCGCGCGCCGGAAATGCCCAAGGCGGAGCAGCTCGCCCGGCTCGCTTCGACCCGCGGCGCCGCCGATCTCCCTGCGCTGCCCGCGACCGAGAAACTGGTCTGGGTAGGCAGCCAGCCGCGCCGCGCTCGCGGGCCGAAGCGACCAAAGGCGATCCGGCCGCGGCCCAGCTCGAGCCCCTGGTCCAGCCGCTGATCAAGGACAATCGGCCCGACGAGGCCGAGGCGGTCTATATCGAGCGGCAGGCGCTGCTCGGGCCGGACGCGCGCACCGAATATCAGCAGCGCATCGCCTGGTCCTATTACATCGTCGGCAACGACCGCGACGCCCGGCGCCTCGCCGCTCTGGCCCGAGCCGGCAGCGGCGACT
This sequence comes from uncultured Alphaproteobacteria bacterium, assembly GCA_963850005.1. GTDB lineage: Bacteria > Pseudomonadota > Alphaproteobacteria > Sphingomonadales > Sphingomonadaceae > Allosphingosinicella. Next base: position 621,312 of record CAWKJG010000001.1, read on the forward strand.
GGGCGATCCAGGGCGCCTGGTCGGAAGGCCTGGCCGCCTGGCGCGAGGGCGATTGCAAGGGCGCCGCCGACGCCTTCGGCCACGTCACCGACCGCTCGAGCGACGTGGAGCTGGTCTCCGCCGCGCATTATTGGGCGGGCCGGGCCGAGATGATGTGCGGCAAGCCTGAACGGGTGCAGGGCCATTTGCGCTCGGCCGCGCGCCAGAAGGAGACCTTTTACGGCCTCATCGCCACGAGCCGCGCTCGGGATCAGCGGTCCCGGCGCGACCGGACTTCACAACTATCGGGACTCCGAGTGGCGCTCAATCGCCGGCAAGCCCAACGTGCGCGCGGCGCTGGCGCTGGCGGAGATCGGCGAGAGCGACCTCGCCGACCAGTTCCTTCGCCATCAGGCGCGGCTCGGCGGCGCCGGCGATCACAGCGCCTTGCTCCATCTCGCCGCCGACCTCGACCTCGCCTCCGCCCAATATTGGCTGGCGCACAACGCGCCGCGCGGCGCCAGCGTCAACTTCGCCGCCCGTTATCCGCGCCCGGACTGGCGGCCGACCCGGGGCTGGCGAGTGGACCCGTCGCTCGCCTTCGCCCACGCGCTTCAGGAGTCGAACTTCCGCACCTCGGTCGTGAGCCCGGCCGGCGCGGTCGGGCTGATGCAGGTGCGGCCCGGAACCGCCGGCGACATCGCCCGGGCCCGAGGCGAGCCGTTCGACCGCCAGCTTCTGACCAGCCCGGCGGCCAATATCGAGTTCGGACAGAGCTATATCGAGAGCCTGCGCGACCACGGCGCCACCGGCGGCCTGCTGCCCAAGGTGATCGCCGCCTACAATGCCGGCCCGGTGCCGGTCGCCGAATGGAACGCCCGCCGTTTCGACAAGGGCGACCCCCTCCTCTACATCGAGTCGCTGCCTTATTGGGAGACCCGAGGCTACGTCCCGATCGTGCTCCGCAACTACTGGATCTACGAGGAGGAGGCGGGGAAGCCGGGCCCGAGCCGGGCGGCCCTGGCCCAGGGCATGTGGCCGCGCTTTCCCGGAATGGCCGGGGCGAGCGCGGTTCGGCTCAAGGCGGACGAGACCAGGCTGGCTTACGGCACGGAGTAGCTCCGTCATTGCGAGGAGCGAAGCGACGAAGCCATCCCGTGTCCGGCCTCGGCGCCGCTGGATTGCTTTGCTTCGCTCGCAATGACGGTTCTTGCTATGTTCTAAAGTTGGACCTATAGTCCGCTCATGCCCCGCCCCGAAGTCCGTCACGGCCGCGGCGCGCCCGAGAACCGGACGCCGACGCGCTTCAACCTGCCCGTGCGCGAGCTGGACGGCGACTGGCTCGACGCTCGCGAGGCGATAGACGACGGGCCGCCGCCGCTTCGGACCACGGTCACCGTCGAGAAGCCGAAATCGATCATCGCCTGGAACCGATCGCCCGACATCGGCTTCGACCGCTCGATCAATAGCTATCGCGGCTGCGAGCATGGCTGCATCTATTGCTTCGCCAGGCCGACCCACGCCTTTCACGATCTGTCGCCCGGCCTCGACTTCGAGACGAAACTGTTCGCCAAGCCCGACGCCGCGAAGATCCTGCGCGAGGAGCTGGCCAAACCCGGCTATGCGGTCCGCTCGATGGCGATCGGAACCAACACCGATCCCTATCAGCCGATAGAATCGAAGTGGCGGATCACCCGTTCGGTGCTCGAGGTGCTGGCCGAAACGAAGCATCCGGTGACGATCACGACCAAATCGGACCGGGTGCTCCGCGACCTCGACATCCTCGCGCCGATGGCCGCGGAGGGGCTCGCCGCGGTGGCGCTGTCGGTGACGTCGCTCACTCCGGAAATCTCGCGGACCCTGGAGCCGCGCGCGCCCTCAGGCCGCAAGCGGCTGGCGGCGGTGAAGGCGCTGAGCGAGGCCGGCGTTCCCACCCTCGTGGCGATCGCCCCGGTCATCCCCGGGATCACCGACCATGAGGTCGAGCCTATCGTCGAGGCGGCGGCGCAGGCCGGAGCGGGCGGAGTCTTCTATTTGCCGGTGCGCCTGCCCCACGAGGTGGCGCCCCTGTTCCGGGCCTGGCTCGACGAGCATTTCCCGGACCGGGCCGACAAGGTGATGAACATCATCCGCTCGATTCGCGGCGGCAAGGACAACGACCCGAACTTTTTCACCCGGATGCAGCGGCTCCGGGCCCGTGGGCGGAGCTGTTGCGGGTCCGCTTCGAGATCGCGGCGAGGAAGCACGGGTTGAACCGGGAGAAGCGAAGGCTGAGGACAGATCTGTTCGTGCCGCCGCAGGGAGCGCAGCTGCGGCTCTTGTGATCCTCCCCATGCGAAGCATGGGGGGGACCACCCGGAGGGTGGTGGAGGGGTAACTGACGAGGCTTCTGCCAGCGACCCCTCCACCAGGCTTCGCCTGGTCCCCTCCCCATCCGGCGATGGGGAGGATTTCAGGCCGCGCTGGCCAGCTTGTAGTCGCGATATTCCTCCCTCAGCGCGGTCTTGAGCAGCTTGCCCGTCGCCGTGTGCGGAAGGCTTTCCACGAACAGGATCTCATCCGGAAGCCACCAGCGCGCGACATGCGCGGCGAGGTGGTCGAGGATCTGCTGCGGAGTGACGTCCGAACCCGTTTTCCTGACCACGAGCAGGAGCGGCCGCTCGTCCCATTTCGGATGCTTGACCCCCACCGCCGCCGCCTCGGCGACCCCGGCGCAGCCCACCGCGGCATTCTCGAGGTCGATCGAGCTGATCCATTCGCCGCCGGACTTGATCACGTCCTTCGACCGGTCGGTGATCTGGAGGACCCCGTCGGGATGGAGGGCGGCGACGTCGCCGGTATCGAACCAGCTGTCCTCGTCGATGCAATCGCCTTGCTCGTCCTGGAAATATTGGCGGATGATCCAGGGGCCCCGGGTCTGCAGCCGGCCGGAGGTCTTGCCGTCGCGGGGAAGGACATTGCCGTCCTCGTCGACGGTGCGAAGCTCGACCCCGAACGGCACCCTGCCCTGCTTGCACAAGAGTTCGACCCGCTGCTCGCGGCTGAGCCCGTCCCAGTCGCCGCTGCCGGCGCCGACGGTGCCGAGCGGCGACATCTCGGTCATCCCCCAGGCGTGGCCGACCCTTATGCCGCGGTCCATGAACCATTCGATCATCGCCCGCGGCGCCGCCGAGCCGCCGATATGGACGGTGGTGAGCTTGCCGAGATCCTCCCCGGTCGAATCGACATGGTTGACCAGGGCCAGCCAGACGGTCGGGACCCCCGCCGTATGGGTCACCCCTTCCGCCTTCATCAGGTCGCACATGACCTGGGGCGTGTAATCGGCCGAGAAGACCATCTTGCCGCCTGACATGGCCGTGCAGAAGGGCAGCGCCCAGCCGGCGGCGTGGAACATCGGCACCACCGGAAGCACCACCGAGCGCGCGGAGAGATCGAAGACGTCGGGGCTCATCTGGACCATGGCGTGAAGGACGGTCGAGCGGTGCTCGTAGAGCACGCCCTTCGGGATTGCCGGTGGTGCCGCTGGTGTAGCAGAGCATCATCGGATCCCGCTCGTCGCCCTCGACCCAGCGATAATCGCTCGTCCTCGCCGGCGACGAGGTCGTCAAAGCCGCCGTCGTCGAAGCAGATATAATGTTCGATGCTCGTCCAGCGCGGCTTCAGCCGCTCGACGAGAGGCGCGAAGGCCTTGTCGTAGAACAGCACCCGGTCCTCGGCATGGTTGGCGATGTAGACCAATTGCTCGTCGAACAGCCGCGGGTTGAGGGTGTGGATCACCCCGCCCATGCCGATCGTTCCGTACCAGGCGACGACGTGGCGGGCGTGGTTCATGGCGAGGGTGCCGACGCGGTCGCCCGGCTTCAGCCCGAGCCGCTCCAGCGCCCGCGCGAGCCTGCGCGAATCGCGGGCGATCCCCGCCCAGTCGGTGCGGACGGTCTGGCCGTCGGCGTAGAGCGACACCAGCTCGCGCGTGCCGTGCTCGCGCGCCGCATGGTCGAGGATGCGCATGATCCTCAGCGGCCAGTCCTGCATCCCTCCGAGCATGATCCCTCCCCGCGCGTGGACAGGACCAGTCTATGCGCTCAGGAGACGAGCGCAAGCCGCGGCTGGGGCGCCACCGACAGGCGCACGGCGACCACGCCGTCGAGCCGCTCGAGACGCGCGGCGAGTTCGGCGTCGAGACGGAAATCGCGGCCGAGGACCAGCTCCGCCTCGCCGCCCTCGATCCTGAGCCTGAGGCGAAGCTCGCCGTGGCTGCCGCGGTCCTCCGCGACCGCCTCGGCCAGCCGGGCGATCGCGGCCACTTCGTCCACTTCGACCTCGAGCTGGAGCCGGGCGCGCTTGGACAGGCTCTCGAACAATTGCAGCGAGCGGATCGTGACTCGCGGCGCCTCTTCGCCCGGGCGGCGGTCGAGCTCGACGTTGAGCAGGGCGCAGGCGCCCGATTTGGCGGCCGCCTCGATCTGGGCCGAGGCATCGTCGTCGAACACGGTGGCGACGAACTGGCCCGACGAATCGGACATGGTCGCCATCAGATAGCGCCGGCCCCGGGCCGAGGTGCGCCAGCGCGCTTCCTCGACCATTCCGGCCATGACGGCGCCGGTGCGGCCGCCGTCGGGCGAGGCCGGAAGCGAGGCCAGGGCCGAATGGCTCTTCGCGCCATGGGCTTCGGCGAGGTGCCGGTAGCGGTCGACGGGATGGGCCGAGAAATAGAAGCCGAACGAATCCTTTTCCGCGGCCATGCGCTGGGCCAGCGACCAGGTCGCGGCGACCGGCATCCGGATCGGGACGACGTTGGATTCGCCGCCGCCGAACAGCCCGCCCTGCCCGCTCTCGCGCGCGTCGGCGGCGCTGGCGGCATGGGCGAGGAGGGTTTCGGCCGCGGCGAAGACGGCGGCGCGGTTGCCGTCGAGCGGATCGAAGGCGCCGCCGCCGGCGAGGCTCTCGATCTGGCGCCGGTTCAGGAGCCGCGGATCGACTCGCTCGGCGAAATCCTCGAGCGACTTGAAGCTGCCGTTCAGGCGGCGCTCCTCGACCAGTTGCTCCATCGCTTTCTCGCCGACCCCTTTGAGGGCGCCGAGCGCGTAGCGGACGGCCAGCCCCTCACCCGCCTGCTCCACCGAAAACTCGGCCTCGCTGGCGTTGATCGACGGCGGCAGGCACAGGGTCTCCATCCGCCGCATGTCGTCGGTGAAGATGGCGAGCTTGTCGGTCTGGTGGATGTCGAAGCACATCGAGGCGGCGTAGAATTCGACCGGATGATGCGCTTTCAGCCAGGCGGTCTGATAGGCGATCAGGGCATAAGCGGCGGCGTGGCTCTTGTTGAAGCCGTAGCCGGCGAACTTGTCGATCAAGTCGAACAGCTCGTTGGCCTTGCGCCCTGGGAATCGAATTGATCCGCTCGCAGCCGGCGACGAAGCCGGCGCGCTGGGCGTCCATCTCCGACTTGATCTTCTTGCCCATGGCGCGGCGGAGCAGATCGGCCTCGCCGAGGCTGAATCCGGCGAGGACCTTGGCGGCCTCCATCACCTGCTCCTGGTAGACGAAGATTCCGTAGGTCTCCTTGAGCACCGGCTCGAGCAAGGGATGCGGATATTCGATCGGCTCGCGGCCGTTCTTGCGGGCGCCGAACATCGGGATATTGTCCATCGGGCCCGGCCGGTAGAGCGAGACGAGGGCGATGATGTCCTCGAAGCTGGTCGGCTTCACCGCCGCCAGAGTCCGGCGCATGCCTTCCGATTCGAGCTGGAACACGCCGACCGTGTCGCCGCGCTGGAGCAGCCGGTAGACCGCCTCGTCGTCCCATGAGAGCCGGTCGAGATCGGCGGTGACTCCGCGCCGGGCCAGCATCTGCACCGCCTTCTGAAGCACCGACAGGGTCTTCAGGCCGAGGAAGTCGAACTTCACCAGCCCCGCCGCCTCGACATATTTCATGTCGAACTGGGTGACCGGCATGTCGGAGCGCGGGTCGCGATAGAGCGGGACGAGCTGGTCGAGCGGGCGGTCGCCGATCACCACCCCCGCGGCGTGGGTCGAGGCATGGCGCGGCAAGCCCCTCCAGCTTCATCGCCAGGTCGAACAGTCGGCGCACCTGGGAGTCGTTCTTATATTCGGCGGCGAGCTCGGTCACTCCGTTCAACGCCCGGTCCAAAGTCCAGGGATCGGTCGGATGGTTGGGGATCGCCTTGGCCAGCCGGTCGACCTGCCCGTAGGGCATCTGGAGGACCCGCCCCGTATCCTTGAGCACGGCGCGCGCCTTCAATTTCCCGAAGGTGATGATCTGGGCGACCTTGTCGGCGCCGTAGCGCTGCTGGACGTAGCGGATGACCTCGCCGCGCCGGGTTTCGCAGAAATCGATGTCGAAATCCGGCATCGACACGCGCTCGGGGTTGAGGAAGCGCTCGAACAGCAGGCCGAGCCGGATCGGATCGAGATCGGTGATGGTCAGCGCCCAGGCGACGACCGAGCCGGCGCCGGAGCCGCGGCCGGGGCCGACGGGAATATCATTCTCCTTGGCCCATTTGATGAAGTCGGCGACGATCAGGAAGTAAGCGGAAAAGCCCATCCGGACGATGATGTCCGCTTCATAGTCGAGCCGGTCGAAATAGGTTTTCCGCTCTTCGGCGCCGAGCTCCGAATAGAGAGCGAGCCGAGCTTCGAGCCCAAGGCGGGCGTCGCGGTGAAGCTGCTCGGCTTCCGCCTCGGTGTCGCCGGCGATGCTCGGCAGGATCGGCTTGCGCCTGGGCGCTCCGAACGCGCAGCGGCGGGCGACGACCCCGCTATTCTCGATCGCCTCGGGCAGGTCGGCGAACAGCCGCGCGCATCTCCTCCGCCGGCTTGAGCCAGGCCTCTTCCGAGGATCGGATGCGGTCGTCGCGATCGAGCTGGCTCGACTGGGCGATGCACAGCATGGCGTCGTGCGCCTGGTGGAAATGGGCCTGCGCATAAGCGGCGGGATTGGTCGCGACCAGCGGCAGGTCGTGCTCGTAGGCGAGCTCGATCAGCCGCGCCTCCGAGCGAGTCTCGACCGGATCGCCGCGACGGCTGAGCTCGATATAGAGCCGGCCCGGGAAAAGCGCCTTGAGGCGCCCCAAAATCTCGGCCGCGGCGCTCTCCTGCTCCTCGGCGAGAAGACGCGCCAGCGCTCCCTCCGCGCCCGCGGTGAGGGCAATGAGCCCATCGCTTCGGCCCTCCAGCGCGTCGAGGCTGACATGGGCGGGCTCCTCGACCGGACGGCCGAGATGCGCGGCGGAGACGAGCGTGCAGAGGTTGCCGTAGCCGGTAAGATCCTGGGCATAGAGGCCGATCCAGTCGAGCACGGGCGCGCCGCCGCCGCCGGGACGGGCGACGGCGAGCATGGCGCCGACGATCGGCTGGACCCCGGCGTCCCGGCAGGCGTCGGTGAAGGCCATGGCGGCGTAGAGGCCGTTGCGGTCGGTCAGGGCCGCGGCTGGAAAATCGAGCTTTTTCGCCTCCTTGGCGATCGCCTTCGGCTCGATCGACCCCTCCAGCATGGTGTAGCAGGAGAAGATTCGAAGAGGGACGTAGGGGCCGGCCATGGCCTGGTTATGGTAGCTGCGGAGCGACGATGGAAGCGTCGAGCGGCGGGTTTTCCACACCTATTCCACCCCTCCCTGTCATTGCGAGGAGCGAAGCGACGAAGCAATCCAGCTGCAGCCTGTTCGACACGCACCGTACTGGATTGCATCGCTTCGCTCGCAATGACGAGGAAAAATCATGGGTCCCGGCTTCCGCCGGGATGACGGGTTCACTCGCCCCGGCCGATGGTCCTCAGCTCGGCCATTCGCGAGGCGTAGGTCGAACCGACGCAATTCTCGCTCCGGCATTGCTCGCGCCGCCCGAGGAAAGCGTCGCGGCTGCGTCGCAAATGGGCGCGAGTTGCCGGATCGGCCCCGGCCATCAGGTCGTAATAAAGCGACGCCATCTGCCGGTCCTGCGCCGCCAGCCGCGGCGACGAACAGATCATCTTCTCGCTTCGGGTCCTGGCGTAGCGGCAGTTGAAGCCGGGGCGGACCGTCACCCGGGTCATCGGCGGCGGCGAATCCGGCTCCGGTCCGGCGGCCGGTTCCGAGCCTGGCGGAGAGGTCGGAACGATGGCCGGCCGCGGATTGGAAGCAGGCTCCGCCGCCACGATCTTCGGCATCGGAGCCCCCTTCAATCCGAACGTGGCGAGCCGGTAGATGATCGGCTCGGCGCCATCCATTTGATAAACGAGGCCGCTCCCGTCGACCGCCGCCTGGGCCGCATATTCGACTTCGGCGTCGAGCCGCCTTTTGCCGTCGAACGCATTTTCCGAGCCCGGCGGAAGCTCGATGATGAAGCGGCCTGAGCAGACGGTGACGTTCAATCCGTCGTCGCGGCTCTTCACCACCGGGTCTTCCATCCGGACCACGGCGGCGGCGGCGAGCGGGTCGAGGTTGCGGGGGTCGGATTTGCGGATTCGGGCGGCCTCGTCGAAGACCAGCTCCTTGAGGCGGTCGTAGGTCGCGTCGGAGGCGCAGGCCTTGCGAATGCGTTCGCGCTGCTCGGCGGCGAGCTCGATCTTGTTCTTCTGTGCCGGCGCCTCCCTTTTCTTCATCCAGTCGCAGCCGCCGAGCAATGCGGACGTTCCCGCGATCAGCAAAATCAGATTACGCAACGCCATCAAGCCACTCCAGCTGCCCTCACCCGCCGCCAACGCAGCAAGGAGGGCATCTTTCCAAGATGATCCGATGTGCCGGGATGACGAGGATCCGCCCTACTCCAGCACGCCCTCGTGAAGCCTCAGCACCCGGTCCATCTTGGCCGCGATGCGCTCGTTGTGGGTGGCGACGAGGGCGGCGCTGCCTTCGTCCCGGACGAGGCGGAGGAATTCGGCGAAGACGATGTCGGCGGTGGCCTCGTCGAGATTGCCGGTGGGCTCGTCGGCGAGGACCAGGGCCGGGCGGTTGGCGAGGGCCCGGGCGACCGCGACCCGTTGCTGCTCGCCGCCCGACAATTTGCTCGGGCGGTGGGTGACCCGCTCGGCCAGGCCGAGCGTTCCGAGCAGCGATCTGGCCCGTTCCTCCGACTGCTCCCGGGTCGCCCCTTTGACGAGCTGCGGAATGACGACATTCTCGAGCGCGGTGAAATCCGGCAACAAATGGTGGAATTGGTAGACGAAGCCGAGCGTGTCGCGGCGCACCCGGGTGCGGTTGCCGTCGCTCAGCTCGGCCACTTCCTCGCCGGCGATCCGGATCGAGCCCTCGAAGCCGCCTTCGAGCAGCCCGACCGCCTGGAGCAGGGTCGACTTGCCGGATCCGGACGGCCCGAGCAGGGCGACGATCTCGCCCGGGCGCACCTCGAGATCGACGCCCCGCAGCACGTCGATCGTGACCCCGCCCTGCCGGAAGCTCCGCCTGAGGCCTTTGACGGCGAGGACCTCACTCATAGCGAAGCACCTGCACCGGATCGGTGCTCGCCGCCTTCCACGCCGGATAGAGGGTGGCGAGGAAGCTCAGCACCAAGGCCATGGTGACGATGGCCAGGACCTCGAACGGATCGGTCTTGGCGGGAAGCTCGGTCAGGAAGCGGATCGAGGGATCCCAGAGGTTCTGGCCGGTGAGAAACTGGACCAAATTCACGAACGGCTGGCGGAAATAGAGGAGCAGGAAACCGAGCCCGAGCCCGGCCAGGATTCCGATCGCTCCGATGATCACGCCCACGGTCACGAACACTTTCATCAGCCCGCGCCGGGTCGCGCCCATGGTGCGCAATATGGCGATGTCGCGGGTCTTGGCCCGGACCAGCATGATCAGCGACGAGAGGATGTTGAACACCGCGACGAGGATGATGATCGAAAGGATGACGAACATCGCCACCCGCTCGACCTGGAGCGCCTCGAAGAGGGCCGTGTTCATCGAGCGCCAGTCGGCGACCGCGGCGCGACCGCTGACGCTGGCTCGAAGCGGCTCGAGGATCTCGCCGACCCGGTCGGCATCGACGGTCTGGACCTCGACCATGCCGACGGCGTCGCCGAGCAGGAGCAGGGTCTGGGCGTCCTCGATCGGCATGATCACGAACGACTTGTCGTAATCGTAGACCCCGACCTCGAAGATCGCCGAGACATTGTAGGAGACGATCCGGGGCACGGTTCCGAACGGAGTCGTCCGTCCGTCCGGGCTGATCAGGCTGATCTGGTCGCCGACATTGGCGCCGAGCGACTCGGCGAGGCGGGCGCCGATCGCGACATTGCCCTCGCCGGGGCGAAGCGACTCGAGCGCGCCGGCGAGGACCTTGCCGTGCAGGGTCTCGTTGCGGAGGATGTCGGCGCGGTCCATGCCTCGGACGAGGACCCCCTCGACCCGGCCGTCGTAGCTCGCCATCAGCGGCTGCTCGATCAGCGGCAGGGCGTCGGTCACGCCGGGTGTCGCCCGGGCCTCGCGGACGATCTCGCGCCAGTCGGGAAGCTGGTTGCCATAACCCTGAACCACGGCGTGGCCGTTCAGGCCGACGATCTTGTCGAACAGCTCGGCCCTGAAGCCGTTCATCACGCTCATCACCACGATCAGTGCGGCGACGCCCAAAGCGACGGCGACGAGACTGATCGCCGCGACGAGGAAGATGAACCCCTCCCCCTTGCCCGGAAGCAGATAGCGCCGGGCAACCATGCGTTCGTAGCGGGAGAGGATCATGACGCGCCCCACAGGCCGTCATTGCGAGGAGCGAAGCGACGCGGCAATCCAGCTGCGGCGATCGAGACCGGCGCTGCACTGGATTGCTTCGCTTCGCTCGCAATGACGGGCCTCATCCCGTCAGCCTCGCCAGGGCGCTTTCGATCGACAGCTCCTCGCGCTCGCCGCCGGAACGGCGCTTGAGCTCGACCACGCCTCGCTCCAGCCCCTTGGGGCCGACGATGAGCTGCCAGGGCAGCCCGATCAGGTCCATGGTCGCGAACTTGGCGCCGCCGCGCTCGTCGCGGTCGTCGTAGAGCGTTTCGACTCCGGCTTCCTGCAGCCGGCCGTAAATCTCGTCGGCGGCGCTGGTGACGTTGCCGTCGTCGGCGCGCATGTTGACCAGGCCGACGGCGAACGGCGCGACGAAGTCGGGCCAGACGATCCCCTTGTCGTCGTGGCTCGCCTCGATGATCGCGCCGATCAGCCGCGACACGCCGATACCGTAGCTGCCCATCTGCGGCTGCACCTGGGTTCCGTCTTTGGCCTGGACGGAAAGGCCCATGCTGGCGCTGTACTTGGTGCCGAAGGCGAAGATGTGCCCGACCTCGATGCCTCGGCGGGTGCTCAGGCGCTCGGGCGGCACCGGGCAGTCGGCGACCTTGGCATGCTCCTCCTCCTCCATCGCGTAGAGGCCGGTGAGCCTCGCGATGGTCGAAGCGTCGGCGGCGAGCAGCTCGTCGCGGGAAATGTCCTCGATCGCCTTATCGTAGAAGACCGCGCTCTCGCCGGTGTCGGCGAGGATGTGGAATTCGTGGCTGAGGTCGCCGCCGATCGGTCCGGTCGGGGCTTTCACCGGCACGGCGGTAAGGCCGAGGCGGGCGAAGGTCCTGAGATAGGCGACGAACATGGCTTCGTAGCTGGCCTTGAGCCCCGCCTCGTCGAGGTCGAAGCTGTAGGCGTCCTTCATCAGGAACTCGCGGCCGCGCATGACTCCGAAGCGGGGGCGGACCTCGTCGCGGAACTTCCACTGGATGTGGTAGAGGATCCGCGGAAGGTCGCGGTAGCTCTTGGCGCCGTCGCGGAAGAGGGCGGTGATCATCTCCTCGTTGGTCGGCCCGTAGAGCATGTCGCGATCGTGGCGGTCGCGGATTCGGAGCATCTCGGGGCCGTAGGCGTCGTAGCGGCCCGACTGGCGCCACAGGTCGGCCGACTGCAGAGTCGGCATCAGCATCTCGACCGCCCCGGCCCGGTTCTGCTCCTCGCGGACGATGGTCTCGATCCGCTTGAGCACCTTGAGGCCGAGCGGGAGCCAGGCGTAGATTCCGGCGGCGGTCTGGCGAACGAGGCCGGCGCGGAGCATCAGCTGGTGGCTGACGATCTGGGCGTCCGAAGGGGTTTCCTTCATGACGGGCAGGAAATAACGGGAAAGTCGCATAGCCGAGCCTCTACGGGCCGCCCCTCGCCAAGGCAACCGGGCCGGATCGACCGGCCGCTGTTGCAGTACCGACACAGCGACTGAGCAAAGTGGGTCAAGCCCTTGGATAGGCAGGTGACAAGCCGCCGATCCGCTCATAGCGTCCCGCCCACGAACGAAGGCGACAGCCGGGTTCGGGGAGGCCTTTGGCCCCGCATCCTCATGCGAGGTGGGATGTGTGCGGGCCGGAGGCATCTTGACTAAGGGGGACGGCGCGCAAGCGCCGCGACGGTGCCCGGGCAGCGATGCCCGGGCACTTTTCGTTTGTGGTCGCAAGTTGTCGAAGTTCAGAGAATTTTCCGAAAATGGTCGTGCAACCCGCCCGATCCGGCAGGAACGGCGGAAAACCGCCGTTTTCTTCGCCGATAATCGTTAAAGATCGCCGATAATCGCTACAAAGCAGGTGCGATCGATGCGCAAAAGCCAAATCTTTGCCTTCGCTGCCGCCCTCGCCCCGCGGGCCGGGGCCGGCGGGTGGTTCGGCTCGCCCTGAGAAGCCGGAGCGGTGTCGGTGACGGCGAGCTCGACCTCGATCGCACCGGCGCGAGCGAGTTTTCGACTGCGCCGCGGCGGACGCGACCTCGTGTTCCGACGCCACGGCCTGGGCTGGAAGCTCGAGGAGATTGCGCTAAGCTCCGAGCCCTGACCGGGAGGCAAGATGAAGCCTGGATTGATTGTGCTGGCCGTCGCGGGACTCGCCGCCTCGGGCGCGACCGGCGCCGGCGCTCCGGCCGAGGCCGGTCCGGCCTGTTCGAGAGCCGCCGTCGCCGCGGCCGGAGCCGCGGTCCGCTCCGCCCGGGCCGAGTTGAGGGCGATCGCCCTGCAGGAGGGCGAGACCCGGGTTCCGCCGCCGGCGAGCCGGCTGATCGAGCGGGTCAAGGACCGCCTTCGCGACTTCGTCCGGGCCGAGATGGCGTGCGCCCCCGGCTCGCCCGATCCCGAGGCGCTGGCCGCCGCGATGGCGGCGGGCGGCAACTCCTTCGCCGACACCGCGCGCCAGGCCGACGACCCTGCCCCGGCCGACCGTCACGGCAATTCCCTCGCCTACGAGGTTTCGCGCGTCGGCTCGCACCCGGACATGCTGGCGGTGGTGGCGAGGCTCGCAATCCCTTGCGGGACGGATTCGATCCTGATGCTCTACGGCCGCGCGCCCGGAGGCGGCTGGCGCGAGCTCATGGTCCGCCGCGCCCGGCCTTATTCGGAAGTGAAGGGCGGCTGGGGCGACCTTCGCTTCGCAATTTCCCCGAAGGACAGGCAGGGCCGCTGGTTCGTCGCCACCGTGTCCACCATGCCATGGTGCTCCTCCGCCTGGCAGGGCATGCCCTTCGAGCTCGCCCGGCCGGGACCCGAACCGGACCGCCCGCAGATCATCTTGCGCGGCAAGGGGGTCATCTACCTGGGGAGCGAGGAAGATTTGACTCTGCGCGCGGACAGAGTCTCGTTCGAGCTTCGCAACGACGGCGGCAGCATCGACCCCGCCGTGCACAGCCGCCGCCACGTGCGCCATTACGCCATAAACGGCGACGTGGTGCGCCGGGTCCAGCCGGTGGCGGAAAGCGTCCGGGACTTCGTCGACGAGTGGATCGTCTCGCCCTGGGCGGAAGCGAAAGACTGGTCCGGCGAGGATCCCGAGCTGGCCCGCCTGCATGCCCGGCTCCACCCGGACCACTATCCGCTGCTGGACGAATTCGCCTCGATCCGAAGCTGCGGGAATGGCCTCACCCAGGTCGAGATCGGGGCGGACGAGGGGCCGGGCTGGTTCTTCTTCGTCCGGGGCGGCGAGCAAGGCCCGTGGACTCTGGAGCGGGCCGCGCGGCAAGCGGCGGCGGTATGCACCGGGCCGAACACGCTGAAGGGCGCGGCCAGGTGAATACGGACGCGCGCGGTCACCAGCGGCGGCGGTGGCCGCGATGGGGTTCGCAGGCGATGCCGTCGTCGTCGCCGTCCATCTCGGGGCGATAGCCGGGCTCGCCCCGATAGAGCGGCGCGAGACCGGCGGCGCGCACCGCGTTGCAGCCGGGGAAATAGACCGTCACGGCCGACGCCCGGCGGGCCGGGCGGACGGCGCGCACGCCGGCGGCGACCGTCCGGCGCATCCGGGCGGCCTGGCCGATCGGGCGCCGGGCCCGCTTCGCCGCCGGAACGGCGCTCGCGCGCGGGGCGTCGGCGAGGCTGGACGCCGGCGCCGGCGCCGCCGCGATCCGGGCGGGCTCAGCCTCCTGTACCGCGACGGGCGCCGGAGTGACCCAGTAGACGGCGGCAAAGGTGGCCAGGGCTGCGAGCGGGATGGTGGCGGAATGCATCGCTCCAAATAGCCTCCGCCCGGTTTCCAAAGCGCTAAAGACGACGGCGTTTGACCGCTTCGGACGATCGTTGCATCCTGCCGCCGGGGAAAGGGGGGCGGACCGATGAGGATCTGGGCGGGAACGGTGCTGGCGGCGCTGGCGATGGCGGGTTGCGCGAAAGAGGCGGCCCCGGACCAGGCGCCGGCCGCGGACATTCGGGAATATGCGATCGCCTACCCGCCCCGGGCCGATCCGCCGCGCAACAATTGCGACCCCACGCCGGGCGAAGTCGTCCATCCCGGCTCGACCCACGAGATCGCGTTCGACTCCAGACGGCCCGACGCGCTGTGGATCACCGGCCAGAATTACGACCGGCTGGTGGCGGTGACTCCGGCGACCGGGGCGATGCGCTTCGTCGACATGGAGGCCGGAAGCGGCCCGCACGGGATCGAATATGACGGCGCCGGCCTGTTGTGGGTGGGCCTGGAATGCAAGGACCGGGTGATCGCCCTCGGACCGGACGGGACGAAGGTCCGCGACTGGCCCCTCCCCGCCGGCACCCGCCCGCACGGGCTCGGCATCGGGGCCGACGGAGCGATCTGGTATACGGGGAAGAAGAGCGGAAGGATCGGCCGGGTCGACCCGGCCACGGGCGCGGTCGCCGAATTCCCGCTGGCCGATCCCACGAGCACCCCGATCTACGTCAAGGCCGGCCCCGACGGCAGTATGTGGGCGACCGAGCTGACCGCCAACCGGATCGCCCGGGTAACCGCGGCCGGCAAGCTCAGCGAATATGACATCCCCTTCCGCAACAGCCGCCCGATCGCGATCGTGCCCGGGCCGGACGGGGCGATGTGGTTCAGCGAGGAAGCGGGCAGCCGGGTGGGGCGGATCGACCGCGAGGGGAAGATCATCGAATTCGTCGTGCCCAAGCCGGAGGGCCGGCCGAACATGCTGCTGGCCGCCCTCGCCTTCGACGGCGCCGGCGACCTGTGGGTCCAGCAATATGTCGACCAGAATTCGGCGGGGCCGGCGGGCGAGGATTATATCGTCCGGATCGCGGCGGCCGGGCTGAAGGGCGGGCCGGAGGGGCTGAAGGCGGAACATTTCAGGCGCTATCCGGTGAAGACGCGGAACACGGTGATGCACCGGATCATCGAGGGGCCGGACAAGGCGATGTGGTTTACGGAGATGCATGCGGACAAGGTGGGGCGGCTGGGAGTGGAGTGAGGTGCCGAGCGAGCGCCATGCCACCGACTCCGTAATCCGCCGGAGGCTGCCCTCACCGGGACAGGCGATGGCGGCGTGATCACCATCACGCGTCGGCGGCTCCCGGAACCTTAAAAGGGTCTTCATCGCAGCCTTTGGTACGCCCGCTTAAGACGTGCCGCTCGCACAGGGAAGGAATCGCTGTCGGGATTTGGACGCAACCAACTCGCCATTTCAACGGAGAGACCGACCGAGCGTATTGTGCGAGCGGGGGTTCCCGTCGCGCTCGCGGACGTTGTCGCGACCGACCGTGCGACGATAATCTTCGCGGACGAAATCAGCGTGTCGGGCGAAGTCCGCACGCAAGGTCATCCGATCACGATCGTTTGTCGTGAACTCACCTTCGCACCGGGTGCCTTGATCGATACGAGCGGCCGGCCGGGCATACCCACTCATCCGCTCGGATTGCCGCCCGCCACCCAGGCCTCCCCTGGTGCAACCGGGGAGGAAGGCGAGGACGGCGGTCGCGGGAGCGACGCCGGGGCAGTGTCGATTTCGGCCTTCAACATCGCCGGAACCACCGCCATCCGGGCGCGCGGCGGGGCCGGCGGCCGCGGTAATGATGGAGGAAATGGCCGTCAGGGAGCCCAAGGGAGCACCGGCAACAACGCGACGACCGAAGCGAGCGGATTCCCTGCGGAACTCACTTGGGGGGCCGGGCGGCTCCGGCGGTGACGCAGGGTTGCCCGGCAGGAGGGGTGCCGGCGGCAATGGTGCCGACGTTTCGATCCGCTACATCAGGCAGGCTCAGATGAATGCGGCCGTCATCGAGGCCGAAGCCGGGCCGGTCGGTCCAACGGCCACTCCTGGAGCAGTGGGACCCGGGGGAGTCGGCGGCGACGGCGGCAAAGTCAGCTTCAAGGTCTGCGAGTTCGATGACGGTATACATCCTCGGGAACTTGCCTTCTACGGGACCCCGGAAATGCTCGATGCGCTCGAAGCGGGGGTACCGGTGCGCAACTTTTTCCTTCGGACCGCTCGGCGGGATACGGTCGAGCTGGTGGCGGAGATCGTTCCGCCGGAGGTGCTGAAGCAGGCGATAGCAACAGATCCGCTGCGTCGATCTGCTTTCTTGAGTTCAGGCATTCTGCGCAGATCATGCTATATTAACCGGGTGGAAAACGCGCCTCGCGGACCGGCGGGACCGGAAGGCGACCCGCGTGCGGCCGACGTCCAAGCGCGCCAGGCAGAGCCTCCGCCGGGCAGCGCAGGCACGATTTCGCACGGAGCGCTCACATTCGCGGAGTTCGCTCCCAGGCTGGACGACCTGAGCCTGGAGCTAATGGCCTGCGCGATTGAAGATCAGTTTCGCACCCAAGGCGGAAGACCCCAGCCGATCCTGCGGGCCAAAATCGAGTTCCTTTTCGAAATATGCCTGCAGGACCCGAACCCCAGCGCGGTTCGCAAGGAGGTCCTGGCCCGCACTTATGCCATGGCCAGGAAGGTAGCGCTGGGACTCGATTTCTACGGCTTTTCGCTCGAACGAGCGCCATTGCTCGCGTTCGAATCCTATTCAAGGCTCATCGACACGTCCGCGCTGCCGCAGGCCCAGATGATAGAGGACGCTTTCGTCGTCTATTGGAACGCGTCGGAAGAGAAGGAGAAGCAACGCCAGTCCGTGGCCCGATCGCAAGGCGCGGCGCAGGCCGTGCTCGACAATCTGGAAGCCGAGATGGAGCGAGCGACAGAAGAGACACGTCGACATTATGCGGAGCTGCCGGTTCTCGATCAAAAGGTGGACGCAGCTTACGCCCTTCTGATGACACGCGAAGAGGAACTCAGCGCGGCCATTCGCGATCTTGACGACGGCTGCAATTTGATGGGAAGCCTCGTCGCGGTCGCCACGATTGTTGCCGGAATCGCGTCGGGAGGCACCGGCTTCATCGCCGCCGCGTCCGCGGGCGCCAAGCTCTACGGGGACTTCGGAGGCAGCGACAATTCCGTGAAGAGCTTGTGGGACAACCGCAAGCTTCTCGGGGACGATCTCAAGATGCTCGGCGAAGGGGCCAATACCGTCGTCGAGGCCATCGGCCAGATACGCGACGCCGTCGCCCAGCTGACCCCGGCGCAACACCGAGTTCCACAATTTCGCATGGAACGTGAGCAATTCGACAAGATCGCCAAGGAATTCACTGAACTGCCACAGGCCGAAGCCTATCGCGAAGCGGGTTACGATTACCTGAAATGCGTCGAAACACGCAACCAGGCCATTCTCGACTACAACGCGATGCTCGTTCAGCTCGTAGAATTCCAAGCCCGCCGCCAAGCTTCGCAGCGCGTCATCGACGGCCTCAACAGCGTCGCAACCGGCTTATCGGACCCCGCCGAGCCATTCGTCATGGGTCTCATGAACAGGCTCTACCTGGATACGCTCGGGCTGACGGCGCAGATGGTCCACGCCGAACGCAAGGCGCTCGCCTATCATTTCGCGCGGCCGGCCGACGCGCCCCTGTCGGCCCTGAACGTCGCCGTGATCGCCGGCGCGCATCAAAAGACCCTGCGGCAGTGGGCGGACGCCAAGGAGCGGTTCGAGGCGCGCCGAGAGCTCGCCGACGGACTGCTCGCGCTCGACCTGCGCCGCTTCGTGACGGAGGAGGCCTGGATCCGCTTCAAGCGATCGGGTGTGCTGAGCTTCACAATCCGCCGCGATCATCCGGCTTATGCAGCGATCTTCGAAGGCCTTCCGGGTTTAAGGCTGACCGGGCTTACCCTGGCGCTGGAGGGAGTGACCGCCGCGGAGGACCAGAACCAGAATTCCCTGGTTCATGCAGCATGCCGGACACGAAGCCATCTATAAGGCAGACGGGCGCCCGGTCTATTTCAGCCACAGGGCGATCAAGTTTAGTGGCTTCACCCCCCTCGAAGGGGACCGGCCGCTCGTCACTCCGGACTTTTCGGAACGCAACCTTTTCGCCGGGGTGAGCCCCTTCGCTTCATGGCTCCTGGCACTGAGCAGCCATCCTGCGCTCGGATTGAACCTGAGCGAACTCCAGCGCGCGGAGGTGCGGCTGTCTGGCTATATAATTGAGGGCTGACGTCAACGGTCACGTCGCCGGTGCCAGGGTCGGGCCATCAGCCGGGGCCGAAGTTGCCAAAACCGCCCTTTGCGCCTACATAAGAAAGGCTGACGTCGCTGCGACGGAATTTGCGGCCTCGCGGCCCCGCCTTCCTTTTCACGCTTCTCGCCCGCGCGATGCGATCTCTTCGCCTGCGCGGATAGGCAATTTTCCGGCGCCGGGCGCCGAGGGAGACCAGGTTTTGGCTAAGGAAGCAACTCTGACCGTCGAGGGCGAAATCGACGAAATCTATCCGGACGGCCGCTTCGGCGTGATGCTCGACAACCAGCACCGGGTGATCGTCTACACCGCCGGCAAGATGCGGCGCTTCCGGATCCGCTCGGTGGTCGGCGACCGGGTCCATGTCGAGATGACGCCCTACGATCTGACCAAGGGCCGGCTGATCTTCCGCGAGCGCACCCCCGGCCAGGGCCCGGGCAGCAGCCCGCGGCGCCCCGGCGCGAAACGATAGACCTTCATCCGACGTTATCGTCCCGAGAAAGGGACAGGAGATTTACCATGGGCGGCACCCCCGACAGCACCCGCACCCCGATCAAGCCCTTCCTGATCAACAAGGATGAGGACGGCAAGGTCCGGCTGACCCTGCGCGAACTCGCTACAACGGCCAGGGCTATCCGATCGTCACGACGACGCTCCACGACGAGCCCTTTCCGACCGCCACCGCGGCGCGCGCCTATGCCAAGGAGCATTTCGGCGCCGAGGCGGGGCAGTTCGCGAGCAAGTAGCGCGGGCGGATTTGCCGCCGGGCTATCCTCAAGCGGCTGGGCGGACCCAACTCATCGTCTTGGTTCGCACAAAGATCACGAAGGCACAAAGAGGCTTGGGCGGCGCAGCCGCTTCGTCTCGTTGTCCTGTGAGGCAAATAAAGGGCGCTGCGCACCCGTTCGCGCCGGCCGCTTTGTGCCTTTGTGATCTTTGTGCGAACCCATTTTCCCGCGGTGGAATGCGCACGAGACGAGCAAGTCCGGCAAAGACGGTGGTCATGGATCCCGGATCAAGTCCGGGATGACGATCTTGCCCTGAGCGCAGCTTGCGCCGCCGCGAGCCTGGCGATCGGCACGCGGTAGGGCGACGCCGAGACGTAATCCAGGCCCACTTTCTCGCAGAAGGCGATCGACGAGGGGTCGCCGCCATGCTCGCCGCAGATGCCGAGCTTGAGGCCGGGGCGGGCGCCCCTGCCCCGCTCGGCGGCCAGAGCGATCAGCTCGCCGACCCCCTCCTCGTCGATCGAGACGAAGGGGTCGCGCTCGAAAATGCCTTTTTCGACATAGGCGGTGAGGAAGCGGCCGGCATCGTCGCGGCTGACCCCCAAAGTGGTCTGGGTGAGGTCGTTGGTGCCGAAGCTGAAGAATTCGGCCTCGCCGGCGATGTCGGCGGCGCGAAGGGCGGCTCGGGGGAGCTCGATCATCGTCCCGACCCGATAGTCGACGCTTTTCCTCCACTCCTCGAAGACGGCGTGGGCGGTGCGGTCGATCAGGTCGCGGATGATCTTCAGCTCCTGCCGGGTCGCGACCAGCGGCACCATGATCTCCGGAACCGGCGCCTCCCCCTCCATCGCCACCGCGAGCGCGGCCTCGAAGATCGCGCGGGCCTGCATCTCGTAGATTTCGGGATAGGTGATGCCGAGCCGGCAGCCGCGATGGCCGAGCATCGGGTTGAACTCGTGAAGCTCGGCGACACGGCGCTTCAGGGCCTCGACGCTCACCCCGGCGCCCGCGGCGACCTCGGCCAACTCGGTTTCGCCGTGGGGGAGGAATTCGTGGAGCGGCGGGTCGAGAAGCCGGATCGTCACCGGAAGCGGCGCCATGATCCGGAAGATCTCCTCGAAATCGGCGCGCTGGGCCGGGAGCAGCTTCGCCAGAGCGGAGCGGCGGCCGGCCTCGTCGGCGGCGACGATCATCTGGCGGACGGCGGCGATCCGCTCGGAATCGAAGAACATATGCTCGGTCCGGCACAGGCCGATGCCCTCGGCGCCGAACTCGCGGGCGGTGCGGCAGTCGAGCGGGGTCTCGGCGTTGGTGCGCACCTTGAGGCGGCGGTGGGCGTCGGCCCAGGCCATCAGGGTCCCGAAATCGCCGACCAGCTCGGGCTGAACTGTGGCGACGGCGCCGAGCATGACCTCGCCGGTCGAGCCGTCGAGGGTGATCGTCTCGCCTTCCCGGACCTCGATCTCGCCGATCCGCATCGCCCTCGCCTTATAGTCGATCGAGAGGGCGCCGGCGCCGCTGACGCAGGGCCGGCCCATGCCTCGGGCGACGACGGCGGCGTGGCTGGTCATTCCGCCCCGAGCGGTGAGGATGCCCTGGGCCGCGTGCATTCCGTGAATGTCCTCGGGGCTGGTCTCGATCCGGACCAGGATGATTTTCTCGCCGAGGCTCTTGCGATGCTCGGCGGTGTCGGCGTCGAACACGGCCGCTCCGGAGGCGGCGCCGGGCGAGGCGGGCAGGCCCCTGGCGATGACGTTGCGCTCGGCGGCGGGGTCGAGCGTGGGATGGAGCAACTGGTCGAGCGCCTGCGGGTCGACCCGGAGCACCGCTTGCTCCTGGCTGATCAGGCCTTCCTCGGCCATGTCGACGGCGATCCGCAAGGCAGCCCTGGCGGTGCGCTTGCCCGAGCGGGTCTGGAGCATGAAGAGTTTGCCGCGCTCGACGGTGAACTCGATGTCCTGCATGTCGCGATAATGGCGCTCGAGCAGGTCGAAGACCCGGGCGAGCTCTCCGAACACCTCGCGCATCGATTCTTCCATCGACGCCGCCTTGGCGCCGGCGGCCTCGCGGGCGGAGCGGGTGAGATATTGCGGGGTGCGGATCCCGGCGACGACATCCTCGCCCTGGGCGTTGATCAGATATTCGCCGTAATAAGCGCGCTCGCCGGTCGAGGGGTTGCGGGTGAAGGCGACCCCGGTCGCCGAGGTCTCGCCCATGTTGCCGAACACCATCGCCTGGACGTTGACCGCGGTGCCCCAGTCGCCGGGGATGGCGTTCAGGCGGCGGTAGGTCCTGGCCCGGTCCGACTGCCAGGAGCCGAACACGGCGCCGACCGCGCCCCAGAGCTGCGCGTGGACGTCGTCGGGGAAGGGCCGGCCCGATTGCTCCTCGACCAGCGCCTTGTAGCGGACCGTGAGCCGGCGCCAGTCCCCGGCCTCGAGCTCGGTGTCGAGCTGGACGCCCTTGTCCTCCTTGGCGATCTCGAGCGCTTCCTCGAAGGCGCCGTGATCGAGGCCCAGGACGACGTCGGAATACATCTGGATGAAGCGGCGGTAGCTGTCCCAGGCGAAGCGCGGATCGCCGGAGATGGCGGCCAATCCTTCAACGGTCTCGTCGTTCAGGCCGAGGTTGAGGACGGTGTCCATCATTCCCGGCATCGACACCCGGGCGCCCGAGCGGACCGAGACCAGGAGCGGATCGGCCGAGTTGCCGAAGCTTTTACCGCAAATGCCTTCGATATGGGCGAGGCCTTCCGCCACCTGAGCGCGAACGGAGTCGGGGAAGGATTTCCCTTCCGCATAATAAAGCGCGCACATCTCGGTCGAGAGGGTGAAGCCGGGGGGGACGGGAAGACCGATCGACGCCATTTCGGCGAGGTTGGCGCCCTTGCCGCCGAGCAGATTCCTGTTCCCCGCCTCGCCGTCGGAGGCGCCGCCGCCGAAGCGGTAGACGTAGCGGGTCATGGGGCGGCCCTTCGACGAAATTGGGTATCCGAAAACGGAGGAAGGTCAGGAAAGTCAGTGTCTGTCGCGCGCAAGTCACCCCTCGATCCGCGAGAAATCGGCGACCCGATGAACCGCGTCGCGCATTCGCGCGAGGAGGTGGAGCCGGGCTTCGCGCTTGGCGGGATCGGGGTCATTGACAATCACCTTGTCGAAAAATGAGTTCACCGGGCGCGCGCAGGCTGGCCAGCGCCGCCATCGCCCCTTCGAAATCCTCCGCATCGACGGCTGCGCAGGCGCGAGGCTCGGCCGAATCGAGGGCCGCGATCAGGGCGGCCTCCTCTGTTTCGGGCGTGTAGGGAAGGGGTTTGTTCTCTGTCTGCCCCTCTCCCTGGAGGGGAGAGGGAAAGGCCGCATCAGCGGCCGAGGGTGAGGGAGTGGCGGTGCCCTCACCCTGGCTCGCTCCGCTCGCCTGTCCCTCTCCCCTGGAGGAGAGGGACTATAGCCTTCCTTCTTGAGGATATTGGCGGCCCGCTTGTAGCCGGCGAGGAGGTCGGCGCCTTCGGGCGTCTCGACGAAGGCCTGGAGGGCGTGGACCCGGGCGAGGAGGCGGACGAGATCGTCCTCGCCGGCGCATCTTGTTTTGGCGGCGAAGACGGCGTCGATCAGGTCGTGGCGGACCCCGGCTTCGCGCTGTTGGACCTTGAGGCGGTCGGTAAGGAACTGAAATAGCTCGCCCGCCAGCCTCGCCGTATCTTCGCGGGCATGAAGACCCAAAGGCCTTGCTCCGACTTTTCAAACCAAGTCCCGAAATGCTCGTCCTCGCGCTCTTCGAGCGTGAAATACCGCGTGAGAAACTGTTCCTGGAAATCGTGATCGTCATAGACCCGCGAGCAGATAAAGTTCCATGCGGCCAAGTGTGCGAGCGGTCGCAGCGGCATCCGCAATCCGAGTGCGTCGCAAGTTGTAATCACGGCTATGGCCGCACGGCGCAGAGCCGAACGGGTCCTTAGAGCCGGTCGGTGTCATGTCCCACGAGAAGAAACCGAAGAGCGTATCCAGTTTGTCGGCTAAACTCACCGCCACCGTCACCGGTGCGGTCGGAACCTCGTCCCCCTGCCCCACCGGCTTGTAATGGTCGCGGATGGCGTCAGCGACGGCTTCAGGCTGCGCCCTGCCCGCGCGCGAGGTAGCCGCCGATCAGTCCCTGGAGCTCGGGAAATTCGCCGACCATCTGAGTGACAAGGTCGGCCTTCGCAAAGACGGGCGGCGCGCTCGAACCTGATTGGTGAGACAACTCCGTCTTTGCGGGGAGAGGGAAACTCCTCGGCGGGACTGTCACGCCCTCACCCTGGTTGCTTCGCGAACCTGTCCCTCTCCCTGCAGAGTAGATGCCTGTCTCGACCAACCACCAGGCAAGCTTCCTCACCCGCTCCACCTTTCTCGGCACCGTGCCCAGCTTCTCGTGGAAGACGATGTCTGCGAGCTTCCTCGCCTGCTCCTCGAGCGGGACCTTCAGATCCTGCTCCCAGAAGAATTTGGCGTCGCTGAGCCTCGCCGAGAGGACCCGTTCGTTGCCGGCGACGATCGAGGCGCCGCCGTCGGTGGCGTCGATATTGGCGGTGCAGACGAAGTTGGGGGCCAGCCGCCCTTCCCCGTCGACGCAGGCGAAATATTTCTGGTTGGTGCGCATGGTGAGCTGGATCACTTCGCGCGGGACTTCGAGAAAGGCGGGGTCGAAGCGGCCGAGCAGGGGCACCGGCCATTCGGTGAGGCCCGCATTCTCGGCGACGAGGCCTTCGTCCTCGACCAGGGTCAGGCCGGCGGCGGCGGCGGCGGCGCGGGCGCCTTCGGCGACGATCCGACGGCGCTCGGCGGGATCGACGACGACGTGGCAGGCCTGCAGTTTCTCGACATAATCGTGGGCGCCACCGATGGTGATCTGGCCGGCATGGTGGAAGCGGTGGCCGACGGTGGCGGCGCCGCTCTTCACTCCGGCGATCTCGAAATCGACGATCTCCTCGCCGAGCAAGGCGACGATGCCCTGCAGCGGGCGGACCCAGCGCGGGCTTTCGGTCGAGGTCGAGGCGGCGCCCCAGCGCATCGACTTGGGCCAGGGGAAGGCTCGGAAGACTGCGGGGATCGCTTCGGCGAGGACGGCGGAGGTCGCCCGGCCGGGCTTCTCGACGATGGCGAAGAAGATTCCGTCGCGCTCCTCCAGCTGGTCGCGGGTCAGGCCGGTCTTGCGCAGGAAACCCTCCAGCGCCTGCGGCGGGGCCGAAGCGCGCGGGCCCTTGGTCTCCTCGCGCACCGCCTCGGTTTCGGCGGGCAGTCCGCGGGCGATGAGGAGCGAGGCGGCGCGGGGTGGCGAAGGTCTCGATCGCTTCGGCGGCAAGGCCAGCACTTGAGAGTTGCTCTGAAAAGAGGCGTGCAAGGTCCTGCTGCGCCTTGCCTTGCATTCGGGCGGGGATTTCTTCGGAAAGAAGCTCGAGGAGGAAGTCCGGCATCTAGCCTCTTGCTCCCAAACGCTTCTCGAAGGCGGTTAGTTTTTCACCCGAAGCACCAAAGGACCAAAGATGCTCCGGCGGCGAAGCCGCCTCGATTCTCCTCGCCGGCCGAAGCTGGAAGGCGCTGCGCGCCGGGCCGCACAGACCCCTTTGGTTCTTTGGTGCTTTGGGTGAAGCCTTACTCACGCCGCCCACCCGTTCTTTTCCATCCAGGACTGGCAGGCGCCTTTCGCCAGGTCGCGGACTCGGCCCATATAGGCCTGGCGCTCCGCCACCGAGATCACCCCCCGCGCCTGCAGGGTGTTGAAGATGTGGCTGGCCTTGATCGCCTGGTCGTAGGCGGGGAGCGGGAGCTTCGCTTCGATGCAGCGGGCGTTTTCCTCGGCGGCGTCCCTGAACCAGCGGAACAAGGTCTCGGTGTTGGCGAGCTCGAAATTATAGGCGCTGAACTGGCGCTCGTTCTCGAGGAAGACCTCGCCGTAGCTGACGCCCTCATCGTTGAAGGCGAGATCGTAGACGTTGTCGACGCCCTGGACGTACATGGCGAGGCGCTCGAGGCCGTAGGTCAATTCGCCGGCGACGGGCTTGCAATCGTAGCCGCCGACCTGCTGGAAATAGGTGAACTGGGTGACTTCCATGCCGTCGCACCAGACCTCCCAGCCAAGCCCCCAGGCGCCGAGCGTCGGGCTTTCCCAATCGTCCTCGACGAAGCGGATGTCGTGCCTGAGGAAGTCGATGCCGATGGCGGCGAGGCTTCCGAGATACAGGGCCTGGAGGTCGGGCGGGCTCGGCTTCAGGATGACCTGATATTGGTAATAATGCTGGAGCCGGTTCGGATTCTCGCCATAGCGGCCGTCGGTCGGGCGGCGGCAGGGCTGGACGTAGGCGGCCTTCCACGGTTTGGGCCCTAGGCTTCGAAGGGCGGTGGCGGGGTGGAAGGTGCCGGCGCCCATCTCGAGGTCGTAGGGCTGGAGGATCAGGCAGCCCTGACGGCTCCAATAATCGTGGAGGGTGAGGATCAGCGACTGGAAGCTGGGGGGCCGGTCCACTTGGCTTCGCACCTGCAACAAAGGGTCAGGGCGCTCTGGCGCAGGAGCCATACAGGGTCAAGCGATGCCGCTCGCAATTGACCGGCGGCGGCAAAAGCCGCAAGAGCGAGGCCAGGCGGACAAGGGTCGGGCGGGCGTTATATGAGGTTCAGATCGCTGACTTTTTCGAGGCCGGCCGGGCTGATGCTGCTGGCCGCCTTGGCGTCGGCGCCGGCGAACGCCGTGCCCCATGGCAAGGACGGCGCGAACAAGCCCGGTCCCGCCCCGGCGGCGCGGGCCGAGCCTTTGGCCGATCCCCGGCCGGCGCTCTGGCTGCTCGCCGACGACGACACCAAGATCTACATGTTCGGCACCATCCACGCGCTTCCCCCCGGCTTCCGCTGGCGCTCGGCGGCGCTCGACAAGGCGGTCGGCGAGGCCGCGGAGCTGGTCGTCGAGACCTATGAAGCGCCGGGCGCCGAGGAGAATCTGGACGATCTGTCGGGCCTGAAAGGCTTTTTCGGCGAAAACAAGGTCCCGATCCTGCAGCGCGTGCCCAGGAACAAGCGCAAGCCGCTGAAGGCGGCGATCGAGGCGTCCGGCCTGCCTTTGCCGATGCTCGACCGGATGCACAGCTGGGCGGCGGCGATGACCCTTGGGATCGCCCAGATGCTGAAGGAATATGGAGTCGAGGACGTCTCCGGGGCGCCGGGCGTCGAGGACGTGCTCGAGGAGAATTTCCGGGGCGCGGGCAAGCCGATCCTGAGCGTCGAGGACGGAAATCTGGTGCTGGCGTCGATGAGCGCCCTGCCCGAGGCCGTCCAGACCGAATTGCTGCTCGAGGCGATCGCTCCGGCGGGCGGGAGCGCCGCGGAGCTCGGGGTCGGCGAGGCCGACTGGGTCGCCGGCCGGGCCGACTCGCTCGATCTGGCGCTCGAGCCGGGCATGCCGCCGGAGCTGTTCGAAGTGCTGGTGCGCCGCCGCAACGCCGCCTGGACCTTGTGGCTGGAGGAAAGGCTGAAGAAGCCGGGCACCCTGCTGTTCGCGGTCGGCGCCGGCCATCTCGCCGGGCGCGAATCGGTCCAGGCGATGCTGGCCAGGCGCGGGCTCGAAGCGAAGCGGATCGATTGAACCGAAGGCCAGGGGCAAGGCGCCTCGCGTCATCCCGGACCTGATCCGGGATCCACGGATACGGGTTTCAGCGGATGTTCGCGGGCGTCGGTGTTCATGGATTCCGGCTTTCGCCGGAATGACGGGGCAGGATTTCCGCCGGCAAGCGGTTGAAACTCGCGGCATCGCCGCAACATGGTGTCCGACACCGATGAACCGAGGAAGGACGACGATGGCGGCGATGGGACGGAAGAGCTGGTTGCGGCTCGCTCTGGCGGGGCTGATTCCGCTCGCCGGCTGCTCCGCCGAGGCGGCGCCGGCGGGACAAAGGGCGCGACCGGCGATGTGGAAGGTCGCCGATGCCGACACGACCGTCTATTTGTTCGGGACCATCCACATGCTGCCCGAGGGCCAGGGGTGGCGGACCCCCGCGATGGACTCGGCGCTGGCCGGCGCCGACGAGCTGGTGCTCGAAGTCGCCGATATCGACGACGTGATGGCGGGGGCGCAGGCCATGGCCAAGCTCGCCATGTCGCCCGGCCTGCCGCCGATCGCCGAGCGGGTGCCGGAAAACAAGAGGGCGGCGCTTCGGGCGATGATCGCCGAGAGCGGCTATCCCGAAAAGGCGCTCGATCGGCTCGAGACCTGGGCGGCGGCGCTTCCCCTGCTCGGGGTCACCTTCAAGCGACTCGGGCTCGACCCTTCGCTCGGAATCGAACGGCAGATCGGAGCCCCGTTCCGGGCGACCGGCAAGACGGTGACCGGGCTCGAGACGGTCGAGCAGCAACTGGGCTATTTCGACACCTTGTCCGAGGACGCCCAGCGCGCCCTTCTGCTCTCGGTGGTCGAGGACAATGCCGAGACCAAGACGCAGTTCAAGGCCATGCTCGACGCCTGGGCGAGCGGCGACCTCAAGGGGATCGAGCGCACCTTCGACGACGAGACCCAGATGTCGCCGGAATTGAAAACGGCGCTGATGAGCCGGCGCAACGCCGCCTGGGCCGACTGGCTGGCGCGGCGGATGGACAAGCCTGGCACGGTCTTCGTCGCGGTCGGCGCGGGGCACCTCGCGGGCGGGGAATCGGTGCAGGCGATGCTGAAGAAGAAGGGGCTCAAGGCGAAACGGGTGCAGTGAAGCCGCCGTCATCCCGGCTTTCGCCGGGATGACGATCGCCCTTTCCGCGCTCCACCCTTCCCTTGCCTTCTCCGCCCCCCTCGGCTAGAGGCGCCGCTCCCCCGTTCATGGTCATCCCTGGAGGCGTGAGCGCGGGCGTTTGATTCACGATTATCGAAAGGCATGCACATGAGCGAACAGCTTACGCTGTCGGCCGAGACGCGCGAGCGGGCGGGCAAGGGAGCCTCCCGCGCAATGCGTCGCGAAGGCCGAGTCCCCGCCGTCGTCTACGGCAACAAGGAAGAGCCCCTCGCCGTCCACGTCGAGGAAAAGGCGCTGATGAAGATGCTGAACACCGGCCACTTCATGAACTCGGTCGTGATGATCGAGGTCGCCGGCGGCACCACCGCGCGGACCCTTCCCAAGGACGTCCAGTTCCACCCGGTCTCCGACCGGCCGCTGCATGTCGATTTCCTTCGCATCTCCGAGCATTCGAAGGTGCACGTCAATGTGCCGATCCGCTTCACCAACGAAGAGGAAAGCCGCGGCATCAAGCGCGGCGGTGTGCTCAACGCCGTCCGGCACGAGCTCGAGCTGGTCTGCGACGCGGCCGAGATTCCGGAAGAGATCGAAATCAGCCTCAAGGGCCTCAACATCGGCAATTCGCTGCACATTTCGGCGGTGACCCTGCCCAAGGGCGTCGAGAGCGCAATCACCGACCGCGATTTCACCATCGCGACGATCGTGCCCTCCTCGGGTGCGGTCATGGAGGCCGAGGACGCCGCCATCGAGGCGGAAGCCCCGGCTCCCGAGGACGTGCCGGTGATCGGCGAGGACGAAGCCGCCGAAGAGTCGGGCGACGAGTCGAAAGAGGCCTGATTTGGCGCTGCGGAGCTGGCTGGGTGCGCTCTTCGGTCCACGGACCGTCGAGCTGCCCGGCCAGCCCGCGCACGCTTCCGAAGGCGATTGGGAGGGGTTCGAGCCGGTGCAGATCTGGGTCGGCCTCGGCAATCCCGGCGCGAGCTACGCCCTGCACCGGCACAATGTCGGCTTCATGGCGGCGGATTCGATCGCCGCGACTCACGGCTTCGAGGCGCCCAGGAAGGCGTTTCACGGCTGGGCGCAGCAGGGCCGGATCGGCGGCGAGCGGATTCTCCTGCTCAAGCCCGCCACCTTCATGAACGAAAGCGGCCGGGCGGTGCGCTCGGCCATGGATTTCTTCAAGAAGGCGGTCGGCGACGTCACGATCTTCCACGACGAGCTCGATCTCGCCCCGTTCAAGGTCAAGGTGAAGACCGGCGGCGGAACGGCGGGCCATAACGGGCTGAGATCGACCGACGCCCATGTCGGCAACGCCTTTCGCCGGGTCCGGATCGGGATCGGCCATCCCGGCCACAAGGACAGGGTGACCGGCCATGTGCTCGGCAATTACGCCAAGGCCGAGCAGGACCGGCTCGCCGACATGCTGGGCGCGATCGCGGCCGAGGCCGATTGGCTCGCCAGAGGCGACGATGCCCGCTTCATGAACGAGGTCGCTCTCAGGCTTCAGGACTGACGGCAAAGCTCATGCGTCGACTGCTCTATCTGTGCCTGGGCTTCGCGTCGGTCGCGCTCGGCGCGGCCGGGGTCGTTCTGCCGCTGCTTCCGACGGTGCCGTTCATGCTGCTCGCCGCCTTCTTCTTCGCTCGAAGCTCGCCCCGGCTCGAGGCGTGGATCGTCGAGCATCCCAGGTTCGGGCCCCATATCAAGGCATGGCGGACAAGCGGAGCGATCAGCCCCGCCGGCAAGCGCGCCGCCCTTCTCGCCTTCGCTTTCAGCGCCGTGCTCGGAATCGTCCTGCTCCCCTTCCCCTGGCTGCTCGTACCCGCCGCGGCGGGGCTTGTCGGCGGCACCTGGATCGCGACGCGACCGGAGGGGTGACGTCATCCCGGACCTGATCCGGGATCCATGAAGGGCACTGGCGAGCCGTCTCCAGCGCCGGCGGTCATGGATTCCGGCTTTCGCCGGAATGACGGCTAACGCGGGTCGCTCTTGCCCTCTTTCTGCGCCGTGCCGGGCTCGGCCATGTGGCGATGCATCTCGGCGGCAACTCCGCCGCCCAGAACCTGCGCCGCGGCGACCTGGAGCTTGTTGTGGAGGTCGTGAATGGCGCTTCGCTCGCCCTTCTTCATCGCCTCCCAGCCGGTCTTGGCGACATCGGCGGGATCGTCCTTCTTCATCGTTCCGACCTTGGTGTCCTTAAGGTCGGCGCGCTCGAAGAAACGGGTGTCGGTGGCGCCCGGCTTGAGGCAGGTGACCGTCACCTCCGTCTCCTTGAGCTCGTTGCCGAGGGCGTCGGCGAAGCTGTCGACGAAGGCCTTGGTGCCGTTATAGACGGCCTGGAAAGCGCCGGCCATGTGGCCGGCGATCGAGCCGGTGATGAGGATCCGCCCCTGGTTGCGCGCGACCATCGCCCGGGCCACCTTCTGGATCAGATAGACGGTGCCGGTGATGTTGGTGTCGACGACGTGGCGCCAGTCCGCCGGCTCCTGTTCGAGAAAGGCCCGGCCGAGGCCGTGGCCGGCGTTGGCGACGAGCAGGTCGATCGTCCGCCCGCCGGCGGCGTCGAGCAGCCGGTCGACCCCGGCCAGGGTGGAAAGGTCGGTCTCGACGTTGCGGACTTCCACGCCCAGCTTCCGGAGCTCGCTCGACGCGTCGACCAGGGGCGTGTCGGCGGCGACGATCAAATCGTATCCGTCCTCGGCGGCGAGCTTCGCCAGCTCGAGCCCGATGCCGCTGGAGGCGCCCGTGACGATCGCCAGCCTGCCTTGTCCCGTCATGATGATTCTCCGCTTAAAAAACCGTATCTTCTCAACTCCGAAGGGCCGGAACCGGTTCCTGGGGCGCCATCTTGCGGGCGAGGCCCGCCGGGCGCATAATCGGGGGATGAGGTCACTTGCTCTGCTGGCCCTTTGGGCCCTCCCCGCCGCCGCGGCCGAACCCGGCATCCCGCTGCAAGCCTTGACCGAGGCCGACGTCGGCGCCGACGCGCTCCAGAATTCCGCCTGCTACGCGCATGACGGACCGGCGGTCCTCGTCGTCGCCGCCAAGAAGAATGCGGTGGTCAATG
Organism: uncultured Alphaproteobacteria bacterium; assembly: GCA_963850005.1. GTDB lineage: Bacteria > Pseudomonadota > Alphaproteobacteria > Sphingomonadales > Sphingomonadaceae > Allosphingosinicella. The sequence goes on from CAWKJG010000001.1 coordinate 652,568, forward strand.
CCGGTGGCGACCTGCTCCTGCTCGACCGCCTCGACGATGACGGCTTCCCGAGCGAAGGCGCGCGCTACGGGTCGAACAGCTTCAAGGTCGTCATCTCGCCCGCGTCCGGCGGAGTCGACGATGTCGCCGCGAACGGTCGGACCGACCGGTCGGCGCAGATCAGCGTGCGCCGGCGCGGAAGCTCGTCGAGCATCACCGCGCGGTGGAGCTGCAACCCGGCTAGAGGCGTCTAGGCGGCTGGTTTCCCTGCGCCGGAAAATTAAGTCGCGCGTGTCGGCGAAAGGTGAGCTGCAATGATGATCATGATCGCGGCAGCGCTGTTGGCCGCCCCTTCCGAGACCGCCAAAGCCGACCAGGACGCTGTCTGCGCCCTGGGGCTGATCGACACGGCCGCCTATGCCGAGGGCAAGCCCGGCCTGTCCCCGGAGTTCCGGACCCACCTGACTGAAAGCGCGGAGTTCTTCTCCGGCGTGCTGACCGGACGCTACGAGGACGTCGAACTCGGCGGCGTCCTCGCGGCGGCCGTCGTGGAACTGGTCGCCGATCGGAAAAGGCAGGTGCTCGTGGTGGGGTGCTTCGGCCGCCACGACCAGGCAAGGCGGCGGTTGCAGGCCGCGAACGCTCAAGCTCGGGAGACGGTCCTTAAATCGGACAAGAACTCGAACCAGCCTCGCTAAGCGCCGCGTACCTCCATGACCAGCCGATCCCTCTTCGCCACCCGCTTTTACGCGGGCAAGCTCGCGGACCCTGCACTCGTCCCGGAGCTCGATGAGGCGTGCCGGGCGTTGGCCGAGGAGGACGCCGCCGGGCGGCGCTGGTCTCGAGCCCATAAGTATCGCGGCTACACCTCCTACGCGTCGCTCGACGATTTGCCGACTCGAGATCCCCGCTTCGGCGACCTCGTCCGCAACCTCAACCGGCATGTCGCCGACTTCGCCGCCGATTGCGCCTTCGATCTTGGCGGGCGGCGGCTGAAGCTCGACAGCCTGTGGGTCAATGTGCTGAAGCCGGGCGGCGCCCATTCGGGGCATATCCATCCGCACAGCGTCGTTTCCGGCACCGTCTATGTGGCGGTGCCGCCGGGCTCGGGCGCGCTCAAGCTGGAGGATCCGCGGCTGCCGATGCTGATGGCCGCGCCGCCGCGCCGGACGGATGCGCCGGAGGACCTCAGGACCTTCGTCTATGCCGAGCCGGCGCCCGGCGCGATCTTCCTTTGGGAAAGCTGGCTCCGGCACGAAGTCGTGCCCGGCACCGGCAAGGGGGAGCGGATCAGCATCAGCTTCAACTACCGGCTGTGACCGGCGGGCTGGCCGGTCGGTGCGACGGCGCAGCCGCCGCCAGCCGCCGGGGCGGGAAGCCGGGCACCGGGAGCAGGCTGACGCTCTTCGCCTCGATCCTGGCGTCCAGCCTCGCCTTCGTCGACGGATCGGTGGTCAACGTCGCCTTGCCCGCGATCGGGGCCGACCTGCAGGCGCACGCTTCGGGACTGCAATGGATCGTCAACGCCTATCTGCTTCCGCTGAGCGCCCTGCTCCTGCTCGGCGGAGCGGCCGGCGACAAGTTCGGGCGGCGGCGGCTGTTCCTGCTCGGAATCGCGTTGTTCGCGATCGCCTCGGCACTCTGCGCCCTGGCCCCTTCCCTGCTCTGGCTGCTGGCGGGCCGGGCGCTGCAGGGCGTGGCCTCGGCGATGCTGATGCCCAACAGCCTCGCCTTGCTCGGCGCCGCCTTCGCCGGCGAAGCGCGCGGCCGGGCGATCGGAAGTTGGGCAGCGGCGGGCGCGATCGCCGGAGCGCTCGGGCCCCTGCTCGGCGGCTGGCTGGTCGGAAGCGTCGGCTGGCGCTCCATCTTCCTCATCAACCTGCCGCTCGCCGCCGGCGCCCTGTGGCTGGGCTGGCGCCACGTCACCGAAAGCCGGGAGGAGAGCCGCGCTCCGCTCGACTGGCTCGGGGTCGCCACCGCCACCCTCGCTCTGGCGGCTCTCACCTGGGGGCTGACCGTGCTCTCGGGCGGCGGCGGGCTGGTCGCCCAGGGCTGGGCGGCGACGGCGCTGGGCGGCGCCTTGCTGCTCGGCTTCGTCGCGATCGAGCGACGGCGGGGCGCCCGGGCGATCATGCCGCTGGCGATGTTCGCGACCGCCAGCTTCGCCGGACTGACCCTCCTCACCTTCTTCCTCTACGCGGCCCTGGGCGGGCTGTTCGTGCTTCTGCCCTATCTGCTGATCGAGCTTCGCGGCTATTCGCCGGTCGAAGCGGGCGCGGCGCTGCTGCCGCTGCCGGTGGTGCTCGGCCTCGCCTCGCGGGCGATGGGCGCGGTGGCGGCTCGGATCGGGCCGCGCCTGCCGCTGACGATCGGCCCTCTGATCGTCGCCGCCGGCTTCGCTTTGGCCGCCCGGATCGGCGGCGACGGTTCCTATTGGACGAGCGTGCTTCCGGCGATGCTGGTCATCGCCATCGGCATGGCGGGGGCGGTGGCGCCGCTGACGACGGCGGTGATGGCGTCGGTCGACGGCGACCATGTCGGAACCGCCAACGGCTTCAACAGCGCGGTGGCGCGCACCGGCGGACTGATCGCGACGGCCCTGGTCGGCGGAGTGCTGGCGGCGCGGGGCGAGGCGCTGGCCGACGCCTTCGCCGTCGCGGCCTTCGTCGCGGCCGGAGCGGCGGCGATGGCCGGGCTCGCGGCCCTGTTCCTGCTCAAGCCGAACGAGATCCGTACGCCTGAATCCCCCTGAGGCCAGTTGGCACTTGCCCCGTTTGGACCAGGTGGAAATTGTCATAGAGATTGGGGGCCGGAGCCGATGTTCATTCTCGCTCCGGCCCCCGCCCCCGTCGAAGGAAGCCATGGACGGCGGGGGCAACCGGTCTAGCGAGGGGTGCCGGACCAGTTTTCGATGGCGACAAAGAGTGTGAAGGCGGCCAGCGCCCACGACAGGGCGATGAGCGCCAAGTCGGTTCGAGTTGGTTTGTGCGGCATGTGTGTCCCTAACTACCGCCCCGCCCGGTAGCCGGGTGGTTGGTAGCGCGAGGACACAGGGAACCGCGCCCTGCTTATTCCCCCGAGGGGTGTTTTATTCGGCAGGCCACCCGACCGAAGCCGGTGCCTGTGTCCACGCGCCAAATGGCGGGCGCCCCCTAACTACCACGTTCAGGAACGCGGGATTCGGATACGCGGCGGGCCTCGCGAGCGCAAACCTTTCTAACTCCACATTGGAGGTCGGAAGGTACAGGTCAGCGGCATGGAACGGCTCAAAAAATGTCGCGCGCCGGATTATCGGGCGCCCCCAGCGGGATTGGCTATCGCGCGAGGTTGAGCGCGAGTCTCTCCAACCCTGCTCGCTTTGAGCCGAGAAGCGACTCCGCTCGCCTCGGCCTAATGTCCCGCCTTGCGATCAACCTTGACGTGCTGAAAACCGCACTGATCAAGATCCTTGTAACCGCCAAATGCTAATTCTGGAGCCAGCCATATTCCCAGCGCCAGGGCAGGCCGGTGTCGCCGAGGATCGAATCGACCAGCGCCGGGAAGGCCGCTTCGGCCCTGACGTCGTTCGAGAGAAGGACGACGCAGCGGCGGCGGCGCTCCAGGCAGACCCAGATATTGGCGGTGGTTTCATTGTGCCCGCCCTTGAAGAAGCCCCTGCCCTGCGGCCCTTCGAAGGTGACGACCCCAAGGCCTGCCGCCAGCCGCTTCCAGCGTTTTTCGGGCGAGAGCTCCGGACCCAGGGTCGGGAATTGGGCGGCGGAGGTGATGGGCAGCTGCGCCTTGACCATCGCGGCCCGCGAAGAGGGCTTGAGCCCCTCGCCGCGCATGAAGCCGGCGGCGAAGCGGGCGAAGTCGGCGATCGTCGTGTCCATCGAGCCGGCGGCCCGGACCCGGCCGCGTTCGTCGTGCGGCTCCGCCTTACCCTCGGCCGTCCAGCCGTCGGCGAGGTTGCGCGCGAAATCGGGCCGCCAAGTCATGCTCGTGCTCTTCATTGCGAAGCGGTCGAACACCCGCCGCCGCATCTCGGCGCCGAGATCGAGGCCGAGCCCTTTCTCGAGCGCGAACTGGAGCAGGATGATCCCCTCTCCCGAATAAGAATAGCGGCTACCCGGCTCGAAGTGGAAGCGCAGCTTCCGCTCGGGATCGAGCCAGGAGAAATTGGCCCAGCCGACGCTGTGGGTGAGGACGTGCCGCGCCGTGACCCGGCGCCAGCGCTCGTCGCCGGCGAGATCGCCCCAGGCGCCGTAACCCTCGAGATTGCCGTAATCGGGCAAAGGCCGTGGCAGGTAAGCGGCGAGCGGACGGTCGAGATCGATCCGGCCCTCCTCGGCCAGCTGCATGACGGTATAGGCGAAGACCGCCTTGGTCAGCGAGGCGCCGTACATCACGGTATCGGCCTGGAGCGGATCCCCGGCCGAGTTGCGATCGCCCCAGGCGCGGACGAAGACGGGCTTGCCGTCGTCGATGACGGCCATCGCCAGGCCGCGCGCGCCGGTGCGGAGCATCGCGTCCCGGGCCGCGGCGTCCACTTTCCCGGCGCTCACACGAGCCTCGGCGGGATGGACGAACAGGGAGGCCGCAATTCCCATTGCGAGTGCCAAGAACTTCATCTCGATCATGCTACAAACGTAGCAAGTCCGGCCGGGGCTGTCATCCTCGGGGCAGCGAAATGATATATTCTTCTTTAGCTGCGGAAGCCGTGCCGGACCCGCAGGAGGGGCTAGGGTCCGGAGGCGTCGACGTCCCCCTTCACGTCGACCACCTTGTCGCGCTCGTAGGCGAGCACGCCCGGGACGGCCGGCAGCCGGTCGATCTCGATTCCGAAATAATTGGGCATCTTGCCGGCCGCGCGAAGATCCGCGGCAACGACCGGCAGGCCAGAGAGACGTGCGGGGCGCGGCATGACGGGATCGAACGGAGTCAAGGCATGCGACGGACGGCTCCGCAGCTTTCCCTCGAGATCGGCCTTGGCGGCCTCGATCCGCGGGTAATCGATCTTCCCCAGATCGACGATTTGCCCCGCGGCGGCGGCGAACTTGACACTGCCCATGCACAGGCAGGTGCCGATGGGCCCGTTCTCGGTGTCGGTGATCTGCCCATAGAGGATGTAGGTTCCGGGCGTGACCGCGATGAGGTAGCTGGAGCCGTTCTCGTCCTCGACGAAGCGCGGGCTCGCCTTCACCGTCAGCCAGTTGTCGGCCTCGGGCGCGGGATAAGCGAACGTCTCCGGGGTCAGCTCCGCGGGCTTGTCGGGCCGGACCATCCGGGTGCGCTCGGAGCTGCTCGCTTCCTGCCAGGCGGCCTCGCTACGCTGCCACGAACCGAGCTTTTTCGAATATTTGGCGTGGGCCTTCTCGTAGGCGGCTGTGCGTGCCGCCTCGTACTCGGCCAGCTCCTGAGCGTCGACCTCGCGCAGGAAGCGCACTGCCGCCTTCCGCTTGGCGCGAAAGAAGATGTAGGAACGCGCCGGATCGACGACCACGGGATCCGTCTGGTTGACCTGGTCCTTGGCCGCGCTGGCGGCCGTAGCCGGCAGGAGCACGACCAGCAGCGCAGCCGCGAGGATCTTCGCGCGGTTCATTCCACCACCTCCCCATTGGGCGCGGCCGGCGCCGACGCGATCTTGGCGTGAAGGCGCAGCAGGAGCTGGCGCTCCGAGTCACTCGCGTCGCCTTTCTCTTCGCCGAGATCGTAGGCCTTCCACGCCTCCTCGGTGAGGCCGTAGCGCGTATATTCCTTGAAGTGCATGCAGGTACGCATGTTGATCCGGCGCAGCTTGCGCCGCTCGGCCGCGCCGAAGATGGCGTCGGCGAGCGCGCTGCCGATAGCGCCGCCGACCGCGCCGGCGACCGTTCCCGCATAAGGGTAGGGCACCGCACCGCCGCCGATATGGTAGCTGATGCCGCGGGCATAGCCGTCGCATTCCTGGACATCGGCCAGAGCCGTGTCGAAGTCGGTGCCTGCCCGGAAGAAGACGGTCTTCTCGAGGTCTTTCTCCGGTTCGGCCTTCGCCCCGGATTTGGCGGTGGCCGCTTGCGGCTCCTGCGCCGCGAGCGGCGGCGCGGCCAGCAAGGCCACAGCCAAGCCGATGCCGTACAGCATCGATCGATGTCCCACGTTTGACCCCCCTTGGCCCCAGTCCGGCTAACCTAGCTCCGGTTCCGCCTATTACAACAGGGATTTGAGGAGCGCCGGGCGCCAGCGTCTGGCGCGTTGGACGTGAAGCCTGTAGGCGCCCACAAACAATTCCAGGCGGTGAGGTAGATGGGTTTTCGTTGCGGTATCGTCGGTCTGCCGAACGTCGGCAAATCCACCTTGTTCAACGCGCTGACCGAGACGGCGGCGGCGCAGGCGGCCAATTATCCCTTCTGCACGATCGAGCCGAACGTGGGCCGGGTCGCGGTGCCCGATCCTCGGCTCGACGAGATCGCCCGGGTCGCCAAATCGGCTCAGGAGATCGAGACCCAGCTCGAATTCGTCGACATCGCCGGCCTGGTCCGCGGCGCCTCCAAGGGCGAGGGGCTGGGCAACCAGTTCCTCGGCAACATCCGCGAGGTCGACGCCATCGTCCACGTGCTGCGCTGCTTCGAGGGCGGCGACGTCACCCATGTCGAGGGCCGGGTCGATCCCGTCGCCGACGCCGACACGGTCGAGACCGAATTGATGCTGGCCGATCTCGAAAGCCTCGAGAAAAGGGTCCCGGCCCTCGCCAAGAAGGCGCAGCAGGGGGACAAGGAGGCCAAGGTACAGGCCTCGGTGCTCGGCCAGGCGCTCGATCTTCTGCGCGACTCGAAGCCGGCGCGGCTGACCGAGCCCAGGGATGCCGAGGAGAAAATGGCCCTGGAACGGGCGCAATTGCTGACCGCCAAGCCGGTCCTCTACGTCTGCAACGTCGACGAGGGCGAGGCCGCTTCGGGCAACGGCCACAGCGCCCGGGTGTTCGACAAGGCGAAGTCGGAAGGCGCCGGAGCGGTCGTCATCTCGGCGGCGATCGAGGCCGAGATCGCGACCATGGCGGTGGCCGACCGCCCCGAGTTCCTGAAAGATCTGGGGCTCGATGAGACCGGCCTCAGCCAGGTCATCCGGGCCGGCTACGACCTCCTCCATTTGATCACCTTCTTCACCGCCGGCCCCAAGGAGGCGCGCGCCTGGACGGTCGAGAAGGGCGCCAGGGCGCCGCAGGCCGCCGGAGCCATCCACACCGACTTCGAGCGCGGCTTCATCCGCGCCGAAACCATCGCCTATGAGGATTTCGTCAAGTTCGGCGGCGAAGCGGGGGCCAAGGAAGCCGGCAAGATGCGCTCCGAGGGCAAGGATTATGTCGTCCAGGACGGCGACGTCATGCTGTTCCGATTCAACGTGTGAGGAAGGAGCGGCGACTGCTCCAGGCGGCGGTGGCGCTGGGCTGCGTAGTGCCGCTCCTCGCCGGCGGCGCGGGGATCGTCCACGGACCGGCCTTCCTTCACGGCGTCGGCTCGGGCGTGCCGGCCGACCTCGACAGCCATTTCCGCTATCTCTCGGGCCTCCTCGTCGCCATCGGCTTCGGCTTCGCGAGCTGCATCCCGGGGATCGAGCGCAAGGCGGCGCGGTTCCGGCTGCTGGCCCTGCTCGTCTTTGTCGGCGGCGTGGGGCGATTGATTTCGCTTCTGTCCATCGGGATTCCAGGAAGCGGCCATGTCTTCGGCCTGGCAATGGAATTGGTCGCCGTGCCGTTACTGGTCCTGTGGCAAGCTCGAATTTCAAACCACGCAGGCAAAGCCGGAAGCTATTTACCGGGGCCCCGCCATTTGTAAGATCGGGTCGAAGACTTTGGGGACGACGAATGGAGCCAGCCAAGCGAGAGTCGTTCTGGGTGATCGTAACGGCTGTCGGCACTCTGCTCGGAGGAGTCGCGGCCGCGATTTCGCTTGGCTTCACCTATCAAGGTTCGCGCGGCGACGGCAAGGCGAGTCCATCCGGTCCCCCACCCGCCACCAAAGCGGCACCCGCAACCAAGCCCGCCGCGACCCCTCCCGTCGCTACAGCGCCCGCCCCGGCAACTCAGGCGGCTCCTCAGGCGAGTACCCCCGCATCGGCTACTTCAACCGCCTTCTCAAAGACGGCGAATGTCATTCATTATCGAGAGCTGACTCGAACTCAGGGGCGAGCGCTCTCGTTCGATCTGTTTCAAGAGGGAAGGTTTAAGGACTCAGAGGGCGGCCAGGGACGTTGGGGCGGCGACAGCACGGTCGTCCACATGGAATACGATAGTGGCCCAAGGAACATCTCCGGCCAAATTGTCAAAGGCTGTATCGTAGATGGTTATTACTTCGAGGGGACCAAGATCGCGAAAAAGTTTCGAGCGACCTGTGATATAACAACCTAGCCGAGCGCCTTCCTCAGCAGCTCATTGACCACCCCCGGATTGGCCTTGCCCTGCATCGCCTTCATCACCTGGCCGACGAAGAAGCCGAAGAGCTTGTCCTTGCCGCCGCGATAGTCGGCGACCTTGTCGGCATTTGCCGTCATGACGTCAGCGATCGCCGCCTCGATCGCGCCGGTGTCGCTGGTCTGCTTGAGGCCGCGTTCCTCGACGATCCGGGCGGGGTCGTCGCCGGTCTCGAGCATGATCTCGAAGACCTGCTTGGCCAGGGTGCCGGAGAGGGTGCCGTCCGCGGTGAGGCGAAGCAGCTCCGCGGCCTGGGCGGCGGTGACGGGGCTGTCGTCCATGCCCCGGCCGAGGCGGTTCAAGGCGCCGAACAGGTCCGAGGTCACCCAGTTGCTGGCGCGCTGCGCGTGCTCGTCGCCGAGCTTCTCCAGCAACGCCTCGAACCAGCGCGCCGTGGTGACGTCGGCGGTGAGGACGCTGGCATTGTAGGGGGTGAGGCCGAGCGCGGCCTCGTAGCGGCGGCGCTTGGCGTCGGGCAGCTCCGGCAGGCTGGCCCGGCATTCCTTCAGGAAATCGTCGCCGAGCTCCACCGGGAGCAGGTCGGGATCAGGGAAATAGCGATAGTCATGCGCTTCTTCCTTGGAGCGAAGGCTCCTTGTCTCGCTCTTGTCCGGATCCCACAGGCGGGTCTCCTGGACGATGGCGCCGCCGCTCTCCAGGACGTCGACCTGGCGGTTCGCCTCATGCTCGATCGCGGCCATGATGAAGCGGACCGAATTGACGTTCTTGGTCTCGGTCCGGGTGCCGAGCGGGCCGCCGGGCTTGCGAACGCTGACATTGACGTCGGCGCGCATGCTGCCCTGCTCCATATTGCCGTCGCAGCTTCCGACATAGCGCAGGATCGCTCTCAACTTCCGGATGTAAGCCCCTGCTTCCTCGGGACTTCTCATGTCGGGCTTCGACACGATCTCCATCAAGGCGACGCCCGAGCGGTTGAGGTCGACATAGGACATTGACGGATGCTGGTCGTGCATCAGCTTGCCGGCGTCCTGCTCGAGATGGATGCGCTCGACCCCGATCCTTTTGGCGGCGGCTTCGTCCTTGTCGTCGAGGAGGATCTCGCCCTCGCCGACGATCGGATGGTAGAGCTGGCTAATCTGGTAGCCCTGAGGAAGATCGGCGTAGAAGTAATTCTTGCGATCGAAGCGCGACCAGGGGTTGATCTTCGCTTCAAGCGCCATGCCGGTGCGCACCGCCTGAAGGATGCATTCGGCATTGGGCACCGGCAGCATCCCGGGCATGGCGGCGTCGACCAGGCTGACCTGGCTGTTGGGCTCGGCGCCGAACTCGGTCGAGGCGCCGGAGAAGAGCTTGGCGTTGGAGGTCACCTGGGCGTGGACCTCGAGGCCGATCACCACCTCCCATTCGCCGGTGGCGCCGTGGATTCGATAGTCAGTCATGGGCAATCCATCGTCATTGCGAGCGAAGCGAAGCAATCCAGCTCTCCACCGCCGAGCGGGGTCGCCGCGTCGCTTCGCTCCTCGCGATGACGGAACAGGCTCACCACCAGGCTTCCGGTCTTGCCGTGAAGCCGGCGCGCTCCTCAAGCGCCAAGGCGGCGTTGAGGACGCCCTGCTCGTCGAGCGCCCGGCCGACGAGCTGCAGGCCGAGCGGAAGGCCCTGGTCGTCGAGCCCGGCGGGCACCGAGATGGCGGGCAGGCCGGCGAGGCTGGCGGGGACGGCGAAGACGTCGTTCAGGTACATGGCGATCGGGTCGGCGCTTTTTTCGCCCAGAGCGAAGGCGGCCGAAGGCGCGGTCGGGGTGAGGATGAGGTCGCACTCGCCCCAGACGCGCTCGAAATCGCGGGCGATCAGAGCCCTCACCTTCTGGGCGCGGTTGAAATAGGCGTCGTAGAAGCCGGCGGAGAGGACGTAGGTGCCGATCATGATCCGGCGCTTGACCTCGGCGCCGAAGCCCTCGGCGCGGGTCGCCTCGTACATGTCGGTGAGATTGCCGTTCTCCGGCAGGGCCCGGCGGCCGTAGCGGACCCCGTCGTAGCGGGCGAGGTTGGACGAGGCTTCGGCCGGGGCGATGATGTAATAGGTCGGGAGGGCGTATTGGGTGTGCGGAAGCGAGACCTCGACGATCTCGGCGCCGGCGTCGCGCATCAGCTCGATGCCCTTCTCCCACACCCGGTCGATCTCCGCGGGAACTCCGTCGATGCGATATTCCTTCGGAATCCCGATGCGCTTGCCGCGGACGTCGCTGGAGAGCGCCGCTTCCCAGTTCGGCACCGGCAGTTCGAGCGAGGTCGAATCCTTCGGGTCGAAGCCGGCCATGGCTTCCAGCAGGATCGCGCAGTCGCGGACGTCGCGCGCCATCGGACCCGCCTGGTCGAGGCTCGAGGCGAAGGCGACGATTCCCCAGCGCGAGCAGCGGCCGTAGGTCGGCTTGATGCCGGTGATTCCGACGAAGGCGGCGGGCTGGCGGATCGAACCGCCGGTGTCGGTGCCGGTGACTCCCGGAGCGAGCCGGGCGGCCACCGCCGCCGCCGAGCCGCCCGAGCTTCCGCCGGGGGTCAGAGCGGCATTGCCGCCGTCGTTCCGGCGCCAGGGCGAGAGGACCGGGCCCCAGGCGCTGGTCTCGTTGGACGAGCCCATCGCGAACTCGTCCATATTCAATTTTCCGAGCATCCCGGCGCCGGCGGCGAACAGATTGGCGCTGACCGTCAATTCGTAGCGCGGCTTGAATCCCTCGAGGATTCGGCTGCCGGCGGTGGTGGCGACGCCCTGGGTGGCGAACAAATCCTTGATCCCGAGCGGCACGCCGGAGAGCGGCTTGAGGTCGCCCGAGGCCCGGGCGGAATCGGCGGCATCGGCCGCGGCGAGCGCGTGCTCGGGGGTTTCGACGGTGAAGGCGTTGAGCCCCCTGCCCTTCTCGACCGCGGCGCTGAACGCCCCGGCGACTTCGCGCGCCGAAAAGGTGCCGTCGCGCACTCCATCGCGGATGGCCGCGATGCCGAGGTCGGTGAGGTCGGTCATTCGATCACCTTGGGCACGGCGAAGAAGCCGTGCTCGGCCGCCGGCGCGTTGGCGAGGACGTCCTCCTGCTTGCCGCCGTCGGTGACGACGTCGTCGCGAAGGCGGAGGCGATTGGGAATGACGGCGGTCATCGACTCGACGCCTTCGACCTCCACCTCCTGGAGCTGCTCGACCCAGCCGAGGATGTTGTTGAGCTCCGGCGCGAGCGCCTCGACCTCGTCGTCGGTGACGGCGATTCGGGCGAGCTTCGCGATATGGCGAACGGTGGCGGCGTCGACGGACATGGTGGGGCCGCTAGCATCCACGCTGCGGTGCGGCAAGGATCGCTATTCGAACGGCTCCCCGAGCGGCCGCCCGTCGACATAGAGCTGCTGCCGTTCGACCTTTCGGATCTCGACCGCGCCCTTGTCGATGTCGCGAGGACGGGCGCGGCTCGCCGCGGAGGGCGGCGCCGGAAGCCGCTGCACCCAGGTCCCGTCGGGCAGGGCCTCGAAGAGATGGAAGCAAGAGTCGCAGCCGGGACGGAGGGCCACGGCCCGCTTCGGCTCCAGGAAAACCACGCGGCATCCGTCGCCCTGGCACAGGCTGGAGCGGCCGATCAGGTCGGCGAGCGGCGGCGGAACCGCCACGCCCCCGTCGGCCGTGATCGTCACCGGCCGTCGGCGCGGTGCGGCGGGCTCCGCCACGGCCCAGCGACTCGTTGCCCTCAACGCCTCCCGGGCGCGCTGACGAAGGACGATGTTCGGCCCGACGGCGAGCCGCTCGACGGCGCGGCGGCCGGACGGCCCGAAATCGAAGCGGAGCGCCGCCCAGTCGAAGCGGTCGGGCGCGATTCTGCCCGATTCCAGCCGGGCGACCTGGTCGCGGGTCGAGATCGCTCCAAAGCTGACGATCGGCAGCGCCAGGAACAAGGCGACGAGGCAGATGCCGATGGCGATGCGCAGGTTGAGGGTGCGCAGAAGGGCCGGCCAGCCGGCTCGGCCGCGGAGCAAGGCGAACAGATACGCGGCCGCTCCGGCGACGGTGATGGCGATGAACACCGCCGCCCACAGCCGGTCCGGGGTGAAGCCGTGCTGGGCGATGCGCTTGCCGGTCGAGACGGCGGCGACGAGGGCGAGCGGCAGCACCACCGCCGCCAGCGCGGCCGCGGCCCAACGGACGATCCGGGGACGCGCCTCGTCCTCGGCCGCGCCGCTGCCGATGACGGCGTTGATCAGGACGACCGCGCCGACGACGCAGGCGAGCAGGATCGGCGTGGTCGCCCGGGTCTGATCCCACAAGGGCTGGAGTCCGGTGAACGGCAGGGCCAAGACGAAGAGGACGAGGCCGGCGGCGAGGATCGGGGCGAGGACGGAGAGAATGGCCGTCGCCACGCGCTGCAGGGTGCCGACGATCTGGTCGCGATCGCGAAGGAGCCCGATCGCGGCGCCGAGCGCTCCGCCGTTGAGCAGCCAGGGAAACCATTCCTTGTCGAGCAGATCGTGAAGCAGGCCGATTCCGATCAGCTGGAACAGGTTGGACAGCAGCAGGACCAGAAGGAAGGTGAGGAGGACGAAGCCCCAGGCGACGATCCAGAGGACGATATTGGTCAGGATATGGGCGTGGACGACGGCGTAATCGAGATTCCACCGGCCGGAGTCGCGCGACGCCTGGAAGAGCGGGGCGGCGATGGCGATTGCGAGCAAGGCCGAGACGAGCTGCCAGCCTTCGCCGGCGCCCCAGCTTTCCGGCCGGCCGTTCCAATAGGTGACGAGGCCGACGACGAGGCCGGCACCGGCCGCGAACAGGACCGACCAGAGCCAGCGCGGCCGTTCGAGCGTGAAGGCGAAGACGATTCCGCCCGCCGCCAGAGCGGCGGCGGCGCCCAGCCGAAGCGGGTTCTCGGTCCATTGCCAGGCCGCCGGCCCGCGGGTGAGAAGGTGGACGGTCAGCGCCAGAACGGCGCCGAGCAAGAGGAGGATCAACGACCGAAGCGGCCAGGGCGCGTGGTCGGTCGGCTCCGCTTCGGTCATCTCATTCCTTCCCCGCAACATCTTCTAGCGCTTGCATTCGAATCTACCATCCGCTTGTGCAGCGGCGATGCACGCGGGGAGGATTTGATGTTGGCGCGGCGGTTCCTGTGGGTGGTGGCGGGGCTGACCATGCTCGTCATGGCCGCGGCGCTCCTCTACCGGCTGTTCGGGGCCGAGCTGATGCGGTTCACGATGGTGCCGAGCGCGGCCTTCGAAGGCGGACCGCCGCCCCCGCCAAAGGCCTATGCCGACAAGAATCTGTGGATCGCTCGCCCCGACCTGCCGGACAGCCCCGGCCTGTGGATGCCGACGGGGCTGAAGCGCGAGGGCGTGCCGGTGGCGTCGGCTTTCTTCATCCACCCTACTTCCTATCTGCAGACGTCGCACTGGAACGCGCCGCTCGCCGATCCGGAATCGCAGTGGCGGGCGAAGCTGTTCGTCCAGAGCCAGGCGAGCGTGTTCAACGCCGTCGCCGACATCTGGGCCCCCAAATACCGGCAGGCGACCTTCGGCGCTTTCCTCACCACCCAGGCGGAAGCGCAAAAGGCGCTCGACTTCGCCTATCGCGACGTCGTCGCGGCGTTCGACCAGTTCCTGCAGGAAGCGCCGAAGGACCGGCCGATCATCCTTGCCGGCCACAGCCAGGGCAGCCTCCACCTGATGCGCCTGCTGACCGAGCGGATCGCCGGCAAGCCCGAGGCGAAGAGGATCGTCGCGGCCTATGTGATCGGCTGGCCGGTCTCCCTTTCGGCCGACCTGCCCTCGCTCGGCCTTCCCGCCTGCGAGCGCCCAGAGCAAGCGGGTTGCGTGGTCAGCTGGCAGAGCTTCGCCGAGCCGGCCGACCCGAAGCAGGTCACCGACGTCTACGACACATCCGCCGGGGTCACCGGGCTCTCGCGGGCAGGGTCTCCGATGCTGTGCACCAACCCGCTGACCGGAGGGTCCGGCGGCGAGGCGCCGGCGACGGCCAATCTCGGAACGCTCGTTCCCAACGAGGCGCTGACCCAGGGCGAGCTCAAGGCGCCGGGCGTCCCGGCGCGCTGCGACGTTCGCGGCTTCCTCCTGATCGGCGAGGACTCGCCCGATCTTGGCCCCTACGTGCTTCCCGGCAACAATTACCACGTCTACGATTACGCCCTCTTCTGGTCGAACCTGCGCGCCGACGCGGCGGCCCGGGTGAAGGCTTTCGGGAAACCATGATCACCGCCTCCGCCGCCGATTACCGCGACGTCCTTCCCGAGGGCGGCCGGCTGCTCGGGCTCGACGTCGGCACCCGGACGATCGGGCTCGCCCTCTGCGACGCCGACTGGACGATCGCCACCCCCACCGAGCTCCTCGAGCGGGGAAAGTTCGGCAAGGATCTGGAGAAGCTGTGCACGCTGGCCACGGGGCAGCGGGTCACCGGGCTGGTCGTCGGCTTGCCCCTCAACCTCGACGGCAGCGATTCGCCGCGAACCCAGTCGGTCCGGGCCTTCGCCCGCAACCTCGAACCCCTCGGGCTTCCGATCCTGCTCTGGGACGAGCGCTGGTCGACCCAGGCGGTGACCCGCACCCTGATCGACGCCGACGCCAGCCGCGCCCGCCGCGCCCTGCTGGTCGACAAGATGGCCGCCGCCTACATCCTCCAGGGGGCGATCGACGCTTTGACCATGGGGTGAGCCCTGAGACGGGAGCGGTGCGGCGAATTCGAGGTCGGACATGGTCGGCCTCTCGCGCGAAGCCGCAGGCGCGGCGGCCTTCAATTTTCAACGCAACGACGCAAAGACGCTACGAGGCAGCGGCTGTCAAAAACTCCTCAGAATTTCTCTGTCGGTAAGGGCTGCCATATTCGCCGAAGCTGCAGAAACCGCATGGCATCGGGGACAGTCGCGGCATCGTTGCGTCGTTGCGTTGAAAAAGATTGGCCTGCGGCCGGCGAGGAGAGGCGCCGGAGGCTGCCGCCTTCCGGGAGGAGTTCTAGAGCGTCGGATCTCAAAAGTGAATCGTGGGGGATTCCCTTTCGGGGTGGTTTGTGATTCACCGTGTTTGGAGGTGGATCATGGGCAAGCCGTATTCGGGGGATCTTCGCGAGCGCATTTATGGCGAGATATCGGGCGGCGGGTCTCGCCGGGCGGCGGCGCGCCGCTTCGGGGTGAGCGCGAGCACGGGGGTTCGGGTTGCGCAGCGCATGGCTCGGACGGGCTCGCTTGCGCCGGCGCGGCAGGGCCGCCCGCCCGGCGGCGGCAAGCTGGCGCCGCATCGCGAGCTTCTGATCGGCTGGGTGGAGTCGGACAAGGACATCACCATGCCCGAGCTCGCGGCCCGGCTGCTCGAGGCTCGGCAGGTGACGGTCGATCCTGCGTCGCTGTCGCGCTTCCTGCGGGTGGCCGGCTACAGCTTTAAAAAAAACGCTGCTGGCGAGCGAGGCCGGTCGCGCTGACGTCGCCGAGGCGCGGCAGGCCTGGCGGCAGGACCGCCAGCCCCGGATGAGCCTCGAGCCGGAGCGGCTGGTGTTCGTCGACGAGACCGGCACGACCACCAAGATGACGAGGCTGCGCGGCCGGGCCCGCCGCGGCGAGCGGGTGAAGGCGAGCGCGCCGTTCGGCCACTGGGCCACCCAGACCTTCATCGCCGCTCTGAGATGCGACGGCCTCACCGCGCCGTGGCTCGTCGATCGACCGATGAACCGCAAGATCTTCGATACATGGGTCGAGACCCAGCTCGCCCCGACCCTCCAACCGGGAGACGTGGTCATCCTCGACAACCTCGCCTCGCACAAAAGCGAAAAGGCCAAAGCCATCCTCGAGGAACGCGGCGCCTGGCTCCTGTTCCTCCCGCCCTACAGCCCCGACCTCAACCCCATCGAAATGGCCTTCGCCAAGCTCAAGGCCCACCTCAGACGGATCAAAGCTCGAACCATCGACGCCCTCTGGAGAGCCGTCGGCGATATATGCGGCCTCTACTCACCCGAAGAATGCTGGAACTACCTCAAAGCCGCAGGCTATGCGTCATGTTAAACGCACGATGCTCTAGCCTCCGCACGCCTCCATGAGCGCCGGCTCGATCGCGTCGAGGGTGAAGGGCTTGGAAAGGACCGGAACGCTCGCATGCAGAGCGGGCGGCGGCTCGATATGGCCGCCGGTGGCGAGAATGTAGGGGACGCCCTGGGCGGCGAGGCGGTCGGCGACCGGCCAGACCTGCTCGCCGTTCAGATTGACGTCGATGATGGCGATGTCGAAGCCGCCCTGGACGACCCGGGCGAGCGCGTCGGCGACAGTATCGCAGGTCGCGGCAACCTTGTGGCCGAGCGAATCGAGAAAATCCTCGAGCATCATCGCGATCAGCGGCTCGTCTTCGACGATGAGGATGGAGCGGGCGGTCACGGGCGTGGGCTTAAGCGGTAACTATCGTTTGCGAAACAAGTTTTTCGTCATTGCGAGCGAAGCGAAGCAATCCGGCGCTGAGTCAGGCCGAAGGCACCGTCCCTGGATTGCTTCGTCGCTGCGCTCCTCGCAATGACGGGGCTCCGCCCCGTCACTTCATGACCAGAGCGTCCCTTGTCGCCTCCGCGAGCTTCTGGACGGAGAAGGGCTTGGCGAGGAAGGCGACCCGCTCGAGGTCGATCGACTGGCGGAGTTGCTCCTCGGCATAGCCGGAGATGAAGAGGATCGGCAGGTCCGGCTGGCGCAGCCGGGCCTCGCGGGCGGTGGTCGGGCCGTCCATGGTCGGCATGACGACGTCGGAGATCATCAGGTCGACCCGTTTCTCTCGGTCGAGAATCTCGATCGCCGCCTCGCCATTCTCGGCGAGGAGTACGGTATAGCCGTGCCGGGTCAAAGCGCGCTCGGCGACGGCCCGGACCGTCGCCTCGTCCTCGACAAGAAGGATGGTGCCGGTCCCCCAGAGCTCGCCCGCCGGCTCGCGGACCTTGCGCGCCGGCTTGACCGCCTCGGCGCGGTGGACGGGAAGGTAGATGACGAAGCTCGTTCCCTTGCCCGGCTGGCTTTCCGCGAAGATGAAGCCGCCAGATTGCTTGACGATCCCGTAAACGGTCGAGAGGCCGAGCCCGGTCCCCTTCCCCACTTCCTTGGTGGTGAAGAAAGGCTCGAAGATCTTGGGCAGGAGATGCGGCGGGATTCCGGTGCCGGTGTCGGACACCCGAAGCGCGGTATAATCGGCGATCGGCAGGATCTCGCTGCCCATCCGGCGGACGTCGTCGGCGGAGACGGCATAGGTGTGAAGGGTGAGAAGCCCGACGCTCTGATCGTCCTTGACCGTCATCGCGTCGCGGGCGTTGACCGCGAGGTTGACGATGACCTGCTCCAATTGCCCGGGGTCGGCGCGGACCGCGCCGAGGCCGCGGCCGTGCTTGACCTGGAGCTTCACCCGCTCGCCGAGCAGTCTTTTCAGAAGCGTCGAGACCTCGGCGATGACGTCGGGGAGCTGGAGGACCTGGGGGCGCAGGGTCTGCTGCCGGGAGAAAGCGAGGAGCTGGCGGGTGAGGCTGGCGGCCCGGTTCGAGTTGGAGCGGATTTGCTGGATGTCGTCATAATCGCTGTCGCCGGGCGCGTGGCGCATCAGCATGAGGTCGCAATGGCCGATGATCGCGGTCAGGATGTTGTTGAAATCGTGGGCGACCCCGCCGGCGAGCTGGCCGACCGCCTGCATCTTGGTCGCCTGGGCGACCTGGCGCTTGAGCCGGTCCTCCTCGCTATTGTCCTTGAGCGAGAGGAGAACGGCGGCCTCGCCGAGGCCGCGGGCGCCGGCGACGGTGAGGGCGACCGGCTCTTCGGCATTGGCCTTGAGGCGAACCGCGACGTCGCCCGACATCGAGGCGCCGCGGGCGAAGCGGCGGATCGAATCGGCGACCGCGGCCTTGTCCTCGTCGACGACGAGATCGCTCGGCCAGGTCGGCAAGGCGGTCCGCGACAGGCCGGCGGCGCGGCGGAAGGCGGCGTTCAGATAGACGAAGCGGCCGTCGCGGTCGGCCAGCGCCAGGCCGAGGGGCAGAATTTCGAGCAAGGCGTTGATGTTGTGCGCGGCGTCGGCGCCGACTCCGCCGACCTCGTCGAGGAGGAAGAACAGGCTCGGGCCGCCGTCCTCGTCCGCCAGCGGCACCTGAAGGATACGCAGAACGCCGCCGGCCTGGCCTTCGCGCGCGAAGTGGAACTGGTGCTGCTCGTTCATCACCAGCAGGTCGACCAGCGGCGTGCCGGGCGCGACTTCGGCCTCGCCGCCGGCGCGGCCGTGAAAGGCGGCATTGGCCTCGAGGATCCGGCCGTCGGCCGCGGTGAGCGCGGCCATCAGCCCGGTCCGGGCAAGGCGTCGGCCGATCTCGCCGCCGAGCAACAGGCGCGCCTCGGCGGCGGCATCGTCCGTGTGGGTGCGGGCGAATCGCCAGAGCAGGGCATTCTCGCCGTGGCCGGCGGCGCTGACATGCGCGCCGAGGCGAAGGTCGCCCGACTCGAGGCCCGAGGCTTCGGCCTGGCCGTCGCGGGCGGCGGCGGCGAGGGTGGAGCGCATCGTCTCCCCGAACGGAAGTTCGAGCGGCGGGCGAATCCCGAACCAGCTTTCGTAGCGTTGATTGGCGGCGAGCAGGGCCCCGCTCGCGTCGGTGACGGCGACCGCGTCGGGCGAGGAGTCGAGGCCGGCGCGGAGCAAGGCGAGATCGGGGCCGCGCTCGACCGCTTCGGGCGCGGCCGCGGCGCCCCGGCCGATGAACAGCAAGGGCAGGCCGACGGCGAGCACCCCGGCGAAGAAGGCGGCCGCGAACACCGGATTGTCCAGCGCCCAGAGCAAAAGGGCCGCCGAGGCCGCGGCGGCGGCGAGGACGGCGAGCACGGCAAGTCCGATTCGCGGCCGCGCCGCCGGGGCTGTAGCCGCGCTCACCAAGTCTACCAGATACGGACGCGCTGCGCCGGCGCGACGTAAAGCTTCTGGCCCGGCTGTACCGAGAAGGCCGAATACCAGGGATCGAGGTTGCGGACGACGGCGGCGCGCTGCTCGGACGGGCTGTGCGGATCGGTCAGCAGGCGCTGGCGAAGGTTCGCCTCGCGATAGTTCCTGCGCCACACCTGCGCCCAGCCGAGATAGAAACGCTGGTCGCCGCTGAAGCCGTCGATCACCCGCGGCTCCGCCTCGCCCAGGGACGATCGCCAGGCGTCATAGGCGACGGTGAGGCCGGCGAGATCGGCGACGTTCTCGCCCATGGTGAGCTTTCCCTGGACGTGCAGGCCCGGGAGCGGCTCATAGGCGTCATATTGGGTGCCGAGCGCGTCGAGACGGCCCTGGAAGTTGGTGACGTCCTGCGGAGTCCACCAGTCGACCAGCCGGCCCTCGCGATTATATTTGGCGCCCTGGTCGTCGAAATGATGGCTGAGCTCGTGGCCGATGACGGCGCCGATGCCGCCGTAATTGACCGCGTCGTCGGCCTTGGGATCGAAGAAGGGCGGCTGCAGGATGGCGGCCGGGAAGACGATCTCGACCATGCCGAAATTGGCGTAGGCGTTGATCTCCATCGGAGTCATTCCCCACTCCCAGCGATAGATGGGCTGGCCGAGCTTGGTGACATTGTACTGATGCTCGAAATTGGCCGAGCGCAAGGCGTTGCCGAGCGGGTCGTCGCGGCGGATCTGGAGGCCCGAGAAATCGCGCCAGCGGTCGGGATAGCCGATCTTGGGAGTGAAGGCGGCGAGCTTGGCGTGGGCGGCCGCCCGGGTCGCCGGCTGCATCCAGTCCAGCTGGTCTATCCGCCGGTCCATCGAAGCGATGACGTTGCGCACCAGCTTGTCGGCCGCCGCCTTGGTTTCCGGAGGGAAATAGCGCTGGACGTAGATCTGGCTGACCTCGTCGCTGAGCGCATTGGTGACGAAGGTCACGCCCCGCTTCCACCTCGGCTCCTGCTCGGGGGTGCCGGAGAGGACGGTGCCGTAGAAAGCGAAAGCCTCCTTGTCGAACTTGGCCGGCAGATATTCCGAGTAATTGTCGAGCGAGCGGACGAGCAACTGGTCTTTCAGCACCTGCAGCGGAGCGCGGGCGACGGCGGCGGCGGTGCCTTTGAGGGCGCTCGGCTGGGCGACGATGAGGTCGCTGACGTCGGCGCCGACGCCGTGGGCATAAGCGGCGAAGTCGAAGCCGGGGGCGCTCTTCGCAAGCGCCGCCAGGGTCATCTTGTTGTAGGTCTTGGTGGCGTCGCGGCTGTCGACCCGGGTCCAGTGCGCCCTGGCGATATCCGTCTCGAACGCCATGACCGCGCGCGCGCGGGCGGCGGCATCGGCCTCGCCGGCGAGGGTGAGAACGTTGGTGAGGTGGATCAGATAGGCCGCGCGGGTCTCGGCGAGCTTGGCGTCCTGCTTGAGGTAATAGTCTCGGTCCGGCATGCCGAGGCCGGCCTGGAACATCGTGTAGGCATAATTTTCCGGATTCTTGTCGTCCTGACCGACGAAACCGCCGATCGGACCCGGAACTCCGTTGCGGTCGGCCGCGGCGGCCAAAGCGGCATAGCCGCTCTTCGCCTTGAGGCCGCGTATCTGCGCCAGCCAGGGCTCGATCGGACCGAGGCCCTTCGCCTCGATCGCGGCTTCGTCGAGATAAGCGGCATAGGCGTTGCCGATCTTGCTGCCTGGATCGTCCTTGACCGCGTCCAGTATCTCGCGGGTACGCTGGCGCGACAGGTCGTCGAGCAGGGTGAACATGCCGTAATTGGAGCGGTCGGACGGAATCGGCGTGTTTTTCGCCCAAATGCCGTTGGCATGCTGGTAGAAATTGTCGCCCGCGGCGACGCTGCGGTCCATCCCAGCCTCGTCGAAGCCGAAGCTGCCGATTTGCGGCCGGTCCGCCTCCGGCGGGGCCACCGGCCCCTCGGCGGCGGCGGCCACGGCCGCGGGCTGCTCGCTCACCTCGGCGGGCGACGCCCCGTTGGAGGCGCAGCCGGCGAGGGCGGTCGAGGCGGCGAGCAGAGATAGAAATTTGCGCATATGTCGGATCCCGTCCTGGGGAAGGTGGAGAGCGCCGCTCCAATAGCAGCGGCGGCGAGTCATTCAAACGTCCAGCGGCTCCCGAAGGGTGCGGCGCCGCCATTTGCGGGCGGTCCACCAGCGCCAGACGAGGATCGAGGCGAAATAGCCGACCAGAGCGCTCCAGGCGGCGATGATGAACAGGCCGCTGACCGTCGCCAGCGCCGCGTCGGAGAAGAGCCAGGCGAACCATTGCGCGAGGCTCGCCTCGCGCCCCGGAACGCCGTGCTGCGCCGCCGAACCCCAGGAAGTCGCCGACGAAATAGGAGGCGGTGAGGATGAACGGCGTGGTGAAGGGGTTGGACAGGAAGGTCATCAGCGCCGCGACCGGGATGTTGCCTCGGAACGGGATGCACAAAAGCGCCGAGCCGATGATCTGGAGCCCCGGGATCATGACGAAGATCCCGACCAGCAGGCCGATGGCGACTCCGCGCGGCACCGAGCGACGGGTGAAGCGCCAGAATTCGCTGTGAAGCACGCGCTGGCCGAACGGCTTGACCCACGGGCTCTTCGCCAGGCCCTCGCGGGTCGGCATGTTCCTCCGGGCCCAGCGGGCGAAACGGCCGCCGTCCTCAGCCACGGTCGCGCAACAGCCGGCCCTGCTCCCGCTTCCAGTCCTTCTCCTTCTGATATTCGCGCTTGTCCGGCGCCTTGCGGCCCTTGGCGAGGGCGAGCTCGACTTTCGCCCGGCCGCGGCTGTTGAAGTAGATCGAGAGCGGGACGAGGGTCATGCCCTGGCGGGCGACGGCGCCGTGCAGCTTGGCGATCTCGCGCTCGTGGAGGAGCAGCTTGCGAGGCCGTTTGGGCTCGTGATTGTGGCGGTTGCCGTGGCTGAACTCGGGAATGTTGGCGTTGATCAGCCAGGCCTGGTCGTCCTTCACCTCGGCATAGCTCTCGGCGATCGAGCCTTCGCCGAAGCGGAGCGACTTCACCTCGGTGCCGGTCAGGGCGATTCCGGCCTCATAAGTCGATTCGACCGCATAATCGAAGCGCGCGCGCCGATTCTCGGCGACGACCTTCTGCTTGTCGAACGTGGCGGGGCGGGGACGGACCATGATCAGGAGATAGGGACGAGGCGGGCGAATTGGAAATCGGCGCGACAGCTTTCGGTCTGTGTTGACGATGCCGCTCATGCCAGCCCCGCATGGGCCAGCGCGGCGTCCACCGCCTTGCGGCTCGCTTCGCGACGGCGGAGTCATCGGCAGCCGCAGCTCCGCCGAAAATCCGGCCGCGAATGCGCGACTAAGGCATATTTGGCCGGTCCCGGCGAAGCGTCGGTGAACAAGGCGGCGTGGAGCGGATACAGCCTGTCCTGAAGTCTCAAAGCCCCCTGCCAATCGCCTGACAGACAAGCATTCTGGAACTCGGCGCACAGCTTCGGCGCGACGTTGGCGGTGACCGAGATGCAGCCCGCCCCGCCCATCGCGGAGAAGCCCAGGGCCATGTCGTCATTGCCGGACAGCTGGACGAAATCCTCGCCGCAGGCGAGGCGCTGGGCGGAGACCCGGGCGAGGTTGCCGGTGGCGTCCTTGACCCCGATGACGTTGGCGATCCTTCGCGAGCCGGGCCATCGTCTCGACCGAAATGTCGGTGATCGTGCGCGAAGGCACGTTGTAGAGGAGGATCGGAATGTCGACCGCCTCGGCGATCGCGGCGAGATGGGCGTAGATGCCCTCCTGATTGGGGCGGTTGTAATAAGGCGGGACGTGGAGCGCGGCGTCGGCGCCCGCGTCCCTGGCCGAGCGGGTCAGCTCGATGGCGTGGGCGGTGCCGTTGGAGCCGCAGCCGGCGATGACCTTCACCTTGCCCGCGGCGCCTTCGAGGGCGAGCTCGATCACCCGCCGATGCTCGGCCGAGCTGAGAGTCGCCGATTCGCCGGTCGTCCCGCACGGGACCAGCGCGTGGCTTCCTTCGGCCACCTGCCAGCGCACGAAATCGAGAAAAGCGCGTTCGTCCAACGCTTCGTCCCGGAAAATCGTCACCAGAGCCGGGATCGACCCGCGGAACATGATTAACTCCTTTCCGTGAAGCTGCAGGCCGTCAATAAGAAGACAAATTAGGGGATGGCCGTTCACGGCCTGATAAGGAGGGGGTTGGCATTCTGTCCAGCATGCAGAAAAAAGCGTTGGCGTTGAGCCTGTTGGGAGTGTCCGCAATGTCCGTCGCAGCGGTTGCGACGGGGGTCAGGCCGATGCACGTCGCCAAAATCCTGCCCGCGGCGGTGCAGAGCGCGATGCCGTCGCCGCCACCGCCGCCGCAGGTCCAGGCGCGGCCCGCCCCGGCTTATTCCAGCGTGCCGCCGGCGGTCGCCGCGGACATTGCGCGGTGGAACAGCCTCAGGCAGACCGACAGCCTTCCCTTTTCCGCCTACGCCTCCTTCCTGATGAGCCATCGCGGCTGGCCGGGCGAGACGGCGATGCGGCGGACCGCCGAGAAAGCCAATTCCGACGGCGGCGCCGCTTATGAGGTGATCGGCTTCTTCAGCGCCTTCCCGGCGCTCACGCCGGCCGGCCATGCCCGCCAGGCTTTCGCTCTCCAGGCCTCCGGCCGAGGCGACGAGGCGCTCGAGGCGGCGCGCAGGGCCTGGACCGGCGGAGTGCTTCCGCCGACCGACGAGGCGCGGATTCTCAGCCAGTTCGGAGGCCGCCTGAGCGGTGTCGACCATGACTCCCGCCTGGAGGCGCTGCTCGCCAATGGCGACACGCAAAGCGCGGCCCGACAGCTGCCTCTGGCCTCCGCGCCGCGCCAGGCGCTCTATTCGACCCGCCTGGCGCTCCAGACCCGGGCGCCCGACGCCGCGGGCCGCCTCGCCGCCCTCGGCAGCGTCGAGGGCGATCCCGGATTGCTCATGGACCGCGCCAACTGGCTGCGCGGCACCGGCCAGAGCCTCGCCGCGCGCCAGCTGATGGCGCAGCCGCGCCGCCTGTCGAGGCCGCCGGCCAACGCCGAGAAATGGTTCGAGTCGATGATGACCCTGGCCAAGGGCGCGGCGAACGACGTGCAATGGTCGACGGCCTATGGAATCGCCTCTCAGCTCGACGATGCCTATCCGGCCGGAACCGACGTCAGCGGCCGCTCTTATGGCGAGCGCGACGAATATACCAACCTCGCCTGGCTGGCCGGGAACGGCCGCGAGCAAGCTCGGCCGACACGCCGACGCGGCTCGGATGTTCGACCGCTACGGCCGTGCCGCGCGCTCCTCGCAGACCCGGACCAAGGGCTTCTACTGGGCGGCGCGCTCGGCGTTCAACGCCGGCCAGCAGGCGCAGTCCAATTCCTATCTGGAGCAGTCGGCGGCGAGCCCCGACCAGTTTTACGGCCAGCTCGCCCTGGAGCGGCTCGGACGTCGGGTGACTCCCCCCTCCCCCGCCCTGGCGACGCCCTCTTCGGTGCAGCGCTCGGCTTTCGCCGCTCGGCCGCTCGTCCAGGCGGCGAAAGCGCTCGGCGACATGGGCCGATGGAGCGATCAGTCCCTGTTCGTCCGGGCCATTGCCGAGCAGGCGGAGACGGAGAGCGACCGAATCCTCGCCGCCCAGTTCGGCCGGACGATCGGCCGGCAGGACCTCGGAGTCTGGGTGGCGCGCGAGGCCCGCAACAAGGGCCAGAGCTTCTACGATCCGGCCGGCTTCCCGGAAGTGACCCTGCCCCCGGCCTATCACGCATCATTGGGCGCTCGCGCACGGCATCACCCGCCAGGAAAGCTCGTTCGACCGAGCCGCGATCAGCCCTGCCGGGGCCCGCGGTATGATGCAGCTGATGCCGGGGACGGCGCGCGAGCAGGCCGGCAAGATCGGCCTGCCCTACGATTTTGGCCGGCTGACCAGCGACCCCGCCTACAATATCATGCTCGGCTCGAGCTATTTCGGGCGCCTGCTCGACGAATGGGGCGGCCAGTCGGTGCTGGCGGTCGCAAGCTACAATGCCGGCGCCGGCAACGTCCGCAAATGGGTGCGCGCGAACGGCGACCCGCGCGGCGGGACCGACATCGTCACCTGGATCGAGGCCATCCCTTATTCGGAGACCCGCAACTACGTCCAGCGCGTGCTTGAAAATGCGGTCGTCTACGAGGCGATGCGGGCGCAGCGCAGCGGCGGGCCGGCCCAATCGGCTGTCTTACTATCTCGGCAAGAGCGGACCGGGCTGAACATGATCCTCCCCATCGGAGATGGGGAGGGGGACCAGGCGACGCCTGGTGGAGGGGTCGCTGCGCAGGCCTCGCCAGCTACCCCTCCACCACCCTTCGGGTGGTCCCCCTCCCCACGCTTCGCGCGGGGAGGATAGCGGATGCCCAATTACATCACTCCCGCCGGCTACCGCGCCCTGCGCGAGGAATATGAAGCCCTGTTCGCCATCGAACGGCCCAAGCTGGTGGAGACCATCTCCTGGGCCGCCGGCAATGGCGACCGCTCCGAGAATGGCGATTACATCTACGGCCGCAAGCGCCTGCGCGAGATCGACCGGCGGCTCGGCTGGCTGTCGCGGCGGATGAAGGACGCCAAGGTGGTCGACGCCGCCGCCCAGCCCGAGCGCGGCAAGGTGTATTTCGGGGCGACGGTCGTCCTCGCCGACGAGGCGGACAGACAGCGGACGGTGACCCTGGTGGGCGAGGACGAGACCGATGCCGCGAACGGCCGGATCGCCTGGACCTCCCCGATCGGCCGGGCCATTCGCGGCGCCGCGGTCGGCGATTTGCGACGGGTCACCCTGCCCGGCGGCGAGCGGGAGCTGGAGATCCTCTCGATCGACTATCCGGAACAGGCCCCGTCATTGCGAGGCGCGTAGCGACGAAGCAATCCAGTGGGCGTCCGAAGCCGCACTGGATTGCTTCGCTGCGCTCGCAATGACGAGGTCATGTCCCTATTTGTCCTCGCCGAACGCCTCGCGCGCCAGCCTCAGGATCTCCGGATCCGCGTCCGGCGGCTTAACCGGGCAGGCCGCCTCCAGCGCTTCCGCCACCGCCGTCAGCGCCGCGATCCGGGCGGCCTTCTTGTTGTTGCCGTCGATCGCCGTCCACGGCGCCCAGCGGGTGTTGGTGCGTTCGAACATGTCGGTGAGCCGCCGCCAGATATTCGTCGCGCCGGCCGCGGTTGCGGAAATCCTCTGCGCGTGACCTTCCAGCGCTTCCAGGGATGGTCGAGCCGGGCCTTCAGCCGCTCGTCCTGGGTCTCCTGGGTGACGTGGAAGAACAATTTGACGATCGTCGTTGCCGTCATAGGCCTGCTGCGCCTCGAACTCGTTGATCTCGTCATAGCCGCGGCGCCATTCGCTCTCCGAAGCGAAGCCTTCGACCCGCTCGACCAGAACCCGGCCGTACCAGCTGCGGTCGAAGATCGCGATCTCGCCGGCCCCGGGCAGCTTGTTCCAGAAGCGCCAGAGGAAGTGGCGGGCTTTCTCCTCCTCGGTCGGCGCCTTGATCGGCCAGACCTGGAAGGCGCGCGGGTCCCAGTCCGAGGTGAGGCGCTGGATCGCGCCGCCCTTGCCGGCCGCGTCCCAGCCCTCGCAGACGATCAGGCGCCGCGCTTATGAACGATCTGGGCGACGAGGATCCGCGCCGAGCCGCTCCTGAAGCGCGGCGAGGTCGTCGGAATAGTCGCCGCGATAGCGGGCGCCGGCTTCGAAGTCGGAAAGGTCGATCGTCATGGGCAAGGCCTACCCCTCTCGTCATCCCGGCGAAAGCCGGGATCTCGAGACGGAGTCTCGGCGGGTTCCCCGAGGCCCCGGCTTTCGCCGGGGTGACGGGTCACTCCGGCGCCACCGCCTTCGCCGGGTCCTTCTTCGCCGTCCCAGCCGGCTCGACCAGGCGGATGTTGAGCTCGCGCAGCTGCTTGGCGCTGACCACGCCCGGGCGCGCCCATCATCAGATCCTCGGCGCGCTGGTTCATCGGGAAGAGGACGACCTCGCGGATGTTGGGCTCGCCGGCGAGCAGCATGACGATCCGGTCGATGCCCGGCGCCGAGCCGCCGTGAGGCGGGCGCGCCATATTTGAACGCGTTGATCATTCCGGAGAAATTGGCGTCGACATCCTCCTGCGAATAGCCGGCGATCTCGAACGCCTTGTACATGATGTCGGGCCGGTGGTTGCGGATCGCGCCCGAGCTCAGCTCGACGCCGTTGCAGACGATGTCATATTGGAAAGCGAGGATGTCGAGCGGATCCTTCGTCTCCAGCGCCTCGAGCTCGCCCTGCGGCATCGAGAAGGGGTTGTGGCTGAAGTCGACCTTCTTCGCGTCCTCGTCATATTCGAACATCGGGAAGTCGACGATCCAGCAGAAGCGGAACTCGTCCTCGCCGATCAGTCCGAGCTGCTCGCCGACCCGGGTTCGGGCCGCGCCGGCGAGCTTCGCCGCCTGCGCTTCCTTGCCGGCGGCGAAGAAGATTCCGTCGTCGGGGCCGAGGCCGAGCTCGGCGATCAGCTTGCGCATCGCCTTCGTCGCCGTGATTCTTGGCGATCGGGCCGCCCAGCTCGCCGCCCTTCTGGGTGACGTAGCCGAGGCCGGCATGGCCTTCGGACCGCGCCCAGTCGTTCATCTCGTCGAAGAATTTGCGGCTCTTCTCGGCGGTGCCCGGGGCCGGAATGGCCCGGACGGTGCCGCCGCCCTCGACGATCCGCGCGAACAGACCGAAGCCCGAGCCCTGAAATGGCTCGAGACGTCGGAAATCAGGATCGGGATTGCGAAGGTCCGGCTTGTCGGAGCCGTATTTCAGCATCGCCTCGCTTGTAGGGAATGCGCGGAAACTCGCCGGCCGGGGTGACCTTCTTGCCGTTGGCGAATTCCTCGAAGACTCCGGCGAGGATCGGCTCGAGCGCTTGGAAGACGTCCTCTTGAGTGACGTAGCTCATCTCGAAATCGAGCTGGTAGAATTCGCCCGGGCTTCGGTCGGCGCGGCCGTCCTCGTCGCGGAAGCAGGGCGCGATCTGGAAATAGCGGTCGAAGCCGGCGACCATGATCAGCTGCTTGAACATCTGCGGCGCCTGCGGGAGCGCGTAGAATTTGCCCGGGATGGACCCGGCTCGGGACGAGATAGTCGCGGGCGCCCTCGGGGCTGGAGGCGGTGAGGATCGGGGTCTGGAACTCGGTGAAGCCGGCTTCGACCATCCGCCGGCGGATCGAGCGAGATGACCTGCGAGCGGAGGACGATGTTGCGGTGGAGGCGCTCGCGGCGAAGGTCGAGGAAGCGGTAGCGAAGCCGGATATCCTCCGGATAATCCGCCTCGCCCGCGACCGGCAGCGGAAGCTCCTCGGCCGAAGACTGGATGATCACCTCTTCGGCCGAAAGCTCGATCTCTCCGGTCGGAAGGTTCGGGTTGGCCGCCTCGGGCGCCGCGCGACAACGACCTCGCCGACGATCGTCACCACCAATTCGGCGCGCAGATGCTCGAGTGCCCGAAGCGGCTCGCTATTCGCCTTGGCGACGATCTGGGTGAGGCCGTAATGGTCGCGCAAATCGACGAACAGGACTCCGCCATGGTCGCGTTTGCGGTGGATCCAGCCCGAAAGCTTGACCCGCTCCCCGACATGGGAGGCGCGGAGCTCGCCGCAATGGTGGGTGCGATAGGCGTGCATGTCGGGCGCTTTCTGAGCTTTTTCCACAGATTTGAGGATGGGGGCGCTTCGCCACGCAGGCTTGCTTTGTCAAGCGGGGAGGCCGTCGCTATGAGCCCTCGCGATGCAGATTCACCCGCTGATTACCGATTCCGAATTCGCTGAAGTCCCTGTGCGAGCGTTTGGCCAGGTCGCCGTTCGTCGCGGTGGACACCGAATTCATGCGCGAGAACACCTATTGGCCGGACCTGTGCCTGATCCAGATCGGCGATATCGACGAAGCCGCCGCCATCGACCCGAAGGCGGACGGCCTCGACATGACGCCCCTGCTCGACCTGCTGGTCGACAATGAGGAGGTGCTCAAGGTCTTCCACGCCGGAAGCCAGGACATCGAGATCATCTACAACATCACCGGCCGGACCCCCCACCCTCTGTTCGACACCCAGATCGCGGCGATGGCGCTGGGGCTGGGCGAGCAGGTCGGCTATTCCAACCTGGTCGAGAGCCTGGTCGGCAAGAGCCTCGACAAGGGCGCCCGCTTCACCGACTGGGCCCGGCGGCCGCTCGACCGCCGCCAGATCGACTATGCGATCGGCGACGTCACCCACCTCGCCGCCTTGTTCCCCAAGATGCTCGAGCGGCTTCGGCGGACCGGGCGCGGCGAATGGCTCGACGAGGAGATGGAGAAGCTCGCCGACCCGGCCAATTACGAAAACGACCCGGCGCTGTCCTGGAAAAGGATCCGGATTTCCAGCCGCAAGCCGGAAGTGCTGGGCCGGCTCAAGGCGCTGGCGGCATGGCGCGAGCAGGAAGCTCGCGGCAAGAACCTGCCGCGCGGGCGGATCATGAAGGACGAGACGATCGCCGATGTTGCGGCGCATCCGCCGGTGAGCCAGGAAGCGCTGGCGCGGGTTCGGGGGCTGTCGCCGGCCTGGGCGGGGAACGAGATCGGGGCGCGGCTGATGGCGGCGCTGGGCAATGCGGTGCCGATGCCCGCGGACGAGTTGCCGGCGCGGGAGGACCGGGGGCCCGGTCTCGGCAAGGAAGGAGCCCTGGTCGCCGATTTGCTGAAGCTTCTGCTCAAGATCCGTTCGCGCGAAAGCAACGTCGCGGCCCGCCTGATCGCCCGAACCGAAGAGCTCGAGCTGCTCGCGGCGGGACGGCGCGAGGGGCTTGCGATCCTGGAGGGCTGGCGCTTCGACCAGTTCGGCCGCGATGCCCTCGACCTGGTCGAAGGCCGGCTCGCCTTCGCGGTGCGCGGCGGCAAGCTGGTGATGACCCTGACGGCGGACGGCGGATGAGGTTCGTCGTCATCATCGCCTTGCTGTCCGCTGGCTGTGCGACGGCCCCGCCGGCCGAGAGCCATAGGCAGCGGCAAGTGCGACGCCTCGCAAGGCGAGGACACTGATCGGCCGCACTCGAAGCGCGAAGACCGGCGCGGAGGCCTTGCGACTAAGCGGCGCCAGGGCCCTGCGCTGGATCGCGCCCGGGACGATGGTGACGATGGACTATCGCGAGGACCGGCTGAATCTGCGGGTGGATCCGAAGAACAAGGTGGTGAAGGTCGATTGCGGCTGATTATCCTCCCCAGCGCGTAGCGGTGGGGAGGATAATCACTCCACCGCCATCTCCGCCTTGCAGCCCAGCGTCGAAGCGAGCTTTTTCAGGCGGCGCTCGACGGTCTCGCCGTAGAGCGCCTCTTCCCCCTTGGGCAGAACGAGTCGGATCACGTCCCCTGCCCGCTCCAGCCGGCTCCGCTCCAGGCTCGAGGCGAGGCCGCCGCTGAGGCGCTGGCCGAGCCGCATGGCGAGGCCCCAGCGCGAGGCGCAGGCGAGCTCGGAGGCGCTGCACAAATCGGCGATGCGCCGATCGGGAAAGTCGCGGCCGCCGAAATTGGAGAAGAGCGCCTGCGCCACCATCACCCGGCCGCAGACGTCGATCCCGACCCAATTGCCGTGAAGCGCCATCTCGACGCCGCGTTCGGCGCGAAAGTCCGGATGGGCCTGCCAGGCGACGTCGGCGAGCAGGCAGGCGGCGAGTCGAAGCCGGGCGTTGGCGGGAGAATCGCTCGAAGATAAGCGAGATCCAGCGGTCGAGCAGGTCGCCATGCTCGCCGAAGCGGCTCAGGCCCCGTCCGGCGTCCCGAGCCGCCTCGATCAACGGGTCCTTGATCCGCTCGGCCGGCGACAGCTCGTGGTAGAGCAGGCCCTCGCGAATCCCGAAGCTGGAGACGATGAGCTCGCTCGGCTCCACGGCGTCGACCAGTGCGGAGAGGATCAGCTTCGCGTTCGGCAAGGTCGGAATTCGCGACGCGGTCAGCATCGGCATGCTCTTGGGATCGCTTCGGCTCAGCGAGGCGATCAGCTTCGCTCAACTCGGCCGGCCGCTCCGGCGGCATCCGGTAATGGTGGGTGATCGGCAGCGGATAGTCGCGCGAGATGATGTCGAGCCGCGCCAGGGCGCGCCACGAGCCGCCGACCATGTAGAATGGCCGGCCCCGCCCGCGCGCGCCGAGTCCGGATTCCTCCAGAGCCCGGGCGAGCCGCCTCCGCAGATCCTTCTCCGCGGCCGAGTCGGGATCGCCGAGGCGCAGGACCCCGAAGGGCAGCGAGATGCTGGAATGGACCACGCCGCCGCCGACGTCGGCGAGCTCGAGGCTGCCGCCGCCGAGATCGCCGACCAGCCCGTCGGCGTCGGGGAAGCCCGAGAGCACGCCCTCCCCCGCCAGCCGGCCTTCCTCCTCGCCGGAAATCACCCGCGGCTCGAAGCCCAGCGCCCGGACCTCGTCGAGGAAGGAGTCGCCGTTGCTGGCGTCGCGGACGGCGGCGGTGGCGAGGACTCGAACGTCACCCACCTCCATCTCGCCGACCAGCAGCCGGAAGCGGCGCAGGGCGGCGAGCGCCCGGGTCTTCGGCCCCTCGCCGAGCATTCCGGTCTCGCCCAGTCCCTCGCCGAGGCCGGCGAGCACCTTTTCGTTGAAGATGATGGACGGCGCCCGAGGCGCTCCGGAATAGACGACGAGGCGCACCGAGTTGGAGCCGATGTCGACGATCGCCATCGGCTCGGCGTGAAGCAGGGCTCCCCTCACGGCCCCTATCCTCATTGGCCGCGTCGCAGGCGCAGCTTCGGCACCGATCCGCTCTCCTTGAGCGCGGCCCCGCGGCCGGAGAGGGACGGGTTGGTCATGAAATAATGATGGAGGTTGAACGCCCGGTCGTCCTCCGGCGTCAGCCGCTCGTAGCGCCCGTCGGAATGAAGGCGCCAGCTCTGCTCATTGTCGATGAGGTTGGCGACCATGACCTGGTCGAGCACCTGGGCGTGGACGGTGACGTTCTCGAGCGGAAGCATATATTCGACCCGGCGGTCGAAATTGCGCGGCATCCAGTCGGCCGAGCTGATGTAGACCTTCGCCCGGCGATTGGGCAGCTCGTCGCCATTGCCGAAGCACCAGATCCGGCTGTGCTCGAGGAAGCGGCCGACGATCGACTTGACCCGGATATTGTCGGACAGGCCCGGCACTCCGGGCCGAAGGCAGCAGATGCCGCGAACGACCAGCTCGATCTCGACCCCGGCCCGGCTCGCTTCGTAGAGCTTGTCGATGATGGGCGGGTCGACGAGGGCGTTCATCTTCGCCCAGATCACGCCCGGGCGGTCGGCTCGGGCGTGGTCGATCTCGGCCTCGATGAGGGCGAGAAGGTGATCGCGCATCTGGTGCGGCGAGGTCGAGAGCAGCTCCAGGCCGCGCGGCTCGACATAGCCGGTGATGTAGTTGAACAGCTGGGCGACGTCGCGGCCGACCCGGGGGTCGGCGGTGAAGAAGCTGAGGTCGGTGTAGATGCGCGCGGTGACCGGGTGGTAGTTGCCGGTGCCGAGGTGGCAGTAAGTGCGATAGCCGCGCTCCTCCCGGCGGACCACCATCGAGACCTTGGCGTGGGTCTTCCAGTCGATGAAGCCGTAGACGACCTGGACTCCGGCCCGCTCCAGCGCCGAGGCCCAGAGCAGATTCTGCTCCTCGTCGAACCGCGCCTTCAGCTCGACCACCGCGGTGACCGACTTCCCCGCCTCGGCGGCGTCGATCAGCGCCCGGATCACCGCCGATTGCTTGCCGGCGCGGTAGAGGGTCTGCTTGATCGCGATGACGTCGGGATCGGCGGCGGCCTGCTTCAGGAATTCGACCACCACCTCGAAGCTTTCATAGGGGTGGTGGACGACGATGTCCTTGGTCTGGATGGCGGCGAAGCAGTCGCCGCCATGCTCGCGGATGCGTTCGGGGAAACGCGGCGCGAAAGGCGCGAACTTCAGGTCCGGGCGCTCCTCCTCGTAGAGCGCATCGAGATCGGCGATTCCGAGGAAGCCGGTCGATTCGGTGACGATCGCCTCGGCCGCGCCGACTCCCTCGCGCACCATGGCGACGAGCTCGCCCGGCATTTCGGCGGACAGCTTGAGGCGGATGACGCTGCCGCGGCGGCGGCGCTTGATCGCGCTCCGGAAGTAGCGGACGAGATCCTCGGCTTCCTCCTCGACCTCGATGTCGCTGTCGCGAAGGATCCGGAAGGCGCCGCCGCCGACCAGCGCATGATCCGGGAACATGGCGGCGATGTTGCGCCGGATCAGGGTTTCGACCGCGATGTAGCGCGCTTCCGCCCCCGGCAGCCGGATGAAGCGGGGCAAGGTCGCCGGAACCATCACCAATTCGCGGATCGGCTCACCCGAGCGCAAATGCCGAAGGTCGAAGATCAGCGAGAAACCGCGATTCGGGATGAACGGGAAAGGATGGGCCGGGTCGATCGCCTGGGGTGTCAGCACCGGAAAGATCTGCTCGCGGAAATGGCGATCGAGCCATTCCGCCGAATTCGGAATCGAGCGCGCCGCTGCCGATCACCGCCACGCCGGCTTCGGCGAGCGCCCGGCGAATCTCGGTCCAGACCTGCTGCTGGCTCTGGGTGAGCTCGTCGGCCTCCGCGGCGACGGCGGCGAGCTGCTGAGCCGGGGTGAGGCCGTCGGCCGACGCTTCCTCGACCCCGAGCAGCCGGTGCGCCTTGAGACCGGCGACCCGGACCATGAAGAATTCGTCGAGATTGCTTCCCGATATGGAGAGGAATCGAAGCCGCTCGAGCAAGGGATGGGCGGGGTTGCGGGCTTCCTCGAGGACTCGCCGGTTGAAGGCGAGCCAGCTCAGCTCCCGGTTGAAATAGAGCTCCCCGAGCCGTCAACGGCTCGGGCGAGGGCGATGGAGCGGTTTCGTTCATTCAGGCCTGGCTTTTCGCCCTCTTTATCATGCCGTCCTCGGAGAGCGCGCGCTTCGCCATTGCCACGGTTATGCGACGATGATGTGACAGAGCGGCTCGGTCGAGCGCGGCGACGACCTGCTGAACGGCGACATAGGAACGTTCGATCCGAGGCACGATGAAGGCGGGGACCTCGGGGGGGACGGCAATACCGCGGTCGCCGAGCAGCTTGACGATGAGATCGCCGATCAGAATGTCGTCGGGCGGGCCGATCTCGACATGCGGAGTCGCCGCGAGCCGGGAGCGCAGGTCCGGGAGAGCGACCTGCCATAACGGCGGCGGAGCGTCGGCGACGATCAGAAGCGGCCGGCGCGACAGCTGGGCCTCGTTCCAGGCGTGGAAGAGGGCTTCCTCGTCATGGTCCTCGGCATTGTCGAACAGCCGGCCGCCGGTCTTGCGGACGAACAGCCGGCCCATCAGGCTTCGCCCCGACTTGCGCGGCCCGGTGACGAGGCTGGCCATGACCGGCCACAGCGACCAGCGCTTGAGATGCTCGAAGGCGTTGCGGTTGGATTCGGAGATGAGGAAATCCTCATCGCGGTCGGCTACCGGCCAGTCGAGCGGCAGCGCGATCTGGGCCACGTCAGTCGCCGCCCCGCGACAGCCGCAGGGTGCTTCCCGAGCCCGAGACCCGCCAGCCCTGCGATTGGAGCGCGGCGGCAAGCGCGGCCGGCTCGCCCATATAGCTCACCCGCATCGCCGAGGTGCCGCCGACCGACGGATTGGTGGTGAAGGCCGAAGTGACTCCGGGGACCCGGCTGACGGCGAGCTCGGCCCGGCCGATCGCCGCCTGGTCGGGCGTGTCGACCTCGATTCGAACGACCGTCACCGCTCCGACCGGAGTGCTGCCGGGCGGAGGAAGCGGTCGCGCCGTGTCCTCGGCCAGGGCGTCCGTTTCCTCCTCGATCTCCTCGACCAGGGGCGGCTCGGGCACGTTCAGCGACGGATCGGGGCTGAGCTCGCCGGCGGCGAGGGCCCGGCTGTAGAGCAGATCGAGGCCGCGCACGCCCTCGTCGAGCAGCCGGGGGATGGCCGCGCTGTTCTCGACGCGGAGCGTGAACTGGCCGAGCACCCGATTGTCGGGGCCGTGGCGGGCGGTGAAGGTCGCGATCGCCGGGCCGCCGGGATAGAGCCGCTTGAGATGAACCTCGGGAGCGATGACGTCGGCGGCGCCGTATTGGTCGAGAAGCATCCGCCACCAGGCGCGGCCGGGCCGCCGGGTCTGGGTGACGTTGAGAAGCAAGGGATCGATTCCGGAACCGGTCGGCCGGACATAATCGACCGGGCTGTTGCCGGTCCGGTAGCGGGCCCAGGCGCGCTGCCATTCGTTGCGCGATTCGAAGGTCTGGAAGGAGGAGCCGGTCAGCATCACCGGGATGACGAGCACCGGCGCCGAGCGGCGGACCGAGCCGCTGACCCCGAGCAGCTGGCCGGTTCGAGCCCGGTCGAACAGCACGCCCAGAGTGGCGATATAGCGTTTCGGGCCGATCTGCTCGGCCTCGACGACGATCCCCGCGACCATTCCGTTGAGGGCGGAGTCGGTGAGCCCCGGCGCCTGCTCGATCGGCCGGCCGTTGGTCTTCGCCCAGAGCGCCTTCCAGCCCTTCTGCTGGGCCTGCCGCCAGCCTTCCTCGCGCGCCTTGTCGGCATTGTCGGCGCCGACATCGACTTCGATCCCGGTAATTTCGAAGGTGCTGGCGCTGTCGATCGGCGGCACCCCGCGATCGGCGCCTTCCAGCTGCGCCCAGACCGCCCCACCAACGACGAGCGAGGCGATGGCGGCGAGGACGATGAGGGGAAGACGGCCAGTCAGCTTCACGCCCGCCTTTTGGCGAGTTGAGCGTGGAAATCCAAGCGCGATGTGGCTAGTCGGCGGCGATGGGCGACGACGAAAGTTATACTTACGCCAAGGCCGGCGTCTCGATTGCCGCCGGCAATGCGCTGGTGAAAGCGATCGCCCCGCTTGCCAAGGCCACCGCGAGGCCGGGCGCCGACGCTTCGCTGGGCGGCTTCGGGGGCTTCTTCGACCTCAAGGCCGCGGGCTATCGCGACCCCCTGCTGGTCGCCGCCAATGACGGAGTCGGTACCAAGCTCAAGCTCGCCATCGAGTCCGGCCGCCACGACGGCGTCGGCATCGACCTCGTCGCCATGTGCGCCAACGATCTGATCGTGCAGGGGGCGGAGCCGCTCTTCTTCCTCGATTATTTCGCTTGCGCGCGGCTCGACGGAGCGATCGCCGAGCGGGTGATCGCCTCGATCGCCGAGGGCTGCCGCCAGGCCGGCTGCGCCCTGATCGGCGGCGAGACGGCGGAGATGCCGGGCATGTATGCCGAGGGCGATTACGATTTGGCCGGATTCTGCGTCGGCGCGGTGGAGCGGGACGAAGCGCTGACCGGCGCGAAGGTGGCGGCGGGCGACGTCATCCTCGGCCTCGCCTCGTCGGGCGTCCATTCGAACGGCTTCTCGCTGGTTCGAAGGCTCGCCGCCGACCGCGGCTGGAGGCTGGATCGGCCGGCCCTGTTCGATCCGGAAGTGATTCTGATCGAGGCGCTGATGGCGCCGACCCGGATCTATGTCCGGCCGCTGCTGCCGCTGATCCGGGCGGGCAAGGTCCACGCTTTGGCTCACATCACCGGCGGCGGGCTGCTCGAAAATGTGCCTCGGATCCTTCCGGAAGGGCTTCACGCGCATATCGACGCCGGCGCCTGGCCGCAGCCGCGGCTGATGGCCTTCCTCCAGGCCCAGGGCAATATCGAGCCGGAAGAGATGGCGCGAACCTTCAATTGCGGCATCGGAATGGCCCTGGTCGTGTCGCAAGACAATGTGAGCTCCGTTGTCCAGGCTCTTGATAAAAAGAATGAAACCGTATTCCAGATCGGTCGGATCGAAAGCGGGCAGAAGGGTTGCACCGTCGCCGGTTCCGCCGGAAGCTGGAGCGCCCGGGGGGCTTGGACCGCGACCCACCATGGCTGATCGGGTGCGAGTCGGAGTGCTCGTCTCCGGGCGCGGCACCAACATGGTCGCGCTCAGCGAATATAAGCGACGCGAGGCGCGTAGCTACGACCTCGCTCTGGTCGCCTCCAACGTTCCGGAAGCCCGCGGCCTCGTCGTCGCCCGGAGGCTCGGCGTTCCGACCTGGACGAAAAGCCACAAGGGGATGGAGCGCGAGGAATTCGACCATCTGCTCGACCTGGCGCTTCGCGAGGCGGACGTCGAATTGGTGGCGCTCGCCGGCTATATGCGACTCCTGTCGAGCGAGTTTATCGACAAGTGGAAAGGCCGGATCCTCAACGTCCACCCTTCCCTCCTGCCCGCCTACAAGGGCCTCGACACGCACCGGCGGGCGCTCGAGGCCGGCGAAGTCTGGGTCGGCTGCTCGGTTCATCTGGTGACGGACGAGCTCGACGGAGGACCTGTGCTCGCCCAGGCCAGGGTGCGGGTGCGCGAGCGCGAGACGGCCGAGATGCTGGCGGATCGAGTTCTCAAGGAGGAGCACCGGCTCTACCCCGAGACTCTGGACGCCTTCGCGGCCCGCTTCCTTCCGCGCCGCGAAATCATTTCGGGAGACCGGAAACCATGAGTGACGACCCACAGACGCCGGCGGAGCGCAAGGAAGCGGCGGCGATCCGGCGGCGCTGGATCACGCTCGGCGAGGTCCTTGCGGTGGTCGGAGTCCTGATTTCGGGCCTGGCGCTGTGGAACAGCTGGTCCGAGCGCAGCGCGGCCGAGACAGAGCGGGTTGCCCAGAAGGCGCAGCAGGCAAATGTGTCACGAATCCTCCTTCTGAAGTCGAGCGGAGGCGGCAAGCGCCTCGCGCTGACGGCTCACGACCCCGACCAGGCGATCCAGAGCCAGACCCTGCTCTTTCCGTCCGCCTTCGGCCTCGGCGGCTTCGACACGACCGAGCCCAGGATCGAGGCCGAATGGGTGAAACGCGCGATCAGGAAGGCGCGCGAGAAGGATGAGAAGGTCCGCGGCGATGCGCGGATGCCGGTGGCCATCACCACCCGCTTCGTCGCCGACCGCCGCACCTTCACGGACACTGCCCTCTACGACGTCGGCTACCAGGAGAGTGGCGGCGGCCTGTTCGGCGGCAGCGACGTGGAGCTCAAGGGCCTATCCCTGATCGGGCGGACGGAGGCGGCCAAGGCGCAACAGCGGCTCGACGCGCTTTGGGCGGCGAGAGCCAAATAGGCCGGTTCGTCATTGCGAGGAGCGAAGCGACGAAGCTATCCAGCGGGCGGAGGCGCCGCGCTGGATTGCTTCGCTTCGCTCGCAATGACGGTCAGCCCACCACCTCTTCGGGCTTGAAGAAGAAGTCGATCTCGATCGCCGCATTCTCGGCGCTGTCGGAGCCGTGGACGCTGTTCGCCTCGATCAATTCGGCGAAATCCTTGCGGATCGTTCCGTCGTCGGCATTGGCGGGATTGGTGGCGCCCATCACCTCGCGGTTGCGGGCGACGGCGTTGTCGCCCTCAAGCACCTGAACGACGACCGGGCCTGACGTCATGAAGGCAACGAGGTCGTTGAAGAAGGGCCGCTCGCGATGGACCCCGTAAAAGCCCTCGGCCTGCTCGCGGGTCATTCGGATTCGCCGCGAGGCGACGACCCGAAGGCCCGCTTCCTCGAGCTTGGCGGTGATCGCGCCGGTGAGGTTGCGCCGGGTGGCGTCGGGCTTGATGATCGAGAAAGTGCGTTCGGTCGCCATGGCCGGCTCAATGCTCCGTATGTGTGAGGGGATTTGCGCGGTTCTCTAGGGGGAGTGGAGGGAAAGGGCAATTCCCCTTCCCGTCATCCGGCGAAAGCCGGGACCTCAGGACAAGGACGCTCGGCGGATCTCCCCGAGGTCCCGGCTTTCGCCGGGATGACGGAGCTTTACGGACCCTGCACCCATTTCCCGCGCTCGTCCTGCTTCCAGTAGCGCGCCTCGACCTCGGGCCTACCCTTGAGCGCGCGCCAGGCCTCGCGCGCGGAGTCGCGGCCGTCGTTGTCGAAGAAGTAGAAAGTGCGGGCAAAGCCCAGCGCCTCCTCGCGCCAGCGGCCGTCGGCCAGGGCTATGTTGGTCGCCCCATTGGCCGCCGCCGGCTCCATCGACAGGAGGACCGGCTGGGTCTCGGCCCGCTCGCGGCCGTGGGGCAGGAAGCTGTCCTTCGCGTAGCTCCACAATTGCTCGTCGAGGCGGGCGAGGAGAACGGGCTCGGCCACCACCAGCAATCGCTCGCCTCCCGCCACGACCTTCTCGGCGATGCTCGGAAGCACCCGCTCGAGCGGCGAGGCGGTCAGGTGGTAGAAGTCGACGATCATTTCTTCGTCATCCCGGCCTTGATCCGGGATCCATGAACGCGGGCGCTCGCGGAAACAATCGGAGCGCGGTGTTCATGGATCCCGGCTTTCGCCGGGATGACGCGGCATGATCACCCCTCGAAGTTCGCCGCGACGAAGCGGTCGAGCAGGGCGACTCCGTAGCCGGTCGCGCCCTTGTCGTAGAGGGGACCGGCCTTGTCCGCCCAGGCCATTCCGGCGATGTCGAGATGGGCCCATTTCACCCCGGTCTCGACGAAGCGCTGGAGGAAGACCGCGGCGGTGATCGAGCCGCCTTCCCTCGGGCCGACATTCTTCATGTCGGCGATCGGCGAATCGATGAGCTTGTCGTAGGGATCGCCGAGCGGCATCCGCCATAATTTGTCGCCGCTGGCCGCGCCCGCGGCCGTCAGCTGGCCGGCGAGGCCGTCGTCGTTCGAGAACAGGCCGCCATATTCGTGGCCGAGCGAGATGATCATCGCTCCGGTCAGGGTGGCGAGGTCGACGATCACCTCGGGCTTGTACTGGCGCTGGGCCCAGGTCATCGCGTCGCACAGCACGAGCCGGCCTTCGGCGTCGGTGTTGATCACTTCGATCGTCTGGCCGGACATGGAGGTGACGACGTCGCCCGGGCGCTGGGCGTTGCCGTCGGGCATGTTCTCGGCGAGCGCGCAGACTCCGACGATATTGGCTTTGGCCTTGCGGCCGGCGAGCGCGGCCATCGCTCCGGCGACGGCGCCGGCGCCGCCCATGTCCCATTTCATCGCTTCCATGCCGAGCGCGGGCTTGATCGAGATTCCGCCCGTGTCGAAAGTGATGCCCTTGCCGATCAGGACGACCGGCCGGGCGTGGGGGCTGGCCGCCCCGTTCCAGCGCATCGCCAGCAGCCGCGGCGGCCGCACCGAGCCCTGGGCGACTCCGAGCAGGGCGCCCATTCCGAGCTCCCGCATCTGCGCCTCGTCGAGCACCTCGAATTCCACTCCGAGCGGCTCCAGCCGTTC
Source organism: uncultured Alphaproteobacteria bacterium (assembly GCA_963850005.1). GTDB lineage: Bacteria > Pseudomonadota > Alphaproteobacteria > Sphingomonadales > Sphingomonadaceae > Allosphingosinicella. The sequence continues at coordinate 693,098 of CAWKJG010000001.1, forward strand.
CCGGCAGCGCTCGACGAAGGTCTCGGGGTAGAGGATGTTGGCGGGCTCGGTGACCAGCTCGCGGGTCAGGGAAAGGCCGCCGAGCAAAGCGGAGCGCTCGGCCCAGGCCGAACCGGAGTCGCCGCCGCCGACGATGACCACTTCCTCGAGCGTCGGTTTCTGCTTCTTGGTGAGCTTGGTGCGATATTGGTCGAAGCGCCAGCTGCGCGCCGCCGCGCCGAGCCCGATCCGGGCGGCGGCCTCGCCGTCGAGGCCGAGACCGGTGAGGTCGACGACCAGCCGGGTCTCGCCCGAAGTCAGCAGCCGGGCGGTGAGCGCACCGCCGACTTTCTCGAACAGGCCGTCGTCCTGGCGGCGATCGCCGAGCCCGATCAGAAGCAGCCGCCGGGCGCCCTCCCCTTCCGCGACGAACGTCTCGGCGATCGAGGCGGCCTCGCGCTCGAAGCGCTGGGCCTCGGCGGCTCGGGCGGCGACGGCTCGGGAGGCGGGGTCGAGGCCGCCGAGACGATCGGCGACCATATCCTCGCTCCACACCGGAAGAGCGAGCGTATAGGCGCCGGCGGGGCGCTCACTGGCGAAGCTGATTTTCATGGGCGTTGCTTTGCTCCTGGCTTTGGGAATTGCCTCTAGGCGCTCGGCCCGCCGCTGCAAAGGGGGGCCCCGTCATCCCGCCCACCTTGCGCCATTGCTCCCTCGCCATTCCAATGCGATAGGCGCGGGAGGTCGCGCGTGCTCTGGCGGCGGGGAATGTGAAGAAGCTCAATCTCATCTGCCTGACCGCGCTGCCGTTGCTGCTCGCCGCCCCCGGCGCGGCGCTCGCGCAGGATGACGGACCCCCGCCCGGCGACGATCCTGCCGCCGCCACGCCCACCGCGGACGCGCGGGAAGTGGCGTTCAGCTCGGACGAGCTCAGCTACGACAGCGAGGCCCAGGTCGTGACCGCGAGCGGCGACGTGCGGATGAACAGCGAAGGCAACAGGCTGCGCGCCGAACGCGTGACCTGGAACCGGGCCACCGACGAAGTCAGGGCCGAGGGCAATGTCCGGGTCGTCAACCCAGGCGGCGACATAGTCTATGCCGACAGCGTCGTCCTGACCGATGCGCTTCGCGACGGCGTGGTTCAGAACATGCTTCTGGTGCTCGCCGACGGCGGCCGCCTCGCCGCGGACAAGGCGGAGCGCAAGGACGGCTATACGACCCTCTACCGCGCCGCCTACTCGCCTTGCGCGGTGGTGAACCACAAAGGCTGCCCGAAGAACCCGACCTGGCAGATCAACGCCGTCAAGGTCGTGCACGACCCGGTCAAGCACCGGATCCGCTACGAAGGCGCCTCGCTCAACCTGCTCGGCGCGCGAATCGCCGCTTTGCCCTTCCTCTCGCATCCGGACGGGAGCGAGGGCGGCGGCAGCGGCCTGCTCGTCCCGGACATAAGGGTCAGCTCGAGCAACGGCTTCGAGCTGTCGGCGCCTTATTACCTGAAGCTGGCGCCCGATCGCGACGCCACGATCACTCCGCACGTCTATACCGAGGTGGCGCCGATGCTGGAGGGCCGCTACCGCCAGCTGACCGGGCTCGGCGCCTTCCAGCTCGGCGCCTATCTGACCTACGGTTCGCGGATCCCGATCACCGTGCCGGTCACCACCCTCAAGGACGAGGGGGTGCGCGCCTATCTCGAGGGCAATGGTCGCCTTCAGCTCAGCCCGATCTGGAGCGTGACCGCCTCGGGCCGCTACGTCACCGACCGAACCTTCCTCCGCCGCTACGACATTTCGCGCGACACCAGGCTGCGTTCGGTGATCGAAGCCGAGCGGATCACGTCCGACAGCTACATCTCCATCGCCGGCTGGGCCTTCCAGGGCCTGCGAGTCACCGACGTCGCCGGCCAGCAGCCGGTCGCCCTGCCCGCGATCGACGCGCGCTGGCGCATGCCGGGCAAGATCTGGGGCGGCCGGGTCGAGCTTCAGGCGAACAGCCTCGCCATTCTCAGGACCGGCGGCCAGGACACCCAGCGCGCCTTCGCCGGGGCGCGCTGGGACCGGCGGAGCCTCACGCCCTGGGGCCAGGAGATGCTGCTCACCGCTTATGCGCGCGGCGACCTTTATCACAGCAGCGACAATCTGCTCACCGACACGATCATCTATCGCGGCGAGGAAGGATGGCACGCCCGGGCGATCGGAGCGCTCGCGGCCGAGTTTCGCTGGCCTCTGGTCGGGCCGTTCATGGGCGGCACCCAGCGGCTGACCCCCCGACTCCAGCTGGTCGCGTCCGGAGCAAGCGACAATCTCGAGGTTCCGAACGAGGACGCCCGGGCGGTGGACCTGGAGGATAGCAACCTCTTCGCCCTCAACCGCTTCCCCGGCTACGACCGCTGGGAGAACGGACCGCGGGTGACCTACGGGGTCGACTGGGGGCTCGATCTGCCCGGGATCGCGGTCAGGACGACGATCGGCCAGAGCTATCGGCTCGACGACAAACCGAGCATCCTTCCGCCCGGCACCGGACTGTCCGGCCGCTTCTCCGATTATGTCGGCCGGACCAACGTCAAGGTCGGCCGCAAGCTCAACCTCGTCCACCGCTTCCGGATCGACAAGGAAAACCTGGCGCTGAGGCGCAACGAAGTGGACGCCGTGGTCGGCGGCCGCCAGACCTATGCGACGGTCGGCTACCTCCGCCTCGACCGCAACATCGACCCGTCGATCGAGGATCTGCGCGACCGCGAGGAGATAAGGCTCGGCGGCCGGGTGCGCTTCGCCCGCTACTGGTCGATCTTCGGCTCGACCGTGATCGACCTCACCGACGCGAAGGAAAGCCCGCTGTCCCAGGCCGACGGCTACGAGCCGGTTCGGCATCGGATCGGAATCAGCTATGACGACGATTGCCTCGAGATCGGGGTGACCTGGCGCCGCGATTACGACAGGGTCGGCGATATCGACCGCGGCAACACCTTCCAGTTCCGGGTGGCGCTGAAGAATCTCGGACGCTAAAGATGCACCCGTAAGCTGGGGTTCAGCCTATCTCAGGCATCGCTAGCGACCTGCATTAATTGGAGGAATGATGAAGCTCGGCATTTATCACGGGGCGGCGCTCCTGCTGGCCGGCTCAATGGCCGCCGCGGCGGCCTTTGCGCAAACCGTCAGCGACCCCGCGCCGACCGCTCCGGCGGCGAGCCTCAACATCCCCGCCAACCCGCAGTTCATCACCGAGGAAGATCCCAATCTTCGCAAGGCGACGGCGATCGTCAACGGCACCGTCATCACCCGGACCGAGGTCGACCACCGGCTCGCGATCATCGCGATGGCGGCCGGAGGCCCGATTCCGGCCGAGGAATTGCCGCGCCTGCGCCAGCAGGTGCTTCGCAACCTCGTCGACGAGGTGCTCCAGATCCAGGCGGCCGAGCAGGCCGACATCAAGATCACCAGAGCCGAGGTCGACCAGTATTTCGCCCGCTACGCCCAGACGCAATTCAAGATGACGCCCGCTCAGATGGCCGAGTTCCTGCGCTCGAACGGCGCCTCGCCGGAGACCCTGAAAAGGCAGATCCAGGGCGAGATGGCCTGGGCTCGCCTGCAGAGCCGTAAGATCGAGCCGTTCGTCAACATCAGCGAAGATGAAGTGACCTCGGTCATCGAGCGGCTCAACGCCGCCAAGGGCACCCAGGAGTTCAAGGTCTCCGAAATCTTCCTCTCGGCGACCCCGGAAACGGCCGCGGCCACGCGCGCCAATGCCGACCGAATCGTCCAGCAGCTTCGCGGCGGCGCCTCGTTCCTCGCTTATGCGCGGCAATTCTCGGAAGCGTCGACGGCCGCGGTCGGCGGCGATCTGGGCTGGGTCCGCTCGGCCCAGCTGCCCGAGGCGCTTGCCGGCGCGGTCCAGTCGCTCCCGGTCGGAAGCGTCAGCGACCCGATCGCGATCCCCGGCGGCTTCTCGATCATCGAGGTCGCCGACACGAGGCAGGTGCTCACCGCCGATCCGCGCGACGCCGTCCTCAGCCTCAAGCAGATGACGGTCCGCTTCGCTCCCGGCAGCCCGAAGAACGTCGTCGAGGAGAAGGTGCAGGGGCTTTTGCGCGCGACCCAGACGATGGGCGGTTGCGGCGGCGCCGAAGCGGCGGCAATTCCGATCGGCGCCGAGGTCATCACCAACGACAACGTCAAGGTCCGCGAGCTGCCGCCGCAGCTTCAGCAGACCCTTCTCGCCCTCGCCCTCGGCCAGGCCACGCCGGCCTTCGGCTCCGCCGACGACCGGGTGAGCATATTGGTGCTGTGCGGCCGCGACGATCCGGATCCGGTCAGCAACGTCAGCTTCGAGACGGTCTACAACTCGATCGCCGAGAACCGGGTCAATCTGCGCGCCCGGCGTTTCCTGCGCGACCTCAGGCGCGACGCGGTGGTCGACTATCGCTAGCCGGTTGCTCTCGTGATCGCACCCCTGGCCATCGCGCTCGGGGATCCTGCGGGGATCGGCCCCGAAATCACGGCCAAGGCCTGGGAGCGGCGGGTTGCGGACTCGCTGCCGCCTTTCTTCGCGGTCGGAGCGCCCGAGGCGCTGCGCGCGGTCTGGGGCGGCCCGCTGCAGGTGGTCGCCGGCCCGGACGAGGCCGCCGCCTGCTTTGACGCCGCCCTTCCCGTCATCCGAATCGACGCGGCCGGCGAGACCCGGCCGGGCCAGCCGACGCTCGAGGGCGCCCGCAACTCGCTCGACGCGCTCGAGCTCGCGGTCGGGCTGACCCGTTCGGGCGCAAGCTCGGCGCTGGTCACCGGCCCCGTTTCCAAGGCGCAGCTCTATTCGATCGGCTTCACCCATCCCGGCCAGACCGAGTTCGTCGCCGAGCGCTGCGGGATCGCGGCCGACATGGTGGCGATGATGCTCGCCGGCCCGACCTTGCGCACGGTTCCGGTCACCACCCACATCGCTCTGCGCGACGTTGCCGGGATGCTGACCACCGAGCTCCTCGTCCAGCGCGGCCGGACCACGATCCGAGCGCTTCGGCGGCTGTTCGGGATCGAGCGGCCGCGCCTCGCCGTGGCCGGCCTCAATCCCCATGCCGGCGAAGGCGGGGCGCTGGGCCGGGAGGAGATCGAAATCGTCATCCCCGCGATCGACCGGCTGCGCGAGGAGGACGCGCAGGTCACCGGTCCGCACGCGCCGGACACGATGTTCCACGCGCGGATGCGATCGACCTACGACGCCGCGCTTTGCCTCTATCACGACCAGGCGCTTGTGCCTCTGAAGACCCTGCATTTCGACGAAGGGGTCAACATCACGCTCGGCCTCCCGATCGTCCGCACCTCGCCCGACCACGGCACCGCCTTCGACATCGCCGGCCAGAGCCGCGCCGAGCCGACCGCGATGCTGGCGGCACTGAAGATGGCCGCCGCCTGCGCGGCTCGGCTGGCGGCGGCGTGACTCCCCTGCCGCCGCTGCGCGAGGTGATCGCGCGGCACGGGCTGAGGGCCGCCAGGTCGCTCGGCCAGAATTTCCTGCTCGACGAGCAATTGCTCGACCGGATCGCCCGGGTGCCCGGCGATCTCGCCGGAGCGCGGGTCTACGAGGTCGGCCCAGGCCCGGGCGGGCTGACCCGGGCGCTGCTCAGGGCCGGAGCCGAGGTGGTCGCGGTCGAGCGCGATCGGCGCTGCCTGCCGGCATTGGCCGAGGTCGCCGAGGCGACCGCCGGACGGCTTCGGGTGATCGAAGGCGACGCGCTGGCGATCGACGAAGCGCTGGAAGCCGGCGCGGGCGCCCACGTCGCCGCCAACCTGCCCTACAATGTCGGAACCGCTTTGCTCGTCCGCTGGCTGAGCGGGCAGGACTGGCCGCCCTGGTGGAGGTCGCTGACCTTGATGTTCCAGCTCGAAGTGGCCGAGCGGATCGTCGCCCGCTCCGGCACCGGCGCCTACGGCCGGCTGGCGGTGCTCGCCCAGTGGCGGAGCGAGCCGCGCATCGCCATGAAGGTCCACCGCTCCGCCTTCGTGCCGGCGCCCAAGGTGATGTCGGCGGTGGTCCACATCGTTCCGAAGGCCGCGCCCGAGGGAGTGCGAGCGGCAACTCTGGAGCGCCTTACCGGCGCCGCCTTCGGGCAGCGACGCAAGATGCTGAGGCAGAGCCTGAAGGGGCTGGAGGGCGCGCTGGAGGCGCTGGCGGGCCTCGGCATCGACTCCGAGCGCAGGGCGGAGACGCTCTCGATCGAGGAATTCGTCAGCGTGGCGCGCGCGATGGACGCTTGAATCCTCCCCATCGAAAGATGGCGAGGGGGACCAGGCGAAGCCTGGTGGAGGGGTAATTGGCAGGAGTCCCGGCAGCTACCCCTGCACCACCCTCGTTCCCTCCCCACCGCTACGCGGCGGGGAGGATATTCAGGGCTTCGGCGGAGCGCCCACGTCGGGCCGCTGAGCGGTCATCACCTCGGGCGGGGGACCCTTGGCGATGACGGCGGCGAGCTGGGTCGCCTGCGGGCAGGGATTGGTGCAGAGCGTCTTGATCCGGGCGAGATTCTGCTTGGCCCGCTCGACCGCGCCGCGCTGGACCAGGGCCTCGCCCTGGCCGGCGAGCGCGGCGACGTCGTTGGGCTCGAGCTTCAGCGCCTCGAAATAGAATTTGATCGCCTTGCCGGGGAGCTTGAGCCCCTGCGCGGACCGGGCGAGGCCGATATAGGCCTGGCGGTTGCGCGGATCGACGACGAGCGCGGATTCGAGCAGGTCGGTCGCTTCCTGGTAGCGCGACTGGGCGGCCAGCGCCTGCCCCTGCTGGGTGAGCGCGACGGAACGGGCGTCGATCTGGTCGTCGGGCTTCTGGCCCTGGCCGGCGCTCGCCAGGGTCGCCAGGGCGATGGCGACGGTGAGGGCGATGGGGGTAAGGCGCATCAGTAACTCCATGATCCTGTCGCCGGATGGTCTAGCATGGCGCCCGCCACCGCGCGACGAAAAAGCCGTCCGTGCCGTCCTTCGCCGGGGTGAGGATTCGCCCCGAGCCGGCGGCCCGTCCTGCCGTGATGGCGAGCGTTTCCGGAACCATGGCTGAACGGCCTTCGAACGCCGCCGCCTGGTCCCGCCCCTCGTCCGCGAGGAGCGAGCAGACGGCATAGACGATACGCCCTCCAGGCCGGATAAGTTCCGCCGCCAGGTCAAGCAGATAGGCCTGGAGCTTCACATATTGCGCGAGCCGCTGCGGATCGAGCCGCCAGCGCAGCTCCGGGTTGCGCCGCCAGGTGCCGGTGCCCGAGCAGGGGGCGTCGACCAGGATCAGGTCGGGGGCGTCGATCAGGTCGGCCAGAGCCTCCCGCTCGCGGCCCGGGTCGAGCAATCGCGGTTCGACGATCGTGACCCCGGCGCGTCTCAGTCGAAGGTCCATCCGCGAGAGGCGGCCGCGGTCGGTGTCGGAGGCGACGAGGCGGCCCGAATTGCGCATTTCGGCGGCCAAAGCGAGGGTCTTGCCGCCGGCGCCGGCGCAGAGGTCGAGCACGGTCTCGCCGGGCGCGGCGGCGCAAGCGAGGGCGAGGAGCTGGCTGCCTTCGTCCTGGACCTCGACGAGTCCGGAGGCCCAGGCCTCGCTCTCCTCCACCGGGATCGAATCGGGGAGGCGGAGGCCGAGCGGGGACAGCGGCGTCGGGATCGATCCGGGAAAGGCCGGCAGGAGGTCGTCGCGCTCGGCGCGGAGCCGGTTGACCCGCAGGTCCAGCGGGGCTCGGCCGAGGAGCGACTGGAGATCGGCCGGAGTAACGGCCGGATCGAACCGGCGGACGAGCCATTTCGGAACGGCCGAAGAGCGCGGCGTAAGGCCCTTTTCCCGGGGAGCGACTTCGGCCGGGCCGTGCGGCGAGCCGTCGAAAACGGCGAGCAGCGCCGGATCCTGCGACGCCAGTCCGAGCATCCCGGCGCGGCCCGACGCGGGCGGCTCCGGCCAGGCCCGGATGGCGCGGTAGACGAGCTCGCGCACCGCCCGGCGGTCGCCCGAGCCCGCATAGCGGCGAGTCTTGAAATAGCGGGCGATCAAGGTGTCGGCGGCGGCGCCCCCGCCTTTGGCCGCGGCGATGATCTCGTCGAGAAGCTCGATCGCCGCCTCGGCTCGGGCCGCCGGGGTCATGGCTCAGCCCGACGTCGGATAATTGGGGGCTTCGCGGGTGATGGCGACGTCATGGACGTGGCTTTCGCGGAGGCCGGCATTGGTGATTCGAACGAACTTCGCCCTGGCGCGCAGCGCCTCGAGCGTGGCGGCGCCGGTATAGCCCATCGCCGCCTTGATGCCGCCGACCAGCTGGTGGATCACGTCCTTGGCGTGGCCCTTATAGGGGACCTGGCCCTCGATCCCCTCGGGGACGAGCTTCAATTGGTCCTTGATGTCGTGCTGGAAATAGCGGTCGGCCGAGCCGCGCGCCATCGCCCCCACCGAGCCCATGCCGCGGTAGGATTTGTAGGAGCGGCCCTGGTAGAGGAAGGTCTCGCCCGGCGCTTCCTCGGTGCCGGCGAGAAGCGAGCCCGCCATCACCGTCGAGGCGCCGGCGGCGAGCGCCTTGGCGAGGTCGCCGCTGGTGCGAAGGCCGCCGTCGGCGATGATCGGGGTGCCCGAGGCGGCGGCGGCATCGGCGCAGTCCATGATCGCGGTCAGCTGCGGAACGCCGACTCCGGCGACGACCCGGGTGGTGCAGATCGAGCCCGGGCCGATGCCGACCTTGACCGAGTCCGCTCCCGCTCCGATCAGCGCCCTGGTCGCCTCGCCGGTGGCGACGTTGCCGGCGACGATCTGGACCGCGTTGGACAGTTTCTTGATCCGCTCGACGGCGGCGGCGACCTCGCGGTTATGGCCGTGGGCGGTGTCGATGACGATGAGGTCGCATTCGGCGTCGATCAGCGCTTCGGAGCGCTCGAAGCCCTTGTCGCCGACCGTCGTCGCCGCGGCGACCCGAAGCCGCCCGGCGGCGTCCTTGGTCGCGTTGGGATAGGTGACGGCCTTCTCGATGTCCTTGACGGTGATGAGTCCGGTGCAGCGGCCGGCGTCGTCGATCACGATCAATTTCTCGATCCGCCGCTGGTGGAGAAGCCGGCGAGCCTCCTCCTGGGTGACTCCGGGTCCGACGGTGGCGAGATTGTCGCGGGTCATCAGCTCGGCGACCGGCTGGCGCGGATTCTCGGCGAAGCGAACGTCGCGGTTGGTGAGGATGCCGACGAGGCGGCCGCCTTTCTCGGTGACCGGAATGCCCGAGATCCTGTGCCTCTGCATCAATTCGAGCGCGTCGGCGAGCGTCTGGTCGGGAGTCATGGTGATCGGATTGACCACCATCCCGCTCTCGAAGCGCTTCACCGCCCGCACCGCCGCCGCCTGCTCCTCGATGGTGAGGTTGCGGTGGAGGACCCCCATCCCGCCCAATTGCGCCATGACGATCGCCATGTCGGCCTCGGTCACCGTGTCCATCGCCGAGGACAGGATCGGAATATTGAGCCTTATCTCGCGGGTCACCTGGGTGCTGGTGTCGGCCTGGCTCGGAAGCACCGACAATTCGCCGGGCTGGAGCAGCACGTCGTCGAAGGTGAGGCCCAAGCGGATTTCGGGAGCGCGGATCGGATCGGCCATGTGCGCCTATGCCAAGGAAAGCACAATTCGCCAAGGCGTCTCGGGCAAGAAGCGGTCGAAGCCGTGGCGGGGCGGGCGCAATCGCCCCATCCTTCCCCGGCAGTGGTCCCCCAATACCGGGTGGGTAGAGGTCGCGCCCAACCCGGGAGAACGGGGAGCGCCTGTATCGGAATGGTCCCTGCCCGTCCGGCTCGAGGGCGACCACCCCATTTCTACGTTGTGCCTTCGTGCCTTCTCTCAAAAACAGTCGGACACTTCGCCGGAGGTAGAAACGCCGGATGCGCGGCGTTGCCGCCCTTGGCCTTGTACCCGGTCCGACGTTCCCGCCCAGGCCTCGGCCGCCTCGGCGCCCTGTTTTGAGAGAAGGCACGAAGGCACGACGTAGTAAGAAGGTATTCACTAGCGGCGCGCCGTGATTGTGGCCGGGCCGAGGCCTGTGTCCAACCCGTGCTTGTGGGGCAAGCCGTGACTGTCACCCGGGAATTCAGCTATGAGCCGCCGGGCACTGCGGATGCCGGCGCACACGAAGAATATCATGAAAACGGCAGTTGGTCGGGCATGCGCTATTCCCGCGGGCCAATTCCGTTCTCGGGCCGCTGGCATGTCGAGGATGACCGGCTTTGCGTCACGGCCGAAAGCGGCCTCGTCGCCGGCCGGCTGAGCGACGGGCCGGTTTGCCGCGCCGTTTGGCGCGACGGCCGAAGCGGCGATCTGCTGATGGAGCATGCCATGGCTCAGGGCCGAGGCCTGCTGGTGCTCTCAATCCGGCCGCTCCCTCGGCGATAGATGTCTATTGGACTATTGGGGACAGGTACCGGTACCTGTCCCAATTTCAGTTTCGAAGGCCGGAAAAATTGGGCGCAGTTTTCGTCGCTGGCCTCTTGGCCCTTGCGGGCCCAGTTCACGCAAATTGCCGGTTTTCGGCAGGAACCGTAGATACGCTAGGCGGGGTCGCCAAGCTTCTGTTCGCCAGTTCGGATGCCCTCGGATTCGCGGTCGTCGGGCAGGACCGGGACATCTCTGCGCAACGGCCCGAAGAAATCGGGATGGCCTTCCCGCTCAAAGGGCCGGGGGGCCTTCTGGCGATACGGAACCCGGCGGTCGGCACCTCGATCGAGGTCGCCAATTCGCAAGAGACGCTCGGGGCGCCTGCCGGCACCCTCGTCTTCGCGGCTTTGAGGCAAACCCGATCGGGCTGGGTGATCGGCGAGTGCACTGCCCAGCTCTTGTCCAGCTTCCCCCTGGCCATCTTGTTGCCTGAATTGCGGCGGGAGTTCCTGAGCAAAAGGTGATGGCGTGAGAATTAGCGAAGCCGCCACGGACCCGCGGTTGTTAGGCTTGCTCAATCCAGTTAAGGTCCGGCAATCTCCGACTAAACTCCTCCTGGCGGGTCGGCGACTGAGAGACCTGTGCTCCCCGCTTTTCGTGAGGGTGCCGGATGTCCCAATTGTCGCTTGAACAACTTGGCGTCGATGAAGATAAGGACCCGGCCGAACCGACGTTCGAATCCGAACTCGATTTCGGATCGACTTCCGCCGAGCTTCTTCCGGCGCTGCTCGACCAGAGCCTGGATTGCGTCAAGCTGATCAGTCGTGAAGGTGTCGTTCAATATATGAACCGCAATGGCCTGTGCGCCATGGAGATCGACGATCTCGCCAGCGTCGTCGGGCAGCGCTGGTCGGACCTTTGGCCCGAGGAAGCACGGGCGTCGATCCAGGACGCGCTGAAGGATGCGGCCAGCGGTGCCGTGCGTTTCGACGCCTTCTGCCCGACCGCGAAAGGCAGTCCACGATGGTGGGACGTTTCCGTGTCGCAGGTCGAGGATCGCCAGGGCCGCTGGCTCGGCTACCTTTCCGTCTCGCGCGACGTGACGGGCGCGCGGCTCGCGAAGGAGGTCGCCGAAATCTCGGCGGCCGAGATGCGGCACCGCCTCAAGAACAGCTATGCGATGGTCGCGGGCCTGCTGACATCGCTGGCGCGAGGCCATCCTCAGCGGGAGGCGTTCGTCGGCGAGATAAGGGACAGGCTGAGCGCGCTCGGCGTCGCGCAGACGATGTTCGTCGCCCAGGAGCATGCGCCCTGCGACATTCGCGAGCTGCTGCCCGCCTTGCTCGTGGCGTTCGATCACCCCGAATGTCCGATCGACGTCGAAGACCTGCCGCACGCCGTGATCGATCAGGGGCAAGCCGATGCGCTGGCGCTCGTGCTCGGCGAGCTCGCGGTCAATTCGAGCAAGCACGGCGCGCTCACATCGCAGGGCAGGATCGTGGTGCGAGCCAATATCACTCCGGACGCGCTGGTCATCCGCTGGTCGGAACGTTCGTCCCGGCAGGTTCAGGCGCATTCCCGAACGGACGGCCAGGGCCTGCGCCTGATCAAGCGTATCCTGTCGGCGCGGCGGGGAAGCCTGGAGATCGATTGGACGGATAACGGCCTGGACGCCGTCATCACGTTGCGCAACGAGCCGCCGGCGTGAGGGGCGGCCGACAGGCGGACACGCCCTGACGTAGAAAAGAAGCGATTTTCCGAACGGGCCGCCTGCGCTTAGAAGCGCAGGTGCGGCCGACGCTCGGACACGGCTGCCCCTCTCAGATTTCGTGGCGAGGTCGTTCGCAGCGAAACGACGAGACGCCACCGTCTTATGGCGTCGTCCGGACAAATCAGGCATCAGCATAAAGAGGATGAGGGGGCGGAATGGAGGGGCAGCTTCGGCCGAGATCGAGCGGACCCGGCGCGGGGCGCGTCCCCTCCCCCAATTCGCCGCGGGCGGTGCCGGATGGGTGATCCGGATTCGGCGCTGGTCCTTGCCGCGGCGGCCGGGGACCGGGCGGCGTTCGAGGAATTGCTGAGGCGGCATTACGACCGGGTCCATGGGCTGGCGTGGCGGCTGACGGGCTCCCGGGCCGACGCCGACGATATCGCGCAGGACGTGTGCTGCACCCTGGTCGAGAAGATCGGGAGCTTCCGGGGCGAGGCGAAGTTCGGCACCTGGCTGTGCGGGATCACCTACAATGCCTGCCACGACCTGCGCCGGCGGCGGCGATCGTTCGGCGGATTCACCGATCGGCTGGCGGTGCTGGCCGGGCTGGCCCGGCCGCCGGACGGCCGCGATTTGCACGATTCGATCTGGCTGAAGAGCGCGATCGCCCGGCTCAAGCCCGCGCTTCGCGATTGCGCGGCGCTCGTCGCCGGCGAGCAGCTCAGCCATGCCGAGGCGGCCGAGATATTGGGAGTCGCGGAATCGACCGTTTCCTGGCGAATGCACGAGGTCAGGCGGTTGCTCGCGGCCGAGGGCGCCGAGCCGGACGACTGACTCTCTTCCAGCCATGGCGTCCGCAACTTCCGAAACGGATCGATCCGTAGGAGAAATCGGGGCCAGATGTTCCAATATTGTTCTTCTGGCCAAGTCGCGGACCGGCAGGGCTCTTTGACATCGTGAAGCAAGTTTCGGGATGGGCACGGAGTGGCGCTCGCGCGATCCGTGCGAGCCCAGGCGGGACAGAAGCGTCCTTGCGAGCGAAGCGAAGCACTCCAGCGGCTCAGGCGCCGGAAGCTGGATTGCCTCGTCGCTTCGCTCCTCGCAATGACGGCTCTCAGGCCAGCAGCGCGCCGCTTCCACCCGCCTTCTCGGGGCGTGCGCGGGGGCGCGATCCGAAAAAAATCTTCGCCGTCGCCCAAGGATATCCCGCGCCGGGCCGTCGAAGGGACATGCGGACGATATGCGCCGCTGTCACCAGGGAGAAAAATCCATGCCCCGCCTGCCCAGCGCGATCGCAATCGGCCTCGCCGCCGCACTGCTCGCCTCCTGCTCCAAGCCCGGACTCGAAATCGCCTCGCCGCCCGGCGAGTCCGCCGCCGTCGATCCCGTCGCGGCCGATCCCGCCGATCCTGAGGCCGCGGTTCCGCCGGCCGCGCTCACCGAGGAAGAGTTCCGCTCCGCCAACTCCGCAGCGGCTTCCGAGATCACGGTCACCGGGACAAGGATAAGACGGCCCAATCTCAAGTCTTCGGTGCCGATCACGGTCATCGGCAGCGACGAGATTTCAGTGAGTGCGACCCGCCGAGCCCCCTCGACCGGGCAGGCTCCCAGTCCCGCTTATTCGATCGGCCGGATCCCCGATGTCGGCCGCGACCGTTTCACCTCGACCGTTCAGAACGGCTTCAAGATCGCCTCCGAGGAGCCGGTCTCGACCTTCTCGATCGACGTCGACACCGCTTCCTATTCGTTCGTCCGCGCCTCGCTGAACCGCAACGTCCTGCCGCAGCCGGCGGCGGTGCGGACCGAGGAGATGATCAACTATTTCCCCTACGATTATGCGGCGCCGCGAAGCGCCGCGCAGCCGTTCAGCACCAATGTCGCCGTCTTCCCGAGCCCGTGGTCGCGCGGGCCGCAAGCTCGTCCGGATCGGCATCAAGGGCTATGCCGTCCAGCAGCGCGACGCGGCCGCGCGCCAATCTCGTCTTCCTGATCGACACGTCGGGGTCGATGAACGCGCCGAACAAGCTGCCGCTGGTCCAGCAGTCGCTGTCGATGCTGCTCGACCAGCTGGAGCCCGACGACAGGGTCGCGATCGTCACCTATGCGGGCAGCGCCGGCACCGCGCTCGAGCCGACCCCGGTCGAGCCAGAAGGAGCAGGATCCGGGCGGTGATCGACCGGCTCGGCGCGGGCGGCAGCACCGCCGGCGCCGAGGGCATCCGCCAGGCCTATGCGCTGGCCGAGCGCAACTTCGACCCGAACGGCGTCAACCGCGTCATCCTGGCGACCGACGGCGATTTCAACGTCGGCATCACCAATCCAGGACGAGCTCAAGGGCTATCGTCGAGCGCGAGCGCGGCAAGGGCGTGTTCCTCTCCGTGCTCGGCTTCGGCATGGGCAATTACAACGACGCGCTGATGCAGACGCTGGCCCAGAACGGCAACGGCGCCGCCGCCTATATCGATACGGTCGCCGAAGCGCGGAAGACCCTGGTCGACGAAGCGACCTCGACCCTGTTCCCGATCGCCAAGGACGTGAAGATCCAGGTCGAGTTCAACCCGGCGACCGTCGCCGAATATCGGCTGGTCGGCTACGAGACGCGGATGCTCAACCGCGAGGATTTCGACAATGACAAGGTCGATGCCGGCGACGTCGGATCGGGCCAGACGCGTGACCGCGCTCTACGAGATCGTGCCGGTCGGCGGGCCGCGCGCGATCGGCGACCTGCGCTACTCGGTCCCGGCCGGCCGCGAGCCTCGCCGGCGCCAGCGGCGAATATGGCTTCGTCAAGATCCGCTACAAGCTGCCGAAATCGGACACGCAGCCGGCTGATCTCGACCCCGATCGACGCGCGCGTCCGAGGTCGCGCGCTTCGCCGACGCGCCGCGCGACGCGCGCTTCGCCGCCGGCGTCGCCGCCTTCGCCGAGCTGCTGCGCGGCGGCCGTTACAGCGGGTCGATGACCTATGACGACGTGCTCGGGATCGTCTCGGCGGCGCGCGGGCGAGGACCCGTTCGGCTATCGCTCCGAGCTCGTCCAGCTGGTCCGCCTGGCGAGCTCGGCCCGGTCCCTCCAGGGCCAGGGCGCCGGCACCGAGTAGCCGGTCCGCAATCCCCTCTTCCGCGCCAGCGGGAGAGGGGAATGGCGAGGCAGGATCGCGCGTTCGACCGGCCCGCGCTTTCGTTATAAGGTCCTGCCCGATGCGCCTTTTCCAGCCTTGCCACCGCTCCGGACGGGACCGCCTCGCAAGCGGCGGCGCGCCTCGATGAACGGCGACGACGACATCGCCGCCTCGCTGCCGCGACCGCCCTTCCCCGCTCCGGCCCGGCGCGAGGCGACCATTTCGGAAGCCCTGCGGCGTTTCGACGGGGTCGAGGCCCCGGCCGGCGCCGGAGAGCGCAGCGCGGAGCGGCCGGCCCCCTGGTGGTCGCGCCCGGCCCGACCCTATGCCGGCGCCCTCGCCGGTGCCTTGCTGGTCGCGGCGATCGGCCTGCCTTTCGTGTGGACGTCGTTCGACCAGGTCGTCGCGGACGGCGAGCGCCGGCCCGGCCTGGAGTCGAGCCGCCCCAAGCCCGCCCTGGCCGATTCGGCCGGTCCCGAGCCGAAGGGAGCGACGGCCGATCCGAAAGCGCCGGCCGCGGCGGATCGGGTTGAGCCGCGCGCTTCGGCGACCGCCGAGCGGACCGAGCCGGTTTCCCTGCCGGCGCTCGAAACCGACGGGCCCGCGCCCGCGCCGAGCGAAGAGCCCGCGGCGGATGCGGCCAGGTCGGAAAGCGAGCAGATCGTCGTCACCGGATCGCGCATCCGGCGGCCCAATCTCGAATCGGCGGTGCCGGTGACGGTGATCGGGAGCGAGGAAATCTCGCTCTCCGACCGCCGGGCGTCGCGCGCACAGCGGCGGGGCGACTGGAACGCCTGCACGATCGACGATCCCAACCAAAGTCTCGAACGCTGCCGGGCTTCGGTCGACAGCGTCGCCCTCGGCGCGCGAAAACGGGCGGCGCCGCATCTGGCGGAGGGGCTGTCGCTCGCCTGGAAGGGCGATATCGAAGGCGCGACGGCCGCCTTCGACCGCGCCGCCGAGCTCGCGCCGCGATCCTCGACCGCCTATCTCAACCGCGGCCTCGCCTGGCGCCGCCGCGGCGACCTCGACCGGGCCCTGGCCGATCTCGACCAGGCGGTGCGCCTGTCGCCGCAATCCGCGCGGGCTTATTATCACCGCGGCCTCGTCCTTCGCCAGCGCGGCGACCTGCGCCGAGCCCGCGCCGACGAGAAGCGCGCCGTCGAGCTGGACCCGAACTATGCCCCGCTGGTGAGGACGCGCTAAGCGGCAATGGCGCGAGCTTCCCTTCCCCGTCATTCCCGCGCAAGCAGGAGTGACGGGATTCTCAGTCCCAATTGTGGGAGAGCGACGTGACCAAGAAGAGGCCCTTCTACCAAAGCCTCTACTTCCAGGTGCTCGTCGCGATCGCGCTCGGGATCCTGATCGGCTGGCTCTACCCCGCTTTCGGCGCCTCGCTGAAGCCGCTCGGCGAGGCCTTCATCAAGCTGGTGAAGATGATCATCACTCCGGTCATCTTCCTCACCGTCACCACGGGAATCGCCGGAATGTCGGACCTGAAGGCGTTCGGCCGGGTCGGGGCGAAGGCCATGGCTTATTTCCTGACCTTCTCGACGCTCGCGCTCGCCGTCGGCCTGGTCGTCGCCAATGTCGTGAGACCGGGAGACGGGCTGAACGTCGACCCCGCCGCGCTCGACCAGGGGGCGGTGGCGACCTATGTCAGCCAGGCGCACGAGCAGACGATCACCGGCTTCCTGCTCCACATCATCCCGGACACCTTCTTCAGCGCCTTCACGTCGGGCCAGATCCTGCAGGTCCTCTTCGTCTCGATCCTGTTCGGGATCGCTCTGGCCCTGCTCGGGACACGCGGCGAGCGGGTGCTGGGCGCGATGCGGGTGCTGACCGCGATCATGTTCCGGATCGTCCATATCCTGATGTACGCGGCGCCGATCGGTGCGTTCGGGGCGATGGCCTATACGATCGGGGCGCACGGCATCGGCACCCTGGTCAACCTGGCGGCCCTGATCGCGACCTTCTACGCGACGTCGCTCATCTTCGTCCTGGTCGTGCTCGGGCTGGTCGCCCGGGCGGCGGGCTTCTCGATCTTCGCCCTCATCCGCTATCTGAAGGACGAGTTGCTGCTCGTCCTCGGAACCTCGAGCTCCGAAAGCGCGATGCCCTTGCTGATGGAGAAACTGGAGCGCGCCGGCTGCCCCAAGCCGATCGTCGGTCTGGTCGTTCCAACCGGCTACAGCTTCAACCTCGACGGCACCAACATCTACATGTCGCTCGCCGCTTTGTTCATCGCCCAGGCGACCAACACCCCGCTGAGCTTCGGCGACCAGCTGCTGCTGATGGCGGTCGCGATCCTCAGCTCGAAGGGCGCCGCGGGGGTGACCGGATCCGGCTTCATCGTGCTCGCCGCAACTCTGTCGGTGCTCCCGAGCGTGCCGGTGGCGGGGATGGCGCTGATCCTCGGGGTCGACCGGTTCATGAGCGAATGCCGGTCGCTGACCAACTTCATCGGCAATGCGGTGGCGACCATCGTCGTGGCGCGGTGGGAGAAAGCGGTGGATCCCGAACAGCTCAGGGCGGCTTTGGCGGGGCGCGGCGGCGAGCTCGAAGAGACGGAGAGCGACGCGCTTCAGATCGAGGGGCGAAGCGACGTGGCCTGACCAGATGCGAGCCTGCCGAGCGGCGGCCTCCAGATACGGATACTGGTCGCGGATTTCGGCACGACCCGACTTCGCATCCGACGCAAGCCTTCATCGGCCGTAGGCCAATAAATTTTCAACGCGACGACGCAACGACGCAACGAGTTCGTGCCGCTCCCGCATGCCATGCGGATTTTGCATCCTCCCAACCGTCCGTCATGATTGCAAGGCGTCGTCGCGTCGTCGCGTCGTTGCGTTGAGATCTGAAGGTCGCTGCGCCTGCGGCTTCGCGACGGGAGATGACCATGTCCGACCTGGAAGAACTGGCGGCACTGGCAATCGAATGCGGATTCGCGATCCACCGCGACCTCGGTCCCGGCCTGCTGGAATCCTGCTACGAGGTGTTGCTCGCCTCAAGCCTTGCTCGCGCCGGTCTGGTCGTGGAACGACAAAAGGCGGTCGACATCGAATATAAGGGGATTTCCGTCCGCGACGCATTCCGGGCGGATCTCCTCATTGAACGGCGTCTGATCGTTGAAGTCAAAGCGATCGATCGGCTTGCGGCCGTTCATTCGAGGCAGGTGCTGACCTATCTCAAGCTCCTCGATCTGTCATTGGGCCTGGTCATGAACTTCGGCGGCGGGACGTTCCACGAGGGTCTGAAGCGTGTTGTGAACAATTATAAGTCGTGACTGACGAACCCTCAGAGCTCATCGTAGTCCCGGATGTGGGCGCTCAGCGCCTCGTCCGCTCCACCGGGAATTTGATCGTGCCCGCCGCAGGCTCGGCCAGGAGCTGGGCGACGCTTCGCGCCAGATCGGCCTGGCGGAACGGCTTGGCGAGTCGGGGAAGCTCGGAGCCGGAGCCTTCGGCGATGGTCGAATAGCCGCTGATCAGCATCGCCGGAAGCTCGGGCGCGAGGTCGCGCAGGTGGCGGATCAGGTCGACCCCGTTCATCCCCGGCATCAGATAGTCGCTGACGACGGCGTCGCAGGCGGCGCCGTCGCGGACCAGCCGGAGCGCCTCCGCGCCGGACGCGGCCTCGACGACGCCATAGCCGATGTCGGCCAGCATATCGGCCGTGGCCCGGCGGACGATGTCCTCGTCGTCGACCAGGAGGACGGTCGCGGCGCGGCGCGCAACCACCAGAGGCGCCTGCTCCGTCTCCTCGCGGCCGGCGGGCTCGGCGGCGGCTGGAAGCCACATCTCCGCCGTCGTGCCCTCCCCCGGCTTGCTTCTCAGGTACAGCGTTCCGCCAAGCTGGGCGCAGAGGCCGTGGACCATCGAGAGGCCGAGTCCGGTGCCTCGGCCGACGCCCTTGGTCGAGAAGAAGGGCTCGACCGCGTGGCCGAGGGTGGCGGCATCCATGCCGACGCCGGTGTCGCTGATCGACACCCGAAGATACGGTCCGGGCGCGAGCCGCTGGCCGGGCAGGACCTCCTCGGCTCGGGCCGAGATGCTCAACCTGCCCCCGCCGGCCATGGCGTCGCGGGCGTTGAGCGCGAGGTTGAGGATGGCGAGCTCGAGCTGGTTCGGGTCGATCCGCGCCGGCGGAAGCTCGGCCGGACAGTCGACGACGACCTCGACCATCGGGCCCACCGACTTGCTGATCAGATCCTGCATTCCCCCCAGCAGGGCGACGATGTCGACCGAACGCGGCTGGAGATCCTGGCGGCGGGCGAAGGCGAGCAGGCGCTGGACGAGGGTCGCGGCCCGGCTCGCCGCCTGAAGCGCCATGTCGATATGCCGGTGCGACTTGTCGGCGGCCGGAGTCCGGCGGCGCAGAAGATCGAGGCTGCCGATGATCGGGGTCAGCAGATTGTTGAAATCGTGGGCGACGCCGCCGGTCAGCTGGCCCAATGTCTCGAGCTTCTGGGCCTCGTGGAGCTGGGCGAGCGCGGCTTCATGCTCGCGGGTGCGCTCCTCGACCCGGGCCTCAAGGGTCTCGTTGGCCAAGGTGAGGGCGCACTGGCTGGCGGCGAGCGATTCGAGCCGGGCCCGGGCCTCATATTGGCGGCGGCGGCCGCGCAGCGCCGAGCGGGCGAGGCTGACCAGGGTGGTCGGATGGAAGGGCCGCTCGAGGAAGGTGACGTTGCCGAGCACCTCCAGGAAGCGCTCGGCGGCCGGGTTGCGCTCGAGACCGCCGCCGCGGCCTGGTGAGCAGGACGAAGGGGAAGTCCGACCATTCGGGCTGGGCGTCGATCCACGAGCGCAGCCGCGCGAAGGTCCGAGCGCATCAGCGCTTCCTCGGTGACGAGGGCGAAACCGGCGCCGAGGCCCAGCTCGGCGACCAGGCAGGCGAGGTCGGCGCAGACGGCGGCGGAAATGCCCGCTTCGCCGAGCATCGCGCGCGCCACGACCGACGTCGCGGCCGATCGGGGCGAGGATCAGCGCCCGCTCGGAAAGCTCGTCCGTCAAGCGCTGTCGCCGATGGGCGGCAGGCGGTTCACGATGAGCTCGGGAACGCCGCGAAGCACGCCCTGGAAATTGGTCGAGCGGCTCGCCCAGCGTGATGCCGTCGGCGCCGATCGTATATTCGCGGATCGTGTCCTCATGGGCGCTCGGTCCGCTTCTTGATCACCGAGATCGCGCGCCGCACCCGGCCCCGCCGCCTCGAAATAGCGCAGCAGGATGACGTGTCGGCCAGATAGGTGACGTCGACCGGCGACTTCATGTCGCCGACCAGCCCGTGCTGGGCGACGGTAAGGAAGGTGCTCGTCGCCCTGCCGGTTCAGGAACTGCAGCAGCTCGTGCATGTGCAGGATGAGCTGCTGCTCTTCCGGCATCGCCGCCTGGTAGCCGTTGAGGCTGTCGATGACGACCGTGCGGGCGCCACCTTTCTCCACCGCCGAGCGGACCCGGTGCGAGAACTCGCCGGGGTCGAGCTCGGCGGCGTCGACCTGCTCGAAACGGCCAGCCCGCCGCCGTCGACCATCGCCTGCAGGTCGATGCCGAGCCCCTTCGCCCGTTCGAACAGCAGGCCGAGCTCCTCGTCGAAGATGAACATGGCCGCCTTTTCGCCGCGCTCGACCGCGGCGACGGCGAAGGTCAGGGTCGAGCAGCGACTTGCCCGTCCCCGCCGGCCCGAGGACGAGCATGCTCGACCCGCGCTCGACGCCGCCGCCGAGCAGGGCGTCGAGCTCGGGCGAATTGCTCGTCAGCCGTGTCGCGCTTGAAGTGAGTCTTGATGCTCGGCCGACACCAGCCGCGGGAAGACCCGGACGCCGCCCGTCTCGATGACGAAATCGTGATAGCCGCCGCGAAAACGCTGGCCGCGATATTTGATGACTCGCAGCCGCCGCCGCTCGGCGCCATATTCGGGCGCCAGCTCCTCCAGCCGGATCACGCCGTGGGCGACGCTGTGCACGGTCTTGTCGTTGATCTCGGTGGTGAGATCGTCGAGCATCAGCACGGTCGCGTCCTGGCGCGAGAAATAATGCTTCAGCGCGAGGATCTGCCGCCGGTAGCGAAGCGAGCTCTGCGCGAGCAGCCGGATCTCGGAAAGGCTGTCGAGCACGACTCGCTTGGGCTTCACCCGCTCGAACGCCTCGAAGATCCGCTTGGTGGTTTCGCCGAGCTCGAGGTCGGAGGAATAGAGCAGGCTCTGCTGCTGCTCGTCGTCGAGCAGGCTTTCGGGCGGCACCAGCTCGAAAATCTCGATTCGGCTCGGCGAAATCCCAGCCGTGGGACGCAGCGCTCTCGCGAAGCTCGATCCTCGGTCTCCGACAAGGTGATGTAAAGCCCGCGCTCGCCCTGCCGCGGCGCCTTCCAGCAGGAATTGGGTGGCGATCGTCGTCTTGCCGGTGCCCGGGCTGCCCTCGAGCAGATAGAGCCGGCCGCGCCGAAGCCCGCCCACGAGGATATCGTCCAGTCCGGCGACGCCGGTCGCTGCCTTGATTTCCGTGTCGTCCACTATACCCTCGCTTCCGCGTTCGGGAGGCGAGCGCAGGAGTCAAATACTACAAAGGCCATTTCGGAGGTAGAACCTTCGCGGGCCGCTGCCGAAAACCGCGAGAAGTGCGATTCAGGTTCCCTTTGCCTGGCCCGCCAGGTCCATGAAATTGCGCGCCGCCTCCCGGTCGTGCTCGTCGGGGAAGGCGACGTCGAGGTCGGGAGCGGCGTCGAGCATGTGGAGGAGGGCCCAGAGGGCGAAGCGGTTGCCGCGGTCCGTCTCGAGGCCGAGATCGACCCTCATCCGCTCAACTCCGGCCTCGAGGGCGGCCGGCGCGAGGGCGGCGAAGTCGGCGGTTCCGAAATAACGGCGAAGCTGGTCGTCGAGGTCCATGCGGCGCCCTGTACGCCCGGGCGCCCCGTTTCGAAACCCGGTCCGGTCAGCGCCAGCGTTCCGCCGGCGCCCTGACATAATGGCGCCAGACATGGCCCCACGGAACGATCAGCGCGAACACGAACGAGAAGAGCCCGATCTCCCAGAGATCCTTGCTCAACTGGGGATCGATCCGGCCCGCCCGCCACTGCGGAAGCCCGAAAGCGAGCAGCCAGATCGTCTTCCAGACGAATTCGAACAGGTAGATCGGCACCATCAGCAGCGGTTGGCGAAGCGCCAGGAAGGCCAATACCCACAAGCCGCCGAGCATGCTGATCGTCATTCCGCGCGCGGTCGGGCTGGGGTCGATCAGCCCGGGCAGGTAATTGAAGAAACCGCTGACGACGAAGAGCAGGGCGATCGCACGCATGACGTACAGTCGCCACAGCGGCACTTCATGGTCGTGCCTTTCCGTCGGGCCGGGCGAAGCTGATCCGGAGGTCGAAGCCATCTCAAATCTCCTCAGGATTCGGCGCGAGCCGTCCCGCTTTCCTGTCTGGACCCGCGAAGCGTCCAGGGATCGCCCGGCCTGACCGCGTAGTTCGCCCAAAGATAGCGCCATGGGATCACGAGGAGCAGGACGAGCCCGAAAGACGTCTCGAAGACCGAGGTCCGCATCCCCTCGTCGAGCGTGCCGTCGAGCCAGCGCGGGAGGGCGAAGGCCGTGAGCCAGATCATTTTCCAGATCAGCTCGACCAGCAGCAGCGGCAGCATCTGCAGCGGGTAGCGAAGGCCCAGCAGCGCCAGCAGCCCGATCGTTCCGATCAGCGCCCAGGCGACTCCGGTCATTCGCGGCACCGTGGAGGCATGGCTGACGATCAGCGGCCAGATCATGTTGCCGATTCCGACCGCCATGAACAGATACACGGCTCTCATCACCCACAAGCGGGTCGGCGAAACCTCGGTCATTGCGACTTCTCCCTGTTCTGCGAGCGGGCGGGCGGGTTCCTCAGGCGTCGTGCCGGCCGATGGGGCCATCGACCAGCGGCGCGGGGGCGCGAAACTTCAGCCTGGCGACGGCCCCACCGAAGCGGATTCGCACGAGCCAGAAGGCCATGACCGCGAAAGGCGCGAAGGCGAGGACGAAGAGAATGGGTGACCCGCGCACCGCCTGGGGCAGGACGTCCTGTTGGCCGAGGAAGAAGGAGCCGGTGGCGATGAAGAAGGCGAAGCACATCCGCCACAGGTGCCTCGAGAGACGCTGGACGGGAGAGAGCTTGCGCAGGATGGCCTTGAGGTCCCCCATGCCGGCGAGCAGGCATATGCCCGCGAGGGCGAAGACCGGGCCGGGGCCCGCGGGCGTCGTCTCGCCCGTGAAGCCGCCCAACGCCATCAGCCCGGCGAAGCCGAAAGCGGCGGCGCAGGCCATCTTCTCGATCCAGCCCGCCCGGTCCTCCCGGCGGCGCGCGGTCATCCACCCGGTGAGGATGAAGTAGCAGACCATGATCCCGCCGACCGGCGATCCCGGCACCGGGCGGAACGGCTCCAGGATCGCCGCGGTGACTCCGAGCAGGAGCATCGCCGCGCAGAACCAGGTGCCGGCCGAGGCGTGCAGGGCGCCGCCCTTGCGCCCGGCGATGGCGGCGGTGCCTGCCATCAAGGCGATCAGGCCGCCGGCGATGTGCAGCCAGGTGAGGCCGGTGTGGAGCCAGGTGCCGGTCATGCCGCCACGTCCTCGCTTGAGTCCGCGCCGGCCTCTTCAGCCGCCTGTCCCTCGAACTGGAGCAGGTCCCCCGGCTGGCATTCGAGCGCGTCGCAAATCGCCTCGAGCGTCGAGAATCGGATCGCTCGCGCCTTGCCCGTCTTGAGGATGGACAGGTTGACGATACTTATCCCGACCCGCTCGGCGAGCTCGGTCAGGGTCATCCGCCGGGCGTGGAGAAGGTCGTCCAGCTTCACCAGGATCGCCATGTCAGACCGTCCCTTCGAGGTCTTCGCGCATCAGCGCCCCCTCGGCGAAGACCCGGGCCAGCACGAAGGTGAGGAGGACGGCGAGCCAGCCGTTGATCGAGAAACCGGCGTCGAGATGAACGGGATGCGCCGGGGTCGAAACCGCCTTGCCGATCGCGGCGATGACGATGCTGAGAAGCTGAAGGGCCACCAGGATCCAGGCAATCGCCTGGAGCCGCGCCGCGTTCGCCGCGACGAAGGCGTCGCCGGTCCGCACCGTCTCGACCATCGCGAGCAGGCGCTTGAGCACCAGATGGTTGAGCGGAATGGCGGCGAGCCCGAGCATTGCGACCGCGCGCAGGCCCAGGATCAGCCGGTCCGTATCCGGGGACGGGGTCAGGTCGAAGGCGCTCATGATCCAGCGCTCGTTGGGCATGACGAGGAGCAGGGCGAGGATCGCGAGGCCGAACAGCCAGTTGAGGATTATGAGGAGACGAAGCACGACATAGGCGATCGGCAAAGCGGCGGAATAGTGTCGGGTCATCGATGGGCTCCAACGGCTTTATTATCGCTAAACGATAAGATCGTTATCGCTGCCCGTCAAGGTACTTATCGATTAGCGTTATGGGGAGTGTCGCTCGTCACGTCCCGGGCGAAGCCGGCCACATCGGCCAGCACCGGCGCCTGCCGGCGGAACGGGAGGGCGAGGGCGGTCAGGATTCCGACATGGCCGAGCCCGGGATAGACCTTCAGCCGGACGTCGCTCCCCGCCGCCTCGAGCAGCCCGGCCAGCTTGCGGCTGTTGCGCGGCTTGACCCTCGTGTCGCCGTCGCCGTGGAGGAGCAAGATGGGAGGCGAACCGGTCGAGGCGTAGCTGATGGGCTGGGTCTCGGCGGGCCTCGGCCAGCTCCCGAAGGCGGCAAGGGTCGAATCGTCGTCGAGCGGAAGGAAATCGTAGGGCCCGGCCAGACCGGCAAAGCCCCGGACGGCAGCCCGATCGGGCCCGAGCAGGCGCGGGTCGAGCGCCAGCATCGCGGCATTGTAGGCGCCGGCGCTGTGGCCGGTCAGGACGATCCGCTCGCCGTCGCCGCCATAGGCGCCGGCGTGGCGCCTCGCCCAGCGCAGGGCCGCGGCGCAGTCGTGAAGGAACTCGGGATAACGCGCCTCCGGCACCAGCCGGTAATCGGGAACGATGACGACGAAGCCCTGCGCTGCGAGCGCGCGGGCGGCGAAGGCATAGCCCTGGCGCCGGCCGCTGTTCCACGATCCGCCGTAGATGAACAGGATCACCGGCCGCTTGCCCGTCGAGGCCGCGCGAGGCGCATAGACGTCGAGCCTCAGCCGCTCCACGGCGCCGTACGCCACGCCTTCGGCGACCCGCGCCGACGCCCTGTCCTTGGGCATGAGGAGGTTGAAGCTTCCGAGCGGGTCGAGCAGCAGCGCCATGCCGGCCAGCATGGCCGCCGCGAGCAGGCTCCACAACAACGCCTTCGGCCAGCGGCGGCCGCGGAAGCCGGCGAGGCTCATTCCGCGGACGGTGGGTGCGGGATACGCAGTATCTGGCCGATATAGATTTCGTCGGGATCGTCGATCTGGTCGCGGTTGGCGGCGAAGATTTCGGGCCAGAGCGCCGCCTTGCCATAATGCTGCTTGGCGATCCCGCTCAGCGTGTCGCGAAGCGCTACCTGATGGGTCGTCATCGTCGAATCCGCGACCGGACCGGGAAGCGTGATCTCGTCAAGGTCGGCCGCCACCTTGGCCAGGGTTTTCGGCCGGTACCTCTTCGCTTCGGGCAAAGCGGTGATGTCGGCCTTCCAGCGCCGGATCGCCGCCGTGCTGACCTGCCAGATCTCGCTGGGACCGGGGCGGTCCGTGCTCAGCCGCTCAAGGAGGCTCCGCTTCGGCTTCGAGACGTTGACGAGCGGCGCCAGGGGGTTCGGGGCGAAGCCGTGAATGCGCGAGCCTTCCTGGACGTCGAGCTTGAGGCCGGCCAGCTTGGCGCCCTTGAGCACCCAGTCGAGCGCTCCGTCGGAAAGACCGCGTATGTCGCCGCCGCCGCCGACCGATCCGTGCACGCCCGGGAACCATTTCTCCTGATAGGGCGCGTCCGGAGCGTCCGGAGCCTTGCCCTTCGCGCCGTTGAGAGCGGTCAGATCGCCGCACAGAGTGGCCGGGAAAGTCGAGCGGCGCTCGTCGATCGCGACGGCGTGGCGGACACTTTCGACGAAGTCGGAGATCGAGGGATCGTGGAACGCGTTGCCGCGGTTGGTCCAGCGGCTGATCCACAACATCCCCGGAACCCCGAGCGCTTCCACCGTGTCCCAAACTCCGAGGTAGTGGATACGAAGCGGGGGCGCCTTGCCCTTGATGTAGCCGGGCACGTTCGCGCACCGCCAGTTATCGTCGTCGTCGCCGATGCAGACTTCGGCGGAATAATCGGCGCGGAACCTCCGCATTTTCTCGCTGGCGCCGTCAGCGCCCTTCAGGCGCTGCTCGTAAAGGTCGAGCGCCTCGTCGATCCGGGCGACGTGGAGCCGGCTCAATGTCCCGACATGGCGGACGAAGCCGACGAAGGTGCGGGCGCTGAACGCCCCGCGCGAGAAGCCGAAGACGTAGATCTCGTCGCCCGGGTCGTAATTGAAGATCAGGAAGCGATAGGCCTCGCGAACGTTCGAGACGAGGCCGGCGCCGAAGACTCCCCCGGTCACCTTGTCGAGGCGGCCGGTGCCGACCCCTTCGTCGTAATGCATGATCTGCACGGTGCCGTCGCGGGCCTCGCGCTCGACGCTGGCGGCGGTGAGGACGACGTTGGTCGGCGTGTCGACGGCCAGCTTGTTCCAGGTGCCGTCGAAGCAAAAGACGATGCGTTTCACGGGCCGAGCTCCCCCACCAAAAACTGCGGCGGATATAGCAGATTGCCGGGGCAGAGTATTCCTCCCCGAGACTTGCTCGGGGAGGAGCTGCGCAAATCGGCGAGACCGATAGATACCGCTCAAGACGAGTACGGACATTGACGACCGTCCCGCCACGTGGCGAAAGTCACCCAGTGCGCGCGCTCCCTCTGCTCCTCCTCCTCCTCCTCGCCGGCTCCTGCCGGCCGGCGCCGCCTGTCCCCTCCCCGCTTATCCTGTGGGCCTGGGAGCGGCCCGAGGATCTGCGCTTCGCCGGCACGGGGCAAGAGATCGCGGTTCAGACCGGGTTCGTCGAGCTCGCCGGCGACGGCCTCCAGACCCGCGGGCGGCAATTCCCGCTCAAGTCGGCGGCGGCGCCGTCGATCGCCCTGATCCATGTCCAGATCGACCATGAGCGCCCACTCTCATGGACTCCGCTGCTTCGGGCGAGGACGAGCGCGGCGATCCTCCATTATTCGGCCGCCATCCCCGCCCGGCGGGTGCAGCTGGATTTCGAGGTGCGCGCCTCCGAGCGGGCGGTGCTGCTCGACGTGCTCGCCGACCTTCGTCGCGGCTTGCCCCGCGGCACCTGGCTGTCGATGACCGCGCTCGCCTCCTGGTGCGACACCGAGGGCTGGCTCGAGCGGGCGCCGGTGGACGAGATCGTGCCCATGCTGTTCCGGATGACCCAGGGCGGCGAGGCGCTCAGGAAAAGGCTGGCGGCGGGCGGAGATTTTCGCAATCCTCGCTGCCGAGCCGCGCTCGGCGTCGCGACCAATTCACCGATCGTTCGCGCCCCTCCGGGCCGGCGGGTCTATCTGTTCAACCCGCGCAGCTGGACGGCGGCGGATTTCGACCGGGCGCGGCGGGACGTGGAGAGCTGGCGATGAAGGGGAGTCGATGAGGGGACGGATTGCATTCGTGGCGTTGCTTGCGGGGGTCGCGATGGTGGCCGGCCCGGTCTTCGGATCGGCGGACCCGGGCCCCTACCCGATCTTCGTCGACCACAAGGGCGGCACCAGCCCGGCGGAGCGGGCCCGGCTCTTCGGCGGCCGTCTCGGAATCCTCACCGCGCATTCCCCGGAGCCCCTCCTCTATCTCGACTGGCGACTTCTCCACGGGCTCCCGGTCGGGCCGCAGGTCGGCACGGCGCTGACGACGCCTTGCTGCGGCGAGCCGACCAGCCTCGGCCCTCACGACGGGGTTTATGGCTGGCTGGAAGCGCGAGCGATCGTTCCGAACGTGGCGGAATCCCCTTATTATATCTCTACCGAGCGGAGCGGCCCCGACTACACCGTCGCCTTCAACTGCTTCCGCGACGCGTTCGACACTGCGGCGGCGACCTTGCGCGACCGAGCGGCCCGTCATGGCAAGGATTCCCCCGCCGTCCGAGCCTGGCTGCAGACCCAGGACGCCGTGTTCGACGCCTGCGGCAATGAAGGCGCGGCGCTGCCTTCGCCCATCGCCGACGCTCCGGACTGGCTGAAGGCCGATCGCGCCTACCAGGAAGCGGCCTTCGCGCTGTACAACGGGCGCAACGACGAAGCCGCGACCCGGTTCGCGGCGATCGGGCTGGACCCGTCGTCGCCCTGGCGGAGCAAGGGGCCCTATCTTCGAGTGCGTTCGCTCCAGCGCGAGGCGCTCGCCCATCTCGACCCCGAGGCGATCGCCCGGGCGCGCGCCGCCCTGCACGAGCTCGCCGCGGCGCCCGCCGGCACCTATGGACTCGGCGAGGTCCGCAAGATGCTTCGCGCCCTCGCCTATCGCGACCGCCCGGACGCTCTGCTCGCCGAGCTCGAGAGCGAGCTTCGCCGGCCGCGGGCGGAGTCCGATATCGCCTTTGCCTTGCGCGATTATCTCCGGCTCAGCGCGAAGGCGTCGGCGAAGCCGGAATTCGGCGACTGGATCGAGACCCTGCAGGGCGGCGAAGGCGCTCCCGGCCTCGATCACGCCCGCGAGCGCTGGGCCGCCACCCGGGATCCCGCCTGGCTGCTCGCCGCCTTGAGCCTGGCTCCGCCCGACGACGAGGCCGCCGAGCGCCTCGCCGCCGACGCCCGGGCGGTTCCCCGCGGCGATCCGGCCTGGCTGACCGCCCAATATCATCTGACCCGGCTGACCCTCGCCAAAGCCGAGGCCGCGGTGACCCGGGCGAGGCTCGACCCGATCCTCGCCGATCCGGCGCTGACGCTCGGCGAGCGCAATTTGTTCGCCGGGGCTCGGACCCAGGTCGCGGCCGATCTCGGCGAGCTGGCGCGCTTCTCTTTGCGCCAGGCCTTTTGCGGAGGGCCCGGCGAATATTGCGTCGGCGACGACTGGGCCAAAAACGACGGCAATCTGGCGGCCCACCGCGGCGGCTGGGTCGGCCTCGGCGCGGACGCCCGGGCGATCATCGACCGGCTTCCGCTCGAGACCCGGATCGCCTTGTCGCGATCGCCCGCGCTTCCGGCCTCGGTCAGGCTCGACCTGGCGCTCACCAACTTCGCCCGGGCGGTCCAGCTCCGGGACGACCGGTCCGCCGACCAAACCGCCCGCGACCTCGCCACCCTGCTGCCGCAGATGCGCCGCGACTGGCAGGCGATCGCCGTCGCCCGCCCCGGCGAGGCAAAGCGCTTCGCCGAATATTTCGCCATGGCCAAGCTCCCCGGACTGCGCACCGACCTCGTCTCCTTTCACTACACCCGGCCGGTCGGCACGGTCGTCCAATTCCAGGGCCGCTGGACCGACTGGATGATCGTCCCGCCCGGAACCGGCGCCCGGCAGGAGTTCCCGCCGGCCGGAGCCTATGAGTCCGGCTATTGGTCCGGCGAGACGGCGAGCGGGGGCGACCTCACCTGCCTCGGCCTCTGCGGGCGTTCGGCCTTTCCGCTGCGCCTGCCCGATTTCGTTGCCGCGGCGCAGGACCAGGCGGCGGCCGAGCGGACGGCCTTCCGGACCTACGATGGGGACGGGCCGGTCCCCGCCGAGGCGGCATCGCTCTGGGAGGAAGCGCTCGCTCTCGCCCGCGCCCGTCCCGGCGACCCGCGCTCGCCGGAAATGCTCCATCGGCTGATCCGGGTCGCGCGCTGGGGCGCCAATCCCGATCATCTCGGCCGCCGCGCCTTCCAGCTCCTCCACGCGCGCCACGCCAATTCCGCCTGGGCGAAGCGCTCCCCTTATTATTACGACGATTGATCGTCATTCCCGCCCGCCCCGCCATTCCCGCGAAAGCGGGAATGACACTAAGGGCTCGGCCAGGGATAGGTCGCCGGATCCGCAAGCTTCCGGCCCAGCGCGATCATCAGGTCGGTATCCTCGGCGGCGCCGTCGAGGATCAGGCCCGGGCCGGGATTGTCGTCCACCGAATGATAGGGTCCGCCGAGAAACGCGCCGAGCTTCTTCATGTCGGAGAAGGAACCGCCGACCATGATCGCCGGCACCCCGGCGCGGGCCAGGGCCCAGCCGTCCTGGCGCTCGACGAGGGCGGCGGCTTCGTCGTCCGGGTCGAGGCCGCGGCCGGCTTCGGCGATGGTGCGGTCGATGAGGGCGTCGAGCGCGGCATGGCCGCGTCCCATCACCGCCACCTTCTCGCCTTTGGGCGTCACGGCGAGCGTGTCCATGTTGATCGCGGCGACGATCGAGCGGAGCGGAACGGGCGGCCGCGACGCGAAATATTCGGCGCCGAGCAGGCCCATCTCCTCGGCCGTGGTGGCGAGGAACAGGATGTCGCGCTTCCGCCTGGGCCCACCGACCAGCGCCCGGGCGGTTTCGAGCAGAGCGGCGATGCCGCTCGCATTGTCGACGGCGCCGTTGCAGATCCGGTCCGGCCCCTCCTTGTCGCACAGGCCGAGATGGTCCCAATGGGCGAGGTAGAGCAGGCTCTCGCCGCCGCCGCCCGAGCCGCGGATCCGCCCGACCACGTTGCTGGTCTTGATCGTCTCGATCGCGGTGTCGACCTCGAAGCTGGCGCGCAGCCTGAGCGGCACCGGAGTGAAGCTCGGCCCCGGGGTCGCGAGCAGGGCGGCGAAATCGCCGCCGGAAGCGCTCACCAGGCTCTCGGCCGCGGCCTGCGAGATCGCGCCCGCGAGCGGCGCCGGATCGTGGATGGCGAGCCTTTTCTGGCCGATGTCGTAGAGGCGCTGGACGACCGGCCAGGGCAGCTCCGGGCCGATGATCCCGATCACCGCCGCGGCGCCGGCGGCGGCGACCGCCTCGACCCGCTCGGGATAGGACGGAATGCCGGCGCCCTCCGGAGCGTCGTAGAGGATGAGGACGACGGCGCCCTTCAAATCGGCTCCGGCGAGCTGGTCGATGCCCTTGTCCGCAATCACCGCGCCGTGGCCGGCGAAGACCACCGGCGCGTCGGCCAGGGTCTCGCGGGCCGAGCGTCCGAGGAGGACGAGCTCGTCGCGGCCGAGCTCGATCCGCTGGCGCTTGCCGCTTCTCGCCCGCCAGACGCTGGTCTGGTCGCCCGCCCGGCGGCCCTTCACCTCGAGCGGCTGATACCAGCTGTTGCGCGGCCCGCCCGGCTCCAGCCCGTAGGACCGCATCTGCCCGGCGATATAGGCGATCGATTTCTGCTCGCCCGCGGTCCCCGGCTCGCGGCCTTCGAAGGCGTCGCTGGCGAGTATGTCGATATGCCGGCGCAGCGCCTCCGTCGAGACCGGCTCGGCCGAGGCGGGAAGGATTGGGAGGAGAACGAGCGCCAGGGCGGCAAGAAAGCGTACGGCCATCCCGCCGCTTACGGCCGCCGAAGCGCCGGTGGCAAGAGGACGGGCCACTTCGCCGCTCCCTCCCGGGCCTCTCAAGCCCGCGCCCTGGCCAGCACCCGGCGCGCCTGCTCGACGTGCAGGGCCTCGATCATCTCGCCCTCGAAGCGCTCCGCGCCCCCCGTGGCGGCGGCGAGCAGGCGCTTCGCGGCTTCGATCTCGGCTTCGCCCGGGCCGAACAGGCGGTTGGCGGGCTCGATCTGGCCGGGGTGGATGAGCGACTTGCCGTCGAAGCCGAAGCGCCTGCCCTCCGCGCATTGGGCGGCGAACCCTTCCGGGTCGTCGAGCCGGTTATAGACTCCGTCGAACACGGCGACCCCCGCCGCCCGGGCGGCCAGGATTATCGTCTGGAGCGCGGTGACGAGCGCGGCGCGGTCGCCGCCGGGGCGGAGGCCGAGGTCGGCGGCAAGGTCGTTGGTGCCGGCGATCAGCCCGGCCGTCGCGGGCGCGATCGCGGCGGCGGCGAGGATTCCGCGGGCGGTCTCGATCATGGCGAGCACCGGCTTGCCGGTGGCCGCGCCCGCCTCGAGCGGCGCTTCGGGGCCGGGGGTCATCGGCACCACCACATAATCGGCGCGGCTGGCCGCCACCGCCGCGAGATCGGCCTCGTACCAGGGCTCGCTCGAGTTGATCCGGATCGCGCACAGGCCGGGGAAGCCGGCGGCGGCGGCCTCGACCGCGGCGGCCCGGGCGCCCGCCTTGTCCGCGGGCTTCACCGCGTCCTCGAGGTCGAGCACCACCATGTCGGCGCCGAGCCCCCTCGCCTTCTCCACCGCGCGCGGGTTCGAGGCGGGCAGGAAGAGCAGGGAACGGCAGTGGCGCAGCTCGGCGGTCATGTCCCGATTTCGCTTGGAAGAGGTCCCACTTGCCCGCATTATGCCGGAGTTCGCAAGGGGAGCACGCCGGTCATGACCATCTCTATCGTCTTTTTCTTCTTACTCATCCTGGTCGTGCTGTTCCTGATGTCCGGCATCAAGATCGTCCGCCAAGGCTATCATTATACGATAGAATATTTCGGACGTTTCACCAACGTCGCACAGCCCGGATTCAATTTCTACATGCCCTTCTTCTATCGCGTCGGGAGGCGCGTAAACATGATGGAGCAGGTGCTCGACATCCCCGGCCAGGAGATCATCACCAAGGACAACGCCATGGTCTCGACCGACGGCGTCGTCTTCTTCCAGGTCCTCGACGCCGCCAAGGCCGCCTATGAGGTCTCCGACCTCTACGTCGCGATCATGCAGCTGACGACGACCAACCTTCGAACCGTGATGGGCTCGATGGACCTCGACGAGACCCTGTCCAAGCGCGACGAGATCAACGCGAGGCTGCTCTCCGTGGTCGACCAGGCGACGGAGGCCTGGGGAGTCAAGATCACCCGGGTCGAGATCAAGGACATCCGGCCGCCCGCCGACATCGTCAACGCCATGGGCCGCCAGATGAAGGCGGAGCGCGAGAAGCGCGCCGTCATCCTCGAGGCCGAGGGCAGCCGAGCCTCCGCCATCCTTCGCGCCGAGGGCGAGAAGCAGGGCCAGATCCTCGAGGCCGAAGGCCGCCGCGAGGCCGCCTTCCGCGACGCCGAGGCTCGGGAGCGCGCCGCCGAGGCCGAGGCCAAGGCGACCCAGGTCGTCTCCGACGCCATCGCCGGCGGCAACACCCAGGCGATCAACTATTTCATCGCCCAGCGCTATGTCGACGCGATCGGAATGTTCGCGACCTCGCCCAACGCCAAGACCATCCTCTTCCCGGTCGAGGCGACCGCCCTGATCGGTACCCTGGGCGGGATCGGCGAGCTCGCCCGCGACGCGCTCGGCGGCGGCGGCGGCGGCGGCGAGGGCACCGGCGGAATCCCGGCGCGGCGGCGCGGGCCGTTCGAGGGCGGAGGCGCGAGCGGGAGCTCCGGCCAGTGAACGGCTTCGAGCTCGAACCGCACTGGATGTGGATGCTCGGCGCGATCTTCCTCGGCATCGCCGAGCTGATCGTGCCCGGGGTCTTCCTGATCTGGCTCGCCGCGGCCGCGGCGGCGACCGGCCTGCTCACCTTGGCCTTCGGGATCGGCCTGCCCTTCCAGTTCGCCCTCTTCGCCCTCCTCGCCATCGCGTCCGTCTATCTCGGCCGCCGCTGGTACATCGCCAACCCGATGCCGAGCGCCGACCCGATGCTCAACGACCGCGCCGCCCGCCTCGTCGGCCGGACGGTGGTGGTCACCCAGGCGATCGTCAACGGCGAGGGCCGGGTCAAGGTCGGCGACAGCGTCTGGTCGTGCCGCGGCCCGGACTGCGCGGAAGGCTCGCGGGTCCGGATCGCGGGCGCGGACGGGTCGTGCCTCAAGGTGGAGCCGGTTCGGGAGATCGAGGGGCCGGCGTCTTCCTGACCTCCTCTCGATCCGCTCGTGCCGCAGCCGTCGGAAATGGGTTCGCACAAAGGCCACGAAGGCACGAAGGCACGAGGGATCTCAGCCTTGGCGGGATGGCGTCGGACGATCCCGATTTTTAATAATCCCATGAGGATGAGCCCTGCGGGCAAGTCCGTGTCAGGCACGTAGCTGGCACCAGAATTCACCGCTTCAGAAAGACATGTTCGAAGGATTTCAGCGGCGCCGGTAGCTGAAGTCGTGCCCCGGCGCCCAGGTCTTGCCGCCGTCGCGCGTGATCTCGCCGGTCTGTCGCACCGAACCGTCCGGCCGGGCGCGCATCGTCATCCGAGTTCCCAGCTTCCTGGCATAGGCCTCGAGCACGGCATTCTTCCCATCCGCCGTTCCCGAGTAGCTCAAAGCCGCCCCCGCAGTGTCGACGTAGAGCTGGCGCCACGTGCGATCCGAATTGTTGAACGCGCTGTAGCTCGTGCCCGCGTAGCTTGTCGCGAGATTGTCCGGCCCCACGGTCTGCTCGTAGGTTTCCCTGAGGGCGCAGCCCTTGGCGATCTTCTCTACCCGGCTCGTTGCGATCACCACTCCGCTGGCGGTATCCGAGACCGACCAGTCGCCTAGCCAGAAATCGAGCGCCTTGTGGTTCGAATCGCCGCAGTCGATCGGCGGCGGCGGCGGGGAAGGCGGCGTGTCGGCAGCCGCGGCCAAGATCAACAGGGGGAAAGCGAAGTGGATATAGGGCATGCCCGGATTCTCCATGTCGGGATTCGAAGACGAAGGCCGCGAGCGCGCCGATGGCCCTCCGCCATTGATCACTTGGTTGAACGTTCAATCAAGCTAACGGGCTGGCCTGTATCTGGCAAGGAGATTTCCAGCGATTGACGCCGAAGCCACGTCCACCGATGAAGCGTCACGGCCTGTCCGGCCGAGGCGCTCGGGGTGAGGAGAAGGACGTTGGACAGTCGAGTAACCGCCTTGATCGACGACATGCAGTCGGGCCGCCTCTCGCACCCCGGCGGCGCGCTCGACTGTGACGCCCTGAACGATGCGATCAAGGCGCTTCACCCGCAGCTTCGGGACGAGGAGTCGCGGGTCGAGCTTCTGCGCCTTCACAACGGGCTGATGGCGAGCAGCGACAAGCGGCTCGTCGAGCAGGGCCGCGACCCGGGGCCGCTGCGCGAGGAATGGCGGCGGACCCATCTCTCCTTCCTCCTCGCCGAATCGCTGACCGACGGCGAGGTCGACCCGGCGAAGCTGGCCCGGGTCAACGCCCGCGAAGTCGCCGCCGGCCGCCTCCATCCGGAGGAGGCGGTGCGGATCAGGCGGATCGATCCCGAGCCCGGCGGCCCCGAAAAGTCGCCGGGGCTGGTCGGCAAGGCGGCGCGGGGCTGGTCGCGCCTGTTCGGCGGGGGGAAGGCCGCGCCGGCTCCAGCACCGCCCGAGGATCCGGCGGCGGCCGAGTTCGAGCGCGCCTGCAGCGTCCTCCGGCTCTGGAACGAAGAGAAAATGCAGCCGCGCCTCGACGCCCTGGTCGAGAATTTTGGAGTCCGGCTGGACCATCTGGAGCCCGGCCAGGACCCGCGCGCCGCCGCCGAGAACGAGACTCTCGAGATCGGCCGCTGGTTCGAGGAGAATGAGAAAGGGTTCCTGGCCGAAGCCGTCTCCTATCTGGACGACGACCTCCTCGGGCGCCTGAAGGCCCTCGAAGTCGACGGCCAGTTCGGCGCCCTCATTTTCAGCGCCATCGACGAGGCCCGGGCGGATCTGGCCCGTCGGCTGGGCGAGGCGCGCGAGGCGGCGTTCGGGCAGGCCGATGCGGGGGATTGAGGGGCCGGCTTTCTGACCCCCTCACGATCAACTGACGGCGTGAAAGAGTGACAGTCACTAGTGACAGTCACCCTCCGGCCTAGTGACAGTCACCCCGCCCCGGTCTGAAAGAGTGACAGTCACTAGTGACTCTGAAAGAGTGACAGTCACTAGTGACAGTCACTCTCCGGCTTCGACAGTCACCCTCCGGCGGGCAGTCACCCTCCGGCAGGTGCCTGTCCCGTTGTTCCGACCCGTCAGGACGGTGCGACCGGTTGGCCGTGAAGCCGCTGAAGTTCCTTCTCCAGATCTTTCAGCGCGCTCGACCGCAGCACTTGGCCGAGATGCATCATCGCCGCCACCTCCACGCGCGGCTGCTGGCCCAGGACAATTGCGCCGGTGTGCGTGACCTGAGGTCCCGCGTACAAAACTCCAACGAAGAAAAATCGACCGCGAATAACGAAGTTCATCGTATCTCTGTCGAGATGCGTCGTAGTTGCGATAAATACCGGCGATCCGGACGACCCGGGAAAGCAAGCCATATCAACCATAAATTCGTCACGCCCCTCGTATTTTTTACCAAGCGGCGTCGCTGTAATTCCACGTCTTGTAATAGGCAGATTGTTCACCGTATCATAAATTCCGTTCGAGCATCCGATCATTAGGACATCTTCAATCGAGTCGAACTTCTCCCAGTCTTGGTCCGAAGGAAGATCAGCCGCGCGAATCGACTTGATGAAGAGAGGTTCACCTGCCTGCAGTGCCTGATTAAGGATTATTCCAAATGGGATTGCGCATAAGTCCACGTCCGGGTCGGGGTGCTGCCAGGCCGGGCCGTTGGGAAGGCTTATCTCGCAATTTGCAAATCTTCCGGAAGGTTCGTCGCCGGTTTTAGTGGCAACATGGCATCTTGCACGAATAGCATCGCAGTCGTCAGCGACATGCTTGTTTGTAACCAGCATGGTAACTTCGGCCTTTGCAGCGACGGGAGTGGTCCAAAAAAATCCCGTTCCCGATCCGGTGACCTCATTTCCTGACAGGCATTCCAGCATAACGGCCGAGTAGAACAGCTCGTCGGCAAGTGACATTGGCATCTGCCCGCTCCGTTCTTACCAGTCGATGGATAGGCCGAACCCCTATACATTCCCGGAGTTGCGGTAACAGCCGTTGTTCCGGTTTCGGGTCAATCCTTGCAGCTGGAGACACATATCTTCTGTCCCCTTCTCCCGGATCGAGAGAGAAATGGGCCTGGACTGAGCCATGCCCGCCACCGCGCCGCTTCGCGCCGCAGCCCTTCTCGACCGGCCAGCCCGGACGGCCGCCGCTCGAAGCACAGTCGCGGGACTGTGACACTCGCGGTATAAGGCGTATCGAGACTCGGGGGAGGCGCACAATGAAGAACACCCTTTGGCTGGTCGGCCT
Source organism: uncultured Alphaproteobacteria bacterium (assembly GCA_963850005.1). Taxonomy (GTDB): domain Bacteria; phylum Pseudomonadota; class Alphaproteobacteria; order Sphingomonadales; family Sphingomonadaceae; genus Allosphingosinicella. The sequence goes on from CAWKJG010000001.1 coordinate 730,301, forward strand.
GGTGCTGGCGGGGCCGGCGGCCGCGCAGGCGCCGCTGGAGCTCAACCTCTCCTGCCAGGGCGAGAGCACGGGACTGACGACGGTGGAGACCGGGAGCGTGGCGACCCGGAACAATTGGGGCGGGGCCTCGAATTCCTATGGGACCCGGCAGGGGCTGGTCACGATCGACACCCTGATCACCTTCCGGCTGGCCGACGGCGCGGCGATGCTGAGCGTTCCGGCGGCGCTGCTGCCGCCGATCCATGGCGGCAAGAGGGGCGAGTTCCGGGTTCGCGAGCTTCAGGTCAGCGAGCGCGACATCGTCGGCAAGATCAAGATCAACATGCTCAACAATGCGAGCTTCCGGATCGACCGGATCAGCGGCCGGCTGACGAGCTCGGGCGGCTTCCAGGGCGATTGCGAGCCGGAGGACGTGACCCGGCGGAAATTCTAGTCGGCCAGGGCTTCGAGCCCGGAAATTCCCACTCCGCAAGGGTGGCGATTGTCGAGATCGTGACTATCTAGGAGAAGCCTCGCGCGCATACGCGCACGGGCGCGCGGGGTGGCGCCCGGCGCCCCCTTGCGCTAGGCATGCCTCGACCCCTTCCGCGCTCCGGCGCTTCACGACAGACAATCAGGAAACCTCCCTTGGCCAGCGCCCCGCCGACCATCGACAGCCACGATATTTCCCCGGTCCAGATCGTCGAGGAGATGAAGACCTCCTACCTCGACTATGCGATGTCGGTGATCGTCGCCCGCGCCCTTCCGGACGTTCGCGACGGCCTGAAGCCGGTCCACCGCCGGATCCTCTTCGCCTGCCAGGAAGGCGGCTTCGTCCCCGGCCGGGCCTATCGCAAATGCGCCAAGATCGTCGGCGACGTCATGGGCAATTACCACCCGCACGGCGACAGCGCGATCTACGACGCCCTCGCCCGGCTCGCCCAGGACTGGTCGATGCGGGTGATGCTGATCGACGGCCAGGGCAATTTCGGATCGATGGACCCCGATCCGCCGGCGTCGATGCGCTACACCGAGGCCCGGCTCGCCAAGGTCGCGATGACCCTGCTCGAGGATCTCGACAAGGACACGGTCGACTTCACCCCCAATTACGACGGCTCGCGGATGGAGCCGCAGGTGCTCCCGGCGCGCTTCCCGAACCTGCTCGTCAACGGCGCCGGCGGAATCGCGGTCGGAATGGCGACCAACATTCCGCCGCACAACCTCGGCGAAGTGATCGCCGCCTGCAAAGCCTATATGGACGACCCCGGGATCACCATCGAGCAATTGATGGAGATCATCCCCGGCCCCGACTTCCCGACCGCTCCGCTCATCCTCGGCCAGGCCGGCGCCCGAAGCGCCTATCATACCGGCCGCGGCTCGATCATCATGCGCGCCCGCCACGAGGTCGAGGAAGGCCGCGGCGACCGCCGTTCGATCGTCCTCACCTCCATCCCCTACCAGGTCGGCAAGAACACCCTGGTCGAGCGGATCGCGGACGCGGCCAAGGACAAGCGCATCGAGGGCGTCTCCGACATTCGCGACGAATCCAACCGCGAGGGCGTCCGAGTCGTCATCGATTTGAAGCGCGACGCTACCCCCGACGTCGTCCTCAACCAGCTGTGGCGCCACACCCCGGCCCAGTCGAGCTTCCCGGCCAACATGCTCGCGATCCGCGGCGGCCGGCCCGAGACCCTCAACCTTCGCGACATCATCTCGGCCTTCGTCACCTTCCGCGAGGAAGTGATCACCCGGCGCGCCAAGTTCGAGCTCGCCAAGGCCCGCGACCGAGCCCACATATTGCTCGGCCTCGTCATCGCCGTCACCAATCTCGACGAAGTGGTCCGGATCATCCGCGGCTCCGCCTCTCCCGCCGAGGCCCGAGCCGCCCTGATCGCGCGCGACTGGCCGATCGCCGAGATCGCCCAATATATCGCCCTGGTCGAGGCGATCGAGCATGAGGTGGAGGGCGACACCTATCGCCTGTCCGACGCCCAGGTCCGGGCCATCCTCGAGCTTCGGCTCCATCGCCTGACCGGCCTCGGCCGCGACGAGATCGCCGGCGAGCTGAAGGAGCTGGCCGTGTCGATCGGCGAGTTGCTCGATATTCTCGGCGACCGGGTCAAGCTCTACGCGGTGATGCGCGCCGAGTTCGACGAGATCGCCGACCAGTTCGCCACCCCGCGCAAGACCGAGATCGCGCCCGCCTGGGACGGCATCGAGGACGAGGATCTGATCGAGCGCGAGGACATGGTCGTGACCGTGACGCTCGGCGGCTACATCAAGCGCACCCCGCTCGCCACCTTCCGGGCCCAGCGCCGCGGCGGCAAGGGCCGGGCGGGGATGGCGACCAAGGACGAGGATGCGGTCACCAATCTGTTCGTGACCTCGACCCACACGCCGGTGCTGTTCTTCTCGACCGCGGGCAAGGTCTATCGCCTGAAGGTCTGGCGGCTTCCCGAAGGGCAGCCCCAGGCTCGGGGCCGGCCGATGGTCAATCTGCTTCCGCTGGGCGAGGGCGAGACCATCTCGACCGTGCTTCCGCTTCCCGAGGACGAAGCGGAATGGGGCAAGCTCCACATCCTGTTCGCCACCGCCCACGGCACCGTCCGGCGCAATTCGATGGACGCCTTCACCAACGTTCCGACCGCGGGCAAGATCGCGATGCGCTTCGGCAATGACGAGGAAGGCGATCCCACCGACCGGCTGATCGGAGTGTCGCTGCTGACCGAGGAGGACGACGCCCTGCTCGCGACCAAGCACGGCAAGGCGATCCGCTTCGCCGCCACCGAGGTCCGCGAGTTCCAGTCGCGAACCGCCACCGGAGTGCGCGGCATTCGTCTGCAGGAGGGCGACGAGGTCATCTCGCTGTCCATCCTCAAGGGGTTCGAAGCCTCGTCGGAGGAGCGCGAGGCCTATCTGCGCGCGGCGCCGTGGAAGGAGAATGAGAATCCGGCGACCCTCGGCGCCGACCGGATGGCCGAATTCGAGGCGGCCGAGGAGTTCATCCTCACCGTCACCGAGAACGGCTATGGCAAGCGCACCTCGGCCTACGAATATCGCCGGACCGGGCGCGGCGGCCAGGGCATCACCAATATCGAGACGTCGGACCGCAACGGCTGCGTCGTCGCCAGCTTCCCGGCCAGCAACGGCCAGCAGCTGATGCTCGTCACCGACCAGGCCAAGCTCATCCGGACCACGGTCGGCGACATCCGGATCGCCGGCCGAAGCACCCAGGGCGTCACCCTCTTCCGGGTCGCCGACGACGAGCATGTCGTCTCCGCCGCCCGAATCGACGAGGACGAGGAACCGGAGAACGAGGCCGAGGCGCTGGTCGCCGGGGAACTCGGCGAGGCGCCCGCGGCCGCGGCTTCGGACAGTGTTCGGCTCGACGACGGGACCGGGCCGGAGACCCTGCCGGACAGCCAGGAATAGATCTTCGGCGTCTTCCCGTAAGGCTTTCCGATGAGCGAGAGGCCGGGCCTCAGCACACCGGGCAGTGGTCGACGCCCTCGCTTGCCGCATAGGTGAGGCGGACGATCTCCTCGAGCACCGCCGGGTCGACGTCGGCCAGCCTGCCCAGGTAGAGGCAGGCCTTGGAGCGTCTTGTGCTTGCCGAGCCTGGCGAGCAGAGCCTCATATTCGGGGAAGCCGCCGACGTAGAGCACGAGATTGGCCGAGCGCGGCGAGAAGCCGATGCGGCACATGTCGCCCTCGTGCCCGCTGGCGTAGCGATAGTGATAGCGGCCGAACCCGACGATCGAGGGCCCCCACATCACCGCCGGCTCGCCGGTGACCCGCTCCATCATCGAGCGCACCGCCTTGCCGTCGGCGCGGCGCCCGGGATGCTCGACGGCGTCGAGAAAGGCGTCGACGCTGACATCGGTGGGCTTGGTCTTGATCTCGGTCACAAGCGCCTCCCTCAAATGCGGTTGGAGTTTATACCGCCGGGGACAGGGTGAGAGTATATATTTTCGGGCGCCTCCCGACCCAATTGTCGTCTGCGCCGCGAGTTCCTCCGTCGCCGCGGGCCTGATTTCCCTCTCCTTCGCGGCTTCGCGGCTTTGCGTGAAACCTCTCCTTTCGGAGTTTCCATGTGACCGGCCTTCCCCGGCCCGGTAGGAATGCCCGATGCTCACCCCCCTCCCCTCCGGCCATATCGGCGCCGTCGTCACCTACCTGGAGATGACCGTCCGCCCGCCGCTGCGCCCCCTCCCCGCCTCGCCGCTTCGCCTCTTACGCTGGCGCGCGCCGGAGCCCGCCCGCTACCGGCTCCTCTTCGAGCGGGTCGGCGCCCGCTGGCTGTGGTATTCGAGGCTCGCCATGGACGACGAGCGGCTTCGCTCCGAAATGGGCGAGGTCCACGCCGTCGTCGATCGCTCCGGGGTCGAGATCGGCCTGCTCGAGCTCGACTTCCGAACGACGAGCGAGGCCCTGATCCGCTTCCTCGGCCTCGTCCCCGAGCTCGCCGGCCAGGGCCATGGCGCCTGGCTTCTCGCCCAGGCCTTGGCGCTCGCCTGGCGGCCCGGAGTGCGCCGGATCTCGGTCAATACCTGCACGCTCGACCATCCGGCCGCATTGAAGGCCTATCTCAACGCCGGCTTCACCGCGGTGAGACGCGCCTTCGAGAGCTTCCCCGATCCCCGCCTCGCCGGCCTTCTTCCGCCCGGCGCGGCGCCGCAGATCCCGTCAATCGGCGCCAGGAGCGATGGGGGCGGCGGCTGAGCGGCCCTCGCCGAGCTGGCGGTAGAGGGCGGCGTTGAGGACGAGGAGCAGGGTGACCATCGCGGCGTTGCCGGCGGTCCTGACGATGAGGACGAGCAATTGTCCGACCTCCTGGCCGGCGGCGAGGATGAAGAGGATCCCGAGCAGGGTGGAGGCGATTCCGACGACGATCGCGGCGGCGATCGCGACGATCAGGATCAGCCCCAAAATCGCCCAGCCATGGCCCTTGGTCAGAGCCCAGCAGCGGGCGATGGCGGCGATCGGGTTGCGGTGGGCCTCGGCGACCAGGACCGCGTTGACCGGCCCGAGCCGCCCGAGCAGATAGAAGCCGGGAACGAACAGCGCGATGAGTCCGAAGCCGATCGCGACGCTGCTCAGCAACGAGGCGACGAAATAGGCGGGCAAAAGGGCCAAAGACGCGGCGATCGCTCCGCCGACGCTGATGTCGCGGGCGAAGATCAACAGCAGGATGGCGATCGCCCCGATCATGGAGACGAGGCTGTTGAGCAGCAGCCAGGGCCAGTGGGCGTTCAGATATTCGACCCACAATTGGCCGATCCGCTCGAGGCTGGCGGGCTCGGGCTGGGGGAAGAAGTAAGCGATCAGAAGCCCCGGAAGGAAGATGAACACGCCCGCGACGGTCGCGACCAGCGAGGCGTGGCGGCGCAGCAGGGCGAGGACGTCGGCCCAGATCGCGCTGTAGGAGAGTTTCATGACGGTCGAGGCCCCTTGTTTGTCGGGCGAGCATAGGAGCCGGGGCGGGCGGCCTCAAGCGGGGCTTGACGGACTCCGGGCTTTTCGCCGGCCTCCCCTCACCCGGCCCGCTCCGGCGGCGGAGCCTTCGGCAGGCCCAGGTCGCGCATCTTCTTGTCGAGCGCGGCGATCGCCTCGTCGAACGTCGAGCGCCGCTGGCGGCCGGGGCGCACTTCCCGCCACCCGAGCCGCCCGTCCCGGCGGTCCCAGCGGGCGAGCAGCTTCATCGCCCGGTCGAAGTCCACTCCGGCTTCGGCGAGCGGAAGCGGAGCCCCCGCCGCCTCGGCCGCCTCGATCGCCGAGCGAAGCCGCTTTTGCGCCTCGAGCCGCTGCCGGACCAACTCCGCCTCGAGCCGGCGATAGCCCGCCTCGAGCGCCGCCTGGAAAGCCTCGGCGAACGCCGGGTCGGCGCGAAGATGATTGTAGACGGTCCGCTCGCACACCCCGGCCGCCGCCGCGGCGGCGAGCAGGTCGCAGCTCCGCGCGAAGGACTCGAGGAAGATCCCCTTGCGCCGTTCGTCGAACCGGATGTGCCGCATCCTTCGCCGCTGGATCAGGCGCCGGTTGTTCGAGACGATGCGAAGGTCGTCCCCCGCCTCCACGTCCGACGCCTCCACCGGCCGCCGCTCCGCCTCCGCCGACAGCTGATGCGCGTCCCGCCAGGCCGCCGCGAACAGCGGATCCCGCCGCCGGGCCGAATAGAAAGCCTGAAGCGTCACCCCATAAGCCGCCGCCACTTCATCCAGCCGCCGCCCCTCGCGCAGCGCCGCAAGCATCGCCACCTTCGCCGCGGCGTCGATAATGGGCCTGCGCCCCGGCGATTTCCGTTTCCCGCCCATCCAGGCACTAGAACATAATAAGAACACGAAGTCTATGGATCTTCTTCGCCCTGACCCGTCACCCCGGACTTGATCCGGGGTCCACCTTCACCGCATCAGCCGCCGAACGTCCCGCTTCAGCGCCACCAGAGCCTTGGTGACTGTCGAGGCCAGAGGGTTGGTGACTGTCACTTCGTTCGACAGGAGGCTTGGTGACTGTCACGTCGTTCGAGTGGCCTCGACCCAAATCCGAAAATCCACTGCCTTATAAGGGCTTATAAGGGACGTGTCCTCACAAGCGAGAAAGCCTGCGGGAATGAGGAACGGTCCGGCACCGATCTTCACTTCATCAACCGTCGCACGTCCCGCTTCAGCGCCGCCAGGCAAAGCTCGCCGCCGGTGAGAGTCCCGGAGAGCGTTGGTGACTGTCACTTCGTTCGAGGAGGCTTGGTGACTGTCACTTCGTTCGACAGGCCCCGGTTCAAATCCGAGAGGCTTGGTGACTGTCACGTCGTTCGACTGGCCTCGACCCAAATCCGAAAATCCACTGCCTTATAAGGGCTTATAAGGGACGTGTCCTCACAAGCGAGAAAGCCTGCGGGAATGAGGAACGGTCCGGCACCGACCCTCACTTCATCAACCGTCGCATGTCCCGCCTCAGGATGGACAGGCAAAGCTCGCCGTCGCTGAGCGTCCCCACCTCCTGATCGATCGCGAGCTCGATCTTCAGCGCCAGCGCCGCCAGGTCCGGCGCCCGAACCTTCATCAACCGAAGCAGCGCCGCCGTATGCTGCCCAAGCCGGTCCAGATAGACTGCCTCGAGCGCCGCCTCTTCCTCCGCCGTCCCCCCGGCCGTCGCCCGCTCCACCGCCCGCATCTCCGCCTCCGCCGAATGGAGACCGGCGAGCGCTCGTTCCCACTTTTCGTCACCGTCGCCAGGAAACATACGCTTACCATCGGGCGACAGCTTCTTCATCGAACGAGTCCTTGGCTGTGTCCGCCGGCCTCTGCGCCAGGAGGCAGTGATCCGAC
>CAWKJG010000002.1:0-118027 GCA_963850005.1 uncultured Alphaproteobacteria bacterium
CGGGCCGCGGCCCGAGCTTCGACGGCCCCGGCGACTGGCGCTGGCTTTGCCTCGATCATGTCCGCGAGTTCAACGCCGGCTACAATTATTTCGAGGGGATGAGCAGCGACGAGATCCAGGCCGCCCACAATCCCTATGGCGGCTGGGACCGCGAGACCCGCGCCTTCGCCCATATGGGCGCCGACGGCCCCCCCAAATGGACCGATTTCCACGACCCTCTCGACGCGATCGGCGCCCGCTTCCGCCGAGCCGCGGCGGAAGGCCCCCGGCTCGACGGCCGCGAGCTCAGCGAGCCCGACCGCAAGTCGCTCCGGATCCTCGGCCTCGGCACCGACGCCGACCGGCGGAGCCTGCGCCGCCGCTATGCCGACCTGCTTCGCCGCTACCATCCCGACCATAATGGCGGCGACCGCGGGCACGAGAAGGCTTTGCAGTCGGTGATAGAGGCTTATACGCACCTCAAGTCCCGCCCCGCCTTCGCCTAATTCCTAGTTCCAGAGAGCGACCATGTCCGATTTGCCCAATGCCAACCCCGCCAGCCGCGGCGCCGTGATCATGGATTCGCCCGACAGGATGGCGAAGGTGCGCGACCTGTTCGGGATCGACAACGACATGGAGGTTCCGGCCTTCTCCGAGGCGGACGAGCGGGTGCCCGACCTCGATCCGGCCTATGTCTTCGATCCGGACACCACGCTCGCCATCTGCGCCGGCTTCGGCAAGAACCGCCGGGTGATGGTCCAGGGCTATCACGGCACCGGCAAGTCGACCCATATCGAGCAGGTCGCGGCCCGGCTGAACTGGCCGCTGATCCGGATCAACCTCGACGCCCATATCAGCCGGATCGACCTGATCGGCCGCGACGCGATCGTGCTTCGCGAGGGCCAGCAGGTCACCGAGTTTCGCGAGGGGCTTCTGCCCTGGGCGCTTCAGACCCCGACCGCGCTGGTTTTCGACGAATATGATGCCGGCCGGCCCGACGTAATGTTCGTCATCCAGCGCGTGCTGGAGACGGAGGGCAAGCTGACCCTGCTCGACCAGAACAGGGTGATCCGCCCCCACCCCTATTTCCGTCTGTTCGCGACCACCAACACGGTCGGGCTCGGCGACACGACCGGCCTCTATCACGGCACCCAGCAGATCAATCAGGGCCAGATGGACCGCTGGAACATCGTCGTGACTCTCAACTATCTGCCGGCCGAGGTCGAAGCCCGAATCGTCCTCGCCAAGTCGGGCGAGTACGACCACGAAGGCGGCCGAGCCGAGGTCGAGAAAATGATCAAGGTCGCGGATCTGACCCGCCAGGGTTTCGTCAACGGCGACATCTCCACCGTGATGAGCCCCCGAACCGTGATCAGCTGGGCCCAGAACGCCCTCATCTTCCACGACGTCGGCTTCGCCTTCCGGCTCACCTTCCTCAACAAATGCGATGAAGCGGAGCGGCCCCTGGTCGCCGAATATTACCAGCGCGTCTTCGGCAAGGATCTGCCGGAGAGCGTTGCCGCGAAGGCATGAGCGACCCCTCTCCCTGGAGGGGAGAGGGAAGGGCCCGCCTGCCGCAGGCAGGTGGGAGGGTGAGGGCGCTTAGCGTCCTGCACCTTACCTGCCCTCACCCCCCCATTGCCGACGCAATGGGTCCCCCCCTCTCCCCTGCAGGGAGAGGGATGTGAGCACCGACAACCCCCTCGAAGCCTTTCGCCAGGTGCTGACCGGCGCCGCCCGGGCGATCGCCCGCGAGCCGGAGCTCGAGCTCGGCTTCACCGCCGATGCCCCTTCGACGTCGGGCAAGAGCGTCAAGGTGCCGATGCCGGGGCGCTCGCTCGCCGCTCGGGAGGTCGCCGAGGCGAGGGGTTTCGCCGACGCCGCGGCGCTCAAGCTCAGGCACCACAATGCCGCCATGCACGCCCGCGGCGCTCCGGCGGACGAGGTCGCCCGGGCCGTGTTCGACTCGGTCGAGCAGGCCCGGGTGGAGGCGCTCGGCGCCCGCGCCATGGCGGGCGTTCGGGCCAATCTCGCTCTGGCGGTCGAGATGCGGATGCGCACCGATCCGATCACCCGGGCCCGCAACCGCGCCGAGGTGCCGCTCGGCACCGCGCTCGGCCTCAAGGTCCGCGAGCGGCTGACCGGCGAGCCGCCGCCCGAGGCCGCGCGCGGCGGAATCGCCCTCGTCTCCGACTGGATCGAGGACAAGGCCGGGGCCGATCTCGACGCTTTGGGGCTGGTGCTCGACGACCAGGCCGCCTTCGCCGCCCTCGCCACCAAGGTTCTGCGCGATCTCGAGCTGATCGAGGGCGAGGCCGAGGCCGACATGGATCCGGACTCCGGCGAGGAAGACGAAGGCGGCGACAAGGACCAGGGCGACGAAGGCGACAGCCAGGACGAGGAGGACGAGGGCGGCTCCGACGGCCAGTCCGAGATGCGGGTCGAGCAGGGCGAGGCCGACGACGAGGAGGGCGAGCGCGACTGGTCCGAGGAGGAGATGACCGAGGGCGAGGAGGGCATGGGCGAGGAGGGCGAAGAGGGCATGCTCCCCACCCGGCCCAACCGGCCTCTCTCCGACCTCCCGCCGCAATTCGACTATCGGATCTTCACCACCAGATATGACGAGGTCGTCGAGGCGCCGGAGCTTTGCGACGAGGAGGAACTGGGCCGCCTCAGAGCCTATCTCGACCAGCAGCTCGTCCATCTCCAGAGCGCGGTAACCAAGCTCGCCAACCGGCTCCAGCGCCGGCTGATGGCGCAGCAGAACCGGAGCTGGGATTTCGACCAGGAGGAGGGGATTCTCGACGCGGCGCGGCTGGCGCGGGTGATCGTCAATCCGGCCCATTCGCTGAGCTACAAGGTCGAGCGCGAGACCGAGTTCCGCGACACGATCGTGTCGCTCCTGATCGACAATTCGGGCTCGATGCGCGGCCGGCCGATCTCGATCGCGGCAATCTCCGCCGACATCCTCGCCCGGACGCTCGAGCGCTGCGGGGTCAAGGTCGAGATACTGGGCTTCACCACCCGAGCCTGGAAGGGCGGGCAGGCACGCGAGACCTGGCTCGCGGCGGGCCGGCCGCCCAATCCGGGCCGGCTCAACGATCTGAGGCACATCGTCTACAAGGCGGCGGACGAGCCGTGGCGGCGGGCGCGCAAGAATCTCGGCCTGATGATGCGCGAGGGGCTGCTCAAGGAGAATATCGACGGCGAGGCGCTGATGTGGGCGCATAACCGCCTGATCGCCCGGCCCGAGGAACGACGGATCCTGATGGTCATCTCGGACGGAGCGCCGGTCGACGATTCGACCCTGTCGGTGAACTCAGGCACCTATCTCGAGCGCCATCTTCGGCAGGTGATCGGCTGGATCCAGGCCCGCTCGCCCGTCGAGCTGGTCGCGATCGGGATCGGCCACGACGTCACCCGCTATTACGACCGGGCGGTGACGATCATGGACGCCGAGCAACTGGGCGGAACCATGATCGAGCAATTGGCGGCCCTGTTCGACGGGCCCTGAAATCCTCCCCCTCGCAGATGGGGAGGGGCGATCGCGCGGACCTCGGCAGCTACCCCTCCACCAGGCTTCGCCCGGTCCCCCTCCCCACGCTTCGCGTGGGGAGGATAAAAAAAGGGCCGGCCTCCGTCAGGAGACCGGCCCCGCCCTCGATACACTACGCGAGGGTAAGCTCTAGCGGCAGTTCGACTTTTGGACCGAGCGGCCGGCCAGCGCGCCGATGGCGCCGCCGAGGATCGCGCCGGTGGTGCCGCTGCGGCCGCGATAGCGGTCGCGGGTCACTTCGCGGCCGAGCAGGGCGCCGGCGACTCCGCCGACGATGGTCCCGGTCGTGCCCTTGCAGCGGCGGCCGTTGTAACGGACGTTGCTCCGCCCGTAATAGCGGCTGTCGTAGCGGCCGTAGCGATCGCCGCCGCGATAATTCTGCTGGTAGCGGCCGCTGTCATGATAGCCGCTGCGGTGGCTGGCTTCGGCGGCGGCCGGAACCATGGTGAGCGTGGCGGCCGCGGCCGCCGTGGCGAGACTGAGCTTCCTGAACATCTTGAACTCCTTTCGCGGCGGCAACAGGCCGCTGGCACGAGCAGGGTTATGGAGGCGGCGGCTTGAGCCGGTCCTGAATGAGGTCGTAAGGCGGCGTTCAGCCTCGGCGCGCCTGCCGGACGATTGCTCCTTGCGGGAATTGAGTGCGGATCCAGGGTTCTAGGCCGGTTCGACCTTCGGGACCGGCGGCCCTGAACAGTCTCGTCACCTCGGCAATGGAATCCAGTTCGGACTCAGCTCTGGATTCCCGCTTTCGCGGGAATGACGGAGTAGGGAGCCCCGCGCCACTGGACGGGCGACGGAAGCGCCATAATGGAAGCTACGGACGCATCCTGGCGCGCGCCGGGCGCAATGAAGGCCGGACGAAGGGTTGCTTCGTCCGGCCGGTCTCACTGTGACTGACGAACAGTCCGCTTCAGCTTAAGGGCTGGTCGGAAGATCGTCGTCGTTGCCGCAGATGACATCCGCGGCGCACAGGCCGAGGATGATCGCGATGAGCGCGATCAGCGGAATGATGAAGCCGCCGCGAAGTTGATCGCCATCGACGGTCTCGGTGGCCGGCGCAACTTCGCGCGTGGCCGAAGCCGAAGCCGCCGCCGAAGCCTGTGCCGACACCATGGTTGGCGTCGCCATCAAAGCCATCGATACGGCCGCAGTAATAAGTCCCTTGAAAGCCACGTCAGCTCCTCCCTTGGCAGTCGAGTCTGATCGTCTCGATTTCTGACCCTGATTTAATCGAGCGGCTTCGACGAGTCTATCCCGAAACGTGCCTTCGGCCGAAAGACCGATGCTTCCTTGTTCATCAATGACTTAATGGCCTTCGTGGCCGTGCTTGCGCGGTCAGGCCGTCCGGTGGAGGTGGAAGTCTGTCGGACTGTTGCCCGCGAGATACAGTTCGCGTTGAGGTTGCGGGAAATCGCAATTTGTTTCAGAGGTTTCGCGAACCCGACTTTTGGGGAGGAGCCGGTGATCCCTGACTTTCGCCTGTCGCGATTGATCGCTTTCCTGGCCGCGGCCCTGCTCGCCGTGACCGCCGCGCCGGTCTGGGCGGCGGTCTCGATTACCTTCTATTCCAAGGAATTGGGGGCGAGCTTCCCCCATGCCTTCGTCATCCTCGAAGGCACGCCCGACCGCGGCGGCGCGCAAATCGAGGAGGATTACGGCTTCACCGCCAAGACGATCAGCCCCGCCATCTTGTGGGGCAAGGTCTCGGGCGAGGTGATCACCGATCACACGGTCGGCTACGTCAAGGGCAGCGACCGTCACTTCACCGTCGCCCTTGCCGATTCCGAATATGACGCGGTGATGGCGACGATCGCCCGCTGGCGCGCGACGAAGCAGCCCAATTACGACCTCGACCGGCACAATTGCGTGCATTTCGTCGCCGATCTCGCCGCGGCGATCGGCATGACCCCCGACACCAGGAAGCTGATGAAGAAGCCCCGCTCCTTCCTCGAGACCCTGGTCGCTCAGAACCGCGCCTGGCTGACCGGTCACAACGCGGTCCTGCATCGCCTCGCTCCTCGGTCGGCCCAGCCGGTCAGGCCCGGGCCCCTCAAGGTCCCCCGATCTTGACATTGGGCGGCCGTCAAATGCTAGCGCCCGCAACCCCGGCCATCCCGCCGCATCCTTTCCAAAAGTGATCGCCGAAACATGAACGCCTCCCGCTCCGAGCAGATCGTGGTCGTCGGCCTCGGCTATGTCGGCCTCCCGCTCGCGGTCGCGCTGGCGCGAAGCTTCGCAGTCATCGGCCTGGACATAGACGAACGGCGGATCGAGGAGCTTCGGCTCGGAACCGACCGGACCCACGAGGTCGAGCGCGAGAACTCTCGCCGCCTCGCCGCTCCGGCTCACCAGCCGCGCCGCCGACGCCGCCGGCGCCGACATCTACATCGTCACCGTCCCGACCCCGGTCGACGGCGACAACCAGCCCGATCTCGGCCCGGTGATCAGCGCCACCCGAAGCGTCGCCACCCTGCTCGATCCGGCGCGCAAGCCGATCATCGTCTACGAGAGCACCGTCTATCCCGGAGTCACCGAGGACATTTGCGGGCCGCTGATCGAGGAGGTTTCGGGCCTCCGGCGGGGCCGCGACTTCTTCCTCGGCTATTCGCCGGAGCGGATCAATCCGGGCGACCGCGAGCACACGGTCGACCGGATCGTCAAGGTCGTCGCCGGCGAGAATGAGGCGGTGAGCGAGCGGCTGGCCGCGATGTACGGCGCGGTGACCAGCGCCGGGACCTTCCGGGCCGCCTCGATCAGGACCGCCGAGGCCGCCAAGGTGATCGAGAACGCCCAGCGCGACATCAACATCGCCTTCATGAACGAGATCACCAAGATCTTCTCGAAGCTCGACATCTCGATCTGGGACGTGCTCGCCGCCGCCGGCACCAAGTGGAACTTCCTGCCTTTCCAGCCCGGCCTGGTCGGCGGCCACTGCATCGGAGTGGACCCTTATTATCTCAGCTTCCGGGCGCAGCAGCTCGGCCTCGATCCCCACGTCATCCTCGCCGGCCGCTCGACCAACGACGGCATGGGCGCCTGGATTGCCGACGCCCTGCACAAGCGGCTCGGCCGCGCCGGGAAGGCGCTCGTCATGGGCCTCGCCTTCAAGGAGAATGTGCCCGATTTGAGGAACAGCCGGGTGATCGACGTCATCCGGCGGCTGCAGGATCTCGGTCATGAGATCAAAGTCCACGACCCCCTCGCCAATTCCGCCGAGGCCCGCCACGAATATGGCATAGACCTCGCCGCCGACGCCTTCGATACCCGCTACGACCTCGTCCTGGTCGCCGTGCCCCACGCCGCTTATGCCGAGCTGGACGATGCCAGGCTGGCGGGTCTGGTGGCGGAGGGCGGCCTGCTCGCCGACCTCAAGCACCTCTACAAGGGCCGGGCGCTTCCCGGAGTGCAGCGCTGGACGCTTTAGCTCAGTGCGCCGCCCGCCAGTCGAACGGCAAGGGCGCCTCACGAAACGCGAATCGGTCGAGATGATCGGAAAGGACCGACTTCATCCGCTCGAGGGTCGGCGCGTCCGAAGCCGCGACCGTTACGTCCAGCGCCTCGCCGCTGGCGCGCAGAACCGCCTTGGCCGCGGAGAAGTGGACGATGCCGACGTCGCCGGACAGCTCGACTTCCAGCTTGTGGCCCCAATGGTTGCAAAGCTGCTTCACATATTTGGCCGCATGAGCGGTCGGAACGGTCGCGTGGGTTTCGAGCATCTGGGAGCTTTCGAAGGAAGTATGGAGGCCGAAATATATGCTATTGATAATCATTCGCAAGTGAATTAGCCCCCCGCCTCATGCCTCCACCGCCCCAATTCCGCCTTCGCCGCTTCTGGTTCCAGATCCACAAGTGGATCGGCCTCGCGCTCGCTTTGTTGATCGTCCCCGTCTCGCTGACCGGCTCGGCCCTGGTCTGGCACGACTGGCTGGAGGACCAGATCCACCCGGAGCGCGTCGCCTCGGCGAAGGCGAGCCTTCCGCCCTCCGCCTATGCCGACGCGGCGAGGCGATCCGCGCAGCCCGGCGAACGGCTTGCCAGCCTCGCTTATCCGCGCGGCGAAGGACCGGTCGTGGCCACCCTCGCCAGGACCGGGCAGCCGAAGGGCGGACGACCGGTCCGAACCCTGCTCTACCTCGACCCGGCCTCGGGGCGCCTGCTCGACCGCGCCGCCAGCGATGAAGGCGTGGTGCGGATCCTGCACAATCTCCACGGCTCGCTGATGATCCCGGGCGTCGGCCGGCAGATCGTCGGCTGGATCGGAGTCGCCATGCTGCTCTCCTCGCTGACCGGCCTGTGGCTGTGGTGGCCGCTCAGCGGCCGCTTCACCCGCGGCCTGAAGTGGCGGCGGCGCTCGACGACCAGCGACAACCTCCATCACCAAAGCGGCTTCTGGATCGCTTTGCCCCTGGCCATATTGTCCTTCACCGGCGCGTGGATTTCCTTCCCAGCCTTCTTCGCCGCTTTTTCGGGCGACCCGGCGGGCCCGCCCATGGCGGAGCGGATGCGGCGGATGGCGGCGCTTCCGGCAGTCGAAACCAGGCTGAGCCCCGAAGCGGCGCTGGCGAAGGCCCGGCCGCTGGCGACCGGCGGTCTCGTCACCCTGACCTGGCCCGGCGAAAAAGAGCCGAAGTGGAAAGTCTCCTTCGCCCGGGCGGGCGGAGCGGGCGAGGTGACGGTCGACGACCGCTCCGCCGCGGCGACCCCGCCCAAGCCGCCGCAGCCCGAGACGACGGCCCGGCTGATGCGCCGGATCCACGACGGCACCGGCATGGGCGCGTTTTGGCAGATCGTCATCTTCATCGGCGGGATCATCCCGGCGCTGCTGGCGGTCACCGGAATCCTGATGTGGCTCAACGTCCGCCGCGGGAAAGTGCGGGCCCGCATAGAGACCTGAGCCGCCGCCCTGCGCTCAGACCGCGTGATATTCGCGGTACCATTGCACGAAGCGCGGCACGCCTTCGTCGATCGAGGTCGTCGGCCTGAAGCCGAGGTCGCGTTCGATCGCCGAGATGTCGGCATAGGTGTCGCGGACGTCGCCGGGCTGCATCGGCATCAGTTCGCGCTCCGCCTTGCGGCCGCAGGCCTGTTCGATCAGGTCGATCATCCGGGTCAGCTCCTCGGAGCGGTGGTTGCCGATATTGTAGAGGCGGTGCGGGCCCCGGCTGCCGCCGGCCTTGGCCTCGCCGTCGTCCGCGGGCGGGTTGTCGAGCGCGGCGACGACTCCGGTGACGATGTCGTCGATATAGGTGAAGTCGCGCCGCATATCGCCTTCGCCGAAGACCTGGATCGGCTCGCCGGCGAAGATCGCCCGGGTGAACAGCCACATCGCCATGTCGGGCCGGCCCCAGGGCCCGTAGACGGTGAAGAAGCGAAGGCCGGTCTGCGGCAGCCGGTAGAGGTGGGCGTAGGTTTCGCTCATCAGCTCGTCCGCCTTCTTGGTCGCGGCGTAGAGCGAAAGCGGATGGTCGACCCGGTCCTCGACCCGGAAGGGCAGGGTGTCGTTGCCGCCATAGACCGAGGAGGAGGAGGCGTAGACGAGGTGCGCGACTCCGCGGTGGCGGGCGACCTCCATCATGTTGACGTGGCCGACCAGGTTCGACTGGACATAGGCCCTCGGATTCTCGATCGAGTAGCGCACTCCGGCCTGGGCGCCGAGGTGGACGATGCGGTCGAATTCGACCCCGTCGAGCGCCCGCGCCAGCGCCGCTTCGTCGGCGAAGTCGACCTCCAGGAGGCTGAAGCCGTCATATTCGCGGCGCAGCTTCGCCTCGCGGTCGCGCTTCAGGGCGACGCTGTAATAATCGTTGAAATTGTCGATTCCGACCACCCGGTCGCCGCGGGCGAGAAGCCGGGCGCTGACGTGGTGGCCGATGAACCCGGCCGCGCCGGTCACGAGGATCTTCATGGCCGGGCCCTTACCGGCGGGGCGCCACCCTGCCAAGCCACGACACCCCCCGTCATTGCGAGCGAAGCGAAGCAATCCAGCGGCTCAGGCGCCGGAGACTGGATCGCTTCGTCGCTTCGCGTCTCGCAAGGACGGCCCTAAGCCGCCGCGGCCGCTCCGGGCTCGCGCGCCTCGATGAACCAGCGCGCCTCGCCCTCGAGGCCGATCGCGGTGAGGGTGCCGGAGCGATAGGCGCCGGTGTCGACGGCGATCCGGTTGGGATGCTCCTCGGGCCGCTCGACGATGGTATGGCCGTGGACGACGACGACGCCATGGTCGCTGCGATCCTCCAGGAAGCCCTCGCGGATCCACCTCAGGTCGCGGCTGACCTGCTTGTCGAGGGCGACGCCCGGGCGAATCCCGGCATGGACGAACAGATAGTCGCCGAAGCGGAAGCTGTCGTGCATCTCGTCGAGGAAGCGGACGTGGTTTTGCGGCACCTGCCGGACCAGCCGCTCCATGATCGCCGTCGGGGTCGAATTGAGCATCCAGCCGGTGGTGAGCCCGTAGCTCTGGGCGCATTCGGTGCCGCCGTAAGCGAGCCAGTGCTGGACGCTGCTGTCGTCGCCGCCGAGCACGCCGAGGAAGAATTCCTCGTGATTGCCCTTGAGGAAGACGTTGCGGGCGAAAGCGGGCGGTCGAGTGGCGAGAAGGTCGACGACCCCGCGGCTGTCGGGCCCGCGGTCGACGAGGTCGCCCAGGAAGACCAGCCAGGTCTTGGCCGGCCCGCGCCGCGCATTGTCCTGCTCGATGCGGTCGAGCAGGTCGACGAGCAGGTCGAGCCGGCCGTGGACGTCGCCGATCGCATAGGCGCGGCCGCCCGCCGGGCCGCTTCGGCCCCGGGACGTCCGGCTCTTCGAAAACAGGCGACTCAGCACTTACGGCAACTCCGGCGACACTAACGAGCGCCGATATTTGGTGTTTTGCCGCAGTTGCAAGCTTTTAGCCTCGGAAAACGCCGGACTCTGGACGGCGATGCAGAAATAAGCTAAGCGGCGCAACGAGATAAAGGCAGCTCGCCTTGAGGGGGCGGCGCGGGCACCGTTTCCGCAGGGAGCGGTGTGCGCCGAATCGGCGCATGGGCTGTTCCACGGAAGCCATGGATTGTGTAGAGGGCGTGTCGCCCCCGACCGGAGAAAGATGAACATGCGAGCGTTTCGGCATGAAGAGCGTGATTTTTCCTTCAGCGGGCTGATGGCTCGCGCTTTGCTCGTGGTGGCGGCTCTGGCGGCCGCGGGCTGCACCGGCCGCGGCGGCTCGGTCCCCTACGAGCCGGTCGGCATGACCGCCCCCGATACCCAGTCGCAGCCGATGGCCAATGCGTCGCATCCGGTCGGTGCCCTCGACACGATCAGCGTCTCGGTTTTCCAGGTCGAATCGCTGTCCGGCGACTATAAGGTCGATGCCCAAGGCAAGATCGATTACCCGCTGCTCGGCTCGGTCCAGGCGCAGGGCCGGACCACCCAGGAGCTGCGCCAGGACATCTCCGCCGCTTTGTCGCAGAAATACCTGCAGTCGCCCAACGTCCAGGTCGCGATCAAGGACCGGGCCGAGCAGACCATCACCGTCGACGGCTCGGTTCGCAACCCCGGCCAGTTCATCGTCAAGGGCCCGACGACATTGCTCCAGGCCGTCGCCATGGCGAAGGGCACGACCGAGGACGCCAATCCCTCGCGAGTCGTCGTCTTCCGCACCATTCGCGGCGAGCGCCTGGCCGGCGCGTTCGACCTTCAGGACATTCGCCGCGCCAAGGCCGAGGATCCGGTGATCTACGGCAACGACATCGTCATCGTGGACGGCAGCAAAGCCCGCCAGGTCTATCGCGACCTGATGAGCACCCTCCCGATCCTCGGCATATTGCGCCCCTTCTAAAGGCGGTTCGGACTCGAAAGACAGGATTCGAAGATCATGAATAATCATGGGGGTTATCTCCCGAACCAGGGCGCCGTGCTGCCTTTCGATCCGAGCGGTCGGCTGCCGGCGCATACCGGCCTGACCGATGTCGCCTTCGGCCGTCCGGCCAGGTCCGATTCCCGCTTCGACATCAACGAAATCTGGCGGATCGTCGCGAAATGGTGGTGGCTGATCGCCGGCATCGCCGTCGCCTGCCTTCTCGCCGCGATCGTCATCTCGCTGATGATCACCCCCCTCTATCGCGCCCAGGCGACGATCGAGGTCAATCCGGAGGGCGTGCAGGTCGTCGGCAAGGAGATAGGCGACGTCCAGCCCGCGGCGGGCAACGACCGTGCGTTCCTCAACACCCAGGTCGGCTTGCTGAAGAGTCGCTCGCTGGCCGAGCGAGTCGCGCGCAGCACCAATCTCGCGAATGACGAGTCGCTGTTCGATCAGGATTCTCCGCGACAGGCTCGCGAGGCCGCCGCCGCCGGAATGGTGCAGGGCGGAGTCACCATAGCCTTGCAGCGCGACAGCTCCCTGATCGGCATCGCCATCGAGAGCCCCAATCCGGATCTGGCCGCCCGGCTTGCCAATTCCTATGCCGATGGCTTCATCCAGTCGAACATGGAGCGCCGTTACGAGGCGACCTCCTACGCGCGCAACTTCCTTCAGCAGCGCATCGCGGCGGTGAAGACCCGGCTCGAGCAGTCCGAGCGCCAGCTCGTCGCTTATGCCAAGGCGCAGGGGATCATCACCCTCGCCGTCGACACCGGCGGCACCGGCAGCGTCCGCCAGGAGCAGTCGATCGATGCCGCCACCCTGATCCAGACCAATAATGCGCTTGCTCAGGCGAAGAGCGACCGAATTGCGGCCGAGCAGCGCTTCCGGCAGGCCGCCGGGGCCCAGTCGCGCGCCGCCGTGATCAGCGATCCCACGGTCCAGGCGCTGGGCCAGCAGCGCTCCGCGCTCGAAGCGCAATATCAGCAGAAGCTCGCGCTCTACAAACCGGACTTCCCGGAAATGGTGCAGCTTCGAAGCCAGATCGACGCTTTGGCCAAGGAAATCTCGAGGCAGACGAGCAGCGTCTCGGGCTCCGCCTCGGGCACGCTCCAGGCCGATTACCAGGCGGCCCTGGCCCGCGAGAATGCGCTCCAGGCCAAGGTCAACGAGGGCAAGGCGGGACTGATGGCGCTTCGCGAGCGCAGCATCCAATACACCATCCTGCAGCGCGAGGTGGACACCAACCGAAGCCTTTACGACGCGCTTCTCCAGCGCTTCAAGGAAGTCGGCGTCGCCGGCGGAGTCGGCGCGAACGTCGTGTCGGTGGTCGACCGGGCGCAAGTGCCCGGCGGACCGTTCAAGCCGAACCTGCCGCTCAACATCATGATCGGCCTCGCCATCGGCCTGTTGCTCGGCCTCGGCACCGCCTTCTCGATCGAGTGGATCGACGACACGATCAAGACTCCGGACGACGTCGGCACCAAGCTCAGCCTCGCCTCGCTCGGGGTCATCCCGGGCGTCGGCAAGGGCCTTGCGGTGCGCGAGCAGCTCGAGGATCCGCGGTCGCAGGTCTCCGAAGCCTATCAGTCGGTCCGAACGGCGCTGCAATTCTCGACCGACCACGGCGTGCCGCGCAGCCTGCTGATTACCAGCACCCGCGCTTCGGAGGGCAAGTCGAGCACCGCGCTCGCGCTCGCCCAGACTCTGGCCAGCCTCGGCGCGTCGGTGCTCCTCATCGACGCCGACCTGCGCAAGCCGACCTTCCGGGGGCCGAGCTCGACCAGCCAGGGCCTGTCCAGCCTTCTCGCCGGATCGGACAAGGTCGCCGAGTGCGTCCACCCGACCCAGATGGAGCGGCTGTTCCTGCTCCCGAGCGGACCGATCCCGCCGAACCCGGCGGAGCTGCTCGCCTCGGGCCGCTTCAAGGAAATACTGGACGAGGCGCTTCAGCGCTTCGACCATATCGTCATCGACAGCCCGCCCGTGCTCGGCCTCGCCGACGCTCCGATGCTGGCGTCGAGCACCGAGGGCACCTTGATGGTGATCGAGGCCGGTGCGATCCGCCGCGCCGCGGCTCTGAACGCGGTCAACCGTCTGCGCGCCTCCGACGCTCGGCTGATGGGCGCCATCCTCACCAAGTTCAACGCCCTCAAGGTCGGCTACGGCTACGGCTACGGCTATGGCTATGGCGACGACGCTTATGCCTATCGCGAGGGTGATTCGCCGAAGAAGCAGATCGAGCTTCTGAAGGGCTGATCGTGGCCGTTGGAGCAAAGGGGGAGGGCCGGAGCTCCGGGCGGCTTGTCGCCGCCTGGGCGACGACCGCCGCGTCGCCGTTCATCGCCTGGCTGATCGTCAAGGCCGCCGCCGCCGGCTTTTCCACGGCGACGGCGGTCGCCCTGGCGCCGCTGCCGCCCGAGAATCCGGCGCCCACCCTCAAGATCCTCGCGAGCTCCGTCCAGCAGCCGACGATCAGGGTGAGCGACGAGATGCAGCGGGCGGCCCGGGACGGGCTGGAGCGCCTGCCGCTCGCCTTCGAGCCGTTCTTCGTCGCCGCCCGGGCGGCCGAGCAGAAAGGCGACCTTCGCCGCGCCATCGTGCTGATGGAGGAGGTTCGGCGCCGCCGCCCTTCCCAGCCGGCGGCGCGAATGCAGCTGATGATCTATTATATCAAGGCCGAACGCTACCCCGAGGCGCTTTCCGAGATCGATGTCGTCCTTCGCCGCAACGAGGAATTGCGGCCCGCTTTGCTCCCGGAGCTCACCAAGCTGGTCGCGGACCCCCGCGGCCGCGCCGCGCTCGCGACAATTCTCGCCAGGGGGCCGACGTGGCACGCGGAATTCTTCGCCGCCGCCCGGGCGCGAAAGATCGCCACTCGCGACGCGCGCGATCTCTATGAGCGAATCCGGGCGCTGAAGCCGAACGGGGACCTGATGCTCGAGCGCCAGCTGATCCTCGAGAGCCAGGCGGCCTCGGGCGATTATCTCGGCGCCCGCCAGACCTGGCTTGCCGGCCTTCCGGCGCAGCAGCGCGGTCCGAGCCGCCTTATGTTCGACGGCGACTTCCGCGGCATGCGCGCTCCGGGGCCCTTCGGCTGGATGTTCAAGGACGTCGACGCGGGACGGGCCGAGCCCGTCAAGGACGGCCAGCGCACCTATCTCGACGTCGCCTATTTCGGCGGCCAGAACGTCAGCCTCGCCGACCAGATGCTGGCCCTGCCGCCCGGGCGCCACATTTTGCGCCTGGTCGCCCGAAGCCCCAACGGCCTAAGCTCCGGCCGGCTCTTCTGGCGGTTGAACTGCCTTCCCGGCGGAAGCCAGATCGGAGTGCTCGACATGGGCCAGGCGGCCGATGCCAACCGCCGGTTCAGCGCGGCCTTCACCGTCCCGGCCTCGGGTTGTCCCGGCCAGTCGCTGAGCCTGATCGCCGAGCCGGGCGACGTCGCCGCCGTCGTCAACCTCGAGATCGCGCGCATGGAGATCGGGCAATGAAGGGCCGGTTCTGGACCCTGGCGACCGCCCTCTATCTGGGCGCCTGCCTGCTGCTCGGCGGCGCCAGCGCCGCGGGCGTGGCGGCGAACGCCTTCCTCCAGCTCGTCGGGCTGGGCATGATCCTGGTTCTTCTCTGGCAGCGCGATTCCGCGCTGCCCGACGGGGCGAAAGGGCCGCTGTGGATCGGCGGCGCGCTTCTTCTGGTCGGACTGATCAGCCTGGTCCCGCTTCCCGGCGGACTCGGATCGGGCCCACTGCGCGCGCAGGTGGTCGAGGCGTTCGGCCTCATCGGGATGGCTCCCCCCGCGCTCTCCGCCTCGCTGGCGCCGTCCTGGACCTTGAGCTCGCTGCTCCACCTGCTGCCCGCGGCGGCGATGTTCCTGCTGGTGCTTCGACTGCCCAACGACGACAGGCGGCTGCTCCCAACCATATTGATGGCGGTCGCCGGAATCTCCGTGGTGCTGGGCGCCTTCCAGCTGATGGGCGGGCCCGGTTCGCCTTTGCGCTTCTACGACGTCACCAATCGCACCTCGCCGGTCGGCTTCTTCTCGAACGCCAATCACGAGGTCACGCTCCTGCTCTGCGCGCTGCCGTTAACGGCGGTCATCGCCGGCCGAATGGCGACCCGCCGCTCCCGCTCCAAGCGCAGCGGAGGCGCGATCGTCAGCGTTTCGATCGCGATCTTCATCCTCGCCGGGATCGCCATCAGCGACTCGAGCGCCGGCTACGGCCTCGCCCTGCCGGCGGCGGTGGCCAGCTTCCTCATCTACCGGCGGACCGTCGCCGGCCGGGTGGCGGCGGGCTGGTGGGCCGCGCTCGCCGCGCTGGCTTTGGTGTTCGCCTTCGCCGGTCTGCAGGGGCCGCTCGGCAAGGAGGCCTTCGAGGCCGACATCAGCTCTCAGCCTTCGAGCCGGCGGGTGCTGGCGTCGACGACGACCGAGATCATCAAGGACAGCTTCCCGATCGGGACCGGTCTCGGCACCTTCTCGACCGTTTACCGGCGCTACGAGGATCCGAGCCGGGTGACCCGGCAATATGCCAATCACGCGCATAACGACTATCTCGAGGCGGTGCTCGAGCTCGGCGCGGCGGGCCTGCTGCTCCTCCTCGGCTTCCTGTACTGGTGGGGACGGCGGTCCTATCTGGCCTGGACCCGCGACTTTGAAGGCGCCGCGCTCGCCCGCGCCGGCTCGGTCATGATCGGGATCGTTCTCGTCCATTCGATCGTCGACTATCCGATCCGAACCGCCGCGATCGTCGCGGTCTTCGCCATGGGCTGCGCGCTGATGGTGCCACCGGCGCCGCGGCGCGGCTCGGCCGAGCCGGCGGAAGACGATTCCTCGGCGCCCTTGCGGCATATCGAGGCCGTGTGACGCCTCCACGCACGCCAAATATCGAAGGAAAGCCCGGACCGTGTTGATCGAGCAGACCGCTCTCGCCCAATTGCTCGTGCTGACCCCGCGATACTTTCGCGACGAGCGCGGCTTCTTCGTCGAAAGTTACAACAGGCGCGACTTCGCCGAGGCGGTGGGCGCGGACTTCGAGTTCGGCCAGGACAATCACAGCCGTTCGACCAGGGGCGTGCTGCGCGGCCTCCATTACCAGCTTTCGCCGCATGCGCAGGGAAAGCTGGTCAGGGTGGCCAATGGCGAGATATTCGACGTGGCGGTGGATCTTCGAGGAGACTCGCCGACCTTCGGCCGCTGGTTCGGCATCGTGCTTTCGGCGGAGAAGGGCAATCAGCTGTGGATTCCGCCGGGCTTCGCCCACGGCTTCCTCACGCTCAGCGAAACCGCGGACGTGCTTTACAAGGCCACGGATTATTACGCGCCCGATTGTGAGCGGACGGTCGCCTGGGACGATCCCGCCATCGGCATAGATTGGCCGCTGGACGTCGAGCCTATCCTCTCCGCCAGGGACACGGCCGCTCCGCGGCTGGCGCAAGCGGAAACCTTCGCATGAGCGAAGGGCCTCTCTATGTGACCAGGCCCTATTTGCCGCCGCTGGACGAACTCCTGCCGTTGCTCGCCGAGATCTGGGAGTCGCGGATACTCACCAACCACGGGCCGTTCCACCAGAGGTTCGAGCGCGAGTTGTGCGCGCTGTTCGGAGTCGACAACATTTCCCTGGTCGCCAACGGCATGCTCGCGCTGAGCGCGGTCATCGATGCCGCCGGAGTCGGCGGAGAAGTGATCACGACCCCTTATTCGTTCGTCGCCACCACTCATGCGGTGCGGATGGGCAATCTCGAGCCGGTGTTCGTCGATATCCGCCGGTCCGATCTCAACATCGATCCCGCCCTGATCGAAGCGGCGATCACGCCCCGGACCTCGGCCATCGTCGCCGTCCATTGCTACGGCAATCCGTGCGACGTCGAGGCGATCGAGGCGATCGCGGCCCGGCACGGCCTGATGGTCATCTACGACGCCGCCCATGCCTTCGGGGTTCGCCGCCACGGCCGCAGCGTGCTCAGCTATGGCGACTTCGCAACCTTGAGCTTCCACGCCACCAAGACGTTCACCACGTTCGAGGGCGGCGCCGTCATCGCCGGAAGCGCGGCCGGCAAGCAGGCCGTGGACAGCTTCAGCAACTTCGGAATCGCCGACGAGGTCAGCATTCCCCTCATCGGCACCAACGCGAAGATGAACGAGTTCAGCGCCGCCCTGGGCGTTCTCCAGCTCCGTCATTTCGAGACGGTTCGTCAGGCCCGGAAAAGGATCGACGGTCTCTATCGCGAAAGGCTGGCGGGCATTTGCGGGATCGAATGCCTGCCCATTCCGGAGGGGGTCGAGCCCAATTTCACTTATTTCCCGATTTTCGTTACTTCCGATTTCGCGACCGACCGCGACGGCCTCTACGAGCGCCTGAAGGCGGAAGGGATTTATGCCCGGCGCTATTTCTACCCCCTGCTGTCGTCGCTGCCCATGTATGGCGACAGGCCGTCGGCGGCGGCGGCCAACCTCCCGGTCGCGACGATCGCGGCCGAGCAGATCTTGTGCCTGCCGATCTTCCCGGACCTTTCCGATCCGGACCTGGAGCGGGTCCTCTCCGTGATCCGAAGCGCCGCTGACTGAGCTGTCATTGCGAGGAGCGCAGCGACGAAGCAATCCAGCTTCGGTTCCGACGCAGCGCTGGATTGCTTCGCTTTGCTCGCAATGACGAGGTGAATCACGCGACGGCCGGCGCTAGGAAGGCCGCCGGGCCACGAGAGTTGCGATGACGAAGCAGAAGGCCGCCAAGGCCGGATTATGGAGCGCGCTCGACATCGCCTTCCGTCAGGGCGTGCAATTCGTCGTCTCGATCATCCTGGCGCGGCTGCTTGCGCCGGAGGATTTCGGAATCATCGCGGTGATGGCCTTCTTCGCCACCCTGTCGATGACCTTCGCCCAATCCGGATTCACGGCCGGCCTGGTGCAGAGGCAGGACACCAGCCGCGACGAGGAAAGCGCGGTATTCTGGTGGAATTCGGCCGTCGCCCTCGTCTTCGCCGCGATCCTGGTCGGGGCCGGGCCCGCGCTCGCCGGCTTCTACGATATCCCGGTCCTGCGCCCGCTGATGTGGGTGGCCGCGGCCCAGGTGGTCCTGTCCGCGCTGGGCGCGGTTCATGCCGCCCTCATGACCCGCAATCTCGAGTTCGATCGGCTCACCAAGGTCGGGGTCGCCTCGTCGGTGGTGTCCGGCGTGGCGGGGGTCGGAGTGGCACTGCTGGGCGGCGGCATCTGGGCGCTGGCGGCTTCGATGGTCGCGGCGGCGGCGGTCAACAGCGCGGGGCTGTGGCTGGCGAGCCCATGGCGGCCCTCGCTCCACTGCCGGTTCCGGACGATCCGGAGCATCCTCAATTTCGGGTCCTGGGTCAGCATCGGCTATGTTCTCGAAGTGCTGTACACCCAGGGGTCTGCGCTCCTCATCGGCAAGCTCTACGGAGTTCGCGATCTCGGCTTCTACAACCGGGCGATGAGCACTCAGCTGCTGCCGAGCGGGATCATGGCCCAGGTCGTGAGCCGGATCGCTTTGCCTTTGTTCGCGTCGCGGGCGAACGATCCCGAGGCTCTCCGGCGCGGGCTGAGGATGGCGCTCGGGCTGGCGATGTTGCTCAACCTGCCGCTCATGGCCGGGCTCGCCCTGCTCGCCCCGGAAGTGGTGGTCGTCTTGTTCGGCGAGAAATGGCTGCCGGCCGCGCCGATCCTGACGATCCTCGCCGTCAGCGGCATCTTCTTCCCCTTCCACGCCATCAACCTTCAGCTCGTCCTCGCCCAGGGCCGGACCCGGGTTTTCCTCCGCAACGAGATTTCCAAGAAGACGATCGGAGTGACCTGCATGCTGGTGGGCAGCGTCTTCGGAATCGTCGGCCTCGCCTACAGCCAGATCGTCTACAGCGTCCTCTCCGCGGTCGTGAACACCCGAACGTCGCAAATCAGCCTCGGCTACGGGCTGATCAGCCAGCTTCGCGACCTGTCGGGGACTTTCCTTGCCACGGCGGTGATGGCGGCCGGCGTGCTCCTCCTGAAGATGGTTCTCGACGCAGGGCCGTTGGCGACGCTGGTCATCTGCACTTCGGCCGGAGCGCTGCTCTATCTGCTGACGGGCCTTCTGGTGCGGTCGGCGTCGTTCAGGGACGCGCGCGCGCTCCTGCCGTGGCCGAGATTCCACGCCGCGCCGGCGGAGCAGGAGGGAACATAGGGGTTGTCGCATTACAGGCGTCAACCTACAGGTCGGCATTCACGAAAGTCCGACACACATGGCAAGTTCGGCCAAGCTCGACGGGGCTGCAGTCCGTCTGATCAGCGGCGCGAAAAACCGGGCCGCGCGAGCGCTGGGCGCCATTTCGACGCGCCTGCGCCGGCTTCGTGCGCCGAGCCGGCTGAAAAGCCATGACCGGCTTCACCTGGGCAGCGGCGGACGGCTGCTCGAGGGCTGGGCCAATATCGACATTAACGGCCTCGGCGATATCGTCTGGGATCTGACCAGGCCGCTTCCCATTTCGGTCGATCGGGTGCGCTTCGTCTATAGCGAGCATTTCATCGAACATATCGACCGGGCCGATGCGAAACGCCTGCTCGGCCAGGTCCGCCGGGTCATGGCTCCGGGATCGGTGATCCGCATTTCCACGCCGGACCTCAAAATGCTCATCGACGATTATCAGGCCGGCCGATTGATCCGCATGGATCATGGCCAATGGTATCCGGCAACTCTGTGCCAGATGGTCAACGAGGCGATGCATTGTTGGGGGCATGTATTCCTCTACGACGAGCCGGAGCTGAGGGCGGTGCTGAGCGAGTGCGGCTTCACCGGCGTCCGCCGCGTCAAATGGGGCGAAAGCGAATTTCCGGAATTGCGCGGCCTGGAGAGCCGCCCCGACTTCGGGGACCTGATCCTCGAGGCCGGAGTTTAGGTTTATTCCGGATCATGACCCGTTCAACGTCCCACCCCACAGCGCCGGCTATCTCGGTGGCGATGGCCACCTATAACGGGCGCGCCTATTTGCCGGAGCAGTTGGCGAGCCTGGCGGCGCAGCAGCGGCGTCCGGACGAGCTCGTCGTCTGCGACGACGGTTCGACCGACGGTACCGTGGCGCTGCTCGAGGAATTCGCCCGAACCGCACCCTTCGCCGTCCGAATCGAAATCAACCCGCGCAACCTGGGCGTCCGTCCCACCTTCGAGAAAGCGATCTCGCTGTGCCAGGGTGACATCGTCTTTCTCTGCGACCAGGACGATTACTGGGCCCCGGAAAAGATCCGCCGGGTCGTCGAAGCCTTCGAGCTCGACCCGCAGGCGATGGTCGTCCTCAACGACAAGATCGTCGCCGACGAACGGCTCAATCCATCGAACGCGACGGTGCTCGGCAATTTGCGCGGCTCCGGCGCCCCCGACATCAGCTTCATCGCCGGCTGCTGCTCGGCCCACCGTCGCGAGTGGCTTGACGTCGCGCTGCCGATCCCGGCCGACCAGCCCTATCACGACTGGTGGCTGATCGTCCTGGCGCACCAGCTCGGGGTCTCGCGCATCCTGGACGAACCGCTCCAGCTCTACCGCCGCCACCAATCCAACGCTTCGGCCCATCCCCATTACCAGGACCGGCCCCTGGGCCTTCGGGATCGCATCCGGGGAGAGCTCGGGTCCCTCTCCGGCCGACGGAGGCGGGGGCTCCGGGAATTCTGGGCCATGGATGTCGCCGGCCATGACGACATGGCCCGCCGGATCGAGGACAGGCTACCCTTCCTGATCCAGTTGGGGCTGGAGCGGCAGGCCCGCCAGACGCTCGACCGGATCAAGGCCCGCAACCAAGTGGCGCGGGCGCGCCTCGCGGCCGTCACATCGCCCTGGCACCGCCGGGCGAAACAGGTTTGGAGCCTGTGGCGCTCGGGCGGCTACGCTGAATTTTCGGGCTGGAAGAGCGCCGCCAAGGACCTCGTTCAGTAAGGACGTTCTTCAGACCGCACGCGCCGTTGCTCTGAACCCGGTCCGGAGCGCCCCCTCCCCGTCGTCGGAAGGGAGACGAGCCTCGGTTACTAGTCGATCTGGGTCAGGACGAAGGCATAGGCTTCGGCAGTTTCGCGGAGGCGTTCCCAGCGGCCGGATTTGCCGCCATGGCCGGCGCCCATGTTGATCTTGAGGAGCTGGAGATTGTCGTCGGTCCGCGTGGCGCGAAGCTTCGCGGCCCATTTGGCCGGTTCCCAATAGGTGACCCGGGGGTCGTTGAGGCCGCCGGTGATCAGCATCGGCGGATAGGCCTGGGGCCTCACCTGGTCGTAGGGGCTGTAGCTTCGGATCAGCTCGAAGGCGGCCTTGTCCTCGATCGGGTTGCCCCATTCGGTCCATTCGCCGGGGGTGAGCGGAAGGCTCTCGTCCAGCATGGTGTTGAGAACGTCGACGAAGGGGACGTCGGCGACGACCGCGCCCCACAGCTCCGGATCGGTGTTGACCACCGCCCCCATCAGCTCGCCGCCCGCCGAGCCGCCCGAAATGGCGATGTTGCCGGGGCGGGTGAAACCCTGGGCGACCAGCCCTTTGGCGACGTCGACGAAGTCGTTGAAGGTGTTGACCCGGTTTTCGAGCTTGCCCTGGAGGAACCAGTCGTAGCCCAGGTCGTCGCCGCCGCGGATATGGGCGATGGCGTAGGCGTAGCCGCGGTCGACGAGGCTGATCGCGCTGGTCGAGAAGCTGGGCGGGACGGCATAGCCGTAGGCGCCGTAGGCGTAGAGGAAGAGCTTGCCCTCGCCGTCCTTCCTGAAGCCCTTGCGGTAGACGATCGAGACCGGGACTTCCTTGCCGTCTCTCGCCGGGAGCATCAGCCGCTCGCTCTCATAATGCGAAGGATCGTAACCGGACGGGATTTCCTGGACCTTCCGGATCTCCAGCCGCCGCTCCGCCGGATGATAGTCGTAGACCGTGGCCGGAGTGACCATCGAGGAGAAGATCAGCCGGTAGGCGTCGGGCGCGAATTCGGGACTGTTGTCGAAGCCGGCCGAATAGGCCGCGTCCGCGAACGGAATATATTCCTCCCGGCCGTCATAGGACCGAAGCCGAAGCTGGGCGAGGCCGTCCACCCTCTCCGAGATGGCGAGGTGATCGCGATAGGCGGAAAAGCCGCGCAGATAGACCCGGTCCGAGCCCGGGATCACGGTCTTCCACTCGCCCGGCCGCTCGGGGTCCGCCTCGGCGACCCGGAAGTTCACGTGATCGTCGTTGGTCAGGATCCACAGCCTGCCGTGCGCGGCCTCGACCGCATATTGGCGCTTCTCCCGGCGCGGCGAGATCAAGGTCAGCGGCGCCTGCGGATTGTCGGCCGCCACGAAACGTACCTCGGTGGTGGAATTGTCGCCGGTGGAGACGAAGATCAGGCTTCGGTCCTGCGACCGGGAGACTCCGACGCCGAAGCCGAGATCCTCACTCTCCTCATAGAGCGTGACGTCTTCCGACACCGGGCGACCGAGGCGATGGTAGCGCGCCCGATAACTCCGCCAATGTTCGTTCACCTCGGTGAAAACGACCCCCCGGCTGTCGCTGGTCCAGACCGGATCGCCGATCGCCACCTCGGTCACCGTCTCGACATCCTCGCCCGTTCCAAGGTCGCGGATTCGCAGCTTGAAGCGCTCCGAGCCGTCGTCGTCGACATGGCTGGCGGCATAGCGCCCGTCCGGGCTGATCGCGAGGGCGCCGCGGCGGAAATACGCCTTCCCTTCCGCCTCCGCCGCCTCGTCGAAGACGATCTGCTCGGCGCCGCCCGCGACCGGGCGCCGGTACCAGGTGCGATATTGAGCGCCGGGCTTGAAGGCCCACCAATATTCCCAGAGCCCGTCGCGCATCGGGACCGAGGAATCGTCTTCCTTGATCCGGCCCTTCATCTCCTCGAACAGGGTCTCGACCAGCGCCGAATGCGGCGCCATCGCCGCTTCGAAATAGGCGTTCTCCGCCTTGAGATAGGCGAGCACGTCCTCGTCCTCGACCTTGGGATAGCCCGGGTCCCTCAGCCAGGCATAGGAATCCTCGATCTCATAGCCGTGCCGTTCGTAGGAAAAGGGGCGCGGCTCGGCGCGGGGCGGGGCTGGGAGGGTCATGGTCTCTTTCTTGGCGGGGCGGGCTGGTCTATCGGACAGAGCCATAGCGACGCCTGAGGATTTTGCCATGTCGACCTACGAAGCCCGCCTCGCCGCCTTGCGCGAGCAGCTCAAGGCGGACCGCCTCGACGGCTTCGTCGTCCCGCTCACCGACGAGCATATGAGCGAATATGTCGGAAGCTACGCCCAGCGCCTCGCCTGGCTGACCGGATTCCAGGGCTCGGCCGGCTCGGCGGCGGTGCTTCCGCAGGAAGCGGCGATCTTCACCGACGGGCGCTACACGCTCCAGGTCCGGGACCAGGTCGACGGCAAGCATTGGAGCTACCAGTCGGTGCCGGAGACCAGCGTCGCCGACTGGCTCAAGGCGCACGCCCCCGACGGCGGCCGGATCGGCTACGATCCCTGGCTCCACACCAAGGATTGGGTGGCCCGGGCGAAGGAGGCGCTGGCCGAGAAGGGCGCCGAGCTGGTCGCGGTCCAGAGCAACCCGATCGACGCCGTCTGGGCCGACAAGCCCGAACCCTCCAGGGCACGGCTCGCGGTCCATCCCGACGATTTCACCGGCAAGTCGTCCGCCGCCAAGAGGCAGGAAATGGCCGACTGGCTGCGCGAGCAGAAAGCCAATTCGGCCGTGCTCTCAGCGCTCAATTCGATCGCCTGGACCTTCAACGTCCGCGGCCAGGACGTCGAGCACACCCCGGTCGCCCTCTCCTTCGCCTTGGTCAACGACGACGGCACCGCCGATCTGTTCGTCGCCTCCGAGAAGATCGGCGACGACGTCCGCCAGCATCTCGGCAACGGCGTCCGGGTCCACGAGCGCCACGCGTTCGAGCCGCATCTGCGCTCGCTCGCCGGCAAAACCGTGGTCGCCGATCCGGAGCGGGCGGTGCACGCCATCTTCGAGGCGCTGGAGAAAGCGGGCGCGAAGATCGTCCAGAAGCGCGATCCCGCCGTGCTTCCGAAGGCGATCAAGAACCGGGCCGAGATCGAAGGCCACCGCGCCGCCCAGGCCCGCGACGGCGCCGCCTTGAGCCGCTTCCTCCACTGGCTTTCGATCGAGGCCCCGAAAGGGAGCGTCGACGAGCTGATCGCGGTCGAGAAGCTTCAGCAATTCCGCCAGGCCTGCGGCGACCTTCGCGACACCAGCTTCGACACGATTTCGGGCGCCGGCCCGAACGGCGCCATCGTCCATTACCGGGTGAGCGAGGAGACCAACCGCAAGCTCGAGATGAACTCGATCTATCTGGTCGATTCGGGCGGCCAATATCCGGACGGCACCACCGACGTCACCCGCACCGTCGCGATCGGCGAGCCGACGCCCGAGATGCGCGACCGCTTCACCCGGGTGCTCAAGGGCCATATCGCGGTCGCCCGGGCGGTCTTCCCGGAAGGCACGCGCGGCGGCCAGCTCGACAGCTTCGCGCGTCAGTATCTGTGGCAGGCCGGCCTCGATTACGCCCACGGCACCGGCCACGGAGTCGGCGCCTATCTCGCCGTTCACGAGGGGCCGCAGCGAATCGCGGCGCCCGGCTCGGGCCAGGCGGGCGGCGACGAGCCGCTGCAGGCCGGGATGTTCCTCTCCAACGAGCCCGGTTATTACAAGACCGGCGACTATGGCATACGGGTCGAGAATCTGGTGCTCGTCGAGCCGCGCGAGATCGCGGGGGCCGAGAAGAAGATGCTCGGCTTCGAGACCCTGACCTTCGCTCCGATCGACCGCACTTTGGTGGAGGTCGGGCTGCTTTCAGCCGGGGAGCGGGAGTGGCTCAACGCCTATCACGCCAGGGTGCTGGAGGTGGTGGGGCCGCAGCTCGACGGCGAGGCCAGGACCTGGCTCGAAGCGGGCTGCGCTCCGCTCTAATCGTCACCCGCCCTTGCCCGTATTCGCCTTGCTCCGGAAAGGTCGCGGGTTATCGGCAAGTCGCGTCAGACGCTCAACACTCAGGTGCAGCGGCGCACCGTTCAGCCGGGGACGTCGATTGCCGATCGGCACAAAATGTCGGGTTCAAACACCATCGAGATTTTGCTTTCAATAGTGTTAACATACTGAAAGCGCTGCATTTACCGGAAGCTGGTGTTAGAGGGCGGCCTGCCTCACCAAGCCTTGACTGACCCAATTCGAGACACGAGCATCTCGGCCTCACCTTGACATTTTGTCTCAATTGTGCCATACATCCCAAACGAGCCGAAACTGGGCTCGAAGGAGCACATTTGCATTGGGTCACACTCAATCAGATGTGTTTTTTTTTGCTTTGGCGAAGGCGCGAAGGCGCGAAGGAGCTGGCCCACTCGAACACTTTCTCTGGAGGATTGTTTGGTTGATGCAACCGCCCGTGCAGGAATCGTGGAGTATGAAATCGGCGCGTGTTGATTGATCGAGTGAGTTGGACTCCACGCAATGTGGAGGCTTGTTGGAATGGCGGGATTGGGTTTGACGACCCTGCAAGGCGCTTCCGAGGCCTGGAGCTTCGCTCTCGGTGCTTTTGCCGTGGCGCTCTCCTATCTCCTTGCGTTCGTCATTGCCCGGTACCGGTTCCGCGTTCAATTCTTCAAGGCCCAAACCGACCGCATTGTGAGGATGCGTGAGCTGGAAGTAGCCGAACGGCAAATGGTGTTCACCGAACGTCAGGCGATCCTGGAGGCTGAACTCGAGCCCCGCACATCGCTTACTCACCCGGCCCAGCAGCAGATTCCATTTCCGTTCAACCGCAAGGCGGAACGTCCAGCAATTTCTTCGCCCAATTCGGAGGCTGCCTAGACTAGAACGGTATCTGCGTTCTGAACTGTAGGAGATGCCCGCAAGTTTGGATGACCAAAAGTCTGATTCTAGTCATGCTTCAATGTTGCCTGGTTCTCCAACATTCGCTTGCTGACGGTCGATCCAGCACTCTAGTTCTCATCTCGCGGGGGCATGTTCCTTTCATCCCGCTGGTCCCCTCGGGCCTGCGTCTTACGCCGCTTCAGATTTTCACGCAGCGCCTCGGCCAGTCGCTTTTCCCGGTCCTCGTCGCGCTTCGCCATGGTCTCGCCTTGACATCAACCGGCCCCCCCGGCCATAGCGCCGCCTCTCCCGCAAGGCGAGTAAGCTGCCGTAGCTCAGTGGTAGAGCGCATCCTTGGTAAGGCTGAGGTCGTGAGTTCAATCCTCACCGGCAGCACCACTCGTCCTGGCCGGGCTCCAGCCCGCCCTCAGCAATCGTTGGCCTGGTTCGCGTCCGGCGGCCGCACCGTGTTGCAGCGACCCGGAGGAACCTGTTCGACCGAGACCAGAATTGTGTCGGCGATGATCTTTCCCGAATGCCACTTGCCGATCGGTTCGACGATCATTTCGCCTGTCCTGAACGTCCGCCTCTCGCCCGTGGCGGCCAGAACAAGCTGAACCTCGCCGCTCTGCACATAGACGTAGCGAGCCCAGAAATGCATGTGCGCAGGGATCGCCGACCCGGCCCGCAGAACGATCCTGGTGGCCACGACCTTCAGCGGCGCGGCCGGCACGACCAGGGGCTGGCCGGCCATGGTCTTGTCCGTGTCGATGATCGGAGTCGTCTGCGGCGGCGGCGCGGGGTCCGCGGCCAACAGCAGGACGGCCGCGAACATCATGGTCATGTCGATTTTCCCCGTGCTGAAATTGCGCACGAGGATGCGCCCGTCGCTGGAGCCGGTCCAGCGCTAACGGGGCGCGTTGCGGACGACCATGTCGAGGACGGCGGGATGAAGCGGGCGGACGAACTCGCAGCCGAGCAAATGGCCCCGCATCCAGACCACCCGGGAATGAAGCGATTCGAGACCGGGCAGCTTCAGCCAGATGTCGGTGCCGTGAGCCAGTTCGAGGTGGGTCGCCGCCCGGAAGCCGGTGACGGAGAGATCGAGGACCTGGACCGTGACCGCGTGGGCGCCGCGCTGGCGAAGGCCGGCGCCGAGCACGACTTCGGCCCGGGCGGCACGGCGGCCGTCTTCGTCCGAAAGCGTCGAAAGCTCGGCGGTCAGGCTCATCGGCGCGGTCTCACTCCCCTGGAATGGCGATGCCCACCGAGGCACCCCAGAGACGGGCCAGCTGCTTTTCCTGATGGCTCATCGACTCGCCGAACAGGCGCGGACGCCGGAAGCGGGTCTGGTTCTGGTCGCTGGTGGTGCGCTTGAGCTGGACGAGGACTTCATGCTCGTCGATCATGTAGGCGAATTCGAGCCCGACCCGGTCCGAGCCCGACCAGGCGACCCGAGCGGGGATGCTGGTCGAGCCGCGGTTGAAGATGAGCTCGGTGCCGACCGGCGGGACGGTCTGGCACTCGACCAGGGCGCCCTTGCGCGACAGATCGCGAAGCCGGGCGTCGATCTCGCCGCTCGACGTCTGCAGCTTCGCGGCGAGCAGGACGCGCGCGCGCTTGGCCTTGCGCTTGCCCGCAGCCTGGCCGTCAACAAATTGCTCTACGCCCATGCCCTCATTTCCTCATTGGCTCTCGGCAGAGACGGATAGGCCCAAGGCACCTAAATTGTAGTAAACGCCGGCACCATTTTCGCACCTGCGATTGTCACTGCCGAGCACGGTCCCTAAGGCGCGGCCATGCGCTTCTTCTCCGACAATGCGGCGGCGGCCTGCCCCGAGGCGCTGGCGGCCATCGCCGCGGCCAACCGGCTCGACACCGCCTATGACGGGGATTCCTGGAGCGCCCGCCTCGACGGCGCCTTTTCGGAGCTGTTCGAGACTCGGGTGACCTCGCTCTGGGTGGCGACCGGGACGGCGGCGAACGCGCTTGCGCTCGCGGCGCTGTGTCCACCCTATGGAAGCATCGTCTGCCACCGCGACGCGCATATCCAGACCGACGAATGCGGCGCTCCCGAATTCTACACGCACGGGGCCAAGTTGCTGCTCGGCGAGGGCGAAGGGGCGAAGCTCACTCCCGACATCGTCACGGGGCTGCTCGCGACGGTGCGCAACGACGTTCACCAGGCCCAGCCCGCCGCCCTCTCGATCACCAACGCGACCGAATATGGGCTGGTCTATTCCGCCGGGGAGACGGCGGCGCTCGGCGATCTGGCTCGGGAACGGGGGCTCGGCTTCCATGTCGACGGCGCCCGCTTCGCCAATGCCGTCGCCAGCGCCGGCGCCTCGCCCGCCGATCTGACCTGGCGGGCGGGGGTCGACGCGCTCAGCTTCGGCTTCGTCAAGAATGGCGGCCTGTCGGCCGAGGCCCTGATCTTCTTCGGCGAGAGCCATCGCCAGGCGACCCTGTACCGCCGCAAGCGCGCCGGGCATCTCCTGTCGAAGGGTCGCTATCTGGCCGCCCAGCTCCTCGCCATGATCGACGACGGGGTCTGGCTGCGCAATGCCGTCGCCGCCAACACCGCCGCCGCCCGGCTCGCCGAGGCGGCGGGGCCGGAGCGGCTGGTGCTTCCGGTCGAAGCCAATGAGGTGTTCCTCAAGGTCACGCCCGGCGAGGCGCAGACGCTGCGCGACCGGGGCTTCGACTTTTACGACTGGGCTCCGGGCGAGATCCGCCTGGTGACGGCCTGGGATTCGGACCCTGGGCACGTGGCGGCGCTCGCCGCGGCGATCCGGGCGCTGTGAGCGAGGAACCGTCATCCCGGCGGAATCCGGGACTTCGCCGAGAGCGTGCGCCGAGCCTTTCACCCGGCGAGGCCCCGGCTTTCGCCGGGGTGACGGGAGCGGCCGGGGCTTCCGTCTCGCTCTCCTCCTCGATGCTCCAGCCGCGGATCCTCATCCCCTTCCTCCTCGTCACCCTGATCTGGAGCTCGACCTGGATCGTCATCAAGGACCAGCTCGGGACGGTGCCGCCGACCTGGTCGGTCACCTACCGCTTCATCATCGCGGCCGCGGCGATGTTCGCCTGGGCGGCGGCGAGCGGGGCGACCCTGCGCATCGGGCGCAAGGGCCATGTCCTCGCGGCCCTGTTCGGAATCCCGCAATTCTGCCTCAACTTCAACTTCGTCTATGCGGCCGAGCATTACGTCACCAGCGGCCTGGTCGCGACCGTCTTCGCTTTGCTGATGGTTCCGAACAGCGCCCTCGCCTGGCTGTTCCTCAAGCAAAAGGCGACCTGGGGCTTCGTCGCGGGCTCGGCGATCGCCTGCGTCGGAGTCGCCTTGCTCTTCGTCCAGGAGATGAGGGCGAGCCCGGCCTCGTCCGAGGCGGTGCTGCTCGGCATCGGGCTGACCCTGCTCGGCGTGCTGTCCGCCTCGGTGGCGAACATCCTGCAGGCGAGCCGCTTCGTTGCGATCATGCCGCTCGCCAGCCTGCTCGCCTGGGGCATGGTCTACGGAATCATCGCCAACGCCGCGCTCGCCTGGGTCGTCGCCGGACCGCCGGCGATCGAGGCCCGACCGGCTTACTGGCTCGGCCTCGTCTATCTCGGCCTGTTCGCCTCGGCCCTCGCCTTCCCGCTCTACTTCGCCGTGATGCGGGCGGTCGGGCCGGGCAAGGCGGCCTATTCGAGCGTCCTCGTGCCGATCCTCGCCATGGTGCTTTCGACCGCCTTCGAAGGCTATCGCTGGTCGACCCTCGCCCTCGCCGGCGGAGCGATCGCTTTGGCCGGCCTCGTCATTGCGCTGAGGTCACGGGCGGCGGCCACTTAAATCCTCCCCGAGCAAGCTCGGGGAGGATTATTGCACCGCCCGGCCCCCGCGCCTAAGTCCGCGCCATGCTCGATGTCCAGAACGCTCCCGCCGCTCCGCCATCCGCCATCCGCCGCGAGGATTACCGGCCGCCGGACTGGCTTGTGCCCACGGTCGAGCTGGAATTCGATCTCGGCGCCGAGCGGACCCGGGTCAGGTCGCGGCTGGGCGTCGAGCGCAACGGAGAGCACGACCGGCCGCTCCGGCTCGATGCCGAGGGGCTGAAGCTGGTCGAGCTCAATGTCGACGGCGCGGCCGCCGAATACAGCCTCGAAGGCGAGGTCCTGACCGTCGCGCTCCACGGCGGGGCGGCGGTCGTGGAGATCCTGGTCGAGATCGAGCCGCGCGCCAACACCCAGCTCATGGGCCTTTACGAATTGGGCGGAATCCTGTGCACCCAGTGCGAGGCCGAAGGGTTCCGGCGGATCACGCCCTTCCCCGACCGGCCGGACATGCTGTCGCGCTACCGGGTCCGGATGATCGCGGACCAGGCCCCCTATCCGGTGCTCCTGTCCAACGGCAACCAGGTCGGTGCCGGCGAGATCGAGGGCGGGCGGCATTGGGCCGAGTGGGACGATCCCTTTCCCAAACCCTGTTATCTGTTCGCCCTGGTCGCCGGGGATCTTGCCGCGAACCGCGACAGCTTCACCACCCGCTCGGGCCGCAAGGTCGATCTCGGGATCTGGGTCCGCGAAGGCGATCTGGCCAAGACCGAGCATGCCATGGCCTCGCTCAAGGCGGCGATGAAGTGGGACGAGGACGTGTATGGCCGGGAATATGACCTCGCCGTGTTCAACATCGTCGCGGTCGCCGATTTCAACTTCGGGGCGATGGAGAACAAGGGCCTCAACATCTTCAACTCGCGGTACATCCTCGCCGATCCGGAGACGGCGACCGACCAGGATTTCGACGCGGTCGCCGGGGTCGTCGCGCACGAATATTTCCACAATTGGTCGGGCAACAGGGTCACCTGCCGCGACTGGTTCCAGCTTTCGCTCAAGGAGGGCTTCACCGTCTTCCGCGACCAGATGTTCTCGGCCGACATGGGCTCGGCCGCGGTCAAGAGGATCGAGGACGTGAAGATGCTTCGCGCCGCCCAATTCCCGGAGGACGGCGGCCCGCTCGCCCATCCGGTGCGGCCCGACAGCTACCTGGAGATCGCCAATTTCTACACGGCGACGGTCTACAACAAGGGCGCGGAGCTGATCCGGATGCTTCACACCCTGCTCGGGCCGGACCGGTTCCGGGCCGGGTGCGACCTCTATTTCGACCGGCATGACGGCCAGGCGGTGACCTGCGAGGATTTCGTCCGGGCCATCGAAGAAGCGAGCGGCGAGGATCTGGCGCAATTCCGCCTGTGGTACGAGCAGGCCGGGACTCCGCGGGTTCGGGCCGAGCTGAGCCAGGAGGGGGGCATGGCGCGGCTCCGGCTCGCGCAGGAGGTTCCGCCGACCCCGGGGCAGCCGGCGAAGAAACCGATGCCGATCCCGTTGCGGGTCGCCCTGTTCGCGAAGGGCAGCGGCGAGAAGGTGGCGGAAACGCTCGTCCTGCACGACAAACTGCAGAACGAGGCCGTGTTCAGCGCAGGGCAGGACGAGGTCGTGCTGTCGATAAACCGCGGTTTCTCGGCGCCGGTGATCGTCGAGACGGCGCGGCCGGCGGCGGACCTCGCCTTCCTGTCCGCGCATGACGACGATCCGTTCGCCCGCTACGAGGCGATGCAGCAGCTCATGCTCGACACCCTGCTGGCCGCGATCGCCTCGGGCCGGGCGGATCACGGCCCGCTGGTGGACGCCGTGCGCCGGACCCTGGAGGATCAGGCGCTCGACCCGGCCTTCACCGCCGACGCCGTCCTGCCGCCGAGCGAATCGTTCATCGGCGACCAGATGGCGGTGGTCGATCCGGACTCGATCCGGACCGCTCGCGATGCGCTGCGCGCCGAGCTCGGCCGGGCGCTGGAGCCGCAATGGCGGGCCGCCTACGCCTCCACCGCCGCCAATCGCTACGAATATTCGCCCGCCGCCAAGGGTGCCCGCCGGCTGAAGACGGTAGCGCTCAGCTATCTGATGGCGGGCGGGGCGGAAGGCG
Source organism: uncultured Alphaproteobacteria bacterium (assembly GCA_963850005.1). GTDB lineage: Bacteria > Pseudomonadota > Alphaproteobacteria > Sphingomonadales > Sphingomonadaceae > Allosphingosinicella. The sequence continues at coordinate 32,142 of CAWKJG010000002.1, forward strand.
CCGCGGCGCTCGCCAAACGGCAATATGACGAAGCCGACAATATGACCGACCGCCAGGGCGCGCTCGCGGCGCTGGTCAGCTCCGACGCCGCGGAGCGGCATGACGCGCTCGCCGCCTTTTACGAGCGCTATCACGCCGATCCCCTGGTGCTCGACAAATGGTTCACCGTGCAGGCGCTCGCGACCCGCGACGACACGCTCGAACGGGTCGAGGGCCTGGCCCGGCACCCCGACTTCGCGCTTTCCAACCCGAACCGGATGCGCTCGCTGGTCACGGCGTTCGCCGCCAACCAGCGCGCTTTCCACGATGCGTCGGGGCGCGGCTACCGCTTCCTCGCCGACATGATCCTGGCGGTGGACCGATTGAACCCGCAGACGGCGGCGCGGCTGGTCGCTTCGCTCGGCCGCTGGCGCCGGTTCGACTCCGCCCGCCAGGACCTGATGAAGGCCGAGCTCGAGCGGATCGTCGCCACCCCGGGCCTGAGCAAGGACGTGTTCGAGCAGGCGAGCAAGAGCCTGGGTTGACTCCCCTTTTCCAGGGAGGGGAAGGCCACCGCTCTAAGTCCGATTTAACCATTGCAGGTTAAGGTCTTACCGACCGCGGTGGGGCGCGGGCGGCGGAGACGGCACAGACGTGAGCGAGATGGGCGAGATAGAGCCGGAAAGCGGCGCCAGGGACCGGGTCGCCCCGCGCACCAATTTGCTGCTCGCCGCGACGGCGGAGGCCGGCGGCCGAAGCCTGCCCGTGCGAATCCGCAACCTCTCCGAGACCGGGGCGATGGTCGAAGGCGCCGGCCTGCCCGAGGCCGGAATGCCTTTGCTCCTGATGCGGGGCGACCTCCAGGTCGCGGCGACCGTCGCCTGGGCCGCCGGCGGCCGCCGCGGGGTCAGGTTCGCCGGGCCGACTCCGGTCCACGAATGGACCGGCGGCAAGCCCAGGGCGATCGATTTCACCGTGCTTCGCGACCAGAGGCGGGTCGATTCCATCCAGGCGGAGGCACGGGCCGACCCCCCGGCGGGCCGGTCCCTGCGCGCGCCCGAGGCGACTCCGGCGCCGGTCCTGTCGCCCGATCTCGACAAGCGGCTGGCGGACGAGCTCGGCTATGTACAGCGCCTGCTCGAAGGCCTGGGCGACGAGCTTATCGCCGACCTCCTCCTCATCCAGCGCCACGGCAAGTCGCTTCAGAGTCTCGACCTGGTCGGCCAGGTTCTCGGCCACGTCTCCGCCATCCTCCGAGCCGACGACAAGGCCGCGGTGGTCGAGGAGATCGGGATGGAGGATCTGCGCGCGCGGCTGAAGAGGAAGGCGATCGGGTGATAAGCCCCTTCCCTAAAGGGGAGGGGCTTAGAATTACCCGACCCAGGCCGCCACTTCCGCGGCGACCTGGTTGGCGGCCCGGTTGAGAGCCGCCGGGGCGCTCGCCGCGTCGAGGGCGGCGACCGGGACTCGGGCTTCGAAACGCCTCGTCTCGACCGCTTCCTTGCCGCGCGAGACGGCGGCGTCGTAGACCAGGACCGCTTCCATCCGGTCGGCGTCGAGGCCGAAGGTCTGGAGCGTGCCGGTCAGGCGCTGGCCGGGGTCGAAGGTGAATTGCTTGGGATCGAGCACGACCCGGCCGGTCTTGGCGGCGATCGTCTCCGAGACCAGACGGGCGAACAGGATGGTCGGCACCTCGACCCATTGCGCGTCCTTGACGTAGGCGACCTGGGTGGCGCCGGTGCGCACCGGAACGCGCGGGGTCAGGAGCTCGGCCGGAGCGGTCGGCGGGACGACGGTGATCGCCTCTCCCGCCGGCGCGGTCCGGCTCGAGGCCGTGATCTGCGCGTCCGAGGTCAGGCGCATCAGGGTCGTCGGCACCTTGGGGCCGAAGCTGAGGCAGCCGGACACGGCGAGGGCCGCGGCCAGAGCGGCGATGGGGGCGAGGAACGGGCGCGTCTGTCTCATTTTTTCCTCGGCTTGTAGTCGGGCAGCTTCGAGCCGCCGATAATACCGCCCGCGCCCTGCGTGTTGAGGCGCTGGGAGACGGCGGAGAGGGCGTCGGACATTTCCCTGAGGTCGCGGACGAGCTGGCCGACCTCGGGAATGGTCTGCTTGGAGAAGGCCTGAAGGCCGGGCCGGGCGTCGCCGATGGCGGCGTCGAGATTGCCCATGCTGGTCTCGGCCGCCCGGATGGTCTGCCTGAGGTCGCCGAGCATCGGCCGGACGTCGCCCGCCAGCGTGCGGTCGGCGGTGTCGGCGAGCTGGCCCATCTCCTGAGCCGCGATTCCGGTCTGGCGGATGGCGACCCGGGCCTCGGCGAGGGTGGCGGCGATCTCGTCCGAGCGCTCGGCGAGGTTGCGGCTGATCACCTGGACGTTCTCGAGGATCGCCGCGATCGAATTCTGGTTGCGGTCGCCGAGCAGCTCGGTGAGCCGAGCGGTCAGCGCCGAAACGCGCTCGAGCAGCTCCGGAGCGCTGTTGAGGAGCTGGCCGAGAGCGCCGGGCTTGGTCGGGATGAGCGGAACTCCGAACGGACATTGCGCATCCCGGTTCACCTCGGGGCAGACGATCGGCCGGTCGACCCGGCGGCCCCGCGGGTCGCGGTCGGGCGGGTCGAGCTGGATCGAGGCGATTCCGGTGAAGGTCGCCTTCATCGTCGCGGTGGTCCCGACGATGACCGGAGTCTCCTCATCGACCGAGATCCGGATGCGCACGAATTGCGGAGTCTTCGGCATCAGGTTGATCGATTCGACCTGGCCGACGGGAACGCCCGAGAAGGTGACGGCGCTGCCCTTGGCGAGCCCCTCGACCGCCTGGCTGAAGAGGATGTCGAATTTCTTGTCCTGGTCGCCGCTTGCCTGGCTGAGCCAGACGACGAACAGCACCAGGGCCGCGAGCATCCCGAGCACGACGGCGCCTACGAGGATATGGTTCGAGCGGGTTTCCATTATCTTTCAGTCCCCCCGTTCGCTTCGGCCGTCCGCGCCTCGGCATCTTCCATGGCCTCTTCGGCCGCGCGGCCGCGCGGACCTCTGAAATACTCCTGTATCCATTCGTGGTCCAAAGCCAATAATTCCGGAATCGTGCCGACCGCGATCACCTTCTGGTCGGCGAGCACGGCGACACGGTCGCAGATGGTGTAGAGCGTGTCGAGATCGTGAGTGATCAAAAAGACTGTAAGACCAAGCCGCTCGCGAAGATCGACGATCAGCTGGTCGAAGGCGGCGGCGCCGATCGGGTCGAGGCCGGCGGTGGGCTCGTCGAGGAACAGCAGTTCCGGATCGAGGGCGAGGGCCCGGGCGATGCCGGCGCGCTTGCGCATTCCGCCGGACAGCTCGGCCGGGAATTTGGGCCCGGCGTCGGGAGAGAGGCCGACCATCACGATCTTGTAGGCGGCGATCTCGTCGAGCAGCTTCTCGGACAGGCGCGGGTAGAATTCGCGAAGCGGCACCTGGACGTTCTCGGCGACGGTCAGGGTCGAGAACAAGGCGGCGCCCTGGAAGAGGATTCCCCAGCGCTTGCGGATCGGCTGAAGCGCGGAATCGTCGCGGTCGAGCATCGGCTCGCCGAACACCCGCACTTCGCCGGAATCGGGCCGCTGAAGGCCGATGATCGAGCGCATCATCACCGACTTGCCGGTGCCCGAGCCGCCGACCACGCCGAGAATCTCGCCGCGCCGGACCGCGAGGTCGAGGCCGTCGTGGATGACGGCTTCGCCGAAGCTGTTGCGCAGGCCCTGGACCTCGATGACGATCTCCGCTTCCTCGCTCACAGCCACCCGATCTCGGTGAAGAAGACGGCGAAGAAGGCGTCGAGCACGATGACGAGGAAGATCGCCTGGACGACGGCGGTGGTGGTCCTCAGACCGACTTCCTCCGCGTCCGACTTGACCTGCATGCCCTGGAAGCAGCCGGCGAGCGAGATGATCAGGCCGAAGACCGGCGCCTTGACGAGCAGCTGCCAAAGGTCGGTGAGCGGCACCACCTCGCGGATCCGCTGGACGAAGGTGACGGGGGGGATTTCGAGCGAGATCCAGCAGAAGATGCCGCCGCCGATGATCGCGACGATCGCTGCGTAGAAGCTCAAAAGCGGCATCATCAGCACGGTCGCGAAGATGCGCGGGAGGACGAGCGCTTCCATCGGCGAGACTCCGATGGTGCGCATCGCGTCCACTTCCTCGGCCAGCTTCATCGAGCCCAATTGGGCGGCGAAGGAGGAGCCGGAGCGGCCGGCGACCATGATCGCCGTCATCAGCACGCCCAGTTCCTTGATCGAGCTTCGGCCGATGAGGTTGATGGTGAACACTTCGGCGCCGAACTGCCTGAGCTGGACCGCGCCCTGCTGGGCGATGACGATCCCGACCAGGAAGCTCATCAGGCCGATGATCCCGAAGGCGTGGACCCCGACCACCTCGAAGCGCTGGACGACCGCGTTGAGGCGGAAGCGGCGCGGGTGGCGGAAGACGTTGCCGATCGAAATGAGCATCGCCCCGAAGAAGCCGAGCAGGCCGACGAAGGTTCGGCCGGCCTCGACCGTCGCCGAGCCGAGCTGGTCGAGCACCCGCTGGAACGGGGCCGGAGGATCGGGGCGGACCTTGACCGGCTGGTCGGCCTTCTCGACCTGCCGGAGCAAGGTCGTCAGCGAGGAATCGGCGCCGACGATCTCGCCGCCGCGCTCGCGCGCGGTGCGGTGGACCAGCCAGGCGCCGATCGTGTCCATCCGGCCAACTCCGGAGAGGTCGATCGTAAAGTCGCGGCCCTTGAGTCGGTCGAGCCGGTTGGGCAGCACCCCCAGGCGCGACAGGGTCAAATCGCCCTGGAAGCGGAGCACCCGGCGCCCTTCCTCAATGCTGTCAGTGAAGCGGGCGACGCGGCTCATGCGCGGGTCATGCTTCAAATCCAAACGCCGGGCAACACTGGACAAAGGCCAGGTCCGATGCTTGAGCCCGAACCATGAGGGCTCGGCTCGCCATTTACGACATGGACCGGACGATCACCCGGCGGGCGACCTACACGCCGTTCCTGATCCACGCGGCGACGAAGCTGGCGCCGTGGCGGCTGGTCCTGATGCCTCTCGTGCTGCTGACCATGCTCGCTTATGTCCTGAAGCTGATCGACCGCGGCCGCCTGAAGGAGATCAACTACATCCTGCTGATCGGTCGCGGGATCGCGCCCGAGCGGCTCGATCCGGTGATCGAGAGCTTCGCCGAGAAGCAGCTCGCCGCCAACATCATGCCCGGCGCCCGCCGAGCCATTGCCGAAGACCGCGCCGCCGGCCGCCGGCTGGTCATGGCCACCGCCTCCTACCGCCTCTACGCCTCTGCAATCGCCCGCCGGCTCGGCTTCGACGACGTCATCGCGACCGAGACCGGGATCGACGCGAAGGGCCGGATCGTCGCCCGGATCGACGGCGCCAATTGCTACGGTCCGGCCAAGAAGGACATGATCCTCGCCTGGCTCCAGCGCGAGGGGCTGGAGCGCGACGCCGTCCACATCCGCTTCTATTCCGACCACGTTTCCGACCACCACGTCCACCGCTGGGCCGACGAAGCCGTCGCGGCCAACGCGCATTCCCGACTGGTCCGGCTGGCGAAGGCGGAAGGGTGGGAAGTGGTGGACTGGTCGGAGGATTAATCCTCCCCACGCCGCGGGCGTGGGGAGGGGGACCATGCGAAGCATGGTGGAGGGGTAGCTGCCGAGGCTTCTGCCCGTTACCCCTCCACCACCCTACGGGTGGTCCCCCTCCCCATCGAAGATGGGGAGGATTTCAGACCGCGCCCAAAGCCTGGTCGAAGTCGGCGATCAGGTCGTCGGGATCCTCGACGCCGATCGAGATCCGGACGAGGTTGTCGGTGATGCCCAGCGCCTGCTTGCGTTCGTCGGGGACGGAGAGGTGCGTCATCGCCGCCGGCGCGCTCGCCAAAGTCTCGGTGCCGCCGAGGCTGACGGCGAGGTGGGCGATCTTGAGGGAGTCGAGGAAGGCGAAGGATTCGCGTTCGCCGCCCTTCAGATAGAGCGAGAAGGTCGAGCCGGCGCCGGTGCAGTGGCGGCGGTAGATGTCGGCCTGGCGCGCGTCGCCCCCCTCTTCGAGGAAGCCGAGATAGCCGACGCTTTCCACCTTCGGGTGATCGCGAAGGAAGCGGCACACCTTGTCGGCATTCTCGCCGGCCCGGATCATCCTGAGCTCGAGAGTCTCGAGGCTCCTCAGGAGCATCCAGGCGGTGTTGGGATCGGTGATGGTGCCGATCGTGTTGCGGAGCATCCGGATGGTGTTGATCAGCTCCTTGGAGCCGGTGATCCCGCCGGCGACGAGGTCCGAATGGCCGCCGGCATATTTGGTCAGCGAATAGACGGAGAGGTCGGCGCCCTGGCGCAGCGGCTGCGCCCAGAGCGGGCCGAGGAAGGTGTTGTCGATCGCGATCGGCGGCCGTTCGTCGCCGAGCACGGCCGAGCGCGCCGCGGCGACGGCCTCGACGTCGACCAGGGCGTTGGTCGGGTTGGCCGGGCTCTCGAGATAGATGAGCGAGACCCGGCCCATGGCCTTGGCGCGCTCGAGCACGGATTCGATCTCCTCGCGGGTCGCCCCGGCCGGGAAATCGAGCCATTTCACCCCGAAGCGGCCGAGGATCCGGGCGATCAGGGTCTCGGTCGCCGCATAGAGCGGGCCGGAATGGACGACGACGTCGCCGGGCTGGACGAAGGCGAGGAGCAGGGTCGAGATGGCCGACATTCCCGACGAGAAGGTCAAGGCGTCCTCGGCATCCTCCCACAGGCTCAGGCGATCCTCGAGTATCTCCTGATTGGGGCCGTTGAAGCGGGAATAGACCAGCCCCTCGGCGCCGCCCGGACGCTTGCCGGTGACGCCCTCGAAGAAGCGCTTGCCGGCGGCGGCGGTCTCGAAGACGAAGGTCGAGGTGAGGAAGATGGGCGGCTTCAGCGAGCCTTCGGAAAGGGTCGGATCGTAGCCGTAGCCCATCATCAGGGTGGACGGCTTCAGTCGGCGGCCGCCGATCTCGAGCGCGCTCGCCTTCGGGCGCCGTCTCGCCGTGGCACCGGTGATGTCGCTTTCGTCCTGCATGATCATGCCTCCTATCAGCTGTGTCGCATTCGCTGCGTGGAGACCGAGCCTGCCTTTGGTCAGGCTCACCGGCCGCGCGAAAAGCGCGGCCCCGGGGGGTGAGGTCGGTTGCCCGCGGGCTCCCTAACCCATCAGGCGGCCGCGCCGCTAGCCTCCTTCGATACGCCATTTCGCCAAGCTCAATGGCTACTCAGGATGAGCGGCTGTGACTTTCCGCTCATCCTGAGTAGGGACTGAGCCTGGCGAAGGCCCGTGTCGAAGAACGAATCTCTCGCCGATGGCCGGGATTATTAATAGCGGCTAGAACCGCGATTATGTCCCAACCCGATGCCGTCAATGCCGAGCAATCCGCCAAATGGAACGACCAGGCGGGCCGAAGCTGGGCCGAGCTCAGCGACAGGCTCGACCGGCTGCTCGAACCCTTCGTGCCGATGCTGCTCGAGGAGATCGGGCCGGTCGCCGGGCGCCGGATCCTCGATGTGGGCTGCGGCGCCGGCGCCCTCACCCTCGCCGCGGCCGGGCGGGGGGCGAGCGGCCTCGGCATCGACATCTCGGCCCCGCTGATCGAAGCGGCCCGCGCCCGGGCCGTGCGGCTCGGCCTCGCCGCGGCCGAATTCGTCCGCGGCGATGCCCAGACCCACCGGTTCGGCACGACGGGCCTGGACGCCGTGATCTCGCGCTTCGGGGTGATGTTCTTCGCCGATCCGGCGGCGGCGTTCCGCAACCTGCATTCCGCCGCCCGGCCGGGCTCGAGGCTGGCCTGCCTCGTCTGGCGCGGCGCCGCCGAAAACGACTTCATGACCGCGGCCGAGCGCGCGGCGGCGGACCTTCTCCCGGAATTGCCGAAACGGGCCGGCGACGGTCCGGGCCAGTTCGGCTTCGCGGATCCGGACCGGGTCCGCGCCATCCTGGCGGACGGCGGCTGGCGGGAGGCGGCGATTCGCCCGGTCGACGTGACCTGCACCATGCCCGAGCGCGACCTTAGCCTTTATGCGAGGCGGATGGGACCGGTGGGCGAGCGCCTCCCCAACCTCGACAGCGCCGCCAGGGCCGAGGTCGAAAGGCGGGTGGACTCCGCCTTCCTGCCCTGGGTCAGGAATGGCGAGGCCCGGTTCAACGCCGCCTGCTGGATGGTGACCGCCCGGGCGTAAGCCTGTTCCTGGTCCCGACCCGTCATTGCGAGGAGCGGAGCGACGAAGCAATCCAGCGCCTCCGATCCCCGTCCGGATTGCCTCGCGTCGCTCGCGATGACTCAAGGCGCTACCCCAGCATCGCGCCGATCCCCCACACGATCCCGACCATGATCGGCACCCCGGCCAAGTCGAGCAGGAGGCCGGCCTTGAGCATTCGCGGCAGGGCGATGTGGCCGGTCGCCCAGGCGATGGCGTTGGGGCCGGTGCCGGAGGGGAGCATGAAGCCCCAGCTCGAGGCGAAGGCGGCGGGGAGGGCGAGCAGGATCGGATCGATTCCGGTGGCGGCGATGATCCCGGCGACGACGGGGATGACACCGCTCGCCGTGGCGACGTTGGAAGCGAATTCGGTGACGATTATGACGATCGCGACCAGCACCGCCGCGATGATCAGCGGGTGGACCGAGCGCAGCGGCTGAAGCGCGACCCCCATCCAGTCCGCCAGCCCCGACGCGCCGATGCCGGCGGCCAGCGCCAGGCCGCCGCCGAACATCATGATCACGCCCCAGGGCGCCCGGTTCGCCTCCTCCCAGTTGAGGATGGCCCGGCCGGTGCCGTCGGGAATGACGAAGAGGAGCAAGGCGGCGATGACGGCGATGGTGCCGTCGGTGAGCGAATCCCTGGGAAGATAGGGTGTGACGAAGGGGATCGCGATCCAGGTTGCCACCGTGAGCGCGACCAGCGGCACCAGGCGCTTTTCGGCGACCGACCAGGGGCCGGTCTCGCCAATTCCGGCGCGCGCGGCGGCGGGGTCGAAGTCGGTCGCGGAGACCTTCTGAACCTTCATCAGGATCGCCCAGCAGAGCGGCACCGAAACCAGGACGAGCGGGATTCCGTAAAGCGCCCAGGTCAGGAAATCGATTCGGAAGCCGGTCGCCTTCTCGACGATCCCGGCGGCGATGGCGTTGGTCGGCGAGCCGACCAGGGTGCCGAAGCCGCCGATCGTCGCGGCGAAGGCGATGCCCATGACGAGGGCTCCGGCGAAGCCGTCGGTATGCCCCGGCTCGACTTTGGCGGCGCGGAGCACGGCCAGGCCGATCGGCATCATGATCAGCGTGGTCGCGGTGTTGGAGACGATCGTGCTGAGCAAGGCGGTGGCGGCCATGAAGGCGAACAGCATCTGCGCCGGCCCGCCGCCGCCGCGGCTGACGATGGCGAGCGCGAGCCGGCGGTGGAGCCCCGTGCGCTCGATCGCCAGAGCGACGATGGCGCCGCCGAGGACGAGGAACAGGATGGGCGAATAATAAGAGGCGGCGGACTCGCTCGCGGTCATGATCCCGAGCAGGGGGAAAGCGAGGAACGGGACGAGCGCCGTGGCGGTGAGCGGAAGCGCCTCGGTCATCCACCAGCAGGCCATCAGGACGATGATCGCGGTGGTGCGCCAGGCGGCCGGGGACATCCCGCCCGGTGCGGGAATCAGCAACATGACGATGAAGATGGCGAGCCCGCCCCAGAGGCCCCAGCGTCCGGCCATTCATATCCCCCTACGGTTTGGCGGGTGATGGCATGGCGGGAATAGCAGCGAAACCCCTCTCCGGTTCCCGCCGAGCGCGAGTCGACAATCGCGCGACCCGCGCGGCCCGAAACCGGAATTCGCAAATCCGCTTTCCGCCTGCCTTATAAGGCATCTCCCTTATAAGGCAGGGGCGGGTCGGGATCCCCGGAACGGCGGAGGCTTTGAGGGGCGGCGCCGAAGCGTTTTCCCTCGTCGCGGCGACGTCGGCGGGGCCGCGGTCGGGCAGGAGGGAAGGTCAGGCCGGGAAGTTGCGCGCCATCACCGGGACGAGCGCCGGGAGGCGCTCGGCGCGCAGGGCGATGGCATGAAGCCTTGGGCAATGCTCGGCGAGCCAGGGCCGGCGCGGCCGCCAGTGGGAGAAGATGGTGACGTAGAGATCGAGCGCGGTCGGGACCTGCCCGAGCACCCACTCGCCCTCGCCGACTTCGGCCTCGAACTGCCGCCAGAGCGAATGCCGGAACGAGTCGACCCGCTCGGCGAGCTGGCCGGCCGCGTCGGGCGCCCAGCGCTCCGGATAGTCGCGATAGGTGAAGGTCGGATAGAGTGCCGAGACGAACCAGGCGAGCCGGTTGAGGAAGTCGGCGCGCAGGGGGTGCGCCGGCGGGGGCGCAAGTCCGGCCTCGGGCCTCAGCTCCGACAGGAGGAGGACGATCGCCGCGCTTTCGGTCAGCACCCGGCCGTCGGGCGCGACCAGGGTGGGCACCCGGGCCAGCGGGTTGACCGCGAGCAGCCGGTCGCGGGCCGGGCCGGGGGCGTCGAAACCCTCGACGTCGACAAACTCGAAGTCTTCGCCGGTCCAGGCGAGCGCGCCTTCGGCCAGGGTCGATCCCCAGCCGCGGGCACCAAACAGCCGCCAGCCGCTCATTGCCCGGTCCCCGCGGCGATCAGGCTGATCTGGCGGCCATAATCCGGCTCGCTCTTGTGGGTGGCCCGGCGGTAGCTGAAGAAGCGGTCGGGCTGCGAATAGGTGTCCTCGCCCAGCGCCTCGATCCGCTTCAGCCCCGCGGCGGCGAGTCGGGAGAGGACGAAGCCTTCGAGGTCGAACTGGTGATGGCCCTCGCGGCCGAGGGTGAAGAAGCGCTCATGCTCGGGATCGGCCTCGGCGAAGCGGCGGAGGAAATTCTCGTCCACTTCATAGGAGCGGCGGGCGATGCACGGGCCGACGGCGGCGGCGATCCGCGCGCGGTCGGCGCCGAGCCGCTCCATCCCGGCGACGGTCGCCTCGACCACGCCGCCGAGCGCGCCCTTCCAGCCGGCATGGGCGGCGGCGACGATTCCGGATTCGCGGTCGGCGAGCAGGACCGGAGCGCAATCGGCGGTGAGGATTCCGAGGAGGAGGCCGGGGCGGTCGGTGACCATGGCGTCGGCTTTGGGCCGGGATTCGTCGGCATAAGGGGCGGTGACGATTATCGCCTCGGCCGAATGGACCTGGTGGAGCGTGACCAGCTTCGAACCGGGCGCGACGGCGGCGACCGCCCGGCGGCGATTTTCCGCGATGGCCGCGCGGTCGTCGCCCGACCCGAGTCCGACGTTGAGACCCGCGCAGACGCCTTCGGAGATCCCTCCGCGCCGTCCCAGGAAGCCGTGCGCGACTCCGTCCAGGGCTCGGCTGGGGAGGCTTTCTACAGGATCAGCTTCCATATCTCGTCCTCGTCGGCCTGCTCGCCGACCATGAATTTGTAGGGGCCGACATAGGTGAAGCCGTAGCGGCGGTAGAAGGCCTTGGCGCGCTGGTTTTCGCAGAAGACCGACAGATAGAGCTCCTCGGCGCCGCGCCGCCGGGCCTGGTCGATCGCCCATTCGGCCAGGATCTGAGCGACCCCCGCGCCCTGCCATTGCCGGAGCACGTAGAGCTGCCGGAATTCCAGCGCCGGGCGGGACGGCCGGGCCGGCAGGGTGATCGGCCCGAGCTTGACGAAGGCGACGGGCTCGCCGTCCGCCTCGGCGAAGCGGACCTGGTGCTCGCCGTCGGACAGCTCGCTTCGAAAGCCCTCCTCATTGAGCTGCTCGAGGAAGGCTTCGAGGTCCTCCGGCCGGTAGAGATGGGCGAAGGTCTCGACGAAGCAGCGGCGATGGAGATCGGCGAGCGCCGCCGAATCTTCCGGTCCGACGTCCCGATAGGCGATCATGAGAAGCCCTCCGGAGCCGGCCAGGCCGGAGCCGAAAGGCCCATGACCCGGAACAGGCGGCCCATCTGCTCGGGGGAGACGAGCCGCTCCTTCGCCGCCCCGATCTCTTCGCTCCGGTCCGGCGCGGCGGCGGCGAGCGCCCGGGCCCGGGCATCGATGCCGAGCCTGGCCAGCCAGTCGCCCTGAGCGACCGGTCCTTGGACTCGCAGCCCGGCCTCCGGCGGCAGCCCGGCCGAGCGATTCGAAATCGACATGGGCGGTGAGGTCGACCTCGCCGGGCTCCGTCCACGGATCGGCATATTCATGCCTGCGCACCGCCTGCAGGGTCTCGCCCGCGCCGACCCGATCATGGCCGTAATCGACGATCAGTGCGGCGCCCCCGTGCAGGCTCAGGCGATCGGCCAGCCGGCGCGCATGAGCCAGCGACGCCGGCGAGGTTTCCACGACCGTTCCCGGCGGCGCGGCGCGGAGAGGATCCGGGATCGCGGCGCCGGGCACCGGCGGGCCGGCGGCGGGGGCGAAGCGGTCGCCGTCGAGGGTGACGAGGCGTTCGCGCCAGCCGCGGGCGGTCGCGACGAGCTGGCGCACGGGCAAGGCGTCGAAAAACTCGTTGGCGACGGCGAGGACCGGTCCGTCTTCGGGAAGGCCGGCGAGATCGTCGTGCCAGGCGGCTCCAGCCACGCGCTCGGCCTGGGCGGAGCGAAGGACGGGGCTGGTCTCGATGAAATGGACCCGGGGCTCGAGCCCGGCGGCGCGCATCGCCCGAAGCGCGTCGGCGGCGAGCGTGCCCCGGCCGGGACCGAGCTCGACGTAGCGGACGCCTTCCGGCCGGCCGGCGCGGACCCAGATTTCGGCCAGAGCGAGGCCGACCAGCTCGCCGAACATCTGGCTGATCTCGGGCGCGGTGGTGAAGTCGCCGGCGGCGCCGAGCGGGTCGCGGGTGGCGTAATAATGCGCGTTGGCCAGCGCCATGTAGTCGGAGACCGGGATCGGGCCCTGGGCGGCGATCATTCGGCGAAGGCGGTCGGCAGAGGGTCCTTCGATACGGCATTTCGACTTCGCTCGATGCCTAGTCAGGAGTCTTGAGCGATACGAGCACATCCATTCCGCTCATCCCGAGTAGCGGCTGAGCTTGGCGAAGACGCGTATCGAAGGACAAGCTCAGGCCACGCTCTCCGTCCCCGCGATCGGCTCCACCCTTTGCCGGCGCCCCTTGGCGGTGGCGATCAGCCAGGCGCCGCCGAGCACCATCGGAACGGTCAGGGTCTGGCCCATGGTGAGGCCCCAGGAGAGGTTCTCGAGGCCCTGATCGGGCTGGCGGACGAGCTCGACCAGGAAGCGGCTGAGGCCGTAGACGAGCAGGAAGGCGCCGACCAGCTTGCCCGGCTGGTAGCGGGCGTCGGTCTTCCAGAACAGGAACCAGAGGATCGAGAAGAGAAGGAGGCCTTCGAGGCCCGCTTCATAGAGCTGGCTCGGGTGGCGGGGCGGGCCGTCGATGAACTCCGCAACGCCGTTGCTCACAAGGCCGCTCGGCTCGGGGAAACGGATGGCCCAGGGAAGGTCGGTGATCCGGCCCCACAATTCCCCGTTCACGAAATTGGCGAGGCGACCGAAGAAAAGCCCGAACGGGACACAGCAGGCGACGTAATCGTGGACCCGGAGCCAGTCGAGCTTGTGCTTGCGCGCCATCCACAGGATGCCGAGCGTCGTTCCGATGACCCCGCCGTGGAACGACATTCCGCCGTCCCACAGGCGAAGGATCTGGACCGGATGGCCGAAATAGAATTCCGGGCGATAGAAAAGCACGTAGCCGAGCCGGCCGCCCAGGATGATTCCCAAGGTCGCGTAGAAGACCATGTCGTCGGCATGGCGCTTCGCCATCGGCGCTCCGGGCCGGGCGATCAGCTTCATCAGATACCACCAGCCGACGAGGATCCCGGCGAGATAGGCGAGCGAGTACCAGCGCAGCGGGAAGGGCCAGTCGAATATGGTTTTGCTCAGCCCGAGGTCACTGAAGCGAACGAAATCGCCGGTGGCCATCGACAGGCTTGTCAGTAACGGATCGATCAAAGGCTTCCCCCTCCGGCTCCAGGCCCTAATAGGAGGGGGAAGTGGAAACGGAAAGGGAGAGTCGGATGCCGAGCGTGCTGGACCGCAAGTTCGACGCGGCGCTGGCGCAGGTGACTGGACCCGGCGGCCGGATCCAGATCGCCGAGGACGGCGAGGGTCGCAAGATCGTCGCCAACCTGCCCCCGACCCTTTCCGGCATGTTCGACGCCTTTTGCGCGCTCCATTCGGGCACGGTCGCGGTCATCGCCGACGGCGAGCGGCTGACCTTCGGCGAATTGAACGAGTCCGCGACCCGGCTGGCCCGAGCGCTGGTCGGCGGCTGGGGGGTTGGCAAGGGCGACCGGGTGGCGATCGCGATGCGCAACTGCCCGGCCTGGATCGTCGCCTACATGGCGGTTCTGAAGGCGGGCGGGATCGCGACCCTGGTCAACGGCTGGTGGCAGTCGGACGAGCTTCGCCACGGCCTCGCCTTGACCGAGCCCTGCCTCGTCCTGTGCGACGCGCCCCGGGCGAAGCGCCTCGAAGCCACCGGCCTCGCAATGGCCAGCGTTACCCTTCCGGTCGAGAAGCCGATCGCCGAGGCGCTGGCGCCTTTGCTCGGGCGAGGAGAGGCGGATCTTCCCGAGGTCGCTCCCGAGGACGACGCCACCATCCTCTTCACCTCCGGCTCGACCGGGGTCGCCAAGGGCGCCCTTTCCACCCACCGCGCCGTCACCACCGGCATCTACACCTATTCGATCAGCCTGATCGCCTTGCTCGGAATTCTGGAAAGCGAAGGCCGGGGCCCGCCCAATCCGCCGCGCACCCTGGTCAACGTGCCCCTGTTCCACGTCACCGGCGAGGTTCCGGTGCTCCTCAACAGCTTCGTCATCGGCCGCGGCATGGTGCTGATGGCGAAATGGGATCCGGGCGAGGCGCTTCGGCTGATCCAGGACGAGAAAATCACCTATTTCGTCGGAGTCCCGACGATGAGCCTCGAGCTGATGCAGCATCCCGACCGCGAGAAGTTCGATCTGTCCTCGCTGACCGACATCGCCGCGGGCGGTGCACCTCGGCCGGTCGCCCACGTCAAGAGACTTCAGGAGAGCTTCAAGGGGGCGCAGCCCGCTCTGGGCTACGGCCTCACCGAGACCAACGCGGTCGGGTGCGGCAATTTCTGGCAGAATTACGCCGACAAGCCGGCTTCGACCGGCAGGCCGCACAAGCCGACCGTCGAGCTCGCCATATTGGGCGAGGGCGACCGCCATCTGCCCCAGGGCGAGAGCGGTGAGATCGCGATCCGCTCGGCGGCCAATTTCCGCGCCTATTGGAACGATCCCGCCTCGACCGAAGCCGCCTTCACGGCCGACTTCTATCTCAAGACCGGCGACATCGGCTATCTGGACTCGGACGATTATCTGTTCATCGTCGACCGCAAGAAGGACATCATCATCCGCGGCGGCGAGAATATCAGCTGCCAGGAAGTCGAGGCCGCCATCTATTCGCACCCGGCCGTGTCGGAAGCCTCGGTGTTCGGGGTGCCCTGCGAACGGCTCGGCGAGGTGCCGGCGGCGGTCGTCTATTGCGAGGACGACCGCGATTTCGACGCCGAGGCTCTGCGGGCGTTCCTCGACGGGAGGATCGCTTCGTACAAGATCCCGCAATATATCTGGGTCCACGACGAGCCCCTGCCCAAGCTCGGGACCGGCAAGATCGACAAGAAGACGCTGAGGGAGCGTTATTCGGCGGAGGTCGAGAGCGCCTGATCCTCCCCCTGCGCAGCATGGGGAAGGGGGACCATGCGAAGCATGGTGGAGGGGTAAATGGCGTCGGCTTCTGCCACCTGCCCCTTCACCACCCTGCGGGTGGTCCCCCTCCCCATCGCTTCGCGACGGGGAGGATGAGGCTAGCCCCTTCCCTCCGCCCCCTCTATCACGCCGCCATGGCGCGAGGCGGCGAGACGAGTGGGATCAGCCGGCGGACCCTGCTCGTCGGCGGGGGCGCCGGGGCCGGGCTGCTCCTCGCCTGGGCCTTGTGGCCGCGATCCCATCCCCACAATCTTCGCGCCGGCGAAGGCGAGCATGCGTATAACGCCTATCTCAGGATCGGCACGGACGGCCGGGTGCTGGTCGCCGTGCCCCAGGCCGAGCTGGGCCAGGGAAGCTGGACGGCGCTGGCCCAGATTCTCGCCGACGAGCTCGGCGCGGACTGGCGGACGGTGGGGGTGGAGCCGGCGCCGATCGGGCCGCTCTACGCCAACGCGCTTCTGGCCGAAGGGCCGGACGACGGGTCGTTCGCGAGCGGCGCCCGGCGCTGGCGGGCCCGGCGCTTCGAGGGCGGCGCGGCGGGCATGATGACCGCCGGATCGACCTCGGTTCGAGCCTTCGAGCGGCCGTTGCGCGAAGCCGGCGCCGGCGCCCGGGCGCTTTTGATGAAGGCCGCGGCGGGGCGCTGGGAAGTCGATTGGGAGACTCTCGACACCGCCGCCGGCTTCGTCGTCGACTCCGACCGCAGGCTGAGCTTCGCCGAGCTTGCGGCGGCGGCGGCGGGCGAGGAACTGCCCGAGCATCTGCCGATCCGAGCCGGCATCGACAACCGCCTCGCCGGCCAGCCGCTGCCGAGGCTCGACCTGCCCGCCAAGGTCGACGGCTCGGCGCCGTTCGCGGGCGACATCCGGTTGCCGGATATGGTCTATGCCTCGGTCCGGGCCGGACCGACCGAATATGACGAGCTCGTCGGTTGGAACAAGGCGGCGGCGCTGGCCGTCCCGGGCGTGTTCGGCGTGTTCGATGCGCCGGGCTGGGTTGCCTGCCTCGCGACCAATTGGTGGGCGGCAGACCGCGGCATCGAAGCACTCCGGACGGCATGGACCGTGACCCGTCCCGAAATCACCGACGACGGCATCGATCGCGCGCTGCGCTATGCCCTGGACAAGGACGAGGGCCTACGGGTCTATGCCCGAGGCGACCTCGCGGACGCGTTCGAGGGCGGTCATATATTGCGCGGTCACTATCGCGCCGGCCTCGCCGCCAACGCGGCTCTGGAAACCTCGACCGCGACGGCCCGGCTGGGCGGCGACCGGCTCGAAATCTGGGCGCCCACCCAGGCGCCCGGCTTGGCCCGCGCCGCGGCGGCGCGGGTGGCCGGGCTCGACGAGACTCAGGTGACGATCTACCCGACCCTGGCCGGCGGCGGCTATGGGCGGAAGCTCGAGACGAGGGCGATCGAGCAGGCGGCGATGATGGCGGTGCGCGTCAAACGGCCGGTGCAGCTGACCTGGTCGAGGATCGAGGAGAGCGTCCAGGACGGCTTCCGGGCGCCGGCCCGGGCGCAATTGCTCGCCCGGCTCGACACAAAAGGGAATTTGCTCGGCTGGCAGGCGCGGATCGCGGCGCCCGACACCGGCGAGCAGCTCGCCGAGAGGCTCGGCGGAGGCCGCATGGCGATGGCCGCGATCGGCGATCCGACGGCGGGCGCGGTTCCGCCTTACGCGATCCCGGCCGTGGTCGTGGATTATTTGCCGGCCGACACCCGGATCCGGGTCGGCGGCTGGCGGTCCGGGGCCCATAGCTACACGGCCTTCTTCACCGAGAGCTTCATGGACGAGCTGGCCCGACTCTCGGGGATCGAGCCGCTCTCCTTCCGGATGCAGATGCTCGGCGACAACCCGCGGCTGGCGCGCTGCCTGACGACGGCGGCGACGCTGGGCGGCTGGGACGGCGGAATTCCGGGAAGCTCGATGGGGATCGCCTGCCACAGCGCCTTTGGAAGCCATATCGCGGCCCTGGTCGAAGTCGAGGTCACGGCCGAACAGAGCGTCAGGGTGCTGAGAGCGGTGTGCGCGGTCGATTGCGGCAGAATCGTCAACCCCGACCTCGTCCGCCAGCAGATCGAGGGCGGACTGGTCTTCGGGATCGCCGCCGCGACCGGCAAGGCGATCGGCTTCGAGGCCGGACGGCCCGACGCGCGCGGCTTTGCGCATTTCGGCTTCCCGACCCTGGCCAACTCCCCGGAAGTGACGGTCGAGCTGCTGGAAAGCGAAGAGGAATTGGGCGGAGCGACCGAACTAGGCGTACCGGTCGCGGCGCCGGCCGTCGCCAACGCGCTCCACGCCTTGACCGGGCGGCGGCTGCGATCGCTGCCGCTTCGGGTGGGCGGATGACGAGGCCCCCGGATCATCCGTCGGTGCCGGCGCCGAAGATCGGCGTGCTTCTGATCAACCTCGGCACGCCCAACGCGCCCGAGCCGGGATCGGTGCGGCTCTACCTGAAGGAATTCCTGTCCGACCCGCGGGTGATCGAGATTCCGCAGCTCGTCTGGCAGCCGATATTGCGCGGGATCATCCTGAGGACCCGGCCTAGGAAGTCGGCGCATGCCTACAGCCAGGTGTGGACCGAGGAGGGTTCGCCGCTCGCGGCGATCACGGCGCGGCAGTCGAAGGCGCTTGCACGCGCGTTCGGGGAAAATGTGGTCGTCGACCACGCGATGCGTTACGGTCAGCCGGCGATTGCGGGGAAGATCGACGCGCTCAAGGCCCAAGGGTGCGAGCGTATCCTGATCGCGCCGCTCTACCCGCAATATTGCGCGGCGACGACAGCGACGGCGACCGACGAAGCCTTCCTCCACTTGCGCCGCCTGCGCTGGCAGCCGGCGGTTCGGACCCTGCCGCCCTATCACGACGATCCCGCCTATATCGCGGCGCTCAGGGTGCGGCTGGAGGAGGGGCTGGAGACGCTCGATTTCGAGCCTCGGGCGATCCTCGCCAGCTTCCACGGAATGCCGCAGCGAACGCTCGAGCTGGGCGATCCCTATCATTGCCATTGCCGCAAGACGGCGCGGCTGCTGAGCGAGGTGAGCGGGCGCGAACTGATGGTCGCGTTCCAGTCGCGCTTCGGCCGGGCGAAATGGCTGGAGCCGGCGACCGACACCACGCTGGCGGCGCTGCCCGCCCGGGGAATCAGGAAAGTAGCGATACTTGCGCCGGGTTTCTCCGCCGATTGCCTCGAGACCCTGGAAGAGCTGGCGATACGCGGGCGCGACACCTTCCTCGCCGCCGGCGGCACGGACTTCGCCTACCTACCCTGCCTCAACGACAGCCCGGCGGGCCTCGAAATGCTGCGCAGCATTTTGGGCCGCGAGCTTGAAGGATGGAAAAGCGGCACGTAAGGGCCGCGCACAAGAAAAAATCCAGGAGAGCAAAATGGCACGCGTTGCAATCGTCACCGGCGGCACCAGAGGCATAGGCGAGGCGATCAGCATCGCCCTTCGCGAGCAGGGCGTGACCGTCGCCGCCATTTATGCCGGCAATGACGAGAAGGCGCGCGAGTTCAGCGAGCGCACCGGGATCAAGGCCTTCAAATGGGACGTCGGCGATTTCGACGCCTGCCAGGCGGGCGTCGCGCAGGTGGAGAGCGAGCTTGGGCCGGTCGACGTCCTTGTCAACAATGCCGGGATCACCCGCGACGGAACGATGAAGCGGATGACCCGCCAGAGTTGGGACGAGGTGATCGACGTCAATCTCGGCGGCTGCTTCAACATGGCCAAGGCGGTGTTCGAGGGGATGCAGTCGCGCAAGTTCGGGCGGATCGTCAACATCGGCTCGATCAACGGCCAGGCGGGCCAGTACGGCCAGGTCAATTACGCCGCGGCCAAATCCGGAATCCACGGCTTCACCAAGGCGCTTGCCCAGGAAGGCGCCCGGGCCGGGGTGACGGTGAACGCGATCGCGCCGGGCTATATCGACACCGAGATGGTCGCGGCGGTGCCGCCCGAAGTGCTCGAGAAGATCGTCGCCAAGATCCCGGTCGGCCGGCTCGGCAAGGCCGAGGAGATCGCCCGCGGGGTCGTCTTCCTGTGCGGCGAGGACGGCGGGTTCATCACCGGCTCGACCCTGAGCATCAACGGCGGCCAGCACATGTATTGAGCCGGCAGGGGTGAAGCCGTCATTGCGAGCGAAGCGAAGCAATCCAGCTCGGCGTCCGACGCAGCACCGGATTGCCGCGTCGCTGCGCTCCTCGCAATGACGGGGCCGATCAAGCGCTCGATCATGATCGCGGGGCACTCGACCTCGATCAGCCTCGAGCCGGTCTTCTGGGACGCGTTGCGCGAGGCCGCGGCGGCCGAGGGGATTCCGGTAAGCGCGCTAGTGGCGCGAATAGATGCTGAGCGAGTCGAGACGCCCGACCCGCCCAACCTCGCCAGCGCCATCCGCGTTTGGCTGTTTGCCCGGCTCACAGCCTGACACCCAAGCCGCAGTCAATCGACGCTCACTCGGCTTAGCAAAACACACTTAGTTGCTCTGGCGCATCAATAGTTGCTAAGTGTCGCGCTATTGTCACCACAGTCGGCTTGTAATACAGGGTAACGCGGTTATCTGGGAGATGCCTTATGATAAAGATTGTCATGCTGGTGCTTGCCGGGCTGGTTTCTTCTTGCTCCACATCGGGCCTAAACGGTCCTAGAAGTCCTGTTGAAATTGCCACCTACGATGTCCAGAGCGGTAAGGTTCTGACTTTCAACAGAACATTGTTCAAAAGCGAATTTCCGGATGGCGTTCCGATAACATCGTCAGAGATCCAAAGGCTGGACGGGCGTTACTTCCTCACCCTCGCAGGCTCGAGAGCATTTCGCTCGATCCCGCCCGGGCAAGAAATTGCGAGTTGCCGGACCACGAGGATGGCGTTGGATGATGCGGGTCAAGGCAAACTCGTCATGCCTGACACTGTGGAAACCCAAAGTTGCGCCGGGGTCAATTGCTCGTCATGCGACTTTGCGCCGCATCCGGATGTCAACGTGACGACTGGCTGCGTGTGCTTGAGGCAAGGCGACTTCGTAGGACCTCTTGGATATTGCAATCATACGATCACCAGGACGACGACCAGAAGTTTCCTGCGCCTTCCGAGTGATATAGGAAACTCCTACGGCCACCAGGAGAGTTGAGCTTTGTCCTGACCACCTCGGGCGATCGCGGATCCCGATACAACCTATCGCCCTAGCAACACCCTTGCCTGGGTCGCGATCTGCGCCAGCATCGGGGCCGTCGTCGCCGGCGCGTTGCGGACCCGTTCGACGACTCGGCGGAACTGGTCGATCCGGGCCCCCTGGGCGACGACCCACTGGTCGACGGCCTCGCTCGGCTCGCTGCCGCGCTTTCGGTTGAGGAAGTCGAGCCGGAGCTGCTCGAAGTCGCGGGCGAGACCGGCGGTCAGAAGCCGCTCCCACTGGTCGCTTGCCCGGAAGCGGTTGGCGGCGCCCTGGGCCCAGTCGAGGCCGAGCGCCTCGCCGAGGCGGGTGTAGGCGTTGGTGAGTCCGATCACGTCGACCCCGAGCCGCTTGCCGAGCGCGGCGATTCCGACCGCGCCGTTCAGCTCGAACAGCCGGACGATCTTGCGGGCGATGTCGTCGGGCGCGCCGAGATCGATCAGCCCCTTGCGGCGCTCGCCCGCCTCGCTCGCCGCCTCGCGGCGGAGCAGACCCTCGACGGCGTCGTCGAGCGCGGTGAGCCCCGGCGCGAGATTGTCGACCATCTCGGCGAGCTTGGTCGTCGCCGAGGTGTTGCGAAGGATGTCGGCCATGTGGAGCTGAAGGGCCTGGCTGGCCTGGTCGAACAATTCGAGGCGAAGCTGCTCGGGCAGGTCGGCGGTGTCGAGCCGCTCCCAGAAGCCCTGCATGTCGAACAATCGCTCGGCCGCCACGAAGGCGGCGGCGACCTGGCCGAACGAGGCGCCTTCCTCCTCCGCCAGGGCGAAAGAGGCGGTGATTCCGAGGCGGTTGACCAGGCGGTTGGCGATCTTGGTGGCGATGATCTCGCGGCGCAGGCGGTGCTGGAGGATGGCGTCGCCGTGCCGCTTCTGCATCGTCTCGGGGAAGGCGGCGCACAGCTCGGGCGTCAGCGTCGGATCCTCGGTGATCTTGCCGGATTCGAGCGCGGCCTGGAGCGCCATTTTCGAGCTTGAGAGGAGGATGGCGAGCTCGGGCCGGGTGAGGCCGCGATTCTCCTGGGCCCGGCGCATCAGCTCCTCGTTGGATTCGAGGCCCTCGACGGCGCGGTTGAGCCGGCCGCCTTCCTCGAGCATCTCCATCGCCCGAAGCTGAGGCGGAAGGCCGGCCGCGCCGCTGCGCTCGGCGATCGACAAGGCCAGGGTCTGCAGCCGGTTGTCCTCGAGCACGAGTTCGCCGACCTCGTCGGTCATCTCGGCGAGAAGGGCGTTGCGGTCCTCGAGCGCGAGCCGCCCTTCCGCCATCTCGCGATTGAGCGGGATCTTGATGTTGACCTCGTTGTCCGAGCAGTCGACGCCCGCCGAATTGTCGATGAAGTCGGTGTTGATTCGGCCGCCCAGCGCCGCGAACTCGATCCGGCCGGCCTGGGTGATGGCGAGGTTGGCGCCCTCGCCGATCGCCTTGACCCGGAGCTCGGCGCCGTTGACCCGGATCGGGTCGTTGCCGGGATCGCCGACATCCGCATTGCTCTCGTTCCTGCCCTTGATGTAGGTGCCGATGCCGCCGAACCAGAGCAGGTCGACCGGCGCCGAGAGGATTGCGGTGAGGAGGGTGGCGGGATCCGTCTCTTCCTGATCGAGGCCGAGCAGGGCGCGGATCTCGGGCGACAGCGGGATCGACTTCTGGGCGCGCGGGAAGATTCCGCCGCCCCTGGAGATCAACTTGCGGTCGTAATCGTCCCAGCTCGAGCGCGGCAAAGCGAACAGGCGATTGCGCTCCTCCCAGCTCGTTGCCGGATCGGGATCGGGATCGAGGAAGATGTGGCGGTGGTCGAAGGCGGCGACGAGCTTGATCGACTTCGACAAAAGCATTCCGTTGCCGAAGACGTCGCCCGACATGTCGCCGACCCCGGCGACCCGGATCGGCTGAGTCTGGACGTCGGTGCCGAGCTCGCGGAAGTGGCGCTGGACCGAGATCCAGGCGCCCTTGGCGGTGATCCCCATCGCCTTGTGGTCGTAGCCGTAGCTTCCGCCGCTCGCGAAGGCGTCGCCGAGCCAGAAGCCGCGCTCGGTCGCGATCGCGTTGGCGATGTCGGAGAAGGTCGCCGTGCCCTTGTCGGCGGCGACGACGAAATAGGGATCGTCGCCGTCGAGGACGACGACTCCGTCCGGATGGACGATCCTGTTGCCGACGATATTGTCCGTGACCGACAGCAGGGAGCGCATGAAGATCCGGTAGCTTTCCGTGCCTTCGGCGAGCCAGGAGTCGCGGTCGGTCATCGGCGGCAATTGCTTGGGATAGAAGCCGCCCTTGGCGCCGGTCGGGACGATGACGGCGTTCTTGACCAGCTGCGCCTTCATCAGCCCCAATATCTCGGTCCTGAAATCGTCGCGCCGGTCGGACCATCTGAGGCCGCCGCGGGCGATCGGGCCGCCGCGCAGGTGGATGCCCTCGACCCGCGGCGAATAAACCCAGATTTCGCGCCAGGGGAGCGGCTGGGGAAGGTTCGGCACCTTCGCGCTGTCGAGCTTGAAGGCGAGCGCCTCGCGCCCGGCGGTGGTGAAGGCGTTGGTGCGCAGGGTCGCGGAGATGACTCCGTGAAGGAGTCGGAGAATGCGGTCCTCGTCGATCGCGGCGACCTGGGAGAGGCCGTCGCGGATGGTCCGCTCGGCCGCCTCGATCGCGGCCTCGCGCGGGCCTTCATGGCCGGGATCGTGGAGCGCGTCGAACAAGGCGATGAGGCCGTGGGCGACTCCCGGCGCCCGGCGAAGCGCCTCGACCACCGTCACCATCGAGTAGGACAGGCCGACCTGGCGCAGATAGCGAAACCAGGCCCGGAACAGGACGACGTCCCGAGGCGCGAGCGCGGCGGCGACGAGAAGCTGGTTGAACGGGTCGTTCTCGGCCCGGCCCTCGAGCACTTCGGCGATGGCGCGCTCAACCAGCTCGGAACGGTCGAGCACCGAGGCGGCCTCGCCGGCGCGGACCTCGAGCAGGAATTCGTGGACGTAGCCGAGGCGGCCCTCGTCGAGCGCGGTCGGATGTTCTTCGAGCACCCGGAAGCCGAAATTCTCGAACACCGGCACCGCGTCCGAGAGCGGGATGATCTCGGCGAGGCGGTAGGTGTTGAGCCTCAGCCGCTTCGGACCGTCCTCCTCCTGGCGGTAGAGCCTGGCGTCGCGCTGGGCGGCGCTGTCGAGCGTGCAGATGCGCAAGATGTCCTGCGCCGCCTCGGCCGGCGGGACCGCGATCCGATAGGCTTCGGGGAAATCGTCGAGATAGGACAAAGCGAGGCGGGTGGCGCGCTGCGGGCCGACCAGCTCGCCGAGCGCCTCCTCGACCGAGGGCTCCCAGCCGCGCACCATCTCGTCGAGGCGGCGGTCGAGCTCGGCGATGTCGGGGGTCGGGGTCTCGGGCCCGACGTAGAGCGTGTAGCGAAGAAGGGCGAGGTCGCCGTCGCCCAATTCGACCGACCAGTTGGAGATATAGCCCTGCGACGCCTTCTCGATCATCTTGCCGATGGCGAGCCGGCGGCGCGTGGTCAGCTCGTCGCGCGGAAGCCAGACGAAGGCGAACATGTTGCCCTTGAGGATCGAGCGGACGAGGGCGAGAGTCGGCCGCGGCCGGTCGGCGAGCGACATGGCGATGGTGACGAGCTCGCGCGCCGCCTCGACGCTGAGGCTGACGAGGAGGTCGTGCGGAAGCGCCGTGACGGCGTGGCGGAGCGCCTTGCCGCTGTGCCCCGACGGATCGAAGCCGAACTCGCGCTCGAGCTGCTGGAGCCGGCGGCGAAGCAAAGGCACTTCCTCGACCGGGGCGCTCAGCGCCTCGCTGGTCCACAGGCCGGCATGGACTCCGATGCCGGTGACCTTGCCGCCTTCCCTGACGGGAACGACGACGAGGTCGAGCGGCACCCGGCGGTGGACCGAGGCCCGGCGCTCCGCCTTGGCGAGGAGGGGAACGTCGCCGCCAGCCTCGAAATAGCGCATCGCTCCGAGCGCTCCGCCCGGGTCGGTCGGCTCGCCGGGAGTCCGGAACAGGCCGAGCGTGTCGGTGGGCTGGCCGTCCGGCCGCTCGATCTCGAAGCCGAGCAGGGTCATCGCGCCGTCGGCGAACCAGCGCAGCAGGGCCGAGCCTTCCTCGTTGCCGGCCTCGTCGGCATCGGCGCGCATCCGCGCCTGCATCGCCCGCCAGTCGGTGACGGCGGCGCGGACGTCGGCGAGGACCCGGTGCAGATCGGCGACGATCTCGCGCCGGCCGCGCGCGTCGGCGCGGTCGACCTCGAGATACATCATCGACTCCCGGCGCTCGGCCTCGTCGCAGAGCGGCTCGACCGAGCCCAGGGTCCCGGCCTCGTCGCGGGTGACGCAGACGACCGGATGGAGCAGTCGGTGGACGGTGAGGTTGCGCGCGGCGAGCGTGTTGGCGACGGAGTCGACGAGAAAGGGCATGTCGTCGTTGACGATCCCGATCCGCATCCGGCGATGGCCGAGCGCGCCGCCCTGCGGCTCGACCCGGACGAGGTCGGTTCCGGCCGGCCGGCGCATCGCGCAGGCGGCGATGAACTGGGCGGCGGCGATCCGGTCCGGATCGTTGAAGTCGGCGAGCTCGCCGGGAAGGGCGCCGTCGACGAGGGCGTGGGCGAGGGCGTCGACGATCCGCGCGTCGGCGGCTGCGGGCTCCGCGACGAGGCTGTCCGAACTCATAATTGGCTCCCAAAGGGGCGGCGTAGAGGCGCCGACTTAATGGTCGCGCGCCCTATGCCCCCGGCGGCCTGAGGGGGCAAGCCCTGCATCATCCTCCCCATGCGCAGCATGGGGAGGGGGGCCAGGCGGAGCCTGGTGGAGGGGTAGCCGGCGCCGTCGCAAGTGGATCGCGCGGGAACCGCCAAGCGCCTTGCCCTTTACCCCTCCACCATGCTTCGCATGGTCCCCCTCCCCATCTGGCGATGGGGAGGATTTAGGAGTCTCCATGCCCCGCCAAGCCGACCATCCGATCGATCCCCTGTTCCTCGAGCGCTGGTCCCCCCGCGCCTTCGACGAAACGGAAATGCCCGAAGCGGACCTCCTCACCCTGTTCGAGGCGGCGCGGTGGGCGCCGTCGGCGTTCAACTCGCAGCCTTGGCGGTTTCTCTACGCCCGGCGGGGGGAGGCGGACTGGGAGCGGTTCCTGGGGTTGCTCATTCCGTTCAACCAGAGCTGGGCGCAAAGCGCGTCGGTGCTGATCTTCATCCTCTCCGACACCTTGCCGATGACCGACAAGGCGGGCGAGCCGGCGACGTCGCACACCCACAGCTACGATTCGGGAGCGGCCTGGGTTTGCCTCGCCCTGCAGGCGACCCGGATGGGCTATCAGGCGCACGGAATGTCGGGAGTGGATTTCGAGCGGGTAAGCGAGGAGCTCGGGGTGCCGGGGCGGTACCGGGTCGAGGCGGCGGCGGCGGTGGGGCGGATCGGCGATCCGGCGAATTTGCCGGAAAAATTGCGGGCGCGGGAGGTTCCGAGCGGAAGGAAGCCGGTGGAAGAGTTTGCTTTCAGGGGCGGCTGGCCGGCTTGAGCCCCTCCCCTCGATGGGGAGGGGTTGGGGAGGGGTGAGGTTCGACATCGCACGCGATCTCTCTCAAGCCGCACCCCCACCCAACCCTCCCCCATCGAGGGGAGGGCTTATGGCTTGTGCCTGCCCGCCTTCTGGTAGAACATTCCCGCCATGACCGTGGACGCGACCAGCGAAGGCAAATCGAGGCGGCTCGTCACGCTCCCAGCGCGCCCTGAACCGATCCGGGTCGCGGTCGAGGAGACCGCCGTCATCGTCGTCGACATGCAGAATGCCTACGCTTCGCCCGGCGGCTATCTCGACCTCGCCGGCTTCGACATCGGCGGCGCCGCGGCGGTGATCGAGCAATGCGCCAAGGTGGTCGAGACCGCCCGCTCGGCCGGCCTTCCAATCCTCTACTTCCAGAACGGCTGGGACGAGGCCTATGTCGAGGCGGGCGGGCCCGGCTCACCCAACTGGCACAAGTCCAATGCCCTGAAGACGATGCGGGCGCGGCCGGAGCTGCAGGGGAAATTGCTCGCCCGGGGCGGCTGGGACTATGCGCTGGTCGAGACCCTGGCGCCGCATCCCGGCGACGTCGTCCTGCCCAAGACCCGCTATTCGGGCTTCTTCAACTCGCAGCTCGATTCGGTGCTCCGCTCGCGCGGCATCCGCAATATCGTGCTGGTCGGGATCGCCACCAACGTCTGCGTCGAATCGACCCTTCGCGACGGCTTCTTCCTCGAATATTTCGGGATCATGCTCGAGGATGCGACCCATCAGGCGGGGCCGGACTATCTTCAGAAGGCGAGCGTCTACAATGTCGAGACCTTCTTCGGCTGGGTCTCGACGGTGGCCGATTTCTGCGGCACCTTCGGCCAGATCGGGGACGAGGGAAAATGACCGCGGCGTCACGGCCACTCCCTTCAACCGCCTGAAAGGACAGAAAATGCCGACCATTTTGGGGCCACAGCTGAATAGCGATCCGCGCTTCAACGCCAGCACCGGCTGGAACGAGGTCGGGGAAGGCTATGTGTGGGGGATCGAGGGGGATGGCGCGGCCGTTCAGCGCTACACCGAGAACAGCGGCGTGACGTACCGTTCGTTCTCGGCGCAGACAGGCGCGCGCCAATTCCTCACGATCATGCATGTCGATGAGCGGACGGCCGGGAACGTCAAGCTGCTGCTCGGCGGTGTCGGCGGCACCGTTCGCACGGCCCCGGGCACCTACGTCGAGGTCGTCGCCGCAACCAATGCGAGCTACTGCGGTCTATGGACCAGCTTTTCCGGCGATGTCCGGGTCACCCTGCTCGAAATGTACGAGATCATCGAGGTCTGACGCCGGCGCAGCATTGCCCCGCGTCGCGGTTGGACGCGCGAAAGTAAGGAGACAGCTGATGCCGTTCGAGCCGATCAACCCCGCGCAATTCCCAACGCCGATCGCGCCTTATTCGGCGGGGACCAAGGCGGGCGATACGGTTTATGTGTCCGGCACCCTGGCGCTTGGGGAGGGCGGCAGCGTCCTCCACCCGGGAGATTGCGCGGCCCAGACCCGCCATGTGCTGGACACGATCCGGATCACGCTCGAAGCGGCCGGCGCCTCGATGGCCGACGTCGCCTTCAACCACATCTTCCTGACCGACTGGGCCGATTATCCGGCGATGAACTCGGTCTATGCCGAATATTTTCCGGGCGCGAAGCCCGCCCGCTACTGCATCCAGTGCGGGCTGGTGAAGCCGGGGCTGGTGGTCGAAATCGCCAGCGTGGCGCACATCGGCTGATGCCGCACGCCGCCGGCCTCTGGTACGAATGGCACGGCCCGGAGGACGGCGCGGTCCTGATCCTGTCGCCCGGCCTGGGCGGTTCGGGCTCCTATTGGGCGCCCAATCTGGCCGCGCTGTCGAAGGATTATCGAGTCCTGCTCTACGATCATCGCGGAACCGGCCGAAGCGGCTCGCTTCCCGAGGGCGCGACGTCGATCGCCGCGATGGCCGCGGATGTCCTCGCCCTGATGGACGAGCTCGCGATCCACCGTCCTTATTTCCTCGGCCACGCGATCGGCGGGCTGGTCGGACTCGAGCTGGGAAGTGCCCTGGCCAAAAGGATCGTCGTCAACGGCTGGCCGAGGCTCGATCCGCATACGGCCCGGTGCTTCGACATGCGCCTGGAGCTGCTCCGCTCGAGCGGCCCGCAAGCCTATGTCCAGGCCCAGCCGATCTTCCTCTACCCGGCCGGTTGGAGCTCGATGAATTCGGGGATGCTGGACCTCGAAGCGGAGCATCAGCTCGAGCGCTTTCCACCGGCCCTGACCGTCGAGCGGCGGATCGCCGCGGCGCGGGCGTTCGAGCTTCGGCCGGGCCCGTCCTGCCCGACCTTGCTCGTCGCCGCCGCCGACGACGTGCTCGTCCCGGCGCTTTGTTCGGAACTGCTGGCGGGCGAGCTCGCGAACGCGACCGTCGCGCGCCTCGAATGGGGAGGGCACGCCTGCAACGTTACCGATCCCGACACCTTCAGCCGGCTCGTCCTCAAATTCCTAAGGAGCTGAAATTCATGGAAATCGGCATCTTCGTTCCGATCAACAACAATGGCTGGCTGATCAGCGAGAACTCGCCCCAGTATATGCCGAGCTTCGACCTCAACAAGGACATCGCCCAGCGCGCCGAAAAATACGGGGTCGATTTCCTGCTGTCGATGATCAAGCTGAGGGGGTTCGGCGGCAAGACCGAGTTCTGGGAATATGGGCTCGAGAGCTTCACGCTGATGGCCGGGCTCGCCGCGGTCACCGAGAAGATCAAGATCTACGCGACCTGCCCGACCCTGGTCGTCCCGCCCGCTTTCGCCGCTCGGATGTGCAACACGATCGATTCGATCAGCCACGGCCGCTTCGGACTCAATCTGATCACCGGCTGGCAGCGCCCCGAATACAGCCAGATGGGGCTGTGGCCGGGGGACGAGCATTTCCGCAACCGCTACCAGATGCTCGGCGAATATGCCCATATCCTGCGCGAGCTGTGGGAGACGGGAGTCTCCGACTTCAAGGGCGACTATTATCAGATGGAGGATTGCCGAGTGCGCCCGGTGCCCGAAGGCGAGATGAAGATCATCTGCGCCGGATCGTCCGACGAAGGCCTCGCTTTCTCGGCGCAATATGCGGATTACGCCTTCTGCCTCGGCAAGGGCGTCAACACGCCGACCGCCTTCGCGCCCAATAACGAGCGGCTGATGGCGGCGACCGCGAAGACCGGCCGCGACGTCCGCATCTACGCCTTGTTCATGGTCATCGCCGCCGAGACCGACGAGGAGGCGATGGAGAAATGGATCTCCTATCGCGAGGGCGCGGACGAGGAGGCGATCGCCTGGCTCGGCTTCCAGGGCGCGGCCGACAAGACCAGCAGCACCACCAACGTTCGCCAGCTCGCC
The DNA here is from genome assembly GCA_963850005.1 of uncultured Alphaproteobacteria bacterium. Classification (GTDB taxonomy): domain Bacteria; phylum Pseudomonadota; class Alphaproteobacteria; order Sphingomonadales; family Sphingomonadaceae; genus Allosphingosinicella. The sequence continues at coordinate 61,973 of CAWKJG010000002.1, forward strand.
GACAAGGAGAGCGCGGTCAATTTGAACATGGGCACTTTGGTCGGTTCCTACGAAAGCGTCGCCCGGATGCTTGACGAAGCATCGACGGTGCCGAACACTGGCGGAGTGTTGCTGACGTTCGACGACTTCATCGAGGGGACGGAGAATTTCGGCACCCGAATTCAGCCGCTGATGAAATGCCGGAGAGGATCGTGACCTTGTTTGCCTTATTGCTCGCCGTGGCGGCGCCGGCCGCCGAGCCGCCGGCCGCGACGCCCGCGGCCATCACCGGCCGGACCCGCGCCCCCAATCCGGAGATCGCCAAGGCGGCCTTGCAGGAAGCCGCAGGATTCGCCGTAGGATCCCTGAAGTGCGGCGAGGTCGGGGCGGGCGCAAAGGCGTCGCTCATGCCGAAGGGCTGGGCCCCTGCCGATCCGAATTTCCATATCGGCCCCAAGGACGCGCGCTACGAGCGCTGGGAGATCGAGGTCTGCGGCAAGAGCGTGCCGTTCCTGGTCGTCTTCTGGACCGACAAAGGCCGTCCCGATTTCCAGGTCGCCCACCCGTTTCCGGCCGATCCGGTGAAGCCGGCCGAGCCGGCCGAGCATCATCATCATTGACCGACCGTCATTGCGAGGAGCGAAGCGACGAAGCAATCCAGAGGGCTTGGAAGGCCGCACTGGATTGCTTCGCTCCGCTCGCAATGACGGCGTTTAGCTAGGCCGCCGATTTCCTGATCGCGCGTTCGAGCATCGCTTCATCGGCCACCGGCGCCAGGACGGCGAGGCCGCCGACTTCGTCGCGGCGGGCGATGAGGAGGACGAACTCGGCCTCGCCGGGAAGGTCGACATGGCCGAGCGGACGGGCGGCTCGAAGCGCGGCGCGGGCGGAGTCGCCGGTATCCGGCCTGGGCTCGGGGCGGCGGGCTCGGCGCTCGGCCTGGACGAGGGCCTTGAGGCCCTCCTCTTCCAGCCGCTCGCGCAGGGCTCCGGCGGGCAGGTCCCGGCGGCGCGCCCAGCTCAGGGCCGCGGCATATTCGGTGAGACGGCCTTTGTCGTAATCGCCGCCGAAGACGAGCTTGACGACCGGCGTCATCGGCGCCCGCGCCTGGGCCTTCAGCCCGGAATTCTCGAGCAGTTCGGCATAACCCTCGCAATCCGCGTCGGCGGCGAGGGCGAAATCGTAGGCGAGGCCGAGGGCCCGGTAGAGGGCGGCCCGGCTGCGCTGATCGGCGCCGCGGGCGGCGTCGGCGCTGTCGCGGGCGACTCCCAGACGATCGGCGAGGCCGGCGTCGAGGTCGAGCTCGGGTGAGTCCCAGGCCGCTTCGGGCGTGTCGAGCTCGAGCGGCTCGGCATTGGGGCCGTCCGCCCAGACCGGGCTGGCGCCGCCCTGAGCGGTCGCGGCGAGCGCGGTCGAGGCCTGCTGGGCGATGGCGGAGGCGGTCGCATTGTCGGCGATCTCCTTCCAGTTGATCACTCCATAGATGAAGTCGATCGCTTCGCCGGTGGAGGAGAAGGGCATCAATATGCCCCGGTACATGGTGTTGCGGCCGCGCTGGCCGACGAACTCCGCCTCGAAGCCGATCGGCGCCTTGTTGGCGATGATCTGCATGTAATGGTCGGTGAGGCGCGAGAGCAAAGAGCGCTTGGGCACTTCGCTGATCCGGCGGACGTCGCCGAGCAGGTCGCATTCCTCGCGAAGCGCGTCGCCGAGCCAGGCGATCCTGGGATCGTCGCCGCCGTCCGAGAAATCGAGGAGGACGCTGTTCGGCCCGAAGTCGCCAAGGGCTTCCGGATCGAGCGCCTCGATCGAGGGATAAGCGCGCCCGTCGAGCAGCGAGACCCAGTAATTATAGGCCCGAACGTGCATTCGCCGCTCGTCGAGGCCGATTTCGGGCGGCACTTCGATGCCGCCGTCATCCTCCGCGACGCCGTAATCCGACTGCTCGTCAAATGCCCGCAGGCTGTCCATCAGGCGGTCCTTAAGCTCCCCCAGTAGGTTCAGCTTCTGCACCGGACGTGGTTGAAAAACCGTTAAGCTTTGTGAACGCCGCCGGCTTCGCGGACGGGCGCTTGTCATCGCCCGCCGCCGCTGTTAGACGCGCGCCCTCCCCTGAGGAGCGCCGCTTTAGCTCAGCTGGTAGAGCACATCATTCGTAATGATGGGGTCGGGTGTTCGAGTCACCCAAGCGGCACCATTTTCGTGACAGAGCCCCTTAAGGGGGGACTTTAGCGAGGAGGGGCCGCGCGACAGTCTGCCTGGCTGCAGTAGGCCGCTAGGCGGCCGCAACTCGCTTAAATCGGATTATGTCGTTTGACCGGCTAAGGCAGAGTTGGCGGGGATGCCGGCTGCCCGGCGCGACCGGAAGCCGATGGAACAGCGCCGATTTCTACCAGCGACGGCGTGCCCGAGCCCGAGTGGCTGACCGCGTAGCGTCCAACCCGAGACGCCGGATCGGGTTGGAAGCGGGTTTCGCGACGCCCTTCCCGCCTTAACCTGTCCGCACCGGCAAGGGGCGCGCGCCTGAGCAGGCTCAGCAGGAATTCATCTCGAACGATGGTGTCGGGACTAAGCGCCGCACCGGGGCCGGCCGATCAAGAATGTCGAGATGTCCGAAATATCGCTTGACGAAAACCTATGTTACTTTTAAACGCTAAGTAGTTAGGAGAAATGAAATGACCCGTTATCGGTTCGCATTCGGAGCAGCAGCGGCGGCTGCAATCACATTGGCTGCTCAGGCAGCCTCCGCCTCGCCCGCACCAGTGAACGTCACGGTTCGCCTGCTGGACGTCGCAAGCGGCAAGGGGCAGCTGCTCGTCTCGCTGTGCGACAAGGCGACCTTCATGCGGCGCTGTGCGAAGTCGGCCCGCGCCGTTGCGAAGCGGGGCAGCGCTTCTGTGACCTTTCGAGGCGTTCAGCCCGGACGCTATGCGGTGATGGCGATTCACGACGAAAACAACGACGGGCGCCTCGGCCGTACGTCCATCGGCATTCCGAGCGAAGGCTGGGGCTTCAGCCGGGACGCCAAAGGCAATGCCGGTCCGCCCGCCTTCGAGCAGGCGGCCGTCAACGTCTCTCCTGCCGGCGCGGTGGTCAATATCCACCTGACCTACTGAGCTCGTCGTGAACGCGCTCACCGTCAGCCATGTCACCAAGTCCCACCGTCGTGGCGCGGAAGTGGTCGAGGCGCTCCGGGATGTGTCGATCTCCCTCGAGGCCGGCATCTTCGCGGCCATCACCGGACCGTCGGGCAGCGGTAAAAGCACTCTGCTCAACGTGATCGCGGGCTTCGACCAAGCCGATTCCGGCGACATCAAGGTCGGGGATCTCGACATTGCTGGGGCGGGCGGGGCCGATCTTGATCGGCTCCGCTCCGGCCACCTCGGCTTCGTCTTCCAGCTGTTCAATCTCATCCCCGGCCTGACCGCGCTCGAGAATGTCGAGCTGGCGCTGGTTCCGGCCGGCGTTGGGCCCGGGGAACGGCGCAGCCGGGCCAAGGCGCAACTCGACCAGCTCGGTCTGGCGGAACATTCAGGCCGAAGGCCGGCCGAGCTGTCCGGCGGACAGCAGCAGCGCGTGGCGCTGGCGCGGGCCCTGGTCGGCAAGCCCAAGCTTCTGCTCGCCGACGAGCCCACCGCTTCGCTCGACCGGGCAACCGCCGACGCGGCGCTCGCGGATCTCCGTCGCCTCGCGGCGGAGCAGGGACTGGCGATCCTCGTCTCCACCCACGATTCGCACTGCCTCGCGGCGGCCGACCGGGTGATCATCCTCGAGGACGGGAAGATTTCGACATGATGTGGCTTAGACTGTCCTGGCGCAACGTCTGGGCTAACGGCCGCAGATCGGCGCTGGTCCTGTGCACGGTCCTTCTCGCCGGTTTGTCCCTGATGCTGTTCGCCGGCTATGTGAAGGCGACGAAGACGGGCCTCGAATATTCCACGATCCGGGGCGGCATCGGCCACCTCCAGATTTCGGGCAAAGGCGGCTTCGACGGCTATTCCGAGGAGCCGCTCGCGTTCGGCCTGACTCCGGCCCAGGTCGACGCGATCGGAGCCGCGGCCGATCGGCGGCCGGACGTGCTGAGGGTCGTCCCCCGTCTGCAATTCGCCGGGCTGGTTTCCAACGGCGCCCGGACGCTCTCCTTCGCCGGAACCGGGGTCGACCCCATTGTCGAGAACGCAGCCTTCGGCGCCCGGCAGCGCATTACCAGCGGGGAGCCGCTCCGCTCGGCCTCGCCGTCCGACGGAGTGCTCCTCGGGGCGGAGTTGGCGCGCCGCCTCAATGTCCGGCCCGGAGGATCGATCACCGTCATGACCACGACGGTCTCCGGCGCCATCAACGCGATGGACATGGTCGTGGTCGGCCTCGTGTCGACGGGAATCCCGCAAACCGAGCTCTATTTGCTGCAGGCCAAGCTCGACACGGTGAAGGAGCTGCTCGCCACCGACAAGGTTTCCGCGGTCGCCGTGCTCCTCGACGACGGTACCGACGCCGAAGCCGCGGCGCGCCGTTTCGCTGCGGAAGTGCCCGGGCTGGAATCCCGCGACTGGCGCCAATTGTCGCCGACCTACAATCAGGTGGTGGGCCTCTACACGACCCTCTTCACCATATTCGCGGGCTTCATAGTCGTCGTAACCACCTTCAGCGTCGCGACGACCGTGTTGACCAGCGTCCTCGAGCGGACGCGAGAGATCGGCGTCATGCGCTCGCTCGGCATCAGCCCGGGATCCGTGAGGCGCGCATTCCTTCTGGAAGGCCTCATACTTTGTTGCACCGGCCTGGCTCTCGCCGCGCTCGCCGCGCTCCTCATCGGCCAGGCGATCAACGCCGCCGGCCTGACCGCGCCCCCGCCGCCGGGACGGAGCGTCGGCTATCCCTTCCGGATCTACTGGGACGGGCCCGCGGTGATCGGCATCGCGCTCGTCATCAGCCTACTCACCGCCGCCGCCGCCTGGTTCGTCAGCGGCCGGGTCTCGCGCCTTCGAATCGTCAACGCATTGGGAGCCTTGTAATGAACACTCGCACCGTCCTGATCCTTATCTCCCTCCTCGCCGGTACCGCCACCCCGGCTCTCGCCGCCGAACCGAACGCAGCCGCGATCGTCGGCAAGGTCGACTCATTCCGGATGCCCCGTGAGGGCAATCTCCGCATCGCGATGGTTCTGCAATCCAGGAAGGGCGCCAGGAGCGACGGCGCCTCCAGCTATATCGCCCTGCTCCGCCCGGGCGTGGGCACCCTGGTGCAGGCGGTCGACGGCGAGCAGCGCGGCCAGAAATATCTGTCCACCGCGAACGGCTATTGGCTCTACGCCCCCCGCACCAAGCGCGCCCTGCGCCTCACTCCGCTGCAGCTGCTGCGCGGGCAGGCGAGCATCGGCGACGTGTCGCGGCTGAGCTATTCGGAAGATTACACGGCCGCTTTCGCCGCCAGTCCCCGCCAGACGGTGAACGGGGTGGATTGCTGGATGCTTACGCTCGGCGCGAAGTCGCCGCGGTCCACTTATGCCTCGATCACGCTTGCCGTGAACCGGGCGACCGGCAGCCCGGTCCGGGCGCAGCTCAACGCGCGCAGCGGAAGGCTCCTCAAGACCGCGACCTTCGGCCCGGTCGCCGACATCTCGGGATATCGGGTGGTGAAGGCAACCACCTACACCGACGGCGTCGACAGCTCCAAGGCGACCACGGTCAGCTTCAACTCGATTGCCAAGGCCGCCACGCCTGTCGGCCTGTTCAATCCGCAGTCGCTGTCCGTCGGCTCCTGATGAATCTTCGGCCGTCCACATTTGTGGGGCTGCTATGCCTGAGCCTGCCCTGCTCGCTGCAGGCGGCTCGGGAACTACCCTTCAGGGGATTCGTGTTCGTCGAAGCCCAACACCGAAGCGCTCGGGACACGCCGGTCAATCCGGACGACCTGTTCCGGCTCTCGTCCGATCAGCTTGAGGCCGCCATTTTGGTGGAGGGCGACACCAAGGGGCTCAGCTGGCGAGTGCGCGGCGAAGCCGTCGGAGACCTCGCCCACTGGCCGGAGCGCAAGAAAATCCGCATCCAGGAGCTCGCCTATCAGCGCAAGGTAGGCGAGCGATGGTCCTTCTCCATCGGCAAGCAGGAACGCTCCTGGGACTCGGGGCTGGCATTCCGGCCGCTCGGCTTCTTTCGAACCCGCCCGGACCTCCGGGATCCCACGGATCGCGAAGGGCGGCAGCAGGGACTGCCCCTGGTTTCCGCGACCTACGTGGGAGACCGGTTCACCGCCGAGATCGTCGCTTCGGACGACGTCTTCGGCGGAGTCGGCGACGAGATCGAAGCACGCCAATGGGCTGCGCGGGTCAGCAGCCAGATCGGCAAGCTGGATGCAAGCCTGGTCGTGCGCCAGGCGGCCGGGCAGAGACCCGGCCTCGGCGCCTCGATCACCTATGCCACGGGAGCGTTCGAGCTCCACGGCGACGCCTATGTCGGACCGACCCGCCGAATGCGGAGACATAGCGGACTGCTGGGCGACGACTCCGTCGACGTACCCGGCGACCTGTACCGGTCCGACCCGTTCTTCGTCGATCGCGGGGGTGGATCCACCACACTCAACAGCGTCGTCGGGTTCACCTGGACGCCCGTCCGGAATTTAGCTGTCACCGCCGAATATATCCATCAGGGCGGCGGATTGTCCGATGAGCGCTGGTCCGATTACCTCGATTTGATCGCCAGCCATCGGGCGGCGTTGGAAACACGCTCGCGCGGCCTGGCCGTCGCGAACCTGGCTTATGATCTCAACGTCCTGGGAAGCTCCGTCAGGAAGGATTATCTGTATGTCAGAGCCAGCGGCACCTGGCATGGCTTCGCCATGTCGGGCCTGGCGTTTACCGGACTGGCCGACGGCGGCGCCACGCTGGGTGGGACGCTGAGTCACGCCCTGGGCAGCAAAGTCGAAGCTCAGCTTGCCATCACCGCTTTTGTCGGTAATCCCAGATCCGAATTCGGTCTGGTCCCGCTTGGCACCGTCACCCGGCTGAACTTAAGACGGCCGTTCTAGGGACCCCCCTAAACGCGCCGCGAACAATAGCAGGGGCTGAGCAGAGGTGACAAATGGCCAGCGATAATCAGGAAGAGCTTCGCGAGCAGGTGGAATTGCTCAGGGGCTATGCCGACCAGGGCCGCTCCCTGCCCCTCGTGTCAGGGGCCCTCTTCATCGCCTGGGGGCTCGTCCTGGCAGGGGCTGGACTTATTGGCTGGATCGCCTTCTCGAAAGGCGAGGCCAACTCGGTGGTCTGGATCTGGGTGGGCGCGATCGTCATCGGCTGGGCGGCGTCGCTGGCAGTGAAACGCATCTGGCACGTTCGGGCGCGCGAAGGCGATGCCTCCTACGGGAATCATGTGACGCGGGTCATCTGGCGGGCCGCGGGGATCGTGATCAGCCTGTACGCTCTGCTGGCGATCGTTACCGAGAACAGTCATGCCGACATTCCGAGCGTGGCGCTTCTGATCTCCGGCGTGGCTTTCTTCGCGACCGCGGCCGCGGCCGATTCCCGGATATTGTATTTCGCGGGCGCCGGCTGGGTCGGAACCGGGCTGCTCACGACGGCGCTGAACTGGGGCGTGGCCGATGTCCAGCTTGCCATGGCGGCCGCCGGTTTGCTCTTCCTGATGTTGCCCGGCTTCTATCTGGTACTTCGCGCCCGATCGAGCGACTGATGACGGCTCCGCTTCCCGACGAGATCGACGATATCATCCATGGCCGGGTGCGGCTGTCGATCCTGGCGTTCCTGAGCACCGCGCAACGGGCCGAGTTCACCCTGCTTCGCAAGCGGCTGGAGATCAGCGACGGCAATTTGTCGCTGCATTTGAAGAAGCTCGAGGCGGCCGGCTACGTCACGCTGGAGAAGGATTTCGCGAACCGGAAACCGCGCACGACGGTCGTCCTGACCACCGAGGGTCGCGAGTCGCTGGTAAAATATGTCGAGGGCATCAGGGCTCTGATCAAGAACGTTGGCTGAGCAGTTTTTCAATACTGGCCAGCCCGGCGCAGCCGCTCTCACTCTGTAAATGCAAATGGTTTTTATTGCTGTATACTTAGTGTTGACAAGTTCTTATAAAAAGCGCTTTCCGGTTATGCCGATTCCGGCAACCGAAGGAAAAGACATGGCAAATATGACCAACCTCTTCGAAATCCTCGACGCCAGCGACTCTGACGATCTGGATTTCGGAGCGATCTCGGCTCAGAGCTCGGCCATCGATATTACGATCGAAGACTGTTGCTGCTGCTGCTGCTGCTGATTTCTACTGCGCTCGGGAAACCGAGCGCAGACTTTCCTTTTCGGGGTAGCAGCAATGGAAACTCGCTTTTCAATGGACGAGTCGGTGGAGGTTTCTTCCGCAGGCGAAGGGCGCATCTACGTGCGGACCCCGGTTGAAGAATTCGTCATAATGGACCGGGTCGGCGTGATCGGCAAAGTCATCGAGGCGATCCGCGAGGGCTCTCCCCTCGAAACCGCCATCGACGGCCTGGTCGATCCCGAGGTTCGAGCCGAGGTGCTGGCCGGAATCGTCACTTTGCTCAAGGGCCGGAAGATCATCCGGGCCGACTCGGCAGACTTGTCCGGTGCGGTCGACCCGATCCACCTTTGGCTGGGCCATGTCGCCTTGACGGCCGTCGGCGCCGCTCCCGTCTGCCGGCTTTGGGGCTCGGGACTGCTCCGGTCGGCGCTTGGCGCCGTGCTTCAGGATGTGGGCATTGCCTGCACGAGCGACGAGGACTCCCCTGTCACCGCCGAGGAACTGATCATACTTTGCCTCGATGTTCCGGACGACAGCCGGCTTCGGCAAGTCAACCGGCTCGCCGTCGAGGCCGATGCAGCGTACCTGCCCGTCGTTCTCGACAGGCATGTCGTCTCGATCGGGCCCCTGGTCCTGCCGCGGGCGACCGCCTGTTACGAATGCCTCTACCACCGGGTCCGTGCCGGAAGACGCAATCTGGAAGCGTTCGAGGCGGTCGCGGAGCGGGATCATCGCCCAAGCCGGCTCGCGGCGCATTTTGCGGCCGCCTCGGCGGCGGCGTTGATTGTTCGGTTCCTCGCCGGCAGCGCGTTCGATCTGCACACGGCGGCGGTCGCGCGCTACAACCTGCTGACCGGAGGTTCCGGGCATACGGTGGCGCTGAAGGTTCCACGCTGCCCCGTCTGCGGCCAGGCGAACATGCGCAAGCCGCTCCGCCCGGTCTGCGGCACCTTGGCCGAAGTGGTCGCGGCGTGAGCGCGGCCCGCCAGCCTTCACTGGCCCTGACGCTGCGCCGGGTCGTGGATTCCCGGGCCGGAATCGCGACCCGCCTTTGGGAAATGACGGCCGATCCGCTCACGCCCGACCTTTTCGTGGCGGCGGTCGGCGGTCCCGCCCCGTCCTACTTCATCAACCGCGAGCCGACCCCTTGGAACAACTCGTCACTTGGCTCCGGCGCCGCTTTCTCGCGGGATCAGTCTCTCTGGTCCACCGTCGGCGAGACGATGGAGCGCTACTCGGCGTCGATCTACGATGACGACGACTTTCTCATCGCCCGCGAAGGCGATCTGCCCGGCCCGGCGATCAATCTCGCCGCATCCATCCTTTTCACGGCCGAACAGCAGTCGGATGAGGCATTTCCATTTCGATCCTACGATGCGGAAAAGCCGCGCGCCTGGGTCGAAGGGAAGGACTGCCTTTCCGGAACCGCGATCTGGGCGCCGGCACAATTGGTGTATCTGAGCCAGGGCTGGGCCGCGGAAGACCTGCTCGGCCAGACGGTCTCATCCGGTCTCGCCTGCCACGTCGGGCCGGACCAGGCCATCCTCGCCGGCCTGCTCGAGCTGATCGAGCGCGACGGCTTCGCCTCGGCCTGGCTTCTCGGATACGCTCCGCCGAAGCTCCGCCTGGACGACGCGACACGCGCCGGGCTTTCAGCTCCGTGCCTGAGGGCACTCGCCAGCTCCGAGCTGCCCATCACCTTGTGCGCCGCCGCGAACGCGTTCGGCGTCTTCAATATTTTCGCCTTCGCCGAACACCCTGAGCTCGGCTTCGGAGTGGTCGGCGCCTGCGCCCGCTTCGACCTTGCCGCCGCGGTCGAGAAAGCGGTCGTGGAGGTGCTTCACGGGTGGACCGCAACTCTTCGCGCCCGAACCGGCTCCGAGGCGATTCCCGAGAAGCATGAGATCAAAAAACCTCACGACCACTCGCTATTCTATCTTCGTCCCGAGGCGTGGGCCGAGATGAAATGGTTTCGCTCCTCGCCCGACACCGTGAGTCCACTTGACCTCCAGGTCGGTTCGCCGGTCGCCGATCTGCGCGACCTGGTCCTGCGCCTGGCGGCAGCCGGCGTGGCGACCTGCTGGTTCGACCTCACCAGCGAAGATGTCGGGCTACTCGGCTTTCGAGTGGTCCGCGTCATGGCCCCGGGATTGCAGCCGCTGATCTTCGGGACGGGTCTGATCTCCGGCGATCGACGCCGCCTGGAGGCAAACGCACGCTTCTGGGGCCTCGACCCCGATACCGAGCTCAACGGCGAGCCTCATCCTTTTCCATAAGGGTTTCCTCGATGAACGCGACGACCACAGCACCCTGGTTCACGAAGCCTCTGGAGGACTTCGCCGACGACGGGTCGGGAACGACGAGCACATCGATGGCGCCGCTCACCAACCGGCACACATTCGATGCCGACTCGGTTCACGAGCATTTTCACGAACAGACGAAATATCACCGGCGCACGCATGCCGAAGTCACGCGCAACATCCGCGCTTTCCTCCAGAATCCGGGCCTGATCGCGCGCAGTGCGGCGTCCCAGCGCGACCTTGCCGGGTGCCCCGTCCTGGACTGGCCGGAGCCGGCCGAAATCGTCGCGAGCCTCGCCGATACGATGGCGCAGCGGATGAGCACCCCCCGAGCCGAGCTGGCGGGCGCGATATCGGCGAAGCAGCTTTCAACATTGCTGCATCATTCCGCCAGGGCCAATCGAATGCGCCGGCCAACCGCGGCCCCGACCGTTGCCCAGTGGGTCCGCCCCTATCCCTCCGGCGGGGCGCTGTTTCCGATTGAATTATATGTAGCGTCGACCGCGGTGGAGGGCTTGCCGGCGGCCGTCTCCTATTACGACGCCCGACAGCACAAGTTGCGGGTGCTTCCCGGCAGATCGCCCGCTGCGGTACGGTCCGCGGAAACCGCCGACGACAGCGTCGCGGCGGCGCCGTGCACACTTATCCTGACCGGCGTCTTCGAGCGATCGGTCCAGAAATACGGCCCGCGCGGCTACCGGCTCGCCCTGATCGAGGCCGGCCACCTGATGCAGAACTTCAGCCTCGTGGCGGGCGCGCTCGGCCTGAAGTCGCTCGTCTCGGCCTCCTTCTACGAAGCCGAGATGGAGCAGGCCCTCGACATCGACGGGGTCTCGGAAGCGGCCCTGGCGCTCGTGATCCTCGGAGGTTGAACATGATTGCGAGCACGTCCCCTCGAGCCACGCTCGATGAGCAGATCCGGGCCGACCCCTACGACGCCGGCCATGTCGTCACCCGGATGCTGCTCGCCGCGGCCGACGGCGATTGGGCCCCTTGCGAGCGCGACCTGGCGATCGCCCGCCGGCTGTTGAAACGCGGTGCCGGATTATCGGCGCTCGAAGGCCTCCTCGCGGACCGACGGTCCCCCGCCAAAGCGGGCGATCGCGCCTTTCTTCTGTACGACGACGACGCATTCGGGCGCAGGCTGGCGCAGGAGGTAGTGGCTGCCCAGGCGGAGGTGGCGCGCCGCCTCGCCGTGGCCGAGCCGGTGGTGCTGGTCGACGCTCGAGAACAGGGTCACCTTTTTGCCTTCGCCGAGTCGTTCGCTCCTTCATGCGCCTTCGTCCGGCTGCCGGCGCGCTGCAGCGTCGCAATTCTGCGTCACGAGATGGCGCATGCCGGGCTGCAGAGCGGACTTCGGCTGCTCGACGAGGGCCTGGCCGATTGGTTTACGGGCGACGGTCTCGGTTCGGACCCTGCGGATGACCGCCCCCGCGCGCCCCTTCGGGGACTGCTGACCACGCCTTTCGCCGGAGACATCCACTTCGAGAGCGTCGCTCCGACGCCCGAGGACCGCAGTATCCTCCGCGCCCGGGCCCGCAATCTCATCGCGTCGCTCGAGACCCGAGGCGGCGGCGAAGGCTTGCGGGATCTGTTCCGGTCGATCGCGGCGTTGGATGATCCCGAAAAGGCCGTCGGCCTCGTCGAAGCCGCCCTCGGCTCCTCGATCGACGCTTGGGAGAGGCCCGGCCCGGTTCCCGATCCGGCGCTGCTCGGCGGGCTTCGGCTCCGGCTTCTGCGCGCTCGAATGGACCGCGATCTCGACAGTCTCGAGGCCTGCGCGGCGGAAGGGCTGAAGCTCGGCAGCCATTGCTCGGGCTGGGAGGCGATCGACCTGGGAGTCGTCGCGACCTTCGTCGCCGCCCGCGAGCGACTGGCCCGCGGCGACGAGGTGGAGCCCGCCCTGATCGCGGCGGCCGACGCCTGGATCGGGGAAGCCAGGTCCCGAGGCCTTCCCGCCGGCAGGCGCGCGGCCTTGTCCGGCCATCGGGCGAGCCTGGCGGCCATCGCCGGTCGCGCGGCCGGGGCCCAGGTCCGGACGCTGCTCGCCACGGAGCGGGCGGAAAAAGCCTTCTCGCAGGCGCTGATCCACGATCCCGACGACCTCGACGCCCATGCGGGCATCGCGCACCTCCTCCGTTCGAAGCCCGAAAGCACGGGAGGCGGCGAGGCCGCCGCCGCCCCTCATTTCGACCGGCTCGGCGCCGCCCTGGCCGGGCAGGACCCCGTTGCGGCGACTCCCCGTCCCGACGCCATCCGTCTCCACGACCTGCGGGTGCCGGGGGATGAAGGGTTCGAGCTGAACGTGGACGATTTCCACGTCGGCGAGGGCGAGAAGGTCGCGCTCATCGGCTCGAACGGCTCGGGCAAATCGACGCTGATCGACGCGGTGCTCGGCCTGGTGGCCGTGAAAGGCGATTGCCAGGTGCTCGGCGGACCGGTTCAAACCCTGTCCTTCGACCCGCTTCGGCGACAGCGCATCGGCGCGCTCCTGAACCAGGCGCCGCTCCCCCGCCTGCTCAAGGTCTGGGAGGCGGTGCGGCTTCTGGATGGCGTGTTCAGACGCGGGGATCCCTCCATCCTCGAGGCCATGGGCTTGGCCGAGCTGGCCAACAAGAAAGTGGGGTCCTTGTCCCGCGGGCAGCTCCAAAGGCTGATGATCTACGCGGCGCTTGGCCACGGACCGGATCTGGTCATCCTGGATGAAGCGTCGCTCGGGCTCGACGCGGGCTACGCCGCGGCCTTGCGAAAACTCATCTTCGGCGAGTGGGGACAGCCCCGATCGATGATCCTTTGCTCCCACCTGCAGCGCGACCTCGACCGGGTTGACCGAGTCGTCGTGCTGGAGGCGGGGCGGGTGAAGCAGCAGGGACAGGTCGGAGATCTCATCGAGGCGCTCGGCTGGTGCTGGGCCGGCCGGATCGAAGGCATCGGGCTGGCGGCCGGCCAGGAAGCCGTCGCCGCCCTCGAAGACTGCCATTCCGTCAAGATCGTCGAGGGTGGAGCCCTGAGCGCGCGCGGCGGTCCGAAGTTCGGGCGCGCATTCGGTCTCTTCGCCGCCGCGCAGCCTTATTCAACCTATTCCGTATCGCAGGCCGGCATCAAAGACGTGCTCGCCGCTGGAGCCGAGCAATGATCAACCAATTCTTCGCCCTCATCATGGCCGACCTGTGCACCTTCAGGCGCTCGCGCATCTCGGTGTTCTGGACCTTCGCATTTCCGCTTCTGATCCTCGTCACCTACATGCAGCTGTTCGCCCACCCGAACCTGGGCCAGGTCTCCCTGATCGTCGACGACCGCGACCAGTCGGAGATGAGCCGGGATTTCGCTCAAAGCATTGTCGGGGTGATGGCTCGGCAGGACGTCGTTTCCGTGAAGCGGCTTGAAGCGCCGCCGGCCGGAAATCCCGGCAAGCGCACGCTCGTGATCGTCATTCCGCCGAACTTCGGCGCGATCACCGCCGGCAAGGGGAGCATGCGGATCCCGGTCAGCGCGAAGGAGCGGTCGGACCCGGCGGTCCGTGCTTCCCTCGGCATCCTCCAGGGCGCGGTGACGACGTGGAACATGGCCGCGGCCGGAGATCCTCCCAGGGCCGTTCTGAAGGTCTCGGCGCCCGAGGGAGGAGGGACGGGCGAGGAGGCCCGGGTCAATTATCTCGTCGCGGGGCTCATCGTGATGGTCGCCCTATCCTCCTCGCTCATGGGCTTCGCCGTTCCACTGGTGGCTTCCCGAGAGCATGGGCTAACCCGCCAGCAATCGCTGTGGCCGGTCGGCCGGGGACTGATCCTCTCGGCCTGGGCGAGCTCGAAGCTGGCCGTGATCCTGACGAGCGCGATGATGCTCTGCGCGGTCGCCGCCTTATTCTACGATTTCGGCGAAGGGTTGAGCGTCGGAGGAGTGCTGGTCAGCGGCGTCGTCCTTCTGACCGCGACCTGCTGCCTGCTCTCGTTCGGTCTGGCGATCGCCTCGCGCTCGAAATCCACCCAGACGGCCTTGATCATTGCGAATTCTCTCTACTTCATCGGCCTGTTCACCGGGGATTTGCTGATCCCCACCGGCGGACTTCCGGAAGGGTTGCGGAGCGTCCTCGCTTTTTCTCCGGTCAACGCCTTCGCCCAGGCGCTGCGATCGGCGCTCGGCGCCAGGGATCTGAGGGATGCGCTCAGCCCGGATCTCTGGCTGGCCCTCGCCGTCTTCCTCCTCCTCGGCGGAGGCGCATTCGCTTTCGCGCGGCGCACCTATCGGTGGTCGGCACGATAGCCCGCTTGCCGTCCGTCCCGGATATTGCGCTTCAACGTCTTCGGGTTCAACCTGGACGGGTGAAGCCGCGCGTCGACCCCGTCACGATCATTGGCCTGGGCATGCTTTTGATGCCGCTGCTCACGATGTGGCATGAGATCGGCGGCCACGCCGCTTTCTGTGCGGCGCAGGGCGGGCGCGTCACCACCATCGGGGCCTTCTACGTCCAGTGCGGCGGGCTGTCCGGCTGGGCGAGGGTGTTGATGGCTTGCGCGGGCGTGCTCGTAAATGCGGCGCTCGCTTGCGCGGCTTTCGTGGCCTGGCGGCAGGCGAGGGGCGATCTGGCGCGACTGACGCTCTGGCTGGTCTGGGTCAGCGAAGCCTTCGTCGCCGCGGGTTATCTTTTATTCTCGGGCGCGACCGGCTTTGGGGATCTGGCGCCGGGCGAGGCCGGCGGTCTCGGTCCGGTGGCGTCGCCGATGCTCCTGCGCGGCGGCGAGTTCGTCCTCGGGCTGGCGATCTACGTCCTGCTGATCCGCAAGGGGATACGGACCCTCGCGGCCATGATCGGAGACGGGCCCGACACGCAGCGCCCTCGAAAAAACATCGCCCACGTTTATTATGCGACGGCGGGTTTTGCGGCCGTCGTCACCGGACTGATGAATCCGATCGGAGCGATGATCACCATCATGTCCGCCGCCGCTTCCTCCTTCGGCGGACTTGCCGGATTCATATCGATCGGGTTCGGGACCCGGCCCGGCGGCGCGGCAATGCCGTTTCAGGTCGGCAGAAGCTGGCCGATATTCACAGTCGGCGGCGCCCTACTCCTGGCTTTCGCGGCGATATTGGGCCCTTCGATCAAATTCTGATCGCATTCCAGACTGCCGGGCTGGTCTGTCCGCCGATCCGAGTGCAAGTGGTGGCCTTGGACCGGTCCTCGTCCTACGCCCCCGAGGCTTTCTGGTTTCTCTCCCGGTAATGAATCAGCAAAGTGTCGGGATGCCGGATGCTTCTGATCCCCAGATGCCGCAGCTTTCTGAGGCGGTTCCAGTCGCCGGGCTCAAGATATCTCCAGGCTTCGACGTCCCACGGGATTCGGGCCAGTCGTCGATGATAAAAGATCGAGGAGGTGGTGACCTTGCCCGCCCTGAAGCGATCGGCCTCGTTGATTCGCCAGGTTCCGTCCGGCATTTCATGCCGGAACGGATGATAGACGAGGTCGGCGCGTTCCCTGCAAATGGTCGCCAGGAGCTTCTCGATCCGGAATTTATCATGCTCGTCGTCGTCGTCGAGGTGAGTCACGAATGAGCCGCGCGCGAGCGACAAGGCTCGATTGGTCGCGGCCGCACCGGCCACCATCCAACGGTGATGCGGATCGTCCGGGTATCGCCCCCGCTCCTTCAGGTTTTCGAACCGCAAGCGGGGATCGTCGATCGCTGCAACCCACTGCGGAGTGTCGTCCGTGCAGCCGTCGCCAACGACGATCAGCTCTATGTTGCGATAGGTCTGGGCGAGGATCGACGGAATGGACCGTTCGGTCAGAAGCGCGCGCCGGTTGAGCGTCGCGATGCAGACCGTGACCAGCGGTTCGGCCTCGTCGAAGGCGGCTTGATAGGCCGGGCACTGCCGATCCTTGCGGAAGGCGGATCGAGCGCCGACGCCGAGATCCTTGATCGACCTCCATTCCTCGCGAATTCGGGTACGGATGCCGAGCGGCTTTAGCATGGATGCGCGGAATTTTTCGGACGGGTGCGGCCAGGTATCATGCGGTGCGCTCTATCGTAGGGCCAATCGTCGAAAAAGTCATCGGCGTCGAAACGGCGCACGGACCCGCGGCCAACGAAATTGCCGTCTCGGCCGGTCAAAAGAGGTAGGTGCAGCCGGATTGCGGCGCGCCGTCGCGGCTTCCCAGAAAGACGTCCTTCAGTCGCAGTCGCCCGTCCTTCAGCTCGGCCTCGCCTTCGAGGTCGAGATTGCCGGGGACGAAATTGCCGCCCACGACCGTCAGCCGGATCCGTCCGGTGTCGGGGTCCCAGGCGTAGCCGCCCCAATAATCCCGATAGGTCTCGAACGGGGTGAAGGTGACCGAGAATCCGTTCTCCGGCCGGAACTCGAGCTCCCGGACGGGCTGCGTCGCGGAGCAGCCGTCGAGGCTTCGCTGCGACCAGAGCCCGGTCAGGACGATCTCGTCTTTGGCGACCACCTTGAAGCTCGCCTGGGCCGGCTTGTCGAGGTAGCGAAAGCCGATCGTAACCACGGCTCCGACCGGCGCGTCCGGAGCGATGGCGACCGATTTGTGATCGGCGCTCAGCGTCGCCGGCCCGCTCAGCGACCAGCCATAGGTGCATTTCAAGGGCAGCTCGGAGGTTCCGGCGGGCGACATGTCGACCTTCGGGGTAATTTGCACCACCGCGCCCTGTCGATAGATCGTCGTATCCGTGGCGACGATGGCGAAATGCGCGCCGGGAGGATAGCATTCGGTATCCAGCGGAGTTCGATCGGAGGCGGTGTCCGGCTTCGGGACGCAGGCCGTCAGGGCCAGGCAAGGCACAATCAGGACTGCGGCAGGCTTCATCCGACGGCTCCGTTTTTGACGAGGCTCAGGCTGGCGGCAATCGCCGCCGCGATCAAGCCATCCGCGATACCGTCGCGGCCCGTTGAGGAAACCGGTTTCCTCGCCGTCAGGCGCGCCGCCGAATTATCTACGTAGTTACAGCAGGTTCCCTTCGTATCGGAACCGAACCGCTTCGCACGGGTTTGAGCGTCGTTAACAGCTTCTTCACCGTCCTTAGCTGTTCGAAAGGCGAAAATTGGGGCTCGACCGCGCGTTGCAACAAGCGTTGCTTCTCTGCTCCGGCAGGCGTTCCGCTCGCGCCATTGGCCGTCTCCATCTCCGCCCAATAAGGTCCTCAACGTACGAGCCCCGGGCTTGAGGGCGCCCCCGACCCGCAGGGTCGCGGCGGCGCGTCCTCACGGCCGCGTTCACGCCAATAATTGATCCAGGGAGAATATGGGATGCCGAGATTTGGGCAGAATATCTATTCGTCACGCCTGTTCCCAGACAGCGAATCCGCGGCGTTCGGCTACGACGCCTTCACCCGCCTCGCGGCCGGCCCCAGCCAGGCGGCGCGGCAGATGGCGCTCGATGGGGCCGCGGCCGGAATCACCACGTTCAAATCCGGCATCGGATTCGTCGCGGACGGCCTCGTGTCGCCTGTCGTCAGCGGCCTGATCATCGTCGGCCCCGATGAGGCCGGCGACGGGATCGGGGTCCTCCCCGGCAACCCGGTCGTGACGGTCGATGCCGCCGCTTCCACCATCGGCACCATCGGGACGATCGGCGACCAGGATTATTATGCCGTCACGCTCGAGGCCGGGAAGAGCTACGAGATCGGTCTGTTCGGCTATTCGGGCGGCCCCAATCTGGCTCCGCTGCAGGACTCCTATCTCGAGCTCTACACCTCGGCCGGAGTGCTCAGCGGATCCGCAGACGGCGGCGCCAGCACCCAGGTCAACCAGGTCAATTCGGGCTTCGACGCGGTCCTGAGCGTCGATATCACGGTCACTGGCACCTATTATATCAATGCCCGTGCCTTCGACAACGACCCGACGGTCGGCGGAGCGACCGGTGAAGGCATCGGCGATTATGAGCTCTACGTCCACGAGCTCGATCCGAACGACCCCAATGTCTATCACCCTTATTACGATGCCAGCAGCCCGCTCTACGCGATCGACTGGGGCAGCCAGGTCAACCGGGTCAACGTGTCGGCCCGCAACCCCGACGGCAATGAAGGCACGCGCTCAACCTCGGCCAACGGCGCCGACCCGACCGGTAACGCGCAGGGCACGCCGGTCTATTCGCAGCTGCTCGACATCCCGGCCCTCGCCGCGGCGCAGGGCAAGGACATCACCGGCAAGAACGTCATCACCATCTATTTCGCCAAGCAGGGGGATATCATCACCTCGCTGGAGGATCCGACCAGCCCCGGCCTGCCGCCGGTGACTCTGGCGCTGAGAGACGTCCAGGCCTTCGAGCACGACGCGGTGCTGACGGCGCTCGGCGAATTCGAGAAGGTGGCCGACGTCGTCTATCTCGTCGTCACCGACCGCGCCCAGGCCGATTTCACTTATGCCAGCTACATCGGAACGCCGGGGCCGGGCGTATCGCTGCTCGGCTCCATGAGCCCGCCCGACGAGCCGGACGAGGGCCTCGCCCAGTTCAATTCCGGCGACGAGCGGTGGAACGCGGTCAACCTCGCCCAGGGCGGCTTCTCCTTCGTCACCCTGATCCACGAGTTCGGCCACGGCCACGGCCTCGCTCACCCGCACGACAATGGCGGGCATTCCGGAGTCATGAACGGAGTGGCTCCGGAAGGCGCGGGCGTCGCCGACTATACGACGGGCGATTACGGTCTCAACCAGAGCGTCTTCACGATGATGTCCTACGAGGACGGCTGGCAGAGCTCGCCCTACGGCAATGCCGACACCGACGTCGGCTACGGCTATCTCGGCGGCCTGATGGCGTTCGACATCGCCGCCATCCAGGACAAATACGGGGTCAACGAGGATTATGCGACCGGCAACAATGTCTACACTCTGAAGGACGTCAACGCCGCCGGCACCTTCTACGCCTCGATCTGGGACGGCGGTGGCACCGATTCGATCGTCTATAACGGGGCCAGGAACGCCACGATCGACCTTCGCCAGGCGACTCTCAAATATGAGCAGGGCGGCGGCGGCTACGTCTCCTACGCCTTTGGCGTCTACGGCGGGTTCACCATCGCCAACGCCGTGACCATCGAGAATGCGACCGGCGGAAGCGGCAACGATACGCTGCGCGGCAACGCCGCCGACAACCGGCTCGATGGCGGTGCCGGCAACGACTTCCTGTGGTTTCTCGAGGGCGGCAACGACACCGGCATCGGCGGCCAAGGCAATGACGTCTTCCTGTTCGGGAGCACGATGGACGCGTTCGACGTGGTCGACGGCGGCGCCGGCACCGACCAGATCGCGCTCCAGGGCGGCGCGGGGTTCAGGTTCGCAACCGGGGTCGTCGGGATCGAATCCCTCGGCCTTCTGTCGGGCTCCGACACCCGCTTCGGCGGCCCCGGCGGATTGCTTCACAGCTACGGCCTCACCACCGTCGATGAGAACGTGGCTCCGGGCTCGCAGCTGGTGGTCGACGGCGCCAAGCTCCTCGCCGGGGAGAATTTGACCTTCGACGGCTTCGCCGAGAGCGACGGAAGCTTCTTCATCTACGGCGGGCGCGGCGTCGACATGCTGACGGGCGGGGCGAAGAACGACGTCTTCCTGTTCGGCTCGGACAACCATTTCGGCGCGAGCGACGTCGTCGACGGCGGCTCCGCCGGAATCGACCAGCTCGCCCTTCGCGGCAATTACACCTTGACGTTCGGCGCCTTCCAGCTGCTCCGGATCGAGAGCCTCGGGCTCCTCTCGGCGCACGACACGCGCTTCGGGCCGCTCGGCTCGAACTACAGCTACACCCTCACCACCCATGACAACAACGTCTCCACCGGGGTCCAGCTGACGGTCGACGGCGCGAAGCTGAGGGGGACCGAGACGCTGGTCTTCAACGGGGCGGCGGAAACGGACGGGACGTTCAGGATCTTCGGCGGGATCAACGGCGACACCCTCACCGGCGGCCAGAACGGCGACATCCTCCAGGGTCATGGCGGAGCCGACAATCTCAGAGGCGGCGGCGGGGCGGATTCGTTCCGCTACGCTTTGGCGTCGGATTCCGGGGGCGGCGCGGTCGACCATATCCTCGACTTCACGCCCGGATCGGACAAGATCGACCTCTCGAGGATCGACGCCAACGGCAATGCCGCAGGCGACGGGGCGTTCAGCTGGATCGGCTCGAACGCTTTCGGCAATGTCGCCGGCCAGCTTCGCGCCGTCCAGTCGGGCAACGACTGGTCCGTCCAGGGCGACACCAACGGCGACGGCGTCGCCGATCTGGTCATCCAGGTCACCGTCACCGGCGGCGCGCTCGCCCAGGGCGACTTCCTGCCTTAGGCCACTGAATTCCTCCCCGGCAAATGCCGGGGAGGAATTTCTTAGGCCACCGCCGTCTCCCGAGCCGACTTCGCTCCCGCCGACCCGGCCAGCAAATGCTTCTGGATCTTGCCGGCGGCGGTGCGCGGAAAGTCTTCGACATATTCGAAGCGCGCCGGCACCTTGTAGGCGGCGAGTTGGGCCCGGCAGTAAGCCTGCAGCTCCGCCGCCGCCGGCCGCGGCGGCCCCTCGGCGAGGCGGAGGAAGGCGAATCCCACCTCGCCCCAGCGCGGATCGGGCGCGGCGACGACCGCTGCTTCCGCCACCGCCGGATGGCCCGCGAGCACGTTCTCGATCTCGGCCGGATAGACGTTCTCGCCGCCCGAGATGAACATCTCCTTCCGCCGCCCGGCGATCCAGTAGAAGCCGTCGCCGTCGCGCAGGGCGAGGTCGCCCGATTTCAGCCAGCCGTCCGCGGTGAAGGCGGCGCGGGTCGCTTCGGGATCGTTCCAATATCCGGGGGTCACCGCCGGCCCGGCGAACTGCAGGTCGCCGACCTCGCCCTCGGCAAGGTCGCGGCCGTCCTCGCCGACGATCCTCACCCTGACCAGGAGCTGGGGCCTGCCGACCGAGCCGATCCGGTCCCAGGCGTCCGCCGGGGCGGCGAGGAAGGCGGTCGGGCCGGTCTCGGTCATCCCCATGCCGTTGCACACCCGTAAGCCCAGGTCCCGGCAGCGCCGGGCGAGCGTGTCGGGCAGGGGCGCCCCGCCGCAACCCCAGTGGCGGACGTGGCCGAGCGGCGCCGCGCTGAAGCGGGGATGGTCGACCAGCGCCTGATAGACGGTGGGAACGGCGAAGAAGGTGTCGACCCGCCTCGCTTCGAGAAGCTCCACCACCTTATCCGCCTCGAAGCCCGGAAGGAGAAGGACCCGGCCGCCCTGGAGAAGGGTCGGCAAAGCGTGGAGGTTGATCCCGGCGGTGTGGAAATGGGGAAGGAAGCTCAAGGTCGTGTCGGACGCGCCGAGGCCGATGGCGGTGCCGATGTTGACGAGATTGGCGAGCGCCATCCCGAAGGTGTAGATCACGCCCTTCGGCCGTCCGGTCGTCCCCGACGTGTAGAGCAGATACCACAGGCCCTCGGCCGGCCAGGGGCCGAGCCCGGCCCGGGGCGCGGAGGCCTCGACCAGCGCCTCATAGTCGCCGTCGAGGTCGAGGGCCGGCGGCGGCGCGGCGAGACGGCGGACAATGGTCCCATCCTCGCCGCCGTGAAGGAGCAGCCGGACCCCGGCATGGGCGAGCAGGGGGTCGAGCTCGGCCGCCGGCATCCGCCAGTTGAGCGGCACCAGGATCGCGCCGAGCCGGGCGCAGGCGAACAGGGTCTCGAAGAAGGCGAGCCGGTTGCGGCAGAGGATGGCGACCCGGTCGCCGCCGCCGATTCCGAACGCCTCGAGCATCGTCGCGGCCCGGGCGGCGCGCTCGTCGAGCGCCGCATAAGTGAGGCTCCGGCCGGTCGCGAGCTCCTCGATCGCGACCGTATTGGGCGTAAGCTCGGCGCGGCGGGCGATCAGATCGGGGAGATCGGCGAGCATCACCTTTTCCTCAGCCCCTCCGAGACCAGCTCGATGGCGATGTCGGCGACTTCGGCGGGGCTGAGATCCTCGTCCCACAGGCCGTAGCGCATGCCGAGGAAGACGCTCATCCCGATGAGCGCCCAGCCCCGCGCCTCGTCCTCGCGCGCGCCGTGCCCGCCGTCGGCGATCTCGCCGCGCTCGCGCGCTCCGGCGAGGTTGCGGCGATAGGCGTCGGCGAAGCTGAGATAATGCTCGCGATAGACGTCGTGGGCGACGAACTGCGCCTCCTCGATGATCCGGTAGAGCTCGGGATGGCGGCGGGTGAAGGCGATGAACGCCTCGAGCCCGATCCGCTCCGCCGCCAGCCGGTCCGGAGCGCCCTTGACCGCCTCGGCGACATGGGCCCGGGTCGCCCGGCTCATGTCGAGGACGAGGGCCCGGAAGACCTCCTCCTTGCTCTCGAAATAGGTGTAGAAGGTGCCGAGCGCGACCCCGGCGCGGCGGGTGATTCCGGTGATCGCCGCCTCGTGGAAGCCGCGCTCGCCAAACTCGGCGGCGGCGGCCTCGATCAGCCGCCGCAAGGTCTTGCGGCCGCGCTCGGTCCGCGGCTCCTTGTCGCCATTGGCGGCCGTCGTTGCCATAGTTTCTCCCAGGCCGGGAAGTTGAACCGGATTTCAGCTTTGCGCAAGCATGGGCGATCTCAGTCGAGCTGCGGGCACTCCTTGCTGCCGGTGCAGCGAAGCGTCACGAAGCTTTCGTTGAGCAGCCGCCATCCGCCCGGCCGCGGCACCCAGGTCGCCTGGTAGATCCCGGTCAGCCGCATCCTCCCGTCGGGCTTGAGCCACAGGCCGAGCCAGGTGCCGGTCTCGGCGGCGCGCTTGCGCGAGGCGGCGACGGTGATCCGCATCGGAGTTCGAACGAAGGTGACGAAGCTCCGGTCGGCGAATGTTTCCGCGAGCCGGCGCTCGGTCTGCTCGGCGGTGAGCGGCCGCCCCGAGGAGCCGGGCAGCGCCGTATAGCCCTCCGCGAAGAGTCGGCGCACCTCGCCGGCGCGATGGGCGGCGATGGCGGCGTTGGATTGCGCGCGCAGGCGCCGGATCTCGCCCAAATCCCCGCCCGAGACGGCGGCGGCAAGGAGCAGAAGCGCCAGCATGTCAGCCGCGGGCCGCGAAGACGTGGGCCGACATGGCGGCGTCGACCGGATCGCCATGGCGCCGGACGAGGGCTTCCAGGGCCGCTCGAGTCGCCTCGTCGAGCCGATCGGGGGCGCGGGCTTCGATCTCGGCGCGGAGCGGCGAGCCCTGGCACAGGCCGGGCGCGATCTCGCGGGCGTCGCCGCGGCTGCGCCTGGCCACGGTCTCGCCGTCGACGGCGGTGAAGCCGGCGGCGCGCAGGTCGGCCTCGACCGCGGCCTTGTCGTGATAACCGAAGGGCACCCGGCTGATGAAGCTCGGCGGATCGCCGGGAAACAAAGCGGCGACCGCCTCGGCCACGGCCTGCGAGGCCGGATTGGAATCGAGCCGGTCCCAGACGTTGAACAGGAAAGTCCCGCCCGGCCGGAGCATCCGGCGGGCCTCGCGATAGGCGGCGACCCGGTCGGGGAAGAACATCGCCCCGAACTGGCAGACGACGAGGTCGAAGCCGGAATCGGGGAAGGGCAGCGCCTGGGCGTCGGCCGGCGCGAAGGTCACGCGCGGGGTGTCGAGCTTGCCTGCCGCGACTCGAAGCATGTCGGGGTTGAGATCGGTGGCGACGATCTCCGCCTCCGGCAGCACTGCGGCCAGAGCCGCGGTGACGATGCCGGTGCCGGCCGCGGTCTCGAGGATTCGCCCGGGCCGCAGCGAGGCGGCGCGCTCGGCGAGATCGGCGGCATAGGGCTCGAACAGGAACGGCCCGAGGCAGCGGTCGTAAAATTCCGGGATCGACCCGGCGAAAGCGGTGTCGGAGCTGGGCATGCGCGGACCCCTAAGCGGCGCCTATTCGCCTGTCGAGCGGTCGCGGCCCGGCAGCGGAAGCAGATCGTGGCGGATGCTGACGAAGCGGGCGGCGAGCCGGATTTCGGCGAGGAAGAGGGTGAGGCCGACGATGAGCAGGCTCATCGCGACGATGAACAGGACCGCGATCGGCCGCGCGAACGGGATCTGGGCCAGGTCCGCGACGAACAGGATCGCGACCACCAGGCAGACGAACAAAGCGCTGGCGGTGCAGGCGGTGATCGCGAGGTTCACGATCCGCATCCGGCGGATGATGATCAGAAGCTCCTCGCTGCGCCCGCTCCCTCGTCGCCTCGTCGAACAATTCGAAATCGCGCTCGAGGCCTCGGCCGCGGTCGACGACCCGGGCGAGGCGCGACGTGAGGACGTTCAGGAGGCCGGCGATCCCGGCGAGCAGGAAGACCGGCGCGATGGCCAGCTGGATCAGGTGGGCGATGGTGGAGACGTGCAGGGTCGGATCCATGCCCGGGCCACACGCCCGCGGGCGCAAAGTGTCAAGGGCGCCTGGTTTTGAATGCAGGCTCTTCGCCGATGTCTGCGTCCGATCCGTTGCGGACATGCGCACCGCCCACTAGCCTGTCGGCATGGCGGACCGTGCAAATCCCTTCGAACCGATCGTCGGGACGATGGCGGGGTGAAGACGCTCGGGACTGGGCTGTTCGCGCTTTTGCTCGCTTCCTGCGGGCCGGGAGACCAGGTCGAGCCGCCGCCGCAGATGAACATCGTCGCGCCCCGGCCTCTACCGGAGCCGCCGGCCAGGCCGGCGGTTTGGACCTGTGAGCCGCGGGAGGACCATGGCGGAGGCAACAAATGGTGGGGCTGGCTTATTGTTTGCACGGGAGACGTCCGTGTCTCCATCGAGGCTGAATCGATCCTCCTCGGCGGCCCCGAATTGCGGTTCGAAGTCCACACGCGAGCGTGTCCCGCCGGAAAACCGGCCCAATACGGTTATGTCGGCGACGCGTTCTTCGATCTGTCCTTCGACGAGCAGCTGACCGAGATCAAAGGCATGATCACGAAGTCGCTTGCCCAACTCGATGGGCCCTGCGGCCGGTCCACGGATGCCGGCCCGCTCCTCGGGCCGGATTTCGACCGGGATTTCCATGGTCTCGCCGACCATTACTGGCTCCGCCTGTCCAAAGCCAAGATACGCCATGCCAGGGCCTCGGGACGGCCTGCGAAGTAATTGAGCGAACGTTCGGCTTCCCCCCATTGCCGACGCTTCCGACCGCTGACCGGCGCCGAAAGCGCTTCCCTCCATAGTCCCGCCGCCGCTATGGCGCGCCGACCATGTCCTCTTACTCCACCCGTTCGAAATCCCGCTCCGCCGCCCGGCTCGCCGCCGTGCAGGCGCTCTATCAGCGCGAGATGGAGCAGACTCCGATCCCCAAGCTCCTCCACGAATTCCACCACCACCGCCTCGGCGCCACCATCGAGGGGGTCGAATATGCCGACGCGGAGGTCGATTTCTTCGACGATCTGGTCAGCGGAGTGGCCGCCCGCGAGGCCGAGCTCGATCAGGCGATCGCCGCCCGGCTCACTCCGGACTGGCCGCTCAATCGTCTCGACCGGCCGATGCGCCAGATCCTGCGCGCCGGCGCCTATGAGCTGGCGGCTCGGATCGACGTTCCGACGGGGAGCGTGATCTCGGAATATGTCGACGTGACCAAGGCCTTTTACGGGCAGAAGGAAGCGGGCTTCGTCAACGGCATCCTCGACGCGGTGGCCAAGGACGTTCGGAAGTAGGATCCTCCCCATCGTCAGATGGGGAGGGGGACCCCGCGTAGCGGGGTGGAGGGGTAGCTGGCGCAGGCCTTAGCCATTTACCCTCCACCACCCTTCGGGTGGTCCCCCTCCCCACCGCTTCGCGGTAGGGAGGATAAGTGAACGAATCCGCCTTCATCGAGTCGCTTAAGGCGCTGGCGACCCATCCCGCCGCCCGCGGGCTGGCCGACGACGCCGCCGTGCTCGAGATCGGCGGCCGCAACCTCGTCCTCACCCACGACATGCTCGTCGAGGGCGTCCACTATTTGCCGGACGACCCGCCCGCCGACGTCGCCTGGAAGCTTCTCGCGGTGAACCTCTCCGACCTCGCGGCGAAAGGCGCGAGGCCGCTCGGGGTGCTGCTCGGCTACAGCCTCGGCGAGAGCGAATGGGATAAAGCATTCGTCGCTGGGCTCGGCACCGCGCTAAGTGCCTTCGATCTGCCCCTCCTCGGCGGCGACACGGTACGGGGCGCCGGGCCGCGAACGCTGGCGCTGACCGCCATCGGCGAGGCCCGGGGTCCGGTGCCGTCCCGGGCGGGCGGGCGAGCCGGGCGACCATCTCTGGGTGAGCGGCACGATCGGCGATTCCGGAGCCGGCCTGCGCGGCCTTCGGGGCGGGATCGCGAGCGATCCGGTGCTGACCGAACGCTACCGCAACCCGAGGCCTCGACTCGAGGCGGGGGCTCGGCTGGCGCCGCTGGTCGGAGCGATGATGGACGTGTCGGACGGATTGCTGATCGACGCCTCGCGCCTCGCCGAGGCGAGCGGAGTCGCGGCGGAGATCGACCTCGCCTCGCTGCCCCTGTCGCAAGCCCTGCTCGCCGTTTCAGGGGACGGGCTCGAGGCTCGGTTGTCGGCGGCGACGGCCGGAGACGATTACGAACTGCTGTTCGCCGCACCGCCCGGCCGGGCGGCTGAAATCCTCGCGCTTCAGGACGAGCTCGGGCTCCCGCTCAGCCGGATCGGCGCCCTCGCCGCCGGATCCGGCCTGAGCCTGACCGATGCGGGCGCATCCGTGCCGCTGCCGCAGCGTCTCGGCTGGGTACATCGCTGAAGCTCAGGGTTGAAATGTAGACTGTTCCGCCTATGTTCCTTTCTCTTGGGCAAAGCCTGTGAGTCTCCTCATGACCATCCCCGTCAGACTTCCCGGACCGTTGGCCGCACAATCCGAAGCCGGACTGAAAACAAAGAATTCTCCGGCCCGACATGCGGGTCTTTCGTGTCCTTTGCCGATTCCGAGCGGCGGGCGGGCTCGATCCGAAAAAAACGCGATGCCGTGTGCAACTCGTCCAGGTCGTCCACTTCGGCGGGTTTTCGCGCGGGTGGGCAACCGAAGCTGCCGCGGACGGTTGAATCCCGCGCTCAAGCCCCCTAAAGGGCGCGGCACATCCGGGCGCGTCCGCGCCGGGGCCATCGCCCTGCCCGGCTTTCGAATTCAAGGGGAAGGACCTTTTCATGACCGTCGTGCTCATTGCCATAGCCTGCGGAGTGGTCGCAGTGCTCTACGGCATTCTCACCAGCCTCCAGGTGCTCAAATCCCCGGCCGGCAATGAGCGCATGGTCGCGGTCGCCTCCGCCATCCAGGAGGGCGCCAACGCCTATCTCCGCCGCCAGTACACCACGATCGCCGTCGTCGGCGTGGTCGTCGCGGCTCTGGTCTTCTTCCTCCTCGGCCCGATCGAGGCCGGCGGCTTCGCCATCGGCGCCCTGCTCTCGGGCGCGGCGGGCTTCATCGGCATGAACATCTCGGTCCGGGCCAACGTCCGCACCGCCGAGGCCGCCCGCACCAGCCTCCAGCGCGGCCTCACCGTCGCCTTCCGGGCGGGCGCGATTACCGGAATGCTGGTCGCGGGCCTCGCTTTGCTCGCCATCGCGGTCTTCTTCTACATCCTGGTCGGACCGATGGGCTACACCCCGAACGACCGCCAGGTCGTCGACGCTCTCGTCGCGCTCGCCTTCGGCGCCTCGCTCATCTCGATCTTCGCCCGTCTCGGCGGCGGCATCTTCACCAAGGCGGCCGACGTCGGCGCCGACCTCGTCGGCAAGGTCGAGGCCGGAATCCCCGAGGACGATCCCCGCAACCCGGCCGTGATCGCCGACAACGTCGGCGACAATGTCGGCGATTGCGCCGGCATGGCCGCCGACCTGTTCGAGACCTATGTCGTCACCGTCGGCGCCACCATGGTCTTGATCGCCCTTCTCGTGAACGCCGGCGCCGAGCAGATGCTGGCGCTGATGAGCCTCCCGCTGATCATCGGCGGCGTCTGCATCATCACGTCCATCATCGGCACCTACATGGTCCGCCTCGGCTCCAAGCAGTCGATCATGGGCGCCCTCTACAAAGGGTTCTGGACGACGGCCGCTCTTTCCATCCCGGCCATCTTCTACGTCATGTGGCAGACCCTGGGCGGCGACATGAACAGCGTCATCGGCGGAGCCGTCGAAGCGGCCGGCGCCGACGTCGCGGTCGATGTCGCCCGCGGCGCCGTCAGCGACGGCTTCACCGGCATGGACCTGTTCTACTGCTCGCTGGTCGGCCTGGGCGTGACCGGGCTGATCGTCTGGATCACCGAATATTATACCGGCACCAATTACCGCCCGGTCCGCTCGATCGCCAAGGCCTCGCAGACCGGTCACGGCACCAACGTCATCCAGGGCCTGGCGATCAGCCTCGAA
Organism: uncultured Alphaproteobacteria bacterium; assembly: GCA_963850005.1. Classification (GTDB taxonomy): domain Bacteria; phylum Pseudomonadota; class Alphaproteobacteria; order Sphingomonadales; family Sphingomonadaceae; genus Allosphingosinicella. The sequence continues at coordinate 90,777 of CAWKJG010000002.1, forward strand.
TCGACGGCGCTTCCGACGCTCGTCATCTGCGTCGGAATCATCGTCTCCTACCAGCTGGCCGGACTGATCGGGATCGCCTTCGCGGCGACCGCGATGCTCGCCCTCGCCGGAATGGTCGTCGCCCTCGACGCCTACGGCCCGGTCACCGACAATGCCGGCGGGATCGCCGAGATGGCCGGGATGGAGGAGGACGTGCGCACCCGCACCGACGCCCTCGACGCGGTCGGCAACACCACCAAGGCGGTGACCAAGGGCTATGCGATCGGCTCCGCCGCGCTCGGCGCCCTGGTCCTGTTCGGCGCCTACACGACCGACCTGGAGCATTATGCCACCGAGCTCGGCATCGGCGCCGACGGCATCGATTTCTCGCTGTCCAACCCGTATGTCGTCGTCGGCCTGCTGCTCGGCGCGCTTCTCCCCTATCTGTTCGGGGCGATGGGCATGACCGCCGTCGGAAGAGCCGCCGGCAACGTCGTGCTCGACGTTCGCGAGCAGTTCCGCTCCAACCCGGGCATCATGGACGGCACCTCGAGGCCCGATTACGCCCGCACCGTCGATCTCGTCACCAAGGCCGCGATCAAGGAGATGATCGTCCCGTCGCTGCTGCCGGTGCTGACTCCGATCGCCGTCTATTTTCTCATCGCCTGGGTCGCCGGCAAGGAGCAGGGCTTCGCCGCCCTCGGCGCTCTTCTCCTCGGAGTGATCGTCTCCGGCCTGTTCGTCGCCATCTCGATGACCTCGGGCGGCGGCGCCTGGGACAATGCCAAGAAATATATCGAGGACGGCAATTACGGCGGCAAGGGCTCGGAGGCCCACAAGGCCGCGGTGACCGGCGACACCGTCGGCGATCCCTACAAGGATACGGCCGGCCCGGCGGTCAACCCGATGATCAAGATCACCAACATCGTCGCCCTGCTTCTGCTCGCGGCGCTGGCCGGCGGCGGCGCCTGATCGATCCGCCCTGAATAAGCGAAAGAGCCCCGTCCGGACCCGTCCGGGCGGGGCGTTTTCATAGCCGAAGCCGAAGCTTGCCGAGCACCGGCAAGTCGGACAAGCTCAGGCCATGGCGTTCCTGCCCCTCCTCCTCTTTGCCGCGGCCGCGCCCGCGGCGCCGGCGCCCTCCCCCGACAGGGCCCGGCTGCTCGCCGATCTCGCCGCGGCCTGCGACGTGCGCAAGGGCGAGCTGAGCGACATCCAGCTCGTCGATTATGCGGGCATGCTCGTCGCCGTGCTGAAGCCCGTTCGCTTCTGCCGCCAGCAGGACAGCCGCCTCGCTCTGCGCCTCGCGCTCGCGGTCGCGGAAGCGCCGAGCTCTGCGAGCGGCGGGGCCTATGGGCTCCTCGCCGCCTTTTATCAGGGCGCCCCTGGAATAAAGGCGGATGCCCGGCTTGCCCGCTTCTACCGCCGCCGGGCCTGGCTGCTGGGATCGCGGTATCTGAACCGGTTCGACAGCCCGCAGGAGGCCCGCGCCTATCTCTCCGATCCCGAGACGATCGCTTTCCTTCGCGACCGCCTCGCGCGCGGTGCGCCGGCCAAGGAGCGGGTGTGGCTTGCCGAGGCACTGGTCGCCCGCCGCGCCGCCGGCGACGTCGCGGACGCACAGGCGATGCTGAGGACCCCTGAGGCCGGAACCCAGGCGGCGGCGCGCCTCATGCTGGCCGAGCTGGCCCTGGAACCTGGCGCGAGCCCTGCCGACGTCGCCGACGCGACGGTGCGGCTGAGGCCGGTCGCGCCGAGCCTCGCCGCCGGCGCCAAGGCGCGGCCGCTCCTCCTCCGACTGGCGCGGCTTCAGCTTGCGGCGGCGAACGCGCCGGAGCAGAAATGGGATGCGGTCCAGTCGCTCGCCGCCGCGGCCTATGCCGGAGAAGCCGAGCCCCTGCAGGCCTTTCTCGAGGCGCTTCGGGCGACGAATGGCGGGCGCGAGCCCGCGAGCGTCGCCGTCACCGCGCCGCCGCCGAAAATCCTCGGCGACGATTATCCCCCCAGCGCCATGCGCAGGAATCTTTCGGGCGTGGTGCGGCTGCGGGCCCTGGTGGACCCACGCGGCCGGATGGTCTTCACGGAATCGGCGGCTCCGGGCCAGCCGGCGCTCCTCGTCGACGCGGTGCGACGGGTCTATGCCAGCCGAAGCGTGCCGCCCCTCACGATCGCAGCGCGCCCGACGCCCTATGTCTGGGTGACGGTGCCGCCCGTCGATTTCCGGATCTCCGACTAGCCTGAGCTGTCCGGAATTGAACGAAGGCGGTTTATTGCCCTTAGGAGCCCAGCACTTCGCGAAGCTTGAACGCCCTGATTCGCCCCGACGAGAGGTGATCGACATCCTCGAAGCGAAGCGCTGAGTTGAGGGTGGTGTCGGCTACGAAGGTGCCGACCCGTCCGAACGCCGAGGCTGGATCGATGACGATCGGGACGGCGCCGCTGCCGTTGAGCCTTGCCTCGACCGAGCCGTCGAAGATGATGCCCTCGAAGCTGAGCTCGTAGGTCTTGCCGGCCTCGACCGGGACGTCGATGTGCTGGGCGATGGTGCCGGAACCGGTGTCCCAATAGAGATAGCCCGGAAGGGCGGTGATCGATCCTTCCGAAGCCACCCAGGCGATGCCGGTCGGGCTGGGCTCCTCGATGAGGTTTTCGCCGTAGAAGGTGGCGGTGACCGGAAGCTCGATGAGCGTGCCGTTCGAGGCGGTGCCGGAGAGAGTGACGGTCTCGGACATTTTGCGTCTCCACGATAAAGGCGGCCGCTCCCCCTTGAGCGACCGCTTTTCGTATACGCCTGACCTCGATCAGGGGCCAGAGCGCGGGCCTGTCCGGATTTGAGCGGGCGCGCGCGAATATGTGCACCAAGTCTCGGTGAGAATTCCCAATATTTGGAATGCCAACTCGGCCAACTCTTTATAGGCCGTCGAATGAATCGCGGATTTCCGCCATTTCTTCCGTTTGGCACGACCTCTGCAATGACCTTGGCATGGCCGACGGAATGGTCCGGACGGCCGGTTCAGGGAGACTTACAATGACCTTCAATTTCGCCAGCCTGCAGCACATCGCGGTTTCCGCCATCGGCGCCATCTTCGCCGCGACCCTGTTCATCTCCGCCGCCGTCGGCCCGGCCGGTCAGATCATCTGACCGTCCGGCCACGGACAAGAAACGCCACTAATCGCCATTAATCGCGAGTAATCGCCACAATAGTGAAGGAAAGGCGCCATGAACGGTCCTTTCACCCTCGACAAAGCCAATGGCAAAATGATGGGCGTCTGCGCCGGCCTCGCCGACGCGACGGGAGCCGACGCGACGCTCATCCGACTGGCCGCGATCCTCAGCCTCTTCGTGCTGGGGCCGGTCGCGATCCTTCTCTATCTGGTCGCCGGCACCATCGCGCCGGACCGCGGCTAGCCGATCATTCGGCCGCGACGGCGCGGGACGCCCGGATCGCGGCCAGACGTTCGGCGTGGCGGGCATCGATCTCGGCCAGCCGGCCAAGCACCCCTTCCATCTCCTGCGGCCCGGCGAAGTCGCCGCGCGGCAATTCCGCCATCAACGGAGCGCCGCATTTCATGCAGCCGTCGTCGCCGGCGAACGAATAATGGCCGCAGCCGTGGCAGAGCAGGATCTCGCCTTCGGGATTCTTCGGCTGCTTCGAGACCGGATAGGCGCTCTCCGGCAGTTCGACGCCGTCGAGCGTTTCCAGCGCCAGCCGCCACAGCCCCTGCGCGAACGGTTCGTCCGGCGCCGCGGAAACCTGCTCGAAGCGCTCGCGCAGCCCCGCTTCGCGCAGGGTCCGCGAGCGATGGTCGCACATCGGATTGTTGCCCGGCACCCCCAGGAGCGAGCCCGCCGTCCAGGTGCAGCCCGACTTGCACACCGACTTGTAGTAGCAGGTGCCGCAAAAGCCCCAGGCCGGGCGCTCGACATTGGGACGGACCGAGGCCTGCATGGCCAGCCAGATTTCGGTGAGCGAGCTATGGTCGCGGACGTTGCCGCCGCCATATTCGCCCTTGTGGAGCGAGGGGCAGCCCTTGACCACGCCGTCGGCCTCGATCGCCATTCCGCTCTCGGCGGCGCCGCAGCCGTCCCAATAAGCCGGCTCGTCGGTCATCGTCCGCCAGAGGTGCTCATAGGGGCCGAAATAGCCGATATTGTTGCCCGAGAAGAGCCGGAAGCCGGCCTTGCGGCCGCGCTCGAACAGGCGCGCCAGAGTGTCGTAGGTTTCGGGTATCTGCCAGGGCTGGAGGATCAGGTCGACCTGCTCGGCGGCGTTGCCGGCCGGGACGGTAAGCTGGATCTGCCACATCCGGGCGCCGGCGGCGTAGATATGCTCGTACGTCTCCTCGAGCACCGGCGCCGACAGCCGGTTGACCTGGGTGTTGGAGCTCGGAGTGATCCCGGCGCGGGCGAATTCCTCGATCGCGGTCAGCGCCTGGCGGAAGCTGCCCGGGACTCCGCGAAGCCGGTCGTGGACCGCCTCGTTGCCGTCGACCGAGAACTCCGGCCGAGGACAGGCCCGCCTCGACCGCCGCCTCGATCTTGGCCCGGGTCAGCGCCCGGCCGCCGGTCTGGAGCCCGCATTTGATCCCGGATTCGGCGACGGCGCGGATGATGTCGAGCCAGTCGCGGCGAAGATAGGCCTCGCCGCCGATCAGGCTGATCTCGCGGGTGCCGAGCGCCGCCAGCTCGGCGACGATCGAGCGGATCTCGTCGATGGTCAGCTCGTCGCTGCGCGGACGTCCCGCCCGGGAGCCGCAATGCGCGCAGCGCAAATTGCAGGCGAGCGTCAGCTCCCAGACGACGTGGACGGGATGACGGAGCCGGCGGTCCGCCTCGGAGCGGATTCGTACCGGCTCCGAGCGCGTTCCCCCGGCATCCGCCATGTCGTCAGCGCCCGCCGCGGCGCGCGATTTCGCCGTCGAGCCGTTCGAGCGCCGCCCTCAGGTCGCCCTGGGCCGACAACACCTCGCGGGCATGGTCGCGATGGGCGACCAATTCCTCGAGGGTGGTCGAGGGATTGCCGAGCGCGTCGGCGATGGCGACCCCGTAAGGGGGCAGCGGGCTTCTCGTGGCTTCCGCCATGTCCTTCTCCCCTTTTTTCGGGTTCAGCCGCGACTGGCGATTTCTTGATCGAGCCGCCGGAGCGAACCTTGGAGATCGCCCTGCTCCTCGAGCTGCCGCCGACCCTGGTCGCGAAGCTCGGTGAGCCGCTCGACGGTCGTCTGCGGGTCCGAGATCGCGTCGTGGATGGCGACTCCGTAAAGCGGAACGAAGCCGCCGCCGGGCTTGGCGTAGCCGCCGCTGCGCGACTGGATCTCGGCTTCGAGCTTTTCGAGGGCGCCCGCCAGATCCCCGGACTCCTCGAGCTCGCGGCGACCCTGGTCGCGCAGGGAATTCAAATTTTCGAGAGTCGAATTCGGATCGTTGAGCGCGTCGCTGATCGCCACGCCATAGGGCCGTACCTGCCCGCCTGTCGGAGTCGCCATGGAAGTCCTCCCTTTGTTGGTGCCCCCTGATAGGCCCGACGGATCGCAGGAGTCGATTGGATGGCTCTCGAAACGGTTCTAAAATATCCGCCCGCCGGGACGACCTCGTTCCCGCCGCGAAGCGGCAACCCTATCCCTTTTCTACGTCGCGCCTTTGCGCCTTTGCGCCTTCTCTCAAAGACAGTCAGGCACGTCGCCTGGAGGGAAGGCGCTGGATGCCTCGGTGCCGGCCAGCGCTTTGCACTCGGTCGGATTCTGGCGCCTGCCCACTTAGCCGTCTCGGCACCCGGTTTTGAGAGAAGGCGCAACGGCGCAAAGGCGCGACGTAGAAAGGTAGAAGAATAGGATTTCCGCTTCGCGGGGAGAGCCTAGAGGATTTCGCCGTCGGCGACTTCGAAGCGGGTCGCGTCGGGGCCGATGCCGTCGAACAGGCCGGCTTCCGTGCCGGTCATCCACACCTGGCCGCCGGCGGCCTCGAGCCGCTCGAACAGGGCCGCCCGGCGGCGGGGGTCGAGGTGGGCGGCGACTTCGTCGAGGAGCAGGATGGGGCGGCGGCCGGCGCGCTCGGCGACGAGATCGGCGTGGGCGAGGATGATCGAGAGCAGGAGCGCCTTCTGCTCGCCGGTCGAGCACAGCCCCGCGGCCTGGCCTTTGTCGAGATGGGTGACGGCGAGGTCGGTCCGGTGGGGCCCGGCCAGGGTGCGGCCGGCGGCGGAGTCGCGGCCGCGCCCGCGGGCGAGCTCGAGCGCCAGGTCCTCGCCGCCGCCTTCCAGGGCGAGGCCGGCGCGCGCGAACGGGCCTTCGGGAGCGCTCGCCAGTCGTTCGGAGAGCAGTGCCACGGCGCCGGCCCGGGCGGAGGCCAAGGCGGCGCCGTGCTCGACCATCCGCGCCTCCAGCGCCGAGAGCCAGGCTTCGTCCCGGGGCCCTTCCTCCGCCAGGAGCTTGTTGCGCGCCCGCATCGCCGCCTCGTAGCGGGCGGCGTGGACGGCATGGCCCGGCGCCAAAGCGAGCACGAGCCGGTCGAGGAAGCGGCGGCGTCCGCCCGGTCCCTCCTGGAACAGCCGGTCCATGGCCGGGGTCAGCCACAGCACCGAGAGCCATTCGGAGAGCGACGTCGCCGAGGCCGCGGCGCCGTTGATCCGCACCAGCCGCCGCTCGGGCGCTCGGGGCACGGCGCCGGTGCCGATGTCGACTTGAAAAGCCCCTCCCCTCGATGGGGTGAGCGACTCCATTCGGGGTCGCCGAGGGAGGGGTGATGCCGGGCCGGGATCGCCGGGCGGGCCTCTTGCCTCACCCCCACCCAACCCTCCCCCATCGAGGGGGAGGGCTAGACGCGCCGCCACCGCGAATCCGCCGCCGCCGCACGCTCCGCGCCATCTCCGACAGGGTCGCGCCGCGCAGGCCGCGGCCCGGCGAGAGCAGCGACACCCCCTCGAGGACATTGGTCTTGCCCGCCCCATTCTCCCCGGTGAGCGCGACCAGGCCCGGCCCGGGCTCGAGCAAGGCGTCGCGATGGTTGCGAAAGTCGGTCAGGACGAGGCGGGCGAGGGCCATCGCTCCCCCCTAGCGGAAGGGCGGTGCGGCGAACAATGCGGGTGGATGGAAGCCGTCATCCGGACTTGATCCGTGTCCATGGATTCCGGCTTTCGCCGGGATGACGGTGAGGGCTAAATCCCCTTCAGCCCCGCCGCGTCCAGCCGTCGCTGCGCCTCGCGGTAGCGGACCGGCTCGGCGATTCGCAGCCGCGCCCTTGCCGCGTCCAGCGGCTCGCGCATCAGCGCTTCATAATCCTCGCCGTGAAGCCAGGCGGCGCGCTTGCCGTGGCACCGGCCTTCCCAGACCGCCCGGGCGAAGGCGGAGTTGCCGGTGATGCGAAGGCTCTTCAGAGCGGCGCCGGCGCCGATGAAGGCCCAGCCCAGCCCGCCGGTCTGGGCATAAGAGAAAGCGACCAGGCAGGCCTCGCCCAGCGGCTCGTCCGCCTCGTAGCCGGTCAGCACGTGCCAGATGTCGTGGACGTCGCGCTCGCGCCGGCCGAACCAGGCATAAGGGTGCTGGATGTTGGCGGGGATTTCGGTCTCGGCGATGCTCAGCTCGGCGAGGCCGTCGGCCGAATAGCCGGTCCGGTCGAGAAAGAGGCGGTAGGCGGCGCCGACGCTGCCTTCGGGAAAGGAGTCGATCCAGGCGCGGTCGCACAAACGGGGCGCGAGCTCGATCCGTTCGTAAGCCAGCCGCCCGCCCTGGGCGCTGGCGATCAGGCGGCGGTAATTGCGGTGCGACGTGTCGCCGTTCAGGGCGCGCATGATCCGGAAGACCTGAACCGTGTCGTCGCCATCGGCGAGGAGCCGGCGAAGCGCCCGGAACGCAATGCCCCACTCGCGCTTCATCGGCACCGCGGGATTGAAGGACTGGCTCGCCATGGGCGACTCCGCTGCTGACAACAATGTCAATGTTGCACGACTCCGGACCCGGTTCAACGGCAACTCCTCTCCCGCGGAACGCGAGAGAGGAATTTTGCGCGGCCGCTCCGGATGCCGAGGCCCTAAGCGGCGAGCGACCGGCGAAGCCTGTTCATCGCGCCGCTGAACGACGTTACGAACACACCGTCGTCGACGGCGAGTGCGTAAACCGGTTCGCCCTCCCCTCCCGTCAACCAGTCCGAGACCGCCGGCGGTAACTTCAGCGAACCATCATCTTCAGCGTGAAGACAGACCAAGCCTTCCTCCGCCGAGTCGAGAGACATATCCGTGGGCGCCTCGGGAATCGATCGGCCCACTTCGATTTGAGGATTATATCCGGTCCGCTTGTCGCCTTCCAACGTGTTGCGCACTTGCTGATACCGCACGTTGAGGAAGCGGGCGATGTCCGCACGCGCCACACCCTGGCGCTCGAGAACCCGCATCTTGTCGGCTTTTCGCGCTAACCCCTCGGTCAGCATAGCCATCTCACGTTCGTCCATCTCATTCCTCCCTGATCCGCGCGACGGCGCTCTGGAGGAAGTAGGTGGCTAACGTTAGATAGTCAATACATTCATATCTGCATCGATATCAGCACGCAGAGCGCCCCGACCTTGTCATCCCTCGGAGCCCGACCGGCGAGCCAGAGCTTTCGTCATCCTGCGCCCCATTTCGGTGCCGATGAGCGACGCAACGCCGGCGAAGGTCATCCAGGTCAACGCTCTCTCGGACTTGCCGATGACCATTGCCCAGACGATCGCGATCGCGAACAGGGTCGCCGCCAGCAATACTATCCATTTGAGCCAAAAATCAGCGGGGCGGACCGACTTGAAAAGCTGGCTGGAGGCAACGCCCGCCATCAACGCCCCGGCCAGGCCCTGGACGAAGCCCACGGCGACGGCACCGGGCTTCCACGCTTCGACGTCCGCCCATCCGCCAAGATAGGCGATGACGAAATTGGCAAGGGCGAGGCAGACGATCGTCACGATCAAGCCCGCCACATAGACCCAGGTCCCGGGAGCTTCCCGTTCCATCGTCATACCCGCATCGGCATCAGCACGTAGAGCGCCGCCGCCTTGTCATTTTCGCGAAGCAGGGTCGGCGCCGCGGCGTCGGCGAGGTGCATCTCGACGATGTCGCCTTCGATCTGGCCCAATATGTCGAGCAGATAGCGGGCGTTGAAGCCGATCTCGAGGCCGTCGGCGTTGTAATCGCCCGGCACCTCCTCGGCGGCGGTGCCGTTCTCGGGGCTGGTGACGGAGAGGGTGACCCGGTCGCGGTCGAGCGCCATCTTGACGGCGCGGGTCTTCTCGCTGGCGATGGTGGCGACCCGGTCGACGCCTTCCTCGAAGCTGCGCGGGTCGATCCTGAGCAGCTTGTCGTTCGCGGTCGGGATGACCCGGCTGTAATCCGGGAAGGTGCCGTCGATCAGCTTGGAGGTGAGGATGGCGCTGCCGAGGCCGAAGCGGACCTTGGTCTCGGACAGCGAGATCTGCACCGTGCCCTCGAGCTCGTCGAGAAGCTTGCGAAGCTCGGCGATGCATTTCCTCGGGATGATGACGTCGGGCATGCCCTCGGCGCCGGCGGGCCGGGGCACGGTGACCCGGGCGAGGCGGTGGCCGTCGGTCGCCGCCGCCTTCAGCACCGGCTGGGCCTCGTCGGAGACGTGGAAGAAGATTCCGTTCAGATAATAGCGCGTCTCTTCGGTCGAGATGGCGAAGCGGGTCTTGTCGATGATCTGGCGAAGGGTCGCGGCGGGAAGCTCGAAGCGGGTCGGAAGATCGCCCTCCGCGATCACCGGGAAATCGTCGCGCGGGAGGGTCGAGAGGTTGAAGCGGGCGCGGCCGGCATTGACCTGCATCTTGCCCTCGGCCGCGTTCAGCTCGACCTGGCTGCCTTCCGGAAGCTTGCGGGCGATGTCGAACAAGGTGTGGGCGGAGACGGTGGTGGCACCGGGCTGGGTGACGTTGGCCTCGACCGTCTCGACGATCTGGAGGTCGAGGTCGGTCGCCATCAGCCTGAGGCCGCCGCCCTCGGCCGCCTCGATGAGGACGTTGGAAAGGATCGGGATGGTGTTCCTGCGCTCCACCACGGACTGGACGTGGCCGAGGCTCTTGAGGAGCGTAGCCCGTTCGATCGTCGCCTTCATTGAAACCCCCGAAAGTCGTGCTTTGAACGAGTATTAGAGCGGGCCGCCGCCCCCCGCTAGGGGATTGTCGCCGGGCATGCAAAAAGGGCCGGAGCGTTGCGCCCCGGCCCCGCTTGTGATCGCCGCGGCGCTCCGCCTCAGAAGCGGAAGCCGATTCCGACCACTCCGTCATGCCGGAAGTCGCCATTCTCGTAGTCGGAATAGCGATACTCGCCCTTGACGTAGGCGTTGCGGCCGAGCTTCTGCTCGAGCCCGGCGCCGAGGCGGATCCCGTCGAGATTGCTCCCCGTGCTGAACGAGGCGAGGGTGGGCGGGGTGCCGGCCACGTAATCGATGCCGATGCGCTGGTTGGTGTAGCCGATCTTGCCGTAGAGCAGGGTGCGCGGCGCGACCGTGAAGCCGATCCGGCCGCCGGCATAGAGGTTCCGGCCCAGGCGCGCGCAGAAACGGTCCCCGGGCGCGAAAGCGCTGGTCAGGCAATCCTTTTCGGTGGAATCGCTGAGCTCGGCTTCGGCGCCGAGGACGAGGCGGCCGAGCTGGAGGTCGTAACCGGCGCCGACGCCATAGACCAATCCTTCGTCATATCCGGCAAGGCCTTCCACCTTGAAACCGGTGAACTCCGAAGGCCTGGCCGCTTCCGGCTCGGCGTCCTGGGCGAAAACGGGGGAAGCAACACCGGTCGCCGCCAAAACCGCGGCAAGATAATATTTAAGCATCAGAATAACCCCTCAGCCAATTCCCCTGCTGACGCGGAGTTGAGGGAGCTTCGATGAACCGCGGATAAACATAATATGGCGCAAATCGGGCGCCGACAGACGAAGTTAGGCACAGCGTTGCCGGCATAAGATTTTTCTATTTGTTTTCCAAGATTTGCCAAGAGCGCAGGCCGCCGAAATGCGGCATCCGAAAGATCATCTCCAATATGAATTTAAAAAGGGTGGTGAAGTACATCCATACCCCGTTTTTCGGCCTCCGTGCGCGCAAGTTCAGGCCGAACATCCGGAAGCCCGGCCTTTTCAGTTGCCAATCGGCCGTGCCTCGGGCCATTCTGCCTTGATGATACGGCGGTTGATTTTTCCTTTGTTTTTCACGAGCCTGGCAACGCCCGCGATCGCTCAGCAGCAGTCGCTCGGGATTTTCGGGACCTGGGGGGCGTTTCGCGGGCCGGACCGTTGCCACGCCATCGCCGAGCCCTATCAGTCGCCCCGGGCCGGCGACGGGCGCGGCTTCGCTTCGGTGGGCTATTGGCCGGCGCGGGCGTTGGGCGGGCAGGCCTTCTTCCGGTTGAGCCGGGCCAAGCGGGAGGGATCGGCGGTACTGCTCCGGATCGACGACCGCACTTTCCAGCTGCGCGGCGGCGGCGCCGACGCCTGGGCGGCCGATCCGGCGGCGGACGCCGAAATCGTCTCGGCGATGCGAACCGGGATCGAGATGAGCGTCGAGACGAGGTCGGCGAGCGGCGCCCTGGTGCGCGATTCCTATCGCCTTCGCGGCGCGGCGACCGCGATCGACGCCGCCGCCATCGCCTGCGCCCGGCGCGGCTGAACATGGCGCGCTGGTTCATCGCCCGCCATGGCGAGACGGTGTTCAACGCGGCCGCGCGCATGCAGGGCGAGACCGCCCACACCCCGCTCACCCGCGCCGGCTTCGCCCATGCCGAGGAGATTGGCGAGGCGCTGCTCGCCGCGCTCGGGCCGGCGCCGAAGCTGGCGCTCTGGGCCTCGCCCACCGGCCGGGCCCTGCAGACGCTCGCGATCGCCGCCGAGCACCTCCGCCTCGACTGGCACAAGGCGAGGACCGACGCATCGGCTGTCGGAAATGGACATGGGCGATTGGGGAGGGCGCTTCTACGCCGAGATCGCCGAGGCCCATGGCGGCTTCGTCGACCGACGGGCCGGACTCTTCACCTGCCGCCCCCCGGGAGGCGAATGGTATGACGACATCGCCCGCCGCCTTCGCGCCTGGATGGCCGACACCGCCGGGGAGCACGGCGACCGGCTGATCGTGATGCACGGAATCTCCTCGCGCGTGCTTCGCGGCCTTCTGACCGGCGCTCCCGATCGCCCCGGCTGCGGCGCGCCGGTCTCGGCTCCGCTTCCGCAAGGCTCGGTCGTCTGCATCGAGGAGGGAGCGGAGACGGTGACGGGGCTCGGCAGCGGCGGCCTGGGGGCTTCGGGAACGGCCTAGAAAAAGCGGGGCTTATCCCCTACATAGGCCGCCTCATGACAGCGCCGATGCCCATCCCCGGTCATATCGACCCGGTTCCAGTCCCGCGCCCCGCTTTCGAGGCGGAGGATAAGCGGGTCGATCTCGTCGGTCTGTCGCGCGACTCCATTCGCGAAGCGCTGGAGCAGGCCGGGCTCGAGCCGAGACAGGCCAGGCTCCGCGCCAAGCAGATCTGGCACCAGATCTACAATCGCGGCGCCACCGCGTTCGAGGCGATGAGCGACATCGCCAAGCCGCAGCGCGCCTGGTTCGCCGAGCGCTTCGTCGTCGGCCGGCCGCGGGTGGTGGTCGAGCAGGTCTCGACCGACGGCACCCGCAAATGGCTTTTGAAGACGCCCGACGGCCACGATTTCGAGATGGTGTTCATCCCCGACGCCGACCGCGGGACGTTGTGCGTGTCGAGCCAGGTCGGCTGCACCTTGAACTGCGCCTTCTGCTTCACCGGAACCATGCGGCTGGTCAGGAACCTCACCGCCGGCGAGATCGTCGGCCAGGTCATGCTCGCCCGCGATTCGCTGGGGGAATGGCCGCCATCGTCTGCTTCGCGGACGACCTCGGGTTTTTCGGCGGAAGGGCGGATGCTCTCCAACATCGTCATGATGGGGATGGGCGAGCCGCTCTACAATTTCGACAATGTCCGCGACGCCTTGAAGATCGTGATGGACGGCGACGGGCTCGGCCTGTCGCGCCGACGGATCACCCTCTCCACCTCGGGCGTGGTGCCGATGATGGCCCGGGCCGGGGAGGAGATCGGGGTCAATCTCGCCGTCTCGCTCCACGCCGTCACCAAGGAGGTGCGCGACGAGATCGTGCCCTTGAACCGCAAATACGGGATCGAGGAGCTGCTCGAGGCCTGCGCCGCCTATCCCGGCGCCAACAACGCCCGCCGGATCACGTTCGAATATGTGATGCTCAAGGACAAGAACGACAGCGACGAGGACGCGCTCGAGCTGGTCCGGCTGATCCGCAAGTACAAGCTCCCGGCCAAGGTCAACCTGATCCCGTTCAACCCCTGGCCCGGCGCCGCCTACGAATGTTCGGACGAGGCGCGGGTAAGACGCTTCTCGGACATCATCTTCGACGCCGGCATCTCCGCCCCGATCCGCCGCCCGCGCGGCCGCGACATCATGGCCGCCTGCGGCCAGCTCAAATCGACCGCGGAGAAGAAGAGCCGCGCCGAGATGGACCGGATCGCGGCCGAGGCCCCGGCGATCTGAGCCGGGGCGGGCAGTCCGGGAGCGGACAACTCACCGCCTCGCGGGTCTTGCGGTCGAGCGCGTCGTGGCGGGTGTCGACATATTTGTGGACGGCGAAGCCGAGTCACAGCGTCGGCGCCGCCCTGTCGGCCCGCCAAATCGAGAGAATGGTCTATTTAGGGCTGAGGCGCCGACGCGGATCACCCAAGGCGGGAACACGGCCTCTGCAGGCCTCGTTCCCGCAGAGTCGGATCGAAGTGAACATTAGGGCATGAGCGTTTTCGCTAGGCTGGCCGTTGACTATGGGGAACCGAAAAGCGAGGGTACAAGCACTCAGTACATGCCGAGTCGGGGATCAGGCTTGTCGACTGGAACCGTCCCGCATTGTTCGCGCCGGGGATGCCGTATTCGTCGTAGGTGTTGGTCGCGAGCCGGTTGCCGTACTGGTCGGCGACGGCGATGATCGAGCCCTGCGGGTCGGCGACGAGGGCTCGGCGCCAGCCACTGGCGGGATTGTCGTACCAGATGAGCGGGTCGTCGACGCCCTTGCCTGGGCCGTGGATGTAGCGGTGGACCATCGTCCCGGCGGAATTGTATTCCGCGATCAGGGCGTCGTCGTCGTAGAGGAACCGGGTGACGCCCGCGGCCCCGCCCGAAGTCTGGAACAGCCGCCCGAGCGGGTCGTACACCAGAGCGGCCGTCTTCGCCCCGCTCGCCGACACCAGCCGGTTCTCGACGTCGTAGACGAAGTTGGTCGAGCCGTCGGAGGTGAGGTTGCCGTTGGCGTCGTAAGTGAAGCTGGCCGGGCCGGCGGCGGTGTACTGGTTCTGGCCATTCACCGAGTAGGGCCGGTTGACCGCGACGGCGCCGGTCCAGGCGTAGCCGTCGTTGCTGCCGCTTCGAGTGACGATCTGGCTCGCCGGATTGTAGGTAAGGCCGATGACCTGGTCACCGCTCGTGCCCGTGAGATTGTGGGTGAGGCTGTGCAGCCGTCCCGCCGAAGTACGTAGCCGCTCGCCGTTCCGCCACTGGTCAGCCCCGAGCGGCGTCCGGCGGCATCATAGGCGAAGGCGACCAGTGGATCGCCACCATTCTCGCGTACCCGGAGGAATCGGCCGAGCCCGTCATAGATCGTAGAGACTCCTTCGCCGACGGAGATAGGCGAGGGGACAAATTAGTTAACTGTCCCGGGCAATTTTTCTTCCGGGAAGCCCTGCAATGCCGTCGAGACTTCGGCCATCAACTTCATCTGCTCGGCCATCGATTCAACGACGATCAGTATCTTTGCGATCTTCACGATACGGGCGTGAGGCATATAAATTAAGAAATTCCCACAAGGAATCAGAAAAATTGTCCTCAGACCAAACGGTAAGAGTCAGATGATCGCGCTTAATTGACTCAACTAAGTCATCGAATAGGTCGTGGCAAAATTCATTATTATACCCACTCGTCATAATTACAGATATCACCGTCAGACCATCTCGACGATAGGTCGCCAATGAAAGCTTCAATAGTTTCTGTGCGTACTGGGCTGCTATAGTGATGGCAATCCACAATTGTCAACGTCAGACATTCATTTTAAAATCCACCAAAATAATGGCGTAAATTCTAATGCAATCTGCAAATCATTATTCATTTAGCCTCTTCTAAAGCTTTTCAGCCATCTGCCTTTTTTCCTGGGCTTGTCGTCGGTACTCAGTCGCTATCTCATTTAAGGTGGTCTTGACTCATTTGACTGCTGATATTCGATCTTCCGCCCGGCTGCGACCTTCAGCCAGGTGGCGCGGTCGGGTTCGTTCGCCTCGGGCTGCGGCTTCGTGCTGTAGCCGTCGCTGGTCGAGTTATTTCCGGTGCACGCAAATGGGACTTCCCTGGTGCCGGAGGCGGGGACGATCCACCAGGAGGCCCGGCGGCCCTTATATTTACGGCAGTGGCCCGGGGCTTTCATATGCCCCTGGCCCTTTTTTGTCACGTAAACTGCATCGGTTACTTGTAGTGGGGTCGCTTTGCGGCGGTTAGGAACAACATTACGCTGCATAAACCTTATGAAAAGCCGCATTTGCTTCAGAGTAAAAACAGGCACGTCTAGTCCGCTGTAATCGAATTTATTGATTGGGTCGTTATTGACATACGCATAGAGGTTGATCTGATCGTCATACCCGATCGGATCGGTCTGCAGGAACCGCCCGAGCGTGGGCGAGAAGATGCGGGCCTTGTAGTAGTACATGCCGAGCTCGGGGATCCACGCCTGGCCGGTATATTGGAACCGGCCCTATTGCCGTCGGGGTGCCGTATTTGGGCACTCCATATTCGTCATAGGCGTTGATCGCGACCGGGTTGCCGTAGCGGTCGGCGACCGCGACGATCGAGCCCTGCGGGTCGGCGACCAGGGCCTGGCGCCAGCCGGCGGCGGCGGCGGTGTACCAGATGAGAGGGTCGTCGACGCCCTTCTCGCTGCCGTGGATGTAGCGGTGGGTCATTGCGCCGGCGCTGTTATATTCGCCGATCAGCGCATCGTCGTCATAGAGGAACTGGGTGACGCCCGACGGCCCCGCCCGAAGTCTGGAACAGTCGCCCGAGCGGGTCGTAGACGAGGCTCGCATTCTGCGCGCCCGAGGCCGAGACCAGCCTGTTCTCGACGTCGTAGACGTAGCTCGTCGATATTGGTGGGTTGACCGAGGCAATGAGGTTGCCGTTCGAATCGTAGCCGAACGTCGCGGCGCCGGCCGAGCTGTACTGGTTGAGCCCGTTCACCGCATAGGGACGGTTGGCGGCGACCGAGCCCGGCCAGGCGTAGCTGTCGTTGCTGTTGCTGCGTGACGCGATCTGGCTCGCCGGAGTGTAGCCGAGGCCGATGGTCAGATCGCCGCTTGTGCCGGCGAGATTGTGGGTCAGGCTGGCGAGCCGGTCCACCCCGTCATAGACGTAGGCGCTCGCCGTGCCGCCGCTGGTCAGGCCCGAGCGGCGCCCGGCATTGTCCCAGGTGAAGCTCACCAGCGGATCGCCGCCATTCTCGCGCACTCGAAGGAACCGGCCGAGCCCGTCATGCTCGTAGGTGAAAAAGCTTCCGTCGGGATGGGTGATGCGGGTGCGGTTGCCGTCGAAATCGTAGGCGTGGCCGATCGTCCGGCTCGTCCCCGCCATGGCCAGCGTCGAGCTCATCACCCGCCCGAACCGTCATAGGCCGTAGTTACACCCTCGACGCTAGAAAACTGGTTTCTGTCCCGGATTATCGATTCACAACTTTCAAAGCGCGATCTATTTCGTCTTGGCTGGGAGAGCCGCCTCTCGCAATCATGAGCTTAAGTTCGTCTTCTGATATTTCCTTAGCTATCCATAATATTAGTGCAACTATCACAGTTCCGATATTATAAACCGTAACTTCGTTGCTCAGATATCGCCTGAGACTTTGTGCAACAGTAGCAATTTCTAAAGGGCAACGTGCTGCTATAATTGCAAATGCGGATGCCGATATAACTGGATAGTCTATTGGATCTTCAGCGTTAAGCGCTGATACATAATTCTTACAAAACCTATTATCTCTAGACTTTGCACCAAAGTAGAATATTGCTCGCTCTCTGATCAGCTCGTTATCAGAACTCAATAGTTTGATAGCAATGTCATCTGTAATATTGGATGAGCTATATCCGGAGCTTCCGAGTTCGTACAGGGTATCTAACAATATGGAGTCATCCGAACTCGACAGAGCCATAATGAGATGTTTCGACATCACTGAACTCCCCTCAGGGCTTTTTGCATATTGTTTAGAGTCCGCATGCCAGCATCATGCGCTTGCGTAAGTGCCCTGCGCTCCCCGGTGGTGAGCGATGGATTCTTAAGAGAGCCTCGCAGGGAAGCAGTAGCCCTTTGTAACGCTATTACGCTTTGGCGCATCTCAGTTACGTGGTCGAAACCCGTTCGAACACCCCTAAGCTCTCGAGCGACACCAGCAAAGTCCTTCGCCTGGCCTGCGTGCTTGAGCACATTCCTTATGGTTTGAACCGGCCCTGCCCAAGTGCGCTTCAGTCCTCCGCTAAGCACTCGTTGCGCTATGGCGGCACCGCGGCTCGCGACTGCAGCTCGAAATACAGCCGTGAACCCCCATGTGATTACGCCACGTGCCAGCCCAGCGACGCCATACATGGAGAGTGGGATAGCTGATGCGTCAGCATAAGTTTGTAAGCAGCCTCCGTTGCACTCCCTCATCGCAGTCAAGAATGCCTGATTCCGCCTGTCCATCACCTGCTCGGACTGCTGACCATCAGGATCGACGTAATTTACAGGATCATTTCCCACATAGGCATAGAGGTTGACCTGATCGTCATACCCGATCGGGTCGACCTGCAGGAACCGCCCCAGCGTCGGTGAGTAGATGCGGGCCTTGTAATAATACATGCCGAGCTCGGGGATCCACGCCTGGCCGGTGTATTGGAACCGCCCCTGGTTGGCGACTCCGGGGATTCCGTATTCGTCATAGGCGTTGATGGCGACCGGGTTGCCGTAGCGGTCGGCGACGGCGACGATCGAGCCCTGCGGGTCGGCGATCAGGGCCTGGCGCCAGCCGGCGGCGGCGGCGGTGTACCAGATGAGCGGGTCGTCGACGCCCTTGCCGGAGCCGTGGATGTAGCGGTGCGCCATCGCGCCTGCGCTGTTGTATTCGCCGATCAGGGCGTCGTCGTCGTAGAGGAACTGGGTGATCCCAGCCGCGCCGCCCGAGGTCTGGAACAGGCGCCCGAGCGGGTCGTAGGCGAGGGTCGCGCTCTGAGCGCCCGAGGCCGACACCAGCCGGTTATCGACGTCGTAGACGAAGGTCGAGCTGCCGTCCGAGGTGAGATTGCCGTTGGCGTCGTAAGTGAAGCTGGCAGGTCCGGCGGCGATATACTGGTTCTGGCCGTTCACCGAATAGGGCCGGTTGACCGCGACGGCGCCGGTCCAGGCGTAGCCGTCGTTGCTGTTGCTTCGCGAGGCGATCTGGCTGGCCGGAGTGTAGCCGAGGCCGATGGTCAGATCCGCGCTCGTGCCGGCGAGATTGTGGGTGAGGGCGGCGAGCCGCCCGGCCGCATCATAGGTGTAGCTGCTCGCTGTTCCGCCGCTGGTCAGGCCCGAGCGGCGCCCGGCATTGTCCCAGATGAAGCTCACCAGCGGATCGCCGCCATTCTCGCGGACCCGGAGGAACCGGCCCAGCCCGTCATATTCATAGGGAAAGAAGCTGCCGTCGGGATGGGTGATCCGGATCCGGTTGTTGTCCGAATCGTAGAGATGGCCGATCATCCGGCTGGTCCCGGCCATGGAGAGAGTCGACGAGATTACCCATCATAGGCCGTGGTGACGTCCTCGCCCCCAAGAAAATTGGTAGCTGTCCCGGATTATCCCCGGATATCAGTCGGCTTGAAATTAGGTATTATCTCTTTTTTTCGATTAATTAGAACTGGGTTTCTCAGTATGCCAATGAAAGCAACTGAATTGAACTGGATAGTCATCCAGTTTTTTGACTAAATTAGCATTCTTCGCATTTAGGATTTGGTCGTAATCCTGAATTCTGCTTACCCATTCAAATCCAGTTAAGTCGGAACCCCCTTCCAAAAGCTCTATCCTCAAAGCCTTAACCGCCTCTTCGATAGTTTCCGCACGCATCGCCACGAAACCATATCCGCTACTTAGGCCCTGTCGTTGATGTTCTGATCCGGCAAGTGGTATCACAGAAGCCACGCCAATCCAAATTGTTATCAGGTCAGATGGCATCACTATTTCTTTGGATACTCGTGGTGGACAGTGGGGTGTACACTGGATTTATTTGGCCCTTCGGCTTGAAAGTGAGGACCTTGCTTCGGGTTTGTGGGATGAGCATCATTGCGCGCTTTGCCTCCCGGCGGTGCATCTCGCTCCGCTGCCTCACGCGCGGATTTGCGAGTGCTGTGAGTTACCGTATGCTGAGTTGGTTTTCCACTACCGCTGATACGCGTATCAGGAATACCCTTAGCTTTGCTGACAGCCTTGTTAGCAGCACGTTCTACGGTTTCTCGACCGCCTCTGCGAATTCCAGCAGCAATTGTCTTGCTGAGGACGATCCCCTCAGGACCACTTCCAATGCCCGTGAAAAGCGTCGCCGCATCCCAAAGAATACCGGCGCCTTCCACGACGGTGGCGATTTTCTCCTTGGTTTCAGGGCTTATCGGTTCGCTTTCCGGCGGCGGATCCCACGTCCGTTTCGGATAAATATCTCCGTAATTTCCGGTTGGATCTGTATTATTCGCTGGGTCGTTTCCAACATAGGCGTAGAGGTTGATCTGGTCGTCATATCCGATCGGATCGACCTGCAGGAACCGCCCCAGCGTCGGCGAGTAGATGCGGGCCTTGTAGTAAAACATGCCGAGCTCGGGGATCCAGGCTTGTCCGGTGTACTGGAACCGTCCCGCATTGTTCGCGCCGGGGATGCCGTATTCGTCGTAGGTGTTGGTTGCGAGCCGGTTGCCGTACTGGTCGGCGACGGCGATGATCGAGCCCTGCTGGTCGGCGACGAGGGCTCGGCGCCAGCCACTGGCGAGGTTGTCGTACCAGATCAGGGGGTCGTCGTACCTTTGGCGGCGCCGTGGATGTAGCGGCGGATCATCGCGCCAGCGCTGTTATATTCGCCGATCAGGGCATCGTCGTCGTAGAGGAACTGGGTGATTCCCGCCGCTCCCCCCGAGGTCTGGAACAGCCGGCCGAGCGGGTCGTAGACGAGGGCCGCCGTCTTCGCCCCGCTCGCCGACACCAGCCGGTTCTCGACGTCGTAGACGAAGGTCGAGCTGCCGTCCGAGGTGAGATTGCCGTTGGCGTCGTAAGCAAAGCTGGCGGGACCGGCGGCGATATACTGGTTCTGGCCGTTCACCGAGTAGGGCCGGTTGACCGCGACGGCGCCGGTCCAGGCATAGCCGTCGTTGCTGCCGCTTCGAGTGACGATCTGGCTCGCCGGGTTGTAGCCGAGGCCGATGACCTGGTCCCCGCTGGTGCCCGCGAGATTGTGGTTCAGGCTCTGCGGCCGGCCGGCCGAGTCATAGCTGTAGGCGCTCGCCGTGCCGCCGCTGGTCAGCCCCGAGCGGCGCCCGGCATTGTCCCAGGTGAAGCTCACCAGCGGATCGCCGCCATTCTCGCGAACCCGAAGGAACCGGCCCAGCCCGTCATAGTCGTAGGTGAAGAAGCTCGTGTCGGGATGGGTGATGCGGATCCGGTTGCCGTCACGGTCATAGGCGTGGCCGATCGTCCGGCTCGTCCCCGCCATGGCCAGAGTCGACGAAGTGACCCGACCGAACCCATCATAGGCCGTGGTGACGCCCTCGCCCGCCAGGCTGTCGAACCGGGCCTTGGTCTGGAGGCCCCGGAGATCGTAGTCGTAATAGACGTCTCTGGTCTGCGCCGCGGTCAGCCCGGAGCGCTCCGGCACGATCTTCGCCGTCATCCGGTTGAGGGTGTCGTACTGGAACGTGAGGACCGAGCCGTCGCGCTTCCTCGAGGCGATGCGGTTGCCTTGGGCGTCGTAGAGATATTGCTCATAATCGCTGGCGTCCGCGACCCCCGCCGTCGTCTTCGACGGGAAGATCCAGCGCTGCTGGCGGCCGAAGCCGTCATAGCGCATTTCCGCCTTGTAGCCGCGGGCGTCGGTCAGGCTCAGTTTCTGGTCGTTGGCATTGTAGATGTAGGCCGCTTCCCGGCGCTGAAGCGGGGTGCCGACGCCGTCCCAGCTCTCCGTCGCCCGGCCCGCAATGTCGTAGACGCTCTTCGAGATCCGGTCGGCGCCGTTGGTGGCGTGGGCCGGGCCGGGGACGCATTTGTCGGCCAGCGGAGTCGCCCAGGCGTCCGGGTTCATCCGCACCGCGGTGCATTTCACTCGGCCGGCGAGGTCGTAGCTGTATTCGGTGACCCCGGCTCCGCTCACCGCCTCGCGGGTCTTGCGGTCGAGCGCGTCGTAGCTGGTGTCGACGAACTTGTGGACGGTGAAGTTCGGCCACAGGGCCGGCGCGACGCTGTCCGGCTGCCAGGCCGCGAGCGCGCCTTCCTCGACCCGGATCAGACGCCCGGCGGCATCGTAGCTGTTGCGCACCGCCGGGGTGGGGAGCGGAGCGGTGCCGTCCGGATCGGGCGCGATCGTGCCGGTTACCTTGCCGTCGACGTCATAGCGGGTGCTCGACGTGTAGGGCTGGGGTTCCGTCGGCGCGGCCATCGGGCAGGCTGACAGGCCGGCGGTGCCGTTTGGGCTGGTCTCGCTGATCTTGCGGCCGCGCGAATCATAAGCGTGGCACGTCCTCAGAGTCGCCCCGTCGGCGGTGACCGCCTGGCCGCGCAGGAGCAGGATGTTGGGGCCGGTCTCGGGACCGTAATCGTAGGTCGTCAGCACCTCGTCGGCGGCGCCGAGCGCGCAGCCGGCGCCGTTCGGATGGCCGGTCCGGCACGACGACATCCGGTCGAGCAGCCAGACCGGAGGCCCGGCCGCGCTTCCGTCCAACAGGCGGGCGGTGCGCTGGACGTAGGAATAGCGTTTCTGCGGAGTCACCCCATTCACGGCCGGGCCGGTCTCGGTGAGAACCCCGCCATGCTCGGGCGCGTAGGTCCAGGTCGTGGTGTTGCCGCGCGCGTCCTTCATCCACAAAGGCTTGTTGGCGGCCCTGGACCCGAAGGTCGTGACATAAGCCGCCGTGGTGACGATCGGAGCGGGCGTCGAGCCGTCCGGGTTGAGCACGCCCGGCTTCGGGTTCCGCTTCGCCTCCCTGACGTTGTAATTATTGTCGTACTTGAGGTCGGTCCTGATCCCCTCGGGATCGGTGATCGATTCGGGGACGGGGAGGACGACGCAGCGATTATTCTCCTGGGGAGGAAGCCCGGCCGCCGCCGCCGAATCGCAATATTGGAAAGTCGTGCTTCCGGCCCCGGCGCCGATCGTGACCGGCGCCGGAGTCTGGTGGTAGACGTAGCTCGGATCGTTGAGGTTGTCGTCCACATATTCCTCGGTGCAGGGGTGGACGTTGCAGATCTCGCCCGGCTGCGGCCCCCAGGGCTCCCTCGGCCAGGCATAGTCGGCGAAGCCGCCCCCGCCGAGCGCGTCCTGGTACAGGCCTCCGGCGAGGGTCGACTCCCTGTAGTTCACATAGGGGGAGAACTCATATTGATAGGTGTAGCTCTGCCCGTCCGCATAAGCCTGGTGGTCGACGATATCCTGCGGAACCCCGATCTCGTCGATGTGGACATGGGAGGTGTTGGTCAGCCAGGGCGCGGAGTAGCCGGGCTTGACGAAGCCGGTCGTGCTCGAGCCGTAAGCCGGCCCGACCCCGTATTGGAAGGTCGACGCCGCAGTGTCCGGGCCGGTCGCGGCGGCGATCCTGTTGTCGCCGGTATAGGCATAGGTCGCCGCCGGGGCGCCCGCCGGGCAGAGCCCGCTCGCCGGCGCCGAGGTCACGGCGAGGTTGAGAAGGCACGCCTTGGTCACCAGCGGGCCGCTGCCCTCGAGCAGGAGCGCATAGCCGCGCGAGCTGGTCACCCGCGCGAGGCGCACCCCGCCGCCCCAGGGGACGTAGGCGAAGGTGAACTTCGTCCCGTCGACTTCGGTGATCTCGGAGACGTAGGCGCAGCGGCGGACGGTCGAGCATTCGCCGCCGCCGATCGGGCGGAACACCGCCACCGTCCCGTCGGCGGCGGCATAGGTGTAGACGGCGGCTCCGGCCCGGTCGCCGGCATAGGTCAAGGGTGCCGGGGTCCCGGGCGACATCTGCTGGTAGCCGGCGTGGAAATAGCGCGCCTGGTAGGTCATCGAGCGGCCGCCGAAATGGACGTTGATCTGGAAATCGGGGCCGCTGCTCAATTCGGGCGTGTCGATGGCGAACCTGCGTTCGGAAACCATGATGTCCCAATTGTGGGAGAGGTTGCCGAACGGGTTCGAATGGCCGGGGACCGTGGCGGTGAGGGTGCACGAGAAGGAGAGGCCGGAATTGCCCTCGCCGCCGATGGCGAGGTCCCCCTCCTCGTAGACGAAGCGCCCGGTGCGAAGGTCGACCCCGCCCGGCGCGGTCACGAACTTCTCCGCCGGAGTGTTGACCAGCTTGTCGACCGCCGCGGCCGGCGAGGCCGGAGCCAGAGCGGCGAGCGCCGCCAGGGCGGCGGCGGTCGAGGTCCCAAGGCGCCGCCTCAGGGACATGCCGAGGTCCCCGTTCCGGTGACGGTGACGAGGGCCTGCATGCTCGCGGTGGCGCCGCGACTGTCGCGGACGGTGTAGATCAGCGGATAGTCGCCGGGCCTCGCCGCCTTCGCCCAGGCGACATGGGTCGAGCTTCCGACCGACGCATAGCCCAGGGACACCGCCGAACCCATGATCCCGGTGAGCGCCAGCGGAACGTCGCCGTCCGGATCGCCGTCGTTGGCGATCACGTTGAAGCTCCCGGCGACGCAGCGCGCGATCGCGAAGCTCTCGGGCACCGGCACCGGCGGCCTGTTCGAAGGCGGAGGCGGCGGAGGTGGACGGCGGAGGAGGCGGTGGCGGAGGAGGCGGTGGCGGAGGGGCGGCTACATTGACCGTGACGTTGGTCCGGTTGTCGGCCGGATCGTAGGTGTAACGGGCGCCGACCCCGTTGTTGACGGTGCCGCTATGGTCGACCCGGACCAGCCTTCCCAGGCTCGTCTTCGACGGGAAGATCCAGCGCTGCTGACGCCCGAAGCCATCGTAGCGCATCTCCGCTTTGTAGCCTCGGGCGTCGGTCAGGCTCAGCTTCTGGTCGTTGGCATTGTAGGTGTAGGCCGCTTCCCGGCGCTGAAGCGGGGTGCCGACCCCGTCCCAGCTCTCGGTCGGCCGGCCCGCAATGTCGTAGATGTTCTTAGAGATCCGGTCGGCGCCGTGAGCGGCATGCGCCGGGCCCGGTATGCATTTGTCGGGAAGCGGAGTCGCCCAGGCGTCCGGGTTCATCCGCACCGCGGTGCATTTCACTCGGCCGGCGAGGTCGTAGCCATATTCGGTGACCCCGGCTCCGCTCACCGCCCCGCGGGTCTTGCGGTCGAGCGCGTCGTAGGACGTGTCGACATATTTGTGGACGGTGAAGTTCGGCCACAGCGCCGGCGCGACGCTGTCCGGCTGCCAGGCCGCGATCGCGCCCTGCTCGACCCGGATCAGCCGCCCGGCGGCATCGTAGCTGTTGCGCACCGCCGGGGTCGGGAGCGGGCCGGTGCCGTCCGGATCGGGCGCAATCGTGCCGGTTACCTTGCCGTCGACGTCGTAGCGGGTGCCGGACGTGTAGGGCTGGGGTTCCGTCGGCGCCGTCATCGGGCAGGCGGCGAGGCCGGCGGTGCCGTTGGGGCTGGTCTCGCTGATCTTCCTGCCGCGGCCGTCATAAGCGAAGCAGGTCCTCAGAGTCGCCCCGTCGGCGGTGACCGCCTGGCCGCGCAGGAGCAGGATGTTGGGGCCGGTCTCGGGACCGTAATCGTAGGTCGTCAACACCTCGTCGGCGGCGCCGAGGGCGCAGCCGGCGCCGCTTGGATTGCCGGCGCGGCAAAGCGACATGCGGTCGAGAAGCCAGACCGAAGGCCCGGCCGCGCTTCCGTCCAGCAGGCGGGCGGTGCGCTGAACATAGGTGTAGCGCTTTTGCGGGGTCACGCCGTTCACCGCCGGGCCGGTCTCGGTCAGGACCCCGCCATGCTCGCTCGCGTAGGTCCAGGTCGTAGTCCGGCCGAGCGCGTCGGTCATCGACAGCGGCTTGTTGGCCGCCCTGGATCCGATGGCGGTGACGTAGACGGCCGAAGTGACGATCGGCGCCGGGACGCTTCCGTCCGGGTTGAGCACGCCCGGCTTCGGGTTCCGCTTCGCCTCCCTGACGTTGTAATTATTGTCATACTTGAGGTTGGTCTTGATCCCCTCGGGATCGGTGATCGAATTCGGGCACCGGCAGGACGACGCAACGGTAATTCTCCCTTATGTCGAGCCCGGCCGCCGCCACCAAATCGCAATATTGGAAAAACGTGCTTCCGACCCCGTTGCCGATCTCGATCGGCGCCGGGGTCTGGTGGTAGACGAAGGCCCGGTTGTTGATTTCCTCGTCCGGCATCAGGTCCGCGCAGGGGCGGATCAGGCAGAGTCCGCCCGGCTGGGGCGCGCCGGGCTCGATCGGCCATTCGAAGATCGCCGCCGCGCCCTCGCCGAGCGCATTGGCGTAGGAACCGCCCGCGAGGGTCGCCTCCTTGTAGCTTACGTAGGGCGAGAAACCATATTGGTAGGTGTAGCTCTGCCCGTCCGCATAAGCCTGATGGTCGACGATGTCCTGCGGGATCCCGATCTCGTCGATGTGGACATGGGAGGTGTTGGTCAGCCAGGGCGCGGAGTAGCCGGGCTTGACGAAGCCGGTCGTGCTCGAGCCGTAAGCCGGCCCGGTCCCGTATTGGAAGGTCGACGCCGCAGTGTCCGGGCCGGTCGCGGCGGCGATCCGGTTGTCGCCGGTATAGGCATAGGTCGCCGCGGGGACCCCCGCCGGGCAGAGCCCGTTCGCCGGCGCCGAGGTCACGGCGAGGTTGAGAAGGCAGGCCTTCGTCACCAGCGGGCCGCTGCCTTCGAGCAGGAGCGCATAGCCGCGCGAGCTGGTCACCCGGGCGAGGCGCACGCCCGCCCCGGCGGAGACGTAGGCGAAGGTGAACCTGGTTCCGTCGACCTCGGTGATCTCGGAGACGTAGGCGCAGCGGCGGACGGTCGAGCATTCGCCGCCGCCGATCGGGCGGAACACCGCCACCGTCCCGTCGGCGGCGGCATAGGTGTAGACGGCGGCCCCGGCCCGGTCGCCGGCATAGGTCAAGGGCGCCGGGGTCCCGGGCGACATCTGCTGGTAGCCGGCATGAAAATAGCGTGCCTGGTAGGTCATCGAACGGCCGCCGAAATGGACGTTGATCTGGAAGTCGGGGCCGCTGCTCAATTCGGGCGTGTCGATGCTGAACCTGCGTTCGGAGACCATGATGTCCCAATTGTGGGAGAGGTTGCCGAACGGGTTCGAATGGCCGGGGACGGTGGCGATGAGGGTGCGCGAGAAGGAGAGGCCGGAATTGCCCTCGCCGCCGATGGAAAGATCGCCCTCCTCGTAGACGAAGCGCCCGGTGCGAAGGTCGACCCCGCCCGGCGCGGTCACGAACTTCTCCGCCGGAGTGTTGACCAGCTTGTCGCCCGCCGCGGCCGGGGAGGCCGGAGCCAGAGCGGCGAGCGCCGCCAGGGCGGCGGCGGTCGAGGTCCCAAGGCGCCGCCTCAAGGACATGTCGAGGTCCCCGTTCCGGTGACGGTGACGAGGGCCTGCATGCTCGCGGTGGCGCCGCGACTGTCGCGGACGGTGTAGATCAGCGGATAGTCGCCGGGCCTCGCCGCCTTCGCCCAGGCGACATGGGTCGAGCTTCCGACCGACGCATAGCCCAGGGACACCGCCGAACCCATGATCCCGGTGAGCGCCAGCGGAACGTCGCCGTCCGGATCGCCGTCGTTGGCGATCACGTTGAAGCTCCCGGCGACGCAGCGCGCGATCGCGAAGCTCTCCGGCACCGGCACCGGCGGCCTGTTCGAAGGCGGCGGCGGCGGAGGTGGAGCTGGCGGAGGCGGAGGAGGCGGTAGGCGGAGGCGGAGGCGGAGGCGGAGGTGGCGGAGGGGCGGCTACATTGACCGTGACGTTGGTCCGGTTGTCGGCCGGATCGTAGGTGTAACGGGCGCCGACACCGTTGTTGACGGTGCCGCTATGGTCGACCCGGACCAGCCTTCCCAGGCTGTCGTAACTATAGGCG
>CAWKJG010000003.1:0-503983 GCA_963850005.1 uncultured Alphaproteobacteria bacterium
GCCGCCGGCACCTACACCGCCTTCACCTACGACAAGAACGGCAACGTCCTCACCCGCCGGGTCTATGGCACGGCGGTGACGCTTCCGGCGACGGCCGGAGGCGCGGCGCCCGCCGCTCCGGGCGGCGCCTGGCGCGAGACCGTCCATACCTATGACGCGCTCAACCGGCTGAAGACGACCAGCGTCGCCAACATCCGCACCGGCGCCTGGAACGGCACCGCCTACGCGACCAACGCCTCGGCGACGGTGACGACGAGCCTCGACTATGATGCGTCCGGCAACGTCGTTCGGACGGTCGACGGCAACGGGGTCGCCGCTTTCGCTTATTACGACAGGCAGAACCGCAAGATCGCGGAGGTCGACCGCGAGGGCTATCTCACCTTCCTGACGCTCGACGGCGAAGGCAACGTCACCCGCGAGGACCGCTACGCGACGGCCGTCGCCGGTGCCGCCGTCGCAAGCGATCCCAACGCGCTTCGCACCGCCGCCGGGGCGACGTCGCGAGTCACCTTGTTCACCTACGACAAGAACGGCCGCCGGCTCACCGAGACCCGGCTCTCGGTCAATTCCAACGCCCTCGACGGCAACGGCAACGTCGTCGCAGGCGCCGCCAATTCGATCGTGTCCTATGCGTATAACGGGCTCGGCGAGGTCATTCAGAAGACCGAGGCCAATGGCGACTATATCAGCTACGCCTACGATTCCACCGGCCGCCTCATCCACGAGAACCGAGCGGCCTATACCGACCAGAACGGCGCGAGCGTCCGGCCGACGATCAGCTATTCCTATAACGGCCTCAACGAGCTCAGCCTGACCCGGCAGGGCGGGGTGGCGGCCGCGGCCGGCGACCGGATCACCCGCTACACCTACGGCGCGGGCGGCCGGGTCGAGACGATGACCGACGCCAACGGCGCCATCTACACTTATTATTACGACGTCGCCGGCAACACCAAGCGCGAGAGCTATTCGCGCTACAAGGCCGACGGCAGCTACACGATCGACAGCCTGCTCTACACGCACGACCAGCTCGGCCGGGTCGCCTCGCAGGGCCTGGCGAGCTGGAACGGATCCGCCTGGGTCCATGGCGACCGCCAGAACACCGCCTACAACGCCTTTGGCGAGGTCGCCCAGCGCGGAGTCAACGGCATGTGGCAGGAGCAGCTGACCTACGATAGCGCCGGCCGGCTCGTCAAAAGCAACTCGGGCGACGGCGTCTGGCGGTTCTTCGCCTATGACGGCAACGGCAACCAGACCCTGACGCTCGAGAGCGAGGGCGCCGACCTGTCCGCCTCGACGGTCGACCAGGCGATCGCCGCGGCGACCGCGGGCGGCTCGGTCGGAGGCGCCTGGGTGGACACCATCAACGCGGCGATCGCGGTCTTCGACAAGCGCGGCCAGCAGACCGCCACCCGGCTTCCGTTCCGCGAGCTCAAGGCCGGGACGATCCAGACGGTGACCAGCGCGCGTACCTACAATGCCTATGGCGAGGTGACGAGCGAGACCGACAGCCGCGGCTTCGTCACCGACTTCGTCTACAACATGATGGGCCGGCTCACCCAGAAGCTGAGCCCGAACGTCGCCTACACCAGCGCCTCGGGAGCCACTTCGAGCGCCCGACCGACCGAAAATTATTATTACGACGTCTCGGGCCGGATGATCGCCGCCGACGACGCCAACGGCAACCGGGTCCGCCGAGCGCTCCTCGCCGGCTCCGGCCATGGCGGCTCGGAAGCCCTGGTCACCGCCGAATATCATGCCGACGGCGGTATCTTCCGCACCTGGTACGACGTCTTCGGAGACGCCCGGATCCTCAGGGACGAGCTCGGCTACGACGAGGTCCGCACTTACGACGCCATGGGCCGGCTCACCCAGCAGAACCACCGCGGCGGACTGCTCGTCGATTATTATGCCTACGACCTGCTCGGCCAGCGCACCAAACACTCGAACTCGCTGCTCGGCACCGGCAATGCCGAGACCACCGATTACGACATGCAGGGCCGGGTGCTCGCGAACGTCTCCTTCGGCGGCGAGACCGTTGCGATGTCCTACACCTGGAACGCCGGCCTCGTCACGTCCGGGATGGGCAATTTCGGCGGCTGGAACAAGGTCGTCTTCCGCCCCGGCATCGGCGGCACCACGATCCAGATGGACGTCCACGGCCGCGACCTGTCAAAGAACGACGCCGGCGGCCACTTCTTCTCTTTCAGCTACGACAAGGCCGGCCGGCTCGTCTCGCAGCTCGGCCCGTCGGGCCAGTCGCAGACCACCAGCTACTTCAACACCGGCCGGGCCTATCAGATCGTCGACACCGCCGGCACCGGCAACCAGATCACCGCCACCTTCGGCTACGATGCCGGCGGCCACCGCACCTACGAAGGCTATGCCGGGACGGTCTACGCGTTCAACTACGTCGCTGGCCATTCGAGCGCCTACCAGGTCATCCAGAACGCGACGATCGACTATGATTCGCTCGGCCGGATCACCGCGTTCACCGACCGCGATGCGAGCAACAACGTCAAGGCCGGCTACACCAACCTCTACGACCTCGCCGGCAACGTCCGCCGAACCACCTCGGTCTTCCCCGACGTCGCCAACCCGCAATTCGCCGCCAAGACGAGCGATCTCTGGTTCGCCTACGACAGCATGAACCGGATGACGATCGCCAACGGCACGCTGTCGGGAAGCACGATCGTCAGGGGCAATAACGGAGTCGCCATCACCTACGACGCCGCCGGCCGCCGCCGAACCGCCACCCAGCAGGTCGGCCTGCAGGGCTGGGGCGAAATCTGGGTCCCGGACCAGTCGACCGGCGGCGGCGGCCACACGCTTCCGGACCCCAACGATCCCGAGCCGGACGGCGACTGGGTGTCCGCACTGGTCGGCTACATGGGCGACCGGCGCGAGGAATATGAATATCGCGCCGACGGCTATCTGATGAACACCCGTTTCGCGGACGAGGGCAGCAATTATCTCGGCAACGGCTATGTCGAGCGGAACGGGGTCATCGCCGCGCCGGTCCTGCGCGCCACCAACGCCCGGGACGCGATGGGGCGGGTCTCCTTCTATCAGGAATATGATCCGGACGGCACCACCATCGTCTTCAACCGCACGGCCATCGCTTACAACGGCGCTTCCCAGGTGACCTCGGAGAGCCAGTATCAGCGGCGCATCGAGGGCCTCACCCCGCACTTTTACGAGACCACCACGACCAACAGCTACGGCGGCCCGGGCGGAGCGCTCTCCACCTCGAGCTCGGTCAACAAGCGCGACGGCTCGGACAGCGCCGCGCCCGACACCAGCACCACTTATTCCTACGCGATCTGGGACGATGCCCGGATCTCGGGCACCAGCTACAATAACGGCCAGGGCGCGACCCACACTTCGACTTATTATTACGACGGCCTCGGCCGCCTCGCCTCGGTCAATATCGCCGACGGCCGGGCCCGAACCGTCTCGTTCGCCAGCAATCCCAACGGCCAGGTGCTGAGCCGGATCGAGAAGAGCGCGGCGACCAAGAACCCGCAGGACTTCTATTATTTCGTCGACGGGGCGCAGGTCGGCGAGCTCACCTCCAACGGCGGCTACGACCCGGCGCGGATGAACTATTCCGACAGCTTCGTCACCCGCAACTGGAAGTGGAGCGCCAACACCACCGCCTCGCAGCCGTTCCGCTGGGACAATTCGAACGGCACGACCCGGGCCCAGTTCGGAGGCTCGGGCTACGACCCGATCGCGTCCACCGCCCAGGGCCTGCAGGGCACCGACGGCCGCTACTCGGTGCGCGAAGGCGACACGCTCGCCGGCATCGCCGCCAGCGTCTGGGGCGACGCCAGCCTCTGGTACCTGATCGCCGAAGCCAACGGCCTCTCGGGCTCCGAGAGCCTGCCCGCCGGAACCAGCCTCATCGTCCCCGACAAGGTCGTCAACGTCCACAACAGCGCGAAGACGTTCGACGTCTACGACCCCAACCACGCGGCCGGCGACCTCAGCCCGACCGAAGCCAAGCCGCCGAAGAAGGCGAACAAATGCGGCATGCTCGGAATGGTCATCCTGATCGCTATCGCGGTCGCGGTGACGATCGTCACTTCGGGTGCGGCGCTCGCGGCGTTCGCTCCGGGCGTCGGCAGCATCGGCGCGGGCATCACGGCGATGGCGACCGGTCTGACGGCGGCCGGCGCGACCGTCGGCGCCGGTGCCATGATCGCCGCGGGCGCGATCGGCGGCGCGGTCGGCTCGATCGTCAGCCAGGGCGTCGGAGTCGCCACCGGTCTCCAGGACAAGTTCAGTTGGAAGGCCGTGGCGATGGCCGGGATTTCCGGCGGTATCGGTGCCGGCACGGGGACCGTCATCAGGGGGGCCGGCTTCGTCGCGGGAGCCGTCCGCGGTGCCGTCGGCAACGCGCTGACCCAGGGCATCGGCGTCGCCCTGGGGCTCCAGAAGAAGTTCGACTTCGCCGGGGTCGCCGCGGCCGGACTCGGCAGCGGAGTCGGAGCTCACCTCGGCAGGTCGTTGGGCGCGGGCCAACTGTCCGACCTCTCGGCCCGCAACATCTCGGTCAACCTGACCGTGTCGGCCGCCAACGCCATCGTCAATGCCGCTACCCGGAGCGTCATTCAGGGCACCGACTTCGGCGACAATCTGATGGCCGCACTGCCCGACGTGATCGGGTCGACGCTCGGCAACATGATCGGCGGCGCGATGGCGGGCCGCAACAGGGCATCGGCCCTGGCCGAGCTGGGTGAGCGGTCCAAGCCGAGCTTCGCCGGAGCCGAACTGGCAGCGCCTCAAGGCAACGTCGCAGATTTGCTTACCATGCTCCCGGGGGTCGACCTGGGCTTAGCCACCGACAGCAACTCCGATCAGTTTTCCTTGCTGGAACCTGCGGTCCTCTTCACCGGCGCCTTTGCAGAGCGTGATGGCGCAAATTTCGTCTTGGCATCTCAAGATCCCTTTGGAGATCCTTGGATGCAGGATCAGATGCGGCCGTACTCTCTGGAAGGTGTGATTGAAGGCTTGGGCAACGGCTTGTCGACTGCAACGAGGAATCAATACAACCGTATGGTCCAATCAAAGGCGCGATCTGATTTGCAGTGGGCCATAAATAATCCAGAAACCTCGCCTATAGCTAGAAGTGTGTTGAGCAGCTTTCTTACCGGTGAGGGGCCGAGAGAGTTTTATTTTGGACCAAATTCAGCAGGGATTAAAGAGTTGTTTGGTACAAGCCCAGGATATTACTATCGTCGTGAAGAAATAGAAGCAATGCGATACATGGCCTATACAAGCTATAAAACGGGTGACCTTCGGGATGGATATCAAGTCAATAAGGTAGTCTCTAGAGACTTTAACCCAGCCGATGGCCTCCGCGGTTATCAGGACGGCATCCACCTTGGCGACATAACGGGAACTTTCTCTTCCGGCCTTGCAGCTCAGGTACGGGGAGACCGAGTGTATTTCCGGGCCGAAAACAATATGAGTTTAGAGTTTTATGCTGGCGGAAACTTATTCCGGTCTCAGGCAGGTATATTGATAACCCGGCGCGAGGCCCACTCTCGACAGTCCGGATGATTTTTGAATGGTCACGACCCATACCGCCAAACCTGAGACGAAAGAATTAGGAGGGACTACGCTCAGAAGGGCAATCTGCCTTATGACGATGTTCCTATCGGCTGCATGCTCCGCTCCTGAGCCAAAACGAGCCGAGGCAGGATCGTTGTGGAAGAGTGTTGAAGGCTATTCTGTCACTCTTATGAACAGTAAAAACTATCGATTTTGTGATGGAAATACGTGTTTTACGTCTACTTATACTCGTCCTGGGGCTTCTGATAGTATAGCTGTGGTTTTAGAGGACTTTTATACACACCCAGAAAGTGAAAGACTAAAGCGCAGGTTAGTCGACTTGGGAGATGAGGAGTCTGCGGTGGACATTTCTTATCCGCACCTGCACTTCACCGAGACGGCCGGTAAAGCTGCGGAATGGTGGTGCAAGGATAGACCTTGCGTCCTTTTTGGTGAAGTAACGACATCCAACCATCTCATCTTTCACAAGCAGTGACTGGATTACGCTCCCCGCCGGCGCCAGCCTGACCATCCCCGACAAGGTCACCAACCTCCACAACAACAGCGGCAACTTCCAGGTCTACGACCCCAACCGAGCCTTCGGCGACCTCAGCCCGACCACCGCCACCTTCGGCTACGATGCCGGCGGCCACCGCACCTACGAAGGCTATGCCGGGACGGTCTACGCGTTCAACTACGTCGCTGGCCATTCGAGCGCCTACCAGGTCATCCAGAACGCGACGATCGACTATGATTTGCTCGGCCGGATCACCGCGTTCACCGACCGCGATGCGAGCAACAACGTCAAGGCCGGCTACACCAACCTCTACGACCTCGCCGGCAACGTCCGCCGAACCACCTCGGTCTTCCCCGACGTCGCCAACCCGCAATTCGCCGCCAAGACGAGCGATCTCTGGTTCGCCTACGACAGCATGAACCGGATGACGATCGCCAACGGCACGCTGTCGGGAAGCACGATCGTCAGGGGCAATAACGGAGTCGCCATCACCTACGACGCCGCCGGCCGCCGCCGAACCGCCACCCAGCAGGTCGGCCTGCAGGGCTGGGGCGAAATCTGGGTCCCGGACCAGTCGACCGGCGGCGGCGGCCACACGCTTCCGGACCCCAACGATCCCGAGCCGGACGGCGACTGGGTGTCCGCACTGGTCGGCTACATGGGCGACCGGCGCGAGGAATATGAATATCGCGCCGACGGCTATCTGATGAACACCCGTTTCGCGGACGAGGGCAGCAATTATCTCGGCAACGGCTATGTCGAGCGGAACGGGGTCATCGCCGCGCCGGTCCTGCGCGCCACCAACGCCCGGGACGCGATGGGGCGGGTCTCCTTCTATCAGGAATATGATCCGGACGGCACCACCATCGTCTTCAACCGCACGGCCATCGCTTACAACGGCGCTTCCCAGGTGACCTCGGAGAGCCAGTATCAGCGGCGCATCGAGGGCCTCACCCCGCACTTTTACGAGACCACCACGACCAACAGCTACGGCGGCCCGGGCGGAGCGCTCTCCACCTCGAGCTCGGTCAACAAGCGCGACGGCTCGGACAGCGCCGCGCCCGACACCAGCACCACTTATTCCTACGCGATCTGGGACGATGCCCGGATCTCGGGCACCAGCTACAATAACGGCCAGGGCGCGACCCACACTTCGACTTATTATTACGACGGCCTCGGCCGCCTCGCCTCGGTCCAGATCGCCGACGGCCGGGCCCGAACCGTCTCGTTCGCCAGCAAT
This sequence comes from uncultured Alphaproteobacteria bacterium, assembly GCA_963850005.1. Lineage (GTDB taxonomy): Bacteria > Pseudomonadota > Alphaproteobacteria > Sphingomonadales > Sphingomonadaceae > Allosphingosinicella. The sequence continues at coordinate 7,314 of CAWKJG010000003.1, forward strand.
CCCAACGGCCAGGTGCTGAGCCGGATCGAGAAGAGCGCGGCGACCAAGAACCCGCAGGACTTCTATTATTTCGTCGACGGGGCGCAGGTCGGCGAGCTCAGCTCGAACGGCGGCTACGATCCGGCGCGGATGAACTATTCCGACAGCTTCGTCACCCGCAACTGGAAGTGGAGCGCCAACACCACCGCCTCGCAGCCCTTCCGCTGGGACAATTCGAACGGCACGACCCGGGCCCAGTTCGGAGGCTCGGGCTACGACCCGATCGCCCCCACCGCCCAGGGCCTCCAGGGCACCGACGGCCGCTACTCGGTGCGCGAGGGCGACACGCTCGCCGGCATCGCCGCCAGCGTCTGGGGCGACGCCTCGCTCTGGTATTTGATCGCCGAAGCCAACGGCCTCTCGGGCTCCGAGAGCCTGCCCGCCGGAACCAGCCTCATCGTCCCCGACAAGGTCGTCAACGTCCACAACAGCTCCAAGACGTTCGACGTCTACGACCCCAACCACGCGGCCGGCGACCTCAGCCCGACCGAAGCCAAGCCGCCGAAGAAGGCCAATAAATGCGGCGCGCTCGGCGCCATCCTGCTGATCGCGGTCGCGATCGCGGTGACCGCCATCGTCGCGCCCTGGGCAACCGGGATCATCGCCGGCCAGGCCCTGGCCGGCTCGGCCGCCGCGGTCGGCGGGGCCATCGTCGGAGGCGCGATCGGCGCCGCCGCCGGCTCGATCGCCAGCCAGGGCTTGGGAGTCCTCACCGGTCTCCAGGACAAGTTCAGCTGGAAGGGCGTGGCCATGGCCGCGATCGGCGGCGCGGTCGGCGCCGGCATCGGCCAGATCGGCATGAGCGGCATCGGCAGCACCTTCGTTGCAAACGCCATCAGGGGCGCGGCGGGGAGCGCCCTAACCCAAGGCATCGGAGTCGCGGTCGGCCTCCAGAAGAAGTTCAACTTCGCCATGGTCGCGGCAGCGGGGGTCGGAGCGGCGATCGGCGGAGCGATCGGCGGCAAGCTCGGGGCCGTGCCGATCCTCGAGGACAACTCGCTTTTCAACCACGTCTTCAATTCCGTGGGCGGCGCGGCCAACAGCATTGCCAATGCCGCCACCCGCAGCCTCATTGAGGGATCGGACTTCGGCGACAATCTGATCGCGGCCCTCCCCGACGTGCTCGGCTCCACCATCGGCAACATGCTGGCCTACGGGGTGAGCGGCGCGTCGATGGGAGGCCTGCGTGCAGATAGAGTCGCGGCAATGGGGCTTCGCCGCGCGGTAGCCGGCGACGCTCCGCACACTCGCGAGCAAAGGGCGCTTGAACGGCGCTTGGTACGGGATATGGGCGCTTCCCGAGCCAATCCAGGGGATCGTGGAAATCAGACACGGCTGGAGGCCTCGGTCCGTAATTTGATCGCCGCGAGCGACACTACCCCGGAGTCGCACGCGCGCGTTGAAGATTTCATGAATTCAGTGTTCCCGGGGCGGCAAAACGTGGCCACCGGTGTGGATGGCCCGGACCCGATAACGGTTACGGGCAATTCGAACGATGTCGATTACTGGACAGCCAAGACTATCGATCGATCGGGTATCTGGCTTGGGGAAAAGAAGGCCCAGATTGAAGGGCGCGCACAGGAATTCCTGGGAGAGCATCCGGGCCTAGGCGTTGCCGTTAGCGTCGCGAATGTAGGGTTGACGATTGCCGGTGGTCCGGTGCGTGCCGTCGCGGGCTATGCGTACGAAAACGTTAAAGAAACGATCAGCGGCTGGGTCGCCGATGGCTACGAAAAAGTGGGCTGGGACGAAGCGAAGTCCGCACATGGAGGTTCGGGCATAACGTTGGCCGGCTCACTGATTCTGAGTGGCTTCGGCGGGATCACTGCCGCCGTTAGAGGTGCCCCGATGCATAGTCTGCGCAACGCTCTGCAGAGCTTCCGGACGCGGACGTTCCAAGCGGGTCCGAACACCTTCCATTTGGATCGGCGGAGCATGACCCACATACTTGAGCGTCATCACCCCGATTTCTGGAACGGCAAGAGCAAGGAAACTCAGACATTTTTCGACCGGTCACTAACACCTGACGACATAGCCGACATCGCGATGGAAGGACTGCGCCAGAACCGGGACCATCTCGCTGGCATGCGCACGTCGACGGACTATGTTCAACGGCCTTTCACTTATAATGGTCAAGAATACATAATTGGGCTATCGGGAGGGCGCGTCGGGCAACTTTATCCAAGCCCTGGGAGGTAATGCAGTGTCCAAGGTAGAGGTCCGGTCTTACATCCAGGTTGGAGACAATTTCGTTCCTATAGGCCAGTTCGCTGGCCCACTTGAAGATCAGTATTATGTCGAGGGAGCCTTAGAACTAACTATCGATGGTAAGATGATATCGAATCTGCGATACTTTGATCTGATAGACCAACTATGGGCTTATATAGTGCAGTGTCTTGAAAAGGTTGTCGCTGGTCAGAAAGCTGAGACTTATTGGCCTGATCAGCCGATTAGATTATCTATGACTCCGTTACCTAACAACAAGCTGATGATTGAGCGATCCGGAACATCAGATCCTGACGTAAAGGTGGTAGCCGACAAGCTTGATGTGATCGACGGGCTGTTAGCTGGAGCATTCGAATTCTTTAGAGCCTTTGCACCCTTATGCAGCGGCTGGAATCCCGTTGAAACTCTCGCGTCTTTAGACGCGTTAGAGCTGTGGAGACTGAAGACAGCGACCGTGCAACCTTACGGCTAATCCTCACCTCGATTCCCCAGGAGGCCATGCCCGGTTAGCGCCTGACGTCTCTGACCCTTCCAGGCGTTCCTCCGGTGTCGCACGACGACCACCACCCCATCTACGGCGGCCTTGCCAGCGCGCTCTCCACCTCGAGCTCGGTCAACAAGCGCGACGGCTCGGACAGCGCCGCGCCCGACACCAGCACCACTTATTCCTACGCGATCTGGGACGATGCCCGGATCTCGGGCACCAGCTACAATAACGGGCAGGGCGCGACCCACACTTCGACTTATTATTACGACGGCCTCGGCCGCCTCGCCTCGGTCCAGATCGCCGACGGCCAGGCCCGCACCGTCTCGTTCGCCAGCAACCCCAACGGCCAGGTGCTGAGCTGGATCGAGAAGAGCGCGCCACCAAGAACCCGCAGGACTTCTATTATTTCGTCGACGGCCAGCAGGTCGGCGAGCTCAGCTCCAACGGCGGCTACGATCCGGCGCGGATGAACTATTCGGACAGCTTCGTCACCCGCAACTGGAAGTGGAGCGCCAACACCACCGGCTCGCAGCCGTTCCGCTGGGACAATTCGAACGGCACGACCCGGGCCCAGTTCGGAGGCTCGGGCTACGACCCGATCGCTCCCACCGCCCAGGGCCTGCAGGGCACCGACGGCCGCTACTCGGTGCGCGAGGGCGACACGCTCGCCGGCATCGCCGCCAGCGTCTGGGGCGACGCCTCGCTCTGGTATTTGATCGCCGAAGCCAACGGCCTCTCCGGCGCCGAGAGCCTGCCCGCGGGCACCAGCCTCATCGTCCCCGACAAGGTCGTCAACGTCCACAACAGCGCGAAGACGTTCGACGTCTACGACCCCAACCACGCGGCCGGCGACCTCAGCCCGACCGAAGCCAAGCCGCCCAAGAAGACGAACAATTGCGGCTTGTTCGGGACGATCCTCGTCATGGTCGTGGCGGTCGTCGCCACCCATTATCTGGGGCCGATCGGCGGCAACCTCGTCACCCAGGGCTTCGCCAATCTGATCGGCCAGCAGAAGGGGTTCAGCTGGAAGAGCCTTGCGATCAGCTGGATTACCGCCAACGTTACTCAGGGTATCGACGCGAGCGGAGTCTTCGCCGCCATCGGCAACGCGACGGTGCAGGCCGCCGCGACGGCGATCACCGCCAACGCCGTTACCCAGGGCATCGGCGTGGCGGTCGGCCTCCAGAAGAAGTTCGACTTCGCCGCCGTCGCCGCGGCGGGCGCCGGCGCCGCGGCCAGCGCCCAGATCAGGATGCCGGGACCGGGCGGCAACATGCTTCGCACCGCTGCCGACGCCATCGCCGGCGCGGCCACCCGCTCGCTCGTGACCGGCACCAGCTTCGGCGACAACATCATGGCCGTGCTCCCCGACGTCATCGGCCGAAGCATCGGCAACGCGATGGCCGACGCCCTCAGCGGCGCGAAATCGGCCGGACAATTGCTGCGGGAGAGCGATGCCCACGAGGCGATGCACGGAGCGCAGCTCAGCGGCGCGGGGCTTTCCGCGCCCGGCGTCACCACCAACGGTTCTGCAGGCCCAGTGGCGGGCGTGGATGGTGGTAAGACTCACGTAGCCGCCTCGTCGCCGGACGCGGACATCGCCGCCAGTGTCACCACCCCTGCGACAGAGAGCAGCGGGGCCGGGCCTGGCGAGGCCGAAGGCGAGACTATCGTAATTACAGCACTCAAACCCTATCGCGGCGTGCATTTCAGCCCAGCGGATGTGCAGATGAGCGCCTTTATCCTCGGGGCGTATGACAATCCCGTGTCGGCAGAATATCGTCTGGGCGCGCTTTCGTTGAACCATTTGGGCAATCGAGCCGGCACGCCGGGCTCGCTGAGCAGCAGGGTCTTGGGCGAAAACCGCGCAAATTGGTGGCGACTCAATGCGGTCACCGCATTCCTCGAGCAGCAGCTTCCTAACTTCGAATTCGGGGACGCCTTCTCGGCCGACGTGGCCTTGCTTCGCGCGGCCGTTAACCTGAACGAGGCTCAGTTTGACCGCCTGATGGCGCAAGAGGCGCAGGATTGGCGAACCGCCCTAATCGACGCGGGAAGCTATTCGCCAACTCCTATTGGGGCTGTTCTCAACGGAATAAAGGTCATTAACGGCGTTAATTCCGGTGAAATGGGCATCAAGGACGCGATCATTGAGTCGATCCCAGGGCGTGTTGGTAAGGTCGGCCGCCTCTTAAATAGGTCATCGATAGATCCACATGCCATTCGTTTTTCCCAAGAGAATATCGGGAAGACAACGAGAGATGGCATGCCCATTCCCGATTTGATTGAAAATATGAGGAAACATGGGTGGAAAGGTGACCCTATCGACGTCGTAAGAATGCCTGACGGTAGTTTGACTTCCCTCGACAATCGCAGGCTTTTTGCAGCACGAGAGGCGGGTATCAACGTTGAGGCGAATATCAGAGGCTTTGGTGAGATACTGCCAGCGGACCGCGCAGCGAAACTAACCAACAGAAGAACTGGTATTTCTCCGCGCACATGGGGCGAAGCGATAAGCATACGGATCGGCAATCAGCCGCGTGGGTTCGGCAGGCAGAATCCATATGGTTCCCACACGAACCCTCGCATAAGAACGGGGCGATAGGCTGTGGAGATCGGAATGGCCGGGTACGTTTTCGAGGATGTGGAGCTGCCGCCAGGCTTTGCCCTCCCTCCGTCTTTTTTTAAGATAATGGCGACCAACCCGATCCCTTACTATGAACCTTGGTGGTTTCTGACAGAGTTTCCGAACGATGCACGTTACTGGTTTTGCAGGTTCGCGAGAGATTATCCTGAACGAGTATTAATTCCCTTCGCTAAGTTCGGCGTAGACGAAGACTTGGCCTGCTTCGATGGCACAGACATCTCGGGGGACCCTGTCGTTCACTTGGTCCACGCCGGCGCGAGCCCGGGCTGGGAAGATCGCGGCAAGGTCGCCAATTTCGATGCTTGGATAGAGTTGGCCAAAGAAAAGTCCGCGGAATGGAAAGCGGAGCGAGAGGACGATTCCGCCTAGATGTCTGACGAGCTAGGTAGCCCCAGAAATTGAGGGGGAACATGGCGTGTCAGCCAGACGCCATTCTCCGCCTGATAGAAATCATAACCTGCTTCATACATGGCTTTGGAGCCGACCTGCAGCACGACGGCCTCGCCATGGCGGCGACCGACCTGAATGGCCGTCGATTCGTCCAATGAGAGATGCACATAGTGTCGGTTGCCCGATGCAAGGCCGACACTGCGGATCGATTTCAAATTGCGGACCGCGGTCCCGTGATACAGCAGATCGGGGGGCCTGATGGCAACGAAGTCGATGTTCACGCCCGACGTGGAATGCCCTTGGACGGCGCGGATGCGGGTGCGGTCCACAGACAAGGCGAAGCGCTTCTTGTCACTCGCCGCAACCACTTCGAACAATGCCTCGGCGTTTACATCCAAGCCATTCGACTTTGCGGCCCTTAGAACGTTTTCGACATCTGCCCATCCCTCCTTGTCCAGTGTTACTCCGACGGCTTCCGGCGCGTGTCGCAATACGTAGCTTAGGAATTTGCTGAGGCGCACGGCATCCGTCATCAGGGCATTTTGACGGAGCTGGACTGCTGGGACAAGTGCTGACGGCGCGTCGCAGGTGACCTGGGAGAAGCTCTTTCAAATCCGCAAAAGGCGGCGCCAACCACCTGCGAAACCACCACGCTCAACAGCTACGGCGGCCTTGCCAGGGCGCTCTCCACCTCGAACTCGGTCAACAAGGTCGCGCCGGCGTCGGAGAGCCGCCGCGCCCGACACCAGCCCATCATCCCAGCGATCAAGGACGATGCAACGGATCTCGGGCACCAGCGACAATAACGGCGAGGGCGTGACCCACGACTCCATTATTATCACGACGGCCGGCCGACCTCGCCCGAGGAAGCCAAGATCGCCGAAGGAGGCGACCAAGCCGGCTCGTTCGGCGCCACGCGGCGGAGGGAGAGCTTCGGGGTCGTTAGAAGCCACACGCTGCGGCGCGGTATCTTCGGCCGCGGAAAATCCGGGATGGAATTTCCCCCTTCAGAAATCGACGTGGAGGCGGGTGCCGAGGGCGTCGCCGGCGGTTCGGGTTCCGGCGGGGTCGAGCGGCGAGTTGGTGCCGTTGAAGCGGACCCAGTTGAACAGCAATTTGGCGTAGGGGTTGAGGTACCAGTTGAGGCCGAGCGTGAGGCTTTCGGCGCGGTTGCCGGCGCGGGCGAGGATCGGGGTGTCGGAAAGGTCGAGCCGGTCGTAGCGCAGGGCGAGCTCGAAGGCCCCGGCGCCGCTTTTGCCGAGCGGCCTGCGCGGCTTGATCCGGTCGAAATTGCCGTTGCGCAACGGCCTGGTCTCGCCGGTCAGGAACCAGGCGGCGTAGACGTAGAAGCCGTCGAAGCTCGGGTCGGAGAGGCCGGGGCGGTCGAGCCAGAGCCGGCCATATTCGCCGGCGATCGTGACCGGGCCGAAGATGGCGGCGGCCTCGACGCCCGCGTAACGAAGCGAGTCGACGCTTGTGATCACGCCGCTGTCGGCGATATTGCCGTTGTCGACCCGGATGTTCGGTCGGTCGCCGAGGCGGACGGAGTCGGCGACGTCGCCCGACTTGAGGCCGGTGCGGTAATAAGCGGACGCTCCGAGGTGGAGGATCCGGCCCTTCTCGAAGACGGGCTCCCAGGCGGCTCGGGCGTTGACGCCGACGCTTTCGTCGGGGGCGTCGGTGACGGCGGCGCCGGTCGATCGGGTGACGCTTTCATTGTCGCCGAACAGGCCGGCGGCGAGGTTGAAATTCTCCCTCGGGGCGTAAGCGGCGGAAAGGCCGATCCGGCGCTCGGCGCCGGCATTGCCGAACGCGTTGGTGAACATGCCGCGCTCGAGGAAGATGTTGTAATTGTCGCTGTTGTTGGCTTCGAGGCCGAACGGCGCCTTGTGCTGGCCCGCGGTGATCAGCAAATCCTCGATCCCGGCATATTGCAGATAGGCGTCGGTGAGCGCGGCCTGGTTGCCGGCGAAATCCACCTCGATCCGGTAGTTGAAGACCTTCATCGCCGTGCCTTCGAGGCCGATCCGGGCTCGTCGGAAGGCGGTGCCGTCGTTATAATCATAGCCGCCGGCCCGTTCGTTGAAGGCGGCGTAATCGGCTTCGATCACGCCGCGCGGCTTGAAGGTGAACTCGCCCTTCTCGTCGGACAGGGTCGGGGCCCAGCCGAACTGGATCGGCTTGGCCTTCTTCGGCTCGGCCGCCTCGGCCGGGGGCTCGGCCGCGGCCGCCTGCTGCTCGAGCTGGGCGTTGCGGGCCTCCAGCTGCTTCACCCGCGCCTCCAGTGCGTTGAGGCGGTCGAGGATCGGATCCCCGGTCGGCGCCGACTCCTGGGCGTCCGCCACGCTGCCGGCCAATGCGATCAGGACGGTACCGGTCAGAAGCAGCAAACGCATTTCGTCCTCCGTGATGAGAACCAGTCTCCCATCACCGGGCCGCCGGTCAAGCGTTAGGCCGTATCGACACCGGCTGCGCGGCAGCCGTCGGGGAAGGCAGGGTGGAGGGATTCTTCGGAAGCCAAAAAGAACCCCTCCACCGCGCTTCGCGCGGTCCCCCTCCCCCGGAAAATCCGGGGGAGGAATTAGGAAGGCCGCGCTCAGAACCTTTTCTGGAGGGTGACGCCCCAGGTCCGCGGATCGCCCGGTTGTCCGACGATCAGGCCGGTGCTTCCCGATTGGGTCGCCAGCACGTCGTAATATTCGGCGTCGAACGCGTTGCGGACCCAGAGGAAGCTGTTCCAGCCGTCGTCGCTTCGGAAGCCGAGCCGGAAGCTGGCCAGCGCATAGCCCTCGATATCGGTATAAGCGGATCGGGAGGGGTTGGAGGAGAAGCGCGAGCGGTAGCTGCCGTCGACGCCGGCATAGGCTTGGCCCTTACGTCCCAGCAGGTTCGCGGGCAGGCTGTATTCGCCGCCCCAGGAGAAGGCCCATTTCGAGATCCCCGGCAGCCACTGGCCGGAAATGTCGCAATTGGCCGGGCTGAAGCCTCCCGGCGTTCCCGGCGGGCTGGCGGGGTTGGCCGGGGTCGCGGCGGTGCCGCCGGCGAGCTCGGGCGGGCAGGGGGCGTCGACGAAACGGACATATTCGTGGTCGGTGAAGGCGGCGCTGGCGTAGAGGCTGAGCCCGCGCGTCGGCCGTACCGAAAAGTCCGCCTCGAGGCCGCGCACGCGCACCTCGTCGGCATTGGCGAGATAGCCGCGCAGAACGCCGAGCTGGCCGTTGGTGACGGTCGCCTGGTAGTCCTTGATGCTCGTCCAGAAGGCGGCGAGATTGAGGGTCGCCCGCCGGTCCAGGAACTGGGTCTTCAGCCCGATCTCGAAATGGTCGACCTTCTCCGGCTTCACGGCCGCCGCGGCGAGGATTGGGTTGTTGGCCGAATCGAGCGGAAGGCCGGAGAGGTTGATTCCGCCCGATTTGAAGCTTTTCGCATAGGTTGCGTAAGCGAGCACGTCCCGAGCCAAATCGTAGGCGAGGGTGAAGTCGCCCGAGACGTTCCAGTCGCTGAACTTCGCGACGTAGCTTTGCGGCGCCAGGATTGAGCGCTGGTCGTTGTTCAAAATCGTGCTCCCGGTGCCGGTGGTCACGACGGCGACGTAGGAGCCGATCTTCTTGTCGTAATTCACCCGAAGGCCCGGCTGGAGTCGAAGCCGGTCGGACACCCGCCAGCTGAGCTGGCCGAAGGCGGCGAGGCTGGTCGTCTCGAGCCGGATATCGTTTTCCGAGCGCAGGCCGTTCAGGACCGCCGGGTTGTTGGCATTGGCGCTGGACGGGTTGAGCAGCCAGCGGCTCGCCGCCGGCCCCTGCTCCTGGGCGCCGGTCGTGTGTTGCTTCTGCCGATAGGCGAACAGGCCGCCGACATAATCCAGGCTTCCGCTCGAGCCCGCATAGCGAAGCTCCTGCGAGAACTGGTCCTGCCGCGAGGGATTGGCCGAGACGGTGGTGATCGGAAGGCCGGTGAAGTCGCGGTCGTTGGACGGGCCCCAGTTCCAGAACCGCCAGGCGGTGACGGAGGTGAGCGTGCCCGGGCCGATCTCCCATTTCGCCCGCAAAGCCACTCCGCCGAGCTCCTGGAAGGCGTCGAGCGGGGTGTCGAGATCGGTGAGGCGGTCGAACGGGTCGGTGCTCGGCGGCGCGTAGCCGAAGGCCGCGGCCAAGGCCGCATATTGGCGGTTGAGCGGCCGTTGGGTGGCGCCGGTGCGGACGTAGATCTGAGCGCAGCATTCCGGATTCTGCCGGTTGTAATCGGCCGAAAGGGTCACATCGAGCGCCTCGCTCGCCCGCCAGAGCAGCTGGCCGCGCAGGCCGAGATTGTCCTGCTCGTTGACCCAGCGGTCGCTGGCGACGTTGAAGAGGGTGCCGCGGCGCCGGCTCTTCGACGCGGCGATCCGAAGGGCGAGCTTGTCGGCGACGATCGGGCCGGAGACCGAGGCCTTGGCGGCGATATAGTCGAGATTGCCGAGCGACAGCTCGAGCCGGCCTTCCGGTTCGAAGGTCGGCGCCCGGGTGACGATGTTGATCGCGCCCGCGGTCGTGTTCTTGCCGTAGAGCGTGCCCTGCGGCCCGCGCAGAACCTCGATCCGCTCGACGTCGAGGAAGTCGAAGGTCGCGACCGCGATCCGGCTGTAATAGACTTCGTCGATATAGATTCCGACGCCCTGCTCGATGCCGTCGTTGGTGAGGCCGAAGGGCGCGCCGAGGCCGCGGATGTTCGCCGCCGAGTTGCGCGGGTTGGTGCTGAAGAACTGGACCGAGGGCTGGATCTGCTGAAGCCGGCCGACATTGATGCTCCCGGTCGCGTCGAGCTGCGCGCCGCCCAGCACGGAAATGGCGAGGGGGACGTCCTGGAGCTGCTCGTCGCGGCGCCGGGCGGTGACGACGATGTCGTTGCCCTCGGCGGCGGCGGGAGCGGCCTCCACCGGCCCGGTTTCGGCCGAACTCCGTGGGGTTCGATTGGGCGTAAGCGGGGGTAGTGGCCAGCGCGGCGCTGGCCAGGAGCATGAATCGCATTGATAATCTCCTTCGAATAAAGAGGGCCCCGGACGGGCCGGGGCCCAGTCAGCGCGCGACCTTCAGCGCTTCGCTGTCTTGAAAATCCGGTCGAATTCGCCGCCGTCGGCGAAGTGGGTCTTCTGAGCTTTGGCCCAGCCGCCGAAGTCGCGATCGATGGTCAGCATCGTCACGTCGGGGAATTGCGACTTGTGGCGCTCGGCGACCCCGGGGTCGCGCGGCCGGTAATAATGCCGGGCGATGAGCTCCTGGGCCTCGGGCGTGTAGAGATATTTGAGATAGGCCTCCGCCGCGGGCCGGGTGCCCTTCTGGTCGACGACCTTGTCGACAAGCGCGACGGGCGGCTCGGCAAGGATGGAGAGGGAGGGGATGACGATCTCGAACTGGCCCTTGCCGAGCTTGTTGACGGCGAGGAAGGCCTCATTCTCCCAGGACAGGAGGACGTCGCCCTGGGCCCGTTCGACGAAGGTGGTGGTCGAGCCCCGGGCGCCGCTGTCGAGCACCGGCACGTTGCGGAACAGCCGGGTCATATATTCGCGGGTGCGGGCGGGGGAGCCGTATTTGCGGTCGGCATAGCCCCAGGCGGCGAGATAGTTCCAGCGCGCGCCGCCGCTGGTCTTGGGGTTGGGCGTGATGACCTTGATTCCGGGGCGGACGAGATCGTCCCAGTCGGTGATCCGCTTCGGATTGCCCTTGCGGACGAGGAAGACGATCGTCGACGTGTAAGGGCTGCTGTTGTCGGGCAGGCGCTTCTGCCAGTCGGCGGGGAGCGATTTGGAGCGCTGGGCGATCTCGTCGATGTCATAGGCCAGGGCCAGGGTGACGACGTCGGCGGCGAGGCCGTCGATCACCGAGCGCGCCTGCTTGCCCGAGCCGCCGTGGCTCTGGCGGATCTCGAGGTCCTGGCCGGTTTCGGCCTTCCACTTGCGCGCGAAGCTCGCATTGACGTCGCGATAGAGCTCGCGGGTCGGATCGTAGGAGACGTTGAGAAGCTCGCGACGTTGCTGCTCTTGCCTCTCGCCGCAGCCCGAGAGGAGCAAGGCCGCGGCGAGAGCGGCGATCAGGGCATGAACGGATTTCATTGTGCTTATCCCCTTATGCAACTTAATTAAATCAGTAGACAATCGATCGATACTTCTCCCCACGGTGGCTTCGGCCGCCGCGAATTCTTCTCAGATTATCGGGCTGATCCTTCCTGGAATTTGCTGCTCGCTCGCCAGGTACGAGACTCGCTCGGCGAAATCGCCGAGCCGCTCTTCCGGTTGCCGCTCGCTCGCGTAACGGCCGAGCAGGTCCTCGAGCACGCCGAGGATCTCGGGCTCGCCGACATTCTCGCGGACCATCCGGGCCAGTCGCTCGCCGTGAAAGCCGCCGCCCAGGTAGAGATTATACTTGCCGGGCGCGCGGCCGGTCAGGGCGATCTCCGCGACATAGGGGCGCGAGCAGCCGTTCGGGCAGCCGCTGATCCGGAAGGTGATCGGCTCGTCGATGAGGCCGTTCGCCGCGAGGAGGGCTTCGATCCGACCGAGGATGTCGGGCAGGTAACGCTCGGCCTCGGCCATGGCGAGGCCGCAGGTGGGCAAAGCGACGCAGGCGATCGAGTTGCGCCGGATCGCGCTCTGCGAGCCGCCGCCGGCCAGGCCGTGCTCGGCGAGCAGAGCCTCGATGGCCGGCCGGTCCTCGGCCGCGATGCCGGCCACGATCAGATTCTGGTTCGGGGTGACCCGGAAGGTGCCGCGATGCGTCTCGGCGATGGCCCGAAGGCCGTCGAGCCAGGCGCGGCCGGGCCGGTTGGCGAGCCGGCCGCTTTCGACATAAAGGGTGCAGTTGAAGCGGCCGCTCTCCGTCTCGCGCCAGCCGAACGAGTCGCCGTTGGAGACGAAAGTGAAAGGCCGCGCCGGCTCGAACGGAGCGTCGAGGCGTGCCTCGATCTCCGACTTGATCCAGTCCAGCCCCTTGTCGTCGATCGTATATTTGAAGCGGGCGCGGTTGCGCTCGGCGCGGTTGCCATAGTCGCGCTGGACCGACATCACCGCCCCGGTCGCGGCGACCAGCCGGTCCCGGGGGATGTAGCCGATCGACGTCGGCGAGGCGGGGGTAGGTGCGTCGGGCTCGTTCTCGGTGCGGCCCATGCCGCCGCCGATGGCGACGTTATAGCCTTCGAGCCCGTCCGGACCCGCGATCGCGATGAAGCCGAGATCCTGGGTGTAGACGTCGATGTCGTTGGACGGCGGAACGACGAAGCCGATCTTGAACTTCCGCGGCAGATAGGTCGGCGCCGTAGAAGGGCTCCTCCTCCGAATCCGAGCCGGCGACCTTCTCCTCGCCATACCAGATTTCGTGATAGGCGCGGGTCCTGGGCAGATATTCTGTCGCTGACCGTCCGGGCGTCGGCGACAACTTCGGCGTGAAGCGCCGAAGCCTCGGGGTCGGCGGCGCACATGACGTTGCGCGAGACGTCGCCGCAGGCGGCGATCGGTGTCGAGCAGGGCGTCGTGAAGGCCCTGGATGGCGGCCCGCACGTCCTCCTTGAGCACCCAGTGGAACTGGAAGGTCTGGCGGCTGGTCAGGCGCAGCGTCTCGCCGCCATGGGCCCGCGCCAGTTCATCGAGCTTCAGCCATTGCTCGGGCGTGCACACGCCCCCCGGCAGCCGGACCCGGATCATGAAGCGATAGGCGGGCTCCAGTTTCTGGCGCCGCCTTTCGTCGCGCAGGTCGCGGTCGTCCTGCTGGTACATGCCGTGGATCTTCATCAGCCTGGTGTCGTCGGTGGCGACGGCGCCGGTGATCCGGTCGAGCAGGCCGGTGGCGATCGTTCCGCGCAGATAGTCGCTGGCCTTCTTCAGGCTTTCGTCCGGCGCTGAGCCGGTCGAGCGGCTGCGAGAGGTCCTTGCTCCGGTCCACCAGGGTCGCTGAGTCTGGCCATGTCAGTAGACGTCCCGCTGGTAGCGATGGCCGCGCTGGAGGGCGCGGACATATTCCTCGGCGCCCTCGCGCTGGAGTCGGCCCTCCTCGGCGACGATCGAGATCAGGGTCTCGTGCACGTCCGGCGCCATCCGGGCCGCATCGCCGCAGACGATAGAGATGGGCGCCGTCCTCGAGCCAGGCGAAGAGATCGGCGGAGCGCTCGACCATTCGGTGCTGGACGTAGCTTTTGCCGCCGCGGTCGCGGGAGAAGGCGACGTCCATCCGGCCGAGAACCCCGTCCTTGAGCCAGGCCTGCCATTCGGACTGATAAAGGAAGTCGCTTCGGAAGTTGCGCTCGCCGAAGAACAGCCAGGAGCGGCCGTTCGCGCCGCGCGCCTCGCGCTCCTGGAGGAAGGCGCGATAGGGGGCGATGCCGGTGCCGGCGCCGATCATGATGATCGCCTTGTCGTCCTGCGGAAGGCGGAATTGCGCGTTGGGCTGGATGTAGACGGGCAATGTGTCCTCCACGGCGCCGCGGTCGGCAAGATGGGCGGAAGCGACCCCGTGCCGCGCTTCGCCGTGGAGCTCGTAGCGGACCGGGGCGAGCGTGATATGCGCTTCGTCCGGCATCGCCGAGAGGCTGGAGGCAATGGAATAGAGGCGTGGCTGGAGCGGCCTCAGGCCCGCCACGAAAGTTTCGGAATCGACACTTTTCGACGGGAATCGCCTCACTATGTCGACGATGTGGTGGGCTCGAAGCCACTTTTGGCGCTCGGACTTGCCTTCGTCTCCACTTAGCCGCCGAAGCTCCGCCGCGTCCGTCAGGGCGGCCCAATGGTCGAGGAATCGGGGCGGCGTGATCGCGATTTCGAAATGGCTTTCGAGCGCTTCGGCAAGACTGGTCGTCTCACCCTTCACGGTCAGTTCCGAGTCCCCCGACAGGCCGGTCGCGTCGAGCAGGGCGGCGACCACGGCCGGATCGTTGCGGGCGACTATGCCGAGCGCGTCGCCGGGCTCGTAGGTGAGGCCCGAGCCGGCGATGTCGAGCTCGACGTGGCGGGTCTCCTTGGTCGAATCGCGGCCGACGATGACGAGATTGTCGATGATCCGGGCCGGGAAGGGATTGCGCTTGTCGAACGCGGCCGCGGTCGGAAAGGCGGGGTCAGCCGGGGCGGGCACCTCGCAGCCCGCCCCGGCCTGGGCAACAAGCAGGGCCAGCGCCTCGGCGCGCCACTGTGCTGCCGTCTCGTCAAAGTCGACGTCGCATTCGGCCCGATCCGAAAGCCGGACCGCTCCGAGCGCCTCGAGCCTCCGGTCGAGCCGCCGGCCGGCCTCGCAATAATGCTCGTAGGTCGAATCGCCCAGGGCCAGGACCGAATAGCGAAGCTCGGGAAGCTTCGGCGCCTTCGGGCCCTCGACGAACTCGAAGAAGTCCAAGGCGGGCTGGGGCGGGTCGCCCTCGCCATGGGTGCTGACGATGACGAGCAGATCCTGCTCCTCCCGAAGCCGCCGCGGCTTGTAGCGGGCCATGTCCTCGACCTGGGCGACGAGGCCCTGGTCCGCCGCGGCCGCCGCGAAGGCCCGGGCGAGCCCGGCGCAATTGCCGGTCTCGCCGCCGTGGAGGACGGTCAGAGTCCGGACCGCCGGCCGCCGCGCCGGGCGGGAGCGCGTTGTCGCCGGCCAGCCGGGCGATTCCGGCTTCGAGGCCGGCGAAATAGCCGCTGATCCAGCGCGCCTGCTCGGGAGTCACCGAGCCGCTCAGGGCTTCGACCTGGCGACGCTGCTCGAGGCTGAGCGTGTCGGCCGGGAAAAGGGCGCGCGCGGTCATCGCCGCATCCTCAGATAACCCATTCCGCCTCCCCCTCCTGCTCGAGGTCCGTCGAGTCGATCTGGCGCCCCGGCCACGCTTCCGCGGCGGGCAGATCCATGGCGACGAGAATGTGGAGGCCGGCGCGGCTCATCAGGCCGGCGACCGCGCGCACCCGGCGGATATGCTCGGCGGCGTCGGCGGGGCCTTCGGAGAGGTCGCTGTTGAGGCTCTCCCGCAACGACGCCTCGTCGAGGATGAAGCTCATCCGGCCCATCGCCTGAAGCTTCTGCTGCGCCCTGGCGGCGACCTCGGCGCGCTCTTCCGGGGCAATGCCGTTGAGCCAGACGATCCGGTCCGTCTCGCCGGTCGAGCGGTCGAGGCCGGCGCGACGCGGGAAGCCGTCGATCATCCCGGCCGCGACGGTGGCATGGCTGAGCTTGTCGATCAGGATGAAGCGCGCCGAGCTCGCGGCCACGGGCGTAGGGGATTGCGGCGACCGTCGCGGTCGAGCCGGATCTCGCAGCGGCCGATATCGTTGAGGGCGAGCAGCCGGGCGGCGGCGGGGCGGCCCGACGTCGACCTCGACGATATGCTCGACCTTGCTGACCGTCGCCGAGACGAGGCTGGCGCCGATCTTCAGCCAGTAGGAGCGGCCGGGCGCGAGCGGCTCGTCCGACCATCCAGACCAGGTTGGCGACGAGGCGCATCGGCGATCTGCGGCGGCGCCGAGGCGGCGGCGATCACCTCGCCGCGCGAGCAGTCGACCTCGTCGGCCAGGGTGAGGGTGACCGACTGGCCTTCGACCGCCCGCTCGAGGTCGCCGTCGAACGTGACGATCCGCTCGACCGTGCGAGCGCCGTCCCGACGGCAGGATGACGATCTCGTCGCCCGGCCGGACGGTGCCGCCGGCGATCCGGCCGGCATAGCCGCGGAAATCGGCTGTCGGGGCGGTTCACCCACTGGACCGCCATGTGGAAGGCGCCCGATTCGGGCCGGGCCGCGGCGATCGGGACCGTCTCGAGATGCTCGAGCAGGGACGGCCCCTCATACCAGGGCATGGCCGGGCTGCGGGCGGCGATATTGTCGCCGGACAGAGCCGCGATGCGGGATGGCGATGAAGGCGCCGATCCCGATCTCGTCGGCGAAGGACGCGATAATCGGCGACGATCTCTTCGAACCGCTCGCGACCGTAGTCGACCAGGTCCATCTTGTTGACCGCGAGCACGACGTGGCGGATGCCGAGCAGGTGGACGAGGTGGCTGTGGCGCCTCGTCTGGGTAAGCACGCCCTTGCGCGCGTCGATCAGGATGATGGCGAGGTCGGCGGTCGAGGCGCCGGTCACCATGTTGCGGGTATATTGCTCGTGGCCGGGCGTGTCGGCGACGATGAACTTGCGCCGGTCGGTCGCGAAGAAGCGGTAGGCGACGTCGATGGTGATGCCCTGCTCGCGCTCGGCGCTGAGGCCGTCGACGAGCAAGCGCGAAATCGAGGTCGTCGCCCTGGGTGCCGGACTTGCGGCTGTCCGCCTCGAGCGCCGCGAGCTGGTCCTCGAACAGCATCTTGCTGTCGTAGAGCAGCCGCCCGAGCAGGGTCGACTTGCCGTCGTCGACCGAGCCGCAGGTCAGCAGCCGGAGCAGCGACTTGCGCTGGCTGGAGTCGAGATAGGCTTCGACTTCCGCGGAGGCGGGATCGGCCGGCGATTCGCTGGAAGGCGGTCGCCATTTCAGAAATAGCCTTCCTGCTTCTTGCGCTCCATGCTGGCCGCGCCGTCATGGTCGATGGCGCGGCTCTGGCGCTCGGAGGTGGTGGCCAGAAGCATCTCGCTGGATGACCTGCGGGCAGGGTCGCCGCCTCGCTCTCGACCGCGCCGGTCAGCGGATAGCAGCCCAGGGTCCGGAACCGCACCGAGCGCTCGCACCGGCACCTCGCCCTCGCGCAGCGGGAAGCGGTCGTCGTCGACCATCAGGATCATCCCGTCGCGCTCCACGGTCGGGCGCGGCGCCGCGAGATAGAGCGGGCACGATCGGGATGCTCTCGGCGTAGATATATTGCCAGATGTCGAGCTCGGTCCAGTTGGACAGCGGGAAGACCCGGATCGTCTCGCCCTGCGATTTGCGGGCATTGTAGAGCGACCACAGCTCGGGCCGCTGGTTCTTCGGGTCCCAGCGATGGTGGGCGGAGCGGAAGCTGAAGATGCGCTCCTTGGCGCGGCTCTTCTCCTCGTCGCGGCGGGCGCCGCCGAAGGCCGCGTCGAAGCCGTGGAGGTCGAGCGCCTGGCGAAGGCCTTCCGTCTTCCACAGGTCGGTGTGGAGGCTGCCATGATCGAACGGGTTGATGCCGCGCCGCTCGCGCTTCGGGATTGCGGTGGACGATCAGCTCCATGCCCGCTTCCCGGGCGGTGCGGTCGCGAAGCGCGTACATGTCGCGGAACTTCCAGGTCGTGTCGACGTGGAGCAGCGGGAAAGGCGGCGGCGCCGGGAAGAAGGCCTTGCGCGCCAGGTGAAGCATCACCGCGCTGTCCTTGCCGACCGAATAGAGCATCACCGGACGCTCGGCCTCGGCGACCACTTCGCGAAGGATGTGGATGCTCTCGGCCTCGAGCTGCTCGAGATGGGTGAGGCCCCGGCTGAGGAAGGTGGCGGGCGCGTTCATGCGGCCACGCCTCAGCTCGATCTGCGGCGTCGCGTTCGCGGGCGACTCGGCCCGATCACGACCGTCACCGGCGCTCCGGGAGGAAGCGTACCGGCGAGGCCGGCGACGGTCGGCGATGGTTCCGCGCACTTGCGTCTGCGCGGGAAGGGTCGCGGAGGCGATCGCCACCGCGGGTGTTTCAGGGGACAGCCCGGCGGCGATCGCCGAGCGGGCGAACGCTGCCAAGCGTGGCCGCGCGGCATGTAGACGATGGTGGTCGCGGCGGGATCGGCGATCGCGCGCCCAGTCGAGATCGCTTCGGCAGCCGGCCGTCGGCGCCGTGGCCGGTGACGAACTGGATCCGCCGCGCCTCGCGCCGCTCGGTCAGCGAAAAGCCCAAGCGCGGCGGCGGCGCCCTGCGCGGCCGAGATGCCGGGGACGATGGTCACCTCGATGCCGGCCGCGCGGCAGGCGTCGATCTCCTCGGTGGCGCGGCCGAAGACCAGAGGATCGCCGCCCTTGAGGCGAACGACATTCTCGCCGGCCAGCGCGAGCGCGACCATCCGCGCGTTGATGTCGCGACTGGCGGCAGGACGGGCCGTCGGCCGGTCTTGCCGACCGCGATCCGCTTCGCCTCGCGCCGGGCGAGCTCGAGTATCTCCGGGCCGACCAGATCGTCGTAGAGGATGATCGTCGCCGACTGCAGCGCGCGCACCGCCTTCAGGGTGAGCAGCTCGGGATCGCCCGGGCCGGCGCCGACCAGGACGACCCGGCCGCTGGCCGGCGTGGCCGCGGCTCGAACAGCGGACTTCGGTCGGCCGTCGGGCGTCGCCGCCGGCCCAGGCGCGCTCGACGAACCGCTCCCAGAAGGCGCGCCGGTCGGCGAAGCTCTTCACCCGCGCCTTGAGACGCGGCCGCAAGGCCTGCGCCGCTTTGGCCCAGGCCGAAAGGCCGAGCGGAAGGACGGCTTCGATCCTGCGCGCGGATCGACTGGCCGAGCATCGGCGCGGCGCCGCCGGTGGAGATGGCGAGAACGACCGGCGAGCGGTTGACGATGGTCCCGAACTGAACGTCGCACAGATCGGTCTGGTCGATGACGTTGACCGGAACGCCCGCGGCGCGGGCCGCCGCGACGAAGCGCAGGGCCTCGTCCCGGCTGCCGGGATCGGCGACGGCCAGAGCGGCGCCTTCGAGATCGGCGGGGGTCCAGCTCCGCCGGAGGACGGTGAGCGCGGCGATCGCTTCGAACTTCTCCGCGCCCTCGCCCGCCAGAACCAGCACGTCGGCTCCGGCGGCGGCGAGCAATTCGGCCTTCCAGAGGGCGCCATCGGAGCCGCCGGCGACGACCGCCTTGCGGCCGGTCAGGCGGTGGAAGAGCGGGAGGTTGGCGAGCGGCGCGATTCGGGCCGGAGTCGCCGCCGGCTCGCGCCGTGACGCCTGGAGGGCCTGGGCGCGGGTCATGCCGCCTTGCTCCGCACCAGACGGCCATCGGCCCGACGTGGAGGCCGCATTCCCGGGCCTCGTCCTTCTCCCACCACCAGCGGCCGGCGCGCTCCGGCTCGCCGGGCGGCGACGGCGCGCGTGCAGGGCTCGCAGCCGATCGAGGGGAAGCCCTAAGCGTGGAGCGCGTTCACGGGCACGCCTTCGGCCGCGCAGAAATCGGCGGCCCGCTCGCGGGTCCAGTCGAGCAAAGGCGCGAATTTGATCAGCGCGCGCTCCGGATCCCAGGCGGCAAGCTCGACGAGGGCGCGGCCGGCCGACTGGTCGGCGCGAGCCCGGTCACCCAGGCGGCGGCGCCGGCCAGCGCGCGGCCGAGAGGCTCGACCTTGCGGACCTGGCAGCAGCCCAGCCGCGCCTCTTTCGATCCGTAGAAGCCGTTGATCCCGCGAGCCGCGACGAAGGCGGCCAGGGCCCCGGCCTCGGGGTGCCAGGAGCGGATCCGGGCTCCGTAGCGGCGCTCCGTCTCCTCCCAGACCTTGTAGGTCGACGGGAAGAGCCGGCCCGTGTCGAGCGTCGACACCTCGATGTCGAGCCCGCGCGCGAAGATGAAATGGGCGACGACCTGATCCTCGAGGCCGAAACTGGTCGTGAAGACGATCCGCCCGTCCACGCTTGCTCGAAGCCCTTCGAGGCGCTCGCCCGGATCCGTGCCGGCCGCTTGCGCGGAAAGAGGCGTGAATGCGTTCATGCCGAGGCCGGGCGGACGCCGGACGGGTTGGACATAAAGGCTCGGGACGCGATCACAATTAGAATATCCTTCTAAACGGCGCCTGAGCGCCGCAACTTCCTTCCAGCCCCGGATTCGCCTTGGAGGTGCCAGAAAAAGTGAGGTTATCCGCCAAAAAACACGAGGACAATGGCCGCATGCAAAAGGCGCTATTATTGCCGGACGGCTCCCGCTATTAGAATAATATACTCAATTCCGGGCAGAGATGAGATGGACGGCACCGACCTCAAGATTTTGGCCATCCTCCAGGAGGACGCCTCGGTGTCGGTCGGCGAGATTGCCGGCCGGGTCGGGCTGTCGCAGACCCCGTGCTGGCGCCGGATCCAGCGACTCGAGGAAAGCGGCGTGATCCGCCGGCGGGTCGCCCTGCTCGATCCCGAGTCGATCGGTCTCGGCCTCACCGTCTTCGTCGAGATCGAGACCGGCGACCATTCGAAGGCCTGGCTCGACCGCTTCGCCCAGTCCGTGCTCGCCATGCCCGAGGTCATGGAGGTCCACCGGATGGCCGGCGACGTCGACTATCTGCTTCGGATCGCCGTCGCCAACATGAGCGCCTATGACGATTTCTACCGTCGCCTGATCGCCGAGCTGCCGATGAAGAACGTCACCTCGCGCTTCGCCATGGAGCTGGTCAAAGGCACCACCGCCTTCCCGCTCTCCGCCGACGTCGTGCGTGGGCGCAAGGCGAGCGCAGGTTCGGACCAGAGTTGATCGCCTGTTCTTGAATCCCTTCCGTCATTGCGAGCGAAGCGAAGCAATCCAGTGCGGTCTCGGAGTCCCTGGATGCGCAGGTGCGGCCTGTGCATCTTCGTCGCTTCGCTCCTCGCAATGACGGATCAAGCAATGCCGGGACTGAACACCTGACAGGTGAGCCGATTGACAGCCTTTTGTGGTGCTGAATGGGACCATGGCGCCGGTCGGAGCGTTTGAGGTGGGTGCCACGCTATTATTTCAACGTCTCCTGCGAGGGCTATGAGTCGACCGACGTCGTCGGCGAAAGCTGTCCGGACGACGTCGCGGCGTTGAGCGGGGCGCTTCGGGTGGCGAGCGCCGTGCTTCAGAAACGGCTGCGGGCCGAGGAGCTTTCCGACGACGGCTGGATCGAGGTGGAGGACGAAAGGCACCGGCCGGTGCTTCGACTGCCGCTTCGCGCCGCGGCCTATTAGGGCTGCCGGTACGTCATTGCGAGGAGCGTGCGACGAAGCAATCCAGCGGGCCTCGGAGGCCACCCTGGATTGCTTCGCTTCGCTCGCAATGACGGGTCCGCCCCTTGATCGGCCGGGCGCATCGGCCCACATCTCGCTCATGCTGATCCAGACCGAGACCACCCCCAATCCCTCGACCCTGAAGTTCCTGCCCGGCCGGCCGGTGATGGAGGCGGGGACCCGCGATTTCGCCACGCCGGAGGATTCGGAAGTGTCGCCGCTCGCCGAGGCGATCTTCTCCACCGGCGAGGTGGTAGGCGTGTTCTACGGCCGCGACTTCATTTCCGTCACCGCCGCCCCGGGCGTGGAATGGCAGGCTTTGAAGCCCGAGATATTGAGCATCCTGCTCGACCATTTCTCGAGCGAGGCGCCCTTGTTCCGGGCGGCTTCGGCGGCCGGGATCGAGGTGGCGGGGGACGAGGATTATGGCGAGGACCCGGCCGATGCGCCGCTCGTCGCCGAAATTCGCGAGCTGATCGAGACGAGGGTCAGGCCGGCGGTCGCCCAGGACGGCGGCGACATCGTCTATCGCGGCTTTCGCAACGGCACCGTCTACCTCGCCCTGCACGGCGCCTGCTCCGGCTGCCCGTCCTCGACGATGACCCTCAAGCAGGGGATCGAGAGCCTGCTCAAACATTATGTGCCCGAGGTCGAGGCCGTCGAGGCGGTTTGACTTGCCTCGTCATTCCCGCGCAGGCGGGAATCCATGCTGACCCGGAGCCTGCGATGCCCTCCGTATGAAATCCCGCTTTCGCGGGAGTGACGGTGGGGGCCCCATGATCCTCGTCATCGACACCGCCACCGCCGCCTGCTCCGTCGCGCTCGTCGACGGGGATCTGGTGACAGGCGAGAGTCACGAGCTGGTCGGCCGCGGCCATGCCGAGCGGCTGGTGCCGATGATCGAGGCGCTGCTCGCGGGACGGCGGCCGAGCTCGATCCTCGTCGATTGCGGTCCGGGCAGCTTCACCGGGGTCCGAGTCGGCCTCGCCGCGGCGCACGGCCTGGCGATCGGCTGGGGCGTGCCGCTCGCGGGCTATTCCTCGATGGCCGTCGTCGCGGCGGCGGCCGGCGGTGAGATCGCGGTTGCGCTCGAAGGCGGACACGGGCAGCTTTTCGTCCAGACTTTTGGCGAGGATTTGATGCGGCCGCTCGACACGCTGCGCTCCCTGCCGCCCGCGGAGGCGGCGGCGGCGATCCGGGCCCATCGGGTCGCGGGATCCGGGGCTTCGGCCCTGGTCGCGGCGCGCGGCTGGGGGGAAGCGCTCGACGCCCTGCCGCGGGCGGCCGAGGCGCGGCGGCTGCCGGTCGCACTGCGGTCGCTTCCGCCCCGTCCGATCTACGGCCGCGCCCCCGACGCGAAGCCGATGCCGTGACCGGCGGCATCGCCCTGACGGAAGGCGGGTCCTCGGACCTGGCGGCGGTGATGCGGGTGATGGAGGACAGCTTCGACCCCGCTTTCGGCGAGGCCTGGACCGCCCCGCAATGCGCGGGACTGCTGCCGATGGCGGGCGTTTGGCTGTCGCTGGCCCGAGGCGAAGAAGCGGTGATCGGCTTCGCGCTCGGCCGGATCGTCCGCGACGAAGCCGAATTGCTGTTGCTTGCGGTCCACCGATCTTCGCAAGGCAAAGGCGTCGGGCAGATGCTTCTGGATCGCTTTGGCGCCGTTGCCGCCAGTAAAGGGGCCGAACAACTCCACCTTGAAGTGCGCGAGGGAAATCATGCGGTTAGCCTCTACAGCCGAAACGGCTACCGCGAGGTTGGCCGCCGCAGGAATTATTACAACGGGCGCGACGGCCAGCTTTTCGACGCCCTCACCCTCGCCAAGAACCCGCGGGAATAAACTGAATCTGTATTCGGTTTAATTTTAGCTTGTAAAAACCACCAAAACGGACCATTCGCAGTCCTAGGGGCCAAGTCGCAACCATCCGTGGAAGAAAGTTTTGTAGGCGAAAGCATGGCTGAGAGCAACGAACTCACTGAAACCTTAATCACCCTGACTGCGGACATCGTGTCCGCGCATGTCAGCAACAACAGCGTGGCGGTCAACGATCTGCCACAGCTGATTGCCAATGTGCACAACGCGCTCAACGGCTTGGGCGCCAAGCCCGAGGAAGCTCCGGTTCGGCCCGAGCCCGCGGTATCGGTCCGCTCGTCGATCAAGCCCGATTATATCGTCTGCCTCGAGGACGGTAAGAAGCTGAAGATGCTCAAGCGGCATCTGATGACTCACTATCAGATGACTCCTGACGAATATCGTCAGAAGTGGGGCCTGAACGGCGACTATCCGATGGTCGCGCCCAACTATGCCGAGCAGCGTCGGACCCTGGCCAAGAAGATCGGCCTCGGCACCAAGCGCCGCCGGACCACCGGTCGCGCCCCGAAATAAGTCGAAAAGCCGCCGGGGCCCCGGTCCCGGCGGCTTTACCGCGACGCCGATTCGGTTAAAGCGGTAAGGCATGACCCGCAGGATCGACATCGAAGCGCTGTGCGCGGAGAAGGGGCTGCGCATCACCGAGCAGCGGCGGATCATCGCCCGCGTCCTTTCCGAAGCCGAAGACCATCCCGACGTCGAGGCGCTGCACGCCCGCGCGTCCGCGATCGACGCGGGGATCTCGATCGCCACCGTCTACCGTACGGTGCGCCTGTTCGAGGAAGCGGGAATCCTCGAGCGCCACGATTTCGGCGACGGCCGCGCCCGCTACGAGGCCGCCGACGCCACCCATCACGACCATCTGATCGACGTCGAGACCGGAAATGTCATCGAGTTCGTCGACGAGGAGCTCGAAGCGCTCCAGCGGCGAATCGCGGAGAAGCTGGGCTTCCGACTCGTCGACCACCGGATGGAGCTGTACGGCGTCGCGCTCGGGCGGAAGAGCTGAGGTGAGCCTTTGAGGCTGGCGCGGCTCGAAGCCCTCCCCCTCGATGGGGGAGGGTTGGGTGGGGGTGAGGTCCGGGCGAGACCGGGACCTTCGGCCAACGCCACCCCTCCCCAACCCCTCCCCATCGAGGGGAGGGGCTAGATGGGCTCCCTTCGCCTTGTCCTTCGCGCCGTGTGGATCGTCGCGCTCCTCCTGCTGTGCCTTCCGCTCCATTATATCTGGAAGCTGTTCGCAGCGCCTTCCCCCTGGCCCCGCCGCTTCCTGGGCTGGGTGGCGCGCGCGGCGGGGATGCGGGTTCGGGTCGTCGGGGTGCCGCTGACACGCGACGTGCTGTTCCTCGCCAATCATTTGAGCTGGCTCGACATCCTCGTCCTCGCCGGAGCGAGCGGGACGGCCTTCGTCGCCAAGGCCGAAGTGGCCGCCACTCCGGTGGTCGGCTGGCTGGCCGGGCTCAACGCGACGGTCTTCGTCGCCCGGGCGGAACGCAGCGCCGTGCGCGGGCAGGCCGACGCGCTGCGCGGGGCCCTCGCCAGCGGCCAGCCCGTCGCTCTGTTTCCGGAGGGGACGACCGACGGCGGCCCCGATATCCTGCCGTTCCGCGCCAGCCTGCTCGCCGCCCTCTACCCGCCGCTGCCGGGGGTGAAAGTCCAGCCGGTGGCGCTCGATTACGGAGGGGCGGCGCACGATCTCGCCTGGGTCGGCGACGAATCGGGCCTCGCCAACGTCAAAAAGGTGCTGACCCGGTCCGGAACCGTGCCGGTGACGCTTCATTTCCTGGCGCCGGTCGATCCCGAGGCCGGCGACCGCAAGGCCTTGGCGAAAGCCGCCCGCGACGAGATCGTCGAAGCCCTCGGCGACCCCGCAAGAGTAAACCTTTTGCGGGACCCCCTCGGCCCTTCCGGCGGCGGGGCGGATCGCCTATAGCGCCCGCGCGATGACCAGAGCCGCTCCGAAAACTTTCCAGATCAAGTCGTACGGCTGCCAGATGAACGTCTACGACGGCGAGCGCATGGCCGGGCTGCTCGAGGCCGAAGGCATGACCGCCGCCGGCTCATCCACCGACGCGGACCTCGTCGTCCTCAACACCTGCCACATTCGCGAGAAAGCGGCGGAGAAGGTCTATTCGGAGATCGGCCGGCTTGAAGCGCGAGGACGGCTCGCGGCCGATGATCGCCGTCGCCGGCTGCGTCGCCCAGGCCGAGGGCGCCGAGATTCCGCGGCGGGCGCCGAACGTCGACATCGTCGTCGGGCCGCAGGCCTATCACCGGCTGCCGGCCCTGGTCGCCGAGGCGGGACGTGGCGGTCGCGGCATCGACACCGACATGCCGCTCCTCTCGAAATTCGAAAGCCTTCCGGCGCGGCGCCGGCCCGGGCCCTCGGCGTTCCTGACCGTTCAGGAGGGGTGCGACAAATTCTGCACCTATTGCGTCGTCCCCTATACGAGGGGGGCGGAAATCTCGCGTCCGTGGGGCGCGGTGATGGACGAGGCCCGGGCCCTGGTCGAGGCCGGGGCGAAGGAGATCGTCCTGCTCGGCCAGAACGTCAACGCCTGGGTCGGCGAGGACGAGGCGGGACGGACCCGGGGGCTGGACGGCCTCATCCGGGCGCTCGACCGGCTGCCCGGCCTGGCGCGGATCCGCTACACGACCAGCCATCCCAACGACATGACCGAAGGCCTGATCCGGGCCCATGCCGAGGTCGAGACCCTGATGCCCTTCCTCCATCTGCCGGTGCAGTCGGGAAGCGACCGGGTGCTCAAGGCGATGAACCGGAGCCACTCGGCGACAAGCTATTTGCGGATCATCGAGCAAGTCCGCTCGGCCCGGCCCGACATCGCGGTTTCGGGCGACTTCATCGTCGGCTTCCCCGGCGAGACCGAGGCGGAGTTCGAGGCGACCCTCGAAATCGTCCGAGCTGTGAACTACGCCTTGGCTTACTCGTTCAAATATTCGCCGCGTCCGGGCACCCCCGCGGCGGCCATGGAGGATCAACTGCCCCGAGACGTGATGGACGAGAGGCTGCAGCGGCTGCAGGCTTTGCTGAACGAGCAACAGCTCGCCTTCAACCGGACGAGCGTGGGCAGCCGCACGGACGTGCTGATCGAGCGGCCGGGCAAGAAGCCGGGGCAGATGATCGGCAAGACGCCTTGGCTGCAGTCGGTCCATCTCGAGACGGAGGCGAGGATCGGGGATTTGATCGAGGTTGAGATTGTCTCGGCAGGCCCGAACAGCCTGGCGGGCACCGTCATCCCGACGAAAGCCGGGACCCCGGGACGCAAAGTCCCGGTGGGTCCCCCCGAGGTCCCGGCTTTCGCCGGGGTGACGGCATAATGCCGCCGAAGAAAGCCCCCGACCCCGCGGCGCCTCCCCGGGCCCGGCTCGAGCTCGAGTTCGAGCAGCCGCATCTGCTCGGCCCCCTGTTCGGCGAGTTCGACCGCAACCTCGTCGCCATCGAGGACCGGCTTGGAGTCTATATCGCCGCGCGCGGCGCCAAGGTTCAGATCGAGGGCGAGCCCGAGGACGCGGCGCGGGCCCGCGACGTCCTGCTCGGCCTCTACAATAGGCTCGACGAGGGCCAGGACATCGACGCCGGAATGGTCGACGCGATCATCGCCATGTCGGGCCAGCCGACCCTGGATGGAATCATCACGTCCGAGGTGGCCGAGCCGCCCAAGGTGATGATCCGCACCCGCAAGAAGACGATCGTCCCGCGCTCCAAGATGCAGGCCGTCTACATGGAGGCGCTGGGCCGCGACGACATGATCTTCGCGCTCGGCCCCGCGGGCACCGGCAAGACCTATCTGGCGGTGGCCCAGGCGGTCCAGCAGCTGATCGGCGGCTCGGTCGACCGGTTGATCCTGTCGCGGCCGGCGGTCGAAGCTGGCGAGCGGCTCGGCTTCCTTCCGGGCGACATGAAGGAGAAGGTCGATCCTTATCTGCGCCCGCTCTACGACGCGCTCTACGACATGCTTCCCGCCGAGCAGGTCGAAAGGCGGATCGCGAGCGCCGAGATCGAGATCGCCCCGATCGCCTTCATGCGCGGGCGCACCCTGAACGACGCCTTCATCATCCTCGACGAGGCGCAGAACACCACGCCGGCGCAGATGAAGATGTTCCTGACCCGCTTCGGCATGCGCAGCCGGATGGTGATCTGCGGCGATCCGCTCCAGGTCGACCTCCCGCAGCCGGGCAATTCCGGCCTCGCCGACGCGGTCGCCAAGGTCGAGGGCATCCCCAAGATCGCCACCATCCGCTTCGGCGCCGGCGACGTCGTGCGCCACCCGCTCGTCGGGCGGATCGTCGAAGCCTACGAGGGCAAGGCGCAGTGATCCTCGTCGAAGCCGAAACGTCGGAAGAGTGGGACAGTAGCACCGACTGGGCGCAGCTGGCCGAGGCGGCGGTTCGCGCCGCGGTGGCGGAGAGTATCATGCCCGGCCTGCTCGACGGCGCCGTCGCCGCCGAGGTGTCGGTGAAGTTCACGTCCGACGCGGAGGTCCGATCGCTCAACGCGGACTGGCGGGGCAAGGACAAGGCGACCAACGTCCTCTCCTTCCCGATGGTGGAACCGGAGCTGCTCGCTACCCTCGTCCGCGCCGAAGGCGAGGCCTTGCTCGGCGACATCGTCCTCGCTCACGGCGTCTGTGCCGGCGAGGCGGCGGACAAAGGCATCGGCGTCCGCACCCACGCCGCCCATCTGGTGGTCCACGGCACCCTCCATCTGCTAGGCTACGACCATGAGCGCGGGGACGAGGATGCCGAAACGATGGAAGCGACCGAGCGGCGCTCGCTGGCCGTGCTCGGAATCGCCGACCCCTACGAGATCCACCACTGATGGCTGACGACGAGACCGGCGGCGAGCGAAGCATCTGGCGCGGCATCCGGGCGATGCTGTTCGGCGACGACAGCGAGGCCACCCTTCGCGAGGAGATAGAGGAGGCGATCGAGAGCCATGAGGGCGAGGCGCCGATCGTCGGCGATCTGTCGCCGATCGAGCGCCAGATGCTCCGCAACCTCCTCCATTTCGGGGAGAGCACGGTCGCCGACATCGCGGTGCCGCGCGGCGACATCATCGCCGTGCCCTCGACGATCACCTTTGAAGGCCTGGTCGCCGCCTTCGCCGAGGCCGGGCACAGCCGACTGCCGGTCTACGAGGAGAGCCTCGACAGCGTCATCGGCATGGCTCACATCAAGGACGTCTTCACCGTCGAGGTGTCGGGCGCCGACCCGCCCGACGACCTCACCGGACTGTTGCGCAAGCCGCTCTACGTCCCCGAATCGATGGGCGTTCTCGACCTTCTCGCCCGGATGCGCGCCGAACGGGTCCATCTCGCCATCGTCGTCGACGAGTTCGGCGGGACCGAGGGGCTGGTGACGATCGAGGACGTGGTCGAGGAGATTGTCGGCGAGATCGAGGACGAGCATGACGAGGAAGCCCCCGGAATGCTGATCGCGCTCGCCGACGGCATCTGGGACGCCGACGCGCGCGCCGAGCTTGAGGACGTGGCCGAGACGATCGACGCCCGGCTCGGCGCCGTCGAGGAGGATGTCGACACCCTGGGCGGCCTGGCGACGGTGCTGGCGGGCAGGGTTCCGCAGGCCGGCGAGATCGTCGAACATCCGTCGGGCTGGCGGCTCGAAGTGACGGAGAGCGACACGAGGCGAGTCACGCGCCTCCGCCTGCATGCGCCGGAAGAGGGCGCGCTGTCGGAGTAGCGCCGACCGTCATTACGAGCGTAGCGAAGCAATCCAGCGGCACAGGCGCGCGAAACTGGATTGCTTCGTCACTTCGCTCCTCGCAATGACGGCCAGCGAAGCGGCAGGGGGAACGAATGACCTTCGAGCATATCAGGCTGGAGACCAGCCTCGCAGCGGTCGCGACGATCACCATCGCCCGGCCCGACAAGCTCAACGCCCTTTCCGGCCAGACCGTCGACGAGCTTCGCGCCGCCGTCGAGGAAGCCGGACGCTCCGGCGCCCGCTGCCTGCTTCTGACGGGCGAGGGCAGGGCCTTTTCGAGCGGCGCCGATCTCGCGGCGGCGGCGGGCTGCCCGACGACGTCGGAGCGTCGCTGGAGAAGCATTTCAACCCGTTGATCGAGGCCGTCTTCGCGCTGCCGATCCCGGTGGTGGCGGCGGTGAACGGCCCGTGTGCCGGCGCGGGCTGCTCGCTCGCCCTCGCCGCCGACCTCGTGGTCGCGGGCCGCTCGGCTTATTTCCTTCAGGCTTTCGTCAATATCGGCCTGATCCCCGACGCCGGCGCGACCTGGCTGCTGCCGCGGCTGGCGGGGCGGGCTCGGGCGATGGAGATGATGATGCTCGGCGAGCGCGTTCCGGCGGAGAAGGCGCTGGAATGGGGGCTGATCTCGAGGGTCGTCGACGACGACGCGCTGCAGGCTGAGGCCGTGGCGCTGGCGACGAGGCTGGCGCAGGGGCCTACCGTCGCGCTGGGGCTGATCCGCAAGCTGGCTCGGGAAGCGGGAGACCTCCCTTTGAGCCAAGCGCTGGCGGCGGAGCGCGTGGCCCAGCGCGAGGCCGGAGCGACCGAGGATTTCCGGGGGGCGGTGATGGCGTTTCTCCGGAAGCAGGAGCCGCGATTCGACGGGAAGTGAGTCCCCTCGCTTCCGGGAGGGGAGAATTGCCTCGCTCCTTCCGGCAGCCTAAGGAAATCGCTCTGCAGCACAGGGACAGCGGAACCTTCATGGCGACCACGATCGAAGAACTCGAGGAAAGGCGCCGGCGTGCCGAGCTGGGCGGCGGGGAGGCGCGGATTGCTGCGCAGCATAAGAAGGGCCGGCTGACCGCCCGGGAGCGGCTGACGGTGCTTCTCGATCAAGACAGCTTCGAAGAATATGACATGTTCGTCGAGCATAATTGCGCCGACTTCGGAATGGCCGAGCAACGCGTGCCGGGTGACGGGGTGGTCACCGGCTCGGGCACGATCAACGGCCGGCTCGTGTTCGTCTTCGCCCAGGATTTCACCGTCTTCGGCGGGTCCTTGAGCGAGCGTCATGCGCAGAAGATCTGCAAGGTGATGGACATGGCGATGAAGGTGGGCGCCCCCGTCATCGGCCTCAACGACAGCGGCGGAGCGCGCATCCAGGAAGGAGTCGCAAGCCTCGCCGGCTATGCCGAGGTCTTCCAGAGGAACGTGCTGGCGAGCGGAGTCGTGCCGCAGGTCAGCCTGATCATGGGCCCGTGCGCGGGCGGCGCGGTCTATTCGCCGGCGATGACCGACTTCATCTTCATGGTGAAGGACAGCAGCTACATGTTCGTTACCGGTCCGGACGTCGTGAAGACGGTGACCAACGAGATGGTCACCCAGGAGGAGCTGGGCGGCGCCGTCACCCACACGACCAAATCGGGAGTCGCCGACGTCGCCTTCGAGAACGACATCGAGGCCCTGCTCGCGACCCGCGACTTTTTCGACTTCCTGCCGCTCTCCAACCGCCACGACGGGCCCGAGCGGCCGACCGCCGATCCCTGGGACCGGACCGAGCCCAGTCTCGACACATTGATCCCCGACAGCGCCGCCAAGCCCTACGATATGCACGAGCTGATCCGCAAAGTGCTCGACGAGGGCGATTTCTTCGAGATCCAGCCCAACCACGCCGCCAACATTCTCGTCGGCTTCGGACGGGTCGAGGGCCGGACCGTCGGAGTGGTCGCCAACCAGCCGATGGTGCTCGCCGGCGTGCTCGACATTGCGTCCTCGAAGAAAGCGGCCCGCTTCGTCCGCTTCTGCGACGCCTTCGACATCCCGATCCTGACCTTCGTCGACGTCCCCGGCTTCCTGCCCGGGGTCGCCCAGGAGCATGGCGGGATCATCAAGAACGGCGCGAAATTGCTCTTCGCTTATGCCGAGGCGACCGTCCCCAAGATCACCGTGATCACCCGCAAGGCCTATGGCGGCGCCTACGACGTCATGGCGTCGAAGCATCTGCGCGGCGATTTGAACTACGCCTGGCCGACCGCCGAGATCGCGGTGATGGGCGCCAAGGGCGCGGTCGAGATCATCTTCCGAAAGGACATCGGCGACCCCGACAAGATCGCCGAGCGCACGCGGGATTATGAGGCGCGGTTCGCCAACCCGTTCGTGGCGGCCTCGAAGGGATTCATCGACGAGGTGATCATGCCGCATTCGACCCGGCGGCGGATCGCGTTGGGGCTGAGGAAGCTGCGCGACAAGCAACTCGAGAATCCCTGGAAGAAGCATGACAATATCCCTCTTTGAAGGCCGGGCCACCCTGACGCTTCAAGCAGCCGTTCAACGCAAGCTGCGCCGTTCAGACGGTTTTTCGTACCCGTTGGAGATAGAGGGTCGCTCTTGGGATCAGCGAACGACAATCTACGAGATTATCTGAGCACGACGGCTTTCCATTTGCAGGTGCTCGACCCTGTCGCTGGGCAGACTGGCCTACTTGAGGGGACACGTATTTTTCACGAAAAAGTACGTGTCCCCTTCTCCTGCTTGCGGCGGTATTCGGTGCGGCGGCGCTTGCGGAGGTTTCGGCCGAGCATTATAATCACATGTGAAGGAGAGCTGGGATGCAGACCGAGCGTGTGACCTTTCTGACGAGCCGCGCCAGCAAGGCGGCCCTTGCCGAGCGAGCGGCCGCGCAAGGGGTGTCGATGGGTGAATATGTCCGGCGCAGGGTCGAAGATGATGATGACGAACTGACCGCGGATCAGGAGGCCGAGCTCGCAGCGCTGGTCGCGGAGGCGAATGCCGTGATCCCGAAGATGCAGGCATCTCTCGACCGTTCGATCGCCATCCTCGATGCCACGCACAGGAAAGTTGACGCCTTTCTGCGTGAAGTCGGCGTTCGCAAATGAGCGCTTTCGGTGATGCGTTGAATGCTGTTCGACAGGTGGTTTTGCTGCATTCCCGTGTCGAAATCATGGATCAGCGGATTGTCACCCTTGCGGGGGATGTGGACGGACTGACGGACATCGTCAGCGCCTTGCGGGATCGAGTGGCGCGTCTCGAAGGGTTCATCGAAGGGGCTACGGCAGCCGCCAAGCCGCGCCCGCGTCTGCCGCGCAAGTGAGACGAAACATGCCGTTCCAGCCTGGGGTCCCGGCTTTCGCCGGGATGACGGGATGAGTTCGCGCTACGACGAGATCGAGCGGCTGCAGCGGCTTCGGGAGAGCGGCGCGCTGACCGACGAGGAGTTCCAGGCGGAGAAGAGGCGGCTGCTCGGGCCTCAGGCCGTCGCACCGCCCGAGGAGGAGACGGTCGAGGCGGTCGAGCCGGAGGCGCGGTCGCGGCGGCCGCTCTGGATCGCGCTCGGAGTCGCCGGGCTGGTCCTGGCCGTGCTCGCGGGCCTGTTTTTCGGGCGGATGTCCGGGGGTGGCGACGAGATCGTCGATCTTCCGATGCCCGAGAATATCGCGCAGGAATTGAATCAGGTCGAGGCGAAGGCGCTTCCCGATCTGCGCACCCTGCCGGCCGAGGAGCAGCTCGCCCGAGCCTTCGAGGCGGCCTTCGGGAGCCGGGGGGAGGCCGTGCTTTCGGTCCCCGGCGACGGGGCGGACGAGGACGTGCGCTACGCGCCCGGACGGCTGATCTGGCCGGCTTTCGGGCCGGTGCTGATCAGCGAGGGCAAGGTTCAGGATCCGGCCCATGTCAGCGCGGGCAAGATCGCGATTTATTACCTGCGGCCGGCGGGCGAGCGGTTCGAGGTCGTGCGCGCCTTTCCCGCCGCAGTCGCCACCGGGTCGTTCGGGCAGGTCGCGCGCTGGAGCCTCAACCCGCGCTTCTCGAATTGGCCGGTCGTCGTCGCCGAGGGCGGGGGCACCTGGCAGGGTTACACCTGCTCCTGGCTGTCCCTGACCGAGTTGCGCCCGGACGGGCCGGCGCAGGTCGCCACCGTGCCCCTCGCCTATGAGGACAGCGGCGCGGTTGCCGACGAGTCCCAGGCTCGGTCGATCGAGGGGAAAATCCTCAACATCGTCAAAGGCCAGTCGTTCGACGTCGTCTATTCGGGCTCGCGCGCGTTCAGCGAGCATTATGTGCGCGGCGCCGGCGGCTATGCCGTCGCCGGGGGCAAGTCGACGATGGAGACGTGCTGATGGCGCGCAGCGAGGATTTGCTGATCGGCGCCATCGCACTCGCACTGCTGCCTCTGATCGCCTGGCGGATGCGGCGGGGGCTGAGGGAAAGGCGGCTGCCGCTCTACCGGACCTATGTCGACCGCGACGAGGCGGGGAGCAAGTTCGGCCTGTTGCTCGGGCTGCACGCGCTGAGCTTCATAATCGTGGCGGTCATCGCGGCGGATCTCCTCCTCGATCTCGGATTGCGGAGCGATCGTTGAGCCGGGCGCAACGGAAGCGCGACGAGGCGGAGGCGCTGTATCCTGCCCTGGCGCAGTTCCTCGGCGGCTATCTGCACGAGGATTGGGATATATTCAGCGGCACGCCGGAAAAGGCCGTCGATCAGGCCATTGACGAATATCCGGTTGAGCGTCGGCAGCAGGTTCGCAGGGAGCTGGCCAGGCTTCTGGAGGGGAGCGACGACGACACGCTCCTCCGCGCCACCCTCAATGACGGCCTCGGCGTAAACCTGTATTTCAGGAAACCGTCCGAAGCTCGGACGTTTGCGGAAGAGGTCGAACAAAAGCTGCTCGCGTCGATCAAGTCTCATTTCCGGCAAGACCCTGAGGAGGAAGGCAGGCCATGAAGCTCGGACGCCTCAACCATGTCGGCGTGGCGACGCCGTCGATCGAGCAGAGCATCGCCTTTTACCGGGACGTGATGGGCGCGACCAAGATCCATGAGCCTTTCGACCTTCCCGCCCAGGGCGTGAGGGTCTGCTTCGTCGACACGCCGAACACCCAGATCGAGCTGATCGAGCCGCTTGGCGAGGCGAGCCCGATCCACGCCTTCCTGGCGAAGAACCCGGCCGGCGGGCAGCATCATCTCTGCTACGAGGTGCCGGACATCCACGAGGCACGAGCCTGGTTCGAGGGCAAGGGCGCCAAGGTGCTCGGCGAGCCGCGCATCGGCGCGCACGGGACGATGATCTTTTTCGTGCATCCCCGGGATATGGGCGGGGTTCTGACTGAGATCATGGAGAGCCCCAGGCAGGCGCAGTAAGCGGATTTGGAATTCGCCTGCCGGCAGGAGTAGACTGGCGCGATGAGCGAAAAAGTGACGATCGAAGTCGCCGAAGCGGACATGGCCGACCTTTCCGAATGGGCCCGAAATCGGCAGGAGCCCCTGGAAGTGCTGCTGCAGGAGGCGCTGCAGCAATATCTGCGCTACGTGCGGGACGACATCGCTGACCTTAAGCGTCGAATGGCCGGGCCCTCATACACGCATGAGGAGGCAATGCAGATGCTCGCGGAACGGCGGCGCCAACGGCGTGCACAAGCGGCGGAATAGTGCGTCTTAGGTGGCGTGAGGAAGCGCTCGACGATCTGGATCGGATTTTCGAATTCAACTCGGAGCGCTCCGAGACGCTGGCGATGAAAGTGGAGCGGCGGCTGACCGAGCGCCCCCAGGCTCTTACAATGACCCCGCATCTCGGGCGTACTCTCGAAGGTGTCGGGGCGTTTCGCCTTTCGGTGACTGACATCCAGTATGTGATCGACTACGAGCTTGCCGAAGATCTGGTCCTGATCGCACGGATACGCAGCACCCGGGAAATTCGATGACCACCGACAAGCCCACCCGCTCAGACTGGCAGGCCGCCGCCTCGAAGGAGGTGAAGGGCAAGGACATCGTCTGGCATACGCCGGAGGGGATCGAGGTTCGGCCCCTCTACACCGGCGAGGACGTCGACGGCGTCGATCCCGGTCTCCCAGGCTTCGCGCCTTATACGCGCGGCCCCTATGCCTCCATGTATACCGGGCGCCCCTGGACGATCCGGCAATATGCGGGTTTCTCGACCGCTGAGGATTCGAACGCCTTCTACCGGCGCAACCTCGCGGCGGGGCAGAAGGGGCTGTCAGCGTCGCCTTCGATCTCGCCACGCACCGCGGCTACGACAGCGATCATCCCCGGGTCGCCGGCGACGTCGGCAAGGCGGGCGTCGCGATCGACACGCTCGAGGACATGAAGATCCTGTTCGACGGGATTCCGCTCGACACCATGTCGGTCTCGATGACGATGAACGGGGCGGTGCTCCCGGTCATGGCCTTCTACATCGTCGCGGCGGAGGAGCAGGGCGTCGGTCAGGCCCAGCTGTCGGGCACGATCCAGAACGACATCCTCAAGGAGTTCGCCGTCCGCAACACCTACATCTACCCGCCCGAGCCTTCGATGCGGATCGTGGCGGACATCATCGCCTACACGTCCGAGCACATGCCGCGGTTCAATTCGATCTCGATCAGCGGCTATCATATGCTCGAAGCCGGGGCGACGGCGGTCCAGGAGCTTGCCTACACGCTCGCGGACGGCATGGAATATGTCCGGGTCGCCAAGGCGAAGGGCCTCGACGTCGACGCCTTCGCGCCCCGCCTCAGCTTCTTCTTCGGCATCGGCATGAACTTCTTCATGGAGATCGCCAAGCTGCGCGCGGCGCGCACGCTCTGGTACCGGATCATGGAGGGGTTCGGAGCGAAGAACCCCAAATCGCTGATGCTGCGCACCCATTGCCAGACTTCGGGCGTGTCGCTGACCGAGCAGGACCCCTATAACAACATCGTCCGGACCGCGATCGAGGCGATGGCGGCGGTGCTCGGCGGGACCCAGTCGCTGCACACCAACAGCTTCGACGAGGCGATCGCTCTTCCGACCGATTTCTCGGCGCGGATCGCCCGCAACACCCAGCTCATCCTCGCCGAGGAGAGCGGGATCACCAATGTCGCCGACCCGCTCGGCGGCTCCTAGTTCATCGAGAGCCTGACCCAGGAGCTGGCCGACAAGGCCTGGGCCCTGATCGAGGAAGTCGAAGGCTTGGGGGGCATGACCTCGGCCGTCGCCGAAGGCCTGCCCAAGCGGCGGATCGAGGAAGCGGCGGCGGCGCGGGCGGCCCGGGCCGACCGCGGCGAGGACGTGATCGTCGGGGTCAATCGCTACCGGCTGGAGGACGAGGCGCATCTCGACATCCTCCAGATCGACAACGACAAGGTCCGTACCGGCCAGGTGGCGCGGCTCGGGAAGGTCCGGGCGGAACGGGACGAAGCCGCGGCCCAGGCGACGCTCGATGCCCTGCGCGAGGGCGCGAAGGGCGATTCCAATCTGCTCGCCCTGGCCGTCGAGGCGGCTCGGGCGCGGGCGACCCTGGGCGAGATCAGCCAGGCGCTCGAGGATGTCTTTCGGCCGCTACGGCACGACTCCGGAGCCGGTGAAGGGGATTTACGGCGGCGCCTATGAAGGCGATCCGCGCTGGAACCGCGCCGGCGCCGGCGTGGCCGCGATCGAGCGGCGACTGGGGCGCAAGCCGCGAATGCTGGTCGCCAAGATGGGCCAGGACGGTCACGACCGCGGCGCCAACCTGGTCGCTTCGGCCTTTGCCGACCTCGGCTTCGAAGTGGTTCCGGGGCCGCTCTTCCAGACGCCCGAGGAGAGCGCCCGGCTCGCGGTGGAGAAAGAGGTCGACGTGGTTGGAGCCTCGAGCCTCGCGGCGGGGCACAAGACCCTGGTGCCGGAGCTGATCGGGCATTTGCGCGAGCTGGGCCGGCCGGACATCAAGGTCGTGGTCGGAGGGGTCATCCCCGCCCAGGATTACGACATGCTTCGCGAGGCGGGGGTGCAGGCGATCTTCGGCCCCGGCACCAATTTGGTCGACGCGGCGGGCGAAGTGCTGAGGCTCCTCGGCCACAACATGCCCCCGATCGAGGAAGCGGCGGAATGATCGACGAGGACAGGCCGGTCGAGCCCAAGGCGGGTTCCGCTTCCGAAACCTATGGCGAGAGCCTGCTTTACGATTTCTCCAAATTCCTGACGACCTTGTCGATCCTTGCGCTCGGCGGCGTGCTGACTCTGACCCAGACGGCCGACCGAAGCGACATCAAGACGACGAATATCGTCATCGCCGTCATCGCCATCGCCCTGGCCGGGACGCTGGCGCTCACCACCGCCAACGCGATCGCCTATGCCCGCGCTTCCGCCCAGGCGCTGCCACGCAAACTCCACCGCTACACGCTGGCGTCGATGGGGCTGCTCGGCATGGGCATGGGCAGCTTTCTCTTCATGTGGATGGATACGCTCAACTGATGCCGTGGCCGCTCCGTCATCCTCGCGAAAGCGGGGATCCAGCTTCTTCCCTTCCCTCCCCGTCCAGCCTAGTCACTGCGACTGCACTGGATTCCCGCTTTCGCGGGAATGACGGAAGAGGGTGATGTTCTCTAAAATCCTGATCGCCAACCGCGGCGAGATCGCCTGCCGGGTCATTCGCACCGCCCGGAAGATGGGGATCGCCACCGTCGCCGTCTATTCGGACGCCGACGCGCGGGCGCCGCACGTGAAGCTGGCCGACGAATCGGTCAGGCTCGGGCCGCCGCCGGCGAGCTTATCCTATCTCAAGGCCGAATTGATCATCGACGCCTGCCGGGCGACGGGCGCCGAGGCGGTCCATCCCGGCTACGGCTTCCTGTCCGAGCGCGAGAGCTTCGCCCGGGCGCTCGAGGAGGCGGGAATCGCTTTCATCGGGCCGCCGCCCGGGGCGATCGCCGCCATGGGCGACAAGATTGAGTCCAAAAAGCTCGCGCTCGAGGCGGGGGTCAGCGTCGTGCCCGGCTTCGTCGGCGAAATAGGCGATACCGAGCATGCGGTGAGGATCGCCGGCGAGATCGGCTATCCGGTGATGATGAAGGCCTCGGCCGGCGGCGGCGGCAAGGGCATGCGGCTCGCCTATAGCGAGACGGACGTCCGCGAGGGCTTCGAGGCGACCAAGCGCGAGGGGCTGGCGAGCTTCGGCGACGATCGAGTCTTCATCGAGAAGTTCGTCGAGAACCCGCGCCACATCGAGATCCAGCTGATCGGCGACAAGGCCGGCCACCTCCTCTATCTCGGCGAGCGCGAATGCTCGGTCCAGCGGCGCCACCAGAAGGTGGTCGAGGAGGCGCCGTCGCCTTTCGTCACGCCCGAGATGCGCAAGGCGATGGGCGAGCAGTCGGTCGCGCTCGCCAGGGCGGTCGGCTATTACAGCGCCGGCACGGTCGAGTTCATCGCCGGCGGCGACCGAAGCTTCTACTTCCTGGAAATGAACACCCGCCTCCAGGTCGAGCATCCGGTGACCGAGGAAGTGACCGGCCTCGATCTCGTCGAGCTGATGATCCGGGTCGCGGCGGGCGAGGATTTGCCCTTCGGCCAGGACGAGGTGAAGCTTAACGGCTGGGCGATCGAGAACCGGGTCTATGCGGAGGACCCGTATCGCGGCTTCCTGCCCTCGACCGGGCGGTTGGTTCGGTACCGCTCACCGTCACAGAGCCCGGAAGTCGAAATGCGTTACACCGTTCGCCCCGAGCGAAGTCGAGGGGCTAAGCCGAGCGAAGCCGAGGCCCTGGTCTCGGCTGCGCTCGACGGGATGTCTCGACTTCGCTCGACACGAACGGACGAGGAGCCCGAGCAATCTTTGACCCGAATCGACGACGGAGTCGAGGAGGGCGGCGAAGTCTCGATGTTCTACGATCCGATGATCGCCAAGCTGATCACCTGGGCGCCGACCCGGGAGGCGGCGATCGACCGGCAGATCGAGGCGCTCGATTCGTTCGTGCTCGAGGGAATCGGCCACAATGTCGATTTCCTCTCCGCGCTGATGCAGCACCCGCGCTTCCGCGAGGGGCGGCTCACCACCGGCTTCATCGCCGAGGAATATCCCGAGGGCTTCGAGGGCGCTCCGGCGGACGACCGGCTGATCGAGGATCTGGCGACGATCGGAGCGATGCTGGCGATGGAGACCGAGGCCCGCGCCTGTTCGGTCAGCGGCCAGCTCGGCGCTCCGGTCACGCCGCCGGAGGCGCGGGTGGTCCGTCTCGGCGGCCGCGGCTTCGCTATCCGCTTCGACGGCTTCGAAGGCGGCCTGCTCGCTTATCTGGACGAGGGCGAGGGGCGCGAGGTGATCGGGCGCTGGGAGCCGGGCCAGCGGCTGGTCAAAGCCATGATCGACGGCCGAAGCCGGATCGTCCAGGTGGCGCGCCGCGGCCGGCAATGGCGGCTGACCACTCGCGGCGCCTCCCATCTCGTCGAGGTGCTTCCGGCCCATGTCGCCGAGCTCAGCCGCTTCATGATCGAGAAGGTGCCGCCGGACCTTTCCAGATATCTGCTGTGCCCGATGCCGGGCCTGCTGACCGCTCTCAACGTCGGCGAAGGGGACAAGGTCGAGGCCGGGCAGCCGCTCGCCGTCGTCGAGGCGATGAAGATGGAGAACATCCTTCGGGCCGAGAAAACGGGGGTCGTGAAGTCGGTCTCGGCCAAGCCGGGGGAGAGCCTCGCGGTCGACGCGGTGATCCTGGAGTTCGAATAGGCCGTCATTGCGAGGAGCGTCGCGACGAAGCAATCCAGCTCTCGGCGCTCGACGAACTCAGCGCTGGATTGCTTCGCTACGCTCGCAATGACGGCTAAGCGGCCGCCCCCGCGGCCGTCGTCACCAGGTTGCCGACCGCCGTCACCACGCCGGCGACCGCGGTGATGCGCTCGGCGAGCGCCTTGCCCTGGGCATAGGCTTTCTCCACCGCCTCGGTCGCCGACAGCGCCGCCTGGTAGCAGGCCTCGATGTCGGGGCCGGTCGCGTCCAGGGACTGCCGGGCGGCGTCGAGATAGCTGCCTTCGAGCGCGTCGACATTGTCCATGATCGCCTGCACCTGCGCCGACGTCGTCGCCTGCTTCAGATCGGTGGCACGCCGGGCGAAGGCGGATTTGTAGGCGTTGTAGATCACGGTGAGCCGGTCGTTCGGGGTGCTGGGCATGGCTCTGATTCCCTACTGCTGTTGCTGTTGTTGCTGCTGCTGCCCTTGGTCTTGCCCTTGGCCTTGCGCTTGCTGGTCCGGCGGCGGCTTGCTGGCGTATTTGGCGAGCGAGGCGTTGAGCTGGTCGATGATCCGTTCGACATCGCCGAGGGTCACGCTCTGTTTGGTCTCGAGCTCGCGATGCTGGCGAAGCAGAGCGTCGAGACCGGCAATGCCGGCGCGGTAGCGGCCCTGCGCCTCGAGCACCTCGACCCTCGAATTGGCCTCCATCGTCGCCCGGAGCGCGGTCCGAAGCGCCGGCGAGCTGGCGATCATGCTCTCCGCGCCGGGGACGAGGGTCACATCGAGCTGCTCCGCCAGGGGAGTCATGATCGTCATCGGCGAGGTCAGCTCGGCATCGTAGAAGACCAGGCGGGCGGCGGTACGCTTGCCGACCAGATAGTCGGTGAGGGTCAGGAACACCTCGAGCTCGTTCTGCATTCCGTTGCGGAGCTGGAGGACCGCCTGGGCGATCTCGCGATTGGCGCGAAGGAGCCGCTTGCGCTGCAAGCGGTCGCCGAGGACTCCGAAGCCGAAGTCGAGCAGTGCGCCGACCTCGCCGGGGACGGCCGGGATGAAGCGCTTGCCCTTGTTCAGAGCGGCGGAGGCCTGCCCGAAGCTGTTGGCCGAATCGATCGCCGATTTGGTCGCGCCCTGCAGGTCGGTGCTCTGGTCGTAGGCCGCTTCCTCCTTGAACGCCGAATAAGCGGCGCCGAGCTGGTCGATCGCCCTGGCCCGGAGGTCGACGACGTCGGCCAGCCCGTTGCGCTGGACCGAAAGGCGTTCCGGAGTGACGCTGGGGACGCAGACGCCGGGTGCCGGGCTCTGGCACAGCTCCCAGGTGCGGGTGAAGCTGTCCGCGGCGTCGGCCTCGCGAAGCTGGGTGGCGACGTTGCGGACCTCGGTGCTGAAGCTGCCGGTGGCCTTGAGGCCGGCGTCCGCGAGCGTGGTCGCGGGCGCTCTCGGCGCCGCGGCGCATCCGCCGAGCGCGGCCATCGCGGCGAGCGCGAGGCAAAGGAATGGACG
This sequence comes from uncultured Alphaproteobacteria bacterium, assembly GCA_963850005.1. Taxonomy (GTDB): domain Bacteria; phylum Pseudomonadota; class Alphaproteobacteria; order Sphingomonadales; family Sphingomonadaceae; genus Allosphingosinicella. The sequence goes on from CAWKJG010000003.1 coordinate 48,685, forward strand.
AACGGACATGACCTTTGGATTACCCCTCGATTCGAGCGGCGAGTATCCGTCGGGACGGGCCGCAAGTCGAGCGGGAAGGGGGGCTGTCCGTCATTGTGAGCGAAAGCTATCGTCGCTTGGCGCTCCTCGCAATGACGGCCTAGGCGATGGGCAGGCAGAGCTCGAACAGGGCGCCCGCTTCGCTCGGCCGCGCCGCGATCGTGCCTCCGCAGGCGGTCAGAAGCGAGCGGGCGATGGACAAGCCGAGGCCCGATCCGCCCTCGCCTCGGCGGCTGGTGTGGAAGGGTTCGAAGATTCGCTCCCGGTCCGCCTCGGCGACTCCGTGGCCGTCGTCGGCCAGAGTGAGGCGGACCTTCGAGCGCTCGGCCCGGCCGGCGATCGTCACCCGCTTCGCGCCCGCCTGGCGGCTGTTCTCGACCAGGGTCTCGAGCACGGCTTCGAGAAGCTCCGCCGGCGCCGCGACGTCGGGCAACCCGGCCAGCGCCACCTCGACCGCGAAGTCCCGGCGGCGATGGGCGTCGGCGACCTTGAGGGCGGCCCCTTCCAAAGGAGTCGCCGCATCCTCCGGAGCGACCGCCATGTCCGCCCGGGCGAGGTCGAGCAGCCGGCGCAGGAGATGCGAGAGCCGGTCGGCGTCGGCGCCGGCATTGCCGAGGAAGCGGCGTCTTTCCTCCTCGCTCATCTCCGGATGCTCGGCGAGCAGCTCGAGGGCGCCCTTGATCCCGGCGATCGGGGTCTTGAGCTCATGGCTGACCGCGGCGGCGAAATCCTTGAGATAGCGCGAGCGGCGCTCGATCCGGTCCGCCATGGCGGCGAAGTTGACGTAGAGGTTGCGGATCTCGACCGCGGCGGTCGGCGGCGGCTCCGGCACCGCGACCGCGCCGCGGGCGACGTTCTGGGTCGCCTCGCTCAGCGCCTCGATCGGCCGCGAGATTCCGCGCGAGAGCAAGCCGGCGAGAAGCAGCAGGGTCAGGAAGATGAGCGCCACCCCGAGCGCGATCTTGCCGCGATCCTGATAGATTCCGAGGAACAGGCCGCGTGGGCTCCGGCTGAGCATGAGCACGCCGATCACCTTGCCGCCGGCGACGATGGGGCGGACGTAATGGACCCGGATGTTGGAAGCCCGGCTCAGCCATTCGAGCGCGTAGCGTGGGCTATAGTCGCCGCGCTCGCGAAGCGCCGTGCGGGTCTGGCCGGTCGTCGCCGCGGCGACCTCGGGCAGATGAAGATAGGACAAGCGGATATCGCCGCGCCCGAGCACCACCGTGCCGTGGACGTCCATCAGCCGGACCGCCGCAAGGGTCGTCCGGGCGGTGTCGATCACGACCGGCTTGAGTGCCGAGGCGGCGCGGGCGGCGCTTGGGTCGGGCGGCCAGCGCGAGGGCCGGGCGTCCGGCTGCTGGGCGAGCACCGGCATCGAGCGCAGGTCGATGGTCGGGCGCTCGGGCCGGAGCGGGCCGGGCGGCGGATCGGTGAACGGCTCCGGCCAGGCGGCCCGGTAGGCGCCGGCGAGCACGGCGCCCTGGGCGATCAGCTCGGCCTCGGTCTGCTGGACGAGGGTGTTCTCATAGACCCGGAGGAAGACGGCGCCGATGCCGGGCAGGGCCGCGACGAACAGCAAGGTGAGGAAGAGCAGGGTGCGGAGCCTGAGCGCCGGCCAGTGGCGCTTGGCATAATCCTTCAGCGGTCGGATCAAGCCGGGTCCTGCCCTAGGCAGCGGCCGATCCGGTAGCCGATCCCGGCGCGGGTCTCGATCAGGTCGCCGCCGCCCAGCGCCGCGAACTTGGCGCGAAGGTTGCGGATGTGGCTGTCGATCGTGCGGTCGGTGATGGCGAAGCCGGGGCCGTGGAGCCGGTCGATGATCGAGTCGCGGGTGAAGACCTTGGAGGGCAGGCTGGCGAGCAATTGGAGGAGCTGGAACTCGGTGACGGTGACCGGCACCTGGACCTTGTCCCAATGCGCTTCCCAGGCTTCGGGATCGAGGCGGAGCCGGTTGTGGACGAGCGCGCTCTTCGGACCCGCCTCGGCCAGCGCCCGGCCGCCGCGCTTGAGGATGGCGCTGACTCGGGCGACGACTTCGCGGGGGGAGAAGGGCTTCACGACATAGTCGTCGCCGCCGAGCTCGAGGCCGAGTACTCGGTCGATCTCGTCGTCTCTCGAAGAGAGGAAGAGGATCGGAAGATCGCCTTGCGCACGCAAACGTCGGCAGACTTCGAGGCCGTCCATCCGCGGCATGTTGATGTCGAGCACGACGAGGTCGGGCCGCTCGCGCTCGACCTCCTTCAGCGCCGCTTCGCCGTCGCCGGCCTCGGTCGTCTTCATCCCCGCCTTGCCGAGCGCGAAGGCGAGCAGCTGGCGGATATGGGCGTCGTCGTCGACGAGGAGGATCTTGTGGCTCATCGCGTACATGTCACATCCCCTGGCGGCGCGTGTCAAAGCCTGAGACGGCGGCCCGCCGGCCGTCGCAGCCGCGAATGTCGGCCGAGAAGCGCGGCAGCCGGCGCTGGGCGACCAGCCGCCTGGCCTCGGCCGACCGGCGGGCGTTGCGGAAGGTCCAGCCGTGCCAGTCGTCCTGTGAGGTCGCGAGCCGGTCCATGATCAGGTTGCGGGTCCAGCTCGCCCGCTCGCGGAAGCGCGGGCCGATCGGGCGGCTTTCGAGCTCGATCAGCGGCAGCAAGGCGGAGGGGCCGAGATTGCCCAGATAGCACAGGTCGAGCCGGACCCCGGCGCCGCCGACCTCGCGGGCGTGGCGGACGTTCCAGCGGGCGGCCATGGCGCCGAGATCGATGGCCGAGCAGGCGGACAAAGCGAGGAGGGCGGCGGCGAGATTGGCGTTGATCAGCCAGGGGCCGCTCTTCCGGCGCCACAGCCGGACGCAGATGAGGACCAGTCCGATCGCGACCAAGGCCATCCAGATCAAGGCCGCGATCCTCAGGCGGGTGAGCGAATAGGCTTCGATATAATCGAGGGTGCGATGCATGGTGGAGGCGACGAGGACGACGTTCTGAGCGATCCAGACGTAGACCAGTCGGCGGACCAGGGGGCTCTCGCCGGTCGGGGTGCCGGCGCGCAGGGTGACGAGGACGAACAAAGCGGCGAGCAGGGCCGTGGCGATCAGCGGATAGGCGCCGCGATGGGCGTAAGCGGCCAGGGTCATGTCGCCGGGCAGCGGCGCGCCGCTCCACAGGAACGCGATGTCGAGGCCGTTCTGGAGCGCGAAGAGGAGGTTGAAGGCGAGGAGCGAGAGCGCGACCGAGGCCGGGCTTACCCCCGGGAGGGCGAGCTGCCCGTCGCGGACCGTGCGGGGCGCGAGCAGGATGCGGGGCGGCCGCAGCAGGCTCCAGACGAGCAGGGTGGTCAGGGCCCAGAAGGCCAGCCGGGTGATTGAGAAGCCGCCCACCACGACCAGCAGGTCGACCCGGGCGAAGACGTCGGCGATGAGCGGGTTGGCGGCGCTGAACAGGGCGAGAAACAGGGCGCTGCCGAGGATCGGCAAGGCGAACAAGGGCAGGGCCGCGGCCACCCGCGCCGGGCCGCGGCGGCGGCGGACGCTGCGCAGTCGAAGCCAGTCGAGCATGGGCGCGATCGGGGTGAGAAAGGCGTGCAGGACGAGGCGCTTCGCCCAGCGCCAGCCATCGTCGAAGGCTCCGGTGCGGGGAAGGAGCACGGCCAAGGCCACGGCGCCGAGGAACAGGAAGACGGCGAGCGGCGAGGGGTCGTCGCCCAGGATCGCCGTGAAGAGCAGCGCGGCGGCTGCGGCCGCCAGCGCGGGCTTGCTTCGGCCGATCGCGGGAGTGGCGACGAGGATCGCGATCAGCAAGGCGACCGCGAACAGGCCGACGGTGGAGCCCGCCCGCTGAAAGAAGAAAAGATGGTCGGCGAGGGCGACGAGGGCCGCGGCCAGCGCGATTTTCTGGACGAAGCTGAAGCGACGGAAGCGGCGGAGCGGAGCCGCGGCGGCGGCGGGGGCGGTGAGTTCCATGGCGCGATGATGGACGAGGCGCGTCGAACCGCGATGGGCGGCGGTTCAGATCATGGCGCGAAGGCTGTGCAGATTCGGTGCAGGCTCGTCATTGCGAACGAAGCGAAGCAATCCGGTTCGGCGTCGGACGCCCGCTGGATTGCTTCGTCGCTTCGCTCCTCGCAATGACGATCAGCGGCTCCCCAGCACCCCGTCGACGTCGTGGACGACTCCGTTCGAGGCGAGCCGCTCGGCGCCGGTGATCCGGGCCCGGCCGCCGGCGGAGTCGGTGACGATCACCGAATCGCCCTCGCGGCCGAAGCTCAGATTGCCTCCGCCGACGGTGGCGAGCCGGGCCTTGCCCTTGCCGCGCTCGATGGCCCGATCGAGGTCGGCCGTGGTGACAACTCCGGGGACGATGTGGCCGGTGAGGAGCGCGACCAGCTGGCCCTTGTCTCGCGGGGCCGGACTCTTCCCGAACGCCGCCTCGGTGGGCGCGAACAAGGTGTAGGGCTGAGCCCCCGACAGGGTCTCGTCGAGGCCCGCCGTCCGCACCGCGTCGGCGAGCGTCTTGTGATCGGCCGAGCCTCCCAGCGCCTGCAGCAGGCTGGTCTTCGGCTGCTCGTCTTTGGCCTCGGCCTTCGGGGCCGCGCCGTTCGAATCCGATGCCGAATTGCCGCCCTCCTGCCCGCAAGCGGCGAGCAGCAGGACGGCGGCGAACAAGGATTTCTTCATCGGCTCAGGCTCCTTCAGGCGAGCATCTCGACGATCGCCTGGATCATCTGGGTCTTGGCGTCGACCTGGTAGATGTTTCCGTCGGCGTAACGGTAATTGTAATCGTCGTCGTCCTGATAGTCGTCGCGATACTCCATCGGCAGATTGTAGGCGTCGAAGCCGTCCGGCAGCGCCTGACCGACGTTGAGGCCGCCGCCGAGCAGGGCGACGATGCCCTCGATCAGGCCGGACTGCTCGTCGACCCGGTAGATCGCGTTGTCGCCGTAGCGGTAGAGCGATTCGTCATTGTCGTAATAATCGTCGCGATACTGAATCGGCAGATTGTAGGCGTCATAGCCGGCCGGAAGCGGCTGGCCGATCCCGAAGCCGCCGCCGAAGAGCGGGATGATCGCGCTGATCAGGTCGCTGCCACGGTCGGCGCGGTAGATGTAGCCGCTGTCGTCGTAGCTGTAATAATAGTCCGGCGTGTCCTGGTAGAAGCCCTGATAGGCGACGGGCACGCGATAGCCCTCGAACCAGCCGCGCTCGATCCTCTGGCCGCGGGCGAAGAGCTTCTTCGCCTGGCCCGGCGGCAGGCAGCCATTGCCCTTCCTGGCGAGACCCGGGGGGCAGAAGCGATCGTAACCGGCGAAGCGGGGCTCGACCGGGCGGAAGTCGGATGTCCGGCGGACGTCGCGGCCGACCCGGCCGAAGTCGCGGCGCTCCTCGCCGGCGCGGCGGACGAAGACGTCGTGCCGGCGCTCGTCGCGGATCGAGCGCCGGACCACCCGCTCGGGCCGCTCGGCGCGGAAGGCTCGGCGCTCGGCCTTGGCGGGCCGTTCGGCGCGGAACGCCTGGCGCTGGACCCTTGCCGGTCGCTCGGCTCGAAAGCCGTTCCGCTCGGCCTTGGCCGGCTTCGCCATGCGCGCCTGGTGCCCGCCGCCGCCAGGGCCACCGCCGCGCTCGACCTTGGCGGGCTTGCCGCCGCCCTGGCCGTGGCCGCCGCCCTTGCCGCCTTTTTCGGCCGAGGCCGGCGCGGCGAGGGCGAGCGCGACGGTGCCGGCGAGCAGGATGAGGTTACGCATGACGGGACTCCTTGGGATTCAGGAGAAGGAACGGCTGGGTTCCGGCCCTCGTTCCGCTCGCGAAAGCACGCTTCGACCGGTCATCGTACTCCGACCGTCCCGCCAAGCTGAACCTCGGCTTTCAGCGCCTGAACGCCGGGTGAAGGGGGCGGGCCGGGAGCCGGGAAAGAGCGGATCCCTTCATCTTCCCACCCCTTGTCGACCGATCGGGTTCGTGAGACCAATCTGGCCGGGATTCGGGGGAGTCGCCGATGAGGAAGGCGTTGCGGTGGGCCGGGATCGGCCTCGGGGGATTGATCGCGCTTCTGATCGTCGCGGCGATCGTGATCTTCGCCTGGTCGGAGATGATCCTGGGTCGCCAACATAAGGCCGCGGCCGAGTCGCTGCCCCCGCCGACCGCGGCGGAAACGGCCGAGGCGCCGCGGCTGGCGCGGGTTCTCGGCTGCCTCAGCTGCCATGGCGAAGGGCTCAAGGGGAAGCTGATGTTCGACGCTCCGGGCGTCGCCAAGGTCTTCGCGCCCAACATCACCGAGATCGCGGCCAAAGTGAGCGACCAGCAGCTCGCCGCGGGTATTCGCCAGGGTATCGGCCATGACGGACGAGGCCTCTTCATCATGCCCTCGCCCATGTATTCGCGCCTCACCGACGGTGAGACCGCCTCCCTGGTCGCCTGGATCCGGACCCTGCCCCGGGCCGAGGGGCAGACGAAGGGCCTGAGCGCCGGCCCGCTCGGCCGCCTCGGCCTGGTGCTCGGCGCGTTCCAGGCGGGACCGGAGCGGGTCGCCGAATATCGCCGCCAGCTGCCGATCGCTTTGGGCCCGGAGCATGAAGCGGCCCGCCACCTCGCCGCCACGGCCTGCTCGGAATGTCACGGCCCGGCCCTGACGGGCGGCTCCGCGGGCCCGGACGAGAAAAGTCCGGACCTGAGCGCCGCCGCGGGCTACGACCCCGCCCAATTCCGGGCCTTGATGCGCACCGGCCGTCCGCCCGACGGCCGGGACCTGGGGCTGATGGCAAATATCTCGAAGGAGGACTTCAGCCACCTCTCCGACGCCGAGATCGACGCCCTCCATGCCTATCTGGTGGCGAGGGCGAAACGGCTCGGAGGCTGAGCGGGGCGCGGGAATGACGGGAAGGCGGCTGGAGCGGGTGAAGGGAATCGAACCCTCGTCGTAAGCTTGGAAGGCTTCTGCTCTACCATTGAGCTACACCCGCCCGCCGCGTCTTCGCCCTTTAGGCGAACCCGGCTTCGGCGGGCAAGCCCTCTCCCTCGCTCGCGGTCCCCTCCGTCCCGTCAGGGCCGTTGCCGGTATCGAGGACGGATCCTAGGCTTTGCCGAGCCACACGGTCAGCTGCATGCCCCGGTCCCTGCGCCGCATCCAGCTCGAGAGCGGCGTTTGGAGGATGCGGGGAATGGGGAGGAAATAAACTCCGAACTCGTGAAATTCGTGCTGCTTGACCTGGTAGCCGGCCCTCTCGCCATGGGCCTGGAAGGATTTGAGGCCGAATTCGTACAAGTGGAACGGCGGATGCATGGGGCTGATATGGGTGACGTAATTGGTCCCCCAGAGGCGGTAATAGAGGTTGAAGAGGTGGGGCAGCAGGTGTGAGGAAGATGGGACCTCGGCCTGGATGACTCCGCCGGGAGCGAGCCATGACAGCGCCCGCTCGATCGTTTCGGCGGGATGGTAGAGGTGCTCGAGCACGGCGCCGAAGGTGATGAAGTCGAACTCCGGCCCGAATTCCGCTTCCTCTATCGGGCAGTGGCGGATCCGGTCGGGATCGACCCCCATTCGGCCGATGGCGGCGTCCCGGAAGCTCTTCGAAGCTTCGATGCCGTAGGCGTCGAACCCACCCGCCTCCAGCGCCTTCATCCCCTTGCCCAGACCGGCGCCGATATCGAGCGCCTTCATGCCCGGCCGGAATCCCACCAGCTTCCTGGCGGTGGCGATCTCGGCGGCGAAATAGGCGGGGTCGATCTCGAAATATTCCGGGCGCCAATAATCCTCCGGAGGAAGGCCGTAATGGTCCGAGATGTCGGCCGGGATCGGAAGCGGATTGGCGAAGATGAGGCCGCACTGCCCGCATTTCATCACGCCCACCGCGATGCCGGGCCTGGAGCGGGGCGCTCGACCCTGACTGCGGTTGAGCCGCATGCCCAGCATGCGGTGCTCGGACGCAGGGGCCTGGCACATCTCGCAAGTCTCGATGTCGACGAACGTGTATCTGCCACTCATAAACGGAAGTCTCCAGCAGGGGTAAGTCGGCTCCTCGGGAGGGCGAAAGAGAGCCGGTCAGCGCTCTGGTGGACAGGGCTGGATTCGAACCAGCGTACGGGAAACCCGGGCAGATTTACAGTCTGCTGCCTTTAACCACTCGGCCACCTGTCCAGGAGGCACCCAGTTAGGGAGGGCGTCCCATTGGCGAAAGGGGCGGGGGCTGTCAACGTGGGGAGGGCCGGTCATTCCCGTGCACGCGGGAATCCGGCCGGGCTTTTGTATCGGGTACCAACTTCCGCTGGATCCCCGCTTTCGCGGGGATGACGAGGTTCAGCGCTTGGCGGCGGCCGGCGGCCGGAGCCATTCCATCAGCTCGTGGAAAGGGATGAGGTGGTTGAAGGCGATTCCGGCGAGTCCGCCCTGGCACCAGCGGACGACGCCCGCCACCGGCCTGAACTTCTCCATGGTGAGCACGATCTCGCGGCCGACCTCGATCGGCTGGTCGGTCTCGACCTTGACCCCGCCCTGGCTGATGTCGCGGGTGTTGACTCCGTAGAGCCGGGCGCCGCAGCGCAGGGTCGCCAGCCGGTCGACCTCGACCCTGGGGAGGCGCGGCCGCCAGCCCGATTCGAGCGCCGCGTGGCTCGACAGCATCTCCTCGACGTCGATCGGGGCGTCGAACGCGACTCCGATGTTCGACTCGTCGGCCCAGGCCACCTTTCCCGGCACCGGCTGGTTGCTCTTCAGCTCGATCGCCACCGCCGAGCCGACGGGGTGGTGCGAATAAACGTGGGCCATGAGGCCGCCCGCCGAGATGTTGCGGATGAGGCAGAGCTCGCGCCCGACGGGGCCGATCAGGGCGCCTACGCGAAGAATGGTCATATGCCGCGTCGCGCGCCGGCGCTCAGGCGGCTTAGGCGCCTGGCGCGAGAAGGAGAAGGTCGTCTCCTCGTGGCATTCGTTCGACAGCATCATCACTCCCGGCCATCGCCTGCGACGGGCAAGCCCCACACTGTCCGCCGGTGAAAAGGCTTAGCCGTCCAGACGTTTAAGAACCTCTTACAGCGGATTGGGGATTAGGGCCGGAACGGACGCAATCGCCGGGACGACGAATCGTTCACGGCTTGCTTACCATTTTCGGCCTAAGCCCGGGCCGATGAACGCCGAGGCCAAGATCGTCACCGAGACGCGGCTCGATCCGCGGCCCCGCTCCGCGGTCAGCACGGGCGTCGGAATCGCCGGCCTCGCCGGCCTGTTCGCCTGGGTGGCGGCCGCCCGGGCCTTCGGGCTTTCCGGACCTGGCGGCGCCCTGCTCGCTCTGCTCGCCTGCGGAGTGCCGATGGTCCTGTGGTCGCTCCTCGTCGACAAGGTCTTCCGCCGGCCCTCGACCGGGATCGACTGGGCGGGACCGCCGCGGCCGATTTCGGAAGCGCTCGATTTCAGCCTGGTCAAGATCGCCGGCCTTTGGGCGACCTGGGCGGGAATCGGCTTCCTCTACTGCGTCGGGCGCTGGTATTGGGGCGGCATCTATTCGTTCTCGATGGAAGTGATGGGCTATGCGGCGGGCCCGCTCCTCGCCTTGTCCATCCCCTATGTGATCTGGCTCGACCGAAGGCTGGTCGAGCCGCGCGACGGCGCCTGGCATTTCGGCCAGCTGCTGATCGGCAAATCGAGCCTCGTCGAGCGCGAGGCGGTCTACGAGCATCTGCGCTGCTGGGCGGTCAAAGGCTTCTTCATGGCCTTCATGATCGCGATCGTGCCGGGCAATTGGATGGGCACGGTGGCGCCCGCGGGCCACGAGATCACCGAGACTCTGGTGAGCCTGACGCGCTGGCTGATCACGGCCATGTTCATGATCGACACCGTCTTCGCGACGGTCGGCTACGCTCTGACCATGAAGCCGCTCGACGCCCATATCCGGTCGGCCAATCCCTATGCGGCGGGCTGGACGGCGGCGCTGATCTGCTATCCGCCCTTCGTCCTGATGGGCCCGGGCGGGCCGCTCGACTACCATCCCGGGACGATGGGCGAGGGCGGCTGGAACTATTGGCTCGACGGCTATCCCCTGCTGATGGCCCTCGTCGCCTTCCTCCTCGTCGCGCTGACGGCGATCTACGCCTGGGCGACGGTCGCCTTCGGGATCCGATTCTCCAACCTCACCCACCGCGGCATCCTCACCCACGGCCCCTATGCCTGGACCAAGCACCCGGCCTATGTGTCGAAGAACATCTTCTGGTGCCTTGCGACGCTGCCGTTCTTCGCGACCACCGGCAACATGACCGACATGGTCCGCAACAGCTTCATCATGGCCGTGGTCGCCGGCATCTATTACTGGCGGGCGCGGACCGAGGAGCGCCATCTGTCGGCCGACCCCGCCTATCGCGACTATGCCGAATGGATGGAGCGCAACGCGCCGCTGCCGCGGCTGGTCCGGCTGGTCGGCCGCCGGCCTCCGCCGGCCGCGGTCCCGGCCGAGTAGAAACGGGCGCCGCCCTTGACCCGAGGAAGGGCGGGTCCTATTTCGCGGCCCGCACTGCCCGATCGTCTAATGGTAAGACAGCGGACTCTGACTCCGTCAATCGAGGTTCGAATCCTCGTCGGGCATCCAGCGCCTTTCCTCGCCGGGACCGGGCCGGCAGCCGCGCAGCCGGGCCTGCTTCACCGCCGCGCCCTTCGCGACGAGGACAATTCCAAGGCCGGTCTGCCGGCTCCATTGCGACAGGAACAGCAGCCGCGAGGCCAGCGAGATTATGGGGGCCGGAACGCCCGTGGTCTTACGCTCCGGCCCCCGCCCCCGCCTCACAGAGGAAGCCATTCTGTTCATGGGCGGGGGTAACGGAGCCTAATGCGAGCCGCCGGACCAGGTCCGGTAGCCCACGAGCAGCGCGAAGACGAACAGCGCCCAGGCCGTTCCGACGAGCAGGATCTCGTTCCGAGTCGGTTTGGCGGATTTCGTTTTGGTGGTGGGCTCTTCAGCCTCGTCTTGCATACAGCTTCCCCTGCGTCACCGCTGCGCCCGACAAGCCGGGCGGTTGATCGCGCGTGAACACAGGGAACCGCGCCCTGCGTGTTCCCCGAAGGTCTTGTATTCCGCAGGCCACCCGACCGAAGCCGGTGCCTGTGTTCACCGCGAGTGCGGGCGCTCATCACGATCAAGATTAGAGCGCGAAACGGGACTACGCCGAAGCTTGCCACTCGGCAAGGCCGCTGACTCGACTCACTGCTGCGCCCCGCAAATCAGCGTAGGCGGACAGAGGAGATAGCAAACTGGCACCGTCTTACTGGTCGTCGTTTTGGTTGCGCGACAGTGACGGCGCGAATCACACTTAAAGCCGGCCGTTAGGCCTTTCGAACGATGCGGTTAGAGCTTCCCGCGGAAATCACCGCGACTGCCCATCCGAAATAAACTTCGCTCGGTCTTTCCATTCTGAGCATAATTTTCCCCAAACCTTCACAAACGTGGCGCATTCTATCCACAAGTGCGTAGATTAGTGGCGGTCGGAATGGACGAGACCAGAAGTGGATACGTCATTGCCAATTGCAGAGGTCAGCATATCTTCAAGATCGGATCTCCTATGCGAAGACTTGATCGGCCGGAGGCTCCCGAGTCGGCAGCAAAGCGAGCAGTGCGACTGGCAAGAATTCCCACCGCGCGTCATCTCCGGACGGACCGCGATTCGGCCCGTTCCGACTATAGAACACAAGGAGAACAAAAAGGGAATAGAGATTCTGAATACGGGGCGTGCGGGCTCGGAGCCCCTTCGATTGCTTCGTCGCCGCGCTCCTCGCAATGACGGATCAGGCGAGGCCTTCGCGCTCGCCGCCGAGGGTGGAGAGCATTATCGCCGCCGCGAGGCCCAGCAAGGCGAGGCCGCCGAGGCTGGTGGCGACGGGGGCGAGGAGGCTCGCCGCCTGCTCGCCGACCTGGCTGAGCTGGTGGGCGGCGAAGAGCAGGGCGCCGCCGCCGCCGATCTCGATCACCAGCTGCTCGCGGCGGCTGCGCTCGGCCTCGCGGGCGAGGTCGGCGGCGCTTCGCGCCAGCCGGACCCGGGCGACGAAGGCCTCGTCCGGGCCGCGGTCGGGCAAAGCGAGGCGGCGTGCGAGTCGGGCGAGGGCCTCAGGCGTCGGGGTCATCATCGTCTCCCAGGAGCTCGAGCAGCCGGGCGCTGCCCCGCGCGACCCGGGTCTTCACCGACCCGAGCGGCATGTCGAGGATTTGCGCCGCCTCGCTGTGGCTGTGGCCCAGCACCAGGCACAGGACGACGGCCGCGCGGTCGGCTTCCTTGAGCCGGCCGAGCGCGTCCTCGACGATGAGGTCGCGTTCGGCGTCGCTGCGATCGGCCGCTTCCGGAATCGCTCCGGTCCCCTGGTGCTCGGGCAGCCGGCGTCCGCGTCCGCGCGCGTCCATCAGGAAGGTCCGCCACGCGATCCGCATCAGCCAGCCCTTGTAGCGGCCCTCGCCGGTGAAGGCGGCGGCCTTGGTCCAGGCGGTGAGGAAGGTGTCCTGGGCGAGGTCGTCGGCCCGGCTCGGGCCGGCCAGGCGGGTGAGGAAGCCCCTCACGACGCGCTCGTGGCGGCGTACGAGGATCTCGAACGCGGCGCCCTCGCCCCGCGCGGCGGCGGCGGCGAGCGCCTCGTCCGCCTGGAGGGCGAGATCAGCCACCCGGCCTTTTCAGCAGCGAGCGCCAGTAGATGACGATTCCGATCAGCGCCGGGAACAGCGCGGCCGAGCCGGCGCTCCGGATATTCTGCTCGCCGCCCTGGATGAGGCCCGAGCCCATGATCGCCGCGGCGATCGCGACCAGGACGATTCCGGTGGTCTGGCTTCGCCGCCGCGGCCGGTCGCGAAGCTGCTCGAACAGATCGGCGGCGATCGGGGAATCGGCCCTTATCGCTTCCTGAAGCGTCTTCTGGTCCTGATTGTCGTGCCTCAGGCGCATGAAATGGAAGGCGGCGATGAACAGCCCCGCCGCCATGAAGGCCAGTAGAAGTTCCTGATCCACGTACCGTCTCTCCCTGCGCTCTGCCGGCATGGGTAAGGATGCCGCCTTGATTCAGTTTGGATGAGGCGGACGCCGCGGGACAGCGAATTTTCTCGGTCGCCCCTCGCCCCCTTTTCGCGGGAGAGGAGGAAAATCGTGCGGTCGCGGCCATCAGTAGAGCCTCACCACGTCCTTCACCACGCCCTGGCGGAGCAGGCTGTGGGCGAGGATGGTCTCGACGAGTCGGGCGTGGCTGACCCCGAGCGTCCGGGCGGAGCGCGAGATGGTCTTCTTCGACCACAAATTGCAGGAGAGGTTGACCTCCATGAAGCGGATGTCGTCGGTCGCCGGGTCGTAGCGGAACTCGAAGCGGCCATAATCGAACGGCCACAGCTCGGGCAGGAGCGCGCGCACCGCCTCGTCGAGGCGACCGGCCAAAGCGGGATCGTCGACGATCTGCAGCGGGTCCTCGTCGCCCGTCTCGACCAGGCCGCGCTTCTCCTCGTAGCTTCGCGGCATTCCGGGCACTTCGGGGAAATAGCCCATCGGCGGGAGCAGCCAGGGGCCGTCGGCGCCGACGACGGGGACGGCGATGTCGATCAGCGGCGCGTAGGGCTCGAGGATGACGTCGTGGCCGGAAGCGAGGATATATTCGGCATGGGCCCTGGCCTCGGCCCAATCGTCGAGGATCCTGACTCCCCAGGAGGCCGAGCTGGCATTGGGCTTCACCACCAGCCGCTCCCAGGGGAAAAGGGGCGGCTCGACCTTGCCCTGGCCGCGCCGGACGATCGCCCAGTCGGTCACCTTCACCCCGCGCAGCCGGGCGGCGGTCTTCATCAGATGCTTGTCGTCGGAAAGGCCGCGAAGCATCGGCGCGGCGCCGAGGAAGGGCAGGCCGTGGCGGGTGAGGAGGAGCGGCGCCAGCATCTCCGAATTGAGGAAGCCGCCGCGGTTGAGCAGGGGCACGACGAAATCGGCGTCGGGGCGCTCCCAGATCCGGTCGTAGCTGTTGGCGGCCGAGACGAACAGGCCCGCCATCCTCAGAGTCTCGAGCAATTCGTGATGGTAGACGGCGTGGGTGCCGTCCCGGGCGTCGGGCACCCCGCCCGACAGCGCGTGCTTGGCGAGGAAGAGGATGACGAGGCGGTCCTTATCCTCGTCGAAGATACGGAGCGGGCCCTGCCGCCTGGGGATGTGTTTCACGCTACTGCTCCCGGTGGTTCATCAGCAAGGATGCCGGGAAGGGGCGGTTTGGATGTGGGGGTGGCCGGAGACGTCATCCCGGACTTGATCCGGGATCCATGGACACCGGCGGTGGGGACCTCGAACCTTCGTGTTCATGGGTTCCGGCTTTCGCCGGAACGACGGGGTTGGGGGGTGCATCGATTTATATTCGAGCGGGCCTTCGCCCCGATCCTCCTCCTCTTCGGAAGTTTCGGAAGTTTCGGCTTCCCTGGGTGCCGAAAAACCGGGGCCGCCGCGCGGGGGAAGGCCGAAGAAGCGGTCGCGCAGCGCGCACCACCGGGCGATCTCCGCCTCGTCCGGCGCCGCCTCCCGAGCGAGCATGGCCGCTTCCTCTTCCGCGGTCAGGGTGCGCCTGTAGAAGGGGTGGCCGAGCTCGCCTTCCTGCTCGCCGTCGAAGTCGGCCGGCGGCGGGAAGCAGGTCCACCAGGTCCCGTCACGTGCTTCCCTTCCGAGATCGTGCGCCATCTGTTTTTGAGAGAAGGCACGAAGGTACAAGGAAAAGGGGGGCAACGCAGTGCGGTGTGTCGGCGTCTTCCGATCGGTCGGGATGGTGCGCTTCGCGCGCAGCATTTGATCCTCAATCTTGGACCTTCGTGCCTTCTCTCAAAAAATGAAACGCGAGGCGCCCTGCAGACAGGTGAGGCGGCTGGCCCTCTGCGTCAGCCAGGGGACAGGTACCGGTACCTGTCCCCAGTTCCCTCCAGGGGACAGGTACCGGTACCTGTCCCCAGTTCCCTAATCACGGCCGTGCGAAACCTCGCGGCTCCGTGTTCATGGGTCCCGGCTTTCGCCGGGATGACGCTGCGGAATAATGGTGCCCAGGAGAGGACTCGAACCTCCACGTCCTTGCGAACGCCAGCACCTGAAGCTGGTGCGTCTACCAATTCCGCCACCTGGGCACGGGGTAGGGGGCGCGAACTAGGGGGCGTGCCCGCGCTTGTCAACGCGGACGCTAGAGGGCATGGGGGCGCCGCACGGGGACAGCCTATCTGGCTGTCCCCGCAGCGCAGCAGGGGACAGCCGGATAGACTGTCCAAGGAGCTTAGATGGACTCGAGAGACCGGGTGGTGACCCTGTTCGGCGGCGGCGGCTTCCTCGGCCGCTATGCGGCTCAGGCCCTGCTTCGGACCGGCGCCCGGGTCCGAATCGCCCAGCGCGACCCGCGCAGCGCCTTCTTCCTGAAGCCGCTCGCCGCCGTCGGCCAGATCCAGTTCGCCGCCGTCGACCTCGGCGACGCCGGCGCGGTGCGCGAGGCGGTCAGGGCGAGCGACTTGGTGGTCAACCTGATCGGCATATTGAAGGGCGATTTCGACAGGGTCCACGTCGCCGGCGCCCGCAATATCGCCGAGGCCGCCGCCTCGGCCGGGGCCGGCGCGCTGGTCCACGTCTCCGCGATCGGCGCCGATCCCGACAGCTTATCCGCTTATGGGCGGAGCAAGGGGGAGGGCGAGGCCGCGGTCCGCGCCGCCTTCCCGGGCGCGACGATCCTTCGGCCCTCGATCCTGTTCGGGCGGGAGGACAATTTCATCAACCGCTTCGCCGCAATGGCCCGGCTCGCGCCGGTGCTCCCGGTGATCAGCGGCACAACGAAATTCCAGCCCGTCTATGCCGCCGACGTCGGCCGGGCGGTCAGCGCCGCCGCGCTCGATCCGAGCCGCCACGGCGGCAAGACCTACGAGCTCGGCGGGCCGCAGGTGCTGACGATGCGCGCGCTGATGGAGTGGGTGTGCGAGACGATTGGGCGGGGGCGGCCCCTGATCGACATCCCCGATCCGGTCGGCCGGCTGATCGCGCGCGCGACCGGCTGGCTTCCGGCCGCGCCGATCACCTGGGACCAGTGGCTGATGCTGAGGCGGGACAATGTCGTCTCGGCCGGAGCGCCGGGGCTGGAGGCGTTCGGATTGCCCAGGACTCCGCTCGCCGCGGTCGCGGAGGGCTGGCTGTCCAGCTACCGCCGCCACGGCCGCTTCGCGGCGAAATCGCCTTATTGACGCGTTAACGTCATCCCGGCGCAAGCCGGGATCTCGTGGAGACCCACTGTGACCTACCGACCTGAGGTCCCGGCTTTCGCCGGGATGACGATCTAGATGGACCCCTCGCTCCTCACCATCATCCTGCTCGGAATCGTCGAGGGCGTCACCGAGTTCATCCCGGTCTCCTCGACCGGGCACCTGGTTCTGGCGGCCGAATTGCTCGGCTTCGACAGCGCGGCCGAAGGGACGTTCGAGATCGTCATCCAATTGGGCGCGATCCTGGCCGTCATCGTCCTCTACTGGCGGCGCTTCTGGGACGTTTTGATGGGGCTGATGCGCTGGTCCTCCGGGCCGGTCGCCTTCACCCGCAACGTGCTTCTCGGCTTCCTTCCGTCGATGGCGATCGGCGCCATCGCCTATGAGGGGATCCAGCGCATGCTGGAAACGCCCGAGATCGTCGCCATCGCCCTGATCCTGGGCGGAATCGCCATCCTCGTCATCGAGCGGATGACCAGGCGGGTCACCACCGAGAGCGTCGAGGCGATGGGGTGGAAGACCGCGCTCGGAATCGGCCTCATTCAATGCCTGTCGATGATTCCCGGGGTCAGCCGCTCGGGGGCGACGATCATGGGCGCGCTGGCGCTGGGCGTCGAGCGCAAGACCGCGGCCGAGTTCAGCTTCTTCGTCGCGGTGCCGACGATGATCGGGGCCTCGGCCTACGCCATGCTCAAGTCCGGCGCGCAGCTCGGCGCCGGCGAGCTGGGCGACATCGCGATCGGCTTCGCCGTCTCCTTCGTCGTCGCGATATTCGTCATCAAGGCGTTCATCGGGATCGTCACCCGCTACGGCTTCGCGCCCTTCGCCTGGTACCGGATCGTGGTGGGAACGGCGGCGCTGGCGTGGCTATTGGCGCGGTAGAAAGGGGACACGTCCTTTTTCGCGAAAAAGTAGGTGTCCCCATGCCGCGCGGCGTTCAGACTAGGCTCAGCCTCGCTCGCCCATAAACCGCAACCGAGTCGCACCCCCGCGCGTTTTCGCCCGTGCGCCAATGGTTTTGAGGAGGCCTCAATTGCGTAAGCTTATCATCGCCCTGACGGCGCTCGCCGCGGCCGCGCCCGCCTTCGCCCAGCCCCAATACGACCCGCGCGACGACGATATCGTCCGCCGGCTGCCGCCGCCTCAGGAGGTCGAACGGATCGGCGACTCGCTCGGCGACGCCACCGACGCGCTGCTGGACGTCGACGTCGGGCCGATCGCGGATGCGCTCGATCCCTATCATCGCCGCTACCGCCACGGTCGCCGCGAGACCCTCGGCGATCTCGCCGCCGCCGCGACCCCTATGCGCGCGAGCGGATGCGGGGCGAGATCGGCGCCGTCACCGCCGGCCTCGGCGCCGCCGTCGAGCAGATGGCGGTGATGACCCCGGTGCTTCGCCGAAGCCTCGAGGATTCGATCCTCCGGATGGAGGCCGCGATCGCCCGCGGCCGCTACGCCCGGCCTTATGACCGGCGTTACGAGGACCGCTACGATCCGCGCGACGACGATCGTTACGACCGGGATCACGATCCCCGCGACGATTACGAGCCGGACTACGAGCCGCGCTGAGCCGTCATCCCGGACTTGATCCGGGATCCATGAACACTGTCGGGCGAAACCTCGCACATCGGTGTTCATGGATTCCGGCTTGCGCCGGAATGACGAGAGTGGACGTGCCGACCGCGCGGGCGCTAGAGCCCTCGCATGTGGCAGCTCTATCAATTCCCGCTTTGCCCTTTCTCCCGCAAGGTCCGGCTGACTCTGGCCGAGAAGGGCGTCGCGCATGAGCTGGTGCGCGAATCGCCCTGGCTGAAGCGCGACGAGTTCACCGATTTGAATCCCGCCGGCCAGACTCCGGTGCTGGTCGAGGAGGCGCGCGGGATCGTCCTCATCGATTCCAAGGCGATCTGCGAATATTTCGAGGAGACGGTCGACCGCTCGCCGATGATCCCGGGCACCGCGCCCAACCGCGCCGAGGTCCGGCGGCTGGTCTCCTGGTTCGACGAGGGCCTTTATCGCGAGGTGGTGGCGCCGCTGATGGACGAGCGGATGACCAAGCGCCTCGTCGCCCGCGACCCGCCCGACACTCGGGTGCTCAGCGAGGCGATGAAGACCGCCAACAACCATATCGACTATATCGACTATCTGCTCGACCATCGCCGCTGGCTGGCCGGGCCGGTGCTCAGCCTCGCCGATCTCACCGCCGCCGCCCACCTCTCGGTCGCCGACTATCTCGGCGGGATCGACTGGCGCGGCCACAAGCAGACGGCGGACTGGTACGGCGTGATGAAGTCGAGGCCGAGCTTCCGGCCTTTGCTCGCCGAGCGGATGGAGGTGATCGCCCCGCCGCCGCATTACGACAAGGTGGATTTCTGACGCTCACGGAAGTGAGCGTCGCCCCGGCGAAGGCCGGGGTCTCGGGGAGGCCCGCCGTGCCTTTTGCGGCCTGAGGTCCCGGCTTTCGCCGGGATGAGGGGTTACGCCCGCTTCGCCGTGACGAAATAATCGAGGCTCTTGTTGTCCGACAGGTGGAAGCCTCGCGCCGGCCCCCAGGCGAGGCCGTGGCAGTCGAGTATCTCGAGGCCGGAGTCGCGGAGCAGGGCGCACAGCTCGTCGGGCGAGAGGAATTTCTCCCAATCGTGGGTGCCCTTCGGGATCCGCCCAGTGCCCTCGCCGATCAGGATCAGCATCAGCCGCGACATCGCGGTCCGGTTGGGGGTGGAGAGGATGAGCAGGCCGTCATCGGCCAGGGCGTCCGCCAGCCCCTGGACGAAAATGCGGGTCTCGGCGACATGCTCGACCACCTCGAGCGAGGTGACGAGCTCGAACCGGCCCTCCAGCGCCTCGACCCCGCCGACCCGATAGTCGATCTCAAGTCCCTGGCCGAGCGCATGCGCGCGCGCCGCCGAGACATTCTCCGGCGCCGGATCGACCCCGGTCACCCTCGCCCCCAGCCGAGCCAGCGGCTCCGCGAGCAAACCGGCCCCGCACCCGACGTCCGCCGCCCGCCGCCCTTCGAGCGGCCTCAGGCTGCATTCGTCCAGCCCCCAATGCTGATCGATCCGGTCGCGAATATAGGCGAGCCGGACCGGATTGAGCTGGTGAAGCATGGCCGAGGACCCCTTCGGGTCCCACCATTCGGCGGCCATGGCGCCGAAATGGGCGGCTTCCCTTGGGTCGATCGTGTTCGTTGCGGTCATGGCCGATCCTGTCGCTGCGCCGTGAATTTCCTTGCACTCAACGCCGCGACACGAAAAGAGCCGCCGTCATGCCTCGCATCGTGATGAAATTCGGCGGTACCTCGATGGCGGGCATCGAGCGGATCCGGCATGTCGCCCAGCGGGTGAAGGCGGAGGCGGATTCGGGGAACCAGGTGGCGGTGGTGGTCTCGGCCATGGCGGGAGAGACGGATCGGCTGATCCAGTTCTGCCGGGAGGCGTCGACGCTCTACGATCCGCGCGAATATGACGTGGTGGTGGCGAGCGGAGAGCAGGTGACGAGCGGGCTGCTCGCCATCACGCTTCAGGGCATGGGGCTCAACGCCCGCTCCTACATGGGCTGGCAGCTTCCGATCCGGACGTCGGGCCACGCCTCGGCGCTGATCGACGATATCGACGCCAGCGTGCTGGAGCGGGTGTTCGGGGAGGGCGGCATCGCCGTCATTCCGGGCTTCCAGGGGGTTGCCGCCGACGGCAGCCTCGCGACATTGGGCCGGGGCGGCTCGGACACTTCGGCGGTGGCGCTGGCGGCGGCGGTGAACGCCGACCGCTGCGACATCTATACCGACGTCGAGGGCGTCTACACGACCGATCCCAGGATCGTGCCGAGGGCGCGCAAGCTTCCGATCGTCACCTATGAGGAGATGCTTGAGCTCGCCTCGGTCGGCGCCAAGGTGCTCCAGACCCGCTCGGTCGGGCTCGCCATGCGGCACGGAATCCCGCTCGCGGTCCTCTCCTCCTTCGCCGACCGGCCCGGAACCCTGATCGTGCGCGAAGACCAAATCGAGGAATATGGCATGGAACGGCAGCTCATCACCGGAATCGCCCACGACAAGAACGAGGCGCGGGTGATCCTGACCGGCCTTCCCGACGCTCCGGGGGTCGCGGCGTCGGTGTTCACCCCGCTCGCCGAGGCGGGGGTCAATTACGATCTGATCGTGCGGAGCGTTCCGCGCTCCGGGCAGCCGACCGACTTGACCTTCACCGTTCCGCGGGCGTCGCTGGCGCTCGCCGCCGATTTGCTCGAGAAGCGCAAGGCCGAGATCGGCTTCGACGAGCTCCTGACCGACAGCAATGTGACCAAGCTCAGCATCGTCGGGATCGGGCTGAGGACCAATCCCGAGATCGCGGCGCGGATGTTCGCGACCCTGGCCGACCGCAAGATCGACATCCTCGCCATCACCACCAGCGAGATCAAGGTCTCGGTGCTGATCCCGGAGGATTATACCGAGCTTGCGGTGAGGGTTCTTCACACGGCCTATGGGCTGGACGACGACGAGACTACGGCATGAAGTTCGTCATTTCCGCGCAAGCGGGAATGACGGAGGACGCGGGAATGACGGAGGAAGAATGAACGACGTATCCACAAGCCCTGCCCTCGGCCACGACCGCCTCGCCCGGCTGATGAAGCGGGGTACCGACTTCCTCGGCTGCGAGGTCGCCATTCTCGGCGGGGCGATGAGCTGGATCTCGGAGCGCAACCTCGTCTCGGCTCTGTCCAATGCCGGCGCGTTCGGAGTGATCGCCTGCGGGGCGATGTCTCCCGAACTGCTCGATACCGAGATCGCCGAGACGAAGAAGCGGACTCAAAGGCCGTTCGGAGTCAACCTCATCACCATGCATCCCCAGCTCTCCGAGCTGATCGACGTCTGCGCCCGGCACGAGGTGAGCCACGTCGTCCTCGCCGGCGGGCTTCCGCCGCCGGGATCGATCGACCGCATCAAGGGCAACGGCGCCAAATTGATCTGCTTCGCCCCCGCCTTCGCCCTGGCCCGCAAGCTGATGCGCTCGGGCGTCGATGCGCTCGTCATCGAAGGCATGGAGGCCGGAGGCCATATCGGCCCAGTCTCGACCTCGGTCCTCGCCCAGGAGATCTTGCCGCCGCTGGCCGCCGACATCCCGATCTTCGTCGCCGGCGGAATCGGCCATGGCGGGCTGATGGCGGGCTATCTGGAGATGGGGGCGGTGGGCTGCCAGCTCGGCACCCGCTTCGTCTGCGCCACCGAATGCATCGCCCATCCCAATTTCAAGAAGGCCTTCATCCGCGCCTCGGCGCGCGACGCCATCACCAGCGTCCAGATCGACCCGCGCCTGCCCGTGATCCCGGTCCGGGCGCTGAAGAATCGCGAGATGGAAAGCTTCGCCGCCAAGCAGCGCGAGGTCGCCCAGCGCCTCGACGAAGGGGGAATCGAGATGATGGAGGCTCAGCTTCAGATCGAGCATTATTGGGCCGGGGCGCTTCGGCGGGCGGTGATCGACGGGGATGTGGAGACGGGTTCGGTGATGGCCGGGCAATCGGTCGGAATGGTCAAGGAGGAGGCGCCGGTGGCGGAGATCCTGAGGCAACTGGTCGACGAGGCCGCGCACGCGCTGGAGCGGCGGTCGGCCTAGGCTTGGCTGAATGGATTTCGGATCGTCAGCTGCCGCTCGATGACCAAGCCCTCGTGTAAATCCTCGGACCAGAATTCGGTGCAGCCAGCACGGAGCGCGGCCGCCAGCAGTAGCGCATCATAGATCCGCAGCTGATATCGTTCTGCTACAAACAGACCGCGCTCGTGAGTGTCCGGTGTGAGAGGAGCGACCTCAAGCAAAGTGCGCAAGGGCAGCAGGGCATCTCTTATCTGTTGCCACGAATATCCATATTTCCGCTTCCACACGGTTGCCAGCTCGTTCAACACTTGAACGCTGATGGTGCAGCCGTCTGCGATCAGCGCTTCGGCTACGGAGGCCTTTTCCCCTTCTCCTGTAAAGTAGACGAGGACGTTCGTATCTACAAAAGCGTCAGCGGGCATTCGCCTCTTCCCGATCGAACTTGAAATCGGGGGGCATTGTGCCGCGGAACCGCTTCAAGTTCTCGAGAGCCTCTTCTCTGGTCATCTGACGATTTAGGCGGAGAACCCCTATGCGTCCCGGCTCTAGCTCAACGTCATCGCCCTCGTTGATGCCGAGGGCCTTGACGACCTCCTGGGGGATACGAATGGCAAGGCTGTTGCCCCACTTCGCGACCTTCATATTCAATTCCCGGATATACATTCGAGTCGATGTATATCATAGGCGGTTTTGGACCGCAGCGCAATTCCTGATTGCGCCGGTCAATCGCTCGAGTCGACGCAGCCGGGTTCCGAGTCGCTGCAGTTGCGGAAGGTGATCGGGATCCCGACCCAGGCATCGTAGACGGGGAGGCCGTCGCGCAGGGCGGGGCGGATTCGGCCGAGGCGCACGGCGGCCAGAGCGGCGCTTCCGAAGCCGTAGCCGCGGGGCGCTTCGCTCAGGATCCGGCAGTTGCGGGCCCGCTGGCGCGAGTTCGATCCGGCAGGCGACCACCGCCGTTCCGCTGACCCGCTCGGCGGCCGCTCGCGGGGGGTTGTGGAGCTTCATCTGGCTCCAGGTCGGCTTGGCGATCCAGTGCGGGGCGTCGAGGGCGGCCCTGGAGCCGGCGCCCGGGCCCGAGCCGCTTCCGCCCGCTCCGGCGCCGGCGCCCGCTCCGGCCGAGCCCGTTCCGGCCTCGCCGTCGGGGGCTTGCCCGGCCGCCTGGGCCGGGCCCGGCGGAAAGGCGGGGGCGGGGAGGTCGGACAGCGTTCGATCCATGTCCGGCCGAAGCGCCCTCGGCGCTGCCGCCCCCGGGTCGGGCCGGCCCGCCCGCTGCCGGGACGGCCTCGACCGGGCCTCCTCGAGGGTCACCGGCTCGACGACCGGCACCTCGGGCGGAGGCGCTGGAACCAGATCGACGGCAAGCGGCCGGGCCGGGTCGACGGGCTCGTCGAGGTCGGGGCGGAAGGTGAGGAGCGCCGCGAGCAGAGCGACATGGATCGCGGCGGTGAAGGCCGCGCTCATTCTCCTTTCGGGCGCGCTTCTTGCAAAGGCCGCCGGCATCGAAAGCCCCTCGACGAGGTGAAATGCGCCGACAGCCTGACACAGGCGCGAATGGGCCGCAAGTTGTGCCCCTCGCGGCGGGACCAATTCGTCATGCCGGACGTGATCCGGAATCCATGAACACAGGCGCATGCGGATAGTCTCGGGCCGCGGTGTTCATGGATTCCGGCTTTCGCCGGAATGACGGGCCTGGCCGGGATGACGAGGCGAAGCCTTCCTGCTACCCCTCCGCCATGCCCGCCCAGTCCGCCGCCTCAGCCCGCGAGATATTGACCGGGCTGCACGACGTGATGGCGTCGCGGGCCAGCGCCCAGGCCAAGCTCAACAAGGTCGTCAAGATTATCGCCGAGGCGATGGCGAGCGAGGTCTGCTCCATCTATCTGCTTCGCGACGGGGTGCTGGAGCTGTTCGCCACCGTCGGCCTCAACCAGAGCGCGGTCCACGTCACCAAGCTCGCGCTCGGCGAGGGGCTGGTCGGGACGATCGCCAAGGACGTCTCCATCCTCAACCTCGCCGAGGCGCCGAGCCATCCCGAATTCGCCTATCGCCCGGAGACGGGCGAGGAGCTGTTCCACAGCTTCGCCGGAGTGCCGATCGTCCGGCGCGAGCGGGCGATCGGAGTGCTCGCCGTCCAGCACGCCGAGGCCCGCGCCTATGACGACCTCGAGATCGAGGCACTGCAGACGGTGGCGATGGTTCTGGCCGAGCTGATCGCCCATGCCGGACTCGCCGACAAGGCGGCGGCAGCCGGGTCGACGGTAAGGGAGGAGGGGCCGGAGCGGCTCGACGGGCTGAAGCTGGTCGCGGGGATGGCGCGCGGCCAGGCGGTCTACCACCAGCCGCGGATCCTCATCGAGCATACGATGGCCGAGGATGTCGAGGCCGAGCGTCACCGGGTCTATTCCGCCTTCCGCAAGATGCGCGAGCAGATCGACAACATGACCAACCAGGCCGAGTTCGGAACGGCCGGCGAGCATCAGGAGGTGCTCGAG
Source organism: uncultured Alphaproteobacteria bacterium (assembly GCA_963850005.1). GTDB lineage: Bacteria > Pseudomonadota > Alphaproteobacteria > Sphingomonadales > Sphingomonadaceae > Allosphingosinicella. The sequence continues at coordinate 72,983 of CAWKJG010000003.1, forward strand.
ACCTACAAGATGTTCGCTTATGACGAAGGCTGGTCGCGGCGGATCAACGAGGCGATCGATTCCGGGCTTACCGCCGAGGCGGCGATCGAGCGGGTCCGCCAGCGCATGCAGATGCGGATGCGCGAGATCGACGACAGCCTGCTCCAGGACCGGATGCACGACCTCGACGATCTGTCGAACCGGCTGCTGAGGATCGTCGCCGGGCAGCTCGGCACCGCCGCCCAGATGGGGCTGCCGCACGACGCCGTCCTCATCGCCCGCAATCTCGGCCCCGCCGAACTGCTCGAATATGACCGGCGGCGGCTGAAGGGCGTGGTGCTCGAGGAGGGGTCGCTGACCGCCCATGTCACCATCGTCGCCCGGGCGATGGGGATCCCGATGCTGGGGCGGGTGCGCAGCGTCCGCCAAGTGATCGGCGAAGGGGACGAGGTGCTGATCGACGGCGACGAGGGGGTGGCCTTCGTCCGGCCCACCGGCGCGGTCGAGGAGGCGTTCAAGGCGAAGCTTCTGATCACCCAGAAGCGCCGGGCCGAATTCGCGGCGCTTCGCGACGTTCCGCCGGTGACGGCGGACGGGGCTCGGATCACGGTGATGGTCAATGCCGGCCTTCGCGACGACGTCGCCGCTTTGGAGATGGTGGGCGCGGATGGGATCGGCCTGTTCCGGACCGAATTCCAGTTCCTCGTTTCCGCCACCTTGCCCAGCCGCGAAAGCCAGCAGCGTCTCTACAAGGCGGTGCTGGAAGCGGCCGGCGACAAGCCGGTCATCTTCCGGACCATCGACGTCGGGGGCGACAAGGCCTTGCCCTATCTCACCGTCGACGACGGCGCGCATGAGGAAAATCCGGCGATGGGCTGGCGGGCGCTTCGCCTCGCCCTCGACCGCGACGGCCTGATGAAGGCGCAGGCCCGGGCCTTGCTCGGCGCCGCCGCCGGCCGCGAGCTGAACGTGATGTTCCCGATGGTCTCCGAGCCCTGGGAATATGACGAGGCGCGGGCGCTGGTCGAGCAGCAGCGCGAATGGCTGGCCGGGCACAAGAAAAGGCTTCCGACCAGCATCCGCTACGGCGCCATGCTCGAGGTGCCGGCGCTGGCCGAGACCCTCGACATCCTTCTGCCCAAGGTCGACTTCCTCTCGATCGGAACCAACGATCTCACCCAGTTCCTGTTCGCCGCCGACCGCGCCCATCCCAAGCTGGCCGAGCGCTACGACTGGCTGAGCCCGTCCATCCTTCGCTTCCTGAGGCGAATCGTGCGCGAGGCCGATGCGGCGCAAGTCCCCGTCGGAGTGTGCGGCGAAATGGGCGGCCGGACCCTGGAGGCGATGGCGCTGATCGGTATAGGCCTCACCCGCTTTTCGATCACGCCGGCCGCGGTCGGCCCGATCAAGGCAATGATCCGTTCGCTCGACCGGGCCGTCCTGCTGCCGGTGATGGAGGAATATCTGGCGCGGCCGCCGGCGGATCTGCGGGGGGCGCTGGCGGGCTGGGCGCAGGCGCAGGGGGTTCAGGTCTAAGCGTCATTGCGAGGAGCGAAGCGACGCGGCAATCCAGTACTGCGTTCGCGACCCGCGCCGCACTGGATTGCTTCGCTGCGCTCGCAATGACGGGGGAGCGGTGTCAAACGTGCCGCAGTCCGGTTGACTTTGCCCGTTCTCCCCGGCTCTATGGAAATTAATCCATATTGGCAGGAAATCGAGACGTTATGGCGGAAGCGGACCAGGATCAGGCGCTGGGCCAGTCGGTCGGCGAACGGCTTCGAGTCGCTCGCGAGGCCAAGAAGCTGAGCCTGGACGACGTCGCTCGCCAGACGAGAATCCCGGTCCGCCATCTCGAGCATATCGAGCGCGAGGAGTGGGACGCGCTCCCCGCCATCACCTACAGCGTCGGCTTTGCTCGAAGCTACGCCAACACCGTCGACCTCGACGGCGCCCAGATCGGCGCCGAGGTGCGCCAGCAGCTCGGCGGAATCCGCCCAGGCAGTCCGGCGGCCGCGCCATTCTACGAGCCGGCCGATCCGGCGCGGGTGCCGCCGCGCTCCATCGCCATCGCCGCGGCGGTGATCGCCGTCCTTCTCGTCATCGGCTATCTGGTCTGGCGAAGCGGAGCGGTCGGCGACGACAGCCCGGCCGACGTCGCCATCACCCAGGCGGAGGATCAAGCGGGCAACCAGGCGGCGCCCGGCCCGGCCCGGCCGGCCGTCCCGGCGCCGGCCCCGACCAACGGCCCGGTGGTACTCACCGCCGCCGAGGACGTCTGGCTCCGGATCGACCAGGCCGGCGCCGGAGCGCCGCTCTACATGGGCATATTGAAGGCGGGCCAGACCTACCAGGTGCCGGCGGGGGCGCAGTCGCCTCGGATCCGCACCGCCCGCGCCAACGTGCTTCGAGTCAGCGTCGGCGGGGTTCAGGTGCCGCCGCTCGGGCCGGCGGAGACGACCATCTCCAACGTCAGCCTGCTGGCCGCCGACCTCATTGCCCGCGCCCAGGGCGCCGCCGCGGCGCCGCCGCCGGCCGCGACCCCGTAATATTTCACTCTTCTACGCCGGCTCCAAGCCGGTTAGGATGCCGGCGGGACCGGATGGGCGGGGGATTTGTGATGCGTTTTCATCTTGTTGCGATGCTTTTGATGGCGAGCGTGGCGGCGCCGGCGGCCGCCCAGCGCAGCGAAAGCACGGAGCGGAAGGTCGAGCGGCTCGAGCAGGAGCTTCGCGCCGTCCAGCGCCGGGTGTTCCCGAACGGCGCCCAGGTCGCGCCCGAGATCGACCGGCAGCAGCCTGCGGACGCCCAGGCCGGAGTGCCGGCGTCGAGCGCGGTCGCCGACCTCACCGCCCGGGTCGACTCGCTCGAGGCCCAGCTTCGCGAGCTCACCGGCCAGGTCGAGCAGAACGGCAACCGCCTGCGCCAGGCCGAGGAAGGGCTGACCCGGCTGCGCGAAACCACCGGCGGCCGCCTCGACGTCCTCGAACGCGGTTCGGCGCCGCCCGCCGAGCCCGCCCGCATATCCTCCTCTTCCTCCTCGTCGTCGCTCCAGCCCCGGCCCGCCGCCGCCCAGGACGATGCCCCCGCCGCGCGCCCCGCCGCCACTTCGGGCGATGCCGCCGCCGAGGACGCCTACAATGCCGGCTTCCGGCTGTGGGAGGCGAAGCGTTACACCGAAGCGCAGAAGGCGCTCGAAGCGGCGGCCAAGCGCTATCCGAAGAGCAAATGGGCGAGCTGGGCCAGCAACCTCGCCGGTCGCGCCTATCTCGACGCCGGCAAGCCGGCCACCGCCGCCAAGGCGTTCCTCGCCAACTACCAGGCCAATCCCAAGGGCGAACGCGCCGCCGACAGCCTCTATTTCCTCGGCCAGGCCCTGGTCACGCTCGATAAGCCCGCCGACGCCTGCAAGGCCTATGAGGAGCTCGAGGACGTCTACGGGGCGACCATGCGCGACTGGGTCAAGTCGCGGCTCCCGGCGGCGAGAACCCAGGCGAAGTGCCGCTGAAATCCTCCCCATCGCCAGATGGGGAGGGTGACCCCGCGTAGCGGGGTGGAGGGGTAGAAGGCGCAGGCCTTTGCCGCCTCGCGCCCAATTCGTTTGAGCTCTTCGCCGGTTACGCCTCCACCATGCTTCGCAGGGTCCCCCTCCCCACCGCTTCGCGGCGGGGAGGATCAGGTGTCGCGCTTTTCCATTTCCTTCGCTCGGGCGTCATAGTCGCTCGCCATCTGCTCGAGCGTTTCCACCACGTCGGGGGTGGCGATGCCTCGGGCGAGCCGGCGGCAGCGGCGGGCCTGCTCTCTCAGGAAGGCGGCGTCATCGCTCATGCGGCGCTTAGCGAAAAAGCGTTGCCGCCGTTCCGCTTTGAAGCGCCGAAAGGTTCTTTGCGAAAGACCTTGCGCAACCGATACGGTTCGCAACTCGTCATCCCGGACCTTGATCCAGGATCCATGAACACCGCCGGTTGAAAAATTTCGCCGATCGGTGTTCATGGATTCCGGCTTTCGCCGGAATGACGATGGGTCGGGGGATGAGACGATGACGGGGAAGAAGATTGTCCAGGCGGGTGCGAGCCTGATCGCGCTGGCCGCCGGAGCGGCGGCGATCGGCCAGGCGCGCGGCGGCGGCGGCCCGGCCGTCTACTGGATGAGCGCCGACACTTCGTCCGGCCTCGCCGCCATGGCCGGCGGGGGCGGCGGCCGCCCGAGCATCGGCGCGATGTTCCGGGCCGCGCGCGGCGGCGGCTCCTCCTACGTCCACACGCTCACCCTTCAGCTCGGCAGCCCGCGGCGGGCGCCGGGGGTTCCGCAGGCCGAGCATGTTCCGCCGGCGGGGCTTCAGGCGGGCCAGGTCCTCCCTCTGCTGACTCCGCAGGCGGCGCCGCGGACGACCGCGCCGGCCCAGCCCTGGGGCCAGATGGAGCGGCCGCGCGGGCGGATGCTGATCTACTGGGGCTGCGGCGAGCATGCCCGGCCGGGCCAGCCGGCGGTGATCGACTTCGCCTCGATGGCCGCGGGCAAGATGCCGCCCGCTTTCGCCAACATGGCGCTCAAGCCGATGACTCCGCCCTCCGCCGCGACCTCGGCCACCTATGGCGAATGGCCCAATGAACGCACCGAGACTCGAGTCCCGGCCGGCGGTTCGCTGGTCGGCGAGCATGTCGTTCGAGGCAATTATTCGCCGGAGATCCGCTTCGCGCTGGGCGCCGGCCAGGATTTCCTGGCGCCGGTCGCGCTCGCCTCGAACAGCGCCGGCGCCTCCGGCTCGATCCCGCTCGTCTGGCGGCCGGTGCCGGGCGCTCGCGCCTGGTTCGGCTCGGTCATGGGCGCAGCCTCGAACGGCGACTTCGTGATCTGGACGTCGTCGGAGACCCAGGCGGCGATGATGGCGTTCGACTATGTCGCCGATTCCGACCTCGCCCGCCTGGTCCAGAGCCGGGTGCTGATGCCGGCGACGGCGGACCGCTGCACCGTTCCCGCCGAGGTCGCCCGGGCGGCGCCGCAATCGATGCTGAGCCTGATCGCCTTCGGCGGCGAGAGCAATTTCGCCCAGCCGCGGCCGGCCGGCGCCGCCCGCGCCTGGCGGCCGGAATGGTCGGTGAAGGTGAGGACGAAGTCGACCCATATGGGAATGCTCGGGATGACCCTGCCGGGCATGGGGGATGACGGCGACGAGCCGCGCGAACAGCAGGGCAAGAAGAAGAAGCGTAAGCTCCCCGGCCTTCCGGGAGGGATCACTTTCTAGGTCCGTCGTTGCGAGCGAAGCGAAGCAATCCAGTCGGGCTCGAAGGCCCATTGGATTGCCGCGTCGCTTCGCTCCTCGCAACGACGGCTAGAAGAACAATTTCCGCACGCTCAGCCGCACCGACCGTCCCAGCGGGTCGAGATAGCCGGGCTGGAAGCTGACCGGAGTCGTTCCGAGCCGGTCGCGGACCTGCTGGCGGGAGTCGAGCAGGTTGTCGATCGACAGGCTCACCCGCATCCCGCGCAGGAACGGGTGCTCGCGGGCGAAGGGCTGGAGGCCGAGATCGGCGAACAGACGCAGGTTCACGGTCGCGAAATCGTCGAAGAAAAGATCGTCGCCGGTGCCGCCGCCGGCCAGCGCTCCGCCGCGAACGAAGGTCGCGCTCTGCCAGTTGGCGGTGAGCCGGGCGCCGAGGCCGTTCTTGAACAGGCCGCCCTGGAATTCGAGCTCGTGGCGCGGCCGGCCGCCGCGGCTGCTGCCGGCCGAGCCGTCGAGGAAGTCGAGCTCGGGCACGCCCGGGCGGATCAGCACCGAATCGGTGAAATGCCAGGTGTGGTAAAGGCCGAGCTGGACACGGCCGCCGCCGGCTCCGCCGCCCCGGCCTCCACCGAAGCCGCCGCGCCCGCCGCCGCCGAAGCCGCCGCGGCCCCCGCCGAAGCCTCCGCCGCCCGCGCGCGGACCGCGCTCGCCGCGCGCGCCTTCGCCCTGCGGCGGCTGGCCCTGCGGCGGCTGGCCCTGCGGTGTCGCGGAGGGAGCTCCGCCCGCGGCGGGCGTTCCGGGAGCCCCGGCGGCGCCCTGGCCGCCGCCGCCGAAGCGTCCACGGCCCTGGCCGGGCTGCGGCTGCTTGCCGATCGGAAGGCTGAGGTTGAAGCCCCAGCGCAGCTCCGAGCGCTCCTGGCGCGCGAAATTGACCGGCCTCGTGTCGATGAGCAGCAGCCGGCCGTCCGAATCGCGCTGGAAGCGGTCGGGGAAGGCCGCCTCGATCTCGGCCGTCGCGGCGGGGAAGCCGGAGATGGCGTTGACGATCCGGCTCGAGGTGAAGTTGGCGCTGAGCGACAGGTCCGTCTCGGACAGCGGCCGAACGTTCGCGCCGATCTTCCACACCCGCCGGCTGTCCGCCGACAGCGCCGGATTGCCGCCGTCGATCCGGGTCACCTCGACGGTCTCGCCGCGGACGAAATCGAAGACTTGAACGCCGGGAGTCGACTGCACCGGGTCGCCGAGCTGCTGGATCGAGGGGGCGCCGTCCTCGTCGGTAACCGACGCGATCAGGCTGATCTGCGAGATGGGCGACCAGTTGATCCCGCCGCCCAGAGTGCGAAGCGTTCCGAAATCCGAAAGATGCTCGACCTCGGCGTTGAAATTGGCCGAGAGGTTGCCGAGCGCGCTCAGCACCGCCCGGCGGCGGCTGGCGATCGGGATGTCGATATTGACCTGCGCATGCTCGCGGGTGCGGGAGAGGTCGCGAACCGTGAACAGTCCCGCTCGGTCGGAGTGGCTGCTGAGGCCGCGGGCGTCGAAGCCGGCCCTGGCGGCGGCGGTGACTCCGCCGCCGGGCAGGTTGAACAGAGGCCCGTTCAGAAGCAGCTCGGTCGTGCCGGTCTGGCTGACCGAGCGGGAGCGGTCGAGGCCGAAATTGGTCTGGGTCTCGGTCTCGCTCGCGCTTCGGTCGAGATTGCCGGTCAGCGACCATTGCCAAGGAGCGATCGCGCCGTTGACCGAAAGGCCGAGATGGCCGGCGCGGGTGTCGCTCTCGCGCCGAAGGCCCGGCGGAGTCAGGCTCGGCCGGGGCAGGCCGAGGAAGGCGGTGCTCGAATTGACGTCGAACGTGGCGTTGAGGGTCGCCGACACGGTCTTGGAGACGGGGCGGTTGATCGTTCCGCTGAGCTCGAGCCGGTCGGTTTGCGGAAGCAGGGTGCGGAAGCGGCCGAGCTCGATCCCGGCGACCGGCTCCGCCTGAAGGATGTCGCGCTCGCTTTCGAACAGGGGCTCGGCGCGGTTGAACTCGGCGCCGAGATTGATCCGGCCGGCCTCGTTGATCTGAAGATAGTTGAGCTCGGCGCCGTAGGATTCGCGGCCGCCGGCGGTGGCCATGCCGCCCTGGACCTCGGTCGTATAGGCGTTGAAGCGGCGCCTGAGGACGAAGTTCACGACCCGCTGGTCGGCCTTGTAGCCGTATTTGAGAGCGACTTCCTCGGGCAGGACGTCGATCCGGGTGATCGCTTCGGGCGGGATGTCGCGAATCTCGGCGAAGCCGGAGATCCGGCGGCCGTTGAGGAGGATGACCGGACCTCCGCCCTCGCGGCCTCGGCCGCTTTGGGTCTGCGGGGCGATCGCCTCGAGCAGTTCGGAGAGGCTGCCGGCGCCGAGCGCGCGAATCTCGCGGCGGTCGAACTGAACCTCGGGCGCGATGTCGCCGATCACGGCGCCGCGCTGGCGCTGCCCGGTGACGACGATCGTCTCGCCTTCCTCCTCGTCGAGCTCGTCGTCGGGATCGACGGGATCGGCGGTCTGGGCCGCCGCTTCAGGCTCGGCCGGTTCCACCTCGGTCGGCGCGGGAGTCGGAACCTGGACGGCGGTCTCAGGCGGCGGCGCTTCCTGGGCGAGAAGGGGAGAGGAAGCCGTTCCGGCGAGAAGGGCGAGGACGAATGCTTTGCGGGACGCCACGATTACTACCTTTTTTCTTGTCCGGGCCCGATAGGGCCAAGGCGGGCGGTGGGCCAGAGCGGCTGAACGCATTCTGTATCCCGTCGTATCCTCGCGTTAAGGTCCGCTCATGGCCGCCGTTCCGCTTCCCGATCTCGTCTCGCGCTTCCGCCTCGATCTCGAGGCGGTGGCGGGGGTGGATCCGGGCCCGCTCGCCCTCGCCGTTTCGGGCGGGCCCGACAGCCTCGCCTTGCTGCTTCTCGCCCATGCCGCTTTTCCGGACCAGGTCGAGGCGGCGACCGTCGATCATGGCCTGCGGGCGGAAAGCGCGGCCGAGGCGGAGGCGGTCGGCCGGCTGTGCGGCGAGCTCGGAGTCCCGCACCGGATCCTGGCCGCGCAAGTCGAACCGGCCGGGGAGGGGCTGCAGTCGGCGGCTCGGGCGGCGCGCTATGCCGCGCTGGCCGACTGGATGGACGGGAACGCGCTTCGCCTCCTCCTGACCGCCCACCATGCCGACGACCAGGCCGAGACTTTGCTGATGCGGCTCAACCGGGGCTCGGGCATCGCCGGGCTCGCCGGGGTGAGGGCCTCGGGGCCGGTGCCGGGCAGCGGCGGGCGTCTTCGCCTGGGCCGGCCGCTGCTCGGCTGGCGGCGGAGCGAGCTTCACGCACTCGTCGCCGCGGCGGGGGTCGAGGCGGCGAGGGATCCGGGCAATGCGGACGAACGGTTCGACCGGGCGCGGCTTCGGCGCCGGCTCGGCGAGGCGCCGTGGCTCGATGCCGCCGCTTTGGCCCGGAGCGCGGCCCTGCTCGCCGAGGCGGAAGCGGCGCTGGACTGGACCGCGGCGCCGCTGTTCGCCGCTCGGGCCGAGGTCGACGAGGGCGCGGTGACCTTGCGCCCGAACGGCCTTCCGCCGGAACTGCTGCGCCGTCTGGTGCTTCGCTGCCTGAGGCAGGTCGCGCCCGCAGCGAAGCCGCGCGGCGAAGCGCTGGCGGCGTTCATCGCCCGGCTCGAAGCGGGCGGAACGGCCACTCTGGCCGGGGTGATGGGCGCGGGCGGCGAGACCTGGCGCTTCGAGCCTGAGCCGAAACGGCGCCGCTAGATCATCCTCCGCACGCGCTCCGCGCGCGGGGAGGATTAGTGGTGCCCTTCCGCCCGGTACAGGCTGTGGCAGGCATTGCAGCCGTTCGCGACGATCGCCGCCTGGGCCTTGAAACCGGCCGTGTCGCCGGCGTCGGAGAGTTGCTTCAGCCGGGCGGCGGCGTCGCCGAAGGCGTTGGCCTTCGCCTGGAAATCGGCCTTGTTCTCCCAGATGGCGGGCAGAGCGTGGCTGTCGGGGCCGATGCTGCCGTCCGGGAACAGGCCCGCGATCGAATGGCCGAACAGATCGAGCCCGTCGGCGGCATGGCCGGCGGCCTTGACGTCGGTGCCGTTCCTGGCGACCGGCATCACTTCCTGGAAGAGCAGGGTCGCCGCCATGTGCATCATCGCGTGGCGCGCCGCGATCAACTCGGCGGCGGTCGCTCGGTCGCGTTCGGGGCCCTCGTCGAGGAACGGAGTCTCGTCCCGGGCGATGGTGGCACAGGCGGCGAGCAGGGGCAGGAGCAGAAGGGGCAGACGGCGCATGGGCAACCTTTCGGAAAAAAAGACCAGGACGGCTGTAACATCGCGCGGGCCGCGGATCGAGTCGGGCCCGTTACGGGTTCAGCCGCCATGGTCCGCGCTTTCCCGATCCTCATCGCCTTGCTCCTGCTCGCCGCCTGCGGCGGTCCGGAGGAGGACGACCGGCCCCGCGCCAACAGCGTCGAGGAGCTCGAGAATCGGCTCGAGAAGCTCGCCGACCGCACCACCGAGGAGATCGAGCCGGCGCCCCGCCTCGCCTATCTGAGGGAGTCGGACGTCGGCCCGGAACTCCGCTCGACTCCGGCGTGCCGGCTTCACCAGGATCGCCGCCTGATCCTGATCGTCAACGCCGCCGGTGCCGTCGCCCGGATCGACGGCCGGCGCGCCGCGCTCGCCGTATCGGGGCCGGTCGGCCCCACCGGCGGCTTCTTCACCGCACCCTCGATCACGGTCAGCGTCGGCCGCACCGAGCCGACCGGCAACGACTCCGCCGAATATGGGATGGGCTGGCCGGCGCGGATCACGGTCGGAGGCGACAGGGAGCGTCCGATCGAGAAGCAGCAGGCGACCTGGGTCTGCGTGCGCTAGGGAACGTTTTTCTTGCGGGACGTCATTCCGGCGAAAGCCGGACCCCGGGTCAAGCCCGGGATGACGGCTTCAATCCCTTGCGCAGCTTCCCCTTCCTCTTCCGCCGTCGCAACGGTGACGTGCGTCAAGCCATGATCCGTGTGGACTCGGGCCGGGCCAGCACCCGGCCGGTGCGCGGCGCGCGCGGACGAGGCAGCGGCGCGGCGGGACGCGCGATCCGCGCGGCGCCGGCCGGCGGCCAGGCCGGTTCGGGAAGCGCTAGCCGAAGCTGGGCGGGATCGGCGGCGCGGTCGGGCGGTTCGCTTCGCCACACGATCCGATAGCCGCGCGGAACCGGCCGCCAGCCCGAGGTGGCGAGAATGAGGTCGCAGCCGCAATCGCGGCAGCGGCCGAAGCTGGCGCCTGCGTTGGAGCGCACCTGCGGCGCCGCTCGATGCTGTCCCAGCCTGCAGAGGATGCCCATGCCCCTATCCCCCTGTTCCGGGCGAGATCATCGCCGGACGGAGGTTAAAGATCGGTGAGCGGTCCGGAACCCGGCTGGCGCGGCGCTCGTTTCTTTCGCGCAACCCACCCCTGAACAACGGAGCGTACCATGTCCAATATCCCCAGCAGCGCCATGCCCCATGCCAAGGCCACCGAGGACCCGCAGCAGGAGCAGGGCGGCGGCGCCACCCTGTCCGAGCGCGCCGGCAAGCTGGCCGAGCAGGCGGGCGATTATGCGCGCGAAAATCCGAAGACCGCGATCGCCGCCGGTGCCGCGCTCGCCGCCGGAGTGATCGCCGCCGCCGCCATTCCGCTGGTGCGCGGGCGCTCGGGCTCGACCACCGCCAAGAAGAGCGGCGGCGCGAAGAAGACGACCGCCAGGAAGAGCTGAAGGCCGCCGGCTGAACGATGGGCGAGACGGGCCGCGACGACAAGCTTCGGGAAGCCGCGGCGAATCGCGGCCTGAAGCTCGTCAAGTCGCGGATCCGAACCCCCGGCAAGGGCGATTACGGCCGCTTCGGCCTGACCGATCCGTCGGGACGAAAACTACTCGGCTTCGGCAAGTCGGGCCTTACCGCCACCCCCGGGGAGATAGAGGACTATCTCCACCGGGGCGTGGCGGCCGACTGGAAAAGCTCGATTCGGGCGGCCGGCGCCAAGACCCCGGCGCGGGCGAGGAAGGCGGCCGCCGAACCCGAGCCCACGGCGGCGCGGACACCGGAGCCCGAACCCGAACCCGAGCTGGAGCCGCTCTCCGTCCACACCGCCCGGCCCGCGGATTCGGAAGCCATCGCCGCCCTCGTCACCGGCCTGGGCTTCGAAGCGACTCCCGGCGACATAAAAAAACGGTTGTCGGCGCTGAGCAGGAGGCAGGAGACCCCGCTGGTCGCGGAGCAGGGCGGAGTGATCGGAGTGCTCGCCTGGCACGTCACTCCGGTTCTCCACCGGCCGAAGCCGGTCGGGCGGATCACGATGATGGTGGTGGCCGAGGGCGAGCGCCGCCGAGGCGCCGGCCGTGCCCTGATCGAGGCGGCCTGCAAGGCGATGCGGGCGAAAGGCTGCGGGCTCATCGAGGTCACCAGCAACGTCGATCTGTCGGGCGCCCACGGCTTCTACCGAAGGCTCGGCTTCGAGCGGACCAGCTACCGTTTCGCGAAGGCGCTCTAACCGTCATCCCGGCGAAAGCCGGGGCCTCGGGAAGACCTGCCGGGACTTCTGGTCCTGAGGTCCCGGCTTTCGCCGGGATGGCGGCTCAGGCGCGTCCGCGCGCGTGAGCGAGGCGGCGGCGGCCCTGGGGCGGCGGAGCGTCGCAGGCCTTGAAGTAGAGGTGGCACACGAGGAGCAGGAGCGAGACGCTGTAGAAGGCGTTGGCCAGAGCGTCGATCCGGGCGACGCTGATCGGCAGCGATATCAAAAGGATCGTCCGGAACAGCCATTCGCGCATCCGCGCCGTCTGAACGCCGAGCGAGGATCCGGCCTGCCGGCAGGCGACCCGGCGCGCCGCTTCCATCAGCAGAAGCCAGGCCAGCGCCACCAGAACGTCGGCGAAGATGCCGTCGTTCAGGCCCTTGCCGCCGATCGAGAAAGCCAGCCCGCCGAGGTAGAAAGCGAGGTGGCCGTTCAGGCATTCGAGCGACACCCGCCACTGGCTGAAGCCGAGGCGATGCTCGGCCCAGCCCGCCAAAGGCGAGAACAATCTGGTCAGCGCAAGGTCGTCGATCCGAGTCACGGTCCCGAGCTTATCAAGCCGAGAAGTTGAGAAACGGCAAAAAAGTCACGATGGTTAAAATTCCCGCCGCGCTGTTGCGCCGCCGCAACCCTTGCCGCGCGCTCACGTTGTTTCCCGCCAACCCTATCGAGGAAGCCAAACCGATGAACAGGGTCCCACTGGCGCTTGTCGCTCCGCTGCTGATCTTCGGCTGCGGGCAGGACGGCGTCTCCGACGATAACGCCGCCGCGCTGGAGCGCTCGGTCGGGCAGAGCGGTCCCGAAGCCGAAGACATATTGCGCAACGCCGCCGATTCGGGCGGCAACGTCCAAGCGCAGGGGAGCGGGCGGTAGCCCGTCATTCCGGCGAAAGCCGGAATCCATGAATACAGCCGCGCCAGTCCTGCGGCGCCCGTGTGCATGGGTACCGCATCAAGTCCGGCATGACGGAGCTCAGGCGAGCAGCTCCTTCACATAGCCTTGGATCTGCTTCGGCCAGTCGGCGATGAGCCTGTGGAATCGCGCCTCCTCGCCGCGGTACAGGGCTCGCAGCGCTTCTTCATAGCCCGGGCGGTCGCCGCACATGTCGGACAGGAAGCGGTAGGCCGAGTCGCGTTTCTCGCCCGGCCCGGGCGCCTTGCGGCTTGCCTCCTCCACCAGGCGCCGGATCGACGCGGACGCCCCGCCGGGCTGGCGCGAAAGCCATTGCCAGTGGCGCGGCAGCAAGGTCACCTCGCGCGCGGCCACGCCGAGGCTCGGCCGGCCGCGCGGGCGCGGCGGCGGCGGGGCGGATGCGGCGGCGTCCCAATAATCGAGATCGACGACCCGGCCGCTGCCATCCTCGAACACCCGGATGGCGCCGTGGTCGCCCGGATAGAGCTGCTCGAGCTCGCGAGTCACCGCACCGCGCTCGCCGCGGGCCACGATCCTGTCGCCCAGAAAGGCGGTCACCTGCTCCATGAGTCTCGCTCCTTGGCGTCTTTGTATCCGGGTAAAATACCTTTGTCAATAATACCCGGACAAAATACCGATGACGGGACGGTGTCCCGGCCGATCAGGACCGCTCCCTTGCCGACAAGAGCGACGCGCGGTACGAAGGCGCCAAGTCACCGGCGGCCCTGGCCGTTCGGAACGAGAAAAAAAGAGTGTTTCCGCTATGGCGCAGCAGGTTGCTACGGCTCCGCTCCCGCCGGCAACCGGTCCGGCTGAACTCGCGAATCATGCGCTCGCCCAATCGACTGGACAGCGGCCGTTCCGCTCCCCCCGGCATACTTATGGCGCGCTCGACCTCGGCACCAACAATTGCCGGCTTCTGATCGCGCGCCCGGCCGAGGACGGCTTCGTCGTCATCGACGCTTTCTCGCGGGTCGTCCGGCTCGGCGAAGGGCTGGCGAGCAGCGGCCGGATCGCCGATGTGGCGATGGACCGGGCGGTGGCCGCCCTCTCGGTCTGCGCCGAGAAGCTGAAAAGGCGCCACGTCTCGCTGGCGCGGTCGGTGGCGACCGAGGCCTGCCGCCGCGCCGTCAACGGCCGCCAGTTCGTCGAGCGGGTCCGGCATGAGACCGGAATCTGCCTGGAGATCATCGCGCCGGAGGAGGAAGCCCGGCTCGCCATGCTCGGCTGCCACCGGCTGCTCGAGCCCGGCGACGCCCCCGCGCTCATCTTCGACATCGGCGGGGGATCGACCGAGCTCATCCTGATCGACACCGATGCCGAGGGCACGCCCAAGATCAAATGCTGGTGGAGCGCGCCCTGGGGGGTGGTCTCGCTCACCGAGAGCGAGGGCCGCGACTTCGCCGACGCCGACGAGAGGCTTGCGGCCTACGGCCGGATGAAGGAGCGGGTCCGCCACGCTTTCCGCCGTTTCGCGGAGCTGCTGCCGCCGCGCGAGGGCAATATCCGGCTGCTCGGCACCAGCGGGACGGTGACGACCCTGGCCAGCGTCCATCTCGCTCTTCCGAGCTACGACCGGCGGGCGGTGGACGGGCTGATGATGCCGGTCGACAAGATGCGGGAGGTCAACCGCAAGCTGTCGCGGATGAGCTTCGCCGAGCGGGCCGAACTGCCCTGCATCGGCGCCGAGCGCGCCGACCTGGTCGTCGCCGGCTGCGCGATCCTCGAGGCGATCATGGACATCTGGCCGGCCCAGACCCTGGGAGTCGCGGACCGCGGGATAAGGGAGGGCATATTGCGCTCGCTGATGGCCAAGGACGGGCACAGGCTGTGAGTATCCTCCCCATCGAAGATGGGGAGGGGGACCAGGCGAAGCCTGGTGGAGGGGTAATCGCGCAGGCCTGCTCCAGCTACCCCTCCACCACCCTTCGGGTGGTCCCCCTCCCGGAGCAAGCTCGGGGAGGATTTTCACGGTGGTGACCCGCGTAAAAACCGCCAAGGGCCGCAAGGTCGGCTCGACCAAATGGCTCGAGCGGCAGCTGAACGACCCCTATGTCAAGCGCGCCAAGGCCGAGGGCTATCGTTCGCGCGCCGCCTACAAGCTCATCGAGCTCGACGACCGTTTCGCCTTCCTGAAGGGAGTCGAGCGGGTCGTCGATCTCGGAGTGGCGCCCGGCGGCTGGACCCAGGTCGTCCGCAAGCGGGTGCCGAAGGCGGCGGTGGTCGGCATCGACCTGCTTGCGACCGACCCGATCGACGGCGCCGTCCTGCTCCAGCTCGACTTCCTCGCCGAGGAGGCGCCGGAACGGCTTCGCGAGGCGCTCGGCGGTCCCGCCGACCTCGTCCTGTCCGACATGGCGGCGAACACGGTCGGCCATCCGCAGACCGACCATCTGCGCACCATGGCGCTGGTCGAGGCCGGCCTCGAATTCGCCGGCGAGGTCTTGAAGCCCGGCGGCGTCTTCGTCGCCAAGGTGCTCGCCGGCGGCGCCGACAACCATCTCGTCGCGGAACTGAAGCGGCGCTTCGCCGCGGTGAAGCACGCCAAGCCTCCGGCCAGCCGCAAAGGCTCGTCGGAATGGTATGTCGTGGCGCAGGGGTTCAAGGGCTGAGCGTCATCCCGGCGGAAGCCGGGACCTCGGGGAGACCCGCCGAGACTTCTTGTCCCGAGGTCCCGGCTTTCGCCGGGATGACGATTATTCCGTCACCACCGGGCAGATCGGTATGTCTTTCGGCTCCGGGCGGGCCGCGGCGGGCTCGAACTGGGCGAAATAGGATTCGGACTCCTGGAGCCGCTCGAAGCGGGTGAGCTGATAACCGACCGCCGCGAACTCGCAGATGAGCAGCCGCGGCGGGGTGCCGTGGCGGTCCGTCGGCCGATCGGCGTCGACGACGACGACCCGGCCGTTCTTCTTGAGATCGGGCCGCAAATTCCACAGGAACTCGCTCGGCCGCTCGATCTCATGGTACATGTGGATCATGAAGACCCGGTCGAAGCTGCCGTCGGGAAGCATCGGGTCGCTGGGCTTGCCGAGCTTGACCGCGACATTGTGCAGATCCTCGCGGGTGACCCGGTTGGCCAGCGCATCGCGGGTCTCGGGAACGATGTCCTCGGCGAGGACCCGGCCCTTGCGGCCGACCAAAGGCGCGAGGCGGACCGTATAATAGCCTTCGCCGGCGCCGATGTCGGCGACGTACATGCCCGCCGCGATGTCGGCGAGGTCCATCACCGTCTGCGCCTCGCGCACGCTGTCGCGGGCATCCTCGTTCGAATAGCTGGCGGAGACGATCGGCGACACCGGCCGCTGCGGCTTGGGGAAGGGCGATTCCTCGGTCTTCTCCTGGCAGGCGGCGAGGAGGAGGAGGGGGAGGAGGAGGGCGCCGAATATCCTCCCCGAGATTTCTCGGGGAGGGGGACCCTGCGAAGCAGGGTGGAGGGGTAAATGGGACAGGCTTCGGCCAGCTACCCCTCCACCACCCTTCGGGTGGTCCCCCTCCCCCAGCAAGCTGGGGGAGGATTTAGAGCCGTTAATCCACATCTTCGACTTCGACCTTCTCGCCCGTGACCCGCTGCGACAGGGCCGCCGCCATGAAGCGGTCGAGGTCGCCGTCGAGGACGTCGCCGGGGGCGGTGGAGATGACTCCCGTGCGCAGATCCTTGACCAGCTGATAGGGCTGGAGGACGTAGGAGCGGATCTGGTGGCCCCAGCCGATGTCGGTCTTGGCGGCGTGCTCGGCGCTCGCCTGCGCCTCGCGGCGCTGGAGCTCGGCCTCGTAGAGCCGGGCCTTCAGCATCTTCATCGCCTCGGCCCGGTTCTTGTGCTGCGAGCGCTGGTTCTGGCAGGCGACGATGATCCCGGAGGGAAGGTGGGTGATCCTGACCGCGCTGTCGGTGGTGTTGACGTGCTGGCCGCCGGCGCCCGACGCCCGGTAGGTGTCGATCTTGAGGTCGCTTTCGTTGACCTCGACGTCGATATCGTCGTCGACCACCGGATAGACCCAGACGCTCGAGAAGCTGGTGTGGCGCCGGGCGTTGGAATCGTAGGGGCTGATCCGGACCAGCCGGTGGACCCCGCTCTCGGTCTTGGCATAGCCATAGGCGTTCTCGCCCTTGATCATCAGAGTCGCGGACTTGATTCCGGCCTGCTCGCCGCTGTGATGATCGACCAGCTCGACCTTGTAGCCGCGGCGCTCGGCCCAGCGCGTGTACATGCGCTGAAGCATCTCGGCCCAGTCCTGGCTCTCGGTGCCGCCGGCCCCGGCATTGACCTCGATATAGGTGTCGTTGGAGTCGGCCTCGCCGGCGAGCAGGGCGGTGACCTTGTCGCGCTCGGCCCGTTCGGCGAGCTCGGCGAGGGCGGCGACGGCGTCGGCCTCCATCGCCTCGTCGCCTTCCGCTTCGGCCATCTCCAGAAGCTCGACCGTGTCGTCCAGCTCCTGCCGGATGGCCCGGGTGGCGCCGATCGCCTCCTCGAGCCGCCGCCGCTCGCGCATCACCTCCTGCGCGGCCTTGGGGTCGTTCCAGAGGGCCTGGTCCTCGACCCTGGCGTTCAGTTCGTCGAGACGCCTGAGCGCCCGGTCCCAGTCGAGGAACCGGCGGAGCAGGTCGAGCGCCGACCGGATCTGGTCGACATGGGCTTGCGCTTCGGCGCGCATTCATTTTCCTTCCGTCGGTCCGGCGGACAGTCACTTTTCCGCACGACGCTGCCGGTCTTCCGCGGTCCGGCTGCGGAAAAGTGACTGTCCCCTGCGGGACCTAGTAAATCCCGCCCTGATTCTGCAAGAAATCGCTGTCTCGCTGCGTGTCCGTGCGCTGCACCTGTCGACCTTGCGCGCCGCCTTCTCCGGCGGGCGGTTGGCCATTTCGTCGCGGCGGATCGAGCGCCTCGGCTCGCTTTCCGGCTTGAACGCTTCCCAGATCACCGCCGCCTTGGCCTCGTCGCTCGGCCAGGCGCCGAACACCTTCTTGCCCGACCGGCGGTCGATCCGGACCATTCGGATACCGGCCGGCGCCCGGAACGGCACACTTGGGCATGTCCTTGAACGCGGCCTGGGCGAATTGCTTGAAGATCGGCGCCGCGAGCGTGCCGCCCTGGGCATAGCCGCCCATCGGCCGGGGCTGGTCGAAGCCCATATAGATGCCCGCGACGATCTCGGGCGTTCCGCCGATGAACCAGACGTTGGTCGGGCCCGAGGTCGTCCCGGTCTTGCCGAACAGGGGCCGGTCGAGATCGCGAAGGACCTGCGCGGTGCCGCGCTGGACGACGCCTTCGAGGATGTGGACCATCTGATAGGCGGTGAGCGGATCGAGCAATTGCTTGGTCCGAAGCGGCGGCCGCGGCATCGGCTTGCCGTCCCAGTCGCGCGCGTTGCAGCCGTCGCAGGGCCTCGTGTCGGCGCGGTAGATGACCTTGCCGTTGCGGTCCTGGACATAGTCGATCAGGGTCGGCTTCACCTGACGGCCCTGGTTGGCGAGGATGGCGAAGGCGTTGGTCATCTTGAGCACGGTGGTGTCGCCGGCGCCGAGCGCGATGGCGAGATAATTGGGATAGTCGCCGACTCCGAGGATTCGGGCGAGGCGGGTGACCTTGTCCATGCCGGTCTGGTTGGCGGCGCGCACCGTCATCAGGTTGCGCGATTGCTCGACTCCCCAGCGCATCGTCTGCGGGCCGGCATTGCTGCCCGAGAAATTGCGGAAGCATTTCTGGCCGCGCGCGCCCTGCGAGACGCAGAAGGCTCCGTCGACGATGATCGAGGCCGGGGTCATGCCGTCATCGAGCGCGGCGGAATAGACGATCGGCTTGAAGGTCGAGCCGGGCTGGCGCTGGGCCTGGACGGCGCGGTTGAAATCGTCGCCGCGGGCGTCGAAGCCGCCCTGCATGGCGAGCACCCGGCCGGTGGCCACTTCCTCGACCACCATTCCGCCCTTGACCTCGGGAATGGAGCGAAGCGACCAGATTCCGCCGTCGTTTTTCACCGCGATCACCATGCCCGGACGAAGGAAGTTGAAGGCGGCCGTGCCGGTGCCGCGCTTGGGCATGGCCGCGGCATAAGCGGGGAGCTCGCCGGTCGGTGCCGTCGGTGAAGCCCAAGGTCGCCGCTCTGCCCTTCGCGGGAGAGGACCACCGCCGCCCGCCAATCGTCATAGCCGACTCCGAACGGCGCCCGCGCCAGCCGGCCGCGCCAGTCGCCGTCGATATCGATCTCCAGTCCCGGATCGCGCCAGCCCTTGCCTCGATCGTAGCGCATCAGCCCGTCGCGAAGCGCCGTTTCCGCCGCTTTCTGCTTGGGCACGTCGAGCGAGGTGCGCACCCAAAGGCCGCCCGTATAGACGCCGTTCGGCCCCTTCTCGGTCTGCTCGCCCTAGCGCACCATCAGCTGGCGCCGCACTTCCTCGACGAAATAGCCGCCGACGTTGCGGACGGAGTTGCTGGCGAAGCGCGGCGGTGCCGAGCGGCTCGGCCTGGGCCGAGGCGCGCTGCCGAGGCGCTGATCTTGCCGTTGCGCTCCATCTCGGCGAGCACCCAGTTGCGCCGGTCGAGCGCGCGCTGGGTGCGCCGCTGCGGGTCGTAATTGCTCGGCGCCTTGGGGAGGATGGCGAGATAGGCCACTTCGTGAAGCTGGAGCTGTCCGACATCCTTGTCGAAATAGGCCCGGGCCGCCGCCTGCACGCCATAGGCGTTCCGCCCGAGGAAGATCTGGTTGAGATACAAAGCCGAGGATCTGCTGCTTGGTCAGAACGCTCTCGATACGCCGGGCGAGAAAGGCCTCCTTGATCTTGCGGGTGACCGAATATTCGTCGCCGAGCAGGAGATTCTTCGCCACCTGCTGGGTGATGGTCGAGCCGCCGCGGGCACGGGCGCCGCTGCCGACCTTGGAGATATAGTCGCCGACCGCTCCGACCAGGCCGGGATAGTCGATCCCGCCATGGGTGAAGAAGGTCTTGTCCTCGGCGGAGGTGAAGGCGTCGATCAGGGGCTGCGGGAATTCGTCGTAGGACAGCTCGACCCGCCGCTCGCGGGCGAAGGTCTGCACCGGCTCGCCGTCGATCCCGCGCACGTTGGTCGGAAGCGGCGGCTGGTAGGTGAGCAGGGTCTCCGCCGAGGGCAGGTTGCGCGCGAACAGAAGCCACAGAAGGAAATAGAGGATGACCGGGATCGCCGCCAGATAGGCAAGGATCCGGACCCATCGCCGGCCCCAGGCGCGCCGCACGGCGCCCCCGAAACGGCCGCCGGCGTCGCGATAGAGAGTGAGGCGGGTCGGGGCGGCGTCTGCGGACATTCGCGCAAGCTCTAGCCGATGATCGAAGCGTGGTGAAGCGCCTCCGAGCTTGACTTTTCGGAATTATCGTATATACAATAATTATGTGAAAATCGAATTCGACCCGGCGAAGCGGGAGAGGGTGCTGCGGGCGAGGGGGCTCGACCTGGCCGACGCCGGCGAATTGCTGCTCGGGAGTCGATTGGATGAGTTGGACGACAGGTTCGACTATGACGAGGATCGGTGGCGGTCACTCGGCCTTCTAAAAGGCGAGGTCGTGGCATGTGTCTGGGTCGATCTGGAGGCAGGCAGTGTTCGGATAATAACGATGTGGAAAGCACGGCGTGATGAGCAAAAGAAATTCTTCCGGTTCTGGGAAGGTGTCTGACGATGTCTCGCCGTTCGAGCCAAACTTGGACGACGAGATCATCGAGTTCAACGACACCTTTTTTGAGCGCGCCGCGGTCACTCGGGGTGGAAAAGTGATCCGTGAGGGAACCGGCACGCTGACAAATCGCGGCAGGCCCCCGCTGCCGGAGGGCACCCGCAAGGAGCTCGTCTCCCTTCGGCTCTCGCCGGATATCCTTTGGTGGCTGCGCTCGACCGGGCCGGGCTGGCAGTCGCGGATGGAGGACATGCTGCGCGAGCGGATGCAGGCTGCCTTGGCGCCGAAGGACTAACGCGTCGCCACGCTGACCAGCTTCCGGGCGAAATGAGTCTCGATCGCGCTCTTCATTCCGAGCGCGATCTGTCGCCGGCCTTCGGCGGAATCGATATAGGCGGTGTCGGTGGCGTTGGTGAGGTAGCCCGTTTCGAACAGGATCGAGGGAACGTCGGGCGCCTTCAGAACGATCAGCGAGGCGAAGCGGTGATATTCCGGGCGGAAGGGGAAATAGGCCGAGGCCTCCCGCTTCAGCAAAGCCGCGAACTCGGCCGAGACGGTCATGCTCTCGCGCTGGGCGAGGTCGATCAGGATCCGGTCGACCCCGGTTTCGCCGCTGAGCGAGGCTCCGGCGATCCGGTCGGACTGGTTCTGCTGCTCGGCGAGCAGCGCCGCTTCCCGGTCCGACGCGACTTCCGACAAGGTGTAGATGGTGGCGCCGCGCGCGCCGTCGTTGGACGGCGCCGCATCGGCGTGGATCGAGATGAACAGGGCCGCGCCCATCGTTCGGGCGATCTCGTAGCGGTCCTTGAGCACGAGATAGCGGTCGTCCTCCCGCGTCATCGCCACCCGCACCCGGCCGGATTCGGCCAGAGCGTCGCGGATCGCGGTGGCGATGGCGAGGGTGACGTCCTTCTCGCGGCGCGCTCCGAACGGGGAGATGGCGCCCGGATCCTTGCCGCCATGGCCCGCGTCGAGCACCACCAGCGGCCGGGAGGGGTCCCCGACGACTCGCGGCAGGCCTGGCGCGGGATCGCTTCGGTCGGCGATCGCGATCGGCACTCCCTCGTCGCGCGGAACGCTCGGGCCCGGGGCCGTCGCGGCGGTGACGAGCGCGATCAGCAAAGCGAGCAGGAAATCCATCGCCGGCCACTATCCCGGCGCTTGTCCTGCTTGGCAAGCGACCCGTCCGGCCGGCCTATCTTTCCGCCCAGCCTCCGGAGCGCAGCGAAACCAGCTCGGCGACGCTTCGCCGGCCGCCGCCGGCCGCGTTGACCCGGTGGATGAAGCCGGCATCGACCCCGTGGCTGCGCAGCTGGACGATGTCCTCGGCGTCGAGGCCGGCATAGCCCAGGGCCTTGAGCTCGCCTAGAAAGTCGGACGTGACTCCATGATCGCGCAGCCGGATCAGCTGGCCGGTGGGGAATCGATAACCCAGCCGCGCCGCCTCGCCGACGAATTCGGGAGAGACTCCGTGGTCGCGAAGCTGGACGAGCTGGTCGGCGGGCGCGTTGTCGATGCCGTAGCGCGCGAGCTGCCGCACATAATCCGGAGTCACTCCGTGATCGCGCAGCCGGATGAGCTGGTCGAGCGGAAGCGCGTAGCCCGCGGTTCGGAACGACGAGACGAAAGCGGGCGTGACTCCGTGATCGCGAAGCCGCACCACTTCGTCCGCCGAAAGATCGCCCACGCCGAGCCGGGCGAGCTCGGAGACGTAATCGGGGGTAACCCCGTGGTCGCGCATCTTGCTCAGCGCGGCGAGGGTTCCGACCCGGTAGCCGTGCCCGCCCATGCCCTTCAGATAATCGAGATGGACTCCGTGATCGCCGGCGCGGACGAGATCGGCGACCGGGGCCAAAGCGTAGTTCTGGCGCTTGAGTTCGTCGAGATAGGCGAACCCGACGTCGTAAAGCGCGAGCGAGAAGAGCTGGCCGTCGCCGGGGCGGCCATGGCCCCGCTCGGCGAGCGCGGCGGCGAAGGCGCCATTGGCCTCGAAGCGGCACTCGCCGGTGCCGCGCCACCGCCGGACGACGCCCTCGCACACGATGTTGCCGGCGTCGCGCTCGAGACGGAAGCTGACCGGCGTGCCGCCGTCGGATTCGAGCTGGGCGGCGGTGAGGCCGGTGAGCCCCGCGAGCGGGCGGGTGTTGCTGTGGGTCCAGCGGCTGTTGGCGGTTCGGCGAGTGAGGGCGAACTGGACCATGGTCTTCGCCCGCTGGGCGGAATCGGCCTCGATCGACCAGCCGACTTCGCCGGTCTCGGCCTCGGCCGCGGATCCCGGGGCGGCGCAGGCCGCGGGAATGGCGGCCGGGAGGGCGAGGGTGGAGGCGAGAAGGGCGAAAAGGGCTGGGCGCATGCTGGAAGCTCCGTCGTGTTCGGACGAACGATGCAAGGACCGCGCCATGGCCGGGACACACGCTAAACCGCGAATAACATCGGAACCGGGCCCACGCCTTGTCCGCTGGCGGACGCACTCCTGTCCGCCGCCGGACATCGACCGCAAGACTCGGAGTGCCGGACCCGGCCTCGACCCTCTAGGCCGGGCCATGGACGTGACAAGCCTTGACTGGCCAACGGCCGCCGCCGAGCTCGACGAGCAGGGCTGGACGGTGCTTCCCCGCTTTCTCGTCGCCCAGGCCTGCGGCGAGACCGCCGCGCTATGGCGGGACGAGACCCGCTTCCGAAGCCGGGTGCTGATGGCGCGCCATGGCTTCGGCCAGGGCGAGTATCGCTATTTCGGCTATCCGCTTCCGGACCCGGTCGACCGGCTTCGAGCGGCGTTCTACCCGCCGCTCGCCCAGGTCGCCAACCGGTGGCAGTCGGCGCTGGGCCGCCCCGCTTGCTACCCCGCGGCGCATTCGGACTATCTCGCCCGCTGCCGCGCCGCGGGTCAGGCGCGGCCGACTCCGCTGCTGCTTCGCTACGGTCCCGGCGACTATAATTGCCTTCACCAGGATCTGTACGGCGACGAGGCCTTCCCGTTGCAGGTCGCCATCCTGCTCTCGATGCCGGGTTCGGATTTTACCGGGGGCGAGTTCCTCCTCGCCGAGCAGCGCCCCCGCCGCCAGTCGCGCGCGACCGTGGTCCCGCTGGAACAGGGCGACGCGGTCGTGTTCGCCGTCAGCGAGCGGCCGGTCCAGGGGAGCCGAGGCGTCTACCGAACTCGGATGAAGCATGGCGTGAGCACGATCCGCTCGGGCGAGCGCTTCACCCTCGGCCTCATCTTCCACGACGCAATGTGATCCTCCCCGGCGCGAAGCGGTGGGGAGGGGGACCACACGCAGTGTGGTGGAGGGGTGGCTGGCAGAAGCCTGCGCCATTACCCTCCACCAGGCTTCGCCTGGTCCCCCTCCCCATCTGCGATGGGGAGGATTTTTAGACGGTCAAAGCGACGAAAGGCACCGGAGCGCTCTTCCTGAGAACGATCGGGCGGCCGCAATCGGCCTGGAACAGCTCGCCGTCGAGAAGCACGTTCGAATGATCGCCCTCGATTCGGATCTCGTCGCCGCGCTCGAGATGGACCCCGGTCATCCGTTTGCGGCCGAGCCTGCCGCGCACCGCCGCGACGAAGGCGCCGAGCAGGGCGCCGAGATTGCGGTCGATGACCAGCATCTGCATCGCGCCGGTGCGCGCGCCGGCGCCGGGCATCGAGCCCTTGAACAAAAGGCGCTGCAAAGTCGTCACCATCAGGAAGGCGAACTTCCCGTTCAATTCGCCGCCCTTCATTCCCGACACCCGCAGGTTCGCCGGCGGCGGCGGCAGGAAGCTCGCCCGCCGGCCGAGCACCACGCCGAGCAGTCCGAGCAAAAGCGCAAGCGCGTGGGCGAGCCAGTTGGGGAGGCCGAGCGGGTAAAGCTTGTTCCGGCAATAGAGCATGGTGTCGGCGAGATAGGCGCCGCCCAGGAACATGCCGAGCACCGGCTTGCCGTGGCCCGCACCGCCCGAAAGCGTGATCAGCTCGCGCTGGACGATGTGCGGCGCGAGGTCGGTGCGGGCGATGGCCAGCACCCGCTCGAGAGTCTCGAGCGCGTCGGCGCCGGCGCCGAGATCGTAGGCGATGAGGTTGGTCTTGCCGTTGGGAAGCACCGCCACCGGCGGCGGATTGTCGCCGAAATGACGGCCGTTGTAGATTTCGGTCAGGGCCGCCTGGACGGTGCCGTCGCCGCCGTTGATGACCAGCACCCGGGGTTCGATCAGGGCGATGGTCCTGAGCGCGGTGCCGATCTGGTCGACGTCCTCCACTTCGTAGTGGAAGATGTCCTTATGGTCGGCGCAGAAGCTTCGAACGGCCGGAAGCAGCGCCCTGTTTCCGGTCGATCGCGGATTGGAAAGTAGCGCGACCCGGGCCATTCCTACCGGCCGATCGGAGCGATGGAGAGGCCGCTTCGATAGTTGAGCACCACCGGAACCGTCCTCACGCCGCGCCCGACGGTCACCGCCGCCAGCCGGTGATTGGGTTTCAGCTTGAACAGCGACAGCTTCGGGTTGTTCGAGAAGCCGCCGCCGTCGTTCCAGTTGGTCTTGCCGTTATTGTCCGCGTCGTGGCGAACCGCGATGGCATAGGTGCCGGCGCTCGGAACGGCGACGCAGACGTTCATCCCGCCGGCACGGGTGACCGGAAGATCGATCCGCTTCAGCTGGCGACCGCGTGCGAGGAACTGGGACGGGTCGCCGCCGTAGAGCTGGATCCGGAGCTTGCCGACGCGATTCTTGAAGCCGTTGACGCTGACCAGCACGGCGGGTCGGTTGGCGCCCGGGCTGCAGGCCGCCGCGTCGGGGCCGAGCGCCGCCTGCGCCGGGGCGGCGCTGGCGGTCAGCGCGGCCGCGAAGGCGGCGGCGGAAAGAAACAGTCTCGACATCGCCGCTAAAACTCCTGGGCGCTTGCGCCGTGAATGATGGCCCCCATCGCTTCCCAATCGCCCAGGCTTGCGGCCAAATTATGGTCATGGCGGGTCGAAATGCGTTCGCTACGCCCTTGAATCGTTTCGATTGTGGCAGTTCCATGCCGTCGCTCGCCCCCGCTCCGGGGCTAATCCCGGGCCGGACCGCGCCGTGGAGAACCGCTCCGCCGACCTGGATCGGTCGCAAGCGACATGATGTGGATCAAGTCCGTTCGGGCTTCGCGCGGCGCCCTTGGCACATCGGCACGACGCTTCCTGGCGCTCCGGTCCCAGAATGATCGGGACGTCGTTTTTTTTGGGGGCCGCCGGTCTATCCCGGGCTGTTCATCCATGTTAGCCTCCGATCGGATCCCGAGGTCACGCCGGGGTCCACGGCGCTTCGGCCGCCTTGCGGCCGGAGCGTCTCTTTTGGTTGTCATGAAGGGGGAAGCTAATGAGAATGATCGTCAAGGGCGCCATGGTCGCCGGTCTGATGGCGCTGGGCGCCTGCAACAATTCGGCGTCCGAAAAGGCGGCCGACAATATCGAGGACGTCGCCGACAACAAGGCCGACGCGATCGAGGATGCGGCCGAGAACAAGGCCGATGCGATCGAGGCCGTCGCCGAGAACAAGGCCGACGCGGTCGAGGCCGTCGCCGAGAACAAGGCCGACGCGATCGAGGCCAACGGCCAGTAAGCCGTCCAGGGGCCGGCGGCGCCGGCCCCTGCACTTTTTCTCCTTTGCTTCGCCACGCGAAGCGCCGTCGACGCGCGTCCCGGCGCGGCTATCAGGCCGGATGCACGGCCGCGATCCCAGCCGACTGAAGAACCGGCGCTTCGCCGTCCGACTCGGCTTCGCGGCCGCCGGCCTGCGCCTCGTCTTCGTCCGCGAGAAGAGTTTTCGCGTCCAATCCGCCCTCGCCCTCGCCGCAGCGCTCGCCACCCTGATCCTGCGCCCGGGCCTCCTCTGGGCGGCCATGGTCGCCCTCGCGATCGCCCTGGTCCTCGCCCTCGAGCTCGCCAACAGCGCGCTCGAATATCTGCTCGACCATCTCCATCCGGAGCTGGCGCGCGAGATCGGCGCCGCCAAGGACGCGGCCGCGGCGGCGGTCCTCGTCGCCAGCCTCGCCGCCGCCGTGATCGGCGCCCTGATGCTGCTGGCGGCGCTCGGCCTGCGCTGAGCGACCCGCTATCGTACCGCCGCGGGAACGATCCCCGGCCTTGCTCGCTTTCACCTGCGGGCCCGATGGGGCGGCCCGCAAATCCAAGGAGACATTCCATGCGCAACAAAGCAGCGCTCGCCCTCGCGTCCGCCGGCATGATCAGCCTGCTGGCCGGCTGCGAGACCGTGGCCGAGGAAGCGAACGAGGCGGTCGGCTTCGAATATGTCGCGATGCTGGCGCCGACCGGCGGCGGCACCGGTTCCGGAAAGGCCGAGATCAGCCTCAACGACGCCACCAACACGCTGTGCACCGATCTCGAGCTCGCCGCCGGAGTCACCATGACGGTCGGCCACGTCGTCGGCCCGGGCGACACCGTCCTCGCCACCCTCGACGTTCCCAAAGCCGGCAATGACAGCGCCGATTGCGATCAGGTCACCGACGCACAGCTCAATTCGGTGAAGGCCAATCCGGGCGACTTCAAGGTCCACGTCGGAACCACCGGCGGCGACCTCTACGGCACCCTGGTCAAGGAGGGCTGAGGCCTGAAGGCCGGAAAGGGGCGCCTGCCAACGACGTCGCGGGCGCCCCTTGCGACGGCCGAACGGAGTGAGCGGGAACCGGACCGCTTCCGAAACGTCTGGTCTGTGTCGGACGCGCCGCACAAGCTGCGCGCCGAGGGGAGAGAAATATGAACCTGATCATCATCCTTATCGTCGGCGCGGTCTGCGGCTGGCTCGCCGGAATCATCACCAAGAGCGGCGGCGGCCTCGTCTTCGACCTCCTCGTCGGTATCGCCGGCGCCCTGATCGCCGGCTGGCTGTTCGGCGGCGGCGCCTCGATCCTCAACGGCCCGCTCAACATGATGGCCTTCCTCTATTCGCTGCTCGGAGCGGTGATCCTGCTCATCATCGTCAAGCTCGTCCGCCGGGCGACCTGAACGGTTTTCCCGCCGTCCCGGGCTTGATCCGGGATCCGGCTGAGCAAAGGGGACACGTACTTTTTCGCGACAGCGCGAAAGGCACGTGTCCCCAATCTCGTGCGGGTACGCACCGTGGCCACTTCTGGCCGGGAGCTGACTGGCCGATTTCAGGCCCGCGCGAACGCCCGGCACTCACTAGGGTCGCAAGCATATCCGCCTGGCTGAGTATCTGACAGCGACGAAGCCGAGGCCAACGACCTGCAGGAAGGTTTCCACGGTTACGGCCGTGATGAACCACTGGTAATTCGCAAAGTCGAGCCAGCCAGCCCCAACGGCAATCGCCAGACCGCAATTGAACAGGATCAGGATACTAATCCAAACGAGAATAGCCCAGGACCACAACGAACGGAGCCGGAACAACTCTCGCCGGCCTTGGATCTCCACACGGCCCTGAATTTCTACGGCCTCGCTCAGGGCCAAAGCGAGAGCTTACAAAATCTGGATATGGAGCTACGTCGCTCTACTCGGAAACGCGCCGGGCCGACCGAATTTACCGGTTGCTTCGGTCACCGGGGGACAGTCGAAACGCCGCCGCGCGTCGCAATAGCGCTTGAAAATCGCACCAAACCGCCCCTTTGATCCCCCCGTGACTCTCGCCACCCAGATCGACCGCTATCTCGCCCGGCTCATCCTCGTGCCGCTGCTGGCGACCCTGACCCTGGCGGCGATGCTGCTCATTCTCGACAAGATGCTGCGCCTGTTCGATTTCGTGGTCAGCGAGGGCGGGCCGGTCCAGGTGGTGTGGCGGATGCTCGCCAACCTCGTCCCGGAATATCTCGCGCTCGGAATCCCGATCGGCCTCCTGCTCGGAACCCTGCTCGCCTTTCGCAAGCTCGCTTTGTCGTCCGAGCTCGACAGCCTGAGGGCGGTCGGCCTCGGCTATACGCGGCTGCTCAGGGTGCCCTATATCTTCGCGGTGGCGCTGATGGGGCTCAACGTCGCCATCGTCGGCTTCGTCCAGCCGGTGGCGCGCTACGGCTATGAGCAATTGCGCTTCGACCTGCGCTCGGGGGCGCTCGGCGCCTCGATCAAGGTCGGCGAGTTCACCAACCTCGGCAAAAGGATGACCCTTCGGGTCGAGGCCAGCGAGGACAAGGGGCGGCTTCTGCACGGAGTCTTCGTCCGCGCCGAGACCCGCGACGGGCGGACGATCGCGGTCACCGCCGATCATGGCACCTTCCTCGCCACCGACGATCCCGACGTCATCCTGCTTCGGCTGTCGAACGGGCGGCTCGTCCACAATTCGCCCAAATACAAGGCGCCGAGGGTGCTGAGCTTCAAGATCCAGGACTTGCCCGTAGACCTGCCGACGGTGGCGCGATTCCGCGGCCGCGGCCGCGGCGACGAGGACGAGCTGACCCTTCCCGAGCTGTTCCGCTCCGGCGCCTCGAAGGCGGCGGTACCGCCGGCGACCCGCAACGCGATCCGAGCCAATTTCCACTATCGGGTGGTCGAGATCGTGATGATGCTTCTGATGCCGGTGCTGGCGGTGGCGCTGGCGGTGCCGCCCAAGCGAAGCACTTCGGGGCTCGGCATCTTCCTCTCCATCTTCATGGTCGTCGCCTATCACAAGGTGAATCAATATGCCGAGCAGATGGCCGCCCAGGGCCGGATCGACGCCGTGATCGCCTTGTGGACTCCCTTCTTCCTGTTCGCCGGACTGATCCTGTGGATGTACTGGACGCTCGCCTACAGGCCGGGCGGGCAGCCGATCGGAGCGCTCGAGCGCGGCGTCTCCAAGCTCGCCAAGGGGATCGGCCGGATCCTCCGTCTCGGCGCGGACCGGCGGGGGGCGGTGCCGGCGCAATGATCAACCTCAATTTCTTCCCGTCGAAGCGGATCGCCCTCTACATGGCGAAGATGTTCGTGCTTCGCTCGCTGGCGGTGCTGGCGGCTCTGGTCGTGGTCCTGATGACTCTCGACCTGCTCGGCGAGTCCGGCAAGATCTTGCGCGTTCCGGAAAATGGCGACGCCGAGCTCTGGCGCTACGTCTCGCTCAGGATTCCCCAGCTCATCTCCCGATTCCTGCCCTTCGCGGTGCTGCTCGGGACCCTGATCACGCTCGCCACCCTCAACCAGAATAGCGAGGTGGTGAGCATGAAGGCGGCCGGAATCTCCGCCCACCAGATCATCGCGCCCCTGATCGTCGCGAGCCTCGGGATCGCGGCCGTCAGCTTCGCCTTCAACGAGCGCGTCGTCACCCGCGCCACCGAGACCTTGTCGAGCTGGGAGAAGGTCGATTACGGGCCGGTGCCGCGCGACAGCGGCATCCGTCCCAACGTCTGGGTGCGCTGGGGCGACGACCTCATCCTCGCCCGCGAGGTGCGCGGGCAGGGGGCCTCGACCGAGCTTCGCTCAATCAGCATCTACGACCGCGATCGCGAAACCCTCAAGGCGATCGTCACCGCCGCCCGGGCGACCCGTGCCGGCAACGGCTGGACGCTCGAGCAGGCCGAGCTTTTCGACGTCGCCCGGGGCACCGGCCGGCGAAGCGCGACCATGCCGTTCGGCGAAGGGCTCGATCCGACCCAGTTCACCCTCGCCAGCGTCTCCGCCGACGAGCAGGATTTCGCCACCCTTCGCGATTCGGTTCGGCAGCTGAAGATGGCCGGCCGGCCGACGGCGGAGCTCGAATCCGGGCTCTGGCACAAATTGTCCGGACCCCTGTCGGCGGTGCTGATGCCCCTGCTCGCCGGAGTGGCGGCGTTCGGCCTTGCCCGCTCCGGCCAGCTCTTCCTGCGCGCCGTGATCGGCATGTTCCTCGGCTTCGCTTATTTCGTCGCCGACAATTTCGCCCTCGCCATGGGCAATCTCGGCGCCTACCCGCCGCTGCTCGCCGCCTGGGCCCCGTTCGCTTTGTTCGCTCTGATCGGGGAAACGGTGCTCATCCGGACGGAGGAATGACGATCGGCGTGAGCGCAGCTTCGATGCTTGGCACCGAGAGCATTACGATCCGGAAGCCATGGACCTCGCCTCCGCCATACGGGCCATTCGTTCGCGCAACCTCCGGACATTGTCCTCGATGATCGCGTAATAGCGGGGATAATTTTCAGCGGACCAGATCACCGCTGCCGACCAATAGGCATCTTCCGCCTCGACGAGCTTTTCAAGTGCGTCGGGGTCGAACTCGCAATGCTTCACTTCAATCCACAATGCGCATCCGAGCGCGAATGTCAGTGAAGCCCAGCTCGCCGGATATTCCTTCCTGTCGGCAATTCCCAAGGTCGCACGGATGAGAGCGACGGCCTCGCGTGCGATCTGCAAGCCCGCCGGCGGCGAACTGGCGTCGGCAAGCGTGTAGAGGGCGGTGGCAAGAGATTCTCTTCTACTGCAATCCTCTGCCTTGCTGTCGGGCGGAGCGTTTGAAGATACGGCCGATCGATGATGCTCGACGGCTCGGCGCAGCAAGCTGAGCTGCTCCTCGCCAGTCACGCGCGCTCCGACCGCTCGCGCCACCAGGCCCAGCGAGCATTGCAGATCGGCCCATTTTTCGGGCCGGTCTTCGCGAGTCCACACTTCGAGCACGGTTTCGTAGGCTTCGCGCGCCTGGTCCAGATACTCTCGCCAATCCGCGCCTCCGGTGTTGTCGCCCCGACTATAGCTGGCTGCACCGACATTGGATTGCGCTATGGCCCACTCCGCCGTCCTCCGAAAATCTTTATATATCTGTGCGGCTTGGCGGTACGCGTCGATGGAGCGTTCGAGAAGTACCAGCCCTTCGACCCCCTGCATACGCTGCGCCTGTCTTTGGCAAGCGGAGCCATAGCCTACCAGATAATGCGCCAGGCTGACGCTCTCCACTCCGTCGCAGCGCTTGAGCAGGGCTTCCCAAATCTTGCGAGCAGAATTGAGTGCGCCGAGTTCTCCAAAGCGGTCGCCGAACTGTTCGAGCGCGATCGCCGCGTTTGCGGCGGTTTGTGCGCCGCCGGCTTCGTCGATCGCGTCCAGATTGCGGCTGGCCTCGTCCCATACGCGTTCCGCTGTGCTCCAGTCGCGATCGAGCAGAGCCAGCTTGGCCTCCCGATCCAGGAGGCGGGCGAAATCCGCTATCGACGCGCTGGCTCTTTGGCGGGCGATCGAGGCCGCCTCGGCGAGGTACCGGCGAGCGCGGAACAAGTCGCCTTGGAGGAGGGCCTCCTCGGCGGCCTGCTCGGCGCCGCGAAGCTGGTTGTCCTCACTGCGCAAGGTCGAAAGCTCATCGAGCAGTTGACGATATTCCCTTGCGAACCGCGCGACGTCGCCCGCCAGCTCGGTGACCGTCGCCGAAGGATGCGATCCCACGAGCTGCATGATTTCCCGTCGGAGCGCCAAATCCGGGACCTGATCGAGCAGCGCCTGCAATTCCGCATGATTTTGGAGTATCTGACCAAGGATATTGGACGCTGTCTCCGATATGCGCGCAACCTCTCTGGCAATCGCGGCAGTCATCTGAGGGAGGAGCATTGCACGATATTCGGTGTCGCTGAGCGCCGCCTGGACGGCCGCCGTGATCGTCAATTTGGCGAACTCTCGTGCCGTGCTGCCGCCGCCCGGACGATCGGTTTCACGGAACAGCGCATGCCGTTCTGCCAGGCGTCCGAGGATATATTCGGAGATCGCCTGCCCGTACTGGGGTGATCGCAAAGTCAATTCGCCGATGGCGCCCGCATCAGGGATGCAGTTCGCGATATCCTCGCCCATGATGTTGTCGGCGGCGTCGATTTCCGCAAGTTCCGTGCGATCGTGCGATATCCATCGCTCATATTCGCGCCGAACATCGGCGCGCACCTTTCGAATCAGCGCTTCGCTCTCGAGACCGTGACGGGCCTTCGTCTCCCGCCAGGCGCCCAGGAGACCTGCTCCGCCGACAATTCCGGCGGCGGCGGTGCCTAGGTCTCCAGCCACCACACCGACGCAACCGAGCGAGAGAGCGGTCACATCCTCAAGCCATTTCCATTTTGCCACCACGCGCTCGCCTATTTGCCTCGAGCGCAGTTTAACGCCACTTCCAGCGTGGTGCATGTGAGAATGCGCGAGGCTCGCCGATCGAGGTGGTCAGCCGAGCGGCGGCGAATTTCAGCCGGGCCGGAGCGTCGATCCGGCCGCCCCGATGAGCGGCCGAAAGCCGCGTTTCGTTCGCTTATGCGGGAAGCTTCCCGAAAATACGCAACGCACTGATTTCCGCGGCTTGATCGGTCCGGACTTGGCGCTACAAGGAGCGCGTCCCGGGGGCGGGCATCAGCGGTGGTTTGGGGGATATGATGATGCCGCTGGATTCCGCTCGCCCGAGCCGTCGCATGTTGTTGGCCGGTCTCGGCGTCGGAGCTGTCGGAGCCGCCGCGGCGGCCGCGCCCATGCTCAACCTCAGCCTGGCGACTGGCGCCACCGGGCGGGCGGCTTCCTGGTGGGACCGAACCTTCCTGTCGCTGAAGTCCGCCGGGCTGGCGGAATGGAGCGGCATCGTCGGGGAGACGTTCAACCTGGCGAGCGCGAACGGCTCCCATGTCCTTCGAATTGTCGCCGTGACCGGCTTTCCCAAATCCGGTTCGCGCCCCACCAGCCTCGGCCGCTCCCAGGCCTTTGCCGTCACCTTCGAATCGATCGGCGGATCGCCGCTTCCCGCGACGGACCGGCTCTACGAGCTGACCCACGCTTCCTTTCCCTCTCTGCCCATCTACATGGGCGCCCCCGCCAAGGTGGCGCAGAAGACCCGGCTGACCGCCGTCTTCAACTAGACGACTGCACTTCTTGAAGAGCGGCCGCTCGGAATTGGCGTCAGCAGGCGTCGCCGAACGCTTCGCCCATGCGCTGACGGTCATAGTCCAACAGCCACGAAGTCCCGGCCGCGGTAGGTTCGCAGCAGCACCTCGCGGTCGAGCGCGGTGACGTCCATGCCGCGGTCGTCATAGACGTGGAGGAGGATATTGCGGTCGAAATCGGCGAGGAACGAGGAAACCGGCGCCTTGGGCACGACCGCCATTTCGAGGGAAATGGCGCACCACAAGAGCACGTCCCGCTGCACGATGTCGCCGCCCAGGTCGTAGGCTCGCCAGCGGCAGGGCATCCGATCCTCCTCCTCGGCTTGATCGGGCCACATCGGGGCTTGCCACTCATGCATCGGCTCGAGCGTGAATCCCGCCGCTGCGAGGGCCTCGAACCCGTCTTCCGCCGGAGCAAAAATATCGTCGGCTGAATTCGGGTAGGCCGCGACGACCCCGAAGTTTTGCCGCGAGTTTTCGAACACCTCCTGCGCAATCTCCGTCGCTCGCCCGAAGGCCTGCAGGAACCTCGGCACGGGCGCCTCATTGCCGAACGTCTCGCCCCCCAGCTCGAAGCGAAGCGAATAAGGGGAAGATCGGAACGGCGCGAGCCATTGGTCGGAAAAGGACGCGGGCTTCATCGCGTCTCGTTGCGCCCAATCGCATGCCGGCGGCAATGGCCCGCAGTCGCCATAACCGCCGCGGAACCGACTTCGCCTCTTGACTCCGTACCAAGGTACGGACCCTATAGAGGGTCCGGCAAGTTCACTGGAGACGTGAAATGTCGGACAGGATTAATTCCCGAGCGGCGGCGAAAACGGCCGTGATCCACCGGATGGTGATGCCGTCCCATGTTTGTCCCTATGGCCTGAAGGCGCTCCATCTCCTGAAGCGCTCCGGCTACGAGGTCGAGGATCGGCACCTCGAGACGCGCGAGGAGACGGACGCGTTCAAGGCGGAGCAGGGGGTCGCGACGACTCCCCAGATCTTCATCGGCGGCGAGCGCGTCGGCGGTCATGACGATTTGCGCCGCTTCCTCGGCAAGCGGGTCGCCGACCCCAAGGCGGTAAGCTACCAACCGGTGATCGCTTTGTTCGCGATGACGGCGCTGATGGCGATGGCGGCGAGCCATTCGGTGACGGGCAGTCCCTTCACCCTCCGCTCGGCCGAATGGTTCATCGCCTTCTCGATGATCGTCCTGGCGTTGCTCAAGCTCCAGAATGTCGAGAGCTTCGCGACCATGTTCCTCAACTACGACCTCCTGGCGAGGCGGTGGGTGCCCTACAGCTACGTCTACCCGTTCGCGGAAGGGCTTGCGGGAGTGCTGATGGCGGCGGGCGCGCTCCCTTGGCTGTCCGTGCCGCTCGCTTTGTTCATCGGCTCGGTCGGCGCCGTCTCGGTGGTCAAGGCCGTCTATGTCGACCGGCGCGCGCTCAAATGCGCCTGCGTCGGCGGCTCGAGCAACGTCCCGCTCGGCTTCGTCTCGCTGACCGAGAATCTGATGATGATCGCTATGGCGGTGTGGATGGCCCTGGCGGCGGTCGGCCCGGCCTCGGGCGGGGGCCATCCGCCGCAATGACCGGGTTCGGCAACGCAGGCTTGACAATAAATCTACATAAGTAGATATGTTCCTCGATGACTCGAAAGCGCGCGCTCTCCGGACATGCCCGGGCCCTGCTCGAGGCCTTGGCCGCGGCGGGCCCCCGCTGGAGCCACGGCTACGAATTGTCGTCGCTGACCGGAATCCGGTCCGGCACGCTCTACCCGCTTCTCATCCGTCTCGAGGGCCAGGGCTATCTCGAGGCGGAGTGGCAGAAGTCGGCGGCGACGGGCCGGCCGCCGCGCCATGCCTATCGGCTGACCGCCGCCGGGGTGCGGCTGGCCCGCGCCGAAGCGGTGGCGCCCGTCGAGGCCGCTCCCGCCGCGGGACGGCGCGCGGGCGGGGCAACGTTGTGAGCGGCCCGGTCCGCCGCCTGGCCGAACGGCTGGTCTCGGCCGCATCGAGGCTGCTTCCGGCGCCTCTGTCGTCCTGGTCGCGGGCGATGGCGCGCGAGCTGATCGAAATACGGGACGATAAGGCGGCCCTGCTTTTCGCGGCCGGATGCCTGCGCGCGGCGGCCGGGCTGGCGATGGCCGAGCGGCTCCGGTCCGCCTGCGCCGCGGCCCGAGCCGTCCTGTTTCCGAAGTGGAGACTTCCCG
Organism: uncultured Alphaproteobacteria bacterium; assembly: GCA_963850005.1. Classification (GTDB taxonomy): domain Bacteria; phylum Pseudomonadota; class Alphaproteobacteria; order Sphingomonadales; family Sphingomonadaceae; genus Allosphingosinicella. Next base: position 108,245 of record CAWKJG010000003.1, read on the forward strand.
TCATGAACTATTTATCGACCCGGCCTCGACTGCTCGGCCTTCTCTGCGGCGCCGTCGCCGTCGCCATGGGCCTGGCCTACATGCGCGCGGCCGGAGCGCCGCCTCGCTACCTCCTCGTCAATCTCGCCGCCTTGGTGCTGGGAGCCACCGCGTGGCTCGCGCTCGGCGGGCGCCCGCGTCTTGCCGGAGCCGGGCCGGCAACTCTCGCGCTCTCGGCCCCGCTGCTGCTGACCGCTCTGCTCGGCGCCTCGGTCGACGGAGCGTCGCGATGGGTGTATGTCGGCCCGCTGAGCCTTCAGGTCAGCCTCATCGTCCTGCCGGTCATGATCGTCCTCTACGCCCGTCGGCCGGATTCGGCCGGCACGGCCGGCATGGCGGTCGCGGCCCTGGCGCTGGCGCTTCAGCCCGACCGGGCGATGGCGGGCGTTCTCGCCGCGGGCCTGGCGGCCGTCCTGGCCGCGAAGCCGGGACGCCTACCCCTGCTGGCGGCCATCGCGTCGATCCTCGCTTTCGGCTGGACCTTGCTAATTCCGAACTCGCTCCCGGCCTCGCCCTTTGTCGATCAAATTCTCTACACCGCCTTCGACGTCCATCCGCTCGCCGGCGCGGCGGTTCTGATCGGGGCCGCCGCTCTCGTCGTCCCGGCCGCGGCGGGGCTGGTCCGGGCGGATGGCGAGTGGGCGGCGCTGCTGGCCTTCGGCGGGTGCTGGGCGGCGATGGTCGCCGCGGCGGCGCTCGGCAATTACCCGACGCCGCTGGTCGGCTACAGCGGAAGCGCCGTGCTCGGCTATCTGCTCAGCGTGTCGCTGCTGCCCGCGGCCGCCGGCGCGGCCGGCCGCTTCGGCGCCCCGGCCACGCTCCCGGCCGGCGGCCGGGACGTGGATTGTACGACCTCGGAGCTTCGCGCCGCACGCCCGGCCTGAGCGCGCGGGCGCGAGGCCCTGCTTGCCCCGAACCCCTTGCCGCGCCAAAGCAGCGCCGATGGCCGCGACCCCGCCCCCCGACCCGGAAGAGAATGTCACCCGCGGCGAAGTCGCGCGCGGCGCCGGCCTCGCCGGCCTCTCCCGGGCCACCGCTTTGATCGACGCGGTCGCCCAGCCGCTCTACATCGGCCTCTACGGCCTGCCCGCCTACGGCCTCTATGTGGCGCTCTGGGCGAGCATCAATTTCCTCGAGAACATCGTCGATCTGTCGCTGACCAGCGCGCTTCAGCGCATCGTCCCGACCGAGGACGACGAGACCGCCCACGGCGCGGTCAAGGCCGCCTTCCTCCTCACCGTCCTTCCCGCCGCCCTCATTGCCCTGCTCGTCACCTGGAACGCCGATTGGGTCGCCGGCCTCTTCTCCGCCGCGGCCGAGGACAAGGCGAGCCTGCCCACCGCCGTCGCCTTGTTCGCCTGGGGCCTGCCCTTGTGGACCTTCATCGAGATCGCGACCTCGGCCGCCCGCGCCCGCCGGGCCTTCGGGCCCGAGATCCGCCTCCGCCTGTTCTGGGAGCAGATCGCCGGATTCTCTTCGCTTTGGGCTGGTTCGCGCTCGGCGCCGGAAGCGTCGGCCTCGTCCTCGCCCATCTCAGCTCGCTCGCCCTCACCGCTGTGCTCTGCGTGCCCCTGCTCGGCCGCTATTACGACCTCGGGCGCCTCGTCCGGGCGCCCATCCCCAAAGCCGACGTCCGCCTCCTGATCGCCACCGGCCTCGCCTTGCTCCCCGCCAACGCCGCCCGCCGGCTGCTCACCGACGCGGGCGCCTTCATCCTCAACTTCCTCCTCCCCGGAGAGCGCGGAGCGATCGCCGCCGGCCTGTTCGAGATCGCCCGCAAGATCGCCACCCTTCCGCTCGCCGTCCGCCAGGCCTTCCAATATGTGATGGCCCCGGTCGCCGCCCACCAGGCCCGAGCCGACCGGGCCCGGATCGCCCCGCTCTACCGCTTCGCCAGCCGGGTCTCGACCGCGCTCGTCGTGCCCCTGGCGGGCCTGCTCGCCTTCACCGGCCCCGACATCCTCTCCGTCTTCCGCCCCGAGGTGATGGCGGCTTTGCCCCTGCTCTACATCCTCGTCGCCGCCCGGGCCGTCGAGGCGATCGTCGGGCCCGCCACCCCGATCGTCGAGATGACCGGCCACCGCATCCTTCCGCTCGTCAACAGCTTCGTCGGGGTCGCGGTCTGGGCGGCGCTCAGCCTGGCTCTGGTCCCCCGCTACGGCGCCGCCGGAATGGCGGTCGCGGTCGGCGCCGCCACCGTCGCCATCGCTTATGCCGCCACCCTCGAATTGAAGCTCACCGAGGGGATGAGCCCGTTCGATACGAAGCTGTTCCGGGGCCTGTTCGTCGCCCTCGCCGGGGTCGCCCTGATGGGGCTCGCGGCTTACTGGACGAGGGGTCCGCTGCGCTTCGCCTCGGTCCTCTCCTTGTGGGCGCTGGCGAGCTGGTGCGCGCTTCGCTTCGGCCTCGTCCGCGGCGACCGCGAGGCGCTCGGCGGGCTTGCCCGCCGCCTTCGGCTCATCTGACGTTCGGCCTCGCCCGAACGCCGAGGCTGGTGCCGATCCCGCAAAAGCCCTAAAAGCGCCGCATTGCGCATTCAGGGATCGAACCCATATTGGCGAGCCGCGAATGACCCGCGGCCCAGGCGAAACCGAGGAATTCAACGACGTGAAGCCCGCTGTGACGATCCGCCCGAGCTTCTGGAGGCGCGAGCATCATCTCGACAAGATGACCTTGCGCGAGCTCGTCGCCGCCTATTTCAGCTACCCCGCGATCATCGCCTATCTGGCGCTGGCGGCGGCGGCGATCGCGTTTTACGCAATGCGCCCGGCCCCGCTCGCCCCGACCCTGATCGCGGTCGGAATCGCCACCCTCATCTACCCGTTCGTCTGGTATCTGCTCCACCGCTTCGTCCTTCACAGCAAGTGGATGTGGAAGTCGAAGTGGCTCAGCCCGACCTGGAAGCGGATCCATTACGACCACCACCAGGACCCGAACCACCTCGAGGTCCTGTTCGGAGCCCTCCACACCACGCTCCCCACCATCGCCATCGCGACCCTCCCGATCGGCTATGCGATCGGAAGCTTCTGGGGCGGGCAGGCCGCCTGGGGCGCCGCCGCCGCCGCCTTCGCGACCGGCCTTATCACCACCTGCTTCTACGAATTCGTCCACTGCATCCAGCATCTCGCCTACAAGCCCCGGCGCAAATGGCTGGCCGAGATGAAGCGCCGCCACATGGCCCACCATTTCCACGACGAAACCGGCAATTTCGGGATCACCAGCTTCCTTTGGGACAAGCTGCTCGGCACCTTCTACGACAAGGCCAGCGACCGCCCGGCCAAGAGCCCGACGGTGTTCAACCTCGGCTACACGCCGGAGGTGGCGGAGGTGTATCCGCATGTGGCGCGGCTGTCGGGCGGCGTCGCCACCGATCACCCGCGCGAGCGGGTGCGGCAGAAGGCCGGCGCCCAAAGCTGACCGGAACTGCGGGCTCAGCCACCGCAGCTGGCCTTCGCCCGTCCGATCCGCCCCTTGCGAGCTTCGGCCGTAGAAAGCAGCTCGATCTGAACGAAGCGGTGTTCGCGGGCGGACTGGTCGTCATCGAGCGCGGTGCTCGACCGGCTTTCGCCGAAGCTCTCGGTCAGAATTCGCGACGGCGGCATTCCGAGGCCGATCAAGACGTCCCGCGCCCCTTCGACCCGGCGCCTTGCCAGCCGCAGATTCTCCTCGGCCCGTCCCGCGGTGTCGGTGTGACCATTGAGACGGATGTACCCATCCTCCCGCGCCACGGTCGTCATATAATCCAGTACACTCCGATCCGCCTCGGATAATTCCGCGGAGCCGGTATCGTAGTAGATCCGGAAAGGACCGGTGTCGCACGCCACGGCCGGGAGCGCCGTGCAAGCGGTCAACGCGACGACGAGCCAACGGAGCAGGGCGGATCTCCTTCAGCGACGAGGCTGCGCTGGAGCGGGCGTTTTGTCCAGCCGGCCGCGCCTCGGAACCCGTCGGATGAGGCCGACCGCGCCTTTTCGGCCGCCGCCCGGATCCGATTATCCAATTAGTGAGAATAAGGGCGCTAGCCTCCCGGCATGGGAAAGCTGATCCCTTTTCGACGTCGCCGTCCCGCGATTCCGCCGCACTGGGCGCGACATGTCGGAGCGCCCGCCTTTTCCGCCGAACAGATCCGGATAACGATCTGGAGCGGACTGCTCCTGGGCCTGATCCTCTTCGAAATCCTGCGCTACTGGCCCGCGCCGATCGCGACCGCCGAACCCCCCATGGCCACCCTCGACCCCTATGCCGAAGCCCGGCGGTCGAAGGCGATATTGGAGGAACAGGAAGGCCCGCCCGAATCCCTGCTGCCGGCGAGCGCAAGCAGCGCATCAGCCGGCAGCGGCGGCCCGGCGCGCGTGGTCGACGGCGACACCTTCGTCTACGCGGGCGCCCGAATCCGCATCGCCGACATCGACACGCCGGAAGTCCGCGGCCGCTGCCCCAACGAAACCGCGCTAGCCGCACAGGCGACCCGGCGGCTGCGCGGGCTGCTCGCGGAGGGACCGTTCGAGCTGCACCGCCTTTCGAGCGGGCGCGACCACGACCGCTACGGCCGCGAGCTCCGAATCGTCACGCGCAACGGGCGGTCGCTCGGGGACGTGCTGGTGGCGGAAAGGCTGGCGCGGACCTGGACGGGACGGCGGGAGCCTTGGTGCGGGTAAGAGCCAGCGCTACGGGCTCCTGAACCGACTTTATGGCCTCGGTGCGGCTGGCGGAAATGAAGAAGCGTCACACGGCCCACAATTTCCCACAACGAGGGATCACTTCGTAGCGAATCCAAAGCGATGTCCGAAGGACGACGCGCCGCCACAAACTGGAACCGGTGTTGCCAGCCCCGAAGCGCTGTCGCCGACGAGAGCCCAACGGGACATCGCGGGCGGCCCAACAAAAGCCCATCCTCCTCGATCGGCCCGGTCGAAGCGGCGGAGCACTATTTCGCCAATTTGAAAATCAACTCTGGCGTGGCGGTTAGAATCTCGCTGATATAGGGGCGATGGATAATCGTGCCTTGCTCGACGCCCTGCTCGCAGCTGAAGGTGTTTCAGGTGTAGAAAAAGCCGTAGCTGAATTTCGAGCAGCCATGGGAGATTCAGTTTCATTAGTCCCCATCGGCGGTCGCCCAAACAACAGCGGAGCTATAGAGGTTGCAACAGACCCGGGTCGCTCCTTGATAGAGCGGGTGACAAATGCTCACGACGCCCTGCTCGAACTCCAATATGAGCGGCACAATGGTAAGCCGCCGTGCAGCACACCACGCGAAGCGGCCACAGCGTGGCTAGGGGTGCCAGAGAATGAAGGCCTCGCTGGGCTTAGCAACAAGCAGCGCCAAGATGTAGCGTTAAATACGATAGTTCGCTTGGAACCGGGTGAGGGCTCACAGTCTCGCTTAGTCACCATTGTCGACAAGGGAATGGGTATCGATCCGGATAGGCTGGCAGATACGATCCTTAGTTTGAATGAAAGTAACAAGATACAGAAGAGGTATCTGGCGGGCACCTATGGACAGGGTGGTTCGAGCACATTCGCATTTTCAAGATATAGCCTGATCGCGTCGCGACGATCCGGATCGCCCTATATAGGCTTCACCGTTGTTCAGTTTGAAGATTTGCCCGCCGACGACTTCAAGATCGGCCGATATTCTTATTTGACTCTAGACAAGGCGCCACTGAAGGTGCTCGCTGAGGCACCGGACATTGTCCATGGCACCATCATCAAGCACTTTGGCTACGATCTGAGCCGGTATCCTTCACCTGTTGGACCTCGCAGTTTCTATGGAATGTTGGGCCGGATACTTTTTGATCCAGTGGCTCCCGTGCGTTTCGAGAATTGAGTCCACGGGTACAATCGAACAATCAAGGGTGCTCGGAATGCTCTTAATGGGGCAATCGATGAGGGGGATGAGGCTGCCCGCGGCCCGTCTCTTGATCACCACATACCCATGTTCAGCGTCACTCTAGCCGACTACGGCGCAATAGGCCTCGAGTATTGGGTGCTCGGCCTCCCCGCGGTCAAGGAAGGTGTGCGTCGCCGGAGCAAACCGTCAGAGGGGTTTGTTGATCCCGGCAAGCCGGTCATCCTCACACACAACGGCCAAAATCAGGGTGAACTCTCAGGGAGGTTAGTCCGTGAGGCAGCTGATCTGCCGTTTCTGCAGAGCCAGGGGCGATTGATATGTCATGTCAATTGCGATCGCCTTAGCGGGCAAGCTAAGCGCTCCTTGTTTGCGAGCACTCGCGAACAATCGCGGGAGGGGCCTATATTAGGACGCATCCGCGAAGAAATCGTCCGAGCTTTGCGTGCAGATGACGACCTGATCCGCCTGAATGAGGACGCACGCGAGCAAAGCCTGAGGGAGCGCGATGTAGACTTTGAACGGCGTATGCGCCGTCGGGTAGCCAAGCTCTTAAATTTAAGGGGGCCAGCTACGGGCCCTGGCGGGAGCAAGGGCCGGGGGCGTGGTGGAGGAGGTGCGCGAATCCCGCGACCAAAGCCGCAGCCGATCACGCCAGTCGATCCTCCCACCTATATCACGATCAAATGGCCCAACGATAATCCGATTAGATTTCACGCGGGGCGACGGCGGTACATTCGGCTCGAAACGGATGCGAACTCGGATTACCATGATGTAAATGACATTACCCGATCTCGCATAAACGTCGTCGTGGGTGATGATCTTCGGGTATTTGGCACCAGCCCGCTCAAGGGTGGGCGGATGCGAGTGGGCCTCGAGTGTCTTGATCCTGCGGTCATGGGAGCATCCGGCACAATCCGCGTTGAGCTTTATAGGGCCGGGCTGCCAGCGTTGAGTGACGGGCATGGCTATGTCGTGACAGAGGCTCCAGAGCTTAAAGAAGACGAACAAAAGAATACTTTGCCTGAATTCTCAATAAATCCGGTATCTGGACCGCACGATGAGGACTGGCTTTTTGTAACTGGTGAGCTTACAGATAGCGACGTTCGGAAATACGCGAGTAATGCATTCTTTAGTTCTGGAAAGCTGGATTTGTATTATTCCGAGGCATTTCCCCGCTTCGCCGCGGAGCTAAAGATCTTGGAGCAGCAGGACGAAGCACTTGCCAAATCGTTCCGCTCACGTTACGAGACTTGGTTGGCTGTGCACGCTCTGATCTTGCACCAGCAAACCGAGGCTCATCCGATCGAAGGTCTGGATGAGAAATTAGAAGCAGAAGTATTGCGACAGGAGAGGTGCAGACAAGCGATGCTTGCTACTATGATGGCAAGCCAAGAGGTAAAGAGTGGTAGCTTGCCTGATGATGAGGAAGACTAGTGGAGACCTACGCCGCGCTCCTATGCTCCGACACTGCGTGGCCGGAAGCTACGCGATTGTCCCAATCGTTCAGCCAATAAACTTCCTTCGAAACTCTATTGGTTCGTGTTGTCTTAAAGCTGCCGAGGTGCCGAAAAGGTAGCCAGGTAGCCCCTTCATTCTCACAGACGATTGTTTGACCAGGCCGCGAGCGGCACCACTTGGCAAGCTGGGAGAAATCAATCTCGCCAGAGCCAAAGCGATAATGTCTCCCTGCTTCTACGTACGGTGGATCAATAAACCACGTGGCGTCCTCAGAAATCGGTGCTTTCTCATAGCTGCAGTTATGGACCTGCCAGTGCCGTATGTGCGTTACTTGCGCGGCGATGGTGCTGCGAACCCGATCGCCCCAGAACGAGCCTGGACGAATTCCATCCCGCATCCACTTTGACGGTGATTTGCGAGGATATGAAGTGGCGCGATTTAGCCAAAAACCAACTAGCCATTTTGCCTCAGGACACACGTTGAGATCATCGACCGTGGTCCCTGGGGATACGTCCGGAATTGCGTTAATTTCCTCCGGCTTCACGTGAATGAGATACGACCATACCGCGGCAATCGTAGGATCCACCTCGCAGAGTACCACTTGCCGGTCTGGGTATCTTAGGGCGTACCCTGCTGATCCGGCAAATGGCTCCACAATAAGGGGATGTTCGGGAGCAGGATAATTCCGAAGAGCGTCGCGCCACTTGCCACCGAAATAGCCAAAAAAAGGTCTAAGCTGTTTGTTGGCCATCCCAGCGCCCATCATGTTGCCAGACTGTCTTATCGGCACTCAGCTGGACTGACCAGCAATGAGTAGAGATCGAAGGGCTTTCAGATTCTATGGGTCAGCCAGACGATGGATCACGCGATGGCAATTTGGACAAAGCACGGCGAAATCTGCCTTGGTAAGCTTGCGGACAGTGTCCTCAAGGAGGCTCAGAAAGCGGCTTTAGGTGGTGCGCCTCAATCAGACCCTCAGCTGCGGGACCATAACGATGAGCAAGGTTCGTTTCGCACCCCATGCAAACGAAGCCCAGAGCTTTCTTGATCTTCTTTGGGATATTTGATTTTCTCTCAATCCGTCGGTGAAACCCATACCGCTTCGCTTCGTCGAAGCTGCTGGATCCGTGTTCCTCACGAGCCTGCTTCAGGACCGCCGTTATCTCATTCCAGGTCGCCGCCGGCGCGGCGAGCCGGTAAAGGGCGATCGCTTCCTGAAGATCCGCAATCAGCTGTGCCTCTGAGGGGAGGCGATCCGTGGCGTATTCTACGGCGACTACAGAGCCAGCTTCGTACAGCGGACCACGCCATGATTTCGAGAAAAGCTTCATCTCGATATCTGACAACCGATGCGCCTCATCGAGCACAAGCGGACGCAGCAATGCAGCCCGCCGGCGGAGTCCATCATCCGCCATCCGTTTCCCGAGCACGTTATAGAGCGCGGTACACCCCTGCGCGATGGAAAGGTAAAGGCGTTCGCATCCGCGGCTGAGGAGATAGACTGGATAAATACCGTCTTCCACCGTAACCGTAGGATTTCAGAAGCGCCACCCAAGGAGTATTAGTCCATCGCCCTTCACCGATCCCCCCACGCACTTTGAATTTGGCAACGTCGGAAACGGCAGCCCTAATTGCGTCAGGGATTGCTTGCGTCACAAGGTCTCGAACGGGCGCCCCTTTGAACGCCGGATCGCGCTTTGGAGGATCCGTCGGATAGGTCCTCACCCACTCGAACAACTCATCCCGCAAGTGCCGACCCCCTCGAGCGCGGGGGAGCACATTTGCCCCATGCGCTTTTCGGATGTGAGGCTAGCAGGCGGCTTGGGCGCGGGAAAGCATATCGAATCCTCGGATTTCGATTAGTTGTCGCGGCCCATCTCATCCTATAGAGTGTAGACTGATAGTCTGCATCCGCCTCCCATGGCGTCATGCCGAAGGTTCGGAAGCAGGGTGGGCTCCAGGCGGTGATCGCGGCCAATGTGCGGCGCTTGCGCGAGGGGAAGGGGCTGTCGCAGGAGGCGCTGGCGGACGTCTGCGGCTATCATCGGACCTATATCGGCGGGATCGAGCGGTCGGAGCGGAATATCACGATCGCGACTTTGGAGGCGCTGGCCGGGGCGCTCGACGTCGATGCTAAGGCGCTGCTGACGCCCGGGGCCTCGTTGCACTGAGTCAGATCTCCCGGCCCGCTGTGAACTTTGCTCCGCAAAGTTCGGATCTCCCGGGCCCGCGCTGAACCGTGCCCCGCACGGTTCGGATCTCCCGGGCCCGCGCTGAACCGTGCCCCGCACGGTTCAGATCTCGCGGGCCTCCCTCAGATAATCGTGGATCGTCGCGGCCGCCGCGTCGGTGAGGCGGACGAGCGTGCCTCGGCGGCGAGTGGGGTCGGGGCGGCGTTCGAGGAGGCCGAGAGCTTCGAGGGCCCGGAGGCGGCCGTGGACGGTCGCGGTCGGGGCGGCGGCGGCCTTGGTGAGGGCGGCCAGGGTGAGTTCGGTCTGTTCGAGACGGGCGGCGTAGAGGACCAGGAGCAGGCTCCAGCCCGGCTCCGGGGCGAGCGCCGGGCCGAGGCGCTCGGTGCGAAGGCGGCGGGCGGCGATCAGGCTCTGGACGAAGCGGGCGGTGAGGGCGATCCGGCCGTGGTCGGTCATCCGGCGAAGCCGCTCCGCCTCGGCCGCCTCGACGAGGCCGGCGGCGAGGCGGCAGGCGTCGAGGGTCAGTGTCTCGAGCGTCGGGCCGACGGCGTCGGATGAGGGCACGAACAGGGTCTCCGTTTTTCGCGACGCCTCGTTTAGCGCAAATATGATGACTATAATATACATATGCGATGGATCGGGTGCGACGGCGGCGGCGCTTCCGCGCGAAGGCCGGCCGGGCCCGGCGAGGCGCCGAACCGTGAACATTCGTGGCGATCTTCCGTCGAAAAGTGGCGATCTTCGGCGCTTCGCGACACTGCCCGCCACGGCCTTTTCCCCCTCTGCGCGGGACGGTCGGGAGGGCGGAAAAAGGGCTCGAAAAGGGGTCGAAAGCGGAATTTGGGGTCGAATGACCACTTTCCTCAACTTGGCTCACTTTTCGGAGGGCTGAGGTCCGGCGAATTCTCGCCGCCCTCATCTCGATCGCCCCGGCGGCGGCCTTCAACCGCCTCGGCCTCGCCGGAATCTTCCAGACGATCGCGGCGGCTTTGGGGAAGTAGGACTCATCCCGGCCTCCGCCGGGATGAGGGATCAGCGGGTCAGCTTCTCGCCCGCCTCGGCCTTCCTGACGAGCCGCTCGGACAAGGTGAAGTCGGCTGCCGAGACGGTCCTGCTGGTTGCGCAGCCCCTCGACGATCCTGGCCAGCCCCTCGGTGTCGGCCCAGAACATCGGGCCGCCGCGCCAGACCGGCCAGCCATAGCCGTAGACCCAGACGACATCGATGTCGGAGGCGCGCTGGGCCATGCCTTCCTCGAGGATCTTCGAACCCTCGTTGACCATGGTGTAGAGGGTGCGCTCGATAATCTCCTGGTCGGAGATCTCGCGGGGCTGGACGCCTTCCTTCGCCCGGAAATCGTCGATGATCTTCGCGACGACGGGGGACGGGGAAGGGCGGCGCTTCTCGTCATAATCGTAGAAGCCGGCGCCCTTCTTCTGGCCCCAGCGGTCGGCGGCGCAAAGGGCGTCGCGGACGTTCTCGACGCGGGCCGGATCGCGGTGCCAGCCGATGTCGACCCCGGCCAGATCGGCCATCTGGAACGGGCCCATCGGCATTCCGAACTCGACATGGACCCGGTCGATCTGCTCGGGCGTGGCGCCTTCGAGGAGCAGGCGGCTGGCCTGGACCTGGCGCGGCATCAGCATCCGGTTGCCGATGAAGCCGTAGCAGACGCCCGCCACCACCGCGACCTTGCGGATTCGCTTGGCGAGCTGCATCGCCGTCATCAGGACGTCGGGCGCGGTTTTGGCGCCGCGGACCACTTCCAGCAATTTCATGATGTTGGCGGGCGAGAAGAAGTGGAGGCCGACGACGTCCTGCGGCCGCGAGGTGCTCGCCGCGATCTCGTCGACGTTGAGGTAGGAGGTGTTGGAGGCGAGGATCGCGCCCGGTTTGGCGATCTTGTCGAGCTTGCCGAACACCTCCTTCTTGACGTCCATATTCTCGAACACGGCCTCGATGATGAGGTCGCAATCGGCGAGGTCGTCGAGGCTGAGCGTCGGCTTCAAGCAGGCCCATCGCGCCCTCGGCCTGGGCGGCGGTGATCCGGCCCTTGGCGGCCGAGGCTTCGTAATTCCTGCGCATCACGCCGGTGCCGCGGTCGAGCGCGTCCTGCTGCATCTCGACGATCGTCACCGGGATTCCGGCGCTGAGGAAGTTCATCGAGATGCCGCCGCCCATCGTTCCGGCGCCGATCACTCCGACTCGCTCGATGGCGCGCGGGGTCGTGCCTTCGGGGAGGCCGTCGATCTTGGCGGCCTGGCGTTCGGCGAAGAAGAAATATTGCTGGGCCCGGGCCTGGGTGCCGCTCATCAGCTCCATGAACAGCCGGCGCTCGTCCTGGACGCCTTCGGCATAGGGCTTGGCGACCGCCGCCTCGATCGCCTTGATATTCTGCTCGGGCGCGTCGAAGCCCTTGAACTTGCGGGCATTCTCCTTGCGGAACTCGTCGAACACGGCCGGGTTGGAGCGAGCCTCGGCAAGCTTGTCGTCGCGCGCGCTGGTCTTCGGGATCGGGCGGACGGCCTTGACCTCGTCGGCGAAGGCCACCGCATGCTGCTCCAGATCGCCCTCGATCAGCCTGTCGACGAGGCCGACCTCGACGGCCTCCTTCGCCGAAATGGGATTGCCGGTCGCGGCCATCTCCAGCGCCTTGCGGACTCCGGCCGCGCGCGGCAGCCGCTGGGTGCCGCCGGCGCCGGGCAACAGGCCGAGCTTGACCTCCGGCACGCCCAGCTTCGCGGACGGCAAGGCGACCCGGTAATGGCTGGCGAGCGCGACCTCGAGGCCGCCGCCGAACGCGGTGCCGTGGATCGCGGCGACGACCGGCTTGGTGCAATTCTCGATGATGTCGACGACCTGAGGGAGCATCGGCATCTGCATCGGCTTGCCGAACTCGGTGATGTCGGCGCCGGCGAAGAAGGTCTGGCCCTGGCAGACGATCACCACCGCCTTGACCGCCTCGTCGCCGTCGGCTTCCGCGATCGCCGCGACCAGCCCCTCGCGCACCGCGTGGCCGAGCGCGTTGACCGGCGGGTTGTTCGAAGTGACGACGAGGATGTCGCCGTGGCGGCGGGTGCTGATCGGGCTCATGGGGCGGGACTCCTTCGAGGCGGCGATTGCAGCGTCTTTACGTGAACGTCAACTGTTGGTCCGGCGTCCCCGAGCCTCGACGGTCCAGTGCGGCTTGCTTTCGCGCCCCCTGGAGGATCCTTGCCAGAATTGTTCTCAGTGATCGTAGATCACGCCGACGATGCGCCGTGCATAGGCCATCACCGGCACGTCTGGCGCACCCTCGATCGCTTCGGTCGCGATGACCGCCGAGTCCCCCAGCCCACCGATCGTCTCGAACTGGCGGAGATACGGGAGGGCCGACGACACCGGGGAGCCTACGCGCTTCAGGATGCTCGTGCCGTCCTCCAAGGTTAGTGCGACGATCTGACCCTCCATCCTCGCCAAATCGGCGGCCGTCAGCATGCCCCCGCCGAGGATAACTTGCCCAGGCAGTGCCAGCGGCACCGCGCTATCCTCCCTCACGCGGTAGGCGACTTCGACCTTAGCGAGAATCGGGTCGCCTGTTATTTCGTTCGCTTCTTCACGCCCCTCAGGCGGCGGGAGATGGCTGAAGAGCGCTCCGACCACACGGTGAGTGTCGATGCCGTGATCCTCAAAGGCAAGCGTCGGACGGCTTCCGCGCGGATCGATCGCCTCCGCCGCAAGGGAGAAGCCCTCTCCGTTGCGAGGTCGCAGCAAGCGCCGAGCGAATGCCTGCGCCCCGCGTCGCGCCACGACGAGGCTATGGTCGCGCACCATGCTCGGGACCGCCTCGACGATAGCGACCGATCCCGCGGGGATCGCGAATCCCATCGTGTCGTGGCGGATGTAGAAGAGCGCCTTGTCATCGAACCAGTTGCTTGAGAGGAGCTCGTCACTGCCGTCCTGGCTCCCGCCCGATGGAATGTGACCGGTGAAGGCGGCGATATCCTGGCTCACCGGCACACTGAATGCGGGTGCACGGACGGGGACCAGCGTCACAACGTTGCTCGGCGCTTCGGTAGTGAGGGGCTCACGCCAGCGGTAGCGCCTGAATTCCCCATGCACCCGCTCGATGCCGGTTCGCAGGCGCTTCAGGTCGGCGTCGACGCGTTCCACGTCGACATAGCTGATCGAGGCCTTGTCGTGGTGCGACTGGTTGAGAATGCGCCGCGCTTCCGCAACGGGAGCCATGGCCGGATCGTTGCAGAACGCGGCAAGGATCGGGCTCTTGAACAGCTCGTTCGAGCGTCCGGAAACCAGCGCGCGTAGACGGTCGAACAGCGGGACGAGCGTCGGGGCACGCGTGGGTGCGGAGTGCGCCGGATAGGCCGGGTCGTCGAACAGGTCGCCGAGCCGCGCCTCGATGAAGATCCGCGCCTCGTTTGCATAGTCCTGGGCCTGCGGCGCGCCATCGGGGTTGGCAACGAACGACTGGCGCTTCCGGTCGAGTTCGTCGATTGCCAGCGACGTCTCGAGTGTCGCGCGCGAGACGTGGACCGGATGCACCGCGCGGTGGGCGATCAGATCGTCGGCGCGCGCCTCCTGGACCACGGTGCGGGCAAAGCTGCGATCGTGGGTGGTGGCGATGATCTGCGCACCGCTGCCGGCGAGCTGACCGATCGCCCGCGCGAGGCGTTGGCGATTGTCATAGTCGAGCAGGTCCTGAGGGTCGTCGAGCACCAAGGTCTCTAGCCCGCCGCTGGTCGCAAGTACGTGCTCGCGAAAGGCGAGGTAGAAGCCCGTAAGCGCGGCGCGCAACGCCGATGCATTCGAAACGTGCTGGGCTGGCGCCTGCACCGCGCCGCGCCCGACATGGATGTCGATCACACCCTGCGCGTTCATCCCCGACGCCTGAGGTTTCGGCGAGAAGGACGTGGCGTTCTGGTAGATTTGGTCTCGCCAGTGCTCGGCACGATCGTGAAGCTGGCTCCTCAACCCCTCGACTTGATCTTGCGCCAGCTCGCCAACCGGAACGATCGCCTCCAGCGCACGCTCGGCATCCCGGCAGGCTCCGATGCGCCGGACCTTCTGGGTCCTGGCCTCCAGAGTCCTCTGCATGCGCTCGACGAGCTGCCTCGCCGCTCCGATCGGAGCGACACCTTTCACGATGAAGTCTAGCCGCGCTAGGCTGGTACCGAGCGACGTTCCGACTGCCTCCCCCTTGCGGGATCCGTCGCCGGCGGAGCCCCGAACAGCGTCGAGTGCCTCGCGCAATGTATCGGCATTCGCCCTCATCCAGTCGCCGAAGGCGAGAGCCCGTTCGATCCTGCGGACCGTCTTCAGCACGGCGGCCGCACCGTCCGTCACGCGCTGCGGGAAGGGCTCATCCTCGGGTTCGACGAACGCTGGCAGCTTCCCTACTGCCTGATCGATCAGCGAAACCGCGAGCGGCTTAAGCGCCGCGAGCGTCCCGCTGAACGGCTCGGTGGCGAATAGCTCTTCGCCAAGCCCCTGCCGGAGAAGGTCGGCGGGACTTCTAGGCAACTCGCGGGCAATGGTCGTGCGGAGTTGCTCGGGAAGGTCGCGGGCCAGCTTGCCGCTCCAGTCGGCGGCCCACTGGCTGATCGCCTTAGCGACAGCGCCTCCCCCGCCACGCAGCTGCGCCAGATGCTCGCTTACGGCGGTGCCCGTCTCCGGATCCATCACGCCCGAAAGACTGTGCCGACACACGGCGCAGCTCTCATCGTGCGGCACGCTGTGCTCGGCCATCCATGCCGTAACGCGCGCATACAGCTGGGTGCGCTTCGCCAGCACGGGGTTCTCAGCTAAGGCTGCGAGCTCGTCCGCCTCGTTTCGCAGTTCTGTGAGAAGCGTCCGCACTCCAGCGGCCGCGTCGCCTTCCAGTTTGAGTTTGCCGATCCGTTCGATCGAGGGAAGAACGCGGACCAACCGCAGTTGCTCAATCGCAGGGGCGACGCAGTCCTCGAGGTCCTTGCGCTGGTCGGCATCCTCCGGGTCGAACGATTGTCCGAGGACGGTGCGAGCGTCAGCCAGTCCTTCGGCCTTGAGACTATCGAAATGGGCCGACAGCCTCGTCAGCGCGTCGGCCGCCTCCTCATCGTCCGAGACCGGTAGCTGCTCGGACGGACGCATTTCCGGGAAGGCGTCGATCCGCTCGGCGAGGTCGTTGCGATGGACGATGAAGTCAGCTTCGATCCGCTCCAACTCCAGTTGGCGCTCCGCGAGCAGCGCCCCGCCGATCTTCGACGCGGCGCGCTCCGCATGCCGAGCCAGGGCGACAAGGTCGGCAAGGCCTGTCAGCTTGGCGATCGCCACGCCGAGTTCAGAGCTGCTGCCGATTTGCAGGAAGGGCAGAATGCCCGGCATCGACGTGCCGAGACGAAACGCGACCGGATCGACGCCGAGCGCGGCGGGGTCGGGTGCAGTCTCAGTCAATTTGCCGCTGGGCTTGCGCGATTGTGTCCGGCGGACGGGCGGTAAGATCGTTCCCTCGGCATCGGCGAATGTTAGCTCGACCCATGTGTCGGCCGGCACGACCTTTGCGGCGGCGTCCGGCGTCCAGTCCTGGGCATGCGGTAGTGGCGTTACCGGACTGATGGCGTGCATGCTGACCTCGTCGTCACCCTGCTCAACGAGGCAGTCGAAATCCTTGTCGCCGGGCTCCGGCAACCGCTGCGGCCGCAGCAGCTGCCCGGTCAGGCACCAGATGATCGCATTAGCGAGGGACGTCTTACCCGACCCGTTCCAACCCTCGAAGAGCGTGATCGGCTTGTCGGGCTCGAAGACGAAGTCGGCCGGCGCCTCGGTGGCGGTACCGTAGGCATGAAGTCCGGCGAACCGGTGCGCCACCAGCCGCACCAGCTTGAGCCGCCTGATCTCTGCGGCACCCGCTGCGCCCGGTGCAGGCAGCTGCGGCGGCGGGGGCGCTATCGAGTCCACGAGCGCCTCGCAGTCGGTCGTCATGACATTGCCCGCCCACTTGGGGCGGTTGCCACGATACCAGTTGAGTGCCGAACGGGCGTGGTCGGTCGCGAGGGTCAGCGAATGGCCCTCGCTGGTCGCGATAGTGCGGCCCGATATGAGGTCAGCGAGTAGCATGTCCGTGGTGAGCAGATGCAGCGGCCGAACAACTGGCTGGCGTTCGACGTCCCCCGAGCCTCCCGAAGCCATTCCTCGCCCTATCCTTCTTGAGTTGGCCAAAAATACAGTCGGATTCCGCACATTACTACACCGGCAGCTGCGTTTTATGGGGATAACCGGTGGCCGGCCAAGGTGGCCTGCTCATGCAGGAGGGCCGGTGCTAGCTGCATGCCAGGCACGTAGCTGGCACCGAAATCGCCTGTCCCCGGTTCAGATCGGAATTCTGAGGCGTAAACCTTATCGCCCAAACAGCGCGGCGGGTGCGACGCCCAGCCCGCGCGCCAGCTTGAACAGCGCCTTCACGCCGACGTTGCTCTCGTCGCGCTCGATCCTGCCGATATAGTTGGGATGGAGATCGGCGCGGTCGGCCAGCTCCTCCTGGGTCAGATCGCGCGCCTCGCGCAGGCGGCGTGCCTCGCGTCCCAGGCCGGCAAGTCCGGATCGTCCTTCGCCGAAAGCGCCAATCAGTCCTGGAGCAGGCTGGCGCGGAGGATGCGCCTTATCGCCTCCGGCTTCGAAGGCTTCGGGTCCGGCTGTCGGGCGATCCAGGCATCCAGAGCCGCGTCGATGTCCGGATAGAGGCGCAGGCCGACCTGCGGACCGATGCCGGTCCGCGGGCGGCCGCCCTTGTTTTTCTCACGACCGGCTATTGCATGGGCCTAGGTTAGTGGTACCAGAAACATCCAGGTCGAACCAGAGCAAGGAGGCTGCCCTGCTCCGGCTCTCACCACCGGACGCCTTGTGAAGGAGGCGAAGGATGGCTGCTGGGCAGCATAACCCGTCGCGTCGCGCGCTGCTAGGCGCGGTTGTCGCGCTTCCCCTGGCTTCGTCATTCCCGCGAAAGCGGGAATCCATCTTTTCTTCGGCACCGGAAAGAAGCGGGACCCCGGATCAAGTCCGGGGTGACGGGGAGGGGCAGGTTAACGGGACGCGGTGGCGGCGCGCCCTCGCCCGCTTCGAGGCGGTGGAGGCGGAGGTGCGGGCGGTGGAGCGGGCGACGGCGGGCGGGACGGCGGAGGAAGAGGAGGCGCTGGAGCCGGTCTACATGGCGCTTCTGGGGCAGCATACGGCCGCCCTGCTTCGGCTGATGAAGGTTCGGGCGCCGGACCTGCCGGCGCTGTCGCTCAAGATCGAGCTGGCCATCGACCAGGAGGTGGGGAGCCTCACCGGCGGCGAGCTTTGCCTGGCGGCGCTGAAGCGGGACATTCGGCGGCTGATGCGGTGAGACGGGGAGGGCGAGGGGCTGGCAAAGCCGCGCCAGACGTCGTTTTCGACAAGCTCAGGATGATCGGGAAGGAAGCGCGCCTCGGGTAATTAGTGACAGTAATAATTACGAGGCGCAACCCGGCCGCTCCGTCGCCGCTTAAATGTATACGTCCCTGATTCCCGCTTTCGCGGGAATACGGTGCTCATGGGCGGGGGCCCCAGCCTCAGGAGGCCGTTCGGAATGGGCAGCGGGCAACGACGAAATCCGCATTGCTCCCATCCATTTCGAGCAGCCGCCTCACGCTCAGGACGGCCCAGGCCAGAGCGCTCGAAATCCCGTGGGGAATGGCGGGCGATGCGCTCGGCGCCGGCGGCTCCGGCAGGCTCGCGAGCAGCAGGAGAACCGCTCGTTCGTCCCGGCCGAGGAGGGTTCGACAGCAGCATTCGGCCTCCAACGGACGACCGAGGGAAGCCTCGGTGAGCTGGAACACGCTGGCCAGGGCGATCACTATCTGCGGCGAGAAATTTCGAGCTCATTCCCGAACTCGACGAGTGCGGGCAGCGAGGCCTGGCCCATCTCCCTGATCGCGACCCACCGACGAAGCAGCCTCACGGCGACGAGACCGCTCCAGCTCGGCTGCGCCTCGATGCGGTCCATGAACATCCGATCCTCCCACAGAAGCCCGTTCGCGACGCGATCCCGCAGCATCTCATCGCTATTGCAAATCATTATCAATAATTGGACCCTGGTCAAGCAGGGTATCCGGGCGGTTGGATGCAACGTTTCAGGGAATGGGGCCGGCTGAGGGAGGCAGAGACAGTGATAGTGACAGTGTACATTACCCGGGTCCGTAATGGTGGAGGGATAGGCACTCCCGGCCTGCGGATTTCGCGCCAACCCGTTGAGTCCGCGCCAGTTACCCCTCCACCGCCAAAATTGGCGACGGCTGCTGCGCAGCCGGTTCCGGCTCTCGGCATGCCCCGGCATGCCGACCCGCCTACACCCCCTCCCCATCTTGCGATGGGGAGGAAGAAAATCTCAAGCCGGGGCTGTTACACGCGCCCCAATGTCCCGCCTCAAACCCTGGTGGCCCCTCGCTCTGGCCTTTCTCCTCACGCTCGCGCTCGAGCTGGCGCTGGTCGAACGTAAATACGGCCTGTTCGCGGGCGGGTTCGGGGCATCGCATGTGATCGACCGGCCGGCGGAAGCGGGCTGTTCCTGCTCGCCCTGCTGCCCGCCCATGCGCTTCTGATCGGGCTCCTCTACCTCATCATCCGGGCCGTGCACCGGCGGCGGCGGGACAGTCCGGTGTTCCTCCTGAACTTCCTGTTCTTCGCGGTCGGCGGGTTCGCGGCCGCCCTGATCGCCAAGTTCGAGGCGCTCGCTTATTTCAGCGACGCCCTCGGCTTCGAGCTGATCAAGAGCCTCGGGGGCGGAAGCCTCGCCGACGCGGCGCTGTTCGTGGCGAGCGACGCGGCGCTGGCGATCCTCGCCGCGGCGGGCGCGGTGATCGGCTGGTGGCTTGCGCTTCGGCTTGGGCGACAATTCCTTCCGGAGCGGGTCGCGACGGCGCCGCTCAAATGGCGGCATTGGCTTATGCTCGCGCTGGCCTTGCCCCTGCTGCTCTATGTCGCCGGGAGCGAACCCGACGCCCGTTATGCGCTCGCCCGCTTCACCGCGCCGGGGCTGGCGCTCCAGGGGCTGGGCGAAGCGAGCGACTTCGACCGCGACGGCTATAGCGGGTTCACGCCGCAGCGCGACCTGGCGCCGTTCGATGCTTCGCGCCATCCGTTCGTGCTCGACGTGCCCAATAACGGCGTGGACGAGGACGGCTTCGGCGGCGACTTCCGCTTCGCGGGCGGAACGGCAAGCTTCCCGACACCGTCCATTCCGGACCGGAAGCATGTCGTCATCGTCGTCCTCGAAAGCGTTCGGGGCGACTCGATCGGGCGGGTGGTCGACGGACGGCCGCTGACTCCGGTGATGAACGCGCTCGCCCGGGGCGGCAGCTACGCCCGGGAGGCTTACAGCCATATCGGCTTCACAACCGAATTGCTCAAGAGCCTGTTCTCCGGAGCGCTGAGCCCGCGGCGGGGCGCACCGTCCCTGTTCCGCGATTTCAAGGCGAACGGCTATCGGATCGGAATCTTCTCCGGCCAGCCCGAGAGCTTCGGCGACATCTCCGCGACGGTTGGGATGAGGGAGAATTCCAATATCTTCGTCGATGCCGAGACGTTGAAGGCCGAGCGCGCTTTCTCGTTCGCCGCCAAGGGTTCGCTGCTCGTCGACGGGCGCAAGCTGCTGCGCGAATTCGACCACAATCTGGGGCGCGGCTGGGAGCGGCCGACCTTCGTCTATTTCAATTTCCAGGAGGCGCATTTCCCTTATGCGCATCCCGGAATGCCGAGGATCCTGCCGGGCGATCCGATCCCGCGCGGGGAGATCGGTCCGGCCGCCAAGGATCGCGTGGCCCGCACCTATTGGAACGCGGTCGCCTATGACGACTGGCTGATCGGGCAGCTGGTCGAACGGCTGAAGCGGCTCGGGGTTTGGGACGACACTTTGCTGCTGGTGACCGCCGATCATGGCGAGTTGCTGTTCGACGATGCCTTCCTCGGGCACGGTCATGTCATCAACCGCCAGCAGACCCAGATCCCGCTGATCCTGAGCAGGCCCGGAATCGCCATCGCCCGGCCGATCGGCCTCGCCGACTATCGCTCGCTGATCCTTCGCTCCCTCGGCGCCAGGGTGCCCGAGCGGCGCGGCCCCGTGTTCCAGCATGTCAGCCAGCTCGACGCGCCGGCGGCGATCGGCCTGGTCGGGGTGGGGGAGGTATGGACCACGTTCCAGCTCGAGACCGAAGAGGTCGGCTTCAGCGAGAGCGGGCGCCGGATACGCTATTCCGACCTGAAGCCGGGCAGCCCGGAAAAGGCGCGGGCCGACGCGGTGATCGACGAATGGAACCGGCAGAGGTGGCTTGCGAGGGAGTTCCCCTCCCCTTGATGGGGAGGGGTAGGGGAGGGGTGAGGTTCGACGTAGGGCCGGGGCCTCCGACGGACCGCACCCCCACCCAACCCTCCCCCATCGAGGGGGAGGGCTAAACGGACTCAAACCGCCGTCCTTCCATATTCCTGGTGGTTGAAGGGGTGGCTGATCGAGAGGCCGCCGTCCACCACCAGAGCGTGGCCGTTGACGTAGCTGGCTTCGTCCGAGGCGAGGAAGAGGGCGGCGTTGGCGATCTCGTCGGGGAGGCCGCCGCGCTTGAGGGGGTTGAGGTGGCCGATCCGGTCTTCCTTGCCGGCGGCTCTCGCCCATTCGTAGACGGGGCGGGTCATTCCGGTCTCGATCAGGCCCGGGCAGATGGCGTTGACCCTGATGTCGGCGCCGGCGAGCTGGGTGGCGGCGACCCGGACGAGGTTGATGACCCCGGCCTTCGAGGCGGAATAAGCCGGCCCGCCGGCGCCGGCGCGAAGGCCGGCGACGCTGGCGGTGCAGATGATCGAGCCGCGGCCATTCTCCTTCATCGCCGGAGCGCTGTGCTTGATGGCGAGCGACGGGCCGATCAAATTGACGCGCAATATCTCCTGCCAGTCCTCGACGCTTTGCTCGAAAAGCGAGGCGAGGCCGCCCGAAACCCCGGCATTGGCGAAGAAGATGTCGAGGGCGCCGAAGCGCTGGAGAGCGGCCTGGACGAGATCCTGGACATCGTCCTCGCTGCCCGCGTCGGCCTGGACTCCGATCGCGGCGGCGCCGATTTCGGCCGCGGTCTCGTCCTGGCCCTTCAAATCGGCGCAGATCACCCTGGCACCCTCGGCCGCGAAGCGGATCGCGCTGGCACGGCCGATTCCGGAGCCGGCGCCGGTGATTATGGCGATCTTGTCGGCGAGTCTTGGACATGGCTCATACTCCGTCAGTCCCGCTTTCGCGGGAATGACGGAGTAGCATCCCCTCCCCTCGATGGGGAGGGGCAGGGGTGGGGCGAGGTTCGAATCCGGTGTCGCTCAGCGAGGGCCGTCGTCGCTCCGCTTTTCGACCGGCGGTCCGTCCTGCAGCCCTTCGCTCGAGCCGTTCGGGCAGCCGGCGTTGATCCACGCGCTCAGCTCCGCGATGACCTCGTCCTGGCTCGGATTGGCATCGTTATAGGGCGGGCTGGGCTGCGGCATCTGGGGGATTCCGGAAAGCGTGCCCAGGAGCGCCAGGATGATGTTCGAAGCGGCCGCATTCCCCTTGTCGACGACCGGATATTCGCCGAAAATGGAGAGGTTCATGAAGCTCTCGTAATCGGTGTCCCAGAACACGCCGTGCGGCGCCTGGGCGGGGGTGACTCCCGCGCTGGCGACGAAATTGTTGAGCAGGTTCTGCACGTCCGCGAAATTGTTCAAGGCCATGGTCAACGTCCTTTCTTCAATGGGCTTTGGCGAAGCAGATTCGCCGCGGCCTGGTGGGGCAGTGGAAAGCCCGTCGAATTCTGGGCGACGGCGGTGCCTGCGGGGTAGGGCGTTATGGGTTGCGGGATGAAGAAGTTGCCGGTGGCCGCAATGACACTGAAGTCGCCTCCCTGGAACTGCCCCGCGGCCCCGTGGCAGCCGACGCAGCCGCCCGCGGTGTAGCCGCGGTAGCTCGTCGTCTTCTTCACCGGATCGGTATAGAGCTTGAAGACCCGGGCGGCGTCCGGGTTGGGCACGTTGCTCCCCGGCCCGGCGAGACCGCCCTGGAAGAATTGCAGGGTGTCGTTGGTCTCGGTGGCGAAATTGGACAGGAAGAAGGTCTGGTTCGGGACCGCCCCGCCGGGATCGTTCTGAACGACCGCCTGAACTCCGATCAGCTGGTAATTGGCCCAGACGTTCGACTGACCGTACTGGGTCCGGATCTGGTTCTGGACGGCGGTGTTGAGCGACGCGATCGCGGCGGGAATCGGGAATTGCCGGGCCGCGGTGATGATGCCCGGGTCGGGAAGCGCGCGCGGCACGTTGGACGGGCAGGCGCTCTGGCCGTTGACGCAGCTTTGGGGGGCGGCGTTGGTGAAGCGGAAGCCGTTGGCCTCGTTCGTCACATGCTCGAACGTCGCGAAGGTGAAGGTCGGCACGTTCGGCGTTTTCTGGATGATGTGAAGGCTGATCAGCAGGAAGATGTCGTTGTTGGCGGTGACCGGGGCGCCCTTGCCCGCGCCGGTATAATAAATGAGCTTCGCCCAATGGAACTTGCTGAGATCGTCGACACTGCTGTCGTAGCGGCGCCACGTGGCCTTGATCTCGATCGATTTGACCGGGAACTCGAAAACCGGCTTCGTCGGGTCATAAGTGGTCGAGTTCGTGATCTTGGCGATTTCGTTCGTGCGCGCGGCCCCGCGCGGCCCCGAATTGTTGAAGCCCGTGCTCTTCAGATAGTTGAAGATGACCGGGTTGCCCTTGGCCTCGTAGACGATGGCCGCCCGGGTCGCGGCGGCGGCGATCTGCGCCGGCGGAGCGTTGGCGACGCGCAGCGCGTCGACCTTCTTCGCCTGGGGGGTGTAATACATGAAGGCGATGTCGATCTCGCTCGCTTCGTCGGCATTGTTGAACAGCCGCAGGTCGGCGCCGGCCGCCGGCGTGATCCTGACGAACGAAGGATATTGATAGGCGGGGGCCGCGTTGGGATCGGGCAGGGTGTTGCCGGTCGACTGACGCATAGCCCGGATAGAGCTCGGCCCGGTGGTAGAACGTCTCCCACACGGTGACTCCGTCGGGGCCGGTGCTTCCCGGCGAGGCGTTCGGATCGGGCTGGCCGCGAAGATAGGCCGACATGCACGGCGCCGGCGCCGGCTGGCAGGGCATGGGCGAAGCATTGGGATTGGCCTTCGCCGGCCACGTCATGGCGATGAATTCCTTCCAGGCGAAGATCGCGGCCTGGTTGGGATCGGCGGGATTGGCGATGTCGTTCGGCGGGGTCGGACTCGAAGGTGATGGTCGCCGCGGGAGGCGCCTGGGCCAGCACTTCGCCGCGGGTCGCGACGATCCCGGTCAGAGCGGCCGAAGCCAGCAAGACGGCGGTAGAAATGTTCCTGATCGGCCGAATGGCCGCGCCCCCACGATCCATGATCTTCCGTGCTCCCCCAAGCTATACGGATAAGTTAACAGGAGCCTAAGCAACCTTGCGGCCGGCAACTCATCTTTATCGGTAATTCGCGGAAGGTGAACCGTTGGCCATCGACTGTCAATCCAGTCCACAGTCAATAGAATCCGCAAATCCAAAGGATAATCTGCTGCATTTCGCACGAATATTCTGCGCGACGGCCTAAAGGCCGACGCCGGTGGTACTTCCGCCGTCGACGACGATCGCCTGGCCGGTGACGAAGGTGGAGGCGTCCGACGCCAGGAAGACGGCGGCGCCCGCGATCTCCCCGGGCTCGCCGATGCGCTGGAGCGGGGTGTGCGCCGTCACCATCTTCAGGGTCTGCGGATTCTCCCACAGCGCCTTGGCGAAGTCGGTTCGGATGAGGCCGGGGGCGATGCAGTTGACCCGGACCTGGTGGGGGCCGAACTCGGCGGCGAGGTTGCGGGCGAGCTGGAAGTCGGCGGCCTTGGAGATGTTGTAGGCGCCGATCACGGCCGAGGCCTTGAGGCCGCCGATCGAGCTGACGATGATGATCGAGCCGGAGCGGCGCTCGATCATCTCGGCGGCGACCATCTGGATCAGCCAGTGATTGGCGATGACGTTGTTCTCGAGGATCTTGCGGAACTGGTCGTCGCTGATCCCGCCCATCGGGCCGTAATAGGGGTTGGAGGCGGCGTTGCAGACGAGGATGTCGATCCGGCCGAGCCGGCGGCGGGTTTCGTCGACGAGGGTCTGAAGCGCCTCCTTGGACGAGATGCTGGCGGGGACGACGATGGCGGCGCCCGCGATGCTTGGCGTTGATCGCGTCGGCGACCTCCGCGGCAGGCCTCTTCCTTGCGGCTGGAGATCACCACCCTGGCGCCCTGATCGGCCATCGCCTCGGCGATCGCCCGGCCGATGCCGCGCGAGGAGCCGGTGACGATCGCGACTTTGCCGGTGAGATCGAAGAGGGACATATCTATTCTCCGTCCGGGAATGGGGACATGTACCGGTACATGTCCCCTTGAGAGGGGGACAGGTACCGGTACCTGTCCCCTTTTTCAGAACACCACCACGCTTCGCGCCGAATCGCCGCGCTTCATCCGGTCGAAGCCTTCGTTGACCCGCTCCAGCGGGATCGTCTCGGCGACGATCGAGTCGAGGTCGAGCAGGCCGCGCAGGTAGAAATCGACCAGGCGCGGGATGTCGACCGGGAAGCGGTTGGCGCCCATGAAGGCGCCCTGCAGCTTCTTGCCGGAAAGCAGGTCCATCGCTCCGAGGCCGACCTTCTCGTCGAGCGGCATCATTCCCAGGATGGTGGCGGTGCCGCCGCGGCGGAGCGCCTGGACGGCGAGCGCGGCCGAGGCGGGACGGCCGACCGCCTCGACGGCGTGGTCGACTCCGCCTTTGGTCATCTCGACGATCCGGGCGCCGGCGCCGTCCTCCGTCGGATCGACGACGTCGGTGGCTCCCAGCTTGCGCGGCGAGCTCGCGTTTCTCGGGGATCGGATCGGCGGCGATGATCCGCCCGGCCCCCGCGATCCGCGCGGCGTTGATCGTGGCGAGGCCGACCCCGCCGCAGCCGATCACCGCCACGGTCTCGCCCGGAACCAGCTTGCAGGCGTTGAAGATGGTGCCGGCCCCGGTCGTCACCGCGCAGCCGATCACCGCGGCGCGGTCGAGCGGCATAGCCTTGTCGATGGCGACGCAGGCATGCTCGTGGACCAGCATCGCCTCGGCGAAGCCGGAAAGGTTGAGCATCTGGGCGATCGCGCTTCCGTCCCCGGCGGTGATCCGCGGCGGCGCGCCGCGGGCCCGTCGGGTGTCGCCGCCCGGGCAGAGCGACATCCGGCCCGTGACGCAATATTCGCAATGGCCGCAAAAGGCGGAGAGGCAGGTGACGACATGGTCGCCGACCTTCACCGTCCGGACTTCGCTTCCGACCGCCTCGACCACGCCCGCCGCCTCGTGGCCGGGGATGCAGGGCAGGGGGTGGGGATAGGTGCCCTCGATGAAGTGGAGGTCCGAATGGCACAGGCCGCAGGCGGCGGTGCGGATGAGGACTTCGCGCGGGCCGGGGGAGTCGAGGACGGCCTGCTCGATGGTGAGGGGGGTGCCGGGCTGACGGAGGAAGGCGGCCTTCATCTTGTCATCCTCCCTGTCGCGAAGCGGCGGGGAGGGGGACCATGCGAAGCATGGTGGAGGGGTACATGGCGCTGACGTCGAGGTTCGCGCGCGATCCTTCGATCCCTGCGCCAGTTACCCCTCCATCCCCTTTCAGGTGGTCCCCCTCCCCATCTCCGATGGGGAGGATGCTCGCTTCACACCGCATGCTTGGAGAACTCGATCCGGGCGATCGCCCGGTTGTGGACCTCGTCGGGCCCGTCCGCCAAACGCAGGGTGCGGATTCCGGCCCAGCTCTTGGCGAGCTCGAAATCCTGCGAGACTCCGGCGCCGCCATGGGCCTGGACGGAATCGTCGATGATCCGAAGCGCCATGTTGGGGGCGTAGACCTTGATCATCGCGATCTCGGCGGCGGCGGCCTTGTTGCCGGCCTTGTCCATCATGTCGGCGGCCTTGAGGCAGAGGAGCCGCGACATGTCGATGTCGATCCGGGCGGCGGCGACTCGCTGCTCCCAGACGCTGTGCTCCATCAGCCGCTTGCCGAAGGCGGTTCGGCTCTGCAGGCGCTTGACCATCGCCTTCAGCGCCTCCTCGGCGACCCCGATGGTGCGCATGCAATGGTGGATCCGGCCCGGCCCGAGCCGCCCTTGAGCGATCTCGAAGCCTCGGCCTTCGCCCAGCAGCATGTTGGACGCCGGGATTCGCACGTCCTTGAGCTCGATCTCCATATGGCCGTGCGGAGCGTCGTCATAACCGTAGACGGTGAGCGCGCGCTCGACCGTCACGCCCGGAGCGTCGAGCGGCATCAGCACCATCGACTGCTGGCGGTGCCTGTCGGCGGACGTGTCGGTCTTGCCCATCACGATGGCGACCTTGCAGCGCGGGATCGCCGGCCCCCGACGACCACCATTTGCGGCCGTTCAGAACGTAATCGTCGCCGTCGCGCCGGATCTCGCACTGGATGTTGGTCGCGTCGGACGAGGCGACGGCGGGCTCGGTCATCAGGAAGGCCGAGCGGATCTCCCCGTTCATCAGCGGCCTCAGCCATTGCTCCTTCTGCTCGAGCGTTCCGTAGCGATGGAAGACTTCCATGTTGCCGGTGTCGGGCGCCGAGCAGTTGAACACCTCGCTCGCCCAGCCGATCCGGCCCATCTCCTCGGCGCAGAGCGCATATTCGAGGTTGGTGAGCTGGGTGCCCTCGAACTCGAAGCTCTCGTCGACGTGGCGCAGCGCCTGGCCCGGCGGCATGAACAGGTTCCACAGGCCCGCCGCCTTGGCTTCGGGCTTGAGCTCCTCGATCACCTCTATGGGCTGCCAGCGGTCGCCGGCGGCGAGCTGGTCCTTATAGTCCTGCCCACGCGGCCGAATCCGAGTCTCGACGAATTCGCGAACCCGATCGCGGTAAAAAGCCTGCCGTTCCGTAAGGTCGAAGTCCATGACCGCCGGATCCTTATCTCTGCTGAGTCGCCCCCCGCTGCCAGAAAGCGCGGTTTCGCGCCAGTGGCGAGCGGCTCAGGGGGTGGGAAGGGTGCCGGCGATCGAGTCGGCCAGCGCCTCGGACGCGGCCTCGATCGCCTGGCGAAACTCCTCGAGGTCGGCCGGATGCATGCGCTTCAGGGTCACTTCCTTGAACAGCTCGCGGGTAGGCGAACGCACGGCCCGGCCGCTCACCGGCCTGCCGTCCAGCGCGCCGGCGATCTCGACGATCATCGGCGAATTGGCATTGGCGATTTCGGACATGTCGAACCAGCCGGCGGCCATGTCCTCTCGCGAGCATTTGGCCTTCTTGGTCGTGCCGTCTCCCGTCACTGCTTCGACCACTCCCAGCCCCCGGCCCGAGAAGGCCTTGGCGCGGGCATTGCCGTTGACGATGATCCGATAGGCGGCGAGGGCCAGGGTGCGGCCGGCGAGCCGTTCCCCAAGCCGCGCCTCGAGGTGGCGGCGCAGGTCGCCGATGCGGTCCTGAGCCAGCTTCTCGTCGCCGATCCCTCGGTCACCGATATTGAAGACCCCGAAATTGCAGTTCCAGATCCACACCGACCAGAGCCGGTCCTTCTTCTCCTTGGCGGGCCTCTGGTCGAGGATCGTGAAGCTCGCGGCATCCCCCGGCGCGGCGCCCGCCGGCGATGCCGCTGCGATCGTCAGGCCGGCCAGCAAGGCAGCTCTCAGAATTCCGGTCATGGCGACCCCGCGTTCCACGGAGGCACCATGCACGAGGGCCGCCTGTGCCGCCAGACGGCGTGCGCGGCCGCCAAGGAGGGCGACTAGCTTCGTTACGGCTCCGATTCATGCTATGCGGGACAACGTGGGAGACGGACGATGTGGGGATCGAGCCGGCGCGCCGGCCTTGTCGCGGCCATCTTCGGGATCACTCTGGCGCTGGGCTCGCCGATGGCGGCGGCGCCGCTCGAGAAAGATCCGATCGCCGGGATGGGCCATGGCGTCTTGTTCGATCCGGACAGTCGGCCGATCAACGTCACCCCGAGCTTCATCCGCGAGACTCAGGAATTCTATATCCGCCGGCTCCTCGCCGCGGCGAATTCGAAGGCCCGGTCGGACTTCGAAGCCATTCGGCCGCTGCTCATCCTCGGCGTGCCGGAGCAGGCGAAGCTGATCGGCAACGCGATGCTGATCGAGTGGCTGATCGACCGGGTACGCCCCGCCGACGCGGGCGCGCTTTCCGCCAGGAACAACTTCCTTCGGGAGCTGCTGCGCTGGCGGATCTCGCCGGTCAACCAGCCGGTGAGCCGCGACTCGCCGCTTTTCGTCCTGCCCAAGGACCTGGCCGCCCGCTTCAACGCGGTAATCGGTGGGAAGCAGGGCGCTCCGGTCGCGCCCGGGGAGCCGACCTATGAGCAGGTATGCGACATGGCCGGGGTCCCCGTCCCGCCCGACTGGGGCGCCAAGGGCTGGGAGAGCGAGGGCATCCTCGAGGGGGCCTTCATCGAACCGGGTTTCCAGACGGAGGTGTTCGTCTACGACAGCGCCATCCCCGCGGGCCTGTGCATCGCCCTGCCGCGATCGGACGCCACGTCGATCCAGCTGCTCGGAATCATCTGCGTGGGCAAGGCGTCGGGCAAGGCTTGCTTCTGGGACAATCAGGAGAACAAGAAGGCGGTCGCTATTCCCAAAGGCGCGTCGAAGCCGCTCGCTTCCTTCGCTTCCGGGGCCGAGCTGGAGGGAGGCTCCGGCGGGGTCTGCACGTCCTGCCATCGCGGCGAGAACCCGTTCATCATCCATCCGCAGACGGCGCTCGGCCTGCCCAATCTCGGGGATGGGAAGCTGAAGATCGACCGCTGGTATAGCCCGATGGTCGCATCCACCTGGCCGCAGAATCCGGGACCGGTCTCCTATCCGGCGCCGAAGGGCAGCCGGAGCGACTGTCAGGAATGCCACACCCAAGCCCGTAACGGCCGTTTCCCCGACCTCGATAAGCCCTCGGAATATTGCAACATCCTGGCTTTGGCGACCCAGAAGACCATGCCTCCGGCCAAGCCGGGCCATCCCAATTATGCGAAACACGCGGCGGATTTGAACGCCCGCTGCGTCGGGCCCTGAGGGTCTTTGCGGAAAAGGGGAACAGCCGCCGTCCGGCGCACGTTACGGCCCCGTGCCAAGCGTATCCCCCAATTTCCTGCTGCTCACCCGGATCGGCTTCGCCGCGCGCGGCTTGCTCTATCTCATCGTCGGCTATCTGGCGCTTCAGCTGGGGCGGGCGGAGGATGCGAACGGGGCTCTGGATTATGTCGCCGATCACGCGGGCGGGCTGGTGCTCGGCGCCCTCGCGCTCGGCTTCGCCGCCTACGGAATCTGGCGGATGGCCGACTCGATCTTCGACACCCAGAACAAGGGCCGTGACGCCAAGGGCATCGCCGGTCGGCTGGCCGGGGCGCTGAGCGGGTTCATCCATCTCGGTCTAGCCTTCACGGCGTCAAAGCTGGCGCTCGTCGGCGGATCGGGCGGCGATTCGAGCGAGAGCGCCGAGAGCGGCGCGGAGGCGGCGATGAGCCTTCCGGGCGGCGATCTCCTCCTCTACGCGGCCGCGGTGATCCTGGCCGTGGCGGGCATTGCCCAGCTCGGCATCGCCCTGACCCGGCGCTTCTGCAAGCACCTCTCGCCCGAAGCGAAGCACCGCTGGTGGGTGATTGCGGCCGGCCTCGGCGGCCATGCCGCGCGTGGCGTGATCTTCCTCGCCGCCGCCTGGCTGCTGTTCAACGCGGCCCGCCATCACCAGGCCGAGGAGGCCGGAGCGCTCGGCGACGCCTTGCTCAGCCTCCCCGATTGGCTTCGTGCCCTCGTCGCCGCGGGCCTGTGCCTGTTCGGCGCCTACAGCCTGATCGAGGCCCGCTACCGGATCATCCCCGATCCCCACATGAAGCGGCGAGTCGCCGGGGCATTCGACTGATCCTAAACGGGCGGTGGCCCGAAGCGATTGGGCCCGGGCGTACCGGCGCCGGCAAGCAAATAGACGAGCCATCCCAGCGCTCCGAGATAGGCCAAATTGTTGGCGAAAAGGCCCGCGAGCCAGCCCGGATCGGGCTCGCCGGCGCTCGAAATGCCGGCCGCGGCTCTCGGCATCAGCACGAGGCCGGCCACAAGGCAGGGGAGTGGCAGCAGCCCCCAATAGCCTCTCAAGTCGCGGTCGTGCAGGCGCCGGGCCACCGCGGCGGCCAGCAGCAGGAGGGTGAACGCGGTGAGGATAGCGCCCAGGTTCATCGCGTCCTCGAAGACCGGGGCCAGCTCCGGCGCGTTTCCCAAAATCTCTATCGAATAATAGCCCGGCCCGGAATCGACCCGAGTCTGTCCGGGATTTTCGAGCGCGTAGCGAAAGACCCGGGCGAATATCGGCATTAGCGAGGCCATCGCCGCGATCTGGGCGGCGGCGAAGACGAAGGCGGCATAAGGCCAGAAGCGGGCGCGGCTGTCGCGGCCGCCGAAGCGCAGGAGGCCGGCGAAGCCGCGGCCGATAGACTTCAGGAAATCGTTCATGGGCGGAGTTCTCGCGGCGGGCCGACGGGCTCAGTCTAGTCGGGTCTCGCCGGCTGGCAACGTCCGCACGGGCCGGAAACGGCCGGCCGCGCTTAATCCCGCTCCATGGGTCAGGGCGTTCCCGACCTTCTTCCTGTCCGGCGTCGACCGAGCAGGGCTATTGGGAGCGCGAATTCTGCTCGGACCTTCGCCCCAGCAGATAGTGGGTCAGCCGAGTGGGCGGGTCGCCCGACAGTCCGGTTTCCGGGAGCGGCCCCGGCCTCGGCTCGCGATACGTTCCGAACACCCGGTCCCACACCGGAAACATGCCGGCGAAATTGGTGTCGAAGTCGCGCGGATCGGTGCTGTGATGGACGAAATGGTAGCGGTTGTCGGCGAGAAAGTGGCGGAGGAACGGCCCGTAATGCATCGGCACGTTCATATGATGGATATGGCCCTGCACCGTGAACAGCACGGCGAGGCCATAAAGGCTGCCGCCGTTCATGCCGATCAGGAGGCTCATCGGCAGCCACATGAAAAAGACTTCGCCGACGAGCTCGATCGGGTGGTTGATGTTGTGGAAGACGTCGAGGTCGCGCGGCGCATGGTGGACGGAATGGAAGCGCCAGAGGATGGCGAAACGATGCTGGGCGCGGTGAAACCAGTAACGGAAGAAATCGATCGCCAGCAGGATCAGCAGAAAGGCCGGAAGGGTCTTGAAAAGCGTGCCGGCCACGCCCTCCCCGGCCTCGATCTGGATGAGCGGGCGCCACGGCAGCGGCGCGAGCTTGGAAAGCGCATAGGCGAGCAAAGCCGAAAAGCCGTAGAACAGCGCCTGAACCTGCCAGGCGAGCAAGTGATCCTTCGGTTCGCGCTCGCTTGGGCCGGCGGTCCTCTCGATCAGCAGCATCAGGGCGAGCACCGCGAGCGGCAGCCCGAGCCCGCCGAAGGCGATCAGAGCCATGCCTCGAATCTCGGCCGCGCGCAGGAGCAAGTCGCCATGCGACAGGCGGACCAGTCCCTGCAGGGCGGCGGAACCGGTGGGCAAGTCGGTCAGTCGGCCGATCAGCCCCCCGGCCACGGCGGAGGCCGCGCCGACCGCGAGGATCGCGGCGAAGGTCGCCCACGCCCCGACCAGGCTCGCACCGCGCATTCCGATCGCCTTCGTCGCCACTGTTCCGGTGTCTCCGCTTACCGCTTACCGCTTACCGCTTACCGCTTACCGCGACGTGCCTACTTCAACTCGGCGCTGGTTTGAAGACCGGTCGTCGATTCGGCCCGGGGAGCAGGCACCCGGCCTGTGTCCGGTTGACGCCTTCGCCCCTGCGCGCCATTGACGTTAACGTAAAGCTGAGGAGCCCCTCCCGTGAGCGACCTGGACACCTTCCGCCAAGAGAGCCGGGCCTGGCTGGAGGCCAATTGCCCGGCCGAGATGCGCGAACCGATGCGCGACGAGAGCGACGCCTGCTGGGGCGGGCGCAACTTCGCGTTCAAGAACGAAGCGCAGAAACGCTGGATGGAAGTGATGGCGGAGCGCGGCTGGACCGTGCCCGACTGGCCGAAAGACTATGGCGGCGGCGGGCTCTCGCCGGCCGAGACCAAGATCCTCCGCCAGGAGATGACCCGTATCGGTGCCCGCAACCCGCTGATGAGCTTCGGCATCTCGATGCTCGGCCCGGCTTTGCTCAAATACGGCACCGAGGAACAGAAAAAGCGCTTCCTGACCGAGATCGCGCGTGGCGAGATCCGCTGGTGCCAGGGCTATTCGGAGCCGAACGCCGGCTCCGACCTCGCGTCGCTCCAGACCAAATGCGAGGAAGCCCATGATGAAGAGCGGGGCGACCACTGGCTCGTAAACGGCCAGAAAGTGTGGACCAGCTATGCCGACAAGGCGGACTGGATCTTCTGCCTGGTGCGCACCGATTTCCAGGCGCCCAAGCATAAGGGCATCAGCTTCATCCTGTTCGACATGGCGACGCCAGGGGTGTCGACCCGGCCGATCCTGCTCATCTCCGGCAACTCGCCCTTCTGCGAGACTTTCTTCGACGATGTGAGGGTGCCCAGGGACCAGGTGGTCGGGGAGGTCGACAAGGGCTGGGACGTCGCCAAATATCTGCTCGGCCACGAGCGCGAGATGATCAGCGGAATGGGCCTTGGCGGCCAGACGGGGAGCCTCGGCGAGGCGCTGGTGGAGAGCATCGGCCGCGATCCGGACGGACGCCTGGCCGATCCGGTGCTTCGCGCCGACATCGCCCGCTTCGACGTCGACGCCATGGCCTTCCGGGCGATGTCGGAGCGGTTCATCGACGAGCTCAAGGTCGGCATGGCCCATCCGGCCCAGCCTTCGATGATGAAATATGCGGGGACCGAATTGAACAAGGCGCGCCACGAGTTGATCATGGCCGCCGGCGGGTCCGACGCCCTCGAATGGGAAAGCGACCGCAGCCGCAAGGGCAAGTCGGCGCGCGAATGGCTGAGGACCAAGGCCAATTCGATCGAGGGTGGGACGAGCGAGGTGCAGCTCGGAATCGTCGCCAAGAGGATTTTGGATTTGCCGGGGGCATGAGGAATAAGCGCGGATGCTTGTCCGAACCCGTCATTCCCGCGAAAGCGGGAATCCAGACGGCCTTGGTGACACGAAGACAGAATGGATCCCCGATTTCGCGGGGATGACGGAGATACGAATGCCGCTCTACCTCACCGAAGACCAGGTCATGCTTCGCGACACGGCGCGGCAGCTGATGGCGGAAGAAGGCTCGATCGCCGGCCAGCTTCGCAAATATCGCGACATGGGCTGCAAGGACGGCTTCGGCCACGCCTTGTGGAAGCAGCTCGCGGAGCTTGGCTTCACCGGCATCCTGATCGGCGAAGACGAGGGCGGGCTTGGCCTCGGCCATGTCGAGGCGGGGATCGTGCTCGAGGAGATCGGCCGCAACCTCACGCCTTCGCCTTTCCTGATCAGCGCCGTCGCCGTGGTCGAGGCGCTCAAGGGCACGCCGCACGCGCAGCGCTGGTTCCCCGGCATCCTCGCCGGCGACACGGTCGCGGCGCTCGCCGTCGACGAAGGCCCCAAGCACCGGCCCGAGGCGATATCGATGCGGGCGGAGCGGGCCGGCAACGGCTTCCGGCTCTCGGGGCGAAAGCAGTTCGTCGTCCAGGGCGCCTCGGCCGACGTCATCGTCGTCGCGGCCCGCACCGACGAGGGGATCACCTTGTTCGCGGTGGAGAAGGATTTGAAGGGGCTGGAGGTGGAAGGCGTCAGGCTGGCCGATTCCAGCGTCGGCGCCCGGCTCGATTTCAACGCCGTCGAGGTCAATGCGGACGCCGTCATCGGCGAAGTCGGCGGGGGTGGCGATCTGCTCGGGCGGGTGCTCGATGCCGGACGCGCCGGGGCGGCCTCGGAGATGGTCGGACTGGGTTCGGCGGCGATGGGGATGACGGTCGACTATCTCAAGCAGAGAAAGCAGTTCGGCCGTCTGATCGGCGAGTTCCAGGTCCTCCAGCACCGTGCCGCCCACCTTTATTCGGAGCTTGAGATCGCCCGCTCGGCGGCGATCAAGGCGCAGCAATTGCTCGACGAGAACAGCCCCGAGGCGGAGGCGATGGTCTGCGTCGCCAAGGCCAAGGCCGGCCGGACCTCGACCCTGGCGGTTCAGGAAGGAGTCCAGATGCACGGTGGCATCGGCATGACCGACGAATATGATATCGGCCTCTACATGAAGCGCGACCGGGCGCTGAACGAGCTGTTCGGGGATCCGAACTACCAGGCCGACAAGCTGGCCCGGATGAAGGGTTATTGACGGCAGGGCCGTCATCCCGGACTTGATTCGGGATCCATGACCACGGCTTTTGCTGGTTCTCGCCCCTTGGTGTTCATGGATGCCGGGTCGAGCCCGGCATGACGGAGTAAGACATGCCCCTCGACCCCGAATCCTTCGACCTGCTCCTCGCCACCGTCCGCCGCTTCGTCGCCGAGCGCCTCCGCCCGCTCGAAGCGCGGGTCGACCGCGAGGACGAGGTGCCTCCCGAGATCGTCGCCGAGATGCGGGAGATGGGGCTGTTCGGACTCTCCATCCCGGAGGAATATGGCGGCCTCGGCCTGAACATGGGCGAGGAGGTGCGGGTCGCGCTCGAGCTCGGCCGGACGACTCCCGCTTTCCGCTCGGTCTTCGGAACCAATGTCGGGATCGGCAGCCAGGGCCTGGTGATGGCCGGGAGCGAGGCCCAGAAGGCCGAGTGGCTGCCGCGAATCGCGACCGGCGAGATCGTCACCAGCTTCGCCCTCACCGAGCCCGGCGCCGGCTCCGACAGCGCGTCGGTGCAGACCAAGGCGGTGCCGGACCCCGGATCGGGGTCCGGGGCAGGCTCTGGCGTCTACCGGCTGACCGGCACCAAGCGCTTCATCACCAATGCCGACAAGGCCTCGCTCTTCACCGTCATGGCCCGGACCGGCGAGCCGGGGGCGAAGGGCGTCTCGGCCTTCCTCGTGCCGGCCGACCTGCCCGGAGTCTCGGTGGGCAGGCCCGAGAAGAAGATGGGCCAGCAGGGCGCCCATGTCTGCGACGTCAATTTCGACGGCGCGCCGGTGCCCGCCGCCAACCGGCTCGGCGAGGAAGGCGAGGGCTTCCGGATCGCGATGCGGGTTCTCGACCGCGGCCGCCTCCACATCGCCGCGGTCTGCGTCGGGATTGCGGAGCGGCTCATCTCCGATTCGGTCGCCTATGCGGCGGAGCGCAAGCAGTTCGGCAAACCCATAGCCGAGTTCCAGCTGATCCAGGCCATGATCGCCGATTCCAAGACCGAGACGATGGCGGCGAGGGCGCTGGTGCTCGAGGCGGCGGCGCTCAAGGACGCCGGCGAGCCGATCACGCTCGAAGCCGCGGCCGCCAAATATTTCGCCAGCGAGACCGTGGGACGGGTGGCCGACCGGGCGGTGCAGATCTTCGGCGGCGCCGGCTACATCGCCGATTACGGCATCGAACGGCTGTACCGGGATGTGCGGCTGTTCCGGATCTACGAAGGAACGAGCCAGGTCCAGCAGCTCGTGATCGCCCGGGAGGTGATGAAGCGCGGGGGGTAACCGTCATTGCGAGGCGCGAAGCGACGAAGCAATCCAGACTTCGCCTCCGCGCCGCTGGATTGCTTCGCTACGCTCGCAATGACGGATCGCGCCGAACCATCAAATTCATCCGCGCCGCCGCGATCGGCCGGGCGCGGTCCTTCTGCCAGGCATGGGCCTCGACGTTCGCCACCCGGCTTCCGAGCCGGGTCACCACCGCCGAGGCGAACGTGTCGTGGTCGATGCCGCCGCGCATGAAGTCGACGCTGACGTTGATCGGCCTCGCCGTCGCGCCCTCGCCGAGCGCTTCGTAAAGCGTGCCCAAAGCGGCGAATTCGAGCAGTCCCGCGATCGCCCCGCCGTGGAGGAAGCCGGGACGCCCGACCACCTCCTCGCGGAACGGCATCACCCAGAGCAAGGCGCCGTCCTCGCCCCGTTCGGTGCGAAGGCCGAGCAGCTCGGCATAAGGGGGCAGAGGATTCATGGTCCCGCCTAACCTCCCCGTCATTGCGAGCGCAAGCGAAGCAATCCAGCTTCAGTGTCCGGCGAGATGGATTGCTTCGTCGCTACGCTTCTCGCAATGACGAAAGATCCTCAGGCTCATCCACGTCGCGAAGTGTCGCCCCGACGTGCAGGGCCCAGCCCAGCGCCTCGATTTTCCCGATCGTTTGCTCGGCCACCACGGGCGTGCTCCAGGCGATCTGGTCGAACAGCGGGGAATCGAACCGTCTCAGGCCCAGAAGCACATAGCCGCCATCCTCGGGCGGGATGGATCACGGCGTCGTGATCCTCCAGCCTAGCCGCCGCCGCCCGCAGCCGGCGGCGGTCCAGCTCCGGGCAGTCGGCTCCGATCAGCAGGACCGGCTCCGCGGCGAGCGCCCGCTCGGCCGCCCGGGCCAGCCGCTCGCCCAGATCGCCCTCGCCCTGCGCGGTAAGCGCCAGCCCCGGCCGCGCCTCGTGCCATTCCGCCGGCGATCCGGCTCGCCGCAAAGCTCGCACCGCGAGCCCCGTCGCCAGCGCCTCCTCGACCGTCGCCGCCAGCATGTCCCGGGCGAGCGCGCGCCGCCGCCCTCGGCACCCAGCGCCGGGATCAGCCGGGTCTTCACCCGCCCCGGCACCGGCGCCTTGGCGAAGATGACGATCCGGGTCACCCGCGCCGCCAGGCGTGATAGCGCTCGACCCAGCCGAGCAGCCGTTCGGGCTTGTGCGCCTTCTTCCATTCGCCGGCGGCATATTTATTGGCCTCGGCCAGCGTCGGATAGGCGTGGATGGTGCCGAGCAACTTGTTCAGGCCCAGCCCGTGCTTCATCGCCAGCACAAGCTCGGCGAGCAGCTCGCCGGCATTGGCGGCGACGATGGTGGCGCCGAGCAGGCGGTCCTTGCCGGGCACGACGAGCAACTTGACGAAGCCCCGGTTGGCGCCCTCCGCCAACGCGCGGTCGAGATGGGAGAGGTCGTAGCGGACCACCTCATAGGCGATGCCCGCCTCGCGGGCGGAAAGCTCGTTATGGCCGACATGGGCGACCTCGGGATCGGTGAAGGTGACCCAGGGCAGGACCCGGTAATCGGCGCGGAATCGCTTCAGATGGCCGAACAGGCCGTTGACCGCCGCGAACCAGGCCTGGTGGGCGGCGAAATGGGTGAATTGGTACGGCCCGGCGACGTCGCCGACCGCGTAGATGTTGGGATAAAGGGTCTCCAGCCAGTCGTTGACGGCGATGGTGCGGTCGGTCTCGATGCCGAGCGCCTCCAGCCCGTAGCCGGCGAGGCGCGCCTTGCGGCCGACCGCGACGACGATCTCGTCGAAAGGGATCCTATGGTCTTCGGCGCCGGAGCGGACGACCAGCATCTTCTCCTCGACCCGCACGGCCTCGTGCCCGGTGCGGACGTCGACCCCCTCCTCGCGCAACACCGCCTCGACCAGCGCCGAAACCTCCTCATCCTCCTTCGGCAGAAGCCGAGGCCCGTGCTCGACCTGCGTCACCTTCGCCCCCAGCCGGGCGAAGGCCTGGGCCAGCTCGGTGCCGATCGGCCCGCCGCCGAGGATCGCGACCCGCGCCGGCACGCTCTCGCGGTCGCGCAGAGCCTCCCACATCGTGTCGCTGGTCAGGATAGCCGCTCTCCGCGAGGCCGGGAATATCGGGCACCGCCGGCTCGCCCCCGGCGGCGATGACGATCGCGCGCGCCGTCAGCCGCTCGCCGCCGTCGATCTCGACCGTCCACGGATCGACCAGCTGTCGCATGGCCCTTGCGCACGTCGACGCCCAGGCTCGGTATAGCGCTCGACGCTGTCGGCCGGCGCGATCTCGGCGATGATCCGGTGGATCCGCTCGATCACCGCCTGGAACCGCACCTCCGGCTCGGCGGGCGCGATGCCGTAGGCGGCGGCGGTGCGGATCTCGTGCGCGGCCCGGGCGCTTCGGATCAGGGCCTTGGACGGGACGCAGCCGGTGTTGAGGCAGTCGCCGCCCATCTCGCCTTTCTCGATCAGGGTCACCTTCGCCCGCACCGTCGCTCCGATCAGGGCGGTGACGAGGCCGCCGGCGCCGGCGCCGATGACGATCAGGTTGCGGTCGAAGCGCCGCGGCCGCCGCCAGCGCCGGTAGACGCGGCGGCGCTTCCACCAGCCGACCAGCGCCTTGGCGAAAAGCGGAAACAGGCCGAGCAGGACGAACGAGCCGATCAGGGCGGGCGAGAGGATGTCGCGCGTGCTCTCGATCGCGGCGAGCTGGGTTCCGGCGTTCACGTAGACGAGCGTTCCGAGCAGCATGCCGGCCTGGCTCACCAGGGCGAAAGTGAGGAGGCGCATCGCCGTCAGCCCCATGGCGAGGTTGACCAGGAAGAAGGGGAAGGCCGGGATCAGCCGCAGGGTGAGCAGGTAGAAGGCGCCGTCCCGGGCGATGCCCCGGTCGATCGCGGCGATCCGGTTGCCGAACCGGGCCTTGACCCAGTCGCGAAGCAGATAGCGCGAGGAGAGGAAGGCGAGGCTGGCGCCGATCGTCGAGGCGAAGGAGACGATCAGCGTCCCGCGCCACAGCCCGAAGATCGCGCCTGCCGCCAGGGTCAGGATCGCCGCGCCGGGAAGCGAGAGGGCGGTGACGGCGACGTAGAGGAGCGAAGAAGGCGGCGACCGCGGCCAGCGGCCGGGCCTCGACGAAGCGCCGCCAGCGCGTCCTGCCGGGCCTTGAGGCTGGCGAGGGTGAGATAGGCGCCGAGGTCGAAGACAAAGAAAGCGGCGATCGCCAGCACGAAGAGCAGAAGGAGGAGGATCCGGCCTTGGGTAGCTCGCTTCATCGTCATAATCCCTGGATCGACGCCGGAGCTGGATTCCCGCTTTCGCGGGAATGACGAGCGTGGCCATTCCCGTCATCCCCGCGAAAGCGGGGATCCAGTGCAGCCTTGCCGTGCGCAAACGCAGCAGGGGCCTAACACCGAGCGCGCGTTTCGCCTATCCTGGCGCAGCTCATGCAAGCCACGCCCGCCTCGCCCTTCATCGACCCGACCGCGCGTCCGCTCGATCCGGCCAAGTTCCGCGATCCCCTGCGTCACCGCGAAAGGCGAGCCCCGCGCCCGGGTCGCGCTGGCGCGGCTCGACACGCTCTGGATCAACACCGGCACGCTCTGCAACCTCGCCTGCCAGAGCTGCTATATCGAAAGCTCGCCGACCAACGACGCGCTCGTCTACCCGACGCTGGCCGAGGTCGCTGCCTTATCTGGACGAGGCGCGCGGTGCTCGGCACCCGCGAGATCGGCTTCACCGGCGGCGAGCCGTTCATGAACCCGGAGGCGATTGCGATGATCGCGGCGGCGCTCGGGCGCGGCTTCGAGGTGCTGGTGCTGACCAACGCGATGCGGCCGATGCGGCGCTTCGAGGCGGCGCTGGAGGCGCTGCCGACGCGAGCGGCTGACGTTGCGGGTCAGCCTCGATCATCACAGCCGGGCGGTGCACGAGGCGGAGCGCGGCGCCGGCACCTGGGCGCAAGGCGCTGGACGGCCTGCGCTGGCTCGAGGCGAACGGCTTCCGGACCGCCGATCGCCGGCCGGCAGCTTCCCGGCGAGAGCCCCGAGGCGGCGCAGGCGGGCTATGCCGACCTGTTGCCGAAGCGAGGGCCTGGCCGCCGAGGGCGGTCTGGTCCTCTTCCCGGCGATGGATTCCGCCGCCGACGTGCCCGAGATCAGCACCGCCTGCTGGGACATACTTGGACGTCGCGCCGGCGACGATGATGTGCGCGTCGAGCCGGATGGTGGTGAAGGCCAGAGGCGCGCAGAGCGCCCCACGTCGTCGCCTGCACGCTTCTGCCCTACGACCCGCAATTCGCGCTCGGCCCGACGCTGGCGGGCTCGACGCGCGAAGTCGCCCTCAACCACCCCCATTGCGCCCGCTTCTGCGTGCTTGGGCGGAGCCAGCTGCTCGGGCTGATATCCTCCCCATCGAAGATGGGGAGGGGGACCCCGCGTAGCGGGGTGGAGGGGTAGCTGGCGCAGGCTTCGGCCATTTACCCCTCCACCACACTTCGTGTGGTCCCCCCTCCCCATGCTAGGGCATGGGGAGGATGCTCTCCGTCGTCATTCCCGCTTTGAACGCCGCCGACACCCTGGGCCCTTGTCTCGCCGCTCTGGCCGAAGCCGACGAGTTGATCGTCGTCGACGGCGGCTCCACCGACGCCACCGCCGCCATCGCCGAACGCTCCGGCGCCCATCTCGTCCACTCGGCCCGAGGCCGCGGCCTCCAGCTCGCCGCCGGCGCCGCCGCGGCGCAAGGCGGCTGGCTGCTCTTCCTCCACGCCGACACGAAGCTCGCCTCCGGCTGGCGCGGCGCGGCGGAGCGTCACATGGCCCGGCGGCCGGACGCGGCGGCTTGCTTCCGCTTCCGACTCGACGCCGGCGAATGGCGGGCCCGGCTGGTCGAGGCCGGCGTGGCGCTCAGGGTGCGGATGCTCGGCCTGCCCTATGGCGACCAGGGCCTGCTCGTCTCCCGGCGTCTCTACGACGAAGTCGGCGGCTACCGGCCGCTTCCGCTGATGGAGGATGTCGACCTCGTCCGCCGGATCGGACGGCTCCGGATCGAGCGGCTCGGAGTCGAGGCGGTGACCTCGGCGACACGCTGGCGGAGCGGTGGCTGGCTCCGGCGCTCGGGCCGCAACCTCCTCTGCCTCGCGCTCTACCGCTGCG
Organism: uncultured Alphaproteobacteria bacterium; assembly: GCA_963850005.1. GTDB lineage: Bacteria > Pseudomonadota > Alphaproteobacteria > Sphingomonadales > Sphingomonadaceae > Allosphingosinicella. The sequence goes on from CAWKJG010000003.1 coordinate 149,523, forward strand.
GGATGAGCGCCGAGCGGGTGGCGCGCCTCTATGGCTGACGGCCAGGCACGGTTCGACTCGGCGATTGCGAAGCTCCGCGGCGACAGCGGCGAGCGCGACCTTGCGGGTGCGCTCGAGCTGTTCCGGCGGTCGGCCGGCGCCGGTCGGGTCGATTCGGCGGTGATCTACGCCAATCTCCTCGCTGCCGGAATCGGCGGGCCGCGCCGCTGGAAATTCGTCATTGCGAGGCGCGAAGCGACGCGGCAATCCAGTTGCCGCCGGCCAGTCGAATGCTGAGCTGGATTGCTTCGCTGCGCTCGCAAGGATGGCCGGACCGGCATTCGAACGGAGTCTTCCAATTTCACGATGTCAAAGAGCCAGGCCAGTCCGCGACTCGACCAGGCTCAACAGCAGTAGGAAAAGTCCCATAACGCGAGAGCAAAAAGAGAACGGAAAATCAGCGCCGTAAAACCCTGCCGCAGATCGCATCGAGCTTCGCCAGCATCGCCGGATCCCGCGATTCGGGCGCCGTGATGATCGCGGTGTCGAGGTTCGTGTCGATCGGCGACGGCTCGCGCTCTGCCGGAAGCGCTTTGGCGAAAGCTTCCACCATGGTCCGCGCCCTTCCGGCATTGGCCATCAGCTGGGCGATGATCGCCGAGACCTCGACCGCCTCCTCGCCTTGCCGCCAGCAATCGTAGTCGGTCACCATCCCGACCAGAGCGTAGGGCAGCTCCGCCTCCCTCGCCAGCTTGGCTTCGGGCATGGCGGTCATTCCGATCACGTCGCAGCCCCAGCTCCGGTAGAGCTCGCTTTCCGCCCGCGACGAGAATTGCGGCCCTTCCATCGCCAGATAGGTGCCGTCCCGGGCGACTCCCGCCCCGGCCGCGGCGGCGAGCAGGCCGGAGAGGCGGGGGCAGACCGGATCGGCCATCGAGACGTGGGCGACGAGGCCGGGACCGAAGAAGCTCTTCTCGCGGGCGAAGGTGCGGTCGATGAACTGGTCGACGAGGACGAAGCGCCCCGGCTCGAGCTCTTCCCGCAAGGAGCCGACGGCCGAGATGGCGACGAGATCGGTGCAGCCGGCGCGCTTCAGCGCGTCGACATTGGCCCGGGCGTTGACCTGGCTCGGCGGGATCGGGTGGCCGCGGCCGTGGCGCGGAAGGAAGACGAAATTGACTCCGTGCAGCCGCCCGACCAGCAATTCGTCCGACGGCGCCCCCCAGGGCGTGTCGACCCCGATCCATTGCGCCTCCTCCAGCGCCTCCATCTCGTAGAGGCCCGAGCCGCCCAGGATTCCGATCGTCCATTCGCCCATGAAAGCCCGGTTACCAGCGCCCGCTGCCTTTGACGAGCGCCCCCGGACCGAGGGCCGCCACCCAATCCGAAATCGGGTTTATGCCCGCCGGCCCAATGCAAGTGAATCCAACCGCCTAGTCCTCGGTGCCTGGCACCGAAGTCGCGAGAATCGGTTTTGGGCGCGGGGTTCAGGTGAGGATGATCCTGAGGTCGCTGACGTTGGTTCCGGTCGGGCCGGTGACGAAGAGGCCGCCGCGCGCCGCGAACCAGGCGCCCGAATCGTTCGCCTCGAGCGCCGCCTCGCCGCCCGGAGCGCCGCACTCGAAGAAGGCGCCGGCCGCCTCGCTGTCGCCGTCGATTCCGTCCGTGTCGGCGGCGAGCCCGCAAATTCCGTCACGCCCTTCCAGCCCCAGGGCCGCGGCGAGCGCATATTCCTGGTTGGGCCCGCCGCGGCCGCGGCCGCGCACGGTGACGGTGAGCTCGCCGCCGGAGATGAGGGCGGTGCCCGGCTCGGCCGCCAGTGCGAGCGCGGCATGCGCGCGTCCCACCTCTCGCGCCTCGCCCTCGCATTCGAGCCGCCGCACCTGGTAGCCGAGCCGCCGAGCCTTTGCGGCCGCGGCGTCGAGCGCGAGGGCGGCGCCGGCGACGAGGCCCCAGGCGCCCGGCACCTGGACGGGGGTCTCCGACCAGCCCCGATCGGGCGCCGCGACGGCGTAGCGGGCGAGGATCGCCCGCGCCTCCTCGATGCGCGAAGGGTCGGCTGCCGTCGGCCCCGAACCGATATCCTCCGGCGAGTCGCCGACCACGTCGGAAATGGCGAGAGTCACCAGCCGGGCGGGCGGAGCGGCGAGGGCGAGGCGCCCGCCCTTGAAGCGCGACAGATGGCGGCGCACGCAATTGATCTCGCTTACGCTCGCCCCCGACCTGAGCAGGGCCGAGGTGAGACGCCGTTTCTCCGCCAGCTCGAGCCCCTCGCCGGGCAGGCAGGCGAGCGAAGAGGCGCCGCCGCTCAGCAGGACGAGGACCAGATCGTCCTCGCCAGCGCCCCGCGCCAGGGCGAGCAGCCGCTGCGCCGCCTCGACGCTGCTTTCATCCGGCACCGGATGGGCGGCGGTCATCGTCGCGATTCGCTTGAGCATGAGCGCGCTCCCGTGCGGCGCTACGGCCAGCCCGGACAGCGGCCCCCGCCAGCGCGCCTCGACGCGCCTCGCCATCGGCATCGCCGCCTTGCCGAGCGCGAGCACGATCGTCCGGCCCGGCGGCGCCGCCGGCAGATGCGGCGGAAGCACCCGCGCCGGAAGGCACGCCTCCATCCCCGCCCGCCAGATCTCCTCCAGAGGACCGCGTCGCTCCGAGCGCTTTCCCTGCCCCTCGATGGGGGAGGGCGGGGTGGGGGTGCGGTTCGACACAGGCGCAGTCCTACGTCGAAACCTCACCCCTCCGTCAACCACCCCGAAAGGGTGGTTCACCCCATCGAGGGGAGGGGCTTTTCTGCTCCGCCTCTTCGGCTAAGGTCGCCCCGTGAGACGCGCCGCCCGCATCGCCCTTCGAGCCGCCGGCGCTCTGCTCGCCATTCCCCTCCTCTATTTCCTCGCCGCCCTGATCCTCGGCGCGGTCCCGGCCAATCGCGGCTGGCGGGAGGCGAAGGAGGGGGTGACCATCTTCGTCCGGACCAACGGCGTTCACACCTGGATCCTGGTGCCCAAGGTCACGCCCGAGATGGACTGGCGGCCGCTCGTGCCGGGCACGCATCTGAAGGACGCGCGCTGGGGCAACGGCAATTACGTCGCTTTGGGCTACGGCAACCGAACCTTCTACCTCGAGACCCCGACCTGGGGCGACCTCACCATGAAGAACGCCTTCCTCGCCGCCTTCGGCCAGGGGCGAAGCCTGATGCACGCCGATCACGATCACAATCCCCGGGCGAGCGACGACACCAGGCCGATCGTTCTTCGGCGCGACGAATATCGCCGGCTCGTCGCCTTCGCCCGAGCCAGCTTCCAATATGACGCGCAGGGGCACACGATGCCGGTGCTCGGCCGCGGCTACGGCGCCTCCGACATGTTCTACGAGGCGGTGGGGCCGTACAGCGCCGTCTACACCTGCAATTCGTGGACCGGCGCGGCCTTGCGCCAGGCGGGGGTGAAAACGGGCGTGTGGACGCCGCTGTCGAAGAGCATCATGTGGCGATTGTAATATCCTCCCCATCGAAGATGGGGAGGGGGACCCCGCGTAGCGGGGTGGAGGGGTAAATGGCGCAGGTCTGTTCCAGCTACCCCTCCACCATCCTTCGGATGGTCCCCCTCCCCGAGCAAGCTCGGGAGGATTTCAAGCTACCCTCCGCTTCGCCTGTGCGTTAGAGCGGCGGCAATTCATCAACCAACAGGGGGTTTCGATGGCCAAGATACTCGGCAACTTCCATCTCGCGCTTCTGATCGGCGTCGTCCTGCTGGTCGCGGCGATGTTCGGGCTTCACGGCGCCCAGCTCGGCGACGGCACCTATCCCTGGGCGCAATGGCTGCGCTACGTCCATGTCTTCGCCGGGATCCTTTGGATCGGCCTGCTTTACTATTTCAACTTCGTCCAGATCCCGACCATGCCGAAGATTTCGCCGCCCGAGCTCAAGCAGGGCGTCACCGGCTTCATCGCGCCGACGGCGCTCTTCTGGTTCCGCTGGTCGGCGCTGGCGACGGTGATCCTCGGCCTGCTCGTCGCCGAGACCACCCAGGGCGGCTACAGCGCCCGCGCCCTCACCCTGAGCGAGGGTTACCGGACGATCGGAGTCGGCATGTGGCTGGGCCTGATCATGGCCGCCAACGTCTGGTTCGTGATCTGGCCGAACCAGAAAAGAGCGCTCGGAATCGTCCCGGCCGAAGACGCCGCCAAGGCGCGTTCGTTATCGGTGGCGATGATGGCCTCGCGCACCAACCTCATCCTGTCGCTCCCGATGCTCTACTGCATGGTCGCCCAGACCCACATCGGCGGCTGAGCCAAAAAGCCGCCGCGGATGACCTTCCGTCGTCATTGCGAGCGAAGCGAAGCAATCCAGACCGAAGCGTCTCCGGAAACTGGATTGCTTCGTCGCTTCGCTCCTCGCAATGACGGCCGCGGATGACGAAAGGCTGGTCCTTCTCGATCGACCGCGGCGGCACCTTCACCGACATCGTCGCCCGCGACCCCGACGGGCGGCTGCTGACCGCGAAATTGCTCTCCGACAATCCGGAGCAATATGACGACGCCGCCGTCGAGGGCATCCGGCGAATGCTGGCTCGTCATTGCGAGGAGCGAAGCGACGAAGCAATCCCGCTTCGGGAGACGCCGAGGGCTGGATTGCTTCGCTCCGCTCGCAATGACGGTGGGCTCACCGTCAAGATGGGCACCACCGTCGCCACCAACGCCCTGCTCGAGCGCAAGGGCGAGAGGCTCGTCCTCGCCATCACCGCGGGGCTTCGGCGACGCGCTCCGAATCGGCTACCAGGCCCGGCCCGACATCTTCGCCCGCCGGATCGTCCTGCCCGAAGCGCTTTACGAGGAGGTCGTCGAGATCGACGAGCGGGTGAGCGCGCAGGGCGAAATACTTCGCCCGCTCGATCTCGAGGAAGCCCGCGCCTCCCTTATAAGCGCTTATAAGGCAGGATATCGGGCGATCGCGATCGTCCTGATGCACGGCTGGCGCTGGACCGCGCACGAGGCGGCGCTGGCGGCGCTGGCGGAAGAGATCGGCTTCACCCAGGTGTCGGCGAGCCACCGGGTCGGGCCGCTGATCAAGCTGGTCGGGCGCGGCGACACCGCGGTGGTCGACGCCTATCTGTCGCCGGTCCTGCGCCGCTACGTCGACAAGGTGGTGGCGGCGCTCGGAAGCGGGGCGCGCCTCTTCTTCATGCAGTCGTCCGGCGGCCTCACCGACGCCGCCGCCTTCCAGGGCAAGGACGCGATCCTCTCCGGCCCGGCCGGCGGAATCGTCGGAATGGCGAGGACGGCTCGGGAGGCGGGGTTCGACCGGGTGATCGGCTTCGACATGGGCGGCACCTCGACCGACGTGTCGCATCATGCCGGGGTTTACGAGCGGACCAACGAGACAATCGTCGCCGGAGTCCGGGTGCGCGCGCCGATGCTCGAGATCCACACCGTCGCTGCGGGCGGCGGCTCGGTCTGCCATTATGACGGGGCTCGGTTCCGGGTCGGCCCGGACAGCGCCGGAGCGGTGCCCGGCCCGGCCTGCTACCGCCGCGGCGGCCCGCTCACGATCACCGACTGCAACGTCGTCCTCGGCAAGATCAGGCCGGAGCATTTTCCCCGGGTCTTCGGACCCGGCGGCGACCGGCCGATCGACGGCGCGGCGTCGCTGGCGCTGTGCGAGGCGATCGGCGCCGAGGCGGGGATGCCGGCGATCGAGGCCGCGGCGGGGTTCGTTCGGATCGCCGTCGACAATATGGCGAGCGCGATCAAGCGAATCTCGATCGCGCGCGGCCACGACGTCACCCGCTACACCTTGGCCTGCTTCGGCGGCGCCGGCGGCCAGCATGCCTGCCTCGTCGCCGACGCGCTCGGCATGGAACGGGTGATGATCCACCCTTTGGCGGGGGTGCTTTCGGCCTATGGAATGGGGCTGGCCGACAGGGTCGAGCTGAGGCAGCGCAGCGTCGGCGGCGAGGCTCTGGAGGATGTGCTGGCGGAGCTGGCCGGGGAAGCGGAGGCGGCTCTGAAGGGGCAGGGGGTGGAGCGCGTCGAGCTGAAGCGGCGGGCGGCGCTGAGGTACGAGGGGAGCGATTCCAGCCTGGAGGTGGACGCGGGCGAGTCCGAGGCGATGCGGGCGGCGTTCGAGGCGGCGCACCGGACGAGGTTCGGCTTTGTCTCCCCGGAGACTCCAGTCGTCGTGGAGACGGCGATCGTCGAGGCGGTATCCTCCCCATCGCCAGATGGGGAGGGGGACCATGCGAAGCATGGTGGAGGGGTAAATGGCGCAGACCTGTTCCAGTCACCCCTCCACCACCCTGCGGGTGGTCCCCCCTCCCCATACTGCGCATGGGGAGGATATGTTCGACCGCTCCGACCTCGCCCCCGGCACCGTCATCCCCGGCCCGGCCCTGATCATCGACCCCTCCGCCACCACCGTGGTCGAGCCGGGCTGGCAGGCCGAGGTCGATCCGCTCGGCAACCTCATCCTCACCCGCTCCACGCCCCGAACCGCCGCCCACGCCATCGGCACCGACGCCGATCCGGTCATGCTCGAAGTGTTCAACAACCTGTTCATGGCGGTCGCCGAGGAGATGGGGGTCGCGCTCCAGAGCACGGCTCGCTCGGTCAACATCAAGGAACGGCTCGATTTCTCCTGCGCCCTGTTCGATTCCGCCGGCGCCCTGATCGCGAACGCGCCGCACATCCCCGTCCATCTCGGCTCGATGGGCGATTCGATCCGGACCATCATCGAGGCGCGGGGCGAAAATCGCGACGGGCGCGGCATCCGCCCCGGCGACGTCTACGTGCTCAACGCGCCCTATCGCGGCGGCACCCATCTGCCCGACATCACCGTGATCATGCCGGTCTTCGCGCAGGAAGGCGATAAGGCGCCCGCCTGGTATGTCGCGGCGCGCGGCCACCATGCCGATATCGGCGGGATCGCGCCGGGATCGATGCCGCCCGACAGCCACCTGATCGGCGAGGAGGGCGTTCTGATCGACAACGCGCTGCTGGTCGACGAAGGCCGCTTCCTCGAAGCGGAGATTCGCGCCTTGCTCGCCTCCGGCCCCTGGCCGGCGCGAAGGCCGGACCGCAACCTCTCCGACCTGAAGGCGCAGATCGCCGCCTGTGCCCGCGGCGCGGCGGAGATGCGGCGGGTGGCCGGCGAATATGGCCGCGGCGTCGTCGACTCCTACATGGCCCACGTCCAGGCCAATGCCGAGGAGGCGGTTCGGCGGCTGATCGGGCGGCTCGGCGACGGCCGCTTCCGCTACGCGATGGACAATGGCGCCGAGGTCTGCGTCGAAATCCGGGTCGATGCCGCCGGCCGCTCGGCAATCGTCGACTTCACCGGCACCAGCGCCCAGCAGCCGAACAATTTCAACGCGCCTTATTCGATCTGCCGGGCGGCGACGCTCTACGTCTTCCGCACCCTCGTCGACGATGTCATCCCGATGAACGACGGCTGCCTTCGGCCGATCACCCTGATCGTGCCCGAAGGCTCGATGCTCAACCCGCGCTATCCGGCGGCGGTCGTCGCCGGCAATGTCGAGACCAGCCAGGTGATCACCGACGCCTTGTTCGCCGCCTGCCGGGCGCTTGCGCCGAGCCAGGGGACGATGAACAATTTCACCTTCGGCAACGCTTATCATCAATATTATGAGACGATCGCGGGCGGCGCCGGAGCAGGCCCCGATTTCCACGGAGCGAGCGCGGTCCAGACCCATATGACCAACAGCCGGCTGACCGATCCCGAGATTCTCGAGACCCGCTACCCGGTGCTGGTCGAGCGCTTCGCCATCCGGCGCGGGAGCGGCGGGGAGGGGCGTCACAAGGGCGGCGACGGAGTCGAGCGCCACATCCGCTTCCGCGAGCGGATGCGGGCGAACATATTGTCGAACCGCCGCGAGGTGGCGCCACGGGGGATCGAGGGCGGCGGCGACGCCCAGCCGGGGGTGAACCAGGTGATCCGCGCAGATGGCACGGTGGAGACGCTCACGGCGACCGCCTCGGCGGAGATGCGCGAGGGGGATATGTTCGTGATCGAGACTCCGGGGGGAGGGGGCTATGGATATCCTCCCCATGCGGAGCATGGGGAGGGGGGTGTAGGTGGGTCGGCATCCCGGGGGGATGCCGAGAGCCGGAACCGGCTGCGTAGCAGCCGTCGGGCGAAGCCTGGTGGAGGGGTGAATGGCTGAAGCCTCGCCAATTACCCCTCCACCACCCTTCGGGTGGTCCCCCTCCCCATCTCCGATGGGGAGGATAAAATGACCAATTACTGGGTCCTGCTCGGAATCCTCATCGTCGTCGCCGGCTTCGCGCTTCGGCTGAATCCGATGCTCGTCGTCACCGCCGCCGCAATCGCCACCGGCCTCATCGCCGGAATGGATCTGGTCGAAGTGATCTCGACCTTCGGCAAGGCGTTCAACGACAATCGGATCATCGCCATCGTCTGGATCGTCCTGCCGGTGATCGGACTGCTCGAGCGGTTCGGTCTCCAGCAGCGCGCCGCCGCGCTGATCCGAGGGTTCCGGAGCGCGACGACGGGGCGGCTCCTGATCCTCTATCTGCTCTACCGCCAGATCATCTCCGCCATCGGTCTTCACAGCACCGCCGGCCACCCGCAGACGGTCCGCCCGCTGCTCGCGCCGATGGCGCTGGCGGCGGCCGAGAAGCAGCGTGGCGGCCTCGACGAGGCGACGTCGGAGAAAGTGAAAGCCTATTCGGCGGCGACCGACAATGTCGGGCTGTTCTTCGGCGAGGACATCTTCTTCGCCATCGCCTCGATCGTCCTCATCCAGCAGACCCTCGCCACCTATGGGATCGTCCTCGCGCCTCTGCAGCTGGGGCTGTGGGCGCTACCGACGGCGGTCGCGGCATTCCTGGTGCATGGCGGCCGGCTGCTGATGCTGGATCGAAGCCTATCCTCCCCGCGGCGAAGCCGGGGGGAGGGGGACCATGCGGAGCATGGTGGAGGGGTAATTGCCAAGGCCTCGCCAGTTACCCCTCCACCACCCTACGGGTGGTCCCCCTCCCCATCTGGCGATGGGGAGGATCAAAGATGATCACCCTCCAGTGGCTCTATACCCTCGCCGGCGCGATGTTCGCGGCCTTTGCCCTCCTCAGCGCGCTCGACCGTTCCAACCCCAAGCGCCTCGGCAATGCCGCCTTCTGGGGGCTGATGGCGCTCAGCCTGCTCGCCGGCGACCTCATCGGCGACTTCGGCAACGGCTTGCTCGTGCTCGGCCTGGCCGCTTTGGCAAGCCTCGGCCTGATCGGCCGCTCCCAGCCGCCGACAAGCTCGGACGAGGAACGGGAGGTCTATTCCGCCCGGTTCGGCAACAAGCTGTTCCTGCCGGCCCTGATCATCCCGGCGATCGCCTTCATCGGCACCCTCCTCTACACCTACACGCCGCTCAAGGAGTCCGGCCTGTTCGAGGCCAAGCGCGAGACCTACGTCCTGCTCGGCCTCGGAGTCCTGACCGCGCTGGCGGTGATTTTCGTCTGGCTCCGGCCGCCGGCCCTGGCGCCGCTCCAGGAAGGGCGGAGGCTGATCGACGCGATCGGCTGGGCGGTGCCGCTTCCGCAGATGCTCGCCTCGCTCGGCGTGCTGTTCGCCGCGGCGGGCGTTGGGACGGTGATCGGCGAGATTACTCAGGCGGTGATCCCGGAAGGCAGCGTCTTCCTCACCGTCGCCGTTTTCGCGATCGGAATGGCGATCTTCACGATGATCATGGGCAACGCCTTCGCCGCTTTCCCGGTGATGGCGGCGGCGATCGGCGTGCCTCTGCTCATCCAGGATTATGGCGGCAATCCCGCCGTCGTCGGAGCGATCGGAATGCTCGCCGGCTTCTGCGGGACGTTGATGACCCCGATGGCGGCCAATTTCAATCTCGTCCCGGCGGCGCTGCTCGAGCTCAAGGACCGCAACGGAGTGATCAAGGCGCAAATCGGAACGGCGCTGCCGATGCTGGCGATCAACATCCTCTTCATCTGGTGGTTCGCCTTTTGATTATCCGTCATTGCGAGGAGCGAAGCGACGCGGCAATCCGGTCGCGGCGGTTGCGAAGGCCGCAGAGCTGGATTGCTTCGCTACGCTCGCAATGACGGAACCCTTCATGCTCGCCCTCACGCCCGACACCGCCGCCCGCTTCGCCGAAATCGCGCTCGGCCATGTCGACCCGCGAATATCCGCACAAGCTGGATCATGTCCTCGACGGGCCCGAGGACGTCGCGGGGCCGCGGGCGCTTCACCCGATCTTCTTCGGAAGCTTCGACTGGCACAGCTGCGTCCACGGCTGGTGGCTGATGCTTCGGCTTCGGCGGCTGTTCCCGGACCTGCCGGCGGCGCGCCGGATCGAGGATCTGGCCGACGAGATGCTCGCGCCAGACAAGGTCGCGGGCGAGCTCGACTATCTCGACCGCGCCTATTCGGGCGGCTTCGAGCGGCCCTACGGCTGGGCCTGGCTGCTCGCGCTCCACGCCGAGGCGCAGAATCATTCCGACCGGCCCTGGGCGGACGACCTCGAACCGCTCGCCCGCGCCTTCGCCGAGCGGTTCGGAACCTATCTGCCCAAGCTCACCTACCCGATCCGGGTCGGCACCCATTTCAACAGCGCTTTCGCGATGATCCTGGCGCTCGAATGGGCCGAGGCGAACGATGCCGCGCTCGCCGGCCTCATCCGCGAGCGGGCGCGACTTTGGTATGGGGAGGATCGGAACTGCCAGGCGTGGGAACCGGGCGGGGACGAATTCCTCTCTTCCGCGCTGACCGAGGCGCTGTGCATGCGACTCACCCAAGGCGACGGCCCATTCCGCTCGTGGTTCGAAGCCTTCCTGCCGGACCTGGCCGCGGGCGAGCCCCGGAGCCTGTTCACCCCCGCCACCGTCTCCGACCGCTCCGACGGCAAGATCGCCCATCTCGACGGCCTCAACCTCAGCCGCGCCTGGTGCTGGCGCCAGCTCGCCCCGGCGCTCGAGCCGGCGCTGGCCGGGCTCGCCCGCCGGACCGCCGACGAGCATCTCGATGCCAGCCTTCCCCATGTCGCGGGCGACTATATGGGCGAGCACTGGCTGGCGACCTTCGCGCTGCTGGCCCTGCAGGGCTGAGATGCGCAAGCTCACCGTCGGCGAGATCGCCCTGCTCGAAGAGGCGTTCGGCGGCCGGATCGACTATGAGCGGGTAAGGCTGCGCCTCGGGGCAGGCCGCAACACCGCCGCGATCGCCGCCTTCCGCAACGGCAACAGCGGCGATCACCCTGCGCCGGAGCATCTATTTTAGAACCTGGTATGAGGACGATTTCTCGGAAGCGGACGTCTTCGCCCAGTCGCTCTTCCACCATGAGATGACCCACATCTGGCAATATGCGACGCTCGGCGCGCCGCGCTTCCTCGCCCGCTACGCCCGCGAGCTCGCCGCCTGCCGCTTCAATGCCCGGGCCATGTACCGCTACGAGGAGGGGGTCACCCGCTTCGCCGCCGCCCGGCTGGAAGCGCAGGCGCAGATGGTCGGCGATTATTGCGAAGCGAGGCTCGTCGGCGACCTGTCCCGCCAGGCCCGGCTCGAGCGCAACCTCGCCGGGAGCGGCTTTTACGGGCTTTGAGCGACCAAATCCTCGAGCGTGGTCGGTTTAGCTTGAACCGCTCATCCTGAGTAGCCGTTGAGCGAAGTCGAAGCGGCGTATCGAGGGACGTCCTTCGATACGAGCCCTCGCCAAGCTCGGTCTCTACTCAGGATGAGCGGATCTGGATCAATCCACCCATCATGTCAGCTCGGCTTCTTTTCGAGCAGCTTGCTGCCCAGATAGGCGCCGAGGCCCGAGACGGCGAACACGAGCACCAGCCCGACCGTGACCGAAGGCGTGACCGGAAGGACGTTCACGCCGATCGCGTACAAGGCGAAGATCAGGATGCCGGCGCCGGCCGCGGCGATCAGCGACCGGATGAACGAGCCCCGCCGGCGGCCTCCGAAGAGCCGGACCAGAGCCCCGAGCAGCGCTCCGAGCAGGCTCGAAATCGCGGTGAGATAGGGAAGCCGGAAATCGACCTCCGCGGCGGCGACCTGAAGACCGGGCGACGAGGCGGTGATCCGCGCCGGACCGAGCCGGTCGGAGCGGATCGTGGTCGAGGCCATGCCGAAATCGTCCAGCTTGACCCGGCTTGGAGTCAGATAGCCGGAGGTGGTCCGCAACGTCACCATTCGACCGGCGGGACGGTCCAGCCCGACCACGGAGATATTGATGTCGGTGGCCCCCAATCCCCAGCCCTCGACGCTCGTATTGCCGGGGTCGGCGCTGAGCCGCGGGATCAGCGGAAGCGTGATCGGCATTCCTTCGGGCGAGAGATCGGACGCGATCCTTATGGTCGCGCCGCCGGGCGCGGCGGCGAGCCGGACGGCGATTTCCTTGAGCCCGTTGGTCCGTTCGACCCGAATCTCGCTGGGCTCCGCTTCCTCGGCGTCGATCACGTAGAAGGTGATCGGCGTGACCAGGTCCCGGGGCGGCCCCGGGACGATGTCGCTGACTCCGACCCGGATCGATCCGACGAACATGTCGCGAGCGGAGTCGTAGGCCAGGCGCCGGCCGGCAAGGACGAACGCCTTCAGCTGCGCCACGCCGCCCGTCTGGTCGAGCTGGCGGACAATTCCGGGAAGCGGCAGGACCTGCCCGCCTTGCGCCACGGCCTGACGGAGCTGAACCTGGGCGACCAGAGCGCGATTGAGGTGGGCCTCGGTGACGGCGTCGGGGCGGACGAGCTGAAGCTCCGCGATCTTGGGTCGGACCGGAGTGCCGGCCGTCGGGGCCACGCGTTCCGGCGCCGGTTGCGGCGGCGCGGTACCGGGCACCCGCGCGACCCGGTTCGGGGCGACTCGAAGGGCCGGCGACATTTGCGCCACTCGCCGGTTGATCCGGCGCGCTTCCTGCGAGCTGATAGTGTTCTGTTCCGCCGTCGGACGCACCTGGGAAAGACCAACCGAGGCCGTCACGAAAAGGACCAGGCTCAGAATCGATGGCCGCATGCCCTATCCCCCGATCTTAAAATCATCGATAAAGACGGCCGACCGATTGGCGGCCAAGTCGTCGATTCAATGACTGCCGCAGTCTTAATCCATTCCGGCCTGTCGGTCGATGCGGGGCCTTGGGGCACGATCGCCTTCACGGATTCGTCATTGCGAGGAGCGAAGCGACGAAGCAATCCAGTGGGCCTCGAAGCCCGCACTGGATTGCTTCGCTATGCTCGCAATGACGGGGAAGAATCATCATCGGACGACCCTGAAGGTCGATACAGCCTAGCCCGTCACCAGCGCGCGCTGATCCTCTCGCCCCATGGCGAGCAGGACGGGCGAGGACGAGCCCTGCACCTCCTGGAAGTCCGTCTTGGAGCGCAGGCCGCGCCACTGGATCGCGATCAGGGCCTGGGCGATGGCCCCGCCGAGCGTGTCGCCCGGGCCGAGCAGGATGATTTGATCGGGCGCATGCTCGCGGACCGCGACCTGGAGGGCGCGGGTGAAATCGTAGGTCTCGAGGATCTGGGCGACGAAGGTGTAATCGTGAAGGGCTCCAGGCTCGGTGGCAAAGGGCCGCCAGACATGGCCTCGGCCGTCGATCATCGGCGCGTCGGGAGAGCCGAACCAGGCGCTCGGAAGCTGCGCCAGGGCGCGCTTGGAGGAGCCGGCCATCATCGGCGTATGGAAGGGGCCGTGATTGACCAGCCGGAGCGGGTCGCGGGCCGGAGTCGGCGGCGCTTCGGCGACGAGGGCGGCAAGGCTCGGCCTCGTTGCCGGCGAAGACGATCATCCCGCCGAGCTCGATCGACACGTACAGGCGGCAGCCGTCGCGGGCATCGATCGCTTCGGCGAGCGCCACGACCTGCTCGCGAAGGCCCGGCAGAGCGTTCCACTAGTCGTCGACGAGGGTGAGCAGGACCTGTCCGCCCGACTCTCCGGCCTGGCTGTTCTCGCCCATGGCGTCGATGATCCGGAAGCCCTGCTCGGCGCCGACCGCGCCGGCGACGGCGAGAGCGGTGTACCAGCCCATCGAATTGCCGGTCACGGCCGCGATGTCGAAGCGCGATCGGTCGATGGCGAGGAAGTCGGCGTAGGACGCGGCGAAGATGAGCGGCGAGGCGATGTCGCCGCGCGTGTGCAGCGCCGGGCTGAAGCGATCCGAGCCGTCGAGCTCGGAAAGGGTCGGCTGGCCGCGCTCGGCGCGGAGCCGGTCGAACCCGCCGATCAGTTCGCCTTTGTCGGCGTGGAAGCGCTTCAGATAACCGAGCTCCGCCTTGCCGTAGGTGCCGCGTCCCGGGCAGACGACCAAGGCGGCTTGGCGATCAGCCACGGACCAGCTCCAGAGCCGCGGCGACGATCGAATCGCGGCTCGGCAGGGTCAAGGTGGCCGCCCGGCCGAGCGGGATGAAGCTATCCTCGGCGGTGATCCGGCGGACTCCGATCCCGGGCGAGCGTTCGGCGAACAAGGCCATCAGGGCTTCGCTCTGCGAGCCCGTCCTTCGGCATTCATCGACGATCAGGACCCGCCCGCAGCCGGCCACCGCCTCGATCAGGCCGTCCTCGTCGAGCGGCGCCAGCCAGCGCAGGTCGATCACCCTCGACTTCACGCCGTGTTGCTCGCTCAGGATCCGCTCGGCCTGCCGCGACAAGTAATAGCCGTTGGCGTAGCTGACGATGGCGAGCTCGGTGCCGTCGCCATGGACCGCGACCTCCCCAAGCCGGATCGGCCTGGCCGCGCCCGGCGCCGCGTAGGTCGAGGTCCAGAGCGCATCGCCTTCCTCGTGAAGGTCGCGGGTCATGTAGAGCGCGATCGGCTCGACGAAGACGACGACCCTCTGCTCCTCGAGCGCGAGCCGGACGCATTCGCGAAGCATTTCGACGGCGTCGGCGCCGTTGCTGGGGCAGGCGAGGATCAGCCCCGGAATGTCGCGGAAGATTGCGAGGCTGTTGTCGTTGTGAAAATGGCCGCCGAAGCCCTTCTGATAGCCGAGGCCCGCGATCCGGATGATCGTCGGGTTGGTGTACTGGCCGTCCGAAAAGAAGCTCAAGGTCGCCGCTTCGCCGCGTATCTGGTCCTCGGCATTGTGGACGTAGGCGAGGAACTGGATCTCGGTGATGGCGAGAAGGTCGTTATGCGCCGCGCCGATGCCGAGGCCCAATATGCTCTGCTCGTCGAGCAGCGTGTTGATCACCCGGCACGAGCCGAAGCGCTCGTGAAGCTTGGCGGTGACGTTGTAGACCCCGCCCTTGGGTCCGACATCCTCGCCGGCGACGATGATGTTGGGATAAGCGAGCATCAGATCGGCCAGCGCCCAGCTCAGCAGCCGCGCCATATGCTGCGGCTTGTCGATCATGTTCCTGTCGCGGGCGAACAGGGTCTCGCGCTGCTCGGGCGTCGGCGTGTTGGCGCGGGCGGGCGGGCGCTTGGGCGGGACGATGCTCGCCATCACGTCCTTGCTCGTCGTCAGCTTGGGCCGGGCGATCGCCTGCTCGGCGATCCGGGCGAGGGTCGCCTCGGCTTGGTTGTAGAGGTCGAGGATCTGGCCTGGCGAAAGCAAATCCTGCTCGACCAGCAGGGCGGCGCTGTAGAGCAGAGGATCGCGCTCCTCGTCCTGCTCGATCTGGGCCTTGCTGAGGTAAGTCGCCTGAACGTCGGAGCCGGCATGGCCGTAGAGCCGCACGCAGTCCATGTGCAGGAAGACCGGCCTTCGGTGGGTCCGGGCGAATTGCGCCGCCTGGCGGGCGCCGCGCCAGGAATCGGCCATGTCGAGCCCGCTGCAATGCATATATTCGAGCCCCGGCCGGTTACGAAACGAGGCCGCGATCCAGCCCGGCGGAGTCCGGGTCGAGATTCCGATGCCATTGTCCTCGCACAGGAAGATGAGCGGCATCGGCGAGCCCTGATAGGCGGTCCAGGCGGCGGTGTTGAACGCGCCCTGGGCGGTCGAATGGTTGGCCGAGGCGTCGCCGAAGCTGGCCAGCACGATCGAGTCGCGCGCCAGCGCCGTCTCCTCGAGCTTGAGCATCTTGGCGATGCCGATGCTGAACGCGGCTCCGACCGCCTTGGGCAGGTGCGAGGCGATGGTGCTGGTCTGCGGCGGGATCGCCAGCGGCTTCGATCCGATCACCTTGTGGCGCCCGCCGGAGATCGGGTCCTCGGCCGAGGCCGCGAAGCTGAGCAGCATGTCCCAGCAGGGCGTCTGGCCCGGCAGCTTCTTCGAGCGGTGGATCTGGAAGGCGTTGGAGCGATAGTGGAGGAAGGCCATGTCGTCGACTCGAAGGGCCTCGGCGACAGCGGCGTTGTTCTCGTGGCCCGAGCTTCCGATCGTGTAGAAGCCCTCGCCGCGCGCCTGCAGCCGCCGCGACAGGCGGTCCATCTGGCGGCTGGCGACCTGGCTGTAGAACAATTCCACCATCGCCTCGCGGGCGAGGCCGACGTCCCCGGGCCGAGTGTCGCTGGTCCGCCGCGGCAGCTTCCCGTCCCGGACCCGGGCGACGAACTTCTCGTGAATGGCTTCGGCGGCGTCCATGTGCGGGCGACTAACCGCGTTCCCGTGGAATGGGAAGCCGGAGCCCTCCGCTACCTCGCCAATGCTCGGGGCCGGAGCGCAAAGCCCTCCCCCTCGATGGGGGAGGGTTGGGTGGGGGTGCGGCTGGAAAGAAGTCGCTGCCTGAACCGAACCCCACCCCTCCCCAACCCCTTCCCATCGAGGGGAGGGGCTTTCCGCCGCGAGTCCGCCTCGCCCTCTTGACCTGACGTTTACGTAAAGTAGGGAGGCAAGGCACCCCAGCGGGAGGAAGATCATGACCAAGAGCGAAATGGCCGCGGCCCTCAACGGCAAGAGCGCCTGGCTTCCGGGCAAGCGCGTGAAGCTCGACTTCGGCTCCGAGGGCGTGGTGATGCTCGACGGCGCCGCCAATGCGGTGACCGAGGAAGACGGCGCGGCCGACACCACGATCAAGGTCAATTGGGAAGACTGGCAGGCGATGAGCGACGGCAAGCTCGATGGAATGACCGCCTTCATGCAGGGCAAGCTCAAGGTCGAGGGCGACATGTCCAACGCCATGCAGCTCCAGGGCGTCCTGGCGAAGCTGCGCTCCTGACGCCAACTCGCTGCCGGAGCGAGGGCCTGAAGAGGCTTTTCCTGACGATCCTGCTGTTGTCGGGCCAGCCCTCGTCCGCGGCCGAGCCGGCGCCGGTTGAAGCGGCGGCCAGAGCGGCGGAGTATCGCGCCGATGCTCTCGCCATCGAGCCGCTGATCAACCGCCATTACGCCTATCTCGACCGCTTCGAGGGCGGAGCGGCGCCGGTCGGCGAGCGGCTTCGGGCCGAGGCGGCGCAGGTGGCCGACCGGCGCGCCTTGCTTCGCTACGCCGAGCGCGCCCTGCTCGCTCTGGCCGACCATCACGCCATCACCGGCGCGTCCTTCGCCGACAGCTGGGCGGTCGTTCCGAGCTATTCCGATCTGTGGATCGTCCGGCTGGACGATTCCTATCGGGTGGACGCCGTGCGCGAGGGATCGCCCGCGGCCGCGGCCGGAGTGCGCGCCGGGGACCGGCTTACCGCGGTGGCGGGGGTGCCGACGGCCCAAGCGGTCGAGGCCTTCTGGGCCGATCTCGGCCTCCCGGTGACGGAAGAGCGGGCCGCCTTCGCCGCCCGGGTGCTCGCCGCGGGACGGCGCGACCGGCCCCGCGCGCTGAGCTTTCGCACCGGAGACTCCCCGGCCCGCGACCTCGTGCTCCCCAATCTCTACGCGGCGGCCCCGGCCGACCGGCCGCCGCTGGCCGCCACGCCCGGACGCGGGACGCTGACGATCCGAATCCACAATTGCCTCGGCGACGATGCCACCATCGCCGCCTTCGACTCGGCGATGGCGCGGGCGAAATCCGGCGATACCGTCGTCATCGACCTTCGCGACACGCCCGGCGGCGGCAATACGACGGTCGCCCGGGCGATGATGGGCTGGTTCGTCGACCGGCCGAGGGCCTATCAGGTCCACAACCTGCCTTCGGAAGAGCGCGAGACCGGCGTTCAGCGCCAGTGGATCGAGCAGGTTCTGCCCCGCCGCGGGGCGCGCCATAAGGGCCCGGTCCGGGTGCTGGTCGGCCGCTGGACCGGAAGCATGGGGGAGGGGCTGGCGATCGGCTTCGACGCTCTCGGCGCCAGGGTGAGCGGCGGTCGGATGGCGGGGCTTCTCGGCGCCGTCTACGATCATCGGCTTGCCCACAGCGGGCTGGTTCTGAAGCTCCCGACCGAGCGGCTCATGGCCGTCGACCTGACGCCCCGCGAGGACTTCGTGCCCGGGGAGCGCCGCCGCCCTCGGCGCTAGCCGGAGCCGGGGACGAGGAGTCTCCGTCATTCCCGCGAACGCGGGAATGACGGGATTCAGCGCTGCCCTACCGCGCGCTCCTGCGGCCAGGTCGACCGGCCGACTCGCTTGAGACGCATTTCGAAGACCTTTTGCGGGGTTCCGCCATTGGCGACGCGCTCGCCGACCTCGCGCCACGCGTCGCCGCTTACGGTCGCGGAATAATTGATCGACGCGCCGGGTCCGGCCGGCTGGGTCCAGCTGTAGCCGTCCGGTCGGACCGCCAGCGGGAAATCGCCGACATAGCCCATGGCGTAAGAATGCATCGTGTAGGCGCGGCGGGCGGGATCGTAGGAGATCACCGCGAACGCATTGAATTGAGTCCCGCCCTTGTCGTCGTAGCTTCGTCCCTCGACGAGCCTGATCGTCCCGTCGAGCAAGGTCCCGACGCGCTCGGTATGGGTGAATCCCCTCGGGTGGCGGTCGGTCTCCGCTTGGCCTCGCCAGACGCCGTCCATGAAGGCGAGCGGCTTCATCGCCTCGCGCTGCGCGGAGAGGCGGGCGGCGGGATCCCAGGCCGCGGCCGGCGCCCCGGCGGGTTGTGCGGCGGCGGCGGAGCCGAGCAAGGCGGCGAGAAGCGGCAATGTCTTCATCTTCATCTCCCTGAAGGGGTGGTTGCGGCGGCGCGGGTCAGCTTCTCGATCCGGTCGAGCCAGTTGTTCCAGGCCTGGCGGCCGCGATGGGTAAGGGTGAGGCGGGTCTGCGGCTTGCGGCCGACGAAGCTCTTGGCCACCTCGACATAGCCCGCTTCCTCGAGCTTCCCGATGTGCGCCGAAAGATTGCCGTCGGTAGCGCCGACCTTGTCCCGAAGCTCGGTGAACAGGGCCGTCTCGACCGCCGCGAGATAAGCGACGATGCCAAGCCGAAGGCGCCCGTGGATGATATCGTCGAGGCCATTATGATCGAATGGATTTTCCGCCATCGGATCAGCGCGGCTCGGCCTTCAGAAGGACCAGGCCCGGCAGCAGGACGGTGAGTGCGACCCCGGCGGCGGCCACCAGATAGCGGTCCGGCGACAGGATCATCGCGGTGAACAGCCCGACCATGATCACGGCGCCCACCCCCGCCGCGAAAGCCGGGCGGTTTTTGGCCAGCGAGCCGGTGACGATCAGGGCGCAGGCATAGACGGCGAACGCGACCGGCACGATCCAGTCGAACGCCGCCGGGCCCGCCTTGCCCGAAGCGACCACGCACCCGACGACCATCGCGCCGATGGCGGCGGCGGCGGCCATCCAGATCGTCCGGGAGGCGCGGTTGCCGGCGGAGCCGGCGCCGGCCTTGGCCGGCATGCTTCGCGCCAGCACCAGTTGGCCGAGGATGCCGAGCACCGAAAAACCGATCCAGACGATCGCAAAAATGCTCTTGCCGTCGCCGATCGCGCCGGTGAGGGCGAGGTGCTGGGCGATATAGGCGGCGGTCAGCAGGAGCCCCCACCAGGCCATGAAGCGACCGCCGAGCAAGGGCGCGTGAGCGCCGCTTTCCGCCAGCTGGCGAACGTAGCGGAGGTCTTCATGGGTCGAATCCGCGATGCTCATCAAGGGCCTCCAGAGAACTCTACAGTGCAAAGTACTTCATACAGTATATCCATGTCAACTGTCATTGCGGGCGCTGCGAAGCAATCCCGTGGCACAGGCGCTGGAGACTGGATTGCTTCGTCGCTACGCTCCTCGCAATGACGGACCCATTCTGAGGCCGCGCCTCCTTCCTTGACCGGACTTGCCGCCTCCGACTATCGCGCACGCGTCCAGCGAGGAGCGGCGAATGAAAAAGACCTTTCCCGATGCCGCCGCGGCTCTCGACGGGCTGCTGTTCGACGGAATGACGATCTGCGCCGGCGGCTTCGGCCTGTGCGGCATCCCCGAGCGGCTGATCGACGCGATCCGCCAGAACGGGGTCAAGGACCTCACCGTGGTCTCGAACAATGCCGGAATCGACAATGAGGGCCTCGGCACGCTGCTGCGCACCCGCCAGATCCGCAAGATGATCTCCTCCTACGTGGGCGAGAACAAGGAATTCGAGCGGCAATATCTGGCCGGCGAGCTCGAGGTCGAATTCTGCCCCCAGGGCACGCTCGCCGAGCGCTGTCGCGCCGGCGGCGCCGGAATCCCGGGCTTCTATACGAAGACGGGGGTTGGAACGACCGTCGCCGACGGCAAGGAAACCAAGGTCTTCGACGGCGAGGAATATGTGCTCGAGCGCGGCATCCGCGCCGATTTGTCCATTATCAAGGGCTGGAAGGCGGACGAGGCCGGTAACCTCGTCTTCCGCAAGACCGCGCGAAACTTCAACCAGCCGATGGCGACGGCGGGCAAGGTCTGCGTCGCCGAGGTGGAGGAGATCGTTCCGGTCGGCAGCCTCGATCCCGACGGCATCCACCTCCCCAGCATCTACGTGAAGCGGATGTTCGTCGGCGCCCCCTACGAAAAGAAGATCGAGTTCCGCACCGTCAGGCAGCGGGAGACGGTGTGAGCCCGGCTGTCCTTCTCGTCCTGGCGCTGGCTCAGCCCGCGGCCGATCCGCCGCCGGCGGTCCAGACGAGCTCGGACGAACAGGTCGAGCGGGCTTCGAAAGGCGTGGTTGAGCTCTGGATGCGAGTCGGCAAGCCGTTTTTCGGGAGCGTCGAAGGACAGGCTTTCTTCCGGGACGCGGGGCCGTTCCGCGGTTGCGACGCCTATAATAAGGTCCGCGGCGAAGTTACGAAGCGGCACTATCCGGCGTTTCGAGTCGAGATGCTCCACGTCTACCGGGAGGTCGTGCCGGCTCCCGCGCTCGCCGCGGCCCGGTGGGGTTCCCTTTCTCCGGAGCTGTTTCCCTATGAGCGCTTGCTCAGCGAGGCGATCGACCGCCGGACTTCGGCCCTGGTCGGAACGGCGAGAGCGGAACTGGCCGC
Organism: uncultured Alphaproteobacteria bacterium; assembly: GCA_963850005.1. Lineage (GTDB taxonomy): Bacteria > Pseudomonadota > Alphaproteobacteria > Sphingomonadales > Sphingomonadaceae > Allosphingosinicella. The sequence goes on from CAWKJG010000003.1 coordinate 170,746, forward strand.
CAGCTTAAATGCGTGGCTTCGGCGCGAGGGCCTCGAAGGCGCTCGGCTGGGCGTCGGGCCTCACGGAGATTTTTGGTACGGCGGCAATTACGCGATCATCGGCCTGGTCTGTGCAACGCCCGGTGATGAAGACCGTCGGCGGACGATCGGTTGGCAAGGAGTGAATTGATGCCCTGGACCCGCGATCAGATGGCCGCCCGCGCCGCCAAGGAGCTTCGCGACGGCTATTACGTCAATCTCGGAATCGGCATCCCGACGCTGGTCGCCAACAACATCCCGGAAGGGATGGAGGTGACCCTGCAGAGCGAGAACGGGATGCTCGGGATCGGGCCCTTCCCCTATGACGACGAGGTCGATCCCGACCTGATCAACGCCGGCAAGCAGACGATCAGCGAATTGGACAGCTCCTCCTATTTCGGCTCCGAGCAGAGCTTCGCGATGATCCGAGGCGGCCATATCGACCTGACCGTGCTCGGCGCGATGGAGGTGTCCGAGAAAGGCGACATCGCCAACTGGATGATCCCGGGCAAGATGGTGAAGGGCATGGGCGGGGCGATGGACCTCGTCGCCGGCGTCAAGAAGATCATCGTCGTCATGGAGCACAATTCCAAGAGCGGCGATCCCAAGTTCATCCCCGAATGCACCCTGCCGCTGACCGGCAGGAACGTCGTCGACATGATCGTCACCGATCTGTGCGTCTTCCACCGGGCCGACCATGACAGCCCGTTCAGGCTGATCGAGCTGGCGCCGGGAGTGACGGCCGAGGACGTGCGCGAGCGGACGACGGCGCGTTACGAAAGCTAGCGTCACCGCGGTCCACTCCCTCGTCATTGCGAGCGAAGCGAAGCAATCCAGAGGCGCAGGCGCCTGAAACTGGATTGCTTCGTCGCTTCGCTCCTCGCAATGACGGGGGATGCGAATTCTACTGACAGGCTCGTCCGGCTGGCTGGGCCGCTTTCTCGCACCCAGGCTGCGCCGGGAAGGCCATGAGGTCACCGGCCTCGACGTCGCGCCGGGCGCCGACACCCAGGTTCTCGGCTCCGTCGCCGATCGAGCGCTCATCGAACGAACCTTCGCCGACCACGGCATCGAGGCCGTCATCCACTCCGGCGCTCTGCACAAGCCGGACATCGTCCGCTACCCGCGCCAGGCCTTTATCGACGTCAACGTGACGGGAACCCTCAATCTCCTGGAAGCGGCGGCGGCGGCCGGGAACGATCGCTTCGTCTTCACCTCGACCACCTCGCTGATGGTGTCGGAGGCGCTTCACCGAGGCGCCCTGGATCGCGCCGCCTGGATGACCGAAGATCATGGGCCGCTCGAACCGCGCAACATCTACGGAGTGACCAAGCTCGCCGCCGAGCAGATTTGCCGGCTGGCGCGGCGCGAGCACGGTCTTGCCGTCTGCATCCTTCGGACCTCGCGCTTCTTTCCCGAGGAGGACGACACCCATCGCGACCGAAGCGGCCCCAACATCAAGGCCAACGAATTTCTGGGCCGCCGCCTCACGGTGGAGGACGCCGCCGAAGCCCATGTCGCGGCGCTGGAGAAAGCGCCGGAAATCGGCTTCGGCATTTTCATCGTTTCCGCGCCGCCGCCTTTTTCGCCGGAGGATTGCGACGCGCTGGCGCGAGACCCGGCGGCCGTCGTGGCGCGCCGCTTTCCCGAAGCGGCCGGCCTCTACGCCCGCGCCGGCTGGCGGCTGCCCGAGCGGCTCGACCGGGTCTACGACCCATCGCACGCGGAACGGCGGCTCGGCTTCCGCTGCCGAACCGACTTCGCCGCCCTCCTCGCCGCCCTCGCCGAAGGCCGGCCATTGCCCTTCGTCCACGATCCCACTTATGTCTCGCCCAAAGAAGGGGCCCAGAGATGATCAAGAGACTGACCTTCCTCGCCGCCGCCTGGCTCGGCCTCGGCGCAATGCAGGCGCCGCCGGCGCCCAAGGCGTCCGTTGAGCTGTGGCGGCTTCATTGCGGCGAGTTCGTCATCAAGCAATATGGCGCCTTCTTCTCCGACACCTTCCAATATCCGCCGGGCCCGAAGGACGTCGTCGCAAGCTGCTACCTGATCCGCCACGGCCCCCATTACATGCTGTGGGACACCGGCCTCACCGACGCCCTGATCGGCAACGATTTCGACAATGCGGCTCAGACCATCCGGGTGAAGCGAAGCCTCGTCGACCAGCTCGCCGAGCTGAAGCTCAAGCCCGGGCAGATCGACACGATCGGGATCAGCCACTGGCATTTCGACCATGTCGGCCAGGCGGGCCGCTTCCCGCAGGCGAAGCTGCTGATGGGGAAGGCCGATCTCGAAATGCTTCGAGGGACTCCGCCCGTGGACGAGGATTCGGTGAAGGCCCTGGCCCACTGGCTGACCGGCGGCGGCAAGCTCGAGGAGGTCACGGCCGACAAGGACGTTTTCGGCGACGGCCAGATCGTCATGCTGAAGCTTCCGGGGCACACGCCCGGCCATTACGCCTTGCTCGTTCGCCTCGCCTCGGGCCCGGTTCTTCTCTCCGGCGACCAATATCACTTCACCGAGCAGGTGAAGAATCGCGGCGTGCCGCCGTTCAACCACGATCGCTCCGACACGCTCGCTTCGATGGACCGGTTCGACCGCATCGCCGCCAATCTGAAGGCGAAGGTGATCATCCAGCACGAGCCGGCCGACATCGCCAAGCTGCCGCTCTTCCCGAAGTCGGCGCGTTGACTTGACGTCTGGTCAGCTCAGGCTCAAATTATGACCAGCCGAAAGGGTAAGAAATGGACATGCCCGCGACGGAATTCGGAGTGGCCGATGCCAAGGCGCGATTTTCCGAACTCCTGGCTCGCGCCGAAGCCGGCGAAACGATCGTCATTAGCCGCCACGGCCGTCCCGTCGCGAAGATGGTCCCGGCCGGGAAACGTGTGCTGACACCGGAGGAGCGCGTGAAATCGTGGCAGGCGTGGGTTGCCTACCGCCGCGAGCACAACATCACCCTTGGCCCCGATCTCACGATCAAGCAGTTGATCGAGGAAGGTCGCCGTTACTGATGCCGTTCGTCCTGGATGCATCCACGGCACTGGCATGGCATTTTGATGATGAAAATCTGGACTTGTCGGTGCCCGAGCGCGCCTTTCGCGAAGGTGTAGTGGTGCCCCAGCATTTTTTTCTGGAGGTCGCAAACGGCCTTGTGCGCGGCGAGCGACGCCTTCGGACGTCTTCCGAAGGGACGGAGACCTTTCTCGCCCGGCTCGGGGACCTGGAGACAGAGATCGACCCAACCGCGCCGGAGCTTGTAGCTGCGGTGCTGGTTCCACTTGCGCGCTATCATCGCCTGTCGATCTATGATGCAGCCTATCTGGAGCTTGCCGGCCGGCTTGGCTTGGCTCTTGCGACCTGCGATTCCTCGTTGGCCGGAGCCGCTCGGGCGGTGGGGATAGGCCTGATTGAAGGAGAGCCCGCGTGAAGGCCTTGCTTTCGAAAGAACCCGGCGGGCCCGAAACGCTCGATCTGGCCGATCTCCCCGAGCCGGAGGCCGGGCCGGGCCAGCTCCTCGTCCGGGTCCGCGCCTGCGCGATCAATTATCCCGACGTGCTGATGATCGAGGACAAATATCAGTTCAAGCCGCCCCGCCCCTTCGCTCCGGGCGGCGAGGTCGCTGGAACGGTCGAGGCGGTCGGGGAGGGGGTGTCCGGCTGGGACGAGGGCGACCGGCTGATCGCGATGATCGGCCATGGCGGGCTTCAGGAGAAAGTGGTCATATCCGCCGCCCAGGCGGTGCCGCTGCCGCCCGAGCGAAGCTTCGAGGACGGCTCGGCGCTGATCCTCACCTACGCGACCTCGATCCACGCTCTGCTCGATCGCGGCCGGCTCAAGGCGGGCGAGACCCTGCTCGTGCTCGGCGCCGCCGGCGGGGTCGGCCTCGCCGCCGTCGAGCTCGGCAAGGCCTATGGCGCGCGCGTGATCGCCGCCGTTTCCTCCGAGGAGAAGGCCGAGGTCGCCCGCCAGGCCGGAGCGGACCTGGCGATCGTCTATCCGTCGGGACCGTTCGACAAGGACGGCTCGAAGGCATTGGGGCAGATGTTCAAGGAAGCGGTCGGGCCGGGCGGCGCGGACCTGATCTACGACCCGGTCGGCGGCGATTATGCCGAGCCGGCCTTGCGCTCGATCGCCTGGGCGGGACGCTACCTCGTCGTCGGCTTCCCTGCCGGAATTCCGAGGCTTCCGCTCAACCTCACTCTTCTCAAGAGCTGCGACGTCTGCGGGGTGTTCTGGGGCGCCTTCGCGGCGCGCGACCCGAAGGCCAATTCGGCCCATGTCGAGACCCTGTTCCGCCTCTGGCGCGAGGGCAGGATCGCTCCGAAGGTGAGCCGGACCTGGCCGCTCGATCAGGGCGGCGAGGCGATCGCCCACATGGCGGCGAGGAAAGCGGTCGGCAAGCTCGTGGTGACGATGGGCGGCTGAGCCGCTCAGTCGCGCCGCATATCCCGAACGACTCCGAGGACGTTGGCGCGGACGTCGCGGATGAAGCGCGCGAGGTCGCGCCGGTCGCGCGCGCGGTCGTGCTCGCCCAGGTTCGAAACCGCGAGCCACGCTTCATGGGCCGCGACCAGCTCCCGCTGCAGCGGTTCGCAGGCCCGAACCGCGGAGTCGGCGACGCGCCGGGCGGGCGCCTCCGGGTCGGCCAGGCGTTCCTGCGCGCCGAGGCAGTGGGTCCAGCCGATATACGCCCCCTCGAGATCGAGCGTTGCCGGCGACGGGCTCGCGGGCTGCAGGACGGCGGCGATCGCGATGGCGATCATGATTCTCTCCTCGATCGCCGAGCCTGTCACAAGCGGATGGCCCTGTCACACCCGGCACCCGCGCCCGTTGCACCTCTCCTTCGCCGCGCCTATCTGATCCTTGAGCAGAGCAAAGGAGCGTCATGAGCACTTTCGACGACCGCGAACGGGCCTTCGAGACCAAATATGCGCGGGACCAGGACATGCAGTTCCGTATCGTCGCGCGCCGCAACAAGCTGCTCGGGCAGTGGGCGGCCGGCCTGATGGGCCTCAGCCAGGCGGAGTCCGACGCTTATGCGAGCGACGTCATCCGCGCCGATTTCGAGGAAGCGGGCGACGAGGACGTCGTCCGCAAGCTGGTCGGCGACCTGACTTCGGCCGGGGTCGATTGCGACGAATCGCGGATCCGCGAGGCGCTCGCCCACAAGACGGTCGAGGCGCGCCGCCAGCTGATGGAGTCGCAGGGCTGATGGCGATGGCCGCCGAAGAGATCGAGGAATTGATCCGCGCCGGAATTCCCGACGCTCGGGTCGAGATCACCGATCTCGCCGGCGACGGCGACCATTATGCCGCGCGCGTCGTGGCCGAAAGCTTCCGGGGGATGCCGCGCGTGCGCCAGCACCAGCGGGTCTACGAGGCGCTCGGCGGCCGCATGGGCGGCGCCCTCCATGCGCTCCAGCTCTCCACCGCGACCCCCGACTGAGGAATAGTAAAAATGTCCGACACCAAGGCGCGAATCGACGAGATCGTCGGCAGACACGACGTCGTCCTGTTCATGAAGGGCACCGCGCTCTTCCCGCAATGCGGCTTCTCGAGCCGGGCCGTCGCCATCCTCGATCATCTCGGGGTCGGCTTCGAGACGGTCGACGTTCTCCAGGATCCGGAGATCCGCCAGGGCGTGAAGGAATATTCCGACTGGCCGACCGTTCCCCAGCTCTACGTCAAGGGCGAGTTCGTCGGCGGCTCCGACATCATGATGGAAATGTACGAGGCCGGCGAGCTCCAGCAATTGCTCGACGAGAAGCAGGTAGCGAAGGCGTAGGCGTAGGGGGAGCAGAGGCGCCGGGCTGGATCCCCGCTTGCGCGGGGATGACGGAGCCTCCTCGTCATTCCCGCGAACGCGGGAATCCAGCACAGCGGCGGAGCCTCACACCGTCTTTAGACGGCGAAGACCCGCATATTCGAGCAATGCCAGGCCGAGCACTGCGAGCGCCTGACCGGCGACGAACGCGGTGCCGAGCGCCGTGATCCGTCCAGCCTCGGTTTCAATCAGAAGGACGCTCTCGGCGGTCCAGGCGACATTGCCGGCAATCACCAGCCACACCAGCGTGGTCGGAGGTGCCGGCCGCGAGGCGAGCCAGCCGATGAGGGCGGCGAGCGGAAGGAGAAGCAGCCCGGCGCCGAACAACAGCCTCTCGCCGAGGCCGAACAGCCCGGAGAGGGGGCCGGCGCCGAGGCAGAGCAACAGGCCGATCGCAAGGCAGCTGGCGGAATCGAGGGTGAGCACGCGCCTCAGGAAAGCTGGAGAGTTCATGGGTTCGATCCTTTCTTTCGAAGGGCCCGCGAATGGGCGCCGTTTGACCCTGATCGGCCTTTCCAGGTCATGCTGTCGATTACCTGGTAGGTAATGGGATTTGCCCTTGGCTTGGGTTAGGAAAGGCCATGGCCGCCCATCCTGCCGACCTCGTCGGCGCCCAGATCCGGACCTGGCGGGCGCGCCGGCGCCTCAGCCAGCTCGACCTCGCGCTCGACTCGGAGATTTCGACCCGGCATCTGAGCTTCATCGAGACGGGCCGATCGCGGCCGAGCCGGAAGATGCTGCTCCGGCTGGCGGAGCGCCTTCGAATCCCCCCGCGCGAGCGCAACGTCCTGCTCGTCGCCGGCGGCTTCGCGCCCGCTCTTCCGGCCAGGACCCTGGACGATCCCGCGCTCGCCGCGGCGCGGCAGGCGGTGGACAGGGTGCTCGCCGCCTACGAGCCCTACCCGGCGCTCGCCGTCGACCTCCACTGGAACCTCGTCGCCGCCAATGCCGGGATCGCGCCCTTTTTGACCGACGTGACGCCGCATCTGCTTCAGCCGCCGCTCAACGTGCTTCGGCTGAGCCTCCACCCGGAAGGGTTGGCGCCGAGGATCGAGAATTTGGCGCAGTGGCGCGCCTACGTCTTCCGCCGGCTCGAGGAGCAGATCGACGTCAGCGCCGATCCGCAACTGGCGGCGCTTCTGGAGGAGCTGCGTTCCTATCCCGGCGGCGTCGGCGACCCGGCCGAGGCGGACGGAATCGCGATCCTCCTGAAGGTGCGCCAAGGGCCGCGGATCCTCTCCTTCCTCAGCATGACGACCGTGTTCGGGACTCCGATCGACATCACCTTGTCCGAGCTCGCGGTCGAAGCCTTCCTTCCGGCCGATGCCGCCACGAGCGAATATTTGCAGAGGTGAAAAGGAAAGGGGCGGACGGCGGGACCAGAAAGACCGCTCGTCCGCCCCTGTTCGTGTGGAAGCGTGTGGACGCGGATAACGATACACGCCTTGTGCCAAAGCGGGCCGTTGGCGGATTTCCGCGGGTTGCGATGGTTTACGCGATTTAACCGCTTTTGCTTATTGTAAAGCAACCCGACAGCGGGGTGTTGCAGGGCCGTGTTATTCATCGGGCGTTCAGAGCGCGAGGCAGAATTACACATGTAATCGACAGGGAGGGTGAGGCCGTGGAGAGAATCGCCGAAGGCGAATATGCGGTGATGGAGGTGCTCTGGAACGAGGCGCCGCTGACCGCCGCCGACGTCGCCGCGAGGGTTCCGGAGGATCGGGGCTGGAGCCTCGCCACCGTCAAGACCATGCTTTCGCGCCTGCTCGCCAAGGGCGTTCTCAGCCATGAGGAGGATGGACGCCGCTACCTCTACCGCCCCGCCATCCGCCGCGAGGATTATGTCGCCGAGGAATCGGGGCGGCTGATCGACCGGATGTTCGGCGGCCGGGTCCCGGCTCTGGTCGCCCAGCTCGCCGCCCGCGACCGGCTCACGCCCGCCGATATCGCCGAGATCGAAAAGCTCCTGAAGGCGCTCAAGTCATGATCGCCTGGCTCATCGAGACCCTGGTCGCCGTCACTTTGCTGATGGTGATGGTGCTGCTTCTCCGCGGCCCCGTCGCGCGCAGCTTCGGCGCCGGCTGGGCCTATGCCTTGTGGGCCGTGCCCGCGCTCCGCCTCGTCCTGCCGCCGCTGCCTCAGCTGATGCCGGACCTCCACCTTCCGCCTGTCGTACTCTTCATCCCGACGGCGGCGGAAATGGCCGCACCCCTGCCGGCGCAAGCCGGACCCGGGCAGTGGGTGCCCTTCATGCTCGCAATGTGGGCCGGGGGTGCGGTCATCTTCCTTACTTTGCAATGGCTTGGCTACCGCGCCTTTCTCGGCCGGATCCGCGACAGCGCGCGGCCGGCGCGTCCGCCTCTGTTCGGGGGAATCCGCACCTGGATCTGCGAGGCCGTGGACGGTCCCCTCGCGCTCGGAGTGATCGAGCGCCGGATCGTCCTTCCGGGCGACTTTTCCAGGCGCTACAATGTCGTCGAGCGGAGGCTCGCGCTCGAGCATGAGCTCGTCCACCACAAACGTGGCGACATATGGTGGAATCTGGTCGCAACTTTAATTCTTGCCATTTTTTGGTTCAATCCTGTCGCATGGTTGTCATTCCGGGCGTTCAGGAGCGACCAGGAACTGGCCTGCGACGCCGCCGTCGCCCGAAGCGCCTCGCTCGACGAGCGCTGCGACTATGCCCGCGCCCTGGTCAAATCGGCGAGCCGGCCCGGCCTCATCGCCGCTTGCGCGCTCAACTCCGCGGGCGAGCTCAAGCGACGGCTGAGGATGATGCGCGCCCATCGGTCCAGCCGACTGCGCTCGACCGGCGGTCTCGTCGCTCTGGCCGCCTTCGCCATGGCCGGCTTCGCCCTCGGCAGCGCCGGCCAGCCTCCCGTCGAGAGCGTTCCGGCGCGCTACGCGTCCGCGCCCGCGCGGGCCGGGCCCCCGGCTCCGTCCTGGCTCGCCGCCGCGCCCGACCCGCGGCCGGTCGTCGCCGCCCGCCGCCACGACCGGTCGGTTGCGGTCCCGGCGCGCGCTCGGCTCGCGGTCGAGCCGATGAGCTTCGCCTCGGCCGAACCGCCCAAATTGCGCCCCTCCGCGCTCGCCTCGATGGCGACGATGCTTCATCGCCTGCCCGGATCGGCCGTCGCGCCGAGCGCCGTGTGGTCCGTGCAGCACACCCTGGCGTCCGCCGCGGCGTTCCCGGCGGCGCCCGAGGGCCAGATCGTCCGCTTCACCCGGCGGGTCCATGCCGAGGCGCATGTCTTCACCGTCGGCAAGGCGCTGAGCGAGGAAGAAGCCGCCGAATTCCGCAAGGCCGTGATCCAGGCGGCCGCGGAAGGGCGCAAGCTCGAGTTCCGGGTCCGCCGGCCCGAGAGCCCGGCCGGCGGCGGCGGCCAGGGCAGCGGCTTCGACATCAACATCCAGACGCTCGTCAAGGGAGAATGACGCGATGAACCTCAATCCCATGCTCGGCTTCGCCGCGGCCCTGCTGCTCGCCGGAGCCGGCGGCGCGGCCCTCGCCCATCCCCATCCGGACGGCGACAGCGAGACGGTGAAGAGGGTCGTCATCATCGAGGACGGCAAGGGCGAGGGTGACCACGGCAAGGGCGAGCGGGTCCGCCGGGTCGAGATCGTCCGCGACGGCGAGCACCATGCCGGCGGTCACGGCCCCGAAGTGCGCCATTTCGAGATGCGCGGCCACGGCGGGCTCGCCGAGTGCGCCGGCGGCGAGAAGATCGTCGACGAGAGCGCCGACGATGGCGACAGGAAAACCAAGGTGGTCGTCTGCACCAAGGGCCGGCCGACCGCCGCGACCGCCGAGCGCATCGAGAAGGCGCTCGCCCGGATCAGAAGCAATGACGAGCTTAGCGACGAGCAGAAGGCGCGGATCGAGACCGCGTTGCGCTCTGCGATGGAACGGGCCCGCAACGCCCGCTGAGGGCGAATGCGACTCGGGAAAGGGCGGAGGGCCCCAACCTCCGCCCTTTCTTTTGCCTGTTCGTCATTGCGAGGAGCGCAGCGACGCGGCAATCAAGCGACGGCCTTCGGTCAGGGCGCTGGATTGCTTCGCTTCGTTCGCAATGACGGGGCAGGGAAGCCTGCCCGCTTGGATTTCGTTCGCGGGGATGCCACATCGGCGCGATGGACGTGACCGGAAGGGTTGAGCGGCTCGGCGGCCGGGTTCGCCGCATCCTGGCGCCCAATCCGTCGCCTTTCACCTATACCGGGACCCAGACCTATATCGTCGGTCGGGGCGAGGTCGCGGTGATCGATCCGGGGCCGGACCTTCCGGAGCATGTCGAGGCGCTGGTCGAGGCGCTCTCGGGCGAGCGAGTCGCCGCGATCCTGTGCACCCACACCCACCGCGACCACAGCCCGGCCAGCCGACCGCTTGCAGCGGCAACCGGGGCACCGATCGTCGGCTGCGCGCCGCTCAGCCTCGACGATTCCGGCCCGCGCGCCGACGAATCGTTCGACTCCGATTACCGGCCGGACCGCATCCTCGCCGACGGCGAGCGGCTCGGTGCCGGCGACTGGACGATCGAGGCGCTGGCAACTCCCGGCCACACGTCCAACCATCTGTGCCTCGCCTTCGACGAGGAGCGCGCCGTGTTCACCGGCGATCACGTGATGGGCTGGTCGACCACCGTCGTCGCCCCGCCCGACGGCGACATGGCCGAGTACAGGGCGAGCCTCGACCGGCTGCTCGGACGCGACGACCTTGTCTATTATCCGGCGCACGGCCCGGCCGTGACGGACCCGCACGGCCACGTCCGCCGGCTGATCGAGCATCGCCGGATGCGCGAGGGCCAGATCCTCGCCCATCTCGAGCGGGGCGAGGGCCGGATCCCGGCGATGGTGGCGGCGATGTACGCCGACATCGACCCGCGCCTCTTCCCGGCCGCGGGGCGGTCGGTGCTCGCCCATCTTATCGACCTCGAGCGCAGAGACCTTGTCCGGGCGGAGGGGGACGGATGGACGCTCGCCGCCTGAAGCTGCACCTCGTCCTTCCGGCCCTGGGGTTGCTTCTGCTCGGCGTTGCGCTGGGCCATGCGTTCCGGACCCTCCCGGCGGCGGCTCCGCCCGACGCGGAGGCGATCGCGACCGCGGCTTTGCTTTCGGTCCGCGACGAAGGCCGGATCGTGCCGTTCAGCGCCCGCTTCGTCTCGGTGGCGAGCGCGAGCGAGACCCATCTCGGCCTCACCGCGCGCAAGACCCTGATCATGCCCGGCACCGTTCGCTACGGAGTGGATCTGGCGCGGCTGCGCCGCTCGAGCCTCGCCTGGGAGAAGACGAGCCGGACGCTCAGCGTGACCCTTCCGCCGCTCGAATTGTCGGGGCCGGAGATCGACCTCAACCAGGTCCAGGAAAGCTCCGAAGGCGGCCTCGTCATGGCCCTCGCCGGCTCGGAAAAGACTCTCGACCGAGCCAACCGCCAGACCGCCCAGGACGAATTGATGCGTCAGGCCCGCGAGCCGGGGCCGATGGGGCTGGCGCGCGGCGCGGCGATGCGCGAGGTCGCAAGGGCCTTCGCCTTGCCGCTTCGAGCCGCCGGGATCGAGGCCAGCGTCGCAATTCGCTTCGTCGACCCGGCCGGCAAGGAGGAAGCCTCGTGGCTCGACCGCCCACGCCCGCTCGAGGCCAGGCTGAGGGATCGTCAGGTGGAGCGGTGATCGCCCGTCATCCCGGCTTGCGCCGGGATGACGGTAATTGAAAAAGCCTCCAGCCGCGCCTATCTCCGCCGCATCCACTCCGCGCCTTTCGAGACCACGGTCGGGGCACGAGAGGCTGAGCTTGGCAAAACAGGTGGACGGCCGGCTTAAGGGCTGCGTCCCCGACCCGGGAGTGGCAGCATGAACGCACCCAATCAGAGCCTCAAGGGGCTCGACCTGGCGCAAGAGATCGACCGGCTGCGCAAGGAGCGCAACGCCGTCATCCTCGCCCATTATTACCAGACGCCGCAAATCCAGGATCTCGCCGATTTCGTCGGCGACAGCCTCGATCTGTCGCGCAAGGCGGCCTCGACCACGGCCGACGTCATCGCCTTTTGCGGGGTCCGCTTCATGGCCGAGACGGCGAAGATCCTCTCGCCCGAGAAGATCGTCGTCCTGCCCGACATGAACGCCGGCTGCAGCCTCGAGGACAGCTGCCCGCCCGACCAGTTCAAGGCGTTCCGCGAGGCCCATCCCGACCATATCGCGCTCACCTACATAAATTGCTCGGCGGCGGTGAAGGCCTTGAGCGACATCATCGTCACCAGCTCGTCGGCCGAGATCATCCTTTCCCAGATCCCGAAGGAGCAGAAGATCATCTTCGGCCCCGACAAGAATCTGGGCGGCTACCTCGCCCGCAAGACCGGGCGCGACATGCTGCTCTGGCCGGGCGTGTGCATCGTCCACGAAGCCTTCTCGGAGACCGAGCTCCTCAAATTGAAGGCCCGGCATCCCGGCGCGCCGGTGCTCGCCCATCCCGAATGCCCGCCGCACATCCTCGACCATGCCGACCTGGTCGGCTCGACCCGGGCGATCCTCGATTTCGCTTTGTCGTCGCCGTCGGACGTGATGATCGTCGCCACCGAGCCGCACATCATTCACCAGATGGAGAAAGCGGCGCCGAACAAGACGTTCATCGGAGCGCCCGGCGCGGACGGCAATTGCAACTGCAACATGTGCCCGTACATGGCGCTCAACACGATGGAGAAGCTCTACGTGGCCCTGCGCGACCTCGAGCCGAGGATCGAGCTCGACGAGGACCTCCGCCTCGACGCGAAGAAGTCCCTCGACCGGATGCTGGAGATGGCCGGGCGGACGGTGGGGCAGGGCGATGTCGGTCGTCCGGTGATCACGCGGCGACTAAATCCTCCCCTGCCGTTGCAGGGGAGGGGGACCATGCGAAGCCTGGTGGAGGGGGTTCTTCAGACTCCGTAGGGCCCCTCTACCGCGCTTCGCGCGGTCCCCCTCCCCGAGAAATCTCGGGAAGGATTTAGGTCCGCGCGACCGGTCGAGCCGAAGCCAGGCCCAGAAGGCGAAGCATCCGGCGATCTCGGCCAGCGCCGCCCCGATATAGGCGATCGCGCCCACCCCGGCGCGTTAGCGGCGCTGCCGGGCCGGCGTCCACTCGGGGCAGCGAGGAAGCGACCCTAGAGCCGCATTCCGAGCATGATCACCGTCTCGGTGGAAACCGCGACGATGGGATCGATCAGCCTCGGCCACAGCCCCCCCGCGCGGAGCCGGGCAGCGGACAGATCGTGGTGCGACTGCTCGTCGTCCATCACGTCGCTGAGCGCCGCCACGGCCGCCGGATCCACCCCGTCGAGCGCCGCGGCCTGCTCGCGCATGTGGCGAAGAACCACCCGCTCGATCGCGACGGTGGTCGCGACGATCGCCTGGCGCCCGGCCAAGGCCGTCGCCGCTCCGAGAACGAAACCGCCCAGCCCGCATAAAGCATAGCTTCGGCACCGTCTCGCGCCACGCCGGCTCAACTCCGCGCCGAAGCGCAGCCGGTGCCGGCGCTCGTGCGCCAGGAAGCCTTCGAGCTCGCCGACCAGCTCGGGGGCCCGCCAGCGCGCGATCGCGATCTGCGCCCGGTAGAGGCAGATGGCGCCGTGCTCGCCGGCATGGTCGACCTTCATGATCCGGTCGCCCAGCGTCTCTCCGGGCTTCAGTCGGGCGGCGAGCGTCATGGCGGCCATCCTAGACCGGCCGTTCCCGGAGGCAAACGCGCTTCCTCCCGCGATCGCCGCGCTCGAGGCGGCAGCCGACGAGCGCTGTTTTGAGGAGAAGAGGTCGCTCCGGGCCCATCCGTCTCCGGCGGTGGAAATCGTCCGCGCCGCCGGCCTCGTCCTGCTCTGCCTCGGCGCCGCCCGAACTCTGGAGCCAATATACGGGTTGAGGCCTGCGCCGCGCAAAAGTCGGGGCCGGCACCCGTGCTTGCGGATGCCGGCCCCGCCCCCGTTACGCTACTGGAGGGGCCCGTCGGGGCCGGCGCGCGACATACATCGTCGAACGCCGCGCCGGCCGTGAAAGGGCGAGCGGGCCTCTGCCCGATCGGCGATGATGAGCGTCTGAACGAGGCTGACAGCGGCCGTTCAGCTGAGCGCCGGCGGCCGGCGGAAAGGCGGCGGCGCAGGGCGGCGGAGGCGAAGGGGCCGAAGGTCGCGTCGAAGCGACCTTCGGCCCCCGCTGCCGAAAGAACCGAATCCTCGGTGGCTGGACGGGCCTTAACCGCGTTCCGCGCGCCTGCAAGCACAATGTTTTCAAAGCGCAAGAAGGCAGTCCTGAGAATAGGCAAGGGGCAGCCCGGGCCAGTGCGACCGGATCCCGGGCTCGCCCGCGGCCGGACCAGCTCGCTCATCGCCCAGACCATGGCATCGGCCCGGTCGGGCGATCGCCCCGGCCCCTCGTAGCCGCCGCCATGCCCAGCATCCGCACCAGCAAGGCGGAGTCGACGCTCTAAACAGTGACAGTATACATTTACCGGGAAAGGCTGGGCGGACACCCGACGATCTTCGGGTAAATGTATACTGTCACTGTTTTCCCACGACCCGAGGCCAGGGGCGCCCCCGAGGGGCGGGTCCTACCGCACGGCCCAGTCTCGACTCGAGCGCCTCGAGGAAGACGGCGCCGCCGAGCGCGTAGCCGGTCCGCTCGCGGCTTCGCATCGCTTCGAGCGAGGGCTCGTCGAGGCCGCCGTCGAGCAGCGCCCGCCAGTCCGCTATCCGTTCGAGCAGAGCGCCGCTCTCGGCCAGCGGATCGCGGGCGAGTCCGAGATGGGCGCTCGCGCTCGACCAGCGCCAATCCTCGGGCCGCCGGACCAGGCCGGCGCGCACCGGGTTGAGCTCGACGTAGCGCGCGCAGGCGATCAGCCACGCCTCGTCCATCGGGAAGGAGGCGAACCGCTCCTGCCACAAATGGCCTTTCCAGTCGGCGCGCCGGTTGACGATCGCGGCATAGCGCCGGTGCGGCTCCGCCAGCGCCGCCCGGAGGCCGTCTTCGTGCGCCGGCACCAGGATGAGGTGGACATGGTTGGGCATCAGGCACCAGGCCCACACCCGTGTCCCGGCCTTCTCGCACCACTCCCTCAGCAGCCGCAGATAGAGCCGGCCGTCCCCGGCCGAGAAGAAGACGCGTTGGCGCCGGTTTCCCCGCTGGGTCACGTGGTGGGGAATGTCGGGCACGACGAGGCGGGCGATTCGTGGCATCCGGCCGAAGCTAGCGCCTCCGCCGGATCATCCAAAATCCGCATCGGGTCGGGCCAAGAATGAGTGACAGTATATATTTACCGGAAGCCGCGGGACGCGCTGGCGCGAGCCGATAAATGTATACTGTCACTGTTTACGTCGTTCCGGCGAAGGGCCTCGGATTTTTCCTCCGTGCCTGGTATCCCGCTGATGCCGGCGAAGCGCCTCGACTCCGAACTCGACCCCGAGGATCACGCTGTCCTCCGCGCCGCCGAACGCACTGACTGTCTCTTCTGGAATTCTCTTCGGCGCCCTTGGCACTGCGGCGTCAGGCACGTCGCTAATGATCTATTTTGGTTCATGAAAACCTGATCTGCATTAAGTGATCTCAAGTTGCAATCATATCGGAAGAAGAAGATAACTGATAAACAGCTTGCGACTCCTGATTTTCGCTTGGCTGTATTCAAGATAGATACTTGTCTGGACTAGGAGACTGGTCATGGGAGACGTGCGCGATCAAGACGGAGTGGAAGGCGGAGAGATTCAGGAAAATGGCGACGACAGCCTGCCCGGTCCGATCGCGAAACCCTGCCCGACCGGCACCCCCGACGAGCAGAAATTCCCGCGCTTCGCGGCCTCGTTCCACAAACTGTTCCAGCATTTCCCGTTCCCCCCGGCCAGCAGTCCCGATCTCACCGGCCTGCTCACCGACGATGGGATCATCAATTACACGAACTACCGCAAGGCGCTTAACGGCGGCCCGACGGGCGAACCGTTCGACGATTGCCTGCTCGACCGGCTGATCCTGCTGAACCGGCACCCGGTGGCGCCTCCGACCTGTCCGGGCGAGGACCCCGTCGGCACGCCAGGACCCCGAGTCCTGGTCAATCCGCGTTCCTCGAAGGCGATCAGCTTCAATGCGTCGCCATTCACCCAGATCGACGTCGCCGAGATTCTCTATCGCCTGCGCAATCAGCGCCGTCGGCTGCTCGGGGAGATCAGCCTGAGCTCCGAATTCAGCGCGGCGGACCTGTGCGAGCTCTACGGCCAGTCGCTGCTTCGCGACGAGACGCTCGGCGAATATGCGAGCGACGCCGCGACGCTCACCATCGATGCGCTCAATTCCTTCGGCGGACATTTCGTCTGGACCTACGATGCCGCCGGCCATGCGGTGACGGCGAACGAATATCCCGTGACCTACGAAAATCTGTTCCGGGGCGTTTGCGACGCCGTGCCCGATTCGGCTCCGGCCCCCTATCTTTCGGGCTTCCTGACCTTGCGGCGCCCGCCGCTCTTCCCCTCCGGCTGCTCGCCGGGAGTCGCGAACCTGACCCGGGCCAACGTCTTCGCCAAGTTCGGGACTTTGCTCAAAGTCGTCCAGGGAGAGCTGCTCGAGGAGTTCGGGCTCACGCTCGAGGAATATGCCGATCTCCAGAACAGCGAAATCCCGCGGCCCTACGATTGCGACCATTTCACCCACACCGGCGTGATCCGCACCGGCCGTCATCTCGGCGACTATGTCCATGTCGACAACGCCTATGAGGAATATATCCGAGCCGCCGACATCCTCACCGGCATGAATATCGATCGCTCGCCCAACTCGCCTTACAGCCGGCCTTCGCTCAATCCGAACGAGGGCGACGGCCCGACCTTGGGCCCGGGCGATTGCTGGGCGCTGGTCGGGGCGATCCGCGGCGAGGCCGAGCGTGCCGCCTGGACCCAGAAATATCTGGTCGCCCGGCGGGCCCGGCCCGAGGTGATGGCCGCCCTGGTCCACCTCGCCAAGAGCGACGCGAGCCATTTCCTGAGGAATTTGCTCTCGCCCGCTTTCTTCGCGCCGGGCCCGGTCAGCGACCTGCTCGAGGCGGTGAAGCAGCACAATCTGGATCTGAACGGAGTCGAGAAGAATTACCTGCTGGCGCAAATGTATCCCGAAGGGTCACCGGCGCATCCGGCCTGGACCTCGGGCCATGCGACCATCGCCGGCGCCTGCGTGACGGTGATCAAGGCGATCTTCAACAATCTGGTGGCGTACAAGGTGCCGGCTTTCGGTGGCGAACCGAACGTCGCGGAGACCAATGTCAAATGCGATCTCGACAAGGTCGCCTCCAACGTCGCGCTCGGCCGCGGCTGGGGGGAGTCCATTATCGAAGCGACGGCGAGCACGGAATCCTGCTCGGCGAGCAGATCGCGATCGAATATCTGCAAAACTATGCCCGCACCTATGCCGAGGAGTTTCGCAACTTCAGGGGCTTCCAGCTGATCAAGCGCAACGGCACGCCGATCGGGATCTCACCCGATTGCGTGACCGAAGGGGTGCCCTACTCGCCGCCGCCGGCCGCGCTCGCGGTGGCCGACGGGGCTTCGGAAGGACCGCCGGCCGGCCAATATCCGGCCTCGAACCTCTGACGGCCGGTCGACCTGGAGAGGGCGCATGCCCTCTCCACCGTCGACGTCCGCAAGGACAGGGCCCGGCTAAAGCCTTCGGATCCGGGGCTCGGGCCTCGGCCGGACCAGCTCGGTCATCGCCCAGACCATGGCGTCGGCCCGGTCCGGCGAGCGCCCCGGCCCCTCGTAGCCGCCGCCATAAGTGAGCCCCGCCAGCTCGTCCTCGAGCTCTGGAAAGCGCCCGGCGAGCTTGGCCCGCCCCACCTCGAAAAGCGCCGCCGCCGGCTCCGCCCGAGCCGCCTTGCTCCCCTTGGCGAAGACCAGCCGGACCGGAAGTCCGGCCTCGATGCTCGGAACCTTCGTGCCTTCGTGGCCTTTGTGCGAACCCAATCAGCGCGGCAGCAAGGCAAGGCCGTTGAAGAACGAGCGCGGACGAACCCGCTTGCCCCTCTGAGAGGACTCCCCTATATGCCCCTCCGTCCAGCGGGCGCTAAGCGCCTGTGGAGGCTCGGCTAAGGCTCAGCGCGCGGGGTAAGAGGCGAAGATGCCCAACCCTGTCGCGCTCTTTTTGCTTTCTAAGCTTCTCCGCTCGCCATGAGCCCGCAGGACGCTTTCGCCGCATGGGGCGGCGTGGGCAATCAATTGCCGAAGACCGGGGGAGACAACCCCTGGCCGGAATAAAAGCAACGAAGGAACACCTGACTTATGGCCAGCACGGCGATGCCGACCCGCGACGATTTCGCGAAACTTCTGAACGAGACCCTCGGCGGCGAGAATGAGGGCTTCGAGGGCAAGGTCGTCAAGGGGACGGTCACCGCGATCGAGAACGACATGGCCGTGATCGACGTCGGCCTGAAGAGCGAGGGCCGGGTTTCGCTCCGCGAGTTCGCCGCTCCGGGCCAGAAGGCCGAGATCGCCGTCGGCGACGTCGTCGACGTCTATGTCGACAGGGTCGAGAATCACCAGGGCGAGGCGATGCTGTCGCGCGACCGCGCCCGCCGCGAGGCCGCCTGGGACAAGCTCGAGACCGAATTCACCGCCGGCAACCGAGTCGAGGGCATCATCTTCGGCCGCGTGAAGGGCGGCTTCACCGTCGATTTCGGCGGCGCCGTCGCCTTCCTTCCCGGCAGCCAGGTCGACATCCGGCCGGTCCGCGACGTCACTCCGCTGATGGACATCCCGCAGGCCTTCCAGATCCTGAAGATGGACCGCCGCCGCGGCAATATCGTCGTCTCGCGCCGAGCCATCCTCGAAGAGACCCGCGCCGAGCAGCGCAGCGGCCTGATCATGAGCCTGGCCGAGGGCCAGGTCGTCGACGGCGTGGTCAAGAACATCACCGATTACGGCGCCTTCGTCGATCTCGGCGGGATCGACGGACTGCTCCACGTCACCGACATCAGCTACAAGCGCGTCAACCACCCGTCCGAGGTGATCAACATCGGCGACACGGTGAAGGTGCAGATCATCCGAATCAACCGCGAGACCCAGCGCATCTCGCTCGGAATGAAGCAGCTCGAGGCCGATCCCTGGGAGGGCGCGGGCGCCAAATATCCGGTCGCAGGCGTGTTCAAGGGCCGGGTCACCAACATCACCGAATATGGCGCCTTCGTCGAGCTCGAGCCGGGGATCGAGGGCCTCGTCCACGTCTCCGAGATGAGCTGGACCAAGAAGAACGTCCATCCGGGCAAGATCGTCTCCACCTCGCAGGAAGTGGACGTCTCGGTGCTCGAGGTCGACGAGGAGAAGCGCCGCATCTCGCTCGGCCTCAAGCAGGCCCAGGCCAATCCGTGGGAGGCCTTCGCGTCGACCCACCCGGTCGGCACCGAAGTGGAAGGCGAGGTCAAGAACGCGACCGAGTTCGGCCTGTTCGTCGGGCTGGACGGGGACGTCGACGGAATGGTCCACATGTCGGACATCGCCTGGGGCGTGACCGGCGAGGAAGCGCTCAACCTGCATCGCAAGGGCGAGATGGTGAAGGCGGTCGTCCTCGACGTCGACGTCGAGAAGGAGCGGATCTCGCTGGGTATGAAGCAGCTCGAGCGCGGCGGGGTCGCCAAGGGCGGAACCGCGGCCGCGGGCGGCGGCGTCAACAAGAACGAGACGGTGACGGTCACCGTGCTCGAGGTTCGCGACGGCGGGCTCGAGGTCCAGGTCGGCGACGATGGCGCCACCGGCTTCATCAAGCGCACCGATCTTGGCCGCGACCGCGACGAGCAGAGGCCCGAGCGCTTCCAGGTCG
This sequence comes from uncultured Alphaproteobacteria bacterium, assembly GCA_963850005.1. Taxonomy (GTDB): domain Bacteria; phylum Pseudomonadota; class Alphaproteobacteria; order Sphingomonadales; family Sphingomonadaceae; genus Allosphingosinicella. The sequence continues at coordinate 190,386 of CAWKJG010000003.1, forward strand.
GCCAGAAGTTCGACGCTCTGGTGATCGGCTTCGACCGTAGCAAGAAGCCGAACTTCTCGATCAAGGCGCTCCAGATCCACGAGGAAAAGCAGGCCGTCGCCCAGTACGGCTCCTCGGATTCCGGCGCCTCCCTCGGCGACATCCTCGGCGAAGCGCTGAAAAACAAGGGCAAGGAATAATCGGATTGGGCGGGCCGCGGTGCGGCCCGCCCCTCCTGCGGCCGTCCGGATCGGGCCAAGGGCCGAATTTTCCTTGTCTTTTCCAACCTCAGATATTGCGCTCGCGGCAAAATTCCGATTTAACTTGGGTTAGCGGGTCGAGCTTCGGGGGCGAAGCGACGTCAGCGCAGGCCGTTTTTTTCACCTTGGGGGTAAGCTGTGATCCGATCCGAGCTCGTGCAGCTGCTTTGCGATGATCATCCCGATCTCACCGGCAAGGAGATCGAGCGGGTGGCTTCCGCCTTTTTCGATTCGATCACCGAGCAGCTCCAGCAGGGCGGCCGGGTCGAACTGCGCGGCTTCGGCGCCTTCTCGACCCGCGAGCGCGAGGCCCGCAAGGGCCGCAATCCCCGCACCGGCGACGCCGTCGACGTCGACGCCAAGCGCGTGCCCTATTTCAAGCCGGGCAAGGAAATGCGAGAGCGCCTCAACGTCTGAGCGGGCGTTCGTTTTCCCGCCGCGAACCGGCAACCAGCCTTTCTTCTACGTTGCGCCTTCGTGCCTTCTCTCAAAAACCCATCAGCACGTCGCCTGAAGGAAAGCGCTGGAGGCCTCGGGATTGCCGGCCTTTGCCTTGGGGGGAGACAGGCTCTCAGACCGGCTCTTCGATAGACGCGAGCTCATACGTTCCCGGACGATACTTCGCGCCCCTCCGCCTTCCCACCGAACCAACCTTTGGCCAGGGACGCGACTCGACCTGTCGTGTTCCACGTATGTTCCGAATCGCCAACCCGCTTTCGCAGCGCCGGCGATCATGGCATGCCATGGAGGTGCGGACGTGGCGGAACCGGTAGACGCCGGAGACTTAAAATCTCCTGCCCCTCGGGGCGTGCGGGTTCGAGTCCCGCCGTCCGCACCAGACTCGCTTATCCAGACCAAAAATCGAGCATCCGAAGGAGCGGACTGCTATTTTCAGGTCGGTTCTCCGCCCATGTTACCGGTGTCGGGGTCGAGAATTAGGGGTGTCCAATATCCATCACAGGAACCGGTGCCGGGATTCGGTGCTGGAAATATAGTTGGAGCCGCGACCGCTTGTTGCAAATGAATGTTCATCGAGTATCGATGGTGGGTTTTGTAATAATTTTGATCTACATTTTGTATTTTATTTCCATCTTTGTCAGTGTTCCAAAAATCTAGCCTGATTGCAGTCCGTCCAATCAAGTCTGGGTCATTATCTGGAACAGAAATGGGTCTCATTCCATAAAATGCATGGTTTTCTTTTATATACATTTTGGTAATATCTTCAGGAAGTTCGCCACTAAACGGCGTGAACCTGATAACATATTTATCTCCGTTGCACTTCTCAAACCTGATCTGATTTGGGTTATTATCAATAAATAAAACCAGCACCATCTGGGATGGCAGGTTTATTACGTCGATTTGTTCAATTATGTTCTCCTTATAGAAATAAGTTTTTTCCGCCTTTTTCAACATCTTAAGAGCAATGATTGCTTTCTTGCCGACTTCTGCGTCGCTGGGATTTGTCGGCATCGAGACGTAACCTTGGCGGGCCAGCAGGTTGGCCGCGTCGTATCGCAAGTAGACGACACACATCCAATTAGGCTCGAACTTCACCGTGGTGGTCGATGGCGCCCCCAAATTGGGCAGATCGCCATGGGGAAAGCCAACTCCCGTCGGCTTCATCGGGTTAAAGAAGGGTAACTTGCAGCCGGCCAGCACCAGCGTCGCCCCGGCCGTACTAATGAGACCTCTCCGATTCAAAATCGTCATTTTGACCTCCGTTGCGAAATGGGCTGCGCCAGGCGAACGCTCTACTCTCCGTCGATTTAGGGCCAGATGCTGGTTCGAAAGGCGGAGGCTCTCCTCGCGAAATCGGGGCTCAGCTCGGAAACCTCTTCTTGCTGGCGATCGGCCAATGCGAGCTGTTCGGAATAATCTCGATGCAGCGCCCGCAATCCCTTGGCGAGCAACAAGCGTGCACGAAGACGGGTCAGCATGAGATCGGCAAGCGCCGTTTTTCCTTCGAAGACCTTCGGAAAGCGCGCGAGGCAGGATTGCAGCATTGCTGCCGCAATTTCGGGCCGGCCGCGCTCGAGCCAGATGTGCGCCCTCCCGAGGTCGGGCCAGCTTCGCCGCATCTGGTAATTGACGTTGAGCGGATCCTTCTTGAGGAGCGAGTCCATGAGAGCCGCCTCCTCGTCGCGAGTTGCGAAGGACTCGTCGAGTTTTCGCGACGCGGAATAGGTGTTGCCCAAGGAGCCCAAGCGGTTGGCCAAGGTTTCCTGGTAAGAGCGCAGGGCTGGCGCGCGCTCGGCAGCGGCGCGCGCGAAAGTGACGGACCTCCCACATTCCTCGACGGCCGATCGCAGGTCGTAGCGCTCGTGCAGGTCGAGGTCGCACAGATTGCCCCAAGCATAGGCCTGCTCGATCTGCCCTCGGGCCGCGCCTGGCTCCGCTCGCGCGAGGGCTTGGGCCAGACGCAGATAAGCGCGCCAGTGGCGAGCCGCCGTAGCTCGATCGCTTCGCCTCCGCGCGATCAGGCCGACATAATATTCGCTTTGGGAATGCCCGAAGATCCGCTCGGGGTCGCCCGGTTTCTTCGCCAGCATGGCCGCGGTCGTTCGGCCGGCTTCCTTGAACTCAGCCAGCGCCTTGTCGAGCCGGCCCACACTCTGATCGTCCTCGCCCATTGCGTGAAGCACTCTCGCCCGCCGCTCCAGGCTGTCGTCGGGGAGCCGTTCCAGGTCACCTTGCGACGTATAATAGGCCATCGCGCGCTCGTTGACGGCCGACATGACATCCGGTCGCCCGACTCCTTTCAGTCGCTCTCGAAGGTCGGTGAGCATATATTCGACGAGTCCTTCGGCTCCCGCGCGCTGATGCTCCGCTTCGCTCCGCTGGCGCTCCGCCTCGCTGCGCGCCCGCAGCGCCATCACCAGCAGCAGGGCCATGATTACCACCAGCACCGCCGCCCCCAGCGTGACCGCCATCACGCGTCTCAGCTGCCGTTGCGCGTCGCGTTGGACGAGGGTGTCCAGGGGAAGGTCGGCCAGGCCGGCGACGATCTTGAGGAAGGCAAGGCGCTTGCCGTCGCCGGTCTTGCGGAAGTCGGCGCACAGGGGCTCGGCATGATCGCCGCGAAGCGCTTCCGGCAGCGATTCATGCGGCTCGCCGCTCGTCAGCGCCACCAGGATCGGCGCCTCCGGGATGAAGCTCCCGGAACAAAGCGATCTCGCGCGCCACCCATTGCGACTTCACCGCATCCGGCGAGGCCACCACCACCAGGGCCGACGAGGCCGCAATCCCCTCGCGCACCGCCGCCGACAGGTCCGTCGCCGCCGACAAATCCTCGCGGTCGCGGAACACCGGCCCGATCCGGCCCTGCGCCTGCCCCGCCAGCGGTTCCACCTTGTCGGCCAGCCGCCGCGGCAGCCGATAGCCCTCGAGCTTGCGTTGAAGCCAGGCGGCGAACGGCGCGTCGGCGTGGCAATAGCTGACGAAGGCCCGGAACGGCCTGACCGACTTCATAGGCGCCCCCCACGGCTAGCGGTAATGAAGATGCACGCTTCCCGGGTATTTCCAAATCAAATCGGCGCCATAATGGTGGTCGAGCGAACCGGCCGGCCTTACACGTTCCCGCTCTAGCGCCGCGACCCGTGGCCGCCGCCGCAGATGACGATTCGGCGCGGCTGCGCTATCGCTGTCGGCTGATGGTGACTCGCTTCCCCCTCGCGCTGCGGCTTCTCGCCGCCACCCTCCTCCTCGCCGGCTGCGGCGGCGAGGAGACGGGGCCGATCTCGGTCAGCGCCGTCGGCGGCGAACCGCGGATCGCCGATCCCAGTCGCGTGGCGCTCGACCCGCCCTCGGCGATCCTACTCGAAGCCGTCGCCCAGGGTCTGGTGCGCTTCGATGCGGGCGGGGAGATCGAGCCGGCGCTGGCGCAGCGCTGGATCGTCTCGGACGACGGCCTTCGCTACACCTTCCGCCTCGGCAAGGCGAACTGGCGGGGCGGCCGGATCACCGCCGAGCAGGTCGTCACGAGGCTTCGGGCGGCCGCCGCGCCGGCGAGCCGCAATCCGTTGAAGCCCGTGCTGGGCGCGGTCGACGAGATCGTCGCGATGACCGACGACGTGCTCGAGATCAGCCTCAAATCGCCGCGGCCCAATTTCCTGCAGCTGCTCGCCCAGCCCGAAATGGCGATCGTCCGCGGCGGCGAAGGCTCGGGTCCCTACCGGGCGGAGCGGCGGCCGGACGGGGCGATCCGGCTGGTGCCGGCCGAAGCCGACCGGGAGGAGAGCGATTCCTCGCCGCCGCCGCCGCTCCTGCTTCGCGGCGAGAGCGCGGCCCTGGCCGCGGCCCGGTTCGGCGAGGGCCAGGCCGACCTCGTCCTCGGCGGAACGCTCGCCGACCTGCCGCTGGCTCGGGCGGTTCGAGCGCCGGCGGCGCAGCTTCGCTTCGATCCGGCGGCCGGCCTGTTCGGACTCGCTTTCGCGGCCGCGGACGGCGCCTTCGCCCGAATGGAGGTTCGCCAGGCCCTTGCCATGGCGATCGACCGGCCGGCGCTCGCCGCCGCTCTGGGCGTGCCCGGCCTGCAGGCGCGCCAGTCGCTGCTGCCCCCCGGAATCGAGGGGCTGGCCGGGGTTTCGGCGCCGGCCTGGATCCGCGATCCGCTGCCGGCGCGGCAGGCGCGGGCGGCGGCGTTGCTGCGCGGGGCGGGAGACCGGCTCACCGTCCGGGTCGCCCTGCCCGACGGGGCCGGCCACCGGCTGCTCTTCGCAAGGCTCAGGCGAGACTGGGCGGCGGTCGGGGTCGAGGCTCTGCGGGTGCCCGCCGGAGCGGCCGCCGACCTGCGCCTCGTCGACGAAGTCGCTCCGGCGGGCCTCGCCAGCTGGTATCTTCGCCATTTCTCCTGCGCTTCAAGCCCGATCTGCGACCCCGCCGCCGACGAGAGCATGGCGGCGGCCCGGATCGCCCCCGACGCCGCCGGCCGGCGCGGCCACCTCGCCAATGCCGACCGGATACTTGCCGGCCTCGGTCCGTTCATCCCGCTGACCGCGCCGGTGCGCTGGTCGCTGGTCACGCCCCGGCTCACCGGTTTCAGACCCAATGCCTTCGGCCGCCACCCGATCGGCGAGCTGATCCGCCAGCAACCCTAGGAGGCCGTCATTGCGAGCGAAGCGAAGCAATCCAGCGGCTCGGGCGCCGTGAAGTGGATTGCTTCGTCGCTTCGCTCCTCGCAATGAGAAAAGATAATGCCGAGCCCGCAGCAACGATATGACGCGCTCGCCGAAGGGCTTCCGGTCGGGCGCGACCCCGCCTCGGTGCGGCGCCGGATCGAGGCGATGGAGAAGCTGCTCGAGCGGATGTTCACCTTGCCGGGCACCAACCGCCAGTTCGGCCTCGACGTCGTCTTCGACCTGATCCCGGTCGGCGGAAGCCTGGTCGCCGCGGCGATGGGAAGCTGGCTGGCCTGGGAGGCGCGCAACCTTGGAATGCCGAAATGGCATCTGGCGCGGATGGGCGGCAATATCGGCGTCGACTTCCTGCTCGGCGCCATCCCCTGGGTCGGCGCCATCCCCGATTTCTTCTTCAAGTCGAACAGCCGCAATCTGAGGATCGTCAAGCGCTGGCTCGACAAGCACCATCCCGAGACGATGATCGTCGAGGGCGAGGTGGTGGCGAGGCGCTGAACGTCATTGCGAGCGAAGCGAAGCAATCCGGAGCGGCCTCGGACATCGGCTGGATTGCTTCGTCGCTACGCTCCTCGCAATGACGGGGTAAAATCCAGCCCGATATCGGCGGCCGGCGCCGACTGGGTGATCCGTCCTACCGAGACATAGGTCACGCCCGTCTCCGCCTTGGCTCGGATCGTTTCCAGAGTGACTCCGCCGCTCGCCTCCGTCGGCACCCGCCCCCCGACCAGCGCGACCGCCTCGCGAAGCACCGGCGCGTCCATATTGTCGAGCAGCAAATGGGTGGCGCCCGCCGCCAGCGCCGGCGCGATCTGGTCGAGCCGGTCGACCTCGACGATGATCCGCTCGATCCCGGCCGCCGCCGCCCGGCGCACCGCCTCGGCGACCCCGCCGGCGACGGCGACATGATTGTCCTTGATCATCGCCGAATCCCACAGGCCCATTCGGTGGTTCCGCGCTCCGCCCATCCGGGTCGCGTATTTCTCGAGAAGGCGAAGGCCGGGGAGGGTCTTGCGGGTGTCGAGCAGGACCGCTCCCGTCCCGGCGATCGCGTCGACATAGCGGCGGGTCAGGGTGGCGATTCCGGACAGATGCTGGGCGATGTTGAGCGCGGAACGCTCGGCGGTGAGCAGCGCCCGCGCCTTGCCCCGAAGCCGAAGCAGGTCGGCGCCCGCCGCGACGGGATCGCCGTCGCGGACGAGCGGCTCGATCTCGACCTCGGGGTCGAGCGAACGAAAGAAAGCTTCGGCGATGGGCAGGCCGGCGGCGACGATCGCCTCGCGGCTGTCCATCACTCCCGTGAAGCGCGCGTCGGCGGGGATCACCGCCTCGGAAGTGATGTCGCCCGCGCCGCCGAGGTCCTCCGCCAGCGTTTCGCGAACGAAGCGGTCGAGGTCGAAGCCGGGGAGGTCAAAGCGCATGCTCATTCGCAACCTCCGTCATTCCCGCGAAAGCGGGAATCCAGTCTAAGTCCGCATCTCACTCGCCGCCCGTCCGGAGTCCCGCTTTCGCGGGAATGACGAGTTACCGCCCGACCCCCGCCAGCTCCCGCCTGAGATAGGCCATCAGCAGGGCCGAGCGCTTCGCGTCCTCGGCATTGTCGGCGCCGACCGAATGGCCGCCCTCCAGATATTCGTGGAAGTAGAAGCGGTTGCCATATTCCTCGAGCCGAGCCGCCATCTTGCGGGCGTGACCGGGATGGACCCGGTCGTCCTTGGTCGAGCTGTAGAAGAAGACCGGCGGATAGCGGACGCCCTTCTTCAGATTCTGATAGGGCGAATATTTCGACAGGAACGCCCAGTCCGCGGCCTTGTCGGGATCGCCATATTCGTCGATCCACGAGGCGCCGGCGAGAAGGTGCGAATAGCGCTTCATGTCGAGCAAGCGGCGAGCCGTTGATCACCGCGGAATAGAGGTCGGGCCGCTGGTTCATCGCCGCTCCGACCAGAACGCCGCCGTTGGAGCGGCCGGAAATGCCGATCTTGCCTTTGGCGGTCACTCCGGTGCGGATCAGGTCCTCGGCGACGGCGTGGAGATCGTCGAAGCTCTTCTGCCGGTTCTCGCGGAGCACCGACTTGTGCCATTCGGGCCCATATTCGCCGCCGCCGCGGATGTTGGCGAGGACATAGGCATTGCCCTCCTCGGTCCAGAACATCCCGAGCGGGCCGGCGCGGTAGGGCTGGCCGGTGAGATAGCCCGGGGTCTGGGCGGCGCGGAAGCCGCCATAGGCATGGATCAGGGCCGGGACGGGGCCGTCGGCGCCCTTCCGGCGGACGAGGAAATAAGGGACTTTGGTGCCGTCCTTCGACGTCGCGAAGCGCTGCTCGACCGTCCGGGTGGCGGCGTCGAACTTGGCGGGCAGGCGCTGGACCAGGGACGGCCGGCCGCCGCTCTGCATCGCGTAGAGCGCCGGCGGGGTCAGCATGCCTTCGACCGTCGCGAAGGCGAGGTCGGGCTTGCCGCCGACGGCGAGCAGGTGGACGGTGCTGTTGGCCGGAAGAGCGATCGAGCGCGAGGTCCAGGGGCCGTTCTTCTTGCGCGTGAGGGCGAACAATTTGCCCGACACGTCGTCGAGCGCCTTGACCCACAGGACGTTGTCGGACGCCGAAACCTCCTCGATCGCCTGCTTCGCCGTCGGCGCCATCACCAGCGTCGGCTCGGCATGGCCCCGCGCCATTATGTCGCGAAGCGAATAGGCGACCAGGGTGCCGGAGCGGAAGCGCCCGAGCGGACTCTGCAGCTTGGCGATGAGCTGGTCGCCGATCACGTCCTCCAGCTCCGCGTCGGCGGGCAGGGGCACCGGCACCAGGCCGCCGGTGGGCGTGAGCAGATGCCGCTCGTTGGTCCAGAAGGTCTTGCCGCGGTCGACGAACACCCAGCGTCCGGTCGAGCTCTGGATCGCGAGCGGGTTGGTGGCGACGTCGCCCGTTTCGCCCTCGAACAGGGTCCGGGCGGACTCGAGCGGCGTGCCGCGCTTCCACAGCTTCAGGATCCGCCCATAGCCGGAGGTGGTGAGCGACCCCTTGCCGTAATCGGTGCCGACCAGGAGGGTGTCGGAATCGACCCAGGCGACGTTGCTCTTGGCCTCGGGCAGGACGAAGCCGCCCTCGACGAACCCGCCGGTGCCGAGATCGAACTCGCGGACCACGTCGGCGTCGGTGCCGCCGGCGCTGACCGAAACCAGGCAACGGCGATAATCGGGCGCGAGGCAGTCGGCGCCGTGCCAGACCCAGCTCTTGCCCTCCTTCCGGCCGAGCGCGTCGACGTCGATCACAGTCCGCCATTGCGGCTTGCCGGAGCGATAGGCGGCGAGCGGCGAAATCCGCCAGAGGCCGCGCGGGTTGCTCGCGTCGCGCCAGAGGTTGGCGACCCTGTCGCCCATGATCTGGTCGGGCGTCGCGATCTGCTCCTTGTCGTCGAGGATGGCGAGCGCGCGCTGCCGGTAGCTTTCGTATTTCGGGTCCTGGGTGAGCAGCGTCTCGGTCGCCGCATTCCATTCCCTGACCTGGGCGAGCGCCTTTTTGCCCTCCACCTCCTCGAGCCAGAGATAGGGGTCGTCGCTCGCGGCGGGCGCGGCGGCGGCGAGGAAGAGCAGGGACGCGGCGGGAAGGAGGAAGCGATTCAACGGCGGTCTCCGGTTAGCTGCGGAGCGAACTAGCGCGTCCGCGCCCGTCATTCCAGCACGGCAATTGCGCGTTCTCGATCACTGTAAGCGGAAGTCGTACGGGGTCGGCCGCCCTGCGCTTTTTCCAGCTCTCCGGCTTTCAAGTTTGAGAGACGACGCAACGGCGCGAAGCGCGCTCCATTGCCCCGCCTTGCTCGCAAGCTCGGTGTCGCCGGGGCGCACAGGCTGATTTCCGAATTTCGCGATATCGTCGCGTCGATCCTTTGGCTCTGGACCGTCGAGGGGGCGAGGCCGGACCGGTGGGATGTGATCGGGACGGCCTTGTGCCTCGGCGGGGCGGCGATAATCCTGTACGGGCCGCGCCACCTTTTAGGGACCCCGGGACGCTCCGGAGGGTTTGTAGACTGGACGCTCGCGCGCAGCGGCCATCACGACCACCGTTCCCGGAAAGAAGAATCCCGACATGACGCTCACCGCCATCGCGATCAACTGTACCCTCAAGCGCAGCGACGGGGAAAGCTCGTCCACCGACAAGATGATCGGCCTGCTCGTCTCGGAGCTGAAGAAACGCGGCGTCGAATTCCGGGAAACGATCCGGATCGCCGATCATGAGGTGAAGCCGGGCGTGACGTCGGACGAAGGGGACGGGGACGAATGGCCCGAGCTCAGGCGCCGGATCCTCGAGGCCGATATCCTGATCTTCGGAACCCCGATCTGGATGGGGCAGATGTCGAGCCTCGCCAAAAGGGTCGCCGAGCGCATGGACGCCTTCCTCTCCGAGACCGACGACAAGGGCCGGATGCCGAGCTTCGGCAAGATCGCTTTGGTCGCGGTGGTCGGCAACGAGGACGGCGCCCACTGCGTCTCGGCCCAGCTCTACCAGGCGCTGGCCGACACCGGCTGGACGGTGCCGGCCTCGGCGGTCGCTTACTGGGTCGGCGAGGCGATGGGGAGCGTCGATTTCCAGGATTTGCCGAAGATCCCGGACAAGGTGCAGGAGAGCGCGGCGATGGCGGCGAGCAACGCGGCGCATCTGGCGGGGATGCTGAAGGCGCGGCCCTATCCGGGGATGGACTGAGGGCAGTCGCTGAAATCGTTCTCAGGATCCAGTGCATCGCTCAGTCGAACGTCGGATGTGGGTCGAGCGCTTGCGTCTGCCCCTGGCGCCTCGGTGCCCATTTTTTGAAGAGAGGTGCAGGCGCAAAGGCGCGACGTAGAGGAGCGGCCTCGGGCGAGATCGCGTTTGCCTGCACGCGCCGGGGAGTGGGGAGTATCCTTAGTCGTTGCAGGCCGCTCGCTACGTCGCGCCTTTGCGCCTTTTCAAAAAAAAGGAGTTGCGGCGTTGCTCATCCAGGCGGCAGTCGTGGACGCCGACACCGCGGCGGCTTCTCGTCCCGAGGTCCCGGCTTTCGCCGGGATGACGGGGTGGGCCGTATGACGCATCCGTGCCATTGACCGCGCTCGCCACTTGTCCGACAAATCGCGCCGCGGAGGGGAAAGCGTTGGCCAGTCTGGAGCTTAGCAACGTCCGCAAGGCCTATGGCGAGACTCTCGTTCTGGACGACGTTTCGCTGACCATGGCGGCGAAGGAGTTCGTCGCCTTCCTCGGGCCTTCGGGGTCCGGCAAGTCGACCTTGCTCCGGATCATCGCCGGCCTCGAGAGCGCCGATGCCGGCGAGGTTCGGCTGGACGGGGTGCGGATCGACCTGCTTCCTCCGGGGCGGCGCGGGGTGGCGATGGTGTTCCAGCATTATGCGCTCTACCCGCATATGAGCGTTCGCGAGAACATGGCGTTCGGGCTTCGCAACGCGAAGGTTCCGAAGGCGGAGATCGAGCGGCGGGTGGCGGACGCGGCCCGGGTGCTGGAGATCGAGGCTCAGCTCGACAAGAAGCCGGGGCAGATGTCGGGCGGCCAGCGCCAGCGGGTCGCGATCGGTCGGGCGATCGTCAAGAATCCCAAGCTGTTCCTGCTCGACGAGCCTTTGTCCAACCTCGATGCGGCGCTTCGGATGCGCACCCGGGTCGAGCTCGCGCAATTGCGCCAGCGGGTCGACGCGGCGCTGATCATGGTCACCCACGACCAGGCCGAGGCGATGACCCTGGCCGACCGGATCGTGGTGATGAACGACCGGCGGATCCAGCAGATCGGCCCGCCGATGGAGATTTACGCTCGGCCCGCCAACGCCTTCGTCGCCCGCTTCGTCGGCTCGCCGGCGATGACCCTGGCGCCGGCCGTTCTGGTGGCGGGGGAGGGTGAGTTCGCCAAGGTGAGGCTCGGCGACGGCGCCGAGGTCGAGACGAAGGTGAAGCGCGACGGGCTGCCGGCTGACGGGGCGCTTCAGCTCGGGCTTCGGCCGGAGATGGTGGGGGTCGCCGCTCCCGGCGCCGGGACGACCGACGCCAGGGTCGAGCTGGTCGAGCGGCTCGGTGAGCGCACGCTCGTCTACGCCTTGCTCGCCGACGGGCTGGAAGTGATCGCCCAGGACGTGGGCGACAGCCGGCTCCGGGTGGGCGACAAGGTCGGCCTCAGGATGAACGGCGCCGCCGCGCATCTGTTCGGGCCGGACGGCGCCGCCTTCCACGCCGAGCGGGCGCAGTGACCGTCGGGCGGGCCGTGAATTTCGAGCGCGACTGGCGCGGCCTGCTGTTCGTCGCGCCTTTCCTTTTGCTCTATGCGCTGATCCTGATCTTTCCGCTGTTCCGGGGGATGTGGCTGAGCCTTCACCGGGTCGACCTGTTCGGCGACGGCGATTTCGTGGCCCTGGGCAATTATGCGCGGCTGGCGAGGGACCCGGTCTTCGCCGCCTCGCTCGGCAACACCTTCCTCGTCACCCTGATGATCGTCCCGGTCGCTGACACTGCTCGCGCTTCTGCTCGCGCTCGCGCTCAACAATGCGGGGCGGGCGGCGGCCTTCATCCGGGGCGTCTTCTTCTCCTCGGCGGTGCTGTCGGTGACGATCGTGACCCTGATCTGGCGCTTCGTCCTCGCCCCCGACGCGGGCCTGCTCGGCGAGGCGTGGAAGGCGGCGGGATGGGAGCCGCTCGCCTTCCTCAGCCATCCCGATCTGGTGCTTCCGGCGATCGCCTTGACGACGATCTGGTGGTCGCTCGGGCCTTCCCGATGCTGCTCTTCCTCGCCGGACTCCAGCAGATACCGGGCGACATGTACGAGGCGGCGGCGCTCGACAATGCGAGCCGCTGGGGGATTTTCCGGCGGATCACCTTGCCCGCGCTGAGGCGGACGATCGTTCTCGTCGTCATGCTCCAGACGGCGGCCCAGCTTCAGATTTTCGGCCAGGCGCAATTGCTCACCGCCGGCGGGCCGAGCGGGGCGTCGCGAACCGCCGTCCTGTTCCTGTTCGAGACCGCCTTCGGCCGCTGGGAGCTGGGCTATGCGAGCGCCGCGGCGGAGGTGCTGTTCCTGATCATCCTGGCGGTCACGCTCACCCAATATTGGGCCACCGGCCGTGCGACCGGAGGGCAAAGTGGGCGGTAGGTTTGGCCGCATCATTATCCTCCCCATTGCAAAGCGATGGGGAGGGGGACCATGCGAAGCATGGTGGAGGGGTAATTTCGCAGGCTTCCGCCAGCTACCCCTCCACCACACTTCGTGTGGTCCCCCTCCCCACGCTTCGCGCGGGGAGGATTAGGTGGAGCGCGGACGCCTCACGCCTATCGGCTGGGCGGCGCTGATCCTCGGCGCCTTGCTCATGGTCGCGCCCCTGCTGTGGACGATCCTGCTGTCGCTCAAGGACAATGCCGAGCTGGTCGGCAACAGCGGCGCGGCCCTGCACGGGCCCTATACGGCGCAGAATTACGTCGCCATCTTCGGCAACGGCTCGACGATGCGCTGGCTGCTCAACTCGGCGATCGTCGCGCTCGGCACGACCGCGGGCGTCCTCGTCCTCGCCAGCCTCGCCGGCTACGGCTTCGCCCGGCTCGACTTCCCGTTCCGCCGGACCCTGTTCGTGATCGTCCTCCTGGGACTCGCGGTGCCGAGCCAGGCGGTCATCCTTCCGCAGCACCAGCTGTTCGCCTGGCTCCACCTCCACAATAGCTATCCCGGGCTGATCCTTCCGGGGCTGATCGGACCGTTCGGCGTGTTCTTCATGACCACCTACATGCGCGGGATCCCGCTGGAGCTGGACGAGGCGGCGAAGCTCGACGGGGCGTCGCGCTGGACGATCTTCTGGAAGGTGATCCTGCCGCTGACGATCCCGGCCCAGTCGACGCTCGCGGTCTTCACCTTCCTGGGGAGCTGGAACGATTATTGGTGGCCGCTCATCTCGGCGACCCATAGCGACATGTACACCCTGACCGTCGGGCTGGCGGCGGCGCAGATGAACTATGCGCAGACCTCGGGCCTCGGCTTCCTGATGGCGCAGGCGGTGTTCGCGTCGATCCCGATCTTCATCGTCTACATCGTCTTCCAGAAGCAGATCGTCAGCGCGATGGCGGGGACGGCGGTAAGGTGAGGGGAATGCTCGCCGCTTTGGTCGCCGCCCTCCTCCTCGCCGGGTGCGGGGAGAGCGACGGCAAGACCCATATCTACCTTCAGCGCTTCTTCGGCGAGTGCGGGGCCGAGTTCGGAGCGAGCACCGACGTCGGCAAGGCCGAGGGCGAATGCGGGATCGTGACCTCGATGATCAACCGCTTCAACGCCGAGAATCCGGACGTGATGGTCGACGTCAACGTCGTCGCCTGGCCCGGCTATCCGCAGCTCACCGCCCAGATGGCGGCGCGCGATCCACCCGACCTCGTCACCATGCATTCGGGCGTGATCTCCGATTATGCCGCCAAGGGGCTGCTCGAGCCGGTCGAGGCCTATCTCGCCCGGGCCGGAATCGGCGCCGGCCTCTTCACCGAGGCGAGCCGGCTCGGAGTGACGATGGACGGCCGCCTCTACGGCCTGCCCTGGGACACGCATGGCGGGCTGTTCCACGTCAACACCGCTTTGTTCGCCAGGGCCGGGCTGATGCGCGGCGGCAAGCCGGTGCTGCCCACGTCCCCCGAGGAGCTGATCGCCCAGGCGCGGCAGTTCCAGGCGCGGACCGGCAAGCCCTATCTCATCCAGAGCAATGTCGGCGACCCGGCCTATGCGGCGCGCAATCAATATACCTACATGATGGCGCAGGGGGCGACCCTGTTCCCCGATTCCCGGCACATAAGGCTGGCGACCCCCGAGGGGCTGCGCGCGGCCGCCTTCTTCCGGCGAATCAATGCCGAGCGGCTCGGCACCCAGGACATGGACACGCCGGCCGCGATCGCCGCCTTCATGAGCGGCGAGGGCGGGATCTATCCGACCGGCACCTGGATGATCGGCGCCTTCCAGAAGGAGGCGACGACCCCGGGCCGGCCGCTCTTCCAAAGCTACGCCGTCTTCCCCTATCCGCGGCTTTGGGGCGAGCATGTCGAGTTCGTCAGCGGCCACGCCTGGGTGGTCCCGACCCGGGAGCGAAGCGCGAGGCAGAAGGACGCGATCGGCCGCTTCTTCCGGTTCATGGCCGCGCACAATTTCGACTGGGCGCGCACCGGCCACATCCCCGCGTTCAAGGCGGTGCTCGACGACCCGAGGTTCAAGGCGCTTCCGCACCGCTCCGACATCGCCTCGCTCGGCGAGATCGGCCGGCCGCTGCCCAGCCACGTCCGCCGCCAGTCGGCGATCGAGGGCCTGGTCGGCGAGGAGATGGCGGCGTCGGCGACCGGGCAGAAACCGGTCGAGCAGGCGCTGAAGGACGCCGAGCGGCGGGTGAACGAGCTGCTGGGGGAGCTCGATTGAGCCTCGACCGCCTCGAGGAGGCGATTCGGCGGGTCCGGGACCGGAGTTCGCTCTACTGGGCGTTCTACCGCGCGGAAGAAGAGCCGGATGGCGACCAGGAGGTCGAGATTCGCCTCGACCTTCCGACCGGCGCGGCGGGGCTGTTCGAAGCGCCGCCCGGCTGGCGGATCCACGAGATCACGTCGAGCCGTGCCCTGTTCATGCGCCGCCGCCAACCGCTGTCCGAGGTCGGGGTCGAGGAGATGCTGATCGAGATGCTTCGATTGGCCGAAGCGAGTTCGGCCACCTTCCATTCCTGGGCCCACGGTTCCGACCTGGCCTGAACGCCGCCGGACCCGCGGCGGCCTCGCCTATCGGATATATCGAACATCAATTTCGTATATAGACGTTCCTGTCTATTTCTTATAGACAGGCGGGTCTATAGAAACCGAGTGAATGCGAGCCAGTTCCGGCGATACTTGGCCAAGCAGGGATGCAGCTTCGAGGAGGGCAAGCGGCACACCCTTGTCCGCCTGGGCGACAAGATGGCCGCGCTCCCGCGCCACGGAGGCCGCAAGCAATTGGGAACGGGGCTCGTCAACAGCATCATGAAGGACTTGGGATTGTGACGACGGCCACGGGCAGGATGGATTATCCGGTGGAACTGCTGCCCGACGACAATGATACCGTGCTGGTGACGTTTCCGGACGTCCCAGGAGCCATCACCTACGGCGGCAGCCAGGACGAAGCTCTCGCCAACGCGGTGGACGCGCTGGAGACCCTATTCTCCGGGCTGATTACCGACCGGCGTGAAATTCCCCGGCCTTCGCCGCCGCTCGGCAGAAGGACGGTCTCGCCTTCGCTTCTCGGCAGCCTCAAGATCAGCGTCTACCGGGCCATGCGGGAGCGGGGCTGGCGCAAGGCCGACCTCGCCCGGGCGATGTCGCTCAATCCCCGGCAGATCGACCGGCTGCTCGATCTGCGGCACGGCTCCACCGTCGCTCAGCTGGAACAGGCGCTGGCGGCGTGCGGGAGGCGTGTGGATGTGGACCTGCGCCGATCGAAGGCCGCGTGACCTGGCAAGGGTGAAAGGGCGACAGTCTGACGGCGCCTCAGGAGATGCTCCGTCGAGCAGGCGCTGAAGGATGCGGAACGGCGGGTTACAAGTTGGTGGAGGAAGCACGGCTGAGGTCGCGCGCCGTCGCCGCCTTCAAATATTTAAATCCAATATGGCGGGCAAAGGCCTTTCCCGGCGAGCGGCGACGGCTATCAAGGGACTTTGGCGGCGAAGCCCCTTCGGAGGCGACGCCTGGCGTGAGAGTGCGAAGGGCGGCGATGGTTCGAATATCTGGCGGAACGAGGCGGGCGAACGGGCCGGCGGCCCGGTGGGCGGCGTCGATCGCCGCGGCCCTGTTCCTGGGCGTCGTGCCTTCGGCCGCCGCGGCGAAGGCGTCCCCGGCGAAACGCAACCTCGCCCTCGTCCAGCGGATGCAAGCGGCCAACGTGCGCGACGACTGCAAGACCGTGATCGCCCTCGGCGTGCCGCTTGTCGACGGCAAGGGCGCCACCGGCCTCGCGGACGAATATCTCGTCTATGTCCACGACATCGTCGCCCGCTGCGAGATTCGGGCGGACGCGACCGAAGCCGCCTATCGCCACGCCCTCAAAGGCACGGCGCTCGAGGGCAGCTCCGATTTTCTGTGGCGGCTTCGGCTCGTCATCGAGGTGGAGGAGAAAAAGCACGAGGCGGCGGTGGCGACGATCGAGGCGATGAACCAGGGACGCGGCGCCGAGCTCAATGCCGTGCCCATGGAAGTGATGTGGGCGCTCGACGGCGATCTCGAGAGGGAGGCCAAGACGGATCTGCGGCGCCGTCTCCTGGCGGTGCTCGGCGGCAATTCCTACGCGCCGGAGGAATCCTACGGGCCGGCCGGCCGCTTCCAATATGATCATGCCGTCATGCTCGCCGAGGCGGGCAAGACCGATGAAGCGCGCGCGATCGTCGCCCGGCTGGACACGCCTTCCTCGCTGGCGTCTGCTTCGCTCGACTCCCGGCTTCGCGATTTTCTCCCCGGCGATCCCGACCTCCGGGCGGCGACCGAGCGCTCGCTCGCTCGCCATAAGGCGGCGATCGCGCGCCATCCCGACCGGCTCGAGCCGCTGCTGCTCGCCGCGGGCGACCTGCGTCGGCTCGGCAGGACCGCGGAGGCCCTGCAATTGCTCGAGCCCGCGGCCGGGCGAATCGGCGTTCCCGAGGCCTTCACGGATCAGGCGAAACAGCTCAACTGGTGGTGGAACGAGGTCGGCAACCTCCATTTGCAGCTGGGCCATCATGACGAGGCCGTCGACGCCTTTCGGAAGGGCGCCCAGATCGTCGAGGACGGCGCCTTGAACGTCAGCCAGGTGATCAACCTCGCGGAAATCCACAACAGCTACGGTCATGGCGAGGAGGCTCTCAAGACCCTGGCCGTCTTCGAGGCTTCCGAGCGGCCGCTCAGTCCCTATGGCCATATGGCGCTGCGCTACAACCGGGCCTGCGCGCATGCCGTCGCCAGGCGACCCGCCGACGCGGCCGCGGACCTGGCCTATGTCCGCGCCCACCCGAAAGACAGTCCCGGAATGCTTGGAAACCTTCTGCTCTGCCTCGGCGACATGGACGGCGCGGCCGCCGAATTCATCAAGCGCCTCGAGGGCGCCGACACTCGCACCGCCGCCCTGATCGAACTCAGCGACTATGACGATCCGCCGGTGGCGGTTCCGCTCGACCCCGCGGAGGCGCGCTTTCCGGCACTGAAGGCGCGCGCCGACATCAAGGCGGCGATAGCCCGCGCCGGCGGCATCCGGCGCTTTCGAATCCAGCCGGGACGGCTGTGACGGCTGGAGGGACGGCCGATCGCCTCCCGCCTCAGTAAATCTCGGTCCTCAGATCGACATGCTTCCTCGGCCTGGAGTCGAGGAACAGGCGCGGCTGCGGCGCCTCGGCCAGGGCGAGCCAGTAGGTGTGCTGTTCCCAGTAGAAGCCGCGGTTCGAGCCGAACAGCGACACTCGCAGGCGGCCGTTCCAGTCGATCCGGGCGGTCTCGCCGGAGCGCAAGGTGAAGAGCGGGGAGGGCAGGAAGGCGGGCCATTTGGTCTTGAGGCGATATTCGGAAGGGCTGGAGAGGCGAATGTCCGCTTTGTCCTTGTGGAGGTGCCAGCCGAGCGGGGTGGCGCGATGGGGCCGCGAATGCTGCCATTCCTCCTGGCCGATCGGACCCACTGTTTGAGTGACCTCGAAATCTTCCTCGGGGACGGCGCGGATTTCGTGGCGCCAGATTTGGCCCTCGGCCGGGACGGCCGGGAGCGCCGGAATGGCATAGACCTCGTCCAGCCGCGGGCGAGGCCAGCGCGCGTTGGCGCCCCGCAACTCCTTGGTCCAGCGCGACCAGATATGCTGGAGGATGAGCATGGCCTCAGGCCCGGCGTTCGGCCAGCCGCCGCTCCACCGCTTCGATCGCCGCCGCCACCGCTTCCTCCCGCCCCATATCGCTCGTGTCGAGGAGCATCGCATCGTCGGCCTGGACGAGCGGCGCGGCGGCGCGGCCGCTGTCGCGGGCGTCGCGGGCCTGGATGTCGAGCAGGACGTCCTCTTCATGGACGGCGAGGCCCATCCGGGTCAGCTCCTCGAAGCGGCGGCGGGCGCGGACTTCGGGGGTCGCGGTGACGAAGAGCTTGGCGTCGGCGTCCGGGGCGATGATCGTGCCGATGTCGCGGCCGTCGAGGACGGCGCCGCCCGCCTGCGCCGCGAAGTCGCGCTGGCGCTCGGCGAGCGCGGCGCGGACCATCGGATAGGCCGAGATTCGCGAGGCGATTCCGCCGGCCGCCTCGCTTTTGAGGTCGGGGTCTTCGAAATCGGTCTGTGAGAAATCGCAGGCACGGGCGGCGGCGAACTCGCTGTCGGGATCGCCGCCGAAGCGGAGCAGGTTGAGCGCGACCGCCCGGTAGAGCAGGCCGGTGTCCATGTGCGGGAGCCGGTAATGGCGGGCGAGCGCCTTGGCGATCGTGCCCTTGCCGCTGGCGGCGGGGCCGTCGACGGCGACGATCATCGGGCGAGCTCCTGAAGGAGGGCGGCGAAGCCGGGGAAGCTGGTGTCGGCGGCGGACATGCCGGCGACGCTTACCGGCTGTTGGGAATGGAGGCCAGCCACCGCGAAGCTCATCGCAATTCGGTGGTCGAGCCGCGGGTCGATCGTCGCGCCTCCGGGCAGGGGCTCGCCGCCGCTGCCGCCGAGGGTCAGCCCGTCTTCGGCCTCCTCGACCCGGACGCCGATCGCCCTGAGGCCCTCGGCCATGGCGTCGAGACGGTCCGATTCCTTGAAGCGGAGCTCGCCGAGGCCGCGGGTTCGGGTCTCGCCCTCGGCGAAGGCGGCGGCGACGAAGAAGATCGGGAATTCGTCGATCATGCGCGGGGCGAGGTCCGGCGGAACGTCGATTGCGCGCAGGGCCGAGTGGCGGAGGACGAGGTCGGCGACCGGCTCGCCGCCGCTTTCGCGCCGGCCGGTGATCGCGATGTCGCCGCCCATTTCGCGGAGCAGCTCGAACAGGCCGGTGCGCGCCGGGTTCATTCCGATGCCGCCGATCCTGAGCTCGGAGCCGGGGACGACGAGGGCGGCGACGGCGAGGAAGGCGGCGGCGGAAGGGTCGCCGGGGATATTCAGGTCCCTCGGCCGGAGCTCCGCCTCGCCGCGAATCGCGATCTCGTCGCCCTCGACCGCGATGTCGGCGCCGAACAAGGCGAGCATGCGCTCGCTATGGTCGCGGGTCGCGACCGGCTCGACGATCCGGGTCAGGCCGGGAATGTTGAGTGCGGCGAGGAGCAAGGCCGATTTCACTTGGGCCGAGGGCAGAGCCATGAGGTGGGTCCGGGGGATTGCGGGGCAGAGGCCGCGAACCGTCAGCGGCAGCCGGCCGCCCGGGGCCGGATCGATCTCGGCGCCGATCCGGCGCAGCGGCGCCGCCACCCGCTCCATCGGCCGCCGCGACAGCGAGGTGTCGCCGATGAAGTCGGCGGCGAACGGGTGGGCGGCGACGAGGCCCATCAGCAGCCGGGCCGAAGTGCCGCTATTGCCCATGTCGAGCGGGCCTTCGGGCTGGAGCAGGCCGCCGGCGCCGACCCCGTCGATTGTCCAGGCCGGGCCGTCGCGGCCGATCCGCACGCCCATCGCTTCGAGCGCGGCGGCGGTCGAGCGGACGTCGCCGCCCTCCGACACGCCCTCGATCCGGCTTCGGCCGACCGCCATGGCGGCGCAGATCAGGGCTCGGTGGGAGATCGACTTGTCGCCGGGGACGCTCGCGGTGCCGCGAAGCGGGGCACAGGCTCCAAACGCCGTCGGCCGGGGCCCGCTCTCCACCTTGGGATTTGGCATCGGCCTTGGCTTTTGACAGCGGCCATCCCATGTGGCAAGCGCGCCGCATCCGGTCGGAAGCGGCCGCTTATCCAATTTCTCACTGGAGTTTTTTCACCGATGGTGAAGCCTGAATGGGGCACGAAGCGCACTTGCCCCAAGTGCGGAGTCCGCTTTTACGATCTCGGCAAGGACGATCCGGTGACCTGCCTCGCCTGCGGAGTCGCCTGGGATCCCGAGCCGGTCCTCAAGTCCAAGCAGCCCTTGCCGTATGACGCGCCCAAGAAGGAGGTCGTCGTCGACGAGAAGGAGGATGCCGATCTCGCCGCCGAGGATCTCGTCGTCGACGAGGATGCCGAGGAGAATCCGGACGACGAGGTCGATCTGGGCGGCGACGAAGATATCGGCGTGCCCGGGGTCGGGGGCGACGACGAGGAGGTTTAGAGGGCGGGAGGGACAGTCACTTTTCCGCACTCCGGCGGATCATTTCGCACGACGTGCGGAAAAGTGACTGTCCCTTGTTGCCAACGCAGGGCGCCTTCCCTAAATCCGGCGCCGCAGCCGCCCTCCCAGGGGCGGCGAAAAAGGTTCGGGGCCGTAGCTCAGCTGGGAGAGCGCTGCAATGGCATTGCAGAGGTCAGGGGTTCGATCCCCCTCGGCTCCACCAGCCTTCGCCGCTGCGCGGCTTCTCCTGGCAAGCCAGCCGAAGCTGAGCAAGGCGAAGGTTGCCCGCCGGCGCTGGCCAACCACGACAGCAAGGCGCATCATGGCCGCCGCGAGCTCGCACATTCGTGGAGGAGCCTTCATGCCGGTCCATGTCCCGCCCGGTCCCCGATCGGCCCGCCGCAACGGCGACTCCTCCAGCGCCGATGAGTTCGGCGCCCGGGCCGGGAAGCCGGTCGGCAGATGGGACCGCCTGCTGAACGGGCGGCCTCAGGCCGTCGCCCAGCGCGAGAGCATCGAACGGCTTTCAAGGGGTCGGGCCCTGGCCCAGGCCTCGGCGGCTCCCAACCGAACCGGCCTTCCCGACGGGCTGAAACGAAGCGTCGAGGCCCTGTCCGGGCTTTCAATGGATAACGTGCGAGTCCATCGCAACTCGTCGAAACCGGTGCAGCTGCGAGCGCGGGCCTATGCGCAGGGCGACAACATCCATCTCGCGCCGGGGCAGGACCGCCATCTGCCGCATGAGCTCTGGCATGTGGTTCAGCAGAAGCAGGGCCGGGTGCCGGCGATTTTCCGGATGAATTCCGGAACGCGCATCAACGACGACGCCGGGCTCGAGCGGGAAGCGGACTCGATGGGCGCGAAGGCGATGGGCGCCCGGGCCGACCCGGTCCCGCCGTCGCCAGGCCCGTCGCCCGCTGCCGGCGGACGGACTCACTCGGTCGCTCAGAGGTCCGTCGAGGACGATCTGCAGAAGAGCGATCAGCAGTGGACTCACGCTTATGATGAGATGGCCCAGATTGACGAACATTACGGGGAATATGCCGCAAAAATTCGCGGCCTGGGTGCGGCACCTCGAGCGGCATCGGCCGCTTCGAGCGCTTCGAGCGCTTCGAGCAGCGGCCCGACCGTAGCCGAGAAAGCCGCGATGGGGGTTGCAGCCTGGAGCGACACCTTCAGCAACAAGGTTTCCGCTTCTTCGCTCGAGCTGCGAACGGCGATCGCGCGAAGCGCCGACGGCAATTTCTCCCTGCTAGGCTCGAACAACACCACCGAGCCCGACATCATGACGCTTCGACATGCCGCGGATTCGCCGGATCAGCAGTACAATCCCAAGTCATCTCGCGACCACGAGGAAATCAAACACACAACCCAAGGGTGGGGAGGGGTTTTAGAACAGTTTAGAAAAGCCAGGTTCCAATTATATGGGCGAAGCGCAGATAACGTAGAAGGGTACAGAATAACGATCGGCGCACCGAAATGGAACCCGAGCGCGACGGAAGTAGGAGAAAAGACAACAGAAATAGAAAGTTTGATGAATGCTTCCGTTCGTACGCTGAAGTATCCTCGAGCGAAACCTGGCAGCACGCCGGGCAAATTCATAGTGACGGTGACGTACGGGCCGGCCGGTCAGGCTATCGAGAAGGAGGTGCCGATCCCGCATGGCGAGCCCGGCCGGCAATCCCGGGCCAAGCAGGCTTCGTCATTGGCTGAATCGAGTTCGGCGGCGCCCGGGAAAGGGTCGAGGCGGTCGTAGGCTTGACGAACTGGGCGTCAAACCCGCCCCTAGCCAAAGCCGCCGAACTAAGGCATTAATTTCCCTATGAAATGGGTTGCGGGGGCGGGGATTGCCGCTGTCATCGTTGCGATCGCGGCCGCCCGGGCTCAGGGCGACGGGCCTGCTTCGCCCACGGCGCCGGTTAAGCAGGAACGCGCCAGTTGGGGTGAGTGGACTCGGCCGCTGCAGCCGCATGTCGAGCGCGCGGCCGTCGAAGCCGAGGCGCCGGCGCCCGTCGCGCAAGCCGTCCCCGCCGAGGAGATCGACGTCGTCGATGCGCATTGGATGGCGCTGACCATGTGGGGCGAGGCTCGGAATGGCGGCGAAGAGGCGATGCGGGCGGTGGGGCATGTCATCGACAATCGGCGGCGAGCAGGTACCCACGGCCGATATGCCACCGAGACGGTGAGCGCGGCGTGGCAGTTCAGCGCGTGGAACAAGGACGATCCCAATTATTCGGCGATGATGAACATCGATACGCTTCGGCCCGACAGCGGGGATTACGCGATGTGGCTGGCGGCGAAGCGGGTGGCGGGGGAGATCTTGTCCGGCGCTTCGGCGGATCCGACCGGGGGCGCCCTTTTCTACCATACGGCGGCGGTGTCGCCGCGCTGGTCGTCGGGGCTGGCGCCGGTTCGGGTGATCGGCGGGCATCTGTTCTTCAGGACGGCGCGGTAGAGCGCCTCATCCTCCCTGCCGCGAAGCGGTGGGGAGGGGGACCACACGAAGTGTGGTGGAGGGGTAGTGGGCGCAGGCCTTGGCCGTTTTGCGCTCTTACCCTCGACGTCCAAGCCTTCTACCCCTCCACCACCCTTCGGGTGGTCCCCCTCCCCATCTGCGATGGGGAGGATAAGCGTTAGAACCTCGTCCCCACCCTGATGCCGAGCGTCCTTGGCCGGTAGGGGACGACGTAGACCCTGAGGTTGCACTGGCCGCATTGCTGGAAGCGGGTCAGCTCCGCGCGCTTGTCGAAGGCGTTTTCGACGAAGATCTCGCCGGTCATCTTCCCCCATTCCAGGCCGAAGGCGAAGTCGGCCATCGAATAGGGCCGGAGCCGGCCGAGCACCGCCGCCGGACCGACCCTCAGATCGGCCGAGGAGGCGCTCTGGTGGGTGAGCACCGTCTGGACGTGCCCCTTGCCGGCGCCAAGCGGGAATTCGTAGCGGCCGGTGGCGCTCGCCTTGAACTTCGGAGTGACGGGCAAGCGGGTGCCGGCCGGCGCCGCGACACTGTTGTCGGGCGGTGCGCAGACGAAGGTCGGATCGTCGAACTCGCAGACGTTCGCCCGCACCTTGGCGTCGGTATAGGCCGCGCTTCCGGTCAGCGAGAGGCCGCGGACCGGCCGCCAGGAGAGGTCGAGCTCGACGCCCTTGATCCGGGCGTTGGGGCCGTTGTGGATCTCGGTGAAGCTGTTCTCGCCGAGGAAGGAATATTGGAATTTCTTCCATTCCTGCCAGAACAGGGCGCCGTTCACGGTCAGCGCCCGGCCCCATTTGGTCTTGAAGCCGAGCTCGTAATTGGTCAGCGTATCCTCGTCATAGGGCGCCAGCGTGCCGCGGCGGTTGATTCCGCCGGGGCGGAAGCCCTTCGACCAGGTGGCGTAGACCATATGGTCCGGAGTGATCTTCCAGTTGGCGTTGAGCCGGTGGGTGATGCCACTGCCCTTGACCCGCCGGGGCACGACATTGCCGCCGACGAAATCGCCGAGGTTGGTGCAGGGCGAGCCCGCCACGATCGGCGGGAGCACGGTGCCGCCGATATTGTCGCGAAGGCGCGCGCCGGTGGTGGTGTAGCATTGGATGAAGCCGGTGCGCGAGCTGCCCACCGCGTTGAGCGGGCCGTCGGTGAAGCCGCCGCCCGGATTGCGGCCGAAGCCGAAGAAGCCGATCAGCGAATTGTCATATTTGTAGCCGCGAAGGCCGCCGGTGAGGGTGATCGCCTCGGTGATGTCGAAGCTCGCCTCGCCGAAAGCGGCATAATCCTTGTCGACCCTTTTCTGCTCGGTCAGCCAGAGCGTTCCGGGGAAGCCGTTGACCGACAGCTCGTCGGCGAGATTGGTGACCTGGTAATCCTGATGGATGCCGTGCGACTGGCGCTGGTAGAAGAGGCCGGCGACGAGCCGAAGCCTTTTGTCCGCCGGCGAGGCGATTCGAAGCTCGTGGCTCATCTTCTTGTAGCGGTCGCGGCCGATGATGTGCTGCGAGCTGTCGATCGAATTGCCGGCGTCGTCGAAGAAATAAAGATAGCCGGCGACCCCGCCGTAATCGGCGTAGAGCTCGTCATAGGCCTCGGCGTAATCGGTATAATCGTTCGAGCTGTCGATCTTCCGGACCAGGTAGGCGCCGGCGTAGGTGAGGTCCCAATTGCTGATCTTGCCCTCGACGGTGAGCGCCGCCTGCATGAAGCGGTCGTGGCGTTTGTCCGGGAAGAAATGCTGGACCGCGAGGTCGCCGACGCTGGGATCGAAGCCGAAGGTGCCGCGGCTCTTCTGGTCCTGGCCGATCAGGCTGGCGGTGGCGGTCCAATTGTCGTCGAGGTCGATTCCGAGCGCGGCGCGGCCGCCGACGACGTCGACGTCGTTGAAATTTTTCTCGACCAGCGGCGTGTTGTTGATGACGATCCCGCCCGGCTGCGGAAGGAAGGCGCGGGTGCCGGGGACGTTGTCGATGAAGCCGGCGTCGTGCCGGTACCAGCCGACGACCCGGAGCGCGGCGCTGTCGCCGAGCGGAGCGTTGACGAAACCCTGGATCCCGCCGCCGATGCCGCCGTGGCGGACGCTATTCAGTTCCGCGTCGGCGCCGCCGGAGAAGCCGGACGGATCGGGCTTGTTGGTGATGATCCGGATCGTGCCGGCCTCCGACGAGGCGCCGTAGAGCGTGCCCTGGGGCCCGCGAAGAACCTCGATCCGGGCGATGTCGTAGATGTTGATGTCGAGATTGCCGCCGATCGTCGTCACCGGCTGCTCGTCGAGATAGATTCCGACGCTCGGAAGCGAGCCCGAATGGTTGCCGTCGCCGCCGCTGGCGACTCCGCGGATGTAGACGTTGGCGGTGCCGGGCGACGAGGTCTGGAAGGAGACGCTCGGGGTCAGCTTGGTGTAATCGTTGAAGCTGGCGACGTTCAGCTCCTCGAGGCGCTGGGTGCCGAGCGCCTGGATGCTGATCGGGACGTCCTGGAGATTCTCCTCGCGCTTGGTCGCGGTGATGATGATGTCGTTGCTGTCCTCGTCGTCCCGGGCGGCGTTGCGGTCGCCCTGGTCGGCGGCGCCGCTGCCCTCGCCGGTGGCGGGCGGATCCTGCGCCGGCGCGTCCTGGGCGAAAGCGGTGCCTGAAAGCGTGGTGGACGCGAGCAGGACGGCGGCGAGCCTGAGGCTGGAAGCGAAGCGCATCGGATATGTCCCCCACAGCTTTGCGAGGGGCCAAAATGTGACGCTTTCGCGCGCGCGGTCAAACTTATTCTGCCGGCGAAATGGTATGAGGCGGGCGCTGTGGTTTCGGGGTCACTTGAACCCCTCTCCCTGCAGGGGAGAGGGAGGGGCCCGCGAAGCGGGAGGGTGAGGGCCTGTAGCGCGAATTGGTAGGCCCTCACCCTCCCACCGCTTCGCGGCGGGCCCCTTCCTCTCCCCTACAGGGAGAGGGATTGACGTGGCGCCTCGGGATAGGCGTCGAGCACCGGGCCGAGCGCTTCCTTCAGAGGCCCCAGCCAGCGCTCATAGGCCCGCCACTGGTCCACTCCTTCCCGGTTGATCGGGCGGCGGACCTGCTCGGAGCTGGCGGTTCGGACGGCGCGCTTGTTCTCGTGGAAACGCAGGCAGGCGGGGTCGAAGGGCAGGCCGAGCGAGTTGAGCAGAGCCCGAATCTCCGGTTCCGGCGCGTCGATCAGCCGTTCGTGGACGACCCGGTGGATCCGGCCCGGAAGGACCCGGTCGAAATGAGCCATCAGCCGGACGTAATCCGAATAATAACGCCCGATGTCGGCGAGGGCGTAGCTGAAGCTTTGGCCGCGGGCATAATGCTGGCGGAAGTTGGAGAAGCCGCAATCGAGCGGGTGGCGGCGGGCGTCGACGATCCTGGCCTTGGGCAGGATCAATCGGATCAGCCCGACATGGGCCCAGTTGTTGGGCATCTTGTCGATGAAGAAGGGCTTGCCGGTCTTGCGATGGATCCGGGCGCGCTCGAGATAGTCCTCGCCGAGCGCTCGAAGCGCGTCGGGGCCGAGCGCCGCAAGAGCCTCGGGATAGGCGCTTTCCTCCGACTTGCGGGTCCGGGCGCCGAGGCGCTTGACCAGTGCGGGGATGTCGGGAAGCTCCATCGTGCCTTCGACCTCGCCATGGCTGGCGAGGATCTGCTCGATCAGGGTCGAGCCGGCGCGCGGCATTCCGAGGATGAAGATGGGGTCCGGCGCGGGGCTGCCCCAGCCGTCGCGCTCCGCGAAGAAGGCCGGGGTGAAGAGGGCGATCGAGCGGTCGACGGCTCGGCGGGTCTCGTCGGCGTCGTAGGCGATCAGAGAGCGCCTGAGCCGGTTGCCCTCGGCATAATGCTGGAAGGCCTCCTCCGCGTCGCCGGAATCGTCATGGGCCTTGCCGAGCGCGAAATGGAGATGGAAGAGATCTTCGCGGGTCAGGCCCGGCGCGACGAGCGCGGCCGTCATCTCGTCGACATCGGCGCGGTCCAGCCGAACCGTCTTCAGATTGGCGAGGCTCCACCAGGCTTCGCCCAAGGCAGGCGCGAGGGCGATGGCCCGGCGGTAGGCGGCGATGCCCTCGTCGAGCCGGCCGACGGTCTTGAGGACATGGCCGAAGCTCATCCAGATCCGGGCCTGGTCGGGCAGCCGGTCGAGCACCTGCCGGTAGATGTGGATCGCTTCCTCGAAGCCGCCGATCCGGCCGAGCGCCGCCGCCTTCAGATTCTGGTGGGAGGGATTTTCGGGCTGGTCGTCGAGCAAAGCGTCGAGGATCCGGATCGCCTCGGCCGGCCGGTTCTGGCGGTAGAGGACGGTGGCGAGATTGGCCCGGGCCGCGGTGAAGCCGGGAGCAAGCTCGAGCGCCCGGCGCAACAGGGTCTCGGCATCCGGATAGCGGCCGAGCCGGCCGGCCAGCTCCGCCATCATCCGGATCGCGGCGATGTCGGTCGGCCTCTCCTTGAGGTGGGAACGGAGCAGCGCCTCGGCGGCGCCGAGCCGGCCTTCGACGAGCGCGAGGCCCGCCTCCATCAGCCGGGGGTCGCGAACCGAGGCGGCGAGGGCCAGGTCGACGCTGGAGGAGGAGGGCGATGCCTGGGCCATGGCCCGGTATAGAAGAAGGCCGGGAAGGATTGCACCCGCCCTTGTGCCGCTGCGGGACAGGTCCGGAGCAAGCGGATTCGAGCGCTTGCCGATATGGTGAAGGGCGCGTTAACCCCTGGTCATGGACCGACTGATTCCCGCCGCCGAAGACGTCAGACTCTTCCTCCTGGCCTTCGCAAGCGGGTTGGTCTTCTTCTCCACGTTCCTGGCCTGAAATCCTCCCCGAGCTTGCTCGGGGAGGGGAACCATCCGAAGGGTAGTGGAGGGGTAGTTGGCATAGGCTTCCGCCAGCTACCCCTCCACCAGGCTTCGCCTGGTCCCCCTCCCCATCTTCGATGGGGGAGGATATTCAGTCGCAGGCCTTGTGCAGCTTCCAGGCCAGCCACGCCGCGCCGAGGCTCGAGACGGCGACGAGCAGCAGGGTCTCCTCGATCGACACGCCGAGCTGGACGAGGCCGGTGAGGATCACCGCCGCCAGCACCATCCCGCCCGAATTGACGATGTTGTTGGCCGCGACCGTCCGCGCCGTCTCCGACTTGGGGACGGTGGTGGTCAGGAAGGCGTAGAGCGGGACGACGAACATGCCGCCCGAGACGGCGACCCCGAACAGATCGACCATCACCCATTCGGCCTGGCCGATGCTGGCGAAGCTGTGGAGGTCGAGAAGCTCGGGCCCCTGTGCCGGCCAGCCGAGCGTGTTGTAATAGAGGTGGCAGATGAACAGGCCCATCGCGATCGCCGAGGCCGGCGAATAGATGGCGAGCACCCGGCCCTTCAGAAGCCGGTTGATCAGCACCGAGCCGAGGCCGACCCCGACCGAGAAGATGGCGAGGAAGAGCGTCGCCACCTGCTCGTTGGCGTGGAAGACGTTCTTGACCAGAGGCGGGAATTGCGCGGCCAGGATCGCGCCCATCATCCAGAAGAAGCTGATCGAGGCGATGGCGAGGAACAGGCGCGGAATGTGGAGGGTCGCGCTGACCAGGGTGATCGAGGCGCGGATGATGTGCCAGTCCATCTTGGCCGGCGGAGCGTCCGCTTCCGGGGGCGCCGGCGGCACCTGGCGCCCGGCGAACCAGCCCGCGACCGCGACCAGCAGCACCCCGGCGGCGGCGAGGTTCGCGTGGTCCGCGCCGAGCAGCCCCCCGGCAATCGTCCCCAGCAGGATGGCGATGTAGGTGCCCGCCTCGACCAGGCCGGTTCCGGCGAGCACTTCGTCCTTTCTGAGATGCTGCGGCAGGATCGCGTATTTGATCGGGCCGAAGAAGGAGGAGTGCACGCCCATCGCGAACAAGGCGACGAGCATGAGCGGGATGCTGTGGAGGAGCAGCCCCGCCGCCCCGAAGACCATGATGGCGATCTCGGCGGTCTTGACGAGGCGGATGATCCTCGCTTTGTCGCCCCCGTCCGCCAGCTGCCCCGCCAGCGCCGAGAACAGGAAAAAGGGCAGGATGAAAAGCGCCCCCGCGACGGCGTTGAACGTCGCTTCCTTGGTCGGGTCGGAATAGATGGCGTAGGTGACGAGGATCACCATCGCCGACTTGAACAGATTGTCGTTGAAGGCCCCCAGGAACTGGGTGACGAACAGCGGCAGGAAGCGCCGCTTCGACAGGAGGTGGAGCGAATCCTGCACGGCGTTCAGGCGCGGGCGGCGGGGGTGCGTCGGAGCATGCGCGGGCGGTCATAGCCGCTTCGCGCCGTCGGTCAAACGTGAATGGCGGGTGGGAGCGGGAATGCTGCGCAACATCGCCGGGGAACAGGTGCGTTCACAGCCGCGCCCCGACCCGCTAAGGCACACAGCCGACCGATGCTGACCTTGCCCAACATCCTCACCTTGTCGCGGATCTTCGCGGTGCCTTTGCTCGTGTTCCTGCTCTGGAAACCGGGCTGGTACGATTATGCGATCACCTTCGGCCTCTACTGCCTCGTTGGGATCACCGATTATTTCGACGGCTATCTCGCCCGCGCGCAGGGGACGGTGTCGAGGCTCGGCGTGTTCCTCGATCCGATCGCCGACAAGATCATGGTCGTCGGCGTGATCGTCATGCTGGTTTCGACCCGCCAGCCGAACGCGGAGACGGTCATCCACGGCTTCCATATCGTTCCGGCCCTGATCATCCTGCTGCGCGAGATCGCCGTCTCCGGCCTTCGCGAGTTTCTCGCCGGGCTCCAGGTGTCGCTCCCGGTCAGCCGGCTGGCCAAGTGGAAGA
This sequence comes from uncultured Alphaproteobacteria bacterium, assembly GCA_963850005.1. Taxonomy (GTDB): domain Bacteria; phylum Pseudomonadota; class Alphaproteobacteria; order Sphingomonadales; family Sphingomonadaceae; genus Allosphingosinicella. Next base: position 220,234 of record CAWKJG010000003.1, read on the forward strand.
CGACGCTGCAGCTGGTCGCGCTGGGCGCTCTGATCCTCGGCGGCGCGGTGCCGCAATGGCTCTGGGTGCATTGGGTGGGGCTGGCGAGCCTGTGGGCGGCGGCGACTTTAACGCTGGTCACGGGGTGGGATTATCTGAGGGTCGGGCTGAAGCACATGGATTGAGCAAATCCCCCCGAGCTTGCTCGGGGAGGGGGACCGCGCAAAGCGCGGTGGAGGGGTAGCTGGCACAAGCCTCGGCAATTACCCCTCCACCAGGCTTCGCCTGGTCCCCCCTCCCCATCTTCGATGGGGAGGATTTTAGAAGGGCGTCACCCTCTGGAACGTCATCCCCTGAAGCTCGGGCAGGGCCTTGAGCTGGGGCTCGACCTTGGCGAGGTCGCCGACGACGACGAGGGTCATCTTGCCGAGCGGAAGCGTGCGTCCGGCGAGGCGCTTCATGTCGGCGCCGGAGACCTTGAGCACGCCGGGCACGTAGGTGGTCAGCCAGTCGGCGGGGAGGCCGTGGAAATCGCGCTCGGCGATCGAGCCGATCAGGCCGGCGGCGCTCGCATTCTGAAGGACGAAGGTGCCCGCCATCCAGGTCCGCATTCCGGCCGCTTCCTCCTCGGGCACCGCCTCGGTCTGAAGCCGGCGGATCTCGCCGAACACTTCCTTCAGCGCCGCGCCGGTGACGTCGGTGGTGACGTCGGCGTCGAACTCCCATTGCGCCTGGCCGGGATTATAGGAGACGGCGGAGCCGGGCGAATAGGTATAGCCTTTCTGCTCGCGGATGTTTGCGGTGATCCGCGAGGTGAAGGAGCCGGCGAGCAACGCGTCGGTGACTCGGAATCCGATATCTTCGCTCGAGCCCGCGATCGGCGCGGGGAAGGCGAGGCGGACGGTCGATTGGGGCGCCCCCGGCCGGTCGACCAGGATCACCTTCGGACCCGGCTGCGGGGAGGGGGGCAGGCCGAGGCGCCCGGGACCGCCGGTCCAGCTCCCGAAGGCCTGCTCGATGGCGGCCTTGACCGCCGCCGTGTCGAACCGGCCGGCGACGAACAGCCGGGCCCGTTTCGCGCCGAAATTAGCGTCGTAGAAGCGGCGGACATCGGCGGGCTTGTAGCCGGCGAGCTGGGCGTCGGTCGGGAAGAGGCGGCCGTAAGGATGGCTCGGGCCGTAATAAGCGGCGGCCAGCGCCGCGTCGGCCGCCGATTGAGGCTGCGATTTGCCGACGGCGACGTTGCGCGCATAGCTCTGCCTCACCCGCTCGAACTCGGAAGCGGGCAGATCGGGCCGTCGGCCGAGGTCGGCGATCAGCCGGATCGCGTCGCCGGCATGTTCGGACAGGACGTTCAATCCGAAGAAGGTCTCGTGCGTGCCGGCGCCGACACCGAGGTTGCCGCCCATCGCCGCGGCGGCGGCCGCGATCTCCGCTCCGGAGCGCCCGCCGGCGCCCTCGCGGAGCATCTGCGCGGCGAGCGCCGCCAGGCCGACGTCCTCGCCCTCGTTGAGGCTGCCTGCATAGACCCGAAGGCTGACCACCGCCTTGGGCACGAGGCCGTAGGGAATGAGGGTCACCTGCAGGCCGTTGGAGAGCCGGTAGGTCTCCGAGGCCGGGACGGCGAACGGCTTGGGCGTTCCCGCCGCCGGCATCTCCGGATAGTCGTATTTCTGGGCGGCGAGCGGCGTTGCGGCGAGGCCGAAAGCGGCGGCGGCGAGAGCGAGAGCGCGGCGGATCATTTCGAGGCTCCCGGGGTGGCGGCGCCGGCCGTCGGGGGCGCGGGCTGGACGAGCAGGATCGAGCGGTTGGTCGGCCTCAGATATTCCCTGGCGGTGGCGAGCAGAAGCTCCGGGGTGACCGAGTCGAAGCCGGCCTCGAGCCGGTTGACCCAATTGGGATCGTCCTCCCACATCGCGCCGACCGCGAGCAGGTCGACGAGTCCGAAGCGGGTCGAGGGATCGGCGAGATTGTAGAGGTTGGAGCGGATCTTGGTCCGCGCCCGGTCGAGCTCGGCGGCGCTGACCGGCCGGGTGCGGACGTCCTCGACGACGCTGTCGAGCGCCGCCGTGATCTCCTCGCGCGACTTGGCCGGATCGTGGATGAAGGCGACCGTCCACAGCATCGGGCCTCGGTAATTGTACATGTTGCCGAGGCCGACGTTGATCCCGCCCTGGACTCCGGAGGCGATGCCGGTGTCTCGGACCATCTTCTGGTACAGCCGGCTGTCCTGGCCCTGGACGAGGATCTGGTCGAGCAGCCCCATCGCATACCATTGCTTCGATCCGCGCTCGGGCACGTGCCAGGCGGCGGTGAAGGCGGGGCGCGGGGCGAGCGGGTCGGGCCTGACCTTGAACTTCCCTTCCGTCTGGCGAGGCTCGGAAATGTCGGGAAGGGCGACCTTCGGACCCGAAGGGATGCCTCGGAAATAGCGGTCGATCATCGAGCGGGTGCGGGCATAATCGATGTCGCCGGCGACGACGAGAACGGCGTTGTTGGGCCGGTAGAAGCTGTCGAAGAAGGTCTTGGCGTCGGCCGCGGTCGCCGCCTCCAGATCCTTCAACTCGCCGTAGAAATTATGGCTGTTGTGCCAGTTGGTGTTGGCCAGCATCGGCATGTCGATCCACGGCCAGCCGCCGTAAGGCTGGTTGAGGACGTTGACCTTGACCTCGTTGGCGACGACCCCCTGCTGGTTGGCGAGCGCGGCCGGAGTCAGATCGAGCCCGCGCATCCGGTCGCCCTCGACCCACAGCACGGTCTCGAGCGCGTTGGCCGGCACCACCTCGTAATAATTGGTGAAGTCGAACCGGGTCGAGCCGTTGTTCACCCCGCCATTGTTGTAGATGATCTTGTCGAACGCCCCCTTGGGCGCGTTGGCCGAGCCCTGGAACATCAGATGCTCGAACAGATGGGCGAAGCCGGTGCGGTTCCTCGGCTCGATCCGGAAGCCGATCCCGTAATAGACGCCCACGGTCGCCGTCGGCACCGACGGATCGCGCGACAGCACGACCTTGAGGCCGTTGGGGAGCGTATAATAGCGGGTCTCGATCTGGAGGCCGCCGCGGGTGGCGGTCGCAGCCGCCTTCGGCTGCGCGGCGCCCGTGCCGGAGCCGAGTGCGAAGACGGCCAGAGCCGCCGCGACCAAGAGCTTGCTTCGCATCGCATTCCCCTCTTTTCAGGAGGCGGCATAGGAGGGCGTGCGAGCGCGCGTCAACGCAGGGGCATTGGCAGTCCTTGCTTATTCCGGCTCCTCGCCGATCGAGCCGTGAAATCAGTTACCGTTTCGGATTTTCAAGACGGGAGAGCAAGGGGATTAATCTAATCTAGATAACCGATCTTTCTATTTCAGAAATCCACACTGTGGACGGCGGCGGTGTCATGCGTCAGAGAAGGCCCATGGCTTTCTGTAATGTCGAAGGATCAGCGTTTCCGCGTCCATCATGGTTTGTACTGTCGGCTCAAAATGATCTGCGACAATAGCAAAATTATCGGTGAAATACGCTGCAAAACATATCTCATAACTGAATAGGTGTTTGTAATGGCTGGTGCCCTTGCCCTTTTGCTCGGGTTCGGACTCGCGGTTTCTCCTCCCGACTTCCGTGCCGGCGAAAATACCGAGGTGAGGCAGTGCCGGGAATGGATTCAAAGCCATTCCCAGCGCCCCCAAAATCGCACGGCGCTCACCAAAATCCTGTCGCCGCGGACGATCTGCTTCGATGGCGGTATTTACGCGTGGACGCTGAAGGACGCGGTTGCCTGGGCCGACAAGGTCGGGATGGATCGGATACGGCGCCCGAGGCTGGTGGTCCGCTCTACCGGCGGAGATGCGGATGCCGCGATCGACCTTGTCGAGAAGCTCCAGCGGTTCGACGCGGAAGTGACCGTGGTGGATTATTGCATGTCTTCCTGCGCGAACTACTTCTTTGCCGGCTTTCGCAGGCGAAACGTCGTGCCCGGCGCGCTGATCCTCTTCCATGGCGGATATTCGACCGAGCAACGCTCGGATATCGGCGTCTCGCTGGAGGAGGCCCTGCGCGACCCGGACATGGCGCGTTATATCCCCGATCCCGCCAAATGGCGGGCTGAGCAGCTGAAAAAATTCGATGACAATGTCGCCCGCCAGAACGCGCTTTACCGTCGAGCGGGAGTCGATCCGCTGGTGGTGACGGGCATGTCGTCGGTCGATGAGGTAGCCATCTCCGCGTCCGATTGCGGCCGCCGTGCAGGAGCGAAGCGATCCTTCTTGTTCTTCGACCTGAAACAATTGCGCCGCCTCGGGGTGGTTATCGCGCAGGGAACGCCATCGATCGATCCTTCCGAGGTTGATCGGCATCTTTCTCGGTTCGGCTTCCCATTTACCGCATGCGCGGTACCGGCCACGTATTTCAGCGCGAAATCCAGGAGGAAAGGCCATCGGGATGACTGAAAGCCCATCCAATCATTCCGGTAAAGACGATCATGCCGGGGCGGACCAACCGTCGAGCCGGAGATGCTTCGCGAATAGCCAGTGGTGACCCCGGCATTGGTCACCGAGGTGACGATTGCGTGTAAAACCGCCACTGTTATCGGGATTGACCATGTTTAGCATGATCTTCTGCCGCTGCCTTGGCCTACCGAAGCTCTTTGAACATGCGGCGAGATTAGCCGGTGAGCACCTCGACCCAGTCTCGATGCACCCAGCCTGATCGACAGGACGTGATGCGGCGGATATCGAGCCCTACCTTTTCTGGTCCGCCGCAACGAGCCGCTGGCGTGCTGTACGCCACGCCAAACCATTCTCCACGGTTGCTGCAGGTATAGACCCGATCACCTGCCGAGAGTCCACCGACGCTACGAAAATGGAGCCCGGGACCGGCGCGGACGAGAAGATGGTGCGCCCGGAGGGGTCGCTTTACCACCGCCAAGTTGCAAAGGTTACCTCTAACACTTTCAGCAGGCGGCATGTTGCCAGACCACACCGGAACGGAAGGTGTTCCGGAAGCTCCGAGGAGCCACACCAATGATGCTAACGACATCGGTCCATTCACCGCCTATCTCCCAGAACTACATTGCATATCAAGCAGAATTCAATAAAAACTTAATTGGATTTAAGTACCGATTAGTGAAACCTAATATGTAAGCCAAACAAAACCCTTAATATGACGTAACCATAGATGTTCCCGCAGGACAGCTTGTAGCAGCTCCGCTGCTGTCAATAGCCGGAAGGTTAAGGATTACACCAGTACTCCCTCGTCATTCCCGGTAACCAGTTCAAGTATTAAGGAACCAGGAGACCAGCTCATAATTTTATCCTGCACTTCCGAAGCTGTTTTACCGATTCTATTGTCATCAATTGCGTCCGTGAATCCGAAAAACTTTTGACCACTGGTTGTCAATCCAAAAGCGGACTTTCCAATGCTTTTCATCCTCGGACCAGCTTGATACTGCCCAGTAAATTGCTTTGGTATAACCGCGGCCGATCCCCTGCCTATTGGAACTCCAAAAGCGCCTGTCCGTCCTAAGAAATTGCTGTTGCCCTTTAGAACTCTTGCCCGACCAGCGCACACGATCCTACTATGCTCCATCCCGATAATATGGTTGGCCAACACGGCTGCGAGGCTATCATCACTGCCGCCCACGCTGTCCAGATTGACCTCGTTCAGCATGAATCTGCCGCCGTCGCCGTTGCTGAACGAAGCTCCCTGAAACATGCGGGCGCCCGGAACTCATGAGAATATCCGTGCACGTCCCGCTGCACTGTCCTCCCGGCGCCAGTCCAAGCGGGTCGGTGAAGTTCACCGGATCGCCCCTGACATAGGCGTACAGGTTCATTCCCGCGCCATATCCGATCGGGTCCGGCTGCATGAACCGGCCCAGCGTGGGCGAGTAGATGCGGGCTTTGTAATAATGCATTCCGAGCTCGGGCAGCCAGGTCTGGCCGGTATACTGGAACCGCCCTGTGTTGCCCGACGAGGGGATACCGTATTCATTGTAGCCGTTGACGTTGAGAGTCGTTCCGGAGCTGTTGGTGACGGCGACCACGCTGCCGCGCTCGTCGGCGTGGAGGAAGCGCCGGTCGCTGGTGCCTGAGCCTTCATACCAGACGAGAGGCTCGTCGCTGCCGGGGCCGTGGACGTAGCGGCGGAGCATAGCGTTGGAGCCGCTATACTCCGCGATCAGCGCGCTGCCGTCGTAGTCGAACCGGGTCGTCCCCGCGCTGCCGCCGGACGTCTGGTAGAGCCGCATCGCCGGGTCGCAGGCGAGTGCGATGCCGCCGCTTGCGGAGGTCAAAAGATTCTCGGACGTGTAGGTGTAGGTCGTGGCGCCGGCCGAGGTGAGGTTGCCCTTCGTGTCGTAGGTCGGCGTGATCGAGGCGACGGCACTGTATTGGTTGCGCCCGTTGGCCGTGTAGCCGCGGTTGAGATTGTAGTGGCCGGTCCAGGCGTAGGCGTCGTTCGAGCGCGTGTTCGACGCGATCTGCGAAGCCGGCGTGTAGCCGAACCCGAGCGTCTGGTCGTAGGCGGAGCCGACGAGGTTGTCGGCGAGGCCGGTGAGCCTCGACACGGCGTCGTAGCCGTAGCTCAGCACCGAGCCGTCGCCGCGGGTCAGCGAGGCTCGGCGGCCGAGATTGTCCCAGACATAGGTGGCGAGCACTCCAACGCCGGAGCTGGCCCCGCTCTCGCGGATCGCGGTCGGCTCGCCGTTCACCAGATATTCCTGGTCGACGTGGAAACCGGTCAGCCGCCCGAGCGGATTGGCTGCGAAATGTGATAGTGTCCCGGATCTTCCGTAGCTGAGCCGCGTCGTGCGAATGTCACCCCCGTCGCTTATCGACCGGCAGCCCCGGACATCAGCCTACTGCCACTACGCGGCGGATATAGTCGTATATCGTCGGCAGGTCGTGGAATTCGTTAGTATGAGTGTCGACTAAAAAATCTATATCCTCACTCGCCGTCCTTAAAATTACGTACGGTCTTTCTGCTTCGTGTTTAAACATTGGGTTTATGTCTACAGACTTGATATCTTCAAGTCCAAGTATTGTGATCTGATCACCCAATTGAATACTGATCTGCTTTTTGCAAAACCTTATCTGACCGCCGCAGCTGTTAGTATATATTATGGTGCGCGAATCATCGTGTAAATCAACAAATTCAACTGAATGGAGTTTACGGATCCATTTTTCCATATGTAGGTTCATCTCACGGGTATCTCAACGGTAGTGGTGGCAAGGCCTACTCCGCTTTGCCCATATACTCTTGCTCCATAATTGCCAGCAACAATGCTTGTCAAAAACTCCGCCAATGCAATATTTGTAACGGGGCCGGTAATTCCGACATCGTCAAGTCCCATGGCGCGTGCTCTTTCTATTGCCACGTTAAGTCCTTGAAATACAACATAGCCGCCATTGCCTTCTCCGTCTGCGTGACATTGCCCCGGGCGTTATAGGTGTAGGTGATGTAATTGCCTTCCGGCGCCGTCACCCGGGTCGTCCGGCCGCTCGAAATCATACTGATAGGCGATGGTGCGCGAAAGCGGATCCGTGACCGAGGTGGAGAACCTAAATCAGTGCGTCCTGCACTCTCCAGAGTTTCCCATCGTCGGCGTTAAGGAGTAGGCCGATCGTGTCGCCGCGGCTTCCGACGTGTCGATCAGCGCCTTGAAGCAGTGAGGATTTCGTTGGCCCGGGCACGCGCTCAGAAAGATTTCCTTTGATGCCGAGACTGAGCTGATCACGCTTCCACGCTACTAAGACGGGCGTGTAGAATTGGATCTTCGAGCGTGGACCGAGCCTTTGTGCAACGGCCGCTCTGATGCTTTTGTCAACGCCCGGCTTTTCCGAAACGGAAACGTTCTCCCCGTCCATCCTGATCCGGAATAACCGGATCGAATAAGATTCCGCGGCGGCTTGCTCGATGACCAGCAGCGTACGGCCGTCGTCACTCCAGACGAGGTCGGCCGATCGACTTAGTCTCATGACCGTCACGGCCTGTTTCCCGCCGCAACGGTAAAGGACGAGCGGGGACGCGTTCTCGTCTGCTGTCAGGACGGGTCTGACCTCGGCGGCCCATGTTCGATTAGGTGCCACGACCGTATTGGGCTCGCTCCACTGCAGATGAGCTTGCTTTTCCCCGGGCGAGCGACACGCAGGGACGGCGTGGGATGGCGCGAGGATCGCAGCCGCGAGGAGTGGCAGATACATCACTGAGGCCCTGTATCCCGCTGGACATTTTCCACCCGTACTGGCTGGAAATGTGATTGTGGCGATGGGATGTTGAGTTCCGTACTGATTACCTTTTGCTTCGGTCGGAAAGCGATAAATGTCAAAGGCAACTCCATGAGTATCCTGAATGTTGACATCCCCATAGTCGGAGACGGACAACGCACCTGATGGGCCTCCGTACAGCGCACTTCGGGCCTGATCGCTGAACTGCACATGTATACGTGTACCGTAGGTGCGCAGTTGCCTTGTTGTAAATCCCAAGAAGCCGCGCTGCACCGCAACAGTTCCAAAAGTCCCGCCTTCTGATCGATCCTCCGGTCAGCTCCGGGTACTTCGAGAACAACGCCCCATCGGCGGTAGCTTGATTGCCGCCGACCCCTCTGGTGGTCGCCGGACCGATACAAGTGACCTGCTTATCTGCTGGTTTCGAAATCACTCCCGTTGGTACCATCACTGCTACCACCGTCGCTGCTGAAGAAGTTCCCACCAGCGAGGTGTAATGAAAAAGCCCTCTCACAGTGGACGAATACGACCCAACCGCTCCCTGGCTCTGGTCCAAGGTCCTGCCCTTGACCGTTAAATATGTGCATCGTCCAGTTCTCTATGATGCAGAGCCCAGAAGGGTCTGTGCGATTTACGGGATCTCCACCGACATAGTCATAGAGGTTCATGCCCGCGGCGTAGCCCGCCGGATCTGTCTGCATGAACCGGCCGAGCGTGGGCGAGTAGATGCGGGCTTTGTAATAATACATTCCGAGCTCGGGCAGCCAGGTCTGGCCGGTATACTGGAACCGCCCTGTGTTGCCCGACGAGGGGATACCGTATTCATTGTAGCCGTTGACGTTGGGAGTCGTTCCGGAGCTGTTGGTGACGGCGACCACGCTGCCGCGCTCGTCGGCGTGGAGGAAGCGGCGGTCGCTGGTGCCTGAGCCTTCATACCAGACGAGAGGCTCGTCGCTGCCGGGGCCGTGGACGTAGCGGCGCAGCATGGCGTTCGAGCTGTTGTATTCGGCAATCAGGTCAGCGCCGTCGTAGCCGAACCAGAGTCGTGCCGGCGCTGCCGCCGGACGTCTGGTACAGCCGCATCGCGGGGTCGTAGGCGAGCGCGATGCCGCCTGTGGCAGAGGTCAGCAAATTCTCGGACGTGTAAGCATAGGTCGTGCTGCCCGCCGAGGTGAGGTTGCCCTTCGCATCATAGGTCGGCGTGATCGAGCCTGTGGCGGTGTACTGGTTGCGCCCGTTCGCCGTGTAGCCGCGGTTGAGATTGTAGTGCCCGGTCCACGCATAGGCGTCGTTCGAGCGCGTGTTCGACGCGATCTGCGAAGCTGGCGTGTAGCCGAAGTCGAGCGTCTGGTCGTAAGCGGAGCCGACGAGGTTGTCGGCGAGCTGCGTGAGCCGCGACACGCCGTCGTAGCCGTAGCTCAGCACCGAGCTGTCGCCCCGGGTCAGCGAGGCCCGGCGGCCGAGATTGTCCCAGGCGTAGGTGGCGAGGAACTCCGGCGCCGGAGCCGGCGCCGTTCTCGCGGATCACGGTCGGCTCGCCCGTCACCAGATAGCCCTGGTCGACGTAGAAGCCGTCGGGATGCGCGAGCCGGGTCCGGCGCCCGGCGATGTTCCAGGTGGAGGTCACCGTCCCGTGCGGGCAGGCCTGGGTCAGGTTGCGGCCCAGCGCGTCCCAGGTGAAGCTCAGCGTCTGCGACGCCGTCGCCGTCGCCGTCGTCCGACCGAGCAGATCGTATGCGGGCGTCGGGCGGAGTCAGGAATTAGTAACTGTCATGGATTTTCCGGTCTGGGTGAGGTTGCCGCGGCTATCGTAGCTATAAGCGTGTAATTGCCCTCCTGCGCGGTGACCCGGGTGAGCCGGCCGTTCGAATGGTCTGATAGGCGGTGGGTGCGCGAGAGCGGGTCCGTGACCGAGGTCGGCCGGTCCGATTGACTTGCTAATCTGGACGCTAGCGCGTTACGGGCGCGATCACATTACCGCTCGCTTGGTCGATGCTGGCTCGTCAGCGCTGTAAGCCACCATTACCTCACCGGTCCTCTTCTGAACGACTACAGTGACTAACCCGCCATGTTGTTTTACTGGCAGATAATAATTCATGACCCAGGCAGTGCCAGCATCGTATGGCTGGGCAGCGTTCGCCATGAAATTGGCCCCTTTAAATTTGCTTGTCGCAAACTTTGCGGAAATTCTTTTGGCCTCAGTTTCTGAAACACTTTGCTGTCGTGCGCAAGAAGCTAGTAATGTCAAATTTAAAAAGATTATTATAGCTCTTCTAATCATTTGACTGACCTTTTTGTTCTATTCTCAGGTTCATTGATCCATAAACGCAGCAGCAACTTCTCCTGTGCTTTTTTCTACGATGATCTTCGGCCCCCCACCCACACTTTGCTCAGGAGGATCATAAGCTACAAGCCAATACTTTCCATGGTCAGTAGTACGCGACTGGAGCGCTGAACGATCAATCTCTGGATACCTTTTTTGAACGTACCTCTCTGCAATTGTGCTCGCCTGAGCTTGATTGATCGGAAGACCTGCGCTCTGACTTCCGCAAGCCATGAGAAAGAATACAAGGCCTAAGCTTAGTATATTATACTTCGCTGCACTCATGATTATCGTCCATCATATTTATAAAAGTTATTGCCATGCGCATAAGCAACAACAAGGGCGCCAGCGTTGACGGTCCTCATGTCCCGGGTACTTATTCTTCCACTGGCATTCGAAAAGGGGTGGATATGGAAGAAAATATCCCAAGACTTATCGGGTCGCCATCGTAGTCCTTCAATATTACCCCCTCTTCCCTGTATCATCATGCCAACCATGAAGTTTCCATCGGACTGTTGCTTCAACCAAAATCCGTACTCATTCGTGTTTCCGCCATTTGGACCCGAATTTGCCCAAGCTTGCTTCATCATAGCGCGAACCTCTGGATCTGCCCACAACTTGAGTATAACCGGATCAGTATTAGCATTATACTTGTCCGTACCACAAACACCCCCCACGCACGGTTTTTTAGCAGGCGGTTTAATAGCTACAAAGGAGTAATTTGTGCGGGCCTGCTCGCGGTCAAACGCAAGCACGTCGACACGCCCGCTTACCACACGTACAATGTCCCACGTGCCCATTCCGTCACGACTGTGCCCGCCCGCCATGGTGATCAGATTTGGGCCCCTTCCAGGACGCCAGTCGTCGTCATTGTCGATCCAGTACGCGCGGTTTGACATGAATTCGGTCGTTCCGGTCGGATCGGTGGCGTTGATCGGATCACCGCCGACATAGCCGTAGAGGTTCATCCCGTCGCCGTACCCGATCGGGTCCGTTTGCAGGAACCGGCCCAGCGTCGGCGAGTAGATGCGGGCCTTGTAATAATACATGCCGAGCTCGGGCAGCCAGGTCTGGCCGGTGTACTGGAACCGGCCGACGTTGCCGGAGCTGGGAATGCCGTATTCATTGTAGCTGATGACGTTGAGCGTCGTGCCCGAGCTGTTGGTGACCGCGACAACGCTACCGCGCTCGTCGGCGTGGAGGAAGCGGCGGTCGCTGGTGCCGGAGCCTTCGTACCAGACCAGGGGCTCGTCGCTGTCGGGGCCGTGGACGTAGCGGCGCAGCATGGCGTTGGAGCCGTTATATTCCGCGATGAGGTTCGCGCCATCATAGCCGAACCGAGTGGTGCCGGCGGTTCCTCCGGACGTCTGATAAAGCCGCATCGCGGGATCATAGGCGAGCGCGATGCCGCCGGTGGCCGAGGTCAGCAAATTCTCGGACGTGTAAGTGTAGGTGGTGGCACCGGCCGAGGTGAGGTTGCCCTTCGCGTCGTAGGTCGGCGTGATCGAGCCGGTGGCCGTGTACTGGTTGCGCCCGTTGGCCGTGTAGCCGCGGTTGAGATTGTAATGGCCCGTCCAGGCGTAGGCATCGTTCGAGCGCGTGTTTGAAGTGATCTGACTCGCCGGCGTATAGCCGAACCCGAGCGTCTGGTCGTACGCGGTGCCGACGAGGTTGTCGGCGAGGCTGGTGAGCCGCGACACGGCGTCGTAGCCGTAGCTCAGCACCGAGCCGTCGCCGCGGGTCAGCGAGGCTCGGCGGCCGAGATTGTCCCAGGCGTAAGTGGCGAGCACCCCGGCGCCCGAGGTCGCGCCGTTCTCGCGGATCGCGGTCGGCTCGCCGGTCACCAGGTATAGCTGGTCGACGTAGAAGCCGTCGGGATGCGCGAGCCGGGTCCGGCGGCCGGCGGCGTTCCAGGTCGAGGTCACCGTCCCGTGCGGACCGGCCTGGGTCAGGTTGCGGCCCAGCGCGTCCCAGGTGAAGCTCAGCGTCTGCGACGCCGTCGCCGTCGCCGTCGTCCGACCCAGCAGGTCGTAGGCGTAGATCACGTCCGGCTCAAAGCCCCGCAGGTTCTTTGCCGTCACCCGGCCGAGCGCGCTGTGAAATTAGTAACTGCCCCAGGTTTTCCGAACGTTCCTATGGATTTCCCTGATGAGGCCATACAACAGCACCGTAGTCGCCACCGCCGCAACAATGGCGATGTAAATCCACGCAGCGTCGGTGCAGGTAGGGCCCTGATCACGCCCGCAGACGCCAACGCCTAGAGCTCTCAGCCAGACGATCAGAGTCACCAGGAGGACCATAAAACTCACGATCGTCATGGGAACGTAAGCAATTACCATCAAGCGCAGGAGAGACCCTCTCGCAGCGAGAGCGGCCATGAGCACGGTGAAGATGACGAGCGCTATCACCAGATCGATTGTAGGCGAAATCGAGCGGGATGTCGCGGGCCATTCCGCCCGGGTCCTGGGTCAGTCGCTGGAGGCGAGAGACGGCGTCGTGCGAATAGCTAGTGACGGTGCCGTTGCCACGGGGGAAGCTGTCCAGCGTCGAAATCGTCATAGGCGAAAGTGCCGATCACGCCGATCCCCGACGCGGTGCCGGAGCTTCAGCTAATTAGGTATTGCGTCCCCGAGAATGCGAACGCTCCCGCTGGGATTGATGGTCGCGGCCATTACTGCCAGGCGACTGAGGCAACGACCTTCATCGTGCGCTTGTCCACCGAAACCAGGCGGTCGCCCCCTGCCCAATCCCGCAGCCCGTGATAGACGATGAGCCAGGTGGCACCTTCGTCCTTTACCGAGACGGGTTTCTCAAGTTCTCTAGGATCGATTTTCTCCAAATAAGCATTTAGCCGCATGAAGGGCCTGGACTTCCGCATCGGTATCAGGGGTGCATCCGGAGCAACCAGATACGGCGAGCGCTAAGATAATTTGCCTGATCACTCGACTTACCTCCTGTGATCTGCCCACCAATAGCGGTCCTGTTCAAGATTATGAGCGACTATAAACACGCCTCATTGTTCAGGAAGACTTTGCAGTGGTCGTGCTGCGCGGCTGCCGACCGATTTGCGCGCCTGTCGTCTGTTCGCCAGGTGCGCCTCCAGCCTCTTCAAGCAACCTCTGAATCTCCTGCGGAGAGGCTGGCCGCGGGTGCAAGAGCCTCTGGGTCGCCAACGGGCCCAATGCCGCTTGCACAAACCCCATTGCCTTCAACCCCGATTGACACTGTTCGTAGAACACCAGATTCAGCTTTTCGTCCAATATAAAAGAATATAAAAGAGGGACACCGTATCTTCGGGTATCCTCTAGCTTAGCCCGGAAGCTCTGCTCCTGCTCAACCGTGGTGGATGCGGCGGGATTGAAGTCGAAAACAAACGCGCAATTTTTCAACTGGGCTTGGCCATTCGATGCTATCGACAGTAGCTTGGATAGCGTCGACACGTCCTGTCGGTCGCGACTTGATCGGCTCGGCTCCGCAACGCCCTCTTCCCGTGTGTACGGAAGTCTGTATTGCTTAAGCATCCCGTCCACGGAGTTGGCGAGCTTCCGCGCCGCATCGCGCTCGCATTCGCCCGGCACAGCAATAACAACTGTTTTTAGATTTTCTAATTCAACGTGATTGACATATGCGTGCTCTTGCAAACTGAATAATCTATCCAGAAACTCTGTCAGTCTCGTCGCTCCTGCCGGGCTCGATGAGCTCGCCTTCAGCGTAAAAAGGCAAGCAGCTTTAGGCGCCAAGTTAGCCTGTGGCGAAGGAGAGTCGGTAGCCGGAGATTTGCACGAAAGGCAGGCCAACAGCGATGCCAGCAGCATCGTCCTTCTACTTTTTGTCAAGCACGCCATTTTATCTTCCCCAAACCGTAACGGTGGTATCCCTGGGCGTAGTGTTGGTCGGTACGATGGTAACACGAGTACCGTAAAGGTTGAACCCAATGTTAATACGCGCCGTTTGCGGGGCGAAGGTGATGACGCTGATATCTCGCTGCCCTTGCGAATTCCAGGTTCCCGTACCGAAGCCGACTGTCACGCTTCCGAAGGTAATCGGAAACCACGGTCCCCTGCCTCTCTGGGGCGTGACGAAGTTAGCCGTTGAGGTCGTGATACGCAGCTCTGTCGTTTGGGCAAGCACATTGAAGCCTACTCCCGGCTGCCCTGGCGAGACGGTCGCTGAACCCACGTAACTGAAGCCTTGTCTGTCAGTCAGGATATTGGCGATGGATGTACCAGGCAATTGATTGCCGCCGCTAACGGAGGCCAAACGAACGGAATTGGTGCAGCTTGCACTCAGCAGGCAATTTGTGCTGACACCGGTCCTGGCGGAGATATCGTTCAGCCTCACGCCGGCGGCTTCCCATCGTTCGAACGCCGCCGTTTCATGGCGCCCGCCCGCTATGCGCACAATGTCCCACGTGCCCATTCCGTCACGACTATGCCCGCCTGCCGTATTGGCCGGACTCGTACCTTTTCCCGGGCCCCACTCGTCATCATTGTCGATCCAGTACGGGCGGTTTGAGCTGTAGGCATCTGTGGTATCCGTTCCGGTCGGATCGGTGGCGTTGATCGGATCTCCGCCGACATAGCCGTAGAGGTTCATCCCATCGCCGTACCCGATCGGATCCGGCTGGAGGAACCGGCCCAGCGTCGGCGAATAGATGCGGGCTTTGTAATAATACATTCCGAGCTCCGCCAGCCAGGTCTGGCCGGTGTACTGGAACCGGCCGGCGTTGCCCGAGCTGGGAATGCCATATTCGTTGTAGCCGTTGACGTTGAGAGTCGTGCCCGAGCTGTTGGTGACGGCGACGACGCTGCCGCGTTCGTCGGCGTGGAGGAAGCGCCGGTCGCTGGTCCCGGAGCCCTCGTACCAGACCAGCGGCTCGTCGGCGCCGGGGCCGTGGACGTAGCGGCGGAGCATGGCGTTGGAGCCGCTATACTCCGCGATCAGCGCGCTGCCGTCGTAGCCGAACCGGGTCGTCCCCGCGCTGCCGCCGGACGTCTGGTAGAGCCGCATCGCCGGGTCGCAGGCGAGTGCGATGCCGCCGCTTGCGGAGGTCAAAAGATTCTCGGACGTGTAGGTGTAGGTCGTGGCGCCGGCCGAGGTGAGGTTGCCCTTCGTGTCGTAGGTCGGCGTGATCGAGGCGACGGCACTGTATTGGTTGCGCCCGTTGGCCGTGTAGCCGCGGTTGAGATTGTAGTGGCCGGTCCAGGCGTAGGCGTCGTTCGAGCGCGTGTTCGACGCGACCTGCGAAGCCGGCGTGTAGCCGAAGCCGAGCGTCTGGTCGTAGGTGGAGCCGACGAGGTTGTCGGCGAGGCCGGTGAGCCTCGACACGGCGTCGTAGCCGTAGCTCAGCACCGAGCCGTCGCCGCGGGTCAGCGAGGCCCGGCGGCCGAGATTGTCCCAGGCGTAGGCGGCGAGCACCCCCGCGCCGGAGCTGGCGCCGTTTTCCCGGATGGCGGTCGGCTCGCCGGTGACCAGATACTCCTGGTCGACGTAGAAGCCGTCGGGATGCGCGAGCCGGGTCCGGCGCCCGGCGATGTCCCATGTGGAGGTCACCTTCCCGTGCGGGCCGGCCTGGGTCAGGTTGCGGCCCAGCGCGTCCCAGGTGAAGCTCAGCGTCTGCGACGCCGTCGCCGTCGCCGTCGTCCGACCCAGCAGGTCGTAGGCGTAGGTCACGTCCGGCTCGGAGCCCGGCAGGTTCTTCGCCGTCACCCGCCCGAGCGCGTCCACCGTGAGCCCGATCGACTCCCCGGCGCGGTTACGGAACGCCGTCACCGTGCCGGAGGTGCGCGTGCCGCCGGCGGTGTTCTCGTAGGTCGGCTGCTCATAGTCGCCGCTGTTGCTGGTGCCGGCACCCTTGGTCGCGCTCGGATATTGAGTCTGCGAGAGCCGGTCATGGCCGTCATAGACGTAGGTCGTCTTGTTGTTCTCGGCGTCCGCCAAAGTCTGGATGAGGCCGTTCGAGCTGTAGGTGGCGATGGCGTCGTTCGACTCGACGCCGGCAACTCCCAATGCGCTCGTCGTCTTCATCACCTGCCCGGCCGAGTCGCGGAAGGTCTTGACGATCCGGTCGGGGCCGTAGCTTCCGCTCGTGCCCAGAGTGCAGGCCGAGGAGGGGAGCGAGCCGAACGCGGCGGTGTTCATCCGCTGCGCCGTGCACTCCGGCCGGCCGAGGCCGTCGTAGCTGGTCTGGGTGAGCACGTAGGCGGTGCCGCTGGAAACCAGCCGCTGAACCACGGGCCTCGCATTGGAGTCGTAGTCGGTCTGGACTTCCTGAAGGCTCGAGAAAGCCGCCCAGTCGCCGTCCGACTGGCTGTTCACATTGCCCTGCTCGGCCTTGGTGAGAAGACCGTTGGTGTAGGTGTTGCGCGCCGCCCGATGCTTGAGCGCGCCGCCGCCGTCCGGGTCGGGCGAGACGGTGCCCACCACCCGCCGCCCGCTGTCGTAGCGGATCCGCACCGTGTCGGCGCCGCCGGACAGAGGGCCGTCGACGGTCAGCAGATTGCCGAGAGCATCGTAGGTCATGGCGCTCGTCGCATTGAGCGTTCCGGCGCCGTTGCCGGTGCTGGTCGAGGTGACGTTGCCGCTCACATCGTAGGCGATGGCGGTGACGACCTCGTCCGCGGTACCGGCGCAGCTCGCGCTCGTCTGGCACATCGACGTGCCGGTCAGCCGGTACTCGCCGTTGGTCAGGGTGTAGAGGTAGCGGGTCTGCGGGCGGGGCGCGCCGGACGTGGGCGCCGGCGCGGTCGCCGTCAGAAGGCCGCCGTGGGTGGCGCTGTAGGCATAATCGGTGACCTTGCCGCGCGCGTCGGTGGTGCTGCCCGGCTGGTTGCAGGTCAGCGGGTTCGAGCAGGTCGAATCGAAGCTCGCGGAGGTGACGATCGAAGGCAGGCCCGAGCCCGATTTGGGGACCGCCTCCGTCTGCGTGACATTGCCCCGGGCGTCATAGGTGTAGGCAACGTAATTGCCCTCCGGCGCCGTCACCCGGGTCGTCCGGCCGCTCGAATCATATTGATAGGCGATGGTGCGCGAAAGCGGATCCGTGACCGAGGTGGGCCGGCCGGTGGTCAGGTTCGAGACGATCGTCGAGACCTGGCTGAGCGCGTTGGTGATGGTCACCGTCGCCGTCGAGCCGGAGACGCTTCGCGAATAGCCCGTCGTCACTCCGGCATTGGTCACCGAGGTGACGACACCGCCGCTGAGGCTCGCACTGATCGTGTTGGACGAGGCGCCGGGCCGGCGCACCGCTTGGTTGGTCGATCCGCTCGTCACCCGCCACACGCCGCCGCCCGTGTCGGTGATGTCGGTCACCCCGCTCGACGGATAGGCATAGGAGATGCTGGCCAGCGCCGAGCTGCCCGCGGCGGTGTTGTAGAACTTCGCCTCGGTGCGCTGGTGGAAGGTCGCGGGCACCGTCCCGGTGACGCTGGTGCCCGAAGCGTAGGCGAAGCGAACCTCGTAGCCGAAGCTGTTGGTCACCGATTTGATCCGCGCCGTGTTCTGGCAGACCGGGGGAGCGGGCTCCTCGTCCGGGTTCTGGGGCGGCGGCTGGTTGATGCAGATGTGCGCGAATTCGTAATGGATCGTCACCACCTTGCCGTCGGGCGAGGTGATCGTGGTCGGAAACAGGACGCAGAAGGCCTGGACGCTGCCGTCGCAATAGGTCGAGTCGCCGCCCGGGCTCGGATCGGTGAAGGCGATGACGGTGCCGTCGGCGGAGCGATATTGATAGAAATCGCCGCTCCCCGAAAGCGCCGAGCCCCGACTCTCGGCGCCCGGGAATTTATCGACCCTCGAGCCGAAGTCGACATAGGCGGCGGTCGAGGTAACGCTGAAGAGGATGTGATCCCACTGGCTCGAGCCGCGGGTGCCGTTGCCTCCGATCGCGCCGACCATCCGGAGAAGCGCGAGCTCGGCCTCGCCCGAGCCGATCGAGCCTTCGGGAAAGCTGGTCAGGAAGTCGCCCTTCACGAGGTCGACGCCGTTGGGGTCGAGGGTTCGGAAGGTGGGCGAGCTTTGCGCCGCGGCCGGGGTGGCGGCGAGGCCGCCGTAGAAGGTGCCGGCAAGAAGGGCGCAAGCCAGGGCACGCGCCCGCGGGGACATCGTCGTCATCCGGTCTCTCCGAAAATTCGCGCCGCCGCTCAGGGCGGCGGCGGGTTGGGCGAGCCGGTGACCGTCACGTTGGTCCGGTTGTCCGCTTTGTCGTGGCTGTAGTTGGAAGTGACGCCGTTATTGACGTTGCCGCTGCGCTCGACTTTCACGAGGCGACCCTTGGCGTCGTAGCTGTAGGTGATCGTCTCTGCCGCGATCGCCGCCGCCGACGCCGCCGCAAGGGCCGCCCCGACCAACAGGAGCTCCCACCCGCTCCTTCGATTCATGATCCGCCTCCCACGCCGGATGTCCGAGCAGGATGAGGACATGAAAAATCCTACAAGACAAATCCAACTCAATCCGAATTGGATGATCCGTGGATGAAGCAATGGTCGCGTGATTGATTTTTCCGCTCAACCTGAGCGTTATTCCTCGCTTCCGCCGATGATGCCCATGCCCTAGGCGGGCTTCAAAACAAGGAGAGGCCAAGACATGGACGCAAAGACCGGCGAAATGGGCTGCCCGGCGGGTCGGCCGACGACCGTTCGCTCGCTGCTCGGGCGCACCAACCGCGACTGGTGGCCGGAGTCGCTTCCGCTCGAAATCCTCAACCAGGGCGGCCTTTCGGCCGATCCGATGGGCGACGACTTCGATTATGCCGAAGCCTTCGAGGCGCTCGATTACCAGGCGCTCAAGGCCGACCTCGCGGCGATGCTGACCGACAGCAAGCCCTGGTGGCCGGCGGATTACGGCAATTACGGCGGCCTGATGATCCGGATGGCGTGGCATGCCGCGGGCACCTATCGAACCGCCGACGGCCGCGGCGGCGCCAACAGCGGGCAGCAGCGCTTCGCCCCGCTCAACAGCTGGCCGGACAACGGCAATCTCGACAAGGCGCGGCGACTGCTCTGGCCGATCAAGCGCAAATACGGGAAGAGCATCAGCTGGGCCGACCTCTTCATCCTGGCCGGCAACGTCGCGATCGAATCGATGGGCGGCCCGGTCTTCGGCTTCGGCGGCGGACGCCGCGACGTGTTCGAAGCCGAGCGCGACATCTATTGGGGCTCCGAGGAGCAGTTCGTCGGGCACCCGGACAACAAGACCCGGATCCTTCCCGAGGAGCAGCTCGAGCTCGAGCATCCGCTGGCGGCGATCCAGATGGGCCTCATCTACGTCAATCCGGAAGGCCCCGGCGGCAACCCCGACCCGCTGCAATCCGCCCGCGACATCAAGGTGACGTTCGAGCGGATGGCGATGAACTCCGAGGAGACGGTCGCTCTGACCGCTGGCGGCCACACCTTCGGCAAGGCGCACGGCGCGGGCGACCCGAGCCTGGTCGATTCCGCGCCCGAGGCGGCCGACATCGCGCTCCAGGGCCTGGGCTGGGCGAGCGCCCACGAAAGCGGCTTCGGCGAGCATACCATCACCAGCGGAATCGAGGGTTCGTGGGTGAACACGCCTACGGAATGGTCGGAGAATTATTTCCGGCTTCTGCTCGACTACGAATATGAGCTCGTGCGATCGCCCGCCGGCGCTCAGCAATGGCAGCCGATCGACCAGCGCGAGGAGGACATGGCCCCGGCCGCGCACGATCCGTCGAAGCGCGTTCCGACGATGATGACGACCGCGGACATGGCGCTGAGGGAGGACCCCGAATTCCGGGCGATCTCGGAGAAGTTCCGCAATGACCACGAGGCGTTCAAGGACGCCTTCGCGCGCGCCTGGTTCAAGCTCACCCACCGCGACATGGGGCCCAAGGTCCGCTACCTCGGGCCGGAAGTCCCGGCGGAAGATCTGATCTGGCAGGACCCGGTGCCGGCCGGCACGGCGCCGACCGACTCCGAAATCGCGGGCTTCAGGGACAAGATCCTCGGCTCCGGCCTGAGCGTCGGCCAGCTCGTGAAGACCGCCTGGGCATCGGCATCGACCTATCGCCGGTCCGACCATCGCGGCGGCGCCAACGGCGCGCGCGTTCGGCTCGATCCGCAGCGCAATTGGGTCGTGAACGAGCCCGACCAGCTCGGTCAGGTCCTGGCCAGGATCGACGCTCTGCGTGGCAATCTGTCGATGGCGGACGCGATCGTGCTCGCGGGTACCGCGGCGGTCGAGAAGGCGGCCAGGGACGCCGGCTCCAACGTGGAGGTGCCGTTCCGCGGCGGGCGCGGCGACGCGGCGCAGGACTGGACCGACTCCGAAAGCTTCGCGGTGATGGAGCCGGTGGCGGACGGCTTCCGCAACTACCTCAAGTCCAGGCATAGCGTGAGGACCGAGGAGCTGCTGCTCGACCGGGCCTCGCTGCTCGGGCTTTCGGTGCCCGAGATGACGGTGCTGCTGGGCGGCCTGCGCGTGCTCGGGGCCAATTACCAGGACCGGCCGGAAGGAGTCTTCACCGACCGCAAGGGCCAGCTCACCAACGATTTCTTCGTCAACCTGCTCGACAACGACACCTTCTGGCAGGTGGTCGACGACAGCGGCGACGAGGAGTTCGTCGGCTATGACCGCGGTGGGCGTCAGGAAAAATGGCGGGCGACCCGGACCGACCTCATCTTCGGCGCCAACAGCCAGCTGCGCGCCGTCGCCGAGGTCTATGCCGAAAAGGGTCACGAGGAGAAGTTCGTTCGCGACTTCGTCAGCGCCTGGACCAAGGTGATGAACGCCGACCGCTTCGACCTGCCGCAGAACACCGACAGCGTCGAGCCCGTCGGCATCGCCGAGCCGGCCGGCGGCGGATGAGGCGACCCAAGGCGCGTACGGCCGTCATTGCGAGGAGCGAAGCGACGAGGCAATCCAGTTACGGACGCTTGCGCCGCTGGATTGCTTCGCTACGCTCGCAATGACGGTATCGAGCGAGGAAAGCGCGATGCAACGGTGCGAAGTCGATGGCCTCGATCCCGCCCGGACCTATTGGGTGCCGGCCGTCGTCTCGCCGCAACGCAACTGGGCCGCTTCGCCCGGGTGCCGAAGGGGCGCGAGGTTCCTGGTCGATCGAAGCACGCTCCGCCCGAGCCGCGACGCGTTCGAGACGTTCGACAGCGAGTTCGCCTGCCTGGGCTGGATCCTGCGCCACCGAAGCCAGCTCAACCGAAGCCTGGGGGGAGTCAGGATAAGAGCGGTGCCTCTGGACCGCTGGCTGCTCGGCCTGGATTGAGCGCCTTCATGATCCGGCTCAGCGCTCCGGCGAGCAGCTGGAACTCGCTTTCGCGCGGGCTCGACCGGCGCCAGATGAGGGCGATCTGACGATAATTGTGGTCGGAGCGGAGCGGTTTCGCGTCGACCCGAGTGCCTTCGAGTATCCCCGCCTCGATCGCCATCGAGGGGATGAAGGTCACGCCGAGCCCGTTGTCGACCATCTGGACGAGGGTGTGGAGCGACGTGCCCATCATCGCCGCGTCGGCGCGCAGATCGGGCCGGTTGCAGGCCGAGAGCGCATGGTCCTTGAGGCAGTGGCCGTCCTCGAGGAGGAGCAGCCGGTTCTCGTCGATCGCGCCGACCTCGACCGCCGCGCCGGCGGGCGCCTCGCCGCGCGGGAAGGCGACGAAGAGCGGGTCGTCGAACAGGGCGACCGAAGCGACGTCGCCGCAGCCGTAGGGCAGGGCGAGCAGGACGCAGTCGAGCTGGCCGCGGTGGAGCGCCTCGCAGGCCGACTGGCTGGTTTCCTCGCGAAGGTAGAGCTTGAGCTCGGGCCATTCGCCGCGAAGCCTGGGAAGCATGGTGGGGAGAAGGAAGGGGGCGATGGTCGGGATGACGCCCATCCGCAGATCGCCGGTCAGCGGCTGGCCGGCGGCCCGGGCCATGTCGGCGAGCTCCTCCGCCTCGCGAAGCACGCGCCGGGCCTTCTCCGCGATCCGGACTCCGAGCGGAGTGAAGCGCGACCACGCGCCGGTTGCGCTCGACCAGGGTCACCCCGATCAGCGATTCGAGCTCGCGAAGGCCCGCCGACAGGGTCGACTGGGTGACGAAGCAGGCTCTCGGCCGCCTTGCCGAAATGGCCCTGGTCTCGTGGAGCGCCACCAGATATTGGAGCTGCTTGAGGGTGGGCAGATAGGCTGTCATCGCTTTTCCCGATCAATCTGATCGTTCTAAATGCCTTGAACGATCAAAGCCAGCTTCCTACATGCTGCACTGCACAAGCGGTGCAACCACCGAGAAATTCTGGAGAAAAGAAGCAGTCATGCTCACCGTCGGCGATAAAATTCCCGTCCCTCACCGTCCCCGTCCAGCAGGGCGGCGCCCTTCCCGCCGGGGAGACGCTCGACCTCGGCGAAACCCACGGCAAGTGGAAGATCCTCTTCTACTGGCCCAAGGACTTCACCTTCGTCTGCCCGACCGAGATCATCGGCTATGGCGAGCTCGCCCGGGATTTCGCGGACCGCGACGCCGTGCTGATCGGCGCCTCGACCGATAGCGATTTCGTCCACCACGCCTGGCGCAAGGCCGACGAGCGGCTCGCCGCCTGCGACTTCCCGTGGATCGCGGACAATAAGAAGGAACTGGCCGAAGCGCTCGGAATCGTCGCTCCGGACGCGGAGTCGCCTTCCGCGCCACCTTCATCATCGATCCCGACAATGTCATCCAGCACGTCACGGTGAACGGCCTCAACGTCGGCCGCAACCCGCAGGAGACGCTGCGCATCCTCGACGCGCTTCAGACCGACGAGCTCTGCCCCTGCAACTGGCAGGAAGGCGAGGAGGTCCTGCGCCCGGCGGCTTGATCCCCCCTGGGCCGCCCAGGCAGCAGACCTCGCGATGGGGGGCGCGGGAGCCAGGCTTCCGCGCCCCTTTGTTTTCCACCTCTCCTTCGTGCAGCGAAGGGGATCGACAGCGGAGACCACCCCATGTCCCTCAAGCAATTCGCCGACGCCCTTCCCGATTATGCGAAGGATCTCCGGCTCAACCTCTGCTCCCTGCTCAGCGACCAGACGCTCGGCGACCAGCGCAAATATGGGCTGCTGCTCGCCTGCGCCCACGGCACCGGCTACAAGCCGATCGTCGCCGCCGCCGAGGCGGAAGCCGAAGGCAAATTGAGCCGCGGAGGCGGCCAACGCCGCCCGCGCCGCGGCCGCGGTGATGGCGATGAACAACGTCTATTACCGCTTCGTCCACCTCGCCTCGAACCCGGAATATGGAACGCTGCCGGCGCGGCTGCGGATGAACGTGATCGGCGCCCCGGGCATCGACAAGGAGGATTTCGAGCTGTTCAGCCTCGCGGTCAGCGCGATGAACGGCTGCGGCATGTGCATCGACAGCCACGAGCGGGTGCTCCAGCAGCACAAGGTCAAGGCCGAGACGATCCAGACCGCGGTGCGCATCGCCGCGGTGGTCAAGGCGGTCGCGACGGTCCACGCCACGCTTTGAGGTTGCGCGCCTGGTTCCTCTCCCGCGCTTACGGGGGTGGAGTCGCTATGCAGCCGCACCCTCGGTTGCCGCCTCATTCTTCATCGAGCATCGCCGCGACATCGCCGTCGGCCTAGAGGTGAACCCGGTCGCCTCCGGCCTTGGCGCCGGGGCCGGGCGAGACATTCGCGAGACCGGACGATTTATCCGGATCGAGCTGGAGTTGCCGACAGGTTTCTCGAACGATCAGCTCAGTATCGATGGCCTTTGCGACCGCCGGCGGCCCAATGGCGTCAAGTTCCGGCCGTTCGCGATACTGCCGGGATCGGCGCCTTTTACGGTCTGGCGACTTTTCTTCGTTCGCTTCATAACGACACCGCACTTTCCCAACCGAACGCCGCAATCGCGGCGCAATGGAGGCCTTATGCGCGTCGATCCCACCAACCACCCTTATTACGATACGATTCTCGCGATCTCTGCCGCGGTCCTCGCCGCCGAGCGCGACATGGACAAATCGATCGCCCAATTATCTAAGCTCGTGACGACCACGATCGAGGTCTATGGCGAAGCCAAACTACCCGCCGCGATGGCGCAACCCGCGCTCGCGAAGCTGACCGAAGCGCTGGCCGCGCATGTCGACAGCCGCCGCCTGCTCGGCGAAGCGCACCGCGAATATGGCCGCACCGCCAAGAGGCTCGGCGCAAGCCCCGAAGCGTGGGGGCCGTCGTGGCCGTGCCCGCCCCCGGGTATCGCTGCGGAGGATCAAGCTCCCATGCAGCGGCCGCTTCGCAACGTCGCTTAGTCCCTGATCTTCCCAACCGATCGCCGCACTCGCGGCGCAATGGAGGCATTATGCGCGTCGATCCCGCCAACCACCCTCATTATGATGCTATTCTCGCGGTCTCCGCCGCAGTCCTCGCCGCCGAGCGCGACATGGACAAATCGATCGCCAAGTTATCGAAGCTCGTGACGACCACGATCGAGACCTTTGGCGACGCCGGGCTACCCGCCGCGATGGCGCAGCCCGCGCTCGTCAAGCTGGTCGAAGCGCTGGCCGCGCATGTCGACAGCCGCCGCCTGCTCGGCGACGCGCATCGCGAATACGGCCGCACCGCCAAGAGGCTCGGCGCGAGTCCGGAAGCGTGGGGTCCGAACTGGCCTTGCCACACGGCCGAGGATCAAGCTTCGGTGCAGCCGCCGCTTGGTCCTGATTTTCCCAACCGAACGCCGCACTCGCGGCGCGAGGGAGGCCTTATGCGTGTCGATCCCACCAACCACCCTCATTATGATGCCATTCTCGCGGTCTCGGCCGCAGTCCTCACCGCCGAGCGCGATATGGATAAATCGATCGCCAAGCTGTCGAATCTCGTGACGACCACGATCGAGACCTATGCCGATTCCAAGCTGCCCGCCGCGATGGCGCAGCCCGCCCTCGTGAAGCTGACCGAAGCGCTGGCCGCGCATGTCGACAGCCGCCGCCTGCTCGGCGAAGCGCACCGTGAATATGGCCGCACCGCCAAGGCGCTCGGCGTGACGCCGGAAAGTTGGGGGCCGGTCTTTCCATGCGTGGTTATCGCTACCGAGGACAAAGCTTCCGTGCGGCCGCCGCTTCGGAACGCCGCCTAGTCCTGGATTTTCCCGAACGCCGCACTCGCGGCGCGATGGAGGCTTTATGCGTGTCGATCCCACCAACCATCCCTATTATGATGCCATTCTCGCGATCTCGGCCGCGGTCCTCGCCGCCGAGCGCGACATGGATAAATCGATCGCCGAATTATCCAAGCTCATGACGACCACGATCGAAACTTATGGCGAAGCTAAGCTGCCCGCCGCGATGGCGCAGCCCGCGTTGGTGAAGCTGGCCGAAGCGCTGACCGCGCATGTCGACAGCCGCCGCCTGCTCGGCGAAGCGCACCGCGAATATGGCCGCACCGCCAAGACGCTCGGAGCGAGTTCCGAAGCGTGGGGACCGGATTGGCCGTGCCCGCCCCCGGGCATCGCTACCGAGGGTCGAGCTTCCGTGCAGCCGCCGCTTCGGGTCGCCGCTTAGTCCTGTGACGGGAAGCGGCAGGGGTTCTTCGAGCCCCCCCGAACTCCTCCACCAGGCTTCGCCTTGATCCCCCTCCCCGCGAATTGCGGAGTGGACAATCATCCCCGCGCCGTCAGCGCCGCCTGCACCTTCGCATGCGCGTCCCGATCCAGCGGCCAGCGCGAGGCGACCCAGGCGGCGGTGAGCATCAGGGCGACCGGCACCAGGACGAACAGCAAGGTCATTCCGAGGATCGCGCCGTCGCTATTGTGGTCGCCCGGCTTCGGGTTGAAGCCGATCCAGCTCAGGATCGGATAGATGATCGCGACCGGCATGGCGTAGCTGATCTTCTGGGTGCTGGTCAGAAGCGCCTGGAGCAGGGCGTTGCGGTCGAGCCCGGTCTCGAGCCGGTCGACGTCGGCGGCGTCGTTCAGCATCGCCCTGAGCAGCGACGGGGCGGCGATATAGGGCAGGCCGACGATCACCATGGCCGGGGCCGCTCCGGCCATTCCCAGCGAGGGCGGAAGCAGGCTGAGGCCGAGCTGGAACAGGGCGTAGCTGAGCGCCGCCGCGGCCAGCGCCCGATGCTTGCCGATCCGCCGGGCGAGCGCGATCCACAAGGGTGCCGCCGCGAAGCCGGCGACGAAATAGATGAGCAGGAGCAGGCTCGCCTCGCGCGCGTCGAAGCCCAGCCGGTGCTCGAAATAGAAAAGGAACATCGCCCCGGTTATGCCCGGAGCGACGCTGGTCAATATATCGAGCAGGATGAGGCGGAGGAGGAGCGGGTTCCTGGCCAGCGCCTTGATCTCGGCGAGGCTGGCGTGGGGCCGGTCGCCGGCCCGGTCCCGCTCCTTCAGGGCAATTGCCATCAGCATCACCGTGAGCGGCGCCGTCGCGATCACGAACCAGCCCATGGCGTGGATTCCGCCGGCGGGGGTGCCGCCGCCGACGAGCGGCGGAAGCAGCAGGACCAGGATCATCCCGAGCACCTGGGCGGCCATCCACCAGGAGAAGATCCGCGAGCGGTCGTGATAATCGTCCGACAGGGTCGCGCCCCAGCCGAGCTGCGACACCGCGGTCAGCGAATAGCCGAGGTAGAGCACCATCAGGAAGCAGAAGGCCGCGAAGCCGCTCAGCCCGGGCCGGGCCATGAAGACGAGCCACACGCCGGCGGCGAGGGTGAGCCCGCCCGCCACCAGCCAGGGCCGGTAGCGTCCGAAGCGGCTTCGGGTGCGGTCCATCCAGTGGCCGAGCAGCGGATCGAGCGGAAGATCGATGGCCCGGACGAGGAAGAAGACCAGCCCGACGACGGCGAGGTCGAGCCCGAGCGTACCCGCATAATAAGGCGGCAGATAGACGATCATCGGCAGGCCGACGGCGCCGATCGGCAGGCCCGGGCCGGAAAAGGCCGCCAACGTCCTGCGCTTCAGCATCGGCCTGCTCCCCCCCGTCCCGCGCAACGATAGCGCGATCGTCGTCGACTGTCCGTCATTGCGAGAAGCGAAGCGACGAAGCAATCCAGCGAGCCTCGGAAGGCCGTTCTGGATTGCTTCGCTTCGCTCGCAATGACGGGTGAAGACACTGAAGCCAACAGGCCTCGGACAATGGCTAACCGCCTGCGAAGCAATTGAACTCACGTCGGCGCCTGTGTTAGCGCGCCGTTCCGGCGGCATTCGCCGGGGCGAGGAGCGTGGGGCGTGCCGAAGCCGGAAGTCGAGGGCGACGGGGCCGAAGGAAGCGCCGAGGCGGCGCTCAGGGCGAGCGAGGCGCGGCTTCGGGTCGCGCAGGCCGCGGGCGGAGTCGGCACGTTCGAATATATTCCCGAAGGCGAGCGGATGCTGGTCTCGCCCGAATTCTGCCGGATCTGGGGCGTCGATGTGGTCGCGGAGGCGCCGATCGGCTTCTTCATGGCGCTCGTCCATCCGGACGATCACGCCCGGGTCGATGCCGCCCATGACGACCGGGCCGAGACCGCGTTCGACCCGATCGAATATCGGATCGTCCGCCCCGACAGCGGCGAGACCCGCTGGCTCGCCCGTCGCGGCGAACCGATACGCGATCCCGGCACCGGCCGAATCCGCTGGTACGGAGTCGTCTTCGACATCAGCGAGCGCAAGGCCGCCGAAGAGGCGCTGAAGGAGCGCGAGGGCCAGCTTTCCGCCTTCATCGACCAGGCCACGGCCGGCTTCGCCCAGGTCGACCTGGAAGGCCGCTTCACGCTCGTCAACGACCGTTTCTGCGCGATCGCCGGCCGCTCCCGCGAAGAGCTGCTGATCTTGAAGATGCAGGAGATCACCCATCCGGACGATCTCCCGGCCAACGTCCCCAAGTTCGAGCAAGCGGTGCGCGACGGCACGCCTTATGCGCATGAGAAGCGCTACGTCCGCCCCGACGGCTCGATCGTCTGGGTCAACAATTCGGTCTCGGTCATCCGCCGTCCTTCCGGCGCGCCCTATGGAGTGCTCGCCGTCACCATCGACGTGACCGAGCGGCGGATCGCCGAGGCGGCGGTGCGCGAGAACGAGGCACGGCTTCGCGCCCTCACCGACAATCTGCCCGGCGGAATGGTCTATCAGGTCTCGACCGGCCGCGACGGCAGCGAGCGCCGGTTCCTGTTCGTTTCGCAAAGCTGCGAGAGGCTGACCGGCTATCCGGCCGAGGCGATCCTCGCCGACGCCATGGTCGCCTACTCGATGATCGAAGGCGAGCATGCCGCGATGCTCGCCGCGGAGGAGGAAGCCGCCCTGGCCGAGAACCGCCCGTTCGACGTCCAGTGCCGCTTCCACCGTGCCGACGGCGCTCCGCGCTGGGCCCGGATCATCTCCGCTCCGCGGGCCGCGCCCGACGGAAGCACGGTCTGGGACGGGATCATGATCGACGTCACCGACCAGAAAAAAGCGGAGGAAATGCTCCGGGACCTGAACGAGACTCTCGAGCAGCGAGTCGCCCAGCGCGCCGACGAGCTGGCTCTGGCCCAGGAAGCGCTTCGCCAGGCCCAGAAGATGGAAGCGATGGGCCAGCTCACAGGCGGGGTCGCCCACGATTTCAACAATCTCCTGACGCCGATCCTCGGCAGCCTCGACCTGCTTCACCGCAAGGCGCTGGGCGGCGAGCGCGAGCAAAGGCTGATCGAAGGCGCGCTTCAGTCGGCCGAGCGCGCCAAGACCCTGGTCCAGCGCCTGCTCGCCTTCGCCCGCCGCCAGCCGCTTCAGCCGGGACCGGTCGACCTCGCCGAGCTGGTGCGGGGGATGGTCGAGCTGGTCGCGAGCACCTCGGGGCCGCAGATCCGGATCGAGACCCGGCTGGACTCGCCGCTCCCTTATGCCCGGGCCGACGCCAACCAGCTCGAAATGGCGATCCTGAACCTCGCCGTGAATGCCCGCGACGCGATGCCGAGCGGCGGAATCCTCGCCGTCGGGGCGACGGCCGAGACGGTAACGGCGGGGCAGGTCGTCGGCCTCGCCCCGGGCCGCTACGTCCGGCTGACCGTGGCCGATACCGGAATCGGCATGGACGAGGCGATTCTCGCCCGGGCGGTCGAGCCTTTCTTCTCGACCAAGGGGGTCGGCCGCGGCACCGGCCTCGGCCTGTCGATGGTGCACGGCCTCGCCGCTCAGCTGGGCGGCGCCCTGACTCTCGACAGTCGGCCGGGGGAGGGGACGACCGCCGCTTTGTGGCTGCCGGTCTCCGAGGCCGCCCCGGCCTCCGCCGCGGCTCGCCGGGAATCGGAGGCGATTCCGGGAGCGACGGCCGGAACCGTCCTTCTGGTCGACGATGAGCCGCTGGTCCGGGCCAGCACCGCCGACATGCTCGCCGAGATGGGCTTTGAGGTGGTGGAGGCGGATTCGGGCGCCGATGCGCTGGCGCTGATCGACGTGCGGGTTCCCGACCTCGTCATCACCGACCATCTGATGCCGGGCCTGACCGGCACCGATCTCGCCCTGATCCTCGCCGCCGAGCGGCCGGGCCTGCCCGTCCTGATCGTCTCCGGCTATGCCGAGCTCGACGGCCTTCCCGCCGACCTCCCCCGGCTCACCAAGCCCTTCCGCCAGGCCGACCTCGCCGACTGCGTCGCCGGGCTTCGTGGGGCGCGCGACCGAGGCTGATACAATTCGCGACAATTTCGCCGCCCGCTCGGGATAGGCCCGTGACAATCGGTTGCGATGTGGAAACCCGGCGCCGAAGCGGCGCGAGACAAGGAGCTTCAGATGAACAGCAGGATGAAAATAGCCCTCGCCGCCGCCGCGGGCGCGATCGCTCTGACGGCCGGAGCGGCGCGACGCTCTATGCGCAGAGCGGCGGGCTGCACGGCCCGATGGCGAAGTTCGACTCGGATTCGAACGGGGCGATCAGCCTTGCCGAAGCGCGCGCCGGCGCCGCGAAGATGTTCGCCGGCGCCGACGCCAACAAGGACGGCCGCGCCACCCACGAGGAGATCATGGCCTATCACGGCAAGATGGGCGACCATCGTGGCGGCGGCCATAAAGGCGGCCATGGCGGGCGCGGCGGGCACGGCGGGCCGAGTGGCCCCGGCGGCGGTCCGATGCACCTCGACTCCGACGGCGACGGCGCCCTCACCCTCGCCGAGACCGACGCCGGCATCCAGCGTCATTTCGGCGAGATCGACACCAACCGCGACGGCTCGATCACCGCCGCCGAGATGGAAGCGGTGCACCGGGCGCACCACGGCGGGTAGGCGCAAAGAGCGAGTGACTGTCACTAGTGACTGTCACTAGTGACTGTCACTCGCGACTGCCCCAATGTGTCGTCATGGCGAGCTCCGGAGAGCCTCATATCCTGCTCGTCGACGACGAGAGGTCGATCCGCGACCCGCTCGCCCAATATCTGGCGCGCAACGGGGTGCGGGTCACCAAGGCGAAGGACGTCGCCGAGGCGCGCCAGGCGCTCGCCGCTTACGGGGTCGACCTCATCCTCCTCGACATCATGATGCCGGGCGAGGACGGACTCGCTTTGTGCGCGCAGGTCCGCGCGACGAGCGGAATTCCGGTGATTTTGCTGACCGCCCGCGCCGAGGAGACCGATCGGATCGTCGGTCTGGAAATCGGCGCGGACGATTATGTCACCAAGCCGTTCAGCCCGCGCGAACTGCTCGCCCGGATCAAGTCGGTGCTTCGCCGGGCCGGCGAGCGGCCCTCGCGGCTGCGCGCTTCGGATTCGGACGCTTATGCCTTCGGCCCTTGGGTGCTGCGCACCGGCGAGCGCGAGCTGATCGATGCGGAGGGCGTCGCCGTGCCGCTCTCGACCGGCGAGTATAACCTCCTGCTCGCCCTGGTCACTCATGCCCGCCGGGTCCTTACCCGCGACCAATTGCTCGACCTCGCGGAGGGGCGCGAACTCGCCGCTTTCGAGCGCAGCGTCGACAATATGGTCAGCCGCCTGAGGCGCAAGATCGAGCCCGATCCCAGGAATCCGGTCCTGCTCAAGACGGTTCGCGGCGGCGGCTACATGCTCGCCGCCGACGTGCGCCGGCCGTGAGGCGGTGGCTGCCCTCGAGCCTGCTCGGCCAGATGCTGCTTCTGATCGGCGCGGCCCTGCTCGTCGCTCAGGCGGTCAATTTCGCCTTCCTGCTCAACGAGCAGCAGAAATTGAGCCTGGCCCGGAACGAGGGGCCGGCGATCGGCCGTTTCACCCAGGCGGCCGCCTTGATCGCGGCGACCGCGCCGGAAGGCCGAAAGCTGCTGCTCTCCGCGCATGGGACCGGGCCGGCCGCCGCCTACCGGCTGGTTCCGGAAAGCGCGATCGACCAGGGCCGGGTCGAGCGCAACGCCGAGATCGAGGCGCGGCTCGCGGCGGCGCTGAGCGAGGCGCGGGTGCCGGTCAAGGCGGTGCGCGGCGCTTCGCCGATGGGGGTGGCGGGCCGGCATGGGCCATCGGGCCATGGCCATCATGAAGCGCGCAGGATCCTGCTCCTCGCCGCCCAGCTCGACGACGGAAGCTGGCTCGACGCCCGCTTCGACGCTCCGACCTTGGACCGCTGGCTGATCCACCGGCTCCTGCTGGCGACGACGATCCTGTTCCTGCTCGTCTTCGGAGCGGCCTGGTGGATCGCCCGCCGGCTGGCCCGGCCGCTTCGCGACCTCACCCGAGCGGCCGAAGGCTTCCGGGGCAATGCCCCCGCCGAGCCGGTGACCCCGAGCGGCCCGTCCGACCTGCGCCGGGCGATCGAGGCGTTCAACGCGATGAACCGCCGCACCCTCGCTCTGCTCGACGAGAAGGACCGGATGCTCGGCGCGATCGGCCACGATCTGCGCACGCCGCTCGCCTCGCTCCGGATCCGGGCCGAGAATATGGGGCCGGAGGAGGAGCGCGAGCGGCTGGTTGCGACGGTCGAGGAGATGGCGGCGACTCTGGAGGATATCCTCACTCTGGCGCGGACCGGGCGGGCGCGGGAGCCGGTCCGGCCGGTCGACGTCGCCGCTTTGGCCGACGCGGTGGTCGAGGAATATCGCGAGCTCGGCCGTCCGGCGGCCTTCTCGGCGTCGCCGCGGGCGGTGCTCGCGGTGCAGACCAATTTGCTTCGCCGGGCGCTTCGCAACCTCGTCGACAATGCGGTCGCTTATGGCGGCGGCGCCACCGTCGCGGTCGAGGATCGCCCGGACGGGATCGAGATCAGGGTCGATGACGACGGGCCGGGCATTCCCGAAGAGCGGCTGGAGGAGGTGCTCGATCCGTTCCGCCGCCTCGAAACCTCGCGCAACCGCGAAAGCGGCGGCGCCGGCCTCGGCCTCGCCATCGCCCATGCGGTGGCGCTCGCGCATGGAGGGCGGCTGGTGCTGAGCAATCGGCCGGGCGGCGGCCTCCGGGCGGCCCTTGCTTTGCCCCGGCCCCAATCGGCTTAACGCATATTCGGTGCCAGGCACCAAAGGTCAGGCGATTGGTATCACGCCTTTCCGTTTTTGCGTTCGCCGGCCGCTGATTGTGAAATCGCATTTCTTGTGGTCAATTGCGATCATGGTGGAGGGGCGAGCGATCTTTCGGGGCATGGCGATCGCGGCGGGGCTCGCCGGGGTCGGCGGGGCCGTTCCGGCGGCCGCCCAAACGGTCGCGGACCTGGCGCTCGCGAACTCGCGGGTCCTCCCCTCGCTCGAGTCCTGCGCCGCGCCGGGCACCGACGACGAGATCGTCGTCTGCGGCCGCCGGGACGGACAGGAGCGCTACCGGCTCCCCCGGACCGGCGAGCGCGAGCCCTTCGCTTCCGGCCGGCGGGTCCCGGGCGAAGCGCCGAGAGCCTCTGCGGAGCCGCTCAGCTTCGCGCCATGCGGAATCTTCGAAGGCCAGCGGCGTTGCGGAAAGCGCGAAGCGCTCGAATATGGCTATGGCGGCGGGCGCGACCCGCTGACCGTCGCCTCCAGGCTCGTCACCGCTCTGACCGATCCCGATGGGAGCCCGGGCCCGCCCCCGCTTCCGGCGAAGCCTCCACCCCGGTAAGCGGCGGCATCCGCAAATGCGATGTTCGGTGCCAGGCACCGAGCATCAAGGCATTGATTTCACGCGAGGCGGCATGCGCAAACGCGATATTAGGTGCCTGGCACCGAGTATCGAGTTCGCCTTGGCCCGTTTGCGTCATTCCCGCGAAAGCGGGACTCCAGCCCGGACTTCAGGACTGGATTCCCGCTGCCGCGGGAACGACGGGGATCTGCAGGAAGCGCTCCGGCGGGCGGTGCTCGCGGATGAAGTCGATGAACGCCCTGAGCTTGGGCAGCATCTGGGTTCGGCTGGGATAATAGAGATAGGCGCCCGGCGACCAGGCGGCATGGTCTTCGAGGACGAGCTCGAGCCGGCCGGCGGCGAGATGCTCGGCGACCAGGGGCTCGGCGAGGTAAGCGAGGCCGACCCCGCGAAGCGCCGCCGCCTTGCTGACGTCGAGATCGTTGACGATCAGCGGCCCTTGAACGGCGATTTCGAGGGGCTGGCCGGCGACGTCGAAATGCCAGCGGAAGATCGCGCCCGTGCTCGGCGCCCGCGAGCGGATGCAGCGGTGACGGCGAAGGTCGGCCGGCACCGACGGCCGCCCGTGCTTCGCGAAATAAGCGGGCGAGCCGGCGACGACGAGCCGGAAGGGCGGGGTCAGCCGGATCCCGATCATGTCGGCCTCGAGATAGTCGCCCATCCGGATGCCGGCGTCGAAGCCGCGCTCGACCAGGTCGATCAGCTCGTCCTCGCCGCATATCTCGACCTCGACGTCCGGATAAGCCGCCGTGAAGCCTTCCATGACCGGCTCGACCAGGAAGGGGATGGCCGCGCGCGGAACGTTCAGGCGCAAAAGCCCGGCGGGCCGCTCGCCGAAGCTGCGCGCGGCCTCGAACGCGGCGGTCAACCCGACGAAAGCGGGCAGGGCCTGTTCGAGGAAGCGCTCGCCGGCTTCGGTGAGGCCGACGCTCCGGGTGGTTCGGGTCAGCAGGGGCACTCCGACCCGAGCCTCGAGCGCCCGGATCGTCTGGCTGATCGCGGACGGCGAAAGGCCGAGATCGTCGGCGGCGGCCCGGAAGCTGCGCCGCTCCGCGACCCGCAGGAAAGCCTCGACTCCGTCGAGCTGGTTCCGGGCGATTATGTAGTCCTGCTTCATGGCCCATCGACATTATAGCGGATTATAAAAGAAATCCAGAGCGCCTATCTCCGTCTCACACTCAGGGAAGGAATTCATAATGCGCACCGTCATCGCCACTCTCGCCGGTCTCGTCGTCGCCGCCACCGTCGCTCTCACCGCCGCTCCCGCCTCGGCCGCGGACTCGCGTTGCGACGCGATGCCGCAGCAGATCCGCTCCGCCCTCGCCGGAGCCGAGCCCGCGGTCGCCCAGAATGCCGCGCGCCGACTGCGCACCGGCGAGGCCCTGTGCCGCGCCAACAACCAGCGCGGCGCGGCCAAGGAGTTCCAGGTCGCCCTGAAGCTGCTTGGAGCGAATGGTTCGGGCACCTCGCTGGCGGGGAAGTAAGCGATTATCCTCCCCGTCGCGATGGAGGGGGACACCTGCAAGGTGGTGGAGGGGTCGCTGGAGCAGGCCTCGGCAATTACCCCTCCACCATGCTTCGCATGCTCCCCCTCCCACGCTTCACCGCGGGGAGGAAAAGGCCGTCCCAAACCGGGAGGGATGACCTCTTAGCGCGCCGTCGCCACCATGCTATGCCGGAGCGATGCTGCTGCGATTGCTCCCTTTTTGCGCCCTCCTGCCGCTCGCCGCCTGCGAGCGCGCCCCCATACCCATCGCGCCTCCCGTTTCGAAGACCGCCGCAACCTTGCTCCAGCCGGTTCGAGTCTCCGCGGACATCGCCGCTTTCTACCGGGAGCGGGGCAGCCGGCCGCTCTGGGTGGACCGTCGCGGACCGCGCCCGGAGGCGCTTCGGCTCGCCGGTGAGATCGCGCGCGCGGCCGACCACGGGCTCGATCCCGCCCGCTACGGCGCCGCGGATCTCGCCGCCGCGATCGACGCCGCCCGATCGGGCGATCCGGCCGCCCGGGCCCGCGCCGACCTGCTCCTGTCGCGGGCCTACGCCGCCTTCGTCCACGATCTTCGGGTCCCCGCTCGCGGGAAGAACGGAGTCACCTGGATCGATACCGAGCTGGCGCCGGAACCGCCCGAGGCCCGAGCCCTGCTCGAGGCCGCCGCCGCCGCTCCCGACCTCGGCCGCCACCTCGCCGAGGCGATCGCGATGAACCCGCTCTATACCGCGCTCAGCCGTGGCTATGCCCGGCGCCGGGCGGCCGCGCCCCGTCTCGCCGCCGCGGAGGAAAAAGCGATAAGGGCCAATCTCGACCGAGCCCGGCTCATCCCCGCATCGTCCGGCCGCTACGTCATCGTCAACTCCGGCTCGGCGCGGCTGTGGATGATCGACGGCGACCGGGTCGCGGGGCCGATGCGGGTGATCGTGGGCAAGCCCGGCATGCAGACCCCCACCCTGGCCGGCTATATTCGCTATGTGACTCTCAACCCCTGGTGGAACGTCCCGCCGGACCTCGCCCGCGAGCGCGCGAAGAAGGTGGTGAAGTCGGGTCCGGGCCTGCTCAAGCGCGAGAATATGGAATTGCTGTCCGACTGGAGCGACGGTGCGCGGGTGATTTCCGCCGCGCAGGTGAACTGGAAGTCGGTGGCCAGCGGCAAGACCAGCCTGCGCATGCGCCAGCGCCCGGGCGGAAGCAACGTGATGGGGGCGATGAAGTTCATGCTTCCCAACCGGCTCGGAATCTACCTTCACGATTTCCCGGACAAGAGCCTGTTCGAGCGCACCGACCGGCGGATCAGCTCGGGCTGCGTCCGATTGGAGGATGCGCCCCGACTCGCCCGCTTCCTCTTCGGCGGCTCGGCGCCGCGCCCGGCCGGCCCGGCGCCCGAGCAAAGGGTCGACCTGCCCGAGCCGGTGCCGGTCTTCATCACCTATCTGACTGCTCTGCCCGATCCGGCCCGCGGAGTCGTACTTCAGCGCGACGTCTATGCCCGCGACGAGCGGCGCCCTCCCGGCCGCCGGGCGTGAGCGGCGGGCTTCACCGGCCGCCCGGCCCCTGCTATCGCGCGTCAAAGCCGCCAGCGGGAGGGCGTAAAGTGCGTAACACCGGTTCAGCCCTGCTGGCTTCGTGCCTGCTGCCCCTTGGCTTGCTTGCGGGCTGCGCCGGCTATGCGGCCGATTATTGGAAGCCCAAGAACAATCTGATCGCGCCGCAGCTGCCCCGCTACGGGGTCACCGCCGAGCAAAGCCGCTGCGTCGGCGAGCGGCTGACCAAGAATTTGAGCGTCTGGCAGTTGCGCCAGCTCGCCGACATCGCCCGGCGGCTCGAGCCCAAGTCCGGCAATCCGCTGAGCCCGCGCGACCTCGCTTATGTCGCCGGCCTGGTTCAGGACCCGAAGGTGGGGCCCGAGGTGAAAGCCACCCTCGATTCGTGCGGCGCCGCCGCGCCCGCGCCCGCTACCCGCCCCGGTCACCGCCGCGCCCGGGCCGGGCGCGGTCCCGGGCCTCGAGCCGGGCGCGACACCGCCCCAAGCTCTGCGCTGGGTCGATCTCGGCGCCGCCGGCACCGGCCAGCGCATCGCCATCGACATCACCTCGGTGGTGATGACGGCCGACAAGCGCGAAGGCTGGTTCCGCCTTTCAAACCCCGGCGAAGCAGCGCCGAGCCTCGACGCCTATCGGCTGAGGGTGGACTGCCCCGGCCGAACCATCACGCCCACCGCGGCGCGCAAATATGATTCGGAGGGCAAGGTCGCGCAGCATGAGGATTATACCGCGGCCTGGCAGCAGCCGCTGGCGATCGAGGCGGGGACGGTGATGGAGATCGCCTGGAAGCGCCTCTGCGAGTAAGCGCCGCGCTCGCTTTGGCGCCCATGACCTGCTAGACGCAGGTCCATCACCTGATCGTGCCCGCAAGCATCGCGTGACAGGGAGACTTCGAAAGCTCCCGCTTGCAGCGCGAAAGACATATCCCATGGAACAGACTTACTGGCTCGGCCGAAAGCGTGTCTCGGCCGCCAACGCCCGAAGCGCGGCGAGCGCCGAGGCTCGGCTCGTTCATCTCGACCTCGCCGGCCGCTACAGCATCAAGGCCGCGGCCGCGGCGCCGCCGCCGGGCGATCCGGCCTATTACGAGCGGCTCGAGACCGGAGCGCGCTGGCTCGCCGCCCGCGCCTCCGAAGGCTGCGAGCGGCAGGGGCATCTCGGCAACGCCAATCGCTATGCGCGCCTTCGGCTGGACGCCGATTCCGCGGGGAGGCGCTGAGATGGGCGGTTCCGGCGAACGCGAACGCCCCACCACCGTCGAGCGCGCCTTCGAGCTCGCCCGATCGGGCCAGTGCGACAATCTCCCGGCCATCGTCGCCGCCCTGAAGGGCGAGCGTCACGAATCGGTCGACGCCCATCTCGCGGGCCCCTCCATCCGCAAGGATCTGAGGCGGATCTGGGAGGCCCAGGGCGCCAAGGGCACGCTCGGCGAGGGCAACGAAGCCTAGGCAAGGGCGGTGGCACGGCCACACGTCCTCGTACCTCTGCGCCGAATTTCGACTAGCCTTCCACATGCGCCTTGAGGCGGCCGAGCGCGCCCTCCCATTGCGCCGCGACTTCGTCCAGCCAGGCCCGGGCCTCGGCGAGCCGTTCCGGCCGGAGCGCGTAGAGCGTGTGGCGGCCGGCGGGTCGGCGGGCGACGAGACCGGCGCCGCGAAGCACGTCGAGATGCTTGCTGACCGCCTGGCGGGTGAGCGCGCTGCCGGCGGCGAGCGCGACGATCGGCCGGGGTTCCCCGTCGGCGAGCCGCTTGACGAGCGCCAGCCGGGTCGGATCGGCGAGCGCCGCGAACAGCGCCGCCTCAGCGCTCGACATGGGTTTTGACGTTCTTCACCTGCTCCTCCCAGCCGCCCGTGTTCGATCTCAGCGCTTCGTCCCGGCGCTCCGCCGGCAAAGCGTCGAAGCCGCTTTCGGTGACCATGAGGTTCGTGCTTTCGCCAACGGGCTCCAGCCGGAACTCGACCCGGGTCTGCGGGTCGGCCGAATAATCCTTGTCGGGATCGACCGCATAGGGGTGCCAGGTGAAAGCGAACAGGCTCGGCGCCTCCATCGCGACCACCCGGGCCTCCCATTTCAGATGTTCATAGCCGGGGTAAGTCATGCGACCGCGCGACACTTCGCCCAGGACGAACGGCCCTTCCAGCTTCACACGGAACCAGGCCCCGAATTCCTCATGGTCGGTCAACGCTTGCCACACCCGCTCGACGGGCGCGGCGATGGCGATGCTCTTCTCAATTCGATCGGTCATGACAGGCAACCTCCTGGTTGCGCAATTGGCCTTGCCGATCGATACAGGCAACCGAAAAGTTGCGCTTCTCCCCGATTTTCAGGAAGGCGATTGACCTGACCTCGCTTCCGACCCGACAAGCGAGGCGTCTCGAAAGGCTTGCCATGATCACCGTCACCGCGTTCAAATGGGTGCCGCCCTTCGCTCAGGGGCTGGTGCGCGACCTCCGGGTGCGCTGGGCGCTCGAGGAAGCGGGGCTTCGCTACGAGGTCAGGCTGCTCGCCGACGGCGAGAAGGACGGCGCCGACTATCGCGCCTGGCAGCCGTTCGGGCAGGTCCCGGCCTATGAGGAGAACGGGCTGAAGCTGTTCGAATCCGGAGCGATCGTCCTGCGCATCGCCGAGCGCAGCGAGAATCTTCTGCCGGGTGATCCGGCGGCGCGGGCCCGGGCAATCGAGTGGTTGTTCGCGGCACTGAACACGATCGAGCCCCCGATCCAGAATCTGGCTGGGATCGATCTCTTCTACGCCGATCAGGAATGGGCGAAGCTTCGCCGCCCCGACGCCGAGGCGGCGATCCGGAAGCGTCTCGCCGAGCTGGCGGCGGCGCTGGGCGACAAGCCGTTCCTCGACGGGCCACGCTTCACCGCGGGCGACCTGATGATGGCGACGGTGCTGCGAATCCTGCGGCACACCAGGCTGGTGGTCGATGCGGGCCTCGCGGGCTATCTCGCCCGCTGCGAAGAGCGGCCGGCCTTCCAGCGTGCCTTGGCGGGGCAGCTGACGACTTTCGGGGAAAAGTGATGGCGGTGCCGCCCGCCGCTTCGCCGCAACCGCCAGGCGCTGTCGCCATTCCGTCGTCGGATGAGATAGCGCGGGCCGCCGGCTATCTTGCGCTCGCCAACAATCTTCTGGCTCAGCGGTTCAGCTATTCCCTTGTCGCGCATTCCATGGCGCTCGCGGCCTACGCCACGTGCGTCGGCAACCAGGTCGGAGACGAACCCCTGGCCGCAATATTCCTCGCTTTCGGCGGGGCGGCATATTGCTGGGTACAGTGGAAAATAACCCATCCGCTGAGCCAGAAAATCGACGCCTTACGGGATGCCTATCTCGCCCATGACCCGGTCTACACAGTCTATCAGCTCGCCGCCGGGGGCCGTCGGGCGAGAGGCTTGCAGAGCGTGGCTGTTCCTGCAGGCTTGGCGGTCCTTTGGCTGCTCCTGCTGGTCTACGCGGGCACCGCTTTCATGAATCAGCCGGCTGGAGCTTTGACAGGCCGAGCAGCCTCTCAAGTCACTCCACCGTAACGCTCTTCGCCAGATTCCGGGGTTGATCGACGTCGGTGCCTTTGAAGACGGCGACATGATAAGCGAGCAGCTGCACCGGGATCGCGTAGACCAGACGGCGCGATCAGCGGATGGACCTTCGGCATCTCGATCGTCGCCAGCAGGCGGTCGTCGGCCGCCGCCTTCAGGCCCTCCGCGTCGGAAATGAGGACGACCTTGCCGCCGCGGGCCTGGACTTCCTGCATGTTCGACACCGTCTTCTCGAACAGGGGGCCGGAAGGCGCGAGGACGATGACCGGGACATTGTCGTCGATCAGCGCGATCGGGCCGTGCTTCATCTCGCCGGCGGCATAGCCCTCGGCGTGGATGTAGCTGATCTCCTTCAGCTTGAGCGCGCCCTCCATCGCCAGCGGATAATCGGCGCCGCGGCCGAGATAGAGGACGTCGCGCGCCCTGGCGATCAGCGGCGCCATCG
Organism: uncultured Alphaproteobacteria bacterium; assembly: GCA_963850005.1. Lineage (GTDB taxonomy): Bacteria > Pseudomonadota > Alphaproteobacteria > Sphingomonadales > Sphingomonadaceae > Allosphingosinicella. Next base: position 260,685 of record CAWKJG010000003.1, read on the forward strand.
CCGCAATCTCCTCGTCATGATCCAGAGCGGCGTTCATCGCGGCGGGCGCTTCGGTCAAATGGTCGACGATCTCCTGCTCCTCCGCCTCGCTGATCCGCCCCTTGTCGCGGGCGAGCTTGGCGGCGAGCGCGGCGAGGACGGCGAGCTGGCAGGTGAAGGCCTTGGTCGAGGCGACTCCGATCTCGGGCCCGGCGTGGGTGGGCAGGAGGAGATCCGCCTCGCGGGCCATCGAGCTGGTCGGCACGTTGACGACGACGGCGATGCGCTGGCCCTCGGCTCGGGCGTGGCGGAGCGCGGCGAGGGTGTCGGCGGTCTCGCCCGATTGCGAGATGAACAGCGCCAGCCCGCCCGGCTCGAGCACCGGCTGGCGGTAGCGGAACTCGGACGCGATATCCAATTCGACCGGAACCCGGGCGAATTGCTCGAACCAATATTTGGCGACCATGCCGGCGTAGAAACTGGTCCCGCAGGCGACGATGGTGACCCGCGGCACGGCGGCGAAATCCTCGTCCATCGCCGGAAGAGCGACCTTGCGCTCGAACGGGCGCAGATAGGAAGAGAGGGTCTGGGCGACCACGATCGGCTGCTCGAATATCTCTTTCTGCATGAAATGGGCGTGATTGCCCTTGTCCCCGACCGCGTCGGAGGCTCCGGAGATGACGATCTCGCGCTCGACGGGAGCGTTGGCGCGGTCGAAGATCGAGGCGCCTTCGTGGGTGATCACCGCCCAGTCGCCCTCGTCGAGATAGGCGATGCGCTGGGTCAGGCCGGCCAGAGCGAGCGCGTCGGAGCCGAGATAGGTCTCGCCCTCGCCATAGCCGACGGTCAGCGGAGCGCCCATCCGGGCGCCGATCAGCATGTCGGGATGGTCTCGGAACAGGATGGTGATGGCGAAAGCGCCGTGAAGGCGAGGGAGCACGGCGGCGACCGCTTCCCGGGGCGTTTTGCCCTGGACGAGCTGGTGGTCGATCAGATGGGCGACGACCTCGCTGTCCGTCTCCGACTGGAAGGTCCGCCCCGCCGCCTGCATCTCCTCGCGCAGCGGACGGAAATTCTCGATGATGCCGTTATGGACGAGCGCGACCCCGCCGACGATGTGGGGATGGGCGTTGCCGACGGTCGGAGCGCCGTGGGTCGCCCAGCGCGTGTGGGCGATACCGATCGTTCCGGCGAGCGGGCTGGGCGGCGAGCTCGGCGGCGAGATTGTCGAGCTTGCCCTCGGCGCGGCGGCGCTCGAGCCGGCCGTCCAGGATCGTGCAGATCCCGGCCGAGTCATAGCCGCGATATTCGAGCCGCCTCAGCCCCTGCATGAGCCGGTCGGCCACTTCCGAGCGCCCGACGATGCCGATGATTCCGCACATATGACTTTGTCGTCCCTGTTGCCGTCCGGCCGGATCCGGTTCGGCCGCCGCAGCCCTCCCTAATAAGGTTGAAAGGAAAAGGAATGGTCTTCGGTAGCTTCGCCTCCGCCGGCCTGGCGCGGCATGGCTCGAACGGTGCTGACAGCCGCCCCGGCCGGCGTTAGGCTGGCGCTCCGGGGGACCTTGCCATGAAATGTCTCGCATTCTTGCTTCTGCTCCTGGCAGCGCCGCTGCCCGCCGCCGCGCAGCGGGCGGTCCCGCCCGCCGCGTCCGCGCCCGATTCCGCTGCCCAGAACGCCTTGATCGAGCGCGCGGTGATCCTCATTCACGACAAGAAGGCGGCCGAGGCGATCCCGCTGCTCGATCGGGTCATCGCCGCCGAGGAAAAGGCGCATGCGGGCGAAAAGCGGCAGATCTACTCCGCCCGGTCCACCGCGGAGACCCTGATGTACATGCTGGAGGCCGCGGCGGCGAAGAAGGAGGCGGTGGCGGTCGGGCCGGAATGGTCGCTCGCGCTCTTCCTCAAGGGCTTTGCGCTGGTGGATTCGGGATCCACGGATGCGGCCGGTCCCCTGTTCGAGCGCGCGGTCGCACTGTCGCCGGCCAATTCGCAATATCTCGCCGAGCTCGGCGAGTGGCACAAGAACCGACGCGAATGGGACCAGGCCTATGCCCGGTTCGAGAAGGCCGAGGATGTCGCCGGCCTGGTCGCGGAACACCGCCGCAAGCCGGAGCGCTCGCGGGCCCTGCGCGGCATGGGCTTCGTTCTGATCGAGCAGGGCAAGCTCGACGAGGCGGAGAAGATGTTCCGCAAATGCCTGGAGATCGACCCGAACGATGACGGCGCGAAGGGCGAGCTGCAATTCATCCGCGAGCAGCGCCGCTCGCGGACCTAGGGTCCGTACTCAATACCGCGAAGCGGCGGGGCGGAGAGGCGGCCATGGCGTCGTCGCTCGTCGGTCACGATGCGTCGAGCATCGCTCGCTCGCTCGCTCCTAACCCTGACCGCTTCTCCGACCCGTCATGGCCGTTGCGGCTATTGAGTACGGACCCTAGCCCGCTTTCTTCTTCGCCGTCATCGCCGCACGGAAGCGGGCGGCCCAGCCGGGCTTCGCTTCCTGGATGCCCCTGGCCAGCGCGAGCGAATCCGCCTCGACGTCCCTCGTCACCACCGAGCCCGCGCCGACGATGGCGCCGGCGCCGATTCTGACGGGGGCGACCAGGGCCGAGTTGGAGCCGATGAAGGCGCCCTCGCCGATGACGGTGCCATATTTGAAATAGCCGTCATAATTGCAGGTGATCGTGCCGGCCCCGACATTGGCGCCGGCGCCGACCTCGGCATCGCCGAGATAGGTGAGGTGGTTGGCCTTGGCGCCGGCGCCGAGTTTGGTTTTCTTGGTCTCGACGAAATTGCCGATCTTGGCCTTCTCGCCGACGATGGTCCCCGGCCGGAGCCGGGCGTAGGGGCCGATCTCGGCGCCGGCGGCGATGGCCGCGCCCTCGATATGGCTGAAGGCGCGGATCCGGACCCCGTCGGCGATGGCGACTCCGGGGCCGAAGAAGACGTTGGGCTCGATCGTGACGTCGCGGCCGAGGCGAGTGTCGAAGGCGAACCATACCGTCTCGGGCGCGATCAGGGTCGCCCCCTCGGCCATCGCCTCGGCTCGGCGGCGCGACTGCCAGGCGCTTTCCGCGAGCGCGAACTCGGCGCGGCTGTTGGGGCCGATCGATTCCGCCGCCTCGCCCTCGATAAGGGAGCTCGCCCGGCCGTCGCCGGCGGCGATCCCGACGATGTCGGGGAGGTAATATTCGCGCTGCGCATTGTCGTTGCCGACCCGCTCGAGCAGGGGCCACAGATCCCTCGACCGGATGGCGAAGAGGTTCGAGTTGCACAAACCGATGGCGCGCTCCTCCTCGCTCGCGTCCTTATGCTCGACGATCCGGGCGACTCGCCCGTCCGCGCCGGCGACGACCCGGCCGTAGGCGCCGGCGTCGGGCGGACGGAAGCCGAGCACGACCACGGCCGGAGCGGCGCCGCCGTGCAGGGCGTCGAGCATCGCGCGCATCGTCACCGGCCGGATGAAGGGGACGTCGCCCGACAGCAGCAGGACGTCGCCGTCGAAGCCGGCGAGCGCGTCTTTTGCCTGGAGGACGGCGTGGGCGGTGCCGAGCTGCGGCTCCTGCACGGCGAAATGCACGCCCCGCCCGGCGAGCGCCGCCTCGAGCTGCGCGCGCCGGTCGCCGACGACGACGACGACCCGCTCGGCGCCGAGCGCCTCGACGCTGGCCAGCAGATGCTCGATCATCGGCTGCCCCGCAATCGGGTGAAGCACCTTGTGGAGATCGGATTTCATCCGGGTCCCCTTGCCGGCGGCAAGGATTATCGCGGCAAGCGGCCTGCTCATGGCCGGCCAATCGCACGTTAAGCTTGCCATTTCCATACCGGCGCGGCGAAAGCCGGCGCATGCCCATGTTCCCCTTCGACGTCGTCGCCTTCGATCTCGACGGCACCCTCGCCGATACCGCGCCCGATCTGGCCGGAGGGCTCAACCACGCCTTGATCGCGCTCGGCCGGCCGCCGGTCCCGCCGGAGTTGGTGCGTCATCTGATCGGCCATGGCGGCCGGGCCCTGCTGAGGCGCGGCCTGGCGGTGAGCGGGGAGGCGCCGGAGACGCTGGTCGAGCGCGGCTATCCGATCTTCCTCGAACATTATGCCGCGCATATCTGCGACGGAACGAGGCTTTACCCGGGCCTCGGCGGAGGCGCTCGACGAAATCGAGAGGGCAGGGGCCGCTGTCGCCATCTGCACCAACAAGCCCGAAGCCCTAGACTCTGAAGCTGCTCGAGGCGCTCGGCTGGAGCGATCGCTTCGCCGTCGTGGTGGGCGGCGACACTCTGCCCGTCCGCAAGCCCGATCCCGCCCCCCTGCGGGAGGCGGTCGCCCGGGCCGGCGGCGGCCGCGCCGTCCTGGTCGGCGATTCGATCACCGACGCGGACACCGCCCGGGCGGCGGGCGTGCCGTTCGTCGCGGTCAGCTTCGGCTTCTCCGACCGGCCGGTCGAGGCGCTCGGCGCCGACGCCGTCATCGACGATTATGGCGAGTTGGCGGGAGCGCTCGAACGCCTCGCCGCGACGCCCGACTTGCTGTAGACAGGGTCCGACCAGGAGGCGTCATGGACGGCAAGGGTACCTACAAGACGCGCGGCTCGGACGGATCGCCCGACACGGCGCGGGTGGTCGACCGAAGCGTCGCCTTCGACCTGCCCGAGCAGCAATATCGCCGGCGCGGCTACAGCCCGCCCTTCGAGGAGCTGGGCTGGAAACCGCTCGAGGGCGCGTCGGCCTAGCGAGGCGCCGGATCGGTCACTCCCAGAAGATGAAATTGCGCTTGGCGGCCGGGCCCGGGGTCTCCTGCGGGCCTAGCGCGTAGGGAATTCCCGAGTCCCGCCACTTGAGCGGAAGCAAGGGCGCGAACCGGCCCTTGAGACCCTCGACGAGATCGGGAATTGTCGGCGGGCCGTCGAGAAAGTTGCCGAATTCCTCGGCCAGCTTTTCCCACGTTTCGTCGGTCATCGTGTCGGGCTTTTCCCGCTTCAAGACCGTCTGTGGGAGCAGCCACCGAGTGTCCCCGCCATCCGGTCCGACGAGGAATCCCTGCCGAGTCCCGGCGGCGTGCAGAAGCATTGGCCAGCTCGTGCCGAGGCGGACGAGCTTCTCCAGCACCGCCAGAGGCGGATCGGCGCCGACGATCGTTCGGCCGGCCAGGTCCTGGCCAGCCTGCTGTTGAGCCTTTCTCGCGCGCGTCGTCTGACAATATCTGATCACCGCGCCCGCCACGGCGCCGATGGTGAGAGAGACCAGCCAGACGACCGCGACATCGCCGAGGTTGAAGCGTTCCGAAAGGTCCGCCGGCCGGCCCATCAGGCCCCCCAGAAGGGTATAAGCCAGCGATATCAGCATCGAGACCGGTATCGCGATGATCCAGAAGGTCGGGCTCAGGGGTTTGGTCGCATTCTCCCAATTCCATTCCGACCGAAGCGCGGCGAGGGCGGCGAGGACCAGAAAGCCTGGAAGCAGGAACAAGGTCGGCACGCCCAGCACCTTGAGGACATCGGACAGGCCCTGGATCTGAAGCTGCACCTGGTCGGTGGCGAGCAGGCGATCGACGCGAACATCATCCGGTGGGTCCGTTCCCAACGCGACTTCGAGGATGAGCGGGAAGGTGCCGGAACGGAGCCGGTCGCGGGTGCCGATCTCCAGCGGGAAGACGTCGCGGCGGCCCGCAGGGACGAGGTCGTTGCGAGAGAGGCTGATACCCGCCGAGCGCCCGGTTTTCGGATCGCAGAACTCCAGGTCGGCGGGCGCCCGCAAGGTGATACGCCGGACGTGGAAATCCGTCTTTCCTTCATTGGCGACGTTGAGGAAGAGCGTTTCGTGATTCTTGCCTTTGCATCTGATGTCATCGTCCAGGGAGTCGAAGGCGCGGGTAAGCCCGACCTTGGCCGGGATCGACGGATCGGCCTCCGGCGCGGGCGCCGCGGCGGCCGTCAGCAGTGCCGCCGCCGCGGCGATTGCCGCTCTCATGATTCGCTCAGTTCGGAGAGTGCGTGGGCGACCGGTTGCCGTTCGAGCTGGGCGCGCAGATGCGGCGCCGAATAGCTTTCGCCCGAAAGTACCGCCGCGCTTCCTTCGAGGACGCGTTCGACGGTAGACTGGAAGTGGCCAGGAAGCCCGTTATTGCGCTTGTGGGCCGCCAGCATGCGCGCGGCCGCCGCAAGCATCTCGACCTGCATCGACGCAAGCAGCAGGTTGCGATGGAGGCAGTTTCCCGGGCGTCCGCGACTTTGCGAGAGGAAATTGGCGGGAACCCAGGCGAGACGGAGGCCTTCGGCGGCATAGACCGTGCCGCCGCTGGCCGCTCGGACGTCGCCCGGCAGAGTCACCGGCCGGTCGTTCCATTCGCGGGCAATGCCGTCGAGCAGGCGCTGGAGCGCGTCCGGCACCGCCTTCGGATCGGCGGGATCGGCCTCCGCCTGGACGATCGAGACGATCGTCATCGGGTCGGAGCGCTGGCCCTTCTGCTGCGTGTCCCACAATTGGTCGCGGACAGAATCGAGCATTTGGTGATAAAGCGTCTTCATCGGCAATGCCGGGCCGGTGGTGCCGTCGGCCGCCTCATAGGATATTTTCCCGTTCCGGATGTCGGCGAGGATCGAGACCAGCCCATCGACGTCGGTCGAGGTCCGGATCGAGCTGTTCCAGATCAGGCCCACGCCCGTCGGCCACGCATAGGATTCCGAATAGGTGCGCAGTTCGTCCGGGTGGAGGTGGACGAGAGGGAGGGCGGCGGTCGCCTTGAAGGGCACCAGCAGGTTCCAGGCGACGTCCGGCCATTGCTTCGGATCCTCGCTGAGCATTCGGTCGGTAACGTATTTCCTCCAGAATTTGTTGAGGTAGGGCTTTTGCGAATCCCACGGCAAAGCATGGCCGGCGCCGCCGGCCTGAGCCCCCGCAAAAGCTTTCTTGTAGGCGAGCGAATAGCCGATGCCGCCGAGCGGCCCCGGCGCCGCTTTTTCGAGCGAGGCTCGAGACGCTTCCACTCCTACCTGCCCGATCCGCACGTCCAGGATTTTGAGCGTCATTCCCCCGGCGCCTTCTATGCTTGCGAGCCGCTTTCGTCCGCTATATTATACTTGTCGTTAGAGGTCCAAGCTTAGCGGAAACGCGGAGCTTTTATCTCCGGGGAAAGACAAGGCTTTCCCTGGAGGCCCGGTCCGAAAGGATTGGGCTTCCGTAAAGGGTCCGGCCGTGGGCTTCGGCCTGCGGTCGGACTTTACCGCCTCGCCTTCACCCACAAATGCCGGGCCAGCATCAGCGGCGGCATGCGCAGCCAGTGCGAGCGGACGTAGAAGCCGAAGCGGGTGACGCGGATTTCGCGCTCGTCCCCACCCGTCCCGAGCAAGCAGCCGGCGCCTGAAAAGCGCGTCGGTTAATTGGGGACAGGCACCAATTTCCGGGCGTCGCGGCCTTTCGGTGGACGCCGTGCCGCGGGAAATTGGTGCCTGTCCCCAATTAACGGGGGTTGCGTAGAGGCGGTGGGCGAGTCGGACCGCCCGTCCGACCGCGGAGAGCAGGCCATGCCGTTCCGCCTGTTCGCGCAGCCTTGGCCAGAAGTTCGGATCCCGCTCCGCGAACTCGCGCAGCAGCCGGTCTATGTCCCACAGGTTGCGCAGCCCCCCCGCCAAGTCGCCGTCCGCGAACAGATGCGCCGCAGCGTGGACGATCATGTCGGGCGGCGACAGCGTGAACAGGCCGTCGGCAAGCTCCAGCCGGTCCGCGATCATCGCCTCCATGTCGGGCTTCGGGCGCGCGGTCGGGGGCAGGATGGCGTGGTGGACGTCGATCATCCGGTCGCGCTCGCGGTGGATGAGCGGGGGCAGCTCGTGCATCCAGCGGCGATAATATTGATCGTCGTAGGCATCCTCCTTGACCCATTCCCAGCCGGCGGCGAGCAAGAGCGCGCTCGACGTCGGGCAGGGCCAGGCGGGGCACGAGGATGTCGAGGTCGCCGATCGAGCGGCCGCGGCCCGCGTCGAGCCCGGCGGCCGCATAAGCGGTGCCCTTGAGCAGGACGACCGGCACCGCGAGCGGCGCCAGCGCCCGCCGCGCCATCTCCGCTTCCCACAGGGCCTGCGCTCGAGCCGCCTCGCCGTCGCTCCGGGCGGCAACGAGCAAGGCGTCGACCCGCGGCGGAAGCGCCTGTCCCTCGAGCCGCCAGGCGAGACTCCCGGCCAGCGATTCGGCCCGGGCCAGCGCGATCAGCGACGTCCAGTCCCTGACCTGCCCGGCGGCGGACGGGTCGGCGAGCAGCCTGACGAGCCAGCGCGCGTCCCTCATGCGCTTCGCCACAGGGTGTCGACCAGCGCTTCCGCCTGGGCGGTATCGGCATAGTCGATCGCCCTGGAGGGCAAGGCGCCGACGAAGCGGGTGAGGGCGTCGAAACCGCGCTCGCCCAAAGCGACGTAATTGGTCGAAGCCTGGGTGAGCCGCATGAAAGCCTCCGCCGCGCCGACCTCGCGCACGACGGGCTCGAGGTCGCGCCCGAAGCGGGGGAAGAGGATCATGACCGGCCGCGCCGGCTCCCCCATTCGCGCCACCGCCTCGTCGTTCGGACGAAGGTGGCGGATCCTGCCCTTGGGCGTGCCGCTCAGCACCGGCCCGAACCGGGCGGGATCGACTCCGTCGAACAGGCCGAGCGACTCGTTCTTGAGGCTGACCGCGCGCGGGAAAGGATGGAGAGTCCCGTCCGCCAGGTCGAGCAAGGCGAATTCGTCCCCCATGAAGCGCCAGCCGCGCTCGCCCAGGAGGGCGCCCAGGGTCGATTTGCCGGCGCCCGAATGGCCGGTCATCAGCAGCGCCCGCCCGTCGCGCTCGACGCTTGCGGCGTGGAGCAGCAGGAATTTTTTCTGCCCCAGCGCCATCTGCAGGTTCATGCCCATCTCGGCGGCGAGCAGACCCTGCGCCAGCGGCAGCGGCGCCGCGTCGGGCAGCACATAATCGCCGCGAATCGCCACCGAAGGGCGCAGCCAGCGCCGCCAGAACCGCTCCGCCTCCAGGCGCACGGTGAAGTCGCAGAACTCCGTCGGGCTCGGGATAGCCGGCATAGAGCCGCCGCAGCTGGGCAATCGGGCCGCCCCATTGCGAGCCGATTCGGAAGGATACCGGCCCAACCTGCAGGCGAAAGACATGGTTCATGCCCGCCAGACGAGTCCCGCCGCTTCCAGCTCCGCCAGCCTCGCCGCGATGGCGGCCGCCGGGTCTTCGGACTCGATCTCGAACGACTCGCCCATTCGCGCCGCTATTTCCGCCGCGCTCGCCGGACCCGAGGCCAGGACGTCGAGGATCTGGGGCGCGGGCGGTGCGAGGAAGTGGGTTAGGCCGGAGGTGCGGTGGTAAAGGAGGGTGAGGCCCTCGAGCTCCACCCGGCGCATCGTCTCGGGCGGGTCGGTGGCGTAGCTGGACGCGGCCATTCCGGCCGCCCCGCGGGTCAGCGCGGCATCTGCAGCGAGGCGTAGCAGGTGAAGCCGCTCATCCCCGCCTGCAGACGGCGAATATAGTTGGCATAGGCCTGGGCAGCCTCGCTGTTCACGCCGGCGGGGCCGCGGCCGCCGTTCAGCATCGCCTTGACCTCCTCGCCCTTGAGCGGCCGGGCGAGCGGCGGATAGGCGCCCGGAGTGCCTGCCGGAACCAGGCTTCCGTCGGCGGCGATGAATTTGCCCGACCCGGCCTGGGGCGCCGGCACCGGAATCTCGCAATTGAGCACCGAGCCGGCGGTCTGCGCCAGCGCCGGGCGGATCGTCACCACCGTCGAGGCCGCGGCGGCGCCGAGCGCCAGCACGACCCGGCGGCTCGGCCGTCCAATTCCTTCCTCGCCGGAAATGTCGCTTTGCTCGCTCATCGTCGCCCGCCTCTAGGACCAAGCCTCTTTCATAAGGGTAAAGCGGCGCAATGGCGAGACGGGCCGAGCCTCGCTGTCCCGCTTGTGGACGGTTGGCGGGAGAAAAATCGTTTCGACCTCGTTTAGGGATCGGCCGCCGGAGTAGGCGCGGCCGCTTGTCCAAGGAGGACCCTTTCCATGAAAATCATCCTGTTCGCCGCGGCTTTGACCCTCGGCAGCGCCGCTCTGGCGCAATCCGGCAACACGGTCGACGACGTCTCGCAGGCCAGCGGACCGCGCGGCGTCACCCAACAGGGCACGGATCCCGACGGCATGGCCTGCACGCCCGCGGGCTACAATGCCAACACGACCGGTTATCCGACCTGCGAAGCCGGCGCTGCCTCGCCCGCGAGCGGTGCGACTGCGCCGCGCTGCTCGAAAACAGTCAAGGACCATTGCGTCCAGGCCTATGAGCGCGGAGTCCGCCGCTAGGCCGATGGGGCACCCGTTTCCCGGGTGCCCCGTTTCCTTCTGCCGACCGTCCGAGGAGAAAAACGGGTCCGGCCTCGTTTAGGAACGGTGTGCCGCTTCGAACGCGGCCCGCCCCACCCAGGAGGAGGCTCGAAATGAAGCTTGTCATGATGGCTGCCGCGCTCATGCTCGGCAGCGCCGCCGTCGCTCAGACGACGACGGAAGAACCCGATACGACGACCGAAACCACCACCGACACGACGACCGAGACGACCCCGCCGCCGGACGCGACGACCTCGATCCCGCCGCCCGCGACGACGACGACGACCGATACCACGACGACGGCGGACATGACCCCGACGACCGACACGACCACGGTCACGCCCGCCCCCGGCAACATGTCGACGATGAGCACCGGCGCCGCGCAGACGGTCGCGCCGGGCAATGCCTCGCCTGAAACCGACGCCCGCGGCGTAAAGGTCATTTCGGACGCCGCCACCGCTCCCGCCGGCTATAACGAGGGCGCGCGCACCGTACCGGCCGGCAGTCCGATGCCGACCGTCGCACCGCCGACGCCGACCGCCTCGGGGCCGCTGCCGCCGTGCACGCGCACCGTGACCGACCGCTGCACCCAGACCTACGAGCGGGGCCGCGCCAAATAGGCGCCGGCAGGGGCGCCGTTCGCGGCGCCCCATTGTCCTCGCCCGTTCCGATCTGCCATGAGCCCTCCCGCTTCAGGACAGCCGGAGGATCGCAGAATCATGACCATCAGCTTCGAAGGCCGAGTCGCCATCGTCACCGGCGCCGGCGGCGGCCTGGGTCGCGCTTATGCGCTCGAGCTTGCCCGGCGCGGCGCCAAAGTGGTGGTGAACGACCTCGGCGGAGCCCGCGACGGCTCGGGCCGCTCCGACTCGGCCCGCAAGGTCGTCGAGGAGATCGAGGCGGCCGGCGGCGAGGCGATGGCGAACGGCGCCAGCGTCACCGAGCCGGAGCAGGTCGAGGCGATGATCGCCGCGGCGAAGGCGCGCTGGGGCTCGGTCCACATCCTCGTCAACAATGCGGGGATCCTGCGCGACAAGAGCTTCGCCAAGATGAGCGTCGAGGATTTCCGGGCCGTCGTCGACGTCCACCTGATCGGTTCGGCCATCTGCACCAAGGCCGTGTGGGAGACGATGCGCGAGCAGGCCTATGGCCGGATCCTGATGACCTCGAGCTCGACCGGCCTCTACGGCAATTTCGGCCAGGCCAATTACGGCGCCGCCAAATTGGGCCTCGCCGGCTTCGCCAAGACTCTCCACCTCGAAGGCGCGAAATACGACATAAGGGTCAACACCATCGCCCCGACCGCGGCGACCCGGATGACCGAGGACATCTTCCCGCCCGACCTGCTCGGACTGTTCAACCCCGACAATGTCGTCCCGGCCGCCCTCTACCTCGTCTCGCAGGACGCGCCCAGCAACGCCATCGTCGGAGCGGGCGGCGGAGTCGTCCAGGCCGCCTATGTCACCCTCACCCCCGGCTACGTTCTGCCGGAAGGCCGCCGCACGGTCGAGGAGGTTGCCGCCAATTGGGACAGGATCTGCGACCGCACGCTGCGAGATCGTCCCCCAGTCCGGCGCCGAGCAGGCGATGCTGATCATGAAAATGCTCCAGGGCTGACGCAAATCCTCCCCGAGCTTGCTCGGGGAGGGGGACCATGCGCAGCATGGTGGAGGGGTAAATGGTGCACGCCTGTGCCAGTTACCCCTCCACCACCCTTCGGGTGGTCCCCCTCCACACGGCTGCGCCGCGGGGAGGATGAGCTTTGCCGTATTGCAACACTAATACACTAATGCTATACGCCGCCCGTTCAGGGAGGAAACACCATGTATAGCGACAGCGATCTGGAAGCGGCGGTCGCGGCGGGGGCGTTGAGCCCGGACGCCGCGTCGGGCTTCCGCACCTACGTGGCGAGCCGGAGCGGCGCCGCCGTGGTCGACGAGGAGCATTTCCGGCTCCTCACCGGCTTCAACGACATTTTCGTCGCCATCGCCGCGGCGATCCTTTTGTTCGCGGTCGGCTGGATCGGCAATGCGGTCGGGCCGCAGATCGACGGCGACGGCCCCTCGCCCTTCGCCGGACTGTTCGTCGCCGCCACCGCCTGGGGGCTCGCTGAATTCTTCACCCGCAAGCGGCGCATGGCGCTTCCGAGCATCATCCTTCTGCTCGCCTTCACCGGAGGAGTCCTGCTCACCGCCTTCGCCACCCTCGTCCTCGCCATCGGCGAGGCCCGCTTCGAAAATAACGAGCAGGCCATCGCCCTGGTCGTCGCCGCCTCGGCAGCGGTCGCCGCCGGAGCCACCTGGCTTCACTGGCGCCGGTTCCGGGTTCCGATCACCGTCGCCGTCGCGGCATCGACCGTGGTCGGCGTGGTCATGGCCCTGATCGCCTCCGCGGTCGGCGACGTTCCGCAGCTGGAAAATGCCATGCTGGTCAGCGCCCTCGTCCTCGGCCTCGGGGTCTTCCTCTTCGCCATGTGGTGGGATTCGTCCGACCGCGCCCGCGAAACCCGTCGTTCGGACGTCGCTTTCTGGCTTCATCTGCTGTCGGCGCCCTTGATCGTCCACCCGATCTTCTCGCTGCTCGGCCTGACCGACGGCGACGCGACGATCGGCGAGGCCTTGGTCGTGCTCGGAGTCTATGTCCTGCTCGGCCTGACCGCGCTGGCGATCGACCGGCGCGCCTTGCTGGTCTCGGCGCTCGCCTACGTGCTGTTCGCCCTGATCAGCCTGTTCCGCGAGTTCGGAGCGGTCGAGCTCAACATCGCGCTCGCCGCCTTCGTGATCGGCTCCGGGCTGCTCCTGCTCTCGGCCTTCTGGCACGGCGTCCGCCGCTCGGTCGTCCGCCCGCTGCCGCCGGCGCTGCAGGCGCGGCTGCCGATCACCGACCGGGCGGTGGTCGCCGCCTGATCTCTCCTCCCCATGCGAAAGCATGGGGAGGGGGACCACCCGAAGGGTGGTGGAGGGGTAACTGACGAGGCCTCAGCCATTTACCCCTCCACCAGGCTCCGCCTGGTCCCCCTCCCCATCTTCGATGGGGAGGATTATCCGTTCGACCACCTTGAGCAGCCGCCGCTCGAGCGGCGCCAGCACCGGTCCCAGTTCGTCGCCTCGGCGAACCACTATTCCGGCCTCGTTGACCAGGGCCCACATGCCTTGCCGGCTCCGCAGGCCGGGCCTCTTCTCGATCCTGTATTCGGGACGCTCGGCGGTTCTGCGAAAGGCCCAGAAGGCGGCGCCGTCGCGGCCGAACTCGACCGCGTAATCGCGCCACAGCCCCGCCGCCACCATCCGTCCGTAGAGGTCGATGATCCGCTTGAGCTCGGCCCGGGTGAAGCCGATCTGCGGCGAAGAGGCTCCCGGAAAAGGGAGGACGATGCCCATCAGGCGCGGCCGCGCCCCTTTCTGGTCTGGCCGTCCCGTTCCTCGATCAGCTCGGCGAGCCGCCGCCTCAGGCCCTCGACCTCGCACTGGAGCAATTCGAGCTTCTGGGTGGCCGGATCGAACTGCTCGGAACAAGGCGTGCCGTAGGGGAGGAAGCTGCCGGAGCTGCTCTGCTCGGCGCTGAGCAGGGTGGAGCGCGCCGGGATGCCGATCATCGTCGCGCCTTCGGGAACGTCCTTGGTGACCACCGCATTGGCGCCGATGCGGGCGCGCGGTCCGACCGTGATCGGCCCAAGCACCTGGGCGCCCGAGCCGATGATGACATGGTCGCTGATCGTCGGGTGGCGCTTGCCGGCAAGGCCGTCGGTCGGGTTGGTGCCGCCCAGGGTGACCTGCTGGTAGATGGTGACGTCGTCGCCGATCACCGCCGTCTCGCCGATCACCACGAAGCCGTGGTCGATGAAGAAATTCCGGCCGACCGAGGCGCCGGGATGGATGTCGATCGCGGTCAGGAAGCGGCTCAGGTGATTGACGAAGCGGGCGAGGAAATAGAGCTCGCCCTTGTACAGCCAGTGCGCCAGGCGGTGGAAGCCGAGCGCCCAGACGCCGGGGTAAAGAAGCACTTCCCAGCGGCTCCGGGGTGCCGGATCGCGGGCCTTCACTGAATCGAGATACGCGACAAGCCCCGGCAGCATGTTCACTCCCCACCGCTCCTGAAGCGCAAAATAAGAGAGGTTGGAGCAAAATGCCAGCGAGGGCTGAATTTTCCTCTCCGGCCCCGGCTTCGACGTATCGAGCGCCCTCATCAATCTCACCGCGTCGACCCGCCTGAAAGACGATTGGCATGGCGGATATTCGGTGCCAGGCACCGATTGCTAAGCGACTGAAATCGATCGGGGCGCTGGTGGCGCGATCATCCGCAAATTGGTTTTTGGCGCCCTTGCGGCCGGCTCTTCGCCGCCTTCAGGCCCCGCCCGGCGGCGCCGGAAACAGCCGGGCGCGACGAAGCTTCAGGCCGGTCGCTCGTCCGGCCGAAGGGACGTTGCCGTCGGCGAGGCGGACGTCGATCAGCGGTTCGACGCCGGGGATATTGCCTTCGATGCGGGTAATCCCGCCGAGCTGGATGGCCTGGCAGATCTGCATCGGCAGGGCGCCCGCCACGCCTTCGTCGACCAGGGCCGCATCGTGCGGCCGGAAATAGAGGAAGGCCGGCCCGTCCGCGACCGGCTCCACCGGCACGTCGAGGGCGGCGCCGCCGAACAGCACCCGGCCCTTTTCGACGGTCACCGGGATCCGGTTCGAATCGCCGACGAAATCGAAGACGAAGGCGCTCGCGGGCTCGTCGTAAATGGCCTGCGGGGGGGCGATTTGCTCGATCAGCCCCTGGTCCATCACCACCACCCGGTCGGCGAGCTCGAGCGCCTCCTCCTGATCGTGGGTGACGAAGACCGAGGTCAGGCCCATCCGGTCGTGCAGGTCCCTGAGCCAGCGCCGAAGCTCCTTGCGCACCTTGGCGTCGAGCGCTCCGAACGGTTCGTCGAGCAGGAGCAGCTTGGGATCGACGGCGAGCGCCCGAGCCAGGGCGACCCGCTGGCGCTGGCCGCCGGACAGCTGGGCCGGGTAGCGCTTGCCGAGATGGCCGAGCTGGACGAGATCGAGAAGCTCCTGGGCCCGGCGCTGGATCTCGGCGCGCTTGGGCCGCTCGCGCCGCCTCTTGACGGTCAGGCCGAAAGCGACGTTGTCGGCGACGTTCATGTGCGGGAACAAGGCGTAATGCTGGAAGACGAAGCCGATCCTTCGGTCCCTGACGCCCAGGCCGGTGACGTCCTTGCCTTCGAACAGGACGGTGCCGGCGTCGGGGAATTCGAGCCCCGCCATGATCCTGAGCAAGGTCGTCTTGCCCGAGCCCGAGGGGCCGAGCAAAGCGAGGAACTCGCCCGGCTTCGCCTCGAGGCTTACTCCGTTGAGAGCCGCGAAATTGCCGAAGCGCTTCACCACATTGTCGACCGCGATGCTCAATGGCCCCCGCCTTTTCCATGATAGCCGTAGCGCCATTCGAGCGCGCTCTTCAGCACCAAAGTGAGCAAGGCGAGAAGGGCGAGCAAAGAAGCGACGGCGAAGGCCGCGGCGAAATTATATTCGTTGTACAATATCTCGACGTGAAGCGGCATGGTGTTCGTCCGGCCCCTGATATGGCCGGAGACGACCGACACCGCTCCGAACTCGCCCATCGCCCGGGCATTGCACAGCAGGACCCCGTAGAGCAGGCCCCAGCGGATGTTGGGCAAGGTGACGTGCCAGAAGGCCTGCCAGCCGCTGGCGCCCAGCGACACCGCCGCCTCCTCGTCGCCGCGGCCCTGCTCGGTCATCAGCGGGATGAGCTCGCGGGCGACGAAGGGGAAGGTGACGAAGATCGTCGCCAGGACGATCCCCGGAACGGCGAAGATGATGTGCATGTCGCGGGCCGCGAGCCATTCCCCGAACCAGCCCTGGGCTCCGAACAGAAGCACGTAGATCAGGCCGGACACGACCGGCGAGACCGAGAAGGGCAGGTCGATGAAGGTGACCAGGATGGACTTGCCGGGAAAGTCGAACTTGGTCACCGCCCAGGCCGCGGCGAGGCCGAAGGCGACGTTCACCGGAACCGCGATCGCGGCGACCAGCAGGGTCAGCTTGATCGCGGCGATCGCGTCGGGCTGGGTGACGCTTTCCAGATAGACCCCGACTCCGCCCTTCAGAGCCTCGACGAAGACCGAGATCAAGGGCAGCAGCAGGAACAGCGCGAGGAACGTCATGGCGACGGCCAGCAGAACCATTCGGGCGAGGCGGCCCTCCGATTTGCGCAGGGACGCCATCAGTCGAGGCTCCGGCTTCGCGCCCAGGCCTGCAGGAGGTTGATGAGCAGGAGCAGGGTGAACGAGATGACCAGCATCACCGCCGCGATCGCGGTCGCCCCGGCATAATCATATTGCTCGAGCTGGGTGACGATCAGCAGAGGGGCGATCTCGGACCGGAACGGCATGTTGCCGGCGATGAAGATCACCGACCCATATTCGCCGACTCCCCGGGCCAGAGCCATGGCGAATCCGGTCAGCCAGGCGGGAAGGATGGCGGGGAGGATCACTCGGCGCATCGTCTGCAGCCGGCTGGCGCCGAGCGATTGAGCCGCTTCCTCGATCTCCGGGCCGATGTCGGCCAGCACCGGCTCGACCGAGCGGACGACGAAAGGAAGGCCGATGAAAATCAGGGCGACGACGATCCCGAGCGGGGTGAAGGCGACGTCGATCCCGAGCGGCACCAGATATTGGCCGAGCCAGCCATTCTCCGCATAGAGCGCGGTCAGGGCGATCCCGGCGACCGCGGTCGGAAGCGCGAAGGGCAGGTCGACGAGCGCGCTGACGATCCGCTTGCCCGGAAAATCGTGCCTGACCAGCACCCAGGCGATGAGCAGCCCGAAGATCCCGTTGACTCCGGCCGCGGCGAAAGCGGTGCCGAAGCTCACCTTGTAGGCGGACAGCGCTCGCTCCGACAGAGCCACGGCGACGAACTCGCTCCAGCCCATTCCGGCGGTCCGGATGAAAACGGCGCTCAGCGGGATGAGGACGATCAGGCACAGCCACGCCAAAGTGAAGCCGAAGGTGAGGCCGAAGCCGGGCAAGGCGGTGCGCTCGCCGAACCAGCGGCGCCGCGCTCCGGGCGGGGGGCTCGCGGCGAGCGCGAGCGAGCCGGTCGTCATCGGCGCCGGATTCCGGAATAGACGGAATCGAAGACTCCGCCGTCGTCGAAATATTTCTTCTGGGCCGCGCCCCAGCCGCCGAAATCCTTGTCGATCTGGAGCATGGCGATTTGCGGGAAGGTGGCCGCGTGCTTCGCCGCCACCGCCGGGTCGCGCGGACGGTAATAATGGCGGGCGATGATCTCCTGCGCTTCGGGCGTGTAGAGGAAGCGCAGATAGGCCTCGGCGACCTGGGCGGTGCCGCGCCTCCTGGCATTGCCTTCGAGCAGGGCGACCGGCGGTTCGGCGAGGATCGACAGGGACGGAGTCACCATCTCGAACTTGCCGGCGCCCAATTCGCGCTGGGCGAGGAAGGCTTCATTCTCCCAGGCGATCAGGACGTCGCCGATGCCGCGCTCGGCAAAGGTGGTGGTGGAGCCGCGAGCGCCGGTGTCGAGCACCGGAACGTTGCGGTAGAGGCGGGTGACGAAGTCGCGCGCCGCGGCTTCGGAGCCGCCGCGCCTCAGCCCGTAGCCCCAGGCGGCGAGGAAGTTCCAGCGGGCGCCGCCGCTTGTCTTGGGGTTGGGCGTGATGACCTTGACGCCCGGCCGGACGAGATCGCCCCAGTCGCGGATCCGCTTCGGATTGCCCTTGCGGACGAGGAAGACGATGGTCGAGGTGTAGGGCGCGCTGTTGTTGGGCAGCCGCGCCTGCCAGCCGGCGGGGAGGACCTCCGGCCGCCTCTGGCTTATCGCGTCGATGTCGTAGGCCAGCGCCAGGGTCGCGACGTCGGCGTCGAGCCCGTCGAGGATCGCCCGCGACTGCTTGCCCGAGCCGCCATGGCTCATGTTGAAACGGATCGTCTGGCCGGTCTTGCGGAGCCACTGCCGGGCGAAGGCGGCGTTGACGTCGCGATAGAGCTCGCGGGTCGGGTCGTAGGAAACGTTGAGAAGCTCGACCTCGCCCGACGACTTGCCGCCGGAGCAGGCGGGCAAAGCGAGCGCGGCGGCGAGGGCCAGGGCAATGGTCGCGATCCGCATCTTCACCCTCCCTGTCGGCCAATCGATTCGCCCGTAGCGACAGCTTGAGAGTCAACCAGTGCAGTTGACAAGCGATTCGATGAAAGGCCCCCGGGGCGAGGTGAGGGGAGCGCCGATCCTCCCCATCGCCAGATGGGGAGGGGGACCACACGAAGTGTGGTGGAGGGGTAGCTGGCAGAAGCCTCGGCACCTACCCCTCCACCAGGCTTCGCCTGGTCCCCCTCCCCATGCTCCGCATGGGGAGGATTTAGAGCTTGAACAGTCCCTTTGCCTTCTCGACCTCGTCCTTGATGAAGCGAACCGCCGCGCGCACCCGCGCCAGCTCGGCCAGATCCTGGTGCACGGTCAGCCAGAGCGAGCGGGTGAGATTCACTTCGTCGGCCAATACGCGCACCAGCCCCGGCTCCTCGCGGGCAAGGAAGGCCGGGAGGACGCACAGTCCCGCTCCGGCCAGGGTCGCGCGGGTCTGGGCGACGAGGTTGCTGCTTTCCATCGACGTGATCCCGCCGGGGACGACCTGCTGGAGGAAGTCGAGCTCCGGGAAATGGAGCAGGTCGCCGATATAGCTGACGAAGCGGTGGCCCTTGAGGTCGCCGAAGCTTCCGATAGCGGCGACCTCCGCCAGATAGGCCGGCGCCGCATAGAGGCCGAGATCATAGTCTATCAGCTTGGACACCAGCAGCCGCCCGGTCGGCGGCCGGCTGACCGAGATGGCGATGTCCGCCTCGCGCTTGGCGAGGCTGAAGACGGCCGACGCGGCGACGAGCTGGACCACGAGCTGCGGATATTGCGCCTTCAGCTTCTGTATCCTGGGCGCGAGGAAATAGCTGCCGAAGCCTTCGGGGGAGCCGATCCTCACCACCCCCGCGACAAGCCCGGCGCTCCCTCCGACGGTCTCGGCCGCGCCGAGGGCGAGCCGCTCCATCTCCTCCGCGAGCGGCATCAGCCGCCGTCCCGGCTCGGTCGGCGCATAACCCGACGGGCTCCGGTCGAAGAGCTTGGCCTTCAGCGCATGCTCGAGCGCCGCGATCCGCCGCGACAGGGTCGAATGGTCGACCCCGAGCCGGGCGGCCGCCGCGGTCAGCCGGCCGCTGCGGGCGACGGCGAGGAAGGCGCGGACGTCGTTCCAGTCGAAATCTGCCATGGGTATGGGAATATATGCACAGCGGTCTCTGCACAATGCCGATGGCGGCGCCTGCCCGCCTGTGCGAGAGGAAATCACCCCTTCCAAGAGGCAGAAACTTCATGTTCGACGCTCGGACGGCCACCGCTTTTGCGGATTATGACAGCCTCGACGCCCCGGTGACTGCGAATTTCGGCACGCCGGCCGACCCCGAAGCGGGCTGGGCGACTCGGAACCCGGACCGGGCGATGCTCTTTCTGTACGTGACCCCGCGCGACTGCGGCGCCCTCGAAGAGCTGATGGCGGCCTGATCCGCGTCATCCCGGGCTTGACCCGGGACCCATGAACACGGACGGGCGTCGCTGCGCACCGCGGTGTTCATGGATTCCGGCTTTCACCGGAATGACGAGAGGACGAAAATGCCCGAGACCCCCTCCACCGTCTTCAAGCTTCCCGAAACCCTGCCGAACCCCGCCGACCTCGCCGAAGCCTGGTCGAAAGTGGTCGCCAACGCCGTCCATCTCGCCACCAGCGCGGCGGCCAAGCCGCTCGACCCCCATGTTCCCCAGCCTTTCGACGCCGCCGCGCCCGCGCGCGCCTTCGGCGAGTTCGCGGCGCATCTGTGGACCCATCCCGGCGAGCTCATCAAAGCCCAGCAGAAGGCCGCGTCCGACTGGCTGAAGCTGTGGCAGTCCGCGGCCTCGCGGGCCTCCGGCAAGCCCGCCGACCCGGTCGCCGCCCCGGAGCGGGGCGACCGCCGCTTCAACGACCCCGCCTGGAGCGAGGAGCCGGTCTTCGATTATCTCAAGCAGGCCTATCTGCTCACCGCCAAGCGCGCGCTCGAGATGGTCGAGCAGGCGGAAGGGCTGGACGAGGGCGCCCGCACCCGGGTCGAGTTCTTCACCCAGCAATATCTGAACGCCATCTCGCCGGCCAATTTCGCCTTCACCAATCCCGAGGCGATCCGCAAGGCGATCGACACCGGCTCGATCAGCCTCCTCTCCGGCCTCGCCAATCTGCTCGCCGACGCCGCCGAGAGCCCGGGCATCGTCCAGCGCCGGGCGGCGGCCGAGTTCGAGCTCGGGGTCGACATCGCCGCCACCCCGGGCAGCGTCGTCTACCGCAACGCGCTGATGGAGCTCATCCAATATGCGCCGACGACGGACGAGGTGTGGAAGCGTCCCATCCTCTACGTCCCGCCGCTGGTGAACAAATATTATCTTCTCGACCTCCAGCCCAAATCCTCGCTGATCCGCTGGCTGGTCGAGCAGGGCCACAGCGTCTTCGTCATCTCCTGGGTCAATCCCGGGCCCGAGCTCGCCGACAAGGGGCTCGCCGATTACATCCGCCAGGGCCCGCTCGAGGCGCTGGACGCGATCGAGAAGGCGACGGGCGAGCGCGAGGTCGACCTGTTCGGCTTCTGCATGGGCGGCACCCTGGCCGCGATCGCCCTCGCCTTGCTGGCGGCGAAGGGGGAGGGGGACCGGATCGCCTCCGCGACCACGATCGGAACGATGTTCGATTTCTCGCATCTCGGCCAGTGGGCGACCTTCTCCGAGCCCGAGCAAATGCGCGCGATGGAGCGCCATCTGCTCCACAAGGGCTTCATGGCCGCCCAGGACCTGCAGGCCCTGTTCAGCGCGGTCCGGGCCAACGACCTGATCTGGTCGTCGGTGGTCAACCATTACCTGCTCGACCGCGAAGCGCCGCCCAGCGACATCCTCCACTGGTTCGCCGACGGCGCCCACATCCCGCGCGCCTTCCTTCTCGAATGGGCGCGCGACATCCTCAAGGACAACAAGCTCGCCCAAGGCGGGCTGGAACTGGACGGGGTGAAGATCGACCTCGGCGCGGTGAGGACGCCCCTCATCGCGATCAGTCTCAAGGACGACCATGTCTCGGCCTGGCAGGCCACCTACGACAGCGCCCGGCTGGCCGGCGGCGAGGTGACCTTCCTGCTCGGCGGAAGCGGCCACAATGCCGGAGTCATCAACCCGCCCAGCGCCAACAAGCACGGTTATTGGACCAACGACGGCGATGCCCGAGACGGCCGAAGCCTGGCTCGAGGGCGCCAGCCGCGAGGAAGGCAGCTGGTGGCCCTGGTGGCAGGCCCGCCTCTCGGAAGACGGCAAGGCGGCGAAGGTGAAGGCGCGGGTGCCCGGCAAGGGCAAATTGAAGGCGCTGGAGCCTGCCCCGGGATCCTACGTCAGGAACCGCGGCTGAGGGATTATAGTCCCCTCGGCCCGGCCACCTGTATGACGCTGCGATCGTCGCCGAGCGCGCGGACGGTGCCCTGAAGCTGCCTCAGCCTCGAATCGCGCGGCGGCGCCCGGCGCTGAAGGCTGGCTCGGACGAACAGGCGCCACTGCGCCTCGTCGGCCCTGGCGAGCATCACCGGAGCGTTGGCGGCGGCGGCGAACATCAATATTCCCATCATGGTCAGATCCCCCTCTTTCCGTCCGTCATGGTAAACGGGCAGGGTAAAGAGCGGGTTAACCACGCGGGCGATCAGCCCTTCGGCTTCCTGAACCTCAGCACGAACTGGTCGGTCTTGCCGCGGATCCCGGTTTCCTGGACCTTGATACTGTGATCGTCGGCGGGGTGGCGCAGGAGATCGCTCTGGCCGTCGAGGCGGAAGCCGGCGCTCTCGACTTCCCGCCTCACCAGCGCGCCTTCGATCCGGTGGAGGGTAGAGGTCTGCGAGGCGCCGGCGCCCGCCGCGGTGTCGTGATCGACGACCAAATACAGGCCGCCGGGCTTCAGCGCGCGAAAGGCGGCGGCGTTGATCGTGGCGGCGCCGTCGCCGTCGCCGACCTTCAC
Organism: uncultured Alphaproteobacteria bacterium; assembly: GCA_963850005.1. Lineage (GTDB taxonomy): Bacteria > Pseudomonadota > Alphaproteobacteria > Sphingomonadales > Sphingomonadaceae > Allosphingosinicella. The sequence goes on from CAWKJG010000003.1 coordinate 283,074, forward strand.
ATTCTTGAAATCGTGATAGTTGAGCGTGGTCCAGACCACGTCCACCGGCTCGGGCGCGGGAATCGTGCCGGGCTCGGCGACGGTGACGAGGACGTTGGGCCGTGCCGCCGCCAGCTCCTGCAATGCCGGGGAGGGGCGGGCGGCCATGGCGTAGATCCGGCCCTTGGCCCCGACGACTCCGCTGAGGATCCGGGTGAAATAGCCGCCGCCGGGCGCGAGCTCGGCGACCTTGTCGCCGGGCCGGACTCGGGCGAAGGCGACCAGCTCGGCGGGCTTCCGGTCCGGATCCCGAACCCGATCCGCCTCGGGCCGGACCGGATCGGCGAGGATCGCGGCATAATCGACGGCCGGCGCCTTCGCTTCGGTCGCGCAGGCGGCGCCGAGGCCGAGGCCCGCCAGCAGAATGAGCATATCGAGCCGTTTCGCCATCTCGTCCTCCAATCGTCCTGAGCCGTCCTTATGCCTGGGCACGGTCGCTTGGGACAGTCACTAGTGGCAGTCCCCTTTCTCGCCTAAGAGGGGGTCATGAGGAAATCCGCCACCGACGTCATGCAGGAGATCGTCGCCGCCGCCGTGCTCGACGCGATCGCGGCCTTGAAGACGGCGTCGAAGGGGCTGCCCAACAACCTTTTGCGCGACCTCAACGCGATCCACGCCAACACCACCTTCGCCGACCTTCCGGCCGAGGTGCAGACCGCCGTCTCGGCGAGCGTCAGAGCCGCTTTCTCGAGGCTTCAGAAGGAGGGCTATTCGGTCTCCGGCGGCGAGCCCGCGGCGCCGCGTCCGCCGCGCCCGGGGGCGGCTCCGGCGGCGGCCCAGCACCGTCCGTTCCGCCGCCCCCCGCCCAAGCGCGACGGCCCCGCGCCCGGCCGCCCGCCCGGCAAGGGCGGCGGCGGCCGTCCTCCGCGCAAGCCGACTCCGCGCTGAGGGTCGACGACCGGATCCTGTGAAGCGGGTTCTCGTCCTCGGCGGCTATGGGACGTTCGGCGGGCGGATCGCCGAGCGCGGCGCCGGGGCGGGCTTCGAGATTCTCGTCGCCGGCCGAAGCCGGGCCCGGGCCGAAGCCTTTTGCGCCGGCCGCGAACGGCTCGTTCCGGTCGGGCTCGAGGCCGGCCTCGACGAAGCGCTCGCCCGGCTCCGGCCGTTCGCGGTCGTCGACGCCTCCGGACCGTTCCAGGGAGCGGACTACGAGACCGCTCGAGCCGCGATCGCCGCCGGCTGCCACTATCTCGACATCGCCGACGGCTCGGCCTTCGTCGCCGGAATCGGGGCGCTCGATGCCGGTGCGAAGGCGGCAGGGGTTTCGGCCCTTTCCGGGGCTTCGAGCGTCCCGGCGCTTTCCGGGGCGGTCGCCGCCCGACTCGCCGACGGCCTCGATCGCGTGACGGCCGTCGAGATGGTTCTGAGCGCCTCGAGCCGGGGCACCGCCGGCCGCTCGGTCACCGCCGCCATCCTCTCCTATCTCGGCCGCCCGGTCCGACTGCGCCGCGGCGGACGCTGGACGAGCGCGGTGGGCTGGCAGGGGCTTGGCCGCTTCGACTTCGAGGTCGACAAGGCTGCGCCGCTGCGCCGCCGTCTCGCCGCGCTCGCCGACGTGCCCGACCTCGCGCTCCTCCCCGACCGGTTGCCCGGAACACCGGCCGTGAGCTTCTTCGCCGGAACCGACGCGCTCTGGCACAATCTCGGCCTGTGGCTGCTGAGCTGGCCGGTGCGCCGGGGCTGGCTTCGCCGGCCGGAGCGCTTCGCCGGCCCGCTCTCCACCCTGCAGCGCTGGACCCGAGGGCCCGGCTCGCTTCGCTCCGCTTTCGAGATGCGCCTGTTCGGAATTGCGGCGGGCCGGCGGCTGGAGCGGCGCTGGACCCTGATCGCCGAGCGCGGCGACGGTCCGGAAATCCCGAGCCTCGCCATCCCCCTCCTGCTCGGCAAGCTCGCCTCGGGCGCGCTCGTCCCGGGCGCTCGGGATGCCGGCGGCCTGCTCACGCTGGAGGATTTCGAGCCCAGCCTCGCCGGCCTCGCCACCGCCCACGCTCTGAGCGAGCGCGAGTTGCCGCCGCCGCTTTACGCTCGGCTGATGGGCGAGCGCTTCGCCGCTTTGCCGCCGTCGGTGCGGGCGATTCACGAGGTGCTTCGCGACGGCGGCGCGGCCGGCGAGGCGATCGTCGAACGCGGCCGCAACCCGCTCGTCCGGATGATCGCTTCGATGCACGGTTTCCCGAGCGAGGGTGCCCATCGTCTCCATGTCGACTTCGCCGAGCGCGACGGGGTCGAGCGCTGGACCCGCCATTTCTCCGGTCGCCCCTTTTCAAGCGAGCTCGGCGAGCGGGGCGGCCGGCTCACCGAGCGGTTCGGCCTCATCCGCTTCGCCTTCGACCTCCCCTCGGACGAGACCGGGCTGCGCATGGTGATCCGGCGCTGGTGGCTCGGGCCGGTGCCGCTCCCCCTCTTCCTCGCGCCGAAGTGCGAGGCGCGCGAGTGGGAGGAAGGCGGCCGATTCCATTTCGACGTTGCGATCGCTCTGCCTTGGCTCGGGCGCCTGGTCCATTATCGGGGCTGGCTGGAGCCGGCGGACGGCCTAGAAGGCTGAGCCATGGACCCAGTGACGATCTCCGGCGGCTGCCACTGCCGCGCCGTGCGCTTCGAGGCGGAGGTGACTCGCGAGGTGGAGGTGCTCGACTGCAATTGCTCGATCTGCGCGATGACCGGCTTTCGCCACCTCATCGTCCCGCACGGCGATTTCCGGCTGCTGTCGGGCGAGGACGCGCTGACCCACTATCGCTTCGGCACCGGGGCGGCCGACCATCTCTTCTGCTCGGTCTGCGGGGTGAAAAGCTTCTACCAGCCCCGCTCGCATCCCGAGGCGTGGAGCGTCAATTTCAATGCGCTCGACGACGTGTCGGGACTGGAGGTGGCGGTGCGGGCCTTCGACGGGCGCAATTGGGAGAAGGCCAGGGAGGCACTGGATTAGGTTGCACGGCCTTTGAATTCCTCCCCGAGCTTGCTCGGGGAGGGGGACCGCGCGAAGCGCGGTGGAGGGGCAATTCGGAGTCGGATTTTCCCCTCCACCACGACGCTTCGCGCCGCGGTCCCCCTCCCCGAGACAAGCTCGGGGAGGGGTTGGCGTCCGCCTAGGGTCCCTAGAGCGGGAGCAGCGGCCGGCCGGCGACCGCCTGGGCGAAGATCGCCAGGGTCAGTGCCACATAGGTCAGTGTGCCCGTCCCAAGCGCCGCCCAGCGGGCGCGAACGTTCCAGCCGGCCACGAGCGCCGCCAGGAGCGGAATCGCCTGCTGGGCGTGGATTCCGAGGAAGTGGGCGATGCGCAGGTCGCCGCCGCTTCGGTTCCAGCCGAAGAAGAAGAGCCGGCCACCCTCGGCGCCGACATTATGGCCGGGCTGGGCGCTCATATAGCCGCCGAGCCCGCCGCCGAGCAGGAAGGTGAGCAGAAGTCCGGCGACGACGGCGGCGACGAAGTCTCGGCTGAGGCCCTGCCGAGGCCGCCGGGCGATCTCCCAGGCGAGCGGAAGAGTGGTTCCGACCAGGATCACCGCCGCCACCCCCATCAGCGCGTACATGAGGATGTGGAAGGGCGAGCTGGTGTTGAAGTGCGAGTCGAGCCCGCGGGCCGCCTGCAGGCCGATGTAGAGGAGCTCGAAGCTGGCCGAGGCGATCAGAATCCGCGCCGTCCAGCGCAGCGCCGGGGAGTGGCGGCGCTCCGGCCGGACATAGCCCCAGAGCCAGGCCGCGGTCAGTGCGAAGACTCCGACCGAGAGCAGGAACTTGGCCGGCTTCACCCAGACGTTGACTCCGTGGAGGGTGCGCGGGTCGACCGCCTGCAGGGCCAGCGCGATCAAGGCGAGCAGCAGGGTCGCGAAACCGTAGAAAGCGAGCGTCCGCTGCCGTTCGACCAGCTCGGACAGGATCGGGAGGCGTCCGATCGGGGCGGGGAGGGCGAGGGCGGTCATGACGCGGTCTCCGTTTGGGAATGCCGACCGAAGGCGAGGCGAAGGAGGAAGTAGGCGAGCAGTCCGGCGGGGCCGAACATGAGGGTGAGGGGGAGGCAGGGCGCCACCAGCAGCGGGTGGACCCGCCGCTCGACCGAATCGCGGGCGATCCAGGTGCCGACGAAAAGGTCGAAGGCGAGATAGTGGAGCCAGCCGGCGGTCAGCGCCGAATCGTTGGCGAAGAGGCCTCGAACGCCCGCGATCGAATCGAAGCCGCCCTCGGCCTGGGGCAGGCCCTGGGCGAGCAGGACGACGTAGAGCGCGGCCCAGGCGAGCGGGACGGCGAATTGCGTGAGAGACCAGACGAAGGCGCGGATCTTCGGCACGAACAGCGAGAGCAACAGGGCCGCCCAGGCGAGCAGCCCGAAATTGTTGGCGAAGCCAAAGGCGAAAGCGGGGTCGAGCAAGGTTGCCACTCCAATCTTAACGGTGTACAGATCGAGTTATGAACGATGATCTGAACAGTGTCAAGTCCGGCCGTGCCTATCATCATGGCGCGCTTCGGCCGGCGCTGATCGCGGCGGCGGAGGCGGTGTTGGCGGAGCGCGGCGTTCAGGGCTTCAGCCTTCGCGAGGCGGCGCGCCGGGCGGGGGTGTCGCCGGCCGCTCCGGCCCATCATTTCGGCGACGCCTCGGGCCTTCTCACCGCGGTCGCCACCGGCGCCTTTCGCGACCTCGGCGACGCGCTCGAGGCGGCCGAGGCCGATGCGGGAGATCGGCAGGCTCGGATCCGGGCGCAGGGCATCGCCTACGTCCGCTTCGCCCTCGCCAACCGGGCTCGCTTCGACCTGATGTGGCGGGCGGCTTTGCTCAACCGCGACGATCCGGATTACGCCTCCACGGCGGCCCGGGCCTTTCTCCTGCTCGACCGCTCGGTTCGGGGCGGGGCGGGGGCGGCGCAGGCCCCGGGCGGACCGGAGACGGCACCATCCATCGCCTGCTGGGCGATGGTCCACGGCTTCGCCGCTTTGGCCCTGGACGGCGAGTTCGGGACGGCCCCCGGGGCGGCGGAGGCGGCCGTGGCGGGGTTGCTGCCGGCCGTGCTCGATCATCTGGCGGTGTAATTCTCCTCTCCCGCGGAAAGCGGGAGAGGGGCTTCTGGCGCTTGCCCGGCCCCTCCCGGCCCGCTTACACAGGCTGCAAAGGGCAAGGGGGGGGCGTTCATGGCGACGGCGGTATCCGGCGATTATGTGATCGACGCGAAGCGCGATCGGCTCGTCATCTTCGCGTCCACGCTCGGCACCGTCTTCGAATGGTATGATTTCTTCATCTACGGGACCCTCGCCGCGGTCATCGGCAAGCAATTCTTCCCGGCGCAAAGCGAGACCGCCCAGTTCCTGCTCGCGCTCGCCAGCTTCGGAGTCGGCTTCGGAGTCCGTCCGATCGGGGCGATGCTGTTCGGCTATCTCGGCGACCGGCTCGGGCGGAAATATACCTTCCTGGTCACCATCACCCTGATGGGAGTCGCCACCGCCGCGGTCGGCCTCATCCCGAGCTATGCGGCGATCGGGATGGCGGCGCCGGCCATCCTCGTCTTCCTGAGGGTGCTTCAGGGGCTCGCCTTGGGCGGCGAATATGGCGGCGCCGCCATCTACGTCGCCGAGCATGCGCCCCGCCACAAGCGCGGCTTCTACACCAGCTTCATCCAGGCCGGAGTGATCGGCGGCTTCCTGCTCTCGGTCGCCGTCGTCCTCATTTCCGAGCTGTTCGTCGACAAGGGCGAGTGGGAGGATTGGGGCTGGCGGATCCCCTTCCTCTTCTCCGTCGTGCTTCTCGCGGTGTCGCTGTGGGTACGTCTCAAGCTCAAGGAGAGCCCGGTCTTCCAGGCGATGAAGGACTCCGGCGAGATCGCCAAGAACCCGCTGAAGGAAACCTTCGCCACCCGCTCCAACGTCAAGCTCGTCCTCGTCGCCTTGTTCGGGATCGCCGCCGGGCTGACCGTCATCTGGTATACCGCCCAGTTCCAGGCGATGTACTTCCTGCAGAACTCGCTGAGGATCGAGGACACCGCCGCCCGTGCCATGATCGGCGCCGCCGCGGCCTTCTCGATGCTCTGGTTCGTCCTGTTCGGCTGGCTTTCGGACCGGGTCGGGCGGAAGGGCCCGATCGTGATCGGCTATGCGCTCACCATCGTTCTGATGTTCCCTTTGTTCTACTGGATGGCCTCGGCCGCCAATCCCGAGCTGGCCGCGGCGATGCGCAAGAATCCGGTGGTCGTCGCCGGCAGCGTCTGCACCTACGCCCCCTTCGCCAAGGTCCAGCCGACGCAATGCGGCAAATTGCTCGACGCTTTGTCGAAGAAGGGCATCGCCTACTCGACTATCGAAGCGCCCGCCGGGACCCCGGCCGGGGTGACGATCGGCGGGGTCGCGGTCGACGCCTCCGATCCCGCCTCGCTCGATTTCGGCCTCAAGATCGCCGGCTACAAGCTCGAGAAGAGCTCGCCCAGCTTCGGCCAGGCGCTCCAGGTGGTGCTCGCCATCGTCCTCATCGGCCTGTGTTCGGGAATGACCTACGGGCCGGTCGCGGCGCTGCTGGTCGAACTGTTCCCGGCGCGGATCCGCTATACCTCGATGTCGATCCCCTATCATATCGGCACCGGCTATTTCGGCGGCTTCCTGCCTTTCATCAGCCAATATATCGTCGCCAAGACCGGCGATCCGTTCGCCGGCCTCTGGTACACGATCGCCGTGGTGGCGATGGCGCTCGTCGTCACCCTGTTCTGGCTTCCGGAGACGGCGGGCAAGGAGCTGGAATAGGCCCTACTCCCTTGCAGGGAGGGGGGAGGCACTTCCCCCGAGTCCGCGCACCCGCTATCCGCCTCACCATGCCCGAGCCCCATTCGCCCCTTCGCCTGATCCTCGACGGCGAGGCGCTCGTCGAGAACTGGCGCTGGCTCCGCGGGCAAAGCGCCGGCGCCGACTGCGGAGCGGCGGTCAAGGCCGACGGCTACGGGCTCGGCGCGCGCGACATCGTCATGCGGCTCGCCAACGAAGGCTGCCGCGATTTCTTCGTCGCCACCTGGGCGGAGGCCGAGGCTCTGCTTCCCTGGCTCGGCGCCGCCTCCGTCTCGGTCCTCCATGGCGTGGCGGAGGAGGATCTCGCCCACGCCGCGGGCTCGACCGGCCGGCCGGTGCTCAACACGCCTCTGCAGGTGGCGCGCTGGAAGGAGGCGGGCAAAGGCCGCCCCTGCGACGTCATGATCGACACCGGGATCAATCGCCTCGGCCTCAGCCCGGCGGCGGTGGGGGAGGGGATTCTCGACGGCCTCGAGATCGACACCCTGATGAGCCACCTCGCCTGCGCGGACGAGGACGAGGCGATGAACGCTCGCCAGCTCGACGCCTTCGCCCAGGTCGCCGCTTTGGTGCCGGCCCGGCGCCTTAGCCTCGCCAACAGCGCCGGAATCTGCCTCGGCGCCGACTATGCCTTCGACCTCACCCGTCCCGGCCTCGCTTTGTACGGCGGGGTCCCTCGGCGCGAGGCGGCCGGGCATATCCGCCAGGTCGTCCGGGTCGAGGCCCAGATCGTCCAGCGCCGCCGGGTCGAGCCGGGCGGCGCGGTCGGCTACAATTCGACCTGGACGGCGCCGGCGCCGGCCGAGCTCGCCATCCTCAATATGGGCTATGCCGACGGCTATCTGCGCGGCTTCTCGGGCACCGGCCGGGCCCGCCTTCCTTGCGGCTACGCGCCCGTGGTCGGCCGGGTCTCGATGGACCTGACCGCCCTTCTCGTCGACGAGGCGCCCGAGCTCGAGGAAGGCGACTGGGTCGAGCTCGATTACGCCTTGCCGGCGGCGTCGGCCCAATCGGGGCTGTCGCAATATGAATTGCTGACCACGCTCGGGGCAAGGCACGCGCGGGTGTGGAAATAATCCGTCATCGCGAGGAGCGAAGCGACGAAGCAATCCAGCGACGGTTTCCGAGCTACTGGATTGCTTCGCTTCGCTCGCAATGACGAAACTCTGACGAAGGACACGGGTTCACCCCTCCATGGCCCGAATCGCCCATCTCTCCGACGTTCATTTCGGCTGCCACGACGACAAGGTCGTCGACGGCGCCAACGCCTGGCTGCAGGAGCAGCAGCCGGATCTGATCATCGTCAGCGGCGACTTCACCCAGCGCGCCCGGGTCGAGCAGTTCCGCCAGGCCTCCACCTGGCTCAACAAGCTTCGCGCCGCCGGCTGGCCGGTGCTCGCCGTCCCGGGCAATCACGACATCCCGCTCTACGACATCGCCACCCGCTTCGCCGCGCCGCTCCACCGCTACAAGAAATACATCTCCAACGATCTGTGCCCGTGGTTCGAGAATGACGAGGTGGCGGTGCTCGGGATCAACACCGCCCGCTCGCTCACCCTCAAGGACGGAAGGATCAACCGCGACCAGATGAAGATCATGGAGGAGCGCTTCGCGGCGGTGGCGCCCGGCAAGACCAAGATCCTCGTCACCCACCATCCGCTCTTCTCGATGCCGATCGGGGAGGGGACGGAGCTTACCGAGGCGGTGGGCCGGCACGAAGATGCGGTGACGGCGGTGTGCCGCGCCGGAATCAATGTCGCCCTCGCCGGCCATTTCCACCGCACCTATGCCGAGGCCGCGCGCAAGATGGTCGAGAAAGCGGGCGGGGCGCTCGTCATCCAGGCCGGAACCGCGACCTCGAAGCGGCTTCGCAACAACGAGCTGCAGAGCTTCAACTGGATCCACGCCCACCGCCACAACGATATCGAGCTCCAGGTGATCGCCTGGGACGGCACCGGCTTCAGGCGCGGAAGCCACGTCCGCTACGGCTATGACGGCGAGACCTGGAGCTCGCGGACGATCTCGCACGATAAGCCGGAAGAGGCGGCGGCCGCGCAGTTGGGGCAGCGGCCCGGGGACTCAGCGGCCTGACCGTCATTGCGAGCGAAGCGAAGCAATCCAGCCGCACCGGCGTGGGAGAAGCTGGATTGCTTCGTCGCTGCGCTCCCTCGCAATGACGGCTGTGGGGCCTACAGCTCCACCAGCGGCTTCGGTGGCGGGTAGGCGAACCGGTCCGCCCGGATCCAGCGCGAGGCCAGATATTTGGTGCCGCGCGTGACGGGAAGCCCGGCATGGAGGCTGAGCGGGTCGGCGCGGCCGTCGGCGCCGGCGTTGCGGAACAGCAAGGCGTCGCCGGTGCGCCCGCGGAAGGACAGGCCGGTGTGCGGGAAAGCGGTCTCGCCGCCTTCATAATCGTCGGAGAGGTAGACGAGCAGGGTCAGGATGCGCTGGTTGGGCTCGGCCGGCAGAGCGTCCATATGCGGCTTATATTCGCCGCCCGGCCGGTAGCGAAGCAATTGCAGCGGCTCGCCCTGGTCGATCCGGGTCCCGCTCAGCGCCGCCATCCGCCGGTTGAGGGCGTTGACGGCGACATCCTCGGCATAGACCCCGAACATGGTCCCTTCCGACCTGCGCACCGGGTGAGGCACCATCCGGCCGGTGACCGGATCGACCACGACGGACGGCTGGAGCGTCGGCTCGGCCGCCGCCTTCAGATAATCGCATTCCGCTTCGGTCAGGAAGGCAGGCGCGGCGGCGACCCAGGGCGCCTCGCTAAGGATTCGGCGCTCGACCGGCCGACCCGGAAAACCGTCGCCGTCCAGCCCCATCGGCTCGATCAGCCGCAGCTGGGCCGCCGCGCGCGCCTCGCGCTCCGCCAAGGCGCCCAGCTCGGCGAGGGCGCCCGGCCAGTCGTCGGGGCCGCCGACCCCGGCGGCGGTGAAGCCGGCGTGGAGCAAGGCCGAAGGCTTGTCTCCCTGGGTTCCCGCCAGCCCGAACAGGCGCCTCGCCTCGGGAAGGTCGCGGCGGATGAGATTGCCGGCGATCCGCCAATGGCCGAGCTCCGCGATCGCCGCGGTCTCGCCGGAATCGGCCGCGGCGAGGAGCAATCGGGCGGCCTCGGCGAAGCGCCGCGCCGCGAGCAGCGAGTCCACCCGACCGATCGTTCCACCCGAAGCCATGATCGTCCCTAAGCGCGCGCGCCGGATAAAAAAAGCACGGCCTCCCCCGACGGCGCCCCGGCTTGCGGTTCCCGCGTTCCGGTCTTAGCTCTGCCGCGCATGAAGACGCTCGGCAGCTACCATGACGACGGCTATGCCCTTCTCGCGGATCTGGTCCCGGTCGAGGTCGCGCAGGCCTTCCTTCAACATCTGAAGACGGCCATCGGCCCGGCGCCGATCCCGGTCGACCAGGTCCCCGGCCATTCCAATCTGCTGACCCGTCCGGCCTTCGAGGTCTATGGCCACCATTACCCGCCGATGCTCCATTTCCTGTGGGGACTGACCCCGATCATGAGCCGGATCGTCGGCCGCGAGCTGCTTCCCACCTACGATTATCTGCGCATCTATCGCGCCGGCGACGTCTGCCGTGTCCATTCGGACCGTTATTCGTGCGAGCACAGCCTGTCGCTGGCGCTCGATTATAGCGACGACAGGATCTGGGACCTCGAGATCGAGAAGGCGAGGAGCGAGCCGTCCGCGCAAGTCGATCCGGATTTCGGCGACCGGCCTTATTCCTCGGTGGCTCTGAACGTCGGCGACGCCTTGCTTTACCAGGGCGTCCACCACCGCCACGGACGGACCCTGCCCAACCCGAACCGCTGGTCGGTGCATCTCTTCCTCCACTGGGTGGACCGGGAGGGGCCGTATCGGGATCATGCCTTCGACGGCCAGATCAAGCCGGCGAAGGTCGACTTCAGCTTCGCCTGAGCTTTCGCCGCTTTTCGTGGCGGTCATCGCGCCGAAAGTCGGCTTCGTCCGGACTTCCGCCTCGCCTGGACGGGCATAAAAAAAGGGCCGGGGCATCATGCCCCGGCCCAGCTTTAGGTAGATCGTCTCTTATCAGAACTTGGCGATGACGCCCGCGTAGAAGTTGCGTCCGCGGTTGTCGAAGATGCCCGAGCCACCGCCCACGCCGCTCAGACCGAACGGGGGGAAGCGATTGAACAGATTGTCGATGCCCATGTAGAAGTTGAACTTCTCCGTGACGTCGAAGCCCAGGCGGATGTCGTGGTAGAAGACCGCCGGATAGGTCTGGATGTCCGCATAATCGGCATTCTGCGGGGGCTGACCGTTGATCGAGTTATAGTCCTCATAAGTGTTGAGGTACTGTTCGCCGATCCAGCGCACCTGGTAGCCGAGCGTGTAACGGCCGGCCTTGATGCTCGCATTGACGTTCACCTCGTCGCCCGGATCGGCCAGCTCCTTGTAGAACGAGTTGGCGAAGGTCGGATCGCTCGGATTGAGGAACGACCGGTTGGTGAGGACGTGGGTCCAGGTGCCGCGAAGGCTCGCGGTGCCCCAGCTGAACTTCTTGCGATAGGCCACCTCGGTGTCGACGCCGCGAACCTTGAGCTTCGCGAAGTTGAGCGAGCCCGAGAACAGCGAGCCCTCGAGAATGCGGAACGGCTCTTCACCCTTCGGACCGCCACCCGCTCCCGCGCGCTGGAAGGAGTTGCAGAACGGGTTCTGCAGAGTGGGCGAGTCGTAGCACTGGTTGACGATCGTCTGGGCGCCGACCGACGAGATCACGTCGTTGACGGTGATGTCGTAATAGTCGGCCGAGATCGAAAGCCCCGGGATGAAGCGCGGCGTCAGCACGAAACCGGCGGTGTAGTTGTCCGAGCTTTCCACTCCCAGGTTCGGGTTGCCGCCCGAGACGAAATCGAGCGACTGGCTGTAGATGAAGTTATAGCCCGGAGGAGCGCCCGCCGCGGTGCAATTGGCTGCACGCGTGGTGGAGCCCTGGCCAAGCTGGTTGACCGAACAGGGATCCGTGAAGGCCGGAGCGAAGTTCTGACCCTGCGCCGAATAGAGCTCGCTCAGGTTCGGAGCGCGGACGGCGCGGTTGTAGGACCCCCGGAAGCGGATGTCCTGGATCGGACGCCATGTGATTTCGCCGCCGTAGGTCCAGACCGTGCCGGCCCCACCCTTATAGTCGGAGACGCGGGCCGAACCGGAAAGCGTCAGCTCCTGGAAGAGCGGAAGATCCTTGAGCAGCGGAATGCTGATTTCGGCATAGGCTTCCTTCACCCCGAACGACGGCGACGAGAAGGACGGGATCGCGTTGTAGAAGGCGTAACCGTTCTGGGTGAAGTCGTCGAGATCGTAGCGAAGGGTCTCGCGGCGATATTCGGCGCCGATCGAGAAGGCCACCGGTCCGCCGGGCAACTCGAAGAAGTTGCTGAAGTCGCCGGCCACGAAGCCGCCCAGGACGAGCTGCGTGATCTTGCCGGTCGCCTTGGAGTCGACCGTCAGATAATCGCGAAGCGCCTGCGAGGAAGCCTGGTCGCCGAACGGATTGAGCGGGACGCAGGCCGCGACATCGGCCGCCAGCTGGGCCGGGTTGGACACGCTGCCGAGGTCGGTGCCGGCATAGCGAGGATCGATCTGGGACCGGCAGACGATCTGGCCGTTCGGAGCCCGCACCGTGTCGTTGGCCAGCAGGAAGCGCTGGGTAGCGATGTTGCCGGTGATGGTGTTGAGCTCGCGATGCTCGCCGTAATTGGCGGAGATCTCGTAGTTCCAGTCGTCCCAGAAGTCGCCCTTGACGCCGACCACGGCGCGATAGGTTTCGCGGCGGAACAGCTCGTCGCGAATGCCCAGCTCGACATAGTTCTTGCGCAGGCTGAAGCGGAACGACCCGTCCGCGATCTGGGCGAGCGCTGCCGCCCGGGCGGCAGCGTTCATGGCCGCACCCGTGTTCGGGTTGATGCCGCCGTTGATCGCATTGGTGATCTGCGCCGTGAGGGTCGCGCGGGCCGCCGGGTCGAGGTACGGATTGTCCAGCCGGATGCCTTCGCGGTTGGTGAAGATGTTTCCGGCATCGCACGAGGGCGCGTTGTCGCCCACGCCCTGGTTGCCGAGATACGACCGGTCGTTGAAGTCATCGAAGCAGATGGCGTCGCCCTGCGTCTGGCCCGTCGAGAAGAAGGGGCCGCTCTGCGAGCCCCGGGCGTCCGCGCGGACATACTTGGCTTCGAAGAAGGGAACGATGGCCGGCGAAATCTCGAAGTGGCCGAGCAGGTTCACCGACCAGCGCTCAAGCTTCGGCGAGAGCGCGAGGAGGCGGTTCTCGCGGCCGCTATAGCCATTGCCGCCGATGAAGCTTCCGGTCGGCCCGAGGCCGACGCGGCTGCCCGTCTGGGTGACCAGGTGGCCGGTCGAGTCGAACAGGCCGTTGCACGCGAAGGACGAGGCCGCCGTGGTCCCGGTCGAGGCGTCACGTCCGCAAAGCGCGGTCGCACCGGCGGGCTGCCGGATGCTCGTCAGGCCGCCGACCGAGATCGTCGTCGAGCGGATGTCGCGGAAGAAGACGCGGTCGGGGTTGCCGTCGGAGCCGTTCGGAGTGCCGGCCGGATCGGTATCGATGGTGAGGAAGCCGTTGACCTGCTTCAGCGGGCCGTGGGCCGCGGCGTAGAAATCGTCCGCCGTGGCATATTCGACGTTGACCGCGACGTTGCCGCGATCGCCGGCGAAGTTCTTGCCGGCCAGGACGGAGACGTAGCGGTTGCCGGCGTCGCCATATTGGGTGATGCCGCCCTGGGCGCGGACCTGGTAGCCGTCGTAATTATCCTTGAGGATGAAGTTGACGGTGCCCGCGATCGCGTCCGAACCGTAGATGGACGAACCGCCGCCGGTGATGACGTCGACGCGCTCGATCAGATCGGTCGGGAAGGTGTTCGTGTCCGGCGACGTGGCGTTGTTGAGAACGTCGGCGGCGACGTGGCGGCGGCCGTTGACCAGCACCAGGGTGCGCTGCGTGCCGAGGCCGCGAAGATCGAGGAGGTTGAGGCCGCGGGTGCCGAGGAAGCGGGTCGAGTTCTGCTGGCTGAACGTGTTGCGCAGCTGCGGCAGCTCGTTGAGGACGTCGCCGACCGAGATCTGGGCGGTCTGGAAGAACTCTTCGCCGCCGATCGAGGTGATCGGAACGGCCGATTCGAGGTTGGGACGGCGGATGCGCGAGCCCGTGACGGTGATAGTCTCGCCGGGGGCCGCAGTGGCCTCGGTGCCCGATTCGATCTCTGCTTCGCTGTCGCCCACCGTGCCCTGAGCCGAGGCGTCGTCCTCAGCGACTTCCTGCGCATAGGCAGGCGCCGCGAGAGCGAGCGAAAGACCGATAAACGTAAAAGAGCCGAGCGCGCTCGTGCCCAGCAGGCCAAATTTTCTCATCCCGAATCATCCCTCTTAATCAGCCGCGCTCTCTGCGCACGGCTTCTGGATAGACGCAGAGACGATTCAGCCCCCCCGCGCAAGGCTGGGGCGGCTCTTGTTAATCGAAAGTTCAGCGACTGTAGCCGTTCTGCAACAGGCGCTCAGGCGTGTCGGAAAGGCTTTGGGAAGAGGCGGTTGCCGGGGCCCCGGGTTACGAACCCTAGCGCTCCACGCAGAGCGCGATGCCCATGCCGCCGCCGATGCACAGCGTCGCCAGGCCCTTCTTCGCGTCGCGTCGGCCCATCTCGTAGAGGAGGGTGGTCAGCACCCGCGCGCCGCTCGCGCCGATCGGGTGGCCGATGGCGATGGCGCCGCCGTTGACGTTGACCTTGGCCGAGTCCCAGCCCAGCTCCTTGCCGACCGCCAGCGCCTGAGCGGCGAAGGCTTCGTTGGCTTCGATCAGGTCGAGATCGGCGATCGTCCAGCCGGCCTTCTCGAGCGCCCGCTTCGAGGCGGGGACGGGGCCGATGCCCATGATCGACGGATCGACTCCGGCCGACGCCCAGCTGGCGACTCGGGCGAGGATCGGGGCGCCGCGGCGCTCGGCCTCCGCTCGGCTCATCAGCACCAAAGCGGCGGCGCCGTCGTTGAGGCCCGAGGCGTTGGCGGCGGTCACGGTGCCGTCCTTCTTGAATGCCGGTCGAAGCCCCGACACGCCGTCGAGCGTGGCGCCGGCGCGGATATATTCGTCCTGGTCGACGATCGTCTCGCCCTTGCGGGTCTTGACCGTGACCGGGGCGATCTCGTCCTTGAAGCGGCCTTCGGCGCGGGCGGCCTCCGCCTTGTTCTGGCTGGCGACGGCGAAATTGTCCTGGTCGTCGCGGGTGACCTGATATTGCTCGGCCAGATTCTCCGCGGTCATGCCCATATGATAGCCGTTGAAGACGTCGGTCAGGCCGTCCTTGATCATCGTGTCGACGAGCTCGAGCCCGCCCATCTTGGTGCCCCCGCGCAAATTCTGGGCGTGGGCGGAAAGGCTCATGCTTTCCTGGCCGCCGGCGACGACGATGCTGGCGTCGCCGGTCTGGATCGCCTGGCTCGCCAGAGCCACGGCGCGAAGGCCGGAGCCGCACACCTGGTTGACGCCCCAGGCCGGCACCTCCTTGGGCACCCCCGCCGCCATCGACGCCTGCCGCGCCGGATTCTGGCCCTGGCCGGCGGTCAGCACCTGGCCGAGGATCACTTCGCTGACCTCGTCCGGGGAGACTCCGGCCTGCTCCAGAGCGGCGACGATCGCCGTCCGCCCGAGCTCGTGCGCCGGAGTGGAGGCGAAGGCGCCGAGGAACGAGCCCACGGGGGTGCGCTTGGCGGCGATGATGACGACGTCGGTGGGAGAGGGCATTCGGGAGCTCCTGTGCTCGCTAATCGGAACGGTGGGTTGCCGCCGCCCCTAGCACCGCGCCGCATGGCGGGAAAGCCAGGCGGCGAGCGGTTCCCACAGCGCCGTCCGCGCCCGCCCGCCGACGACCATTCCGACATGGCCCTGGGCGAGCTCGAGCCGCTCGCCGGCGCCGGTCGCCGAAGCGGCCGGAACGATCCGGTCGCTGGTCGAGACGATGTCGAGGAACGGGCAGGGGAGGGCGCCCGGATCGGCGAGCCGCCAGTCGCCGCGCCCGGTGACGTCGCGCCCGAACATGTCCTCGAACAATTCGCGGGCCGCGGCGTGGGGCAGAGGCGGCCCGTCATTGGCCCAGTCCTCGAGCGTCACGAAGGCCCGAGCCTCCGCGCTTCCTTCCGCCATGTCGGCAAAGGCCTCGAACTTGGCCACCGTCCGCGCCGGGTCGAGGCTCCAGAACGCGCTCTGCAGCACCTCCATCGGCAGGCAGCCGAGAGTCCGCGAGGTCGCCGCCGCATTGTCCCAAAGCCGCCCCAGAGTCGAGCGCGCCTCGTCCGGAAAGGCGGAGAAGCGCCACGGCGCCGCGATCGCGGCCACCGCCGGGGCCCCGCTCGGCCCCGCCGCCGCAAGCGCCATCGTCCCGCCCAGGCAATAGCCGACCAGGGCCGGAGTCTCCCCGAGCGAAGCGATCAGCGGAAGAAGCACCGCTTCGACATGGCCCGCGACGTCCAGCGCCGAGCGCGCCTCGACCTCCCAGCCCCAGTCGAGCAGCAGCGGCCGAATCCCGCTTCGTCCGGCCAGCCACCTGAGCAGCGACCGTTCCGGAAGGTCGAGGATCGAGGGCGGATTGATCAGCGAGGGCACGAACAGCACCGGCGGCCCGGCGCCGCCATAGTCCCGAACCCTCGCCCCCAGGAGCCGGGCCACCGACGTCGGCGGCTCGGCCGGCGCGGCGCGGGGCGCCTCCTGGTAGCGCCTCAGCCCGGCCAGCGCCTTGGCGAGCCGCTCCGGCGCCCCGTCCGTCTCGCGGCGCAGCATGGCGAGGAACAGAGGCAGCGGCCGCGGTCTGTGTTGCGGCGCGTCAAGCTTCGGTGCTAGAGCGGACTGCTCGTTGGAGGGAGCATCCATGGCGGCCTCGGGATCCGGCGACGACGTCGTCATCATCAAGAAATACGCCAACCGGCGCCTCTATGACACCGAAAGCTCATCCTACATCACATTGGAGCGCCTGGCCGAGATGGTTCGCCAGAAGCGCGAGTTCAAAGTGGTCGACGCGCGCAGCGGCGAGGACATCACCCACAACGTCCTCACCCAGATCATCATGGACGAGGAAAGCCGCGGCCAGACCCTGCTTCCGGTCAGCTTCCTCAGGCAGCTGATCGGCCTCTACGGCGGCGGCCAGATGCAGTCGATGCTGCCCCAATATCTCGAGGCCAGCCTCGAGGCCTATCAGCGCAATCAGAGCCAGATGCGCGACGCGCTCGCCGGCGCCTTCACCGCCAACCCCTTCGCCGAGCTCGCCCGCCGCAACATGGAGCTGTTCCAGTCCGCCGCGACGGGCGGCCGGCCTGCGCCCTCCGGGGGCGCCGCGGCCGCCGGCGGCGGCCGCGAGGAGGAGCTCGAACGACTCCGCGCCGAGCTCGCCGACCTCCAGGCCAAGGTCGAGAAGCTCACCCGCTAGAAAATGGTGCCAGGCACCAATTTCCCCCAAGGAGGGTCTTCGATGTCACGCCGCCTCGCGATGAAACTGGTGCCCGGCCCCATTTTGTTGATCGCCGCCGCTGCCTCCGCCCAGCCGCCCGCGCCGCGCCCGGCGCCGACCGGACCGGTCACGATCGTCCACGCCGGCCGGCTCCTCGACCGGCCCGGCCGGCCGCCTCGCGGTCCCTCGACGATCACCCTCCAGGCGGCCGGATCGTCGCGGTCGAGGACGGGCTCAGGCCCCCTCCCGCGGGCGCCGTCCTCGTCGACCTCTCGGCCCGCTTCGTCCTTCCCGGCCTGATCGACAGCCACGTCCATCTCGAATCGGATTCGGGCGGAAACGCCGCCCTGGTCGAGGACGTGTCCAGCAACGCCCCCGAAACGACGTTGCGCGCCCTCGCCAATGCGAGGAAGACGATCGAGGCCGGCTTCACCACCGTCCGCAACCTCGGCGATTCGTCGCGGAGCGACCCTCGCCATCCGCGACGCCTCGGCCCGCGGCGATCTCGTCGCCCCCCGGATCGTCGACGCCGGCCGCTCAATCTCGACCACGTCGGGCCATATGGATGCCACCCTGGGCCTCGCCGAGCCTCTCCACGCCGCCATCGGCCAGGACAATCTGTGCGACGGCGCCGAAGCCTGCCGCCGCGCCGTCCGGCTCCAGGTCCGCCGCGGAGTCGACGTCATCAAGATCGCCACCACCGGCGGGGTCAACAGCCGCATCGGCGCCGGCCTCGGCCGCCAGATTTTCGACGACGAGGTCAAGGCGCTGGTCGACACCGCCCACCTCTACGGCAAGAAGGTCGCGGTCCACGCCCACGGCGCCGACGGGATCAACGCGGCGCTCGCCGCCGGCGCCGATTCGATCGAGCACGGAACGCTCATGGGTGCCGAGGAAATCGCCCTGTTCAAGGCCCGCCGCGCCTATTACGTGCCGACCCTCTCCACCGTGAACGGCTATCTCGAGCGAATCGCCGCCGATCCCGACGCCTACGCGCCGGACGTGCGCGCCAAGATCGACTGGCGGATCTCGATCACCGGCGACGCTCTTCGCAAGGCCTTTCCCGCCGGGGTCCGGATCGCCTTCGGAACCGACGCCGGGGTCTCGAAGCACGGCCGCAACGCCGACGAGTTCGAGCTGATGGTCAGGCACGGAATGCCCGCCGCCGCCGCCATCCAGGCCGCCACCGTCAACGCCGCCGACCTGCTCGGGCTGGCGGGCGAGGTGGGCTCGATCGAGCCCGGCAAGAGCGCGGACCTGATCGCGGTCCAGGGCGATCCGCTCGCCGACGTGACGGTCCTCAAGCGGGTCGGCTTCGTCATGGCTCGGGGCCGGGTGGTGAAGGACGAGCGGTAGACCCTCGTCATTGCGAGGAGCGTAGCGACGAAGCACTCCGGCTCCGCCTCGGACGCTTCGCTGCGCTCGCAATGACGGCTAATGCGCCGGCTTGACGAACTTCAAGGTCATCCGGTCGCTCTCGCCGATGGCGAGG
Source organism: uncultured Alphaproteobacteria bacterium (assembly GCA_963850005.1). Taxonomy (GTDB): domain Bacteria; phylum Pseudomonadota; class Alphaproteobacteria; order Sphingomonadales; family Sphingomonadaceae; genus Allosphingosinicella. The sequence continues at coordinate 301,829 of CAWKJG010000003.1, forward strand.
AAGCGCTCGCGGTCCACATCCTTGCCGCGAAGGCTCGGCGGAAGCGACCACACGCCATTGGGATGATCCTTGGTGTCGGCGGGATTGGCGTTGATCTCGCTTTGCGCGACGAGTCGGAAGCCCGCCGCCTCGGCGAGCCGGCGCACCGTCGAGACCTTGATGTAGCCCGACGACTTCTCCCGGGCCGGGTCCGCGCTCTCGGGCAGCCGGTGCTCCGCCACGCCCAGGGTCCCGCCCGGCTTCAGCATCGCGAACATCTGCCGGAACGCCTCCTCGGCGAAGGGCTCGTCCGGCATGATCCAGTTGTGGACGTTGCGGAAGGTGAGGACGACGTCGGCGGTCCCGTCCGGAACGCTCGGCGCGCCGGCGGCGGCCGGGAAGGCCGCGGTCCGAATCCGGCCGTAGCGCGTGGCGTCCTTCGCCGTCAGCGCCTTGATCCCGGCCAGCTGCCGCTCCGATCCGACGCCCCAATATTGGCCGCGCTCGCCGACGAGCGGCGCCAGTATCTCGCCATACCAGCCGCCGCCCGGCCAGATCTCGACCAGGGTGTCGTCCGGCTCGACCCCGAAGAAGCCCAGGGTCTCGCGCGGGTGGCGCCAGGCATCGCGGGCCCGGTTCGCCTCGCTCCGCGCCGGCGAATCGACCGAAGCGGCGATCGCGGTATCGGCATGAAGCTCCGCCTCCGCCGCCGCCACCACCCTGGGCGAAGGCGCGCAGGCCGCCGCGGCGAAGAGGCCGAGCCCGAGGGCGGCGGCGGCGAAGGGTCTGGCGATCATCATCGGCTCCTGAAATGTCCTGTGCCGGCGCTCATGGAGGCGCCGCGACGGGCGCGCAACCTGTCGGGCTCGAAGAAAGGTTCGTCATCCCGGACTTGATCCGGGATCATCCGGCAGGCGCGGGGCCTTCGAATTTGATCCTGAAATCCGTCCGGCATCGCGCTAAGGCGCGACCATGGACGAAGATCCCTCCCTCTCCTTCTGGCTGGCCGCCGCCGCCTTCGCCGCCCTCGCCTTGCTCGCCGGCTGGGCCGACCACCACCGAGCCAAACGCCGCGACGTCGACAGGCCCGGCTGGGTCCCGTGGCAGCTCGTGCTGGTGCTGGCGATGATGGCGAGCGTGGTGTGCGTGGCGCTGGGGATTTTGGTTTAGGGATTCCAGCGCAGGAAGACCTTGCCGCTTGTCGCCGCCTCGTTGCAAGGGTGCCTATCAACGGGACAGGCTGAAACATGGCAACGGATTATTGCGAGATCGAAAAGCGTCTGTGGAAGACGGCGGACCAGCTTCGGGCGAATTCGGGTCTGAAGCCTTCCGAATATAGCCGGCCTGTGCTCGGCCTCCTCTTCCTGCGCTATGCCGAAAGCCGGTTCGCCGCGGTGGAAGCGCGGTTCAGGCCTGCGGCCGGTTCGCGGATCAAGGCGGGGCCGGACCAGTATAAGGCCGAGGGCGTCGTCTTCCTCCCGGCGGAAAGCCGCTTCCCGTTCCTGCTCGCTTTGCCGGAGGACGCCGATCTCGGCCGGGCGCTGAACAATGCCATGCGCGATATCGAGGCACACAATGCCGAACTGGCCGACGTCCTCCCGAAGAATTTCAACGAAATCCCGAAAGAGACGCTGATCGAGCTGCTGCGCCTGCTCCAGCCGCTCGACATCGACGGCGACGCCTTCGGCCACGTCTACGAATATTTCATGGGCGCGTTCGCCTGGCAGGAGATGCAGAAGGGCGGCGAGTTCTACACGCCCTCGTCGATCGTCCGCCTGATCGTCGAGATCATCGAGCCCTTCCACGGCCGCATTCTCGACCCCGCCTGCGGCTCGGCCGGCATGTTCGTCCATTCGGCGGACTTCGTGAAGCGCCACCAGCGCTCCCCCGACCGCGAGATTAGCCTGTTCGGCATGGAAAAGACGCGCGAAACGATCCGCCTCGCCAAGATGAACCTCGCCGTCCACGGCCTTTCGGGCACGATCGCCGACACCAACTCCTATTACGACGACGCCCCCGAGGCGTTCAGAGGCGTGCCGCTGGTCGGCGGCTTCGACTTCGTCATGGCCAATCCACCGTTCAACGTCTCGGGCGTCGACAAGGCCAAGCTCAAGACGGTGACGGCCGGCGGCACCGAACAGGTCAAGCCGCGCTTCCCCTTCGGCCTGCCGAGCACCGACAATGGCAATTACATCTGGATCTCCCAGTTCTACGCAGCCTTGAACGAACGCGGCCGCGCCGGCTTCGTGATGGCGAACAGCGCGGCCGACGCGCGCGGCAGCGAGATGGAGATCAGACGCAAGCTGATCGAGAGCGGCGCAGTCGACGTGATCGTCTCGGTCGGCCCCAATTTCTTCCTGACCGTAACCCTGCCTTGCACACTCTGGTTCTTCGACAAGGCCAAACCGGGGACGGCGCGGGCTGAGGAAATACTGTTCATCGACGCTCGGCATATCTTCAACCAGATCGACCGCGCCCACCGCGATTTCACCGAGGACCAGATCGAGTTCCTTGCCAATATCGTCCGCCTCTGGCGCGGCAACGAGCCGGAGCTGGCGTTCGGCTCGGAACCGCTGTTGCGCGAGCGACTGGGCGGGCCGGACAAGTATCGCGACGTTGCGGGCTTGTGCCGCGCTGCCAAGTACGGAGAAATCGAGGCACAGGGCTGGTCGCTTAATCCAGGCCGTTATGTCGGTGTCGCGGCAGGCGAGGCGGACGACGAGGATTTCAAGGAGAGGCTCGAGGCGCTGCAGGAGGAGCTGGAGCGGCTGAACGGCGAGGCGGCGGTACTGCAGGCGCGGATTGCGGTCAACGTGGCGGAATTGCTGGCGTGAGTTGGCCGCGCGTTCAAATTGATCAGCTTTGCGAAACGATTGTCGACTGCGTAAATCGCACCGCACCGGTAGTAGACTATGTGACACCGTACCAAATGATCCGGACGACTAACGTCAAGTCGGGCTGGGTTGATTTACGAGAAGTGCGCTACGTAGACGAGCCGACTTATCGAATTTGGACTCGCCGACAGGTGCCAAGACGAGGCGATGTGATTCTTACGCGGGAAGCACCTTTGGGCGAGGTAGGGATTCTCAGGAGCGACGAACACATATTTTTAGGCCAACGCCTAGTTTCGTATCGCGTCGACCCGAATAAACTTGATGGCAGATTTTTGCTCTACTCGCTGCAGGGCGACGATCTCCAAGGGCAAATTCGTTCTCTTGGATCCGGTTCAACGGTCGAACATATGCGAGTGCCCGACGCTAAGGCGTTGACAGTCCGTACGCCATCGCTTCCTACTCAAACTCGCATCGCCGACATCCTATCCGCCTATGACGACCTGATCGAAAACAACACACGGCGCATCACGATCCTCGAAGACATGGTCCGTCACCTGTTCGAGGAGTGGTTCGGCCGCGAGCCGGATGTCGGGAGTGCAAGGCCGGTGCGCATCGATACTATGATCGATTTCGACCCGAAGACCAAGGTATCCAAGGAAGGCCTTAAGCCCTTTCTTCCAATGCCGTGCGTTCCGACCAATTCGATGGTCGTGTCGGAGTGGGAAGAGCGAGAAGGCAACTCAGGTTCCAAGTTCAGGAATGGCGACACGCTTCTGGCGAGAATTACGCCTTGCCTTGAGAATGGGAAGACGGCCTTTGTCGATTTCCTCCCGGAGTGCGCAGCGGGCTTCGGTTCAACCGAATTCATAGTGATGCGTGGACGTTCCGTGCCGCCCGAATTCGTTTACTGCCTCGCGCGCTCCGACGCATTCCGTGAGCACGCCATCAAGAGCATGAGCGGCGCGACGGGGCGACAGCGCGTCAGCGGTGCCGCTGTCGCGCAGTTCGAGATATCCGAACCCGACGCCGAACGACTCAGCGCATTCGGTGATTCTACTCGGCCCATGTTTGCGATGGTGCGATCGCTGGCTGACGCCAACACCAACCTCCGGACCACACGCGACCACCTCCTCCCCAGGTTGATCTCCGGTGAGATCGAAGTCCGCGCCGCCGAGGAAGCGCTTGAGACCGCCGCCACATGATCCCGCCTTCTGGCCACTACGCCGACGGTAGCGGCGGTCTGCTCGCCGGCTTTCGCGAGGGGGATCTGGTCGAGGCGGCGGCGGTCGAGCGGATGGTGGCGCTGGGGTGGCGGCACCAGGATTTGATGCAGGAGGCGCCCGAGACGCCGGGCGGCGACCCGAGCACCGGGCGAACCTCCTTCCGGCAAGCGATGCTCCCTAAGCCGCTCGGCAACGCGATCCGGCGGCTCAATCCGGAGTTGGATGATGAGGCGGTCGCCGCCGTGCTCGACGAACTGATGCGGGCCCGTTCCTCCATGGCTCCCGTCGCCGCCAATCGCGAGGTGATCGATCTGCTCAAGGATGGTGTCGAGGTGCGGACGACGCGGCCCGACGGAGAGACGGAAACCGTGGTCGCCCGGATCATCGATTGGAGGGGCGCCAACGACTTCCTGCTCGGTCAGCAAGTCTGGTTTACCGGCGAGATCCACAAGCGCCGCGCGGACCTCGTCGGCTTCGTAAACGGCATCCCTCTGCTGTTCGTCGAGCTGAAGGGAACTTACCGGAACGCCCGGGCCGCGTATGACGAGAACCTGCGCGACAATCGCGACACCATTCCTAACGTCTTCTGGGGCAATGGCTTCGTCCTCCTGTCCAACGGCGAGGACGCCCGGATCGGCGCGCCCTACGCCGCCTGGGAGCATTTCAAGGAATGGAAGCGGATCGACGACGAGGGCGCCGTCGGCGTCGTCAGCCTCGACACCGTCCTGACCGCCGCCTGTTCGCCCGAACGGCTGCTCGACATCGTCGAGAATTTCCTCGTCTTCGAGGAAACCCGCGACGGGCTGGTCAAGAAGATCGCGCAGAACCACCAATATCTCGGCGTCAACAAGGCGGTGGCGGAGGTGAGCCGGCTCGGGGCCAATCGCGGCCGGCTCGGCGTGTTCTGGCACACCCAGGGATCGGGCAAGTCGATCTCGATGATCACCTTCGCGGCCAAGGTGCTTCGGACGATGCCCGGCGCCTGGACTTTCCTGATCGTCACCGATCGAGCCGAGCTCGACAAGCAGATCGCCGAGACCTTTCAAGCCTGCGGCGTGCTGAACCTGCCGCTCGAGGAGGTGCAGGCGCAGAGCCGCGATCATCTGAAGGTGCTGCTCTCCGGCAACACCCGCTTCATCTTCACGCTGATCCAGAAGTTCGGGACCGAGATGGGCGAGACCTATCCGGAGCTGTCCGAGCGCGACGACATCATCGTCATCACCGACGAGGCGCATCGCAGCCAATACGATGTGCTCGCGGCGAACATGCGCCGCGCGCTGCCCAACGCCGCGTTCATCGGCTTCACCGGCACGCCGCTGATGGCCGGCGAGGAGAAGACCCGCGAGGTCTTCGGCGATTACGTCTCGGTCTACAATTTCGCGCAGTCGATGGCCGACGGGGCGACGGTTCCGCTCTATTACGAGAACCGGATTCCCGAACTCCAGCTCAATGTCGACGATCTCGAAGGAAGCCGTTGAGGCGGTGGTCGACGACGCCGACCTCGACGAGGCAGGAGACCCGGAAGCTCGAACGCAGGCTCGGGCGGCAATATCACCTCATCACCCGCGAAGACCGGCTGGAGCGGATCGCCGCCGATCTCGTCCAGCACTTCGCCGGACGCGGCTATCGCGGCAAAGCGATGTTCATCGCCATCGACAAGGCGACCGCCGTGCGCATGTACGACAAGGTTCGCGCCCACTGGTCGGCGGAAATGGCTCGGAGGGAAGCCGCGCTGGCCGCGTTGAACGACGAAGCTCGGGAGGTCGCCGAGGCCGAGCTCGCCTGGATGCGCGAGACCGACATGGCGGTCATCGTCAGCCAGGGCCAGAACGAGATCGACGACATGGCGCGGCAGGGGCTCGACATCCGGCCCCACCGGGAGCGCATGGTCCGCGAGAAGATGGACGAAAAGTTCAAGGACGGCGGACGATCCGTTCCGCCTCGTTTTCGTCTGCGCGATGTGGATCACCGGCTTCGACGTGCCGACCTGCTCGACCATCTACCTCGACAAGCCGATGAAGAACCACACGCCTGATGCAGACGATCGCTCGGGCCAACCGCACGGCGCCGGGCAAGACGGCAGGAATGATCGTCGACTATGTCGGCGTGTTCCGCAACCTGCAGAAGGCCCTGGCCATCTATGCGCAGCCGTCGGGCGGCGGCGAAAAGCCGATCGAAGACAAGGGGGCGCTGGTGAAGCGTCTCGAAACGATTACCGCCGCCGCTCTGGAATTCTGCGGCCGGCGCGGCGTCGTTCCGTGCGCCGTGGTCGCCGCGAAGGGATTTGAGCGGATCAAGCGCCTCAAGGATGGCGTCGATGCCGTCATGGGCACCGACCGCGAGCAACTGGCTTTCCTGCGCCATGCCGACGACGTCTGGATCCTCTTCAAGGCGGTGCTGCCCGATCCGGCGGCCGACGCTTTCAGGATTCCGGCTGCGGTCCTGCATGTGATGGCCGAGAAGGTCCGGACCCTTCGGCGCAAGGACCTTTCTCACGTCATCGGCCGGATCGAGGCGCTGCTGGATGATGCCATTGCCGGCGTCGACATCACCGCTCCGATCCGCGGCAAGGACGACATGGAAGGGTTGTTCGACCTTTCACAGATCGACTTCGACAAGCTCAAGGCGCAGTTCGCCACGAGCCGCAAGCGGACTGAGACGCAACGTCTCCGGGCTGCCATCGAACGTAAGCTGGAGGCGCTGGCGGCGCAGAATCCGACGAGGACGAACCTCGTCGAGCGCTTCCGGAAGATGATCGCCGAATACAATGCCGGCAGTCTCAACGTCGAACGCCTGTTCGACGAGCTGCTGAGGTTCGTGCAGGATCTCAACCAGGAGGACAGCCGCGCCGTTCGCGAAGGGTTGAGCGAGGAAGAGCTGGCGATTTTCGACGTGCTGACGAAACCGGCGCCTGAGCTGAGCGCCGCCGAGGCCGATCTGGTCAAGAGAGTCGCCAGTTCGCTCCTGGAGACGCTGAAGCGGGAGAAGCTCGTGCTCGACTGGCGGCTCAAGGAGCGAGCGAAAGCCTCCGTGAGGAGCGCGATTTAGCAAGCGCTCGATGAGCTGCCGCCCGCCTACGACGACGAGCTCTGGAACGCCAAGGTGCAGAGAACCTACGAGTGGATATACGAGCATTACGCGCAGTGACCTTCGCGGCCGCTCTGGCAACTTCCACTAACAAATTGGCGACAATCTGCATGATTATGCAATTTCTCCGCGGCTTCGAAGCCGCTGGCGGGCGGGAGCCTGAGGGCCGTGCCCGTCGGCCCGGTCCGGGGGGCGGGTGAGGGGATTCGGACGCTTGGTCGAGTCGGGGCGGGCGCGTTCGGGGTCGGCAAGGGCAGCGCAAATCATGCCGAAACGCTGCGTTCCAGTAGCGATTAACGGCGATTAATGGCGATTATCGGCACAAGAAATGGCGGAAATCCGCGATTTTTGAAGGGAAAGGGGGTTGAGGAAAGGGTTTTGCCGACTTTCCTCAACTTTCCTCAACTTCGCCGGGTCGAAATCCTACAGACACGCTTCCAGATAGGGCTGGTCGAAGCCGAACTGCTTGGCTTTCTCGAGCGTGTAGGGCCTGAGCCCCATGCTTCGATATTCGCCGATGATCTTGCCGTCGGCGGTTTCGTCGAGATATTCGAACTTGAACAATTCCTGGGTGACGATGACGTCGCCCTCCATCCCGATCACCTCGGTGATGTTGGTGGTGCGGCGGCTGCCGTCGCGCAGGCGCTTGACCTGGACGATGAGGTCGACCGAATCCGCGATCTGGCGGCTGATCGCCTCCTTGGGCACCTTGATGTCGCTCATCATCACCATGTTCTCCATACGCGCCAGGCATTCGCGCGGGCTGTTGGAGTGCAAGGTGGCCATCGAGCCGTCATGGCCGGTGTTCATCGCGGCGAGCAGGTCGAAGCATTCGCTGCCCCTGATCTCGCCGAGGATGATCCGGTCGGGACGCATTCGAAGGGCGTTGATGACGAGGTCGCGGATCGAGATCGCGCCCTGGCCCTCGAGGTTGGGCGGCCTCGTCTCGAGCGGAAGCCAGTGCGGCTGCTGGAGGCGAAGCTCGGCGGCGTCCTCGATGGTGATGACCCGCTCGCCCGGGTCGATCAGCTTGGACAAAGCGTTGAGCATCGTCGTCTTGCCCGAGCCGGTGCCGCCCGAGATGATGATGTTGAAGCGGCTGGCGCCGGCGATCTTCAGGACCGTCGCCATCTTGTCCGACATCGAACCGAAATTCTTCATCATGTCGACGGTGATCGGCTTTTCGGAGAATTTACGGATCGAGATGGCGGTGCCGCGAAGCGAGAGCGGCGGGATGATGACGTTGACCCGGCTTCCGTCCTGGAGACGGGCGTCGGCGAGCGGCGTGGTCTGGTCGACCCGGCGGCCGACCTTGTTGACGATGCGCTGGGCGATCTGGAACAGATGCTCCTCGTCGCGGAACTGGATCTGGGCGATCTCGAGCTTGCCGCGCTTCTCGATGAAGGTCTGGTTGGGCCCGTTGACCATGATGTCCGAGATGTCGGGGTCGCTGAGCAATTCCTCGAGCGGCCCGAGGCCGAGAAGCTCGTCGACCAGCACCTTCTCGAGCGCGAACTGCTCGCGGCGGTTGAGGTTGATCTTGAGCTCGGCGAGCACCTCGCCGATGATCGGCCGGAATTCCTCGGCGAGCTCGTCCTTGCTGAGCGTCGCCGCCGCCTCCGGGTCGACCCGCTCGAGAAGGCGGGGGAGCACCTGCTCCTTGATCCGGTGGATCGAGGCTTCGAAGCCTTCGTTCTTGCTGCTCGGCGCTTCCGAGGAGGCGGCCTGGCGGTCGGCCAGCCTCGACATGGCGTCGGCGCCGCGGTCTCCGGAAGGCGGCGTGAAGCTGTCGGTGTCGGTGTCCGAGAAAGCGATCGTGTCGAGCGGCGGGAACTGGTCGCCGCCTTCGGGCGAAGCTACCGGCGCCGAGGCGCCGCCGGGCCCCTTCATCGGCCTCGCGATACCGAAGCTGGGCCTTCCCCCGCCCGCGCCGCCATTTCCTGGTCGCCGTCCAAAAGCACTCATTGGGCTCAGATCCTCACCGGTGAAGCAATCCCGCTCGGGGTGGTGAATAAGGTGGAAACTTTGACAATTGCCTAACCGCCCCCGATGGCCCGCCGGGTGAAGCCCGCCCGAGCCCGTTTCGCCCTGCTGATCGCGCTCGCCGGCTTCTGCTCGCTGTCGATCGGCGACGCCGTGGTGAAGTCGATGGCGGGGGCGTGGCCGGCGCCCGCCGTCTCGGCGCTGCGCTACTGCTTCGGCGCCTTCGGACTGGGGCTCTACGTCGCGTTCAGCCACGGCCGGGCCGGCTTCGTCATGCCGAGGCCCGGGCTGCAGGTCGGGCGTGGCGCGGCGGTGGCGCTCGCGACCTTGTGCTTCTTCCTGGGCGTGATGGCGATGCCGCTGGCCGACGCCACCGCCATCCAGTTCTCAAGCCCTATCCTCACCGCCCTGCTGGCGCCTCTGGTGCTCGGCGAGCGGACGCACCGGACCACCTGGGTCGCGACGCTGCTCGCCTTCGCCGGAGTGCTGGTCGTGCTCCGCCCGAACGTGATCGAGATCGGCCTCGCCGCCTTCTTCCCGATCGGTGCCGCCTTCGGAATGTCGTGGCTGATGATGCTGAACCGGATGAGCGCGGGCGCGGCGCCGGTGATGGTGATGCAGTTCCTCCTTGCGGCCGTCGCGGCGCCCTTGCTCGTCGCGGCGGCCGTGGCCTTCCATCTCGCCGGTTATCCGATCGGCCGGCCATCGCCCGAAGTGGTGGCGAAATGCCTCGCGGTCGCAATCTTCGCGACCCTGGGCCACACCCTCATCTTCGCCGCGGTCGCCCGGGCGAGCGCCTCGGTGGTGGCGCCGATGACCTATGTCCAGCTGCTGGTGGCGGCGGGGCTGGGCTGGCTCTGGTTCGGCGATCCGCCCGATGCCGCCACGTTCGGCGGAGCGGCTCTCATCATCGCCGGAGGTCTGCTCTTGTGGCGGGCGCAGCGGGTGCGCGATCCGGGCGAGAGGCCAGCCTACGGACCCTAGAGGAAAGGCCCCTTGGCGGTGCGCCGGGCGATGCCCGCCGGGGCGCGGGCAATGGCCCGGAACTCGCGCGCCATGTGGGACTGGTCGGCGAAGCCGTGGTCTGCCGCCTGCATGGCCAGGGTCTCCGCCGAATGCTGAACTCCGGCGAGCGCCTGCTGGAAGCGCAGCAGGCGTAGATAGCGGCGCGGCGCAACTCCGATCTCGCGGGCGAACCAGCGCTGGAGCCAGCGAGGCGATTTGCCGCTGGCCCGGGCCAGCGCCGCCACCGTTCGAGCCTCGACGATGGCCGAGCCAAGGGCCGCCGTCCCTTCGTCGAGCGTCACTCCGGCCACGGCCGCGAAAGCCGCCTCGACCGTCGCCGGCATCGCGAAGCCCGGCGCGGCTTCGGCGAGGTCCTGCCAGCGGTCGACGAGGGCGAAGGAGGGGACGGGCGCCAGCCGGTTCCAGGCCCAGGGCCAAAGTCGAAGGGCGACGAACCGGGAATCGCCGCTCAGCTCGATTTCGGCCGGCCGGGTGACGAGCCCCGCCACGAACGTCTCGGGCTGGGCCTTCCCCCAGCTGGAGCGTCCCTCGAGACGGCGGATGATCTCGACGCAGCCGTCGGGCGTGGCGGCATGGCGGATCGTAAGCGAAGCCGCGCTGTCGGCTCGAAGCGTCCAGCCGGCCTTGACCAGCGGGCGAAGCGCCTCGGGCGGGCTGATCTCCTGATAGTCCACGCCTCCAGCATGTCGCGTTCGTTCAAGCCAGTCGACCCGAAAGCCGTTATCCGGACGGCTTGAAAGGGGAATTACCATGAAAGCAGCGGCCCTCCTGATCGGATTGGCGGCCCTGGTCTGCGCGTCCGCGGCAACCTCCGGGCAGCGGTCGGTCCGCGATCTCGGCTGGATGACGGGCGAATGGGTGGAGGAAAAAGACGGTCGCTGGACCGAGGAAAATTGGTCGCGCCCACGCGGCGGGGTGATGCTCGGCACCGGCCGCAGCGGCCGCGGCGAGCGGATAGCCGACTGGGAGTTCCTTCGGATCGAGGCGGACGAGACAGGTGTGCCGACCTATTGGGGCTCTCCCAAGGGCGCATCCGCGATCCCGTTCCGGCTCGTCGACGCCGGCCGAGGGCAGGCAATCTTCGAGAACCCGAAGCACGATTACCCGGCACGGATCGTCTATCGGCGGGAAGGGGAGGCGCTGGTGGCAATCATTTCGGGCCCCGGTGGCGCCAACCCGATGCGCTGGCGCTACCGGCGGCGCTAAGCGGGAACGTCGGCCTTCTCGGCCAAGACCGTCAGGCCGCGCTCGCTGACCTCGGCGAAGCCGCCCTCGACGGCGATCTTCTCGGGCGTGTCGGAAAAGCCGCTGCGATAGACGGCGATGTCGCCGTTCCTGAGAGTCGACATGAAGGGCGCGTGGCCGGCGAGCACGCCGAAATCGCCCTCGGTGCCGGGGACGACCACCATGAAGACCTCTTCCGATCGGATGAGGCGTTCCGGGGTAACGAGCTCGAAGTGGAGGTCTGCCATCTTATTGGTCCGTTGCGAAAAGCTGAGCGACGACCACGCCCGCCGGGTCGTCCATCTGGATATGCTGGAGGTAAAGGAACTGCTTGTCGACGGGTGCCCGGAACGTCTCGATCGTCGAGCCCGCGAGGGCCGGGACGCTCGGGCCGGGACTTGCCGCCGGTTTGAAGTCGAGGCCCATGAAGGCCATGCTGGACCGCAATCTGGCCAGCACGGCGCCCCGGGTCGACTTCGGAGCGTGGACGATCACGGTGCAGGCCTTGCCCGCCGCGCCGCCGAACTGGATCCGGCCGTCCGGAAGCCTGGCCTCGACCAGGCTCATCTCGCCGACCCGCGGATGGGGCTGCCTGGCGACGGTCTTGCCGAAGCCGCGCTCGGCGAGCTCCGGCCCGGTCAGCGAGAATTGCCCGGCGAGGAAGAGCGGGCAGAAGCCGTAGGCGAGATCGGCGGCGATCTCGTCGATCGGCTGCGCGCGGACCTGCGCCGCCCCCGCCGCCGGAATCGGCAACAGCAAAAAGGCGGCGAGGATCCGAAGCACCGCGCTTACGCCGCTTCGGCGGCCAGACGCTGGGCCTTCTCGACCGCCTCCTCGATCCCGCCGACCATGTAGAAAGCGGATTCCGGAAGATGGTCGTACTCGCCGTCGACCACCGCCTTGAACGAGCGGACGGTGTCGTCGACCTGGACGAACTTGCCCGGAATGCCGGTGAAGACTTCGGCGACGTGGAAGGGCTGGGAGAGGAAGCGCTGGATCTTGCGGGCGCGGCTGACGGTCAGCTTATCCTCTTCCGAAAGCTCGTCCATGCCGAGGATGGCGATGATGTCCTGGAGCGACTTGTAGCGCTGCAGGATCTCCTGGACGGCGCGGGCGGTGTCGTAATGCTCCTGGCCGACGGTACGGGCGGTGAGAACGCGCGAGGTCGAGTTCGAGCGGGTCGACCGCCGGGTAGATGCCGAGCTCCGAGATGGCGCGAGACAGCACGGTGGTGGCGTCGAGGTGGGCGAAGGAGGTGGCCGGGGCCGGATCGGTAAGATCGTCGGCGGGGACGTAGATCGCCTGGACCGAGGTGATCGAGCCCTTGTTGGTCGAGGTGATGCGCTCCTGAAGCGCGCCCATGTCGGTCGACAGGGTCGGCTGGTAGCCCACGGCGGAGGGAATGCGTCCGAGCAGGGCCGACACTTCCGAGCCCGCCTGGGTGAAGCGGAAGATGTTGTCGACGAAGAAGAGCACGTCCTGGCCCTCGACGTCGCGGAAATATTCCGCCTGGGTGAGGCCCGAGAGGGCGACCCGGGCGCGGGCGCCCGGCGGCTCGTTCATCTGGCCGAAGACCAGGGCGACCTTGGAGCCCTCCGGGGTCGGGTTGCCGTCGGCATCCTTGGCGATGACCCCGGCGTCGAGGAACTCGTGATAGAGATCGTTGCCCTCGCGGGTGCGCTCGCCGACTCCGGCGAACACCGAGGTTCCGCCATGGCCCTTGGCGATGTTGTTGATCAGCTCCTGGATGAGCACCGTTTTTCCGACGCCCGCACCACCAAAGAGCCCGATCTTGCCGCCCTTCGCATAAGGCGCGAGCAGGTCGATGACCTTGATTCCGGTGACGAGGATGGCGGTTTCGGTCGACTGGTCGACGAAGAGGGGCGCGTCGCGGTGGATCGGCGAGGTGTCGGCGTGGCCGATCGGGCCGCGCTCGTCGATCGGATCGCCGACCACATTCATGATCCGCCCAAGGGTCATCGGGCCGACGGGAACGCGGATCTGGTCGCCGGTGTCGGTGACCGGCTGGCCGCGGGTGAGGCCTTCGGTCGAGTCCATCGCGATGGTGCGCACGGTCGACTCGCCGAGATGCTGGGCGACCTCGAGCACGAGCTTGGTGCCGTTATTGTCGGTCGTCAGCGCCGACAGGATCTCCGGCAGGTCGCTGTCGAACGTCACGTCGACGACGGCGCCGATCACCTGGCTGATTCGGCCGATATTGTTGGTGGGGGCGGTGGCCATTCTACTCTTCCTTCTTGTTCCCCGGCGAAGGCCGGGGCCCAGTTTCTACCTTCCGCTGGACCCCGGCCTTCGCCGGGGAACAGCCATTACAGGGCCTCGGCCCCCGAAATAATCTCGACCAGCTCCGTCGTGATCGCCGCCTGGCGCTGGCGGTTGTAGGCGATCGACAGGCGCTGGATCATGTCGCCGGCGTTGCGGGTGGCGTTGTCCATCGCGGTCATCCGGCTGCCCTGCTCGGACGCGGCGTTCTCGAGCAAGGCTCGGAAGATCTGCACGGCGACGTTGCGCGGAAGCAGCGAGGCGAGGATCTCCTCCTCGTCCGGCTCATATTCGATCGCGGCGCTCGAACCCGTCGCGGCGGTCCCGCTCTCCGGCAGCGAGACCGGGATGATCTGCTGGCCGACCGGCTCCTGGACCAGGGCCGACTGGAAGCGGGCGTAGAAGAGGTGGACGACGTCGATGCCGTCGGTCTGGTAGCGCTCGACGAGATCGTTGGCGATCGCCTGGGCTTCGGTGAAGCTGGCATATTTCATCGCGCTGGTATCGTGCTGGTGGATGATCTGCTTCGGGTAGAGGCGCTGGATCACCGCCCGGCCCTTGCGGCCGACCAGGTAGAAGAGGACCTGCTTGCCCTCGCGATTGAGGTCGTCGGCCTTCTTGCGGGCGGCTCTGACGATGTTCGAGTTGAACGCGCCCGCGAGGCCGCGGTCGGACGTGGCGACGACGAGCAAATGGGTCTGGTCGCGCCCGGTGCCGGCGAGAAGCTTGGGGCTTTGCGGGCTGATCGCCACCTTGGCGGCAAGGCTCGCCATCACGCTCGCCATGCGCTCCGCATAGGGGCGGCCGGCTTCCGCCGCCTGCTGCGCGCGGCGCAGCTTGGCGGCGGCGACCATCTTCATCGCCTTGGTGATCTTCTGCGTCGACTTGACCGACGCGATCCGCCCTTTGAGCGCCTTGAGGCTGGCCATCTTAGCTACTCTGCTGCGCGGGTGCGCGCTCGGGTAAGGCTTGGAACGCAGAACAACTTGTTACGAACATTATCAATACCCATAGACCTAAAGTGCCTCCGCGCACTCTGACATTTTGGTCGGGCGATGCCATCAAGGTAGCAAAAGCGCCGGCCGACGATGATATTCCGATAATGCATCCAGAAATAAGAATCATAAGCCCGATGTATAATGCATCCTCACTCATGATCGTGTCTCCTCAGCCTATTACGCAAAATTCTTCGCGAAATCGCCGATGATGGACTTTAACTGACCTGCCGTGTCGTCGTCGAGCGTCTTCGTGTCGCGGATCTTGCCGAGCACGTCGGCATGATCGCTTCGGAAGTGGCTCAGAAGGGCGCTCTCGAAGCGGGTCACCGCATTGACCGGCACGGTGTCGATGAAGCCGTTGACGCCCGCATAGATGGAGACGACCTGCTCCTCGACCGGCATCGGGCTGAACTGCGGCTGCTTCAGAAGCTCGGTCAGCCGGGCGCCGCGGTTGAGCAGGCGCTGGGTCGAGGCGTCGAGATCCGAGCCGAACTGGGCGAAGGCCGCCATCTCGCGATACTGGGCGAGCTCGAGCTTGATCGAGCCGGCGACCTTCTTCATCGCCTTGGTCTGGGCGGCGGAGCCGACGCGCGACACCGAGAGGCCGACGTTGATGGCCGGACGGATGCCCTGGTAGAAGAGCTCGGTCTCGAGGAAGATCTGGCCGTCGGTGATCGAGATGACGTTGGTCGGGATGTAGGCCGAGACGTCGCCGGCCTGGGTCTCGATGATCGGGAGGGCTGTCAGCGAGCCGCCGCCATTGTCCTCGTTCATCTTGGCGGCGCGCTCGAGCAGCCGCGAATGGAGGTAGAAGACGTCGCCCGGATAGGCCTCGCGGCCCGGCGGACGGCGCAGCAGAAGCGACATCTGGCGGTAGGCGACGGCCTGCTTGGAAAGGTCGTCGTAGACGATGACCGCGTGCATTCCGTTGTCGCGGAAATATTCGCCCATCGTGCAGCCGGTGTAGGGCGCCAGGAACTGGAGCGGGGCCGGCTCGGAGGCGGTGGCGGCGACGACGATCGAATATTCCATCGCGCCATTCTCTTCGAGCGCCCGGACGATCTGGGCGACGGTCGAGCGCTTCTGGCCGATCGCGACGTAGATGCAGTAGAGCTTCTCGCTCTCCGCGCCGGACTTGTTGATCTCGCGCTGGTTGATGAAGGTGTCGAGCGCGACCGCCGACTTGCCGGTCTGGCGATCGCCGATGATCAGCTCGCGCTGGCCGCGGCCGACGGGGACGAGGGCGTCGAGCGCCTTGAGCCCGGTCTGCACCGGCTCGTGCACCGACTTGCGCGGAATGATGCCCGGCGCCTTCACTTCGACGCGCTTGCGGTTTTCGGGAAGATCGGCGCCCTCGATCGGGCCCTTGCCGTCGATCGGATTGCCGAGGCCGTCGACGACCCGGCCGAGCAGGCCCTTGCCGACCGGGACGTCGACGATGGTGCCGGTGCGGCGGCAGGTGTCGCCCTCGCGGATCGAGCTGTCGTTGCCGAAGATGACGACGCCCACGTTGTCGGCCTCGAGGTTCAGAGCCATGCCCTTGATGCCGCCGTCGAATTCGACCATCTCGCCGGCCTGGACGTTGTCGAGCCCGTAGATGCGCGCGATGCCGTCGCCGACGGACAGCACGGTCCCGACCTCGGAGACTTCGGCGTCGGTGCCGAAGCTCGCGATCTGATCGCGGATGACCTTGGAAATTTCAGCGGCGCGGATGTCCATTTTCAGCCTTTCATCGCCAAAGCGAGGGTATTGAGTTTGGTTCGGATGGAGCCGTCGATCATCTGGGAGCCGATCTTGACGACCAGCCCGCCCAGGATGGCGGGATCGATGCTCAGATCGACGGCGACGTCGCGGCCGAGCCGGCTCTTGAGGTTGGTCTTGAGCGCGGCGACCTGGGAATCGTCGAGCGGATGGGCCGAGACCACCTCCGCCGTCACCTCGCCGCGGTGGAGGGCGGCGAGCAGGTTGAAGTTGCGGATGATCGCGCCGAGCTGGCCGAGCCGCCGGTTCTGGGCGAGCACGCCGAGGAAATTGGTCGTGACCGGGTCGAGCCGCATCGCCTCGGCGAGGCCGGCGACGCCCTTCAGGGCGTCGTCGCGCCGGGTCAGCGGGCTGGTGGTGAGGGCCCGCAGATCGTCCGAATTCGGCGAGCGCCTGCTTCAGCGAGTCCAGGCTTGCGCCGACCGCCTCCAGCTGCCGCTCGTCGCGCGCCAGCTCGAACAGGGCCATCGCATAGCGGCCCGCCAGACTTGCCTGAATGCCGCCGGAAATCTCCACGCGCGCCTCTACTCCCAGATCGGAATTTGACCCATGATAAGAGCGCGCACGGCGCTCCGGGTCAGGTCGCGGGCGCCCTAGCAGGGGCTTTGCTGCGATGCAAGACGGCTACCCGTCATTCCGGCGAAAGCCGGAATCCATGAACACCGTCCCGCGAGGTCTGGACGGTCCGTGTTCATGGCCCCCGGATCACGTCCGGGGTGACGATTCAGCCTAGCCCGCTTCCACGCTGAAAATCTCGCCATCGCCGTCGAGGATGTAGAGATGGCCAAGAGAGTCGGCCACCACCCCGGCGGGCTGGTCGATCGCCCCGACGTTGGGAGCGAAGTCCGCGGTCCGCCGCTCCGTCGTCGTACGCGCGTAGAAGATCGTTTGGACCGAAGGTGTTGTCGGGAAACCAAAGATCGCGCCCGACCGGTCGGCGAAGATATAGTGGCCGGCGATCGACGGGACGGGATTGATGTTGCTGCCGGCGATCGCGCCTCCGACATTGCCCTGGACGGCCGCACCGCTCGCCCGGGCGTAATCGGTCAGGGGATCGACGACATCCGCGGGGGGCGTTCCCTGGACGATCCGGAACCCTTCCTTGAACGGCCATCCGAAATTGAACACGCTCTGGTTGGGCGCGAGCTGATTGGCCGTGAGATAATCGATCTCGTCCGCAACGGCCTGTCCGCGATCCCCGATCAGAAGTCCTCCGCTATCGGCGTAGCCGCCGACGGGCTGGTGCAGCCCCTTCGCGATATCGGTTAAGAGATAGAAGGTCGGCGTGGCGCCCGCGAACGGATCGGGGTTCGGGGCGGCGCGGATGACCTTGCCGAGGCGGGAAGAGGCGTTCTGGGCGCTCCCAGTGGGATCCCCGGCTCCGCCCGCGTCGCCCGTGGCAATCAGCAGGCGGGTCTGGAAGTCGAAGCCGATCCAGCCCCCGCCGGCATAATCGGGCGCCGGGATCGCCAGCACCGGTCCGAAATTGTTGGGAACGTAAGGCCCGTTCGGAGAGAAGGAGCGCACATATTCCTGCACGACCACAAACCCATTGCTCGTATACATCACGAAGAAGCTGAGGTCCGGACCGGCGGAGTTGTTGGCGGCGACCGAGAGCACGCCCTGCCCGTCGACGGAGGGGATCTGAGCGAGCAGCTGGCGGGTGCCGTTCTGCAGGTTGAACAGGTAGATCGCGCCGTTCTTCTCGGCGACCAGAAGGTGGGTGTCGCTGCTCACGGACATCGACGCCGGGTTGACGAAGCCCGTGGCGATGCGCCGGACGGAGACTCCCTCCTTCGAGTTCGTGACCGTTACGGCGACCGTTATGATACTCCGGCCCTGGCCGTCGCTGGCGGCGATTTCCACCAGATAGACGTTGTTGAGGTCGGCATCCGTAGGCAGGTCGAAATTAGGCGGCACGAAGAAGCTGAGCAAGCCGTCCGGTTGTATATTGAAACGCGCCGCGTCGGGGCCGCCGGAGATCGAGAAACTGACCGCACTGCCCTCCGGGTCGGTGGCCGCGGCTCGGTAGACCCCCGGGGCGATATTCTCCACGACGGTGGCCGAATTGCCGGACGTGAAGGCCGGGGTCTGATTGACGGGAGCCGGGGGCGGGGGCGTATTGCCGCCGCCGCCGCCGCATCCGGCCAGGAGGGCTACCGACATGGACGCCGCAAGCAGCCGAGATGAGCGGCGCGAAGATGCGCAAGGCACCGAATTCGCAGATGAAAACATGAAACCCCCGCTTCCCCTTGTCCTTTCGCGTAAAGAAGCCCCGGTCCCGTTGCAAGCCATCCAAATCGGCTTTCCCGATGATTTTACGGCGAAAATCGCCGACCGGCTTTGAACGCAAGCGGCGGGACGCGCGCCCGGGCCGGGTCGGGCAGATAGGACGGGAAAGGAGCTTGCGATGACTTACCGGATCGAAGGACTTGCACGGGAGGCCTATGACCATCTCATCGGCCTCGGCGACGACGCTCTGGAGGAACTCGGAGCGCGGCGCGTGGTCGCGGATTCGAAACCGGGGTTCCCATGCCGGGCGACGCTCGAGGACGCCGAGCCGGGAGAGCGGCTGATTCTCTTCAACCACGTTTCGAACGACGTTCCCAACCCCTTTCGAAGCGCCTACGCGGTCTATGTCCGGGAAAGCGCCCGCGCCCGCGCCGCCTATGTCGACGAAACCCCGCCCGTCTTCGAAGGGCGAGCGCTGGGCCTTCGGGGCCTCGACCGCGAGGGAATGCTGCGCGGCGCGATGCTCGCTCTGCCGGGCGAGGCGGACCTGAAGATCCGGGCCTTGTTCGATCGGCCGGAAATTGAGACCATCCACGCCCACAACGCCGCCGCGGGCTGCTTCGCGGCGCGGATCGTGAGAGACTGAGCCATGGCGACGACATCCATCTCACCCCCGGCACCGGATGCCGCCTGGGCCGCCGTGCTTCGCCGCGACCGCGCCATGGACGGCCGCTTCGTCACCGGAGTGCTCACCACCGGAATTTATTGCCGTCCCTCCTGCGCCGCCCGCCATCCGAAGCGGGAGAATGTCCGCTTCTTCGCCAACGGCGAGGAAGCGGCGGCGGCCGGCCTTCGCGCCTGCCTGCGCTGCAGGCCCGACGACGTCAGCCGCGACTCCGCGGCGGTCGAGGCGGCGCTGGCGCTGATCGAGGCGTCGGAAGAGCCGCCCTCGCTCGACGCGCTCGCCGCCCGTGCCGGCTATTCCCCCTTCCATTTCCACCGACTGTTCAAGCGCGCGACCGGGGTTACGCCCGCCGCCTACGCCCGAGGAAAGAGAGCCCGAACCATGACCGAGACCCTGGCGGCCAACGGCCGAGTGACCGATGCCATTTACGACGCCGGCTATTCCGGCCCCGGCCGCTTCTATGCCGAAGCGAAGGACCGGCTCGGAATGACCCCGACAAGGTGGCGCGACGGCGGCCGCGGCGAGACGATCGGCTGGGCGACCGCGGAGACCTCGCTCGGGACGATGCTGGTCGCCGCCACCGGGCGCGGCATCTGCCGGCTCTCGTTCGACGAAGGCGAGGCGGATCTCAAAGGTCGCTTCCCCAGGGCCACGATCGTTCCCGGCGGGCCGGCGATGGCGGAGCTGGTGGAGCGCACCGTCGCGGCGGTCGAGGCTCCGGAACGGCCCCACGATCTGCCGCTCGACGTGCGCGGCACCGCCTTCCAGGAAGCGGTATGGCGCGAACTCGCCCGGATCCCGCCCGGCGAGAGCCTGTCCTACGCGGCGCTGGCGGCTCGGGCGGGGCGCCCGCAGGCGGTGCGCGCGGCCGGGACGGCCTGCGGCTCGAACCAGATCGCGGTCCTCATTCCCTGTCATCGGGCCCGCCGAGGCGACGGCTCGCCGGGCGGCTACGCCTACGGCCTGGAGCGCAAGGCCAGCCTGCTCGAGCGCGAGGGCTGGCGGGGTTGAGGACCTAAAGCGCGAACGTCCTTGATTGATCCGTCCTTGCGAGGAGCGAAGCGACGAAGCCATCCAGCGGGCCTTCCGACACCGCACTGGATTGCTTCGCTTCGCTCGCAATGACGGAATGAATCCATAACGGGCGATCACGCTCTAGCGGAAATCCTCGCCGCTCCCGGTCAGCCTTTTTTCGCGTCCTCTTCCGCCTTCTTGAGGATTTCGTCGAGCTTGGCGCGCGCCTCGGGCACCTTGTCCGCCTGGATCAGATCCATGACCGCTCGAAGCTTGTTCTCTTTCTGGTCGCCGTGAAACTGGTAGGTGACCGGACCGAGGACGTCGCGGGCGAGCTTGCCCTTGCCTTCGATCAGAAGCCGACGGGCCAAGGTCAGCCGGTAGCCCGCGTCGAAGGCGGCTTGGGCGAAGATCTGTTCCAGGCCCACGATCGCGGCTTCGGGCACCTTGTCGCCCGACCGGTTGAACGACTTGTAGTAGAGGATGAACGGACGCGGGTCCTGCGGGTCGAGGCGGGTCGCCTTGGCCAGCGGCACCCGGGCCGCGGCGAACCGGGCCTTGTCGCCTTCCTTGCCCTGCTCGATGGCGATCTTGCCCTTCAGGATCAGCGCCTCGGTCGATTGGGGATCGATCGCCAATGCGCGATCCGCGGCCGCATCGGCCTCGGCGAAACGGCGCGCCTCGAGGAACGCCTCGCTTGCCGAGAGCTGGGCGAAGAGGCTGTCGGTATAGCGGCGGGCCTTCGATTCGATGTCGTCGGCGACGTCTCGCGCCTGCTTCCGGGTCACCCCGCGCCGCAAGCGGATATATTCGCCCATCACCGCCGCCTCGGCCGCGGTCAGAGGGCGCGAGTCCACGATCGGCGAAGCGTAGCTTTTTTGCTTGACGTCGAAGCCGGGGAATTTGCCGCTGCGCGCCACGGACTTGTACGCCCGGACTTCCTTGGCCAGCTCACTCAGGTCCCCGAAGGCGTTGCGCGCCGCGGTCAGCCCGTCCTCCCCGCGGCCGAGGGCTTTGAGATAGGCCCGAAGCTGTCCGTCCCTCCTGGGCTCGAAGCTGAGATAGTGGGCGAGCAGCCATCCGTAGCCGTAGAATTGGTAGCTCTGAAGGCCGTCGCGCTTGTCGTTCTGATCGAAAAGCTCCTTCAGGGGGACGTCGAGAAGCTGATAGATCTGCTCCGCGCGGTATTGCGGCGGATTGCCGACGTGAAAGCTTCCGTCCGGGTTCAGGGCGATGGTCCCGTAAAGCTCCGCGAAAGCTTCGATATACCAGTCGGGATAGGCGGCTGGAAAGGTCTGCAGCATGAAGTGATGGACATATTCATGCTGAAGGATCGAGCGCGGGTCGAGTTCGGTACGGGCGTCGTGGTCCTTCTCGTCGATCGACCGCGTGTCGCGCAGGTCCGAGCGAACCGGCGTGAAGGCGACGGCGGCGCCGGCACGGGGAATGTAGAAGCCCGCCACTCCCGATCCCGCGGCGCCGGCGAGATAGGCTATGTCTCGGGTGTTGCCGGTGCGAAAGATCGTCACCTTGTTCGCCCGGCTCAGCTGCTTCTCGGGACGGATCGGAAGATTCTGCAACGTGCGCAGGGCGTTGTCGAAACGCTCCAGCTGCGATGCGAACTGCTCCGTCGAGGCTTTCTTGTCTTCCGAGTAGATGATGAAGTGATCCGTTTCGGACCGCCACCATTCAGCACGAGCCGTCGCCGGCACCAGCATGAGGAGCAGCGCTAAGGCTATGCGAAACATGGTTTTCCCCCGAATTGGCCAGGCGAACTGGCTAGCCAGGATCGTCGTCGGCGACAAGCTGGAAGAAGCCCGGACTCCGCAAGGTCTCCACCCCAGGCTTCAGGTCCTCCTCCCCGACAAATGCGGAAGGAAGCGAGAAGCTACAGAAAGGAATAGGGGTCGACGTCGACGGTCACCCGGACCCCGCGCGGCCAGCTCAGCTTGCCGAGCCAGTCGCGGATCACGTCCTGCATGTCGACCGAGCGGGCGGCGTGGACGAGCAGGCGCTGGCGGTGGCGGCCGCGAAGCATGGCGAGCGGCGCGGGCGCGGGGCCGAACACGGCCATATTCTCCACGCGCGGGGCCGCCCGGCCTATCGACTTCGCCGCTTCCGTCGCCTCGCCCAAATCCTCGGACGAGATGACGATCCCGGCGAGGCGTCCGAAGGGCGGCATCGCCGCCTCGCGCCGCGACCGGGTCTCGGCGGCGTAGAAGCTTTCGGAATCGCCGCTGACCAGGGCCTCGATCACGGCGGCCGACGGCTCGTGGGTCTGGACCAGCACCCGGCCCGGCTTCTCGCCCCGACCGGCGCGTCCGGCGACCTGGGCGATCTGCTGGAAGGTGCGCTCGGCCGCCCGCAAATCGCCGCCCTGCAGGCCGAGATCCGCGTCGACCACCCCGACCAGGGTGAGGTTGGGGAAGTGATAGCCCTTGGTGACGAGCTGGGTGCCGACGACGATGTCGATCTCGCCGCTCTCCATTCGACCGACGAACTCCGCGGCCTTGGCCGGCGACCAGATCGTGTCCGAGGTGACGACGGCGGTTCGGGCGTCGGGGAACAGAGCGGCGACCTCGTCGGCGATCCGCTCCACGCCCGGTCCGACCGGCACCAGGCTTCCTTCCTCGCCGCATTCGGGACAGGCCAAAGGCGGCGGCATCATGTGGCCGCAATGGTGGCAGGCGAGCCGGTGAACGAGCCGGTGCTCGACCATCCAGGCGGTGCAGTTGGGGCATTGGAAGCGATGGCCGCAATGGCGGCACAGGGTCAGCGGGGCGTAGCCCCGGCGGTTCAGGAAGAGCAGGGCCTGCTCGCCCCGCTCCAGCGTCGCCTCCAGCTCCCGGACCAGCCGCGGCGCCAGCCAGCGCCCGCGCGGCGGCGGATCGGCGGTGAGGTCGAGCGCCTCGATCCCGGGAAGCTCGGCGACTCCGTAGCGCTCGGGCAGCTTCACCTCGGTATAGACACCGATCTCTGCCATCTGGCGCGATTCGATCGCCGGAGTCGCCGAGGCGAGCACGATCGGGATCCGCTCGAGCTTGGCCCGCATCACCGCGACGTCGCGGGCATGATATTGGACCCCATCCTCCTGCTTGAAGCTGGTCTCGTGCGCCTCGTCGACGACGATCAGGCCCAGCCTGGGATAAGGCAGGAAGAGCGAGGATCGCGCGCCCACCACCACCTTGGCGTCGCCGTTCGCGATCGCCCGCCAGGCGCGGCGGCGCTGCGACTGCCTCAGGCCCGAATGCCAGGCGACCGGCTCATGGCCGAAGCGGGCGGCGAAGCGCTTGAGGAAGGGCTCGGTCAGGGCGATTTCGGGCAGCAGGACGAGGGTCTGCCGCCCCCGCCGAAGCGCCTCGGCCACGGCCTCGAAATAGACTTCGGTCTTGCCCGATCCGGTCACCCCGTCGAGCAGGAAGGGCGCGAACTCGGCGGCCCCGACCGCCTCGACGAAGACCTGTGCCGCCGCGCCTTGCGCCGGCTCGAGCTCCGGCGGCGCATGGTCTGGGTCGGGGACAGGGAAGGGGTCGTCGACCGACACTTCGACCGCCTCGATCGCGTCGGCCTTGACGAGGCCGCGAATGACACCGTCCGACACTCCGGCGGCCAGAGCCAGCTCGCGCACCAGCCCCTGGCGCTCGCCGATCCGCTCCAGCGCCTGCGCCCGCTGCGCCGTCAGCCGCTCCGGAACGAAGCCGGTGGCGCGATATTCGGTGACCGTCCGTCCGCCGTCGAGCGCGCTCGCCGAGGCCAAGGCCATGCGCAGCACCGACGGCGAGCGGGGCGAGATAATAATCGGCCGTCCACTCGATCAGCCGCCGAAGCGGCTCGGCCAGCGGCGGCAGGTCATAGGCCTGGAGCAGGGGCCGAAGGCGATTGTCGCCGACTTCCTCGGTCGCCAGCTTGTCGGGCTCCCAGACCACCCCCGTCAGCTGCCGAGGCCCGAGCGGCGCGAGCACGATCGAGCCGGGCTCCACCGCCATGCCCCGCGGCACCCGATAGTCGAGCGGTCCCAGAGCGGCGTTGAGCAGGAGGACTCGGCAGCGGTTCATCGGGGCCTAGATCGAGTCCCGGGGGCCAAAACGCAACCGGGACGGGAGCAAGATGCTGAATCCGTATCTACGGGCGGGCTTGACCGGGATTGCGAAGCTGGCGGCCCGGCTTGCCAGCGCCGCGCATTTGGGGACAGGTACCGGTACTGTCCATTAGGAGGCCTGTCCCCATTCTAGGAGGCTAAGGTGAGCGATCTCGACCCTGAAGGCCGCCGTCTCCCGATCAAGCTCGATTCCACTTCGAACGGCGAGTTCGTCCCGATCCCCCTGGACTCCAGCCTGAGGCTCGCCCGGGCGCTGGCCTCGGAACGCGCCGGCGACCTCGCCCGCCGCCTCGGCCTCGGCCGGCGCGACTTCCTCGTCTCTGCGTGCGGCGCGGCCTCCACCCTGCTCGCCTATAACGCCGCCCATGCCGCCGCCGGCCGAACCGGCGGCTATTTCGCGCTCAGCGCCGACTCCGCGACCGAGCCTCAGCTCGCCGCCGCCGAGCTCGGCAAGACGGAATGGATCTTCGACGTCCAGGGCCATTTCGTGAACCCGACCGGCGCCTGGCTCAAGGCCGTCCCCGCCGGGGCGAAACCGCTGTCGGGCATGGAGAAAGCGCAATGCGCCCTCTCCGAAAAGCCGGGCGACCGCGCCTATCTGAATTGCCTCGGCCCGTCCGAGTTCATCAAGGACGTCTTCCTCGATTCCGACACCGACCTCATGGTCCTCTCCTTCGTCCCCTCGACCCGCGAGGGCGAGCCGCTGACCATCGAGGAAGCCGCCGCGACCCGCGAGATCGTCGCGAAGATGGAGGGCAGCAAGCGGCTGATGCTCCACGGCCGGGTCAATCCCAACCAGCCCGGCGACGTCGAGGACATGGACCGCCTCGCCGGCTTCGGGGTCAGCGCCTTCAAGACCTATACCCAATGGGGGCCGAGCGGCGCCGGCTTCTGGATGACCGACGACGTCGGCATCCTTATGGTCGAGAAGGCGCGCAAGCTCGGCATCCGCAACATCGCCATCCACAAGGGCCTGCCCTTCGGCCCGAAAAGCTACGAGCACTCGACCTGCCGCGACATCGGACCGATCGCGAAGCGCTTTCCGGACATGAATTTCCTCATCTACCATTCGGGCTATGTCGCCGGCGAGAAAGAGGGCCCCTACGACCCCCGGCGGACCGACGGCGTCGACTCGCTCATCACCTCGCTCAGGCAGGCGGGCGTTCAGCGCAATGCCAACGTCTATGCCGAACTCGGCTCGACCTGGCGCTTCGTCTCCACCCGCGACCCCGACAGCGCCGCGCATCTGCTCGGCAAATTGTTCAAGCATGTCGGCGAGGACAATGTGCTCTGGGGCACCGATTCGATCTGGTACGGCTCGCCCCAGGACCAGATCCAGGCCTTCCGCACCTTCCAGATTTCCGAGGCGCTCCGCGACGCCCACGGCTATCCCGAGATCACGCCCAGGCTCAGGCGCAAGGTGTTCGGCCTCAACGCGGCGAAGCCCTACCGGCTGAAGCCCGGGGAAATGGTCCGGCAGGCGGCAGGCGACTCCGTCGCCCGAGCGCGGCTGACCTACGCCGAGCGGCCCAACCCGAGCTTCGCCACCTACGGCCCGCGCACCCGCCGCGAGTTCGCCAATTTGCTGAGGGCGAGCGGGGGCCAGCCTTAATCGTCATTCCCTCGTTCGCGGGATTGACGAGGGGGAGGGCCAGCAGCGGTCCCGCGGCTTCATGCAACAACCCCGCCGAAGCGTCGTTACCCTCGACATGACCCTCCCGCTCTCCCGCCGGAACCTCGTCGCCGCCGGCATCGTCCTGCCCCTGCTGGCTCTCCCCGGCTGCGCCGCCCGGCTCGGCGACCTCGCCGATGTCGAGCCCGCGATCCGGCGCCTGCTCACTCTTTCGGCCGAGCGCGCCTTCGCCCGGCTGCTGACCGACGAGGGCTTTTTCCGCGACGATATCGCCCGGATCCAGCCGCCGCCCCAGCTCGGCGGCCGGGCGGTGACGGCGGCGCTCGCGGTGGCGCTCGGCACGCGCGCCGTCCAGGACCGGCTTCTTCGGGTGGTCAACCGGGCGGCCGGGGAGGGCGCCCGGCGGGCGGCGCCGGCGGTCTACGCGTCGATCCGCGACATGGGAATCGCCGACGCCCGCGCCATCGCCCGCGGCGGCCCGACCGCCGCCACCGACTATCTCGCCCGGTCGATGGGCGAGCGAATCTTCGACGCCCTCTTCCCCGGAGTCGGCGAAGCGCTTCGAGGGGCCGAGAACGGCGTGATCCAGCGAGTTCCTGCAGGTCGCGACCGGGATCAACTTCCCCGGCCTCCAGGCCGACGTCACCCGAAAGACCGCCGCCGCCCTCTACCGCGCCATCGGGCGCGAGGAGGCCGCGATCCGGGCCGATCCGGACGCCGCCGGCGATCCGGTGCTCGCGGGGGTCTTCGCCAGGCGGCGTCGCTAGTATAAGAAGGGGCGGGGGCCTTGCATGGACGACGCCCAACGCCAGCTCGACGGTTTTCTGGCCAAGTTCACGCCGGAGGTGGACTCGCTCGCCCACGATCTGCTCGCCCGAATGCGCGCCCGGCTGCCCGGCGCCGCGATCATCGTCTACGACAATTACAACAGCCTCGCGATCGGCTTCGGCCCGACGGAGAAGGCCTCCCACGCAATTCTTTCGCTCGCCGTCTTTCCGCGCTGGGTGACGCTCTGCTTCCTTCAGGGCGCCGGCCTGCCCGATCCCGACGGCGTCCTGCGCGGCGCCGGCAGCCGGGTCCGCCATGTCAGGCTGCACGATCCCGCCGCCCTCGACGATCCCGCCATCGAGGCTCTCATCGAAGCCGCCGTCGCCTGTTCGCAGCCGCCCATCGATCCAGGGGCGGCGCAAAAGCTGGTAATCAAATCGATCTCGGCGAAGCAGCGTCCGCGAAGGCCTGTCGCCTCAGTCTCGGCAGCAGCAAAGCCTGAGCCGCCGCCCGCGCCGCCAGGAACAGGCTGAAGGCCAGCCACAGGCCGTGATTGCCCATCCCTGCGGCGGCGAACAGCAGGGCCGCATAGACGGCGCAGGCGGCGCCCATCGTGATCAGCAGCGCCCGGGTCCAGGTCGCGCCGATATAGATTCCGTCGAAGACGTAGGAAGAGACTCCGAGGACCGGCAGAAGCACCGCCCAGGGCACGTAGAGGAGAGTCGTCGCCACCACCGCCGGATCGGTGCTGAAGCTCGCCGCGAAGCTCGCGCCGGCCATTGCGTAGAGGGCGCTGAACAAGGCGCCGCCGGCCAGCCCCCACAGCAGCAGTGCCTTGACGAGGGCGTCGAAGCGCCGCCGGTCCTTCGCCCCCACCGCCTCGCCGCACAGCACCTGCGCCGCGCTCTCGAAGCCGTCGAGGATCAAAGCCGAGAGGATGAACAGCTGGTAGAGGATTCCGTTCGCGGCGAGCACCGAAGCGCCCTGTTCCGCGCCCTGCCGGGTGAGCAGGAGGATGGCGGCGGTGAGCAGGAGGGTGCGCAGGAAGAGGTCGCGGTTGAGTCGCAGCAGCGCGCCCATCCGGGCCGCGCTCCAGGTTGCGCGCCGTCCCGCCGCGGCCAGCGCCGCCCGCGCCGGCCCTTCGCGGGCGACGACGGCCAGCAGGGCCAGGGTCTTGCCGCCTTCGGAGAGCAAGGTCGCGGCGGCGACTCCCGCAACGCCCCAGCCGAAGCCGAGCACGAACAGCAGGTCGAGCCCGATGTGGATGAGGTTCGAGCCGATTTCGGTCCACAGCACCGCCCGCACCCGCCGCCGTCCGATCAGCCAGCCCATCAGGGCGACGTTGGCGAGCCAGAGCAGCCCGCCCCAATAGCGGATTCCGACATAGACCCCCGCCTCGCGCGCCACTCCGCCGCGGGCGTGGAGCAGGTCCATCCCCCAGGGCACGACCAGCGGCTTGCAGGCCAGCAGGACGAGCCCGATCGCCAGCGCCAGGCCGAGCGCCCGGGCCAGGGTCGCCGCCTGCGCCTCCTCGTCGCCCCGGCCCGCCGCCTGGGCGGTGAGCGCGACCGTCCCGGTCCTCAGGAAGTTGAAGACGATGAGCAGGCCCATCATGAACTTGGCGCCGAGCTCGACCCCGGCCTGCGGCTCGGCCTGCCCGAGCTGGCCGATCACCCACAGATCGGCGATCCCGAACAAGGCGGTGGCGAGGTTGGTCAGCATCGAGGGCAGGGCGATC
Organism: uncultured Alphaproteobacteria bacterium; assembly: GCA_963850005.1. GTDB lineage: Bacteria > Pseudomonadota > Alphaproteobacteria > Sphingomonadales > Sphingomonadaceae > Allosphingosinicella. Next base: position 330,393 of record CAWKJG010000003.1, read on the forward strand.
GCCCAGATCGCCCGGTTCAGGTCCCGCCGCTCATCTGAGGTCGCCAAGGCAAATTCCGCGGTCAGGACAGGAGCTGTTCGAGCGCTTTCGAGTCGAGCCGGGCCATCCCCTTCGGCCTGACGATCTCCTTGAGCGCGCGGGCGTTCATCATGCTCGCGATCGGGGGCGGCAATTCCGCCGTCGCGAGCGCGTCTCGTTTCTCCCCGACACGGTCAATCGTCGATGGCTCCTCGCGCAGATGATCGGCCAGCAAGGGCCAGCGCAGCTCGATCAAGGTCCAGCGTGCGACGATGTCCAGCGGTACGTCGCGCGCTTCGAGGAAGATCCGTGCCTGGGCCATGCCGACGGCATTGACCAGCCGTTTCATCGCCCGCGGATTGGGCTCGATCAGGCCCCTGATCGACTGCAGGCTGTGCTCGATCGCCTTGGTCGATTGCGCGGATGTGATCTTCAGGGCGGCGGCCGCCCTAAAGGCCGCCTTTTCTTGTTCCGGCGCCTTCGCGATCGCGTCGCGCAATGCCTCGACGCTGTCCTTGCCTTCGATCTTGACCGCGGCGGTCTTGACGGCGTCCGCGGTTTCAGGGGGAAGATCGCCGTTGAGCAACTCGCTCCAGAAACTGTCTCGCGAACCCGGCGAGAGGCTCGGCAGCGGCGCCGAGATCTGGAAAAGCTTGTCGAGGAAGAGATATCCGAGCGGCCGCGTCGGCTCGCCGATGGTCGAAGTGAAATCGGCATATTTCTTCTCGAAGGCGGCACATATCCATTTTCGGTCCGCAGCCACCACATAGGTCACGGATTCGGCGCGAAGCAGGGTTTGAACGCCTTCGATCAACTCGGCCACATAGTCGCTCCCGCAGCGATCGAGATCGTCGATGAAGATCGCGACCGGCTGTCCGATCGCCCGGATCAGACGGCCGTACAGCTTGACGACGGGCTGATAAGGATCGACCTTAAGCTCCAGATAGGTGTCGGCCGCTTTGGCGGAGCCGAACAGCAAGAAGCGAACATAAGCATAAACTCCCGCCGCGGCGGTCAACAGCGCGGTCAGAATTTTCAGCGCGGTTTCGCCCGAGCCGAGCTTTTCCACGAGTTCCGGCGGTGGCCAGGAAGAGAATGGCGGCGACCAGCAGGATCGGCAGCCAGTCGCCGCGCATTCGCCAAGACCACCAAAGCAGGCGCAGCTTCAGGCCTTTGGCGCGGCCGCTGGTCCGTAATGCGTCGGCATAGACGGTGTTGACCAGATGCCACCAGGGCGTCGCAAGCCGGTGATGCTTCCAGGCATCGAACGTCACGACAAGCCAAGGCCTCGCCGCCCCCTCAAGCTCCGACCTGAGGAAATTCAGGACCGAGGTCTTGCCATGGCCCCATGGGCCGTGAATGTGCACCATGAAGGCGCCCGCTCCGTTGGGCGCGGCCCATTCCCCCGAAGCCTGCTGAAGCCGCCGCGCCAGGCTCTTGGCGAAATATTCTCGTCCCAGTCTGTCGGTGGTGGCCGGGAAATCGGCGAGGGTCGGCAAAGAGTCGCGCGTGGTCGGGGCCGATTGCTCGGCTTTCAGATGGGCGCTGCTGCTTCGGGCGAGGCTGTCCCAGCCGTCCAGATTGTCGTTGGGGCCCACGTCGTCGAGAGTTCGACGAAGCAGATGATCCTTGAGATCCGCGAACTCGCTTGGCCCGAACGGCCTCGTCAGGATGTCCGTCCAGTCGTTTGGGTCGTCGACGAGCGCCAGAACGAGATGCTTGAAGCTTATCTGGCCGTCGAATCTGGTGAGCTTGGCAAGCTTGCGCGCCCGGGGCAGGACCGTCCGGCGGACGATTTCCGACGCGACGGCCTTGTATCCACGGCGCGACGCTTCATCCGCTTCCGAACTCGCCGAGCAGCTTGAGGACCGTCGTCATCTGGCGCTCTGAAAGCCACTCCACCAGCCAGGTCGCCGGGCTGTCCGGACGTTCCTTGATATGCCGGCGTCCGGTCGCGACGAGTCCCTGAAATCAGGGTCCCCTTGCCGACGACGATTTGACCGGAATCCCGATTGAGTTCCACAAACGGCGCGCTGTCCGCCAACCATTCCCGGATGACGACGTTCGACAGGTCGAGGCGGGTACGGAAAGCGCGGACCACGGCGGCGGCCAGCGGATGCTCGACGATAGGCGGATCAATTGCGCCGCCCTTGGGTTCCACCACGCTGACCTCTCCCGCGGGACCGCCCCGAACCCTCACAGGATTCTTCAGCTTCGCACCGGCCCGTTCCCCACGCCCCTTTTTTTGACCGCCCCGCTGAGCTAGGCCGTGCCCCGCTATAGCGTTTGATCGAGGCCTGATCCCATGAAATTCTTCGTCGACACCGCCGACACCGCCGAAATCCGCGACCTGGCGGAGACGGGGCTGCTCGACGGGGTCACCACCAACCCGTCGCTCATTCACAAGGCCGGACGCGATTTTCTCGAAGTGGTCCGTGAGATCTGCGCGATCGTGCCCGGGCCGGTCTCCGCCGAGGTCGTCGCCTCCGACCATGAAGGGATGATGCGCGAGGCCGAGATACTCCGGAAGATCGCCGGCAACATCGCGGTCAAGGTCCCGCTCACCCTCGACGGGCTCAAGACCTGCAAGGCGCTGACCGGCGACGGGACGATGGTCAACGTCACCTTGTGCTTCACCGCCAACCAGGCGCTTCTCGCCGCCAAGGCCGGCGCGACCTTCATCTCGCCTTTCGTCGGCCGCCACGACGATACCGGCTTCGACGGAATGCAGATCATCTCCGAGATCCGCACCATCTACGACAATTACGATTTCGAGACCCAGATCCTGGTCGCCAGCATCCGCCACCCGATCCACGTCCTCCAGTCCGCGATGATCGGCGCCGACGTCATGACCGCCCCCCCGCCGTCATCCGCCAACTCTTCAAGCATCCGCTGACCGACAAGGGGCTTGAGGGCTTCGCGGCCGATTGGGCGAAGACCGGCCAGAAGATCGGGTAATCTAAATCCTCCCCGAGCTGCGCTCGGGGAGGTGGACCATGCGAAGCATGGTGGAGGGGTAACTGGCGAGGCCTGTTCCAATTACCCCTCCACCACCCTTCGGGTGGTCCCCCTCCCCATGCTCCGCACGGGGAGGATGATGCTTTCTCACAATCTCAAAGAGCCCGGGCAGTCCGCGACTCGCCCACGATTCGATATAGTAGGAAGAATCCTACAGCGCAAGAACAAAACAAAAACATTTTTTAACCGGCAAAAAATGCCCATCGCTTCTTAACCTTATCCGGTTTAGCTTTCAGGCGATGGGAAAGGTGATCAACTTCGAGGACCGGGCGGTGGCCAAGCTTCGCGCCCGGGTGGCGGCGGCGGAGGAGGCCAATCAGGATCTCATCGCCTTCGCCCGCGGCCATTCGGGCGCCGTCGCCTCGATCCACGAGGCGGTGCTTGCGGCGATCGAGGCGGAGGGCTTCGATCATCTCATCCACATCGTCACCCAGGAATGGCCTCAGATACTCGGCCTCGACGCCGTCGCGGTCGCCTTGTGCGCCGGCGACAAGGGCGTCCGCGCCGACGCCTCCGGGCTCCAGTTCGTCGACGCCCGGGTCATCCGCCGCTCATTGGAAGGGCTCGACGGGGTCGTGCTTCGCGGAGTCGGGCCGGGGCCATCCTTTGTTCGGGCCGGCCTGCGAGCTGATCCGGGCCGAGGCCCTGGTCCGGCTCGACAGCGAACCGCCCTTGCCGAGCGGCCTGCTGGCCCTGGGCCAGCGCGAGGCCCAGGGCTTCGAAACCCGCCACGGTTCCGAATTGCTCGATGTTCCTCGGCCGAGTCCTCACCCGCTCGATGGGCCGGTGGCTGATCCCCTGAGCGGCCATCCGGCGCGCAGCCACGGCCCTGCGCTGGCAGCAGCATCTCGAACGCGATCGCCGCCGCTCCCCGCACACCGTCCGCGCCTATGCGGCGACCGCCCATCGCCTGATCGCCTTTCTCGCTCGGCATCTCGGCGGCGCCGTCGACGGGTCCGCTCTGGCCGGTCTCGAGGCGAAGGACCTGCGCGCCTTCCTCGCCCACCGGCGCGGCGAGGGGCTGGGCAACAGCTCGGCCGCGCGCGAGCTTTCCGCCGTCCGTTCTTTCCTCGCCTTCGCTTCGGCCGAGCGGGGCGGGGCGCCGAGCCTGCCCCGGCTCAAGGGGCCGAAGAGGCCGCGAAGCGTGCCCCGGCCGGTCGCGCCCGACGACGTCGGTCGCGCTCGCCGAAGAAGCCGGCGAGGACTGCCAGCGAGGCGTGGATCGCGGCCCGCGACCAGTCGGTTCTTCTCCTCCTCTACGGCTCGGGCCTTCGAGTCGCCGAAGCGCTCGGCCTGACCGGCGCCGCCTTGCCGCTCGGCGAGTCGCTGAGCGTCACCGGCAAGCGGGCGAAGACCCGGATGGTGCCCCTGCTCGCGCCCGTGCGCTAGGCGATCGAGCATTATCTTGCATTATGCCCCTATCCGCCGTCGCAGGGCGAGCCCCTGTTCCGCGGCGCGCGCGGCGGGCCTCTCAACGGCGAGATGATCCGCCGGGTCGTCCGCAAGGCGCGTGCCCGCCTCGGCCTCTCCGACCGGACCACGCCCCACGCCTTGCGCCACAGCTTCGCCACCCATTTGCTCGGCCGGGGCGCCGACCTTCGCTCGCTCCAGGAACTGCTCGGCCATGCCAGCCTGTCGTCGACGCAAATCTACACCGCCGTCGACGCCGCCCATCTGCTCGACGTCTACCGCAACGCCCACCCGAGGGCGTAGCCCCGTCATTGCGAGGAGCGAAGCGACGCGGCAATCCCGCCGCGGCGCCCGTCGCACCCTCGGGACTGGATTGCTTCGCTTCGCTCGCAATGACGGCTAGGGATGCCGCTTCCGCCAGGTCAGCTGGCGCCAGATGTAGGCGACGACGATGAGGATGATGATCGCCGTCGACATCGGCCCGAGCACCTTCTCGACATCGCGGAACGCCTTGCCGAGGCCCCAGCCGGCACTGGCCAGCGCCGCCGTCCACACTGCGGTCCCCAGCGTCGACCAGAGCAGGAAGCTCTTCAGACGCATGCTGAGCAGCCCGGCCGGAATCGAGATCATCGAGCGGATCGTCGGAAGCATCCGGCCGAGCGAGACGATGAGCCCGCCGAAGCGGCCGAACATCCGCTCCGCTTTCTCGACATCGTCCCAGTCCATGGTCAGCCAGCGGCCGTATTTCTCGATGAAGGGCCGGAAGCGTTTCATCCCGATCACCCGCGCGAGCGCGTACCAGAACAGATTGCCGAGCATCGCTCCGCCCGTCCCGCTGGCGATCACCCCCCACAGGCTGAGCTTGCCCTGGGCCGCCTGCACTCCGGCGATCGGCATGATCACCTCCGACGGGATCGGCGGGAAGATCGTCTCGAGGAACATCAGAAGGAAGATCCCGACATAACGGGTCTCCTCGATCAGCCGGATCGTCCAGTCGCCCATGCCTAGCGGAGCTTCGCTTCGATCGCGTCCCAGATCAGGGCGGGGGTATCGGTGCCGTTGATATCTGTCGATGGCGACGATGCCCGGTGGGCGAGGTGACGTTGATCTCGGTCAGCCACTTGCCCCCGATCACGTCGATTCCGACGAAGAGCAGCCCGCGCGCCTTGAGCTCGGGCGCGAGCGCCGCGCAAATCTCGAGCTCGGTCTCGGTGAGCTCGGTCTTCGCCGCCGAGCCGCCGACGGCGAGGTTCGAGCGGATCTCGCCGTCGCCGGGGATCCGGTTGATCGCTCCGGCGACTTCGCCGTCGACGAGGACGATCCTCTTGTCGCCTTCGGCGATCTCGGGGACGAAGGCCTGGACGACATGCGGCTCGCGATAGGCGGCGTTGAACATCTCGATCAAGGAGGCGAGGTTGGCGCCGTCCCGGCCGACCTTGAACACCGCCTTGCCGGCATTGCCGTGGAGCGGCTTGACGACGATCTCGCCGTGCCGCTCGAGGAAGCGGCGGGCCGCTCCGACCGAGCGGGTGAGGAGGGTCGGCGGCATGAAGCGGGCGAAATCGAGCACCCAGATCTTCTCCGGGGCGTTGCGGACCGAGGCGGGATCGTTGACGACCAGGGTCTCGCCCTGGATCCGTTCGAGCAGATGGGTGGCGGTGATGTAGCCGAGGTCGAACGGCGGGTCCTGGCGCATCAGAACGACGTCGGTGTCGCGGCCGAGATCGAGGAGGACATGGTCGCCGAGCGCATAATGGTCGCCCTGGACCGGCTTCACCGTCACCGGCTGGGCCATCGTCCACAGGCGTCCTTCTTCGAAGCTCAGGTCCTCGGCCTGCGTAATAATACAAAGCATGGCCGCGCCTTTGCGCGCCGAGCATGATCGCGAAGGTCGAATCCCCCTCGATGTTGATCCCTCCGAGGGGATCCATTTGGACGGCGATGCGAAGGCTCATCGGGCGCGCTTAGCGGGGCAGGGGAGCGCTGTCATCCGTGCCAGATGTTGGTCATGTGTCTTGGCAGCCGCCGCGGGACGATGAAGATCGCGTCGAGGCGGATGTCGTCGCCGGCGCGCGCATAACGGTGGGCGAGCGCCTCGGCCGCCGCCGCCACCCGCCGAAGCCGCCATTCGTCGAGGGCGAAGCCCGCTTCCCCGGCGCTCGAGCGCCCCTTCACCTCGACGAACGCCACGATCCGGCCGCGCCGCGCGACGAGGTCGACCTCGCCGACCGGAGTGCGCACCCTTCGCCCGAGGATCTTCCAGCCCTTGAGCTGGAGCCAGAGCGAAGCGAGCCGCTCCGCCCGCCGGCCGCCTCGCTCCGCCCGCTGCCGGGTCATTTGAGCTCGAGTGCCCGCTCGTAGACCTGCCGCCTCGGCACCCCCAGTTTCTCGGCCACCTCGGCCGCCGCCCTGGAGGCGGAGAGTCGGCCCATCGCCTCGCGCAAGGCCTCGTCCACCTCCGCCTCGCCGGCCGCTTCGGCCTCGCCCGGAGGCGCGACGACGATGACGATCTCGCCCTTGGGCGCCGCCTCGGCATAGCGTTCCGCCAGCTCGGACAAGGTCCCGGTCACCGTCTCCTCGAACCGCTTGCTGATCTCGCGCGCCACCGCCGCCTCGCGGTCGCCGAGGCCGCCTTGCAGCGCCCGCAGGGTCGCGGCGAGGCGCGGTCCGCTCTCGTAGAGGACCAAAGTGGCCCGAACCGAAGCCACTTCCGCGATCGCCGTCGCCTTGGCGCCCCCTTTGGGCGGAAGGAAGCCGAGGAACAGGAAGCGGTCGGTCGCAAGCCCGGCCAGGGTCAGCGCCGCGACGGCCGCGCAGGGGCCTGGAAGGGTGGTCACCGGAATCCCGGCGGCGCGGGCGTCGCGCACCAGCTTGTAGCCCGGATCGGAAATGAGCGGGGTTCCGGCGTCCGAGACGAGCGCCACCGCCCCCGCCCGCATCCGCTCCAGCAGCTGCGGCCGGACCCGCTCGGCATTATGGTCGTGATAGGGCGTCATCGGCCTCTTGACGCCGATATGATTGAGCAGCTTGGCGGTGACCCGGCTGTCCTCGACCGCGATCCAGTCCGCTCGGGCCAGAACGTCGGCCGCCCGCGGCGACAGATCGGAAAGATTGCCGATCGGGGTCGCGACGATATAGAGGCCGGGTGGTAGCGCGTTCATGAGGAACAGGGTCATGGCAGAGCAATCCCCCGGGTCGCAAGCGCGGCGCACGATCCTCGGCCTGGGCGCCTCCGCCCTGCTGGCGATGGCGCTGGCCGGTTGCCAGCTCGTCCCCAAGCCGCGTCCCGATCTTCCTCCCGAAGAAGCGCCGCCCGAGGTCGAGAAGCCTCGGGACGAGGCGCCGGGCCCGCGATTGCCGCCCGAGGAGACCCGCAACCGGGTCGCGGTGCTGGTTCCGACCTCGGGCGCCAATGCCGGAGTCGGCCAGTCGATCGCCAACGCCGCCAACCTCGCCTTGCTCGACGCCGGCGGCGAGCGCATCCGAATCACCGTCTACGACACGGCCCGCGGGGGCGCCGCGGCCGCGGCCAACCAAGCCCTCGCCGACGGCAACGGCCTCTTCCTCGGTCCGCTCCTCGCCGACGACGTCCGAGCGGTCGCTCCGGTCGCCCGCCGAGCCGACATTCCGGTGATCAGCTTCTCCAACGACAGCAGCGTCGCCGGCGACGGCGTCTATCTGATGGGCTTCACCCCCGGCCAGTCGATCGCCCGGGTCGTCGGCCACGCCCGAAGCGTCGGGCTCGAGCGCTTCGGAGCGCTGGCGCCGGTCGGAGTCTACGGCCGCCGCGCCTCGGACGCGATGGTCGGGGCGGTCGAGGAGGAGGGCGGACGCCTCGTCGCCATGCAAAGCTACGACGGCGGGCCCGCGGCGGTCAGGACCGCCGTCGCCAGGCTCTACGCGCAGGGCGATTACGATGCCGTCCTGATCGGCGACGGCGGCCGCGGCGCCGCGGCCGCCGCGCCGCTTCTGAAAAGCGGCGCCAACGCCCGGGTCCGGCTGCTCGGCACCGAATTGTGGGCGACCGAGACCGGCCTCGGCCGGACCGCGGCGCTTCGCGGCGCCTGGTATGCGAGCGTCGGCGACTCGATGTTCAACCAGCTCCGCACCCGCTACCGCGCCCGCTACGGCGTCAATCCCTACCGGCTCGCCAGCCTCGGCTACGACTCGGTGCTCCTGACCGTCCGGATCGCCAAGAACTGGCGTCTCGGCCGAGCCTTCCCGGAGCGCGAGCTTCGCGACCCCACCGGCTTCGCCGGAGTCGACGGTCCCTTCCGCTTCACCTCGTCCGGAATCGCCGACCGCTCGCTCGAAGTGCGCGAGGTGACGGCGGCCGGAAGCATCGTCGTCTCGCCCGCGCCGAGAAGCTTCGACTGATTTTTCCCTCGCCCTGTAGGGGAGAGGGAGGGGCCCAAAGCGAAGCTTTGGGAGGGTGAGGGCAGGGCCGAACGCCCTCACCCTGCCGCTTCGCGGCGGTCCCTCTCCCCTGCAGGGAGAGGGGTCAAAGCGCGATCTCCGCCAGGATCGCATCGAGCAGGAGCCGACCCGCCGGCTTTACGACCAGCCGCCCGCCTTGGCGCTCCAGAAGCCCATGGCCCTTCAGCCGCTCGACCGCGCCGAAGTCGAGCCGGCTCTCCACGGCCTCGATCTCCACCCCTTCGCTGAGCCGCAGCCCCATCAGCAGCGCCTCGGTCGCCTGTTCGTCACGGCTCAGCACCGTCTCTTCGCAAACCCCGTGGCCGTTGCGCTCCAGAGCGGCCAGCCAATTCTCCGGCTTGCGATGCCGCTGGGTCGCCACGCCTCCGCGCCGGCCGTGGGCGCCCGGGCCGACTCCGAGATAGGGCCGGTAGCGCCAGTAAGCGAGATTGTGGCGGCTCTCCTCGCCGGGGCGAGCGTGGTTCGAGATCTCGTAGGCGGGCAGCCCGGCCGCCGCCGTCATTTCCCGGGTCAGCTCGTAGAGGCCCGCCGCCTCGTCGGGATCGCGCGCCGCCAGTTCGCCCCGCGCCGCCAAGGCCGCGAAGCGCGTGCCGGGCTCGATGGTCAGCTGGTAGAGCGAGAGGTGGCCCGTGCCGAAGTCCAGCGCCCGGCCCAGCTCCGCCGCCCAGGCGTCTTCGTCCTGGCCGGGAAGCGCGTAGATGAGGTCGAAGCTGACCCGCCCGAAGCAGCCTTGCGCCGTCGCCAGCGCGGCCATGCCCTCGGCGGCGTCATGCGCTCGGCCGAGAAAGCGCAAGGCCGAATCGTCGAGCGACTGGAGACCGAGCGACACCCGGTTCACTCCGGCCGCGGCGAGGTCTGCGAAGCGCTCCGCCTCGACCGAGGAGGGGTTCGCCTCCAGTGTGATCTCGATGTCCGGCGCCAGGCCCCAATGTCGGTCCGCCGCCTCGATCAGAGCCGCGACCGTCGCCGGCTCCATCAGCGAAGGCGTGCCGCCGCCGAAGAAAATGGAGGTGAGGCCTCGCTTGGGGGAGGCCTCCGCCTCCCAGGCCAGATCCCCGAGCAAAGCCTCGCGCCACGCCGCCTGGTCGATCGATTCGCGGACATGGCTGTTGAAATCGCAATAGGGACATTTGGAGACGCAGAACGGCCAATGGACGTAGAGGGCCAACCCGTCATTGCGAGCGCAGCGAAGCAATCCGGACTGGGACTTGGACGCCGGGTTGGATTGCTTCGTCGCTACGCTCCTCGCAATGACGGACGCTTCACCCATCCCTAGAGCAGTGCCGCGACCAGCTTGCGGAACGCGTCCGCCCTGTGGCTGATCCGGTGCTTCTCGGCCGGGTCCATCTCGCCGAAGGTGAGGTCGTGGCCGGCGGGGACGAAGATCGGGTCGTAGCCGAAGCCCAGGTTCCCCCGCGGCGGCCAGGTGAGTATTCCCTCGACCCGCCCCTCGAACCATTCGTTGCGCCCGTCGGGCCAGCAAACGGCCAGCGCGCAGACGAAATGGGCGTTTCGGCTCGCTTCGGGCCCGAGCGCCTCGAGCTCTTCCCACACCCGCCGCATCGCCAGGCCGAAGTCGCGAGGCCCCTCGATCTCGCCCGGCCCGGCCGCCGGGGCGACCCGCGGATCGGCGGCCAGCGCCCATCGTGCCGAGAAGATTCCGGGCCGGCCCTCGAGCGCTTCGACGCACAGGCCGCTGTCGTCGGCGAGCGCCGGCAGGCCCGAAAGATCGGCCGCCTCGCGCGCCTTCAGATCGGCATTGTCGATGAAGGTCGTTCCGATCTCGTCCGGCTCCGGCAGATCGAGCTCGGCCGCCGAGACCGGCTCGACTCCGTACGGCCCGAGCAGCTCGCGAATCTCGCGCACCTTGCCTTCATTGTGGCTGGCGATGACCAGCCTGCCCGGCTGAAGCTTCCTCATCGGCGAACTCGATCAATCAAATTGTCAATCATGGTATCCATCTCGTCGATCATTGCCTGGCGGCGCCGGTGGTCCCCGTGGAGCTTTCCGGCGTAGGTCGCCAGAGCAAAGTTGAAGAGCGGAGCGGCCAATGCGCCAAACAGGCCATCGACGGCGTATCCAATCAGCCCCACTATCGCGCCCGTAAAGACCATTCCGGCCACGTTCACTCCGCGCCTCTGAGCCCGTTTGATCCGCCTGCTGTACAGCAGAAAATCAGTTACCAATTCATCGGCTTCGTGGCGCGCGAGGTCGGTGGCAGACGGAGTTTGCCTCAACCACGTCATCACGGAATCATGAAGTGCCTCGTCCCAATCGCTCTGCAGGGGCAGTGGAACGCTGGAGAGCCAGGCGCGCCAAGTGGGATCAGCGACTCGCGCCGGATCCAGCGGCATCTGAAGCTCGGGCATCTTCGCGCGCGGCGGTGAGATGCGAAATCTGGAGCCGCAAATCCCTGATGTCGTTTTGCATCACGTCTCGTCGGCGTCGGTAAAGTGAGAAGCCGATGTAACAGGCGCAAATCAGCGCGACTGCGCCGCCGAGGATATAGCCGCCAGGCAATGCTCTGGCGTGGGGCGCGACGGGCGACAACTTCAATGTAGCCAAAATGGAGGCAGCCTCTAGAATAAGTGCTAGGAGCAGCAAGGCCGAGGTTGCGATGCTGCTCAGCAACAGATGCCGATCACTGGATTTAATCGCCTCAAGCTGTTCCCGCCACGGTTCCTGCCGATCCTGGGCCTGCGATGCCGGAGTGGAATTGCTCATGTCCTCCGATACCGCATCGAGGGCCCGCCCGTCAAAGTCGCCCCGTCGCCCGGTCCTGGGCGGCGAAGATCTCGCCGCAGCCGATCCGGGCGAGGCGGAGCAGCCGCAGCAGGCCCTCCTCGTCATAGCATTCGCCCTCGGCGGTGACCTGCGCCTCGACGATGTTGCCGTCGCCGGTCAGGACGAAATTGCCGTCGGCGCCGGCGGTGGAATCCTCCTCGTAATCGAGGTCGAGCACCGCGGCGCCCTTATGGATTCCGCAGCTCACCGCCGCCACCTTCTGCCGGATCGGGTCGGCAGCGAGGAGCTGTTGACGGAGCAGCCCGTCGACCGCGATCCTGAGCGCCACCCAGCCGCCGGAAATGGCCGCGGTGCGGGTGCCGCCGTCGGCCTGGATGACGTCGCAATCGACCGTGATCTGGCGCTCGCCCAGCGCAGCCAGGTCGACGACGGCGCGCAGCGAGCGGCCGATCAGCCTCTGGATCTCCTGGGTCCGCCCCGATTGCTTGCCGGCCGCCGCCTCGCGCCGTCCCCGGGTATGGGTCGCGCGCGGGAGCATGCCGTATTCGGCGGTCACCCAGCCCTTGCCCTTGCCTCGAAGCCAGGACGGAAGGCCCTGCTCGACGGAGGCGGTGCACAATACCCGAGTGTCGCCGAACGAGATCAGGCAGCTGCCCTCGGCATGGCGGGTGAAGCCCGCCTCCATCACGATCTCCCGCATCTGGTCGGGCGCGCGTCCGGATGGGCGCATGGTGTTCCTTTCGTTGGGTCGGGCGGCGGATTAGCCTTGCGGGTCGCGATAATCCACCGTCATTGCGAATACTCGTCATCCCGGCGAAAGCCGGGACCTCAGGACAAGAAGTCTCGGCGGGCCGCCCCGAGGTCCCGGCTTCCGCCGGGATGACGAACCTCCTACATAGCCCCCATGACCGCGACCCCCGTCAGCGAGCTCACCGAACGCGCCCGGGAAGTGTTCCGGATGGTGGTCGAGAATTATCTCGGGTCGGGCGCTCCGGTCGGCTCGCGCACCCTCTCCAGGCTGCCCGGCCTCAACCTGTCGCCGGCCTCGATCCGCAACGTCATGCAGGATCTCGAGGAGCTCGGCCTGCTCGCCCATCCCCATACGTCGGCCGGCCGGATCCCCACCGAGAGCGGCCTCAGGCTGTTCGTCGACGGGATGATGCAGGCGGCCGAGCCGAGCGCCGAGGAGCGCGCCGCGATCGAGGCCCGGCTCGAGCGGGGCGGCCCGATCGAGGAGGCGCTCTCCGCCGCCACCGCGGCCTTGTCTGGCCTCTCGGCCTGCGCCGGAATCGTCCTGGTGCCGAAGCGCGAGCCGGTGCTTCGCCAGCTCGGCTTCGTCCAGCTCTCACCGACCCAGGCGCTGGCGGTGATGGTCGGCGCCGAGGGCAGCGTCGAGAACCGGGTCGTCGACCTGCCGCCCGGGATCACCGCCTCCGCGCTCACCGAGGTCGGCAATTACGTCAGCGCGCGCCTCTCCGGCCTTACCCTGCCGGAAGCGCAGCGCCGTCTTGCCGAGGAGATCCAGGCCGGCAAGGCGGCGCTCGACGATGCCGCCCGCCAGCTGATCGACCGGGGCCTCGCTTTGTGGTCGCAGGACGGGGCCCAGCGGCCCGTGCTGATCGTCCGCGGCCAGGCCAATCTGCTCGAGCCGGGCGCCGTCGCCGATCTCGAGCGGGTGCGCCAGCTGCTCGAGGAGCTTGACGGCAAGGAGGAGATCGTCCGCCTTCTCGACAGCGCCCGGGCGGGGCAGGGGATGAAGATCTTCATCGGCTCGGAGAATAAATTGTTCGCGCTTTCCGGATCTTCCGTCATCGCCGCGCCTTATCGGGGGCGGGACGGCAAGGTGGTCGGCGTGGTGGGCGTGATCGGGCCGACGCGGTTGAACTATGCGCGGGTCGTACCCATGGTGGATTTCACGGCACAGGCACTATCGAGATTGATGGCATGAACGAAGATCAGGAACTGCACGAAGAGACCAACGAAGAGGCCATGGAAGCCGGTGAGGGCGCGGCCGACGAGCAGGCGCCCGAGCAGGATTTCTCCGAGCTGGTGAAGGAGCTGGAGCAGGTCCGCCAGCACGTCCTCTACGCCCAGGCGGAAACCCAGAACGTCCGCCGCCGGCTCGAGCAGGAGAAGCAGACCGCCGCCGCCTACGCGGCGACCGGCTTCGCCCGCGACGTCCTGTCGGTGAAGGACAATCTCGACCGCGCCCTGGCGGCGATTCCCGAGGATCTGCGCCAGGACGAGCGGATGAAGGCCCTGATCGCCGGCATCGAGGCGACCGGCCGAGAGCTCGACACCGTCTTCCAGAGGAACGGGATCACCCGGGTCGAAGCCCTCGGCCAGCCCCTCGACCCGCACCGCCACCAGGCGATGCTCGAAGTCCCGAACGACGAGGCCGAGCCCGGCACCATCGTCCAGGAGATGCAGGCGGGCTACATGATCAAGGACCGGCTGCTCAGGCCGGCTTTGGTGGGCGTGGCGCGGAAGGGATAGAGCGCGGGCGGGCCACGGCCTCTTTAAGCTTCGCAGTCAAGTCGCGTAGGTCCGCGAGGATCCGACGCTGCGCGGATTCGCTCAGTGCGACGTCGGTCCACGGCGGCGCGTCCGACGTGGGTCGATAGCAAAACAGCCGTTCGGCCTCCGGGCCGACCGCAGTGAATTGCGTGGAATGGGCCAGGATCGTCCGAAGGTCAGCATAGGGCTTGAACCATTTCAGAAGCTCAACCACTCGAGGCGCGTGCTTCAGGATTTTTTCGGTTCGATCGCGGTCATCAGCTGCAACGGCGCGAACCTTCTTCAGGCGTTCTCCAAGCGGGGTCCGGTCGCCGCTTTCCTTAAGCTCTCCGGCGGCGGACAGAATCTCGGTCAGCCACTCCTCGACGGCGCCGCAGCGGTCGAAAAAATCGCCGCGGAAACGGTGCCCTACGTCATCAAGGCATGTCCCTTCATGCCATATGCCAGCGCTCATATCGTTCATGCGTCGAACTAAACGCCGAGCGATTGCAAAGCCGTAAATGCCCCTCAATAATCCTCGTGCATCATGTCGATCTCGCGCACCCGGCGCTTCTGCCGGGCGGCCTCGACCAGTTGGCGCAACGCCTCGCGGCGCTCGGCGGCGCGTTCGACGTGGCGCAGGACGAGGGGCTCGCCGCGGGTGGTCTCGTCGCTGGAGGTGACGGTGATGGTGCCGATCCCCGCCATCTGGTTGATCAGGCTGAAATCCAGCCGGACGTCCTTGACCCGGTAGAGCTCGACCTCGTCGAGGCTCTTGATGAAGATGCCCTCGCGGACGATCAGCCGGTCCCGGCAGATGTCGTAGCGGGCGGCCAGGCTCTCGAACCCTTTCCACAGGACGATCAGGAAGGCGAGGACGGCCAGCGCCAGCGGCCAGCGGCCGATTTCGGCCGGCGCGACCGCCGTCAGCAAGACGCCGGCGGGCACCAGCGCCATCGTTCCCCAGCCGGCGAGCGTGCCGCGAAGCCAGCCCCAGGTCGAGGAGCGGAAGGAGTCGAGCGGCTGTTCCATCAATCTCTCCTTCAATGCACCGATCGGTCCTGCCGCTCGCCCTTGGAGGCGAGCGAGAAGCGGGGCTCGGCGGCGGTCAGGGTATTCGTGACGAGCCTGGCGGCATAGGCGCCGACGGCGGGACCGTGCTTGAAGCCGTGGCCCGAGCCGGCGCCGACCAGGGCGACGTTGGGCCGCCGCGGATGCCAGTCGATCAGCAGGTCGCCATTGGCGCTGTTCTCATATTGGCAGACCCGCGCCTCGCTCAGCGGCGCTCCGCGCAGGCCGCGGGAAGCGGCGCTCCATATAGGCCCTCACCTCGGCGAGGGCGGCGGGGGAGGGGGTCCGGTCGCCCTGGTCGGGGTCGATGGGCGGGCCGTGCAGATCGTGGGCGATCTTGACTCCGCGGCCTTCGAGGTCGGGGAAGCCGTAGAAGATGTCGCCGGCGTTGAAGTCCGCCCATCCGGGCAGGGCGCCAGGGCCGAAGCCGTCGTCGCCGGCCCGCGGGCGGAAAAAGAACACTTCCTGCCGGGTCGGGAAAATTCGGCGGCCGAGAAGATCGGGAAAGAGCTTCGGAAGCCAGGGACCGCAGGCGAAGACGTAGCGGGCGGCGCATAATTTCTCGCCGTCCCGCATATTTATGCATCTGAGGAGTCCGTCGCCGTCCTCGGGAGCCTCTACCGCCGCCCGGCGATATTCGCCGCCCGCGGCGACGAACTCGGCGACGAGGGTCTGCACCGCCCGCCGGGCCATAAGGGCGCCGAATTCGGGCTCCCACAGGCCGAGCTCGATACCTTCGAAGTCGATCATCGGGAAGCGCCGGCTCATCGTCCGGCGGTCCATCAGCTGAGTCGGCAGCTTCAGGCGCCGATGCACCTCCACCGTCTGGTGGACGTAATCCTCGGCCTTCGGGAAGAAGAAGAGCACCCCGGCCTGGTGGAACAGCGGCAGCTCGGCCCGGGCCGACAAAGCGCGCCATTCGGCCAGCGAATCCCAGGCCATTCGCGTATAGACTTCGTCGGCGCCGTAGCTTCCCCGGGTCAGCCGCGATTCCCCGCCGGACGAGGCTCGGGCATGGGCTGGCCCCCACGAGTCGAGCAGCAGCACCTTCTCCCCCGAGCGCTGCAGGGCGCGCGCCGTGCAGGCGCCGAACACGCCCGCGCCGACGACGATCGTGTCGGCCGGGCGGGAGGCGGCGATCGCGGGCGCACCGGCCGAGGCGATCGCCGCCGCCGCCCCCGCCTTGATCGCCGTCCGCCGAGTCATGCTGGCCATCCACCCCTCCGGAAGCGCGGCAGCATTTGGGCTCGACCGGGATTAGTCAAGCGCGCCTGCCTGTAACGATTCTGCAACAGTGTGGCGCATTTTCCGCGCCGGCCGCAGCCTCCGCCTTGATTCTCGCGGCGCGGGCGCAGAGATTGTTGCACTGCCACAACGAGGGGAACGTAAGATGGCTCGTCTCTGGAATCGCAACGGCGTCAGCAAGGCCGTCTTCATGGCCGGCGCCTCGTTCGCCGCCTGCCTCGCCGCGACGTCTCCCGCTTACGGCCAGACGGAGGCCGAGCAGGCCGCACAGGCCTCGAACGAAGCGGCCGAGGAAGTGGAGGACGATTCCACCATCTACGTCACCGCCACCAAGCGCGAGACCACTCTTCTCGAAGTGCCTTTCTCGATCAATGCGCAGACCGAGAAGGACATCCAGCGCCTCGGCGCCGGAACGATCGAGGATCTGTCGCGCAACGTCGCCGGCCTCAACGTCCAGAATCTGGGGCCCGGCCAGAGCCAGATCTCGATCCGCGGAGTCTCCGCCGGCCAGATCATCCGCGATCAGCCGGGCGTCAAGGAGCAGGTCGGAGTCTATCTCGACGAATTGGTGATCTCGCTGTCGCTCTTCCAGCCGGACCTCGACCTGTTCGATCTGAACCGGGTCGAGACCCTGCGCGGGCCGCAGGGCACCTTGTTCGGCTCCGGCTCGGTCGGCGGCACCATCCGCTACATCACCAACCAGCCCGACCTCGACAAGGTGGAGGGCCTGGTCGAGGCCAATGCCAACCTCATCCGCGACAATTTCGGCGGCCACCTCAAGGGCGCGATCAACGTGCCCCTGGGCGATACGGCGGCGGTCCGGGTGGTCGGCTATCACACCCAATATGCCGGATTCATCAACGCCCGGCTCTCGGGCAACGCCGTCGAAGAGAATGTCAATGACGGGCGCCGCACCGGCGGCCGGATCGCCGTGCTGTTCCAGCCGACGCCCGACATCTCGATCACCCCGCGCGTCGTCTACCAGGAGGTCCGCGCCAACGGCTTCAACCGGCAGGAGGTGTACAACCTCTTCGCCAACCCGTTCACGACCACCCGCCCCCCGGTGACCCTGGGCAAGCGCGAGCAATTCCTGCTCCTCGACGAGGCTTTCAAGGACGATACCCTGCTCGCCGACCTCACGGCGAGCGCCGACCTCGGCGGAGTCGAGCTCACCTCGGTGACGACCTATATCAACCGCGACATCCTCGTCAGCCGCGACGCCAGCGCCCTGACCGGGAGCGTCTCGGTCGACCTCAATTACCCCGCCGCCGCGGTGACGCTTCCCTCCAACCTCGTCGACACGACCGACCTCAAGACCTGGAGCCAGGAATTGCGGGTCTCCTCGAGCGGCGAGGGTCCCTTCCAGTGGCTGCTCGGCGCCTTCTATTCCGACGTGGACCGGGTCTACGCCCAGCGCCTGCCCACTCCGGGCTATGACGCCTTCACCGACGCCGTCCTCGGCGCCGGGACCTCGGCGGCCGTCGCCAACGGCTTCCCGGCGAACTCGCCCTACAATGCCGACCTGCCCTACGACATCCAGCAGAAGGCCCTGTTCGGTGAGGCCAGCTACGACATCACCGAAGCTCTGACCGCGACCGCCGGCCTTCGTTATTACGACTTCAAGGAGGTTCGCGGCTTCAAGTCGGGCGGCCTCTTCGCCAATGGCGACAACCAGACGGACACGACCAAGTCCGACGGCTTCTCGCCGCGGCTGCTGCTCAGCTATGAGGCGGCCGACGACGTCATCATCAACCTCCAGGCTTCCAAGGGCTTCCGGCTGGGCGGCGTCAACGACCCGCTCAACGAAGGGCTGTGCAGCGCCCAGGACCGGATCGATTATGGCGGCTTCGACCGCTACGACGACGAGAGCCTGTGGAATTACGAAGCCGGCGTGAAGTCCAAGTTCGGAGGAATCACCGTCAACGCGGCCGCCTTCTACACCGACATCAGCAACCTCCAGGTCACCGCCGATGCGGGATCCTGCTCGTCGCGCGTCGTGTTCAACGCCGACGCCCATACGATGGGCGTGGAGTTCGAACTCAGCGCACGGCCGGCCAAGGGGCTCGACCTGTCGGTCGCGGGCAGCTGGGTCGAAGCGCAGTTCGACGAGACTCGGCTGAAGCAGAACGGAACGGTGCTCGAAGGGATCAAGGAGGGCAACCGGCTTCCTTCCGTGCCCAATTTCCAGGTCGCCGCCAGCGCCTTCTACACCGTGCCGGTCGACGACGAGGGGGGCGAGGCCTATGTGGGCGTCACCTTCCAGCATAACGGAACCCGGTTCACCCAGCCCGGCGACCAGGAGAACAACCCCCGCACCTTCGTCCACGGACTGCCGTTCGGCGGCGCTCCCGCCGGCGCCTCGACGACGCTCGACCTCAAGCTGCCGGATTATAATCTGGTCAATATCAGCGCGGGAATCGAGCTTGGGGACGGTCTGGGGGCCGTCATCTACGTCAACAATGTGTTCGACGAGAATGCGATCCTGGCCTTCGACCGGGAGCGGGGCGGGCGAGCCCGTCTCGGTTTCCACGTTGGCCAGCCGAGGACCATGGGCGTCACTCTCCGCAAGCGTTTCTAGGGCAGCTTGATCCGTCATTGCGAGGAGCGAAGCGACGAAGCAATCCAGCGGGCCTCGAAGGCCCCACTGGACTGCTTCGCTACGCTCGCAATGACGGGGCTGATCTGCCTAAAGCGATCATGCTTAAGCTGCGCCCGAACTCAGCGCGACGCGGGAAGAGCCCGGGAGAGCATCGGAGCCGGCGTCAGCCAGGTCGCGGCGGAGCGGCGGACGTCGTCGAGCGTCAGCGCCTCGAGGTCGGAGCGAAGGCCGGTCAGCTCGCGCAGCCCGCCCCGATCCGCCCCGCTATAGGCGATGATCGACGCCCAGGCGCCGTTGTCGCGCAACGCCTGGTCGGCCGACGCGAGGACCGGCGTTCGGGCGGCGTCGACCTCTTCCTGGCTGATCGCGCCTTTGGCCAGATCCCCGGCGACGCCGCGGGCCGCGTCGACAAGCGAGCCGATCTCGTCGGGAGCCAATTCGAGGGTGACGGTGAGAATGCCCTGATCGGCATCGTCGGGCGTGGCGAGGCCGACGCCGGGCGCATAGACCTTGCCCATCACCATCCGGACCTGCCGAAGCAGGCGGGTCTCCAAGATAGAACGGAGCAGATAGATCGCATATTCCTCGCGCCGCCGCTCGGGGTTTGCGACGTAGAGCGACCAGGCGAGAACCGCGGCGGCCTTGTCGGCGGGGCCGCGATGAGTCTCGGTCACCGGCGGCGGCAGCCGCTCGGGGAAAAAGCGGAAGGGGCCCTTGCCCTCCGGCGGCGGCGGCAGCGCCGGGCGGGGCGGCAAGGCGCCGAAGGTGGTCGCCACCGCGCGCTTCGCCAAATCTTCCGTGATGTCCCCGACGACCGTCACTTCGACGGGCGACCGGGTCAGGGCCGGCTTCAGCAAGCGCTCGAAATCGGCGGCCCGGTAGGCGGCGAGACGCTCGCGCGGCGGCAGCGATTCGCGGCCGGGGAAAAGCACGCGCTCGAGCGCCAGGGTCGCCACGAAAGAAGGATCGGTGTCGAACGTCCGGTAGCTGAGGTCGAGCGCGGTCGGAAGCTTCTCGTCGATCAGGGGGCGGAAGCCGGGATCGGTCATGTAGGCGGCGAGCAGGCGCATCTGCTGCTCGACATTGTCGCTGAGCGTGCTGGTGTTGAGCAGGAAGGCGGTCGGGCGCGCCTCCAGGCTGAACGCCCAGGTCGAGTTGATCAGCGCGCTTCCGATCTGCTCGAAATCCATCTTGCCGAGGCCGCCGTTCGGGAACAGGCCCGCCGCCATCGTCGCCGGCACCCGCTCGGCGGCGCTGAGGCCGCGCTCGCCATGGCCGAACCGGACCCGGATTTCGACTCCGCCCGACTGGAAATCAGTCTGCTTGAAGTTGAGGACGACTCCGTTCCTGAAGACGAGGCGCGTATAGTCGCCGCCGGCCTCGCGCAACTCGACCTTGCCGCGCTTGCCGAACTTCCAATAGGCCCATTCGGCGGTCTCGCGGTCCGCGAAGGTCGCGAGCGGCGCCGCCGTCTCGTTCGTCCGCCACGCCGTCGCCAGCTCGGCAGGGCTCACTTCGTCGGGCCCGGTCAGGACGAGCAGGGGTCCGTTGCCGCTCCAGTCCGCCTCGAAGGCGCTCTTGACGTCCTGAGGCGTAAGGCCCGCGACCAGCAGGTCGTAGACCCGCATCAATTCCTTGGGATGGAGATAGGGCGTTCGGCCAAGCTCGGCGTCGACGATGGCCTGGGCGAGGTCGCGGGTGGCTCGGGTGCCGCTCTGATAGAGAGCTCCGCGCAGCCGGGAGCGAAGCTGCTCGGCGGCGGTCTCGACCTCAAGGGCGGTCGGCCCGGTCTCGGCGAAGCGGCGCAGCTCCGCCTGCGCTTCGGCCAGGCCCTCGCGCCACTTGCCCTGGTTGGGCACCGCGATCAGGCAGGCGATCCGGGCGTCGGGCAGGCTCCGGTTGACCAGAGGGGCCGCGCCCAGGAGCGCCGAGCCCGCCCGGGTGGTCGCCTGGGTGGCGCGGTCGCTGAGGATCGTCACCCAGATCTGGGAGAGGGTCTCGCGGCGCATCCGCTCGAGGCTGAAGTCGCGCGGCCCGTCGAGCGGCGCGACCCGGCAAGCGCTTTCGGCCAGCGGCAGCGACGGCCCGCTCCTCGAGAAGCTGTCGAGGCCGCGCCGGGGCAGCGCCGCGAGCGTCGCCCGGCTTCCCGCCGCCCCCCTTCCGGTCCAGCTTGCGAACGCCGCCTCGGCGGCCTTCAGGAGAGCGTCCGAATCGCTGTCGCCGACGATGACCAGGACGGCGTTGTCGGGCCGGTACCAGCGATCGTAAAAGGCCTGCAGCGCCGCCGGGGTCGCCGCCCGGACCGAAGCTTCCGTGCCGCCGGTTTCGCGGGTGATCGAGCGCAGCTCCGGCGCCTGGAACCGCGCCGCTTCCCGACCGGCGATCGTCGCCGGACTGGTCCGGGCGCGAAGCTCGGCGACGACGACGCCTTTCTCCAGCTCGACGGCGGGCGGGGCAAACAGGATTCCATCGGCGGCGCCCCGCAGCCATTCGAGCACTTTGGCGACCGCGGCCGGGTCGGCGACCGGCACGTCCATCTGGTAGATGGTCGACTCGAGGCCCGTCACCGCATTCTCGTCGCGGCCGAAGGCGACTCCGAGGCTGGCGAAACGGGTGTCGAGCGAGCCTTCGGGCGCCTGGCGAGTGGAGCGGAACGCCATATGCTCGACGAAATGGGCGAAGCCGCCCTCCGCATCATTCTCGTCGTAGCTGCCGGCGCCGATGGCGAGCCGGATCGAGACCGCCTTCGCCGGCGAGCCGTTGCGCATGATCGCGTAGCGAAGGCCGTTGGCGAGAGTTCCGGTCCGGACCGCGGGGTCCGGTACCGCCTCCGCCTGCGCGGGCAGCGGATCGATCGCCCGGGCGGGGCCGCCCAGGGCCAGCAAAGCCGCCGCCGCGGCAAGCGCCCGGCCAAACCCACGAAAAACCATCTTATACCCCGCTGGATCCCAGCTCAGCTACCGGGAAAAGCGCAACTTTTCAATGGCTCAGGGCCGTGCCTTGAGCGAATCGCGAATATCGCGGAGGACCAGCAGCTCCTCGCTCGGCCCGGCCGCGGGCGCCTCGGGAGTCAGCTTTACCCGAGTCGCCGCCCGGACGAGCTGGTAGATGACGAATGCGAGGATGAGAAAGGCGACCACGGCGGTGGCGAACTGGCCGTAGCCGATCATCGGAACGCCGGCTTCCTTGAGCGCGGCATAATTGTTGGGATCGCCGGCATAGCCCGCGGGGATCTCGCCGAGACGGACGAAGTAGCTGGAGAAATCGAGTCCGCCGAACAGCCAGCCGATCACCGGCATGATGATGTCGTCGGTCAGCGACGTGACGATGGTCGCGAACGCCGCCCCGATGATCACCGCCACCGCCAGGTCGAGCACGTTGCCCTTGGCGATGAATTCCCTGAATCCCGACATGTCCGCCTCCCGCTGTTGAAGGCGAACAGGGTAGCGCGATCGGCCCGACCCGTCACCCCGGCGAAAGCCGGGGCCTCAGCGAGAAATGGCCGCCGAGCCTTTCACCCGCCGAGGTCCCGGCTTTCGCCGGGATGACGGGATCGTCAATGCCCCTCGTGCGGAGCCTCATCCCCCGCCGCCCGCACTTCGGCGTCGACCGTGATCGGCGGAGCGACGTTGAACGAGAAGGTGAGGGGGATGCGATCGCCGGGCTTCGCTTTGGCGTCGATGCCGAACAGCATGGCGTGGCGGCCGCCCGGTTCGAACGCGAGCTCGCCGCGGCTCGGGAACTCGACCTCCTTGCGCTGCTTCATCCTGGCGGTGCTGCCCTTCATGCTGGTCTCGTGAAGCTCGATCCAGCGCACGGCGGGGCTGGAGATTCCGACGAGCCTCGTGCCCTCGCTCCCCGCCTCCATCCGAAAATAGGCGCCGCCGGGGCGGCTCCTGGCCGCCGGCAGCCTGACCCAGACGTCGCTCACCCGAACCGTCCCGTCGGGCGGCGGCCGGTCGCAGCCGGCCAGCGCGGCTAGCCCCATCAGGGCCGTAAAAACGTGGCTTTCGAGCATCTTCTTCATCGCCGCCGCTCCCTAGCGCCGGCCGCACTTCTTGTCGCGTCGGAATCCACCCCTATATCGCTCCCGAAACACTCCGCGTGCCTCGTTCTAAGGACGCAGGGGTGCGGTAAACTTTTGGGGCACAAGAGGATTAATATGGCTAGAGTCATCGGAATCGACCTCGGCACCACCAACAGCTGCGTCGCCGTCATGGAAGGCGGCAAGCCCAAGGTGGTCGAGAATGCGGAAGGCGCGCGCACCACTCCCTCGATCGTCGCGTTCGCGAAGGACGGCGAGCGGCTGGTCGGCCAGCCGGCCAAGCGCCAGGCGGTCACCAACCCCGAGAACACCGTCTTCGCGGTGAAACGCCTGATCGGCCGCCGCTTCGACGATCCGATCACCAAGAAGGACACCGAGCTGGTCCCCTACAAGATCAGCCGCGGCCCCAATGGCGACGCCTGGGTCAACGCCGGCGCCAAGGATTACAGCCCGTCCCAGATCTCCGCCTTCATCCTCCAGAAGATGAAGGAAACCGCCGAGGGCTATCTCGGCGAGACCGTCACCCAGGCGGTGATCACCGTCCCCGCTTACTTCAACGACGCCCAGCGCCAGGCGACCAAGGATGCCGGCCAGATCGCCGGCCTCGAGGTCCTGCGCATCATCAACGAGCCGACCGCGGCGGCGCTCGCCTACGGCCTCGACAAGCAGGACGGCAAGACGATCGCGGTCTACGACCTCGGCGGCGGAACGTTCGACATCTCGGTGCTCGAGATCGGCGACGGAGTCTTCGAGGTGAAGTCGACCAACGGCGACACCTTCCTGGGCGGCGAGGATTTCGACGCCAAGATCGTCGACTACCTCGCCGACGAGTTCAAGAAGCAGGAAGGCATCGACCTTCGCGGCGACCGCCTCGCCCTCCAGCGCCTCAAGGAAGGCGCCGAGCGGGCCAAGATCGAATTGAGCTCGGCCCAGACCACCGAGGTCAACCTGCCCTTCATCACCGCCGACCAGAACGGCCCGAAGCATCTGGTCAAGACGATCACCCGGTCCGACCTCGAGAAGCTGGTCGAGGATTTGATCAAGCGCACGCTCGAACCGTGCAAGAAGGCGATTCAGGACGCCGGCGTGAAATCCGAGGACATCAGCGAGGTCGTCCTCGTCGGTGGAATGACGCGCATGCCGCGGGTCCGCCAGATCGTTCAGGACTTCTTCGGCAAGGAGCCGCACACCGGCGTCAACCCCGACGAGGTCGTCGCCATGGGCGCGGCCATCCAGGCCGGCGTTCTCCAGGGCGACGTCAAGGACGTGCTGCTGCTCGACGTCACTCCGCTGAGCCTCGGGATCGAGACCCTGGGCGGGGTCTTCACCCGGATGATCGACCGCAACACGACCATCCCGACCAAGAAGTCGCAGACCTACTCGACCGCCGAGGACAATCAGAACGCGGTCACCATCCGAGTCTTCCAGGGCGAGCGCGAAATGGCCGCGGACAACAAGATCCTCGGCCAGTTCGATCTGGTCGGGATCCCGCCCGCCCCGCGCGGCGTGCCCCAGGTCGAGGTCACGTTCGACATCGACGCCAACGGCATCGTCCACGTCGCGGCCAAGGACAAGGGCACCGGCAAGGAGCAGCAGATCCGGATCCAGGCGTCGGGCGGCCTCGCCGATTCCGACATCGAGAAGATGGTCCGCGAAGCCGAGCAATTCGCCGAGGAGGACAAGAAGCGCCGCGAGGGCGCCGAGGCGAAGAACAGCGCCGAGGGCCTCGCCCACAGCACCGAAAGGCAGCTGGCCGAGCATGGCGACAAGGTCGATGAAGCTCTAAAGACCGAGATCCAGGCGGCGATCGACGAGACGAAGCAGGCGGTCGAGAGCGGCGACGTCGAGGCGATGAAGTCCAAGACCGCGGCTCTGAGCCAGGTCGCGATGAAGCTCGGCCAGGCGATCTACGAGAAGGAGCAGTCCGGCGCGGCCGACGGTGCTTCTGGCGAGTCAGGCGAGGCTCCGGGAGCGGAAGCGGGCGGCACCGAAGAGGAAGTCGTCGACGCCGAATTCTCCGAGGTCGACGACGAAAACAAGGGCTGAGGCATGGCGTGTTCCGTCATTCCAGCGAAAGCTGGAATCCATGAACACGGCGGTTGGGATTTCCGATTTCCGTGTTCATGGATCCCGGATCAAGTCCGGGATGACGGTTTGCCGGCGGGGACGTCATGACCGAGACCGATTATTACGAGCTGCTCCAGGTCGAGCGCGGCGCCGACGAAGGGGCGCTGAAGAACGCCTATCGCCGCCTCGTCAAGGAATGCCATCCCGACTATAATCCGGGCTGCAAGGATTCGGAGGCGCGGTTCAAGGCGATCAACGAAGCCTATGACTGCCTGAAGGATCCGCAGAAGCGCGCCGCCTACGACCGCTTCGGCCACGCCGCCTTCCGCAACGGCGGAATGGGCGGGGCAGGGGCCCAGGATTTCGGCTCTTTCTCCGACATATTCGAGAATATCTTCGGCGAGTTCATGAACGGCCAGCAGTCCGACCGCCGCTCCAACGCGCTGCGCGGCTCGGACCTTCGCTACGATCTCGAGATCAGCCTCGAGGACGCCTTCGCCGGCAAGCAGGTCGAATTGAGAATCGACACCACCGCCAAATGCGAGCCCTGCGGCGGCTATGGCGCCAAGACGGGAACGAGCGCTCGACCCTGCACCATGTGCCTCGGCCGCGGCCAGGTCCGGGCCCAGCAGGGCTTCTTCGTCGTCGAGCGCACCTGCCCGACCTGTCGCGGGGTCGGCCAGGTCATCGCCGATCCGTGCGAGAAATGCCGGGGCGAGGGCCGCGTCGAGCGCCAGCGCTCGCTCGACGTCCGAATCCCGGCCGGAGTCGACGAAGGCACCCGAATCCGTCTTGCCGGCGAGGGCGAGGCGGGTGTCCGCGGCGGCCCCGGTGGCGACCTCTACATCTTCGTCCACCTCGCTCCGCATTCGCTCTTCCAGCGTCAGGGCACGACCTTGTTCGTACGCTGCCCGGTCAGCTTCACCACCGCTTCGCTCGGCGGCTGCATCGAGGTGCCGGGGCTCGACCGGCAGAAGCATTCGATCCAGATCCCCGCCGGAATCCAGTCCGGCAAGCAGCTGAGGCAGCGCGGCGCCGGAATGCCGGTGATCAACGGCCGAGGCCATGGCGACATGGTCGTCCAGGTCGAGGTCGAGACCCCGACCAGGCTGTCCGCGAAGCAGAAGGAGCTGCTCGAGGCCTTCCGCGAGACCGAGACCGGCGAGGAATGCCCGGCGAGCAAGAGCTTCTTCGGCAAGCTCAAGGGCCTCTTCGACGCCTGAAACCCTCCACACCTCTCCCCTGCAGGGAGAGGGTGGGGGAAGGAAGTATCTTCCGCTATGCTTTCGGGATGCGCTTGCTGCTCGCTTTCCTCGCCCTCGCCGCCTGCGCGACCGCACCGCCCGCCCCCGCCACCTTCGCCAACCCCGTCATAGACGCCGACTTCCCCGACCCCGCCATCTTTCGCTCCAGCGACGGCTTCTACTACGTCTACGCGACCCAGACCGAGCGCGACGGCAGGTGGATCAACCTCCAGGTCGCCCGCTCCCGCGACCTCGTCCAGTGGGAGCATCTCGGCGACGCCCTCCCCGTCAAGCCGGCCTGGGCGAGCCGGACCCAGGATTTCTGGGCGCCGCACGCCGCCGAGCATCGCGGTCGTTACTATCTCTATTATTCGGCCAAGCCGGACGAGACGCTGACCGACGACAAGAGGGGCCTCTGCCTCGCCGTCGCCACCTCCGCCCGGCCGGAAGGGCCGTTCATCGACATGGGCCACCCGCTCCAGTGCGGCCCCGGCTTCGTCAACATCGACCCGATGTCCTATGACGATCCGGCGACCGGCAAGCGCCTGCTCTACTGGGGTTCCGGCTTCGGTCCGATCAAGGTTCGCGAGCTGGCTCCGGACCGCCTGTCCTTCGCCTCCGGAAGCGCGCCGATCGACCTCGTCCAGGCGGACCCGAAAACGGACTATCGCCATCTCGTCGAAGGCGCCTGGATCGTGCTCCGCGGCGGCTATTATTATCTCTTCTATTCGGGCGACAATTGCTGCGGCAAAGGCGCGCATTACGCCGTCCTGGTCGCCCGCTCGCGAAGCGCCACCGGGCCGTTCGAAGAGCGTACCGGCGCGATCCTCGAGGCGCGCGGCGCCTGGCACGCGCCGGGCCACAACAGTGTCGTCGAGGATAAAAACGGCGACAGCTGGATCGTCTACCACGCCGTCGACACCAAGCGCCCCCGCACCAAGGCCACGGACGACATCAACACCCGCCGAATCATGCTGATCGACCGTCTCGTCTGGAAGGACGGCTGGCCGGCGGTGGAAGGCCCGACGACCGGGCCGCAACGGCGTCCGCTTTCGGAGCGGCGCCGGGCGCGCTAGACCGAGACGTCACCAAGAGGGGAAATAGCATGCGCCAACTGCTCGCCTTCACCGCCCTAGCGTTCCTCGCCGTCCCGGCCGCGGCGCAGAACGATCTCGCCAAGGTCGAAGTGAAGGTCGAGAAGATCGCTCCGGGAGTCGCCGTCCTGTTCGGCGCCGGTGGCAACATCGGACTGTCCTATGGCGAGGATGGCAACATCATCGTCGATGATCAATATGCTCCGATGAGCGAGAAGATCGTGGCGGCGGTCGCGAGCGTCGATCCCGATCCGGTCCGCTTCGTCGTCAACACCCACTGGCATGGCGACCATACCGGCGGCAACGAGGCGATGGGCAGGAGGGGCGCGGTGATCCTCGCCCACAGCAACGTCCGGATCCGAATGTCGAGCGAGCAGTTCATCGCCGCCCTCAACGACAAGGTTCCCGCCTCGCCGGCCGGCGCGCTGCCGGTGGTGACGTTCGAGGACGGAGTCACTCTCCATCTGAACGGCGACACGCTCCACGTCGTCCACGTCGCCAACGCCCATACCGACGGCGATTCGCTGGTCCACTGGCAGAAGGCCAACGTCCTCCACATGGGCGATACCTTCTTCAACAAGGTCACTCTGCCCTTCATCGACCTCAGCTCCGGCGGCTCGATCGACGGGTTGATCGCGGCCGCCGACAAGGGCCTCGCCTGGTCGAACGAAGCGACCCGGATCATCCCCGGCCACGGCCCCGTCGCCACCCGCGCCGAGCTTGCGGCCTATCGGGCGATGCTGGTCGATATCCGGGCCAAGGTGGCGGCTGGGCTCCGGGCGAAACACAGCCTCGCCCAGATCCAGGCGACGAAGCCGGCGGCGCCTTATGGAATGGTTGAGGGCTTCATCAAGCCCGACCAGTTCGTCGCCTTCGTCCATGAGAGCCTGACCAAGCCGAAGGCGGAACACCGGCATTGATTTCCTCCCCATCCGGCGACGGGAGGGACCTTCACGGCCGCTTCGGAATCTCCAGCCCGCGCTGCACCGCCGGCCGCGCCAGCCCTCGCTCCAGCCACGCCGGAACGTTGCGAAGCGCGTCGAACTCGACCAGCTCGCGCGCCTCGTAGAAGGTGACGAGGTTGCGGACCCAGCCCAATGTGGCGACGTCGGCGACGCTATAGTCGTCCATGATCCACGCCCGCCCCTCGAGCCGCCCCTCCAGCACCCCGAGCAGCCGCTTCGACTCGTCGACGTAACGCTGCAGCGGGCGCTTGTCCTCGATCGCCTTGCCGGCGAAGCGGTTGAAGAAGCCGACCTGGCCGAACATCGGCCCCACTGCCGCCATCTGGAAGAAGACCCACTGGATCGTCTCCCAGCGCCGGGCCGGATCGGCGGGCATCAGCTGCCCGGTCCTGTCGGCGAGATAGAGGAGGATCGCGCCCGATTCGAACAGTCCGAACGGCTTTCCGCCGGGCCCGTCGGGATCGATGATCGCCGGGATCTTGCCGTTCGGGTTGAGCGAGAGATATTCCTCGGTCCAGCTCTCGTTCTTGCCGATGTCGACGAGATGCGGCTCGTAGGGCAGGCCGATCTCCTCCAGCATGATCGACACCTTCACGCCGTTGGGCGTGTTGAGCGAATAGAGCTGAAGGCGGTCGGGATGCCGGGCGGGCCAGCGGCGGGTGATCGGGAAGGCGTCCAGGTCGCTCATCGCAGCCTTGCTCTTGAACTTGGTCGCCGCCGCCGTCGAGGCCTTTTCAACTCCTAGAAGCGCAACCTCGCGCCGGCGCGCACCGACTTCGAATCGCTCTCGCCGCTGAAGTCGATGTCGCCGCGAACGAAAGCCTCGAAGCTTCCGGCGACGAAGCTGACTCCCGCCGCCGCCTGGCCGCGCGTGCCCGGCGGCTCGTCGAACAGCCTCAGGGTGTCGCCCAGGGTGAAGTCACTGCTGTTGTCCCCGCTAAGCTCCTCATAGGCGTTGACGGCGACAAACGGCAGCAAGGCGCCGCCGCCGAGCGGCAGCCTCGCGCCGACCCTCAGGCCGGCGCGGGCCCGCAGGCTTTCGCCTTCGCCGGGCCCGACCGTGGCGGGCCCGCTGGTAAAGGCCTCCACCTCCGACTGGACCCAGGACAGGCCCACCGAGGGTTCGGCGAAGACGCTTCCGAAGGCCAGGCGGACTCCGGCATTGGCCTGGACTCCGAACGAATCGGCGTCGAAGCTCGCGCCCAGCCCGGCGCCCGGAGCGATCTCCAGCTCCGCCCGGTCGAATTTGGCGAGCGCGTTGAAGAAGAGCGGGCCGGAGCGGCCCTGCAAATAGGCGCCGATATTCCTGACCTCCATGTCGACCGGGTTGCCGGTGGCCAGGAAGGTCGCGTCCGAACGGCCGGCGCCGCCCGTGATTCCGACGGCGACCGAGCCCGACTGAAAATCCAAACCGCCTTGAAGGCCCTGGAAATCCTGCTCGAAGGAGACGTCGAACGTCCCGCCGCCGAAGCTTTGGGCGCCCTGGCTCTCGTCCTTGGCGGACCAGGCCTGAAGCCAAAGCCCGATCCCCCGGCCGCCGCGGCCGTCGCGGGCGGTGTCGAGCTGGGCGGCGACGGCGTCCGCGCTTTCATACCAGAGGCGGGCGGCCATCGACCCGAACCGCGCCGTCTCGAACACGGCTTCGCCGGGACTTTGGACAAGGAGGAAATCACTGTTGGCGGCGTCGAAGCGGAGCCGGTTGACCAGATAGGGTGTGTCGATTGCGCCCGCGCCGAGGCTGAAGGCGCTCGCCGAAGTCCCGGCGCCCGCGTCGACGAGGAGAATCGAGCCGAAGCTCGGTGCGGCACTGCCGATCGCGAGGTCGATCAGGGTCGAGCCGGTAGCGGCGCCGGTGATGAGCCGGTCGGCCGCCAAGGCGGCGAAGTCGACGTCCAGGCCGAGCCGTCCGTCGGCAAAGCCGGAATAACCGCCGGCTAGTGTCAAGCTGTCGCCGGCCGCGCCGTCGCGCATTTCGATCCGGCCCTGGTTGGTGAAGCTTTCGAGGCCGGCCATGACCGACGCCCCGTTCACCGACCGGAGGATCCCTCCAGCCTGGTTGGCGAACAGGTCCGTCCCGCCGCCGAACTGGCTGGTGCCGAGGGCGTCGAACAGGCCGGCATTGTTGAACTCGGTCGCCCGCCCCGGTGAGGTCGATACGCCCGCGGACGGTGCCGGTCGTGGCGATTCCGAGCACGGCCGCCCCCCCATCCGCCTGTACCGCCAGGCCCTGCTGCGATTGCACCAGCCCGAGTATTGTCACTTGGCTGCCGGTGCCGCTGGCGACGACGATCGCATCGGACTGCGCGCCGGCAACTCCGACGTCGGCCGCGGTGACGATCACCGCACCGGTGTTGCTCGCGACATCGATGCCGGCGCTGCCGGTCCCCTGCGTTGCGATCGCGCCGCTGACGACGCGGATGCCGCCGGCCGCGCTCCGCGCGAAAATCCCGGCCGAATCCCCGCCGAGGGTCGAGATCGTCGTGCTGGCGATGTTCACGTCGCCGGTGGCGCCCGCGCTGATACCGCGTGAACCGACTCCCGCCGTGCCGATGCCCGCGCTGTCGATGACGACCGAGGCGCCGGAGGCGCCGATGCCGCCGCTGGTCGCGCCGGCGGTGGTCACGGTGCCGCTGTTGGTCACCGAAACCGAGTCCTGCGCCGCCGTGGCCAAGATACCGACCGCGTTGTTGCCGGCGGTACTGACCTCCCGGCTGGTGACAGCAATATCGCCCGACCTATTAGCGATTGCGCGGATGCCGGTGCTGTCCCCTCCTATGGTCGCCACGGTGTCGCTGAAGATTTGAATGCCGCCGTCCTCGCTGCTGGCCCTGATGCCGAGCGAGCGGAGGCCGGTCGTAGAAGCGGCGCCGCTGCGGATGACGAGGTCGCCCCGGACCGTGCTCCCCTCTATGCCGTCGCTGTCGTCGCCGGCGGTGGTGACGCTGTTGCTGGTGACGGACGTATGACCGAAGCTCAGCGCGTTGATCGCGTCGGAATTCGGCCCGAGCGTGCTCGTCCGGTTCGCGACGACGATCGAGGAGCCCGTCCCGCTGCTGTTCGCCCAGGCCATGATCGCGATGGCGTTCTGCCCGGCGGTGGAGGCGAAGCCACTGTTCACGCTGACGCTGCCGCTGTTGCTGAGGGCAAGAATGGCGCTGGCGGAATTGCCCAGCGTGCGGGTATCGTCGGCGATCACGGTCACCTGTTTGTTGAAGCTGTTTCCGTAGACGCCGTGGCTGATCGTTCCGGCCGTCGACACAGTGCCGCTGTCGATGAAGACATTGCCGTTGGTCGAAATCGGCGTTGATGCCAACGAGAGTCGAAGCGGTGCTGTTCCCGCTGACCTGCAACAGGTCGCTCGTCACGCTCACATCGCCGGACTGGGAAGAGGCGAAGATCCCGCTCGAGAAGCCCTGGCCGAGAGTCGTGATCCGGCCGCTGGCGACGGAGATTTTCCCGGACGT
This sequence comes from uncultured Alphaproteobacteria bacterium, assembly GCA_963850005.1. GTDB lineage: Bacteria > Pseudomonadota > Alphaproteobacteria > Sphingomonadales > Sphingomonadaceae > Allosphingosinicella. The sequence goes on from CAWKJG010000003.1 coordinate 362,311, forward strand.
GGAGGTCGCCACAATCCCTCCGGAATTGCTGCCGGACGTGGCGATGGTACCGCTGGTCACCGCGACGTCGCCATTCCCGCCGCTCACGTCTATGCCCCCTTCGAAATTGCCCAAGGTGACGATGTCGCCCGCGACGACCGTGATGGCGCCGCTTCCCGCGGCGAAGATGCCGTCCCCGGAACCCGAGGCGATTCGGATGCTGTCGACATTGATCGAAATCGTCTGTCCGAATGCCGAGATGGCGGGCGCGATGAATGTTCCGCTGGTGGTCACGCTGCCGACGTCGATGCTGACGACGGGACCATTCACGGTCAGCCCCGCCACGTAGTCGCCAATCGCCGAAATGCTGCCGACTTCGACCCGGGCCACTCCGCTCTCCGCCGAGACGGACAGGCCTCTGGGCGAATCGCCGGTGACGGAAATCGAGTTCACTCGGGCGAGGACGCCGCTGTCGGGGTCGCCGGGAAGCGCGGCGGTTTGACGGATGACCAGGGCCGTATCGGTGTCGAAGTCGGCGGAAGTCGACTGGATGCTGTCGGCAATGAAGGTTACGGAGCCGACGCCTTCGATCTCGGCCGCTCCGAGATCGGCTCCGATGAGATCGTCGAGCTCCGTATAGACCGTTCCGGAACCCAGGATGTCCAATGCTCGATCGCCGCCGGCCATGAGGTTGGCGTTCAGGCCGGTGTCGATCGGGCCGATCAGCCGGAGGTCGCCTGCCGAGACTATGGTCGACTCGCTGCGGGTGACGACTCCGGGATCGAGCAGGATCTCGAGGTCGGCCGGCGCCGCATAGTCGATGCCGCCGGGATATTCGCCGGCAGTGCAGGTGACCGTCCCGCCGGCGGGTGGCGGCACTCCGCATTCGTTCGCGGCCCAGGCCGGCGCGGCGTGGAGGAGGCTCGTGCCGAGCAGCAGCGAGGCGCACCGAAGCGCTTGCCGGCCCGGGGTCAGCCGGGCCGGTTCGAATGGACTATTTTGCATGATCGAGCCCCTTCCACGGTGGCGTCGCGACTCTTGTCGCGGCGGGCTCAGCCTAATTAGGCTTTGCGTGGAAAGGCAGTGACTTAATCATCCATTTTGGCTATATTATTCAGTTGTTGCCAAAGACGCGCTCGAAGATCGTGTCGACGTGCTTGAGATGATAGCCGAGATCGAAGCTTTCTTCGAGTTGTTGAGGCGGCAAAAGAGCCGATACTTCGGGATCGTCCTTGAGCAATTCGAATAACGACAGCGCGCCATCGCTCTCCCACACCTTCATCGCGCTGCGCTGAACCAACGAATAGGCCTGTTCGCGGCTGGCGCCGGCCTGAGTCAAGGCGAGAAGCACCCGCTGGGAGTGGACGAGACCGCCCATGCGGTCGAGGTTGCGCTGCATCCGCTCAGGATAGACGAGCAACTTGTCGATCACGCCCGTCAGCCGTGCCAGCGCGAAGTCGAGGGTCACCGTCGCGTCCGGCCCGATATAGCGCTCGACCGAGCTGTGGCTGATGTCGCGCTCGTGCCACAGCGCCACATTCTCCAGCGCCGGGGTCACATAGCCCCGCACCATTCGGGCAAGGCCGGTCAGATTCTCGGTCAGGATCGGGTTGCGCTTGTGCGGCATGGCCGACGAGCCCTTCTGCCCGGGCGAGAAATACTCCTCCGCCTCGAGCACTTCGGTCCGCTGCAGGTGGCGCACCTCGGTCGCCAGCCGCTCGACCGACGAAGCGATCACGCCCAGGGTGGCGAAGTACATGGCATGGCGGTCGCGCGGGATGACCTGGGTCGAGATCGGCTCGATCCCGAGGCCCATCTTCGCCGCGACATGCGCCTCCACCCGCGGATCGATGTTGGCGAAGGTGCCGACCGCGCCCGAAACGGCGCAGGTCGCGATCTCTTCGCGCGCGGCGACCATCCGGGCCCGGGCCCGGGCGAATTCGGCATAAGCGAAAGCGAGCTTCAGTCCGAACGTCACCGGCTCGGCATGAATGCCGTGGCTCCGGCCGATCGTCGGCGTGAGCTTATGTTCGAGCGCCCGCCGCTTCAGCACGTCGAGCAGGGCGTCGAGATCCTCGATCAGAAGGTCCGATGCCCGCTTCAGCTGCACGGCGAGGCAGGTGTCGAGAACGTCCGAGCTCGTCATCCCCTGGTGGAGGAAGCGCGCTTCCGGCCCGACATGCTCGGCGACGCTGGTCAGGAAGGCGATGACGTCGTGCTTCACCTCGGCCTCGATCGTGTCGATCCGTTCGACGTCGAAGCCGCCTTTCGCCCACACCGCCTCCGCCGCCTCGCGCGGAACGATGCCGAGCTCCGCCATCGCGTCGAGCGCATGCGCCTCGATCTCGAACCAGATCCGGAAGCGGGCTTCGGGCGCCCAGATGCTGCTCATCTGCGGCCGCGAGTAGCGGGGGATCATCGGCGCTTCCTATCCGGCATCGGGAGTGGGGCGGTTAGCAAAGTCGACCCCTGCCTTCAATCAAACGGAAATGGCCGTGGCGGCTGGAACCCAAAAGACCCAAAAGACACGCATGTTCGGATGAAGAATCCTTTGTTTTCAGTCGAGCTCATTTTCGTTTCCGAAGCCGATCTTCCGTTTCAAACAGCCAGGCGCGGATCGCCGCGATCCATTGTCGCGCGCCCTATCCCATTTGTCAAGAACAAAACAGGAACTTGTAAGCTTCAATCCAGGGCCCAGCGATAGCGGCCGGTGATCGCCCAGGCGAGCAGGCCGTCCTCCTCCCGGGTGCCGGCGCCGATATTGTGGACGATGAGCGGGCCGTCCCGTCCGCGCCGGTCCGAGACCAGGCCGATATGGGTGGAGCGGCCGTCGATCAGCGAGGTAAAGATGTCGCCCGGCCGCCAGCCCGAGGCATCGGCGGGAATGGGCAGGGCCGCGCCCCGGCGCTTGAGCCAGATCCTGAGATTGGGCACCCGGCGATGGTCGATGTTGCGGTCGGGCGCCCGCAGCCCCCAGGTCCGGGGATAAGCCGCGAAGGCGGAGCGCATGTCGGCGTTGACCAGAGCCTGGAGGTCGAGCCCGAGGGCGTCGCGATAGGCGCGGATGACGACGTCGGTGCAGGTCCCCCGCTCGAGCGGGACGTCGCCGCCGGGGAAGGGGAGGGCGGTGTAGGCCGGATCGTAGCGGATCGTGATTCCGATCTGGGCCCGGGCGGCGGCGATCAGCTTGCCGGCCTTGCCCGGTGCCGGGGGCGACGGGGACGGATCGGCTTTGCTCCGGCCGCAGGCGGTGAGGGCGAGGGCCGTGCCCGCGCCGATGAGGAGGGTTCTTCGGTCGATCACGATTTTTCCTAGCATAGGCCGGCGCTAAATCCTCCCCGAGCTTGTCTCGGGGAGGGGGACCATACGAAGTGTGGTGGAGGGGTAAATGGCAGAAGCCTGCGCCAACTACCCCTCCACCCCGCTACGCGGGGTCCCCCTCCCCATCTGACGATGGGGAGGATAATTCAGATCAGGCCCAATGACTTCATGCTCGCGCACGTCCTCGCCCCGACGATGACATGGTCGTGGACCGAAATGCCGAGCGGCCGGGCCGCTTCGACGATCTCGCGGGTGAGGCGGATGTCCTGCTGGCTGGGCTGGGGGTCGCCGCTCGGATGGTTGTGGACGAGGATCAAGGCGGTGGCGTGATATTCGAGCGCCCGGCGGATCACTTCGCGCACGTAGACCGCGGCCTCGTCGACCGATCCTTCCGACACCGGCTCGTTGCGGATCAGCATGTTGCGGGCGTTGAGGTAGAGGATTCGCACCCGCTCGATGGCGAGCGCGCCCATGTCGGCGCGCAGATAATCGAGCAAAGCCTGCCAGCTGCCGAGCACCGGCTGGTCCATCACCTTCGATTCGAGCAGCCTCAGCGCCGCCGCCTGGGCGATCTTGATCGCCGCCGCGGCGCCCTCGCTGACGTCGCCGACGCGCATGATCGCCTCGCCGTCGGCCGAGAGCAGCCGGCCGAAGCCGCCGAAATCGTGGATCAGCTTTTTTGCGAGCGGCTTGGTGTCCCGGCGGGGGAGAGCGAGCGCAAGCAGATATTCAATAAGCTCATGTTCCAGGAGAGCCTCGGGCCCGCCCTCGAACAGGCGTCTCCTCAGCCGGGCGCGGTGGCCGCGGCCGTCGAGAGACTCGTCGGCCATCAGCAACGATTAAGCTTGGCGAGGCTCTTAGGCAAACCGCTTTGCCTCGCCTCTGCTGAACGGTAACGGAGGCGGAACGGGAGCAGGCTGACGGAGGTTGAGAACGCCGGTGGATGAGGAGGCCGGAGTCAAGGCGCGGCGGCGCCCGGTGAAGCGGCTGACGGCGCTCGCCTTGCTCGTGCTCGTCCTCATCGCCTTGCTCGTCGCCTGGACCCAGCGCCGGCCGATCGCTTCCGACTATATCGACCGCGAGCTCGCCCGCCGCAACGTCCGCGCCACCTACGAGGTGAAGACGATCGGCTTTCGAACCCAGCGGCTCGAAAATCTGGTGATCGGCGACCCTCGCAACCCCGATCTCACCGCGCGCTGGGTGGAGGTGCGACTCAGCTGGGGCCTGCGCCGGCCGAAGGTGAGCCTGATCACCGCGCGCGGAATCCGCCTCAACGCGCGCCTCGGGAGGGACGGCAGGATCGGCTTCGGCGAGATCGACCGGCTGCTTCCGCCGCCCACCGGCCTTCCGTTCCGCTTCCCGGACCAGAATGTCGATATCGCCGACGCCTCGATTCGTTTCGACACGCCCGCCGGCCGGGTCGGACTCGCGCTCGAAGGCAAGGGCAATCTCGCCGACGGCTTCCGCGGCCGGATGGCGGCGGCGGCGCACCGGCTTCGGCTCGGCAGCTGCGCGATCGACGGGGTCAAGGGACTCTGGGCGGTCGGCACCGACGACTTGAAGCCGAGCTTCCGGGGCCCCGCCCAAGCCGCTCGGCTGGCCTGCGGGGAGCGGCTGGCGGTGACCGGAATCGGGCTCGACCTCGACCTCGGCCTCGCCCCGGGGCTCGACCGCTGGAAGGGGAGCACCGCCGTTCGCGCCGCCCGGCTTGAGGCGGGTTCGATCCTTCTGACCGGCCTTGGCGGGCGTCTCGGCCTCGACGGCGATGCGCAAATGACTCGCGGCGCCCTCGACCTCGCCTCCGCCGCCACTCGGATCGGCGATCTCACCGCCGGCGCGCGCGGCCGTCGACGGCCGCTACGGCCTGTCGCTCGCCAATGGCGGTTTCACCCTGCTCGGCAACGTCGAGCGCGCGAGGCGCCTCGGCGCGCGGCGCCGTGGCCGGCGCCGTCGCGGCTTTGGGCTCGGCGGGGGGAACGCCGCTCGAGCCGGTCGGCGGACTCGCTCGCCGCCGCTCTGTCCCGGGCCGCCGGCGGCTTCGACGCCGACGCCTCGCTCCGCCTCGTCAACGGCCGCGGCTTCGGCGGAGTCCGCTTCGAACGGCTGGGCGTCGCCGCGCGCAGCGGCGCCCGGGTCGAGCTCGGGGGCGGGCAGGGGCTCACTTATTACTGGCCGAGCGGCCTCACCCGTCTCGACGGCGATCTCGCCGTCTCCGGCGGCGGTTTCCCGGCGATGAGGCTCAGCCTCGACCAGCCGCGGCCGGGCGCGCCGATCCGGGGCACCGGTCGGATCCAGCCGATTCGCGTGGGCAATTCGCGGGTGGAGCTCGCCGCCGTCGCCTTCACCGCCGCGCCCGGCGGCGAGACCCGGATCGCGACGATGGCGACGATCGACGGGCCGCTCGACAATGGCTGGGTGCGCGGGCTGGTGATCCCGATCGCCGGCCGCCTCGACGGTCGCGGCGGCTTCGCCTTCGGGGAACGCTGCACCCCGGCGCGGTTCGAGGCGCTCCGGTTCGGCAACCTTCGCCTCGGCCGAACCGCGCTTCCGCTCTGCCCGACCGGCCGCGCCCTGATCTGGAAGGCACCCGGAGGCCGGGTCGCCGGCGGCGCCGAGCTTCGCTCGCCCCGCTTCGCCGGAACGCTCGGCGCCTCGCCGCTGAGCGTCGTCGGAAGCCGCCTTCGCTTCGGCCTCGCCGGGCCGAGCTTCACGGCTTCGGACCTCGAGGTCCGGCTCGCCGCCAACCGGCTCGACCTCGCCTCGCTCACCGGCGATTTCGGGAAGAGCGGAGTCACCGGCCTTTATTCCGGCCTGTCGGGCAAGCTCGGCAACGTGCCGCTGCTGATGAGCCAGGGCAGCGGCACCTGGACGATGCGGGGCGCCGATCTCGCCATGACCGGCGAGATGCGGATCGCCGACGAGGTCGAGCCGGCCCGCTTCTACCCCCTCGTCACCCGCGACTTCCGGCTGACCCTCGCCGACAACCAGATAAAGGCCGGCGGCTGGCTCGACGATCCCGAGACCGGCACCCGGATCGTCCGCGCCGAAATCGGCCACAGCCTCGCCACCGGCCGCGGCCGGGCCGATGCTCGACGTTCCCGGAATCCGCTTCGACAAGGATTACCAGCCCGAGCAGCTCACCCGCCTCACCACCGGAGTCGTCGCCCTGGTCAACGGCATCCTCAAGGGCGAGGGCGAGATCAGCTGGGACCAGGCCGGCTCCCGCTCGAGCGGCACCTTTTCGACCGACGACATGGATTTCGCCGCCGCCTTCGGCCCGGTCGAGGGGCTTTCCACGACCCTGAATTTCACCGACCTGCTCGGCCTCGTCACCGCGCCCGGTCAGGAGGCGAAGGTCGACCTGGTCCGAGCCGGAATCGACGTCCTCGACGGCCGGATCCGCTATCAGCTGCTCCCCGGCCTTCAGGTGAAGGTCGAGAGCGGGCGCTGGCCCTTCGCCGGCGGCTACCCTGATCCTCGAGGAGACGATCCTCGATTTCTCGCAAGCCGTCGGCCAAGCGCCTGACCTTCCGGGTCGAGGGCCTCGATGCCGCGCTTTTCATCCAGAAGATGGAGTTCGCCAACATCACCGCCACCGGAACGTTCGACGGGATCATTCCGATGGTCTTCGACGAGCGCGGCGGCCGGATCGTCGGCGGCCACCTCATCGCCCGGCCGGAGGGCGGAACCCTCTCCTATATCGGCGAGCTCACCGACAAGGAGCTGGGCGTCTACGGCAAGCTCGCCTTCGACGCGCTCAAATCGATGCGCTACTCGAAGCTGACCATCGACCTCGACGGCTCGCTGGAGGGCGAGTTCGTGGCGGGCATCGAGCTCGACGGAATCGCCCGCGACACGGCGCTGACGGTCGCGCCTTCGGGCGGAATCAAGGGCATGGTCGCCGGGCGCGCGCTGAAACAGCTCGCCAAGATCCCGTTCGAGTTCAACATCAGCGTGAAGGGCCCCTTCCGGGCCTTGATCGGGACGATGCGCTCGCTCCAGGATCCCACCTTGCTCATCCAGTCGACGCTTCCGGACCTGATCCGTGGGCGTCCGGATGAAACTCCCCCCGTTCAGCCCCAGGAAAGCGAGATTGTGCGATGAAGCGGTCGTTGTTGACGTAGATGCGTTGCGGTGCGACGCAGGGCGCGATGAGACGGATGAAGATCCTCCTCGCCGCGCCGGTTGTTCTCGGCTCGGCCGGGTGCGTTCAGGTGAGCGCTCCGGAGAAGCCGATCGAGATCAACCTCAATATCAACATCAGGCAGGAGGTCGTCGTCCGTCTTCAGCAGGACGTGCGCGATCTCATCAAAGAAAATCCGGGAGTGTTTTGACATGAGCCGCCGAATGAAACTGATCCTCGCCGCGGGTATCGGCGCTCGCGCGCCGATCGCTGGGCACGACCACCGCTTACGCCATGATGCAGGACGCCTCCGCGCAGCTTCGCGCCTCGGGCCAGGTCGGCGAGCAGGCCGACGGCTATCTCGGCCTCGTCGGCTCCGCCCCGGCGGCGGTCCGAGCCCAGGTCGACGCGGTCAACATCAAGCGCCGCGCTTATTATACCGATCTCGCCGCCAAGCGCGGCGCCAAGATCGAGGAGGTCGCCGCCACCACCGCCTGCGAGCTGTTCCGAACCAAGGTCGGCGCCGGCCAATATTACCGCCTCCCCGACGGAGTCTGGCGCCAGCGCGACGGCGGCACCCCGATCCCGCTGCCGGGCTATTGCGGCTAGGGCGAAGGAAGAGCGGCGGGGAGCGTCATCCGGGCGAAAGCCGGGACCTCGGAGACACCCGCCGAGACCTTCCGGCCCGGAATGACGGCAGGCCTGCGCCATCCGAGCCCATTCTCCGCCTCGGTACCGGTCGAATTTTTTGAACGCAACGACGCAACGAGCGCGGAGCGCTCCACCTTGTCAGCGGAGAACGGCGAACCCGGCTTTTTCGGACGGACGAAACATTTGTCCGCTTCGCGGAATCGTTGCGTCGTTGCGTTCAAAAATGAGTTCGCACCGATTTCCCGGAAAAATCACGCGATGCCGAGGGGGGCCGGGCCAACCCACGGGTCCCTTCGCCCGAGGCGCAACATAGGACGGGCCGCCCGCGCCGTTTCGCCCTTTGCCGCACCGCAGCAACGTGTTGACTTGACCCACCCCCTTTCCTAAAGGGGCGGCGCCTCGGCGGGGTTCGTTCGCCGGCATGTCCTCGCACCCTCAACAGCCCGCTCCCGAGCGCCGCTGCCCATGGAAGAACGACATGGCGGAAGACGAGCCCCGGCAGGACCCGAAGCTTCCCCAGGACGCGCGGCTCGACTCGCTCGATGAGCGATTGAGGGACGCGCAGGCGGCGGAAGCGGCGAGGACCGGCGGGATTCGGAAGCGCGCTCCGCAGACCGGCCAGCGCCAGGGGATGCGCATCCTCTCGGTGCTGATCGGCGCCCCGCTGGGAAGCGCCCTGATCGGGTGGGTGATCGACCGTCTGGCGGGCACCCACGGTATCTGGGTGGCGATGCTGTTCCTCGGGTTCGGCGTCGCCATGTGGGAAGTTTGGAAGATTTCGCAGCAAAAGCCCGAGTGACGGGCCGAGGGACGTAAAAAGTGGCGGCCGAAAGCAAGATCGACCCGATGCACCAGTTCCAGATCAGCCCGCTGGCGGGCCATCTGGACGGCACTCCGTTCGTCTTCACCAACAGCGCGTTGTGGATGCTGGTCGTCCTCGCTTTGATCTGGATCTTCATGCTCGGCGGGATGAAGCGCGACCTCGTGCCCGGCCGCTGGCAGGCGATGGTCGAGGGCGTCACCGGCTTCGTCGGCTCGATGGTGACGACCAACATCGGCCCCGAGGGACGCAAATACATCCCCTGGGTGTTCACCGTCTTCATGTTCATCCTGTTCGCCAATCTGCTCGGCATGATGCCGTTCGCCCTCGTCGGCGCCCAGCCCTTCACCGTCACCAGCCAGTTCACCGTCACCGGGATCATGGCGATCATCAGCTTCTCGATCGTCCTCATCGTCGGCTTCTGGAGGCACGGCTTCCACTTCTTCTCCCTCTTCATCCCGCACGGCACGCCCAAGGTGCTTCTGCCGCTGATCTTCCTGATCGAGCTTCTGTCGTTCATGGTCCGCCCGTTCAGCCTCGCGCTCCGGCTCTTCGTCGCGATGATCGCCGGCCACATCCTCGTCGAGGTGTTCGGAAGCTTCGTCGTCCAGGGGATCAACGCCGGCGGAATCGGGCCGGCGATCAGCCTCCTGTCGTTCATCTTCATCGTCGGCGTGATGGCGCTCGAGATCCTCGTCTGCGCGATCCAGGCCTATGTCTTCGCGCTTCTGACCTCGCTCTACATCAACGACGCGGTCAACCTTCACTAGCTTCCAATCGCATTTCTTAAGGAGAATATCATGGACCTCGCATCTGCCCAGGTTATCGGCGCCGGTCTCGCCGCGGTCGGAGTCGGCGCTGCCGCCATCGGCGTCGGCAACGTCTTCGGCTCGTTCCTCGAGAGCGCGATCCGCAACCCGGCCGCCGCCGACAGCCAGCAGGGCCGCCTGTTCATCGGCTTCGCCGCCGCCGAGCTGCTCGGACTGATCGCGTTCGCCGTTGCGATGATCATCCTCTACGCCCGCTAAGAAGAGGAGAGGGGACAGGTACCGGTACCTGTCCCCAGGAACGCCATGCCGCAGATCAATCAGCTGGCCGACGCCGCTTACTCGCAGTTCTTCTGGCTGCTGCTGGTGCTCGCCATCCTCTATTTCGGCATCGGCCGGATGATGCTCCCGAAGATCCAGTCGACCGTCGATTCGCGCGACCAGCGCATCGCCGGCGATCTCGCCGCCGCCCAGGCGGCGCGCGGGGCCGCGGAGGAGACCGAAGCCGCCTATCGCGCCCGGATGGATTCGAGCCGCGGCGAGGCGCTGAAAGTCGCCCAGGCGGCCAAGGTCTCCAGCGCGAAAGCGACCGAGGAGCGCATGCGGGCCGCCAACGAGGAGATCGGGGCGAGGGTGGAAGCCGCCGAGGCCCGGATCCGCGCCGCCACCACGGCGACTCTGGGCGAGATCGAGAGCGTCGCCGCCGAGGCGGCGCGCGACATGGTCGAGCGGCTGGCCGGAGTGTCGGTCGACAGCGACGAGGCCGCGCGCGCGGTCAGGAATGCGATGAGCAATGGCTGAGCAGCCCCCCAAGGACGTTCATGTGCGCGAGGCGCCCGGCGACGGCGCCGCCGGAGTCGAGCATGTCGGCGCCCCCGAGCATCACCCTTTGCCGACCGCCTTCGGCCTCGACGCGCCGCAATATATCGCCCTGGCGATGGTCGTCGTGCTCGCCATCCTCATCTGGAAGCGGGTCCCGGCGCTGATCGGCAAGGCGCTCGATTCGAAGATCGCGGCGATCCGCGCCCAGCTCGACGAGGCCGCCCAGCTTCGCTCCGAGGCCGAGGCGATCAAGGCCGAATATGAGGCCAAGGCCGCCCAGGCCGATGCCGAGGCCGCGACCCTTCTCGACCGAGCCCGGGCCGAAGCCGAGGGCATCGTCCGCCAGGCCGAAAGCGACGCCTCGGCTCTGGTCGAGCGCCGCGGCCGCATGGCCGAGGACAAGATCGCCGCCGCCGAGCGCACCGCCCTCGACCAGGTCCGAGCCAAGGCCGCGAGGGCCGCCGCCGCCGCCGCGGAGAGCCTGATCCGCGAGAAGCTCGACGCGGGCGCCGACAAGACGCTCGTGGACAGGACGATCGAAGGCCTCAGCGCCCGTTGACGTCATCCCGGGCTTGACCCGGGATCCATGAACGCCGCGCGTCTAGATAGGCCGGCGCCAACCGAGCCAGGTCTCGGTCGCTGTGACGGTCGATTTTTGAACGCAACGACGCAACGACGCAACGATTCCGCGAAGCGGGCAAATGCCCCCTCCATCCAACGAAGCCGTGTCTGCCGCTAGCCGCTGCGGAAGAGGAGCGCTCCGCGCTCGTTGCGTCGTTGCGTTCAAAAATGAGTTCGCACGGCCTCTCTACTTTCGCGGCGCCCGCTTCCGCCACGCCGCCGCCAGCGCCGCCTCGAGCAACTCCCCGCTCACCGACTCCAGCCGAACCAAAGTGCTTCCGCCCCGTCCCCAGGCCCCCGCCGCCGGCTTGAACGCGTCCGGCGCCAGCGTCATGAAATCCTCCTGCTGCTCCGGCATCAGCGAGGCCATGCCCCAGGCTTCGCCCGGCGCGCCGAGCGTGGCGAAGATCTTCCCGCCGACCCGGAAGTCGGCGTGCCCCATGTGGCGCCCCTCCTCGGCGCCCGGAAAGGCGAGGGCGATTCGGCGGAAATCGTCGGGCGTCGGCACGCCTCACCTTAACATGACCGGCCCCGGCATCTAGATCGGCCTGGTGACCGACACCCCGCCCACCGACCGCTTCAACGAGGAGAAATCCGCTTTCACCGTCCGCGGGTCCGACCTTCCGGACCTGGAGGCCGGAGTCGCGGCGATCCGCAAGACGGTGAAGCAGCTTCCGGTGCGCCCCGGAGTCTACCGGATGCTCGATGCCAAGGGCGAGGTTCTCTATGTCGGCAAGGCGCGGGCGCTGAAGAACCGGGTGACCAATTACACCCAGGTCGCCCGGCTGACCCGGCGGCTGCAGCGCATGGTCTCGCAGACCCGCTCGATGCAGATCGTCACCACCAACACCGAGGCGGAAGCCCTGCTGCTCGAGGCGCAGCTGATCAAGCGCTACCGGCCGCCCTACAACGTCCTCCTGAGGGACGACAAAAGCTTCCCCTTCATCCTCCTGCGCGAGGACCATCCCTTCCCGCAGATCCGAAAGCATCGCGGCGCCCGCCGCCACAAGGGCCAATATTACGGGCCGTTCGCAAGCGCCGGCTCGGTCACCCGCACCTTGAACGCGCTCCAGAAACTGTTCCTGCTTCGAAGCTGCACCGACACCTTCCTCGCCACCCGCAAGCGGCCCTGCCTGCTCTTCCAGATCCGCCGCTGCTCCGCCCCCTGCGTCGGCCGGGTCACGCCCGAGGCCTATGCCGAGCTGGTCCAGGATTCGAAGGACTTCCTCGCCGGCAAATCGAGCCGGGTGCAGCAGAAGCTCGCCGCCGCGATGAACGAGGCGGCCGAGGCGATGGATTATGAGCTCGCCGCCGTCTTCCGCGACCGGCTTCGCTCGCTGACCTTCATCCAGGGCTCGCAGGCGATCGCCGCCGAAGGGCTCGGCGACGCCGACATCTTCGCTCTGGCCTGCAAGGGCGGGACGATGTGCGTGCAGGCTTTCTTCATCCGCGGCGGCAACAATTGGGGGCATCGCAGCTTCTTCCCCGCCCACACCGCCGAAGTGCCCGAGGCGGAGGTGCTGGCCAGCTTCCTGATGCAGTTTTACGAGGAGGTGCCGCCGCCGAAGCAGATCCTTCTCGACCGCGAGGTGCCGGAGGCCGAGCTGGTCGCCGAAGCGCTGTCGGAACGCTCCGAAAGAAAGGTGACCCTCAGGGTCCCGAAGCGCGGCGACCACGTCCGGATGATCCGCCAGGCCTCGCGCAACGCCGAGGAGGAGCTCGACCGCCACCTCGCCGAGACCAGCACCCAGGCCAGGACGATGCGGGCGGTGACCGAATTGCTCGAGCTCGCCGAGCCGCCCGAGCGCATCGAGGTCTACGACAACAGCCACGTCATGGGCACCAACGCGGTCGGGGCGATGATCGTCGCCGGGCCGGAGGGCTTCCGCAAGAACCAGTATCGCAAGTTCAACATCAAGCGTCCGGAGACGGCGCCGGGCGACGATTTCGCGATGATGCGCGAGGTCCTCGGCCGCCGCTTCGCCCGGCTCGAGAAGGAGGATCCGGACCGGAGCCGCGGCGAGTGGCCCGACCTGCTCCTGATCGACGGCGGCAAGGGCCAGCTTTCCGCGGTTCTGGAGACTTTGGAATGCGCCGGAATCCACGATGTCCCGGTCGTCGGAGTCTCGAAGGGTCCCGACCGCAACGCCGGGCGGGAGACCCTTCACCTGGCGACCGGGCGCGACTTCCAGCTGCCGCCCAACTCGCCCGTCCTCTTCTACCTCCAGCGCCTCCGCGACGAGGCCCACCGCTTCGCCATCGGCGCCCACCGCGCCAAGCGCGCCAGGAGCATGACCGCGAGCCCGCTCGACGACGTGCCGGGCATCGGCCCGAGCCGCAAGCGGGCATTGCTCATGCATTTCGGGACGGCGAAGGCGGTGCGCGGGGCGGCTTTGGAGGATCTGGAAAAAGCGCCGGGCGTGTCGAAGACGATGGCGCGGGCGATTTACGATTATTTCCATCCGAGCGCGTGAAAATCCTCCCGAGATTTCTCGGGGAGGGGGACCAGGCGAAGCCTGGTGGAGGGGTATTTGGCGCAGACCTGTTCCAACTACCCCTCCACCACCCTTCGGGCGGTCCCCCTCCCCGAGGCAAGCTCGGGGAGGATTTCATCCGCTCACTCTATGTTCACCGCCGCCGACTATACTTCACCCCATGACCCAGGTCCTGCTCACCCTCGACACCGCGCTCAGCTGGGCCTCCCACGCCCGCGGCGCGTCCTGGCAGCAGAATCTCGCCGCCGCCGGCCTGCCCCGGCAACTGGAAATCCTCGGCGGCCACGGCCTCAAGGCCTGCTACTTCGTCGATCCCATGCCGGCCCTGGTCTACGGCATCGAGCCGATCCGCCGAATGATCGGACCGATCCTCGCCGCCGGCCAGGAGGTTCAGCTTCACCTCCACCCGGTCTGGCAGAGCGTCGCCGAGGGGATCGCCGAGGGCGCCCGCTTCGCGCTGACCTGCTACGATATGGAGGACCAGCTCGACCTGATCGAAACCGCCCGCGACCTTCTGGTCGAGGCCGGAGCGCCGTCGCCCATCGCCTTCCGCTCCGGCGGTTATGCGGCCGACGTCCGGACCCTCGCCGCCCTCCTCCAGGCAGGCCTTCGCTTCGACTCCAGCCACGACGGCAGCCGCCATCCCGATCCCAGCGCCCTGCCGCTCGAGCCGGACCTGGCCGGGCCGGCCGACCTCGGCGGGCTCATCGAAGTGCCGGTGACCCGACTGGGCGACGCTCCCGAAGCCCCACTCCGCCTTGCGCTCCGCGCCCGCCGCCCACTCGTCACCCTGGCCGCCGACGCCGCCGAGCTCGCCTCGGGCGACGGCCGCTTCGAAAGGCTCTGCGCCTTCCTCGCCGCCGAGGCCGCTACGCTGCCGACGGCGCATTTCGCCGACCTCGACCCACTCCCCGCCGCGACTGCCCGAGACCTGCTGCCGACCCTGGCCTGGCGCCGGGCTCGCCGCAGCGCCGAGCCGGCCTGGCCGAACGCGCTTTACAGGCAGGCCTCGTAGGTCCCGCCCGCTTCAGGCCGACACACCTCCGTCATTGCGAGCGTAGCGAAGCAATCCAGTGCGGCCTCCCAGACCCGCTGGATTGCTTCGTCGCCGCGCTCCTCGCAATGACGGATCGAAGCAAAGGCTCAGCCCGAACGGAGAGGGGCGATACTATTCGTGCCTGGTTCCGGCTAGTCTCACCCCCCATGCACCTCCTCACCCCGGCGATCATCTGCGCGGTCCGTCCGCATGGCGAGCATGGGGCGATCGTCCGGGCGCTGACTCCGGCGGACGGAATCCAGGCCGGCTTCGTCCGCGGCGGCCGGTCGCGGCGGCTTCGCCCGATCCTGCTCGCCGGCAATCTCGTCCAGGCCGAATATCGGGCGCGGACCGAAGACCAGCTCGCCCAGTTGACCGTCGAGCTGGCCTCGAGCCGGGCGCCGCTGCTCGGCGAGGCGCTGCCCGCGGCGGCGATCGAATGGACCACCGGGCTCGCCGCCACGGCGCTTGCCGAGGGTCAGCCCTATCCCCGGCTGTACGAGGCCCTGGACGGCCTCCTCGCCGCCGTCGAGGCGTCGCCGAGCGCTCGCGGCTGGGCGCCGTCGCTGGTGCGCTACGAGCTCTTCCTGCTCGCCGAGCTCGGCTTCGGCCTCGACCTCACCGAATGCGCGGCCACCGGAGCGAGGGACGACCTCGCCTTCGTCAGCCCGAAAAGCGGCCGGGCGGTCAGCGCCGCCGCCGCGGGCGCCTATCGCGACCGTCTCTTCCCGCTTCCGCCTCTGCTGCTCGGGTCCGGAACGGCCGACTGGCCGGACATCATGGCCGGGCTTCGAATCACCGGCCACTTCCTCGCCCGCGACGTCCTGATCGAGCGCCAGTCGGAAATGCTGGCGGCTCGGGAGCGGCTGGTCGACCGGCTGAAGCGGGTGGGGAGCTGAGACTTCTACTTCACCGTCATTGCGAGGAGCGTAGCGACGAAGCAATCCAGTGGGCCTCCGAGGCCGCACTGGATTGCTTCGCTTCGCTCGCAATGACGGGTGAACCGCAACCGGCAATCATCCGATCCCCCGCTCCCCCAGCCACGCCCCGATCGCGTCCGCGATCCGCTCCGACGCATGGCCGTCGCCGAACGGGAAGGCCGGACGCGCCATTCGGGCGTATTTCGCCTCGTCCGCGAGCAGGCCGGCGACGGCGGCGAAGATCCGGTCGGGATCGGTTCCAACCAGCTCGAGATTGCCGGTCGCCAGGGCTTCGGGTCGCTCGGTGACGTCGCGCAGAACCAGAACCGGCCGGCCGAGCGCCGGCGCCTCTTCCTGAAGGCCGCCGCTGTCGGTCAGGATCAGCCAGCTCTCGTCCATCAGCCGAACCATCGCCTCATAGCCTTGCGGCTCCAGCAATTCGACATGGTCCACTCCGGCCAAAGTCTCCTCGATCGCCCCGCGCGCGCGCGGGTTGAGGTGGAGCGCCGCCGCCACCCGAACCGGAAGCTCGGCCACCATTCGCCTGAGCCCTTCGCAGACGGCGCGCGCCGGCTCGCCCTGATTCTCCCGCCGGTGGCAGGTGGCGAGGATCAGCCGCCGCTCGCCGTTCACGGCAGGCAAAGGGCCCAGGCGCGCCCGGGCCTGCAGCAGGGCGTCGATGCCGCTATTGCCCGTGACCAGGATCCGGCCCCGGACCCTTGCCTCACGCCGCAAATTTGCCGCCGCGGATTCGGTCGGGGCGAAGAGCAGATCGGCCAGCGCGTCGATAGCGACCCGGTGGCCCTCCTCCGGCCAGGGCTGGTCGAGATCGAACGAGCGAAGCCCGGCCTCGACATGGGCGATCGCAATCCCGCAATCGCGGGCCGCGAGGGCGGCTGCGGCGGCGCTGGTCGTGTCGCCGTGGACGAGGACGAGATCGGCGGGCTGCCGGCGGAAGCGCCCGCAAAGAAGCGCGCGCAGCGCCGTGCGCAGATTCTCCACGGCGCGGCCGCGCGGATTGAATCGGAGCGGGCGAAGGCTCTGGTTGGGGTCGAAATGGCATTCGAGGCCCGAATGCTGGCCGGTCAGGAAGACCTGATGGTCGACGCCGGGCAGGCGGTCGAGCGCCCGGGCCACCGGCGCCATCTTGATCGCCTCGGGACGCGTGCCGACGACCGAGACGAGGAAGGGAAGGGGCATGCGCCCCAAGCTAAGGGGGCCGCGACCTTATTCAAAAAGCCCATCGCGCCGGCCCTGCGGAGCCAGAACAAAGCAGGAATATTCATTTCGTCATTCCGGCGAAAGCCGGAATCCATGACCACCGTCAGGAGAAATGCGAACTCGATCCGTGTTCATGGATCCCGGATCAAGTCCGGGATGACGGAGCTTTCGAGCGCGTCACCCGCCGCCCGGAACGCCCAGTTCCGCCGCCGCGCTCCTCAGGCGGCCGGCGGCGGCGGAATCGCTGGCGAAGGCGGCAAGTCCGGAACGGAGTGCCGCCTGCGCCGCCTTGGCATCGCCCAGAGCCATGCGCGAGCGCATCAGCCGGATCCAGCCGTCCTCGTCCTTGGGGTTGGCCTTCAGCCGGCCCTCCAGCCGCGCCACCATCTGCTCGACCATCGCCGCCTGCTGCGCCGGCGGAAGCGAGGAGGCCGAGGCGAGCTGCTCCGGAGTCGGGCCCGGTATTCCCGCGCTCGCGGGGCCGGTCGCGCCGGCCGGAGGCATCCGGCCGGCGAGGTCGATGCGGTGCTTCGCCGCGCTCTGCTCGATCGTCCGGCGCAGGTCCGCCTCCCACGGCGCTCCGGGCGGAGTGTCCTTGAGCAGGGCGAGCCAGCTCTCGACCGCGCCCTTGGAATCGCCCGCCAGATCCTTCTGGACGGCGAGGAAATAGCGCGCCCTCGGGTCGCGCGGGTCGAGCTCGACCGCCTTTCGGAAGGCCGCCTCCGCCTCGGGAACCAGGGTCGCGCTCGGCACCTGCAGGGCCTCGCCGAGCGACGACCAATTCTCGGCATTGCCCGGCTCGATCGCCGCCGCCTTGCGATAGGCCGCGGCCGCCTCCGGGGCGTTGCCGGCCTGGGCATAGGCCCAGCCGACCACCCGCCAGTCCTTCGCCGCCGGGCTGTCGCCGCCGTCCGGGCTCTTGCCGACGCTTCGGGAGATGGCGACGGCGCCCGAAACCAGCGCGATCAGAGCGGCGAGAATCAGGATGATCGTCGCCGCGGAGGGCAGGCGGGACGGGCTTTGGGGGGGGCTGGTCATGGGCTTGCTATCCTCGCGCCGATTTGGTCAACGTCAAGGGCTGCCGTTCACCGGCGGCTGGAGGGGTGGTAAACAGGCGTGTCGGCTTCCTTCCGTATCGCGATCATCGGCTCGGGCCCGGCCGGCCTCAGCGCCGCCGCGAGAGCCGCGCAGCTCGGCCTCAGCCACGTCCTCATCGAGAAGGCCGATCACCTCTCCGACACGATCTACAAATATCAGAAGGGCAAGCACGTCATGGCGACCCCGAGCCAGCTCGTGCTGCGCTCGGACATGGATTTCGACGCGGGCAAGCGCGAAAAGGTGCTCGGCACCTGGGACCGGATGGCGGCCGACCACGAGATCAACGTGCGGCTGGACGCCGAGGTCAAGGCGATTACCGGCGAGAAGGGCGCCTTCACCCTCGCTCTTGCGGACGGCGAATCCGCTCCAGGCCGAGAACGTCATCCTGGCCATCGGCACCCAGGGCAATCCGAACCTCGTGCGCTGCCCGGTCGAGGACGGCTCTCAGGTCCAGTACCAGCTCGACGATCCCGGCGAATATGTCGACGAGGCCATCGTCGTGATCGGCGCCGGCGACGCCGGGATCGAGAATGCGCTCGGTCTCGCCGCCGATCCGGAGCAGCGCAACGCCGTCACCCTGGTCAACCGCTCGGCCGAATTCGCCACCGCCAAGGACGCCAACGTCAAGGCGCTGCTCGCCGCCGAGACCGAGGGACGGATGACCGTTCTTCGCGAAACCACCGTCTCGGTGATCGAGTCCGGGCCGGATCGCCTTCGACACGCGCGACGGCGAATTGAAGGCGCGCTGCGACCGGGTCATCGCCCGGATGGGCTCGGCCCCGCCGCGCGCCTTCGTCGAGGCCTGCGGCGATCCAGTTCACAAGCCCCGACCGGCTCGCTTACCCGAAGCTGTCCCCGACCTTCGAATCCTCCGTGCCCGGAATCTTCGTGATCGGAGCGCTCGCCGGCTATCCCTTGATCAAGCATTGCATGAACCAGGGCTATGACGTCGTCGAGTTCATCAACGGCAACCTCGCCCTGAAGCCCGCCGACGAGCCGATCCTGCAGGCCAAGTTCAGCGGCTTGCCGGTCGCCCGCTCGGTCGACGCCTGGCTCGAATTGCTTCGCGGCAACGTCGCGATCCTGCACGACATGTCGCCGCTTCAGATGCGCGAATTCATGCTCGACAGCGAGGCGCGTCACTATGCCGCGGGCGAGATCGTGGTCGAGCGCGGCGACATCGGCTCCTCGCTGTTCGCGAATCGCGTCCGGGTCGGTTCGGGTCGAAATCAGCCAGGCCGATCCCTCGATCACCGTCCCGATCGGCGCCGGTTCGATCTTCGGCGAGGTCGGCCTGATCTCCGGCCGCCGCCGCGGCTCCACCATCCGCGCCGCCGAGGATTCGATCCTGGTCGAAGTGCCGCGAATGGCGGCCCTGAAGCTGATGTCGGCGGTTCCGGCGGCGCGCCGGGCGATCACCCGGATCTCGATCGAGCGGCAATTGCTCCAGATGTTCGGCTCGGGCCTCGTCCCCGACGATCTCGTCGAAATGCTCGAGACCGCCGAGGTGAAAAGCGTCAAGGCCGGCGAGGCGATCATCGAGGAAGGCGCGGAAGGCCGCGACATCTTCGTCATCCGCCAGGGCTCGATGGTGGTCGAGAAGGCGATCGGCGGCCGGCCCATTTTCCTCCGCTACCTCCCGGCCGGCTCCTATGTGGGCGAGATGGCGCTGCTCGCGGACGGTCGCCGAACCGCGACGGTCCGGGCCGCGATCAAGTCGGAGGTGATCCGCCTCGACGGCGCCGCCTTCCGCCGACTGCTCGACCGCAAGCCCGAACTGCTCGCCCGCGCCCGCTCCGACATGGCCTCGCGCCAGCAGCTCAACGACTTCATCGAGGCCAAGAAGGACAGCTTCGGCGGCGCCGTCGACATGTATTCCTCGGTGGCGAGCTTCCTCGTCGAGAACGGCATCGGCGAGGCCACCGACGTCCTCCTCATCGACGAGAAACTGTGCGTCGGCTGCGACAATTGCGAGCGCGCCTGCGCCGACAGCCACGAGGGCCTGTCCCGCCTCGACCGCGAGGCCGGCAAGACCTACGCCCATCTCCACGTGCCGACCTCGTGCCGCCATTGCGAGCATCCGCACTGCATGGCCGACTGCCCCCCCAACGCCATCCACCGCGGCCAGGACGGCGAAGTCTTCATCGACGAGACCTGCATCGGCTGCGGCAATTGCCAGCGGAACTGCCCCTACGGAGTCATCCGGATGGAGAAGGTGCCGCCGAAGAAGCCGCCCCTGCTCGCCTGGCTGATCGCCGGCCTCGGGCCCGGGCCGGGCGAGCCTTCGAAGAAATGGATCGACAAGCGCGTCTCCCCGGAAACTCCGAAGAAGGCGGTGAAGTGCGACATGTGCGCCGGAATCTCCGGAGGCCCCGCCTGCGTCCGAGCCTGCCCGACCGGCGCCGCGATCCGGGTCGCGCCGGAGCAGTTCCTCACCGTCGCCAGGCTGGAGCGGGAAGAATGAGCGACACCGTCATTGCGAGCGCAGCGAAGCAATCCAGCTCGGCGGCGGTGAAGGACGCCGTCCTGGATTGCCGCGACGCTTCGCGCCTCGCAATGACGGGTGCGACGACGTAATGGCCTCCCGCTCCATCCCCCGAACCGATCTCGGAGCGAGCCACCAGGGCTTCCTTCGCCACCGCAACTACCTGTGGCTCAAAATCGCCCTGGCGCTCTCCGGGCTCGCCCTCCTCGGCTACGCCCTGATCGACGTCCAGCCGCGCCCGAACGGCGGCAGCGCCTACGGCTACGCGCTCGGAACGATCGCGGTCCTCCTCATCCTCTGGCTGACCCTGCTCGGCCTGCGCAAGCGGGCGATGACCCGCGGCCGCTGGTCCTTGAAGGCCTGGACCAGCGCCCACGTCTATCTCGGCCTCTCGCTGCTCGTCGTCGCCACGCTCCACACCGGCTTCCAGTTCGGCTGGAACGTCCACACCCTCGCCTACGCGCTGATGATCCTGGTCATCCTCTCCGGTGTTTACGGAATTGTCGCCTACGTCAGGCTTCCGCCCCAGCTCGGCGCCAGCCGCTCGGACATGACCCGACCGCAGATGATCGACGCCGTCGTCAAGCTCGACCGCCAGCTCGGCATCGCCGCCCAGCCGCTCGGCCATGAGGAGGCCAGGATCGTCCAGCTCTCGCTCGACGACGACGCCTTCCGAGGCGGCCTCCGGCGCCGGCTCTCCGGCCGCCATCCCCGCTGCCCGACCACCCGCGCCCTCGCCGAGACCCGCCGCCGCCTCACCGTCGCCACCGGCGAGCAGGCGAGGGCTCTGGAGGGAGTCGCCGCCTTGCTCGAGCGCAAGTCGGCGGCGCTGGCGCGGATTCGCGGCCATCTGCGGATCAAGGCGCTTCTGGAGGTCTGGCTCTACGTCCATGTGCCCGTCACCTTCGCCCTGCTCGCCGCGCTCGCCGCCCATATCGTCAGCGTCTTCTTCTACTGGTAGCGGCTTGTGACCTTCCTCATCCGCACCGTCTCGCACAGCGCCGAAGGCCGCGAGATCGTCCGTACCCGCCGGGTCGAAGGGGAAAGGCTGAGCGTCGGCCGCGACCCCGGCTGCGACGTCCATCTCACCGACCTCGCGGTCGCGCTCCGCCACGTCTCGGTCGAGCGCCAGGCCGGCCGGCTGAAGGTCGAAGTCGAGCCGGGCCTGTCGGTCGAGCTGAACGGCCGCAAGGCCTCGGCCGGCACCCTCGAGCTCGCCACCGGCGGCGACATCCTGCTGGGCGGCCATGCCCTTCGCTTCATGCCGGTGGCGGCGGGCTCGGACGAGATCGCGGTCGCGGTCGAGCGCACCGGCGATGCCGAGGTCAAGCTCGACAAGAGCGCCGAGCGCCTGTTCACCCTCGCCCCGGTGCTCCCCGGCAAGCGCGCCCTCGCCTGGCTGCTCGCGTTGCTCGTGCTCGCCGTAGGCCTCGCCTGGCCGATCAAGGCTTATTACGACCGGCAGCTCAAAGCCGAGACCTTCGCCAAATTCCACGCCGACGAGATCTGGTCGTCGGGCAGCCTGTCGCGCGCCCATGCCGCCCTCAAGGACAATTGCACCGCCTGCCACGTCAAGCCGTTCGAGGCGGTCCGCGATACCGCCTGCAAGACCTGCCACACCGCCGTCCACGACCATGCCGACCCGTTCCGGCTCGCCCGGGCACGGCCGGATCTCGGCCGCTGGCGCAGGATCGAGCTCGCCTTCAAGGAGAAGTTCGACATCCCCCCGGGCCGCTGCGTCGAATGCCATACCGAGCATGAAGGCCCGCAGGCGATGCCGGCGACGGCGCAGCGTTTCTGCGCCGATTGCCATGGCGATCTGAAGAAGAAGCTCCCCGACACGCGATTGCCGAACGCGGGCGATTTCGGCCGCTCCCACCCCTCCTTCTCGCCCATCCTGATCGCCGGCTGGAACGGCGAGACTCCGAGGCTCCAGCGCCTTTCGCTGGCCCAGCGGCCGAAGGAGGACAGCGGCCTCAAATTCCCCCACGATCTTCACCTGTCGCGCATCAGCGGAGTGGCCCAGATGGCCCGGCGGCTCGGCGGCCGCTACGGCTTCGGCCAGGCGCTCGAGTGCAAGGATTGCCACGATCCCGCCCCGGACGGCGCCCGCTTCCAGCCGGTCGACATGGAGCAGGATTGCGCCATGTGCCACGACCTCGCCTTCGATCGAAGCGGCGGCACCACCCGAACCCTTCGCCACGGCGAGCCGGCCCAGGTCGTCGCGGAATTGCGCGACTTCTACCGCGGCCGCGGCGCCGCGCTCCCGTCGGTGCTGGCCCCGGCGGCCCGGCGGCGGCCGGGCGACGCGCCCGATCTCCACAACCGGATCCAGTTCGCCCGCGGCCCCGGAAGCGCCGAGCGGGCGATCCGGAGCATCTTCTCGCCCGGCGGCGCCTGCTTCGATTGCCACCGGGTCGAAGCGCCGCCTGGCAATTCGCTGAACTTCCGGATCCGCCCGGTCGCCTTCCCGATCCGCTACCTCCACAAGGGCTGGTTCGACCACCGCCCCCACGCCACCCAGAGCTGCTCCAGCTGCCACGCCGCCGAGCGCTCGAGCGCGTCTTCCGACCTCCTGATTCCCGACGTGGCCAGCTGCCGGACCTGCCACGGCGGGGAGGGCAGCTCGAAACCGGTGCCATCCTCCTGCGCAATGTGCCATGACTATCATATGGACGCGGGGGCGCCGTCGATGCTGATCCGCCAGAAGGTGAGGGGCAAGAAGCGCGACGCGGTGATCGCGGAAGGGGCGCGCTGATGCTGATCGCCCAGATCACCGACGTCCATCTCGGCTTCGAGCAGGGCAATCCGGACGAGCTCAACCGCAAGCGGCTCGACACCACGTTGCGCACCCTGGTCGAACTGGTCCCGCGGCCCGACCTCCTGCTCGCCACCGGCGATCTCGCCGATATGGGCGACGACTCGGTCTCCTACGCCCGCCTCAAGGAGGCCGTCTCCGGCCTGCCCTTCCCGGTCTATTACGCGCTCGGCAACCATGACGGCCGCGCCGCCTTCCGAGGCCGCTTTCCCCGATCTGCCGATGCCGGACGGCTTCCACCAATATGCGATCGACGACCACGACCTGCGCATCCTCGTCCTCGACTCGCTCGAGGACGGCCGCCACGGCGGCGGCTTCTGCGAGACCCGCGCCGCCTGGCTGAAAGAGCGGCTCGCCGAGGCCCCGGAGCGCCCGACCCTCCTCGTCCTCCACCACCCGCCGATCGAAAGCGGCCACAGCTGGATGACCGAGAATCCCGAGGCCGGGTGGGTGAAACGGCTGGAGTCGATCGTCGCCGCCCAGACCAACATCGTCGCCATCGTCGCCGGCCACCTCCACCGCCCGGTCGTCACCCAATGGGCAGGAACGACTCTCGCGGTCTGCCCCTCCACCGCGCCGCAAGTGGCTCTGGACTTCGCCCCGATCGACCCCGACCGCCCCGACGACCGCCCGATGATCGTCGCCGACCCCCCCTGGTTCGCCATCCACGTCTGGAACGGCGCCACCTCTGGTCACCCATTTCGACACGGCGGGCGACCACGAAATCCTCGCCCGCTACGGCCCGGGCCTCCAGCCTTTGGTGCGGCTGCTGGCGGCGGAGAAGAGCCAGCCTTAACCCGTCATCCCGGGAAAAGCCCGGGCGGGCACGCTGCTTTTGGGTTCGCACAAAGATCACGAAGGCACGAAGGAGCCATGCGGGTGACGAGCGCGAAGCGATCCTCCTGACGCGGTATCAGGGTTGGAACTGCCTGCGGCGCCAGAGCCGGCGCAGACCCTTTGTGCCTTCGTGATCTTTGTGCGAACCCATATCTAACGCGCCGATGCGGCGAGGCGATGGACATCCTGCCGCACCCGCTCGAGGCAGTCCTCCGCCCGGTCAGCTCCGAGGCGAGGTGAGCGACGATGACGTCGAGCTTGGCGGCGAGCCCGGCGAGATCGGGGCCGGGAGGGCAAGAAAGGCGCAGAGCGCGTCGCTATGGGCGTCGGCAGGGCGTCGTAGGCATCCTGGTCGGGCTCGTTGCGGGCGGCGTCAAGGATGGCCTGCGCCTCCCGGAAACCGGCGAGGGCGCGGTCCCAATTAGTGACCGCGAGGCGATCCGGCGGCTGATCGAGATGGGGCTTCAGTATGACCAGCCGCATTGACCCGAGTTCCTGCCGAAAGATACTAATTTTGCATATTAAGTATCTGCGGTTGCGGCGGTTTTTCTGCCTTGCATAATTCGAGGCGGCGGCGCTGCGGGCCATCATGGCCTGGCGGTTCGTCCGCCTGAAGGAGTGATACGATTATGTCACTCGCAGAAGCGTGCATCGCCCTTGGAGCGATGTTCGCCTTTGCGGCCTTGATCCTAAAGGTCGTAGAGGTATCGCGCTCCAAATAACGGTGCGCCGGGCGGGGGTCGGGCTGTCACCCGGCCCCCAAACGAATTGAGCCCCGGCCACTGTCATGACCGGGGCTCCTTTGACGGAGGTCGTCGACCTATGTCACTTCGCAGAGGTTTCCGTATAGCGCGGAAGGGTTAAGTTTTCAATAGCGGTGAATAATTGCCTGGAGGGTGACGAGGGCGGGTCATTAGCCGATCTCGAAAAAAAACCCTCGTGGCCCGCCCCCGGACCGGCGAATCCCACGAAGGGCGTACGCATCTCCGTCGAGATGGAGGGGAGGATCGCCGCCTGGATCGACCGCCAGCCCGACCCCAGACCGTCAGCTACGTGCCAGGCACCGAGGAAAAGGCCAGAAGACGGCAAGAGTAGAAAGGATTGGTTCGCACAAAGATCACAAAGGCACAAAGGGGCTGTGCCGGCGACGAGCGCGAAGCGATCCTCCTCGACAGGTGCGGGCGAACCGAGGACGGGGATGGCCTGCGGCGCAACAGATCGGGTGGACTCTTTGTGCCTTCGTGACCTTTGTGCGAACCCATCTCGACGGTCGGCTGCGGCGAGACGATGGGGGTCCTGACGATGCGTTCGGGGTGTCTTCAGCTCGGGTCGAGGGCCGCTAGCCCACCCAATCCTCCATCCCCCCCGCATCGCTCACCTTGAACGGCAGCCCGCGCCGGTTCAAAAACAGCCGCTCCATTTCCATCCGGGTAAAAGGCCTCGATCCCAGCCGCCCGAACACCGCGATCTGCCCCCCCGTCTCGTCCACCGCCCGGTCGCGATCCAGTCCCTTGGACAGAGCCAGCGCCGGCTTCGGAGTCTTCGCCCAGGCGATGAGGTCGGGCATGGGCGCCGGCGAGAAGCCGTAGAAATTGGGCTGGGTGTCGGGGGCGGTGAGCTGGAGGACCTTCAGTCCGGCGCGGCCGTCGGCGACGTAGGCGAAGAGGGAGGCGTTGGTGGAGGCGATGATGACGTCCTCGGCGTCGGTCATCTTGCCGCCGAAGGTCGTGCGCTGGTGGATTCGCGGCGTCTCGGGGCGGGTGACGTCGACGATGACCAGGCCGTCCGTCTTCGCCGCGACATAGGCGTAGGTTCGGGCGACATAGACCCGGCGGGCGTCGGCGAGCGGGACGGTGGCCGAGGGGATGAGGCGGGGCGAGTCCATTCGGGTGACATCGAGAAGCTTCAGGCCGTCCGCGTCGGTCACCCACAGATAGCGGAACTGGAGCGCCGAGGCGCGGGCGTCGCGAAGCGGGACGGTGGCGGCGTGGCGCGGGTGGAGCGGGTCGTCGAGGTCGATGACGACGAGGCCGGCGGCGGCGGCGACGAAGGCGTAATGGCCGCCGAGCGTGACGTGGCGGGCGCCATTCAGCACTCCGCCCTCGTTCCAGGTCAGGGCGCGCTTGAGGAAATTGTTGCGCGGCTCGCGGTCGGCGAGGGTCTCGACGTCGACCAGGATCAGGCCTTCCTCGGAGTCGGTGACGACGGCGTAGCGGTAGAGCGGGTGGAAGGCCTGCTCGAGATTTTCGGGATGGTCGCGGCGGATCGACTCGTTGCGGCCGACGCTGATCGGCTGGTTGGTCGGGAGCGCGAGGCAGGTCGCGTTCCGGCTGGCCACCTTCGTGTCCTGGCCGAGCGGCGAGAAGGGCGCGGTGACGATCCGCTCGGACACGCCCTTGTTGCCGACGCTGGCGATGTCGTAGACGCGCAGGCCGCCTCTCCCTTCCGCGACGAACATATATTCGCCGCGCTGCTGGAGGCAGCCGACGGTGCCGCCGGTGTCCTGGACGATGTTGGCGAACTGCTCGCGCCCGCTTTTGCTGGAGCGGGTCCAGCCCAGCAATTCGCGCTTGTTGCGCTCGACGTGGAGCCGCCAGTAATCGGGGTAGGCGAAGCGCTGGAGGTAGGAGCCGATCACCGCCTGAGGCTCGTCCCATTCGGTCACCCGAACCGCCTCGAAGGCGCCGTCGAGGCCGACGAAGGCGTGCAGGCCCGCGAAATTGACGAAGTTCGTGCCCTGCAGAAGAAGTTGCGCCATGACCGCATTATTGTCGTTTTGTCGCGATAAATGGCAATCCGTGCACATTTTCGTCTCAGTCCTTCGCACCGTGTGCGGAAAATGCGGCGCGAAGGCCTGCGACGAAAAGCCGGCGGCGCTGATCGGCGGCTGCTGGACGTAAATCCTTTCGCGGTTGATGTTGGTAGAGCTCAGGATCAGCGCCGAGCTCGACCTGACCGGTGCTATGATATTGCCCTTGGTGGTCTGGTGGCGGCCGAGCTGGAACATGTCGTCGCGCGCGACTTGCGGGTTGTAGGTGGCGAAATTGCGGGTTTCGATGCCGTCATACTTATGGCTTTTGGTCTTCCAGTTCGCCTCGATCGGCAAATGGCAGCCGCCGCAACTGGTGGTCCAGCTCAAATGGCAAGTAAAGCAGGCCATCTCATTGTCTTTATGCGCCAATTTTTCGGGGGCGACTCCACTTCCGAAAACATAGCGACCGCTTTCCGCGCCTTCGCTGGACATCAATTTCGCCCGCGCCGCCTTGAGGTTGAAGCCGGGGGCCCGCGGGTCCACCGAATCCTTGACCAGCGACACTTCCCATTCCAGCTCGGGATCGACGATCGAGCGCTGGACCAGCACCCGCCGTCCATCCTCATCGGCCATCCATTCGAAGCGCCGCCGACCGTCCTCGTTGCGGAGCAGAGCGAGATTGGTCCCCCTGGGCGGGGCGGCCGGTCCCGAGGTCAGCAGATTGGGATATTGGCTCGCGCTGCCATGGCAGTCCTTGCAGCCGATCTCGACCGCGTTCGCCACCTCGCCGTAAATGAAGCCGTTGCCGTGGCTGTCCTGGGCGAAATGGCAGTCGGCGCACTGCATCCCCTTCTCGGCGTGGATGTCCATCATGTGGACGGCCTTGCCCTTCTGCTCGCCGGGCTGGACGAACTCGGCGGCGCCCGACTTCCTGAACTTCTCCGGATCGTCCGGAGCGACGACCGCGCCGTCCGAGTCGAGCAGATTGCCCTCGCGGTCGCGCTTGTAGACGGCGCGGAAGTTCCAGCCATGGCCGTGATAATCGGCGAACTGGGTGTGCTTCGCCAGCGGGTTCACCCGGTCGTAGACATTGCGAAGGAAGTCGAGATCGCCCCACAGGCCGCGCGGCGCGGCGCCTTCGGGGTTGCGGTCGAGCACCTCGTGGATCCGGGCCGAGTCCGGATAGCGCTGGCGGCGAAGCTTCTCCTCCTCCGCCGGATTCGCCGCCGGCAGCCGGTTCTCCGGCCCGGGCCACATCAGGTCGGCGTCCGCCTCGTAATCCCACATCGTGTAGCCGAGGAAGGAGTTCAGGAAGATGTTGGGCTGGTGCATGTGGCAGGTCATGCACTGGGCGGTCGGGATGGCTCGGGTGAAGGCGTGGCGGACGGGATGGCCCTTCTCCTTCAGAGCGCCGTGGGCGGCGTCGGCGGGGGCTTCCGTTCCCCGGCGAAGGCCTGGGTCGAGTGCGGAGTCAGGCTGGGCCCCGGCCTTCGCCGGGGAACCGGGATGCTCCATCTTCCCCGCGATGGTCGGGTCGACCGTCGCCGTCTGACCGTCGCGGCCATATTGAGCCCAAGTCAGGCTGTGCCTCGGCTCGCGGTCGTTGGCGTAGACGACGTGGCAGCCGGCGCAGCCCGAATGGCGATAGTCGCCGGGCTGGTCGTTGGTGCCCATGAACCACATGAACGGGTCGTTGAGCCGGGTCTTGTGGATGTTGAGCACCGGGATGGCGACGCGCAAGCCGGTGCCGGGGCCGCGGTTCGACTGGCGGATGTCGGGGCGGCCGCTTTCCTCGAGCCGCTGGATCGAGCCCGAAGGGGAGGGGAGGCCGATCTCGGGGAACTGGGTGCCGATGGTGCGCCCGCCGCGCTCGAACACCCGGAAGACGTCGCCGGGCGGGATGACGTGCCAGGTCGGAAGCGGGTAGAGCTCGGCGAGCACGCCGCGCGCCTTCTGCTCGGGCGTGATCGCCCGCGGATCGGGCGGCGAGACGATCTTCGCCGGCTCGCCGAGGCGGGTATAAGCCTCGCCGAAGATGTAATTCTTGTAGGGGACGATTCCGTTATTATAGGCGGCGCCGCCGAACAGCATCGCGCCCGAAGCCATGATCGAGCGCTCGGCCGCCTCGATCACCTCGATATGGCAGGCGCCGCAGCCGTCGCGCGCGACCCGATAGTCGGACGGATTGACGAAGCGCACATATTCCGGGCTCTCCTTGTTGAGCAGGGTATAGGTGCGGCCGGGATTGGCGCTGGACGGCCAGTGCCAGGATTTGGGATATCTGGGCAGCACATGCGCCTTGTCGCGGGCCGCGACGTAGGCCGGGTCGTCGTGGGCGAGCGAGGAATCGCCGCCGACCGCCGCGTTGCCGCCATGGCAGTCGACGCAGCCGAGCACCACGGCCGGGCTCGAATGCATCGTCTTGCGGTCGCTGTCCGTATGGCAGGAGACGCAGCCGGCGCTCTTGGTCTCGGCCGAATCCCATTCCTGGGTGCGCGGCGCGGGTGGGGCCCGGACGAGGGAATAGTCGCGAACGACAGCCTTTTCGGTTTCGGAGGCGCTGAGAGGGGAGGCGAGGAGAACTGCCAGACCCGTCATTCCGGCGAAAACCGGAATCCATGACCACGTCAGGCCGCGGATTTCCCCGATCCGTGTCCATGGATGCCGGGTCAAGCCCGGCATGACGAGGGAGGCGCGTGCTCGCCGTTCCTGCATTCACCCCCCTCCCTCGCCGCCCCCTTATGGCAAAGGGCGGCGGCCGGCTAAAGGGGGCGTATCACCGGGCCAGCGAGGCACTGTCGATGACGAAGCGATATTTGACGTCGCTCTTCTGCATCCGGTCATAGGCCTGGTCGATCTGCTGGACCGCGATCATCTCGATCTCCGAGACGATTCCGTGTTCGGCGCAGAAATCGAGCATCTCCTGGGTCTCGGCGATTCCGCCGATCAGCGAGCCGGCGATCGATCGTCGGCCGAAGATCAGCGCGCCCACGCTCGGCGAGGGATGCGCGTGCTCGGGCACTCCGACCAGGCACAAGGTGCCGTCGCGCTTGAGCAGGGCGGTGAAGGCGTCGAGATCGTGGCTCGCGGCGACCGTGTTGAGGATGAAGTCGAAGCTTCCGGCATGGGCGGCCATCTCCTCGGCGTTGCGCGAGACGACGACCTCGTCGGCGCCGAGGTCGAGCGCGTCCTGGCGCTTATTCTCCGACGTGGTGAAGGCGATCGTATGGGCGCCGAGCGCATGGGCGAGCTTGATTCCCATATGGCCGAGCCCGCCGATGCCGACGATCCCGACCTTCTTGCCCGGTCCGGCCTGCCAGTGGCGAAGCGGCGACCAGGTGGTGATCCCGGCGCACAGCAAAGGCGCGACCGCGGCAAGCTGGTCCTCGGGATGGCGGATCCGGAGCACGAACTTCTCGTCGACGACGATTCTGCTGCGAATAGCCGCCCAGGGTGTGGCCGGGCGAGTCCGCGGTCGGGCCGTTATAGGTGCCGACGAAGCCGTTCGTGCAATATTGCTCGAGGCCCTCGCCGCAGGCGGCGCAATGCTGGCAGCTGTCGACCAGGCAGCCGACCCCGACCGTGTCGCCGACCTGGAAGCCGGAAACCTCGGCGCCGACGGCGCTGACATGGCCGACGATCTCATGCCCGGAACGCAGGGATAGAGCGTGCCGCCCCATTCGGAGCGCACGGTATGGAGGTCGGAATGGCAGACCCCGCAATAAGGCGATCTCGATCTGGACGTCGCGAGGGCCGGGCGTTCGGCGTTCGATGGTGATCGGCTCGAGCGGCTTGTCGGCGGCGTGGGCGCCATAGGCTTGGGCGGTCATTGCGGGATCGACTTCGCGGAGGTTGAGAATGCAGATATTCCCGCGAAAGCGGGAAGGCGCTCGGCGTCTGTACTGGCATTCCCGCTTTCGCGGGAAAACGAGGTGTTCAGTAGATCACGGATCGCATTGAGCATGATGGAATGATAGCGCTTGTCCCTGTCCGAATTGGCGAAAAGGTCGCGGAAGCCCGCGCACGGCTGGAGCACGGCCGCCGAGGCTCGGAAGAGAGGTTCTTCGGTCATTTTCGGGCGTCCAGATCGCGGCGTCGCGGAGACGTCCCAGCCGATGTCGCGGGGGATCGAGCCTATCGTTGACGAGAGCCTGAAGCACGGCGGTCTTGTGGAACCAGAGGTGGTTCAAATTGCCGCTTACCTTAATGCGGGGACACAATACCTATTTGACGGACGAAATCGGTATCGTGTCCCCGCAATTGACGGATGATGTGTCCCCATCATGGGCGCACGGCTGTCCGCGCGGCTTGCGGCCGGCACGACGGGGGCGCAACGAGCGCCCGGTCGCCGCTTCGAGACGGATGAGGAAGGCGTCGTCGCCCCACGGCCGGCCGGTGCGCGAATGCGCCTCGATCGCCGCGCCGTCGCCCGCCTCGAGACCCTGCTCGAGCATGGCGCGCCAGTCCCGCACAACGCCGGCAAGCGCGGCGAGGTCGGTGAGCCCATCGCTTCGCCCGTCGACATGCGCTCGGGCGGAGGACCACGGCCAGTCCTGCGCCCGCCCGGCAAGGCCGGCCCGCACCGGATTGAGCTCGACATAGCGGATCGCGACCATGAGATGCGCCGGGTCCATGACGAAGGAAGCGAAGCGGCCCTGGAACAAATAGCCGGTCCAGTCATGCGCCTCATTGACCCGGCGCGAATAGCGCCGATGCGCCTCGCCGAGCGCGCGGCGAAGCCCGTCCGGCGCCGGCGGCGTCAGGATGAGGTGGAGATGGTTGGGCATCAGGCACCAAGCCAGGCAGCGGACCGAGGTCCGAGCGCAGGATTCGGCGATGAGCGCGCGATAGGCCCGATAGTCCCGAGCGCCGAAGAAGACGTCCTGTCGGCGGTTGCCTCGCTGGGTGACGTGGTGCGGCAAGTCGGGGACGACGAGGCGGGCGAGCCGGGGCATAAGGGGAGGCTGGCGGCTCGGCCGGGGCGGGGTCAAGACTCTATTCGCACCGCGGATGATCTTATCCGCCCAGCGAATGCGTCTCTCCGCGGCGGGGCCCGATTTATTGCGGGGACACCATACCTATTTCGGGCCCGGTGACGTGCCTCGGCAGGGGATGAATTGGTATTGTGTCCCCGCATTAGGTGATGAAATTGGTATTGTGTCCCCGCATTAGGCGGTGACGTGCCTCGGCAGGGGATGAATTGGTATTGTGTCCCCGCATTAGGTGAAGTTTAAATCGCGGGTTCTCGCTGGGCCCGCGGTGATTGCATCTCTGGCGACTCTTCCAGCAGACGAAATAGCGAGACTCGCTGCTAGGGAGATATCGACGGGCGAGAGCGATTATTCGTTATTGTCACGCGCCATCATGGGACACAGGGCTCCTGATCCCGAACAGAAGATCGAAGCAGACGACCGGCCTATCCCTCGAGATGGGAGGGAGCGGTCGAGGGGTCCCCACTTCAGTAGCTCACGATCGCGTTGAGCAGCACCGAATAATAGCGCTTGTCCCTGTCCGAATTGGCGAAAAGGTCGCGGAAGCCCGCGCCCGGCTGGAGCACGGCCGCCGAGGCTCGGAAGACGAGGTTCTGGGTCATTTTCGGGCGCCAGATCGCGGCGGCGGAGACGTCCCAGCCGATGTCGCGGGGGATCGAGCCTTCGTTGCGCAGCGCCTGAAGCACGGCGGTCTTGTGGAACCAGAGGTGGTTCAAATTGCCGCTTACCCTGAGCTTCGGCGTGAGGTCGAAATCGGCGCCGGCGCCGAGCAGGATCGTCCCCGGATTGTTGAAGTTGGACTGGCCCTGCTCCTTGGACGAGCGAAGCGAGTTGAGGATTCCGTTGCGGCCGCTCAGGGCGACGGCGCGGGCGCCGCCGGCGAAGGGGATGGACTGGCGGATCCAGTAGCTGGTGTCGGCGCCGGCGAAGATCGGATTCTCGAAGATCGCGTCGAAGCCGCCTTCCTTGTCGTCGAACGGCTCGCCGTCGCCGCTGGCGAACAGGACGGATCCGCGCAGGCGAATCCAGTTCAGATCGTAGCTCGGCTCGGCGGCGAGGAAGACGCTTCGGATCTTGCCGGTCTCGCCGGTGAAGATGTTGTTCCGGTCCCAGCCGAAGGCGCCGTAGGCGGAGGCGGACAGGTTGATCCGGCCGATCCGGCCGTCGGCGTTGTAGCCGAGATAGGCGACCTCGTAATTGCGGGCGCGAAGGTTGCCGATCAGCGCCGGCCGCACCGGAAAGCCGTTATCGTCGACCTCGATGTCGCCGCGCTCGCGATTGACGTTGACGGTCAGGCTCGCCTGGCTGGTCAGCCCGACGAAGGGAAAATCCTGGCGGTAGAGATTGGCGTGGAGGATCCAGTCCTTGCGCGGCGACTGAAGGACGTTGTTGAGCCCGGAATTGGTGTCCTTCTCGAGTCTCCAGATCGCCATCAGGTTATACTGGAAGCGGTTGTTGTTCCGGTTGCCGAACAGCCGGAGGCCGAGCTGCTGGTCGTTGAACAGGAAGCCCCGGAAATCGAGCTGGAAAGGCTGGATCCCGACCCGGACGCTGTCGAAATCGTAGCGGTCGGAAACGTTGCGCAGATGATAGTCGACGAACGCTTCCTGGACCCCGAGCGCATAGTCGAACCGGCTGGTGCCCTTGCTCGGCTCGACGAACAGCACCCGCCGCTCGGCGACGTCGACATAATTGACGTTGAGCGCCAGGGTCAGGCGATATTCGATATGCGGCGGCATGTAGGCGGTCGAGCCCTTGATCAGCGCCGCGCCGGCGATGAAGGTCTGCGACAGGACGAGGCTGCCGTTTTTGCCGAAGACGTCGTTGCTTCCAGGCTGGCTCGTCGTCTGAACTCCGACCGGGATCGGGAAGGTGCGCGGCTCGGCCACGGTGTCGGAGACGGCATTGACGACCAGGAACCAATCGTCCTCGTCGAGCCCGAGGAATTTGGGAGTCCGGCAGCGCGGGCGGCCCTCTTCGCGCCTCTTCGCCTGCTCCTCGGGGGTCGGGAGGCAGAGCGGGCGGTCGCCCTTGTACGTATTCTGGTTGTAGGGGTCGAACCAGCGTTCCTTGACCACCCCAAGCGTCTCGATCAGGCGCCAGCGGTCGGGGACGGGGATCTGGTCGGTGGGAAAGGCTTCCGGCGGCGGTGCCCGGATGGCGCCGGGATTGTCCTGGCTGACCGGGTCCTCGAGCTCGTGCTGGGGGGTTCCGGGGCGGCGGCGGCCTTCCTCGGTCGGGGTGTTGGGGAGGGGGTCTTCGGGTTCGTCGGGCGGTTGGTCCTGGAGTGCCATTTCGTCATTCCGGCGAAAGCCGGAATCCATGGACACCGTCTCATTCAGTCCGGCAACGGCGATGTTCATGGATCCCGGATCAAGTCCGGGATGACGACTGAGGTCGAACCCCTGCGGCGAAACTCCCGCCAGCAACACAGCAACGGCCGCCCCGACGCTCATTTCCCCTGGCACACATTCTGATCGCTCGTGCCGAGGAAGGGCGCGAACGGGCAGCCGACGTAGCGCAGTCGGACTCCGCTGCCGACGGGCACGACGATCTGGTCGGAGCGCCGCGCCGGATCGGCATTGCCGATCGAGCCGAGGCGCAGGCCCGCATTGTGGAGGCCGAGGAAGGAGATCATGTCGTCCTGGTCGATCCCGTCCCCGGACACGCCGATCCCGCCAATGAGGGTGGCGCCGCGATAGATGGGCACTGAGCCAGGAAAGATCTGCAGGCCGTTGGCGAGGCGCGGCGTGTGGGTGCATCGGGCGGGCGTGTCCGGGCCGCCGAGGACGAAGCCGACATGGGCCCTGACGTCGGCCTCGACGAGCGCGGACTGGAGGCCGGTCGAGAAGGGGTTGAACTCGGCGATCGGGCGCGAGAAGGCCCCGGGCGGCCGGCCGAGCTCGCCGTCGGGGAAATAGGGCCGCGAGATGTTGCCGATCGCCCGGGCGGTGAAGGCGAAGCGGCCGGTGAAGGCGGCGGAATCGCCGAAGAAGGTCGCGGGCCGCCGGGATGAACTGGCGAACGTCGGCGTCGGGGTTCGCCTCGATCGCCGCGGCGGCGCTCGCGCTCGAGAAGAAGGCCGCGGTGCGCGCCTTCTGCAGCGAGACGTCGATTCCGAAAATCGGCGCGTCGGGCGAGCGGACGAGGCCGAGCACGGCGCCGTTCGAATCGACCACCGAGATGCTGACCTGGGCCCGGCTGTCGAGCGGCCGGCGGATCTGCGCCCGGGCCGCGCTCATCACCTTGAAGGCTTCCTCGAGCAGGGCGGCGACTTCGGCGGCGCTGAGGGCGCCGTCGGTGCCGGCTCGGACCGGGAAGCGGTTGGCGCCGGCGCCGTTGGAGAGGACGAAGGCGTCGGGGTTCGAGAATTCTCCGGCGGCCGCGGGGCGGAGACCCGAGGCCTCCGTGCCGTAGGCGCGGCCGGCGAGCACGCCCATGGCCGAGTCGTAATAGCCGCGCACGGTGACCAGGGCGCCGGCGCTGCCGTTGATCGCCGCGAAACCCGGAGCGGCGGCGGGGTTCGACCTCAGGTCTCCCGTCGCCGCATCGGAAAAACGGAGCAGGGTGCCGTCGACGCTGATCCGCTCGGCGCGGATTTCGGCGGCGGCGGCGAAGCCGGTGCTCGCGGCCAAAGCGATCGCCTCCTCCACGTCCCGGTCGACGTCCTGAATTTCCGGGTCGAAGCCGTAGACTCCGTCGGCCATCACCCCGATTCCGCCGACCAGGACTCCGTTCTTGTAGAGCGGGAAGCCGCCCGGATCGGCGGCGAGGCCGAGCGGCGAGCGCTTCGGGCCGATGAAGCCGTTCGCGCCGACATTGCCGTTGAAGCGGGCGGCGAGGTCGGAGCAGGGGAGCTGGCTGAACTGGACCCCGGACAAGGGCCCGCTTTCGAGCCCGCGCGTGGCGGCCGAGGGCGGGAAATGCTCCTGGACGATCATGCTCGCGGTCCGGGTCGAGAAGGCGTTGCCCCCCGAGGAGAGATAGGCGCCGGTGACCGCCTTGGCGATCGCTCCGGCGACGGCGCCCGGGACGTCGACGCCCTGGAGGTCGTGGCCGCTGCCGTTCGGTCCGAGCGGCACCTGGAGGCGCGGATTGGCGCCGTTCATGGCGAAGACGGCGAGGACGTTGCCGACCCGGTCGAC
This sequence comes from uncultured Alphaproteobacteria bacterium, assembly GCA_963850005.1. GTDB lineage: Bacteria > Pseudomonadota > Alphaproteobacteria > Sphingomonadales > Sphingomonadaceae > Allosphingosinicella. Next base: position 398,213 of record CAWKJG010000003.1, read on the forward strand.
CACGGCGAAGGTGGCCGGCAGAGCCTGGGCCTGCGCCTCGGCGACGCCCTGGGCGACGATCTGCTGAACGTCGGCCTGGCTGAGCGAGAGGGCGGCGGGGACTTCGTACAGGCGGCTCGCCGGAGGCGGCGGCGGCGGAGCGGGCGGCGGCGGCGGAGGAGGGCTGCCGCCGCCCCCGCCGCCGCCGCACGAGGCGGTGACGAGAGCGGCGATGGCGGCGAGGCCGAGCGCCCGCCTCATTTCAGCTTCCGGATCGCGGCCGCGGCCCGGCCGAGGCTCGCCCTGAATTCGCGCGGATCGTAGGCATTGGGATCGCTCACCGCCCGGTAGGCGCTGTTGATGTCCGAGCGGATCGATTCCGGCGGATTGGCGCCCAGCGAGGAGAGCAAGGTGTCGACCGCCATCACCGCCTGGACGCTGCCCGTATAATCGGTGAATCGCGGCGAGATGGCGTTGCCGGCGATGCTGTCGATGATTTCGAACACCTGCGCCCGGGTCACGCCTCCGGCGAGGTCGGCGGCGACGGCGCGGGCGCTTTCCCGGAGCGCGGCGGCGGCGGCGAGCGCGGCGGCCCGGTCCTTGGTCAAGGCGGCGTGGAAGTTGCGGCTCGCCCGCTCGAAGCGCGGCGCCTGGCCCGGCGCCGCCACTCGCGCGGCGGCGGCGAGCATGATCATATTCTCGTCATTGTAGGGCGGAGTGCCGGACGGGATGGGCCGCCCGGGATTGGCGGCCTTGCTCGGCTCGAAGCGCGGGTCGTCGGAGATGCGCCGGTGGCAGGAATGGCAGTCGAAGAAATAGAATTCGGGGAACATCCCCTCCGTGCCCCGGCCCGGGGTCGTGAACAAGGTGAGCGAGCGCTCCAGAGCCATAAACTGGCCGACCGCCCAGGTCGTCACTCCGTCGGGGCGGCCCTTGCGCTGCAGATAGTCGCCGTCGACATTGTGATGCTGCTGGAGGGTGGTGAACAGGTCGAGCTCGAAGCTGATCCTCGGATGGCCGGCGGCCATCATCTTGTGGTCGACGAACTGGCCGGAGTCCGAGCTTCCGAAATGGCAGTCGAGGCATTGGCCGGCGCGGGCTCGGGGGTTGTCGAGCGGCACCAGGCCGCGGGCGACGTTGGCGGAGTGGGTGCCGCCGACCGCATAATGGCTCGCGAGCCAGCCCGAGGCGGGGCCGTGGCAGCTCTCGCAGCCGACTCCGTCCGACATCTGGAAGCGGGCGCCGCGGGCGCCGGGCGCGGCCGGCGTGGCATGGCAGCCCAGGCACATCGGGGCGCTCGCCGCCTCGCCGACGCCCAGGCGGGCGGCGATCGCCCTGGCGCGCGGCTCGGTGAGGACCCGCCAGGCGCGGCTGTGGGCGCCGGCGGGGCTGGACGGGTCCTGCCAGAGGCGAAGCTCGTCCTGGCGGACGATGGCGCCGTTCGCCTCGCTTCGGCCGTGGCAGGTCGAGCCGCCGCAGGTGGCGACCCCGACATAGTGGCCGGACGCGCCCTGCTGCGCCCCGGCGGGCGACAGGAAGACGGCGAGCGCGAGGAGCAGCGAGGCCGCCAGTGCTCCGAACGCGAAATTCCGGCTCGCCCCCATCGGAACACTACCCCCCAGGAGCGCCGACTATGTGCCAAAGGCGGCGGGGCTTTCAAGCGCGTTCGGCCTTGGTGACAGGACCGGCAAACACGAATAGAGCATGGCGCCCACCGGGGACCGTCCAATGACCAAGGCATCCGACCTGTTCGTCCATTGCCTGGAGGAGGAAGGCGTCGATTATGTCTTCGGCGTTCCCGGCGAGGAGAATCTGGACTTCCTCGACAGCCTGTCCCGGTCGAAGATCCGGCTGATCCTGACCCGGCACGAGCAGGGCGCCGGATTCATGGCGGCGACCTATGGGCGCCATACCGGCAAGACCGGCGTGTGCCTGGCGACCCTGGGGCCCGGCGCCACCAACCTGGTCACCGCCGCGGCTTACGCCCAGTTGGGCGGGATGCCGATGCTGATGATCACCGGCCAGAAGCCGATCAAGAAGTCGAAGCAGGGCCGCTTCCAGATCCTCGACGTCGTCGCGATGATGGGTCCGATCACCAAATATACCCATCAGCTCGCTTCGTCGGACAACATACCGAGCCGGGTGCGCGAGGCCTTTCGACTCGCCGAGGAGGAGAAGCCCGGGGCGGTGCACCTCGAATTTCCGGAGGACATCGCCGAGGAGAAGACGGACTCGCGTCCGCTCCATCCCAGCCTCGTCCGCCGCCCCGCCGCCGACGTGAAGGCGGTGCGCGCCGCGGTCAGGATGATCGAGGCGGCGAAGTCGCCCGTGCTGGTCATCGGCGCCGGAGCCAATCGCAAGATGACCAGCCGGATGCTTCTCCAGCTGGTCGAGAAGACCGGAATCCCGTTCGTCACCACCCAGCTCGGCAAAGGGGTGATCGACGAGACTCCACGCCAAGTTCCTGGGCTGCGCGGCGCTCAGCGCCGGCGACTTCGTCCACCGGGCGATCGAGGCCGCCGATCTCATCGTCAACGTCGGCCACGACGTGATCGAGAAGCCGCCTTTCTTCATGAAGCAGGGCGGAACCGAGGTGATCCACGTCAGCACCAACACCGCCGAGGTCGACCCGGTCTATTTCCCGCAGGTCGAGGTGATCGGCGACATCGCCAACGCCGTCTGGCAGATCAAGGAGGACGTCGTCCCCTCCGGAAGCTGGCATTTCGAAGCGATGCTTCGCGCCCGCGCCGCCGAGTGCGCGCATCGCGACTCCATGTGCGCCGACATGCGCTTCCCCATCTTTCCCGCCTGCCTGGTCGCTCAGGTCCGCGAGGCGATGCCCGCCGACGGAATTATCTGCCTCGACAACGGAGTCTACAAGATCTGGTTCGCCCGCAACTATCCGGCGCGGGCGCCCAATACCGTATTGCTCGACAACGCGCTGGCGACGATGGGCGCGGGCCTTCCCTCGGCCATGGCCTCGGCGATGGTCTATCCGGGCCGCAAGGTGATGGCGATCTGCGGCGACGGCGGCTTCATGATGAACAGCCAGGAGATGGAGACGGCGGTCCGGCTGAAGCTGAACATCGTCGTCCTGGTCCTTCGCGACGACGCTTACGGAATGATCCGCTGGAAGCAGGCGAACATGGGTTTCGCGGATTTCGGCCTGACCTACGGCAATCCCGATTTCGTCAAATATGCCGAGAGCTACGGCGCCCACGGCCACCGCGTCGAAAATGCGGAAGGCGTGCCGGACCTGCTTCGCCACTGCCTCGACGCGCCCGGAGTCCACCTGATCGACTGCCCGGTCGACTATTCGGAGAACGACCGGATCCTCAACAAGGAGATCAAGGAGCTGAGCGCGGCCCTTTGAAAAAGTGACAGTCACTAGTGACAGTCACTAGTGACTGTCACTTTTTTCGCGAGACGAGATGATCAAGCTCAAGGACACCTATCCGCTCTACCTCGCCAACGAGGCGAAGCAGCCGAACGCCGACCTCGAGGTCACCGACAAATATACGGGCGAAATCGCCTTCCGTTGCGCCCAGGCCGACTCCGCCACCATCGACTCGGGGATCGCCGCCGCCGCCGAGGCGGCGGGCCCGATGGCGCGGATGGCGAGCTTCGAGCGGCAGGCCGTGCTCCAGCATTGCGTGGAGCGCTTCAAGCAGCGCTTCGACGAGCTCGCCTTCGCGCTCTGCGTCGAGGCCGGCAAGCCGATCAAGGATAGCGAAGGCGAGGTCACCCGACTGATCGACACCTTCCGGATCGCCGCCGAGGAATCGGTGCGGATGACCGGCGAAGTCCAGCCGCTCGACATCAGCCCGCGGGCTCGGGGCTATCAGGGGATGTGGAAGCGTGTGCCGATCGGCCCATGCAGCTTCATCTCGCCGTTCAACTTCCCATTGAACCTCGCCGCCCACAAGATCGCCCCGGCGATCGCGGTCGGCTGCCCGTTCGTGATGAAGCCGGCCAGTCGGACTCCGCTCGGCGCTCTGATCATCGGCGAGGTGCTGGCCGAGACCGACCTTCCCAGGGGCGCCTTCTCGATCCTTCCGGCGCACCGGGAGGGCGCGGACCTGTTCACCACCGACGAGCGGCTGAAACTGCTCAGCTTCACCGGCTCGCCGGCGGTCGGCTGGGACCTCAAGGCGAAGGCGGGCAAGAAGAAGGTCGTGCTCGAGCTCGGCGGCAACGCGGCGGTGATCGTCGACCGCGACGCCGACCTCGACGATGCGGTCGAGCGGATCATCTTCGGCGCTTTCTATCAGTCCGGCCAGAGCTGCATCGGGGTTCAGCGGATCATCGTCCATGCCGGGATTTACGACACGCTCAGGAAGCGCCTCGTCGCGAAGACGAAAGCCCTGGTCGCCGGCAATCCGCACGACCGCGAGACGTTCATCGGCCCGATGATCGACGTCAGGGAAGCGCAACGGCTCGACAATTGGATCCGCGAGGCGGTGGAGGGCGGCGCGAAACTGCTGTGCGGCGGCAAGCGCGACGGGGCGATGCTCGAGGCCACTCTGCTCGAAGGCGTGGACCGCTCGGCCACCGTCTATCGCGAGGAGGCGTTCGGCCCCGTCGCCATCCTGTCGAGCTTCACCGATTTCGATGCAGCGCTCGACGAGGTCAACGACAGCAAGTTCGGACTCCAGGCCGGCATCTTCACCCGCGACCTGTTCAAGGCGCTCGACGCCTGGGACCGGCTCGACGTGGGCGGCGTCGTGATCAACGACGTGCCCTCCTACCGCGTCGACAACATGCCCTATGGCGGGGTCAAGGACAGCGGCCTCGGCCGCGAGGGCGTCCGCTTCGCGATGGAGGACATGACCGAGATCCGCAATCTGGTGATCCGCCGCGGCGCCGGAGCGGCGCTTCGGCAGATGGGGGAATAGCGGGGCGAAGGAGCCGTCATTGCGAGGAGCGCAGCGACTCGGCAATCCAGCTCAGCGTCGGAGGCCGCACTGGATTGCTTCGCTGCGCTCGCAATGACGGAGTTATGCGACGGGCGCGGCGCTTCGAAACGAGGACGGCCTTCGCACCAGCTTCTTCAGCTTCGCCACCCAGGACGTTCGGCCGCCCAGCTGGAGGACGAATACCGGCTCCTCCGAATCCTCCTCTCCGTAAATCTCGAGCGGCTCGGGCAGGCGCTGGCGCAGGACCAGCTTCTGCCGGCCTTTCAATATATCCTCCGCCTCGGTGAGGGCGCGGACCAGATCCTCCTCGCGATAGGGCTTTTGCAGGCAGCCGATGGCGAGGTCGCGGACCGCGAAGCCGGGCGCCCTCGCCGTCGTGAACAGGCAGGCGATTTCGAGGTCGTGAAGCCGGGCCGCCACCGCATAGCCGCTGCTGCCGTTGGCGAGCTGGAGGTCGACCAGAGCGAGATCGGGCCGCCGTGCCTCGACCGCCGCGACGGCGCTGTCGAGATCGTTGGCGAGCGCCGTGACCGTGAAACGCGGATTGAGCTCGACCAGGCTCTTCACCGTCTCGGCCAGCAAGGGATCGTCTTCGACGATCAGGATGTTGAGCACCGTCACTCCCCAGACAGTTCCACTGAGGGAAGCTTGCCGATCGGCCGGGCTAAAGCCATGGCCGGCAACGAAATTTGCGCCGAACGATTCCTTTACCGCGCCGAAGCGAGTCAGTCGGCCGTTTCGCCCGCCTCGACGATGGTCCGGTTGCTCGCCCGGAGCTTCGATCTGAGCGCCAAGGCGAAGCCCTGCTCGAGCGCGTGGCGCACTTCGTCATGGGCTTCGAGATAGGGGCGGAGCACCTTGGCCGGAGCGCACCAGAAGCGCGCCGGCCCCGTCAGGGTCACGGTCGCGCTGGCCTGTTCGCCCGACAGGACGGTGACCTCGCCGATCAGGTCGCCGGTGCGGCAGGTTCCGACCTGGCGGCCATGGCTCATCACCCGAGCCTCGCCGGCGGCGAGGTAATATAGATGGCCGATCGGCTCCTCCTCCCGGGTGAGTACGTCGCCACGCTCTCCCGAAAGCCAGAAACCCTGGTCGAGCAGATGCCGGGCCCGGGCCGCGCCGAGGTTCGGAAGCAAAGCGGCGACCATGACCTCTTCGTCGGGGGTGAAGCGAGCCCTGCGGTCGCGGTGCAGCCGGCGCGCCAGCAGCAGCAGGGTGACGGCGAGCAGGAGACCCCACCAGAAGGCCGCGAGCGGCGCCTTCGCGACGAGCAGGGAATGCGCGAAACCGGTTGCCGCCGCGACCGCGACGGCGGCCCGGATCCGGCTGGCGCCGCTCCAGAACATGGCCAGGACGAGCAGCAGGAAGGGCAGCTCGGCGATGAGCCGGGCCACGCTCAGCGAGGTCGTCTGGGCGCCGTCGTACATGTCCCGATCATGTCGCAAAGCGCAAGCGGGGGAAAGCCGCGCGGCGATTCAAATTCGCAAGCGCTGAACAGTTGCCCGGGCGGCTGACGCCTCTATAGCCCGCGGCGACGGCATCTGATTTTTTCGATTGTCTTGGGAGACCGGTTTTGAAGTCATTTCTTCTCGGCGGCGCCGCCGCTTTGGCCCTCGCGGGCTGCGCAACCACCAGCAGGACATCCGATATGACCGTAGCCGACGAGGCCGCCGTGGCCGAGGCGCCGGCCGAGCCCGCCGTCACTATCCCCGACAACATCCTGCTCGCCGACTGGACCGGCCCCTATGACGGCGTTCCGCCCTGGGACAAGGTAACTCCGGAGCTCTTTCCGGCGGCGATCCAGTTCGGGATCGACGAGCAGCGCCGCGAAGTCCTGGCCATAGCCGACAGCGCCGACGCGCCCACCTTCGCCAACACCGTGGAGGCGCTCGAGAAGACCGGCCAGCGGCTCGACCGGGTCCTTTCGCTGTTCGGGGTGATGACCGACAACATGACCACTCCGGCCTACCAGGCGCTGGAAAAGGAATGGTCGCCGAAGCTGTCCGCTGCAAGCGACGAGATCACCCTCGATCCCAAACTCTTCCAGCGCATCAAGACGGTCTACGAGATGCGCGAGAGCGCGGGCCTGGACGCCAAGCAGCAGCGGCTGGTGACCCGGCTCTACGACAGCTTCGTCCGCCGCGGGGCCAATCTTTCGACCGAGCAGAAGGAGCAGCTTTCCGCCTACAATTCGCAGCTCGCCCAGAAATTCGCGGTCTTCGGCGAGAAGGTCCTCGCCGACGAGAGCACCTACATCACCGCCACCGACGCGGAGCTGAAAGGGGTGCCCGACGACGTCAAGGCCGCCGCCGCTTCCGCCGCCCGGGAGCGCAAGCTGCCCGCCGGCGGCTTCACCATCGTCAACACCCGCTCGGCGGTCGATCCGATCCTGACCTATGCGGACAACAGGGCGCTGCGCGAGAAGATCTGGCGCGCCTTCGTCAACCGCGGCGACAATGGCGGCACGAACGACACCAACGCGGTCATCGCCGAGATCGTCAAGCTTCGCGCCGACCGCGCCCGGCTGCTCGGCTTCTCCAGCCATGCCGAATTCCGGATGCAGGACACGATGGCCAAGTCGCCCGCCAAGGCGCTCGACCTGATGAATCGCGTCTGGCCCGCCGCCGTTGCCCGGGTGAAGGAGGAGGTCGCGGACATGCAGGCGCTCGCCCGCAAGACCGACCGCAATTTGACCATCGAGCCCTGGGACTATCGCTATTATCAGGAGAAGGTGCGCAAGCAGCGCTACAACCTCACCCAGGAGGAGGTGAAACCCTATTTCGAGCTGAACAACATCATCCAGGCCTCCTTATGGTCGGCGGGCGAGTTGTACGGGCTCGACTTCAAGGAGATCACCGGCACCGTTCCGGTCTGGAACCCCGACATCCGGGTCTACAGCGTCACCGATCGCACGTCGGGCAAGCAGGTCGGGGTCTTCTACCGCGACGATTTCGCCCGCACCGGCAAGCGCTCGGGCGCCTGGGCGACCACCTATCGAAGCCGCGCCGGCCTGCTCGGCGACGACGTCGTGCTCGGCTCCAACAACAACAATTTCGTCAAGCCCGCCGCCGGCCAGCCGGTGCTGATCAGCCTCGACGACGCCGAGACCCTGTTCCACGAATTCGGCCACGCCATCCATTATTTCCTCGTCGGACGTCTATTATCCGAGCTTCGGCGGAACTCCGCGCGACTTCGTCGAATATCCGAGCCAGGTGAACGAGAACTGGCTTCTCACCCAGCCGGTGCTGAGCCGCTTCGCCAAGCATTATAAGACCGGGCAGCCGATGCCGGCGTCGCTGATCGCGAAGATCGAGAAGGCCTCGACCTTCAACCAGGGCTTCGCGACGGCGGAATATCTCTCCTCCGCCATCGTCGACATGATGCTTCACATGGACCCGAACGGAGTGGTCGATCCGGACAAGTTCGAGCGCGAGGCGCTGGCCAAGATCGGAATGCCGAAGGAGCTGGTGATGCGGCACCGCCTGCCGCAGTTCAACCACCTCTTCTCGTCCGACGCCTACTCGGCCGGCTATTATTCCTACCTCTGGTCGGAGACGATGGACGCCGACACCTGGGCGGCCTTCGAGGAAGCCGGCAATCCGTACGACAAGGCGACCGCCGACCGTTTCCGCCAGACCCTGCTGTCGACCGGCAACGAGACCGACCGCGCCGAAGCCTACCGAGCCTTCCGCGGCCGCGATCCGGACGTGAAGGCGCTGATGCGGAAGCGGGGATTCCCGACGGGGTAAGGCCTGTCCTCCCCATCGCAGATGGGGAGGGAGACCCCGCGTAGCGGGGTGGAGGGGTAGCTGGCGCAGGCCGGTGCGATTACCCCTCCACCAGGCTTCGCCCGACGGCTGCTACGCAGCCGGTTCCGGCTCTCGGCATCCCCCCGGGATGCCGACCCACCTACACCCCCCTCCCCATGCTTCGCATGGGGAGGATGTTCACCCCGGCAGCTTCACCGTGTCGATGAACAGGTCGAGCTGCGCCTCGCACTGATTGCGGATCAGGGTCTGGGCTATGTCCTCGATCCCCCCGGGCCTGGCCGGCACCGAGCGGAAGCGAAGCGCCGTCGGGACCGTGCCGCCGCTCCACGAGAGGCGATATTCGGCGCCGTCGGCGACCGGCAGGTCGGACGGCCAGGCCAGGGTGCTTGACCCGGGCTGCCAGCTCAGCTGCTTCGAGCGGCCGCCCGGGCCGCCGATGTTGAGGGTGAGGGGGCCCGCCGCATCGGCTCGCCAAAGGATCACCTTCGAAGGATCGGCGACGCAGATATTCGAGCTCCTCGCCACATCGACATGCCAGATGCTCGGCGGCCGGAGCTCGCCCGTTTCGATTCCGCGGACCGCGCCGATTCGGGCGCGTCGCTGGACGACGGGAGCGGCCGAGGCGATTCGCCCGGCGGCGGGTGCGCCGGCGGTGAAACTGCCCGGGCCGCGGATGATCCGGGTGCCGCCACCGTCGAGAACGACGAGCTGGTCGCTCGCCTTGAGGTTGATCCGGGCGCTTTCGGGAAGGCGCTTGCCGGGCGGGAAGCTCCTGGCGGAAGGACCGCTGGAGCGGACGACGAGGATGTCGGCCAGAGCGGCGCCGGCCGTGAGGAGGAGGGCGGCCGCGATCAGCGGACGGGCGACGATTCTACTTGGACCCCAAGACAAAATGACCTCCCGGACCTGCCTGGCGCAGACGGTACACGAATTCGGCGAGGGCTGCATCCTCCCGCTCGGCCGCGATCGCCGCCAGAGTCTCGAGCGCTTCGGGATCGCCCGCTTCGAAGGCCTGCCAGAGCGCGCCGAGCCGCGTCCGCTCCTCCGCGGGCATGTTCGGCACCGGCTCCCAGACCTCGACCGGGGTCGCCCGTCCGCTCAGCACGATCCGGCCGAGCGGACGGAAGACGTCGAGGCGGGTTCCGGCCTTGGCCTCGGCGCTGACCAGGACGGTCGAATGGAGATATTTATTGGCGGATTCCAGGCGGGAGGCGGTGTTCATCGCGTCGCCGAGCGCCGTATATTGGATTCGGCCCTCGCCGCCGAAATTGCCGACCACCGCCTCGCCGAGATGGAGGCCGACCCGGGTGCAGCCGATCGGCGGCATGTCGTCGCCGGCCTCGCGGCGGAACGCCTCGCCCGCCTCGTACATGGCGATGGCGGCGCGGGCGGCGCGGTCGGCATCGTCGTCGCGCGCGATCGGAGCGCCCCAGAAGGCGACGACCGCGTCGCCGACGAATTTGTCGATCGTTCCGCCATGCCTCAGGACGACCTCGCTCAATATGTCGAGATAGCGGTTCAAGAGGATCGAAAGCTGTTCCGGGCTGATCGCATGGCTGAGCTTGGTGAAGCCTTCCAGATCGGAGAAGAGGGCGTAGATCTGCCTCTTCTCGCCGCTCAGCGACAGTCGGTCGGGGTCCTTCAATATTTCGGCGGCGACGTCGGCGGGGAGGTATTTGCCGAGCGTCGACTGGGCGAAGCGGCGCTGCTCGGAGCCGACGGCACGGGCGGCGGTGCCGACCGCGGCGAAGGCGAAGGCCCAGCCGAGAGCCGGGCCGAAGGCGGGCACGCCATAGGTGTCGAGGCCCCAATCCTGAAGCAGGAACGGGGAGCCGGCGATGACGGCGAGTTGTCCCGCCAGGACCAGAGCGAGACGCCATCCGCGCCAGTCGAGCAGGCTGCTCGCCCCGCCGGCAATCACCAGCGCGAGCGCATTCGCCCACAAGACGAAGGACGGCAGGGGCGGACGCATCCGCCCGTCGAGTTGCTGGGCGAGCATATGGGCATGGACCTCCATCCCCTTCATCCAGCGGCCGGTCCGGCGGCTCATCGGCGTGTTGTAATCGTCCTGGTCCTTGATGGTGCCGCCGATCAATATGTAGCGGCCCTCGATATTGGCCCGGATCGCGTCGCCCAGGAGCGGCAGCGACTGGATCGGGAAGCTGGCGAAGACCGGACGATCGGGGTCGGCCGGCAGGGTGAAGTCGATGCTGCCCGAATAACGGGCGAATTCGGGGTGGGCCGATGTCATCGCGTTGGCGATCTCGGGCGGCAAATTCCCTTTCTGCTCGGGCCAGCGCCGGATGACTCCGTCCTCGACGTCGGGCTCCATCTTGATGCTTGCGGCGCGGACTCCGCCGCCCCGCGCCCGGCTTATGAAGCCGCGCAGGAATTCGTGCTGCTCATATTCGATCTGGTCCTCGTTCTCGGCCTGATTCGCGTAGCCGAGCAGGGTGGGCGTCCGCATTCCCTTGAGGGTGGCGAGGAGCTGCGGATCCTCGTCCTGCGGCTGATCGATGAGGATGTCGATGCCGATCGCCTTCGGCCGCATCGAGTCCAGCGTGGCGAGGGCCTCGGCGAGGAGCCGGCGGTCGAGCGGGGATCGCTTCTGCAGCGCTTGCAGAGTCTGGTCGTCGTAGGTGACGAAGACAATTCGATCGTCCTGGTCGACGCGCGGCGCGGAGCGGACGAAGCGCATGTCGTAAAGCGCGCGTTCGGCGTCGCTGGCGAGCGGCAGGTGCCAGGAATAGCGGGAGAGCAAGAGGGCGAGGACAAGAAAGACGGCGGTGCCCGCGAGCCGGACCCAGCCGATCTGCTTGAGCGCCCGCCGCAGCCGCTTCTGTGCACCTTCGTCAGCCATGCTTCCCCCAAAGCCGCGCGGCCTCCGGGATAGAGCGAAACCGACGGGGGCGATAGGGTGGGGCGTCGGTCCCTGAACCGTCATTCCGGACTTGATCCGGGATCCATGAACGCGGGCGGATGAAAGCTCGAGCCGCGGTGTTCATGGGTTCCGGCTTTCGCCGGAATGACGGGGGTATCAGCGACTTATACTCGATCGGGCCCAGTTCCTCCCGGAAGGTTCGGAAGTTTCGGAAGGATCGGCTTCCCCGGGGGAGGAAATCTCGTCCCCGGCGAAGCCGAAGAAGCGGTCCCGGCGGGCAGCTTGCTGGGCCAGATCCTCGTCGAACTCCTGCTCCAGGTCGGCGTCAAGGACCTCCTGCTCGCGAGGGCTCAGGGTGCGCTTGTAGCCGAAGTCGCCATAATGCCCCTGCTCCTCGCCGTCGAAATCCGCCGGCGGCGGGAAATGGGTCCACCAGATACCGTCGTCGTCCTCCGTGAGCTCATAGCCGGTAAATTCGGGGACGGGGACAGGTACCGGTACCTGTCCCCATCGCTCTTCTGTTGTTCCCGGCGCCGTCGACGCTGATCAAGACCGAAGCGCGGGTATCCGAAACCACGATTTCCGAAGACTCTCTTGTCATGGCCCAACGCTTAATGCATAATCAGCCATGCCCCGCGTCGCTCGCCTCGTCTTGCCAGGCATTCCGCATCACGTCACCCAGCGCGGCAATCGCAGCCAGAGAACATTTTTCGGCGACGACGATTGCCGGCTGTATCTGAAGCTGCTTCGGCGGTGGGCCGGCGACGCCGGGACCGCGATTTGGGCGTGGTGCCTGATGCCTAACCACGTCCATATCATTCTCGTTCCCGAGGACGAGGCCGGGTTGCGCCGCCTGTTCGGACCCGTCCATCGTCAATATACGTGGCGGATCAACCAGCGGGAGGATTGGCGCGGCTGCCTCTGGCAGGGCCGCTACGGCTCGGTCGCGATGGACGAGGCTCATCTCCACGTCTGCCTCCGTTACGTCGAACTCAATCCCGTGCGGGCCCGGCTGGTCGAGCGCCCCGAGCAATGGCCATGGTCGAGCGCCCGAAGCCACCTCGGCCTGGCCGACGACGGGATTACCGACGCCGGGGCGATGAAGGGACGGATCGACGACTGGCGGGCCTTTCTCGACTCCGGGCTTGCCGACTCCGATCGCAACTCCATCCGCGCCGCGGAACGCTCGGGCCGCCCCCTCGGTACTCCGGGTCAAACGAAGACGGGGACAGGTACCGGTACCTGTCCCCGCAAAGGATAGGGACAGGTACCGGTACCTGTCCCCTGCAGGGAGAGGGGGTTTACGCCCCGCCCGCACCGCCTGCTCCCAGGCGCGTTCGGCCAGCGGCTCGAGGCTGGCGGCCATCTGGCCGGCATGGGCGGACGAGGCGGTGCCCCGGGCCAGCCGGCCCTTGATGCCGTGGACGATGGCGGCGAGGCGGAACATGTTGAACGCCATGTAGAAGTCGATGTCGGGGACCTGATCGCGGCCGGTGCGCCGGCAATAAGCCGCCACATAATCGGCTTCGGAGGGAATGTTCAGAGCCTCCAGGTCGAGCCCGGCGAGCCCGGTCGAGACTCCGGCGGGCATCCGCCAGACCATCAGATGGTAGGTGAAATCGGCGAGAGGATGTCCGAGCGTCGAAAGCTCCCAGTCGAGCACCGCCAGCACCCTGGGCTCGGTCGGGTGGAAGATCATGTTGTCGCAGCGGAAGTCGCCGTGGATGATCCGGGCTTCCTCCTCGCCCCGAGGGATGTTGAGCGGCAGCCACTCGACCAGCCGGTCCATGGCGGGCACCCGGCCGGCCTCGACGTCGCCCAGATACTGCTTCGACCAGCGGCCGATCTGCCGCTCGAAATAATTGCCGGGCCTGCCGTAATCGCCGAGCCCGGCGGCTTCGGGATCGATCCCGTGCAATTGCGCGATCGTCGCGTTCATCGCGTCGAAATAGGCCGGCCTCTCCTCACGCGGGACTTCGGGGAAGTCGGCTTCCCAGAAGATCCGGCCCTCGACCATCTCCATCACGTAGAACGGGGTGCCGGTCACCGCCTCGTCGAGGCACAGGCCGTAGGTACGGGCGACCGGGAAGCCCTGCGCGCCCAGAGCGGAGATGACCCGATATTCGCGCTCGACGGCGTGGGCGCCGGGCAGCAGCTTGCCCGGCGGCTTGCGGCGCAGGACGTAGGACTTGCCGGGCGTGATCAGCTTGTAGGTCGGGTTGGACTGGCCGCCCTTGAATTGCTCGACCCGGAGCGGTCCCTCATAGCCCTCGACCTCGGACTCCAGCCACGCCTCCAGCCGCCCCGAGTTCGAACCGGTGGGCGTCCCGGACCTCGATGGTGCCTTGATTCTGGGCGCTTCGCTCCATGGGCCTCAAAAAATTCCTTTCCGGCGTAGCGAATTGATCTTCCCGCCACGATCCTGCACAAATCCCGTCGCCGGCATGTGCTCCGGCGTGAGGCACTGTGTAACAATGGGCGCGAACGGCTCAAGGGAGCAACTCTTTGCGCAGGTGAGCGAGTCCTGCATGGGGCTGATCTCCCGTATCGCCCTTTCCTATGAAGCCAGCCCGGCACTTCGCAACGAGCTCGTCCAGGACATATTGCTGGCCATCTGGGTCGCGCTCGCCAATTTTCGAGGCGAGGCTTCGGTGAAGACCTTCGCCGCGTCGATCGCCCAGAAACGCTGCATCTCCCACGTTTCCAAGCGGGCGCGCGAGCCGAGGCAGGTCGAGCTGTCGACCGATCTCGCCTCGGCGGCGGCGCTGCCCGACGAGCTTGCGCTCCGCAATGACCAGAAACGGCATCTGGTCGAATCGATCCAGCAGCTGCCGATCCCGCAACGGGAGGCAATCGTGCTTTGCCTGGAGGGCTTCAATTTCGGAGAGATGGCAACGATCCTCGGAATATCGCCCAATGCCGTGATGCTGCGCTGCCAGCGGGCGAAGGCTACTCTCAAGACGATCATGGAGGGGCGGTCATGAGAGAACCGGGCTTCGAAGACCTGGCCGAACTGTGGCAGGATCCGGAGGAAGGCGACCGCGAGGCGTTCAAGGCCATGGCCCGCCGGGCTCGCCGGAAGGGCCGACTCCTCGGCTATGCGGACTTCGCCCTCGTTCTGCTGCTGATCGGCGGATTGCTTCCGGGCCTCTTCATGGCGCCCAGCGCGACCACCATTGCGACCGCGCTCCTGCTGCTCGTCGCGACCTTGTGGCTCACCTGGACCCGGCACCGGCTTCGCCAGATGGCCTCGACCCTCAACACGAGCGATCCCGCCGCTTTCCTCGAAAGCAGCATCGTCAACGTCAAGGCCAATTTGCGGCGGGTCAATCTCAGCCTGATCCTGCTGCCGGTCTTCGTCGCGATGGCCGCGGCGTTCAAGGGGAGCCAGCGTAGCAAGGGCGGGATCGAAGATCTGCCGCAGGGTATCTGGGAGTGGGCGAGTTCGGGGCGCGCAATGATCGCCCTCACCATCATCTTCCTGATTTTCCTGAGCGTGGTCTGGTCCAGGCGTCGGTTGCGGGCAGAGCTGAGCCGGCTCGAAAGCCTTCGTCGGGATTATGAGGAGGAAAGTCGGCGCGACGTTGGGATCGACTAGGCTTATCCCCCACTAATACCCTGCTATTCCACTGAAAAATCCCCAGGAAACTTGCCCGGCGGCGAAAGGAATATTCGCCGGCCGCGACTGAATCTCACGGAGGGGCGGTCATCAGGCCGCAGTGAAAAACAAAGGGTGCCTCGCGAGCGCCTTCCCTCCGACACGCCAACCCGACCGAAGGGGAACGACAATGAAAAAGATCGATATCGCCATTCTGCCCGAGCTCGCAACGAGCGTCGGCATTCACGGCTCATGCAAGCAGAAGGAGGTCGGAGGAGCGGTCTGCACCGCCGCCATCATCGTGCTCGTTTACACCTAGCCGGCGCGGGAGGGGCGTTCCCGCGCCTCTCCCACTGCGAACTCGACACGGAGGACCCTGGATATGATCGCTGGAGAGGAGCTTGCCACCTGGTTGAGTGACCGCAAGTCGCAGCTCGAACTCGGTGGAGGCGGCGGCGAAGGTGGCGCGGCGGCTTCGTCGACTGCCCAGTCTGGAACGTCTTGCGGACGAGCTTGAAACGGCCCGTCACGGGGGAGCCGACGCCGTCCTGGCCCTTGCGTCGAATTTCATCGCGACTTCGGGCCTGATCGGAGAGGTGCTGGGTGCGCTGGTCGCCGCGGCCCGGGACGATCCCTATTTCAGGCCCCATTTCAACGTCGCGTCGAGCGAGGTGAAGACCGGGCTGATCCTGTTCGAGCGCCCGGCGCTGAACCTGACTCTCGCCGTCATGAGTGCCGACGCGATCGCCGCCAAGCGGGCTGAGCGGAGGGGCGGCGCCTCGCTCATCTTCAGCGGCCGCCGGACAGCCTATCACTTCATCCAGAGCGGCGGGGCGACCTTGTCGTTGTGGGAGGCGCCAAGGATCGAGGCCGGTTTCACGGCCGACGAGAGCGGCGGCTGCCGTTTCGTCGAGCGGCTGCACCTCGAGGACGGGCAGACGCTCGATGTCGACGGCCGCCGCTTCACCTTCATCGTCGAGGACGGCGAGAGCGACATCGTCTTCGTCGGCGCGGAGACCTCGCTCGATGCGGGCCCGCTGTCCGTCGAATATGATTGGGGGACCCGGCGTTTCATCGGTGCGAGCAGCACCGACGAGGCCAGCTCGAGGACCCAGATGATGCTCGCCTTGCTCCGGATGATGGAGCGCCACGACGCCGTGCCCCTGTTCCGGGAGATGCTTCGAAGCGAGCATTTCTACGCCCGTTGGCAGGCGATGCGCGAATTCCTGGCGCTGGACGCCGGCGCGGCCCTTCCGCACCTGCGCGAGATGGCCGCGGCCGATCCCCATAGCGAGGTGCGACGAGTAGCCGCGCAAACCCTGGCCCGATTGCTTGCGGAGGAGCTGGTACCATGCCTGTCCTGATGGAATGTCAGACCGACGAGCGGATCGATCTCGGCGACCTGGTGGAGGCGCTGGAAAGCGGCCCTTCGGATCTCGGCGATGACGAATGCCTGGCCGGCTTTGCCCCGTCGCTGCGCAAGCTCGCCAATAACCGCACTTTCCTGGGCGACCTCGTCATCCGCGAGCTCAAGCAGCGTTGTGCGGATCAGTTGGAGGGCAACAACTATAGCGCCCAGGTCATTCTTCTCCACTCCGGAAGCCGTAAATTCATGCTGCGCGCCAATTTCTGGCCCGCCGCCTCCGACAGCGTCATCGTCAACAGCGGCCCGGGAGCGTTTTTCTACGGCCAGCCGCACGACCACAATTTCAGCTTCCTGACGGTCGGCTATGCCGGGCCCGGCTATTGGAGCGATTATTACGAACATGATTACGAGCGCGCCGCCGGCTTCATCGGGGAGAAGGTGGAGCTGCGTTTCGTCGAGCGTTCCCGCCTCGCGGAGGGGACGATGCTGCTCTACCGGCGCCACCGGGACGTCCACAGCCAGCTCCCGGCGGATTCGCTTTCGGTATCGATCAACATCATGGCCATGTCGCCGACGACCGAGTTCCTCGACCAATATGGGTTCGACCTCCAAAGCTCCCGGATCCGAACGATCGTCAACCGCTCGACGCTCGAGCCGCTGATCGCGCTCGCCGGCCATCTGGGGGGTGAGAATGGGCGCGATCTCGTCGAGGATTTCGCCGAACGGCATCCCAGCGAGCGAATCCGCTTCGCCGCCTGGAAGGCCAAGGCGTCCGCCGCCGCCGATCCGGACGAGCGCGCCGCCATCTACGACGAGGCCGCCGCCGCGGGTTCGCCGAGCGGGTTCCTGCGCGGCATGGCGTCTCGCGAAGCGGCGCGGATCCGCAACGCACGCGATTATTACAAGGGCGCCGTCATGCCCGGACCCGAGCCCAGCTTCAGCCTCAGTCGATAGGCATGGAGCAGCGGCTCGGTATAGCCTGACGGCTGCGATTCGCCCTGGAAGATCAGCGCCCGCGCCGCCTGGAAGGCGGTGCTGGCCGCCGTGTCCGGCGCCATCGGCCGGTAGGAGGGGTCGCCCCGGTTCTGGCGGTCCACCACCGCCGCCATCCGCTCCAGCGCCGCTTCCACCTGGTCGCGGCCGACAACTCCGTGAAGCAGCCAGTTGGCGACGTGCTGGCTGGAGATCCGGCAGGTGGCGCGGTCCTCCATGAGCCCGACGTCGTGGACGTCGGGCACTTTCGAGCAGCCGACGCCCTGGTCGATCCAGCGCACCACATAGCCCAATATGCCCTGGATATTGTTGTCGAGCTCCTCGCTCATCGCTTCGGCGGACCAGTTCCGCTCCGTCGCCACCGGGACCGCCAGGAGGCCGTGAAGAGCGGCCGGAGCGCGGCCGGCCAGCGCGCGCTGGCGCTCCGCCACGTCGACCCGGTGATAGTGGATGGCGTGGAGGGTGGCGGCGGTCGGGGAGGGGACCCAGGCGGTGCCGGCGCCGGCTTCGAGGATGGGCGACCTTCTGGGCGAGCATGTCGGCCATCAGGTCCGGCATCGCCCACATCCCCTTGCCGATCTGGGCCCGGCCGGCGAAGCCGCAGGCGAGGCCGACGTCGACATTATTGTCCTCGTAGCTCTTGAGCCACTCGGAGCTCTTCATCTCCGCCTTTCGGATCACCGGCCCGAGCTTCATCGCGGTATGGATCTCGTCGCCGGTGCGGTCGAGGAAGCCGGTGTTGATGAACACCACCCGGTCCTTCACCTCGCGGATCACGGCGGCGAGGTTGAGGCTGGTGCGCCGCTCCTCGTCCATGACCCCGATCTTGAGGCTGTGGCGGGGAAGCCCGAGCAGGTCCTCTGCGCGGTCGAACAGGCGGCCGGCGAAGGCGGCTTCCTCGGGTCCGTGCATCTTGGGCTTGACGATATAGACCGAGCCGGCCGGGCTGTTGGCGCGCGCGCCGCCCAGATCGTGGAGCGCGGCAAGGCCGGTAATGACGGCGTCGGCCAGCCCTTCCTGAACGTCCTCACCGTCGATCCGCATCATCGGATTGGCCATGAGATGCCCGACATTGCGCACGAACATCAGCGCCCGGCCCTTGAGGGTGAGAGCGCCGCCGGAGGCCTCGTAGACGCGATCCGGCTCGAGCCGCCGCTCCACGCTCCGGCCGCCCTTGTCGAAGCCGGCGCTCAGATTGCCCTTCATCAGGCCGAGCCAGTTTCGGTAAACCGCCACTTTCTCCTCGGCGTCGACGGCCGCGACCGAATCCTCGCAATCCATGATTGCGGTGATGGCGCTCTCAAGCAGGAGATCGGCCACGCCGGCTTTGTCGGTTCGGCCGATCGCATGGCCGGGGTCTATGACGATCTCGACATGGAGGTTGTGATGGCGAAGCAGCAGCGACGAGCCCCGCCACCCGGCGAGCAGAAACGGGTCGCGCAAGGTGCCGAGGTCGGTGACGAGGCGCCCGTCCTCGATCCGGTAAGACGTGACGTCGGCGTGGCTGCCGCCGGTCAGCGGCGCGATCTCGTCGAGGAAGGCGCGGCCCCAGGCGACCACCCGAGCGCCCCTTTCTTCATCGTAGCCGCCGCCCCGCGGCCGGTCGCCGAGCACGTCGGTGCCGTAGAGGGCGTCGTAGAGGCTGCCCCAGCGGGCGTTGGCGGCGTTGAGCGCGTAACGGGCGTTGCTGACCGGGACCACAAGCTGCGGCCCGGCGATCCGGGCGATCTCGGGATCGACATTCTCCGTGCCGATCGCGAAGGGCGCGGGCGGATCGACGAGATAGCCGATGTCGCGAAGGAACTCCTCTTCCTCGGCCCGGTCGCCCGGCCGGCCGCCGAGCGCCGAATTGCGCTCGTCGATCCGCGCCTGCAAATCCTCGCGTCGGCGAAGGAGGCGTTTGTTCTCGGGCGTGAGCTCGCGCAGCAGTGCGGAGAAGCCGAACCAGAAGGCGGCGGGCTCGATGCCGGTGCCGGGAAGCGCTTCCTCTTCGATGAAGGCCTTCAGCCGCCGGTCCACCTCGATCCCTGAGATCAGCTCATATCCCGCCAAGACGCGCTCCCTTTTCCTCGTGGCGGGGTCGGCCTAGCGTCTGTATGGGCGTTTATCCATGCGCTTCCTGTTCCTGCTCGCTCTGTCGCTGCTGCTGCCCGCGGCGGCGCCCGGCGAAGAGCCGGCACTCCTGCTCCGTCCCGCTCAAGTCTTCGACGGCGTCGATCCGCGCCCCCATCGCGGCTGGTCGGTGCTGGTGCGCGGCGACCGCATCGAGGCGGCGGGCCCCGGCCTGGCGGCGCCGGCGGGGGCGAGGGTGGTCGACCTTCCCGGAACGACCCTGATGCCCGGGCTGATCGAGGGCCATTCGCACCTCTTCCTCCACCCCTATGACGAGACGAGCTGGGACGACCAGGTGCTCAAGGAGCCGCTCGCCCTTCGCACCGCCCGCGCGGTCAACCATGCCCGCGCGACCTTGATGGCCGGCTTCACCACCGTCCGCGACCTCGGAACCGAGGGCGCCGGCTATGCCGATGTCGGGCTCAAGCTGGCGATCGAGCAGGGCATCGTGCCCGGCCCGAGGATGCTGGTCGCCACTCGTGCGATCGTCGCCACGGGCGCCTACGGCCCCAAGAATGCCGAGCCCGATTTCGCGGCGCGCGGCGCCGAGGAGGCGGACGGCCCCGGGCTGGTCGTGGCGGTCCGGCGCCAGATCGGCGGCGGCGCCGACTGGGTCAAGATTTACGGCGATTATCGCTGGCGGCCGGGCGAGCCGAGCCGCCCTACCTTCACCCTGGACGAGATGCGGCTGGCGGTGGAGGCGGCGCATTCGGCCGGTCGCAAGGTCTCCGTCCACGCCGGGACGGTGGAAGGCATGCGGCGCGCGATCCTCGCCGGGGCGGACACGATCGAGCATGGCGATTCCGGAACGCCGGAGATTTTCCGGCTGATGAAAGCACGCGGGGTGGCGCTCTGCCCGACCCTGGCGGCGACGGATTCGATCTCGCGCTATCGCGGCTGGAACGGCGCCGCGCCCGAGCCGCCGGCGGTGATCGAGAAACGCCGGGCGTTCGCCGCCGCCCTCGCCGCGGGCGTGACGATCTGCATGGGCGGAGATGTCGGAGTCTATGCCCATGGCGACAATCGCCGGGAAATGACGCTGATGGCCGAGTGGGGCATGGCCCCGCCGGCCGTCCTCGCCGCCGCGACCTCCGTCAACGCCCGCCTGTTCGGGATCGACGACCGGCTTGGGGCGGTGAAGGAAGGCCTGATCGCCGACCTCGTCGCCGTCGAGGGCGATCCGACGCTCGACATCGCGGCGCTGGGCCGGGTCCGGCTGGTCGTGAAGGGCGGCCGGATCGTCCGTGAACCCTGATCCGGACCGCTTTTCGCCTTCCGCCTGTGGCAGCAAAACCCCGAGAAGGGGGAAATCTACGAAAATAGTCGATTCTGGCGCCTTCGCGCTGACGAATCAGGGTTGCCAGTCAAAGGTGCATCTCCGAAAACGGCCCCAGCCAGCGAATGTGCGGCTGCCGAAGAGGGAGCATGCAGGGCATAACCTGTTTCAGGGCAGTCCCGGCGCGGACCGACCATAAGTTTCAAATCCATACAGGGAGGAAGTTCATGACCAAATTGACGAGGATCCAGCTCCTGGCGGCGACCGCCATGTCGGCGGCCGTCTTCTACGCGGCGCCGGCTTCCGCCGATCCGACCGCGCCTTGTAACGACGGCACCGGCCTTCTGACGACCGAGTGCGGCACCAACTCCACGACCGGCGCCGCCGATTTCGCCACCGCCGTCGGCCAGCTCGCCACCGCCACCGGTGAAGAGAGCGTCGCGGTCGGCACCGACTCCCTGGCCTCCGGCGATCGCGGGACCGCGGTCGGCGTGGTCTCGACCGCGCTTGGCGACAATTCGACCGCGCTCGGCAACCGTTCCTCGGCCGCCGATGTGAACGCCACCGCCGTCGGCGCCGGCGCCGTCGCCTCCGGCCGCTCCTCGGTCGCCCTCGGCAGCGGCGGTGTTGCCAGCCGTCCCGTCATCGCCGCCGGCGGCTTCAGCACCGCCATCGGCACCGGCAGCCAGACCGCCGCCGGAGCCACCGGCTCGGTCGCGATCGGCGACTTCAACACCGTCGGCGCCACCGGCTCGTTCGCCGTTGCGCTGGGCGCCTTCAACACCGTCAACGCCACCAGCGGCATCGCCCTCGGCAACAGCGCGACCGTGACCCTGGGCTCGACCGACGGAATCGCCATCGGCACCGCCGCTCTGGCCTCCAACGAAGGCGCCGTCGCCCTCGGCCGGCTGGCCGAGGCGACCCAGGACTTCAACGTCGCGCTCGGCTCGCTGTCGTCCGCGACCGGAGTCGAATCCGTCGCCGTCGGCGGCGATACCGAAGCTTCGGGCGCCCAGTCGACCGCGGTCGGCACCGTCGCCACCGCCGGCGGCGCGCTCTCCAGCGCCTTCGGCAACCGCTCCAGCGCCGCCGGCGCCGCCAGCACCGCGGTCGGCGCGCTGTCCCGCGGCCTCGGCGCCGAATCCGTCGCCGTCGGCGCGGACTCGCTCGCCCAGGCCGCCAATTCCACCGCCGTGGGCACCGTCTCGACGGCGCTCGGCGTTCGCTCCACCGCCATCGGCAACCGCGCGTCGGCCAGCGACGAAGAAGCGGTGGCCGTCGGCGCTCTTGCCGAGTCCACCGGCTTCCACTCGA
Source organism: uncultured Alphaproteobacteria bacterium (assembly GCA_963850005.1). Classification (GTDB taxonomy): domain Bacteria; phylum Pseudomonadota; class Alphaproteobacteria; order Sphingomonadales; family Sphingomonadaceae; genus Allosphingosinicella. The sequence continues at coordinate 420,418 of CAWKJG010000003.1, forward strand.
CCGCGGTCGGTGGTCAGGCGATAGCCTCGGGAATTGGGGCGCAGACGTTCGGCTGGCAGGCTGTCGCTTCCGGCACCCGCTCCACCGCGATCGGCCGTCAGGCGCAGGCGACCGCCACCGAATCCACCGCCCTCGGCGACAATTCGCGGGCGACGGCCGCCAACGCCACGGCTCTCGGCCGCGGCGCGGTTGCCGCCTTCGCCAATTCGACCGCGGTCGGCAGCGGCGCGACGACGACGGCGGCCAATCAGGTCACCCTCGGCGGTGCCGGAAGCACGGTGCGCTTCGGCGGCTACACCACCGCCGGCGTTCTCGTGAACGACGCCAACGGAGTGGTCAGCAGCAACACCACCCTGCTTCCGGCGGTCGCCGCGAACAGCGCGGCGATCGCGACCCTGCAGGGCAACGTCACGACGCTGTTCGACCTCTCCGAGGTCAACCGCCGCGACATCCGCAAGGCCAATGAAGGCGTCGCCATGGCGCTGGCGATGGATACGCCGCAGCTTCCCGACGGCACCAAATTCGGTGTCGCCGGCGGCATCGGCTATTATCAGCACCGCGTCGCGGGCACCGCGTCGATGGCGGCGCGGATCGGCCAGAACGCCGCTTTCTCGGCGGGCGTCGGCTTCGGTCTCGACACCGGCGAGATCGGCGCCCGCGCCGGCTTCTCGGCTGCGTGGTAAGCAGACCGCACCAGGGCCAAACGAGCGGGCCGGGGCTTCACGCCCCGGCCCGTTTGCTGTTGGCCGCGCTCTTTCTGGCGACGCCGACGGTTCCGGCGCCCGCGCAGGCGCCGAGGCCGGCGGCGTCGGTCAACGCCATTCCCGATCAGGCCGGACTGGCCCGGCTGGTGTGGAGCACGCTCGCCGCCGTCGACCACGCCAACAAGACCGGCAATTACAACGTGCTTCGCGGCCTGGGGTCGCCGGACTTCCAGGCCAGCAACAGCGCACCTGCGCTTTCCCGGATTTTCGCGAGCCTTCGTGAGCAGGGGATCAACCTCAGCGACACTTTGTCGATCGAGCCCAGCTACGAACTCGCGCCGGCGCTGGAGGGCGGGATGCTTCGCCTGCGCGGCGCCTTCAGGATGCGTCCTCAGGCGGTGCAGTTCGACCTGCTCTTCCAGTGGAACCAGGGCTGGATGCTTCAGGGCATCGCGGTGCGCGCGGTTCCCTATTCAAGCCTTCCGCCGGCTCGGTAGCCCGTTCAGGCCTGGCTGCGGCGGATGATCAGCCGGGCGTGCGCCTCCAAAGCGGCGCCTTCCTCATCGAAGCTGTCGAAGCCCCAGCGCCTTCGAGCCCGGAACACCGGCACCGTCCGGGCGAGCTCGGCGCAGGCGAGGAGATGCTGCCGGGTCGTGCCCATCATCCGGACGTAGGCGCCGCGATAGGTGTTGGCGATCATCGCTTCCACCGCCGCCGACCCTTCGAGCCGATCGACCGAGGGTTCGCCCTCCGCTTTCTCGAGCAAATAGAGGTGGCTCAGCGGAACCGCCGGAAGCACGCGCTCGAGATCGGTGGGGACGGTATATTTGTCCATGTCGTCGAACGAGCGCTCGTAGGCCGAAGCATCGCGGCCGCCGGCCTCGAGGGCCTCGCGCCACAGCCTCAGGCGCGGGATTCCGGGGTGGGCGAGCGGGACTCCGTCGGGACCGGTGGTGACGACGCAGACGTCGTCGGCGAGAACGTCGAAGCCGCGGTCGTGGAACCAGGCCGCCAGGGTCGACTTGCCGGCCCCCGGATGACCCATGAAGCCGATGGCGCGGCCCTCCACCACGACCGCATTGGCGTGCAGGGGAAGGAGGCCGCGCTGGTGCAATATCGCCCCGAAGCCGGAGCCGAGCAGATAGAGGCGCAGGTTGCGCGGGGAGACTCCCTCGCCCGGCTCGACCACCATCTCGCGCCCGCCGCGGGCCAGGAAGCGGCCGGCCGCGGGAATGACGAGCAAGGCGTCGTCGCCGTCGACGCGCATCCCGGCCGGGGCGTCCGGATAGGCCGCGATCGTCCCGAGCCTGACGTGGACGTCCGGCGGTCCGGCGTCCGAATCCGCGACGAGCTCGGGCAGCGGGACCTCCGACAGGACCGAGAGTCCGAACAGGCGGTAAAGATGGGTGGGCTCAGCCAAGGCGACCGCTCCTCACCGAGCTGATGAAGCTCGCGGCGGCGAGCGTGCGCAGAAGGTGCATTCGGTAATGGTAGATTATCGTCCGCTCCTGCCAATGCGCGGTCGGCCAGCTGAGCGCCGAGTCGTTCACCGCCTCCAGGTCGATCAGCGCGCCGGCGAGCCCCGATGCGGCCTCGGCGCGGGCGAAGGCCTGAACTTCGCCGGCCTTAATCTGCTCGTACCAGTCGGGCATCTGCTGGCCGCGCAGGCGCTGGTCGAGCACGGCGTCCGGGACTCGGCCGGCCAAAGCGCTCCGCAGGGCGGGACGGCGCTCGCCTCCGTCCAGAAGCGCTTCGGGCGGCAGTGAGAAGCAGAATTCGACCAGCCTGCGGTCGTTGGTCGGATCGCGTTCCTCGACTCCCCATTCCGCCAGGCCACGCTTTCGAAAATTGCCGGGATCGGCCATTTGCAGCATCCTCCAGCGGCGGGCCGCGGCGTCGCGGGGCGGGCGCACGCCCCAGCCCGCGCCTTCGAGCTTCCGGCGCATCGGGTCGCGCCAGCCGGCCGCGACGAAGGGCGGAAGCTCGGGGCGGCGCCCGCGCAATCGGGCATAGAGGCTCTCGGGCAGCCGCGATCCGAACGAGGCGTTGAGCATCTGCGGCCAGCTGAAATCGCGCCGCCGCCTCAGCGCCCGTGCCTCCCGCCACCAGCGCCGCCAGGAGCCGGCCCGGGCGAGGTCCCCGAGCGTGTCGACCCCGAGGCCGGCGCTGATCGTGAAATTGCCCGCCTCGCCGGTCAGCATCACCCGGACCCCGGCCTCGCCCGCACGCCGGTTGATGCTCTGCCACCAGACGTTGTTGCACACGTGCCCGACCGGCTGCCCGGAGCGACGATGGCTGGATTCGATCAGCTCCAGCGCCGAAATTCCGGCCGGCCGGACGATATGGTGATCGATATTCGGGTGGAGCCCGGCCGTCGCGGCGGCGATCGCGCTCTCGTCTCCGATCCGGCCGGCGACCACGGGCCCGTCGAAGCCCTCCCTCGGCGCCGAGGTGAAAGCGAGCAGGCGCTCGCCTTTGCCGGCCAGGGCCAGCGCCGCCGAGGTCGTCACCGCACTGCTGTCCAGGCCGGAGCTCAGCTGCGTTCCGACGAGGCCGTCGGCGCGCCTGAGCCGGCGCGAGACGGCGGCGTCGAGCTGCTCGCGGAGCGCTTCGCCATATTGCTCGCGGCGGGCGAAATGGAGTGGCCGTCGGCTCGGCTGCCAATAGCGCTCGACGGCGATTCCGCCGCGGGTGACGAGGGCGCAATGGCCCGGCTCGAGCGCGCTGACTCCGGTAAAGAAGCCGCGGCGTCCGCCGGGGGGAAGGTCGGCGACAAACCCGGCCATGCGCTCCTCGTCGACGTCGAAGCGCAGTCCGGGCAGGCGGGCGAGGGGGAGGGGCATGGTCGCGAAAGCGAAAAGACCGTCGTCTTCGCGATAATGGAGCGGCCGCTCGCCGGCGGTGTCGCGGGCGAGCCACAGGGTCCGGTCGACCCCGTCCCACAAGGCGAAGGCGAAATCGCCGATCATCCGGTCCAATAGGCCGCGGCCCCAGGCAAGGCAGCCGCGCAAGAGCAGGGCGGAATCGCTGAGCCTCGATCCGGCCGCGCTTCCCAGCGCGAGGCCGGCGATAAGCTCGTCGCGATTGTCGATTCGAAGATCCGCCACGAGAAGGAAGCGGCCGTCGTCGCTCAGCAGCGGTTGACGATCGAAATCATCCTCCGGAAGCAGCCGGTAGAGACATCGTCCGGCCGTATAGTCACCCTTCGTCAGGGCGTCGCGGCGATGCGGTCCGTACAGGGATTGGGCGTCCAGAAGGTGGCCGCAAAGCGCCGCCGAGCGCGCTTCGCCGCCGAAACTCCAGAAACCTGCGATGGCGGACAAGGCTCAGACCCACAAAGGGGAGGCGCAAGAAAAAGACGCCCGCCGGGAGGCGGACGTCCTTAGATCATCGCTAACGGAGATGGCGCGCTTAGGAGCGCGCGTTGCCGACGGCGCCGCCGTCGTTAATCCCGGTGCCGTTGGCTTCAGCCGACCCGGCATCCAGCTTCTTGAGTTCCGGACGAACCCACCGGGCGGGCTTCTGTTCATGCTTCGACAAAGGACTAGCTCCCTGCTTTTGGTTGTTTCGCTGGCTCGTTTACAGTGAAGGACGGGGGATTCCAACCCTCTAATTTGCGTATGGAAATTCCTGATATCCCTGTTGTTTCCGCGCCACGCAGGTGTCCGTTTGCACCCCGGGCTGCGCAGCCACGCGGCTGAAGGTCATGAATTCTTTCAAAACCGGCAGCCCCCTTTATCACTCCCCCTGCTCCGAGGTGCCCTTTTTTCAGATCCACCTTCTGTTGGGCCAGTACGGCTACAGGAGCTTTGGCGGCAAGTCGCGGCCGTGCTGCAGGATGACAATCTGGCCGCGCCCGTCGTCGGTATGGCTCGTCATATGGCCAGCCGCGTCGATCCGAAACGGATGCGTTCCGATTCTTCGGTGACGCGCGGCTTGTCCCCGCAGGGATCGTCCGGACGATCGATCGGCCGAACAAAAAACACCTAAACAATTTCGCCGACCCTACGATTAGCTCTTCGGGATGGTTGTCGGCGACTCCGCATGGTCGGACTCGCACTCGCAAGGGGGCCCCTAAGCACGGCGGATTGCAGGTTGAGCGGGGGGATCCGGACTGCTGAGTCCGGATACGCCGGTCATTCCCGCATGAGTCCACGCTTTCCGGGTTCCCAAAGAAGGGACGTCCCGTGGTCGCATTCATCACCGGTACCGCATACGGCTTCGACAGAAGCTCCGCCGCAAGCCTGGGTTCGCGAGGACAGATCGGCCAGGCGGGGTTCGGGAGTCGCGGCGACCGCGTCTACGTCAACGCGACGATCGGCAATCTGATCGTTCAGTCGCGTGACGAGTTCATCGCGGGCCGCGGTCCCGACAACGTCCTCGAACTGACCTACAACAGCGCCATCACCGACGTCGGCCGGTGGCGCTCGTCGGTCCGAAGCGTCATTTTCGGGCTGACCGGGACGGTCAACACCGCAGGCAGCACGATCATGCGCGGCGGCGGCGAGGAGAGCGCCTTCAGGTTCACCTACGACGCCGCGCGCGGCGCCTATGTCACCACCGACGGCGCCGGCGCGCATGACGAGATCAGGTTCGCCGACAACGTCTACACCTATACCGACGGCAACAGCCGGACCGCCGAGCGCTACGACATCGCCGGCCAGCTGCTCTCCATCACCGACGCCGACGGCAACGTCCAGACCTACACCTATTCGACCACCGGTGATCAGAAGAAGACGACGATCACCAGTGCCAGCGGCGAGATCACCGAGATCGTGCTCTCACTCTACAACAACACCTGGTACCGGCCGATCAGCGAGGTCAGCTATTACAAGAATGCTTCGGGCCTGACCTCCACACGATCGATGGTCGCCTACGGCTACGATGCGCTGAACAGGCTGACCAGCGTCAAGGTCAATCTCTCGCCGAACGACGATACGATCGTCGACAACAATTACACGACCACCTACACCTATGACGGCGACGGCTATCGCATGGCTTCGATCAGCCAGAGCGACGGTTCCAACCTCGCCATCCAATATGCTTTCATCGAGGGCCGCTACCGGGTCGCCTCCCTCGCCCAGACGGCCGCCGCCGGCGACGTGCGCACCACCGCCTTCGCCTACGATATCGTCAACCGGGTCACCACGATCACCAACTCGCTCGGCGGGATCACCCGCATGAGCTACGACGCGGAAGGGCAGCTCACCCAGATCGTTCATCCCGCCGCGACGGCCGGCGCCGCCCCGCAGGTGTTCACCTACGCCTACAATGCGAGCGGGGATCTGGTCAGCGCCACCGACGCCTCCGGCAACGTCACCAGCTACGCCTACGACGCCAACGGCAACATGACGCTCGAGCGGGACGCGGCCGGCAACACCGTGACCCGGACCTACGGCAGCCGCAACGAGCTGCTCACCGAGACCCGCTATCTCATCCCCGATCCGGACGGGGCGGGCGCCGCCCAGCCGGGCACGCCGTTCACCCGCCGCTTCGCCTACGATTCCGAGAACCATCTCCGCTTCACCGTCAGCGGCGAGGGCCGGGTCACCGAATATCGCTACAACGATCCAGGCCAGCAGATCAGCGCCATCCAGCATGGCGCCTCGCGCTACAATCTCGCCGGCCTGGCGCCGGACACGCCGCTGTCGGAAGCGACCCTGGCCGCCTGGGCGAACGGGATCGCGGACAAGAGCACCGGCACCCGCACCGACACGACCTACGATTTCCGCGGCAACGTCAGCACCGTCACGACCTACGGCAAGCTCCTCGCCACCGGCGAGCCCGATCTCACCGCGACCAGCGACATCAGCCGGACGGTCAGCATCTACGATCCGAACGGCAGGCTGCTCAGCCGCAAGATCGACGGCTCCGCCTCCGCCGAGACCTTCGTCTACGACAACCTCGGCCGTGTCGTCGGCAGCGTCGATTTCAACGGCTTCGGCACCAACATCCTCTTCGACGATGCCAATACCAGGACGGTGATGACCTTCGTCAACGGGTCGACCCGCACCTCCGTCTTCAACCGGGTCGGCGAGCTCGTCAGCACGATCGAGGCGGCCGCCGGCGCTCCGACCAAGACCCACGAATATCGCTACGACAAGCTCGGCCGGCTGCGCTGGTCGGACGAGATCGGGGTGCGTTCCTATATCCTCTATGACAAGGCCGGCCGAAAGGTCGCCGACATCCTGCCCAACGGCAGGATCACCGAATATCGCTATGACGCCAACGACCGGCTGATCGCGAGCATCAGCTACAAGAACAAGCTAACCGCCGCGCAGCAGCAGTCGCTGATCGATGCGAACGGCAATCCCAGCAACGTCGAGCTCGCCGCCCTTCGTCCCGTGGCCGACGCCACCGACATCTGGGAGTGGCGGGTCTACGACAAGGTCACGCGGCTGCTCCTCCAGACGATCGACAGCGCCGGCGCCACGACCGTCTATACCTATGACGGCGCGCAGAACCTGACCGCGAAGACCGCCTATTCGAACCTGCTCGCCCCGGCGACCCTCGCGACGTTCAAGACCACGCCGCCGCAGACAGTGGTGCTGCCGACGGCCAACGCGGCGGCCGACCGGACCGAGCGCTATTTCTACGAATATGATTCCAACCAGGTCGGCATGCTCGATGCCGAGGGCTATCTCACCTGGACGACCTGGGATCCGGTCGGCCGGCACAACAAGACGGTCCGGTTTGCGACCGCCGCGGCGGTCGAGAAGCGCGCCGCCGGCACCTTCGCCGACCTTTATTTCGACGTCAGCGCGTCCAACAATCCCGACGATATCTACGAATATAAGCTCTACGATTCCCGAAGCCTGCTCCGCGCCGAGATCGGCGGCGAGGGCGAGCTCACGCGCTACAATTACTCCGCCACCGGTTATCTGTCCCAGCAGGTCAAGGGCCAGAAGCTCGATCCCGCCGCCCTGCGCACGACTCCGCCGACCTTGGCCAATCTGCCCGCCTCGCCGGCCGGGACCACCCTCGAGACGACGGCCTACCAACGCAACCTCTACGGGCAGCTGACCGCGGAAGTGAGGACGCTGAGCGGCGGGGCGACCGAGACCGACTGGCATTATTACAATTCGGCGCGGCAGCTGGTGAAGTCGGTCACCCGGGTCAATTACGGGGACGAGCGAACCGCGCTTCAGCGCTACGACGGCCGCGGCAATCTCATCGGCGAGCTGTCCGGCGAGGGAAGCGCGGCGCTGGCGGCGCTCGGCGCGGGCGCCACCACCGCCCAGATCGACACCCTCTACCGCACCTACGGCACCACCTACACCTACGACAATTTCGACCGGCTGGCGACGAAGACGACGGCGGACGGAAAGGGCGGGTCGAACCGGACCGTCTACTTCTACAACATGTACGGCCTCACCAGCGAGTTCAACGCGCTGGGCGAGGCGGTTTCCTACACCTACGATCATTACGGGCGACGGTCCGACGTCAGGGTCCACGGCAAGCGCTACGATGCGGCCATCGTCGCCACCTGGACCGGCGGCCTCAGCACGACCGCGGCGAACAACGCGATCACGGCACTGACCGACCCGCTGCTCGATAGCGTCACCCACCTCGACTACAACTCAACCGGGACCCTCGCCCAGAGCGTCAACTCGGCCGGGGCGACGACCGTCTACGGCTACAACGCGTTCGGCGAAGCGATCTCCCAGACCGATCCGCTCACGGCCCTCACCAGCACCCAGACCAGCCGCGGCTTCGACCGGCGCGGCCGTCTCCTGTCCCAGACCCGCGACGTGGGCGGACTGCAGCTGGCGGAGACGTTCGGCTACGACGCGTTCGGCCGGGTGCTTCAGGTGCGCGACGCCAATGGCGGAATCCAGGCCTCGGGCTACGACCGTTCCGGCCGGCTGATCCGATCGACCGACGCTTTGGGGAAGATCACCACCTTCACCTACGATGCCCGCGGCAATCTCCTCAGCCAGATCGACCGGCTGGGGAAGAAGACCAGCTACGGCTACGACGCCTTCCACCGGCGGCTGACCGTCACCACCCCCGAGGGCATCGTCTCGACCGTCGTCAAGAACGCCTATGGCGAGACCCTCAGCCTCACCGACGGCGCCGGCCGGGTCACCAGCTACACCTATGATCGCGACGGCGCGCTGAAGACGGCGACCGACGGTGTCGGCAACGTCAAAACCAACAATTACGACAAGTCCGGCAAGCTGATCCGGGAGATCGACGGGCGCGGAGTCGCCACCGACTATACCTACGACGCCGCCGACCGGAGGCTCACCCGCACCACCACCGACGGCAGTCGGACGCTGGCCACCAGCTACGAATATGACGCCAAGGGCCAGCAGATCAAAATCGTCGATCCCGACGGCCTGGTGACCACGATCGGCTTCGACCGGAACGGCCGCCGCACCACCGTGGTGGTGGACCCCGCCGGCCTCGCTCTCACCACCTCCTACACCTATGACGAAGGCGGCCGGATGCTGACCGCCGTCGAGGGCGCCGGCAGCGTCGTCCAGCGCGTGACCCAATATGCCTATGACAATGCCGCCCGGCGGATCCGCACGAGCGTCGATCCGACGGGCCTGAACCTCACGACGCTTCATCAATATGACTCGAACGGCAACGTGGTGGTCACAACCGACGCGCTCGGGGCCCAGACCCAGTTCGCGTACGACAAGGAGAACCGGCTGGTCAAAACCACCGATCCGCTGTCCAACGTCACCGCCAACACCTACGACGCCGAAGGCCGGATCATCGCCGTCCAGGTCGGAATCGCCGCCGCTCAGACCACACGCTTCGCCTACGATCGCGACGGCCGGCTCAAGTACCAGGTCGACGCCGCCGGCGCGCCCGTCGAATATGTCTACGACAAGGCCGGCAACGTCATCCGAACGGTCGAATATGCCGGAACCCTCTCGCTCGGGGCGGCCTATGATTCGGCGACGATCGCCAGCGCGATCGCCGCCGCCAACCTGATAAGGCTGGCTGGGACCCGCTCGACCCGCACCGCCTATGACGCCGCGAACCGCCCGGTCTTCCAGATCGATGCCGAAGGCTTCGTCACCGAAACCCGCTTCGACGCCAACGGCCGGGTCGAGAAGGAGATCCGCTACGAGCTGGCCCATTTCGGAAGCGATTCCGACATGGTCCGCTACCTGTTCCAGGCGGGACTCGGACGGCTCCCCGACAATTACACCTGGGCCCATTACATCTTCCAGCTGAAGACCGGCGCGATGAGCGTGCTGGGCGTGGCCCAGGCCATCGCCAATTCCGCCGAGTTCGTGAGCCGGACCGCCGGCATGGACAATGCCGCCCTCACCCGCTTCATGTACCTGACCGCCTTCGGCCGCGCCGCATCCGACGCGGACGTCGCCTACGTGAGCGGGCTCCTCGCCGCCGGCATGAGCCGGGGCGAGCTCATCCATCTGTTCACCCAGTCCGTCGAGCTCAAGACCCCGATCGCCGCCGCTTACGATCCCGGCTTCGACCTGATCGGCGGGGTCAGCCGCTCCGACGTCATCGGCGGCGATCATGACGACGACCGGATCACCCGCACCTTCTACGACAGCGCCGGGCGGCCGGTCTTCAAGATCGATCCCGAAGGCTATGTCACGGAGTCCCGCTTCGACGACGGGGGCCGTCTCGCGTCCCAGATACGCTACGAGGTCCCTTATTTCGGCGCTGAAGCCGATACGGTGCGCTTCCTCTACCAGGCCGGCCTGGGTCGAATTCCCGACAATCAGGGCTGGGCCCATCACAGCTTCCAGCTGAAGATGGCGGCTCTCTACCCCAGCGGGTCTTGCCCAGGCGATCGCGGATTCGGACGAGTTCAAGGGGAAGACCGCCGGCCTCGATAATGCCGGCCTCGTCCGCTACATGTACCTGACGGCCTTCGGTCGGGCGGCGTCGGACGCGGACGTCGCGCGGGTCAGCGCCCAGCTCGCCGCCGGCCTGACCAAGGGCGAGCTGATCACCCTTTTCACCCAATCGAACGAGCTCAAGACCGCGCGCGCCGGGGCCTATGATCCGTCCCTCGATCAGGTGCGCGCAGTCACCCAGGCCGACGTCTACGGCGACGACCATGACGAGGACCAGGTCACCAGCTACGCCTACGACAAAGCGGGCCGCCTGATCGAGGTGGCCGGCGCGACCGGAATCCGCTCCCGGATGGTCCTCGACGCCATGGGCCAGGTGGTCGACACCATTGTCGCCTACGGCACCGCCGACGCGGCGACAACTCGGCGCACCTACGACCTTTCCGGCAGGGTCCTGACGGAAACCCGCGCCCACGGCACGAGCGAATATGCGACCGTCACCTACACCTACGACGCCGCCGGCAACGTGCTGAAGATCCGGGATGCGCGCGGCAACGATACCTACAAGGAATATGATGCCCGCGGTCTCGTGCTGAAGGTCTCGGTCCAGCTCGAGGGCACGCTCTACGCCGTTACCTACAACGAATACGACCAGTTCGGAAACCTGGTGAAGGTGACCGATCCGCGCGGCAATGCGTCTTATTCTTATTACGACAAGCTCAATCGCCTCAGTCTGCACGTCGACGCGGAAGGCTATGCGACGGAGACGGCCTATTCGCTCGGCGGCCAGGCGGCCCTCGTGACGCGCTACCAGAGCCGGGTGCCGGGCACGCTTTCCCCGGCGACCCGGCCGACGCCGGCGACGGGGCCTCTGGACGCGACGACCGTGATGCGCCGCGACAAGCTCGACCGGCTGGTCGGGATCGTCGACGCCGAGGGCTATTCCGAGAGCTACGCGCTGAACGCCTACGGCGATCGCGTCTCGGTGACCAACAAGCTCGGCGGGGTCATCGCCAACGCCTACGACCGGCGCGGCCTGCTGCTTTCCGAGACTCTTCCGATCAGCTCCTACCATGCCGAGGGTTCGCTCAGGGCCGGGAGCGTCACCAACCGCTTCGAATATGATTCGCGCGGCAACCGGACGAAGAAGATCGAGGCCGCCGGGCTGCCCGAGCAGCGGGTCACCGGCTACGTCTTCGACAGGATCGACCGGGTGGTGGAGATCCGCAACCCTTCCGTCGCCGTCCTGGATCCGGCCAACCACGTTACGGTGACCACGGTCACGCCGGTTGAAAGCTTCAAATATGACGGCCGCGGCAACGTCATCGAAGCGGTGGACGCGCTCGGCGCCCGGACGCTCTCTTATTACAACAAGGCGGGCCAGAAGATCGTCGAGATCAACGCTCTCGGCACCTACACATCCTTCACCTACGACAAGAACGGCAACATGCTGACTCGCCGTATGTACGGCGGGACGGTGGCACTGCCGGCCGCGGCGGGCGGGACCCCGCCATCGCCGCCCACCCAGCCCGTCGGCGACACGCGCGAGACGGTCCAGACGTTCGACAAGGCCAATCGGCTGAAGTCCAGCCGGGTCGGCGGGATCCGTGCCGGAGCATGGAACGGTTCGTCCTACTACACGACGGGTGCCCCTACCGTATCCTACAATTATGATTCGGCGGGCAACCTCATCAAGGAGACCGATGGCAGGAACGGCGTCGTCTACAGCTATTACAACAAGGTCGGCTCGAAGGTCGCCCAGCTCGATCAGGAGAATTACCTGACCACCTGGGCGCGCGACGCAGAAGGGAACGCGCTCGGCGAGCTGCGCTACGCCACCCGCTTCGTCGGCACTGCGAGCACGGCCGCGCCGCCGGCGGTGGCCAGCCACATGGACGACCGGCTGACCGTGTTCACCTACGACCGCAACGGCCGCCGCCTCACCGAAAGCCGGATGGGAGTGGCCGCGCATGTCGTCAACTGGGACGGGACGCTGTCGGCGGCGACCGGCAACGCGACGATCACCTACGAATATAACGGTCTCGGCCAGGTAACCCGGAAGAGCGAAGCCACCGGCAATTCCGTCAATTACGGCTACGACGCCGCCGGACGCCTGACCTCGGAGGAACGCACCGGCTATTTCGACCATACGGGCAACTTCGTCCGGCCGACCTTGCACTACGCCTATAACGGCCTCAACGACGTCGCTTTCACGAAACAGGGCGGCAATTCCTACGGGGCCGAACGGATCAGCCGCTATTATTACGGCACCAGCGGCCGCCTCACCCATGCCTCCGACCCGACCGGCGGCATGCGCGCCTATTTCTACGACGCCGCCGGCAATTTGCTTCGGGAGAGCTACGACCGCTACAACGGCAGCGGCGGCTACGTCACCGAGGGCGCGCTCTACAAGCGCGACCTGCTCGGCCGGATCACCTGGCAGACCGTCGGAACCCTGGTCGCCTCGAGCTGGTGGAGCCCGGGGGATACCCAGAACGTCGCCTATAACAGCTATGGCGACGTCTCGCAGCGCGGCGTCAACGGCCTCTGGCAGGAGCAGTTCGCCTACGACCAGTCGGGGCGCGTGTGGCGCACCAACTCCGGCGACGGGGTGTGGCGCTATTTCCTCTACGACGGCAACGGCAACCGCACCCTTGCCATCGAGAGCGAGGGCAACGACATCGCCGGCAAGACGCAGGACGAGATGCTCGCGATCGTCGCCAACGGCGGAACCCTCAACGGCGCCACGTCGATCGGGACCCATTATATCGACGGCATCAACGTCACCCTCGACGTCTTCGACAAGCGCAACCAGGTGGTCGAGACCCGGCGGCCCCAGCGGCAGCTGAGCGCGGCGGCGGCCCCGGTCGATCTGATCTCCTATCGCGGCTACAACGCCTTCGGCGAGATGGCCTTCGAGCGCGACGCCCGCGGGGGGCAGACCAATTATCTCTACAACACGATGGGCCGCAACGTCTCGATCCAGCGGCCGACCGTCTCCGTCACCAGCGAGAACGGCTATCGCTGGGATTCCACGCCCATCAACTCCATGCTGTACGACATTTCGGGGCGGCTGATCGGGGTCTACGACGCCAATGGCGGCCGCACCAGCCGAACCTTGCTGACCGGCACCGGCTATGGCGGCACCGAAGCTCTGACGACCCGGGAAAATCACGACGACGGGGGCTCGAAGCGCAAGTCCTACGATGCGTTCGGCGATGTCCGCCGCTCCTGGGACGAGCTCGATCGGGTGACCGACATGAGCTACGACGGCATGGGCCGGCTCCGCAACGCGGTCCGCCCGAGCGGCGTCAGCGACTGGTACACCTACGACATACTCGGCCAGCGCACCTCCAGCTGGAACTCCCTGCTCGGAACGGCGACCACCGATTACGACACCCAGGGCCGGGTCGTTCGCGAGACTCCCTTCTCGGGCGACGTCGTCCAGATGAGCTATGTGTGGACCGCCTCGATCGGCTCGGCGCTCGGCACGACCGGCGGCTGGATCCAGACCACCACCTACGCCAACACCATGAGCGCGTCGGAAAAGGTCGACCTTTACGGCCACCAGATCCAGAAGGCCGATCTCAGCGGCCGGACCTCCGACTTCACCTACGACCTCGCCGGGCGGATGATCTCGCGCAGCGGCGGCGATCCGGTCAACTACACCTATCTCAACACCGGCCTTCTCGCCTCGACCTGGAAGGGATTCGGCGATCCGGACTGGGGCGGAGACTTCGAGCGGACCGAGACCGTCTACGGCTATGACGAGGGCGGCAACCGGACGTCCGAACTCTACCGGCTTCGCGGCCAGCGCTGGGAGGAGCCGATCGGGCCCTACACGCCCTACGACCCGGCCACCGACCCGGCGACCGACCCCAATGGGGATCTTCAGCTCTACGTCCTGCCTCCGGAGGAAGAGGGCCACTACGTCACCTACGGCGAAGTCTATCAGAACATCACCGCCTATTACGACAAGCTCAGCCGAATGACGTCCTGGTCGGCGGCCTCGACCTCGCGGATGCCGGCGGCCGGCGCCCAGTACGAATATGACGCGAACGGCAACGTCCGCCGGATCACCGCTCAATATTCGAAGGTCGCATCGAACGGATCGATCACGGCCGGTGAGGTGCAGGACAATTGGTATCGCTACGACAGCCTGAACCGGGTCATCGTCAGCGAGGGCGTCATGTCGCCCTACGGCACGATCGTCGCCGGCACCGGCGGCGTCACCGTCAGCTACGACGCCGCCGGCCAGCGCAGGCTCGCGGTCCGCACCGAATCCAAGCTGGTCGGCTTTTTCTACGAGAATTTCGTCCAGCGCGAGGAATATGGCTACGACGCCGGCGGCCACCTCAAGACCATCCATATCGACGAGCAGGCTCCGAGCGGCTCCTGGAGCGCCCGGCTGCTTCGGGCGAGCTACGTGTACGACGGCATGGGCCGCCTGACCTCGCAGAAGGACTATCTGACCAACGGCACCGTCGGCTTCGAGCGGAGCGTCAAGTATAATTACAAGGGCCAGGCTTACGAAGACACCAGCATCACCAAGCGCGACGGCGACACCTACAAGAACGTCACCACGAACGATTTCGGCTCCGGCTCCAACTACGCGCTGGGCGCCGTCGTCACCTCCACCACCTCCAATTACAAGAACACCAGCCTTCAGGAGAAGTCGAGCACCGCCAACACCTACCAATGGTGGGACGGGGCGGTCCTCTCCGCGATCAGCCACGACCGCGACACCGGCAATCCGCTCAACGCCGTCTGGAAGACCACCTACCATCTGAACGCGTCGGGCCAGATCGGCTCGGTCCGGATCGAGGACGGGCGCCCCCGGTCGGTCAGCTTCCTCAACGACATGAACGGCCAGGCGATCCGCCGCGACGAAGCCGATTCCAAGTCGGGCGGCGACCCGCACGAATATTGGTACCGCCTCGGCGGCCGCCAGCTCGGCTATACCGGCAACAACGGCACGATCGAGACGGGCTATCTGAAGTCGATCACCCGGCGCACCGGTACGACCGGGACCGGCGCCTTCCGCGGCGGCGACGACGACGGCACCGTCCACGCCGATTTCGATCAGAATTACGATCCGATCAACAGCTTCATCCAGGGCAGCGGCGGCGGCAGCCACACCGTCGGGCAGGGCGAGAGCCTCAGCTCGATCGCCGTCGCCCTGTGGGGCGACGCGTCGCTCTGGTACAAGATCGCCGAGATCAACGGCATGAGCGGCGGGACCGCGCTCGTCGAAGGCCAGCAGCTGATCCTCCCCACGGGCGTGCTCAAGAGCGCGAACAACGCCACTACCTTCAAGCCCTACGATCCGGCCGAGACGATCGGCGAGACCAGCCCGACCACCGCCAAGCCGCCCCGGCAGGCCCGCTGCGGCTTCTTCGGCCAGGTGCTGCTGGTCGTGATCGCGGTCGCGGTGAGCGCAATCACCTACGGAGCGCTGGCCCCGGCGATGGGCGGCACGGTCTTCGGCCTGATCGGCGCGGGCGCGATCTCCGGCGCCGCCGGCAGCGTCGCCAGCCAGGGCTTCGGAGTGGCCACCGGCATCCAGGTCACCCCGTTCAGCCTGCGCGACGTCGGCATCGCCGCGATCGGCGGCGGCGTCGGGGCCGGGTTGGGCGAGTTCAAGGCGCTGGCCAAGATCGGCAACTCGGCGCTTCGCGAGGGAACCCGCGGCGTGCTCAGCTCCGGGGTCACCCAGCTGGTGGCGATGGGATTGAGCCTGCAGCCCAAGTTCAACTGGTCGGGAGTCGCCGCCGCGGCCGTCGGCGGCGCCGTCTCCGGCGGCCTAGACGGCCAGATCGGCCGCTACCAGGGGCAGCTGATCGGCGGCTCGGCGGGCGTGCTCGCCGGGGCCGCGGCGAAGAGCCTCCAGGACGGATCGAGCTTCGGCGATAACGTTCGCGCCGGCCTGCCCGGGGTGATCGGCTCGACCGTCGGCAACATGATCTCCGACCGCTATTTCCCGATCAACCGGCAGGGCACCGGCACCGGCAGCGGCGCCGAGGAGGGCAGCGGCACCGGCCAGTCCCGGCCCGGCCTCGGGGTCGGGGCCGCGGAGGGCGCGCCCCTGCCGCGCCCGACCGCCGAGCAGCTCGACGACGCGATCGCCAAGGTCCTCGCCGTTCCGTTGCCCGAGCGGCCCGCTCCGCCGCCGCCCGACGTGGACGCCGAGTTCGGCCAAGCGAGCACCAGCCTCGCCTATCGCGGCGAGGACGGCCGCGAATATTATGTGAGTAAGGACGGCACGAAATATCCCGTCGGCACGATGAAGCTGCTCACCGGCCTCGCCATCGCCGCGCGCGACCGCCGGGCGGGATCGATCGCCAATTTCGACGCCCTGGTCGATCAGCAGGGATCGTGGGTCACCGCTTCGCAGCTGGGCAGGGAAGTGGCGGCGGGCGGCCAGTTCGCCGGTCTGGAGCCGCAGGCGCTCACCCTCCTCGCGGAGGCGATCTCGCTCAACAGCCGCAACGGTCTCGCCGTCTACCAGGATTATATCCCGCAGACCCAGTTCGGCGGCAATCCCGAGATCTATCTCAAGCCCTGGATGTTCCTTCCGACCTGGATCCCGCCGCAGACCATCAACACCGACCTGTCGAACGGCCAGCGGGTCGCGGCGGGGGCGTGGGGCGTGTTCCACGGCGGAGTCGCGATCGTCTCCGGGATCGGAGCGTTGGGGACCGCGGAAACCGGCATCGGCGCGTTCCTGCTCGGCGCCGCGGCCGTCACCGAGGCGGACAATTCGATCGCCCAGTTCCGGACGGCGATAAGCGGCGTTCGGACCCACACGATCGGCGCCCATTCGATCTCGCGCGTTTTCAACGTCGGGCTCGACCGGGCGGAAGGCACCTACAGCCTGATCCAGCTCGGCCTGGGCGGCGCCAGCATCGCCCATTCGGGATTCAAGCTGCTCGCCCGTCCCTCGCTGGTCGCCGGCGCCCGGGGCGCGGCCACCACCAACGCGCGCTTCGAGGCGGCCGCCCGGAGCCTGGGAGTCCGCGGCGCCGACGATTTGCTCACCACCAACGCGGCCCGTCTCGAGCTTCGGGCGGCGGAAGTGACCCGAAAGCGAGTCGTCGCGGCCCGCCTCACCGATTCCGCACGGCTCGACGCCGTCGCCGAGCGCATGGCGACCCGGGTCGCGGGACGGGCGCGCGCCACCGTCCAGCTGCAGGACGCCCAGGCCGCGGCGGCGGCCCGCAACTCCGCGGTCGCGGCGGCCGACGCGGCCGCCAGCCAGGTCGACGAGGTCATCCAGCTCGGCGGGGCGCACAGGGACGTGAAGGGCATTGCCGGGCACGAGGCGCACCACATGCCGGCCAATTCCGTCAGCCCGCTGTCGACCGGCAAGGGGCCCGCCATCGCGATGCCCATCCCCGAGCACCGAATGACGGCGAGCTGGGGCAGCTCGAGGGAGGCCAAGGCCTATCGCAAGGCCCAGGAGGCGCTGATCGCGCAAGGGGATTTCCGGGCCGCCCAGCAGATGGATATCGCTGACATCTCCGTAAAATTCGGCAATAAGTATGACGACGCGATCCAGCAGATGCTGCGGTACACCACGAAAATAGGTTATTAGCGATGGACTATACGATCATACCCAATGAAGGCGTCGGCAGCGTCAGGTTCAATATGAGCGCGGACGAGGCACGGGCGGCGATCGGCCTCGATTATCAGTCCTTCAAGCGCTCCCCGCTGTCGGCCTCGGAGAGCGATTACTTCGCCGAGGCCGCGACCTTCTTTTACTACGACGCGGACCGTAAGCTCGAAGCCATCGAATTCGCGCCGGCCGTCCAGCCCCGGCTCGGTGGAACCGAGTTGTTCGGACTGAATTTCAAGGAGTGCAGCGCCTATCTTGCTCAGCTGGACGAAGACGTCGAGCTCGAGGAGGACGGGGCGGTCGCCTATCGCGTCGGAGTCAGCATCTATGCGCCGCTGGCGAAGGACGACGAGGCGGCCCCGGTCGAAAGCGTGCTGGTGTTCCGCGCGGGATATTACGACTGAACGCGCGGAGCCGCCGGAGCGGAAACGATTGTCCTGGAGAATGAGCCCGCGGCGCCGGCCTGGGGTCAGAGCTTCGGTTCTCCCCAGCGCGTGAAGCCCGGCCGGCCCGGATCGCCGCCGGGACAGTTTTCGGTCGCCAGCCGGGCCTTGTTGGCGGTGATGCACCCGCACAACGTGCAGATCATCCGCGGCTGGGTGTCGCCGGCGAAGGCCGCGCCGAGAGCGTAGAGGGCCCGTTTCGGCGCCTCGGCGTGATTCGGGCAGATCGCGCAGCGGTCGAGGCGGCGGCGATAATCCTCGTCGCTCACATTCTCCATTCCGGAGCGGGCCCAATTCCACAGCGACTTAGCCGCTCTGGCGAGCAGCTCGCCATTGGATTTCGGACCGGGCTCCAGATCCGGCGCGTGGTGCGGCGGCTTGTCGAGCAGGATTTTCAGAAAGGCCGGGGCCGACCGCGAGATGAGGAGATTGCGGGCATAAGCCGAATCCTCCATCGCGCCGATGAAGACCTCCTCCGGCACGGGGCCGCCGAGGCCGAGGACGGCGCCAAGCTCCGTGCACCCTTCCTCGATGCTGGCAAGGTCGCGATAGGCCTTCATATCCATGCCCGCCTGGATCGGGCTCGTCAGTTCGGACACTTCTTCCACTCCCTCATTGCGCTTCGCGTCTGCACGCGGCGCCGGCCGAAACCATTCCGGCGGCAGATGCGCCCCGGCCCTGCTGTCGCGCCAGCCGCGGCGGCCGGTGCGCCAGCCCGGCCGCGACACCCTCGTCGAGGAACAATTGCATGGCATGGCCACTCCGTCCGGCGCGCCTGGATGGCGGACGGGAGCCGGCCGGACGCCGGCTCCCGTACCGCGGCTTCAGGTCGTCGGCGGCTCGTCCGGGACGGTCCCGCTCGCGCATTCCGGCAACGGCAGCATCGACATCGCCTTGTGATAGGTGTCGATGCGGCAGTCGAGCGTCGTCGGATTGCACTCGCCCGATGCCACGTCGTCCTTGCTCTCGATATCCTTGAACAGCGCCTCCATTTCGTTGACGGCCTCGAAGATCACGTTCGGGTACAAGGGATAGAAGACGTTCATCAGCACGGCGATGACGTTGTAATCGCATTGCGGCTTGCACCGCATCCCGTCCGCGCCGGTCGGCGGATCCTCCCCGAAGCGGCTGAGCGAATAGGCCATGAGCAAGGTGATCGCTTCCCAGTCGATCGCCCTCGCGCGCAGAAGCCCGCCCTGAACGAGCACGTTCTTCTGCCCGTCCAGGTCCAGGGCGAAGATATTCGCATTGGCATTGGGCCAGTCCAGGATGAAGTTGACGTCCGGGTAGAAGCCCGCGAATGCCGAGAAGGCCCAGCGCGTCAGCTCGGGGACGTGCCTGGCTTCGGCGAAGGTGCGCTGGGGAACCTTGTCGCGCACTTCCTCGGCCTGCGCGGTCGTCAGATAGCCCTGATGCGTGGGCGGCGCCGCCACGACAAAGCTGTGATCGAGGTGCATATGCACGTTCGGGTTCGACCAATGCCGGGCCGAGCCGCTCTGCAGGACAGCGCTCAGCGGCTTTTCGGGCAAGCTCTGCCGTGGCGGCAGCCCCGCCATGGCGCGGTGACCTTCCGTCCCGACGGTGTCCTCGCGGGCCGCCGCCGTCAGGCCTTGTTCCACCAGATCGTCGTAGAAGAGCTGAAGGGCATAATCGCCGGAGATCACGCCCTGCGTGTTGATCAGATGGCCGTCGAGGCTGGTGGGCCTGTCCTGCGAGGTGGCGATGTTCCAGACGCCGCCGACGTAATTCTTCAGCTCGACCTTCGTGATATTCACCGGCGCGCCGGTCGGGTCGAGCAGCGTGTCGGTCGCGTTGAGCATGTTGGCGCGAATCAGCTTTCCCCCCGTCTGGAGGAAGGTGTGATCCAGCGTGCAGACGATGGTCTGCGCCGGGTTGCCGTAGGTCACATAGATCATTTGGGGCTGGACGCTGTTCGCGCTCGTCCCGTTGCTGAATTGCACCGGCATCGCCGTCCAGTTGAAATCCGTGTCGGCGGCAAGGACCGGGTCCCCCAGCGCAAACGCCTGGATCGCCTTGGTCCCGTCGGGAATGGCTACCGGCGTACCATAAGCAAGACACGAGCAGGTACAGTTGCAACATTTGTTCGTGGTCGGATCGCAGATGAGTATGAGATGATTGAGCGCCCAATCATTCTCTTTGCAGGTCTGGTTGATCTGATCGCTTATTCCCGAGCAATGTTCGGCGGTACACATTGGTGAAGCCATGATAACCTCCTTGTTCAGCCCTGCGGTCCCCGAGGGCGGGGGTTCGATGTCGTGCAACTCATCCGCGCGCTGCCTCGTAAGTGACGATCATGCCGATCGTCAGCAGCGCGGTGGGATCGATGAGGCCGGTCACCTCGTCCTTGATGCCCGGCGGCACGCCGGCCTGGGCCACCGTCAGCGTCCAGGGCTGATCGACCCAGTCGGCGATGGAGAGGTTGGGCAGCAGCGCGGAGGTCTTGTTGTCGAAGGTCAGGATCTGGGTCGCGGCGCCGGGGCCGCTGCCGATGGTCAGGGTCGCGGTCAGCGTGCCGTCGAGGCTGCGGCCCTCCGCCAGCGTCAATTCCGCATAGATTTCCGTCGCTTCGCCGATGGTGAGATTGGCCGGAAGCATGCTTCGCGCCGCGACGAACGTGAATTGCTGCTGGGTGGCCCCGGTCCCCGGGTTGAGGAAGGCGAACCATTGCGACGGGAATTCGAGCGCGCAATTGAGCGCGAGCCGGCCGAGATAGGGGACGTCCTGAAGCATGACGCGGACGGCGTCGGTAAAGGCCTTGCCGCCGGCGAGGGCCGTGTAACGCAGCTTCACCACGACGTCGGAGATGGTCGAATAGTCGATCAGGTTCGATTGCTTGGGCATCTCCAGCCGCCAGCGCGAGATGGCGCCGGTGCCCTCGAACGGCAGATAGCGGTCGTCGCCGAAATTCAGGGCGAACATTCCCAAATCGTCGACTCCGGTCGACAGCGCGATCTGCTGGTTGGAGCGCCAGTTGATCCGGAGCACGCTGAGATCGGGCGTTTGCGCCGTCTGGCCGAGAAGGAAGGCAACTCCGTTCGTCGACGGCTTGATCAGGGTCTGGCTTCCCAGCTGGGTCAACGTGGCGTGGATGTTCTGGTAGGGCCCGACCAGGGCGGGGATGGTGATCGAGATGGATTTGATCTGCCGGGCATATTGGCCGGCGAAATCGAAATCGAACAACGCCTCGTCGAAGGCGAATTCGCACATTCCATCATTCTGCAGATCCATGACCGCGCGGGGGGCGAGCGACAGCAGCGAGACGGTCTTTTCGATCTCGAACGAACGCGAGTTCTGCTCGATATAGGCCTTCTGCATCTGGTTGAGGCTGAGAGTCAGCTGCTCGCCCGCCAGCAGGCCTTTGTGCAGCCCGTCCCAATAAGCGAAGCTGATGAAGCTCTCGGTGGTGTTGAGCTCGTACTGAAAGGCGAGCTCGGCCCCCATCGCCATCTCGAGGGCGACCCGATAGCCCTGGAAATAGATGCCGCTGAGCCGTGAGACCATCCACTCGTACAGCTCGGAGTTGGTGAACTTCGCGGTGAGGAAATTTTCGATCTCGACGGCCTGGGCGATCGATTGCTGATGAATGAGGAGCTGCTGGTCGGCGCTCTGCAGCTGGATCTGGGCGGCCGCGATCTGGCTGTCGATCACCAGGATGTCGAATTCCGCCTGGCGCAATTGCTGATGCCAGTCCTCGGCGCGGCGCTCGTAGCCGCCTACCGTCAGGCTGACGCTGGCCACAACTCCGTAAAGGCCGCTGACCGCCTCGAAGATGCCGGAAGCCGCGTCGAGGCTGGATCCGATCTGCTGGCCGCCATAGGTCATGGCGAAAGGAGAGCCGACATTCGGCACCAGATGGGCGATCGATGACGCCGTCTTCATCACGCTCGCCGCGCTCGAATAGATGCCGGCGAGGACCGTTGCGGCGATGTTCAGCTTCTCCGCCGCCGAGAGACCGGTATCGAGCAGGGCCCGGTAGAAGGTCTTGCGCGCCTCGGCCGCCTGCCGGCTGATCTTCAGCCCTTCGATGTTCTGGCCGATCTCCTCGATCTGCAGCGTGCGCACGCGAGTCGTCATGTTGAGGATGCGCAGTTCCTGGGTCGCGCGGATCCGGTTGAGCGCCTCGGCATCCTTCTTCTCGAGCGTGGCGAGCAGCTGGCCGCCGATCTGCGCCAGCTGGTTCGTAAAATCCTTGGCCATTCCGATGACCGATTCGAAGCGGTAAGGCAGAACGCCCGACTGCGACTGCTGGATGACCTGGGGGCCGGCGCCGCCGGCACCGGCCTGAACCAGGGCGTGGACGTCCAGCGGCGGCTCGAACAGCGCCAGGGTTCGAACCACGCCCTGGATGTTCATGCAGTTGCGGATTTTGTAGAGCCGGTCCCCGACCTGCGTCCAATAGGCCTGGAACTCCGCATTCTCGGGCGCGCAGAAATAGGTGTTCAGATCGTTGTAAGGCACATACCGGTCCGCCTGGTCGAGCGCGAGCTCGGCCGTCATCGGCGGCACGGCGTTTTCCAGGCCGATCAGGAACTGCGGAATGTCGGTTCCGTATCTCGCCAATATGTCCTGGAACGTCATCGGTGGCTGGGTCGAGCAGGGCCCGACGTTGACCGGTTCCGGACCCAGGAGATCGAGCGCTAGGGTGTAGAGCAGCGTCGCGACATTGATCGATTCCCACGTGTCCCTGGTGAATTCGTAGTCGCCCCAGCGCAGCAGATTGTCGACATAGCGCATGACGATCGCCTTCTGGTAGGCGGACTGCCGCAATTGCGCGATGGCGTTGGGGTCGAACGGATCGTTGTTGTAGACGGCGATCTGCGCCGTGCTGCTAAGCGAATCCCGCAGGCTTTCGATCGTGAGCTCGCGGAAATGGACGAAGCGCCAGAAGCGGTCGAGCGGGGTCTTGGCCGTGGGATCGGCATCGGCGGAAATGGTGGGATCGAAGATGTAGTTGAACCATTGCTGCGCCTCGGCGAAGCGCTGGTTGGCCTGGAGCTGATTGGCGACCAGCCACGGCGTGAAGAAGAAAATCTCCCAGAAATAGGGGCCGTAGGGGCCATAATAATCGATGATGTCGCCGTCCGGAATCGGCGGCGGCTGCGTGTTCGGCCCCGGCCCGCTCGTGGACGTCTCATAGAAGCGGCTGAAGGGATAGAGCGGCTCTTGCGGCGGCACCTGGACCTCGACGGAGAGCAGCATCGGAACGCCGCCGGCGAACAAGGCGCGGTTCATCCGAGTCACCGCGCCGGTGCTGAGGCGCTGGAACGACCATTTGAAGCTGCCGAAGGCCTGCGGCGTCGCCGAGTAGAGGAGCGGGATCAGGTCCGTTTCATTGGTCTGTCCGGACAGGTCCTGCTGGACTCCGGTGATGTCGCTCAGCAATTTCAGGCCGGTTTCCATCGACCGGACGAGGAACGTCTCGTCGCCATTGCCGAAGATGTACCAGAAGGGCTGGTTGTCGACCGGAACGGTGATGCTGGAGCGGTCGGAGACGTTGTAGAGCAACGGCAGCGGCGGATTGGGCGGAATCAGCGTGTAGGGCGCGCCCTGGCTGACATAATCCATGGCGAACAGATTCTTCATCTGAATCATGGAGAGCGTCGGCACGGTATCGGACGGCAATACGGCGCGCGGGGCGAACGGCACATAGACGTAGATCTGATTGCCGTTGTAGCGTCCGTAATTGGCCATGATCACGCTGGTCGGTGAGCTGTTCAGGCTATTGCCGACCAGCATCGAGGGATTGACGAAGGTGAGGCCCTGCATCCCGCCGTTCGCCGCGGCGACGGACAGAGCGGACGAGGTATAGAGGGCCATGGCGAGCTCGAACGCTTCCGGGTTCGGCACCTGCGCCCTGGTCGGCGCCGTCGGCGGCACCGGGGTCCCCAGCGGCAGCGCGAAGAACTGGCCGAAATCGATAAGGATCTGGCCGTCGGCCATGTTGGTGCCGCGAAGGATCAGCGGCGACACCTTGTGCCACTGGACCTGCGACATCACGAAGGTGGCGGGATCGACCTGCGGGGTTTTGTAGCCGCCCTGCATCGGGTCGAAATTCGAGACCAGCGTCACCATCGTCTGCGGCGCGGTCCAGCGGCCGGAATAATTGATGAAGCTGTATTTCAGCGACGCCCGGGTGACCTGGGCGTTGTCCGCGGTCCCGCCCGAAACCTGCGAGGCCGAGGTCGTGTTCGGCTCGACCCAGAACAGGAAGAGCCGCCCGAAGGCATGGACGGGCGAAACCGTGGGCGCGCCGATCGTCGCATCGATCTTCGTCCACGCCGACCACAGCCCGGTATCGTACTGGCATTGCAGATAATAAGTATAAGGTTCGATCGCCGTTCGGCCGATCAGATAGAGCGTGTTCGCCACGGCGCCCGAACCGTTGGGCGCCGGAGCCGGGCCGTAAAAGGCGGCCACCTGCTTCAGAGCGGCGAGGCCGGAGAAGCCGTCGAAATATTCGATGTAGGAATCGTTGACCGTCTGCGGAGTGATTTCGTTGGCGGACAGGCCGTCCTGCATTTTGGTGAAGAGCGGCGTCTTGTCCTTGCGAAGCTCCGGCCGAAGGTAATTCTCCGGGTATAGGAATATCTTCCGGTTGGCTTCCCACATCCGGTAGTTCGACAGCCAGGACCACCATGTCGTCGGGATGGAATCGTTGGTGATCCCGGGTTCCAGCATCATGTGCGCGCGCTGCATGTAGAGCTGGACCGAGAGGATCGCCTGCTTGATGTAGGAGATGTCCGCGCAGCCGGTCATCTCGACGTCGATCAGCAGATAGGTATAGAGGTCGTCCGCGGTCTGGATGTTCGGAAAGCTCGGCTGAAGGACGACGATGGCATAGCCGGTGAGCGCGTCGCGCTTGGCCGTATTCAGCGTGTCGACGATCGGACGATAGGCGGCCGGCCACAGCTCGCGCGTATATTTGGCCTTCAATATGCCGAGGGCCACGCTCGAGGCGTCGTTATAGGCGGCCCAGCTCTGCTCGGTGATCACCGGTGCGAGCACGTTGAGCTGAGCGAGCTTCAGGAGCGCGTTGATGTCCGCTCCCAGCCGGCGGCTGAGCTCGAACACGCGTTGCATTCGGACGATTCCGTCGACCGTGTCATAGCCCTCGCCGCTGGCGAAGAAGGTTGCCACCAGCGTGCAGATCTGCGGCTGGCTCCAGCCGGTGATCGACGACAGCAACCTGAACTTCGGATCGTCGCCGCAGGCGCCGGCGGTGGGCATCTCGAAATAGGCGCTGAGCTTGTCGTGGACATCGCGGAAGTCGCGGGTCAGGGTCTTGAAGCGCCAAAGGCTCTCGACGGAGGCCAGCGTCGGCGCCTCGGTCAGGCTGACTCCGTAAGCGCCCGGATTGCGAAGCACCGCCGCGATCTCGGTCGCGGTCAGCTCCAGCTCCCGGCACATCACCAGGGACCGGCTGAGCAAAGTGATGAACCGGACGAGGTCCGGCGGCGGGAAGACCGCTTCGGGGTCGGTGGGCGGCGGCTGCAGGATGGCCGCGACGTAATCCGCCGGCCCGAACGTCTCCGCGAGGAACGGCGCGATGACCAGGACCTTGTCCGCCGTGGCGTTGAGGAAGCGGCTCAATTGCTCGCAGACGCCCGATTGCTGGGTGCCGCGATTGGGATATTGAACGGTCGGAGCGCCGCCGAAGGTCTGCAGGATGGCGACGACATGGTCGATCCGGCGCCTGACCAGAAGGAGGATGGCCCGCACCTGCGAGATCATGACCTCCTGCTTCTCCTTGGGCTCTTCCGGGAACAGGAAGGACAGGTCGGTATCGCGACCGAAGTCGGCGGACAAAATCCCGCCGGCGAGCAGGACGCTGTTCGCGGTCAGGTCGTTGAACGCCGCCAGGGATTGCTCCGGCGTGATGTCCGGAGTGACGAAGGAAGCCTCGGCGAGCGGACTGACGAACGCGACGGCCGCGAAGTCGATCGCATTTTGCAGGACCACGCCATATTGATTGATGAAGGGCGGGTCGGCGGCTTGCAGGTCCGCGAAATATTCGGCGGAGATATCCGCCGTGATGTCCTCGTTGACGAAGCTCGAGCCGTTCATCAGCCAGCCGGCCGCCTGCGCCCAGGTCGTCGTCAGGAAGGCGGAGATCTTCTCCACGGTAAGGCCCGGATCGAACTCGCGGCCATGCTCGCCCTGGATCGCATATTCCATCGCGAAGGGATTGATGCCGCTGCGCTTCAGCCAGCTCGCGTCCTGTGCGACCGAGAAGACGTCGATCAGCGAGCTCAGCCGGGTCATGCCCTTGAGGTCGAGAAGCTTCAGGTAGCTGGCGACTGGGATGCCGGCGAGCGAGGCCATGCGCGCATAGCTGTAGAGGAGCGACATGTTGGGCACGCTCAGCGGAATGACGCCGTCGGTGATGCCCAGTGCCAGAAGCCCCTGGTCGCCGATCAGGGTCAGCTGGTCGTCGCTGACTCCGAGCCCGGCGGCGAGGCGCCCGCGAGTTGCCGGCCTCTGGTCGAGCTTCGAATCCACCGTCCATTGCAGAATCGGATCGGTATAGAGCGGATTGCGCTCATATTCCGGGTGGTAGACCGGCAGGGCGTCGTCCGTCAGGCCCTCGGACGGATAGACGGTCATCGGCACCCCGTCGGCGCTTTGCGTGAACGCCTCGGTCACCGACAGGCTGTTCCCGGCGATATTGACGCCCCCCACGATCCGAAGCTCCCCCGCCACGCGGACGCGCATGCCGGCAACGATCGCCGCGAAATTCGTTCCGGTGCCGGTGACGGTCGTTCCGGCCGCGATGCTCACCAGGCCCTGGGCCGTGTAGGGCGGGAGAGTGCCGGCCGGCACGCCAAGGAAGCCCGGACTGTTGAAGAGGCGGTCGAACAGGTCCACCGGATAGGCCGGATCCTTCACTCCGATGGTCGTGATATCCGTGTAGAGCGCAAGCGTTTCCGGCACGGTGCTGCGGTAGCGCTGGTCGAACAGCAGGATGAGGCCGAGCGATTCGACCGTGCCGGTGCCGATCGTTCCGCCCAGCGCCTCGACCACCAGGTTGAGGTCCTTGAAGGCGACGCCGCTGATCTGGGCCAGCCGGACGAAGCGGTTGAGCAGATCCAGCGAGTTCACGGACTGGTAGGCGATCCGGTTGACCGGCTGCTCCGGATCGGAGCGGTCGATCTCGGTGCGAAGATATTGCCCCGCCGCATTGGCGCCGTTGATGAAGAACCCGTCGGCGATATCGGCGGCCAGTTCGGCGGCATCGAGGTCCTGGGTCAGAAGATCCTGCAGCCGGTCGAAGGAAAGGCCGGTCCGATAGTTGAAATTCACGCTCCACGACAAATCGTTGAGCGGGTAGAGGGTCATTGCGGCGCCGGCGGCCGCCTTCAGCCACGGGCTGTCCACCGTGAGCGCGGTGTCGCTGCCGACAGCGATGACCATTCGGCGCTCGTCGCCGACCTGCACCGAATCGCCTGGAAATATCTGCGCGACGAAGCTGGTTCCGGTACCGGCCACCGCCACCGAAGCCGCCTCCACCGTTACCGTGCCCGTGGCGGTGGCCGTGAGGATTCGCCCGCTCGGAACGCCATATTGCGCGCCGACGCCGCTGTCGGTCGTCACCGGAGTGGAAACGACCTGATATTGGGTGGGCGTCAGGGACAGCGCTTCGCAGCCCACGGAGAACAGGGTCGGCAGATGGGCGTCGGGATTGGAGCCGGGGGCGTCGAGATAGGTCTCGTAGACCTGCCACAGAGCGCTGCTCAGGGTTGTCAGATAAGCGCGGATCTGCACCAGCGGCAGGTTGAACGGAAGGTTGAACGGATAGGGCGCGCCGGCCAGCGTGTAGAAGATGTCGGCCGACGGCTGCTCGGCGTTGATCGTCGTCGTGAGCACTTCGTTGACGATCTGGAGGAACGGCACGAGGTCGTTCGTCATCCCGCAGGTAAGCGGGATCTTCTCGATGTCCGGGCGCCGCTCGAACAAGTGATATCCGTCGGGGATGTTCGGGTTGTAGGTGGGATTGTCGAGATATTGAACGACGATGCGCAGCATATCGACGAGATAGGCGGCGGGCCCGAACATCGAGGCGCAATGTTCGCAGGAGCAATAGTCGAGCGATCCGAAGAAATCGGCGTAGCTGGGAATGGAATAGAGGTAGTCGAGCACGTCGTCGTCGACGTTGCTCATCCGTCCAGCCATATAATGCGGCGAGCCGACGGTGTTGTGGAAAGCAGCCCACAGGTGGCGCGTGCGCAGCTTGGTGTCGACCGCGCGGCGGTGCAGCTCGGCGAGCCCGCTGTCCTTCAGCCCAAGCGCGCCCGAATAGGCCTTGACGAACGCGGCCTCGGGCTGGCGCGCGATATGATGCGCGGAGGTCAGCCCCTGCAGGATCAGCCGCCTGGCGACATGCTCGTCCTCGTGCAGCCGCAGCAGGCGCTGATAGAGGCGCAATTCGGCGAGGTCTTCGCCGGGGTCGAGCCCGGCCCAATTCAGCGCCTTCAGCTTCTCGGGATGAATCAGGTCCGCGGAAAGGATGTCGAAGCCGAGATTCCTCGCCTGAAATTCAGCGAATTTCGAACCCCCGATTGCGCTCAGGTCCACCACGGTGGGTATCTCCCTTCAATAGGGTGAAAATCGATATTGGGTCGCGGAGATCTTCGATTTCTGGGCAAGGCCCTGAATCTCCACCCGCCGCTTCTGCTTGAAAATGCCGCCGCTCTGCGCCTTGTACGCTTTGTTCAACGTCGCCATCCTGGCCTTGAAGTGGGCGTCGTCCTGCTTCTGCTTGCTGGTGCTGATGTCGAAGAGCTTGACCGCCTTGCCCTTCGAGCGATCCTCGAGCTCGAGCCAGCCATAGCCGGCGGCGTTCAGGGCGGTGACGTCGCTGATGTCGAGGCCGAGCTTGCCCGCCGTCATCCGCTTGATCAGCCCGGTCATCGCCGGCACTTCGGTCGAGAAGAGGCTGCCCATATTGCCCGCGGTCAGCGTGTGGAACAGGCCCTCATGCAGGCCGACGTTCCCCTTGGAGGTGCTGCCCCGCGTGGTCAGGGCGAAGTTCATGGTCTCCACCGCAAGCTCGGGATGAATGGACTTGAGCTGGAGATGATGAGTCTCGAACGGGCTCGAGAAATCGAAGTCCGAATCGTCGTCCGACATCACGTTGGTCAGATGACTGCGCGTCATCCCATAATCCTTGCGCATGTCGCTGCCGCTGCTTGGCGTCTTGATGCGCGAATTTGCGGTGTCCCAATGCTCGGCAAGCACGGGGTTGGAGACGAAGAAAAGGCCGCTGAATTCGTTGAATTTGTCGAAGATGCTCTGTTCCAACGCCGTCGAAAAGCGCTGATTCTCGTCGCCGAACAGCAGCGAGTTGCTCTTCCGTATCTCCTGGCTTTCATACAAGGCAACGGTGCGGTTGGCCTCATATTCGGTCGGGGTGAGATAGCGGTATTGCTGGTCGACGACGCTGAGCCAGTAGGCCACCTCCTCCGGCGTCAGCGGATTGAAGCCGGTGGGATCGACCAGGGTGGCCGGATTGTTGTCCGCATAGGTGTAGAGGTTGAGCCGGTCGACCGGGCCGGCCGGATCGGGCGTTATCCAGCGCCCCATCCAGGGAGAATAATAGCGCTGGCCGAAATAATAGAAGCCGGTGGCCCGATCGAGCTCCTTGCCGGTGAAGCGATAGCGTTTGCGTTCGACTTCCGAAGCGTTGGTGCCGCCGATGACCGCCGCGCCGCCAAAGGGATAATATTCCTCATAGGTAATGATCTGGCCGGAATCGTCGAGCTCGAAGTTCACCGAACCCAGCAGGTCGTCGAGCTGGTAGCGATAGTTGCGCGTGCCGCCCTCGCCGGCGACGGGCTCGGTCACGCTGGTGACGAGGATGCACTGGCCGGCGACGATGAGCTTCAGCGACACGATCTGCTCGGTCGCCGGCTGGCCCTCGGGCGCGGCTCTAACGACGACGACGTCGCCGACGTAGAGGCTATCCTCGATCCGCTTGCCGCCCTCGGTGAGGCGCTGCACGACCTTGCGGGCGCGCACGCCGGCCGCATCGTAGGTGAACCAGGCCGAATCGGGATCGCCGCTGCCGCGGGGGGTGATCACCGCCGAGGCCAGGGCATTGCGAAAATCGAAGGCGAGGGCCGGAAGTTCGGGGTCCGGCACCGGCTGCCGGAGGCTGACGAGATTGCCCGTCGGGTCGTAGAAATCGTCCGGAGTCTTTCCGCCCGAGATCATGTCGGCCGGCACCGTGTGATTGGAGGTCGCGGCCACCGCGAAATCGCTCGTTCCCCCGTTGCTGTTCGCGACGGTGCGGACCTGGGTGATGTTGCCGGAAAGATCGTATTGGAAGCTGCGACGGTACGGCTCGAGCTGTCCCGGCGCCTGCGCCGCCATCTGGCGTCCCGTGGCCGCGACCAGTTCGTAGATGGCATCGTAGGTGTAATCCTTGACACCGGACGTGGTCTGCCCGTCGAAGAAGCTCACCGGCTGAGTGGCGTCGGTCATGTTGCTGACATTGCCGACGGGGTCGTAAGTGTAGGCGGCGTCCTGCAGCACCCGGCCGTCGGAACCGCGAGTGGAGAGGATGCGCACGAGCCGGAGCGTGGCTGGATCGTAGCTATAGTCCGTGCCGACGCCATTGGCATAAGCGACGACGCGCCGAGCGCCGGTGGCGTTGAAGCTTTGGCTCCGGACGATCGCCGTCGGCGCCTCGGCCCCCGGCAGCAGCAACGCCACCGAGTTCAGCCAGCCGTTCAGGAAACAGCTATAGCGGGTCTCGCTCCCGTCGGCATTTCCGGCGGCCTGAATCTCTCCATAGGCGTTGCGCAGCCAGGACTGGACCCAGCGCTCGGGCATCAGCGGCACGACGAGCGGATCGCCCCAGTTGACCATCTCCTTATAGCCTTGCAGCAGGCGCGTGATGCTGCGCACCGGCTCGGCGGAAAGGTCATAGCGCTCGATTTCGACCACGCCCGCTTCGCCGTAGGAACGAATGACGCGATTGACGCTTCGGGTCGCCGGATCGGTGCCATATTCCGTGCGCTGCACGATCTGGTCGAGCCCGCCGCCGATAACGCTCTTGCTGATCTCGCGATGAAGCGCGTCGAAGGCGGTGACCAGGCGGAAGCCGCGGGCGTTCCAATGGTCGATCATCCCGTCCAGCGCATCCGAAACCAGGGTGGCGAGCCCGGCGTCGACGCTTTGCGACGACATCACCCGGCCCGCCATGTCGAGGATATTGACGTAATTGAACGCCCTGGGGACGTTCGGCGTGGCCGGGTCGTAGAAGCGCGGATCGGCGACGCGCAGGTTGGCGCCCGACACGTCGACCCAATAAGAGGTGACCAGCTCGAAAGTGCCGACCGTCCCCTCATCGTCGGCGGCATTGATCTGGTTGCGCTGGATCGTGTTGCCGCGGGCATTGTAGTGCGACGTCGTCGGCGTGCCCGCGAAGACCGCCGTTTTCTCAAGCGCCGCCCGGACCTCCGGCGCCGCCGGTTCCCCGTCGATGACGATCCGCCGGTAGGGGGCGGACTGAAGGACGTTGTCATCCTCGTCGCTGACGATTTCGGACCAGGGCGTATAGACCGTGGAGCGGAAGAACCCGTCCGGCGTGTCGGTGCGGACGACGCGGTCGGCCGCGTCATAGGCATAGGTCGTGAACGGTACGTCCGGCAGCGGCGCATATTCCGGCTCGGCTGATACATAGGACACGTAGCGGCGGACCGGCTCGCCGCGCTCGTTGTTGACGACACGGCCGGAGACGATCCAGGCGAGTTCGCCTGACGCGGGCTCGCAATGCGGCGGGTAGGAATCCGGCGCGATCGCGGCGCTGTCCACGGCGGCGGCGGTGCAAAGCGTCCGAGCAAATCCGTCGCAATAGGCGATCGTTCGACGGATAGGGGAAGCCGGTGCCGGACTGCCGTCCGGGGCGAAATACCAGTCCACGCGGGTCAGCGAGATGCTGTTCGGCGGAGCGCCGTCGCGCTGCCAGGCGAACAGATCGTAGGCAAAGAAGCTGCTGGCGCCCTGGAGATATTTTCCCGGATCGGCGAGAACCTGCGGCCCACAGGAAAAAGGCTGTTCGACATAGGCCGACAGGGGCTGGTTGCCGTTCGTCACGCCGCCGCGCTGGTCGTAGAGCGTGGCGGCAATCACCTGCGCCAGCGGGTCGAACAGGACTTCGGAGACGATTTCGTTGACGTCGGTCAACGACCGAGTTTTCATTGCCTGATAGTCGAAGGCCGAACGAACGGTTTGCGACAGCGCATCGGTAGCGGTGAGTACCGCCAGCCAATAGGGATCGTAGCCGAATTGGGTGGCGGCGCCGAAGGGGTCGACCGTCTCGATTAGCGAATAATAGCCCTCCGCACCGGCATAATGCGCGATCAGATGCTGGTTCCACCAATAGCCGCTGGCGGAATCGAGCCGGTAGCCGCCTTGCTGCTCCAGCAGTTCCGGAGTGACGACGTCGGTGTCGTAAACCTTTTCGACCAGGCTTTGTGGAAAGACGGCGGCCTGGTCGCAATAGACGAGCGCCTGCCGCGTCGTCTGGCCCAGCGGCAAGGCCGCGCCGAGCGGCTCATCCCAGAATAAAGTCTGCGACCATTGCCCGACCCGCGCCTCGAGCTGCCCCGGAGTGAAGTCCTGCCCCGGTGGAATTATGTTCGCCAGGGCCGCCGAGACCTGTGTCGCGCAAGCCTCGAAGCTGAAATGAAGGGAAGGTGCCGGATCGAGGCCCGAAAGCGCGTAGGCGACCTGCTGATATTGCTGGCCGATGAGATGATAGGGCTCGGTGACGTTGATGAAATTCGCCTGGGTCGCCAGAGCGAGCAGATATTGCTGGCGCGGCGGCGCTCCGGCCGGCACCGTTCTTCGGCCATAGCAGATGGTGGCCACCAGGGTTGGGTGGCCGTAGGGATCGGTTTCGAGCGTGAAGCCGTGCTCGATTCGCGGATCGGCGGCGATCTGGTCGTAATTGCTCGTCGCGCTCTCGCGCGGCTTGACCTGGAATACGGCATATTGACCGTCGATGCAGGGCTGCAGCAGGTCCACATACCGATTGGCCTGGGCCACGCTCAGCGGCACCTCGCCGGGCAGTCCGTCGTCGCCGACCTCATAGACCTCCTGTCGCAATTGCGAGCCGGCGAGGGCGACGCAGGCCTGGCGGCGGGTTTCCGCGTCGCTGGCCAGGATCTCCGGCGAAAACATGTCGGGCGGCAGTTTGAGGGCGTCCGCATCCCCGGCGAAATATTCGCCGTGATATTGCGCCTGCAGCGCCGGCCCGAGAATGAAGGCTCCGGTGTCGTACCATGTCTTCGCCAGCGCCGGGCGGACGGGCGGCAGGCCGCTCGTCCCTTCCGAGGGGGGAGCGTCCCGCGACGGGAATTGCCAGACGGCGGGCGCGAAGCTCTGCGTGTCCTGGCTCTGGCTGTAGCCGAAGCCGAGGAACTTGCGTTCCACCGGATCGAAGAAGCCGTCGCGATACTCGCAGACCCGCCGCGTCAGGGTGACGGCGATGAGGTCTTCCTCGACGACCTCGGCCAGAACCGGAACCGGCGAAGGCAATTTGGTCACCCAGCCCTCGCCCCGGGCGCGGGCGGCGAGATAATAATCGGTGGAGCTGCGGAAGCGCAGCTGCGTCAGCCGGCCGCCGTGATTGTCGATCTGATCGAGCAGTTTGGGGCGCAAGCGGCCGGAGAAATCGATGTAATAATGGCGGACGGGCGCACCGGCGAGGCTGAACACCAGGCAGCTGCCGCCGTCGCCGAACACGTCGGCCACCGACAGCTGGTCGGAATCCGTGAGGTCGATCGGGATCTCGACTCGTATCGGGGCGGAAAAGGCATTGCCCGACTGGTTGAGATAGATCTCGACCGAACCGGGATAGACGAGCAGCAGGCTGGGACGACCGCTGCCGTTGACGTCGGCCCACATCAGTCGGTTGAGCTTCAACTGCGACGAGAATTGCGGTGCGCCCGCGAAGGTGACCGGCGGAGCGAAGCGGCCGTGCCCGAGATTCGGCCAGGCCTGGACCCGGCCGCCGGCGAGGATGACCCGGGCCGGCAGGCCGTCGCCGAAGATGTCGACGAAACCGGCAAACCCGGTCTGGCTGGCCGCATCCTGCTCCGGCACGCCCAATTCGTTGGGCGCCAGTCGAGGCGGCCCAAATCCGGCTTCGGCGCGCGAGGGATAGAAGCGGACTGCGCCCGGCACGGGCGCATACAGGTCCGCAAGGCCGTCACCGCTGAGGTCGGCGAAGACGGAATTGCCCTGCAGGAAACCGGTGGGGAAGCGCTGGAAAGCGCGAAACGCCCGCCAAGTTCCGTCGCAGTCGTTGCCGTAAAAACCGGCCCTCGCCGAATCGCTGACGAGGAGGTCGAGGGCCCCGTCGCCGTCAACGTCCATCAGGCCGTAGCTGGGCCGTTCCAGCCGGAACTCGTTCGGGGCCTGGGGCAGGGTGACAGGGGCGTCGTACAGGCCGTCGCCCAGCGCGCGCCAGTAGAGCAGGGAGGAGGAGTCGGCGTAGAGGATGCCGGCAATGCCGTCGCCGTAAAGGTCGACCAGCCGGTACAACCCGCCGTCGAGCGGCCCGGAAAAGCCTTCCGAGCCGGCGCAGCGCAGCTCGCCGAGGGCATAGCCCTGCGGCCGGAACGGCGTGTAGTCGAAACTCGTCGGCGGCATTGGCAGAGTTGCGTAGACGCCGTCCTTGTAGCGATAGCCGATGCGCTGCGAGGCGAGGAGCTGCGAGCCGGTCGGATCGTCGCTGTAGGACAGCAAGGTCGCGCCGACGACGCATTGCGCGATCCCGGTCTCGGCCGGGAGCTCATGCACCATGAGCACGGCGTTGCAGCGACGATAGGTCCGAAT
This sequence comes from uncultured Alphaproteobacteria bacterium, assembly GCA_963850005.1. Classification (GTDB taxonomy): domain Bacteria; phylum Pseudomonadota; class Alphaproteobacteria; order Sphingomonadales; family Sphingomonadaceae; genus Allosphingosinicella. Next base: position 455,834 of record CAWKJG010000003.1, read on the forward strand.
CTCGAAGCCGGAGCGATAGGTCGAGAAGGGGTCGGGGCGGGCGGTCCAGGGCCGCACCGGCAACAGGTCGGGATTGCCGGCCAGATCGAGGAGATCATATTCACCGTAATCGAATACGACATGGAAGGCGAAGGCCTGCGTTCCGCCGGCCTGCCCGTAATTGCCGTAGGAGATACGCTCGATGTAGCGCCGGGCGCGGTCGTCGCGGCCGCGATTGGCCAGGGTATCGGGGACGTTCTCGCCGTTTTCGGTCTTGTAGCGATATTCGATCCGGTTGCCGTGGGCATCGAGCGTGAAGTCGGCGAGCCATTCGAAGATGTGAGTCGGCGCATCGGGATCGTAGACTCGGCTCAGGTCGCCCGTGCCGAGAAGAGTCTCGGTCGACCGGGCGTCGACGATCCGCCAATGGCTGAGCCCGTCGGCCGTCCGGACCCAATGCTCGACGATATCGAAAGCGGTTTCGACGCGCGGGCGATAGGCCGTGACCTGATATTCGACGTCCGCTCCGGCCGGCCCGCCGGTGACGCTCCGAGTCGCCCGCCGCCATTCCCCGGGCGCGGTCTCGTCGTAACTCGGGACGAGCTGCTGCCCGCCCAGGAGATACGAGTTGGCACCGGCATATTGGGGAATGCCCCGGTCGGTCTGCAGGCTGATGCTGGGCAGCGGCAATGAGAAGCCGACGCCGAAGGCGCCGTTCGCGGCGGCCGTGGCATATTGCAGCGTCAGGCTCGGCGTCGCGGCACGCGCGGGCGTGACCGGCAGGGCGATCGCATAGACCGGGGCGCCCGTCGCCGGATCGGCCTGGAGAATATCGCCATAGCCGCTGATGCGCCCGCCTTCGGGCAGGGCGATCTGAGGTTCGGATACAGCTTGCTCGCGCTTCCCCGCGACCGGCGGGCTCGGTAAGGTCCCGTCTTCGTCGGCCGGAGCAGAGCCCATGCGAGGACATCCCCCTAAATTCTAATGCAAAACGGACGCAAAAATGGCGCAGGCACCACATTCGTGCGCCGGACGAGACTCAATCCCGCAAGAATACAGCCTGCGATGAGCGGACTGCATTGCACATGCGTCAAGTTCGAGACTTAGCTATTCTTTGTGTTTACGGACTTTTGCTTGCACACTCAAAATGGAGCTTCAAGCGCGTATTAATCCATTTCCGATGCATATCGCCGGTAAGCCCCTCGCCACGTGCAGCGCTCTATTTATAGAGGTCGAGCGGCATGAGGCCGTTCACAACTCGCTTCGGATCAATTTCTTTTCCACTGGCTTCCGCATCTGTTGAGGGCATCGAGTGCGGGTCAAGAATCCGGTACTCGAGGAACGCGGCGTTTCGCGCTTGAGCAGGATGGGGCACCGGCGGGCCCTACCCCCCGTGCTCATTTTGCAAAATGAGCGCCCGGGGTGAAAATCGACAGCGACAAGAAGTTGGAGGCCCGAGCCGGAATCGAACCGGCGTGCAAGGATTTGCAGTCCTCTGCGTAACCACTCCGCCATCGGGCCGCTCCGCGCACTTGTTCCACGGCGGCGCACCAAGTCAACCACCTTTTGAGCTGTCCGCGCGCGGACGCGCGTGTCCGCATTCGGACGCGGGCCGCCGGCTTTGCCCGGCGGCCGGCCTCGCCGCGCCTGCTGGCACGCCTCTTGCTGCCTCGCCCCTATGTCCGGACTATCCGCTTGGCCTGAGGAGGCCTTACCGATAAAAGCCGCTGTAGCGCGAAGGTGTATTGCATCACTAAGACAGTTGTGCCAAGAGACGGCTTAAAGATGACCGAACATAATTTCGATCTGATGCGCAGGGCGATGATCGCCAGCCAGTTGCGCACGACGGGCACCAACGACCCGCGCGTGCTCGCGGCGATGGGCGAGGTGGCGCGCGAGCGGTTCGTGCCGGCGGCGCGGGCCTCGCTCGCTTATGCCGACGCGCTCGTGCCGCTGAAGCCGGGCCGCGATTTCAACAGCCCGATGGCGCTCGGCCGGCTGCTGACCGAGGCGGCGCCGAAGCCGGGCGAACGAGTTCTGGTCGTGGCGGCCGCGACCGGCTACGCCGCCGCCCTGCTGGCCCGGCTGGCCGGTCCCGTGGTCGCGGTGGAGGAGGATTCCGACCTCGCCGCACAGGCCCGGGCCAACCTCGCCGGAACCGGCGTCAGGTTCGTCGAAGGGCCGCCCGCCGAGGGCTGCCGCGACTGGGCGCCGTACGATCTCATCCTGATCGACGGAGCCGTCGAAACTGTTCCGGAGGCGCTGGTCGCCCAGCTCGCCGACGGCGGCCGCCTCGCGGCCGGACTGCTCGAAAACGGAATCACTCGGCTTGCCATCGGCCGCCGGGCAGGCGAAGGGTTTGGAATGGCGGCATTTGCCGACGCCGCGGCGGCGATCCTGCCCGGCTTCGCGAAGCCGCGGGCGTTCGAATTTTGACAGTGGAGTTTAGGAAAATGCGGGGAGGGCTGATGGCCGCCGTGGCGGCGGCGGCGCTGTTGACGGGAGCGGCGGCGACCGCCGCGGAGACTCTGACCGGAGCGCTGGTGAAGACCTATGCCGGCAACCCCACGATCATGGCGCAGCGCGCTCAGCTTCGCTCGCTCGACGAAGGCGTCGCCGTCGCCCGAGCGGCCGGCCGGCCCCAGCTTGCGGGCACCGCCGGAGTCAATCAGGACCTGTTCCAGACCGGCGGCGGCGGCGGGCGCAACATCAGCGCCAGCGTCGACGTCAGCTATCCCCTGTTCAACGGCGGCCGGGTCCGCAACTCGATCCGCGCCGCGGACGACCGCGTGCTCGCCGGCCGGGCCAGCCTCAAGGCGACCGAGGGCGACATCTTCACCGAGGCGGTCGGCGCCTATATGGACGTGATCCGCGACCGTTCGATCGTCACTCTCAACCAGAATCAGGTCCGGGTCCTGCAGACCAATTTGCAGGCCAGCCGCGACCGCTTCGAGGTGGGCGATCTCACCCGCACCGACGTCGCCCAGTCGGAAGCGCGCCTGGCGCTGGCGCAAAGCGCTCTGGCCACGGCCGAGGGCCGGCTCAGCGGCAGCGAGGAGAATTACCGCCGGGTGATCGGCGAGCTGCCCGAGGAGCTCGCTCCGCCGCCGGCGCTTCCGCCGCTGCCGGCGACCGCCGACGATGCGGTCGACATCGCTCTGGCCAACAACAGCGACCTCGTCTCCATCGCCGCCCAGGCCCGGGCCGCCGGCCGCGACGTCTCGGTCGCCCGAGCCGATCGCCTGCCGACCGTCTCGGGGGTGACTGGCACCGACGCGACCAATTATCTCGGCACCGCCGGCGATCAGTTCGCCCCGGGTGCCCCGAACCAGATCTTCCAGGGCCGGGTCGGCGTTCAGGCGCGGATTCCCATCTATCAGGGCGGCCTCGTCGGCGCGCGGGTGCGCCAGTCGCAGGCGATCCAGAGCCAGCTGCTCGAACGCGGAGTGGAGACCGAGCGCCTGGTCGTCGCCAACACCCGCGCCGCTTTCTCGAGCTACCAGGCGTCGGTCGAGGCGATCGAATCCAACCAGGTGGCGGTCAACGCCAACACCCTGGCGCTGGAAGGAACTCGTGCCGAGCAGACGGTCGGCACCCGCAACGTCCTCGACGTGCTCAATGCCGAGCAGGAGCTGCTCAACAGCCAGGTTCTGCTCGTCACCGCCCGGCGCGACGCCTATGTCGCCGGCTTCGCCCTGCTGAACGCGATGGGACGCGCGGAAGCCGAGGACATCAACCTCGACGGCGGAGCGCTTTACGATCCGGTCGACCATTACAAACGCACCCGCAAGCGGGGGTCGGACTGGAATGACGACCCAGCGCCCCAGGCCGTCTCCACCCGTACGGTGGCGGGGACCTCAAACTCCCCCGTGACACCGCCCACGGAATGAGCGATAAGCCCCTCGATATGGGGGATATTAACCAGGAACCCTCGATGGAGGACATACTCGCCTCCATCAAGAGGGTGATCGCCGAGGACGGCCGCCCGGCGGCGCGTCCCGCCCGCGGCTCGCGTCCGGCCGAGGCGCCGAGGCCGGCGCCGCCCGACGAGGACGACGTCCTGGAGCTTCAGGACCCGGTCGGCGAAGGCCAGAGCCTGGTCTCCGACGACGCCGCCATCGCCAGCCGCCAGTCGCTCGCCGCGCTCGCCGGCCTGCGCGAGCGGTCGGAGGCCGTCCCCGCCGACGATGCCGCTCTGGGCTCTGCGGTCCGCGAGATGCTGAAGCCGCTGCTCAAGGACTGGCTCGACCGCAATCTCCCCGACATGGTCGAGGAGCTGGTCACCCGCGAGATCGCCCGGATCACGGGCAAGTCGCTCTAGCTTCGTCGCCCTATCCGAAATTCGGGAATTCCTGAGAGGGGCTGGGCAGGCCGAAAGCGCAGGCCTATATTCCAGCCATGAAGAAACTTGCTCGCAAGATCACCGTGGTGGAGGGCCCGTTGGACCCGGGGGCTCCGGCTCGCGCACGATACCGCACCGTTGAGGTGGACGGAAAGCCGATCAAGCTGCGCATCCTCGACGCAGACAGCCCAAGCTTCACGGCCGACCTCAGCGCATCGTTCGCAGCCAACGTGCGTCAGGCGCGAAGCGAAAATCGCCTGCTGGGCGACGATTGAACAGCAAGGGCGTGGCGTCGCCACGACTTGGATCGTGGCTGGACCGAACGGCAGCGGCAAGAGCACCGCGTATGGCAGAAGCGATGTTTCCGAGTTCGATGGATCCGTCTGGATCATCAATCCTGATCTCCTGACGCAGCGTTTGCAATCGGCCGAAGGAATGGAAGCCGCGGCAGCGAATCTCGAGGCTGTGAGGCGCATCGAGGCTTGGCTCGACGCGTCAATCGACGTCCATCAGACGATCGGCGTGGAAACGGTGCTTTCGACGCCGAAGTACCGCCGACTTGTGAGAAAGGCGAAGGAACGGGGCTTCGAGATCCGGTTCATCTACGTCTATCTCGATACCGTCCAATTGCAGCTGGAGCGAATTCGACTGCGGGTTGCCAAGGGCGGCCACGACGTCCCTGACGCTAAAGTGGCGACACGACGTCTCCGATCCTTCAAAGAATTTTCGTGGTTTTTCTGGCAATCTGATCGAGCTTGGGTCTTTGACAATTCCGGCGCGGAGCCGGAACTGGTCGCCTGGAAGGACGAGAGTGACAGCGCAGTCCATAGCCAGGACCTGATTTCCGAATTGAGCGACGGCATCACGAATGGCGATCTGTCCCCTTGATTGACGGTTCCCATTGGCGAACGCCTGCCGCTAAAGGCGTCCCATGACCGAGCTCCCCAAGACCTTCGACCCGGCCGAAATCGAATCCCGCTGGTACGCCCGTTGGGAAAAGGAGGGGCTGTTCCGCCCCGAGCGGCCCGACGCCGAGCCGTTCACCATCGTCATCCCGCCGCCCAACGTCACCGGCTCGCTCCATATCGGCCACGCGCTCGACAATACGCTCCAGGACATCCTCGTCCGCCACGCCCGGCTGCAGGGGAAGGATTCGCTCTGGGTGGTCGGGATGGACCATGCCGGCATCGCCACCCAGATGGTGGTCGAGCGCCAGCTGGAGGAGCGGCAGGACAAGCGCACGAACTACACGCGCGAGCAGTTTGTCGAGAAGGTGTGGGAGTGGAAGGCCGAGAGCGGCGGAGCGATCACCCGCCAGCTTCGCCGGCTCGGCGCCTCGTGCGACTGGGCCAACGAGCGCTTCACCATGGATCCGGGCTTTTCCGCGGCGGTGCTCAAGGTGTTCGTCCACCTCTATCGCGAGGGCCTGCTCTACCGCGACAAGCGTCTGGTCAATTGGGACCCCAGGTTCGGAACCGCCATCTCGGATCTGGAGGTCGAGACCAGGGAGGTGCAGGGCCAGTTCTGGCATCTCAAATATCCGCTGGAGGACGGCAGCGGCGATGTCCACGTCGCCACCACCCGGCCGGAGACGATGCTGGCCGACATGGCGGTGGCCGTCCACCCGACCGACAAGCGCTACACGAAGCTGGTCGGCAAACGCGTCCGCCTGCCGCTGACCGGCCGGCTGGTTCCGATCGTGGCCGACGAGCATGCCGATCCCGAGCTGGGTTCGGGCGCCGTCAAGATCACGCCCGGCCACGATTTCAACGATTTCGAGGTCGGCAAGCGCGCCGGCTTCAAGCCCGCCGGGATGCTCAACATGCTGAGCGGCGACGCGAAGGTGGCGCAAACGCAGGACGGACTGGTTCCCGAGGAGCTGCTCGGCCTCGACCGTTTCGAGGCGAGGAAACGGGTCGTCGAGATGCTCGAGGCGCAGGGCTTTCTCGAGCGGGTCGAGGACCGAGTCATCCAGATCCCCTATGGCGACCGCTCCGGAGTCGTCATCGAGCCCTGGCTGACCGACCAATGGTATGTCGACGCCAGGACCCTCGCCGGGCCGGCGATCGAGGCGGTGCGTTCCGGCGACATCAAGGTTGTTCCGAAGACCTGGGAAAAGACCTGGTTCAACTGGCTCGAGAACATCCAGCCCTGGTGCGTCTCGCGCCAGCTCTGGTGGGGGCACCAGATCCCGGCCTGGTACGACGGGCAGGGCAATGTCTACGTCGCCGAGACCGAGGAGGAGGCGCGGCTCGAGGCCGGCGATCGTCCGCTGCGGCGCGACCCCGACGTGCTCGACACCTGGTTCTCCTCGGCGCTGTGGCCGTTCGCGACGCTGGGCTGGCCGGAGCAGACGCGAGGAGCTGAAGCGCCATTATCCCAATGACGTGTTGATCTCCGGCTTCGACATCATCTTCTTCTGGGACGCCCGGATGGCGATGCAGGGCCTCCATTTCATGAAGGAGATCCCCTGGAAGACGCTCTACCTCCATGGCCTGGTCCGCGATTCCAAGGGCCAGAAGATGTCCAAGTCGAAGGGCAATACGGTCGATCCGCTCGGCCTGATCGACCGCTACGGCGCCGACGCGCTCCGCTTCACGATGGCCGCGATGGAGAGCCAGGGGCGCGACATCAAGCTCGATGAGAAAAGGGTCGAAGGCTATCGGAACTTCGCCACCAAGCTGTGGAACGCGGCCCGCTTCTGCCAGGCCAACGGCATCGGCGCGAGCGCGGGGCTGGAGCCGCCGGAGGCGGCGTCGCCGGTCAACCGCTGGATCATCGGCGAGACGGTGAAGACGGTTCAGGCGCTCGACCTGAGCCTCGCAGAGTTTCGCTTCGACGAGAGCGCGAACGGCCTCTACCACTTCGTCTGGGCCACCTTCTGCGACTGGTATCTCGAGCTGATCAAAGGCCAGATCGACGAGGAGACGAAGGCCGTCGCGGCCTGGGTGCTCGACCAGATATTGGTCATGCTCCACCCGTTCATGCCGTTCATCACCGAGGAACTATGGAGCGCCAACCCGCGGCCCTCTCCGCTGATCGTGGCGAAATGGCCGATGCCGGACGCCCGGGCGCTCGATCCGGCGGCGGGGCCGGAGATCGACTGGCTGATCCGGCTCGTAAGCGGCATCCGCGCCGCTCGGGCGGAGCTGAATGTACCGCCGGGCGCGAAGCTGCCGCTGCATGTCAGGGACTCCGGCGAAGCGACCCGCGGGCGCCTGGAGCGGCACGATTCCGCGCTCCGGCGGCTGGCCCGGGTCGAGGGCATCGACTTCGGCGAAGCTTCGGGCGGGGCCGCCCAGATCGTCGTCGACGAAGCGACCTATATCCTGCCGCTCGAAGGCGTGATCGACATCGCCGCCGAGCGATCGCGGCTCGCCAAGGCGGCCGAGGCTTCCGAGAAGGAACGCGACTCGCTCGCCGGACGCCTCGCCAATCCCAGCTTCGTCGAGCGGGCGAAGCCGGAGGCGGTGGAGAAGGCGCGGGCGGATCATGCCGAGAAGGCGTCGGACGCGGAGAAGTATCGGGCGGCGCTGGCTCGGCTGGGATAGCGTCATCCCGGACTTGATCCGGGATCCATGACCACCGCGGCACGAAATCCCGACCGGCGGTGTTCATGGGTTCCGGCTTTCGCCGGAATGACGGTAGGGAGTGCGAATGGCCGAGTCACCGCAAGCCCCAGCCCGCCCCGGCCAGCGCGATCTCACCTCGGGCGCGATCGGGCCGACCCTGCTCGCTTTCGCCTTGCCGACGCTGGGCTCCTCGATCCTTCAGTCGCTGAACGGCTCGATCAACGCCATCTGGGTCGGCCGCTTCCTCGGCGAGGACGCGCTCGCCGCGACGTCCAACGCCAACATCATCATGTTCATGGTGACCGCCTTCGTCTTCGGCTTCTCGATGGCGACGACCATTCTCGTCGGCCAGAGCTTCGGCCGCCGCGACGTCGACGGGGCGAGGCGCGTGATCGGCACCGCGACCGGGGCCTTCCTGTTCGTCTCGGCCGCGGTCTCGGGCGCCGGCTGGCTGTTCGCCCCCGCCATCCTCGACGTGCTCGGAACCCCCGCGGACGCGGCGCCGCTGGCGCTCGCTTATCTGAGGGTGATCTTCATCGCCATGCCGCCGGCCCTGATCATGGTGTCGTGGATGATGGCCTTGAGGGGAAGCGGCGACGCCCTGACGCCCCTGTGGTTCATGATCCTGGCGGTGCTGCTCGACAGCGGCCTCAACCCGGTCTTCATCCTCGGCCTCGGGCCGGCGCCCAGGCTCGGAATCGCCGGAGCGGCGACGGCGACGGTGATCGCCAATGTCGTCAGCCTCGCCGCCCTGCTCGCCTACATCTATGCACGCGATCTGCCGCTTCGGCTGCGCGGCGCCGAATTCCGCTATCTGAAGCCGGATCCGGCCCTGCTCGCAACGATCGTCCGCAAGGGCTTTCCGATGGGCCTTCAGATGATCGTCATCTCCGCTTCGGCGCTGGCTCTGATCGGGCTGGTCAACCGGGAGGGCGTGGCGACCGCCGCCGCCTTCGGGGTCGCGATGCAGCTTTGGACCTATTTGCAGATGCCGGCGATGGCGCTCGGCGCGGCGGTCAGCGCGATGGTCGCCCAGAATATCGGCGCCGGCCGCTGGGACCGGGTGAGCGCGATCACCCGCTCGGGCGTGACCTTCGCAATCCTGATCACCCTCGGCCTGGTCGTCCTGCTCGCGCTGGCCGATCGCCCCGCGCTGGCCCTGTTCCTCGGCGGCGACAGCCCGGCGCTTCCGATCGCCCGCCACATCCAGATCCTCGCCACCTGGAGCTTCCTGCTGTTCGGGGTGACCCTGGTGCTGTTCGGGACGGTTCGGGCGAACGGGGCGGTGATCGGGCCGCTGATCATCCTGTTCGTCGGCCTCGTTCCGGTCCGCCTCGGCTTCGCGCTCGGCGCCTATCCCTGGCTCGGCGCCGACGCCTTGTGGCTGAGCTTCCCGGTCAGCTCCTTCGCCAACATGGCCATGGCCATCGCCTTTTACCTTCACGGCGGCTGGCGAAAGAGCCGGATGGGGCCGCCGCCCGACCCGGAAGAATGTATCGAGGAAGCGCAGGCCGGAGCCGAGCCGGGCGGAAGGCTCAACCCGACGGGCTAGGTCCGTCATTGAGCGAAGCGAAGCCATCCGGCGGCTCCGGCGCGCGAAGCTGGATTGGTTCGTCGCTGCGCTCCTCGCAATGACGGAATCAGGCCGGGACCACCACCTCGATGGCCCGCTCCGCCACCTGGGCCACGACCGGGGTCTTGGCCAGCACCTCGCCGTCGATCGAGATGCGCTGGCGCGGCCGGGTTTCGATGGTGAGCCGGGCGGCGTGGAACTCGCGGGTCGTCCGGTGGCGGGCCGGGAGCTTCCAATATTTGGCGAACCAGTCCCAGACGAGGCTCGAGGCGCGTCGGCCGACCACGGCCTGGACGATGATCTGTCCGCTGTCGACCTCGGCACTCTCGATCAGCTCGACCCCGCCATGGTGGCCGCCATTGGCGATCCGCAGCTCGGTCGCCCAGAACGTCTCGTCTATCCCGTCGCCGCGCACGGTAACCCGGAAGGCATGGAAGCGGATCAGGCACCAGATTGCCCAGATCAGATAGCCGACCCGGCCGAGATAGCGCTTCAGATTGTGGGGAACGCCCTCGCCGATCATCGGCGACAGGCCCATCGCGGCGCAATTGGCGAAATAATCGCCGTCGATCATTCCCAGATCGATCCGCCGTCGCTGCCCGGTCGCGATCGTGGCGATCGCCCCGTCGAGGTCGAGCGGGATCCCGAGGGTCCGGGCAAAGCTGTTGGCGGTGCCGAGCGGAAGCAAGGCGAAGACGCAGTCGCGGTCGACCAGCTCGTCGACGGCATAGGAAAGCGAGCCGTCGCCGCCGCCGACGATCACCATCGGCGCACCGCTTCGAACGGCTTCCTTGACGGTCGGGACGAGCAGGCTCGGGTCGCGCAGGGCGAAGGCGCTGGTCAGCACGACCCCGGCCGCGCGGAGCTTGTCGGACGCTTCGCGGAACAGCGCCTGTCCCTTGCGGGAATGGGCGTTGACGACGAGGACGGCTTCTTTGGGAACGGGAAGGTTCAAGGGCATTCAGGTGGCAACGCCGGGGCGGGGGCACAAGTGCCATTGATCCTCCCCATCGCAGATGGGGAGGGGGACCATGCGAAGCATGGTGGAGGGGTAGCTGCGCAGGCCCGCGCAATTACCCCTCCACCAGCCTTCGGCTGGTCCCCCTCCCCATGGCTCCGCCATGGGGAGGATTCAGAGCGTCGTATCGGCCAGGTTCGACTTGTATTTCTTGTTGGTCTGGCGGTCGTTGATCTCGATATAGATGTAGCTGGGCGGGATCGTGCCCTCCTCGGTCGCGAACCAGATGCTGCCGAGGTCGTTCGGGCTGCCGAGCGCGCAGAAGCCGTAGAGGCGCTTGCCGCGCGAGTCGAAGAAATCGACCCAGGAGCGCGACGAATTGGTGTTGGACCCGCACGGCGGCAGCGCCGGCGCAGGGGCGAACATCGCCGCGGGATATTGGTCCTTGTTGAACACGTCGTAGCGGTGGCGGACCCAGTTCTTCCCCCCGGCCGAATAATATTCGAGGCCGGTCAGATAGAGAATTGGATTGGGCTGGGCCAAAGCCGGCCCGGTCCCGGCGAGCATCGCCGCGGCCACGATCCCGATGCGCAAAGCGAGCGTTCTGGTAAACTTCATCGACTGCCCCTTTCATCCCCAAGAGTGAGTCCGGAAGTCTGTATTCGAATATCGAGAATGACATCGTTCCGGTTACGACACAAGGAAGTCGCGACGCTCGTCGAGCCGCGCTTTGCAGGGGCGTGAAGGGACGTTACAGCCTCGCCCATGAGCCATGCCGCTTTCCCAGCCCTACGGCTCCGCCGCACCCGCGCCGCCGCGTGGAGCCGGGCTCTGTTCGCGGAGACGGTGCTGACTCCTTCCGATCTGATCTGGCCCTTGTTCATCGCCGAAGGGCAGGGGGTGGAGGAGCCGGTCGCGAGCCTGCCCGGGGTCTCGCGCTGGTCGGTCGACCGGCTCGGCGACAAGGCGCGGGAGGCGCGCGGCCTCGGCATACCCTGCGTCGCCTTGTTCCCCAACACTCCGAGCGAGCTTCGCACCGAAGACGCGCGCGAGGCGCTCAATCCCGACAATCTGATCTGCCGGGCGATTCGGGCTGTGAAGGAAGCGGCGCCCGAAATCGGCGTTCTCACCGACGTCGCCCTCGATCCCTATACGGCGCACGGCCATGACGGCCTCGTCGATGCAGCGGGCTATGTGCTCAACGATTCGACCAGCGCGGTTCTCGCCCGGCAGGCGCTGGTCCAGGCCGCGGCCGGCGCCGACATCGTCGCCCCGTCCGACATGATGGACGGACGCGTCGGCCTCATCCGCCAGGCGCTGGAGCGCGAGGGCCATGTCAACGTCCAGATCATGGCCTATGCCGCCAAATATGCGAGCGCCTTTTACGGGCCGTTCCGCGACGCCGTCGGTTCGCGCGGCCTGCTCAAGGGCGACAAGAAGAGCTACCAGATGGATCCGGCCAATGCCGAAGAGGCGCTGCGCGAGGTCGCGCTCGACCTCGCCGAGGGCGCCGACAGCGTGATGGTGAAGCCGGGCCTGCCCTATCTCGACATCGTCCGGCGGGTGAAGGAACGGTTCCAAATGCCGGTCTTCGCCTACCAGGTGTCGGGCGAATATGCGATGATCGAGGCCGCCGCCGCGGCCGGCGCGGGCGAGCGCGACGCGCTCGTCATGGAGACTTTGATGGCGTTCAAGCGGGCGGGCTGCTCGGGCGTGCTCACCTACCACGCGCCGGTGGCGGCGAGGCTGCTCGGCGCATGACGAAGGCCGCTCGGGCGGAGCTCGTCAGGCTGCGGGAAGAGTCGGCGCCGCTCGAGCCCGGTCCCCGGGAGAGAGTGGCGCTGGCGGCGGCGGCCATCGCCCATGCGGAGCGTTTTCTGGAGGAGTTGCCGGAGGGGCCGTCCTATCGCGGCGCCGGGGATCCGTTCGGGGGCCCACTCTCTCCCGAATTCGACGAAGAAGGCCGGCCGGCGGATGTGGTCCTCGACTATCTCGACCGCTGCGTCGACCGACCGGGCATCACCACCGCCTCGCCCCGCTTCATGGGCTATGTGCCCGGCGGCGGCCTCTTCCATTCGGCGATCGGCGACTTCCTGGCGGCCGCATCGAACAAATATGCCGGCTTCGCTCCGGCGGCCCCGGGCGCCGTCCGGATGGAGAACGCCACGGTCGCCTGGCTCGCCCGGACGATCGGTTTTCCGGACACCGCCGCCGGAACCCTCACGTCGGGCGGGAGCATGGCCAACCTCACGGCCATCGTCGCCGCTCGCGAAGCTCGGGACGAGGAGGGCGGGGGCGCCGTCTATCTGAGCTCCACCGCTCATCACTGCATCGAGAAGGCCCTGCGAATCGCCGGCCGCCGGCGGGCACCGCGTCGCTTCGTTCCCACGGACGAGCGTCATCGCATGCGGGCAGACAAGCTTGAAGAGCTTCTGGAGATGGACAAGGCCGACGGAGTCCGCCCGTGGCTGGTCGTCGCCTCGGCGGGGACGGTGGATACCGGCGCCGTCGACCCGCTTGCCGACATCGCCGTCCTTTGCGAGCGCCATGGCGCCTGGCTCCATGTCGACGGCGCCTATGGCGGCCTGTTCATGCTGTGCGAGGAAGGGCGGGCCGCGCTGGGCGGGATCGAGCAAGCCGACACCGTGGCGCTCGATCCGCACAAGACCCTGTTCCTTCCCTACGGGACCGGCGCGGTCGTCGCCCGCGACGGCCGGACCCTGTTCGACGCGTTCAGCGCCAGTGCCGATTATATCCGCCCCTTCGCCGAGACCGAGGTCGGCCCTTCGCCCGGCGACCTCTCGCCGGAGCTGACCCGCCATTTCCGGGCCTTGAGGCTCTGGCTTCCGCTTCAGCTCGCCGGGGTACGGGCCTTCCGGGCGGCTCAGACCGAGAAGTTCGCGCTCGCCCGCTATTTCCACGAACGTCTGTCGGCGATGGCGGGATGGGAGGTGGGCCCGCCCCCCGATCTCTCGATCGTCGCTTTCCGTTATCGCCCGGCGTCGGGCGACTCGGACGCCTTCAACCGCACTCTCCTCCAGCGGCTCCAGGAGGAAGGGAGGGTGTTCCTCAGCGGCACCCTGATCGGCGGGGCGGACTGGCTGCGCTGCGCGATCCTGTCGTTCCGGACCCACCTCGAGCATGTCGACGAGACCGTCGGGGTCCTGACCCGCCTCGCCGCCGCGCTGGAGGCCGAATGACCGACGTCCGCGAATTGAGCCGCGACCGCGAGCGCTTCGCCAAGCCGCTTTTCCTGCTGACCGTGCTGACGGGCTCCTTCCTGCTCTTCCTCACCCAGCCGATGATCGCCCGGATGGCGCTGCCGAGGCTGGGCGGCGCGCCGGCGGTGTGGAACAGCGCGATGCTGGTCTATCAGGGCCTGCTCCTCGCCGGCTATGCCTACGCCCATTTCCTGACCCGGCTTCGGCCGCGGCGGCAGGCCGGACTTCATCTCGCTTTGTTCGCGGTCGCGGCCTTGTGGCTTCCGATCGGAGTCTCGGGCGCCGTGCTTCCGGCGGAGGCCGTGCCGGCCTTGTGGGCGCCCTGGTTCCTGGCGAGCTCGATCGGGCCGCTCTTCCTCATCGTCTCCGCCCAGGCGCCGCTGATGCAGCGCTGGTACGCTCTGGAGAGCGCGCGCGGCGATCCCTATCCGCTCTATGCCGCCTCCAACCTCGGCAGCTTCGCGGGCCTGCTGTCCTATCCCCTGCTGGTCGAGCCGCTGCTGACCCTGAAGCAGCAGAGCCTGCTCTGGTCGGCCGGTTACATCCTGCTCGTGACGATGGTGGTGGCCTGCGCGCTCACCGTCCCGGCCGCGGCGGTCGAGGCGGTCGCGAAAGCGGCCGGTCCGGCCCCGTCCCGGCGGCGCCTGCTCCACTGGGTGGCGCTCGCCGCCGTGCCGTCGGGCCTGATGCTTTCGACCACCACCCACCTCACCACGGACATCGTCGCCGTCCCCTTGCTGTGGGTGCTCCCGCTCGCCCTCTACCTGCTGAGCTTCGTCATCGCCTTCGCCCACCGCCGGGGCGCGGCCAATCTCATCGTCGGGCTCGCGCCCTTGTTCCTGCTCGTCGCCGGCGGCTTCGCCTTCAGCGGCGGCTCCGACCAGCCCTTCTTCACCGCCACCCTCGGCCTGCTCCTCCTGCTCATCATCGCCGTCGCCCTCCATGCCGAAATGTACCGGCTTCGGCCCGAACCGGCGCACCTCACCGCCTTCTACCTCGCCATGGCGGTCGGCGGGGTCATCGGCGGGATGTTCTGCGCGATCCTGGCGCCGACCCTGTTCGACTGGGCCTATGAGCACCCGCTGCTGATCGTCGCCGCGGCGGTGCTGATGCCGCAATCGCCGTTCATCCCCTGGGCGCAGGCCATGCCCGCGCCCCTGCGCTGGCTGATCGCGATCGGCCTCCTTGCCCTTTCCTGGGCGGTCGACCAGAATCTGGGGCCGTTCACCTCCGCCGGCACCGCCCTTGTCGGGAGCGTCTTCATCTCGCTCGTCGCTCTGGCCTTCATCGGCCGGCAATGGGTCTTCGCCGCCGGGCTGCTCGCCTTGATGCTGAGCTATGGCGGCTGGACCAAGCTGGAGGAAAGCCGGGCGGGCGTGCGCACCCGCTCCTATTTCGGGGTCTATACCGTCACCACCCGGCACACTCCGCCGTCGCGCCAGCTGACCCACGGCACCACGCTCCACGGAGTCCAGAATCTCACGCCCGGCGGCGAGGCGGAGCCGACGTCTTATTATGCGCGCCACTCGGGCGTCGGTTACGCGATCGAACTCGCTGCCGGTCTTCCACGGCCCCAATGCGGCGGTCGGCGTGGTCGGCCTCGGCACCGGGACGCTCTCCTGCTACGCCCGGCCCGGGCAGGACTGGCGCTTCTTCGAGATCGATCCGGCCATGGTCAGGATCGCCCGGAACCCCTCGATCTTCACCTTCCTCTCGCGCTGCGCGCCGCAGGCGAAAATCGTGCTCGGCGACGCCCGGCTCAGCCTTTCCCGGGAGCCCGCCGGTCGGCTCGACCTGCTCGCCGTCGACGCCTTCTCGTCCGACGCGATCCCGATCCACCTCCTCACCCGCGAGGCGCTTCAGGTCTATCGCCGGGCGCTGAAGCCCGACGGGCTGCTCCTCGTCCACATCTCCAACCGCTATCTCGACCTCGAGCCGGTGCTCGCCGCCGCGGCGAAGCGCGACGGCTGGCACGCCGCCGCCTTCGATTATTCGCCGCTGCCGGAGGACATGGGCCGCAACCTGTCGCGCTCGATCTGGGTGGCGATGGCCCGGGACAAGGACAGCTTGATGACCCTGAGGATCGCAAGCGCCGAGGATGCCCATCTCTGGCGGCCGTTGCTGGGGCGGCCGGGCTTTCCCGGCTGGACCGACGATTATGCGAGCATCCTGCCGCTGCTCGAGGGTTGGCAGGCCTGGCTGCCGGGCGTTCTGAAGCCGTGATGGTCGAGACCGCCCGGCTGTTCCTGCGCGACTGGCGGGAGGCGGATATCGAGCCTTTCATTCGCCATCTCAACGTCGAGCCGGTGATGCGCTGGCTCGGCGGGGTGCGGACTCCGGAACAGCAGTCGGCGGCGGTGCGCGAGCGCTTCATCGCCTGGCAGGAGATCCGCGGCTTCACTTTTTGGGCGGTCGAACGCAAGGAGGATGGCGAACTGCTCGGGTTTTGCGGTCTCAAGATCGCCGACGATCCGCAAAGCCCGGTCGAAGGCGAATATGAGATCGGCTGGCGGCTGCGCGAGGACGCTTGGGGCAAGGGCTATGCGAAGGAGGCGGCGGTCGCTTCGCTCGACTTCGCCTTCGAAAAGCTCGGGGCCCGGCGGGTCGTCGCGCTCACCGTCGAGGGCAATGCGCCGAGCTGGGGGCTGATGCTCCGGCTCGGAATGACCCGCCGCCCCGATCTCGATTATGCCACCGCTTTGTGGGCGGACGGTCCGGTCATCGTTTATGAAATGAGGCGCGAGCAATGGCGAAGCTGATCCCCTTCGGCGGCAAGGCGCCGAGCATCGATCCGTCGGCCTTCGTCGCCCCGGGCGCGGTGCTGATCGGCGACATCGAAGTGGGGCCGGAGGCCAGCATCTGGTACAATTGCGTGCTGAGGGGCGACGTCAACCACATCCGGATCGGCGCCCGAACCAACATCCAGGACGGAAGCGTCCTCCACGTCGATTCGCCGCGGCCGGGCAATCCGGCCGGCCTTCCGACGATCATCGGCGAGGACGTGCTGATCGGCCATATGGCGATGGTCCATGGCTGCCTCCTCCACGACCGCGCCTTCGTCGGCCTGGGCGCGATCGTCATGGACGGCTGCGAGATCGAAGGCGGGGGCATGCTCGCCGCCGGCGCCCTGCTCGCGCCGGGCCGGCGGATCCCGGCGGGCCAGCTCTGGGCAGGGCGGCCGGCCAAATATGTCCGCGACCTCGGCGAGGAGGAGCTTGCGGGGCAGCAGGCCGGAGTCGCCCATTATGTCGCCCTGGCCAAGCTCCACGCCGCCGCGCTCCACGCCGCCGCGCTCCAAGGCGACTGAGCCTCCTTTCCCAAATCCGATTTCCGCGATTTCGGTGCCAGGCACCGAAGGTTAAGCCCTTGTTTTGCTTGATCCACGATGGGCGTCCGCGATTTCGGTGCCAGGCACCGAAGGTTAAGCCCTTGTTTTGCTTGATCCACGATGGGCGCGAATGCGGTCTTCGCGATTTCGGTGCCAGGCACCGAACGGTAAGTCATTGTTTTGCTTAAGTCGGCATCCTGGCGTTCGGCAGGATCAGAGGCTCAGGAGGCTCTGTCCCAGCTTCTGGAGGCGGTCCGCCTGGGCGTCGGCCAGGGCCTGGATCTCGGCCACGGCGCGGCGCAGCCTCTCCGAATCTCCCTCGCCGAGAGTGGCCGTGCCGCTCCGCTCCACCGCGAGCCGGTCGAGGTCGGCCTGCGCCGCCGTCGTCCGGGCCCTCGCCGCCTCCAGCCTGGAGAGGGCCTGCTGGGCCTCGAGCCAGGCATCGCTTCCGGTCGCGCCCGCCGCGCTCGCCGCCGCCTCGGCCGCCGGAAACACCGAGTCGAAGTCGGCGGCGCCCGCTTTGGCCTCGGCGAGAAGGCGGTCGATCTCGCCGGCGAGCGCCGGATCGTCCGGCTGCGGAGTCGGCTTGCGCTCCTCCGCATCGTCGGCATAGGCCTTCTCGGCGGGCCGTGGGGCGAGGGAAGGGTAGGGCCCCGGCGCCGCGCAGCCCGCCGCGAGAAGGAGCGGGACGAGGAAGGCGGACGCTGCAAGGAGGCGGACCATGGCTCCTCCTAGGCGGCGAGTCCCGGCCCGGCAACGGGGTTGCGCCTCGCCGCCCATGCTCCTATGTCCCCGTCTCCCGCGCGCCCATAGCTCAGCTGGATAGAGCACCAGACTACGAATCTGGGGGCCGGAGGTTCGAATCCTTCTGGGCGCGCCATTTTTCCTTTGAAGCCGGATTGCCCGGAGCGCTCCGCTTAGTCGTGTCCGCGGCGTTCCCCTCGCGCGTTGGTCATCGTGCCCCGCCGCAATCGCACCGCTCGCAACAAGAAGAGGTTATACTTGAGTTCAGCTCAATCATAACCTGTGGAATGACCAGGGGGACTTATCCGACACTCAAGACGCGGGAATGATCTCGCTGAAACGTGGGAGTGCGGAAGATGTCGGACAACTTGACCATCGTAAATGGCGGCGACGAGATCGTGGATATGCCGCAGGCCCGGCGGCGGAGGCGGAGTCCCCTGATCCTGATTCGAGCGACGGCCGGCCTGCCCGAGCAGTTTCAGGAGGTCATGGCGATCGACGATATCGACTACGCCACGCAGGCGATCGGCCTGACCGCGCTGTTCAACGGAGCGATAGACAATCAGACCGGGCGGTTCCAGCCGGCAAAGGCCCGAACGCTGATCGAAGCCTTCAACAACGATCTTCCGGCAGCGGACTCGAAGTACAAGATCGGCATCTTCAACATTCACCAGAGCACGATCACGCAGACGAACGCCCTCGTTTCGGCGATGGTCGACAAGGTCGTGGCAGCGCTGAAAAGTGCCGTCGGAGTCGCCCTCGGCACGACCACGGTCGAGCAGCTCACCAACTCCATCACCGACGCCTTCACCGACCTGAAGGGCCAGGAGGGCGATGCGTGGATCTTCTGGCAGAAGAAGACGGGGAACAAGACGACCTATTCCTACGCCATCCTGTTCGCGATCCAGGACGCGACGACCGGCCACCTCATGTTCGCTTTGCCGATGTCGCTGGAGATCGAGGTCGACGTCGCGTTCGAGAAAGTGCTGTGGATCACCGTCCAGAACAAGGAGAGCTACTCCGTGAAGCTCGACGTGATGAAGGTCGGCCAGATTCTCTACCCGAAGAGCCCCGCTTCGGACCTGATCCGCGAGACGGTCCAACGGTCGGCGATGATCGCCGGGCCGCAGTGGGATTCCGGACCCGACGCGGTGCAGGCAGCCGTCTCCGACATCAAGGTTACCGACTGGGCGAAGTCGAAAACCTACGCGACCGCTTCGTCGGGAAATTACAGCAAGAATTTCGGCATGGAGCAGCTCATCACGGCCGGCGCCACGGTCACGGGTGACCTCGATCTGGGAACTAAATATCTGGTTTGCTTCACCCTGAACGGCCAGGCGATGGTGCGAGGAATGTTCTTCAACGTGGATGTCGGCCCTCCCGGCAATCTCTGGTTCGTAGCCCAATGATTCCTCCAGCCCAGCTCTTGAGGCTGCTCACGATCGGCGGTCCGGGCCCAATTCGGCCCGGACCGCTCGAGCCATCGCGATCAGTGCCTCGAAAACCGGGTCGGGGAGATCGCAGGCCGCCTCATGCAACCGGTTCAGGCGCGGGCGTTCCGAGGCGGACCTGTGCGCATTCATCGTCCCGCGCCCGAGGATCAGCCAGTCGAGCGATATGTCGAGAGCCTCGCAAACTCGGGCCGCATGGCTCAACGACAGGCCGGATCCATTCTGCCATCTGCTGACCGCGCTATGATCGACGCCGACCTGCACGGCCAATGCCAATTGCTTCCGTATTCCGCGAGCGACCATAGCGTGCCGAAGGCGATCTTGAAACGTTTCCATACATTCCCCCGGCGCTAGGAAAGTATGGAGTCATGTAAATGATCGGCCGGTATGGTTGCGACTAATCAGGTGGAACAGTATTGACGATCTCTGGCTGGAAGAAGCTTCGAGCAGGGTCTTCGGCTAAGTCGTTCGAAATCTTCCTGGCTGGTCGAGACACTTCCCGAATTCGCTTCAGGCCAAATTCGCTTCAGGTCAGCTGAAATCAAGCGCGCGCGCCGCTGCTTGCTCACCCACCAAGCCCCTCCTCATACCTTCCGTCGATCAGGACGAAGGCGATGCGCGCGTTGCTCGCCGAGCGGTTGGCCCAGGCGTGGCTGGTGCCGCGCTGGACGATGACGTCGCCGGCGCGGACGATCGTCTCGCTTTCGTCGAGGATCAGGACGAGCTCGCCTTCGAGGACGATTCCATAGTCGATCGTCTCGGTCCGGTGCATCAGCGGGTGGGGCGAATCCTCGGCCAAAGCGTGGCCGGCGCCGATCGCTTCGAACAGGGCCCGCACCGCCGCGCGGGGCAGTGCGGCGACCGTTCCGTCGTCGGGCGGGATGTCGAGGATCCGGATTCGGGTGCCCCCGGCCGGCGGGAGCAGCGCGATCCCGGGCTCGTACGGCTCGCCGGAGGCGCGGTCGATCGGGGCCGGGGTCGAGCGCGTATTCCAGACTTCGTGGAAGGTCGTCCCGCTCTCGCCGCCCAGGGTCGCCACCCGCGCCGGCGGCCCGTCCTCCTGGACGACCGAGCGGCCCTGGCCGTCGTGGCCGGTGACGATCCGGCGAACCGCTCTTCCCATCGCGTCTCTCCCGCTTTTTCCGATCGTTGCGTGCGGAAAACCGCCCGGTGTTGCAAGCGCAAGGCGGGGAGCCTATCTGCGCGGCCATGACGGCACCCCGCTTGCTGAGGTGGCTCACCCTCCTCGCGTTGCTCCTCGCGCCGCTCGCTATGATCGGGGCCGGACCCGCGATGGCGCACGATCGCGGCGCCGCGGCGGGCCACTGCCCGGAGGGCGAAAGTCCAGCCAAGTCGCCGTCTTCCGCGCCGGTCGATTGCATGATCGCCTGCGCGGGCCTGCCGGCGCAGGCCAGCCCGAATCTTGTGAAACCCCCGCTTGCCGCCGCACCGGAGCCGCCGCCGGCGCTTTGGCGTCTCCATGGGCTCCATCCGAAGACGACAATTCCCCCGCCGCGACGCGCCTGACAATTCGACCATCCTGTCGTCGTCACGAAGCTTGCGGAGTATTGAATTTGAAAGACGTTTTCACGGCCGGGGCGCTCGCCCTGGCACTTGCCTCGTCGCCGGCCGCCGCCCAGCACGAAGGCCATGGCGCGCCCACGGAACCGGACGCCGTCAACGCCGGGGAGCAGGCGGCCGAGGACCCCCTGACGTCCGGACAGCTTCACCCCGAGGCGATGGCCGGCGCGCTGGGTCCTTATTCGACCACGCGCGAGGCATCGGGCACGGCCTGGCAGCCGGAGAGCTCGCCGCATTCGGGCGCGCACGTCACCGCCGGCCGCTGGTCGCTGATGGGCCACGGCATGCTGTTCGGAGCCTATGACTGGCAAGACGGGCCGAGGGGCGGGGAGAAGGTTTTCGTCTCGGGCATGGCGATGGGGATGGCGCGGCGGGCGATCGGCCCCGGAACGCTCCAGCTGCGCGCCGGCCTCAGCCCCGATCCGCTGATGGGGCGGCGCGGCTTCCCACTGCTCCTCGCCTCGGGCGAGACCGCCGACGGCGTCGTTCCGCTCGTCGACCGCCAGCATCCGCACGATCTCTTCACGGAGCTGTCGGCCAGCTACAGCCTGCCGCTTTCCCAAGCCTCGAGCCTGTTCGCTTATGCCGGGCTGCCCGGCGAGCCGGCCTTCGGCCCGCCCCCCTTCATGCACCGGCTCTCCGCGCAGAATTCGCCGGAAGCGCCGATCAGCCACCATTGGCTCGATTCGACCCATGTCAGCTTCGGAGTGATCACCGCCGGGCTGATCGTCGGCGACCTCAAGCTCGAGGCCTCGCGCTTCAACGGCCGCGAGCCCGACCAGCACCGCTTCGACATCGAAACCGGGCCGCTCGATTCGACCGCCCTCCGGCTGAGCTGGAACCCGGTGCCTTCCTTGTCGCTGCAGGCGAGCTGGGCGCGGCTGATCGATCCGGAGCAGCTCGAACCGGGAGAGGACCAGACCCGCTGGTCGGCGAGCGCGCTCTACAACCGGCCGCTGGGCCGGAATGCGCGATGGTCGACGACCCTGGCCTGGGGTCGGCGCTCGCGCGACCACGGCCAGTTCGATGCCTTCCTGCTCGAGAGCGCGATAAACCGGGGGCGGTGGACCCTGTTCGGGCGCGCCGAGCGCACCGAGAATGACGAGCTCGGCGCCGCCGGTCACGGGACCGCCTACCGGGTCGGCAAGGTTTCGCTGGGGGCCTTGCACGATTTCCGCGCGGCGCCTCATGTGCGGTTGGGGCTCGGCGGCCTGTGGGCTTTCAACTTCGTCCCGGCCGGGCTCGAGCCTTCTTATGCCGGCGACCGAAACGGTGCGATGCTCTTCCTTCGCGTCAGGATAGACTGACCGGATGAGCCCGCTGATTCGAACCGTCTTCACCTTCCTCAACGGCCTGCGCCTGGCGCTGAGGAAAGTGACCGGTTCGGGTCGCTCCGGAGTCCATGCGGTGCCCCTGACCGGGGACGGCAAGGTCGTCATGGTCCGGCTCACCTACGCGCCCGGCTGGCGCGTGCCGGGCGGCGGCCGCAAGCGGGGGGAAGCGCCCGAGCAGGCGATGCTGCGCGAGCTCCGCGAGGAGATCGGCCTGATCTCGCACGGCGCGATCGAGACGCTGGACGACGTGAGGCCCGGCGACCCCTCCGCCTTCTTCCTCGTCCGCGACGTCGTCTATCGCCCGCGGCGAAGCTTCGAGGTGGAGGCGGTGCGGGAATTCGATCCGGCAAGCCTTCCCGACGACACGACGAACTGGACCGCGCATCTGGTCGAACGGTGCACCGGTTCCAGCTTGTAACTATCCGTCATTGCGAGCGAAGCGAAGCAATCCAGAGCGGTCTCTGAGACCCGCTGGATTGCCGCGTCGCTTCGCTCCTCGCAATGACGGGCTCAGTCGCTCGACGTGCTCCGGCTTGCCCTTGCGCTTGGTCGAGGCGAATTCCTCGAGCTGCTTCTCGCTCATCGATTCGGCCATCTGCTTCGAGGCGCCCTGGAGCTTGCTCTTGGGCGTGTCGCCGCGCTTCGCCGACAAAGCGGCGCCGGCGGCTTTCTGCTGCGCTTTCGATTTGGCAGGCATGGTTTGTCTCCCTAAGTGCGGTCGCGGCTGGAACGGGTTTCGCCTGACAGGGTTCCTCGCCGCTCAACGCCGCAACGAGAGAGATACGAGAGCATGGACGTGGACGAGATCGAATGGTGGGAGTTCGACACCGCCAAGGAAATGGCCGCTCAGGCCGCTGGGGATATCGGCTTCGTCATCGAAAGCGCGATCGAGGCGCATAAGGGCGCCCGCATCGCCTTGCCCGGAGGCTCGACCTCCGATCTCATCTTCGCCCAGCTGGCCAAATCGAGGTCGATCGACTGGTCGAAGGTGACGATCATGCCGACCGACGACCGCCTGGTCGCGCTCGGCAATTCGCTCAGCAACTATCGCAAGCTCGAAGGCTATTTCGCCGCCAAGGGCGCAAGGCTCGTCTCGCTCGTCGACGAAGCGGCGCTGGGCGATCGCCAGGAGGCGGGCCGGCTCGCCGACGCCCGGCTGTCGCTGATCGGCTGGCCGCTCGACCTCGCCTGCCTCGGCATGGGCGTCGACGGCAACACCGCCGGAATCTTCCCCGGCCCCGATCTCGAACGCGCCGTCGCCGGCCCGCGCGAGCGCCGCGCCGTAGGAGTCCGCCCCGATCCGATGCCCGAGGCGGCGCCGGTCGAACGGGTCACCCTGACCGCCCCGGCGCTGACTTCGGCGCGGGCGATCATGGTCGTCATCGCCGGGGCGCAGAAGCGGGCGGTGCTTGAGCAGGCGATCAAGGAAGGCCCGCTTTCCGCCGCCCCGATCGGCCGCCTTCTCGCCGGAATCGACGCCCCGATCGACATCTTCTGGAGCGCGGAGGGCTGATCCACTCCTCATTCCTCCTCCAGCTCGCTGGGGGAGGGGGACCGCGGCGCGAAGCGTCGTGGTGGAGGGGAAATCTGACTCCGCATTGCCCCTCCACCAGGCTTCGCCTGATCCCCCTCCCCGAGCAAGCTCGGGGAGGAATTTAGAGCAATTCCTCCAAGCCTAACGCCCCGAGCAGGGCCGCCCTTGCCCCCTCCATCCGCGTCCACAAGGCCGGATCCAGCAGATCCTCCGGCGCGATCCGCTCCGGCCATTCGGCGTCGATCACCGCCGCGAGCCGGTCGAGCTTCGCCTCATCCACCATGAACCGCGGGTCCACCGTCTCCGGCTCCGCCACCATCCTCAGCCTCAGGCAGGCGGGGCCGCCGCCATTGGCCATGGACTGGCGGACGTCGACGACGAACAGCTCGCGGATCGGGCCGTTGCCGGCGACCGTCGCCTGAAGCCAGGCCCAGACGCTGGGAGTCTCGCGCGCTTCCTCCGGCAGGATGAGCGCCATTCCGCCCTCGGGCAGGGTGACCAGCTGGGCGTTGAAGAGATAGCTCCGGATCGCGTCCTCGAGGCTGACGGCGCTCGCCGGCACCTCGACGATCTCCACCTCCGGGAGCCGCCGCTTCAGATCGGCGTAGAAGCTCGGACGGTCCTCGAACGCCTGCTCGTGGGCGAAGAGCAGGGTCTCGTTGGCGACGGCGACGACGTCGTTGTGGAAGGCGCCGGCGGCGATCGCCTGCTCGGACTGGGCGACGAACAGCGTCCGTTCCGGATCGAGGCGGTGGCGGCGCGCGATCGCCCGGCTCGCCTCGTCATGCTGGCGGACCGGAAAGGGGCCGCCGCGCAGGCCGTAGACGAACACCTCGACCCCCGGCTCGCCGTGCTCGGCGCACAGGCGCATATGGTTGGCCGCGCCTTCGTCGCCGAACGTGCCGGGGACCGGTGGGTGGACGGCGAATCGGCGCTCGTCGGCGAAAGCGAGGCGGAGCTGGGCGAGGGTCTCGGGCCATTCGTGGCTGCGATGGGCCATGGTCCTCAAATTGGCGATGGTGAGGTGGCAGCGGCCGTCGGCGGTGTCCGGGGCCGGGGAGATGGTGGCGGCATTGGCCGCCCACATCGCCGAGGCGGAGAAAGCGGCGGGGCGGAGCGAGGCGGGCACGTCCTCGAGCCGGGTGCCGAGTTCGGCGAGCCACGCGCGGTCGGGCCGGCGGTGGGGGACGAGCAGCCCCTGGGCCAGGCCGAGGCGCAGATTGTGCCGCATCTTCTCCAGCCCCTGAAGCGCCGCGGCGCGCGGGTGGGAGACCAGCCCCTTGTTGGTCGCCGAGGCGATGTTGCCGAGGCTGAGGCCCGAATAATTGTGGCTCGGGCCGATGATTCCGTCGAAATTGATCTCGGCGAGCGGCATTTAGCGGCCGATCGCGAGGAACCGGTCGCCGGGAGCGATTCCGATCAGGTCGGCGGCGGCCCGGTCGAGCGTCGCCTTGCCGTTTTCGGCGATGCCGACATGGCCGTAGCCGGACGCGAATCGGCCGCGTGTCCCCGCCGCGATCATCATCCTCTTGCCGCCGTCCGCGACCTTCTCGAGCACCAGCTCGCGCGCCTCGCGGACGGTGCGGATCGAATCGGTGGCGGCCGCCATGGTCGGCCCGCCGTCGAAAATGTCGACATAGGAGCCGCCGGTGAACCCCTCCTGCTCGAGCATTCGCATCGCCGCGCGTCCCGACGGATGCGGTATCCGCATGATCGCCCGGGCGCTTTCCGGAAGCATCGCGGTGTAGATCGGGGTCTTGGGCATCAGATCGGCGATGAAGCGGGTGCCGTGGGTGCCGTTGAAGGAATCGGCTTCCTGGAAGTTCATTCCGAAGAAGCGGCCGGCGATGGCGTCCCAGAAAGGCGATCCGCCCGCTTCGTCGATCACGCCTCGAAGCTCCGCCAGCACCTGGTCGGCGAAGCGTGTCCGATGGAGCTTGATGAACAGATAGCGGCTTCGCGCCAGAAGCACGCCGAGGCCGCCCGCCCGCTCGGCCGGATGAAGGAACAGGCCGCCCACTTCCGAGCTTCCCTCGAAATCGGTGCACAAGGTCAGCATTTCGGCGCGGAAGGTCTTGCCGAGCTCCGGCGAGGTCTGGGTGAAGGTGCTGATCCGGTAGGAATAGAAAGGCTCTATCATTCCGACCCGGCTGAACACCTGGCAGGTGCCGCGGATCTGTTCGGTCTCGGCATTTTCGAGCACGAACACGAACAAATCGCCTTCCTCGCTGCCCTCCTCGTGCGCGAACGCCTCGTCCGAGCGCGCCAGCTTGGCGACCAGTGCGCCCTTGTCGGGGGGCAGGTTGGTGAAACCGCCGCCGGTCAGCTTGGCCATCTCGTAGATCGCCTGGAAATCGGCGTTTCGCGCCGGCCGCACCCTGAAGCTCACAAACCCTCCCCCTGCGCCAGCCTCAGGATCGTCAGCGCCGACAGGCGCGCGCGCTCCGCGAGGCTTTCGACGATCAGATATTCCAGGTCCGAATGGATGGCGCCGCCGCGAACGCCCATCGTGTCGACGACGGGGACTCCGCAGGCGGCGATATTGTTGCCGTCGCACACGCCGCCGGAATCGCGCCAGCTGATCGTCTGGCCGAGATCGGCGCCGCAGCTCGCGACGAGCGCGAACAGTTTCTCGGCGGCCGGGTCGAGCGGCTTGGGCGGGCGGCCCCAGCCGCCATGCATAATTATGCGCACGTCGCGACTCGGCGGCCACTTCGGCGACCGCTTCTTCCAGAGCAGCCTGGGCCCGGGCCTGGTCGGCCAGAGTCGCCGGACGCATATTTATGCGCAGAACCGCATGGTCGGGCACGACATTGTTGGGCCCGCCGCCGTCGATCCTGGCCGGGTTGACGCTCAGCCCTTCGGCTTTCGCCTCGGCGAGGCGAAGCGCCAGCTCGGCCGCCGCGAGCAACGCGTTGCGCCCCTCTTCGGGATTGCGGCCGGCATGGGCGCTTCGGCCCTTCACGATCAGCGAGAAATTGCCGCTTCCGGGCCGAGCGCCGGCAAGAGTGCCGTCAGGGAGGGCGGAGGGCTCGTAGGTGAGCGCCGCCTTTTTGCCGCGCGCCGCCTGCGCGATCAGGGCCGCCGAGCCCGGTGAACCGACCTCTTCGTCCGAATTGATCACCACTTCGTAGCCAAAAGTTGCAGAAAGTGACGATTCCTCAACCGCCTTCAGCGCCGCGAGCAGCACCGCCAGTCCGCCCTTCATGTCGGCCACCCCCGGTCCGCCGAGCACGCCGTCGTCGCGCCAGAAGACGTCCTGGAAGGGATGATCGGCCGCGAACACCGTGTCCATATGGCCGGTGAAGAGCAGCTGCACCGGGGCTTGCGCGCGGACGACGAGGTGGAGGTTGCGGCCGTGCTGGAGGTCGAGGCGCTCGCCCGCCGGAGTGACCGAATCGACCGGCGCGGCCTCGCGCAGGACCGGTTCGCCGGGGAGCGAAGCGAAGGCGTCGGCGAGGAGGCCGGCGATCTGGCCGAGGCCGACCAGATTGTGCGATCCGCTGTTGACCGCCGACCAGGCCTCGACCTGCGCCAGCATCGGCTCCCCGGCCGAACGCTCGACCGCCGCCGCTTCGTCGTTGGTAAGGCCCCGCATCGGCGAAGCTCTAGCGGGAGATGGGAGTGCAGCCAACACCGTCATCCCGGCGAAAGCCGGGACCTCGTGGAGACCGCCGCGACCCCTCGTCCCGACGTCCCGGCTTTCGCCGGGATGACGGCAAAGGTCACAGCCAATCCCGGAACGCCGCCAGCACCTGCTCGTAGAGGGCTTTCTTGAAGGGGACGATCATCGCCGGGAGATCGGCGGGGTCGGCCCATTTCCAGGCTCGGAACTCGGGGTCCGGGGTGGCGATGTTCACATCCCCGTCGGTGCCGGTGAAGCGGGCGAGGAACCAGGTCTGGCGCTGGCCGCGCCACTTCTTTTTCCAGATCTTGCCGATCAGCTCCTCGGGCAGGTCGTAGTAAAGCTCCTCGCCGTGGCGGGCAACGATCTCGACCAGATCGGGTCGGATTCCCGTCTCCTCCTCGAGCTCGCGAAGCGCTCCGTCGAGCGGCGCCTCGCCCGGGTCGAGGCCGCCCTGCGGCATCTGCCAGGCCTCGAGCCTGTTATCGAGCCGCTGCCCGACCCAGACCTTGCCCTCGGCGTTGACCAGCATGATCCCGACGGCGGGGCGGTAGCCATATTCGGTCATGCCCCTACCTCCCTCAAAATCAACTTCAGCGCCTCCACCGCGCCCCTGATGTCCTCTTCCGACGAAGGGATGGCGCGCCTCAGGTTGATGAAGCCGTGGATATTGCCTCCGGCCTCTCGGAAGACCACCGGGACTCCCGCCTCGGCGCAGGCGGCGGCATAGGCTCGGCCCTGGTCGCGGATCGGGTCGAGGCTCGCGGTCTGGACGAGGGTCGGCGGCATCCCGGCCTGGCTCTTGAGCAGAGGCGAATAGCGCCAGTCCGCCTTGTCGGGCCGGTAGCAGCCGTCGAACCACTGCATTCCGTCATGGCTGAGGAAATAGCCCTCGCCGAAATCCTTGTAGGACGGATAGCCTTTGGCGGGATCCGCGGCCGGATAGATCGGCCATTGCGCGATCACCGGCACGGCGGCGGGCTCGTCGCGAAGCGCCAGGCTCGCCACGATCGCGAAATTGCCGCCGGCGCTGTCCCCGGCGATGACGAGGCCGGTCACCTGCCGGCCGAGCGACGGCGGGCTGCCGGCCGCCCAGCGGGCCGCGGCGATGCAATCCTCGGCGCCGGCCGGAAAAGGATGCTCGGGGGCGAGTCGATAGTCGACCGCGAGCAAGGGCAGATCGAGCTGCCGGGCCACCTCGGCGCAAAAGGGCTCGTGCGTGTCGAGGTCGCCGAAGACGAAGCCGCCGCCGTGGAAGAAGAGGAGGAGGGGGCCGGCCTCGCGAGTCGAGCGCTTATCGTAGAGGCGAAGCCGGATCTCGCCGCCCGGGCCCGGGCAGGAGAGGTCCCTGATCACGGCCAGCGCGCCGGTCTCGGCGTCGGCGACGTGGCGCGACGCGAGGATCATCGCTCGCGCCTGATTGGGCCCGACCTCGTGCGCGCGGGGGCCCGGAAGCTTGTTGTAATAGTCGAGGAAGAGGCGGACGTCCGGCCGTACGTAGGGGTCGCTCATCGTCTCTCCAACAATCGAGCACCCCCCTTATTGCCCCTTGGGTCATCCGCCAACAGGGGCTGCAGAAATTGCTCGAATCGACGCTAAGGGCTTAGCCTGGTTGACTTTTGCATCCGTTTCGGACATTCCACGCGCATCGGGACCGGAGGGAAAATGCGTAATTTCAACGTGCTGGCGGCCGTCGCGGCCGCCTTGCTGGTGGGCGTAGGCGCCTCCGCCAAGGAAAAGACCGACCAGCCCAAGCCCAGGAAGGTCTGCCGGACCATCGAGGAGTCCGGCCGCATCACCCCCCGCCGCATCTGCCGAATCGTACCGCCCTCGGACACGGCGGTGGAGGACGATCAGCGCAAAGCCGGCGAGGCCCGCGAGGCGAAGGACGTCCGCGACTGAGCGGCCAGATATTTCGAGTTGGAGAAAAAATAATGCGTAATCTGAATCTGATCGCCGCCCTTGCCGCCACTTTGATGGTCGGCGGCGTGGCCGTGGCCAAGGAAAAGGCGGACAGGCCGGCCAAAGAGAAGAAGGTCTGCAGGAGCGATCGGATGTCGACCAGCCGTATTCCCAAGAAGATCTGCCGGACCCAGGCGGAATGGGACGGGAGGTCTACCCAGGAAGATTTGGATGATGCCGCGAGCAAGCTCCGCGGGATGGGCAACTGATCAAACCGGGCCGGGCGGCCGCGTTTTCCGCAGGCGGCCCGGCTACTAATATCCGATGATCGTTTACGGAGCGGGGACTTGCCGTTGCGAGTTGTCGGGTTGCGCCCGCTAATGTAGTAAGTTCGAGCGACCTGCGTAGAGGGAAGCCGGATCTGGCGAGTGCCATCCGTTTCACGATGGAGTCAAATCATGCGTAGGTTGAACCTGCTCGCCGCCGTCGCCGTGACTTTGATGATCGGCGGCGCTGCCCTCGCCAAGGAGAAGGCGGAGGGGCCGCGGAAAGAGAAGAAGATCTGCAAGGTCGACAGGGAATCGAAAAGCCGAATCCCGAAGAAGACCTGTCTTACCCAGGCGGAATGGGATTTGCGGACGAGCCAGGAAGAGTTGGACGCTGCCGCGGCCAGGCTCCGCGGGATGGGCACCTGATCGCGCAAAGGCGTTTCTGCCCTTTCGAGGTGAAGATCGACGCTCATCTCGTCATTCCCGCGAAAGCGGGAATCCAGAGCGTCGCCTGCGCGGTTCCAAGGTCCGCTGGATTCCCGCTTTCGCGGGAATGACGGGCTCGCGGGAAAGATGGGCTAAAGGCCGGTCCGCTCCCGCCATCGTCAGTCGATACTTCCGGAGCGCGGACATCCCGCTGCGAGTTGTCGCGTCGCGCCCGCCCGGCTAGGGTATTCGGGCAACCTGCGATGAAGGAATCCAGATTGGCGACGGCCACCCATGTTTTGACGCCCGAAGAAGCCGGCGCCGACACGCCTTGCGAAGCCGTGGTCGTGCGCTTCGCCGGGGACAGCGGCGACGGCATGCAGCTGACCGGCGGTCAGTTCACCCTGTCGACCGCGCTCGCCGGCAACGATCTCGCCACCTTCCCCGATTTCCCGGCCGAGATCCGGGCGCCGCAGGGCACCACCTTCGGAGTCTCCGCCTTCCAGATCAATTTCGGCTCGGCCGCGATCGAGACCGCCGGCGATTCGCCCGACGTCCTGATCGCGATGAACCCCGCCGCCCTGAAGACCAATGTCGACGATCTGAAGCCGGGCGGGCTGATCATCGCCGACGAGGGCGAGTTCGGCATGCGCAACCTCGCCAAGGCGGGCTACGGGGCCAATCCGCTCGACGACGGCAGCTTAGGGCGCTGGCAGGTGATCAAGTTCAACATCTCGCAGCTCACCCTCGACGCGGTGAAGCCGTTCGGCCTCGGCAACAAGGAGGCCCTGCGCTGCAAGAACATGTGGACGCTGGGGCTGGCGCTGTGGATGTTCGACCGCGACCGGGCGCCGATCGTCGAATGGCTTCGCTCCAAATTCGCCAAGGCCGCCGAGCTCGCCGAAGCCAATATCGCCGCTCTCAACGCCGGCCACGCTTATGGCGAGACCGCCGAGATCGGCGGCCAGATCCCGCAGCGCCACATCGATCCCGCGCCGGCCGAGCCCGGCCTGTACCGGACCGTGACCGGCGCCGAAGCGGTCTCGATCGGGCTCGTCGCCGGGGCGCAGCTGGCGGGGCTTCCGATGTTCTTCGGCGGCTATCCGATCACGCCCGCGTCGGCGATCCTCCACCATCTCTCCCGCCTCAAGGAATATGGGGTGACGACCTTCCAGGCGGAGGACGAGATCGCGGCGATCGGCTCGGCGATCGGCGCGGCCTATGCCGGAAGCCTCGGGGTCACCTCGTCCTCCGGTCCGGGAATCGCGCTCAAGATGGAGGCGATGGGCCTGGCCATCATGGCCGAGCTTCCGCTCGTCATCGTCAACTCGCAGCGCGGCGGGCCCTCGACCGGCCTTCCCACCAAGACCGAGCAGTCCGATCTCTACCAGGCGGTCTACGGCCGCAACGGCGATGCGCCTTTGCCCGTCATCGCCGCCCGCTCGCCGGCCGACGCCTTCGACTGCGCGATCGAGGCCTGCCGGATCGCGGTCCAGTACATGACCCCGGTCATGCTCCTCACCGACGGCTATATCGCCAATGCCGCCGAGCCGTGGCGGGTGCCGGACATGGCCGGTTATGAGCCCTTCCCGGTGGCCTTCCACACCGAGCCGCCGGCGGAAGGGGAGTTGGTCAACCCCTATGCGAGGGACGATAAGCTCGCCCGGGTCTGGATCCGGCCGGGCAGCCCCGGCCTCACCCACCGGATCGGCGGAATCGAGAAGAATGTCGGCACCGGCCATATCGACTACGCCCCCGCCAACCACCAGGCGATGACCGACATCCGCGCCAACAAGGTGCTCGGGGTCGCCGACTCGATCGGCGACCAGGAAATCTGCCTCGGCGAGGCGGGCGGAAAGCTGGCGGTGGTCGGTTGGGGCTCGACCTTCGGCCCCATTCACCAGGCCGTCCGCCGGGCGCGCGGCCGGGGCCTCGACGTCGCCCACATCCACATCCGCCACATCTGGCCGCTTCCGAAGAATCTGGGCGATCTGCTCGGATCCTACGAGCGGATCATCGTTCCGGAGATGAACAAGGGCCAGTTGAAGACCCTGCTCCGCGACCAGTATCTGGTCGACGCCCGCCCGGTGAACAAGGTCTCCGGCCAGCCCTTCAAGATCGCCGAGATCGAAGCCGCGATCGAGGAGGCGCTGGCATGATCGCGCGCCTGGCGATCGCGCTGGCGCTGGGAGTCGCCGCCGGACCGTCGGCAGCCCAGCAAGCCGGGGAACCGGTCACGACCGGGCCGGGGGACATGATCCCCGTCCCGAAGTCCGAAATTCCGGCGGCGGACGATTTGCTCGCCGGCCTTCCCGATACCCTGGTCGGCGCCAAGGCGCTCAAGATGCCCGGATCGCCGCTCGTCCTCTATTTCCCGAAGCGGCTGGGCGCCGATCCGATGGCGGGCGTCATGGCGACTCGCGGCGCCACGGTTCATGCGGAAGGGACGCTGCCCGAGCAGGTGCGCGGCAGCTTCCACGAATTCGGGCCTTCGAAGGATCATCCGCGAGGCCGCCTTCACGACGCCCAAATGGCCGTCGGCCGAAACCTTCTACGGCGAATATCAGACCGGCAGCGGCTACAAGCAGACGTGGACCATCGTCGACGGGAAGGATCGTTTCAACGTCATCGTGACCTATTTCAAGCCGAAGGACGCCGACCGGCTGCGCGCCGAGGTTTCCGAGACGATATTCGGCGGCGCCGTCATCGGGACCGCCGAGCCCAAGGGACAGAAATGAACGAGATCACCAAACTCACCGCCAAGGACTTCGCCACCGACCAGGAGGTGCGCTGGTGTCCCGGCTGCGGCGATTACGCGGTTCTGAAGGCGGTTCAGCGGACGATGCCGGAGCTTGGCGTGCGTCCGGAGAACACCGTCTTCGTCTCCGGCATCGGCTGCTCGAGCCGCTTTCCCTATTACATGGAGACCTACGGCTTCCACACCATCCACGGCCGCGCTCCGAGCTTCGCGACCGGGATCAAGCTGGCCCGGCCCGAGCTCGACGTCTGGATCATCACCGGCGACGGCGACGCTCTGTCGATCGGCGGCAATCACACGATGCACGTGCTGAGGCGCAATCTCGACTGCCAGATCCTGCTGTTCAACAACGAGATATACGGCCTCACCAAGGGCCAGTATTCGCCGACCAGCCGAGCCGGCACGCGCTCGCCGTCGACGCCCTTCGGCTCGGTCGACCGGCCGGTCAGCCCCTGCGCCTTCGCGCTCGGATCGGGCGCGCGCTTCATCGCCCGCGGCATCGACGTCCACAAGAATTTGCCCGAGGTCCTGAAGGCCGCCCACGCCCACAAGGGCGCGAGCTTCGTCGAAATCTACCAGAATTGCATCGTCTACAATGACGACGTCTTCGCGCCCTTCACCGCCAAGGAGAATTCGGGACGCCAGCTGTGGCTGAAGGCGGGGGAGCCGATGCTGTTCGACGGCGGCATCCGCGGCATCGCGCTCGACCGCGAGGCGCTGGCCTTGAAGGTCGTCGACGTCGAGGGCGGCGACTGGCAGTCGGCGGGCGTGCTCGTCCACGATCCGAGGAATCGCTCGGTCGCGCACATGCTGGTCGAGATGCCGTTCGGCGCCTTCCCGACCGCTCTGGGCGTGCTTTACGAGGACCCGGCGCCGACCTTCGAGAGCGCGGTGGTCCGCCAGAACGAGGAAGCCAGCGCCGGCAAGAAGCCGGACCTCCAGGCTTTGGTGTCCAAGGGCCAGAGCTGGATGGTGACCAAGGAACCGCACGTCATATGATCGCCGCCGCGCTGCTCCTCGCTTTAGTGCAGCCGGCCGATTTCCAGGACCTGCCACTACCCGCTTCCGCTCCGCGGTCGGAGGAGGAGCGGCTGGCTGCGGTGGGCTATTCGCCCGCGGCCATGAAAATCATCCGTAAAGCGCCCGCCGTGGCTGAGCGCAACTACGATGAAGAGCTCGCGGAATATCTTCGGCTTCGCGGTGAAGTGGACCAGGGGAGGATCTCCGCGGAACAGTTGCAGCAAAGTCTGGACGCGAAGCTTGGCGAGAGGAATCTCGAGTGGGCGCGCCGCGACGACAATATTCTCCGCCAGTTGCGACGCGAGGACCGGCTCTTGTACCTGAACCAGATGCGCAGGCTGATGCCGCCGCCGCCCTTGCTCAGCCCTGCGCCTCCTTCCGTAGCGTACGCGCCTGAGCAGCTTGCGGCGTTTCGGAAGGAGAGGATCGAGCGCACCGCCGGGGACGAGGCGCAATTCCTCCGGCTTTCGGGAAAGGACCGGCTCGACTTCCTCATCGGCCTTCGGTCGAGCCCGCGTTGAATCCAGCGGGGTTCCGGGTTCAATCGCCCTTCTTCGCCGCCGCCTTGCGGTCGTTGCTTCGGGCCAGCAGGTAGAGCAGGGGCGAAATGCCCAGCACGACGCCCATCGCCATGCCCATCGTCTCGCCGAGGACTCGCGCCGTGTCGGGACCGGCCCCGGGCGAATGCGCCAGATAATACCACAGGCCGGCGAGGAAGAGCTCGAGCAGGACCAGCGCCAGAATCGTCCGTTTCACCCGAGTCATGCCCGTTCCCCCAATAAGCTGGGAAAGGATGACGGGCTTGCGCTGCCCGTGCAACCCCGTCACCAAGCGCGCCATGAATCAGCAGCCCCGCGGACGTCATCTCGTCGCCGCCGACCGCCGTTTCGCCACCGGCGGCGGGCTGCTCGCGTACCTGCTTTCGGGGAGCTTCTCCCGGATCCTCCGGAGGATCGACCGGGGCCTCGAGCAAGGCGCGATCGAGGGCGTCTTGCCGGACGGCTCGCGGCGGATCCTCGGCGGCCGCCGGCCCGGCCCGCGGCCGATCGTCCACCTGCACAGCTGGCGCGCGCTCGCCCGGCTGATCAGCTCGGGCTCGGTCGGTTGGTACAAAAGCTGGGCGCTTGGCGAATGGTCGTCGCCCGATCCGGTGCCGCTGTTCGAATTGTTCATGCTCAACGCCGGGACGCTCGGCGCCACCGCCCGGGCCAAGGGGCTGTTCCGGCTGGTCAACAGCATCGCCCACCGCTTCCGCGACAACGACAGGACGCGCGCGCGCGAGAATATCGCCCACCATTACGACCTCGGCAACGACTTCTACCGACCCTGGCTGGATTCCGGAATGACCTATTCGAGCGCGGTCTTCGCCGAGCCCGTGTCGCCGGGCGAGTCGCTGGAGGCGGCGCAGGCGCGCAAGCTCAAGCTCCTGCTCGGCCGGCTCGGCCTGAAGCCGGGGCAGCGTCTGCTCGAGATAGGCTGCGGCTGGGGCTCGCTGGCGGAGACGGCGGCGCGCGATCACGGTGTCGAGGTCGTCGGGCTGACGATCTCCGAAGAGCAGAAGGCCTATGCCGAGCGGCGGCTGGTGGCGGGCGGGCTCGGGGGCCGCTGCGCCATCGAGCTGACCGACTATCGCGACGTCGAGGGCGAGTATGACGCCGTCGCCAGCGTCGAGATGGTGGAAGCGGTCGGCCAGGATTATTGGCCCGTCTGGCTGGAAAGCATCGCCCGGGTGCTGAAGCCCGGCGGCCGGGCGGCGATCCAGTTCATCTCGATCCGCGAACCGCTCTTCGACGATTATGCGGCCAATGCCGATTTCATCCAGACCTACATCTTCCCCGGCGGGATGCTGATCAGCGAGCCGAGGCTGGAAGCGCTGGCAGGGCAGGCGGGGCTGCGGTGGCTCGATCGCAAGGGCTACGGTCTCCATTACGCCGAGACCCTGCAACGCTGGCGCCTCCGCTATGATTCGGCGGCGGCCGAGGGGCGGCTCCCCGCCGGCTTCGACGAACCGTTCCACCGCCTCTGGCGCTACTATCTCATGTATTGCGAAGGCGGCTTCCGCGGCGGCGGCATCGACGTCGCGCAGGTGACTTTGGTGAAGGGGTAGGGGTCACCGCCTAATAAGCCGGGTTTGGCGCGTAGACGCGAAGAAGCCGGTCGTACACCTCCATCCTGGCTTCGGCTCCGCGAACCCGCGCGAGTATCCGGTCGACCCGTTCGAAATCGCCCGCCCGTTCGAAATCGCCCGCGATATAAGGGACTCGCCCGTCGCCCCAGAGACTTCGGGCTTCGACGAGCGCGAGGGCGAGCGTGGCCATTCGCCGTCTGAGCGGCGACTCGTCCGGGATGCCGGTGTCGAGCGGCATGTTTGACAATAGGGTCAGGCGCACGTCAGGATCCTCTATCGCCTGGGCGTATGCGATCGCGGCCTCGGCGCGATGGGCCCGGACCAGGCAGGAGAAGGTCGCGAAGGCGTCGCTGTCGAACGCGCTCTCCTCCTCCGCGTCGCGGCTGCCCGCTCGAAGGTGGCCGCGCGCCACGGAAACCGCGAAGGCCGCGGCGGAATCCCCGCCATAGGCCGCTCGGCAGGGCAGGTCGATCAGGATCCGGCGCCGGATCCGCGGGTCGCGGATCAGGGCCAGGGCCCGCCGGGTCTCCGGCCGGCGGCCCGTCGCGGCGAGCAGGGCGGCGAGCTCCTGGAAGGAATAATCACGCTCCAGCGAAGGTTTTCCGGCCGGAAGATTCCGGCGGGCAAGCCAGCCTATGGGATCCCCGCCGCCCTCGAGCATCGCCTCGACCGCGATCAGGCGCCGAACATGTATAGGGTCCCAATCATAGCCTTTGACCGCATGCTGGGCGCGGGCGGTGGCCAGCGCCTCACGCGCCCGCTCCGGCTCGCCGCGCTCGACCCAGACGGCGGCGAGCAGCGAGAGCAGTTCGCCGGGAACGCGCCAGTGACGGGTGCCCAGCTGCTCGCGCCAGCGGTGGAAAAGTGGGAGATTGGCCCGGAACAGGACCGGCGTGATCGGGGCCTGGAAGGCCGCGCCGGCGGTTGGCCAGAGTTCCAGCGCCTCGGCGACCCGGCCCCGCTTGAGCAGAAACCGCATGCGCTCGCCGGCATAAGCGGCCGGATAGCCATAGGTCGTCTCCCCGGCGAGCAGCTGCGCCAGCCTGTCGTCGCCGGCTTCGACGGCCAGCGGGAGCAATTCCTCGAAGACCGCATAGCCGATGAACGGCCCCGGCCTTCGCGCATCGCGCGCATAATGATGGGAGAGCGCGAGCGTGGTGGCCCATCTGAGATCGGCACGGTGTTCGTCCGTGCCCCGGGTGAGGCCCAACGCCCACAGCCGGGTCTGCCAGAGGCCGTTCAGGCAATAGCCGCCGTGGCACGACCATCCGGAGCTGGGGTCAGCCGATTCCTTTTCGGCAAGCCGCCGCTCGGCCTCGTCGATCGCCTCCCCCGCCTTGTCGTGCTCGCCGATTCGCCGCCAAAGTGCGCCGGCGGTGTAGAGGTGCCGGATGTCGCGTTCGGTCGCGCCCGGGGGGAGCGCATTGGCGTAGAGGGTGATCAGCCGATCGGCGCAGGACCGGTCGCTGTCGAGCATGTCCGGATAAGCGAGGATCGCGATGCTTCGTGCCGCGAAGGGTTCGGCCCGCAGCAGCGGATCGACGAGGCGGCAGCGGCGGAGCAGGACGAGATCGTTGACCAGCGGGCCCGCCGCAGGATGCCGCTTTTCGGCGGGCAGCGCTTCGAACGCGGCCAGCGCTCGAGCCGCGAGCAGGTCGATGCGGGCGTCCTGCGCTGGAGTGAGAGCAGGGAGGATGGGGCCGGCGCGGTCGGCCTGCGCCGCCGCCGCGGCAGCCACGAAGAGCGAAAGGATCAGCAGGCTGCGGATCATCGCCCGACCTTAGACGATCAGGTCTCCACGTCGAGCCGATAGCCGGTCTCGAACCCGCGTTCGAGCAGCGCCAGGATCGCTTCGGCCACCGCGCCGGGCGACTTGAGCGTGCTCGGGTCCTCTCCGGGGAAAGCGCGGGCGCGCATCGTGGTGGCGGTGGCGCCGGGGTCGACGATGGCGACGCGCACCGGGGACACGTTCCTCACCTCCTCGGCATAAGCGAGGGCGAGGGTTTCGAGCGCGGCCTTGGAGGCGCCGTAAGCCCCCCAATAAGCGCGGGGGCGGCGGCCGACGCTCGACGTCACCGCCAGCAGCCGCCCCGCTTCGCTCTTGCGCAGCAGGGGGTCGAATCCGGCGATCAGCGCCTGGCTGGCGAGCAGGTTCAGGGTGAGGACCCGGCTGAACTCCTTGCCGTCGATCTGGGCGACCGGGGTCAGCGAGCCCAGAGTGGCGGCGTTGAGCAGGAGGAGGTCGAGCTTGCCCCAGCGTTGCTCGACGGCGGTGGCGAGCCTGGCGATGCCGTCGGTCTCGATGAGGTCGAGCGGGGCGATGGTGGCGCTTCCCCCGGCCTGGTGGATCCGCTCCTCAACCCGCTCGAGGTCGGCGGCGGTGCGGGCGGCGAGGACGACATGGGCGCCGGCGGCGGCGAGCGCCTCGGCGGCGGCGGCGCCGATGCCTCGGCTGGCGCCGGTGACGAGGGCGATCCGGCCCTGGAGGAAGGGAGTGGTCATTGTTGCTCCGTCACCCCAGCGAAGGCTGGGGTCCAAGCGGGGTCTCTGTCACCAAGGCGGCATGGATGCCAGCCTTCGCTGGCAAGACGGAGTCAGGCGTATCGCTCCGCGAGCAGAGCCAGCTGGTCCGGCGCTTCCAGATCCTCCTGGTCGGTCAGCCGGGTCGGATAGGCGCCGGTGAAGCAAGCGTCGCAATATTGCGGCTGGGCGTCGTCGCGAAGATCCTCGCCGAGCGCCCGGTAGAGGCCGTCGATCGAGATGAAGGCGAGGCTGTCGGCCTTGATATAATCGTTCATCTGCGGGACGTTCATCTGCGCGGCGAGCAATTTGGCCCGGTCGGGCGTGTTCACCCCGTAGAAGCAGCTGTGCCGGGTCGGCGGCGAGGCGATCCGCATATGGACCTCGCGGGCGCCGGCCTCGCGGAGCATCTGGACGATCTTCAGCGACGTCGTTCCGCGGACGATCGAATCGTCGATCAGGACCAGTCTCTTGCCCTGGATGAGGGCGCTGTTGGCATTGTGCTTGAGCTTGACCCCGAGGTGGCGGACCGTGTCGCTCGGCTGGATGAAGGTGCGCCCGACATAATGCGAGCGGATGATCCCGAGCTCGAACGGGATTCCGCTCTCCTGGGCATATCCGATCGCGGCGGGGACCCCGCTGTCCGGCACCGGCACGACATAATCGGCCTCGACCGGATTCTCGCGCGCCAGCTGGGCGCCGATCGCCTTCCTCACCTCGTAGACCGAAGCGCCGTCGAGGACGCTGTCGGGCCTCGAGAAATAGATATGCTCGAAGATGCAGGGCCGCGGCCGGACCGCCGCGAAGGGCTTGTGCGACCGCACGCCCTGAGCGGAGACGATGACGATCTCGCCCGGCTCGACCGTTCGCAAATAGGTCGCTCCGACGACGTCCAGGGCCACCGTCTCCGACGCGAAGATGTAGGACTCGCCGAGCCGGCCCATGACCAGCGGCCTGACCCCGAGCGGGTCGCGGCAGGCGATCATCCCTTCCGTCGTCAGGCAGATCAGCGAATAGGCGCCCTCGACCTGCTTGCAGGCGTCGATCAGCCGGTCGAGAAGGGTCCGGTAGGTCGAGGTGGCGACGAGGTGGATGATGACCTCGGTGTCCGAGGTCGACTGGAAGATCGAGCCGCGGCGGTTGAGGTCG
This sequence comes from uncultured Alphaproteobacteria bacterium, assembly GCA_963850005.1. GTDB lineage: Bacteria > Pseudomonadota > Alphaproteobacteria > Sphingomonadales > Sphingomonadaceae > Allosphingosinicella. Next base: position 495,248 of record CAWKJG010000003.1, read on the forward strand.
CGCCGGACCCGCACCGCGTTCGAGATATTGCCGTTATGGGCGACCGCGAAGCCGCCCGAGGCGAGCTCGGCGAACAAGGGCTGGACGTTGCGAAGCGCGGTCTCGCCGGTGGTCGAATAGCGGACATGGCCGATCGCGGCCGGCCCGGCGAGTCGGCGGATGATCTCGGCGGTGTCGAAATTGCCCGCGACATGGCCCATCGCCCGGTGCGAATGGAAGTTGCGGCCGTCATAGCTGGTGATCCCGGCCGCTTCCTGGCCGCGATGCTGGAGGGCGTGGAGGCCCAATGCGGTCACCGCCGAGGCGCTGTCCGAGCCCCAGATTCCGAACACTCCGCATTCCTCGCGGAGCTTGTCGTCGTCGAAAGGATGCGTGGTCGGCATATGTGAAACGCCCGCTCGCTTGTCGCTGGATTTGCCCCACGGCCCTATAGGTGAGAGACCGGGGTTTGTCGCCCCGCGCCGCACATTTTGATGTGGATAATGGAACGGCTCGCCCCGTCGCGAATCTTGCCTTGGAACACGCCATGAAAAAAACCCTCCTCCTCTTCCTCCTTTTGGCCGCCTGCGGGCGCGGCGACGCTCCGGCGGACAACCAGGCGGCGCCGGGCCCGGGGGCCCCCGCGGCCGACGGATCGCGGCCGCCTTCGGCGCCGAAAGCGGCGGAGGCTCGGCTCACCGGCCTCTACGAAGGCGGAACGGGCGAGCAGAAGAACCAGATGTGCATCGTCGAGAAGGGCGGCGACGCCCGGTTCGGGCTGATCGTCTGGGGCGGCAATCTGCACAGCTGCTCGGGCGCCGGAACGGCGGTCCGCAAGGGCGAGCGGCTGACCCTGACGATGACCGGCGACGAGTCCTGCGCGATCGAGGCGAGCCTGAAGGACGGGACCGTCACCCTTCCGGACAAGGTGCCGCTCGGCTGCGCTTATTATTGCGGCGCCCGCGCCAGCCTCGCCGGCGCCCGCTTCACCCGGGCCGGGTCGGGCGAGGCGGATGTGAAGAAGGCGACGGACATCGCCGGCGATCCTTTGTGCGATTAATTCCTCCCCGACAAATGTCGGGGAGGAATTCTTGACGTTGACGTGAACGTAAACTACGCGCCTGACATGCCCCACGCGCTCCATTCGGACTTCGCAACGCCCGAATCCGGGGGCAAATCCTACACCATCACCGATCTGTGCGAGGAGTTTTCGGTCACTCCGCGGGCGCTCCGCTTCTATGAGGACGAAGGGCTGATCTCGCCGCGGCGCCAGGGCCTGTCGCGGGTCTATGGCTGGCGCGACCGCGCCCGGCTCGCCTGGATCCTGCGCGGCAAGAGGGTCGGCTTCAGCCTGGCCGAAATTCGCGAGATGATCGACCTCTACGACCTCGGCGACGGCCGCGCCTCGCAGCGCCGGGTGACTCTCGAGAAATGCCGCGGCAGGATCGATCTTCTGACCAAGCAGCGCGCCGACATCGACGCCACCATCGCCGAGCTCGATCGGTTCATCGCCATGGTCGAAGCCGCCAATTCAAGCGGCCACTAAGAGGAAAGCGCATGCCCAGCTACACCGCCCCCGTCCGAGAGACCCGTTACGTCCTGGAGGAGGTGCTCGGGATCGACCGCTACTCGAACCTGCCCGGCTTCGAGAATGCCACGCCCGACATGATCGAGGCGATCCTGACCGAGGGCGGCCGCTTCGCCTCCGAGGTTCTGGCGCCCTTGAACCGGATCGGCGACGAGCATGGCTGCATCCGTCATGACGACGGCAGCGTCTCGACCCCGCCGGGCTTCAAGGACGCCTGGGACCAGTTCACCGCCGGCGGCTGGACGACCCTCTCGGCGCCCGAGCAATATGGCGGCCAGGGCCTTCCGCAGACGATCGGAACCGCGGTCACCGAATATCTGCTCTCCGCCAACCAGGCGTTCGAAATGTATCACGGCCTCACCGCCGGAGCGGTAGCCTCGATCCTGACCAAGGGCTCGGACGAGCAGAAGGCCAAATATCTTCCCAACATGGTCGCCGGCAAATGGACCGGGACGATGAACCTGACCGAGCCCCATTGCGGCACCGATCTCGGCCTCCTGCGCACCAAGGCCGAGCCTCAGGCCGACGGCAGCTACCGGATCAGCGGCACCAAGATCTTCATCTCCTCGGGCGAGCACGACCTCGCCGAGAACATCATCCACCTCGTCCTCGCCAAGATCGTCGGCGCCCCCGACAACGTCAAAGGCATCTCGCTGTTCATCGTCCCCAAGTTCCTCGTCAACGAGGACGGCAGCGTCGGGCCGCGCAACGGCGTCGTCTGCGGCTCGATCGAGGAGAAGATGGGCATTCACGGCAATTCGACCTGCCTGCTCAATTATGACGAGGCGGTCGGCTGGCTGGTCGGCGAGCCCGAGAAGGGGCTCGCCGCCATGTTCATCATGATGAATGCGGCCCGGCTCGGGGTCGGGCTCCAGGGCCTCGCCCAGGGCGAGGTCGCCTATCAGAACGCCGTCGCCTACGCCAAGGACCGGCGCCAGGGCCGGGCCCTCGTTCCCGACGCCCGCGACCCCGACGCCAAGGCCGACCCGATCATCGTCCACCCCGACGTCCGGCGGATGCTGATGGAGATGAAGGCGTTCAACGAGGCGTCCCGGGCCCTCGTCCTGTGGGGCGCCCTCCAGGTCGACATCTCCCGCCGCGCCCAGACCGAGGCGGAGCGCGAGGCCGCGTCCGACCTGCTCGGACTGCTCACCCCCGTCATCAAGGGCTATATGACCGACCAGGGCTTCAAGGTCGCGGTCGACGCCCAGCAGATCCATGGCGGCCACGGCTACATTCGCGAATGGGGCATGGAGCAGTTCGTCCGCGACGCCCGGATCGCCCAGATCTACGAAGGCACCAACGGCATCCAGGCGCTCGACCTGGTCGGCCGCAAGCTCGGCGCCAATGGCGGCCGAGCCATCCAGGCGTTCCTCAAGCTCCTCGCCGAGGAGATTGGCGACGCCAAGGCCGGGGAAGGGGAGGCCGCCGAGGTCGCCGCGGCGCTCGAGAAGGGGGTCGGCGATCTCCAGACCGCGACGATGTGGCTGATGCAGAACGGCCTGGCCAACGCCAACCACGCCGGCGCCGCGGCTTACCCCTACATGACCCTGACCGGGATCGTCTGCCTCGGCCTGATGTGGCTTCGAATGGCGAAAGCCAGCAAGGCGGCGCTCGCCAACGGCGGCGGCGACAAGGCCTTCCACGAAGCCAAGCTGGTCACCGCCCGCTTCTTCGCCCAGCGCATGATGCCGGAAACGGGGGCGCTCAGGCGCCAGATCGAAGCCGGGTCGGACACGCTGATGGCGCTTCCGGCGGAGGCTTTCTAGCTCAACCGCGCCTTCCGAAGATTGATCCGCCGGCGCCGGTGATGGCACTGAGGCGCTGTTGATAGCCCGACGGATCCAGCGCCGACATCAGGCCGATGAGCACCGACACGACCGCGAACTGGATTAATAGCGGTCGAGCCTCCTGCGCCCATTCCCAGCCATAACGGTCGCCGCCGAGGATGATGGCGGCAACGCCGATGGCGGGAAGGAGCGCGATGACGAGGTTTCGCACGCCATGAAGTAACCCGCCCAGCCGCGAAGCGATGGCCGCCTCATCCTCTGGCGCGGAGTCGCTGCCGACGTTCACGAGACTCCCCGCGACGGCCGTAGCGAGTGCGAATGCCAGCGATCCCCGGACCTCCGTCCAGGAATCCGGTCCCTTGATCACCACCCTTGCCGCGAGGCGCCGAAGGCCGGCGGCGCTGTCCCGTACCTGGCGCCATTCCGCCGTTCGATTCGAAACCGGAATGCCGGCAAGAATGCGCAGGACCGGGCCTTCGAAGATCGCAGCGGCGGCCCCAAGGGTGGTAGCGACCGTGCGCCGATATTGGACACTCCGCCATAGTGCCGGACTTGCATCCAGCAACTGGTCGAAGGCGGAGGCCAGCAATCGCACAAGCATGGTTTGAGGGGAGCTTTTCGCGCGGATGTATCGCGAGAACAATGCGCCGAGGAATATCAGTAAGAACCCCCAAACAAACGCTGCCACGGCCCTGATCGATAAGGGAACCAGTTTTCCCGGTTCCAGAAGGTATGCGAGATAGATGATGAAGCCCGCGAACAGCCCGACAAAGACCAGCATTGTCCGCTGCATGGACCTCCTCTCTTTCTCCTTTGCCAGAAATCTTTCTTTCGAGACGACCTGGCGCATTCTTCTCCATATGCTGATATTCCTGCGATACGTCCGGACCGTGGTAATCCATGCGCAAAGGAAGGCCGTGAACAAATAGGCAGCGAGCAGGAAGCCAAATTCGGCCCAGCCGGCTCCCTCGAACCAGGCGACGGCAACCAACTGCGTCGGAACCAAAAAAACAAAAACGGTGGGTCCGAGGACTCTGGGGTTGAACCGCCTGGAGCGTAATTCGTACTCGGCCAATGCTCTGCCGAGAAGCGGACGGGAATAACCCTTTACCGGTGCTGTCAGCAGAACATGCCACAGACAGCTATCGAGCTCCTTCGCTTCCCGACGAGGAGCGCCAAGCGCAATTTTTTGACGAGCTTTCGCGCGTTTCTCTGTTCGGGTCTTTAGAGACATGGAGGATCAACTTCCTCCATGTTGCCGATCAAGTCCAGAACCCCGTGCCTCAACGCCGGCTTCTTCGCTGGGAAGGCGACCGGCGCGCGCGTTCACCGCCGAAATCGACGCTGGTCTAGCCAAGTCCTTCACGCAACGCCTTGAGCCGCGCCCGGCGCTGCTCGCGGCTCATCGCCAGCGCCCAGGTCCAGGCGGCCTCGCAGGCGGGGCCGATCCGGCGTTCGATGCCGACCATCCGATCGGCGAAGGCCCGGCCGTAAAGGTCGGCACCTTAGAGCTTGGTGCCTGCACCTTAGAGCTTGGTGCCTGGCACGATTACGGCGTTCGAGCCAGAGGTGGGTTAAGCGATTTCAATACCTTAAGGCTCGGTGCCTGGCACCAATTATAGCGGTCGAGCCGGGGACGGGCTGAGCGATTTCAATACCTTAAGGCTTGGTGCCTGGCACCAATTATGGCGTTCGGCCGGGGGCGGGCTGAGCGATTTCAATACCTTAGGGCTCGGTGCCTGGCACCAATTATAGCGTTGAGCCGGGGGCGGGCTGAGCGATTTCAATAGCTTAGGATTTGGTGCCTGGCACCGAATTCGGCGTTCTTAGGGCTCGGTGCCTGGCACCAATTATGGCGTTCGAGCCGGGGACGGGCTGAGCGATTTCAATGCCTTAGGACTTGGTGCCTGGCACCAATTAATCGCCGTCGCGCAGCGCGGCCGCGTGCGGCAGATCGAGCAGGAACGCGATGCCGCCCTCGCCGGTCAATGTCACGCGGCGGCGATGGCGGTCATCGGCGTCGAGCACGACGCGGTCGATGGCGCTCGCCGCGTCCCAACTGCCGGCCGTCTTCACCGCGGATGCGCGTCGCATCGGATCGATCCCTTCAGAACAGAAAATAACGCTGCGCCATCGGCAACACCTCGGCGGGCGCGCAGGTGAGCAACTCACCGTCGGCGGTCACCTCGTAGGTTTCCGCATCGACCTCGATCTTGGGCGTCGCGCCGTTGTGCACCATGCTCTTCTTGGAGATGCCACCACGGGTATTCTCGACGGCGAGAAACTGCTTGTCGACGCCGAGCTTGTTGCGCAGCCCCCCCTTGAGCGCGGCCTTCGACACGAACACCACCGACGAGGCCGTGAGCGCCTTGCCGAACGCGCCGAACATCGGGCGGTAGTGCACGGGCTGCGGCGTCGGAATCGAGGCGTTGGGATCACCCATGAGCGCGGCAACGATGCTGCCGCCCTTGATGATGCAATCGGGCTTCACGCCGAAGAACGCGGGCGACCACAGCACGAGGTCGGCGAGCTTGCCCTTCTCCACCGAGCCGATGTGCTTCGAGACGCCGTGCGCGATGGCCGGGTTGATGGTGTATTTGGCGATGTAGCGCTTGGCGCGCACGTTGTCGTTGTCGCCCTTCTCCTCCTTCAGCCGACCGCGCTGCTTCTTCATCTTGTCGGCGGTCTGCCAGGTGCGGATGATGACCTCGCCCAGCCGTCCCATGGCCTGGCTGTCGGACGACATCATCGACAGCGCGCCGATGTCGTGCAGGATGTCCTCGGCCGCGATGGTCTCCTTGCGGATGCGGCTCTCGGCGAATGCCAAGTCCTCCGCGATCGACGGGTCGAGATGATGGCACACCATCAGCATGTCGAGATGCTCGTCGATGGTGTTTTTGGTGAACGGCCGGGTCGGATTGGTGGACGACGGCAGCACGTTCTTGAGGCCCGCCACCTTGATGATGTCCGGGGCGTGCCCGCCGCCGGCGCCCTCGGTGTGGAAGGCGTGGATGGTACGGCCCTTGATCGCCTTGATGGTGTCCTCGACGAAGCCGGATTCGTTGAGCGTGTCGGTGTGGATCATCACCTGCACGTCGTAGTCGTCGGCGACCGAGAGGCAGCAGTCGATCGCCGCCGGCGTCGTGCCCCAGTCCTCGTGCAGCTTGAGCGCGCAGGCTCCGGCCTTGACCATCTCCTCCAGCGCCGCCGGGCGGGATGCATTGCCCTTGCCGGCAAAGCCGAGATTGACCGGAAATCCGTCGGCGGCCTGGATCATGCGGCCGATGTGCCACGGCCCGGGCGTGCAGGTGGTGGCGAAGGTGCCGTGCGCCGGCCCGGTGCCGCCCCCGAGCATGGAGGTGACGCCGGACATCAGCGCCTCCTCCACCTGCTGCGGACAGATGTAGTGGATGTGGGTGTCAAAACCGCCGGCGGTCAGGATCTTGCCTTCGCCCGCGATCACCTCGGTGCCGGGCCCGATGACGATGGTGACATCGGGCTGGATGTCGGGATTGCCGGCCTTGCCGATGGCGGCGATGCGGTCGCCCTTCAGGCCGACATCCGCTTTGACGATGCCCCAGTGATCGAGGATGAGCGCGTTGGTGATGACGGTGTCGACCGCGCCCTGCCTGTTGGTGATCTGGCTCTGTCCCATGCCGTCGCGGATCACCTTGCCGCCGCCGAACTTGACCTCCTCGCCGTAACTGCAGAAATCCTTCTCCACCTCGATGATGATGTCGGTGTCGGCGAGCCGCACCCGGTCTCCGGTGGTGGGACCGAACATCTCGGCGTAGACCGAGCGTGAGATTTTCGTCGCCATAGTAATACCCGCTTTCCACAGCCGATCCGAACACGCGCGAATTGATTCCCGGCACGGTTCAAGTATCATCACGTCAGTTCATAGCGTTTCACCTTGGCAATAAGAAGCCGCCTCGAGACGCTCCGTCTGGTTGGTTGTGCAAACGATCGACACTGACCGAGTTCATGAAGGCTTTTTGTTATCAGAGTGGACCTTGAGCTCGGCGGGCAAGCTTCGGCTTGCCCGCTGCTATTTTGTGGGCACCTCTTCGCGCGCAATGCGCCAGCGGGTCTCGAACGCCGGCCGCAGGATGTCGTGGGCGAATTTGAAACCGTCCCGGCGGCGCCGGCGCACGGTGTCAGGCGAGAAATCACGCATTCCGTCCTTGTCGTCGGCCGGATTCTGCGCCGACGGAACGAGCGTGGCGGCCGGATCCTGCATGTCGATGTTGACGATCGCGTCGATGAGCTTGTAGCGCCCCGCTTCGTCGAGACGAGCGTTCAACCAGTCGCCGCGATCATCGGGCGCGACCTTCGTGGCAAGCTCGTCAATGGTCTCGACCAGCGCATTGATGCGCCTCGCCATGTCATGATCCTGCCGCAGGCGGTTGCCGAAGCTCAGCTCGTGCAGGCGATCCTCGACCGCGGCGAGATTGCGCGGCAGACGGGCGCGCAGCGGATATAAATTCATAACGACCAGCATCCGGTCGACCGCCGCATCGGCGCTGAACGCGTCGATGGCGAGGCCGAGCGGAGTGTTGTCGACGATGCCGCCGTCCCAGTAAGGCATGCCGTCGATTTCGGTCCATGGGAAGCCCGGCGGCAGGCTGCCGCTCGCCAGCACATGGCGCGGCTCGATCTTGGTCGCAGGCAGGTGCTTCAGCGGCCGATTGGAGAACGGCCGCAGTGCGCCGGTCACGACCTCAACCGCTGTCACGACGAACACGGTCTGGCTCGCATTGAGCGCAGCGAAGTCGACATGGCGTCCGAGCGTCGCCAGCAGCGGGCGGGTATCGTAGACATAGGTCCAGGTCGGTGCGGCCCAGAAATCCGGCCGCGGCGTATAGAACCCCGGCAGCCCGAAATAAGCGAGGTCGCGCTGCGCCGCCGCCATCCAGAACGGCGGCGCTTCCAGCATCAAATCGTCCCACAGCGCGTCGAGCCGCGCGCGCGCGTCGGCGCGGGTCTTCGCACCCACCACGCAGGCGGCATTGATGGAGCCGATCGATACGCCGGTTACGGCCTTGAGCACGATGTCGTGGCCTTGCGCCGCGAACTCGTCCATCAGCTCGAGCAACGCGTTCAGGGCGCCGCATTCATAGGCCCCGAGCGCGCCGCCGCCCTGGAGGACGACACCGACTTCCACCCGTCTGCTCGGCGTGTCGGCCATAGTCCGTCCTCGCATTCGCGGCCTAGTGTCCCGATTCCGAAGTTCGCATCATTGCGCGGCACACTCGTTTGCGAACTTCGAAATCAAAGGGACACTAGCAATCTATAATTCTAGTGCGGTTTTTGGATTTGAAGTTCCTACGCAAACGCGCGGCTATAATGATAGGAACTTCAAATCCACCGCACTAGAGG
>CAWKJG010000004.1:0-1302500 GCA_963850005.1 uncultured Alphaproteobacteria bacterium
CGAGACCAATCATACTGATCGTAGGTATTATCAGCAGCCGGTGTCAGCAAAGCAACTGAAATTCACACTGATCGTGTGTGGAACTTTACCCCTCGCGCGGCAACGCTCGCCGCCGTGAAAGACGATCCGGACCTGCTGGCATTGGGACGCGAGGTGCGGCGCCTGCGCGAGGCGCGCGACCTGACTCAGGAGGAACTGGCCGACCGCGCCGGCCTCCATCCAAACTATATCGGCAGGATCGAGCGCGGCGAGAGCAATGTCGGCGTGAAGGCGCTGTTCAAGCTGGCGCGCGGGCTGGGCGTCCCGCCTGCCGCGCTGCTTGAGCAATGACGATTATTACTTAGAATTCCCGATCTAGCGGGGACACGTACTTTTCGCTTTTCGCGAAAAAAGTACGTGCCCCCAACGGTCCCGAGGAAGTTTGGTTGAGCGCAAGCCCCGACAAGCCGAAAAGAAGATGGGACGCCCCCCGACCGGCATCGGCCCGTCGTCGGCGTTCGCGTCTATCCGGAGATGCAGGCCGAGCTGGACGCCTAGAACGCGGTTCAGCCGGACCCGAAGCCGTCCAAGCCGGAGGCGATAAGGCGGTTTCTCGGAGTGGCGCTTCTCGGAAAGCGACAGATATAGGACGTTTCCTTGGGGGCGAGCGGCGTACCTAGCACCAATATGCGTGACGTTGGCCTGCCGGCCGAATGTCCGACGGCGGCTTTGCGCCAAATTCCGACCTTCGCTAAATGCTGCGTCGCCCCCGAAAGCGGTCATTGTGCCAGCGCGATCTCAACGCTGCGTTGGCTTTTTGCCCAGCGGCAAAGCTGTTTGTAGGCGTCCGCCGCTGGACAGCCAAATCAACATCTGCAAACTTGCAACTGACTTGGCTCGGAGCGCTGTTCGTATTCTGGGTAACGCGGAACATCAAAGGCCACGATGATTAGGGTCGAGAAAGATCATTTTTTTCGGGCCGCTCTAGAAATTGGTCATAGCGGCGACAACGACACGCTGCCTTACGATCTAGATGCGGCTTTCATTAAAGACAGAGCCGCCGACCTCTCGACGCTTTGCCTGGCGTTGTTTCAAAGCGTCGAAACGGGCGCTGTCGGGAAACCGACCAATTTTATGAACGGCCTCAGTATCGGGTCGGAGCGCCTGCTCGTTCCCTCCGGATCACACGGCTTTCGCATCACAACCAAGATACATCCTTTCTGGAACCTTTATCTGAACGGCCTAGGTTTGGCGATCGCCGAGGCAAACGAAGAGAAACGCAGCGCTCGCGCACATTCCTACCGGCTCGCGGCGCAGGGGCCAGGCATTTTCGACAGGACCAAGTCATGGCGCGGATACAAGCTCGCGACGTTAGGCGAGCCTGGCCTGAGCGACGAGCGGGCGGTTGTCATCCAGACCGATGTCGCCAGTTTTTATGAGCATATCTACCATCACCGGCTCGAGAACATCGTCAAGGACCTGGCACCCGCAGGATCGACGATAGCGATGCAGATCGATCGCATATTGAGCAAGTTAGCGGCGGGCCGTTCGTTTGGCTTGCCGGTGGGTGGCCAGTGCGCACGCATCCTTGCCGAAGTGATGATGACTCCCATCGACCAGTCGCTGACCGATGCTGGGCTGGCATGGCACCGGTACGTGGACGACTACACGCTGATCTGTGGTTCGCAGCAAGACGCCTACGGAGCGCTTTCTGCCCTGTCGCATGCGTTGGCGGATTATGGTTTGACGCTCAATCGTAGCAAGACGACCATCTTAAGCGCCAAGCATTACAAGGACTTCATCTCAGCTCAATTGGGAGATGGCGAGGAATCGAGCCTCGCGTTGCGGGAACTCGATCTTCATTTCGATCCGTATTCCGACAACGCGAACGCCGAATATGAAAAACTCAAACAATCGTTCGAGAAGATCGATATCTCGTTTTTGCTCGATCTCGAGATGGAAAAATCACAGCCCGACGCGTTTGTGCTTGCACAGATCGGTCGTGCGCTGAAGTTCCAAGAGCCAGCGGTTGCGGTACAACTGTGCGCCACTCTCTTGGATCCAAGTAATCTGGACTCTTTCCGGGCTTCCTGGTCGAAAATTATGCGGGGCGTGTACGCTGTTCGGTCTAGCGACCTGTTCGAACCAATATTCCCTGCTATCGACATGCTACTGGACCGTATACCTTCCGCCGGCTCGCATTTGCTCGTTCCCGAAGCCAATATGTTGCATTATCTGCGTGCGATACGGTTCACCCGGACTGACCTTCGCGGCGCCTTTGTCAGACAAACATACGATAGAACGACGTCGGCTTCGGTCCGACGCGCATGTATCGATTGTTGGCGGCATTGGGCCGATCGACCTAGTTTCACGCGAATGCGCAATCAGTGGCAAAATCTTGGCACCGGGGAGCAACGGATGCTTTGGCTGGCAGCAGGTGCATTTGGCGACGAAGGAGCGAAGGCGAGAGATCAACTGCGTGGCTCGCTCGGGCAAGCCTGGCAACTAGGTATCGAGGCTGGCGCGCCGGGCACTTTTTCCGCTTGCTACGAAGATTGGGTCAAGCATGTCGTTTGAACGGCTGCCGACACGCGATCCAAGGACGGTAGCGCGCGACATTCCCGGAGTTTTGGACGTTCTCTTCCCGCGCCTCACGGGTGGGCTCGTCAACGCATTGAATGCGAAGATGTTTTCGTTTCCCGACATTAGTCCAATATCAACCGAAGAGATAGAGAACAGCCGCTTGCAAAAGGCGATGATGTTCGAACTTTCCATGGCACGTGCCGAAAGCCAGTTGCGTGACGGGGAAGCGGCTCCGTGGGAAGATTGTTTAACGGTCGCATCGAGACGGCAGCGGCGACATTTCGATGCGCGCATTCCGGAAAAGCTTGAGTCGGGCGACATACTGCTCGCCGATCACGCCGCCCGCAATTTGGTGGCTATGCTCAAAAGCGTTCAGGGACAGCGACTCTCGGCCAAACTAGAACATGCCCCAGTTATTCCGGGCTTGGGCTGGGTAGCATCCGGCACCGGCGACTTCGCAATCGGCTCAACGCTTATCGAGGTCAAGCACACGGAGCGCAACTTCGGCGCCGGTGATTTTCGTCAAGTGCTGATGTATTGGCTTCTATGCTACGCTCGGGCCATTGAGAACGACCGTGATGTGTGGTCAGAGGTTCTCTTGTTGAATCCAAGGCGAAACGCTGCGCTCTTGGTAAATTACGATTACCTGCTCCGGTCGGCATCCGCCTCGTCAAACCGCGTCGAGTTAATCGAACTGTTGCGCTCTGCTGTGGGGCAGGAATTCGATCGGCGGTGACGGCGAAAGGGCTTTTGGGTTTGGTGACTGCCACTCCTAGGGAGGCACCAAGGGACGAATCCCCCGGACCCATCCGCTCCGAAGATAGTTCGGAAGCAAATGCACCACGAGCCCTTCTTCGGCGCCAGCCCCTATTACGTCGCGATGGCAACCGTCGGCGCCGGCATCATCCTCGCTTACTGGCTGCCGCGTTTCTTCTCCGGGGGCGCTGCCCGGGGACAGGTACCGGTACCTGTCCCCTTTTTCCGGGTGACCGTCGCTACTGACCGTCGCTTTTCCAGGCCCTCCTCTACCACTTCGTGACTTCGTGGCCTTTGTGCGAACCCCAGTCCTGCGCGGTGCCTTCGATCGCATCCTGCGCGAGCCGGACCTTCGCGGTCACTTTTCGTAACCGCAGCGGGCAAGGCCGCTGTCGGGAAGAATCGGTGACTGTCACTAGTGACAGTCACTTTTCAGGCAGGCGCTGTCGCGCCCTTACCGACCATTGAGCACCACCGTCCCCGACAGGCTCGGCCCCTTCGCGCCGCAGCCTGCCCCGGACGGGATCCGGGGCGGCTTTGCGTGAACCCAATCTCAGCTCCGTGCCCGCACCGCACGTCCGAAAAGCCTCACGCCAAGTCGCCCGAACGGCAGGGTGCCAGGCTCGCATCTAGGTACCAGCGAAGCCCCAAAAGGCCACCCCCACCGGGCCCGTACGCCCCCGGAGGTAGTTCGGAAACGAATGCACCACGAGCCCTTCTTCGGCTTCAGCCCCTATCACGTCGGGCAACCGTCGGCGCCGGCATCATCCTCGCTTACTGGCTGCCGCGTTTCTTCTCCGGGCGGGAGCCGGCGGCTTGGCGCTGCCGGGGACAGGTACCGGTACCTGTCCCCTTTTTCCGGGTGACCGTCGCTACAGACCGTCGCTTTTCCAGGCCCTTCTCTACCTCTTCGTGGCTTCGTGGCCTTTGTGCGAACCCCCCTGTGCTGCGCGGTGCCTTCGATCCCATCCTGCGCGAGCCGGACCTTCGCGGTCACTTTTCGTAACCGCAGCGGGCAAGGCCGCTGTCGGCGGCCGTTCCCTCGACGTCCGGCTTCGGTCTTGCCCTTGCAGTCGCATCCGGCGAAGGAGGCCCGGTGAGCGCGGACGACGGGATAGAATGGCGCATAACGCCGGGCCTGAGCCCCTATCCGGAGACTCTCGCCGAGATGGAGGCGCGCGCCTCGGCGATCCGCTCCGGCACCGCCTCCGAGCTCATCTGGCTGCTCGAACACCCTCCCCTCTACACCGCCGGGACCAGCGCCGATCCGGCTGAGCTGTTCAATCCTCAGGGCTTTCCGGTGTTCGCCGCGGGGCGCGGCGGGCGGTATACCTATCACGGGCCGGGGCAGCGGGTCGGCTATGTGCTGCTCGACCTCGAGCGGCGCGGGCGCGACGTTCGCGGCTTCGTCCATGCGCTCGAAGGCTGGGTGATCCTTTCGCTCGGGAGGCTCGGGGTCGAGGCCCGGCGCGCCGAGGGGCGGATCGGGATCTGGGCCGACGGTCCTCGCGGCGAGGCCAAGGTCGGGGCGATCGGGGTGAGGGTCCGGCGCTGGGTCACCTATCACGGTTTTTCGGTCAATATCAGCCCGGAACTTTCCCACTTCTCAGGGATAGTGCCGTGCGGTATTGCCGACTTCCCAGTGACCAGCCTCGACGAGATGGGAGTGTCTGCAAGGCAAGGCCGTTTCGACCTGGCGCTGAGGGAAGGGCTCTGCGGGTTCCTGCGCTCCCTGGAGGGGGGACGCGAGTAAGGCTTGAGAGCGCTATCCATTCCGTTTATTGTGCAAAACTGATTTGGGAAAAAAGGGGCCATCCCGTCCAAATCTTCCAACCTAGGGAGTTTCTAAATGCGTGACCTTCTTTCGAAAGTGATGACCGGTTCGATGGTTGCCGGCGCGGCCCTGCTCGTCGCGGCCTGCGGCGGTGGCGAGGACGCGGCCGCCAACAACGCGGCGGTGAACTTTCAGGACGACACCCTGATGAACACCGGCGACATGAGCGGCGTCGACGCGCTCAACGCGACCACCGACAGCAACGCCCTCGGCACCGCTGCGGACATGAACGCGACGACCACCATGAACACCACCACGACCACCACCAACACCACCGACACGATGACGAACACCGGCACTGGCAACACCACCGGCATGTAATCGACGGGTCGATTTTATCGGCGAAGGGCCGTCCGGGCGACCGGGCGGCCCTTTTCTTTCCTTGCTTTTATTATTGAGCGCAGGCGGTTAGAGGTGACGAGCCGTGCCGTCGGTAAGACGGGCACGGCGCGTGAAGCTTTATTGCGAGGCGACCCCTGCTAAGCATGGAGCCAGCGTGTCCAGCGCTCGAGGGGAGTCTATGGCCATCAGGATGAAGACCGTCGCCGCCGCCGCCGCGGCGACGCTCGCGGCCGCGCCGGCGCCGGCGCAGCTCTATATCAGCCAGCCCGATCTCAGGGCGGCGTCGATCGAGCCGGGCGACCCGCTCGTCGGATTGCCCATTCCCGGCGCGACCTCGGCCGAATATCGCGCCAGCCTGCTGTGGAACCTGCGCGCCGGACTCAACGTCGCCGCGCTGCAATGCCAGTTCTCCGATTATCTGAGGGCGGTGCCGAACTATAACGGCCTGCTCGCCCACCATAATGTCGAGCTGGCGTCCGCCTACACGACGCTCAACAATTATTACAAACGGACCCTGGGCGCCAAGGGCCAGAAGGCGTTCGACGATTTTTCGACGATCACCTACAATAATTGGTCGACGCTTCAGGCCCAGATGATCTTCTGCCAGACGGCGACGAACATCACCAAGACGGCGCTGGCGACCCCGAAAGGCCAGCTCTACTCGGTCGCCCAGGCGCGGATGCGGGAGCTCAGGAACGCTCTGGTCCCCGCCTACGACCCCCGCCCCGCCTATCGCCCCTATCTGATCCGCTTCCGGACCCTGCCGCCGCTGAGCGCGGCCTGCTATTCCAAGAAGGGCGTCCTGCGCCGGGCCTGCGGCGGCACCGCCAAATAGACGGAGCCGGCCCCAAAGAACGGGCCGCCCGGTGAGGGGCGGCCCAGTTTAGGCCGTCAGGCCTGCTAGGGAGGAAAGCGTGCCCACAATCGGCACGCTCTCTCCTTACAGGGATCAGGGTAAACAAGGCCTTAACGGCGGACCCGTGATTGCGAGCGAAGCGAAGCAATCCAGGGCGGCGTACGACGCGGACGCAGCGCTGGATTGCCGCGTCGCTTCGTTCCTCGCAATGACGATCGTCAGCAGCTGCCGACCTTGCGCGCCTCCGCCCGGTAGGAAAAGGGGCGGCCGTCGACCAGGCCCTGGGTGTCGATCCGGGCCAGGCGCGGAGTTTCGACCCGGATGCTGGTGTGGCCGAAGCCTCGGCCGGGGCAGCTGTACTGGACGGTGGCGCCGCCTTTCCCGCTGGCGAGGATTTCCTGCTCGCAGCTCAAACCGCCATGTTCGAGCTGGATGAGGGCGACCGGGTCGCCGAGGCAGATCGACCGGGGCTCGCCGGCCGCGTCGCGAAGCTGCCACTTGCCGCGCTCGAGCTGCGCCAGGGCTTCGAGGTCGGCGAGGGCGAACGCGAAAACCGGCGCGGCGGCGGCGGTCAGGCCGGCCAGCCCGAGCGCCCCCCGGCGCATTCGGCCCCGCAGATACGACATGCCCGGCCTCTAGCAGGAAAAACCGACGGAATCGATATTTCGCCGCCGCTCTAGCGGTTTCAGCCTTCCAAATCCTTGAGCGAGACCGGGAAAACCCGGGAGCAGAATTCGCAGTCGACATTGATGTTGCCGTCCTCGCCGACCATCTCGGCGCGCTCGGCGGCGGCGAATCGGGCGAGCACGCCGCGCACATGCTCGAAATTGCAGCGGCAGCCCTTCTTGAGCGGGATCGCCTCGAGCACCCGCACCTCCTCCTCGTGGAACAGCCGCCACAGCGCCTCCCCGAGCGGGAGCGCGGGATCGGTCAGCTCATGGCCCTTGATCGTCTCGGCGAGGATCCGGACATGCTCCCATTCGGGATCGTCGAGGCGGGTGTGGAGACGGTCGCGGCCCTCCTCCCCTTCCGGCAGATGCTGGACGAGGATCCCGCCGGCGACCCGTCCGGTATCGTCGACGGCGAGCCGGACGACGCTGGGCAATTGCTCCGACTGGCTGAAATAATTCTGGGCCGCCTCGCCGAGCGAGCTGCCCTCGAGCGGGACGATGCCCTGGTAGCGC
This sequence comes from uncultured Alphaproteobacteria bacterium, assembly GCA_963850005.1. GTDB lineage: Bacteria > Pseudomonadota > Alphaproteobacteria > Sphingomonadales > Sphingomonadaceae > Allosphingosinicella. Next base: position 7,535 of record CAWKJG010000004.1, read on the forward strand.
TCTTCGGCCGACGGATGATCGAAGGTGATGGCGAGATAGCCCTTGCCGAACAAGGCGGCGAGATCGCGGTGAGTTGGAAGCTCGCCCAGCCGGCTGGAATCGAAGCGGACGTAGCCCCTCAGCTCGCCGTCCCGATAGTCGACGACGAGCAGGTCGACGATCCCGCTCTCGGTCTGCGCCTGGATGGTCAGCTGCCCTTCCGCCTCCTTGAGCAGCGAGCCGAGCAGGGCCGCCAGGATCAGCGCCTCGGAAAGAGTGCGGGCGATCGGCGCCGGATAATCGTGCGCGGCCAGGATCTCGGCCAGCAACGGCCCGAGCCTGACCAGCCGGCCGCGGGCATTGCGCCCGGGAATGGTGAAGCCGAGCGCCTCGTCGAGATTGGCGGAGCGGGCGGCGGTGTCGAAATCGGGGGAGGTCATTGGGGCGATGTGGCTAGGGTTAGGGAGCGGTTCAAGCTCTCTAATCCTCCCCATCGCCAGATGGGGAGGGGGACCACCCGAAGGGTGGTGGAGGGGTAACGGCGCAGAGCCATCATGCTGAACTCGTTCAGCATCCAGGGTCGAGCCGCCCCGCAGTCCGCCGCCAACGCATCGAGCGCCTTTCCTCGACGGCCGGTAGGCCTTTATTTTTGAGGGAAGGCACGAAGGTACGAGAAAAGACGCGTTGCGGCGGCGTGGTTCTAACTTGTACCTTCGTGCCTTCCTTCAAAAGAATTGGCGACGACGCATCCCTTGCGTCCCCACGACGGCCGTGCGAGCCCTTTTTTGAGAGAAGGCGCGAAGGCGCAACGTAGAAAAGGAGGCTCTCTCGCGAGGGCCGTCAGTCATATCAAGCCCCATTCCTTTTCCAGACGTGCAAGCTCCCGTAGGAACATTGCCTCTGGCAATGATGAACCGTCATTAGTGAGATGAACGGTACGGGCGTTACGGATGATCCAGCCCTGATATTCGTCCCCTAGATGAGGCTGAATATCCATGTAGGCCCTCTGCCTTCGCACCCAGTTTTCCCAATGTTCTCTTGGTTTTTTCGCTCGGAAGCGGTGCGCCAAATCCCTTCCCAAAGCGATCAGGGCGCGGCGGCGATCGGCTTCCTCAACGTATTTGAGTGCTTCGTCGTAAGCGGCACGCCGCTTGTTGGCCTTCTCACGCCTGTTCTGCAAAATCATTCGTTCAACGAACGGCCCGCCTGCGGTTGAGGGCGCCCCTTCATTGCCTCTGTTTTCGTGTTGGGTGCGGATTGCGGCAACGTCGCATGGCATCACCTTCTCGCACTCGGCGCGGCTGACCATGAGATCGAAGTAAAGAGCGCCATTAACGGTACCCGAATTGGGAACGGTCTTGGGTTTGCCACGCATGAGACTGAAAATATCGACATGGTGATCGGCCCAGAAGCCGTCGGGGATTTTCTCATGCACGCCGCCTTCGCTGCGCTTGCCCCAGATTGTTAGCGCCCCATCGTAAGCAAGCTGAATGGCGTGTTCCAAAGGCGCGCCTCCGGGGTCGAGTCCCGATTTCACCGTTTCGAAAAATTCGCAGCCCCATCGTCCCTCTACGTGAAAGGCTAGTGCTTCCCCCAAGGCCTTGTCGCGCTCGATTTTTGCAGCGTCTTTGTCCTTGGCCGCCTGCCAGTTCCATTCGTCGGAATATCCGCGCCGCCGTTCCACGCTCTTGCGCCCTTGCAAATCAATTTCGTCCTGCACCGACCAACTCATGTCGGCATACCGCCCGAGAGCGGCATGGAACTCAGCAGATTCTGCGGCCTGTCTTTGCTCATCCAAAAGCCGCGTTCGCTCGGTTTCGCGACGGATGGCGTCAAGCTCGGGATCTGGCGGGGGCGGGGGCGGGGGCGGGGGTAGGCCAGCGACAAATTCTAACTGCTTGGAAGGCCAGAAGCTCCAAATGAGCGCCGCCACTGCCAGCGCCAAGAGAATTAAGGGGTATGCGCTGAAAGCCGTCACAATGGCCTCCCAAGCGTCGTTGGTGTCGCTTGGAAGATTCACGAACTCGACAACCAGTTTGAAGCCTTGCCACGTCGCCCCTACGGCCGCGATAAGGGCAGCGACGATCCGGCCCTTTCGGCTGCGGCGGCCTTCCTCGACCCGGCTAACGTCTCTTCCCATGGTCTGATCTCGCTCCGAACAGCCTCAATTCCTGAGACGCGCTCGCACAACATCTAGAGCCCCTCTGGCTGAAAAGGATAGGCGCCAAAAAAAGCTCAGGAGACAACTGAATCATTGCCTCGCTCGCCTACGCCGCTTCCGGCACCTCGTACTGCCGCGCCGCTTCCGACAAACGCTCGACGAACTCCGTCACATGCGCCTCCTCGATGATCAGCGGCGGCAGCACCCGCATGACGTTGTCGCCGGCGGCGACGGTGAGGAGGCCGTGTTCGCGCAGGTAGCCGACGAAGGCTCGGCTGTCGGACTTCATCTTGACGCCCAGCATCAGGCCGAGGCCTCGGACGCTTTCGAAGAGATGGTCGTGATTGGGGATCATCTGCTCGAGCGCTCCGCGCAGGCGCTCGCCCATTCGGGTGACGCGCTCCAGGAACTCGGGATCGGAGACGACGTCGAGCACCGCCTGGCCGGCGGCCATGGCCAGCGGCCCGCCGCCGTAGGTGGAGCCGTGGGTGCCGACGACCATCCCCGCCGCGGCTTTCTCGGTGGCGAGGCAGGCGCCCATCGGGAAGCCGCCGCCAATGCCCTTGGCGGTGGCGAGGATGTCGGGCTCGATTCCGTAATGCTCGTAGGCGTAGAGCTTGCCGGTGCGGCCGACTCCGCACTGGACCTCGTCGAGGACGAGCATGAGGTCGTTGTCGTCGCAGATCCGCCTGAGGCCGCGCATGAAGTCGGCGCCGGCCGGGCGGATTCCGCCCTCGCCCTGCACCGGCTCGACGAGAAAGCCGGCCGTATGGTCGCCGACCGCGGCCTCGGCCGCTTCGAGATTGTCGAACTCGACCACCTCGAAGCCCGGCAGGAGCGGCGCGAAGCCGTCGCGAAGCTTGGGCTGGTCGGTGGCGCTGATCGTCGCCATCGTCCGGCCGTGGAAGGCATTGGTGAAGGTGATCAGGACGTGCTTTTCGGGCCGGCCGTGATGGTGGTGGTAGCGGCGCGCCGTCTTGATCGAGCATTCGACCGCCTCGGCCCCCGAATTGGTGAAGAAGACGGTGTCGGCGAAGGTTGAAGTCGACCAGCCGCTGGGCGAAGGCTTCGCCCTGCGGCGAGCCGTAGAGGTTGGAGACGTGGACCAGGGTCGCCGCCTGCTCCTGGATCGCCCGGGTGAGATGGGGATGGCCGTGGCCGAGCAGGTTGACGGCGATGCCGCTGGCGAAATCGAGATATTTCTCGCCGCCCTCGCCATAGAGATAGACCCCCTCCCCTCGCACCGGCCGCACCGGCGAGCGCGGGTAGACGGGCATGAGCGGCGTGATGGCCATGAGGAGGGCTCCGAACTGTGATGGCAAAAAGGCGACCCTAAACGGATCGCCTTCCTGTCTCTCTAGAGAGAGGACGGGCGCCGCGTCAATTCGCGGCGCCCGCCCGTTTGTTACGCCTTAGTAGCGGCGGCCGTCGCGGTCCTGGCGCTCGATGCGCAGGCGCTGCTGGAGCCGGTTGACCTGGACCCGAAGCGCGGCGAACTCGCGGCCGTTGATGCCGTTGCGGCTGGCCAGGTTGAGGCGGGCCGCGATCCGGTTGGCCTCACGGCGAAGGCCGACGGCCTCGCGCTGCGAGATGACCCGGCGCTGGACCGAGCGCTGGATGCCGCTCTCGGCGCGCCTCAGGTCGCGAAGCAGCTCGTTGATCGCCTGGCGGGAGGGGCCGCCGCGATTCCAGGCGACGTTGCCGCGATCGCTGTGCATGCCGCCGCCATGCTGGGCCGCGGCCGGAGCGACGCCGACGACGGTGGAAAGCACCAGGGCTGAAATCAGAAACTTACGCATGGTCTTGCTCCTTTGTTGACAGGCCGCTTCTACGACCCGGCTTCTGTGGCGACGCTGAACGGACTCGACAGCTTTCGTTCAGCTAAATGGATAGTTTCATGAACAACTTATCCTCCCCATCTCAGATGGGGAGGATATCAGGCCTTCAGCTTCCACCCCGTGCGAAGCATCGCGTAACAGAGCGCGCCCAGCGCCAGGTTGATCGCCAGCAGCAGCAGCCCGCCGAGCAGGATCGGCGAATCGGCGGCGCCGAGGAAGCCGTAGCGGAAGCCCGAGATGACGTAGAAGAAGGGGTTGGCGTGGCTGACCGCCCGGAAGGCCGGGGCGAGGCTGTCGATCGAGTAGAAGGTGCCCGAGAGCAGAGAGAGCGGCGCCACCACGAAATTGGTGACCGCCGCGGCATGATCGAATTTCTCGGCCCAGATCGAGGTGATGAGGCCGAAGAAAGCGAGCATGATGCTGCCCATCAGCCCGAACCAGACCACCGCCCAGAGGTGGACGGGCATGACGTGGACTCCGGGCCAGATCTGCATGGCGAGGAAGACCGCGAGGCCGACGAGGACGGCGCGGGTGACGGCGGCCCCGACCAAAGCGGCGATCAGCTCGGCCGTGGACAGAGGCGGCATCAGATAGTCGACGATATTGCCCTGGATCTTGCCGACCAGGAGCGAGAAGCTCGAATTGGCGAAAGCGTTCTGAAGCATCCCCATGACGATGAGGCCGGGCGCCAGGAAATCGGCGAAGTGGAAGGCGGCTCCGCCCAGCTGGACCATGCGGTCGCTTCGGCCGAGCGCCACGCTGAAAATGACGAGAAAGAGCAGGGTCGTGACCGCCGGCGCCCACACCGTCTGCAGCTGGACCTTGAAGAAACGCCTCACCTCCTTCACATAGAGGGTCCTGAGGCCGCCCCAGTTCACGTTCCGGATCACCGGGACGCCCGGGGCGGCCCGCATCCAATTCGAAGGCTGGTCGCTCACCGCGCCGTCGCTAGAGGCAGACGCCGTGAGCCGCAAGCATACAAGGAAGGCTTCCCGATAATGTCCTGGACCGACGAACGGATCGACCGGCTGAAGGAGCTCTGGACCCAGGGCAATACCGCGAGCCAGATCGCCGACGAACTTGGCGGAGTCTCGCGCAACGCGGTGATCGGCAAGGCGCATCGCCTCGGCCTGCAATCGAGGCCCTCGCCGGTGAAGCCGAACGAGGGCCCGGGCGAGGCTTCGGCGTCGCCGTTCGAGCCCGAGGCTCCGGCCGAGGCCGAGGCCGAGGCCAAGCCCGAAGCGGCACAAGCCGAGCCGGAGGAATCCGACACCGCGGCCGAGCCGAAAGCGGCCGAGCCGGCGGCGGCGCCCGCTCCGCCCCAGCCGCTGATTCGCTCGATCGGGCCGGGCGGCTTCGTCCGCCAGGCCCCCGGCGAGCAGCAATCGCCGATCCCGCCGGCGCCGCCGCGCCGCCTTGTGCCGGCCAAGCCGAGCCCGGAGATCGCGGACAAGACCGGATTGCTCGACCTCAACGAGAAGATCTGCAAATGGCCGATCGGCCATCCCGGCGAGCCCGATTTCCATTTCTGCGGGTCGCCTGCCAATCCCGGCTTCCCTTATTGCGTCGAGCATTGCGGAGTCGCCTACCAGGCCCAGATCCCCCGCCGCGACCGCCGGCCGCCGCCGCCGCTTCCCTTCGGCGGCCCCCGGATTCGCTAAGGCGCAACAATCTGGATCAGCGCGATTTTGACGGAACGGCGGAGGTGGCTCGGCCGTTTGATCAGAGTCAGTAACCGCTTATAAGTATCCGGCTAAATGTCTCAGGAAGAACGGGAATATTTCGAACGCCGAGCCGAGGCGGAGCTCGCGCTCGCCCAGGCCGCGGCCCATCGCCGGGCGGTCCAGGCCCATTACGAGCTCGCCTCCGCCTATCTCGACCGGATCCACGGCGAGGCGCCGAGATCCGAAGGCGGATTGTTCGCCGGCTAGGGTTCGCCAATCCCCTTTTCATTCCGAGCCTCGAACCCAAATCGGATTATTTCTTCGAGTGTTTCTATATTGATATCTTTTAGAGTTTTGAACTTTATACAATAGCCAGTTATCTTGGCTTTTCCTAATTTGCCTCCATAGACTTCAGCCAAGTGTTTATTATCTTTCATGCCAATTATATAGATAGATATACCGGTCGTGTTTGCGCTCAGGCCGATCTGGTAAAATTCTCTGGTTTTTCCGTCAGTATAACTTATTGTTTGAAGTCCATATCCTATGTTTGGATTGGAAACGACTTTATTTTCTTTATCCCTACCATCTAAAAACCATAACTTATATCCTGGTGACGCACAAAGTATAAGTCGGTGCAGCTCTTGCATTTCCCTACGCTTTGGCTCCGGTTGATCATTAATATAATTTTCGATCTGCTCCTGAATGGTCATGCCAAGCGCCCCTCTTCGGAAAATGTATACTGTCACTAATTTTTCCGTGGCTTATCCGCCATAGGCGCGCACGAAGAAGGCGACGGTCGTCCCTCCCGTCACGAGCAACGTCCAGACCCGCACCGCCCGAGGCGTCAGCCGCTTGCCGAGCCGCGCGCCCAGCCAGCCGCCCACGGTGGAGCCGAGCAGCATCGGCACGCACGCCCACCACCACACCATCGCGAAGCCGATGAACACGAAAGCGGCGGCGAAATTCGCCACCGCCAGCATCGCGGTTCGGATCGCGAACAGCTCTCGCGGGCGGATATTGGCGAGCAGCCCGTAGACCGCGGTGGTGATCAGCCCCACCCCACCGCCGAAATAGCCGCCATAGATGCCCAACAGGGCCTGCGCCGCGAGCAAAGTGGGCCGCCCGATCGTCACCCTCGCGTGGAGCCAGTCGGCGGCGCTCTTGCCGAAGGCCATCACCGCGAAGGCGAACAGCAGAAGCCAGGGGATGAGGATGTCGAAGGTCTCGGTCGGCGTGAGCACGAGCAACAGGCTGCCGACGAGCCCGAAGGCGAAAGTCATCGAAGCGAGCAGCCGGACCGACATTCCGGCCACGGGGCGAAGCTCGTCCCGATAGGTCCAGGCGCTCGCCCCCGCACCGGGGAGCAAGGCAACGTTCGAGGTGGCGTTGGCGATGTTCGCGGGCAACCCGAGCGCGATCAACGCGGGCAAGGTCGCGAACGTGCCGCCCCCCGCGAGCGCATTCATCGCCCCGCCGAGGACGCCTGCCGCGGCGGCGAGCAGGATATCGCAAAATGTCACGGCTTTCCCTTAGTGCCTTCGCGGCTTCGAGTGAGACAAATCGGTCATGGGAAGATCTTCGTCGCACGGTCCACAGCTCGGAGCGTCTGGTGACAGTCGCGTGACCGTCACCAGACTGTCCCCATAGGGCCGAATCGGACCGGTTTCGACTCGACTCCCATTGCCCCCGGGGCGCATCTTTCGGGCTCAAGCGGGGAGGACCGAAATATGGCATGGAAGACGATCGCCGCGGCTGCGGCGGTGTCGCTGGCCGCGGGTTGCGGCGCCGAGCGGGCCGCTCCGGTTCACAACGAGGCCAACGCCGCCACACCCGCCGCGCCTGCGCCCGCGGCCGCGACCCAGCGCTTCGACAAGACGATGTCCGGCCAGCCCCTCGCCCGGCCGCCGACGCCTTTCCAGCTGGCGGTGACCAAGTTGGTGCTGGATCCGGGGCACGTGATCCCCTGTCACCGGCACATGTTCCCGCGCTACGTCTATGTCCAGCAGGGCAATTTGCGCGTGACCAATCACGACACGCGCAAGGTCTACAATTTCTCGGCCGGCGACGTCGCGGTGGAATCGATCGGGCAGTGGCACGAGGGCCTCGTAACCAGCCCGGGCCAGACGATTCTGGTCGCGTTCGAGCAGGTTCCGCCGGGCGAGAACAACTCGACCCCCTGCCCGCCGCGGCCGGCGCCCTAGGATGAGGCTTCGACGGGACTCCTAGAGCCGCCGGATTCGAGGCTCGGCCCGGCTCGGCGCGGTCGCCCTTGCCGTAGATGGCGTGGAAGGGCGGACCGGAAGCGCCGGGTCGGCGGTCTTCAGAACGCTCGTCGCCATCTCTCCCATCGCATTCTTCTCGACGACGACGCAATCCGCCCCCACGCCTGCGCCGCCGCGCCCAGCCTGAGGCCGAGCTGGAGATTGTCCCACGTCTCCTCCGGACAGCGCCATTTGGCGAGCTCGTCGCACCAGGCGTGATGATGCTCCGACCCGCGCAGCTTGTCCGGACAGGCCCCCGAATAGCGGAAGGCCTGCGCTCCCGACGCGAAGGTGACGACGCGTTCCGACTTGTTGACCATCACCGTCTCGCCGGTCCGGGCCACGGCGACCAGCCCGCTCCGACCGGTCACCATCACCTTGAGCGCTTCGTCGATCGTCGCGCCTACGAGGGCAATCCGAAGGCTCCCGTCCTTTGTGCCTTCGCGCCTTCTCTCAAAAAAACAGCTGGACACGTCCCCTGGAGGAAAAGCGCCGGATGTACGGCGGCCATGCACCCGGTCGGGGCAAGCTCTGACAAGGCGGTGTTCGTGGATTCCGGATCAGTCCGGGATGACGCCCTCCTCGACCCGTTCGCTAAGCAACAGCGATATGGACCTGATCCGCATAGGAAATCTTAACTTTTTTAAGCGCTAGTCGGCCGGCCTATGAATTTACCAGGATAAACCCAATGACCAACTCAACCTCGAGTCTCCTGGCGATCCTCCTCGGGCTCGGCGTCTTCGCGATCGTCGTGGCGATCGGGTGGCGCAGCGTTCAGAACCGCCGCATCCTGCGCGTGCAAAGCGCCGACGGCCGGGAGACGATCATCGTCGCCCGCGAAGACGACGTAATCAGCAGCGTCGCCACCACTACCGAGACCACGCAAGCCGCACCGGTGGCCGAGCTCGGCCACCGTGAGCCGGGAGAGGAACCCCGGTGACGGTCACATGACTCACCGGACTGTCCCACCCCTGATCGGCGGCGATTAGCTCGGCCTTAGCGAACCGTGCGGCCCCTTTGCGCCTTCGCGGCTTCGCGTGAACCCACCTCCGCCGATGCCGCCGAACGTGCCTGTGGATAGAACAGGCCCGGAACCTTGCCCCCGGGACTCCCCACCCGCCTATACCTCCCCCATGTCAGACCTGTTCGCGTCCACCGCCGCGCCTTCCGCCGAATATGACGCCCATTCGATCGAGGTGCTGGAGGGGCTGGAGCCGGTCCGGCGCCGGCCGGGCATGTATATCGGCGGGATCGACGAGCGCGCGCTTCACCATCTCGCCGCCGAGGTGCTCGACAATGCGATGGACGAGGCGGTCGCCGGCTTCGCCACAAGGATCGAGGTGACGCTCGAGGCCGTGGCGGGGACCGCCGGGCGCCTCGCCGTCACCGACAATGGCCGCGGCATCCCGATCGACGAGCATCCCCGCTATCCGGGCAAGTCGGCGCTCGAGGTGATCCTCACCATGCTCCATTCGGGCGGGAAGTTCTCGAACAAGGCCTATGCGACCTCGGGCGGGCTTCACGGAGTCGGCGTGAGCGTGGTCAACGCCTTGTCGAGCGAGACCGTGGTCGAGGTGGCCAAGAACAAGGAGCTCTACCGGCAGACCTATTCGCGCGGCGAGCCGACCTCGAAGCTCGAGCCGCGAGGGCCGACCCAGAACCGCCGCGGCACCAGCATCAGCTTCGTCCCCGACACCGAGATTTTCGGCGAGGAGGCGAGGTTCAAGCCGGCGCGGCTGTACCGGCTCGCCCGCTCCAAGGCCTATCTGTTCGCCGGGGTCGAGATTCGCTGGCGCTGCGATCCCTCGCTGATCGAGGACGACACTCCGGCCGAGGCGGTTTTCCAGTTCCCGGGCGGCCTCGCCGACCATCTCAAGGAGCAGATCGGCGAGCGCAATTGCGCGACCAGCGATTTCTTCACCGGCCGCCAGGATTTCCCCGGCGGCCTGGGCCTGGTCGAATGGGCGGTCGCCTGGCCTTTGTGGACCGAGGGCGGCTCCTCTTATTATTGCAACACCATCCCGACCCCGGACGGAGGCACCCACGAACAGGGGATCAGGGCGGCCCTGACCCGCGGCATGCGCGCCTTCGCCGAACTGGTCGGCCAGCAGAAGAAGGCGAAGGAGGTCCAGGCCGAGGACGTGGTCGGCGGGGCCGAGGTGATGCTTTCGGTCTTCGTCCGCGATCCCCAGTTCCAGAGCCAGACCAAGGACCGGCTGACCAGCCCCGACGCCGCCCGCCTGGTCGAGGCGGCGGTGCGCGACCATTTCGACCATTATCTCGCCGACAATATGGAGCGCGGCCGAGCCCTGCTCGGCTTCGTCCTCGAGCGGATGGACGAGAGGCTGAAGCGACGGGCCGAGCGCGAGATCAAGCGCAAGACCGCGACCAGCGGGCGCAAGGTGCGGCTCCCCGGCAAGCTCACCGACTGCGCCAATTCCGACGACCCCGCCGGGACGGAGCTGTTCATCGTCGAGGGCGACAGCGCCGGCGGCTCGGCCAAGCAGGCCCGCGACCGCAAGACCCAGGCGATCCTCCCCATTCGCGGCAAGATATTGAACGTCGCCTCGGCCAGCGCCGACAAGATCCGAGGCAATCAGGAGATTGCCGACCTCACCCTCGCTCTGGGCTGCGGCACCAAGGAGCGCTGCGATCCGGCCCAGCTGCGCTACGACCGAATCATCATCATGACCGACGCCGACGTCGACGGCGCCCATATCGCCACTTTGCTCATGACCTATTTCTTTACCGAAATGGGGCCCATCGTAGAGCAGGGCTGCCTCTATCTGGCCCAGCCGCCGCTCTACCGCCTGTCGTCCGGCCCGACCGTCGCTTATGCCCGCGACGACGCCCATCGCGGCGAGCTCGAAGCGAGCCTGTTCAAGGGCAAGAAGGTCGAGATCAGCCGCTTCAAGGGCCTCGGCGAGATGAACCCGTCGCAGCTCCGCGAAACGACGATGGACCCGAAGAGCCGCTCGCTGATCCGGGTCACACTCCCTGACGGCTACCAGCCGCAGCAGCCGGTGCGCGACTTGGTCGACCGCCTCATGGGGAGAAACCCGGAGCACCGCTTCAACTTCATCCAGAGCCACGCGGCCGAGGTCGCGGAAGACGAGATCGACGCGTGAGCGCGACGGCCCGTGCAAGCACGGTCCTGCAATAGCTTTTCCCGAGCGAAACGGTTATCTGGAAGGCCATGAAAGCCGCGCTCCGGATCGACCTGCTCAACGCCGGCTTGATCGCCGCCTTCGCCGCCCTCCCCGCCGCGGCGCAGGATTCGAGCCTGGGAAGCGGCGACCAGACCATCGTGGTGACCGGCCGACCGCTTGAGGAGTCTCGCCGCGCCCTGGCCGAATGCCTCGCCCGCAAGTGCCCGCCGAACGAAGATGTCGACGCGACCCTCGCCCACGCCGAGAATTTGTTTGTCGCGGGCGATTACAAGGCCGCCCGCCAAGCCACTCTGGCCTCGATCGCCCGCAACCGGCGCCACGCCGCGGCCTATCCCGTGGCGGTCGCCGACCTGTACCGGGCGAACGGGCGCATCGCCGCCCATCTCGGCGAGGGGCATTCCTACGAATCGTCGACGAACGCCGTCGCCCGTTCGCTGAAGGCGGGGATACCGGACGGAGACATAAGGGTTATCGGCGCCGAGCTCGAAAAGGCGGGCATGTACGCGTCGCTCGGGCGGACAGAGCGGGCTCGCCAGATCTACACTCAGATGCAGCGCGAAGCCCACCGGCTCGGCCGCGACGACATCGCTGCCCATATCCGGTTACGCTCGGCCTGGCTCCACCAGCTCGAGGGCGACGAAGTCTTCGCCCGCGCCGCACTGAAGGAGATCGCCGCCGACCGGACGCCCGCCGCCCGGATGGCGCGGGCGACGGCGCTCGTGCTCCTCGCCCGGCTCGATCGGAAGCGGGGCGAACCGGTCGCCGCCGACGCACTCGCCGGCGAGTTGCGCGGGCTGGGCGGAAACCAGCCGGTCCTGCTTTTCTCGCCGCCGGTCGACAAGCCCACCAACGCGGCCGCGGACCGGCCTACCAACATCGCGAAAGCCATGACGGACTCGGGCCTTCGGCGAATGCCGATGCAGCGGTTCGAGAAGCAATGGATCGACGTTGGCTTCCGGATCGGCCCGGAGGGCCGGGTCGGCGACGTCGAGATGCTGCGCAGCCAGGGCTCTACCGGTTGGGCGAAGCCGGTGCTGCAGGCGATCGCCGGACGCATTTATTCGCCGGTGGGCGGCTCCGAAGGCCATTATCGGGTCGAGCGTTACAGCCTCACCTCCCTCTGGGACTATGCGGCGACGGGCAGCCGCCGCAGGCAGCGTTCGCCCCAGGCCAGGATCGAAATGCTGGACCTGACGGCCGAGCCGGAGACCCGGTCGGAGACTTCGACGCGTTGAGCCGGCTTCGGGCCGCCCTGCTGCTCCTCTTCTTCTGGGCGGGAACGGCCGCGGCGGCCGACCCGTCCGCCGCCTTCGTCCAGCGCTCCAATGAGCTGGTGCGGGTGCTGAATGGGGAGATCGCCCCCGAACGCTTCTTCTCTTCCGCCTTTCTCGGCCAGGTGCCGCCCGAGCGGGTGACCGCAATCGCGTCGCAGCTCAAGGCGAGCTACGGCGCCGCCCGCCGGGTCGCCCGGATAGAAGCCGGCGGCCCGACCGCGGGGATCGTCGTCATTGCGTTCGAGCGGGCCGAGGTCCGCCTGCAAATGGCGATCGGAGCGCAGCCGCCCCATCTCGTCGAAGGCCTGCTCGTCACCGGAGTCGAATCCTCGGCCGCGGACGTGGCGGCGGTGTTCGGCGAGCTGGTCGGCCTGCCGGGCGAGGTGTCCCTGGCCGCGGCCCGCCTCGAGGAGGCCGGTCCCGCCAACTTCCTCACCGAGAAAGCGGACCGGCCGCTCGCGATCGGCTCGGCCTTCAAGCTGTTCGTCCTGGCCGAGCTGGCGCGCTCGGTGAAAGCGGGCGAGCGGCGGTGGAGCGACGTCGTGCCGCTGGGCCGCCCTTCCCTGCCCTCCGGCCTCGTCCAGGACTGGCCGAAAGGCTCTCCGATCACCCTCCACAGTCTCGCCGCCCTGATGATCTCGAACAGCGACAACAGCGCCGCCGACACATTGCTGGGCGTTCTGGGCCGCGACAAGGTGGAGCGCCTTCTGCCCGAACTGGGGATTCGGGCACCGGAGCGGAACCGGCCCTTCCTTTCGACCCGGGAGGCCTTCGCGCTCAAGCTCGGCGATCCCGCCCGCCTCGGCCGCTGGAAGGCGGCCGACGAGGCGGGACGGCGGGCTTTGCTGGCGGAGCTCGAGCGGGTCGACGCCGCGACCCTCGACCTTTTACGGCTCGGCGGCCGCCCGGCGGAGGTTGCGACCGTCGAATGGTTCGCCTCGCCCGCCGACCTCGTCCGCGCCCTCGACTGGATTCGCCGCAACGGCGACCCGGCGGCGCTCGACCTGCTGGCGATCAATCCCGGCCTGGGGCGAGCCCTGGCGAAGGACTTCGCCTATTTCGGGTTCAAGGGCGGCTCGGAACCCGGAGTGCTCAGCCTCAGCTTCCTCCTGAAAACGCGATCGGGCCGCTGGATGGCGGTCTCGGCGACGTGGAACAGCGAGACCGCGGCCCTCGATGAGGCCCGCTTCGTGGCTCTGATGAGCCGGCTGATTGCGCTGATGAAGTAATTCCTCCCCGCGAAATGGGAGGAATTCATTTCTACCGACCGCTCACCTCGCGCGACTGGCGCAGCGCCTCAAGCTCCTTCGACTTCTTGTCCCGAGCCGAGCGAACGGCGGCGACCGTCTCGGCTTCCTTCTCGCAAAAGGCGCGGCCGGCCTCGTCGAGCTTGTCCGCCCCGTCGAGGCAGCGGCCGGCGGCAACGCTCCGTGGCAGCAGGTCGAGCGGCTCGGGCGAGGAGTCGCGGCGCTCGATGGCCAGCCGGATCGCGGTGAAAAGGGTCTTCCAGCCGCGGCGGGTGCGGGCCGAAACGGTCTCGGGAGTCGCCGCCGCGCCCGCGGGCGTCGCGGCGTCGAGCCCGGCGAGCGGGACCTTGTCCAGCCGAGCCAGCGCCTCGTCGAACCGCCCAAGCTCGCGCAGAGCGTTGATCGATCGCCCTTCCATTCCGATCCAGGTGAGATCGGCGGGCCTCGGCGGGACCTTGGCGGAGGCTTCGACCAGTTCCTCAAGATAGCGCTTCTTCAGCTCCGGCTTGCCATCCGCTTCCCAGCTCGCCTGAAGCAAGGCCCACAGGTAGAGATCCGGCCCGACGCCCATCTCCCGCATCAGCCAGTAGGCGCGATAATATTGAGTGCCGTCCTTGCGCAGCGCCTGATAGGCCTCGGACGCGACCAGCGGCTCGAGCTTCGCGACCTCGGCCGGATCGTAATCCTTGTAGAGGACGAGGCCATTGTCCGGACATTCGGGAAGGGCCAGCGGGAATCTCACGGTGCCGATCGGGCGGCCGTCCGGCCGCTCGCCGGCGACGACGGGCGGCGCCACCAGCTCGAACGGGAAGCTGGCGCCGCCGATCGGGCAGGTCATCTGCCTGACCGCGGAAGGCGCGGCCGGGGCTCCGGCGGCGGGACCGGCAAAGGCGGCGACAGCCGAGGCGAGGACGAGGATACGCATCGCAAACACTCCTGGAACGCGAGCCCTTCTAGCTGGTCACCGTCGGGGCGACGAGGGGGAAGCGGGGAATGGCGGCGTCGAACGCCCGCCCGTCGGCGGCGACCATCCGGTAATGGCCCTCCATCCAGCCCGTCGGAGTCGGCAGCGGACAGCCCGACACGTAGTCGAAGGAGTTTCCCGGCTCGATCACCGGCTGCTCGCCGACCACGCCCTCGCCCTGGACCTGGTGCCGGCCGCCGCGGCCGTCGGCGATCGTCCATTCGCGGCTGATCAGCTGGACCTCTCGGGCCGATCCGTTTTCGATGCGCACGTGATAGGCCCAGAACCAGCGGCCGCGGCCCGGCTCGGACTGTTCGGGAAGAAAGCTGACCGACACCCGGACGGTAACGTCGTCGGTCGTGGCGCTATGGGGAAAGAGGCTTTTCACAAGCGCTTCCCTCTACTTATCGACCGCACGCGTCAATTGCTTGCACGGCCGAGCGCGATCCGCGAAGGAACCGCGATGGTGCAGGACTGGACCCCGGCAAGCTGGCGGGCGCTCGAAGCGCGGCACCAGCCCGTCTATGACGATCCGGCCGCTCTCGACTCCGCGCTTCGCGAGCTCTCCGCTTATCCGCCTCTGGTGCCCGGCATCGAGGCGCACGCCCTCAAGACCCAGCTCGCCGAGGCGCAGTCGGGCCGCGCCTTCCTGCTCCAGGGCGGCGATTGCGCCGAGAGCTTCGCCGAATTTTCTCCCGAGACGATCCGAGGCACCGCCGGGCTGATCGAGGCAATGGCCCGGCGCCTCGAGACGGCGAGCGGGCTGCCCGTGGTCAGGCTCGGGCGGATCGCCGGCCAGTTCGCCAAGCCGCGCTCGCGCGAGCTCGAGCATAAGGACGGCCGTGATCTGCCCATGTACCGGGGCGACATCGTCAACGGCCTCGCCTTCGACGAGGCCGCCCGCCGGCCCGATCCGGAACGGATGTTCCGGGCCTACGGCCAGTCGGCCGCCGCCCTCGAGCCATTTGCGCGCCTTGGCCGGGCCGGAGCCGATCTACACCAGCCATGAAGGCCTTCTTCTCCCCTACGAGCAGGCGCTCACCCGCCGCGACGGGGCGGGCTGGTACGGAAGCTCGGCCCATTTCCTCTGGGTCGGCGACCGCACCCGATTTCGCGGAATCCGCCCATGTCGAGCATCTGCGCGGCCTCACCAACCCGATCGGGATCAAATGCGGGCCGACGCTGGGCCCCGATTTGCTCCTGACGCTGCTCGACACGCTCAATCCGGGCCGCGAGGGCGGCCGGATCACCCTCGTCAGCCGGATGGGTGTCGACGAGGTCGAACGTGCGCTGCCGCCCTTGCTGCGCGCCGTCGCCGGGGAGGGCCATCCGGTCCTGTGGGCCTGCGATCCGATGCACGGCAACACCGAACGGACGGCGAGCGGCTACAAGACCCGGCCGCTCGGCCGGATCCTGGGCGAGCTGCGTGCCTTCTTCGAGGCGGCGAGGGCCGAAGGCGTGCGCGGCGGCGGCATCCACATCGAAATGACCGGGCGCAACGTCACCGAATGCACCGGCGGCGCCGACCCGGTGACCGAGGCCGACCTCGCCGCCCGCTATCACACCCATTGCGACCCGCGCCTCAACCGGGCCCAGGCGATGGAGGTGGCGGAGCTGGTCGCCTCGGAGCTGGCCCGCGAACGCGGCGCCGAGGCCGCCTGACCCTTATAGTAGGAAAGTTCCTACGATTTAAGAACAAGTTGGAACAGACTTTAGCCCGCGCGTTTCGCCTCGAGGCTTCCCCTCGGGCACGGTCCCAGCAGATCGCGCGCGGAGCCGCTGCCGTCGAGCCAGGCGCCCCAGCTTTCATGGGCGATTACAGCGACCTGGCGGTGATGGTAAGGTGCCACGTCGGGCCCCGGCTCGGTGGTCAGCAGGGTAAAGGCCTCGCCGACGTCGGTCGTCCGCCACAGGCCGGCGATGCAGAACCAGTCGAGGCCCGGCATGGTGAAGAGCCACCGGTCCTTGCGCCTGTCGCCGCGCGGCGCTTCGGGCGCGGTGAATTCGTAGAAGCCGTCGGTCACGATCAGGCAGCGGCCGCCTTTTTCCGAATTGCCGAACTCACGCCCATCCGAGCGGAAATTGTAGACCGGCTTGCCGCCCGGCCCGGGCCAGCTCCAGCGCCGCTGGACCAGATCGGCGGCCCCTTCCCCCGCATTCCAGCGGACGATCGGCGCCGGGTCGGTGATGCGTATCTCGTCACGCGGCTCGATATTGGGCAGGCCGTCCGGGAAGCGCAACGGGATCCGCAGCTGCTCGAACGCCGACGCGATGGCGTCGGGGGCTATCTTGTTGCTGTAGAGGTTGCACATGCCCCCGCCCCTAGGCGGCGAGGCCCGGCTTCGCCAGCTTGACAGCGCAAGCGGCTCCCCCGATATGGCGGGCGCAACGCGCGACGGCCCCTTCGTCTAGCGGTCTAGGACGTCGCCCTCTCACGGCGAAAACACGGGTTCGAGTCCCGTAGGGGTCACCAAAGCGTTGAAAAGCTATAGCTTTTCAAATAGTTGGCCGAAATCAGTAGCTTCCCAGCCGCCCGGTGGTACAAAATGGGTTGCAAAATGCCGGGGCCGACTACCAATCCAAGGTCGACGAATCTCTGGTTCCGAATGGCGGTTCCCGAGCGGCTGCGGCCGAAGGTCGGCAAGCGCGAGATCGAGGTATCGCTCGGAACGTCCGATCCCGCCGAGGCCAAGATCCGCAAGGCTCAGGAGCAGGCGCGCTGGCGAGCGCGGCGCCGAGCGTGAAGGTGGAAAGGTCAAGGCGGAAAGCGAGGCCAGAATGGCCAAGGCCCGCGACGACGCCGCTTGTGCGATGCGTAAGGCAGTGGAGGGCGAGGTCAGTGTACCGACCTTCTATTTCTACCATCTCGTCGACCGGCCCTACCGCCTGGGCTCCGATCTGGTGAGCTATCTGGTCTTCCCGAACCGGCACCTGCGCAGTCCGATCACCGCCCCCGGACCAGTGGGCTCGCCCCCGGAATCCATGCCGCCCTATGCCCCGCAGGGAAAGACCTATGTGCAGACCAATAAGCCGAGCAAACAAATCCCGGCGGCCTTCACCTTCGTTGGCCAATTCATCGTCATGACTTGACGCTTAATGCGGTCAATCTTTTCGATCCGCAAGGCGGCCTGATCCAAGATTTCGCCTCGCCGCTGATCGACCTCGACAGCGTCTACGGTCCGAGACTCGACGAGACCAACCCCGAGAAGTGGCGCGAAGTGCCGATGAAAAAAGGCTTCTTCTGTCTCAATCCTATTCCCGGCTCGAAGGGTTATGACGTTTGCCGCACCGACATGCAGCGGGGCGGCTGCGCTCCCAGCAAGGATCTACCGCTCATCCGCGTCGCGCGGATCGGCGACAAGCGCAACGACGAAAACCAGATCATCCTCCAGGTCCACATCCCGCTAATGCGGCTGCACAATGCGCTGCTCCAGAAGTTCAAGAATTTCTGCGAGGCGAAAAAGCAGACGATCTATCACTGGCAGGCTTTCGTCGCGAACGCCTATCTCTTGGCGGTCGCCGAACCGAAGCTGGTTTGCGAGGTTCGCAAGCGGCTGCTCAACAGCCTTGGCTGCGATGTTGGCACCGACCGCAGTAAGTTGTTGTTCCATCGGCCCACCTTCGACTCGCGTGGCAGGCCGGTGCTGTCGATGCCGCACGAATTCGCAATCGGCTTTCGCTTTGGCCATTCGCAGCTGCGAAGCGAATATCGATTCCGGAAAGGAGGCGAGATCTATCGGCTGTTCGACAGTCTCACCATTGGACAGAGGGATCTGCAGGGCGGCAAAGATCTCGACGCCGGCAGGCTGATCGACTGGTCCTTCTTCGCGGACCCCGCCGCCGATCCCCCCCTCTGACCATGTCCAACGAAATCGATACCAAATGCAACGAAGTGATCTTCGATTTGCCCGAGAGCACCATCCCGGACGAAATCCGCCTCGTCTCCAACCTCGCCAAGCGCAATCTCATCCGGAGCGACAGCCTCGAGCTCTGCGCGGGCGAGGATCTCGCCAGATGCTATTCCACCTATTACGGATCGGTGGTTGATCCCCTGACGCCGACCGAAGTCGAGCCCGACCCCAAAAACCGAGTGATCTTCGAACGCGACTGCGGCGAATTCCGAACACCGCTTTGGTATTATATCCTGCGTGAGGCCGAAGTGCGCGGTGTCGACGGCCGGCTGGGCCCGCTCGGCAGCTTGCTCGTTGCCGAAGTCATCCTCAGCGGCATATATCATGCGCAATATTCCTTCCTGCGCGATCCCGCCTGGCTGCCGGTATTCGACTCGGGATGTCCACCGCATCTGCTCTGCGATCCAAAGGACAAGCAGTGCGTTACGATCCAGGGCATTGCCCAATATGTCGAAAAGACAGGCATAAAGCCCCCGTCATGCAAGGACTGCGATACCGAGAATCCCCACTACGGGGAACTCGATGACCCATGCTGGGGTGGGCTGGCGTAATTCTGGGGGTTAGGAGAGCTCGATCAGCGTGGGCTCGACCGGGGTTTCGCCGACACTATCATCCTTGTCGGACGTAGATGAAGGGCGCGGTCGTCGTGATATGGGCCGCGACGAAAGCGCCTTCTGTCCTCGGGCGCCGCTCAGGCATTCAGCCGATAGCCGACGCCCGATTCCGTCAGGAGCAGGCGGGGCTCGGCCGGGTCTTCCTCGAGCTTCTGTCGCAGCAGCGCGATGTAACTGCGAAGATATTGGGCATCGGCGGCTGGATCCCCCCATCCGGCCAGCAGCAGATGGCGATGGGTGACTACCTGGCCGGAATGCGCCGCAAGAGCGCAGAGCAGGTCATATTCCTTGGGTGAAAGCTTCACTTCGTCTCCCATGAGGCGAACGACACGTCGGCGATAGTCGATGGTCAGATCGCCCCCGGCGAAGGACTCCCGCTTCGGAGAACGCGACGCGATCCGCCGCTCCGCCGCGCGGATTCGGGCCATCAGGACGTCTATGCTGAAGGGTTTGTCGACATAGTCGTCGGCGCCCGCATCCAGAGCGGCGACCTTTTCGGCCTCCTGATGACGCGCGGAGAGGACGATGATGGCTATTTCACCCAGACTTCGAAGGGCGGGTATGAGATCCTTGCCGTCGGCGTCCGGAAGGCCGAGATCGAGGAGGACCAGATTGACCGCATGCTCCTTCGCCGCCTTCAGTCCCTCGACTCCGGTCGCCGCCGTCACGACCAGCGAGCCTGTCGCGGTGAGCACGGGCTGAAGCACCCGGGCGATGGCGGGCTCATCGTCCAGGATGAGGATGCGGGCGGTCATCGCTCAGGCCGTTTCCCGCGCCTTCTCGAGGGGAAGGCAGATCCTGACCCTGGTGCCGCCCGATTTCCCGTCGATCCGCTGCGCGGCGATTCGGCCGCCAAAAGCCTCGGTGAAGCCCTTGGCGATCGACAGGCCCAGGCCTGACCCTTCGTGCGAGGAGGAAGCGTGCGCCCGGTAGAAGCGGAAGAAAATGCGCTCCTCGTCCCCCGCCGCGATGCCTGGACCCTCGTCGATCACGTCGACCAGCAGCTCTCCGTCCTCCACGGTGGCGGCGACGGAGATGGTGGTGTTCTCAGGACTGTAATGCACGGCATTTTCCAGAACGTTGTAGAATACCTGCTCCAGCATGACCGGGTCCGCGCGCACCAGCGCCACATCCACATGATAGCGCTTCGCTATTCCCCTCCCGCCGGCCACCTGGCGAGCCTGCGAGATCGCCGCCCCCAATACCTCCAGCGCGTCGCATTCGGTGAAGCGATGCGAGTCGAGACCCCCCTGGAGGCGGCCCAGGCTCAACAGGTTCGTCGTATAGCGGTTCAGCCGATCGCATTGCTCGCGTATCGTCGTCAGCAGGTCTTCGCGCACCTCGTGCGACAGCTCGCCCCCGTAGCTGGCGAGGCTGCTTGCGGAAGCGCAAATGGCGCTCAGCGGAGTCCGCATGTCGTGCGAGACGGAGGACAGCAGGTCGGTCTTGAACGCCTCCGACCGCTTGATCAGCTCTGCCTCGGAGACCTGTTCGAGAAGGAGACAGCGCTCGAACGTGATGCTGAGAACGTTGAGGAACGCCTCCAGGTCCAGCTTCCGCCGCCGGACTCCGTTTCCGGGCGCCAAGGTCAGGACGAGAATTCCCGTCGGCCCGGTTCTGGTGGCGAGTTGGAGGGCAAGCCTGTCCCCCGCCGCGAGCCGGTCCGACTCCGTTCCGACCAGCTCCTTTGCCAGCCCGGCGCCACCGTTCACTCCATCGATGGGAATCAGATCCTCGCCCTCGACGATGTAAAGCTCGGGGGCGGTTCTCCCGATCGACCGGGCGAAGGGTTCGATGGCCGCCGGAATCTCATCGACATGGACGGCCGACTGCAGCCTCTGGCTGAGGTCGAACAGGCCCCGCAACTGGCGATTCGCCGTCTCGGCGGCAAGCGCCCGCTCCTTCAACCTACCGGCGAGGAGGGCCGACGCCGCCGCGCTCAGCAGGAAAGTCAGAACGGGAACCCATTCCTCGGCCGAGACGAGGCTGAACCGGAAGCGCGGAACGCTGATGAAGAAATTGTAGAAGAACGAAGCGACCAGGGCGGCGGCCAAACCCCATTTCATGCCTGCCAGAGCGCCGACCAGGGTAACGCCGAGCAGGCAGATTAAGGCCGCCGTCACCGGCAGACGCAGTTGCTCGGCTTCGAACACCGCGACGAGCGTCAACAGGAAGATGATGACGGCGAACAATTGGGCGCCCACACCGTCGCGGACCGCGCCCAAAGCCGCAAGCCAAGGCCGTGAATTCTCGGGGAAGGCGGCCGGCTGCGTCATTGCAGGCCGCATCTCCTCGCGAGAAAGGTTCGATTCGGATCTTTCTCTGCTTTCATGGTCCAAACATGACCCCCTCGTAAGGCCGGCACAGATTTCCGCCGCCTGACCTCGACGTTTTTGTACGCCGAATCACGCAGAAGTGACCACGCTTTTCCTGCGTTTGCCCACCTGTAAACCGCCGCATAGGAAATCCGTGCAAACGCAATGACATGCCATCTGTTAGCTCTCTGATTCGCAGACGAATCGGATTGGACCCAACAGGAGCGTCATGTCCTTGCTCAATTCTCCCGAGACTCGGCAAAGGGTAGAGCCAGTCGTCTCAATGAGGCGACGCGGCCCCTGTCGAATCGGGCGGGCGTCCATTTGCCGGATCACTGTCTTGTGAGCCGGCGCACTTGGCCAGATCGAGCGCATGGCAATCGGTCGCAATATGCGGCAGTCGATGACATGATTGCTGCAGCCAAGAGCACTTTCCACGGCCAACTGGCATACGAGAAAGGCGCGTCGAATCGCGCTCGGCCGGTTCGACCACGGCATCTCCTGACTTCGACAACCGTTTCGACTCGTTTCGGAACCTCAATTATTAGTGCGCGCGCGGCTAGTGTTGCGAAACTTATCGCAATTCCACAAATGCATCAGCCATTGAACGCGCTTTTACATGGTGAACTCGCAAAAATCTGTAATCAAACAATTTTTTTTCGTCCGGGTTGACAGCCCCCGATGATACGATAGCTTTTGAAAATGATTTTTGGTCATTGACCAAAAAGGGGAATGGGGAAGGGCATTAGTGTTCATTGTACAAGGCAACCTCTCAGGTTGAAGCTTTGCGGGCGTAGCTGAATAAAACAGCTACGTGCACCGCAGACTACTTCACGACATCATTAGTTTCGGGCGCGGATATCTTGTGATTTCCGTGAAAGCCTGACTGCGGCTGAAAACCGGTGCGGGGGGACCGTGGTCTCAAAAGCTTGCGCTGAGTTGGAGGGGGTTAATGAATCACGCCCGAAGTTGATTCGTAACAATGAAGTGAAAGGTAGTATAATGACCCACTATCTCGACATGGCCGACGACGCCGTTGCTCTGGACCTGTTCGCGGAAGAACTTCCGCAGCAGACCCAGCTGCTGTCCGACTGCGCCTCGACCCTGCTCTGCGTCGTTTGCGGCGCGAGCTCGATCGGCTCGATCGTCAGCACCGGCAAGACCGCTGCGGTCTCTGCCAACTAACAAAAAGGCGACTGCCGGGGCTCGTCCCCGGCAGTCGCCGATTTGGACCGGGGGCATGGTCCTTCACAAGGGAAGAGCGGGGAATGACGAGCAACAGTCCAGGCGAGAGCGCCGCCGTCACGGTGACCATTCACCTGCCGACGGCCTTGCGCCGCTTCAGCGATCAGCAGGCGTCGGTCGAAGTCTCGGCGGCGACGGTCGCCCAGGCGTTGACGCAGGCCACGGAGCGCTTCCCGCGGCTTCGGCCTCAGCTCTTCGCCGGCGACCAGACGCTTCGGCGCTTCATCAACGTCTATGTCAACTCGCGCGACATCCGCCACCTCGATCGCGAGCAGACCCGCCTCAGCGAGGCGGACGCGATCACCCTTTTGCCCGCGATCGCCGGAGGCTGAGATGCGCCCCTTCCACCTTGCGCCCGCCGCCGAGCTCGAGCGCGACGAGATCCTTCACTACAGCCGCCACCTCATCATTCCGGAGGTGGGCGTCGCCGGCCAGCGGCGCCTCAAAGGCGCCCGGGTGCTTCTGGTCGGCGCCGGGGGCCTCGGCTCGCCGGCTAGCCAGTATCTGGCGGCAGCGGGCGTGGGCACTATAGGAATTGTCGATTTCGACGTCGTCGACTCCAGCAACCTGCAGCGCCAAATCCTCTACACGACCGCCGACGTCGGCCGGTCCAAGCTCGAAGCGGCGGCGGCCCGGCTGCGGGCGATGAACCCGATGATCGAGATCGTGCCGCACGCCGTCCGGCTCGACGCCGAGAATGCGCTCGAAATCGTCAGGGATTACGACCTGGTTGTCGACGGCACCGACAATTTCGCCACAAGATATCTGGTCAACGACGCCTGCGTGCTGCTCGGCAAGCCGAACGTCTACGCGTCGGTCTTCCGCTTCGAAGGCCTGCTTTCCGTCTTCGCGCTCGAAGGCGGCCCCTGTTATCGGTGTCTCTATCCCGAGCCTCCGCCGCCCGGCCTGGCGCCTTCCTGCGCCGAGGGCGGCGTCTTCGGAGTGCTGCCGGGAATCATGGGCACGCTGCAGGCGGCCGAGACGATCAAGCTGATCACCGGGGTCGGCCGGCCGATGCGCGGCCGGCTGCTGCGCTTCGACGCCGCGGCGATGGAGTTCCGGGAGTTCGAGGTGCAGCGCGATCCGGCTTGTCCGTTATGCGGAGACGAGCCGACCCAACGCGGCCTCGCCGATTATGCCGCCTTCTGCGGCGGTCCCGCGCCGGCGGAGGAAGCGGGCCAGCCGGCCGGCATTTCCGCGGAAGAGCTGAAACGGACGCTCGATTCGGGCACGACGATCCAGCTTCTCGACGTGCGAAGCTCGAGCGAGTTCGAAATCGTCCACATCGGCGGCGCCACCCTTATCCCGCTCGACGAGCTGGAGGAGCGCTTCAGCGAGCTCGACCCGGCCGCCAGGACGGTCTGCTATTGCAAGACCGGAATCCGGTCGGCCCGGGCCGCACAAATTCTCAAGGACCGGGGCTTCGCCGACACGGCGAGCCTCGAGGGCGGAATCGCCGCGTGGGCCGAAAAGGTCGACGCGAGCGCCCGGATCTACTGACCAGCGAGGAAAGACGATGAACGCGGAAGTTTTGAAGCCCGAAGTGGCGCGCGGCCCGGCCGCGGTCCAGATATCGGACCTGACGAAAGTGCATAATCGGGGCGCGCGCGCCACCGACGTTCTCGACGATCTCAGCCTGACGATCGCCGAGGGCGAGTTCGTCGCGATCATGGGCCCGTCGGGGTCCGGCAAGACGACGCTGCTCAACCTGATCGGCGGGCTCGACCAGCCGAGCGACGGCAGCATCTGCGTTCGCGATGTACCGATCGGCCGGATGAGCCGAAGCCAACTTTCCAAATGGCATGCGACCCAGGTCGGCTTCGTCTTTCAATTCTACAATCTGATTCCGGTCCTGACCGCGTTGCGCAACGTCGAGCTCCCGCTTTCGCTCCTCGGCATCCCGAAGGCCGAGCGGCGGCGGCGCGCCGAGGGAGCGCTGCAGCTGGTGGGGCTCGGCGACCGCGCCGACCACTATCCGACCGAATTGTCGGGCGGGGAGCAGCAGCGGGTGGCCATTGCGAGGGCGGTGGTCGGTGGCCCTTCCCTCCTGCTCTGCGACGAGCCGACGGGGGATCTCGACCGCGAAACCGCGATCGAGGTGATGGAGCTGATCGACATGCTCCATCGCGAGCATGGCAAGACGATCGTCCTCGTCACCCACGACCCGGCGGTCGCCCGGCGCGCCGACCGGATCATCCACCTCAACAAGGGCGTGATCGTCGAAGAGGAAGTGCCGGTTCATGCTTGACCTTCGTCTCCTCGTCGCGAACCTGACGCGCTGGCGGCTGCTGACCGGCATCACGCTCCTGACCGTCACCGTCGCCTTTTTTCTGTTCGGCCTGCTTCTCACGCTCGACCGGGTGTTCAGCGCCGGAGTGGAGGTGGACAAGGCGGACCGGCTGGTCGTCGCCAACAGTGTCTCGCTGATGCAGCTGCTGCCCCGCTCCTATCGCGACCGTATCGCCGACCAGGACGGCGTCGAGGTTGTCGCCGCGAACGTGTTTTTCGGGGGCTTCTACCAGGATGTCTCCCAGCCGCTGATGGCGCTGGCCACCGATCCGGAGGATTTCGTCAAGATCGTTCCGGAGGCGCGCTTCCGCAACGCGGCCGACCGGGCGCGCTGGATCGACGATCCCGGCACGATCGCCGTCGGCCGCGCCCTCGCCGACCAATATGAGTGGAAGGTCGGCGACCTGGTGCCGCTTTATTCCTACCTCTATCAGCGCCGCGACGGCAGCAGCAGCTGGACCTTCCGGGTCGCCGCCATCTTCGACTCGGACGAGGTCGGCGGCAACACCAACACGCTGCTGATGCACTACGATTATCTCAACGAGCAGCGCGCCTTCGGCCGCGACAGCGTCGGCTGGTACAATATCCGGATCGCCGACCCTTCGAACTGGGAGAAGGTCGCCTCGGAGATCGACGCCGGCTTCGCCAACTCCCCCTACGAGACCAAGACCGCCAGCGAGGCCGCCTTCGCCCACGAGCTGATCAACCAGGTCGGCGACTTCAGCCTGATCGTGCGCCTCTCCAGCCTCGCCGTCTTCTTCACCCTGATCCTCGTCGCCGCCAACGCGATCGCCCATTCGGTCAACGAGCGGGTGCCGGAATTCGCGATTCTGAAGGCGCTCGGCGCCAGCGACCGCTCCGCCTTCGCAAGCGTCGTCGTCGAGGGGATCACGATCATCGCCGTCGGAGCGGTGCTGGGCGCGATCCTGACGCGGTTCATCGTTCCGAAGATCGCCGCCTACAGCGCGACCCTCTCGGCGCTGGCCGTCCAGCCGGCCGACTATGCGTGGATCGCGCTCGCGGTGCTCATCGTCGGCTTCCTCGTTTCCGTCGCCCCGGCCGTTCGGGCGTGGCGGGTCACCATCGCCAGAGACCTGAGGCACGCGGGATGATCAACTCCGTCTTCAAGCAAAGCGGGCTGCTGCTCGGCATCGGGCTCGCGAGCATCCGGCTCAGGCTGCTGCGCGCCTTGAGCACCGTCGCAGGCGCGGCCGGAGTGGTCGCGGTGCTCGTCTCGCTCCTGTCGATCGCCGAAGGCTATGACCGGGTGGTCCGGACGAGCACGGCCGAGGAGAGCGTCAGGGTGCTGATGTCCGGCTCGACCGCCGAGATCGCGAGCACCATTCCCGGCGACGAGGTGGCGCTGATCCGCAACCTGCCACTCGTCGCGCGCGACTCCGCCGGCCGGCCGGTGGCCTCGGCCGAATTGTTCACCTCGGTGCGCGTGCCCGGGATCAACGGCCGCGACATGAACGTGTCGCTCCGGGGCGTCGAGCCGGCCGCCTACGCGCTGACCGGAGTGCGCATCCTCAGCGGCCGGGCGCCGACCAGCGGCCGTCGCGAAGTGCTTGTCGGCCGCCTCGCCGCGCAGCGCCTCAAGGGGGCCGGGATCGGATCGGAGCTTCGCTTTACCAATTCGCTGTGGCGCGTGGTCGGAACCTTCGAATCCGACAGCGGCCTCGCCGAATCGGAGCTTTGGACCGATACCGGAGCGCTTGCCGCCAGCCTCGACCGCGGAAGCTCGGTGCAGACCCTTCACCTCAGGCTGAGCAAGGATTCCAGCCTGCGCGAATTCTCGCAGACCCTGGACCGCGACCCCCGGCTCCACGTCCGCGCCTTCGACCAGAAGAAATATCTCGAGGAGCAGTCGGAGTCGCTGAGGGGCTTCCTGGAAGTGATGTGTTACGGGATCACCTTCCTGATGGGCCTCGGCGCCGCTTTCGCCGCGCTCGGCACCAGCTACGCCTCGGTGAGCACCCGCATCCGCGAGATCGGCACCTACCGGGCCCTGGGCTTCCGCGGAAGCGCCGTCCTCGGCTCGATCGTCGGCGAATCGCTGCTTCTGACGGGGCTGGGCGGCCTTGTCGGAGCGGTCGGCGCCTATCTCGCCTTCGACGGGCTCCAGACGTCGACCGTCATGTTCTCGTCCAACTACACGCAGGTGGCGTTCGCCTTCGCGGTGTCGCCGGCGATCCTCGTCCAGGCGGCGCTGCTCGCCCTCATCATCGGCCTGGCCGGAAGCCTCTACCCCGCCTGGCGGGTCCTCCATCTCTCGATCGCGCAATCGTGCGGCGAGCGGCGCTGAGGAGGGAATGATGATCGACGCGCTCCAAGACGCCACGCCCAAGCGCTACCATCGCGGCACCCATCGCGCGCGCACCCCCGCCGAGACCCTCGCCGCCAACCGGCCGTATCTCGCCGCCATGGGCATCACCCGAGTCGCCAACGTGACCGGCCTCGACCGGATCGGGCTGCCGGTCTGCGTCGCAGTGCGGCCGAACGCGCGGTCGCTGGCGACCTCGCAGGGCAAGGGCGAGACGCTGGAGGCGGCGACCGTCTCGGCGATGATGGAATCGATCGAGCTCTGGCATGCGGAGCGGGTGGCGCATCCGCTGCGTTGGGAATCCTGGCGCGAGATGGCCGCGGCCGGGACGGAGACGATCGACCTTCGCCTGGCGCCGGTGCGCGCCGACGCCAGCTTCGATCCGGAGCGGCCGATCCCGTGGATGGAGGGGTACGATCTCGTTTCCGGGAGCCCGCGCTGGCTGCCGTTCGAGCTGGTCTCGATGAATTTGGTGCGCCAGCCCGGCCAGCAGCCGATCTTCCTCGAAAGCAGCAACGGCCTGTCCTCGGGCAACCATATCGTCGAGGCGCTCGTCCACGGCCTGGCCGAGGTGATCGAGCGCGACGCCATGTCGCTTTGGGAGCTTTACGGAGCGGAACGGCGCAAGGCGCGCCAGGTCGACCTTTCGACCGTCACCGATCCGTCGCTGCGGGCGATCATCGCCACCCTGGCGGAGAAAGGCATCGTCACCGGAGTCTGGGACACGACCAGCGACGTCGGCGTGCCCACCTATTCCGCCGTCATCCTCGAGGATCCGGACTCGCCGCACTGGCGACCGATCCCGGCCTATTTCGGCGCCGGCACCCACCTCGACCCGGTCATCGCCCTGTCGCGGGCCGTCCACGAGGCGATCCAGAGCCGGCTCACCGCCATTTCGGGCAGCCGGGACGACATGTTCCACGCCGATTACGTCCGGGCCGGCAACCGCGACGATCATGAACGGATGGTCGCCATGCTTCGCGACCCCGAGCCTCGCTTCCCCTTCCAGGCGCCGCTACTTCCGGTGGGGGAGACCTTGCAGCAGGATCTTCAGACCTTGCTCGACCGGCTCGAAGCCGTCGGCATCGACAGCGTCGTGGCGGTCGACCTCACCCGCGCCGACATCGGCATCCCGGTCGCCAAGATCGTGGTGCCGGGGCTCGAGCCTTATTTCACCGCCCTCTATCGCCGCGGCGAGCGCGCCCGGCGGCTCGCCCGGGAGTTCGCTTTGTGAGCCTGCCCGTCATCTTCCTCGGCCCAAGCCTCGATCTCGACTCCGCCCGCGCCGTCTGCCCGGGCGATTACCGTCCGCCGGTGCAGATGGGCGACGTCTATCGGGCCGTGCAGGAGGGGGCGCGCACGATCGCCATGATCGACGGCCTGTTCGAGCGCATCCCGGCGGTCTGGCACAAGGAGATATTGTTCGCGATCGACCGCGGCGTGACCGTCTACGGGGGCGGCAGCATGGGCGCGCTGCGCGCCTCCGAGCTCCATCCCTTCGGAATGATCGGAGTCGGCGCGATCTTCCGCGACTTCGCCGGCGGCGTCCTCAACGACGATGACGAGGTCGCGGTCGCGCACGGCACGGCGGAGAGCGGATATATCGCCTCCTCGGCCGCGATGGTGAACCTGCGCTATGGCATGCGCGCCGCCGTTGAGGCAGGCCATGTCGGAACGGCCGAGGCCGTGGCTCTGCTCGAGGCTTCCAAGCTCCGCTTCTACCCGGAACGGAGCTGGGACGGCCTCCTCGCCGACGCCCGGACTCTCGGCCTTTCGCCGGCCAAGGTCGCCGCCCTGGAAGCGTTCGTCCGGAACGAGCGGCCGGACCAGAAGCGGGACGACGCCGTCGAGGTCCTGAGGACGGTCGCGGCCGCCCTCCCCGTTCCGGCGACGAAGACGTTCGGCTTCGAGCATACGGTCTATTGGGAGACGGTCGAAACCTATTGCTCCGGGAGCGCCCAGGGCGACGGCCTCGACCGCTTCGAGCGCGTGCGCAACCACGTGCGGCTGTTCGAGCCGGACCGGGACAGGTTGCTCGAGAGGGCGCTGCTCCTTTTCCTCGGGGAGCAGGAAGCGCGGCGGCTGAAGCTGCCGGCCGCGAACGACCGTGCCGCGCTCACCCGCTTCCGGTCGCTTCGCGGCCTGGCGAACTCCGGCCGCCCTCGCCGACTGGATGACCTCGAACGAGGTCGACCGCGATACCTGCCTCGCCCTCGCCCGAGCCGAGATGCGGCTCCACGAGGTGATGCAGCGCCACACCGCCATCGTCGACCGGCATCTCGCCCCGGTCCTCCAGCTGGAAGGGCGGCTGGCCGACCTGACGAAAGCGGTTGGCGCCAAATGGCAGTTCGTGGCCGAGCAGGAAATCGGACACGTCAGCCAGCAGGACGTCGATCCGTTCGCCCAGATCATCGGCTGGTACCAGGAGCGGTTCGGACTCCTGACGGACGGGGTCGAGGTACACGCCGCCGAGCGCGGGATGGGTTCCGTCCATCAATGGCGCGAGGAAATTTTCGTCGAATATCTGAACCAGGCAGCCGCGTGCTGAGCCGGAACCGAGGAGCGTCGTCATGAATTCGAAACTTTTGCTGGGCGCAAGCGCCGCGATCCTCGGCGCAGCCGGCCTGGCGGGGAATTTCGCGCCGCAGGAGATTGCCGGACGGCTCGGCCTGACAGGCTTTCCGGCGGGAGCGCTGCTCGTCCAGCTCGCTGCCGGGCTCCTGCTCGGCTTCGCGGTAATGAACTGGATGTGCCGGAACCAGCGGGTGGGCGGCATCTACGGCAAACCGCTGGCCCTCGCGAATGCGCTGCACTTCGCGGTCGGCGCCTTCGGACTCGGCCGCGCGGCCACCGGCCCGCTTGAATCCCCTCTGCTGTGGGCGGCCTTCGCGATCTACGCCCTGTTCGCCGTGGGCTTCCTCTGGCTCGTCTTCGGCGCCGCGCCGAGCAGCGTCGCCCCGCCCGCGGAGTCGAGGTAATGACCGAATTGCGCAAGCCCACCGCCGAGCAGCGGCTGAGCGACAGCGAAATGCGTCGCCTGCTCGGCAACGTCGTCGGCGCGGCCCCGGAAACCGCACCGCGGCGCCGCGCGCGTCCCGTCTATGCCGCGAGCCTGGCCGCCGCCGCGCTCCTCGCAGGAACGGTCTGGTGGAATTTCGACGGCGGTGAGGACAAAGCGGCCAAGGCGGCCGCGGAAGCGCAGCCACGCCCGGTCGCGTCGGCGCGGCCTTCAGCGCCGGGCTCGGTCCTGGACGCTTCCGGCTACGTCGTCGCGGCGCGTAGCGCCACCGTCTCCTCCGAGACCACCGGCCGGCTCGCCGCGGTCTACGTCACCGAAGGGATGCGGGTGCACAAGGGCCAGGTGCTTGCCCGACTGGACACGCGCGACCTCGACCAGCAGGTCGCGCTGGCGGAGGCGCAGCTGGCCGCCACCCTGCGTTCGCGAGCGCAGCAGGGGGTCGAGCTCGACGCCGCGCTCGACCGTTACGGTCGGCTCAGCCGCCTGCGCGAGCAGCGCTTCACGACCGAAACCGATTTCAAGGCGGCCGAATTCAACGTCGCGCGCGGCCGGGCCGCGCTCTCGTCGAGCGACGGCGAAATCGCGATCGCACGCCAGCGGGTCGCCATGCAGCGCCAGTTCCGAAGCAACACCCAGATCGTCGCCCCTTTCGACGGCCTGGTCACCGAAACGGCGGCGCAGGTCGGCGAGATCATCTCGCCCGTCTCCGCCGGCGGCGGCTTTACCCGCACCGGCATCTGCACCCTCGTCGACATCGGCTCGATTCAGGTGCGCGTGCAGGTGAACGAGAAATATATCGGCCGAATCCGCGCCGGCCAGCGGGTCGACATCGTGCCCCGCGCCTATCCCGACCTTCGGCTCACCGGCCAGGTCGAAACCGTCATGCCCGCCGCCTCGCGGCAGACCGGAGCGGTCGAGGTGATCGTCGCCTTCGTCAGCCGCGACGCGCGGGTTCTGCCCAATATGAGCGTGGACGTGTCGTTCCGCGCCGACTCCGGAGGAAAGATCGGATGACCTACGTGGAGAAGCTCCGTCCCGCCGACGCCGGGCGGCCCCCGGCTGCCCAGAGCGCCACCGTCGTCTCGGTCCAGGGCCTGCGCAAGACCTACGGAAAGGGCCCCGAGGCAAACCACGCGGTGCGGGGCATCGATCTTTCGGTTCGCGCCGGAGAGATTGTCGGAGTCCTCGGCCCCAACGGGGCGGGCAAGACGACGACCATTTCGGTCATCGAGGGCCTGCTTACCGCCGATGCCGGCACCGTCTCGGTCTTCGGCCAGCCGGTCGCCGACCAGCGGGCTATGAACCGGGTCAAGCCGCGTATCGGCGTGTCGATGCAGAACAGCGTCCTGCCGCCGCTCCTCACCGTCAAGGAGCTGCTCGAATTCAAGGCGTCGCTCTACCCTGCTCCGCTCGATCCGCAGCGGCTGATCGAACAGCTCGGGCTCACAGCCAAGAACGGCGCCCAGTACCGCCATCTTTCCGGCGGACAGCAGCAGCGGGTCGTGCTGGCGATGGCGCTGGTCGGCGATCCCGAACTGCTGTTCCTGGACGAGCCGACATCGCAGCTCGATCCGCAGGGCCGGCGCGCCGTCTGGGACCTGCTGCTCGAGCAGCGCCAGCGCCGCGAGGCGGCGGTGCTGGTCACGACCCACCAGATGGAAGAGGCCGAGCGGCTCTGCGACCGGGTGCTCATCATCGACCGCGGCCGGATCATCGCCGAGGGCGCGCCGCGAACGCTCGTCGCCGCGCATTGCCCGGGACGGACCCTGGAGTTCCACACGGCCGCCGGAAGCGACGTCGATTTTCTCGCCGACGCCGAGATCGGAACGCCGGATGCCGCCGGCATGGTGTTCGTGCGCGCCCGCCCGGATCCCCTCGACGCGGCGCTCGGCGAGCTGCTTCGGCGCCAGGCCGCCGGCCTGCTCATCGTCGAGGACATGCGCATCGCCGCGCAGACGCTCGAAGACGTCTTCATCAAGCTTACCGGAAGAGGAATCCGCTCATGAGCTTTTCCATCCAGCGGAGCGGCGCCTTTCTGCTCGCGCAATTTCGCGAATTCTATCGCGAATTCGGCACCCTGTTCCTGAACATCATCTTCCCGCTGATGTTCGTCGCGGCCTTGATCTTCAGCCATTACATGAGCCCCAGCTTCAAGTTCGAGATGGGCGTGGTTGAGGTGCGGCAGGACCGCGCCAGCCAGCAATTCGTCCAGGCGCTGGCGGCGAACCCGACCATCGCCGTCCGCTCGCTGCCGAGCCGCGAAGCGGCGACCGCCGCCGTCGAGGAGGGCGACCTCCATGCCGCCTTCGTCGTCACCGACAGCCGGTTCGAGCAGAATCAGGGCCGGGTCGACCTCATCGTCGGCCCGCGCTACGAGGATTTCTCGCGGCTGATGCTCGACGCGGTGCGCGATCGCATGCGGGGCGCCGCCACCAATCCCGGCGGTGGCGCGGCCCCCTCGCCTTCGCTCTTCGACTACAAGCTCACCAGCCCCGACATGCCCGAGCAGTCGGACTTCACCTTCACCTTTCCAGGCATGCTGGCGCTGGCGCTGGTCCAGCTCGGCCTGTTCGCGACGGCGGTGCCGCTGCTCCAGGCGCGCGAGCGTGGAACGCTCAAATATCTGTCGCTGACTCCGCTCACCCGGGCCGAGCTTCTCGTCGGGCAGCTCGGCATGCGGGTCGGAATCGCGGTGGCGCAGATCGCGCTCATCCTCGCCGCGGGCTCGATGGTCGTGGGCCTGAGCGTCGAGCAATGGGCGGCGACGATGGCCGCTTCGATGCTCGGCGTGCTGCTCCTCATCGCGATCGGCTATGCGATCGCCGGCTGCGCCGGGAGCCTGCAAAGCGGGATGGCCATCATCCTGTTCGCGAACTTCAGCATGCTGCTCGGCGGCAACATCTTCATGGATCCGGGCGATTCCACGATCCAGTACGTCGTCGCCTGCATCATCCCGATCAGCTACCTGGCCGACCTGTTCCGCCAGATCATCACCGGCCAGTCCGGGCTGTGGCCGATGTGGCTCGACATAGCGGCGGTGCTCGGCTGGTCCGCCATCGCCATCGCCGTCGCGCTTCGCACCTTCCGTTTCGACACCGACCTCAAGTCGCCGGGCAGCGGGTTCCTGTCCCGCCGCCTGCAGACCGCCTGACCGCTTTCCACCGGAGACGATTGCCATGACCACCGCAGCAGACTGGGTCTATTTGAAGCTCTATCTCAGCGCCCAGGCCGAGCGCGCCGACGCCCTGCTCGCCGACCTCGGCGCGCGGATGCGGAGCAACCCGAATCTCGAGCGCTGGTTCTTCATCCGCTTCCTCGACGAGCAGGGCTTCCACATCCGCCTGCGCGCGCTGCCCCGGGCCGAGGCGCGCGAGGCGGCGACGCAGCGGCTGAGCGCCGACTGCACCGAGGTGCTCGACCATATCTACGATTACCTGCCGAGCACCTACCAGCCGATGGTGCGGCTGCCCGATTATATGGAGATCGAGGCGCCGGCGCCGACGGGACGGGTCCATTTCGTCGACGACGCCTACGCGCCCGAGCATGACAAATTCGGCAACGGCCGCGGCATCAATGTGGCGGAAGGGGTGTTCCACCTCTCCTCCGAGATGGCGCAGCGCGTGCTCGCCGACGAAACGGCGGGCGCCTATTCGCGCAAAACGGTCGCGCCTTTCCTGATGGAGGCGGCGCGGGAGGCCTTCCCGTCGGTGCCGGCGGGGGAATATTGGAGCCAGTACAGCCTCTACTGGCTCGGCGGCCCGAGCCCGGCGGCGCAGGACTGGCGCGAGCGCTTCCTTCGCAAGGGCGCCGAGCTCGCCGAGCTGGGCATCGATCCGCTCGACCCGGCGGCGTTGCCCGATGCCGCGCGCACGCTGCTCGCGGACTGGCGGTCGGGGCTGGAGGCCGCGGCGGCGGCCTATGAGCGGCTTCCCGCCGGCGAGCGCGGGCGCGCCGACGTGCTCAGCCTCAACTTCGGCCACCTGATGATGAACCGGATCGGGATCGCGACGCTCGAGGAATCCTATCTGGCCGCGCTGCTCGAGGCGCGCGAGCGGGTGCCGGCATGAACCCGGTCATCGCCCTCGACGAGCTCTACCTGCGGCGGACCTATCCGGCCGCCCGGCTGCTGCTGCCCGAGGGCGGCATCCTCGGCGGCGTGGTGCGGGTGATCGGCGACGACGTCTCCCCCGACTTCGAGATGGCGCATTCGAACCTCGGCAACCTCACTCCGGTCTTCCCGCACGTTCGGGCGCCGAACGGCAACGACGCCTCGGGCGAGTCGCTCGGCGGCTCCGGGGCCGACGTCGACGTCGAGCTCGCCTGGCTCCGAGCCGTGATGGAAGGCGCCGAGCGCTACGCGTCGATGGCCTATCATCTCGACGAGTTCGTCGTCGCGAGCGGCAACGAGCTCGGTTCCGCCGCGATCGACCTCGACACGATCCCGCGCTGCTCCGACCGCGAGCTCGCCGATCCCAAATGCCCCTACGTGCGGGCCGACAAGGCCAAGCCGATCCGCTGGGCAAAAGGCTGGTCGCTGGTCGACCGGCGCGAGCGCTACGTCCCGGCGGTCATGAGCCACCTCTATTTCCGGCCCGCTCCGGAAGAGAATTTCTGGCAGATGATCTCGACCGGAGTGGCGGCCCACGTCACTCTCGAGGCGGCCCTGGTCTCCGCCATCTGCGAGGTGATCGAGCGCGACTCGATCGCCCTCACCTGGCTGGCGCGGCTGCCCCTGCCGCGCATCGACCTGCCGATGACTCCGCCCGTCGACCTCGCCAACAATATCGACCGCCTGTCGCGCAGCCTGATCCGCCACGACTGCTTCGATGCGACCACCGACGTCGGGATCCCCACCGTCTACGCGGTTCAGACGATGGATCATCACCCCTTCCTCTCCCAATACGTCAATTGCGCGACCGAGTTCGACGCCGCCCGGGCCTATGCGAAGACGATCCGCGAAGCGGCGCCGGCCAGGACGGTCTTCGAGGACGGCTACGACCATGCCGCCGAGGTCGAGGACTTCGCCTCGCTCCACGACGGCGCCGCCTATCTCGGCAAGCCCGAGCACCGGCATGAGTTCGATTTCCTGCTGCGCAGCCCCCACCGGCGCGCGCTGGGCGACATCGGCGTCGCCGCGCCCGAAGGGAATGCGGAACGGCTCAAATTCCTCGTCGAGCGGCTCGGCGGCATGGGCATGGACATCATCGCCCTCGACGTCACGACCCGGGAGCTCCGCGAGCTCGGCATCTGGGTGGTTCGGGCGGTGATCCCGGGCCTGATGCCGATGACCTCGACCCAGAGCGGCCGCTTCCTCGGCCATCCGCGCCTCTACGACTATCCGAAGGCCGCGGGCTTCGGAGCGCTCCGCGAGGAAGACGTCAATCCGGCGCCGCAGCCATTCGCTTGAGCGCCGTGAGGGGGGAAATGAAGATGCTGATCATCACCGGAGGCCGTTTCGGCGAGGACGTCGCCCGGCGCATCGCCCGCGAGGGCGAGGCCGAGTTGCGGAGCGTGACCGACCCGGCCGAGGAAACCTATGCGCTCGTCGCCCGGCACGAGCTCGTCCTGCTCGCCGCCTGGCGTCCCTATATCGAGTTCGCGCGCGGTCTCGACGAGGTCTGCCATGCTCACGGCCGTCCCTGGGCCGCGGCCGAGGTGAGCGAGACAACGCTCACCTGCAGCCCGCTGTTCGTCCCGGGCAGCGGCAAGGGTTGCTATGACTGCCTTCTCGCCCGGGTCGACGCGCATCAGCGCACCGGCGACCGCAGCCGGGCGCTTCGCCAGGCCTATGCCGCCGATGCCGAATTGGGGCCGGCAGGGCATTGCGGACCGATGGCCGCGATCGCCGCGGCCGGCCTCGCGGAGGCAGCGGCGGGCGGAGCGACGGGACGCTTCCGCAAGATCGATATCCTGACGGGCAGCGTCCTCGAGACCGAGCTCATCCCACGGCACGACTGCCCGCGCTGCCGGCCGGCGCCGGACGGCTACATCCCGACATCCCGCTTCATCGAAACGATGGTGCCGCAGCTGGAGCGTATCCTGGCATGAACAACGTCCTCACCATCACCGCCCAGTCCCTCGGCTTCGGCTTCGCCGGGGATCCGGAGCTCAACCTTCCGGAGCGGCCGCGCTATGTCGCCGAGGTCGTCGCCATCCCCTATGGACAGAATGGGCTGCTGTTCGACGGAGTCCGCGGCGTACAGGTGATCATGGGCCGCTCGGCCCGCACCTTCCT
The DNA here is from genome assembly GCA_963850005.1 of uncultured Alphaproteobacteria bacterium. Classification (GTDB taxonomy): domain Bacteria; phylum Pseudomonadota; class Alphaproteobacteria; order Sphingomonadales; family Sphingomonadaceae; genus Allosphingosinicella. The sequence goes on from CAWKJG010000004.1 coordinate 44,044, forward strand.
GCCCCGGCTGCTTCCCTTGCTGGACGGCAGCCGGACACTCGACGAACTCGCTTCCGTCTTTCCGCAGCTGCCCCGGCAGGCGCTCCACGATACCCTGGCGCTGCTTTACAGCCGCGGGCTGCTCGAGGACGGCCCGCTCGAGCCTTGCGCGGAGGAGATCGCCGATCTCTCGGCCTTCGCCGGGCGCTATTGCGACGTGACCCGGGTCAACCGCTCGCGCGGTGAGGTGCTCGACCGGCTGTCCGCCAAACGGGTGGCGGTCGCCGCCACGTCGCTGGGCGAAGCGGTGATCGAAGCGCTGGGCGGCCAAGGCCTCGACTCGCTTCAGCTGGTCGCCTCGCCAAAGGACCTGGCCGATGCCGGCGCCGATCTGCTGATCGGCGCTTTCGGCGCGGAAGATGCCGACGCCCGGACGTGGTTTGCCGCGGCTCACGCCCAGGGCGTGCGCGCGTTCCACCTCCGCGTGGCCGGGGACATCGTCGAGGTCGGACCCTATTTCATTCCGGGGGATTCGGGCTGCTACGACTGCTTCCGGGCGCTTCAGCCCGCCTCGACGGCGACCGCATCCGCGGCCGATGGCCCGTTCTGGAGCGCGGTGGCGGCGCTCCACGCCTTCAACGTCCTCAGCCGCCTCGGACCGGTCAAGCTCTACAATGCCTGCCGGGTCCATCGACGGACCGACGAGGGTGCGCTGTTCGAGAAGATCAGCCTGGCCCGTCTCCCCGGCTGCCCCAGCTGCGGGCTCGAAAGCGCGGGCCCGCGGGCGGACCATCCCGACACCCGCACCTGGATCCTCCACAACGCCTCGCACGTGATGACGGCGAAGGAGTTGCGCTCGCCGCGCGACCACCAGATCCATTATGCCGCGACCAACGTCGAGCTCACCAAGAAGGAGCCTTCGCCCCGCCACGGCGCCGTCCAGCTTCCGCTCGAGGGTGGGCTCGACCTCGACCTGCCGCCGCTGTGGAGCGCCCCGGCCACGCCCCGCGAGCGGGTGGACCTGCCTATGCTCTCGAAGCTCCTGCGCTTCGCGGCGGGCTATCAGCCGGTCGCGGACGGACAGCGGCGGATCGCGCCGAGCGGCGGCGGCCTCGCCTCCGCGGATCTGTTCGTCGTCGTCCGCAAGGTCGAGGGGCTGGAACCGGGCGTCTATCATTATTTCGGCTGGCGCCATCAGCTGGAGCGGGTCGGAGTGGTTCCGGACTCGGTCCTGGCCGGCGCCCTCGGCACGCTCGAGACGGAGCTGCCGCCGCTGCTGGTCGTCGGCACCAGCGACATGCGCAAGACCCGGCAGAAATATGACGAATTCTCGTTCCGCATCGGCGTGCTCGATTCGGGCGTGGCGCGCCAGTTCCTCCAGGACATTGCCGACGCCGCGGGTATCGCCACGGTCGAATATGCCGACGCGCGCGATCCGGTGATGGCGCATTTGCTGCAGCTGCCGACCGCCGGCAGCCGGCACATGCAGACTTTCGCGCTCGGGCTGGGCACGGTGCGAACCTCCGCGGAGCGCCCGGACGGGCTCTTCCACCATTACCAGTCGACCGATGCGCTGATCGCCATGTGCGCCCGGCTGGGGCCGAGTCCGGTCCGCGAAGCCGCTCCGCCAGCGCCGCCCAAGGTCGCGCCGCACGAGCTGAGGTCGCTCGGCCGGCTGATGCTCGGTCGGCGCTCCCAGCGACGTTTCTCGCCGCGGCCGCTGGCCGGCAATGTGCTCCAGTCCATCGCCGCGCTGGCGGACGACGCCGCGAAGCGCCGGGACCATGTGAGCGGCCTTTCCTTCGACATGGGCTTCTGGGCGGTGGTGCTTCGATCCTCCGATCTCGAGACGGGAGTCTATCGCTGGGACCCGGCCGACGGCGCGCTCCGGCTCCGGCGCCAGGGCGCCGACCGGAACGATATCCTCACCACGATGCAGCAGCACGGCTATGCCGAGGCGCCGGTGACCTGCTTCGTCACCGCCGATTTCGGGGCCGCCCTGACCCGCTACGGCCCGCGGGGCTATCGCGAGATCGGCAGCCGCGCGGGATCGATGCTGGCCCGGGCCCAGGTTGCCGCGATGAGCTGGGACGCGGTCGGCAGCATGTGGGGCGGCATTGCCGAGGAAGGTGTCGGGCGGCTGCTCGGAATTGACCGTTACACCGATTGTCCCTTGTTCGCTGCCTCGTTCGGATACGCCGCCGATGACTGAGCGCCTCCCCGAAAGCGGGCATTATGTGCTCCGCGACGACGTCGAGATCATCCGCAGGAGCTCGAGCCTGCTGCTGTTCGGGCGCCGCGATGAGCGCACGGTCCGGGCCAGCCCGGGTGCCGCCTTGCTGCTGCCGCTGCTGCGCGACGGCGCCGACTTCGAAAGCCTTCGGGCCCGCCTGCAAGCGGCGCAACCGGCGGCCGTCGACATCCGCTCCAAACTCTCCGGTTTCCTCGCGTCGCTGGTCCAGTCCGGCCTGCTCCTCGACGGCACAGGCGACACGCGCGAGCAGGCTCCCCGTGGCCGCCGGCACATGTACCCTCTGTTCAGCCCGGACCGCCCCGCAGCGGCGGTGGCGGCGGCGATTTCCCTGCTCGGCGGCCGGGCGGGGATCGTCCTCGCCGTCCTGCTGGCCCTCGCCGCCCTCGCCGCGGTCGCCGGCCTCGCCGTCGCCGGCCTGCTCCCGAATCTTCCCGACCTCGCCCAGCAACTGCACTGGGGCGGCGTTCTGCTCTTCTTCCTCGTCGTCGCTCCGATCCACGAATTCGCCCATGCCGTGGCCTGTCGCCTGGCCGGCCAGCAAGTGGGGAAGGCGGGCATATTGATGCATGGCGGCCTCGTGCCCGGCCCCTATGTCGACACCAGCCAATCCTACCGCGTCGCCGACCGGTGGCAGCGCTTCATGATCCCCGCGGCGGGTCCGTTCACGAACCTGCTGGCGGCAGGCGCCGCGGCGGCGGCGCTTCTCTACGGCGACTGGGGAACGGAGACGGTCGCGCTTCTGCAGGGTTTCCTGCTCTTCTGCCTCCTGTTCCTCTTCTTCGACACGAACCCGTTCTCCGCGAGCGACGGTAGCCACTGCATCGAGGCGCTGCTGGAGGACGAGCTCGCCCGGCGCCACGCGCTTCGCCGGTCGGTGCCGCAGCTGACGGACGCACGGGTGGTGAGACGCTATCGGGCGGCGATGCTCGTCTGGTCGGCCGGCAGCGCTCTGCTGTTTGCTTCGTGGTGGGTTTGATTTGGGGAGAGAGACTTTGCTGGTCGACACTGATGCGTCGGAGCTGACCGACGCCAACCCAAACGAGATCCGGGAGCCGGCGGCTCCGGCAGCGCCGCGCATGGCCCCTTTTGCGTTGCTGCGTTTTGCCACCCTGCCGGTCGACATGCTGACGGCGATGCGGCCGCACCGGACCCTGGACGCGATCGAAGCCTCGTTCGCCGCCGAAGGCATCATGCGCCAATATGCGGAAAAGCTGGCGGAGTCCCTCTTTGCGCTGGTCGGGCGCACCGCACCGGAGGCCAAGGCGCTTCGCCGGGCAGCCCTCCAGCTCAAGCGCGAAATCCATGGCCTGCAGCCGACCGCGCTTTCGGCCGAACGGATCGACGACGTCCTCGGCGCGCTTGAGCCCGACGACTCCGCAGCAGCCGCAATGCTGAGAGGCTGGATCGCCGCGCAATCGGCAAGACGCGCGCTGGATAACGCTTCCGAGCAGTCGCTTCGGGAGGAGCTTCAGACTGTGCTCCGGCCGGCGCTGCGCGCGCCGCTCGCGAATCCGCTCTTCCGGCGGGCCCTGGCGATGGCGAGCGCCGAGATCGCGCGCCACGCCGAGCGTGGAGACGAGCTGCCGCGCAAGGAGCGGCCGGACCAGTTCGAAAGGTCGCTGCTCAGTTATTTCAGTCGAGCCGCCGTGAAGACGAGCCCCTTTTCAAGCTTCATGTCGACGACCGCGCTGTCGGTCTCGAACCGGCCCACGGGACCGCTTCGCCTCAAGCGGCTGGTCCACCTTTGCCGAACGCGTCTGAACCGGGGGGTCATCGCCCGCCTTCACCGCGCCTCCCAGGCCAGCCTTGCGGCCACGTCGCTGCCGCTCCGCGCCAACGTCACGCTCAAGCAGATCGGCGCAAGCCGCTTCCGGTCGCTTTCCGACCGGCCCCTGGCGCTGCTCGGCCGACCCTGGCGCCAGCAGGCCACCGCGACGTTCCAGCTCCATCCGTCGCTCAGCGGCCCCCTGACGAGCGTCGAGGGCGTCCGCGGGCCGGAAGAATGGCGGACGATCTTCAAGGCGGCGGGGGTCCCGGCCGATCGCGCCGAGACGCTGCCGGCGCAATTGCTCGAGCGCGGGCTCCTGGTCCCCCCGTCGCTGACCGACGCCTACGATCCCAGGCCGGAAGCGGCGCTGCTCGCTCACTTGCAGCCGAGCGCCGGCAAAGGATCGGATGAGGCGCATGCGGCACTGGCGGGGATGATGGAGGCCTGCGTCCGCCTTGCCGAGGACGACGGACCCGAACATCGCCACGCGGCCACCGTCGCGCGCATCCGCGAACTTGAAACCGAGGCGCTCGCCGCCTTGTCGCCCTCGACCCCTGAGCCGTTCCAGAATGTGGTGTTGGACGATTGCTGGTCGACCGGCGCCGGCGGCGCACTGGGCGCGGACCAGCTGAGCGCGGTGAGGGATCTCGGCGATTTCCTGTCGACCCAGATCGGCATTTCCCCCGTCTATCTGAACCTGCGCGACAGCTTCGTCGCGCGCTTCGGCGAAGGCGGAAGGTGCGAGGACGTCCTCGATTTCCTGATCGACGCCCAGCCGGGCCTCGTGAAAGCGGTGGAATATGGGGCGATCAGCGAGAGCGGGCCCATCCCTCCCGCTCCGGCCGGGACTCGGCTTCCGGTGACCGTCCAGCTCCAGTTGCTGAAGGGCGAGGGCATGCCGCGAGCGGTGGTCAACAAGGTCTATGAGGGGCCTGCCTGGCTTGCCGCCCGCTTCGGCTTCGGCCCCACGCGTGAGCATGCTCTGCTGCGCTGCGGAATCCATGACTGGATCGGGACACTGGCCGGCGGCGCCGAGCCGGTCGATCTGGCCGTCAACGGCGACTGCAACGACCTCCAGGCGCATCCGCGGCTGACTCCGAGCGTTCTACGCTGGCCGGGCGAGCCGCATCATGGCGGCGATGCGGTCGACCTCGACGGCCTGCAGCTCGTCCACGACGAAGCGAGCGGCCTGCTGCGGCTGAAACGCCCGTCCGGCGCCGAGATCGCCCTTTTCTACCTTGGCGCCACCCTGCCGAGCCCGACCTGGGGCGTGCCCTATGCGCTGGCGCTTCTCGCCCAGCCTTACCAGCTGATGCGCCCCGCCTTCCGCCCCGCGGGGGAGGAGGAGGAAGCGCAGGACGTGCAATTCGTGCCCAGGATGGAGGCGGGCGCGGTGATTCTGAAGCGCGCGACCTGGTGGGTCCGGACGGAATGGCTCCGTCGCGCCTGGTTCGGGGAGCGCGGCGCGGCGCGGCTGCGGGCCGTCAGGCGCGGCCGCGCCGAGCACGGGATGCCGGAGACCCTGTTCGCGCGCCGTCCCAGCCAGGCGCAGGGTGCGGCGATCAACAGCGGCGCGCTCGACGCGCAACGCAAGCCGCTGTGGGTGGACTCGGCCAACCCCTTCTGCCTCGACCTGCTCGAGCGGCTGGCGGACGGCGTCGAGTGGCTATCGCTCACCGAGGCCCTGCCCGGACCGGGCGAGCATATGCTCACAATCGACGGCCAGTGCCACGTCTCCGAGCTGCAGGTCGAGCTGCTGCTGGAACGGCGCTGAGGACAAGAGGGAAAGGGACCGGAAAGGTGCAACTGATCCAGCTCGACCATCACGCGACCACCCCCTGCGCGGCGGAAGCCGTCGCGGCGATGGCGCCGTTCCTGTCCGAAATGCCGTTCAACGCCCATTCGGCCCATGGCGGCGGACGGATCGCGGCGCGGGCGGTGGAGCGCGCCCGGACCAGCGTCGCCGACCTGATCGGCGCGGCGCCGGACGAGATCGTCTTCACCTCCGGTGCGACCGAAGCGAACAACATCGCTCTGCTCGGCCTCGCCCGAGCGGAGATGGAGAGCGGTGGCGGCCGCCGCCGAATCCTCACCTCGGCGATCGAGCATAAATGCGTGCTCGAGTTGGCGGCGCATCTCGGCCGCTCCGGCTTCGTCCACGAGACGGTCGAGGTCGAGGAGGACGGAATCGTCGATCCGGCCGCGCTCGCCGGGCGGATGGACGAAGATGTCCTCCTCGTGAGCGTGATGGCCGCCAACAACGAGATCGGCACGATCCAGCCGATCCAGACTTTGGCGGCGATCGCCCACCGTTACGGCGCGCTCTTCCATACGGACCTCGCACAGATGGCCGGCAAGCTTCCTTTCGAGGTGCTGGACGCCGGCTGCGACCTGGCGAGCCTCTCCGCCCACAAGCTCTACGGGCCCAAGGGCGTCGGAGCGCTCTTCGTCTCCGCGTCGGCGGCCAAAAGGCCGCGGCCGATCATGTTCGGCGGCGGCCAGGAGGAGGGTTTGCGGCCCGGCACGCTGCCGGTAGCGGCGATCGTCGGCTTCGGCGCGGCGGCCGATTTGTGCGCCCGCCATCTTCATTCCGACGGAAGCCGGCTGCGGAAGCTGGCGGCCGAATTCCTCGGCCGTCTGGAGGCGCTCGGCATCGGTTTCACCGTCAACGGCGATCGCGAGCGCCAACTCCCGGGCAGCCTCAACCTGTGCCTCGCCGGCGCCGACGCCGCGGCGATACTCGAGAGGGTCGGCGACCAATTGCTCATCTCGGCCGGCTCGGCCTGCAGCGCCGGCGCGCGCCGGTCCTCCCATGTCCTCCAGGCGATCGGCCTCTCGTCCGAGGAGGCTGCATCCTCCGTCCGCATCGGCTTCGGCCGCGGCAACGACCTGGCCGAGGCGGTCGCCGCGGCGGAGCTTCTCGCCGACGCCCTCACCTGCTCGATCACGCTTCGCTGAGAGGGGCCGGCAAGCTTAGTCGTTGAGGCCCCGAAGGCTACGACAGCTGGTACAAAATGGTAGTACAAGCAGGCACGAACGATTGATCGCCCGGCGCGGCTAAAATACTGACTTTAAGGTGTTAATTGCTCTAGGCGCCCCCTCCCGTAGGGGTCACCAGGCAAGTCGATGATGCTTGTGAAGCGAAGACCAAGCATCCGATTTGGTTAATCCGGCGGGTTGCACGGCATTATTTGTTCGCCCTCGCCCACGCCCATGGTGTTCATCAGCGGGCCTTTCCAGTGGCGGCGCTTTGGTCTCTTATTCGGTCGGTGATCCTTTTCTTCTCGTCGACGGTGCCGAAGACGATCATGAAAGTCTCGCCGCTGTAGTTGTTGAAATAATTGCGCCGCTCGATCGCGACGCCGTCGGCTTTCCTTTTGCCGGCCACGTCGCGCCGACCGTCGTGGTGCCGTCACCATGGTGCCCCCCGCTAGTGCCCCGATCGCGCGCCACTCGCCTTGTTCAGGCTGCGCCACATTCCGCACGGCAGCGATCCCCGGCTCCGCCGGCGCGCGGCGACGGTCCCGACGCCCGGCATGCGCTGCCGGGCCGTCACCACGGGCATGGCGCGGCTGAACAGCCAGCCCTGGCCGTAGAGCAGTCCGAGGTCTTCGAGCGCTTGCCTTTCGCCGTCGCGTTCCACGCCTTCGGCGACGATCACGCTCCCCGTCATCGCCGGTGAGGGCCCGCTTCGCCGAGTCCCTATCGATGTCTCGGGTCAGGCCGATGTCCAGCTTCAGGATGTCGGGCTCGAAGGCGATGATATGCTGGAGGTGCGGGTATCGCCGCGGAGATATGGGTGAACTCGCGCTCGTCGCCGACATAACGCGCCGCGAACGCGACCTCCATGCCGAGATGATTCCTCACCGGTTCGAGGATCGAGTCGATCGCCGAGCAGTCGTTCGCGGGCGTCCCGCTACCCGCCAGGAAGCCCGTCAATGGGTTCGCTCGATAAAGTCTCCGGCATGTCGCTTCCGCTGCTCCGCGTTTGACGCTCGACAACTGATAAGCCGAGATCGACAAGAAAGCGTGAAGCCGCGCGGCGCCAGACCGGAGCCCCCTTTCTCAGCCCGCGACGAAGCTGAGGGCGGCCCCGTTCATGCAATAGCGCTTGCCGGTGGGGCGCGGACCATCGTCGAAGACATGGCCCAGATGGCCGCCGCAACGGCGGCAGTGGACCTCGGTACGGTTGAACAGGAGGCTCCTGTCCTGCCGGGTGCGGACCGCGTTGGCGAGCGGTGCTTTGAAGCTCGGCCAGCCGGTGCCGCTTTCGAACTTGGCGCTCGAGGCGTAGACCGGCAGGGCGCAGCCGGCGCAGGCGAAGACGCCGCGGCGATGCTCGCGGTTGAGCGGGCTCGAGCCGGACCTCTCCGTGTCGGCCTCGCGAAGCACCGCATAGGCCTGCGGCGACAGGATCCGGCGCCATTCCTGCGGCGAACGGGTCACCTCGAAGCGTTCGGCTGCGACCGCTGGATTCCCTTTTGTCAGCCATGCGGCGCCGACCGCGGCGGCGGCTGTCACGGAGCCGATGAAACCTCGCCTGCTCATCCCATTTCCAGTCATGATTGAAGCCCTTGCATCCAGTCACGGGGAGATACGGCTTCCGCCGCTTCCCGGATGCATGGGGACGTCAAGCCCGGACGAGTTTCCCGGCGGCGACGACCGGCCCCGTGGGCAGCCCAGAGGGGGAGCCGCCGGCCGGTTCGACCGACAAGGCCAAGGTGACCTCCACCTTCATCTCGGTCAGCATCGCGGGAGGGACGGCCATCCGGCGGGCGGCGCCCGGCTCGACCATGCCCATGGACCGGGGCTTGCCGTCGGCCGGTATGAGCCACAGCTCGTGCGCATGCCCCGCCACGGCGCTCACGCCGGCCGCAGGGGTGACGAGCAGCATATGGCTCGCCGGATCGTAGGTCGCGACGAGCTTCGCGGGGCTGCCTTCCGCCTCCATCATCGCGACTAAAGGCGCGGGGGCGGGCGGCGCGATCGGCGCCTCGGCGGATGGCCGAGTCACCAGGAAGAGGGCGAGCGAGGCGGCGAGCGCGGTCGCGACTGCCGAATAGCCCCGCCACAAAGTAACCTTGCGCCGCAGAGCATGGATGTTCGAGGCCACCGCCGGCGCCAATGCGGTGACCCGGGGATCGATCTCGTTCTCGATCCGAGCCCACAATTCCGGCGGCGGAGATACGGCGTCCACCTCTTCCAGGAGCGGCGCGAGACGGCCGGACCAGCGCGCGACACGGCTCCTGAAATCCTCGTCGCTCGCGAGCAAGCTCTCGGCGCGGGCGCGTTGCTCCTCGTCCGCCAGCCCGAGCGCATATTCAGCGGCGAGCAGATCGAGCTCTTCGCCCTTCATGTCGAGATCGTCGCTCATCGCTCGAGGCACCCCCGCAGTCGGAGCAGGCCCCGGCGGATCCAGCTCTTCATCGTTCCGAGCGGCACGCCCTCCCGCGCCGCCAGGTCCGGATAGGTGGCGCCGTCGAGGAAGGCGGCGCGGATCATCTGGCCGGTTCTCGGATCCAGCTCGTCGAGGCATCCGTTCAGCCGGTGCTTCTCCTGCGCATCTTCCAGCACGTCGAGCGCCGACGCCACCGGATCGACGACCTCGGCGGCTTCTTCGAGGCCGGCGTTGGGCGGCGGCCTGCGCATGCGCAGCCGATCGATGGCCTTGTTACGGGCGAGGACCGCGAGCCAGGTGATCGCACTCGCTTTCGCGGAGTCGAACATCGCCGCCTTCCGCCAGACGGTGACGTAGGTTTCCTGGAGCACCTCCTCAGCCTCGGCCGCGCTCCCGAGGAGCCGCAGGCAGATTCCGAAGAGCTTGGCCGAGGTGCGCTGGTAAAGGTCGGCCATGGCGGCCCGGTCGCCGCCCGCGACCGCCGTCAACGTGTCGGCGAGGCGGTGGCCCTCTTCGGACCCGGTTCGGGCGCCGGCCGGATAATCCATGAAACGGTCCATGCACGATCCTGCCAAGGCGGGAAAGAGCGCGCGCTTGGAGAGCGGAGCCGGGCAGATTTCGACAAAGGCTGCCATGATCGACTCCGCTCTCGCCAGGCGCGTCCGCACAGGGGGTGAAACGGACGCGCCTGGATCAGGGCATCAGGACGGTGTCGACGACGTGGATGACGCCGTTCGACTGCATGACGTCGGCCGTGGTCACGCGCGACTTGCCGCCCTTGGCGTCGGTCAGCACCAGCCACTTGCCCTGCATGCTGGCCATCAGCCGCTCGCCCTGGACGGTGGTGAGATGCGCCATGCCGCCGCCGGCGCGGATCTTGGCGGCGATCTGCGAGGAGGTCATCCGGCCCGGGACGACGTGATAGGTGAGCACCTTGGTCAGCATCGCCTTGTTCTCGGGCATGACCAGGGTCTCGACAGTGCCGGCGGGAAGCTTGCCGAACGCGGCGTTGGTCGGCGCGAAGACGGTGAACGGCCCGGCGCCGGACAGCGTGTCGACGAGGCCCGCGGCCTTGACGGCGGCGACCAGGGTCGTGTGATCCTTCGAGTTCATCGCATTCTGGACGATCGTCTTGGTCGGATACATGGCGGCGCCGCCGACCATCGGGTTCTTCGCGATCGCGACTCCTCCGGCGGCGACGGCGAGGGTGGCGGCGAGCAAGGCGGGGCGCATCTTGAGCTTCATCATGATCGGGGATCTTCCTTGTGAGGCAGCCTTCAAAGGGCTGCGTAACAAAGTACGGGTCGGATGTTCCGCCGGATGCAGAAACTATGGCAACTCAAGACGGCAGTGAAATTTCGGCGCCCGCTTCGCAACTCGCCCTCGCCGGTTCGAGGCCCAGCAGGTGGTCCAGAGACCAACGTACGGGCCCGCGCGCGATCAGCGGGATCAGGATCGCCGGCCAGCTGAGGTGGGTCGGCCAGGCGTCGGGGTAAACGAAGAGCTCGATCACCAAGGTCATGTCGAGCAACGCCGCCGCCGCGCCGCGCGTCAGGAAGCCGACGGCGAGCAGGATCGGGAAGAGATACTCCGAATAGGTCGCCGCCTGAACCGCCATGTCAGGCGGGATCGCTCGCTCAATTCCGGCGGACAGGTGTGCATAGAAGTTCGTCGCAAATCGGAGGGCTTTTATCGAACGAAGGGATCGCCACACGCGTCAGGGATGCATGGCTTGCACCGCCCGTCATGCGAGTCAGTGGTTATGGTTCATGTCGAAAGCGCGAAGCCGCCGCAAATCCATGAAATGCCTGTCGGCACTCATGGGAGCTCCTGGGGCACCCTGGGCGAACCCGACCCGCACGCGCAGGCTCGATTGCTGCATCTCGTCGAGACGACCGCCGCAACGTTGCGGCACGCATTTTATCCCGCGGGCGCGATCATTCCTTATCACAGTCATGATTGCGAATCGGTGGTCTATGGAGTCGGCGGGCCCTGCTACGAGAGCCGCTCCTCCGATGCCGGGCGCAATCCCGAGGCGGTTACCCGCCGCCTGACCTATCGGCCGCGGGGTTATGCGCATTCCCTGAGGTTTACAGGCCCGACGCACCTACTTGCGGTCGAATTCGCCGAAAGCCACGACGAGAACCGCATTTCAACGCCATTGCCGGCGACTCTCTACGGCGACATTTGGCTCGCCATGCTTCGGTTCACCGACAACCAGCCCATCGAACGTGTAGCCGGGGCGCTGGAGGATCTGATCTCGAAGGTCCGGCACTGTCTCGCCCGTCCGCATCCGCAATGGCTCGAAAACGTGGTCGATCAAATTCACGCCACTTGGCAGGAGCCACAAGGTGTGAATCGCCTGGCGCGCACGTTCGGCGTCTCGCCGCAGCATATGTGCAGGGCCTTCAAGCGTCATCTTGGGGTGACCATCGGTCAATACAGCCTGTTGCTCCGCCTGGATTATGCGCGCGGGCTGCTCTGGGGAACCGGAGCTCCGATCGCCGAGGTGGCCGCTGAAACGGGCTTTTCCGACCAAGCCCACCTCACCCGAGCGCTCAGCGCGCATTCCCTGAAGACCCCGGCCCGGCTGAGATGGAAGGCGCCCTGCCTGGATCTGACCTGCCTGGCACTGACGAGCAGCAGCGACCTCGTGCTGGCTTCCAACACTCCCGGCTCGTAAATTCGCCGCAGGCCGCCGCCCGACGTCAAACCTGGCTCATTATGGGGTCCGCCGTCGGCGTCGGCCATACGCGCTACGATCTCGCGACTCAGCTACTGCTGCCTGGGATGACCGGCGTCACAGACAACCTGTCCATTCTGATCGATGTAACAAGATCCACCCACGACGAACGAGAGATCGTCTCGTGCAATTTGTACGATTCGATTTGATGACGAGCTCGAGGCGAAATCGATTTTCTGGTCGAGCTCTGCGCGATGCTTGAACATGTGAGGAACTCCCTTGCTTGCAAATTGCCCGTTCTCAGGCATTCAGATTTTGGGGCAATGCCGAGGCTATGTCTTGAACCAAATTCATCCAGCTCAACAGGTGCCCGCGGCAGTCTCGTCGGCCTGGCGGACCGGCCGCCAGGCTGCGAGGATCTGGACCTTCCCAAAGTAGCCAAGGTTAACCTCGTTCAAGACGCGCGCCGACCCGCTTCCTAAAAACTCTTATATCTGCGAAACCTCGATAGAGCCCGTCATCGCTTGACCTTGGACAGCCAAGACACAACCAGCAGCGAAGACGGCCAATTCTCCGAGGCGGTCCCCTTGTTCCGGCCGGAGGTGCTGAACCTAAGCCGACATAGCGCTGTATTCGCCTTTGCGGTGCCGACCTGGCGCACCCACGCCCTGCTGGCATTGGTGGCGGCGTTAATGATTGCGGCCTTCGGCATGTTCGCACGCTTCGATCGCGTTGCCGTGGTTCGCGGGATCGTGGTGCCAGCTTCCGGAGTGTCACGCTTGGTCGCGCCGCAGGCCGGAATCGTGAACTCCGTCACAGTGCGACAAGGGGAGACGGTCGCCCGTGGAGCGCCGATCGTCCGAATCGCAGCGAGCAGCACGCTGCCCCGTGGCAATACGCCACCTGAGCAAATGCTTGAAACATTCCGCCGGCAAAGAAATATCGCTCGTGAAGAGCGCGATGCCGAGCGTATCGCCGAAAAGGCAGATCGCGCGGCGACCGGACACGAAATTGCGCAGCAGGAAGCGGCGCGCGCCTTCTTGCAGCAGCAAATCCGATTGCAACGAGAGCGGATCGACGCGAACGAACGGCGCCTGCGCAAGATCGAGTCGGTGCGGGAACGCGGCTTCGTCTCGGAACTGACCTATCAAACCCAGCAGGAGGCACTCATCTCATTGCGTCAGCAGCTGGCTGACTTCGAAGCGCGCGAGATGGAAGCTATGCATGAAGCTGCGCGCGCCCGGCTGAGGGTAGCGCGTGCTGCCGCGGCGACTCGGCAGGGCGAGTTGCAGGCCGATGCCAGCGATCTTCAGCTCGAGCGTGGCGCGGTGGGCGCGCAGGCCCAGGCCGAGATCGTGATTGCCGCCCCGGCTCGAGGAGAGATCGGCGTAATTCGTGCGTCCCCAGGCTCGATCGTTGCGGCCGGTGAAGAGCTGGCGACGCTCATACGACCGGGCGACACCCGTGAAGTCTTGCTGCTCGTGCCATCGCAGGCCGCCGGCTTCTTACGCGCCGGGCAGATCGTGCGACTGGATTTTGACGCTTTTCCTGCACGGCGTTACGGCACCGGCCGAGCGAAGGTGATCGCGATTGCGTCAACCGCTACTCGGGAGCGCCTGTCGGGTGCAGACCCCGTTTACCGGGTCCGCGCGCAAATCCGATCTCTCCCTCGAGGTTTATCGGGAGCCGGCATACGCCCCGATATGACTCTGTCGGCACAGATCATACTGGAACGCCGCACGCTTATCGATTGGGTGCTTTCGCCCCTCCGGCAAAGCTGGCAGGATTTCAGCGCACCGGACGCCCGATGAGCACGCGCCGTCGTCGTTTCGTCCGGCCTCGCCTGCCGCTTATGCTTCAGGCGGAAGCGGCGGAATGCGGCATCGCCTGTCTCGCGATGATCGCGACCTATCACGGTCATGAGATCAATCTCAACGAGATCAGGCATCGCTTTCGAATCAGCCTCAAGGGAACGACCCTGAGCGACCTCGTCACCTTCGCGGAAGGGATGGGATTTTCGGCACGCGGTCTCAGGCTGGAGCCGGCCGCGCTCAGCAAGCTTAGCTGTCCGGCCATCCTCCATTTGGACATGAATCACTTTGTTGTTCTCAAGGAAGTGCGGGGCACAGTCGCAACCGTGCACGACCCGGCGCACGGCGTGCGCAAGTTTGATGCTGAGGAGCTCGACCGCCGGTTCACCGGCATCGCGCTCGAACTGACCCCCACGGCGGAGTTCGAGCCGCGGGACGGGGGGCCATCTACCACCCTTTCCAGCCTCGTCGGCGCAATTCCCTCCAGAGGCCTGCTCGCCAAGACGTTGGGGCTGTCCTTCATTCTGCAGCTTTTCGTTCTGGTTTCCCCGCTTTACGTGCAGCTTGTCATCGATCGGGCCGTCGGGCCCGGCGATGCTTCCGTCCTGCTGCCGCTTCTGCTGGGATTCTTGCTGTTCACGCTGTTGCGCGGTGCCGTCGTCGGAGTGCGGACATATGTGCTGCTCGCCTTCGGCGGGCTGCTCAACGCGCAGCTTATGTTCAATGTCGTGCGCCATATGTTGCGGCTGCCGCACGTTTGGTTCGCAAACCGAAACGTTGCCACATTGCTTTCACGCATAGCTTCCACCCAGCCGGTCAAGGATCTCATCACCCAAGGCTTTTCCGGCGCCGTGGTGGATGGCGCGATGGCGGTGCTCACTTTGGTAGCGGTATTGCTCGTCTCCCCTTGGCTGGCTGTCGTCATGCTCTCCGGATTTGCGGCCGTAGCGGTCGTTAAATGGCAGGAAGCACGTGTTTCAGCGCCGCGCGAGCATGAGTTGATCGAGGCTCAAGCCAAGGCGCAGCACGAACTTATCGAGACCCTCCGGGGCATTTCCGCAGTCAAGTTATTCCGGCAGGAAAATAGCCGGGACGCCAGCTGGACCGATCGGCAGGTAGACTCGATCAATGCCCAATATGTGCGCGAGAAGGTTCGAGGCGTCTCCGATATAGCTCGCGATCTTATTCAGGCCGGCACGCTTGCAGTCATCGTATACGTTGGCGCTGGGCAAGTCATATCCGGCGATATGTCTCTAGGCGTGCTCATCGCTTTCATGACATATCAGCAGATGTTTGTCGATTCATCGTCCAAACTGCTCGATTTTGTGGTTCGCTATCGTCTGCTCGGTGTTCATCTCCAACGCTTGGCGGATATCACGACTGCTCGGCAGGAGCCGTTCGAATCCTCCGCTATTGGCAGCCGTGTGCTCGCCGGCGCTGTCGCTGTGCGGGATTTGTCCTTCAGCTACGGCGACCTCGAGCCGCTCGTACTCGGTTCGGTCTCGTTCGAAGTGGCTCCTGGCGCGTTCGTCGCCATCACCGGACCGAGCGGCGGAGGCAAGACCACCTTGCTCAAGCTGCTCGTCGGCCTCGTCAAGCCGACGTCAGGCGTCATTCTTTATGACGGCACACCACTCCAGCGCGTCGGCGTGGGCACTGTTCGGGACCAGGTCGGGGTCGTCATGCAGGATGACGTGCTGATGTCGGGTTCGCTCGCCCAGAACATCACGTTTTTCGATACCGCTCCGGATTTCGACTGGATGCACGAATGCGCGCGAATGGCTGCGATCGACGAGGACATCCAAAACTTCCCGATGGGCTATAATACGCTCACCGGCGACATGGGAACGGTGCTGTCCGGCGGGCAGAAGCAACGCGTGTTGCTGGCACGGGCGCTTTACCGGCGGCCGGTGATTCTCTTCATGGACGAAGGCACCAGCAACCTCGACTCCGCGAAGGAGCGCGAGGTCAACGCCAATCTGAAGGCGATGTCCCTCACTCGGATTATCATCGCTCATCGAGCGGATACGATCGGTGCGGCCGACTACATATTGGAACTGACGCCGGACGGAATCTCTCGCCGCGAAAACAGCAATATAGGTTCCTGACGTCGGGGGGCATTGCGCTCCGGCAAAGCCTAGACAGTTGCTCTCGGGGCGGGCCGAGGCCCCACTTCAGTCGAACCGGTGGACGCTGGCGGGGCGTGAAGCTCCGTCGTCAGCGAGCGCGCAAGCACATGATAGCCTGTTTCCTCGAACTGGATTTCCCGTGCCCATGTCGTGAGCAGGCGGATCGAATGGACATGGAGGTAATCGATCAGGAGCCGATCGAAGCGCCCTGCGATCTTGCCGGAAGCGATGCCTTCGCGGATCAGCGGGAACAGGATGCTCAGCTTGCGCACCAGATCATGATAACCGGGCGTGACCTGTTCCGGCTGCCGCAGCGCGGCCTTGACCTCGCGATAATAGTCACCGCCCAAATGGTCGGGGCTCCGAGGCGCAGGCAAGGCTGCCGCACCCTCGGGCCGTGGCACTTCGCGGTGATAGAGACGCGCCGCATGCTGGGCGATGTCGCGTTGATCCGCAATCGGCATGCCCGTCGCCGCAAGGATGGCGCGAAGCGAACCGACCCAGGGAGCCAAGATCTCGTTTATGCTTGCATCCTCGATGTCGCATTGATCGTGGAACTCGACCGCGAACTCGCTGCTCGCCTGGAAGACCCGTTCGGCCAGCTCCAGCCCATATGCGCCACCGTAGCGGTAAGTTTCGCGATCGTAGGTGTCGATCGACACCGACTGAAGCGCTCTTCTGTCGACATGGGCCTGCAGAATTGGATGGCTTGCCGCCAGGAGCCGGTAAAGCGACTCGGAGCTTCCGAAGCACCGGATTCGGACATGGCCCGCTCGCGTCGAAAACGGCAGGAAAAACCATCGATCCAGATTGCCGTCGTCGATCGCGGGCTTGATGCAGAATTCGAACAATTCGGACGTAATCCGCAGGAGCTCGTTCCTGTCCCCGTACAAGGTCAGGTACAGAACGTCGCCACCGGGAACCGTTCGGTCGAACGTCTGGTCCAGCGAGATGATCGGCGGCGCGGGGGCCGGCTGGCGGGCGGAGGCCTTGTCGTTGTTGGCGGCGTCCTTTGGCAGATCAATGAGGAACGGCACCACCAATTCATGATGGAAAGCGCCGTTCGCGCCGCCAACGGCAGAGCGTTCCACCGGGAACGATTCTGCCACGGTCATCCCGCTTTTCGCGATGTCGAGCCAGGCTGCAATGCTCCAATCGTCTTCCAAATCGACTGCCAGCCAATTGTCGCCCGTCTCGCGATAGGAAATATGGCGAGGAAGCCGGCGGTCGGCCCTGAGGCGTGCGACGGCATCGCGGCGATCGGCCTCTGTCCTGGCGGCGAGCAGGGCGGCGGTTTCCGCCTCGGACAGCCGCCACGTTTGCGACGACAAGACATGATTGCCGTACCGGACGCGCGGCAGCCAACTGCTGTGCTCCAATCCTTCCCACGTCCAGCCACCGCCCATCATGCCGTAGCGCGCGATCGAGCCGAGAAACCGGCAAAGGCCGGTATTGTCCGGGCGGTCGAGGTTGGCGGCTCCGATTATTCGCGGCAGCACGGGCCGGCCCGTGCGGATTGAGCGCAGCGTGAACTGGCCTGCCTGGTGATGGGAGAGGAGCAGGTCGTTCACATCGATGCTGGTGGCCAGATCGGCGGGACGCGCGGCAAGCGACAATTCGAGCGGCATCAGCCTGGGGATCTGCCCGAACGCGGCGAACTTTCCCGGCAGGAAGTGGACGATCTCCGCCATCTCGGCGTCGGGACGCTGCGCCGCCAGTTCGCGAAGCATCGTTTTGGCCGCTTCCTTGAGCCTCGGTTCAAACGAGGTGGCCCTGGCGAAATAGGCGGTGCCCGGGCTCACATGGATCGACGGCTCGAAGATGCCGACGGGATCTCGCGCCAGCTTGAACATCATCGAGAAGGATTCGCTGGGCTGCCAAAGCTCATCGGCCGGAATATCGGCGTCCGTCAGGACGATTTCGTCCGAGCCGTCGCGGCAGGCGCGCTCGAAAAGGGCAAAGATCCACCGCTTCAGCTTCGCATTGGAGCCTTCGTAGCGGGAGTCGACCGGAAAGCTGATGCCGCGGATTTCATCCAGCGCCTCGACGAGGGGGACTTCCCGCGCTTCGTACAGCTCGGTGAATTTCTCGCCGAATTCGGTAAGGCGCGTATCGACCTTCGGGCTGATCGTCCGCTGGAGCACCCGGAGGACGGCATTCGCCTCGGCGAGGATATCGTCGCCGATCACGCCCGAATCGAGCGGTTTGACCAAGTCGAAGATCAGATTGTCGGCGCGGTCGGACTGCTCCGCTTGCGCAATCGCCGCCGTGAGGCGTCGTATCGATGCATCGACATTTTGGCCGAGGCGGGTCGAGAGCACTTCGCGCGCGGCTTGAGCAAGATCGCGATGCGCAACCTGCAAGGTCGCCAGGATATCGTCGGCAGCGATGGACGGAAGCGCAAGCGGAACGAGCAGCCCGCGATCGATCAGCGCATGCGCATAGGAACGGGCCTGCTCCGCCGTGGGTGAAAATTGTTTCAGTCCATCGACGATCGCGTCGAACGCGATCGGCTTCTCCGCCAACGAAAATGCGTGGTCGAGCGCTTCGCTGCGCACGACGTCGGCACAGACCAGCGCCTCGCGGTTATGGATGTCGCGTACCGTGACACGCACGACATCAGGCAGGATGACCAGGTCGCCGCGGCGGATCCACTGCGCCTTTTCGCGCTGCTCGTGATCCGCCATGGAAGACTTGGATGATCGCATTGGCGCAATCGGCATCGACACGAACGATTCTGCGCCAGGTTTCACGCGCAGGAAGGCTGATCGGCGCCAACTCGCCGCCCGCCTGTCCGACGGAATAGCCGGCCATCAAGGAGAACGGAGTCGCGCGACGTCGCATCCGGGCCAGGTAGCGCTCCACTGCCAGGCGAGCCGCTGCGGTTGCGCGTTCCGGGTCGGCGGCCATTTCCGTCAGCGACGGGCTGGCGCGGCCAAGGGCCTCCCGGACGATCGGGTCGGCAAGAGCCTCCAGCGGATCCTGGCCGGTGAATTCGTGCGCGGCGAGAAGCGGGCTGCGAAGCACGAAGAATCCTGCGGCGCGGGGGACGGGCGCCTGCTTTTCCGAGGCTGCGGAGCTCGACGGTCGCTGCTTCATGGCGCTCCTTGACTTGGACTGCGTCGATTCAGGCGATCCGCGGGCTGGGCCGCGCCTCGAGGATTGGCCGCTCATGGACGAGGGAACAGGGGCAAGGCGCCCTTTCCGGATATGGCGAACGCCGCGAGCGCAACTCCCGGCCTGCCGTACCAAAGATTGACGGAAGACTGCGAAGAGGACGCCTCGGCTGCCCATCGCAGCCGCGATCTTGCCCAGCGACTGCTTGCCGAACAGCCGCTGATCGCGGCATAGTGACTGACTGCGATCGCCTGCCCGGCCGCGCCGCAGCAAATGCCCGGGTGATAGGGCGGCAGCTTGCGCAGCATGAAGGCGGCCCGCGCCGCATATTCGGCGATGCGCCCGGACCGAAGCGTCCTGGCCGCGGTGCAAAGCAGCGTCAGCACTCCGCTCAAGCCGCCGCAAAAGCTTGTGGGAAGATCGTCCAGCTGCCGGGTATCGAGCGCCGACGGCCATTGGATGAGCGGCGGCTGGTCGATAGCGAGATCCAGGAACTCGTCCATGCGTCGCGAGATGATTTCCGGGGCCGCAGACGCGCGCAGGCACGCATAGAGCGGCCCGGCGACGCCGTGCGCCATGCCGACGGCGTCGGCGCGCTCCGTGAAAGGCCGCTCGAGACTTGCCACCAGCCGCATCGCGGACTGCTTCTGAACCGATGCCAGCACATCCCTCTGGGCTGGCGACAGTTTGGTCAGGCGCTCGAGAAGATCGGTTGCCGCACAGGTAAAGCCCGCGGCGCCGAAGTGCAGCTCGACGTGCATGTCGTCGCCGAGCGCATCGGTACCGCTCCAGGCGTCGGCGAACATCTCGATACCCGACATGACGCCGTCGGGCACGCCCATGCTCGCCGCAAGCAACGCTCTCGTATAGCCGACCCCACCGCTGCCCGTGATGATCGCCCGCTCGACGTTGAGCAAGGGCCTGGCAAGCGACTTCAGATGCTGGTTTGGAAGCGGGCCATTGGGCGTTGCTTCCGCAAAGTTGCAAAACCGATCCGCATCGCGCAGCAGTTCAGGGTCACGCGCGATCCGCGACGCCTCGAGCAGGAAGTAAGCAACGCCGGCTGCTCCATAGAACAAACCAGTTTTCGATAGCTCGGATTGCTCGAAAGTTCTATTTAATTCTGCTGCGCGAATTGTACTTATGACGTGTTTTACAAAGTCGCGTAGCATGATGGTCATTTTGCTTTGCTCTTCAGCCCTTAGTGCTTAATGGTTCTACCTTATGTGGTGAACGAGTTAGGTTACGCATACTGAAAGATTGTAGATATTGTCATTTTCTATTATAATGGAATGATTGCCACGGCGGGCGCCGAGCGGTCTTGAACCAGATGAACATGGTTTTTGGGACTTCCCTTGGAAGCACCGTGTCGCGCAGTACCGCGGTTCACTGAGCAGACCGCGTTCATCTGCTTCAAGACATCCTCAGTCGGCACCCGTAGCCAATCCTGGCTCCAAAGTTCCAGGAGTCATGAACAGAGAGGATTCATCATGAACAACGGCAACGCTCCCGAGCTGAGGCTGGAAGTCAGGCGCCTTCGCAGCGTCGACCTGAACCGGATCAGCGGCGGCGGGACCACGGTCCCCGGGTGCAGGACGACGAGCGCATGCGGCCCCACCCAAGGATCGCTCGCCGACAGCAGCGGCGGCAACGGCAACGGCGGATAAGCGGTCGCGCTTCAGCTGACGTGAAGCTCCCGTGGCGGTTTACCGCGCGGGAGCTTCATCTTTCCAACGCCTTCGATAACTATGATGAATTTGAATTCACCGTTATGGTCATAGATCGCGCTTGGGGTACCCTTGGGGAGCCCACGGATTGGCAAACCTCTGCGCGACTTCTGCATTTGGTTGAAACGAAGATAGCGGTCTTGCGGCACGCTCTCTATGAAGAGGGTGCCACTGTCCCTACCCATCGGCATGACCGTGCATCGCTTGTTTATGGCGTCGGCGGTCCGTGTATCGAAGTTAACGGCTCAAGCCAGATGATCCGGCGGCGACTGACCTTCGTTCCCGAAGGTCATGAGCACGCCCTTGAGTATAAGGGCGCCACCCACGTGCTCGCTATAGAAATCGATCCCGGCTGGCTTCGCCGGACCTGCAACGGCCGCGTACCGATGGAAATGGTCGCACTCCCCGCCACGCTTTATAACTGGATCTGGCGCGTGATGATCGAGATAGCCTCGCGCGCGCCGGACGCCGCTATTAGCTCCTCTCTAGGAGGGCTGGTGAGAGAGGCGATGGGTTACGTTCGCACTCCCCCGAGCCCGCTTGTTATTGCTTTGATCGACGACCTTCATCAGCATTGGAAAGACGTGCCCAGTGTTTCTCAACTCGCACGAAAATATTCGCTATCGAGACAATATATATGCCGCGTTTTCAGGAAGGGGTCAGGCATTACCCTACAGCAATATGGGCTCCTTGTCAGATTGGATTATGCTAGAGGAATGCTGTGGGGTACCAAATTGCCCATTGCCCAAATCGCAGCTGAGACCGGCTTTGCAGATCAAAGCCATCTGACTCGAGCGCTTTCAGCAAATTCGGCTTGGTCGCCCCTGCGATTGAGATGGCTCGCACCCTGCCTAAATAATGATACTTGCGTCCCGCTTATGCCGAGCCGCTACCATCACGTGAGCGGAGGCCACTCCAGCCACTTCGGAATACATACGGAAAATATTTCATGGAGCGGACATTCCTACGCCCGCGACCTGCTGCACAAGCTGAGTTTCGGCTCGCCGTGACGCCTTCCACGACATTCTGTGGCAAGGTTGGACAGCCCTGTCGTCACGACATTGTCGCGATAGTAGACGATGACCGTGAGGCCGGGCCGACATTTGTGAATCGGCCTCGTTCACACGAGCGTACGGGCTGTGGCGACTTGATCGAACTGGTACAAAACGGTAGTATAAAGGGCAAAGGACGACGGATTAAACTGAGCGGCTAAGCAACTAACATCCCGCGCTAATCCCCAAGTGCGCCCCCTCCCGTAGGGGTCACCACCTGCCGCTCGGCGTTAGTCATTCAGAAGAGTGTTCCGCCGACGGGAAACCGGCTGGGGCAGCAGGATTCGGAGCTGCGAATACCGGCACCAGGCCTGTTGCCGCCAGCCGTGCTCAGACCGGCTTGGCGATCGGTGCGAACTTCATTCGGCTGTCCTTGAGCGTGCCGCCGTCGAAGAGGGCGAGCTGCGCATAAAAGTGGGCGGGGCCGTGGGGAGGCCTCGGCTCCGGAGTGCTCGGTGCGCCCGGCCACAGGATGTCGGACGTCGCCACCCGCGCCGGGATCAGCCAGTAATCGCCGGCGCGATAGCGTTTGTTCGCTTCGAACCGGATGAAAATCCCGTCCTCGAGCTCGAACTCTCCACCGCCGTCGATCGGGATCGCGCCGCCGTCCGCGTCGACCCTGGCCTGGTGATCCCAGCGCCTGAGGACCGGATGCAGCCCGCCCGCGAGCGCGGAGAGAAAGGGCTGGGTCGTCACCGGCCTGGCCCATTCGACGATCACGGCGCGCTCGTCGCGTTTCACTTCCCGGATCCGGGCGAGAGGTCCGGCCGGATCGCGTCCGGTCCAGAAATCGTCGACCAGCTCCACCCAGTCGCCGGCCGCGAGCTCGGTTCGTTCGTCGCGGCCGAGATGGTCCAGCCTGACAATTTCGTCGTTCAAATCCCTCACCCGATAGGCGAGCGAGCCATTGTCGCGCGACCATTTGAAGGTGGCGCCTTCGCCTGACCCGTCCGAGCCTTGGTGGACCTCGACCCGATAGAGCTGGTTCTCGAGCCCGCGATATTTGGCGTCGGGCGGAATGATGCAGGGCCTGTCGGGCGTTTCGCCCGGCTTGGTTCGGGCGGTGAGCATGCCCGTGCTTCCGGCCGCGAGCTCTTCGAAGCTGTCCTTTCCAGGATCGGCCAGAATGCGCACCTGCCACCGGATCAGGGCGCGTCCGCAGCTGTCGACGCCCCCGAGGGCCGGCTCCCTTATGTCTTCGTCCTGGTCGGCGGAGACGAACTCCTCCCACACGTCCAGATAGGCCATCCATTGAGAGTCCGCATTGTTGAGCGCGCCGATCGTCGTCGCCTCGCTGAACGGATAGCCGGGCTGCGCGCTGTAGAGCATCGGTTCGTCGAGCGTGATCAGGATGCCGCCGACATAATAGCGGCCGGGCAGGATCAGCAGATCGCCACTCTTCAGCGCCGCTTTATGACTCTCGATCGCGGCCTGTTCAGGCGTCAACGAAGCTTTGGCGGCCGCGGTCAGCGGCTTCACGTCGGCCTTCGTCGCGATCCGGAAACCGCAATCGCCTTCCGGCCCGGCGCCGCGTCCGAGCAGGTCGCGGACGAATGTTTGAACATAACCCAGCGTCAGCGACGTCTGCTCGTTCCAGTCCGAGTCGAGCTGAACCCGGCCCTGCTGCACCATCACCCTTCTGAAGCGCTTTTTGGGATCGAAACTGTCGCGGGTGAAATCGCCGTTCATGGCAGCCTCCTAGCTGGCGAATATCGTTTCGGCGGCCATCCCGGCCGGCGAATATTCAAGCAGACGCGAGTCGAGCCGTTGCGTCCGCTGCGGGGTGAACAAATCGTGGAAAACGCCCATTTCCGATTCGTCGTGGGCGCCTCGACCGATCTCGTCGGCGCAGCCGAGCGAGAGCCGGGCGTAGGCCGGATTGCCGTAGCGCATCGAGACGAAGCGCGGAGTCACACGCCGCGCCTCGATCGCGTCGTCCGTTTCCGGGTTCGCGATCGCGCCGTCGGGCTGGCAGCCGAAACGGCGCGGCGTTCGCGATTCCGGCGGGACGTAGCAGAACCGGACGCAGCCGGCCTGGCGGCGGGCGATCTGCACCCGGCCCGCGAAGATCAAATCCTCGGCCAGCTCAATCTCGTGCGCCGCGACGGTGCCGAAGACCGTGCAGCGCAGAAACGTCATCCGGGCGAAGGCGACCGGCAAATCGGGACCGCCGACCGCCTCCAGCCCGACACCGGTCGCGTCGACGATGCTGTCGCTGATCCGGATGGAAATGGGATCGTGGGCCACCTGATTGGCGGAGACATGGATGGTTCCAAGGATGCTGTGGGCGATGATGACCCGGGCCCGGGTGTCGATCAACTCGAGGCTCGGCTCGTTCGGTTGCGCCGGATCACAATTGCAATCGAGCTTCCAGCCCGGAACCAGGGTCGAATGGCGCAGGATGAGGTCGCAAAGATCGCCCTCCGCCATCGCCTCTTCGTCATATTGATCGGGCCCGACGACCTTCAACCCCCGTCCCGTGATGACGAGGCCGTCGAGCACCAGGCGGCTGCCCGCCTTGCCCGAGACGGTGAAGAAGTCGGGCTGGTCCGGACCGTAATCGAGCAGCCGGAGCACCGGCCGCCTGCCGTTCGCCGCCCGGATCTGGAGATAGGCGCCCGCGGGGAGCGCGAGGTCGAGCTGCTCGGTGTAGGCGGCGCTGTCCTGAATCTCGATCACCGCGCCGTCGCCCTCGCGCGTAAGCTCGTCCTGTTCGTCGCGCCACTGCGCCAGCGCCGAGCCGATCGAGTCGTGGACGTCCTTCGCCCGGTCGCGCCGGCTGACCTTGTAGATCCGGCATTTCGCCGGCTGCAGCAACGGCCGGCGATACTCGCCGCCGCCAAGGTCGGCACCGAACGCATAATGATAATCGACCCACAACCGCTTCGGGTACTGCCGCTCCGGAAACATCAGCCGGCCCCGCACCGGATCGACCAGGACCTGGCCCCGCCTGGGGCGGTGGCGCCATCCCTTGAGATCGGCAACGACGATCGCCGAGGCCGGTACCGGCTGCTCGGCGCCGCGGGTCGGCCAGTCCGGCGCATAGATAGCCAGGCTCTTGCCGGCGCCGTACAGGGCGCCGTTTTTGCCTGCGCGATCCAGCTCGAGATGGCGTTCGAGCAGGCGGCGCCGGATCGGCACGGGAAGGTTGAGCTCGCCGGCGATCTGCGTCGGCTCGGCTTCGATGGCCGGGCGAATGCAGAGTGCCGTGTCGTTTCCGAGCACGCTGAAGGTGAAGCAATTGGATCCGACGGATTCGATGCAGCAGGGCGGCGCTCCGGTGACGCCGTAGACCTTTAGCCGCCAGGCGAACGCGGCGACTCCGGACAAATTGTAAAATCCTCGGGTCCGGCTCGAGCCGGGGCGGCGAACGTCGACGGTTCGCGCGATCGGATCGAACGGCGTGCCGAGCCGTTCGAGGGCGTCGCCGTCGCGCAGGTCCACCGTCCGGCCGCGGTCGAGGCGCAGGTGGCGCAGATGCTGGGTCCAGGCCAGCAAAGTGTAGAATTCGAGCGCTCGGGCGGGCCAGCCGGCGCTGTTGGCGAACAGCTCCAGCAGCGCAAGCGTGCCCTTGCGCCGGCGCCAGGCGAGAATGTTTGCCACTTCGGCGCGCGGCGTGACCGCCCGGCTGAGCGGGACCGCGTCGCCCGTTTGTCCGACCGGCCGGTAACCGACGAGGTCGCCGATATACGGCACGACCCAATCCGCGCAGGTTTCGATGAACAAATTGGCATATTGCTGGGCGATGTCCTCTTCGAGGCGCCCCACCTCCTCGTCGATCACGCCGAGCAGGGCGCGGAGCGGATGATCGAGCTGCTCGTCGCGGATTCGATGATAAGCCGGCAGCAGGTCGTAGAGGCGGTGGCGCTCGGTCATGTCGGCAACTCTTGCAGGATCAGGGTGTCGGGTGTGTCCGGCGCCAGATAGGCGATCTCGTCCGGCTCGACCTCGATCAGGTCCCGGCATTCGAGCTCGGGGGCCTGCTGGTCGATGATATCGTCTTCGCTCAGGCGATCGAAGACTTCGACGTCGGCATAGACCACGCCGGGGACCGCCTGGATCGCGCGCAACACCCGGCCCAGCGGCAGCCATTCGCCGAGCTCGATGCGTTCGAAGCTGAACTCGTCGAGCAAGGCGGCGCGGATCTGCGCCTCGACCACCGCCCATTCGTAATCGGGATCGATCCGAATGGCCGCCTGCAGCGCCAGGAGCAGCCGGTTGCGCGGCTCGACCTGGACCGCGACCTGATTGTCGCCGAAGCGGCGCAGGGCCTCCTCCAGGTTTCGGATCAGTTCCGAGCCTTCGACGATCGGAATGTCGTCGACCCCCGCGACGATCACCCTGACGGCCGCCATGTCGCGTGTACGGATAGCCCGCGCTTTGCCGACGCCGCCGAAATTGCGCGAGAAATTCTCATAGTCGGACGTGGAGACGAGGCGATCGAGCGCCATCAGAGCGATCGGCACGTTGCGGCGGATCGCGGCCATGCTCTCGCGGTCGGCGCCGCCGGTGGCCGGAATCGGGTTGACCACGCCCTTGACGCCGGGCGGCCGGGTGGCGAGCAGGCTGAGGCGGCCGGCGGCGACATTGCCCATCCGGCCGAGACCGTTCCGATAGAGCGCCCGCACATTCTCGCGACCGGTCGGGAGGCGTGCGCCGCGAAGGCCGTTGCCGAAGATCACCGACGTCACGCCGCTGTCGTCGTCGCGAGTCACATATTTCCGGTCTGTCGGCCCGAGACCGGCGAGGGATGCCAACTCGTGCCAGAGCAGGTCGTTGACCCGGACCTCAAGCGTGCTGGCGACGCCCGACGGGGTGGCGGCCGACACATGGGTGAGGGGCGGCTGCTTGAGGGCAAAGGCCTGGATCGGCACCGCCGCGTCACCGCTGCCCAGAACCTCCGAGCGGGTCTCGCCGTGGGTTGCCGGGGCGACGTTGGCGTGAATGATGACCGTGTCGCGCTTGTAGCAATAGGCGAGGCCGGACATGGTCTCCGCCGTCTGCCCGCGGACCGGCACGCCCGCGGGATTGACGGTGGAGGTCGAATCCGTGTCCCCGTCCCGGCGCGGCCGAATAGTCGGCACGTCGCCGGCCAGAGTGATAATGGTGTGCCGGGTCTCCCCGGGCAGGGGCGCCGCGTTCGCGGGCCCCAGGATCTGGTGCCGGACCGAGGCGAGCATCACGAGCTCGGCGGCGCGCAATCCCGGGACGATCGCGCCTCTCTCGTCGACGACGTCGCTTCGCTCTCCCTCGACGATGAGCCAGCGGCCCGGCTCCAGCCCGTCATAAAGGTCGTCCAGCTCGATGCTGTCGCCGCACACCTCCTCGACGATCGGAGCCTCGGCGAGCTCGAGCAATTCGCTTCCGGCGAAAACCCGGGTGGTGCGCACCGTGGTGAAATTTTTCGGCTGCAGCCAGTCCACCGGCTCATTCTTCCAGCTGATCCGTACCGATTTGCCGCTCAGGCCATAGGCGTTGAGCGACACATGCCGGATCTCCGCGCCTTCGATGAGCACCGGGGAAGACTCGCCCAAATCGATCACGACCAGGCTGTCGTCCGCCATCTCATAATCACCGTCGAGAAAGAGGGTTTTGGGCAGGTGTTGAGGAAGTTTGGAATCCTTGCCGCTATTTTGGGGTTCGTCGAATTCCCACTCCTTGAACGATGCTTGGCGATTGGCGTCAAAAACCATGCGGAGCGCGGCATTGTGTCCCCATGGGCGCGCGGCGATACGCATCGCGTAAACCCTGAGCGGGTGAGGGATCGGCGGAGGCGCATTGCGCATCGCCTGGTGGAGGTTTCGCTGCAGGGACGGCCGAATGGTCCCGAGCAGCCTGGCCCAGGTGGCGGAATCGCGCGCGAAGCTGGTCTCGAGCGACCGGGGCAGAGCTGCACTGCCGCGCGGTGGGACGGTCTCCGCCTGCTCCAATCTCTCAATCCCGCCGAAATGCGTCGGCGGAGAAGGCTCCAGTCTGGCGAAGCGAACCAGGGTGCGGTCTTTGGCGTGGTCCGCATTCACGCTGTAGACGAACCGGATGTTGCGCTTGCCGTTGTCGATGACGAGGCAATCGCCGGGCTTGAGCCGGGTGTCGGTGCCTTTGAGCCACAGCTCCGTCAGCGCGGCCTGGACCTTCTGGGGCCGCGCCAGGAGGGGCCGAATGGCGCTCCATTCCCGGCGCGCCAGGATCGCCTCGCTCGTTTCGAACGCCACCATGGTCTCGCCCGGACCGGGCACGCTGTTGACCCGTGTGCCCGCGGGGATCTCGCCGGGAGTCGCTTCATTTTCCAGCGTGAAGGCGAGATATGTGGCGGCCGACACGCCAGGCCGCGCCCGGTAGCCCACCAGCCGGGCGAGCCCGATCAGCGACCGGCGCTCGGTCGCGGTGCGCAGATAGCATTCGTTGGCGATTCGCTCCTGGTAGAAAGCGAGGACGTCGGCCACCAGCGCCCAGGCGTCGAGCAGCGCGATGCTGGCATCGTCGAGGCTGCGCGAGCGAAGCTTGGCCAGGCGGGCAAAATCGCCCGCCGAGAGCCGCGCCACCATCGCATCGAAGATGCTCCGATGAGTGCCCGACCGCGTGTCCAGGCGACTGAGCCCGGGGCGGTTCCGGACTCGTTCCGGAGCGGCGCACCCGCAGCCCGCGCAACATCCGCACGGCTTGGTCATCGCCCGCCTCTCAATATCAGCTCAAGCTGACCGTTCTCGGGGAAATTGGGATCGTTATCGAGGCGCGCCATTTCGTAGGGCCCGATCTTGAGCAGGCCGTCCTCGAGTGCGCCCTCGTCGGCGCGGTTGAGACGGCGCAATTCGCTCACCGTCGCCGAATTCGACCCCGTCGACCGCCATTGCCGCCGCGACGATCTGCGAGACATGGACGTCGCTCCCGAAGCGCAGCCGGTCGGGATGGAAGAATCCGGTCCGGCCGCCCGACGAGCCGCGGCCGAACGCGTCCAGCACGGCGGCGTGAACGTGGCCGCGGCTGTGGTGCGGAGCGACGCAAATCTCGAGCGTCAAGCGCAGCGGAACGATGTTCGCCGCGGCCATGTCGAGATCGTGCCCGATCCGCCTGGCGAGCTGCAGCGAACGGGCGATTTCGGCCGCCAGGCCGGCCTCGTCGGCCGCGGCGGCGACCGGATCGAGAGCGACTCCGGCCTCGTACCAGCTGCCGGTCCAGCGAAGCGCCGCCGCGGCGCTTTGTACCTTCGGGGAACGGAGGGCCAGCTCGGCATAATCCTCGGCGACGATCGCTCGCTCGCGTTGCGCGAAGATCGATCCCGGCCCGAGCAATTTTGCGTCGGATGCCGGCTCTGGCGCGGAGCCGCCGGCGGCGGGCAACGGGTTGCGGATTCGGATCCGACCGGCATCAACGTCCAAATCGCGCAGCACCATAAGCGAGATGGCTTCCTGCCCGACATTGCCGGCAAGGCCGTTGCCGCTGCGATAGGCGGCGGTCAGGGCCGAGCCCGGCTCGGGCTGGCGGCCATGCTCGCCATCCCCGAAGCGAAGGCAGGCGCGGCCTTCATCGTCGATCTCGGCCACCAGGTGACGGTCATCGGGGCCGCTCGCCAGCAGGTCCCGGCGCGGCAGCCAGTCGGCGGGCCCGTCGCCCGCGTCCTCGTGCAGCCGGACGGCGGGAAGCGCCGCCCGCTCGTCCTGGGCGAGCGCCCGAGCCGCCGGCAGCGAGCGATCGGCAGGCTGCGCGAAAGTGAGCGGGGTGTGCGGAAGCGACGGTGCGAAGGCGATCGGCACGGTCTGGCATTCCAGAATGCTGCCCTCGCAGGCGCAGTCGGCGTGGATCACGCGGCCCTTCGGGGGATCGAGTTTCTCGCGCCAGGTACGGCCATGATCGACCAGCACGACGTTGCCGCGGACGACGCTGACATGGCGGATCAGGTCGCAGTCGGGCGCCGGGCGCCGCACCGACAGGCAGAGCGGGAACGGCAGCGCGTCCTCGGCGGCCCATTCGATCTCGACTATTCGGGTCCGGAGCAGCGCGTCGAAGCCGCGAACGACCGAGGTCAGACGAACGACGTGGCGATGGGTCGGATCGGCATCGGCCTCGTTTCCGGTCAGCGGGCCGATCACCTCCTCGAAGACCAGATAGTCGCCAACTCCGAGATCCAGCCCCCCGCGAGGGGCGGCATCATGTTCGTCGCCCGGCTCGACATATTCACCGGTCGGTTTGCCGCCCCGATCGACGGGGTCGCCGCCTTGTTCGGCATTGTCGTCGCACGGGTCGTCCTGTCCGGCGCCGGGGTCGACCAGCGTAGCCCGAGTCGCGCCCTTGGGCAGACAGCATTCGGACTCGCCCCAATCGTGGATGAGGATGCGGTTGTGCGCGGCTCGAAAGGCGATCTCGGTCCCGGCGGCGGCGAGCGGCTCGAACGCGTCGCAGGATTCCGGCGCGAGCGGCTCGAACTCGGCCGCCGTCACGATCGGCCCCAGCCGGGCCGCGGCTCCCGAAGGGCGGGTGATGAAGAAGAATTTGTCGGCGAGGAGCGTGAAATCGCCTTCCGTCTCGATCGCGACGAAGGCCCGGGCGTTGCAGCCCTCGTGAAGATGATAGTCGATCAGCCGCAGGTGGCGGCGCACCGAGATGCGCTGGCGGGCCGTGTCCAGATAGGCCTCGGTCGCCACCGCGTCCTGATAATAACTGAGATAGTCGCCGACATAAGCGAGGATCTCGACCAAAGTGACGCCGAGATCGGCGGCATGGCGCTCGCTCCACCCGGGCATGATCAGCGCGAGGCGGTCGTAGATCAGGCGCAGGAAGCTCGCATAGTCCTTGGCGAGATAGTCGATCTCGATCGGCTCCGGCGCGGACGGCTCGCATGGGACGGTCTCGAGGCAGTCGAGATCGCCGGGGCAGTCGATCCGAAAGCTGAAGTCGACGCAGGCGTAGCGCGGATCGATTCCCGGCATGGATCCGCCGCCCTCCCCCACCAGGCAGAGCCGATAGGTCGAAAGGTCGCCCGGCCGGTCGACCTCGACGCGCAGGCAATCGTCGAGGTCGTCGTCGCGGGCGCGGTCGAGGAAGACGCGCACTGCCCGGATGTTGGTAATTCGGCGGCCGCCGGAAATCCGGATATTGCCAATTCCGACATCCTTGGGAACGTCGTTGAAGAAGTGGATGCACAAGGATTTCTGGTCGACGCTGACGTCGACATAGTCGATCCCGTTCCATTCGCGATCGCCGAACAACAGGCCGCGGCGCCCGAGCGTCCCGCAATCGAGGGGTGCTCCACCGCTCATGACAGGCTCCTCTCGAACCTGGCCTCGCCGGTGTCGCCGGTGCGGCGGACCCGGTAGGAAAGATCGATCGTGACGCGCGCATCGTCGCTGGCGATGGCGAGATCGCCGACTTCGACCAGGTCGCCGAGCCAGCGGTCGATCGCCGCCTGGACCGTGAACTGCAGCGCGGCGGCCAGCTCCGGGCTGTTCGGTTCGAAGACCTGACGCAGCAGGCCGCATCCGAAATCGGGCCGGTTCACCCGTTCTCCCGGAGTCGTGAACAGGAGCAGCTCGATCATCTGGCGGATATGCTGCTCGTCGTCGCAGGAGGCGGTCCGGCCGAGCGCATCGAAATCGAAGGGGAAAGCTATGTTCATCCTGCCCTCACATCGCCGACACGCGAACCTGGGTGGCGACGATCATCAGCGGCGTTCCGGTCGGCACGCAGGTCGACTGACTGTCCTGGAGCAGCACCGGCTGTGCCATCGAAGTCACCCGCGTCGCCGCGGTCATGAAGGTGGCCGTCGCGCAGGGGGGCGCCGACGTGCCGGTCAGGGCGCAGCCGGCGATGGTGTAGGTGCCGGGCAGGGTTACGATCGCCTGGCCGGACACGGTCACCCGCGGGCTTGGGACGGCCGGCTGGGCGGTGCCGGCGTGGCTGCACATCACCGATGCGCCCTGATGAACGATGAAACCCGGCATAAGCTTTGCTCCTATGTCACCTTGAGGGCGCCCTTGTTGATGTCCGTGGTGCCGACCAGGTCGATGGCGGTGGCGGTGATTTCGACCTTGGGGGCGACGATCGAGATTCCGGTCTGGCTGATCGACACGCTCGACGGACCGGACTGGATCATGATGCCTCCGGCCGGCCCGGGCAGGTCGCTGATCACGATCATGTTCTGGCCGGCGGTCTGAAGGACGATGCTGGGCGAGACCGGCAGGCCCGACTTGGCCATGGACGGGATGTCGGAGCTGGAGCCCCAGCGGCAGCCGACCCAGATCGGATAGTCGGGATCGCCCTGCTCGAACTCCACCCAGACCCCCGCCCCGATGGGCGGCACCAGATAGACGCCCATCGGCGGCCCGGTCGGCCCGGCCAGAGGCACGCACGGCTCGGCCCAGGTCGAGGGCACCAGAGCGAAGACGTCCGGCACCATGCACATCAGGCGGCCGCGCTGGTCCGGATCGATATTGTTGATCACGGTGCCGCGATATTTGCCCCAGATAGGGTCCGCCGCCCGTCATGCCAGCACCCGCGGCGTGTTGCTGATCAGGCCGTCGCGCGACAGCGTGAAGTTCTGCTTGATATTCGCCTTTCTTCAGGCTGTGGGTGACGCTGTCGACATAATAGAGGCCGTCATAGGCAAGGCCGGCGCCGCGCACGCCGACCAGCGCCCGCGCCTGGAGCACATGGCCGTAGCGCATCACGTCGAGCGAACCGCTGCCGCTGATCGCCGCGCTGTTGTCCTTGGCCAGCAGGAAGCCAAGAACATTGCGGGCGGCGCCGTCGGGGGGAAGCTTGGCGATGTTGGTGGCAAAATCCACCTTGGCGGGAGGAGTCACGCGCGCGCCCAGCGGCGGCTTCAACAGGTTGATGTTCGGTACCGGGATGGGGATCGTCATCGCGCCGGAAAATCGGATCGAGAATGTTGAAGATCCGCATCTTCTTGGCGAGGCCGTTGAGCGTGAAGCTCAGCGATTCGACATTGGTATGCGCGTCCATGTTGATGGTGAGGGCCGGCTGCGGAAACGGCACGTTCACGTCCGGGCCGAAATAGGCGACGCTCTGCATCGGAAGCGGCCCCGGGCGAACGAAGAAGACATAGCCGCAGCGGTCCGCGATCGTCCGAATATAGGCGCGGTCGGTCATGTTGACCTGGCTGTCCCAATGCTGGGTGGGCGATTCCGTGATCGGCAGGAACGGCGGGATCACCGCCGGAATCACTCCGAGCGCGGCATAGGGGGCGAGGATCTGATTGACGATCGCGATTTCGTTCTGGCCGGTGAACGGGCGGGTTACCGCCACCACGTCCATCGCCAGGCTGAGATCCTCTCCGGTGATCGTCAGCGTCGACTGGCCGGGCTCGCTCGACGGCTGGAGCTGCTGCTGGGTGACCAGGCCGTCCATCAGCACATGCGGGAAGCCGGCGACGGTGGCGATGATCACCACCCTGGTGCTGATCGGATCGAAATAGCCGGCCGGAAGCAGAGTCTTCAGCAGGATCGATTTCTTGCTGACCGCGAAGGTCAGCTGGAAGCCGCTGCGCGCCTGATCGTGATTGACCGAAACCGCGGTCAGCGAGTCCATGACGGACGCCGGAGCGGGCACCGGAATGGCCGGGCCGATCATCAGCGTGAGGTTGATTCCCTTAAGCATTCGGGAATCCCGGAATGCCTTCGGGCAGGGTGATGCGCAGCAACCGCCCCGGCACCTCGGTCAGCGCCTCGGGGCGCATCGCCCGATTGGCGTCGGCGATCCGCCAGAATTGCTCGGGATCGTCGAGATGTTCGGCGGTGACGTTGTCGAGCCGCTCGCGGGGCCTCACCCGATGCTCGAGCAGCAACGCGAAGCGTTCGGGCGACGGCACGAAGCGGCGTCTCAGATAGACCCGCTCGACGCCGCCGGCATCGACGAAGACCGCCGTCTCGATTCCGGCGTAGCGGCTCGTCGGAGGGAAAAGCAGATCCATCATCCGATGCTCCCGATGCCGAGCGTGGACAAAGCGGCGCCGGCGCTGCGCCCGGCCAGCCGCTCCTTGGTCTGGAGATAGGCGAGGAAGAGGCCCCCTCCCCTGTGGTTGAAGCCGAGATCGAAGACCGACAGGACGCGCATGCCGAGGCTGATCTTGGCTCGGATCGGGTTGAGGTTGGGATCGAACGCCTCCTCGGTGATGCTGAACTCGGTGATCCGCACCGGCAGCACCCTGTTCTTGTTCCAGACCAGAAGGGTGAGCGCGGTCTCGGCCGCCGCGATCTCCAGAGTGCCGGCCCGGGCGAGGCCGTCGGCGGCGATCAGGCTCGCTCTGGTCGGATAGACGATCGTCTCCAGCGCCGCGAGCTGAGGCGCGATTCCGGATTCGCCGACGATCGGGTTCTGGTCCGGAAACTCCATCCGGTCGGTGGCGTCGATCTCGGCCTCGAGCTTGATCGTCTCGGTCGGCGGGCCCTTGAGCCGCAGTGCCTCCAGCCGGTCCCCCTCCCCGCCCGCGGCCTGCACCTGAAGCGTGCGGGTCAGGGTATCGGGATTATATTGAAGCGCGATCACCCGCTGAACCGCGCCGGACGTCGGATCGACCAGCACGATGCCGCCCTTGATCAGGCGCGGGGAACCGGGGAAGGAGGTCACGTTTCGGCCACTTCCAACTCCAGCGTGTTGGAGCGCAGCGAATGCATCTGCCAGTAAATGTTGTGCTTGCCCGGACTTGAGAATCTGTAGGATGTGACGTCGTAATTATAGTCGACTGCCGGCGTGTTTATTACCGCCCCATCATAATCCTCGCCTTGATCGCATTCCTCCGTTGCCAAGTTACCGTCTACGAACTCTCCGAATATCGTCTTGGGGCCCATTACACGCATGGAATGGCCAGCCTCGACTGTCTCCTTGACATGGATGATGCGGACCTCCTCGCCGATGCGATATTTCCGTTTCGCCGAGATAATGGTCAGCCTGCTTCCCGCCACCAGCTCGCCTTTGTCGGGCCAGGATGGATAGGACCTGGCGGCGGCGACGTCCTCAGGCGGCGCCTCGACGATAGCCTCGCCGGCGCGGACCCACATGCCCCCCCATTGTTCAAGGTGCGGCGGCAAGGGAGGCTGTGCCTGCTTTAAGCTTCGTTCGTCCTGATCCGACACTATCTCTTCCTGTTCGCTGTTGCGATCACACTATTGTCTGCATCCTTGAGACGGTTCCAGCCCCGGCTGCCGATTGGAATCCGTTTGCCGTCGTCGCCGTGCCGGTCTTGGTGACCGTGAACTCAATCGCCCCGGCCGCATTGACAACCGCCGTTCGCGTCAGGCGGAATCCGGAATTGGTGCACGGTATGTCCGCTGCTCCAGTGCGCAGATCGTTGAACGTGAAGGTCTGCTCGGCGATGCGCGAGCCCGGCCCCGTGAAACGGGCCCGCGGCGTGCCGTGTTCGTCCGTCAGTGGCGGGCTGTCGGCGGCCAGGTACCTGGAATTCCGCCCCCCCACCACTCCGGCCCAAATTCCGGTGGCTGTCCCATATTGCACCTGTTCCGACCTTTGCGCCTGGTTGAGGTCGGTGACGACGTTGGAATCCGATTCCCAATGATTGTTTACGCGCAGGCCGCGCATATCGACGCCGTCTATGACTTCCGAGATCTGGGAATTGTAGGTCACGGAAAAATTCTGAGGGATGGCGCTGACCGAGAATGCCCCGCTGCTCGCCACGACCGTGGCTCCCTGCCTGGCTCGAACGCGCAAATTACCGGCATGGCCCTGATCGGTCTGATCCACCCCTCGCAATTGCAGCGTTCCGGAAGCGGTGAGAGTGACTGTGGCGGCGGCGTTCAGCGTCGCCGTGCCGTTGCCGCCGCCGCCGTTGTCGACGGAAAAGACTATTCCGGGCATCGTGGGCAACCAGCCGGATATCGTCACCGGCAAGGCGACGTCGATGCGCGGGGGAATGCGCGACGCGGTCATGGCAGCCGGCGTCGACGGCGCGCGCACGGTGGACGGAAGCGTTACACTTAGCGCGGCGGGGGCTTGCGGCTGGGCCGGGGCCTGCGGCTGTGGCGGCATTTGCGGCTGAGCGGGTGCTTGCGGCTGAGGCGGTGCCTGCGGCTGGGCCGGAACCGGACTCGGAGCGCCCGCCCCTGCGTCGGCCGGTGCCGGCAATGCCGCCCCGGCATCGTCGACATCCTGGTTGCCTACTGCATCGGCCCTCTCCGCATCGACGCCGGCGTGTGCGAGCTTGGCATGCCCGCCAGCAGCGGAACGGCTGCCGTCGGCTTGGCCCGAGGCGGCCGCACCGGCCGATGCCGGTCGCGATGACCGGTGCTGGGGCGGGACCCACGAGAGATCGAAACCCGATGGCGCACGATGGTTGTGCTGGGTGAATCCCGCAAGATCCTTCCGCTGACTCCCAGTCACCGCGTCCGTGTTACCGTCGCGGCCGCGCTCGACCATGTGGCGAAGCACGGGCGAAGCGGAGAATTCCTTGGAATCGGCCGGCTTCGGCACGTGTGCGGCGCGCAGATTCATCCGCCCATCCCTTCCTTGGATCCCGCTGCAATCCAGGGGCAAGCCGCTACGGTCTTGGCTGTGACGATGTTCGGGGAGCTGGCGAAGTGGGTCATGGCGTGCGCTTCTTGGCCGATTCGATCGGCCGCCTGACCCAGCCCATCTTGGCCAGGTCGCAAGGATCCTTGAGCCCCGGCACCTCCTTGGTCGTGATTCGCCGGACCTTGAAATCCACGACATTGCCGCAGTAGTCCTTGCCCAGGACCTTCCACTCGGTCCCGACCTTCTGGACGTTCGGAAAGCGGATCGGGAGCTTGGCCCGCGCAGTCTTCTGCGTCGCCGGCACCTTCGAGTCCGCCTGGGCCGTCAGCGTGACCGCCTCGTCGGCGACCTGATTATATTCCTCGACCAGCTTGGCGTTCATCTGGGCGCTGTTCCTCTGGCCCGATCCATGGCCGAGGAAGATGTCGCCGCCTTGGCCGCGGCGGATGAGAACAGCATTTTCCAGCCGCCAGGCATTGCCGACGCCCTGGTTGATAAGCGTGTAGGCCTGGTGGTTCGAGAAGACGACATGATCGCCGATCACCAGATCGGCTTCCGAGGAGGGCTGCACCGCCTGCGTGCTGCCAAGTCCCCCTTGCACAACCCGTTTGGTCGCATCGGCGGGCAGGTCTCCCGATGCCTCTCGCTGCCAGATGGCGAGGTCGAGGTCGGTGAAGGCGTTCCAATAGAGGATGATCTTGTCCGGACCGAAGGCGGCGACACGCTTGTTGAATTCGGCCTCGCCGATCGACTTGGCAAAGGACATGAAATTGACCACCGAGATCAGATAATCGCAGTGGATGAGCGAGCGTTTATGCGGCGGCTGCGGCGTAAACAAATAGCTCAGTGCGTGAAATGGGTCTGCCTTTCCAACGGCGGAAAGGTGCCAGGAATAAAGCCCACACTGATCGCCATAGACATTACATCTCATGTGGCGCGGGGAATCGCGCAGCTGTTTGTTTTTGGTTTTGTCGGTACGGACCTTGTAATCGTCAACGACTTTCGGAACCCAATAGTCTCGGGCGCTCCAATTGACCCTGGGACCGTAAAGGAGTGCGTCATTGCTGAATGGATAACCGAAACCGCTCATCGTGGCCCCGGCCTCGCCTGAGGTCTCCTGCGATTTGAGCAAGTCGGCGACAGTCGAACTGCGCTTCTCTATCTCCCGCCCGAGCTCCGCCTGATCGTCGAAATCGAAAGTATCGGCCGCGCTCGCCATATCGTCGAGAATCGCCTTCGCTCGCGCTGGATTGGTCCACTTCTGCGCCTTCAGGAAGGCCGCTCGCGCGCTCGGATCCATCTCCGCGCCGTTCACGACGACCTTGCGTTGCAGCCCTTGCCGATCGCGCGGCGTGGGTGACGCGGCAGCGAACCCCGATTGTTGAACCACATGGGTCAGCTCGTGCGCCAGCAGGTTGCGACCCGCTTGTGACGCGGGCGCGAATTGTCCCTGGTCGAAGGCAATGTGGTTCCCGACCGTATAAGCTTTCGCATTGACGTCCCGCGCGGATTGGGCGGCGGCGCTGTCGTGATGGACTCGCACGAGCGAGAAATCATGGCCGAAGCGGTGCTCCATATCCTGCCGCGTGGCGTCGTCGAGCGCGCTCCCGGAAGCGCTCAGTGCCCGATCCACGCTCGCGGGCGCCTCCTGCGCCGCCAACTCCACTGCGCCCGGTGCGAAGCGCCGGATGGCGAGCGGCGCCCGGGCGATGCCGGCCGGCGCAGGTCCCGACAGAACCTGCGCCGCGACCCGATCCGCCTCCTGCTCGAGCGGGTCGTTGATCGCCCCGATCGAGAGCTTGCGCTGCAAGCCGCTCGTCCTCTTGTCCTTGCAGCTCGCGCATGTGCCGCCACCGGGCGTGTGCGTGCCGCAGGCGCATTTACGCTGAAGCTCGCTGGGCGCCCGCGCGGTGGAGCGAGAGCTTCCGAGCGCCGGGTCGAGGGCGAGCCGGGCCGTCATTCGGAAACATCCGGGCCGGGGCCGGACGGCATCAAGGCCTTGGGGAGGCGCTCGGGGTGGAGGAAAAAGATCATCGGCTCACGGTCTCAAGCGTTTCTGTAAAGGGTGGCGCAGTGCGGGTTGGTGATCGAAGGCACGCGCATCGCCGGCCGCGCCGGACGCGCACTCATCAGGCCCACCGCCGGGTGGGCGGGCACTTTAGTCAGAATGTGTCCGAGCTCGTGGGCGAGGGTGGCTGTGTCGCCGCTGTTCAGGACGACCACCCTGTTGTGGTAGAGCTGCCCGGCCGTCGCGCTGTCGCACGAATAGCCGCTGGCGTTTACGCCAGTGGCGGTTGCCGCGAAATGGGCCTTGAACCGGGCTGCGAGGCTGAACGTCGCCGTCGCGCCGGCGAACAGCCTCCTTTCCTCGACGCTCGGCGCGCAGGTGCCGGAGGATCGAATGTCGGTGTTGCCGCCCAGCCATCCGGTGGTCTGAGCGGGGGTCGCGGTGGCGTCGATGCCATGTACGACCCTGACGTCGCATTGCGAGAATATGGCGTCGGCCTCGCGCACGTCGTTGGCCGGATCGTGGTTCGACCCCGCAAGCTTCACCGTATCCACCGTGATCGTCTTGTCGGCCCGCGTTCGCGCCGCGGTCGTGGCCGGCCTTGCCGCCGCACCCGCGACCAGGCCGAACATGATGTTGGCGCGCGCGACGCTGTCCTGCTGGGCCTGGGTCAGCACCGCCGGAGCGAGGCCGATCGCGGTGCGCACCTCCGCCAGGATCGCCGCGCCATCCGCCTGGGACGCGAGCAGTGAGATCTCGTTGTTGACCAGATTGTCCATGAACTGGAGAGCGACGTCGAAGCCGGCCGGGCCCAGCTGGCGGAATACCTCCCGAACGAAGGGGCGCTCGGCGACGGCGTTGGTCACGGCGCGCGCGCCGAGGTGGATGCCTCGGGCCAGGGCCGTGGGCTGGGCGCCGAGGAAAGCGGTGACGTCCGCCTGAAGCACAGCCGGAGCGGGCGCAACGGTCGCCGCGACGGCCTGATCGAGCAGCGGGGTCCAGGCCGGATCGAACGCGCCGGCCAGCGCCCGGATCTGGAGCGGATGCACGGTGGCGATGCCGGTTGCCGGGTCGATGTCGACCGGAAGTGGAAAGCGAAGCCCCGCCCGCCAGTTGGTCATCGCCGGGACGGGGAGATAATATTGGTTGTAGACCAGCAAGCCGCGGGCGAGCTCGTCCGCCGTGATGAGGTCGAGCGGCAACGGCGCCGCCGCGCCGGGCGGCGTGAATGGCGTGGCGGTCGTCCATAGCGGCAGCAATTGCGCGCCGAGGTGGTTGAGCGTCATGTTCTGGCCGAGGATGGCATTGAGCCGATCGCCGCCGCTGCTCAGCAGTCCGCCCTGTGCCGAAACCGGCCCGACCACGCTGTCGACGACATTGACCGGCCAGAACTGGATGCCGGTATTGGCGGCCTGACCGAGCCTCATCACGTAGCCGACGGCGTCCGGACTGGCGCGAGCAATGGCGAAACGCGCGGCCTGCGCGCCGCTCGACGAAATCGGTCCGGCCGGGCGTGAGGACACGA
Source organism: uncultured Alphaproteobacteria bacterium (assembly GCA_963850005.1). Lineage (GTDB taxonomy): Bacteria > Pseudomonadota > Alphaproteobacteria > Sphingomonadales > Sphingomonadaceae > Allosphingosinicella. Next base: position 83,973 of record CAWKJG010000004.1, read on the forward strand.
CGTTGGCGGCAACGCGGTCCGCCTCGGCCTCGAGGCCGCCGCCTGCGCCGACGGACGTGAATTGCGTCTCGGGCGAGGCGGAGGAAGCGAAACCTTGCTGGACGACGTGGGTCAGCTCATGGGCGAGGAGGCCGCGTCCCTGCGCGGTTCCCGGTGAATAGCGCGACTGGTCGAAAACGATGCTCCGACCGGCGGTGAACGCATAGGCGTCGATGGCGCGGGCCGCCGTCGTCGCGGCCTGGTCGTTGTGGACTCGAACGCTGCTGAAGTTCCGGCCGAAGCGCGGCTCCATGAAATCACGGGTGCTGGTGTCGAGCGGTTGCCCTGGCGACCGAAGCACGTCGTGGACGATACTTGGCACGCCGCCCTCCGCCTGCCCGCCATTGCCTTTTCGTTGCAGGCCGCTCCGCTCGTCCGCACAGGATCCGCACGTGCCGCCGCCCGGCGTGTGCGTACCGCAGGCGCATTTACGCTGGAGCAGGCCCGAAACCGGCGTGGCATGGGTCGGCCCACCCGCCTTCGGCTGTCGCGCAAGCCGGTCGGTCATCCCGCAATTCCTTGGCAGATCGCTGCGCCGATTTGAGCACCAAGGCCATCGCCGCCGGCCGCCGGCCGTATCAGAGTCTCGGCGCGGACCAGCGCCTGAGTCCGGCTGCGCCGTACGCCCTGCGAAATCCTCCCCTCCCCGATCAAACGGGCGAGTTCGCGCTCGACCGCGGCCTGAATATACGGTCCCTCGTGGCTGCCGACCGGCAAGCCGTCGATGACCAGCCGCTCGATGTGCAGATTGACGATCATCCGCCGCCTCCGACGCTCGCCAGCCACTGGAAATCGCCCTCGGCGACCGGGGTGTCGAGCTTGCGATATTCGGCGCGGGTCGAGTCGAGCAGGATCGGCATCGTCACCTCGCTGCGCGCCTCGGCCGCGGAGAAGGCCGCGGCGAGCGCGATATTGTGGATGCTGCCGCCGGTCAGGTTGAAGCGCGCCAGCCGGTCGTAATCGACGTCGCGCGCAAGGCGCACCTCGGGCGGAAACACCTTGTGCCAGATCGCCAGCCGCTCGGCCGGTCCCGGGAACGGGAAATTCACGATGAAGCGCAGCCGGCGAAGGAAGGCCGGGTCTAGCGAGGACTTCATGTTGGTCGTGAGGATCGCAAGCCCGCGATAGCTCTCCATCCGCTGAAGCAGGTAATTGATCTCGATATTGGCATAGCGGTCGTGGCTGTCCTTGACCTCGCTCCGCTTGCCGAACAAAGCGTCGGCCTCGTCGAAGAACAGGATGGCGCCGCCGGTGTCCGCGGCGTCGAACAGCCGGCGCAGATTCTTCTCGGTTTCGCCGATATATTTGTTGACCACACCCGAAAGGTCGATTCGGTACAGCAGCAAATCGAGGTCGCGCGCGATCACCTCGGCCGCCATGGTCTTGCCGGTCCCGCTCTCGCCGGCGAACAGCACGCTGATGCCGAGGCCGCGGTTGAGCTTGTTGTGGAAGCCCATGCGGTCGTAGACGGCGGCCCGATTGCGCACCTGGGCGGTGATCTGCCGCAGCTGCCGGCTCTCGATCTTCGGGAGCTCGAGATCGTCCCAGGTGGATTTCGGAATGATCGGCTGCGCCAGCTGGTCGAGCGCGGGCCGCGCACGGGCGAGGCAGGCGTGCCAAAGCTGCGAGTCGCGTTTTCTCTCGTCGCCGCCGGCCTGCGCGACGGCGTTGGCCGCGGTCGCCCGGATCGCCGGCAAATCGAGGCTGAACTGGCCGGCGAGGCGGGAAGCAATCGTATCCGCGCCGCCGAGCGCCTCCTGCCATGCCCCATATTGCTCGGCCGGAGTCGGCCTGGCGACGTCGAACGAGCGCCCGCCGCGGCCGGTCCCCGTCCAGGAATCGGACGTGGCCAGGAAGATGACTCCGGTCGTGCCTTTCAGCAGCCGCTGCACGGCCGCCGTTCTGGCGGCGTCGGAGCGGTCGAGATCGGCGGCATCGACGTAGAGCGCGACCGTAAGCAGCGCCGCTTCGCGCTGCCAGAACAGGGCGAAGCTGTCGCCGTCCCCGACCCCCTGTGGAACAGCGTCCGCCGACACGCTGTACAGCACGAGCCCGAGCCTCGCGGCGACCTGGCCGGCGACGGCGAGCTTGCTCGGACCGTCGGGCCCGAGCAGCTGCACGACCGGCAGCGGCCCGGTCTCGCCGGCCAGCTTCAGCTCGGCCAGGATCGACTCGGCCTGGACGGCCTGGGACCGCGGCAGCGGATCGTCCCGGGCAGCGACCGGCTTGACCAAAGGCGTCAGCCGGTCGTCGAGATAGTTGAGCCCCTTGATAAAGCTGACGATTCGCTCGTCGGCCTTGAGCGCGCTGGTGATCAGCGGCTGGGCGCCCGGCTGGACGATCTCGATCAGTCGCCAGCGCCGCAGCGGCCGCTCCGGCGACATCAGGTCCCAAGACGCTTCCTCGAAAGCGGCGAGCGCGATCGCGAAGGTCGGATAGGGCTTGCCGGGATCGCGCATCGCCCGCGCGCACAGCTGGCCGATCGACGTGTCATATTCCATCGCCGCGCAGAGCAGCAGCGTGCGCCGCTCGAGCTCGCTGAGGCCGAGCCGGTCGGTGAGGAACTGCAGCGCCGGGACGGCCTCCCCCTCGTCGGTGAGCGGCGGCAGATCGCCGCCGGGCGGCGATTCCACGGCCGTGGTCGCGATCGTATCGCGCGCTCTCCTGGCGCTTTCGCCGAACAGCATGTCGAGCCAGCGGCGCCAGAAGCTGAAGCGCACCGGCGGGGCCTCGACCGAGGGCGAGGCCGATCGGGCGGCCAGGGCGATCAGCGCCTTGCGCAGCGCCCTCAGCTCTGCGGCGAGATAGCGATCGTTCGCCGACTGCCAGGTCGCGAGGTCGGTCATGGCACCGTCACCGTCTGGGCGGGGTCGAAGGCAGGCACCGACGGCGTGCCGGCCATGACCACGGGAATGCTGTCGACGCCGTCGACCCGAAGCCGAACGACATAGCGGTCGGTGGTCGTCGGAGCCGGGTCCGCCACGTTCGGGATTTCGAACTCGAGAATAGTCGGATCGGTCAATGCGGCGGGGTTGACGAGCGAGGCCGGCGCGACCTGGCGGTCCCCGAAGACCAGTTGTACCCGCTGCCCCTCGCGAATGCGCGGGGCGCACTCCACGGTCAGCCTGATCGTGAACGTGGAAACCGTGCCCGCCGTCACCTTGAGCTTCGAGTTCACCGTCAATGTGACGGTCGGCGCCAGCGCCAGCGGAAGCGAATTGCTGGAGATTGGCGGGACCCCGGGAATGAGGTCGCGACGCATCGCCACCGTGAAGAAGCCCGGGCACCAGGCCGACATGGCGCCGGGACTGGTCGCCGGGTCGGGCAGGAGGATCCTCAATGTGCCGGCCTCGTCGAGACCGGTCGGGATCAGCTCGATCGGCGCCTCGAGCCGCGGACTGGCGAGCATGGCCTTGTCGGCGGCGCCCAACTGCTCTCCGGCAAGTCCGAACGCCTCGCCCAGCCGAACCGCCGGCTGGCCGCGGGGCAGCTCGATCCCGCTCAGCAGCGGCGCGAGCTGGCCGGTCGCCTCCGGGCCGCGATCCTCCTCGCCGCGCTTCAGCACCGGCAGAGGCGCCGGCGCGGACAGGCGGCTGTCGAGGAGCACGACCGTCGCCTCGTAGGCGGCGGACAGGCGATAGGGGGTCTGGAACATCGTCCACAGCTTCGACAATTCGTCGACGTTGGTCTGCAGCGACGTGATCCGCACCCGCTCGAACTGGCGGTGAAGGTCGTTGTCCAGGAGCGCGTTCTCGATCTCCTTGCGACCGAGCAAAGGATGGGAGTGCATCACGACCATGGCGGCGCCGAGGACTCGATGGCTGAGCGCGTCATCGTCGGTCTCGCCGCCGTAGGCGGTCAGCAGGAAGTGCAGATTCAGGGCGAGCGGCGGCGGCGCGGTCTCGCCGGGCCGGACCTGGAAGGGCAGATCCTGGTTGCTGAGCGCGGCGTTGACCACGGTCTGGTACAGGAAGATGTTGATCTGCGACGCCGGGAGGGTGCCCTTGCGGGCGACATCGAGCGGACCGACCGATATCTTCAACCCGGTGATGCCGCTGTCGACGATCGGCACCTGTTTCCGCAACAGCTCGCGCAAGGTCGCCGTCACCGCCGCGATGGCCTTGGCATTGCTCATCGCGCACGGCGCTTGAGATAGTCGGCGAGGCTTTGCGGCGGCTCGCCGCGTGCCGGGGGCGCGACTCGGCGCTCGGCCGCGGCCGGGACGGCGGCGCGAACCTCGACGCGTCCGATCGTGATGTTGACGGACGCGCCTTCCGGTGCCGCCGCGCCGCCGTTGACATCGGGACGCCGCTCCCGGCGAGGCGGCAGTGCGACTGCCCCCGTCCGCGCGATGGGCGACGGCGGGTCCGCACGCGCGAACGGGACGGACAGCGGTGTCGCGAACGTCATCGGCCGGTCCTCCGGCGCGGGCGCCGAGTGCCGGGCGGGGTTCCGCGCCAGGGCGGTCATGGCCGCGACCGCCGGCGCCGGCGGCGATTCGACCGGACCTGGCTCATGGTTCGCTCGGCGCGGCCTCGCCGCCACCATTGCCATCGGGCGCGGGCTGACCGACGGCGCGCGATCCGAAGCGGCCGGCGCGGTCTCCGACGGGGTGCGGCGCGGCGAGTTGTTCCGAAGCGGCTCCGCCGCCACCACCGGAACCACGGAAGGCGTCGGCACGGAGGCGGGGATCGCCGGTGCGGGGGCGAGGAATGCCGGCGCGGGAGCGAGGGACACCGGCGCGGGAGCGAGCGACGGCGGCGCGGGAGCGAGCGACGCCGGAGCGGGGGCACGGGACGCCGGTGCGAGGGCGAGGGCCGCCGATGCGCGGGCCGGGACGCTCGCATCGGGCTCGACATCCAGCTCCGATGCCCGCGGCGGGACGGCCTCCGCATCCTCGGTCGGATCGAGCGCCCCGGACGGCGCCGGCGGCGGCTCGAAGATCGAGGGAATGCGCGGGGTCCCCGCCGGACCGAGCCCGAGCGCCCTTGCCGCGAGCCGCGACAGGAAGTCGGCCGGGGGAGGCGCCGCCGTCACGGCGCGGCCATTTCGAGATAGATCTGCCGGCGCACCGGACTGAGCGCCAGGATCTCCCCCTCGGCCCAGCCATAAGCCGAGGCAAGCGCGTGGACGTCGTGCAGCATGCGCTGCGCCCACATGTCCAGGTCGCGGAGCAGGAAGCTCGCCACGTCGAGCAGAGCCGCGAAAGCGCCGCTGCAGGCAGGGCATTTCAGCGAGAGGCTGATGTCGGCCTGAGGGTCCAGGCTGGCCATCCTCGCCGCCAGCTTGCGGATAACCGGTTCGGGCAGATCCCCCGGCTCGACCGCTCGGCCGCCGGCGTCCTGAGCCTCGATCACGCAACGCCGGAGCAGGAGCTCGCGCGCGTCCGCGACTCCCGCGCCGGCGGGCACGGCGATGAGATCGTCCGTCGTCGGCAGCCGGAAGGCGACGCGATGGCCCTCGGCCGAAACGGTCCGGACCTTGCCGAGATCGGCGGCGCAAGGAGCGCGGATGTCGGCGATCGCCACGTCCGCCTCCAGCCGCTCGCCGCAATCGGGGCAGGAGACGATCGTGGCGAGAACGGAACCGAACAATTGCTCGCTTATGTCGAGCAGCGCCGAGTCGCGCCTGCCGACGGGCATGGCCGCGATGTCCGCCGGCGAGGCGCCCTCAAGGAATGCCGCCAACACGGTCAAAATCTTGTGCTGCGGCGGCTGCGACAGGCCGGATTCCCAGACGTCGAGCAAGGTGCGCGGGTCGGGGCGGCGCACCAGCGTCTATCCTGCCGGTTCGGTGAAGGTCGGCTCGGACGGCTCGGCCACCTCGTAATCGCGTTCCCAGCCCTCATTTTCGAGCTTGATGTGCTGGATCGCGACGGCGTTGGCATTGGCGTCGAGGTCGGGCAGCGCCTGATATTCGGAGACCCAGCAGCGAAAGACCTTGTAGGCCAGAGCCAGTTGCCCTGCTTCGTTATAGACCTCGATGATGAGGTCCTTGCGGAAGTCCTTGAGCGACGTCTCGACGCCGAGGCCCGACCCGAAATTCCAGACCTTGTTGGCCCATTTCTCGAATTCCGTGTCGTGGGTGACTCCGCGGTCGAGCGTGATGGCCTCGTATTTGGTACGGCCGGGGGATTTGCGGCCGGTCGAAGGGTCGCCCCCCTCGCGGTGCTCGACCACTTCGGTCGTGCGCTTCAGGCCGCTTATCTTGCTCACCCCGAGGACGTAGCGACCGTCCCATTTCACCCTGAACTTGAAGTTCTTGTAGGGATCGAAGCGCAAAGCGTTGACGGTGAACTGTGCCATGGCGTCCCCTCCCTTAGACCTGCAACTGGCCAGCCATTTGCTGGATCGTGAGGATCACGAATTCGGCGGGCTTGAGCGGCGCGAAGCCGACGACGACGTTGACGATGCCGAGGTTGATCTGGTCCTGCGGCGTCGTCTCCTTGTCGCATTTGACGAAATAGGCGTCCTTCGGCGACATGCCCTGGAAAGCGCCCTGCCGGAACAAGGTGTTCATGAAGGCGCCGACGTTGAGCCGGATCTGCGCCCAGAGCGGTTCGTCATTGGGCTCGAACACGACCCATTTCGTGCCGCGATAGAGGCTCTCCTCGATGTACAAGGCGAGTCGGCGGACCGGGATATATTTCCATTCCGACCCTTCATCGTCGTCACCCGCCAGGGTGCGAGCGCCCCAGACCGTGTTGCCGTAGACCGGGAAGGTTCTGAGGCAGTTGACGCCCCTGGGATTGAGCTGGCCGTTCTCGGCGTCGCTCATGTCGATGGCGAGGCTGGCCGCGCCGTTGAGCACGGCCTCCGTTCCAGCGGGAGCCTTCCAGACGCCCCGCTCTGAATCGGTGCGGGCGTAGACGCCGGCGACGAACCCGGAGGGCGGAAACGGACGGACGGCGTAGGATTGCATCGGATCCGGCGCGAGCACCCATGGGAAGTAGAAAGCGGAATAGTCCTTCTCGGAACTGTTCGGCAGCGAGGCGCTCGCATTGTCGACCTGAGCATCGGGTGGGCAATCGGCGACCAGGAAGGCCCGCCGGTTCCGCGCCACGGTCTGCAGCTCCTCGAGAGCCGTCTCGTCGGTCAGACCCGGAACGCAGATGATGTTGAACAGGTCGATCCGATCCGCAATGCCACCTTCCGCGAACAAAGCGTTCATCGGCGTCTTGAAATCGCCGGCATTGGGATCGAGGACCGTCCCGGGTTCTCCGTCCTCGAGCGCGACCGGACCTGGGGGCGGAGGCGGTCCGGGCGGGGGAGGCGGCGGGCCTGGAGGCGGCGGCGGTCCCGGAGGCGGTGGCGGTCCCGGAGGCGGTGGCGGCCCCGGAGGCGGCGGCGGCGGCCCCGGAGGCGGCGGCGGCAGCGCTACGAGCTCGATATAGGAAGAATTGCCGTTGATGACCGAGCCGACGTAGCGCGGGTCGCCGGAGGTCGCCGAGAGATTGGTGAAGGTTTCGAGCACCGTGCCATTGGCGTCGAGCACGTCGAGCCGGAAACCGGTGGCCGTGTCCGTCTTGCGGACGCTGATGCCATTGCCCCAGTCCCCGGGGGAGGTGGCCTGGACGACCAATCCGTCGAGACCCGCGACCTCATTCGAAGCGGTGACGGCGTCGGTGTGCGCGATGCGAATGACGTACGCGTCCGCGCCGCCGTTGAGGTAGAATGCGCGCACGGCATAGCCGAGGTACGAACCGGCATGGAGTCCGCCATATTTGCGCTCGAAGTCGGCATAGCTGGTGATCCGCACGGCGCGATCGATCGGCCCCTTGGGCGCCCAGCCGATGAACAGGGCGATCGAGGTGGCGACGCCGGTGATGGTGCGGACGCCGCTGGGCACCTCCTGAACATAGACGCCGGGATAGCTAACTGCGACTGGCATATCAGTATCTCCCTCGAATAGTTTTCAGCATGGCCCCTTCGCCAGTTCGTTCCTCAAAAGCGCTACGGCGCACGAAATCACTTCGCGACGAAACGCGACCGTATCAGGAACGCAGATTACCATTCCGACAAGTCAACGCTGCCGGAAAATAGCTCCAATGCAAACTGGATAGCCACTGTTGCCACAAAGGCATTATCCAGACACGCAAATCACCTTTACCATATGTTATTACCGGCATGGCGGCAAGGCTGATCGGAAAGAGAACCTAGTGTTTGATATACTTGAGAAACAAGGCTCGGCTGACCTTCCGAGTACAATAGACTACGCCGAGTCCGCGCTACTTTGCTATGGCGCAGGCGTCCGGCGATCAACCGTCATCGTTTCCGAGTCGTACGAACGATTGGTGTCGTTTCGGAGGAAAGAAGGCCGCCCGACCGGTATCCCAAGAAGACCGAGGTCAGTTCAACTGATTGCGCGTCGTGCCGAACCTTTTCGATAGCTCGCACTTGCCATCTCGACGCTCCGCGACCCGCTCGGCGGGATTTGCCTGGGGGCGGCAGGATCCGAACCCGCGAATGCCGGCACCAAGACCTGTCGCCGCTGGTCCCCACCTCGTCCCACCAAGTCGAATTTCCGGAGGCCGTCGCGACAGGCCCCGAGCTGCTGATCAACCAGCGGCAGCGACGCGAGCCGCGCCTCATATTCGGCAACGGCGCTGCGGATGACCCACTGGCATGGAAACCTACAGTCGCAAGACCGTCCGCCACGATCTAGCGCTTTGATTGCCGGCCGGATGAGACGCATAGCTGCCGCCATTCGTCCTTGGTGTAATTTCGAGTTGCCGCTCCGAACCGCATTCATCAGCCGGCTTGCACCGGCTGGTAGTTGCATCGTTATTTCGGCTACATAATTAATGGGCTAACTCGCTGTTTTTGATAGTTACGACACTACCGGTTATAGTTAGTCCCAACGACTTACCACCGGCAGATGTAAACTTTTTTCCTGTAGTGACTTGGACGTGCAGATGGATTCCAGTGGATCTACCGCGTGTGCCGATCTCTCCGAGTCGAGTACCGATATGAACTGTAGCTCCGTTTGCCACGTCGTGGCTAGCCAGGTGGCCGTAACTCCAGAATCGCCCCTGCTTATCTTTGATGAAGACAGCGTCCTTTCCATACCCCGTAGCACCGATCTGAACGACCTTCCCTTCTGTCAAACTCAATGCGTAAATCCCCTTGCGGCCCTCGGTGCTGAGGTCAATTCCCGCATGCATCGTCGTCTCCCCGTCGCGAGCGTCACCATAAGCGTCTGTTAATTTAAGAAGATCATCGTTTGTGCTGAACACGACAAGTTTGTTCTTTGGCGCGATTAACTCCTTCATATCGATGTAGACGAGATTACCTTTTTCATCGCTGGTCAGGTTTTTAGGGGCCGTGCCGTCGCCCCCCACCGCCACTCCGGTCAAGCCGTTATCCTGCCTGACAAACCCATCCAAATAGGCTTGCACTTCGACAGCGAGAGAGCTCCCAATGGTGCCCCCGATGACCTCCGGCAGCGCCGCCAGCACGTTGTCGCCGAAGTCGGTGCCCTGCAGAAGGGAGCTCGCCGCCGCGCGGCCGATCGCTTCGGCCATGCCGCCGCCGATCTTCTGGACCATCCCGGGAAGCCGACCGAGAACGCTGTCGGGATCGACAGCCGGCAGCGCGCCCCGGAGCTGCCCCATCGCCGCCGAGCCCACGCTCGCCGCCGCCAGCGCGGCCCAGTCGAACTTGTCCTGAAGGCCGGTGACGATGCCGATGCCTTGGGAGAGCGTGCTCCTCGCCACTCCACGCACCAGGTCGCCGATGAATTGGCTTCCCCTCAGCGCCCCTTTGCCCAGCTGAGCGGTAACGCCGCCGTCGATGCCCCCGCCGATCGCCGCGAGCGCCACGCCCTTCCAGCTGAAACGGTCCTGCAGCCCGGTGGCGAGGCCGACGCCTTGGCTGACTATGCTTCCGGCCGCCGCGCCGACCGCACCGGAAACCGCCGCAGTCGCAGTAGCGCCCCAGGCGGCGGGCAGAAGATTCGCCGTCGCGCCCTGGGTGACGATCGTCACCACCACCGCGATCACCACAAGGATGATCGATCCGAGCAGGCCCCCGCATTTCTTCTTCTTGGCCGGGGCCCGGGGCTGGGGCGTGGTCGGGCTGGTGTCGCCGAGCGCCTCGAGCGGGTCGTAGGGGTTGAAGGTGGAGGCGTTGTTCGAGCTGCGCTGGACGCCCGACGGGACGACCAGCTGCTGGCCCTCGATCAGGGCGACCGAGGCGGTCATGCCGTTGGCTTCGGCGAGCTTGTACCAGAGCGCCGCGTCGCCCCACAAAGCGGCGGCGATCGAGCTCAGGGTGTCGCCCGACTGCACCGTGTAGCTGCCGCCGGCGCCGCCCTGCTGATAGCTCGTGATCGGATCGTAATTCTGGTCGAAGTCGGAACGCGCCGTGGGCGCGGTCGCGCCGAGGCGGAAGGCACCGGCGCCCGACGCCGCCGAGCGGTTCGCGACCGACTCGTGATAGCTGGTCTCGAAGGTGCCGTTATTGCCGACATAGCCGTGCTGCCGGCCGCCGAAATGATACCAGAATTCGTGCGGGTCGCCACCGGCAAGGCTGTCGGCCTCGTCGCGGCGAATGACCTCGCCCGCCATGTCGTTGACGAAGGCGACCGTGCGCGGCCGGCCGTCGGCGATGCTGACGGAGGTCAGCTGGCCCCAGGCGTTGCTGGCGTAGGTGCTGGTGAAGACGGCAGCCTGCTGGCCGGTGTTGGCCCAGTAGCGCGTGACCGACTGGACCGCTCCTCCGTACCAGACGAAATCATTCTCGGTGCGTGAGGCGGGCTGATCGGCGCCGTTCCGTTTGTTGGTCGTCGCGATCGCGACCACCGCGCCCAGCGCATAGGCGTTGCCGGTCCCGTAATCGTAAGTATTGATGGTCTGATAGTTGTCGGTTCCTTGCCGCCCTGAAACGGTCTCGCCGGCCATCTGGCCTTTCGAATTGTACGACACGGCGCGGTCATAGACCACGGCGCCATCGGCCGCGTAGTCGATCTGGCGGCTGAGACGGCTAAGCGGGCCGTTATACTCGTATTTCGCGCGCAGGACCTCGGTGCCGCCGTTCTGGGCGATCCTGACCTCGCCCAGATTGCCCAGCGAGTCATAGACGTAGCGCTCGCGATGAACGGCCCCGGCGACGGTTCGGAAGGTCTGCGCACGCTGGCCGGCCGCATCATATTCGAGGTCGATGCCGGCGGCGCCGCGGACGATCTGGCCTCCGGTCAATTGCCCCTGGCTCGTCACCAGCCGGTTCATGCTGTCATAGCGGTACCAATAGTCGACCGAGGATATGACCGATCCCCAGGTGCCCGTGGCGCTGAGCACGCGCGGATTTGAACGGACGCGGCGGACGTTGCCGACCGCGTCATACTCATAGTCCATCGTGGCTTGCGGGACCGCGAGCTGATCTGTTCCGCCCAGCTCTGCGACCTGGGTGATCCGGCCAAGAGCATCGTAATTCGCGGTCATGTTGCGATAGTCGTGACGGGTCCTGGGCGCACCGCTCATCATCTGCAGGGTAGGCCGGCCGTTCTCGACGTATTTTTCCAGCTTGAGGTTGCCCGCGGCGTCGTAACCGTAAGTGGTCACCCGATCGTTGAAGACTCCCGCCCTCTGTGGCCCGGCGACGGTCGCGATTTGGGCGACCCGGCCGGTGTTGAAGTGCGTGTAGGCGAAAGTGTCCTCGGCCAGCGCGGTGCGCTCCGTCATCCGGCCGGCCTGATCGTAGCGATAAATGTATTCGTGGCCGCCCAGATCCCTGCGGTAAGTCTCGCGGCCGAAGAAGTCGGTATATTCAATGAGCGTCCGGTTGTTGGCGTAGGTGGTGGTGCTCACCCATCCGCCGAACAGCTTCATTCCGGGCGTGGCCAGCGTCGGCGACCAGGAGTAGCTGGTCGAGGTGATATCACCGCCCATCGCGGCGGCACGGATCACCCGGCCCTGGGCATCGTAATCGGTCGAATCGAACACGGTGGCGCCGAGCTGCTGGGTCCAGTGCTTCAGCCGGCGCCCGAGCATGTCGTAGCTGTAATAATCGACCTGGGAACCGCGCGCGGAGTTGAGCAGCCGCCCCATTCCGTCGTAGGTCATGGCCGTGGCGCGGCCGATCTCGTCGATCGTCATCCTGAGATCGCCGAAACCGTCGTAGCCGGAGCGGACGGCGCCGCCGTCGGGATGGAATTCCGTGGTGACGAGCGCCTCCTTGCCGCCATGGCCGCTTCCGGCGAGCAGCTGGCGGCCGCTGAATATGCCGTTCGCATCCTGGACCCCGACCAGCCTGCCGGCGATGTCGAAGAAATAATATTCGGTGGGCCGCAAATTGCTCTGCACCGTGCCGTTCGCCGCCGTGACGGAGACCCCGGCGCGCTGGCTCCCGACCATTCGGCCCATCGTATTGTAGGCATATTCGGCCTGGCCGCCGCGAACGTCGGTGTCGCCGACGAGCTCGCCAAAGGCATTGTAGCGGCGCGTCGTGGCCAGATCGACCGGCGCCGCGCCGAGGGTCAGCTCGCGCTTCGGAAGCCGGGTCTCTGAGAGCTGGCCCCTTCCGTCATAGACGCTGATCGTGACGTTGATCCCGTCGACCAGCGCGGCGCCGATCGCCTGCGCGCCGTTGCCGGTGGCGATCGCCAGCACCTGATCGAGCGTCTTGCCGGCGAGGTCGGTGCCTTCGCTCTCGATCGCGAGCGTCTGGTTGCCCGCGCCGTCGCGGACGAGGAAGCGCCACACGCCGTCAGCTTCGTTCGAGCTCCACAGCCGGCCGGCGAAGTCGTAGGCGAACTCGATCTGCCACAGGCCGTTGACGCCGGTCTTCACCGCCTGCCCGAACGCGTCATAGGCGGTGTCCTGGCTGTCGCTGCGGACCCAGGAAGAGCCGGTCCAGGTCCCCGTCGTCTGACTGACCACCCGGCCGAGCAGGTCGCGCGTATAGAGTATGCCCTCGGAGACCTGGGTGCCGTCGGATTTCTGGCGGGCATAGGTCTGGGTGACCAGATTGCCCGCCGTGTCGTAGGTGTAGAAGGTGGTTCCGAACGCCGCGTCGGTCATGCTGAGCAGCCGTCCCGCCGTCCCGTAAGTGTAGCGGGTCAGTCTGTCGCCCGCGGCGGGGGCGCCATTGCCCTGCCGGGTCAGGGTCAGATCGCCATGGGCGTTGTAGTAATAGCGCACCGTCGGCGCGGCGGCGGTGCCGTCCCAGGCGGTGAAGGCGGCGCGGGTCTCCTGGACCAGGCGGCCGCCCATGTCGTAGCCATAATCGACGGTGTCGCCGTTGGCCTCGACCTTCCTGATGACCTTGCCGAGGGCATTGTAGGCGTAGCGGATCGTCGAATCGGTGGGAGCCGCGGCCTGGATTCCGTTCGAGCCGATCGTCCAGGCGACGACTCCCCTTCGGGTTTCGGTGACGCGGCGGCCGTTGCGGTCGTAGGTGAACACGGTCTCGCGGTCGGCGGCGTCGGCCGGGGTCGAGGGTGGCGTCGTCCCCGGGAGCCGCGCCAAGCCGGGTCGCGAACCGCCGTTCGGAGACGGTGTTGCCCTCCGCGTCGCGGATCCAGGCGGTCAGATATTTCTCGCGGTCGACCTCGGCGATCTTCCGGCCGAGCCGGTCGAAATAGGACCAGATCGTCGCACCGTTGCCGTCGACGGTTCGAATGATGTTGCCGCCGGCGTCGTAGACCTGCGTCGTCACCACGTCGCCGACCGCCGTGGCGTAGCTCGCCCCGTTCCAGCTTCCCGTGCGCACGCCCGCGATCCGGGTCGCGGTCAGCCGGTTGAGCGCGTCGTAACCGTAGCTGGTCGAACGCACCGGCCCGCCGGGCGCGGACGGCGGCGAGGATCCGGCGGCGGGCAAGGTCACCCGGTTCTCGTGAACGACATGAGTGACGGCGTTGCCGTTGCGGTCGTAGACCCAGGTCGAATAGGTCCCGAGCGCGTCGATCTCGACGATCTTGCGGTTGCGGCGGTCGAAATAGCTCAGCAGCCGAGCACCATTGGCTTCGATCGCCTCGATGAGGTTGCCGCGCGCGTCGTAGCGGAACTTCCGGGTCGGCGTCGCCGAGACCGTCGTCATGTGATCCGCCTGGCTGACCACGAGAACCGCGTCCGTCCGGGTCTCGATCAGGCGGTTGGCCTTGTCGTAGACATAGTGGGTGATGCGCTGCTCGGGCAGATATTCGGCCTCGGTCATTCGGATGCGGTTGCCGCGCGAATCATAATCGAAGCGCGTGACCACGCTGGCCGCTACCGGATCGCCGTTCGAATCCCGCAATTCGACCATCCGGGTTTCCCAGTCCTGCCGGCCCAGACGATCATAGCCCTTGAAGCGGACCCAGCCGACGCCGTTATAATATGAGATCTCCTGCCCGAACGCGTCCCGTCCGAACATTTGCCACCCGCCCTCGGCATCGATCATCTGGGTGAGCCGGCCGAGCCGATCGTAGCCCAGCTGGGTAACCGCATCCAAAGCGTGGGGGGCGCCCCCTTTGGCGTAGCGACGGATGACCTCGGCCAGATTGCCGAGCATCGAGTAGCGATTCTCGGTGACATAACCTTCCGCGTCGACGACGCGAACGAGGCGGCCCACCTTGTCGAAGCCCCTCTGAGTGACGTTTCCGAGCGGATCGGTGACCCGGACCGCATTGCCGAACGCATCATATTCGTAGGCGGTGACTCCCCCGAGCGGGTCGGTCTCGGTCAGCAATTGGTTGCGCTTGTCGTAAGTTCGCCGGGTGGCATTCCCGTTCGAGTTCATGCTCCTGGATCACGTTGCCAAAGGCGTTGCGAAAGTAATTGGTCAGACCCTGCTCGGCAGTGCCGTCGGCATCGGAGCGCGTGATCAACCGCCCGACGCGGTCGTAATAATAACGGGTCCTCAGCTCGTCGGCGGTACCGAAGGCCGCCGTGTCCATCCGCACCGTGCCGTCCGAATTATAGTCGATGTGCCGCCGCACGCCCGCGCCGTCCCAGCTGTCGACCAGCCGGCCGCGGGGATCGTAGGCGAAGCGGGTTTCCGTCCAGTCGAAGGTGAGCTCGCCTTCGAGCGTCTCCAGCGGAGTCTCGTCGCCGACCGCGAAACGCTGCGGCCAGCGCCGCACGGCGGTCCGCCGACCGAGGGCATCATAAGAATTGCCGGTGACATAGCCTTCGGCATCGACCGCATACATCAGCTCGTCGCGCGCATTGTAATAGTTGCGAGTCACCCGGTTCTGGGAGTGGCCGCTCTGCGCCTCGGCCCATTCGCCGATCACTCCGGGATGCGGCAGTCCCGTCGTCGCGAAGCGGGCCGCGTAAGCGGTCGTCCGGATCACCCGGCCCAGCTCGTCATATCTGTAGCCGGTCACCGCATCCTCGGGGTCGACCGAGAAGACGAGCCGTCCCGAATTCATCGTAGATCGACCAATATTCGTGGATGCCCGGCCAGCTTGCCGCGCCCAGTTGCTGGAGCGCCGCCTCGATCTCGTCGAACCCGCTCGGCATCCAGGCGATGGCGCCATATTCGATGGTCGCCGTTTTCCGCCCGGCCTGGTCATATAGATAACCCACGACCTGGTCGCCGGCGTCGATCACGTAGCGAAGCTGGCCCAGGCCGTCATAGGCGTAACGCGTGTGCCGGTCGTCCGCGCTGGTCTGGATGCTGGCCCGCGCCTGATCGAACACGAGGAGCATCTGGTCGAGAACAGCCGCCGGCAGCGGGTTCGCGAAGGCGATCTCTTCCACTTTCTGACCGACGGCGTCGTAGCGGATTTGCGTGAGATAGCCGTTGCCGTCGACCTCACCAATCCGGCGCCCGGTCCTGTCGTAGAAGGAATGATCATGCTGGCTGGGCTCGATCAGAGAAGCGGTCGAAATCCACTCGGTCGGTGGCGTGACCTTGAACGCATCGAGCTGCGCCTGGCTTAGCGGCCACGAATAGCGGGTGCTCGAAAGCAATTGTCCTGACCGATCGTAATAGTAGCTGACGACATAGCCGTTGCCGTCGATCGTCTGGTTGATTCCGAAATCGCCGTGGAAGCGCCATTCCCACTGGTCATCGGCGCTGGCGACAGGCCGGATCTGCGCCGGGTCGATCGTTGCGAAGGGGTTGGCCAACAATGTCAGGTTCGCCGCGCTCACCTTCCCGGCATAGCGAACCGAAGCGACCAGCCTGCCGGATCCGTCGAAGCGATATTCGGTCATCTCGCCCAGGGCGGAGATTTCCGCGATGACCCGGCCGCTCGCGTCGAAGAGACGATGGCTCTTGGTGCCCCAGGGATCGACGGAGGTGCGAAGCCGACCGAGGCGATCATATTCATGCCGGATCACGTAAGGAATGTTCGATGAGTCCGTCTCGGCCTCGGAAAGGAGGCCGCCGGCCGCATCGTAGGTCAGCCATTGGACGCGACCGCTCGAATGAGTGATCACCGTTTGCTGCAATGTGTCGGCGAAGGCGAAGCTCAGCTTCCTCCCGTCATTGTCGGCGGACATGACGACCCGGCCGAGGCCGTCGTAGGCGAAGGCTTCGCCGCGCTCGCCCGCCTTGGCTCGGACAAGAAGCCGGCCCGACAGATCGTGGACGTAGAAGGTCCGGATATCGCCGGCGGTTTCGAGCGCCTCCCCCGCGATCGTGGCGGCGCCGTAGCGCACCGTTCCCGTCAGGTTGCCGCGGGCATCGTACCGGTTGGAGGTGATCCTGATCGAGCTTCGATCGGCGAGGCCGTCCCGCCACGCATTCACGGCGGCTTCACTCGGAGCGGCGTCGATACCAAGGGCGCCGGTGTCGAACGGATGCTCGGGATAGTCGATCGTCTCGACGAGCTGTCCGTAGAGATCGTAGCGATATTCGGCGATGCCTCCCTCGGGGTCGATCCGGTAGCGCAGATGGAGCTTGCCGTCGTAGACGAAGCGCGTGGTCAGCTCCGCGCCGGTCGAGGCGCTCGACGAGCCGGTCCTTCGCTCGGTCAGAAGCTCGTTGCGGGCGCCGTAGGTCCGAATGACGGCACTGGCGCCCGGGAAGATGTTGCTGACCAGATTCCCGCGCGCGTCATGATTGTAGAAGGTCGGCCGTCCGAGCGGGTCGGTCCTCGCGTGGAAGTCGCCCGGTCCTGCATATTCGAAGGTGGTTATCGCATTGGCCTCGCCGGGACGGTCCGGCGGCGCGACGATGCGCAGCAGCGCGCCGTCGGCGCGGTATTCGAGGCGCGTGACCTGGCCCGCCGGATCGGTGATCGTGGTGAAGCCGGCCCCATAGGCAAGGGTCGTCGTCCGGTTGACACCGTAGGATACGCCTTGGATGACTCGGGTGATCCGGCCCTGTGAATCATATTCCAGATCGATGCGCGATCCGTCGGTCTGGGTGATGGACGCGATCAGCCGCGAGGCGGCGTGATAGCTGTAGGTGCTGGAATAGGCATTCCCGTCCGCGATGCTGCCGTCTTCGGGCGAGAGATCGACGACCGCGCTGGCGAGCCGGTTCGCGCTATCGTAGGCATAGCGCACCCGCGTCAGGGTCACCGGTCCCTGGTCCTCATTTTCGAAGCCGGTGACCATCTCGACGAGATTGGCGCCTTGCCAGCCGTAGCCGACCCAGCCGCCGTCCGCGGTCGTCACCCGGGTCAGCTGCGCTCCGGTATAGGCGAAGCTCAGGCGATTGCCGTCAGTGTCGGCTTGCTCGACGATCCGCCAGCGGCTCCCGAATGCCACGTAGCGTTCGGTGATCTGCGAGTCGCCGTCGGTCCAGATCCACTCGCCGCCCGCGGAGACGAGCCTGTCCTGGGCCCCCGGCCCCTCCATCGTGGTGTAGGCGGTGCCGTCCCATTGATAGGTGACGCTGGAGCCATCCGCCGCGACTCGCCGGACCGAGCTTCCCGCGCCGTTGAGCGTGCCGGCAAGCCCGTGGACATAGCGCTCGGTACTTTGCCGCCAATTGTCGCCATTGTCGTCGGACAGGTCGCCGAGCGCATTGTAGGTCCGGTCTACGGCGAGATCGGGCCCGCGTCCGACCAGAAATTCGTCGCGCTGCGTAATCAGAAGATTGCCGTTCGCGGCGTTGACGAGCAATTGCTCGCCCGAACGCCCCTGCGCGGCGGTACCGATCAGGCCGGCCGATCCCAGAATTTTACCCGAGCCGTTTTGAAGACCGCTGCCCCCACCGGTGAAAATCGCCACCATCTTTGGTCCCCTCCGTGCACCCGCGGACGCCGATGGAAGTCAATCGGAGGATTCACCGAAGAGTTTAGCGGTCGTTTCGTCAGTTTTAGTCCACAACGGTGCGATCGAACCCGGCGGATTGAAATCGCGGCATAAATGCTTCGGTGCGCCGAGAATTGGAGCGCGGCCTGCACGCTCGTACAAGGACCGATAGAACGGTCCAGGCACCTTTGGCGGAATTGCCCGTGAACCAGGTTATAGCTGAGACTCAGCGATACGACTGAACCGGCTCTTTCCGGCGAGGCACCAAGCCTGATTAGCGGCTCGGCTGAGCCCGGTCGCTCTTCGCCAGCCGGTCCTGGCTCGGGGGCGGCGCTCCCCAGCCCCCTCCCAAAGCGCGGATCAGGCCGATGGTGGCGACGTAGCGCGCGATGTTGACCTGGACCGCGGTTCGGCGGTGCTCGAGGACGATTCGAAGACCGTCGACATAGTCGAGCTGGCTGATCAGGCCGTTGGCGTAACGCGCGTGGAGCATCGTCGCCAGCACCTCGTCGTCGTCGGCGATTCCGCGCAGGGTCGCCGCCCGGTCGCCCAGGATCCGGACCGCGCTCAGCTGATTGTCGACGTCGCGAAGGGCGGTCAGAAGCTGCGTGCTGTACTCGGCGGAGGCGAGCGAAAGGTCGGCCCGGGCGGAACGCACCCGCGCCTTGTTGCGGCCGCCGTCGAGCCCGGGGACCGAGAACAGGAAGCCGAGCCCGAAATTCTGGGTCGCCGAGCTCAGCAGGCTGCCCAGGGAGGGCGAGGCGAAACCCTGGGCGCCGGTCAGGCTGAGGCTGGGCAGCCAGGACACTTTGGCGACCCCGACCCGGGCCCGGGCGGCCTCGACGCTGCGCAGCCCGGCGGAAATGTCCGGGCGCCGGGCGATGACGGCGCTGGGTATGTCCGACGGGATGATCGGCGGAGTGCCGAGCTTGCCGGGTATGGCGATGTCCGACGGCGCCTCGCCCATCAGCAGGGCCAGGCCGCCGACCAGCTCGGCCCGGCGGCGGTCGAGATCGTCAATGTCCGAACGCAGCGTCGCGACCTCGGCCCGCGCCCGGTTCACCGCCAGCCGGGTGGCAAGGCCATTGCGCTCGCGTTCCTCGAGTATCTTCAGGGTGGCGCCCTGGTCGTCCGCGGCCTTCGCCACGACCGCTCGTTCCTCGTCGAGCCCGCAAATCTCGAAATACGTCTGGACCGTATCGGCCTCGACCAGCAGCCGCGCGTGCCGCAGCAGGTCCGCGCTGGCCGCGGCATCGAGGCGAGCGGCCTTCCTCCCCTTCGAAAGCCTGCCGAGCAGGTCGATCTCATAGCTCAGGCTGGCCGAAGGGTAGATCAGCCGGCCGCCCGTGCCGGCCTCGTTGATCAGCGGGCCGGTGCGCTGCGAGGCGCCGCCGCCGCCGCCGACCTGAGGGTTTCGTGCCGCGGCCGCTCCGCGCAGCAGGGCCCGCGATTTCTCGAGCCGGGCCGCGGCCTCATAGAGGCTGCCGTTGCTCTTGCGCGCCTTGTCGACCAAGGCGTCGAGCACGGGATCGTTGAAGATTTTCCACCAGGCCTCGTCGGCGAGGCTGACCGCCGGGACGGTGGCGGACGGATAGCGGTCGGCGGCGTTGAACTTCTCGGGTATGGCCGGCTTCGGCAGATCGGCCGGGCGGGGCTTCGCCGCCTGGACCGGGCTCAATCCTGCCAGAAGCGGGAGCAGCCAGAGGCCTCTTGCGCTCGAACTCGAAACCATCATGCCACGTTGTTCTTCACGATGTGACGCCGGCCTGAACAGCATAGCCACCCAGCCGAAGCTGGATGGCTACACTTTGGCGAAGGCGCTTCGGTCTGCGCAAGCAGCCTGGCGCCATGCGCCGGCCTCTTATGCGAGGTTGTAGATGGTGCCGCCGCTGCAACGGGGCACGGGAGCGCAACGGCCGCCGCAACGCGGAGAAGCGATAATGCCGGCGCGAATGTTGGTCCTGATCTTCATGGTAGCTTCCTCTCATGTTTTGCGCTGGATGCGCAGTCTTTCGGCCGACCCCCACGGTCGGCTGAAACTTCCTACGACCTAATACAGGTAGTCGTAATTGCTGAGGCCGCCGCAGCGGGGCGTCGGCGCGCAACGGCCGCCGCAACGATTGGTGGTGCCGCCGCAGCGATCATAAGCGATGCCGGCGCGAACGTTGGTCCTGATCTTCATGATGTCTTCCTCTCAAGTTTTGCGCTCGATGCGCAGTAATCTGGCCAAGCCAAAGGCCGGCCGGATCGTCCCTACGACTTAATAAGCATCCAGGTCGTAGAGGACGGTGCCGCCGCAACGCGGGGTCGGGGCGCAACGGCCGCCGCAACGCGGAGCAGTGGTGCCGCCGCAGCGAGCGATACCAGCGCGGATGTTGGTCCTGATCTTCATGTTGGCTTCCTCTCATGTTTTGCGCTTGATGCGCATCATCGGACCGACCCCCAGGCCGGCCGGATTTTTCCCTACGACTTAATATTCGTAGAGACGGGTGCCGCCGCAACGGGGCACCGGAGCGCAGCGCGGGCCAGCGATGATGCCGGCGCGAACGTTGGTCCTGATCTTCATGTCGGCTTCCTCTCGGCTTTGCGCTTGCCGCATAGTATCCGGCCGACCCTCAGGGCCGGCCGGATCTTCTCTACAACTTAATATTCGTAGAGGATGGTGCCGCCGCAACGCGGCGTCGGGGCGCAACGGCCGCCGCAACGCGGAGCAGTGGTGCCGCCGCAGCGAGCGATACCGGCGCGGATGTTGGTCCTGATTCTCATGTTAGCTTCCTCTTCAGTTTGCGCTTGATGCGCAGTTATCCGGCCGGCCCCCAGGCCGGCCGAAACTGTTCCTACGGCTTAAAGGGCGTAGGTGGTGTTGCCGCTGCAACGGGGCACGGGGGCGCAACGACCGCCGCAACGCGGAGAAGCGATCATACCGGCGCGAATGTTGGTCCTGATTTTCATGGTAGCTTCCTCTCATGTTTTGCGCTGGATTGCGCAGTATCGGCCGACCCCAAGCCGGCCGAATCTTTCCTACGGCCTAAAGGGCGTAGGTGGTGGTGCCACCGCAGCGCGGAGTCGGCGCGCAACGATTGGTGGGAGCGCAACGATCGGATATCCGCAGACCGGCGCGAACATTGGTCCTGATTTTCATGTTATTTCCTTCCACGTCTTGCGCATGTTTGCGCGTTACCCCGCGGACGGTTAGTCCAACGGAATCTCTCTTGGAGCTGCTGCGATGTTCCTCACACCTTCGGTAATGGTGACCTCGTCGACCGTGACGTCTATCGTAACGCCAAGGAACCTGCCGATGTCATCGATGAGGAACGGCACCTCTTGTACCTCGTGCTTGGAATCGACGGTCTTATCGAGTCCGATATATTTGCTCAGGTCGCGACCCTCGAACGTCCTCTTGGGCTTCTCCCGCCCGAGCAGGGCATTGATCCGGCCCTGCACCTCGAGCGAAGTCCGAGACGCAACCTGGACGAAGCTGATGAACCGGCCGATCCAGTCGGCCAGGATTTCGAACAGCTCGTCGCCGTCCGGAAGATCGTGCAGCTGACGGGCGAAAAGCGCCTTCAGCTGCGCCATCGTCTCTTCCGGAAGCCGCGGCAGATTTTCATATCGATCTTCGAGCGACGGCTCCGGCCAGGTGCCCGTCAATCCGAAGCCGCATTTCTGGTACATGTCGTTATAGGCGATCAGGCGGCTCTTCCGGTACGCGTCCGATTTGAGCCAGCCCACATCCTGGGTGATCTCGTGGATCTTGTTGCAGCGCCTGCGCAAATCCGCCAGGGTCGGCGAGTCGGACTTGGTCCAGTTCGTGACGATCTCCCTCAGCTGCGCATGACCGGCCGTCGAGGTCGGAAAGAGCGAGAAGACCGAGCCGAAGATCTGAAGGCCCATCAGGCCGTAATCGACCGCCTTGTCGACCTCGTCGATGGCAGCCTGAACCTCGGGATCGATCTCGTCCGGCCAACCGCCCTTGGGGTCCTCCCGATCGAGGATGACGGCGAGGAAATCGTCGACCATCGACGGCGGGCCGGCGCAGACGCCCTGCGCGGTGTGGAACGAATAATTGCGCTCGGCATATTGATGCGCCTCGAAACCGGTCATCGGAGTTATCCCCGACCGGGTCGGCTCGCCGAACGGAACGAACAGCATGTGGTGCATCAGCATCCGCAGGCCGTCGGTAAGCCGGAAGGCGGACGAAAGCGCGGGGTGGAGCTTGCCGTTCTCGACACGATTCTCGACGCGCATCACCTGATAGGTGGGCATCGCCAGGACGCAGACCGTCATCCGCTCGATGTCGCCGACCGTCCAGCCGCGCTGATCGACCTCGGGGAAGCGCCGCCGGTATTCGTCGCTGACTTTCCGGACGATCACCATCATGTGCCGCCATTGGTTGCGCATGATCCGAAGCGCGGTGACGTTCATCGGAAGATCGGGCTGATAGCGCGTGCCCGAATAGGTACAGGTCCGCCACAGGGTCGGGCGATCGAGCCGCATCGCCGGCGGGAAGACGTTGGCCTCGCCGACCTGGCGGTTGTCGGTATCGATATACATGTGGGCGATGCGGAAGATCGGGATGGCGATCTCGAGATAGCCGAGCTCGAGCGGCCGGCCCGAGATCAAGGTCATGATCTCTTCGCAATCGTCCCAGGTCTTGCCGTCGTCCATCCGCGCCGGCATCAGCAGCGTCTCGCGCTCCTCGTGGCGCAGCGCCGCCGGAACGTCGGTCACCTCGTCGGCATATTGGAGGACTTCGGCTTCGATGAGATCCTCGAGCATCTGCCGAACCTTCGGCCACTCATATTCGCCCCATTGCAGAGCGTCGCCGGCCCGGAAGCGCGACTGCTTGATCAGCGTCTCGCCGAAAGAATAGAAAGCGGGATCGTCGAAAGCGATCTCCTTGTCGCGAAAGTAGACCCGCAGCTCGCGCGGAGTCTCATCGTCTTCCCAATATTGCGAGAACGCGCCTTTCGACATCGGAAAGAGCAGCTCATCGTCCTGGTGCAGCGCGCGAGCGTTGCCAGTGTCATCCTCATCGGATGAATCGTTGCCAAGAGCGGTATCTGCGGTGCTGAGTGCCGAAGCTTGAGTGGAAAGCGTAGACATACGTCGACATTACTCCGTCGAGGCTGCGAGCGGGAAAAATCGCTCCCCCGTCGATCCCTGGGCCGAGAAGACTCAGGCTGACTGAAGGCCCCCGACCACTGGGACGATAGGCCCGGAGCGGACCAACTCAAGCGGATTTGGATCGCACTTCGGATGTATCCGTGGAAACGCTAAGTTACTCGTGGGAGAAACCGGTTACCTGATGAAAAAGTGCCGGTTTCGGATCAATAATGATCGTAGTTATACGTGCCTCCCGGCAACTCAACCTGATAGGTGGACTTTCATCGGCGGAGCCGGCGCGGGGACAGGCTTGCCGACGAGCTTTGATTCTGAAAACTCTTCCAATAAGCAGTGCCGGGAGCGGGCCTTGGCGTTGCGCCGCGCGGAATCAGGTGCTTAAGGTGGCTCCGGGGAGAGTGTGTTGACGTTCCAGTTTTCCAAGACGACGCAATCCCTGGCGCTCGACTCATCGCGAATCGTCATGATCTCCCTGGCGCTCGCCGGGCTTGCCCTCGTCGCCTGGCTGCTCTGGTTCGGCTTCGGCAACGTCACCGTCTACGAGGTCTCGCGACAGGCGCGGCTCCAGGTGGGCAGCGCGCCGCGCGAAATCTCCTCGCTGCTGGCGGGCCGTCTCACCCGGGCGCCCATCGTCATCGGACAAAGGGTCCACGCGGGGGACGTGCTGATCGAGCTGGATTCCACCCGGCAGCAAATGCGCCTCGCCGAAGCCCAGGCGCGTCTCCCGCTCTATCCCGCCAGGTTAGCCTCTTTGAGGAAGGAGATCGCCTATCTCGGCCGGGTCATGCAGAACGAGCAGCGCTCCACCCAGGCCGCCGTCCGTGCTGCCGACGCCCGTCTGAAAGGCGCGAGTGCGGCCTCCAGGTTCGCGAACGACAGCGCGGCGAGGATCAGGAGCGACGCGGCGACGGGAGGCTCCGCCACCGTCGACGCCGTTCGCGCCGCCGCGGACGCTCGCAAGGCGGAATCCGAGCGGGATGTCTCGGCCGCCGAATTGGCCCGGCTCGGCGTCGACGCGAACGTCACCGCCGATCAGACTCGAGTCCAGATGGAGAGACTGACCCGCGATCTGCTGGCGACCCAAGCCGAAGCGGCCTCTACCCGCGAGCTGATCGAGCAGCTGCGCCTGGAAGTCGCCAATCATCAGATCCGCGCCCCGGTCTCCGGAATCGTCGGCGAGATGCGCGCTCTTGGGGCCGGCGCCTATGTGGCTCCGGGACAAAAGCTGGCCACGATCATTCCTGAAGGCGACCTTCTGATCGTCGCCGATTTCGATCCGACGACGGCGCTCGGGCGAATCCGGCCGGGACAGACGGCCCGGTTCCGGCTCGAAGGATTTCCCTGGGTGCAGTTCGGAACGATCGAGGCCACCGCGATCCGGGTCGCCGGCGAGATCCGCGACCAGTCGCTGCGCGCCGAGTTCCGGATCAAGCGGGACGCGACCCGGGGCCTGGTCCTCCGCCATGGCCTTCCCGGCCGGATCGAGGTCCGGGTCGAGACGGTGTCGCCCGCCAGGCTGTTGCTGAGATCGGCGGGACGGATGACGGAAGGCCCCGAGCCACGGGCCGGCGCCAAGCGATGAGCAACCTCGAGGACAAGCTGAAGGAGCGCCGCTTCCTGGCGGTCGAGGTCGTCCAGACGTCGAATATGGATTGCGGGCCGGCGGCGCTGAAATGCCTGCTCGAAGGCTATCATGTCCCGATCAGCTTCGGCCGACTGCGCGAGGCCTGCCAGACCGACGTCGACGGAACCTCGATCGATACGATCGAGGAGATCGCCAGGGATTTGGGCCTGGATGCCGTGCAGGGGCTGATTCCGATCGATCACGTCACCCTCGCCAGCGCCAGGGCGCTCCCGGCGATCGTGGTCGTGAACCGGGGCGCGGCGCTCCATTTCGTGGTCGTTTGGCGCCGGGTCGGCCGCTGGCTTCAGGTGATGGACCCGGCCGTCGGCCGGCGCTTGGTCACGGTGAGCCAGTTCCAGCGGGAGATCCACCTCCACACCCACATCGTCGAAACTGCCGACTGGCGCGACTGGGCCGCCACCGACGACTTCCTGGATCCGCTTCGGGAGCGCCTGCGCGCCGTCGGCACCGATCCGCAGGCGGTCGACGGCCTCGTCACCGAGGCGGTCGCCGATCCCGGCTGGCGCCCGCTGTCGCTGCTCGACGCCGCCACGCGCCTCGTCCAGTCCCTGATCGATTCCAAGGGCATTCGTCGCGGTGGCGAAGCGGAGAACGTGCTTCGAGGCCTGCTTCGCGAGGCCGCCGAAAGTCTTTCCGCCGGGCGGAAGGAAGACCTCATCCCGAAGGCCTTCTGGTCGGTTACCGAGAACGAGCCGCCATCGGCCGCCTCCGCCGCCGGCACCCTCAAGGTCGGCGGCGCGATCGTGCTCACGATATCGGGCCTCAGTTCTGGTGACGCTCAGGCAGAGGCAGAGCGTAAGCCGCTCTCGCTCGAGCTTTCGGCCGCGCTCGCCGAAAAGCCGGTCCCGCCGCTCACCGCTATATGGAAGATGCTCGGCGAAGACGGGTTGCTCGCGCCGCTCGCCCTGGTGCTCGCCGGCGCCTTCGCGGTGAGCGCGACGATGATCGAGGCGCTGCTGTTCCGCGGCCTCTTCGACATATCGGCGCAGCTCGCCTTGCCGAGCCAGCGGCTGTTCGCGGCGATCGGGCTGCTCATCTTCGCGACGATCCTGCTCGCGATCGAATATGCGAGCGGGCTCGGAACCCTGCGCTGGGGACGAAAGCTCGAGGCGCGGCTTCGAATGGCGCTGCTGGCCAAGCTGCCGCGGCTCAACGACCGCTATTTCCACAGCCGCCCGATCTCGGACATGGCCGACCGCAACCACAATATCCAGGCGGTGCGCGCGGTCCCCGGGCTCGGCCTCCGGCTGATCCAGTCGGTGCTCGAGCTGGCGATCACCTTCGCGGGCGTTCTGATCCTCGCTCCGGGCAGCTGGCTGCTCGCCAGCCTGCTCGCGCTGCTGGCGCTCAGCTTCCCCTTCACGACCCAGCACATCCTCAACGAGCGCGACCTTCGAGTGCGCAATCATGGCGGAGCGCTCAACAGCTTCTATCTCGACTCCATGCTCGGCACCGCGCCGGTGCGGGCGCACCGCGCCGAGCGCAACGTCCAGGGCCAGCACGAGAGCCTGCTGGTCGAATGGTACAAATCGCTTCGAAGCCTGATCAACCTCACCCTGGCGACCGACACGGTGCAGGCGATGATCACCACCGCCGTGGTCGGCGCGATGCTGCTGATGCATTTCTTCAGCGCCGCGCGAGTCACCGGGTCCGATCTGCTGCTCGTTTACTGGACCCTCAAGCTGCCGGGGCTCGGCGGTCAGATCGCTCGGCTGATCCACCAATATCCGGCCCAGCGCAACATCCTCTCGCGATTGCTGGAGCCGCTGTCGGCGCCCGAGGACCTCGAGCTGAGCGAGGAGGAACGGGCGGCGATCTCGACCCGGCAAAAGGGGCCTGCGTCGAAGGGCATCGCGCTGGAGTTCCACGGCGGCAGCGTTCTCGCCGCGGGCCACACCATCCTCCAGTCGGTCGACCTCTCGATTGCTCCGGGCGAGCATGTCGCCATCGTCGGCATGTCGGGCGCGGGCAAATCGTCGCTGCTCGGCGTGCTTCTGGGCTGGCACCGGCTCGCGACCGGCCATCTCCTGATCGACGGCCAGCACGCTCAGGCCCGCGACATCGAGGCGCTTCGCCACGAAACCGCGTGGGTGGACCCTGCGATCCAGATCTGGAACCGCTCGCTGCTCGACAACCTCACCTACGCCTCGGACGAAGATGCCGCGCTCGCGGTCGGCGAAGTCATCGCGGCGGCGCGGCTGCGCGGGGTGACTCAGAAGCTCCCGCAGGGACTGCAGACCCTGCTCGGCGAAGGCGGTGGCCTGCTGTCGGGCGGCGAAGGCCAGCGCGTCCGGCTGGCGCGGGCGCTGCTCAGCCCGACGACCCGCCTCGCCCTGCTCGACGAGCCCTTCCGAGGCATGGACCGTACCCAGCGCCGCGCCTTGCTCGCCGAGGCGCGGAAATGGTGGGCGTCGGTGACCCTGCTGTGCGTGACTCACGATGTCGCCGAGACCGTGGCCTTCGACCGGGTCCTCGTCGTCGAGGACGGGCAGATCATCGAGGATGGGGCGCCGCAGAGCCTGATGGCGCGCGAGTCCCGCTACCGTGACCTGGTCGACGCCGAAGCGACGGTCGAGGCATCGATCTGGAAGGGCGATTTCTGGCGGCGCATGACCCTGACGGACGGCCGCCTGAAGGCCAGCGAGAGTCTCTAATGGCGGACGCCGGACTCCAGATCGAAGCGGCCGGGCCCGATCCCCTGATGCTGGAGGCGATGCGCCCGTTCCTGTGGCCGTTCGCCCGCATCGGCGAAGGGATCGAGGAGCTTTCGCGCCGGACCGGCCTGCGTCCGAAATTGGGGTCGGATTCGCTCAGAGTGCCGGCCGCTCTGGCCGCCGGCGACATCCGCAACCTCTCCGACTGGCTCGACTGGGCGGCCGAGCATCTCGAGATCGAGGCCAATCAGGTCCAGACGCCGGTGCCGGAGATGCCCAATCTGATCCGCGTTGGGGGTCCCGCCGTCATTCAGAACGGCATGTACGAGGTGAACGGCGCCTTCCTGCTGGTGGGATGGCGGCGAGGCAGGCCCTTGATGCTGACCCCCGACCTTCGGATCCGCCCCTGCGACCCCGAGCATCTTCGCGCCATGATTTGCTGGCCGCGCGAAGGCCCGCTGATCCCGGAACTCACCCGGATGGTGCGCGCCATCGGGATCGATCCCGCCCGCGAATCGAGCGTGCGTGCCGCGATGCTTCGCGAGCAGCTCGCGCAATGGCAGGTCCAGAGTATCTGGGTCCTTCGACTGTCGCCGTCGGCGAACTTCTGGAAGCAGCTGTCCCGAGCCGGCGCCTTCAAGAAGGTGGCGGCCATAATGGGCATTTACGCGGCGAGCTATGTCGCGGAGATCGTGTCATGGGCGCTGATCGGCTCGGCGGCGCTGGGAGGAACCTTCGACCCCGGCCTGTTCATGGCCTGGCTGTTGCTCATGGCGACGATGATCCCCTTGGGGACCTTGGGCAGCTGGTGGTCGGCGACCCTGGCGCTGGACGCCGGCCGCCTCCTCAAGGCGCGGCTGCTGGCCGGAGCGCTTCGCATGTCGGCGGACAGCATCAAACGGCAAGGCGTCGGCCAATTGCTCAGCCGGGTCGTGGAATCGCAGGCGCTCGAGTCGCTTTCGTTCAACGGCGGCATGTCGCTGCTCCGGTCCGTTCTGGCGCTCGGATTCGCGGCCTGGATCCTGAGCCAGGGGGTCGCTCCGGCCACCCATCTTCTGATGCTCGGCGGGTGGACCCTGCTCGCCGTCGCGTTCAGCTGGAATTACTTCCGGAAGCTTCGGGCATGGACGATCACCCGCCTCGACATGACCCACGATCTGATCGAGGTGATGGTCGGCCACCGCACCCGCCTGGCGCAGGAGCCGCCCCAGCGAAGCAACGGCGCCGAGGACAGCGCGCTTCAGAACTATCTCCAGATTTCCGGCACGATG
This sequence comes from uncultured Alphaproteobacteria bacterium, assembly GCA_963850005.1. GTDB lineage: Bacteria > Pseudomonadota > Alphaproteobacteria > Sphingomonadales > Sphingomonadaceae > Allosphingosinicella. The sequence goes on from CAWKJG010000004.1 coordinate 112,839, forward strand.
GACTGGACGGCGGTGACGACGACCCTCGGGGTATCGTCGGGCTGGGTCATCGTCGGGCTGATCGGCCTGGTGCCGGCCTTCGTCGGCAATCTGGAAGTATCCTCGACCGCGATCGCGATCAGCCTGGGCGGAATATTGTTCGCTCAGCGCGCCTTTGGGGGAATCTCCGAGGGGCTGTCCGCGGCAGGCAGGGCCTGGGTGGCCTGGAACCAGGTGGCGCCGATGTTCCACGCGGCCCGCAACAAGACTTCGTCGCAAGCCTACGTCACGCTCGAGCAGCTGGAGAATACAGCGAACAAGACTCCGCTGATCGACGCCCAGGCCCTGACCTTCGCTTATCCGTCGAGCAGCGACACCGTGATCGAAGGCACCGACCTCCTCATCGCCCATGGCGACCGGATCCTGCTCGAAGGCGCTTCGGGCGGAGGTAAATCGACGCTGGCGGGGCTCCTGACCGGGCTCAACACGGCAAGATCGGGCCTGCTGCTCCTCAATGGCCTCGATCGCCATACGCTGGGCGACGACTGGCACCGCCTCGCCACCTCCGCACCGCAATTCCACGAGAACCACATCCTCTCGGGCTCGGTCGGCTTCAACCTTCTGATGGGGCGGCAATGGCCCGCGCCCCACACGGACATGGACGATGCCCTGAAGCTTTGCGACGAGCTCGGGCTCGGCCCGCTGCTCGCCCGCATGCCCGATGGTATCAACCAGTATGTCGGCGAGACCGGATGGCAGCTGTCGCACGGCGAGCGCAGCCGGATCTACCTGGCCAGGGCGCTCCTGCAGCGCGCGCATCTGACGGTGCTCGACGAGAGCTTCGCCGCGCTCGATCCCGAAACCCTGGCCCTGTGCCTCGACTGCAGCCTCAAGCGCGCGCGCACTTTGATGGTGATCGCTCACCCGTGAGCCAAGATGGCGAGGAAAGCTTAGTTTCGAACAACATGTGCCGCTCTAGGGACGCCCTTGGCGCACCGAACATGCAGCATTGCAGCAAGCAACAGCGGGGTTTAGACTTCGTCCTTCGCACATGAGTCGAAGGGGGAATCGACCGATGACTGTGACGGTGGACGATCTGCTGAAGATGCAGCAGAAAGAGCTCGACGATCTATTCTCGGCGCACGAGGCGGGGCCGATCCCCGACGGCGAAGGCGAGGGAACCGCGATCATCGCCCCGGGTACTCCGCGAAGCATCATCCTCGCCCGGATGATCAGCCACTTCGCCTGGCAGGGGAAGGTGTTCGACGCCAAGCACGGCACGCTTCGCAACCACGTCCTCGCGCTCGGCATCAAGGCCATCGTCGCCGAGGTCTACAAGGGCCCGAGCCTGCTCGACGGCAAGGAATGCATCGTCCTGGATTATTCGCAGACCTCGATGATTGCCGGGTGGGTGCGGGACGAGATCAGGGAGATCGCGCCCAAGCTCTATCTGGGCAAAGTCTATGCCCATGAGAAGCGGCTGATCGATTTCGCCCTCCAATTCTAGGGCCGTGCGGTGACGCCGCAGCACGATTTCATGATCGCCGCGCCCCTGAGGGCGGGCGCGCGGCCGTCGATCGACGCGCTGCTCGCCTCGATGGCCCTGGAGCCGGGCCTGGCTGACCCGGACAATCCGGTCCTGCCCTTCAGCCGCTTTCCCAAGATCCACTTCGCCCGCCTGCTGCTGCTCGACGATCCGTCGCTGGCGGACCGCACCCACTTCCCGAACCTCTATTTCCCCTGCCCCGTCAGGCTCGCCTTGCTCGTCGTCTGCGACGGCTCGGCGGAGGCCCAGATCGATGAGCTTGCGGCGGTCGCCGGCGACGGCCTTCGCCGCCTGTTCGGCCATTGCGAAGGTCTGGACGAAAGTACCGATCTGCGGCGCTGGCTTCACTCGAACAACGTCAAGAGCGCCACCTTCTACATGAACTGGCCGGGGCGAACGGTCCTGCAATCGCGCGAAGAGAAGGTCCTGCACGACGTCCTGCGCGAGGAGCTGGCCGGGCTTCCCGCCGCCGCTCCCCGCGAGACCAAGCGGGCGTTGCGCGAGGCCGTCGACCGGCGCGGCGTGAAGCTCACTCCGGAAGCCCCGACTCCGCTCGGCCGGGCGCTCGCGAACTTGGTCGATCTGATCGCGGTGCCGATCATCATCCTGCTGATGACACCCTTCCTGATCCTCCTCGCCCCGCTGATCGCGATCAAGCTGAGGCGGCTGGAAAAGGCCAATCCGGTGATCGCGCCGCGGCCGACGGTCGAGCGAATCGAGACGCTCTCACGCTACGAGGAACGCGACATCACTAATCCGTTCAGCGCGATGGGATCGATCCAGCCCGGCCTGTTCCGGCGTCTGCTGTCCAGCTACCTCCTCTGGCTGATCGACTGGGCGGGGCGCCACATCACCACCCGCGGCAAGCTGTCGCGGGTGCGCACGATCCACGCCGCGCGCTGGATCTATCTCGACGATAAGAAGCGCCTCTATTTCGCGAGCGATTATGACGGCTCGCACGAGGCCTATATGGACGATTTCGTCAACAAGGTGGCGTTCGGCCTCAACCTCTCCTTCTCCCACGGCATCGGCATTCCCAGGACCCGGTGGCTGCTGTGGGGCGGAGCGAGCAACGAGGGCGACTGGAAGGCTTTCCTTCGGCACCACGAAATGCCGACCCCGGTCTGGTACAAGGCCTATCCCGGCCTGACCTGCCAGGACCTCGCCCGCAACGCGCGCATCCGCAAGGGCCTCGAAAGCGGGTCCGGCGACGATCGCTCGATCCGCCGCTGGCTGGCCGAGATCTGAGGGAACAAGATGCCCACCGCCATCCTCGAGCGCGAAGACATCCAGGCCCTGGTCCGCTCGGGCTTCGGCAAGCTCGAAGGCTCGCGGCTGTTGCTGGTCCGTGTACGCCCAGGCCGGGAGAAGCAGGCGCGCGAGTGGCTTCGCGAGGCCGAGATCCTGAGTGTCGCCGACTTCGACGACGCGCGTCTCGCCAAGCGGCGGATCAACCGGATCCTCCAGGTCGCGGTCACCGCGCCCGGTCTCGCCGCGCTCGGAGTCGCCGACGAGGTAATGGCGCTTTTCCCCGCCGACTTCCTCGCCGGCATCGCCAGCGACGAGCGCCGATCGCAACGTTTGGGAGACGTCGGGGAGAACAGCCCGACCCGCTGGCAATGGGGCCGCAAGGGCAACGAGCCGCACCTGCTGCTCATGCTCTACGCCGATTGCGCCGACATCGAGGCCTTCACCGCCGCGACTTTGGCGGGGCTCGGCCAGAGCTGCGAGGTGCTTCAGCCCCAGCTTGATTGCTCGGAGCCCGGAATCGAGCCGTTCGGCTTCAAGGACGGAATATCGCAGCCGGGAATCGACTGGGACGGGGTGCGCACGCCGGGCGGCACCGCCGATCAGGTCTACACCAATTACGTCAGCGCCGGTGAAGTACTCCTCGGCTACATGGACGAATATAATCTGATCAGCGATCGGCCGCTGGTCCCCGACGCCCTGCCCGGCGCCGAGGGCCTGCCGCCGAGCGTCGACGACCCCGAGCGCCGGGACCTCGGCCGCAACGGCTCATTCCTCGTGCTCAGGACCTTGAGACAGGATGTCGACGGCTTCTGGGACTGGACCCGGCGGATGGCGGGCGAGGAAGGCTCGCTGGACCTGGCCGAGGCGGTGATCGGCCGCCGCAAGGACGGCCGTCCTCTGGCGGGACTGCCCAGGGTGGACGTCACCGGCCTCGCCGATCCGGAGGACAATTTCACCTACGACAGCGATCCTGAAGGCCATGTCTGCCCGTTCGGCGGCCATATCCGCCGCGCCAATCCCCGCACCGGCGACATTCCCGGCGGCGGGCGCGGGCTGCTCCATTATCTGCTCGTCACCCTGGGCCTGTGGGGGACGGTGAAGGACGACGTCATCGCCCCCTCCCGATACCACCGCCTGCTTCGCCGGGGCCGGCCCTACGGGCGCCAGGGCGAGCCGCAGGGCCTGCACTTCATCGCGCTCAATTCCAATCTCACCCGGCATTTCGAGTTCATCCAGAACGCCTGGCTGATGAACCCCGGCTTCGCCGGTCTTTCGCAAGAGGCCGATCCGCTGACCGGCTGCCGCGAGCCCTATCCCGGCGGCATTCCCACCGACAATTTCACCCGCCCGCGCTCGGAAGGGCCGTGCACCCGCTACACCGCCCTTCCCCGCTTCGTTACCGTCGAGGGCGGCGGCTATTTCTTCCTGCCGGGGCTTCGGGCGCTGAAATATATCGCTCGGGCGTAAGGCCGGGATGTCGACAAGCGATCGTCACCGGAACGCTTCGGAAACCCGGTCCTAGAAAATAATGGCCCCGGCGATGAAGGCGACGAGGGCGATCGTCCAGTCCTTGGGCTGCATTCGGCGGAGGTAGTCCATGTCGAGGCTCCTGTTGCTGTATTAGGTAGGTAAGGCAGTGATGGGCTGGTTCAAGCCCCGCCCCGTCAGATCTTCACCTGGCTGCCCATCTCGACCACCCGGTTGGGCGGCAAGGCGAAGAACTCCATCGGGCTTTCGGCGTTGCGCATCATCCAGGCGAACAGCTTCTCGCGCCAGATCGCCATGCCGTGGACGGTCGAGGTGAGCGGGGTCTGGCGGGAGAGGAAGAAGCTCGTCTCCATCATCTTGAAGGGAAGGCCGCAGCGGTCGATCCGGGACAGTGCCTCGGGCACGTTCATGTCCTGCATGAAGCCGAAATGAAGGATGATCTTGTAGAAGCCCTCGCCCAATATCTCGACCTCGACCCGGCGCTCGTCGTCGACATAGGGGACGTCCTCGATCGCGACCTTGAGGAAGATCGAGCGCTCGTGGAGCACCTTGTTGTGCTTCAGATTGTGGAGGAGGGCGTGGGGAACCCCGTCGGCCGAGCTGGTCATGAAAACGGCGGTGCCGGGCACTCGCGCGGCCGAGCCGCAGGCCGACTTGATGAACAGGGCGGTCGGAATGTCGCCCCGCTTGAGCTGGCGATGGAGAAGCTTGCGGCCCTTCGCCCAGGTGGTGAGCAAGGCGAAGATAATGAAGCCGACCATCAGCGGGAACCAGCCGCCGCTCGGCACCTTGAGCAGGTTGGCCGCGAAATAGGCGGCGTCGACGAGGAAGAAGAGGGCGAGCAGGCCCCCGGCCAGCCACTTGTTCCAGCCCCACAAGGCGAACAGCACCACCGCCAGCAGGCAGGTATCGATGAACATCGCTCCGGTGACGGCGATCCCGTAGGCGGCGGTGAGGTTGGACGAGGTCTGGAAAACGAGGACGAGCAGGATCACCATCACCATCAGCGCCCAGTTGACCGCCGGGATGTAGATCTGGCTCGCCGCGGCGGCACTGGTGTGGGTGATCTTGATGCGCGGGATATAGCCGAGGTGGATCGCCTGCTGGGTGACCGAGAAGGCGCCCGAGATCACCGCCTGGCTGGCGATCACCGTCGCCGCCGTGGCGATGAGGACGAGCGGGAGTCGGAACCATTCGGGAGCGAGCAGGAAGAAGGGGTTGTGGATCGCCTCCGGGCTGGCGATGAGCAGGGCGCCCTGCCCGAGATAGTTGATCATCAGGGCGGGCAGGACGAAATAGACCCAGCCGGCGCGGATCGGGCGGCGGCCGAAATGGCCCATGTCGGCGTAGAGCGCCTCCGCTCCGGTGACGGCGAGGACCACCGAGCCCAAAGAGACGAAGGCGAGGAACTTCTCCTCGAAGAAGAAGCGAACCGCCCAGACGGGATTGAGCGCGGACACCACTTCCGGCGAACTGGCGATGCTGAGCCCTCCGAGCACCGCCAGAGTCAGGAAATAGACGATGATCACCGGGCCGAAGAGCGCGCCGACCGCGGCGGTGCCGCGCTGCTGGATCATGAACAGCCCGACGAGGATGACGATCGCGATCGGAACCACCCAGGGCTGAAGCCCGGCCTGTACGACGACCAGGCCCTCGACGGCCGACAGCACCGAGACGGCGGGGGTGATCATCGAATCGCCGTAGAAGAGCGCGCAGGCGAAGACTCCGAGCAGGACGATGGCGGCGCCCCAGCGCGCCGCTTCCGTCTTTCGCGAGATCAGGGCGAGGAGGGCGAGGCTTCCCCCTTCCCCCTTGTTGTCGGCGCGCATCAGGATGGTGACGTATTTCAGGGTCACCACGATCATCATCGACCAGAAGATGAGGCTCAGCACGCCGAGGACGTGGAGCCGGTCGACCGGAAGCGGATGGTGGCCGGCGAAGGTCTCGCGAAAGGCGTAGAGCGGCGACGTGCCGATGTCGCCGAAGACGATCCCGATCGCGCCGACGGTGAGCTTGAGCAGGCCGCCGTGATGATGCGCGGAATTGGGATCGCGCACGTCGGGCAGGGCCGGGGCAGCCGAGGCTTCGCTCATCCTTGGTCCCTTGGCGGTTGCCCGGTGTGAATGGCCGAAAGGCGCGATCCGTTCCGGCCCCGGATCGCCGGGCGCGCTACGCTTTCAGGAAGCGGGGAGCAAGGGCTTTGCCATCCGAACCGTCATTCCCGCGAAAGCGGGAATCCAGCTCGGAGCTCCGAGACTGGATTCCCGCTTTCGCGGGAATGACGGTTTGTGAATCTCCACGGAGTTCCGGCTTTCGCCGGGATGACGAATTACTCCGCCGCGGCCGCCGCGGCGTCCTTCTCGGCGGCCTGCTTGGCGCGGAAGACGTCGCTTCGGTGGGCGCGGGCGGCCATCGCCTCCCAGGCGCCGGCGGCGCGAAGGCAGCGGTCGCGGACATTGTCGAGGGTGGCCTTGTCGGCGTCGGCGCGCGCCTCGGCGGCGCGGGCGGAATAGAAGTCATGCTGTGCGGACATAGGCGGTTTCTTTCTTCCCCCTTGCGTTGAAGCAAGGCGAGACGGGAGCCGAGCGGCCCCCGTCCCTTCACCCGCCGTCACCCGCAAGAGCGCCGGCGGATTACCCTCCCCGGCGCAAGCCGGAGAGGAACGATCGTTACGCCGACTGGATGTTGACGGCGCTGGTCTTGCCGCGGCGGTCGGTCTCGAGATCGTAGGAGACGCGCTGGTCGCGGTCGAGCGTCTGCATTCCGGCGGCCTGGACGGCGCTGATATGGACGAAGGCGTCGTTGCCGCCGCCGTCAGGCTGGATGAAGCCATAGCCTTTGTCGGCGTTGAAGAACTTCACGGTTCCGATGGTCATTTCACTTTTTCCTTTTCGATTAGCGAGCCGATGATCGGGCCGCCGGTGCTGCGAGAGGCGAGAAGGAAAAAGGAGCCGCAAAGCGCCAAAGACCGTTCATTTGCGACTGGTAGCGGCGCTCTATGTAGGCGAGAGGGGCAAAAATAGCAAATGACGGAGATGCAAACCCCGTCATTGCGGGGAGCGAAGCGACGCGGCAATCCAGAGGGCGGGGCGCTGCACTGGATTGCTTCGCTTCGCTCGCAATGACGGTGCTCGGACTTGCGCTGACGCGGTAGACGCGAGACACCGCGCCATGGCCACCACCGCCCCTGCCCGGAGCACCGCCCGCCGCGACCGGCTCGTCATCGCCGCTTCGTCGCTCGGCACCGTCTTCGAATGGTATGATTTCTATCTCTACGGGTTGCTGGCGACGATCATTTCGAGCCAGTTCTTCTCCGGGGTCAACGAGACGACCGGCTTCATCTTCGCCCTCGCCGCCTTCGCCGCCGGATTCGCGGTCCGGCCGTTCGGCGCCCTGGTGTTCGGGCGGATCGGCGACCTCGTCGGGCGCAAATATACCTTCCTCGTCACCATGGCGATCATGGGCCTGTCGACCTTCCTGGTCGGGCTTCTGCCCAGTTATGCCAGCGTCGGAGTCGCGGCGCCGGTCGCCTTGGTGACCCTTCGGCTGCTCCAGGGCCTGGCGCTCGGCGGCGAATATGGCGGCGCCGCGACCTATGTCGCCGAGCACGCGCCGCCCGGCCGCCGCGGCTTCTACACGAGCTGGATCCAGACGACGGCGACGCTGGGCCTGTTCGCGGCCCTGCTCGTCGTCATCGGCACCCGCACCTGGCTCGGCGAGGCGGCCTTCGCCGACTGGGGCTGGCGGGTGCCGTTCCTGCTTTCGATCCTGCTGCTGGCGGTGTCGCTGTGGATCCGGATGCAGCTCGAGGAGAGCCCGGTCTTTCAAAAGATGAAGGACGAAGGCACGACGTCGAAAGCGCCGCTGCGCGAGAGCTTCGCGCGCTGGGGTAATGCGAGGATCGTCCTGATCGCCCTGTTCGGCGCCGTCGCCGGCCAGGCGGTGGTCTGGTATACCGGGCAATTCTACGCGCTCTTCTTCCTCGAGAAGACTCTCAAGGTCGACGGCGCCACCGCCAACATATTGATCGCGATCGCGCTGGCTCTGGCGACGCCCTTCTTCGTCTTCTTCGGCTGGCTGTCGGACCGGATCGGGAGGAAGCCGATCATCCTCGCCGGATGCGCGCTCGCGGCCCTGACCTATTTCCCGCTGTTCGAGGGGCTGACCAGGGCGGCCAATCCGGCCCTCTATGCGGCTCAGCAGAAAGCACCGGTTACCGTGGCGGCGGTACCCGCCACCTGCTCGGTTCAGTTTGACCCGATTGGCCGCAACAGGTTCGATCGATCGGGCTGCGACGTGGCCAAGAGTTTTCTCGCCAAGGCCGGAGTGAGCTACAGCAATGCGGCTTCCCTCCAAGGCGGGACGAACCGGTTGACGATCGGGGATACGGTCATCCGATTCCCTGATTTGGCCACCCTTGCCCCTGACGCGCGCAAGGCAAGCATCGCTGCCTTCCAGGCGGAAGCCAAAGCTGCGCTGGCGGCCGTCGGCTACCCGGAAAAGGCCGATTCCGCCCGGATCAACAAGCCGCTGGTCGTCGCCATCCTGTTCCTGCTCGTCCTCTACGTGACCATGGTTTACGGGCCGATCGCGGCCTTGCTGGTCGAGCTGTTTCCGAGCCGGATCCGCTACAGCTCGATGTCGCTTCCCTACCATATCGGCAACGGCTGGTTCGGCGGCTTCCTGCCCACCACCGCCTTCGCCATGGTCGCCGCGACGGGGGATATTTATTACGGCCTCTGGTACCCGATCGGCATCGCGGTGCTGACCTTGATCGTCGGCCTGTTTTTGCTGCCGGAGACTCGTGGGCGGGAAATCGAATAGCTCCGTCATCTCGCCTTGCTCATCCTTGCCTCGCCGCCCGCATCCGTTAAGGCGGCGCAATGAGCCTTCCCACCGTCCTTCAGCGCCTGCGCCTGCCCGCGATCGGCGCGCCCCTTTTCATCGTCTCCAACCCCGACCTCGTCATCGCCCAGTGCAAGGCGGGGATCGTCGGCGCCTTCCCGGCGCTGAACGCGCGGCCGCAGAGCCTGCTCGACGAATGGCTCCACCGGATCACCGAAGAGCTTTCAGCCTGGGACCGGGACCATCCCGACACACCCGCCGCGCCTTATGCGGTCAACCAGATCGTCCACCGCTCCAACGACCGGCTCCAGCAGGACATGGCGACCTGCGCCAAATGGAAGGTGCCGATCGTCATCACCTCGCTGGGCGCGATCGTCGAGGTCAACCAGGCGGTGCACGGCTGGGGCGGGATCACCCTGCACGACATCATCAACGACCGCTTCGCCCGCAAGGCGGTGGAAAAAGGGGCGGACGGGGTGATCGCCGTGGCGGCGGGGGCCGGCGGCCATGCCGGGGTCCTTTCGCCCTTCGCCCTGGTCCAGGAGATCCGCCAGTGGTTCGAGGGACCGTTGATCCTGTCGGGCGCGATCGCCACCGGCCGCGCCATCCTCGCCGCCCAGGCGATGGGCGCCGATCTCGGCTATATCGGCTCGCCCTTCATCGCCACCGCCGAGGCCAATGCCGCCGAGGCCTATAAGCAGGGCATTTGCGACGGCCGTGCAGCGGACATCGTCTATTCGAGCCTGTTCACCGGAGTGCACGGCAATTATCTGCGCGCCTCGATCGCCGCCTCCGGGCTCGACCCCGACAATCTGCCGGAAGGCGACTTGAAGACGATGGATTTCGGCGGCGGCGACAGCGCCAAGAAGGCCTGGCGCGACATCTGGGGCTCCGGCCAGGGCATCGGCGCGATCGACCGGGTGCGACCGGCCGGGGAGTATATCGCCGAGCTGATCCGGCAATATGAGGACGCGAAAGCGGCGCTGACCGCGCTTTGACCGTCATCCCGGCGAAAGCCGGGATGACGGTCGTTAGAAGGACCGCTCCAGGCGGCTCATCAGGCTCCTCGCCGGGCTCGCCTGAGGCTCCGCGCCGGGAGCGGGCGCCTCGTCCAGCCTTTTGACCCGCGCGTAAAGGTCGCGGCTGGCGTGGATCAGGGCCACCGCGGCTTCGGGCAGCCTGGGCAGCAGGACCTCGTCGCATTCGGGCGCCTCGCCGAGGCGGCGGGCGGGCCGGCGAGCCTGGCTCGGGCTGAGCTCCCCGGCCTCGACCGCGCGCTGGGTGAGCAGCCAGGCGATGACGTGCATCAGCCGGGTCGTCACCTTCAGCGACTCGCAGGAGAAGCCGACCCGGTCGATGGGGTCCATCGAGTCCCGGTCGGCGCGGCCGCTCATGTCGAAATAGGAGCGGGCCTCGTCGGCCAGAAGCATCGCCTCGGTGTAGAGCGAAGCGACCAGCTTGGTGGTCAAAGGGAGTCTCGCTTCCTTCATGGGCTCATGCTGCCACAGAGATGCGGGCGGGGCTATCGGCAAAGATGGTGAAGGCGAGTGTGTGCCGCCGGGGGACGTTAATCTGCTCCCACATCGTCATTGCGAGGCGCGAGGCGACGAAGCAATCCAGTTGGCGGACGCGCAGCACTGGATTGCTTCGCTTCGCTCGCAATGACGGGGATACCTACGCGATGATGTCGGGGATCATCTGGTCCTCGAGCTGGGCGATCTCGTCCCTGAGCCGGAGCTTGCGCTTCTTCAGCCGGGCGAGCTGGAGCTGGTCCGAGGCCGGCGAGAGCCGAAGCGCCTCGATCGCCGAGTCGAGGTCGCGATGCTCCTGGCGCAGCCGGACCAGCCGCGAGGCCGCCGGGACGGCGCTTCCATCGATCGCTTCCATGCCCCTCCAGGCGCTTATCAAGCGGTTTAAAACGCGTTATAGATAGTCCATTAACGGTCCGTCGTACATATTGCGACGACCGTCCTATCGACGGGAGACAGGCCACGCCTCCAGACGTAGATCCCCCTGACCACAGCAAGGAGATGGGAATGCAACAGGCGCATATTTCGGCACTGCAGCACCGCCACGCGGACATCGAAGCGCGGATCGAAGAAGAAAGTCAGCGGCCCTTGCCGGACATGGCCACCCTCGCCAGGCTCAAGAAAGAGAAACTCTGGATCAAGGAAGAGATAGCCGGCCTCCACTAGGCGGCGATTCACCCGTCATTGCGAGGAGCGTAGCGACGCGGCAATCCAGCCGCGGCGCACGCGTCCCACTCAGCTCTGGATTGCTCCGCTCCGCTCGCAATGACGGAGCGTGAGGCCATTCGCTTCGTCCCAGCGAAGGCTGGGACCCCGGCGGGCGAAAGGCTCAGCGTTCATCACCCACGGGACCCCAGCCTTCGCTGGGGTGACGCGGTTTGCGGCCGCGTCAATCGTCGCGGGTGATGCGTTCGTTGCGCTCGTGGCGCTCCTGGGCCTCGACCGTCATGGTCGCGATCGGCCGGGCCTCGAGCCGGGCCAGCGAGATCGGCTCGCCGGTCACTTCGCAAAAGCCGTATTCGCCGGTGTCGATCCGGCGCAACGCCGAGTCGATCTTGCAGATGAGCTTGCGCTGCCGGTCGCGGGTCCTGAGCTCGATCGCCCAGTCGGTCTCCGAGGAGGCGCGATCGGTGACATCCGCCTCACGGATCGGGCCGCTTTTCAGCGACGCCATGGTGCCCTGCGATTCGCGCAGGATCTCATCCTTCCAGCCGAGCAGCTTCTGCCGGAAATAAGCCAGCTGCACCGGGTTCATGAACTCTTCGTTGGCACTGGGCCGATAGCTGTCGGGCACTCCGCCCAAAGCATAAACCGAGCCGTAAACGTCACTCAAAGCCGTCGCCATAACCCCTCCACTCCTTCACGCAGCCGCAAGCGGTCACGCAAACCTCCTGATGCTCCGCTTCCGAGTCGTCCGGATGTCGAAGCTCGCCCCAGCGCGCCTATACGCTTCGCAAATGGGGAGCACAAGTCACTCAAATAGCGGTTAAAAATTCACGCGAATTCGGGCAGCGGGAAGGACTTTTTCGCCCATTTCGGAGCCGCGGCCCGATTCGCCCCCGGATCGCTCCCAACATATCCGAATCGGGATGCTGGCTCGTGTTAACCATGTTCAGCCGAGTCGCCCCGTCGCCTATTCGTTCACGGCTCATTCGCGCCTGTCCTCAAATGGGACGGAAGTCACCCGAACGGCCATTTGGCGGGCATTCTGAGGGGACTTCGTGGTTAACGCGCTTGCACTTAAATCAATCCTTTGCATCTGTGCGTGTAGCCCGATGCCGAAGCCGATCTTCCACCAGGACTTTCGGCCACGCATCGGAACCTGAAAACAAGGTGCGCTGTCATGTCGGTTAAAATGGCTCTCGCTAAACTCTGCGCCTGCACTTGCGGCGGCGCGATCATCGGTGGCGGCGCGGTCCATGTCGCCGAGAACCCGCCCCAGCGACCGGCCTTCGTCAAGCAGGCCAAGATGGTCAAGCAGGCGCCTCGGCGCTACGCCCGGGTCAAGCCGATGAAGCGCTACAAGAGGGTGCGCACGGCCTGCGTCGTCCGGACTCCCGGCACGACCACCACAACCCGCACCATCACCTATCCGGGCGGTGGTGGAATGATTCCCCTGCCCCCGCTTCCGCCGATGGCGGGAAGCAGCGGCGGCGGAGTCACCGTGATCGGCGGCAGCGGCGGCTTCGGCGGCGGCTTCGGCGGCGGTTTCTTCAGCGGCGGCTTCTTCGGCGGATCGAGCGGCAACGCCATCTTCACCGCCTCGACCAGCACGTCGACCGGCGGAAGCTCGACGGGCGGAAGCTCCACCTCGACCAGCGGCGGCTCGACCTCGACCAGCGGCGGGTCCACGTCGACCTCGACCGGCGGAAGCTCGACCTCGAGCTCGACCGGCGGCTCGTCGACGAGCACGTCGAGCGGCAACGTCTCGACCACCTCTTCCTCGTCGAGCTTCGGCGGCGGCACCAGCACCTCGACTTCGTCGAGCGGCAACGTGTCGACCAGCTCGTCGACGTCGGCCAGCACGTCGAGCAGCACCAGCTCGTCGACCAGCAGCTCGACGTCGAGCGGAAGCTCGACCAGCACCAGCGGCGGCCACGACGTTCCGGCGCCGCCGATGATCCTGTTGTTCGGGGCGGCGGCCGCGGCGCTGGTCGCCCGCCGCAGGATTGCCCGGGCCGAAGACTAGCCGGCCCGGACAGCGAAAAGGCCGCGGGGTCCCTTCGCCCCGCGGCCTTTTCCATGTCCGTCGCCCCGGCGAAAGCCGGGGCCCCAGGTCGCGAAGTCTAAGCGAGCCTCCACCAGGTCCCGGCTTTCGCCGGGATGACGGTCAGGACGAAGCCCCCTTCGCCGCCGCTTCCAACTGCTCCGTTGTCAGGCTGGTGACCGGCCCGGCCGGTCCGCCCGCGAAGGCGGTGCGCGGGGCTCGGACGGTGGCGCCGGAGGGCAGCTTCAACGTCACGAACTGGGCGTCGACCGCCTCGATCTTGCCGACCTCGGCGCCGGTCGGCCCCTTCACCGCGGCGCCGGCGACGATCTGGGCCTCGGCGGCCGCCTGGGCCTTGTCGACCTCGGCGTTGAGCTGGTCGCGGCTCATTCCGAACAGGGCGCCGGTGTCGGTCGCGGTGAAGCTGCTGACCGGCAGGTGCACTTCATGCTTGTCGGTCTTGAGAACGAGGTGATCACCCTCGACCTTGAGGATCCGGCCGACTTCGGCGCCGCTCGTGTCCTTGACGACGGCGCCCGCGGTGACGGCCGCCGCGGCCGGGAACGAGGCGGCCGCGAGGGCGAGGCCGATGACGAAATTGAGCTTGGAACGCATTTGTTACTCCTGGAAAGTTTTGCGGTTGAAGGGCCGCCCCCGGCCGAAGCCGACTTGCAGGTTATTCGGATTGCAGGATTTTCTCAATCTCCGCGACGGGGTGACCGGTCAGATCCTTGGCGATCTCGCCGGCCAGGCGCTTCTCGACCTCCTTGTGATAATGCTTGCGAAGCTCGCCGAGGGTCTTGGGCGGAGCGACGATGATCAGCGATTCGAAGTCGTTGCTGAGCGCCCGCTTGCGAAGCAGCTCGGCCGTCTCTGCGGCGAACCGGTTTTCCTCGAGCTGATGGAAATCAACCTCCTGATAGGAGCTGTAGCCGGCGCCGGACGATGCGGAGGGGGCTCGGCCGGCGGTGTCGGTCTTCTGATCGAAATCCGACGGATTGGCCTGCTCGCGCTTCCGCTCGACCTCGAGCCTGGGATATTCGGAATCGCCTTCGTTGCGGAAGAACAGCATCTTCTTGCCGTCGGCGACCACCACGAAACTGTTATGCGGAACCTGCATCTCTCTCTCCTTCTTCGCCCGACCAACTCCCGAATCGCGGCGATGGTTGCCACGCTTGCGCCTGCGCTGGAGGCAGCCTAGCTCGACGTCATGCGCATCCTCCTCACCAACGACGACGGCGTGAACGCGACCGGTTTGAAGGTGCTGGAACGGATCGCGCGGCTTTTTTCCGACGACATCTGGGTCGTCGCTCCGACCGAAGAGCAATCGGGCGCCGGCCATTCGCTCACCCTCACCCGCCCGGTCCGCCTGAGGAAGCTCGGCGAGCGCCGCTATTGCGTCACCGGCACTCCGACCGACGCGGTGATGATGGCGGTGGCGCATCTGATGAAGGACGAGCCGCCGGACCTCGTCCTCTCGGGAGTCAATCGCGGCGCCAATCTCGGCGAGGACGTCACCTATTCGGGCACCGTCTCGGCGGCGATGGAGGGGGCGATGGCGGGCTTCCCGGCGATCGCGCTCAGCCAGGCCTACGCCAAGGAGGGAATGGGCGACACCGTGCCCTTCGCCGCGGCCGAGGCCTGGGCGGAACGGGTGCTTCGTCCGATCATCGAAGGCGGAATGCCGGCGCGCACCCTCGTCAACGTCAACTTCCCGGCGCTTCCGCCGGAAGCGGTGAAGGGCGTGAGGGTCGCACGGCAGGGCCGCCACGATTACGGCCGGCTGCGCATCGACCGGCGCACCGATCCGCGCGGCTACGATTATTTCTGGTTCGGCCTCGCGCCGATGGTCGAGACTCCGGGCCATATGACCGACCTCGAAGTCGTCGCCGACGGCTATGTCGCGGTCACCCCGCTCCACCTCGATCTGACCCACGGGCCCTCGCTCGGGCGCCTCGCGGAGCTTTACGGCTGATGGCGCGCAATCCCCGCGGCCCCGACGCAGTGACCCTCCGGCGCAAGAGTCCGCTGCCGATCTGGGTGCAGATCGCCTGGCGCGGCGCGCTCGTGCTCGGCCTCCTTTTTCTCGCCATTATCGTTCACTGGCTTGAGCGCGACGGCCTCAAGGACAGCTACGACGGCAGCGTCTCCTTCCTCGACGTCGTCTATTTCACGATGATATCGATCACCACCACGGGCTATGGCGACATCGTCCCGGTCAGCAATCAGGCGCGGATGTTCGACGCCTTCATCGTCACGCCGATCCGAATCTTCTTCGTGCTGATCTTCATCGGCACCGCCTACACCTTCGTTTTCCGCCGGACATGGGACAAATGGCGCATGGCAAAGATCCAGGAGAGCCTTTGCGGGCATATCGTCGTCGCCGGTTTCGGCACCAGCGGCGCCGAAGCGGTCGATGAGCTGATGGCGCTGGGCACCGAACCCCAGGAGATCGTCGTCATCGATCCCAGCGCCGAGGCGCTCGAACGGGCCGAATCGATCGGCTGCGCGGTGGTCGAGGCCGACGCAACCCGTGACAAGACCCTGCAGGCGGTACGGATCGCCCAGGCCAAGGCGCTGGTCGTCTCGGCCGGCCGCGATGACACCGCGATCCTGATCACCCTGACCGCGCGTCACCTGGCGCCGAAGCTCAACATCAGCGTCGCCGTGCGCAACGAGGACAATGAGCTGCTCGCCCGCCAGGCCGGCGCCAGCACCGTGATCAACCCCGTGAGCTTCGCCGGCCTGCTCCTGGCGGGCTCGACCACCGGCGCCCATATCGCCGACTATATCGCCGACCTCGCCTCTTCGAGCGGACGCGTGCGGCTGGCGGAACGGGTGGTCCGCGACGAGGAATGCGGCAAGCCGCTCGCCGCCCTCGCCCGGGGCATCGGCGTGCGCATCTATCGCGACGGCACCCCCTACGGCTTCTGGGAACCCGAGGCGCAGGCCCTGCGCCCCGGCGACTGCATCGTCGAGATCCTGCCGACGGCCGAGAAGGAAGCGGAGCTGGGGTGAATTATTCCCCTCTTTCGTCCTTACGGGAGAGGAGAAGAAACGCCAGCGCCGCCGCCGCGGCGAATCCCGCCCCCGCGAGGAAGGTCGCGGCGGGGCCGAAGCCGTCCCACAGCAGCCCCGCGGTCACGCTCGCCGCCAGCATCGCCACGCCCGTGGCGAGGTTGAACAGGCCGAAGGCCGAGCCGCGCAGCGGCGCCGGCGCCCGGTCGGCGACGAGGCGCGAGAGCAGGCCCTGGCTGAGGCCCATGTGCAGGCCCCACAAGGCGATGGCGGCGAAAGCGGCGACCAGGCCCGGCGCCAGGGCGAGCAGCATATCCGCCGCCGCCAGCACCGCGAGGCTCGCCAGCAGAAGGCCGCGCGTGCCGATCCGGTCGGAGGCGATCCCGGCGGGATAGGCGGCGACCGAATAGACCAGGTTCATCACCACCAGAACCGCCGGCGCCAGCCACAGCGCCAGACCCTCGTCCGAGGCCTTGAGGATGAGGAAGGCCTCGCTGAACCGGGCGAGGGTGAAGAGCAGGCCGACGCCCACCACCGCCCAATAGGATCGGTCGAGCGCCTTCAGATCGGCAAGGCGCAGCGGCAGGCGGGCCGGAGCGTCGACGGCGGGCGACGGCTCTTCGACCGCGAACAGGACGATCAGGACCGCCGCCACGGCCGGGACGGTCGCGATCCAGAAGACCGCGCGGATGTCGTTCGCCAGCATCAGCATCAGGCCGATGGCGATAAGCGGACCGGCGAAGGCGCCGACCGTGTCCATCGACTGCCGAAGCCCGAAGGCTCGGCCGCGTATCGGCGCCGGAGTCACGTCGGCGATCAGGGCGTCGCGCGGAGCGCCCCTGATGCCCTTGCCGATGCGGTCGGCGAAGCGGGCGGCCAGCACCGGCAGAGCGCCGGCGGCGAGCGGGAAAAGCGGCTTCGACAAAGCGGCAAGGCCGTAGCCGAGCAGGATCAGCGGCTTTCTCCGGCCGAGCCGGTCCGACACCCAGCCGGAGAAGACCTTGGCGATCGACGCGGTCGCTTCCGCGATCCCGTCGATCAGCCCGACCGCGGCGACGCTCAGCCCGAGCGTTCCGACCATGAACAAAGGCAGGAGCGCGTGGATCATCTCCGACGACAAATCCATCGCCAGGCTGACGAAGCCGAGCGCGACCACCGAGCGCGGTAGGGCGGGACTGGAAGCCACGCTTCCGTTTGCCACTTCCGGCCGTGTGCCTGAACCGTTTTCGACGCGAGGGAGAGCCCTTAGTCCGGGCTTAACCGTTCGACGCTATGGCATTCGCAAGACGATAGCGAAGCGGGTGGATATATGAGCTTCTCCTTTTCCGATTTCTCGGCCGCGCTCGAGGCCGGCGGCGCTCTTTCCGCCGAGGACGTGCTGGCGATCCGCCGCTCGGTCTGGCCCGACGAAGTCGTCGCCCGGGCCGAGGCCGAGGCGATCTTCGAGCTCCATCGCCGGGTCCGGGAGCCGAGTCTCGAATGGAGCGATTTCTTCATCGAGGCGATCACCGACTCGGTGCTCAACGCCACCGAACCGCACTTCTATGTCGATGACGATTCGGCGGCCTGGTTGATCGGCCGTCTCGACCGGGGCGAAAAGCCGATCGGCGCCGTCGAGCTCGAGCTCGTCGTCAGGATCGTCGAGAAGGCGCTCAATGCCCCCGCCGCCCTCAAGGCCTGGGCGCTGGCCGAGATCGAACGCTGCGTCCTCTCCGGCGAGGGCGCGACCCGGCGCGAGGGCGACCTTCGTCCCGGCACGGTCGACGAGGCTGAAGTGAACCTGCTGCGCCAACTCGTCTTCGCCAGCGGCGGCGACGGTGCGCTCGTCGTCAGCCAGGACGAAGCGGAAATGCTGTGGCGGATCAAGGATTCCACCCTGGGCGCCGCCAACGCTCCGGGCTGGCAGAGGCTGTTCGTCCAGGCCGTCGGCAATCACCTCATGGCCTATTCGTCCTACCGGCCGCTCGAGCGCCCCGAGGCCGAGCGCCTCGAAGCCTTCATGAACGACCGCCGAAGCCACGTGCTCGGCTTCCTCGCCCGACTGGGCCGCCCGGATTTCGGCGCCGCCGCCCGGGTCTTCAAGTCGGAGGAGGAAAGCGCCGAAGACCATGACGCCGCGGTTGCCGCGGCGGCGGCCGTGACCCCGACCGAAAATGCCTGGCTCCAGGCCAACGTCGATCGCGACGGCCAGCGCGACGAATATGAAGAAGCCCTCCTCCGTTTCCTCGAGGAGGAAGGCGAGGGCTGAGGGCCATCGTCATTCCCGCGAAAGCGGGAATCCAGCGCCGACTCCGAGCCGGATTCCCGCTTTCGCGGGAATGACGAGGGGAGTCAGGCTAGGAAAATCCGCCGCGCGCGCCTATCTAGCGCGCTTCCCATGGCCACCATCCTCCCCTCCCCGCCCAAGGTCGGCATGGTTTCGCTCGGCTGCCCGAAGGCTCTGGTCGATTCCGAGCGGATCCTGACCAAGCTTCGGTCCGACGGCTACCAGCTGTCGCCCGATTACGAGCAGGCGGACGTCGTCCTGGTCAACACCTGCGGCTTCCTCGATTCGGCCAAGGAGGAGAGCCTCGCCGCGATCGGCGAGGCGATCGCCGAGAACGGGCGGGTGATCGTCACCGGCTGCATGGGCAACGAGGCCGACGTCATCCGCGCCAAATTCCCCGAGGTGCTCGCGGTCACCGGCCCGCACCAGTACGAACAGGTGGTCGGCGCCGTCCACGTCGCCGCGCCGATCCCGCCTTCGGCCTATCTCAACCTGGTGCCGGAGGGCGGTCTCAAGCTGACCCCGCGCCACTATTCCTATCTGAAGATCTCCGAGGGCTGCAACCATCGCTGCAGCTTCTGCATCATCCCCTCGATCCGCGGCGACCTCGTCAGCCGCCGGCCCGACGCGATCCTTCGCGAGGCGGAGAAACTGGTCGCGGCCGGGACGAAGGAATTGCTGGTCATCAGCCAGGACACGTCGGCTTACGGAGTCGACCTTCGCCACGCCTCATGGCCGTATAAGGGCGGCGAGGTCCGCGCGCATATGACCGACCTCGCCCGCGAGCTCGGCCGGTCTGGGGGCGTGGGTGCGACTCCACTACGTCTACCCCTATCCCCATGTCGACCGGGTGATCCCGCTCATGGCCGAGGGTCTCGTCCTTCCTTATCTCGACATCCCCTTCCAGCATGCGGCGCCCTCCGTCCTGAAGGCGATGAAGCGGCCGGCCAACGAGGCGCGGGTGCTCGAGCGGATCCGCGGCTGGCGCGAAATCTGCCCCGACATCGCCATCCGCTCGACCTTCGTCGTCGGCTTCCCCGGCGAGACCGACTCCGATTTCGAATATCTGATGCAATGGCTGGAGGAAGCCCAGCTCGACCGGGTCGGGGCGTTCCGTTTCGAGCCCGTCCAGGGCGCGGCCGCCAACAGCCTGCCGGGCGCGGTGCCCGAAGAGCTCAAGGAAGAACGCTACGCCCGGCTGATGGAGCTCACCGCCCGAATCTCGGCGGCCAAGCTCCAGGCGAAGATCGGCCGCGAGATCGACGTCCTGATCGACCTCGCCGACGGCGAAGGCGGCGCCACCGGCCGCTCGAAGGCCGACGCGCCCGAGATCGACGGCGAGGTCCACCTCCGCGACTCGCCCGGCCTCGAACCGGGCGACATCGTCCGGGTGCTCGTCGAGGATGCCGACGAGCATGATCTGTTCGGGGTGCCGGTCGAACGTTAGGGCCCTGACCGCCGGTCATTGAATGCCTCCGTCATTGCGAGCGAAGCGAAGCAATCCAGTGCGGCCTCAAAGTCCCGGGATTGCTTCGTCGCTTCGCTCCTCGCAATGACGGATCGCGCTCTAAGGGCGCCCGCTGTTTCGCCCGGCCCAGGGGTCGTGCTTGCGGCGGCTGCGCCGGACGAGCCAGAAGATCAGGCCGCCGCCGCCGATCAGGAAGACCAGCAGCCCGCCCCAGACCCACGGCAGCGCTCTGTCCCAGGCCTGGAGCATGGCAAGCTCGGGCGGGATCGAATTGTGCGGCACCACGGACCATTGCACCACCCGGTCCGGGCCGCCGGTCGAGTAGGTCCGGAAGCCGGTCACGGTCCAGCGGCCGCTGCCCTCGGTAACGAGCGTGAACTCCTTGTCACGCTCCGTCCGTCCATTGGTCATGTTGGTCGAGATGTGGAAAGCGATCAGCTCGGTCGTGCCGGCTTCGGCCGGAAACAGCGGCGGTGCGGCGCCGATCTGTTCATTGCTGTTCGCCCATAGCTCCGGGTCGAAATGCCGCTGGAGCCAGGCCCGGTCGCCGGTTCGAAGCCTCGAGACCATCTCCCGGGCGAAGGCGCGGTCCGCTTCGGGCGTGACGGCGTCGAGGGTGCCGCGCACCGAACAGGCGGCGAGCAGCAAGACCATCAGCAGAAAGAATTGGCGAACCGGCCCCATTTGAATGCGCCCCCTGCATCCGTTAGGGGCACAGCATGACAGAAGTCTCCCCCCTCCTCCAGCCCGACAAGGGCCAGCCGGCCGTCGCCCTCCACCTCGTCGACAAGAAAGGCTTCAACTCCTGGCTGAAGGCTCGGCCCGAGCGGGTTCGCCGGGCGGTCGCGGCGCAGGGTTTCAGGGGCGAGGGCTATCAGCTCGCCATCCTTCCCGGCGAGCAGTCGGACTGGTCGGCCTTGCTCGGGGTCGCCAATGTCGACGCACTCAGCCCCTGGTGCCTCGCCAAGGCCGCGGAGAGCCTGCCCGAGGGCAAATACCGGGTCGAAGGCCGCGCACCCGGGCCGGCGGCGCTCGGCTGGCTGCTCGGCCAATATCGGTTCGAGCGCTACAAGAAAGCGGAGGGCAAATCGGGGCCGCGGGTCCTGCTCACGTCCGAGCCGGCCCGGATCGAGGAGATCGTCCTCACGGCGCAGTCCGTCATTCTCATCCGCGACCTGGTCAACCTGCCCGCCGGCGATCTCGGCCCCGCCGAGCTCGAGTCGGCGGTGCGCGAAGTGGCGGACGAATGCGGCGCGGAGATCGCCGTCACCGCCGGCGCCGCGCTCGATGAAGGCTATCCGATGATCGCCGCCGTCGGCCGCGCCGCCACCGCCGAGCGATCGCCGCGGCTGGTCGAGCTCGAATGGGGCGACCGTCGTCATCCCCGGATCGCCATCGTCGGCAAGGGCGTCTGCTTCAATTCGGGCGGGCTCGACATCAAGCAGGCCTCGTGGATGCGGGTGATGAAGAAGGACATGGGGGGGGCCGCCCACGCTCTGGCGCTGGCTCGGCTGGTGATGAAGAACCGACTCCCGGTCCGCCTCCATCTTCTCATTCCCGCGGTCGAGAACAGCGTCTCCGGCGCCGCCTTCCGCCCCGGCGACGTGCTGAGGAGCCGCAAGGGCCTGACCGTCGAGGTCGACAATACGGACGCCGAAGGCCGGCTCATCCTCGGCGACGCCCTCGCCAAGGCGGCGGAAGGCGAGCCGGAGCTGATCCTCGACTTCGCTACGCTGACCGGAGCGGCCCGGGTCGCGCTCGGGCCCGATCTTCCGGCGCTGTTCGCCAATGACGACTCTTTGGCCGGGGACTTGCTGGCCGGGGGCGAGGCGGCCGCCGACCCCGTCTGGAGGCTGCCGCTCTGGACTCCCTACGAAGACATGCTTTCCTCGGACATCGCCGACCTGAGCAACTCGTCGGACGTGCCGATGGCCGGAGCGGTTACCGCCGCGCTGTTCCTCAGGAAATTCGTCCCCGAAGGCCTGCCCTGGGCCCATTTCGACACTTATGCCTGGCGAGGCTCGGCCAAGCCCGGAAGGCCCAAGGGCGGCGACGCTTTCGGGTTGCGCGCGGCATGGTCGGCGCTGTCGGAGCGCTACGCCAACTGACGGGCTGGGCGGTATTTGCGTCGAATTCTCAATATTTAACGAAACGAAAACCGTCCTGACTGGTTTAGGACCCGGAACAAGCTGCCTGGAAACACGGAGACAAGCCAGTGCCGGAGCGTGCTCTCAGGAGCTGGATGCAAACACTGATCAGCTACGTGCGGTCGGGCCAGCCCGACCTCACCAATCGCCAGATGGCCCTTCTGCTGCTGGTCTACCTCACCCCTGGGCCCCATACGGTGCGCGGCCTCGCCCATATATTGGGGGTGTCCAAGCCGGTGATCACGCGCGCCTTGAATACGCTGGGCACGCTCGGCTATCTGCGGCGGGTGCGCGACGAGGCGGACCGCCGTAACGTCTTCGTCGCCCAGACCAGCATAGGGCAGGATTTCCTTGAGCGCTTCGAACGCAATATCGAGCAGCAGGAAAGCTCGAACCGCCGTGGCGCGGCCAAGGAACGGGGCATCCTCCTCCAGCACTGAGCGGAGAATCGCGCTCGAGGGCCCGTCGATCCGGCTCGACCCGCGCCTCCACGCCTGGCGCAGCGACATCGCCGACATCGCGCTCGCCGGCCGGCTCTTCGCGCCGCATTATGCCGCCCCGCTCCTTCGCGCCTGCGGGCTGATCGCCACGTCCGTCCTGATCGAGCCGGCGGACGGCGCCGAAGCGGTCTCAGAGCTGCTTCCGGGCGAAGGCTTCGCGGTCCTCGATCTCACCGCCGGCTGGGCCTGGGGCTATTGCCTCGCCGACCACCGGGTCGGCTATGTCGAGGCGATCGAGCTCGCCGATCCGCTCGAGCCGACCCATGTCGTGGTCGAGGCGCTGGCGCCGATCCAGTCCGGGCCCGACCCGCTCGCCGCGACTTTGTCCCATCTGCCGATGGGCTCGCGCCTGCACGGGACAGTGCGCGGCGCCTCGCTCGAGTTCGAGGGCGGCTTCGTGCCGCTGGCCTATTTGCGCGCCGTGGGCGAGCCCGAGGAGGATCCGGTGGCGGTGGCCCAGCGCCTGCTCGGAGCGCCTTACCGGCCCGGCGGCCGCACCTGCCACGGCATCGACTGCTCCGGCCTGGTCCAGCTCGCCCTGCAGCTGTGCGGAGTCGAGGCGCCCCGCGATACGCGGGAGCAGCGGGCGCTTGGCGAAGCCCTAGGCGATGACGCTCCGCTGAAGCGCGGCGACCTCCTTTTCTGCGACGACCATGTCGGGATGATGGTCGACGACCGGATGGCGATCCAGGTCAGCTGGGAAGCTCGCAAGGTGGCGGTCGAGCCTTTCACTTGCGCCCAGGCGCCGGGCAGCGGGTCGGGGATCGAGCGGAGAAGGCTGGCGCTCTAGCCGTCATTGCGAGCGAAGCGAAGCAATCCAGCACCGAGTCTGTCGCGAACGCCGAGCTGGATTGCCGAGTCGCTTCGCTCCTCGCAATGACGACTACATCTCCCCCCGCGCCCGCCTGATCGCGAACCATTTCGCGACGTTGGCATTGTGCTCGGCGAGCGTGTTGGCGAAGACGTGGCCGCCATCGCCGCTGGCGACGAAATAGAGAGCCTGGGTCTCCGCCGGATTCAGCACCGCGGCGATCAATTCCTTGCCGGGATTGGCGATCGGCCCGACCGGAAGCCCGGCCATGGCGTATGTGTTGTAGCCGTTGCTCGAGCGAAGCTCGGACCGAAGGATCCGGCGGCCCAGCGGCCTGCCTTTGGTGATCGGGTAGATGACGGTCGGATCCGCATCGAGCTTCATCCCCTGCCGGAGCCGGTTCGAATAGACTCCCGCGATCATCCGCCGTTCCGAGGCCTTGCCGGTCTCCTTCTCGACGATCGAGGCGAGGATCACCGCCTCGGCCGGGGTCTTGACCGGAGTCGACGGGCTGCGCTTCGGCCACAGCTCGGCCAGGGTACGCGACATGGCCGCCTGCATTCGCCTCACCACCTGCGACCGCGGCTCGCCGCGCTGGTAGCTGTAGCTGTTGGGGAGGACGCTCCCCTCCTCCGGCACCGGCACTTCGCCGGTCAGCGCCTGAGCCTTCATCAGCTGCTCGTGGACGAGCACGGACGGGAGACCTTCGGGGATCGTCACCAGGCGCTGAAGGGTCTTCGCGCTCTGAAGGAGGGACAGGATCCGGGCGTGGCTGGCTCGGGGGGGAATCACATATTCGCCCGCCTTGATCGACTCGCCGCCGCCGAACAATCTGGCCTGGAACAGGAAGCGCTCGGACGACGCGATCACTCCGGCCTGTTCGAGCCGCTCGGCGGCGCCGGCGAGGCTGGTGCCGGGCGCGATCAGCACCGAGGTCGGCTGCCGCGACGGCCCGGGGCCGCTCCAGCCCTGGATGAACCAGAGGCCGACGGCGAGCCCGGCCGCGAGCAGCAGGACGAGCGCGACAAGCTTCTTCATGAGGCCGTCAGAGCGCCCGCATCACCAGACTGGCATTGGTGCCGCCGAAGCCGAAGCTGTTGTTGAGCACCGCCTTCACCTTGCGCTCCTTGGCGACATGGGGGACGAGATCGACCCCCGCCGTGCCCTCGCTGGGATTGTCGAGGTTGAGCGTCGGCGGGACGATCTGGTCGCGCAGGGCGAGGATGCAGAAGATCGCCTCGACCGCCCCGGCGCCGCCGAGCAGATGGCCGATCGCCGACTTGGTCGAGCTCATCGACAAATGGCCGATATTGTTGGCGAACAGCCGGCGGACCGCGCCAAGCTCGAGCTCGTCGCCGAGCGGAGTCGAAGTGCCGTGGGCGTTGATATAGTCGATGTCGGCGAGATCGAGGCCGGAGCGCTTCATCGCCGCTTCCATCGCCCGGTAGCCGCCCGCGCCCTCGGGATGGGGCGCGGTGACGTGATAGGCGTCGCCGGACATGCCGTAGCCGACCAGCTCGCCATAGATTTTCGCGCCGCGCTTCTTCGCGCGCTCATATTCCTCGAGCACGACCACGCCCGCCCCTTCGCCCATGACGAAGCCGTCGCGGTCCTTGTCGTAGGGGCGGCTGGCGCGCTCCGGCTGGTCGTTGAAATTGGTCGACAACGCCCGCGCCTGGGAGAAACCGGCGATTCCGAGCGGGCACAATGCGTCTTCGGAGCCACCGGCCAGCATGACGTCGGCATCGTCCATCGCGATCATCCGGCCGGCGTCGCCGATCGAATGGGCGCCGGTCGAGCAGGCGGTGACGACCGCGTGGTTGGGGCCCATCAGGCCGTATTTGATCGAGACCTGGCCCGAGATGAGGTTGATCAGCCGGCCGTGGACGAAATGCGGCGAGACCCGGCGCGGCCCCCTTTCGTGGAGGACGATCGCCTCCTTCTCGATGCCCGGCAGGCCGCCGATTCCGGAGCCGATCGAGACTCCGGCGCGGAAGCGTTCCTCCTCGCTCATATCGGTGAGGCCGGAATCCTCGAGCGCCTGACCGGCGGCGTCGAGCCCGTAGACGATGAACGGGTCGACCTGGCGCTGGATCTTGTGATCGATGCGCTTGCCCGGGTCGAAACCATATTCGTGCTCGGGCGGCTTCACCTCGCAGGCGATCTGGCAGGCATAATCGGTGGGGTCGAACCGGGTGATGCGGGTCGCGCCGCTTTTCGACGCCAGGATGTTCTTCCAGCTGGTCTCGACGTCGCCGCCGAGCGGCGACACCATCCCGAGACCCGTCACGACTACGCGGCGCATGCCAAGCTCCTCCAAGGGCAAAAAGACGAACGGCCCCCCGCCTTGGGCGGAGAGCCGTTCATGTCAAGCGGCTCGTCACCGCCGGTCCAATGGTCAAGGCCGTCAGGCCTTGTGGGCCTCGATATAGTCGATGGCGTCCTTGACCGTGCCGATCTTCTCCGCGGCGTCGTCCGGAATCTCGACTCCGAACTCCTCCTCGAAGGCCATGACCAGCTCGACGATGTCGAGGCTGTCGGCGCCGAGATCGTCGATGAAGCTCGCTTCCTCGGTGACCTTGTCGGCCTCGACGCCGAGATGCTCGACGACGATTTTCTTCACGCGATCGGACGTCTCGCTCATGTTTCGTGCCCTTCCCTAGGTCGTAGTTTTGCGATGCCCTAGCCGCTCCCAGCCGGGGCTGGCAAGGGGCGGCAGCTGAAACGGATCATTCCTCTTGGCGTTACAGCATCGCCATTCCGCCGTTGACGTGGAGGGTCTGCCCCGTGACGTAGCCGGCCTCCCGGCTGGCAAGATAAACGGCGGCGGCGGCCACGTCGTTCCCCTCACCCAGCTTGCCGGCGGGAATGCGGCCGAGCAGGCTCTCCGTCTGAGCCTCGGGCAGCGCGTCGGTCATCGCCGAGCGGATGAAGCCCGGAGCGATGCAATTGACGGTGATGTTGCGGCTGGCGACTTCCTGGGCGAGCGCTTTCGACATTCCGACCAGACCCGCCTTGGACGCCGCGTAATTGGCCTGACCGGGATTGCCGGTGGCTCCGACCACCGAGGTGATGGAAATGATCCGCCCGTGCCGGGCCCGCATCATCGGCTTCAGGGCGGCCCGGGCGAGCCGGAAGGCGGCCTCGAGATTGATCCGGATGACGTCGCTCCACTCCTCGTCCTTCATCCGCATGGCGAGATTGTCGCGAGTCA
This sequence comes from uncultured Alphaproteobacteria bacterium, assembly GCA_963850005.1. Taxonomy (GTDB): domain Bacteria; phylum Pseudomonadota; class Alphaproteobacteria; order Sphingomonadales; family Sphingomonadaceae; genus Allosphingosinicella. The sequence goes on from CAWKJG010000004.1 coordinate 139,608, forward strand.
CTCCGGCATTGTTGACGAGGATGTCGAGCTTGCCGCCCAGCGCCTCGACCGCCCGCGGAACCAGCGCATCGACCGCGGCGGAGTCGGAGAGATTGGCCTGAAGGGCCACGTGATCGCCGCCGAGCCCGGAGCGGAAGGCTTCCAGCTTCTCGAGATTCGAACCGGACACCGCCAGCCGCGCCCCCTGCCCGGCCAGCGCCTCCGCGATCGCCGAGCCGATGCCGCCGGACGCGCCGGTTACGAGGGCGGTCATTCCTGTGAGGTCGAACATGCGTTTCTCCATACCAAGGCCGTCATGCCGGGTGACGGATCAGATTTCCTTCACCAGCGCCTCGATGTCTTCCATCGTCACCACGCTGGTCACCTTCGCGTCGGGGGCGATGCGCTTGACCATCGGGCCCAGGACCTTGCCGCCGAATTCGACGAAATGGTCGACTCCGGCCTCGGCCATGGCGGCGACGCTCTCGCGCCAGCGGACCAGGCCGGTGACCTGCTCGACGAGCAGGCGGCGGATCTCGTCCGGCGCTTCCACCGGCGCCGCCGTGACATTGGCGTAGAGCGGCACCGCCGGCTCGTCGATCTCCACTCCGGCGAGCGCCTGCTCCATCTCGCGGGCGGCGGGCTCCATCAGCGGCGAGTGGAAGGGCGCGGAGACGGGGAGCAGGATGGCGCGCTTGGCGCCTTTCTCCTTGGCGATGTCGAGCGCGCGCTCGACCGCGCCGCGATGGCCGGAGATGACGACCTGCGAGGGATCGTTGTCGTTGGCGACGGTGCAGATCTCGCCCTGCGCCGCGGCCTCGGCGACGGCCCGGGCGATCTCGACGTCGGCGCCGAGCAGCGCCGCCATCGCCCCCTGCCCCACCGGCACCGCCCGCTGCATCGCCTGCCCGCGAAGCCTGAGCAGGCGCGCGGCGGTGGCGAGGTCGAAGCTGCCCGCGGCGCAGAGCGCGCTATATTCGCCGAGGCTGTGGCCGGCGACGAAATCGGCCTTGTCGATCGAGACGCCCGATACCCTGAGCGTCGCGACGGCATTGGCCATGATCGCGGGCTGGGCGTTCTCGGTCAGGGTGAGCTCGTCCGGCGGGCCATCGGCCATCAACTGGGCCAGCTTCTGGCTCAGCGCCTCGTCCACCTCCTCGAAAAGATGCCGGGCCACGCTGCTGGCTTCGCCGAGCGCCTTGCCCATGCCGACCGACTGGCTGCCCTGACCGGGAAAAATGAATGCGCGCATGATCCACTCCTTACGGCGCGGGCTGGTAGGCAGCGTCCCTTGCGAGCGCAAGCGCCGCTTGACTCTATTTCGATGATTAGCTAATTACCAATTTATGAGCAAGGTCTTCAAGGCGCTGGCCGATCCGACTCGCCGCAGGGTGCTGCAATTGCTGCGCCAACGGCCGATGACGGCGGGGGAGCTGAGCGAGCATTTCGAAGTTTCCAAGCCCACCATGTCCGCGCACTTCGCCGTGCTTCGCGAAGCCGACCTCGTCGAGGCCGACAAGCAGGGCACGACCATCACCTACCGACTCAAACTGTCCGTGCTCGAGGACGCACTGCTGGGCTTCTCGCAGGCTTTCGGGATCAACCTCGGGCGCACCGGGCCCGAAGACGAAGCCGCACCGAAACTCAACAAGGGAAAAATGCCATGATCATCAAGCGGCTCGCCTTCGCCATCGCGCTTGCGATCTTGATTCTCGCCGTAGCCGGCGGCCTGCGCTACGCCGAGGCCGCGGGAATGGTCGGGGCCGAGGGCGCGAGGCGGACGATGCAGATCCTGATCGGCCTCGGACTGGCCGCTTATGCCAACCTCATGCCCAAGCAGATCGGACGCGCCCGCAAATCGCCGCAGGCCGAAGCCTTCGCCCAGGCCGCGCTTCGGGTCGGCGGCTGGTCGCTGACGCTCGCCGGCCTGGCTTATGCCGGGCTCTGGGCCTTCGCCCCGCTCGCCATCGCCGACTTGGCTTCCATGGCGGTGGTCGCCACCGCGCTCGCCGCCACCCTCGGCTACGCCCTTTGGTCCTTCACGGCCTGCCGTGGCGCGGGCAATGCCTCCGCCAGCCGCTAGGGAATAGGCGCGGGGGTTGATTTTCGCGCGCCTTTCCGCCACATGCCCGCTGTCCGGGGCGAAGGCCATGCCTTTTCGCCCCGTTCAGCTTTTAGACGAAAGCCGGAGGGGCGTCCGCATTGGGCGGCGTCAGCGATCGGCCAAAGACAAGGAAATGCGCAGCCATGCCGCTCTACGAGCATGTGTTCATCGCGCGTCAGGACCTGGCCCAGGCCCAGGTAGACGCGCTGGCGGAGACCGCCACCAAGATCATCGAGGATGCCGGCGGCAAGGTCGTCAAGACCGAGACCTGGGGCCTTCGTTCGCTCGCCTACCGGATCGCCAAGAACCGCAAGGGCCATTACGTGATGCTCGACTTCGACGCGCCCGCTCCGGCCGTCGCCGAGCTCGAGCGCCAGACCCAGATCAACGAGGACGTCATCCGCTACATGACCCTTCGGGTCGACGAGCATGAGCAGGGCCCGTCGGCGATGATGCGCCGCGGCGAGCGCGAGCGCGAGCGCGGCGACCGTGGAGACCGCGGCGATCGCGGTGATCGCGGCGGCCGAGACCGTGATCGCGGCGACCGCGGCGACCGCGCCCCCCGCCCCGACTTCGCCGACGCGTAAAGAGAAAGGACAGCATTCATGGCACGCCCATTTTTCCGCCGCCGCAAGAGCTGCCCCTTCTCGGGCAAGGACGCTCCCGTCATCGACTATAAGGACGTCCGGCTGCTCCAGGGCTTCGTCTCCGAGCGCGGCAAGATCGTCCCCTCGCGGATCACCGCCGTCTCCGGCAAGAAGCAGCGCGAGCTGGCCACCGCGATCAAGCGCGCCCGCCATCTCGGCCTTCTCCCCTACGTCGTGAAATAAGGAGCCGATCCAATGGAAGTCATTCTCCTCGAGAGGATCGAGAAGCTCGGCGCGATCGGCGACCTGGTGAAGGTGAAGAACGGCTATGCCCGCAACTTCCTCCTTCCCAACGGCAAGGCGCTTCGGGCCAACGAATCGAACCGCAAGGTGTTCGAAAGCAACCGCGAGCGGATCGAGGCCACCAACGCCGAGCGCCGCGCGGTGGCCGAGACGGATTCGAAGGGCATTGACGGGATCACCGTCCAGCTCATCCGCCAGGCGTCGAACACGGGCCAGCTCTACGGCTCGGTCTCGGCCCGGGATCTGTCCGAGCTGCTCGAAGCCGAGGGCCACAAGATCGCCAAGAACCAGATCGTCCTCGACCGGCCGATCAAGTCGATCGGCGTTCAGGACGTCCGCATCGCCCTTCACCCGGAAGTGTCGGTGACCATCCACGTCAACGTCGCCCGCTCGCCGGAAGAGGCCGAGCTCCAGGCGAAGGGCGTCGACGTGATGGCCGACATGTTCGAGAAGGACACCGCCGGCTTCACCGAGGATTACGATCCCAACGCCGAGCCGGGCGAGATCGCCACCGAAGCAGCTCCGACGGCGGAAGCCGCTCCGGCGGCGGCAGAGGCCGACGAGAGCGAGTCGGACGAGACGGAAGAAGCGTAAGCTCGTCATTCCGGCGAAAGCCGGAATCCATGAGCGCAGGCGCCTCAATGAGGACCACGGTGCTCATGGATCCCGGATCAAGTCCGGGATGACGGGAAGAGACAGAGGCCGCTGCCCCGACGGGCGGCGGCCTTTTTCTTTGTCCGCTGGACACGGCGCCCAAGCTGATGTTCAGGAGCGGCGGCGCAGGGGAGACGACATGCTGAAGCTCATCATCGGCAACAAGGCCTATTCCTCCTGGTCGCTGCGCGGCTGGCTGGCGGTGAAGCAGTCGGGCCTCGCCTTCGAGGAGATCACCGTTCCTTTGTTCGACGAGGAATGGGAAAAGACCCGCGAGGGCAACGAATTCGCGCCGTCGGGCGGCAAGGTGCCGGTGCTTTGGGACGACCAGGCGGTGATCTGGGATTCGCTCGCCATCGTCGAATGGCTCGCCGACAAGACCGACCGCGACCGCTATTGGCCCAAGGACGAGATCGCCCGCGGCATGGCCCGGTCGATGGCGGCGGAGATGCATTCGAGCTACGACAACCTCCGCCGCGAATGCCCGATGAACCTCAGGAAGCAATTTCCGGCGAAGGAGATGTCGCAAAACGTCCGCGCCGAGGTCGTCCGGATCCTCGAATTATGGGCCCAGGCGCGGGCCCGGCACGGCGGCGGCGGACCTTACCTGTTCGGCACCTTCGGGGCGGTCGACATCATGTTCGCCCCCGTCGTCACCCGCTTCGTCACGTATTCGGTCCCGGTCCCCCGCTTCGCCGCCGCCTATATGGAAGGCATGCTCTCCCACCCCTGGCTTCGCGAATGGGTGGAGGCGGCGCAGGAGGAACCTTGGGTCATCGAGGAATATGAGACCCAGGCCGAATAGAAGCATGATTGTGTTCACGGCAATGGGCTACGCTTCGGCTATTCAGCGCCGCGCCCATTGCTGACCCGTTCTGGGCAACGGAGCGACTAAGCGGAGGGGACGTCCCAGCAAACCCAAGCGATGCAGATGGTTGAATGAAAACGGAATTAGCATTTGCATGTCCCCATCGATCGTTTAGTCTTGATCATCTGTGCCAAGTGGGGAGGCGCATTTGCACTACGAGTTGTGCGTTTTCTCAGAATGTGGACCAGTACGTTCCCTGAACGCAGACGCGGTAGTCGCGAGCGACGCTGATGGCTTCTATGCCGTAGCGGACGGCGTCGGGTCGGTGCCCAGCAGCGCCGACGCCAGTCAGTTCGCGGCGACGGAAGCGCTCAATCTGTTTCGAAGCGATATTTCAAGCGCGCATGATGCTCCCGATTGGGAGCGGCTTATTTCCCGACTACATGAACTCTATCGAAATAGGTTCGGCGATATCGCACGTGTTCCCGCGACTACGCTTACTCTCGCGGTGATCAGGAGCGGGCGTCTCCAATTCACCACGTTCGGCGACTCGCCGATTTTTCTTATCGACAGGCGCGGCATCGCGTTGCTCTCCCGGGAACATACAGCTGTTGATCAGCACAGGATCTTCTCCAACTTCAGCGACCTCAAGTCGCAAGGCGGCTCGAACGTGCTGGTCAATGCTCTGGGTCGGCACCGGCCACGGCCAATCGCCTACGACTTAATCGAGTTTCGCGAGCCGTGCAGGCTTATGATCTCGTCGGACGGGCTGATGGATGTGCTGTCTCAGGAAGAACTGGGGGCGCTCAGCAGGCGCGCGCCGACCGCAGCGGACCTGCGTGACGAAATTCTGGTGCGTGGCCGGTTATGTCGTCCGCGCGACAATTATTCTGGTGTGATTATTGACATTCTCGACGTTGGAAACGCCCATTGAGCAGCATCCTTGAACCTGGCGACGTACTGGACGAACGCATCGAGCTGATGACGTTCATAAAAGGCGGTGGACAGGCGGAAATCTGGGCAGTGCGCAATATCCACTTTCTCGAACACTCAAGGCTTGCGCTGAAGGTTAGGTATACTCCCTGGGATCAGCGCACGGAACATAATTTCCAGTTGAACGAAGCGCGTCTGGAAGCCGAAACCCGGCTCCTGGGCAGCGTAATCAACCGTTATATTATGCGACCGCACTTCAAGGTTGGCCAGCCCGCAGACCTAAGGGGCAAAACATTCGCGGTCGCGGGCTTGGTCATGGACCTCGCCAGCGAAGGAAGTCTGCTCGATTTCTATCAGGGAAAGGCGTTTTCGACGTTCAGTCCCGCAAACAAATTCGGTCTACTTCATCACATGGCGAACGGGCTGCAAGCCCTCAAATCGCTTGGCATCATCCACAATGACATCAAGCCGGCCAACATTCTCGTCAGCAACGAAGCGGGCCACTATCTCCCGAGATATTCGGACTTCGGCTACGCCTTCCGGAAGGGCGAAACCGTCGTCCGCGGCGGAACCAAGGGCTACATGGCTCCCGAGCTCGAGACCACGGACCCTTCCTATGAAAGCGACGTCTTTTCGCTGGGCGTGACCTTCTACGAGTTGCTCGCGGGTCGACATCCGATCGACCAAATAGACAGCCACGGCGATCGCTTGAAAGCGGTGGAGGGCTATTTCTCGACTCACGAGTATATCGATTCGACGCCGCTGCGCGATCTGCAATGCAAGCCTCTATCGGACTTGATCCAGCAGATGTGCGCACGCACGCCGGAATCGCGCCCGGTCGTCGAGGACATCATTGACATACTGGACGCTGTCACCACCGACGCGCGGAGCCGACTCACCGTGCGACCGGAGGACGCCTTCCCGGAGGTCGCGAACCGGTTTCGCTGGTCGGAAATTCTGCATCGCCGGTTCGACGAAATGGAGGTGGTGATTTTCCTCACGGGCACGAAGGCGAAGTCAGACCCCCGCTTCCTCGTAGAGCAACTGACCCGGGAACGGATCTTCGGCTACTCCCTCTTTCGGGTCCTCGGCTCCAGCGATTATCTACTCCGCGTGTGGATCCGAAGTGCCGACCGTCCCAGTCTCGACGCCGTCTTGCGGGCGTATACCGGAGAGCGTGGGACCTGCGAAGAATTCCATCCCTCAATCCGTCGTCCGAGGCCGGGAAAGGCGGTAGCCGCTCAGTATACCCGGCAGGCGGACGTCCTCAAGCTTCTCAAGGACCTTAACGACGGCGACGCGAAGGCGCTTCGCCGCGCCAAGAACTCGAAGGTCGTTCTGGGCGAAACCAAAACCTCGCGGGAACGCGGGTCGCGGCGGCGCAATGCGATCCGCGCCGCCTCGCGCGTGAAGCTCAAGCGTGCGCTCTCGGATGATTTGACCAAGGTTATTGCAGAAAAATTCTATGAGATGGCGGACGAAGAATCCGGTGTGCGCGAAGTCGAGGTGCTTGCCGATGCCGGCCATCACGGCGCGCCCGCCGAGTTCCTGATGATCGCCGAGTTGGATAACTTCCACGGCTATGGAGAAATCATGGATCGGGTGGAGGAGATCATCACAGGCTTGGTGGGAGCCGATAGCGTCAACGAATTTAGGTCCCTGTTCGAGATGGATCCCTTCTCGGAGCATGAATCCTATGACGGAAGGCTCATCTACGAACTTTACCAACGTCGCGCGCGCCGGGACGTTTGACCAATGCCAGCCGCAGCATGATGGATCCCGATCACCCCGCTTCGGCTCCCGAGCCGTGCCGCGCAGACCCGCGCCGGGCCTTCGTGGCTTTTTCCGGAGGAGGTGCCAAGGGCATCGCCCATATCGGTGCACTCAAAGCGTTAGAACAGCGCGGCGTTCACGTCATGGGCTATGCCGGCACGTCGGCCGGTGCGATCATAGCGTCGCTTGCGGCCTCAGGCTTCCAGGCCGATGAGATCATGCACCCGGTGGCGCGGCGGAGCATACTCGACAGCCTGGCTCAGATAGATAACCGCCTGAAAGCGCCCACGGACCTGTTCGGCCCTGGAGCTTGGCTCCAGATCGCGATCTTACGGACTCTGATGGTGCTGGCGACCGGGCGGCGCGTCCTGGTGTGCCTCGTTTTGATACTAATGGCGCTTCTTGCGTCCTTCGTGGCCGTCGGCGCCAGCGGCTTTCCGGCAGCTTTCTGGATCATCGGCTTCTGGTTGCTGAGCGGCACCGCTTTCGCTCTGGTCATGGCCAGCGGCCTTTCCGGCCTCGCTAAGCTTCATACGCTGCGCAATGCGCTGGCAGGGATGCTGACCTCCCGACTATTTCCGGATGAACCGGATCGAAAAGTACTCTTCTCCGACTTCGACGGGGTCGCCCGGCCTGCCCTCAAGGTCGTAGCCGCCAATCTGACGCATCGCCGGCTTGAGCTCTTCTCCGCCGATACGACCCCGACCGTCGAGATCGCTGATGCTATCGCCGCTTCCATCTGCCTGCCGGTAATCTTCGATCTCTGGACCTTCGAATCAGGCAAGTTCGTGGACGGAGGGATCGTTTCCAATCTGCCGGCTTGGCCGTTTGATGAGGAGCGGGAGCTCGACGGCAATGCGATGACCATCGCCTTTGCGATCGGCGGTCCGATGAGCGACGGGCGCGGCCGGGACGGTCCGGGACGCCTGAGCTGGCTTCCGTCCCTGATCCAGACGAGCCTTTTTGGATCGGCGAGCCTCAGTTTACGAGCCGTCGGGCCGTCGGAACTGATCACGCTCAGGCCGCAGATCAAAATGATGGACTTCGATCTGGGCTACGAGGAGGCGCAAGAGTTGCTCGCGGACATGACCAAGGCCGCACTAGCCGAGATCGATACCAGGCTGTTTCGATTCCCGGAAACCTACCGCGAGGCTTGCTGGCAAGTGGTTCGGCTCACGGAGGCCACCTTCGAGCGAGCGCGTCAGATCCTTCAGAAAGGTTCGCCGAAGGGGCGGGTAAGGTCCGCCGTCGCGATGCGCCCGCAAAACTACCTTCACTCGCTCCGCCTCCGGTTCGGCGCCAATTTCGGGGAAGACACCGATCAGGATATGCTCCTTCCGCTGGACGGCTCTCTGGTGGGGGTGGCCTGGAAGGAGGGACAGCCGCAATTCGACATCGCCCCATTCCCGGAGGAATTCAAATTGACCAACGAGCGGCACCGGGCCTTGCGCCGGCGCGTGTGGCCGGATCTCGCGTGGAGCCTGCGAGTTCCTATATTAGCATCCGACGGTGAAATACGCTATGTGGTGACGGTCGACGGCTCGCATCGCCTGCACGACACCGGAGAAACGCGTGAGGTGTTCGAGGGTCTGACCGATGAGGTCACGGCGATCTTTCAGCCTCTGATTGAGAAGCTCGGAAAGTGGGGTTTCGATGGCAAGACTGAGGACTAGGACGCTGACCGGTCAGAGCCGCGATGAAAGTGACGCTCGCAGGCTGCAGCCCGCGAAAGAGGCCGCCGAGGCGATGCGTCCCGACCTTGACCGCCTGAGCGATCGGGTAGAGCGCGTCGCCAGCGATCACCGACGCGACATCGAATTGATCAAGGATCCCGCGCTGCGGCACAGCTTGGCTCGCTGAAGGCAAGGCGAATTGAGCCAAACCGGAATGGCGTTCACAGCTCCTAATAAGGCGTACCGTCCTTGCGGGTGAAGCGGCTGGTGTCGCCGTCGAGATGCAGGTCGATGTCGGGATAGTGGCAGTTGCTCAGGGCATGCTTGCCGACCGCGATGAAGACACAAGGCAAGGCGCCGCGATTGACCAAACGGTGGCCGTTCGCCACCCCCTTGGGAAAGCTGGCGCAGTCCCCGGCCCGAATCACCGTCTCGACGCCTTCCTCTTCCAGCACCGCCTCGCCCTCGAGCATGACGACGAACTCATCCTCCTCCTCGTGCCAGTGGCGCTGGCTCGAAACTCCGCCCGGTTCCAGCGTGACGTGGCTGACTCCGAAGTCGCTGAGGCCGGAGACCGGGCCGAGGCGGCGGTAGTGGCGTTTCGCCATCTCCTCGCGCCAGGGCGAAGGATAGCCGGTGAGGTTGGTCTGCGGGATCGAGTCGAGGTCGAGCCTGGGCATGCAAGGGCCTTTCGCTGGGCAAGCGGAGGCCCCCTTGCTAGGCGAAGCCGCATGACCCGCGCAATCGACCCGGTAGAGCTTGCGTCCGAGCTGATCGCCTGCCCCAGCGTCACCCCCGCCCGCGGAGCGGTCTTCGACTCGCTCGAGGCGGCGCTGGGGCCGCTCGGCTTCGAGGTCCACCGCTTCGTCAGCGGCGGCGAGGTCGAGAATCTGTTCGCGACGCGCGGCGCCGGAAGCCCGCATTTCGGCTTCGCCGGCCATCTCGACGTCGTTCCTCCGGGCGAAGGCTGGGGCACCGATCCGTTCCGTCCCGAGCTTCGCGGCGGTCTCCTCCACGGCCGCGGCGCGGTCGACATGAAGGGCGGGATCGCCGCCTTCGTCGCCGCCGCGGCCGAGGTTCCGGAGCATCGCGGCACCTTGAGCCTGCTCATCACCGGCGACGAGGAAGGCCCGGCGGTCCACGGCACCCGGGCGATCATGGCCTGGATGGCCGAGCGGGGAATCCGGCCCGACATGATCCTGATCGGCGAGCCGACCTCCGAGGCCCGACTCGGCGACACCGTCAAGATCGGGCGCCGCGGCTCGGTCAACCTGTGGATCACGATCCCGGGCGTGCAGGGGCATGTCGCCTATCCGCACCGCGCCGACAACCCGATCCCCGGGCTGGCGCGGGTGGTCGCGGCGCTCGAGGCGCTCCACCTCGACGACGGCACCGACGCCTTCCAGCCGTCCAACCTGGAGGTGACGGCGGTCGAAAGCGACACGAAGGCGACCAACCTCATCCCGGGCAGCGCCCGGATCCAGCTCAACATCCGCTTCAACAACCTCCACCGGGGCGAGGATCTGGTCGCCCTGGTTCGGCGGACGGCCGAAACGGAGGCGCCCGGAGCGACCCTGGAAGCGATGATCTCGGGCGAGGCCTTCCTGACCCCGGCGGGGCCGCTCTACGCTCTGGTGACCCGGGCGATCCGGGAGGAGACGGGCGTGGAGCCGATCCTGTCGACCAGCGGCGGAACGTCGGACGGCCGCTTCCTGATCGAGATCTGCCCGGTCGTCGATTTCGGGCTTCCCAACGCCACCATGCACAAGCTGGATGAGGCGGCTTCGGAGGAGGACCTTCGAGCCCTCGCCCGGATCTACGCGCGCATCGTCAGGGGCGCGCTGGGATAGACGTCGTGGGCCAGGCTTCGGGCGCAATCCTGCGCATCGGCCCAGGCGAGGAAGGCGTCCTCCGGCATCGGAGCGACGCCGGGAAAGCCCTGCAGGCTGTCGCAGCCCAGGGCGCGGAGCACCTCGACCTGGTCCTGCCGCTCGGCGCCGGCGGCGACCGCCTCGCAGCCGAGGCCGTGGACGAGATGGATGAGCGAGGCGGCGACGCTCCTCGCCCGCTCCGACCGGTCGATGTCGGCGACGATGCCGCTGTCGAGGCGGACCCGGTTCATCGGCAGGCTGGCGAAGCCGGAAAGGCGCGCCCGGCCGGATCCGAAGTCGCTGACGCAGACCTCGACTCCGTCGGAGCGGAGCCGCTCGAGCTCGGCGACCACCCATTTGTCGCAGCCGGACGCGGCGGCCTCGTTGAGCTCGATCTCGACCCCCCAGGGCGGCGCTCCGGCACGGGTCAGGGCGCTGCGCAGGCGCTCGATGAAGTCAAGCCGTTCGAACTGGCGAGCGGCGACGGGGAAGCAGAGCCGGTGGTCGAGGCCGGCGGCGCGCCAGCGTTCGAGCGCGGCGGAAACGGCGTCCAGGGTCCATTCGCCGAGCCGGACGGCGAGACCGGTTTCCTGGAGCAGCGGCTCCTCGCCCGAGAGAATCCGGCTTCCGGCCTCGCCGTTCCAGCGGATTTGCGCTTCGGCGGCGGTAATGGCGCCGGTGCGAAGGCACAGGCGCGGCTCGAAGACGAGCTCGAGCTCATGCCGCTCGACCGCGCGGCGGACCGAAGCCTCGAGGGCGTTGCGCTCCTCGGAGGCACGGGCGAGGCCCGGCTCGTAGGTGCACAGGCGCGAGCGGCCGGACGCCTTGGCATGGTACATGGCGACGTCCGCCGCCTTCATCAGAGCGGTAAGATCGGAGCCGTGCTCGGGCGCGAGCGCGATCCCGATCGAGCCGCCGATGAGAACGGACCCGACCGGGGATTTGAAGGGATCGGCGAGGGCGGCGAGCGCCCGGGCCCCGATCCGTTCCGCCTCCTCGCGGGTCGAGACTTCGGGAAGGAGCATGGTGAACTCGTCGCCGGCGAGCCGGGCGAGCAAAGGCGGCGCCAGCGTCCCGTCGGCCACTTCGGCCTTGAGCACGACCCGAAGGCGGTTGGCGACCATGATCAGAACCTGATCGCCATGGGCATGGCCGAGGCGGTCGTTGACCTCCTTGAAGCCGTCGAGATCGACGAACAGCAAGGCCGCGCCACTGTCGCGGGAAGCGAAGATGCGCTCGGCCTCGCGGCGGAAATGGACCCGGTTGGGAAGCGCGGTCACCGGATCGTACATCGCCATCGCCTGGGCGTCGTCGAGATTGGAGCGGACCTGGTCGAACAGGCCTTCGACGGCGGCGGCCAAGGCGGGCATCTCGCGTTTCAAGGCAGGCGGCGCGGGCGACGCGAGATCGCCGCGGCTGACGGCGAGCAGCCGGTCGATGAGCGAGGCGACGGCACGGGCATGGGCGCTGTTGGGCCGCTCGGCCGCCATATAGACGATGGTCAGGGCGAAGAGTCCGAACACGACCGAGGCCGTCACCTGCTGGTTCAGGCTTCCGAGCAGAAGGAAGCCCAGAAGGGTCAGCACGAAGGCCGACAGCCCCGCCATTATCGAGAGCACGCGATTGCTGATCTTTCCGACCGTCGAAGGCATGATCGGCGGTGTTTCCTGTCCGGCCTGACGCCCCCCACAGGCGCGCGTTGCCAGGACACATTATGCCGGAAGCGTTACCATTCGGTATCCATCACCCCCGCGGCCGCCGAAGGACGATGTAGAGCGCCCCCGAACCGCCGTGGCGGGGATGGGCGTTGCGGACGGCAGCGATCCGGCTCGAATGGCGCGAGGCGTTCAGCCAGTCGCCGACGGCGGCTCGAATGGCGCCGCGCCGCGCCGGCCCTTCCGGCCCGGGCGGCTTGCCGGTGACGAGGAGGAGGAGCCGAGCCCCGGAGTCGATCGCCTGCTCGAGCCGGCCGTCGAGCAGGTCGTAGGCGGTGGCGAGGTTGTGGCCGTGCAGATCGAGCATGGCGTCGGGCGCGACCAGCCCGCGGCTCAGCCGGCGGTCCCAGCTTCCGTCGAGGGTGGTGCCGGGGGCCTTGCGAGCGGGCGGCGGCGGCGGAGGCGGCTGAGCAGCGCCCCGGCGAGGGCCGGGGCCCGGCACAGGCGCCTCCCGGGCCCCGGCCTCCGCCGGGGAGCCGACGAGCTCAGGCGAGGCGACGCCGTCGAGCGGCCGCACCAATTCGACCACCTTCGCCCACAATTTCGCTTCGTCAGGGCCCAGTCGTCGCATCGAGCCGCGCCAGGGTGCCTTTGGGCACGAGCACGTAAGCGCGGCCGCGGCCCTGCATTCCGCCGGCGATCCGGGCCGCCTCGGCGCCGGCGCCCCAGAAGGTATCGAAGCGGTTCGAGCCCCGGATCGCCCCGCCGGTATCCTGCGCCACCCACAGGCCGTTCGCCTCGGCTCGGTCGAGCTGGAGAATCACGGGCGCTCCGAGCGGCACATATTTCGGATCGGTGGCGACGGTGGCCCGGCCGGTGACGGGAAGCCCGAGCGCGCCGAGCGGGCCCGGACCGGTCAGCTCCTGGAAGAAGATATAGCTCTTGTTCTCGCGCATGATCGCCCTGCCCTCCTCGGGATGGGCGCGAAGCCAGGCGACGATGCCCTGCATGCTTGTCTGGCCGGGGCCGAGCAGGCCGCGGTCCTTCATCAGCTTGCCGATGCCGACATATTCGCGGCCGTTCTGCCCGGCATAGCCGATCCGCATCACCGTGCCGTCGGGCAGGCGAAGCCGGCCCGAGCCTTGGATTTCAAGGAAGAAGAGCTCGATCTCGTCGGCCGCCCAGGCGATTTCGAGGCCTCGGCCGGCGATCGCCCCCGCCTCGATCTCGCCACGCTCGTAATACGGCACGACGACACCGTTTTCGAGCCGGCCGCGGCGCGGCGTGCCAGCCGCCTCCGCGGTGGCGGCGTCGACTTCGACGAGGTCGGGCGGCTTGCGGTAGATCGGTATTTCATAGCCGGGCTGGCGGGTGCGCGAGCCGGCGATCTCGGGCTCGAAATAGCCGGTGACGAAGGCGACGCCGTCGCCGACCTGGATCCCCTCGAAATGCTCGCCGAAGAATTTGACGGCGGATTCCGGTCCGGCGAGGGTCGCGGCGGCGCAGGCCGGCTTCCAGTCCTCCGGCCGCGTAAGCCCGCTGGCGTCGGTTCGCTTGATGAGCGCCGGGCAGCTGATCCGAAAGGCCTGGAGGGCGCGGGCGGCCATGGCGTCGTCGTCGACCACCCACCGGACGGGCGCACGCGAGACGCCGAGGGCGGCGGCGGTCGGCGGCTTCGCTTCCGCGGGCGGCGCAGGCTCCGCAACCGGCGGCGGCGGCGGCGCGAGCGGCCGCTGCTTCGGCACGCAGCTGGCGAGGAGCATCATGGCTACAAGCGCGCAAAAGACACAAAGGACCCGCATGTCGGGCCGAAGAATCCTTTGTTTCCCGTCAGCGTCAGCTTCAACACTTATCGGGGCGAGACGGATGACGCTGTATGATTCGGAAATGCCCACCTGAGGAGAATAACCCTTGGGACGGGCTGTAGGAAAATTGTTTCTGTTCGAATGTTCCCCGGCGAAGGCCGGGGAGCAATCACTCCGCTTCGTCGGTCTCGACGAGCAGCCAGTTGGGGTCGCCGCTCGCAAGGCTGCGGCGGAAAGTCCAGACGTCGTGGGTCGGGATGGCGTCGCTCAGGGTACCGGCGATCACCTTGCCCTCGCGGTCGCGGGTGACCGCGGCGATGTCGGCGTCGAAACGGACGTCCACTTCGGCGGTCCGGCTGACGAGACGGGCATCCGAGATCACCGCCCGCTCGATCTGGACGAGGCGGTTGTCGAGCTGCTCGCCGGCTTCTTCACGGGCCGTGATGGCCTCTTCGAAGGTCGCCAGCACGTCGCCGCCGACGAGGTGCCTCAGCTCCTCGCGGTCGCCGCGCCAGAAGGCTTCGAGGATCATCCGGTAGGCGGCCTGGGCGCCGTCGAGGAAGCGGGCGACGTCGAAGCTCGGGTCGGCTCCGACGATGGCGCGGATGCCGGGGGTCGCCGGTTCCTCGTAGACGAATCCGCCGGTCTCGGGCCGGTCGACCGCGAGGTCGGCGGTGGGCGCCGCGGCTTCGGTCGCGGCCGCGGTCTCCGCGGGGCGGAGGATCGGCTGCTGCTCGTGACCGGTACGGCGGCCGAGCACCGAGTAGAGCCTCAGCCCAACGAACAAGGCCACCATCGCCAGGAGGACAATCTCGGTCACTACATTCTCCGAACTCAACGAGCCTCTACATAGGCCGTTGACGTCAAGGATTCAAATGGCGGACGGTTCCATGGGGTTCATATTCCGCCGTGCCGACCGGTTGCACGGTCCGGCCGCGCCTGCTACCCGCCCGGGCGCACCGGGTCCCGCAGGGTCGAGGCCCGACTCCACCTCATTTTTGCAAGGCGAATCAAATGGCCGAAGAGCAGGGCAATAATGCCGAGACGCAGCCCAATGGCAACGACACCGCGCCGGCCGTCGGAGTCATTTCCCAATATGTGAAGGACCTCTCGTTCGAGAATCCGAACTCCCCGGCCGTCTATCAGTGGCAGACCCAGCCCAAGATCGAGGTCGATTTCAACATCGGCTCGAGCAAGCTCAACGACGAGATTTACGAGGTCGCTCTGAGGATCGAGGTCCGCGCCACCGCCGACGGCCAGACCGCCTTCGCCGTCGACCTCATGTATGCCGGACTGATCGGGATCCGCAACGTCACCGACGAGGCCGACATCCAGGCCTTCCTGCTCGCCGAAGCGCCCCGGATCCTCTTCCCCTTCGCCCGCCAAATCGTCGCCCAGACGGTTCAGGAAGGCGGCTTCCCGCCGCTGATGCTCGATCCGATCGATTTCCACGCGCTCTACGTCGCGCGCGCACAGCAGGAGCTGAGCGGCGAAGGCGCCGCCGCCGGCGAGATCGGCCAGGCCTGATTCTTTCACGGCCCGGAGCGGCGCCATGAACCTGTGGAAGGCGACCGGCACGATCGGCGGCCTCACCATGGTGAGCCGGGTGCTGGGCTTTGCCCGCGAAATGCTGATGGCGCGGGTGATGGGCGCAAGCGCCGCCGCCGACGCCTTCTTCGTCGCCTTCCGGCTGCCCAACACCTTCCGCCGCCTGTTCGGCGAAGGCGCCTTTTCGGCGGGCTTCGTGCCTCTGTTCAGCCAGCGGCTGCACGGCGAGGAGGGCGAAGCCGGGGCCCGGCGCTTTTCCGAGGAGGTGCTGGCGGTCTTCCTGCCGACCCTCATTCTGTTCACTTTGCTGTTCGAGATCATCATGCCGCTCTTCGTCGCGGCGATCTCCGGTTATGATGGGGAGAAGCTCGGGCTCGCGACGTTCCTGACCCGGATCACCTTTCCCTATCTCATCCTGATCAGCCTCGTCTCGCTCTTCTCCGGAATCCTAAACAGCGTCGCCCGATTCACCGCCGCCGCCTTCGCTCCGGCGCTCCTCAATCTCGCCATGCTGATCGCATTGCTGCTTGTCAGGGACGGCGGAGCGGTCACGGCGACGGCGCTCGCCATCGGAGTCACGATGGGCGGGGTCCTCCAGCTCGGACTCCTGATCGCCGCATGCCGCCGTGCCGGAATTTCGCTGAAGCTCCGAAAGCCGCGGATGACGCCGGGCGTCCGCCAGTTCGTCCGGGTGGTCATCCCCGCCACATTGGGCGCGGGCGTCTACCAGATCAGCGCCTTCATCGACACTTTCTTCCTCGCCCGGATCGGCACCGGCGCGATGAGCTATTTCAACTATGCCGACCGACTCAACCAGCTTCCGCTGGGCGTGATCGGCGCCGCGCTCGGCACGGCGATACTCCCGCAGGTGAGCCGGCACGTGGGCGCGAACGAACCGGCCGAGGCCGCTCGGGTCCAGGGCGAGGCGGCGGACCTGGCGATGCTGCTCTGCCTGCCGGCCGCGCTCGCGCTTTGCGTCGCAGCCGGGCCGTTGATCGGAGCGCTCTTCCAAGGCGGCGAATTCTCGCACGAGGATGCTCGGATCACGGCGCTGGTGCTCAGCATCATCGTGCTCGGCCTCCCCGCTTATGTGCTGGTCAAGGTGCTGACACCGGGCTTCTACGCGCGCCAGGACACGGCGACTCCGGTCAAGACCGCGGGCGTCGTGCTCCTCGCCAACGTCGCTCTCAACTTCGCCCTGATCCCACCGTTCGGAATTGCTGGCCTCGCGGCGGCGATCGCCATTGCGAGCTGGCTCAATTGCGTGATCCTCTATGTTATCCTCCACCGCCGCGGCCATTTCCGGATCGAGGCATGGCTGGCGGGCCGCATCGCCCGGCAATTCGTGGCCGGGGCCGTCATGGTCGCCGCCCTGATCGCCGTGCGAATGCTGCTCGGCGGCTGGTTCACGGGCGGTGTCGGGCGTCGGATGATCGGAGTCGCCGCAATCGTCGGGACGGGCCTCGCCGTCTACTTTCCGGCCGTCTGGCTGATCGGCGGAATGGACAAGGAAGCGCTGAAGGCGCTGTTGCGGCGAAAGAAGCCGGCCTGATCGGCACGGAGGAAGATTGATGAGAGTTCTTTCCGGCATTCAGCCCACGGGTAATCTCCACCTCGGCAATTTCCTCGGCGCGATAAAACCCTGGACGAAGCTGCAGGACAGCGGCGTCGAATGCTTCTTCTTCCTCGCCGACCTGCACGCCATCACCCTCTTCGTCGACCCGAACGAGCTTCGCCGCAACGTGCGCGAGATGACGGCGGCGCTGGTCGCCTGCGGGCTCGATCCCGAGCGGGTCACCTTGTTCAACCACGCCCGGGTGCCGGCCCACCCGGAGCTGACCTGGATCCTGAATTGCGTCGCCCGGCTGGGCTGGCTCAACCGAATGACCCAGTTCAAGGAGAAATCCGGCAAGAACAAGGACAGCTCGAGCGTCGGGCTCTACGATTACCCCATCCTCCAGGCCGCCGACATCCTGCTCTATCAGCCCACCCACGTGCCCGTGGGCGACGACCAGCGCCAGCATATCGAGCTGTGCCGCGACATCGCGATCAAGTTCAACACGGACTATGGCCGCGAAGTGTTCCAGGTGCCGGAGCCGCTGATCGGAGCGACCGGCGCCCGGGTGATGAGCCTTCGCGACGGCAAGGCCAAGATGTCCAAATCGGACCCTTCGGACATGAGCCGGATCAACCTCACCGACGATACGCGATCTCGTCGCCCAGAAGATCCGCAAGGCGAAGACGGACCCGGAGCCCCTGCCCGAGACGATGGCCGGGCTGGCGGATCGCCCCGAGGCGGTGAATTTGGTCACCATCTACGCCGTGCTGGCCGACCAGACGCCCGAAGCGGTCCTCGCCCGCTTCGCCGGCCAGGGCTTCGGCGCCTTCAAGCCCGCTTTGGCCGACCTGGTGGTCGAGACGATGCGGCCGATCCGGGCGCGCTTCGAAGCGTTGCGCGAGGACGAAGCGGCGCTCGACTCGATCCTGGCGAAAGGCGCCGAAAAAGCCGCGATCGCGGCCAAGCCGACGCTCGACGCCGCCTACGAAGCCGTCGGCTTGCGCGGTCCGGCCTGATCCGGAAGGACGGGCGGCTTCGTCCTTCAGCCTCCATTCAGTCACCCTTTTGTAGAAAGGCGCCGTTTCCTATATAGTTACAGCTACGGCTCCGTTCCAAAGAGGATGAGTCCCAATGTCACTCGCCAAAAAATTGCTGACCCTGGCCGCTCCGGCGGCCCTGCTCGCGCTCGGCGGCTGCGCGACCGGTCTTCCGACCCAGGTTTCCCGCTATCAGGCGATGCCGGCTCCGGCCGGGCAGAGCTTCGCCATCCAGGCGGCCGATCCGGAGGACCGCGGCGGACTCGAATTCTCCCGCTATGCCGATCTCGTCCGCCGGCACATGATCGCCCAGGGCTATAGCGAGGCGAGCTCGCCGCAATCGGCGTCGCTGATCGTCTCGCTCGGCTTCGGAGTCGACGACGGCCGCCAGCAGGTCGTCACCCGTCCGGCCATGGGCTACAGCCGCTTCGGCTTAGGCGGCGGCTTCGGCTACCGGCCTTACTGGTCGCGCTTCGGCGGCTATGGCCGGCTGCGCTCGCCTTTCTATTACGGCTGGGACGATCCCTTCTGGTATCGCGGCTTCGGCGACGAGGTCGACGTCTACACCGTCTACACCAGCTTCCTCGACATGGAGATCCGCCGCCCCGACGGCCAGTCCGTGTTCGAGGGCCTCGCCCGGGCGCGCTCGCGCACCGACGAGCTCGGCGTGCTCGTTCCGAACCTGATCGAGGCGATGTTCACCGGCTTCCCCGGCAATAACGGCGAGACGGTGAAGATCACGGTGGCGCCCGAGCGCAAGCGCTAGCTTCGTCATTGCGAGGAGCGAAGCGACGAAGCAATCCGGGTTCCGGTGGCCGAACCGCTGGATTGCTTCGCTTCGCTCGCAATGACGACGGGAGGGCCGGCGACGGTCCTCCCTTTTCTTTGGCCGGCATTCAACGGGCGTTCATCCGACGCGCTGAATTTCGCGACCGGCAGGGGATTAAGAAGTCTCGGGGAGGGTGAATGCTGAAGATCATCGGAGCGGCCGCGATGGCCGCGGCCGCCTTTGCGTCCGCGGCGCCGGCGCAGAAATCCGCCGACGACCGCGCCCAGGTCGACGAGATCGTCGTCACAGGCCGGAGGAGCGGCGTACCGATGTGGACGGTGCGCGGCGACACGACCACGCTCGTCCTCGTCGGCACCATCGAGGGCGTCTCGAAGACGACCTATTGGGATCCCGCGGCGCTGACCGAGGCCCTGCGCAAGGCCGACCGGATCGTCTTTCCGCAGTCGCACGTCTTCACCGCCAACCTTTTCTCGGCGATCGGCTGGATCGCGAAGTGGAACGCGATGGGAAGCCTGCCCAAGGGGCAGAGCCTCTCCGCCATCGCCGGCCCGGAACTCGATTCGGCGGCTGGCGGCGCTCAGGGCGAAAGGGGCGGTGCGCGGCGATTACGACCGCCGCCACCCGCTCCACCTCGGCCGCGACCTCAGGGAGCGCGCCGCCGGCGACATCAAGTTCGGGCGTGGCGCCGACGATTATGTCCGGCGCGCCATCAAGGACTATAAGCTGACTCTCGTGCCGATCGAGAAATCCAAGGCCAAGCCGCTGGTCAAGGATCTGTTCGCCTCGACCCCGCAGGAGCACCTGCCCTGCCTCGACGCGTCGATCGCCATGGCCGAGGCGGGCCCGGCGGCGGTTCAGGCCCGGTCCGACGCCTGGGCGGCCCGGCGGGTCCCCGAAGTGCTCGACTCCCCGGTCGACAAGTTCGAGGCGGTGTGCTGGCCGACCGCCGAAATCATAGAGCCCGGCTCCGAGCTGATCGGCGAGATGAAGCAGATGCTGGCCGAGCCGCAAGTGACGATGGCGGTCCTGACCCTGCGTTCGCTGGCCGAGCCGGGCGGGGTGCTTGACGGGCTCAAGGCCGCGGGGTTCGACATCCAGGGGCCGGCCTGGAAATGACGGCCTGAGCCGTCATTGCGAGCGCAGCGAAGCAATCCAGAAGCGGTGGCCGATGAGAAGACGCCGCGGCTGGATTGCCGCGTCGCTACGCTCCTCGCAATGACGGCGGCGGCGATCAGCCCTCCAGCTGCCTCGTCAGCAGGCGGATGTCGGCGTCGAGCTCGCTGTCCTGGGCGCGAAGCTTCTCGATCTGGCGGACGGCGTGGATCACCGTGGTATGGTCGCGCCCGCCGAAGCGGCGGCCGATCTCGGGCAGCGAACGCGGAGTCGAGCTGCTTGGAGAGGTACATGGCGACCTGGCGCGGACGGGCGACCTCGCGGGCCCGGCGGGCGCTGGTCATCTCGGCCTTGCGGATCCGGTAATGCTCGGAAACCCGGGTCTGGATCTCGTCGATCGAGATTCGCCTCTGGTTCGCGCGCAGGGTGTTGGCGAGCACTTCTGTGACGAAATCGAGGTCGATGACCCGATTCTGCATGGTCGCGTAGGCGGCGATCCGGTTGAGGGCGCCCTCGAGCTCGCGCACGTTCGAGCTGATCCGCTTGGCGAGGAACATGACGACGTCCTCCGGGACGGAGACTTCCGGAAGCGCTTCAAGCTTCTTGAGGATGATGTTGAGACGAAGCTCGAGGTCGGCCTGGTTGATGTCGGCGACCAGGCCCCAGGACAGGCGCGACAGGATCCGCGGCTCGATCCCGTCCAGATCCTGAGGCGCGCGGTCCGAGCTGATGACGAGCCGGCGGCCGGCCGAGATGATCTCGTTCATCGTGTGGAAGAATTCTTCCTGGGTCGATTCCTTGCCGGCGATGAACTGGACGTCGTCGATCATCAGCAGGTCGGCGGCGCGAAGGTGCTGCTTGAACTGGATGGTATCGTTGGCGCGAAGCGCGGCGACGAACTCGACCATGAACTTCTCGGCCGACATGTAGATGATCTTCGCCCTCGGCCTCAGGCGGTGGAATTCGTGGCCGATGGCGTGGAGCAGGTGGGTCTTGCCGCGGCCGGTGCCGCCGTGGAGGAAAAGCGGGTTGAAGGCGACGTTGTCCGCGGTGGCGAGCGTGGTCGCCGCGCTGAAGGCGACCTCATTGGCCTTGCCGACGACGAAATTCTCGAAGCGGTAACGGGGCTCGAGGGCGACCGCATAGAGCGCCTCGCCGGCGGCGAGCGCCTCCGAGGCCGGCGGCGCCGGGATCTCGACGACCGCGGCGGTCCTGGGCGCGGCGGCGCCGACTCGGATGGTAATGTGGCGGACCGCCGGACAGACGGCGCGCCAGGCGAGGGTCAGGCGCTCGGAAAAATGGGTCTGAACCCAGTCGGCCATGAATTGCGACGGCAGCTCGAGGCGCAGAGCGCCCGCTTCCGAGTCGAAAGTGCCGAGCGCGATCGGACGGAGCCAGCCGTCGAAGGTGCGAGCACCGCAATCGTGCCTCAGACCCGCGCGAATCGATTCCCAGGCTGACTGGAGCGCGGCCCGCTCCATTGCATCAGACGAACTGCCTCCCGCGGGCTTCACTGACACGAAACGCACCCCCTCTACCTATGGGCCTCTTTTAAGCGGGCCCTGACTGGCGCAAGCCTCTCCCGCACACGGCAGCCCCCCGGCGTGCCGATTCGGAAACTCGTTCTTGCTGTGGCGTCCGGAGGGAGATTCGCCCCGCCGGAGCGACCTTTTTGGAAGTGTCCGGGCAACCATGCAAGGGCGAAATTTGGCGTCATAAAAAAGAAACATGCTTGACATTGGTTTTTCGCGGGCGGCCGTTAGAATGGCGGAAAACTGCCATTTTCTGGAACGAGAGCCTTCGCGAATCGCCGGAAGTCCTAGGGTTTCGCCTTACGTTCCGCGGACACGAAAAAGCCCGCCGGAAACGGAGTCCGACGGGCCGGTTTCGAAGCTTTGTAAGAAGCTTATGCGAGGGCGGCGATACGGCGCGTCAAACGCGAGAATTTGCGGGCCGCCGTGTTCTTGTGGAAGACGCCCTTGGCGACTCCGCGGGCCAGCTCCGGCTGGACCCTGGAAATGGCGGCAAGCGCCTGATCCTTGTCGCCGGCCTCGATCGCCGCCTCGACCTGCTTGACGAAGGTGCGGATGCGGCTGACGCGGGTCCGGTTGATCTCGGTCCGGCGCTCGTTGCGGCGGATTCGCTTCTTTGCCTGCGGCGTGTTCGCCATCGTCTGTTGCCTCTTGTCTCTAAAATGAAAAGGGCGCGGCCAAAGCACCGCACCCGCTCGGCTGCGCCTCTACGCCAGGCGGGGCCGAAAGGTCAACCTCAAGAGCGCTGGCAACGAGGGCAGAAGAAGGTCGAACGGCCCGAGTTGGTGCGGCGGCGAATCACGCTTCCGCAATGGCACGATTCCCCTTCCCGGCCATAGACCCGCCACTGCTTCGAGAAATAGCCGAGTTCTCCCGACGGCCGCGCATAATCGCGAAGCGACGAGCCGCCCGCCTCGATGGCGGCGAGCAGGACGGCCCTGATCGCCTCGACCAGCCGCTCCAGCCTTGGCCGGGAGATCCGGCCTCCGGCGCGGCTGGGCGCGATCTTGGCCATGTGCAGGGCCTCGCAGACGTAGATGTTGCCGAGGCCGGCGACGATCCGCTGGTCGAGCAGGAGCGCCTTGATGGGCGCGGAGCGGCCGGCGAGCGCCTCGGTCAGGTAGCCGGCGCCGAACTCGGCTCCGAGCGGCTCCGGACCCATTTTTTCGAACGGCTCCCATTCGCTCGAGCGCCTCGGTCGGCACGAGGTCGAGCGAACCGAAGCGGCGGGGATCGTTGAGCGCGAGCCGCCGTCCCTCGTCCGTTTCCAGCAGGAAATGGTCGTGCGCGCCGAGCTCGGCCGGGTCGATCCGCCAGCGGCCCGACATGCCGAGATGGAAGACGAGGGTATCGCCTCGGTCGGTGGCGATGAGCCCGTATTTGGCGCGGCGCGAGAGGCCGGTGACCGTCGCGCCGGTGAGCCGCTGGCGCAGGTCGACGGGAAAGGCGCGCCGCAGGTCCGGCCGCCGCGCCTCGACGGACACCAGCCGTCGCCCCTGAAGCACGGGAACGAGGCCCTGTACCGTGGTTTCGACCTCGGGCAGCTCAGGCATGAACGTGGAAACCTTGAAGGCGACAGGTAGCCGTTCGCCCCGAGCGAAGTCGAGGGGCCCGATCGAGCGCAGCCGAGATCCGGCCTCGGCTGCGCTCGGCAGGGTGTCTCGACGTCGCTCGACACGAACGGGCGGGGTTCGCTCGACACGAACGGAGATCAGGCGTGCACATGCGCCAAATCCCCTGCTAGAGGCGGGCGCGATGGACAAGGTTTCTTTCGGCTTCGAAGAGGTGGTGCCCGAGGAGAAGACCCGGCGCGTCGGCGCCGTCTTCTCCAGCGTCGCCCGGCGCTACGACCTGATGAACGATCTGATGTCGGGCGGTCTGCACCGGCAATGGAAGGATTTGTTCGTCCGGCGGGTAAGGCCCCGCAAGGGCGAGTCGATCCTCGACATGGCCGGAGGTACCGGCGATGTCGCCTTCCGGCTCGCTTCGCGCGGGGCGAGGGTGATGGTCGCCGACATCAATCCGGACATGCTGGAGGTCGGCAGGCAGCGAGCTCGGAAGCGGCGGGTCGAAGACCTCGGCTGGGCGGTCGAGAATGCGGAAGAGCTGAGCTTCGGCGATTCCGCCTTCGACGCCTATACGATCGCTTTCGGGATCCGCAACGTCACCGACATCGACTCGGCGCTCGGAGAGGCGCACCGGGTGCTGAAGACGGGCGGCCGCTTCTACTGCCTCGAATTCTCGACCACGCGCTGGCCCGGCTTCGCCTCGCTCTACGACGCTTATTCGATTCACGCCGTGCCCAGGATCGGCAAGGCGGTGGCCCGAGACGAGGAAAGCTACCGCTACCTGGTCGAATCGATCCGCCGCTTCCCGCCGATGGAGCGCTTCAGCGCCATGATCGCCAAGGCCGGTTTCGCGCAGGTCAAGGCCGAGCCGATCCTCGGCGGCCTCGTCGCCATCCATAGCGGCTGGAAGATTTGACCCGTCCCGTCGTCCATATCTGGAGGCTCCTGAAATGGGGCCGGGTGCTGGCTCGGCACGGGGCGTTGCGCGGGATCGAACGCGACCCGAACACGCCGCAGCCGGTTCGGCGGCTCTGCCGGATCGCCCGGTTCGGAGCCCGGATTCCTCGAGTTCCGGCCTATGGCGAGGCCTTCGTCGAGATCGGGCCGGCGGCGATCAAGTTCGGCCAGGCGCTGGCCACCCGCCCCGACCTCGTCGGAGTCGAGGCGGCACGCGACCTCCAGCTTCTCCAGGACAGCCTTCCTCCGGCGCCGTTCGAAGAGATTCGGCGGGCGATCGAGCAGGGTCTGGAAAAGCCGATCGGGGAAATCTTTTCCGACATCGATCCGGAGCCGGTCGGCGCCGCGTCGATCGCCCAGGTCCACCGCGCCCATACGATCGAGGGCAAGCTGGTGGCCGTGAAGGTGCTTCGGCCCAATATCGAGGAGGATTTCGCCCGCGCCCTCGACACCTACGCCTGGGCGGCGGCCCGGATGGAGCAGATGGGCGGCGAGGTGGCGCGGCTTCGGCCGAGAGCCGTCATCGCCTATTTCAAGCAATGGACCGCGCGCGAGCTCGATCTTCGCCGCGAGGCGGCGTCAGCGTCCGAGCTGCGCGAGAATCTGGTCGCGGAAAGCGGCTTCTACGTCCCGGCGATCGACTGGACCCGAACTTCGCGGCGGGTGCTGACGCTCGAATGGATCGACGGCATCAAGCTCACCGACCGCGAGGCCCTGGTCGACGCCGGGCATGACCTCAAGGCTTTGGCCGCGATCCTGGTCCGCGCGTTCCTCCGCCAGTCGGTGATCGACGGCTTCTTCCATGCCGATCTCCACCAGGGCAATCTCTTCGCCCTCCCCGACGGCCGCCTCGCGGCGATCGACTTCGGGATCATGGGCCGGATCGACCGCCAGTCGCGGGTCTGGCTGGCCGAGATCCTCTACGGCCTGCTCACCGGCAATTACCGGCGAGTCGCCGAGATCCATTTCGAGGCGCAATACGTTCCCGGCCACCACGACGTCGACGAGTTCGCCACCGCGCTTCGGGCGGTCGGCGAGCCGATTCGAGGCCTTCCGGTCAAGGACATCTCGATCGGGCAGATGCTCGACGGGCTGTTCACCATCACCCGCGACTTCGAGATGCCGACCCAGCCCCATCTCCTCCTCCTCCAGAAGACGATGGTGATGGAGGAAGGGGTCGCGCACGCGCTCGATCCCGACATCAACATGTGGGAGACGGCCGAGCCGTTCCTTAGGGAGTGGGTGCGCGGCGAGCTCGGGCCGGAGGCGGCGCTGGCCGACCGGATCGTCCGCGATTTCAGGACCTTCGCGAAGATCCCCGAGCTGATCCGCCGGATCGACCATTATTATCCGGCGCCGGGTGCCGCCCCGCCCGACCCGCCGCTTGCGGAGGTAGTGGTGGTGAAGCCGCGGCGTTACTGGCGCTACGCGCTGACGGCCTTGATCTCCGCGGCGGCGGGCGCAGGAGCGATCCTGCTGCTGACATGAGCGTCCAGGCCAGGCTTCGGTCGGTGCCGGAGGGTTTCGCGCGCGGCCCTCTCGCCGAAGTGGATTCGAGGCTTGCCGAAATCGTCCGGGGGCAAGGTGTCGCGATCGGGCTCGCCATCGAAAGCGGCAGCCGCGCCTGGGGCTTCCCCTCCCCGGACAGCGATTATGACTGCCGCTTCCTCTTCGTCCGGCCCGCCGATCAATATCTTTCCCCCTGGCCCAAGCGGGACGTCATCGAGACTCCGCTGGTCGACGATATCGACCTCAACGGCTGGGAGCTGGGCAAGGCGCTGAAGCTGCTCCTCAAGGGCAATGCGGTGATCGTCGAATGGCTGATGTCGCCGATCGTCTATGACGGCGATCCGCAATTTCGCGAGGAGCTCAGCGCCTTCGCGCATGCCTGGTCCAGCCGCACCGGAGTGATGCGCCACTATCTCCACCTCGGCGAGCGCCAGCGGCGAACCTATTTCGCCGACGGCAAGGAGGTTCAGCTCAAGAAGCTCTTCTACGCGCTTCGCCCCGCCGCGGCCCTGCGCTGGCTTCGCCGCCATGAGGGAAAGGCGGTGGCGCCGATGCATTTCATGACCCTGCTGGAGGAATCCGATCCGCCCGCCGAGGTGCTCGCGACCGCGCGCGACCTGATCCGTCTCAAGGCAAAGACCCGCGAGCTCGGCAGCGGCCCGCTGCCGCGAGAGATCGAGGCCTTCGTCGACGGCGAGTTCGCGGAGGCCCGGGCGATATTGCCGGATCAGGCGCCGCGACTGTCGCCGGACGCGAAAGCGGCGGCGGAAGACCTGTTCCGGGCGACCGTCGCCCGACTCGCCCCGCCCGTCGGTTGACACCGGGCATTATGAGCATAGCTTAGGATCATGGCTGCCACAGCTCCCAAGGCCGAGAATCCCGATCTTCCCCCGAAGCTGCTCGACGAGGCCCTCAGGTTGAACGTGGGCATTGCCGGCCGTTCCGAAGACCAGGTGCGGCGCGCGGTGCGCGAGGCCTGGATCGCGGAGAATCGCGAGGCGATCGAAGCGTCGAACGCGTGGGTCGAGAAGCACGGTCTGCCGCTGGCGAAGTACCGCCAATTCTGATGCCGCAATTCGACGTTTATCGGAACGTCGCGGAGCCCGGCTATCTGCTCGACTGCCAGTCCGACACGCTGTCGGGCCTCAGCACGCGCCTGGTGGTGCCCTTGTTGCCACCCGATTATGCTCCACTTCCGAGCTACCGATTGAACCCGACCTTGCGGGTAGGGGAAGACGAAGTGGTGATGATGACGCATTTCGCTGCCGCCGTCCCGCGGCGAGCCCTAGGCGAGGCTGTCGGATCCTTGGCCCAGGAATATACGGTGATCATGAACGCTTTCGACATGTTGCTGAGCGGTTACTGACCGATGCAGGGCAAGCGCATTCTCCTGATCGTCGGCGGCGGGATCGCCGCCTACAAATCGTGCGAGCTGATCCGCCTGATCCGCAAGGCGGGCGGCACCGTACGGTGCGTGCTGACGACGGGAGGCGCGCAGTTCGTCACGCCCATGACCCTCGCCGCGCTCTCCGAGCAACCCGTCCATACCAGCCTCTGGGACCTCAAGGACGAGGTCGAGATGGGGCATATCCAGCTCAGCCGCGACGCCGACCTGGTCGTGATCTGCCCCGCCACGGCCGATTTGATGGCGAAGATGGCGGCGGGGATCGCCGACGATCTCGCAACCACCCTTCTCCTCGCCACCGACAAGCCGGTGCTCGCCGCGCCGGCGATGAACGTCAGGATGTGGTGTCATGGCGCCACGATTCGAAACGTCGCCCGCCTGCGCTCGCGACGGGGTCACGATCCTCGAACCCGACGAGGGCGAGATGGCGTGCGGCGAATATGGGCCGGGACGGCTGCCCGAGCCGGACAGGATCCTGGCGGCCATTCAGACCCGTTTCGCCTCGGGCGGCCCACTTTCGGGACGGCATGTCATAGTCACCGCCGGCCCCACTCACGAGCCGATCGATCCGGTGAGGGTGATCGCCAACCGCTCGTCCGGCAAGCAGGGCTTCGCCATCGCGGAGGCGCTGGCGGCGCTCGGGGCGCGGGTGACGCTGGTCGCCGGGCCGGTGGCCCTCGCGACTCCCGCCGGGGTCGAGCGGGTCGACGTCGAGACCGCCCGCGAGATGGAGGCGGCCGTCGAGGCGGCCCTCCCCGCCGATTGCGCGGTGCTGGTCGCGGCGGTGGCCGACTGGCGGGTGGACCCCGCCCCCGTCAAGCTCAAGAAGGCCGAGGGCGCGCCGACGCTCGACTGGCTGGCCAATCCCGACATCCTCGCCGGCCTCGCCGCGAGCCCGCGCCGGCCCCGGCTTCTGATCGGCTTCGCCGCGGAGACGGGCGACGTGGTGAACGTTGCGCAGGCGAAACGAGCAAGCAAGGGGTGCGACTGGATCGTCGCCAATGATGTATCGGGGGACGTGATGGGCGGCGATCGCAACCGGGTCCACCTGATCACCGCCTCCGCAGTCGAAAGCTGGGAGGAAGGCGAGAAGAAAGAGATCGCCCGGCGCCTCGCCGGCAGGATCGCCGCCGCGCTGGAGGAAGAGGATGCGAAGGGACCTGCTGCTTCTGACTCCGCTGGCGAGGCTCGCTGACCTCGCCTTGCTCCTGCTGCGCTGGGCGACCGGCGCCTTCCTCGTCTACCAGAGCCACGACAATGTGCTGAGCGTCGAGCGGATGGCCGAGTTCGAGAAATTCCTCGTCCAGTTCGGCTTCCCGATGCCCGGCCTGATGGCGCCGCTGTGCGTCTGGGCGCAGTTCCTGTGCGGGATCGCCTTCCTCCTCGGCCTCCTGACCCGCTGGGCGGGGCTCGTCACCGCCTTCGTCTTCGTCGTCGCGGTGTGGATGGTGCACTGGCCGCAGGACTTTCCGGGCTGGTGGCCGGCCTTGATCCTGATCTTCCTCGGCCTGCTGTTTGCAACGCAGGGAGCCGGGCGCTACTCGCTCGATCACCGGATCGAGAGGCGCAATGATCGACATAGACATAAGACGGCTTTCCAACGGTGAAGGCCTCCCCCTCCCCTCCTACGCCAGCGAGGGCGCGGCCGGCCTCGACGTGGTCGCCGCCGAGGATTTGACCCTCGCGCCGGGCGCCCGTCACGCGGTCGCGACCGGCTTCGCCATCGCCATCCCCGCCGGCTACGAGGTCCAGGTCAGGCCGCGCTCGGGCCTGGCGCTCAAGCACGGAATCACCTGCCTCAACACGCCCGGCACGATCGACAGCGACTATCGCGGCGAGGTGAAGGTGATCCTCGCCAATCTCGGCGGCGAACCTTTCGACGTCCGCCGCGGCGAGCGCATTGCCCAGCTGGTGCCGGCGCCGGTGCTGCGTGCGGGCTTTCGCGAAGTGGACGAGCTGGACTCGACGGCGCGCGGCGGCGGCGGCTTCGGCTCGACCGGCCGCTGAGTCGCGAGACCCCTTGCCCTTGCGGGCCGACAGGAGGAAGATAGGCGGGCTTTTTCAGGGGAAGGATCATGCTGGGATCGATCGCCTACGCAATGTTGCTCAGCACCGTCAGCGGACCCATCCAGGTCGATGTCGGCCGCGCCAACTGGACCGCGCTGCCGCCGCTTAAGGCGGTCGAGCGAGTCATGCCGTCCCCCGAGATGGTCGACCGGGTCGAGACGATGTTCGAGAGCGGCGCCTGCTCGATCCCCGGCCAGAGCGCGAAAAAGTTCGACATCACGATCCCCTATGCCGTGCTGGTCGAGCCGGACGGGAGCGCGCGCCGGGTCGTGGTCGCCGAGACCGGGTGCGCGGCGCTCGAGACCTATGTCGGCCTAATCGTCTCGGCGATGGCCCGCGAGGGCGATTTCCAGCGGACCCGCGAGGCGAAGGCGCGCTGGTTCTCGAGCGAGCTCAACTTCAACCTGCAGTGAGCCTGGCCGACGCGCAGCTCGACCGCTACGCGCGGCACATCGTCCTCAAGGAGATTGGCGGCGAGGGCCAGCGCAGGCTGCTCGACTCGGCGGTGGTGCTGGTCGGCGCCGGCGGGATCGGCGCTCCGGCCCTTCAATATCTCGCCGCCGCGGGGGTCGGGCGGTTGACGGTGATCGACGACGACCGCGTCTCGCTCGACAATCTCCAGCGCCAGATCCTGTTCGGCACCGCCGACGTCGGCCGCCCGAAGGTCGAGGTCGCCCGGGAGGCGGTGAAGCGGCTCAACCCGGATGTGCGGTTCACGCAGACCCGCGAGCGGCTGACCGCCCGCAATGCCGCCGGCTTGCTGACCGGCGCCACGGTCGTCATCGACGGGAGCGACAATTTCGCCACTCGCCTGATCGTCTCCGATACCTGCACGGCGCTTCGAATTCCGCTCGTCTCGGCCGCGATCGGAATGTTCCAGGTCCAGATCGGCACCTGGCGCGGCTGGGAGCCGGAACGGCCCTGCTATCGCTGCTTCGTCGGCGACGCCTTCGATTCCGACGATTGCGACAATTGCGCGGAGCTGGGCGTGCTCGGGGCGACGGCCGGGATCGCCGGCAGCTTCGCGGCGATGGAGGCGATCAGGCAGATCGTCGGCTTCGGCGGCGAGGCGGCCGGTAAGGTCCACATCTTCGACGGCCTCGCCCCGGCGATGCGGACCCTGCGAGTCGTCAAGGATCCCCTCTGCCGGGCCTGCGGAAGCGCTCAGCCCGGGACCGAGACGTAGATGGTCTGGGTCGGCACCTCGCCGACCAGCGGCCGCTCACCCTCCGGGTAAGGCCGAGCGACCCGCGCCCGGTAGGTTTTGTCGGCGAACCCCTCGAGGCTGATCTGGGCGCCGCCGACCCCGAAGACGTTGGGAAGATCCTTGATCGCCACCGAATTCTTGGATTGGGTGAAGACGTAGCCCACTTCGCCGTTCGTCGAGAGCATCGGGTAGAAATGATGGGTGCCGAAGATCGGGTTGTTACCCGAAACGAAGAAACCGAGCTGGAGGGCGAGGCTCGCGCGATCCTCGACCGGAGTCACGGCCACCGGCTCGATCGGGCCGCGCGAGCGCGCATTGGGAAACGGCACGAGATATTTCGGCGATCCGGCGGCGGTCCACAATTGGTCCATCCGGCCGTCCCCGTCGCGGTCGGCGAGACAGAGAAGGATTCCCGCCAGCTTCGGATTCGGCTGACGGCCGGTGCAGAAGAGCGAGAAGGAGAGTTTCCGGGACCTTGCCTGCAGCTCGATCAGCCGCTCGCCGGCGGGGATGAGCGCTGTGCCGCCGAGCTCGGGCAGCAAAACCGGCTGCGCCAGCGTAACCGCCGATCGGTAACGGGCGGGCTGCCCGCCCCAGAATTCGCGCTGCCGGAAGCTGTAGACCCGCGAGGTCGGCTCCGTTGCCGCCTCGACCACGATTGGGAGGACGACCTCGGCGCGCTCCTTCTTCACTTTCTCCTTCGCCGCCGCCGCGCCCGGCATCGCGGCGAGAAGGATCGATAGCGCTGCAACTCGCATCACTTTCCCTCGCCAAGAGCGGTCCGCGTTTTGACTTAGCCGGGCGGCCCGCGCAACCGCTCAGGCCGGGAGCTGGCCGAGCGCATCGCGCAGCTGGAGCAGAGCGAGGAAGAACAGCCCGCTGCCGAGCGCCAGGTCGAAACCGCGCACCGGCCGAAGCCTCTGGCCCCGCGGACGGTGGAAGGTGAGGTCGAACATCGTCGCCAGCACGATCCAGGCCCCGGCGAGGCCGGCGAGGACCGAGAGCAGCAGGAAGGGCCAGAACAGGATTCCGTACGGGCTGACGAACGCCCACAAGATCAAGGCCAGCAGCTCCGCCGTGGCGGCGATTCCGACCAGGGTCCAGCTCCGCCGCATCAGCCTTTCTTCTTGGCCGGCGCCTTTTTCGCCGGCGCCTTCTTTGCGGCGGGCTTGCGGCCCCGGCCCTTCTTGGCCGGCGGACCTTTGGCGGCGCGCTCGTCGATCAGCTGGGCGGCTTCCTCGAGCGTGAGCTGGTCGGGGGCGAGCGACTTGGGAAGAGTGGCGTTGGTCGTGCCGTCGGTCACATAGGGGCCGAAACGCCCCTCCATCAGCTTGATCTCGAGCTCGGTCCGAGGATGCGCGCCAAGCACTTTCAGCGGCTCGCGAGAACCCCGCGCCCGGCCTCCGCCGGCGGCGGCCTCGGCGAGCTTGACCACCGCGGCGTTCATTCCGGTCTCGAACACCTCGGCGGTCGAGCCCAGCTTCGCATATTTGCCGTCATGGGCCAGATAGGGGCCGTAGCGGCCGATCGAGGCGGTGATCGGCTTCCCGCTCTCCGGATGCGCGCCGACGGTGCGTGGCAGCGACAGCAGGCGCACCGCGAGATCGAGGTCCAGCTCGCCGGAATCCTTGGGGATCGAGGCCCGTTTCGCCTCCTTGCCCTGGCCCATCTCGATATAGGGCCCGAAGCGGCCGGTCTTGCGGCTGATGTCCTCGCCGGTCTCCGGATGCTGGCCGAGGATCTCCGGCCCCTCGTCCGCGGCGCCGTCCTCGCCGCCCTGGCCGAAGCGGCGGGTGAACTTGCACTCCGGATAGTTGGAGCAGGCGACGAAGGCGCCGAAACGGCCGCCGCGAAGCGCCAGCCGCCCTTCGCCGCAGGCCGGGCAGAGGCGGGCGTCGCTGCCGTCCTCCTTGTCCGGGAACAGCCAGGGCGAGAGGAAATCGTCGAGCGCCGCCGTGATCGCCGAGGGCTGCTGCTCCATGATCTCGGCGGTCTTCGGCTTGAAGTCCTTCCAGAATTCCTCGAGCACGGCCTGCCACTGGGCGCGGCCGCCCGAAATGTCGTCGAGCTCGTCCTCGAGATGGGCGGTGAAATCGAACGAGACGTAGCGCTCGAAGAAGCGCTCGAGGAAGGCGGTCAGGAGGCGGCCGCTCTCCTGGGGAATGAAACGGTTCTTCTCGAGCTCGACATAGCCGCGGTCCTTCAGGGTCTGAAGAGTCGCCGCGTAGGTGGAAGGGCGGCCGATGCCGAGCTCCTCCATCTTCTTGACCAGGCTGGCTTCCGAGTAACGCGGCGGCGGCTGGGTGAAATGCTGCTCCGCCATGACCTTCTTCTTGGCCGGAGCATCGCCTTCCTTGAGGCGCGGCAGGCGGCGGGAATCTTCGTCCTCGGCATCGGCGGAGGCATTTTTGCCGGAGCCGCGATCAGGGTCGTCGCGGCCCTCCTCGTAGAGGGCGAGGAAGCCGGGGAAGAGGACGACCTGGCCGGTGGCGCGAAGGCCGGTCTGGCCGGTGCCGTCGGCGAGCTCGGCGGTCGTGCGCTCGAGCCGCGCCGAGGCCATCTGGCTGGCCAGAGCGCGCTTCCAGATCAGCTCGTAGAGCCGGCCATGATCGCCCGAGCCGGCGCGGTCGCGGCCGAAATCGGTTGGGCGGATCGCCTCATGCGCTTCCTGCGCGTTCTTGGCCTTGGTCTCGTAATGGCGCGGCTTGTCGGGGACGTAGCCGGCGTCGAAGCGGGTTGCGACGGCTCGGCGGGCGGCGGAGATGGCCTCGGGCGCCATCTGGACCCCGTCGGTGCGCATGTAGGTGATCGAGCCGTCCTCGTAGAGCGCCTGGGCGATGCGCATCGTGTGGCTTGCGGCGAAGCCGAATTTGCGCGCCGCCTCCTGCTGGAGCGTCGAGGTGGTGAAGGGCGGCGGCGGGTTGCGGCTGAGCGGCTTGGTCTCGACCGAGACAACCGAGAAGCGGCCGGCCTCGACCGCGGCCTTGGCGGCTTCCGCGGTGCCGGAATCGCCGATCGACAGCCGGTCGATCTTCTCGCCCTTGAAGCGCACCAGCCGGGCGAGGAACTCCTGCCCGTCCGACTCCATCAGGGCGGTGACGCTCCAATATTCCTGGGCCCGGAACAGCTCGATCTCGCGCTCGCGGTCGACCACCAGGCGCAAGCGCCACCGACTGCACCCGGCCGGCCGACTTGGCGCCGGGCAGCTTGCGCCAAAGCACCGGCGAGAGGGTGAAGCCGACAAGATAATCGAGCGCCCGGCGGGCCCGGTAGGCATCGATCAGATCCTCGTCGAGGGCGCGCGGATGCTTCATCGCCTCGATGACCGTCGCCTTGGTGATGGCGTTGAACGTCACCCGCTCGACATCGGCGGGAAGCGCCTTGCGCCGCCGAAGCACCTCCTGGACGTGCCAGCTGATCGCCTCCCCTTCCCGGTCCGGATCGGTGGCGAGGATCAAGGTGTCGCGCTTTCTTGGCCTCGTCGGTGATCGCCTTGAGCTGCCGCGCCTTGTCGGCATAGGTCTCCCACTCCATCGCGAAGCCGTCGTCCGGATCGACCGACCCGTCCTTGGGCGGCAGGTCGCGGACATGGCCGTAGGAGGCGAGCACCCGGTAGCCGGTGCCCAGATATTTCTCGATGGTCTTGGCCTTGGCGGGCGATTCGACGACGACTAGCTTCATGGGCAAAAGGGATCCTTCACGCGTACGCGTATAGGGTGGGGACCGGCCGGGAGGCTCGTCAAGCCGCTCCGCGTCATTGCGAGGACCGAAGCGACGAAGCAATCCAGCGGGCGTCCAAATCCGCACTGGATTGCTTCGCTACGCTCGCAATGACGGGGTGCGCCCCGTCAATATTGCTCCCAGCGCTGATAATCCGGCGGAAGCACACACTTGCCGCCTTCGTAGCGGCCGACCGAGCGGATCACCTCGCCGTCCCTCGGCTCGACCCTGCGGCCGGAAATCTGGCTGTCGAGGACCCGGCGGACGAGCCGGTCGAGGCGGGTGACGAGGAAGCAGTCGACCGCCGGGGTGGCATGCGGGTTGCCGATGCCGCTGTCGTCGGTGAGGAAGATGTAGCGCGACTGGGTCGCCGCGGCCATCGCCCGCATCACATATTCGGCGACGTCGCCGACTCCCGAGGCGGCGACGGGCACGATCTGGATGCGCTTGGCGCGGGCGGCTTCGGCGGCGCGCCAGGCCTTGCCGATATTCTCGTCGTGCGGCGGCGCGTCGGCGACGAGCAGAAGCGACTTGACCGCGTCGGGGCGCCAATCCTGGGCGACGGCGCGGGCGAGCGCGAGGTCCATCGCCTCCGGATAATCGCCGCCGCCGCTGGCATATTGAGTCTGCAGATTGGCCTGCATGGAGTCGAGGCTCGAGACGAACGGGTAGGTGCGGGTGACATAATTCGTCGCCCTCGTCCCGATAGGCGACGAGGCCGAGCCGGATGTCGAGCCCGGGATGGCTGCGCCTCAGGTCGGCGAGGATCGTGCGAAGCTCGGATTTCAGATAGTCGATCTCGTCGCCCATGCTTCCGGTCGTGTCGATCGCACGAGCAGCAGGTCGAACTTGCGGATCGGCGCCGCGCCGGAGCGCAAGGTGATGCCCTGCCGTTGCGCGCCGGCGCCCGTCGGCGATGGCGACGGACGCGAGCCGGCGGCGCCCGGGACGCTCAGGCGGACGCTTCGGCCAAGACGATCGAGGCCCGGATAGAAAACCGCCGTGCCGTCGGCGACGGTGGCGAGCGAGAGGCTGTTGCCGTCGGCGCAGGTCAAGGTCACCCGGGCGAACGGCACCGGCCGACCGGCTCCGTCCTGCACGGCCACGGTCAGCACCCGGCGCGTGTCGAGCTTCGGCAGGTCGCGAAGATGGCTGTTCTGGAGGTAGTTGCCCGCATAGCTCGCATAAAGCTCGGGGTTGAGCAGATCGTCATGGTCGCCCGCGGTGAGCAGGCCCGACTGCGGTCGCGGCCCCGGCGGGCGGTGATGGCCGGGCGCGATTCGAGCTTCGGCGACATAATCGTCCGCGGTTGAAAGGGGCATGGAAGGTCGCGCCTTGGCGGAGCCCCGAACCCGGCTCCCCGTGACGATCATGTCCTCGCCGCTCGAGCTGTCCGCGGCCCCCGGCTCGTACATCGCTTCAGGCATGGGCATGGGCACTGGAGGCGGAGGTGCCGGCGGCGCGGACATGACCGGCGCCTCCATCGGCACGGGCATTCCGGACGGGGGCGTGCGCTGCTGGTCGTCGTCGCGGACCCTCGTTTCGGGCGGCAGGGCCGGCAAAGCGGCCGCGCGGCGGCAGAGCGGCTCGCGCGCCTGCGCCGCCGCCGTTGGGGCGAAGACGCCGGGTACGACAGCGACGCTGCCGAGGCCGAGGGCGGTGACGCCAAGGAGTCCGAGGCGGGTTGCCTTGCGCATGAATGCTCGCCTTTCATTGCACGTTACAATGTTACATAGATCAACAGGAGGAACCTTAACGCAGGCTGACGTCCTCGGACCGGGTTGGATGATCAGGTGCAATCGCGGCATGTCGTTCTCCTCGGTGACGGCGGCTCATCATCGCCCGCCTTCAACTGGGACGCGCCGGCGCGGAAAATCCTTGGGAATTTTTTTCTCCCCTGCGAAGCCGGTGTCCGTCAGCGCAGCGGGGAGCTCAGACCAGGCTCACCTTGCCCCCCGCGTGCCGCTCCAGCCGCCCCGCCAGCTCCAGCTCGAGCAGCACCGTCTGGACGATCGCCGGCGGCCAGCCCGGACTGGCGGACGATCTCGTCCACCGGCACCGGAGTCCCGTTGAGCAGGGCCGCGACGGCCTCGCGGGCCTCGTCGTCCGCCTCCACCGGCACCTGCGGCGCGCCGTAATCCCGGTCCGGCTGCCGGAACGGGCGAATCCGCCCCGGGCGGATCGCCTCGAGCACATCCTCCGCCGACTGGACCAGGGTGGCGCCTTCGCGGATCAGCTGGTTGCAGCCCTGGGCGCGCGGGTCGAGCGGAGAGCCGGGGACCGCCATCACCTCGCGGCCGCATTCGGCGGCGCAGCGCGCGGTGATCAGCGAGCCGGAGCGCGGCGCCGCCTCCACCACCAATGTTCCGCAAGCGAGGCCGGCGATGATCCGGTTGCGCGACGGGAAATGGCGGGAGCGCGGCTCGATCCCGGGCGGCTGCTCGGAGACGAGCAAGTCCGCGCTCGGCGATCGCGCGCTGCCGAGCTTCGTTCTCGGGCGGGTAGAAGATGTCGACCCCTCCGGCGACGACGGCGATCGTTCCGGTCTCGAGCGCGCCGTCATGGGCGGCGGAATCGATTCCTCGGGCGAGGCCGGAGACGACGACCGTCCCCGCCTCGCCCAGCCCCTGTGCCAGCGAGCGCGCGAACCGGCAGGCGGCGGCCGACGCGTTGCGGGCGCCGACCATCGCCGCCGCCGGCCGGTCGAGCAGGCTCGGATGGCCTTTGACGATGAGCGCCGGGGGCGCCGTCTCCAATTCGGCCAGCAGCGGCGGGTAGAGGCCCTGGCCGAGGAACAGATAGCGGGCGCCGATCCGGGCGACCTGCTCGATCTCGCGCTCGATCGCCGAGCGCGAGGCGAGGCGCGG
The DNA here is from genome assembly GCA_963850005.1 of uncultured Alphaproteobacteria bacterium. GTDB lineage: Bacteria > Pseudomonadota > Alphaproteobacteria > Sphingomonadales > Sphingomonadaceae > Allosphingosinicella. The sequence goes on from CAWKJG010000004.1 coordinate 176,631, forward strand.
CGTGCGGCCGCCGCCGCGGGCGGCGAGGTCGGGAATCGCCTCCAGCGCCGCGGCGGCCGAGCCGAAGCGGGCGAGCAGCTGGAAATAGGTTATCGGTCCGATATTCTCCGATCGGATCAGCCGCAGCCGGGCGATCTGATCGCCCGACGGCTCAGGCACCGCCGCCGACCCGCGACTCGGTCCCGGCGACGAGACGCTGGATATTCTCCCGATGCTTCCAGAAGACGAGCAGGGTGAAGCCGAGGAACAGCAAGGCGAGGTCGAAGCGTCCAGCCAGCGCCGCCGCCAACGGGGTGACGAGGGCCGCGGCAAGCCCGCCGAGCGAGGAATAGCGGGTCAGGAGCAAAGTAAGGATCCAGGTCGCGGCATAAGCGGCGGGCACCCAGGCGGCGAGCCCGTCGGCGAGCGCGAAGCCGAGCACGATTCCGAAATAGGTGGCGACCCCTTTTCCGCCGGCGAAACGCAGCCAGACCGGCCAGAGGTGGCCGACGATCGCTCCGATCGCCGCCAGCTGGACCGTGCCGGGAAACAGGCGCTCGGCCAGGAGCAAAGCGGCGGTGCCCTTGGCCATGTCGAGCAGAAGGGTGGCGGCGGCGAGGCCCTTGCGGCCGGTCCTCAGAACGTTGGTCGCGCCGATATTGCCGGAGCCGATCTTGCGCAGGTCGCCGGCGCCGGTCAGCCGGGTGAGCAACATTCCGAACGGGATGGAGCCCAGCGCGTAGCCGAGCAGCAAGGCGGCGATAGGTGCGACGACTGGTTGCATGTCCACGGACCCCTGCGCAAACTTTAGCAAATCGCAAAGCGGAAGCAACAGTTTCATCGAAACCGGTGAACGACGCCGCCTTGCCGCCGCCCGCTCTGCCGCTAAACGGGGCCGGTGACCAGTGTTCGCCCTCTCCTCATCTTCGATTCCGGAGTCGGCGGCCTCTCCGTCCTCGGCGCGATTCGCGCCCTGCTGCCGACCGCGCCTTTGGTCTACGCCGCCGACAGCGCCGGCTATCCCTACGGCACCAAGCGCCCGGCGGAGATCGAGGCTCGAGTCCCCGCTTTGCTCGGGCGGCTCGCGGAGCGATTCGATCCGGAGCTGATCGTCATCGCCTGCAACACCGCTTCGACCATCGCCCTCGACGCGGTGCGCGCGGCGCTGGACCTGCCGGTGGTCGGGACGGTCCCGGCGATCAAGCCCGCCGCCGAGCTGTCGGCGACCCGGACGATCGGAGTTCTCGGCACCGAGGCGACGGTCCGCCAGCCTTATGTCGACCGGCTCTCGGCCGAATTCGCCGCAGACTGCACTGTCCTTCGCTTCGGCTCCGCCGAGCTGGTCGACCTCGCCGAGGCGAAGCTTCGCGGCGAGACGGTCGATTCCGGCCCCTGCCGCCGGGCGCTGGACGGCCTGTTCGGGCAGCCGGGCGGCGACGCGGATCGACACGATCGTCCTCGCCTGCACCCACTTTCCGCTGGTCGAGGAGGCGCTGGCCGCCGCCGCCCCCCGGCCCGTCCGCTTCGTCGACGGCAAGGAGGGGATCGCCCGCCGGACCGCCTGGCTGACCCGCCACCTGAAATGGCCGGATCGGCCGTCGGACGGGCTCGCCCTCTTCACCGGCCGGGACACCGACCTCGAAGCCTATCGCCCAGGATTGCTCCGTTACGGACTGAAGCGGATCGAAAGGCTCTAGTCCCGACTAGCCAATCGCGGCCGAAATCGGCTAAGAAGGCTTCGGCTATTTGCGGGACTCCCGGGGAGCAGGCGTGGACTATAATCGCATCTTCGCGCAGGCCATCGACAGGCTGCATGAAGAGGGACGCTATCGCGTCTTCATCGACATCCTGCGCAACAAGGGCGCCTTCCCCAACGCGCGCTGCTTCGCCGGCCATAACGGGCCGAAGCCGATCACCGTCTGGTGCTCGAACGACTATCTGTGCATGGGCCAGCATCCCGACGTCGTCGCGGCGATGGAGGAAGCGCTTCACGACGTCGGCGCCGGCTCGGGCGGGACCCGCAATATCGGCGGCAACACCCATTACCATGTCGAGCTCGAAGCCGAGCTGGCCGATCTCCACGCCAAGGAATCGGCGCTTCTCTTCACCTCGGGCTACATCTCGAACGAGGCGACACTCTCCACCGTCGCCAAGCTTCTGCCCGGCTGCATCGTCTTCTCCGACGAATTGAACCATGCCTCGATGATCGCCGGAATCCGGGCCTCGGGCTGCGACAAGCAGGTCTTTCGCCATAACGATCTCGATCATCTCGAGGAGCTGCTCGCCGAGGCCGATCCCGAGGCGCCCAAGCTGATCGCCTTCGAGAGCGTCTATTCGATGGACGGCGACATCGCTCCGATCGCCGCCATCTGCGACCTCGCCGACAAATATAACGCCATCACCTATCTCGACGAGGTCCACGCCGTCGGCATGTACGGCCCGCGCGGCGGCGGCATCTCCGAGCGCGACGACGTCGCCCGCCGGGTCACCATCATCGAAGGCACGCTCGGCAAGGCGTTCGGGGTGATGGGCGGCTATATCGCGGCCGACCGCAACATCGTCGACGTGGTCAGGAGCTACGCGCCCGGCTTCATCTTCACCACCTCGCTGTCGCCGGTGCTGGTCGCCGGCGCGCTGGCCAGCGTGAAGCATCTCAAGGCCTCCTGCGCCGAGCGCGAGGCGCAGCAGGTCAACGCCGCGCGCCTGAAGGAGATCTTCGAGGAGGCGCATTTGCCGGTGATGCCGTCCGTCACCCACATCGTGCCGCTGATGGTCGGCGACCCGGTCAAGGCCAAGAAGATCAGCGACATCCTGCTCGCCGAATATGGCTGCTACGTCCAGCCGATCAATTATCCCACGGTCCCGCGCGGCACCGAGCGGCTGCGCTTCACCCCCGGCCCGCGCCACGACGAAGCGATGATGCGCGAGCTCGCCAAGGCCCTGGTCGAGATCTGGGACCGGCTGGAGCTCCGCGCCGCGGCGTGATCGCGGCGTTCAGTTCGGCCGCTTCGTCACTTTGACGTTGCTGAAATAGGCTTCCGTCCCGTTGCCGATCCACAAAGCGACGCCGCCGATCGCCTCGGCCCCGTGCTTGAGATCGTTGACGATCAGCGCCGGCCGCCCGGCTCCGCCGACAAAAAGCCGGGCCTTGCTCCCCTCCACCTCGATTCGGAGCCTGATCCAATCGCCGGGCACCATATCGGCGTAGCTTTCGTAGACGCCCGGATGCTCGTTCCTGAGGCGATCCCAGGTGTAATCCGGCATGCCGATATATTGGGTGGAATGGTTGCGGCGAAGCTGATCGTCCGAGCGACCGTTGGTCGGCCGGATGTAGAAGGCTTCATAGCGGGAAGAATCCTTCACCCGAAACGCTATGCCGATGAAGCCCCGCGCGCCTTCCGGGGCGCCCGCGGCGGGCAGGCCGGCGACCTCCGCCTCGATGATTCCATCTCCAAAATCCTTGACCGGCAGGAGCAGGAGCGGGTTGAGAGGCTGTCCGGCCAGCCGATCCACCGCGCGAACGGCAGCTCGGCCTTTGTAGCGGGCCGGAGCCGCAAAAAGCGTCGTGTTCGTTCGACTGAAACCCTGTTCCAGGCCTTGCGCGCCAGCGTTGCCCCAGGCCGCGGCGGCCAGTGCCCCGGCCAGCGCCGCTCGCGAGATCGCTTTTCGCATCAGGGCAATGCCTCCCGTCCGCCTCTTCGACGTCAACCGTGGGACAGCGGCAAGCGCGGATCAACTAAAGAAGAAATCAAGTTTCCGTACAGGACGGCGAAAAGCGTGGACCGGCAATCTCTGGTGGGAATCGGACGCGCACTCCCCTACAGGATGTGCTCACCGCAAGCTGGAGAGTGACGGGTGGCCGAGCGCATCGCCATTGTTGCCGATCATGCCGCCTTCGAGATGAAGATGCTCCTGATCGAGCATCTTCGCTCCGGCGGCCATGAGGTGCTCGACCTCGGCACGACCTCGACCGACAGCGTCGACTATCCCGATTACGGCTATCGCATGGCCGAGGCGATCGCGTCCGGCGAGGCGGATCGCGGAGTCGCCCTGTGCGGCTCCGGAATCGGCATCTCCATCTCGGTCAACCGCCACCCGGCCTGCCGCTGCGCCCTCGTCTCCGAAGGCCTCTCGGCCCGCCTCGCCCGCGAGCATAACGACTCCAACGTCGTCGCCATGGGCGCCCGGCTGATCGGGATCGAGGCGGCGCGCGACATTGTCGACCAGTTCCTCGCCACGCCGTTCGGAGGCGGCCGCCACCAGCGCCGGGTCGACAAGCTCAGCCATCCACACTTCGCCAGGGAAAATGCATGAGCAGCGCTTCCGCCTTCGATTTCGCCGACGTCCAGCATTCGGGCTTCTTCACCGCTCGTCTCAAGGACGCCGACGGCGCCGTCGCCGAGGCGGTCGCCGCCGAGCTCGACCGCCAGCAGAACCAGATCGAGCTGATCGCCTCGGAGAATATCGTCTCGAAGGCGGTGCTCGAGGCGCAGGGCTCGGTGCTGACCAACAAATATGCCGAAGGCTATCCGGGCCGCCGTTATTACCAGGGCTGCGCGCCGTCCGACGCGGTCGAGACCCTGGCGATCGAGCGGGCCAGGCAATTGTTCGGCTGCGGCTTCGTCAACGTCCAGCCGCATTCGGGCGCCCAGGCCAATGGCGCGGTGATGCTGGCTTTGACCAAGCCGGGCGACACCATCCTCGGAATGTCGCTCGACGCCGGCGGCCACCTCACCCACGGCGCCAAGCCGGCTCTGTCGGGCAAATGGTTCAACGCCGTCCAGTACGGAGTCCGCCGCGACGACGACTGCATCGATTTCGACCAGGTCGAGGCGCTGGCCAAAGAGCACAAGCCCCGGCTGATCATCGCCGGCGGCTCGGCCTATCCGCGCCATATCGACTTCGCCCGCTTCCGGGCGATCGCCGACGAGGTCGAGGCGATCTTCATGGTCGACATGGCCCATTTCGCCGGCCTCGTCGCGGCGGGCGAGCACCCCTCCCCGTTCGGTCATGCCCATGTCGTCACCACCACCACCCACAAGACCCTTCGAGGCCCGCGCGGCGGAATGGTGCTGACCGACGACGAGGCCATCGCCAAGAAGATCAACTCGGCCGTCTTCCCGGGCCTTCAGGGCGGACCCGTTGATGCACGTCATCGCCGCCAAGGCGGTCGCCTTCGGCGAGGCCCTGCAGCCGGAATTCAAGAGCTACGCCCAGGCCGTCATCGCCAACGCCCAGGCGCTCGCCGGCCGCCTCAAGGAGCGCGGCGCCGATCTCGTCTCGGGCGGCACCGACACCCATCTCGCCCTCGTCGACCTGAGGCCGCTCGGGATCACCGGCAAGGACGCCGACGAGGCGCTCGAGCGCGCCTCGATCACCTGCAACAAGAACGGGATCCCGTTCGACCCCCTGCCCCCGGTCAAGACCAGCGGAATCCGGGTCGGCTCGCCCGCCGGCACCACCCGCGGCTTCGGCACCGCCGAGTTCCGCGACATCGCCGACATGGTCGCCGACGTGCTCGAAGGCCTTCGCGACAAAGGCGAAGAGGGCAATGCGTCGGTCGAGGCGGAGGTGAAAGGCCGAGTTCGCGCCCTGTGCGCCCGCTTCCCGATCTACCAGGATCAATAGTGCGCTGCCCTTTCTGCTCCCATGAAAACAGCCAGGTCAAGGACAGCCGCCCCACCGAGGACGGCGCCTCGATCCGCCGCCGCCGCCAGTGCGAGGAATGCAGCGCGCGCTTCACCACGTTCGAACGGGTCCAGCTCAGGGACCTGACCGTGGTCAAGGGGGGCGGCCGCCGCGAGCCGTTCGACCGGACCAAGCTCGAGCGCTCGATCGCCATCGCCTGCCGCAAGCGCCCGGTGCCGCCCGAGCGGATCGACCGCCTGGTCTCCTCGCTCCAGCGCCAGATCGAGACCAGCGGCGACAGCGAGATCGCCTCGGCCCGGATCGGCGAGCTGGTGATGGACGGTTTGAAGGCGCTCGACCCGGTCGCCTACATCCGCTTCGCCAGCGTCTATAAGGACTTCCGCGAGGCGAAAGATTTTGAAGATTTTGCCGGGAGCGTGGGGGAAGCCGGAGAGGCGTGAAGCCTGGTTGGGCAAGCACGAAGAGTCTCGGCTACGCTCGACGGGGCCCCTCGACTTCGCTTGGGGCGAACGCATATGGCTTCGATGCCCTAACCCGTTCGTGTCGAGCGAAGTCGAGACATCCCATCGAGCGAAGCCGAGATCCTGAATGAGCTTCTGGACCTACATTCTGCGCTGCTCGAATGGCATCTACTATACGGGCCATACCGACGACATCGACCGCCGCATCGCGGAGCATCAAAGCGGCGCGATCAAGGGCTACACCTATGGCAAGCGCCCCGTCGAGCTGATGTGGTCGGAGGAATTTCCAACGCGAGCGGAAGCGCTGGAGGCGGAACTTCGGGTGAAAGCCTGGTCGCGTGCGAAGAAGGAAGCGCTGATCGCAGGGAATTGGACGCGGCTGAGTGAGGCGGTCATCCCGCCGAAAGAGCGCTCTGAAAGAGTCTCGGCTTCGCTCGACAGGACCCCTCGACTTCGCTCGGGGCGAACGGAGGGAGATGCCGCGCCTCCTCCCGTTCGTGTCGAGCGAAGTCGAGACACCCCTTCGAGCGAAGCCGAGAACGCAGGGCGCGCGCCCGCGATCGTCCTCGTCCGTCCCCAGCTGGGGGAAAATATCGGCAAGGCGGCTCGGGCGATGCTCAATTTCGGGCTCACCGATCTGAGGCTGGTGACTCCACGCGACGGTTGGCCGAACCCGTCCGCCGGTCCCGCCGCCTCCGGGGCCGACATCGTACTGGAACGCGCGCGGGTGTTCGACACCGTCGCCGAGGCGGTCGGCGACTGCGCCCACGTCTATGCGACGACCGTCCGCAAGCGCGGCCTCGTCGTGCCGGTGGTCACGCCCGAGGAAGCGGCTCGCGAGATCAGGGCGCTGGCGGAGCCGTCGGCCATCCTGTTCGGCGCGGAGCGTTCGGGGCTGGAGACCGACGAGGTCGCGATCGCCGGCAAGATCGTGACGGTGCCGGTCAATCCCGGCTTCACCTCATTGAACCTCGCCCAGGCGGTGATCCTGATCGCCTATGAATGGTCGAAGCACGAAGCGCTGGCGGTGCCGACGCAGGGCGATCCGGCCGAGCCGCGGGCGAGCCACGACCAGCTCGAGGGCCTGATCGGCCAGCTCGACGAGGCACTCGTCGCCGCCGGCTATTTTTACCCGCCCGACCGAACCCCTGTCACCCGCCACACCATCCGAACCATCCTGACCAAGGCCGGCTGGTCGACCCGGGAGGTGCAGGCGCTGCGCGGGATCTTTCGCACGCTCGTGAAGCCGAGACGGCGGGGCTGATCGTCATGCCCGGGAGCCCGCTCCGTCATTGCGAGCGCAGCGACGCAATCCAGTGCTGAGATGTCGCGGGCGCCGCGCTGGATTGCCGCGTCGCTTCGCTCCTCGCAGTGACGGATCAGCCCCTCGTTTCGTCGAAGCGGCCGAGCTCATAAGCGATCGAGGCCTCGACCAGCCGCTCGTACAGCTCCGCCGCGGCCTCCGCAGGGACGTCATGCTCCCGCGCCAGCCGGGCCACGTTGGCGAGCACCTGCGCCTTGCGGCCCTCGTCGCGGACGGCCTCGCGCTCCGGCTTGATGCGGGCGGCGGCGTCCATGTAGCGAAAGCGCTCGCCGATCAGCCGGACGATCGCTTCGTCGAGCCGGTCGACGCCGTGGCGGACCTCGGACATGGTCGTGCAGGCCGGGGGCGGGGTTCGTTCGGAGCTCATCCACCGCTCTTTAACGCCCCCCAAACGCCTGTCGAGGTTGACTTTGGCGCCTCCAGAGGCCATCTGCCCGCCTTCGCAATTGGCTCCGCACCCCGGTGAAGCGGCAGCCGCGCACGGCAACAGGCCGTGCGGTGCGGTTCCGGGACATCGTGACAACCAGAGCAGATTGGACCCGACATGAGCAAGCGCAGCAGCGCCAAGTATAAACTCGACCGCCGGATGGGCGAGAACGTCTTCGGACGCCCCAAGAGCCCCGTCAACAAGCGCGAATACGGCCCCGGCCAGCACGGCCAGCGCCGCAAGGGCAAGATGTCGGACTTCGGCATCCAGCTTCGCGCCAAGCAGAAGCTCAAGGGCTATTACGGCGACGTCACCGAGAAGCAGTTCAAGCGCACCTACACCGAGGCCGCCCGGATGAAGGGCGACACCGGCCAGAATCTGATCGGCCTGCTCGAGCGCCGGCTCGACATGGTCGTCTACCGCGCCAAGTTCGCGCCGACCATCTGGGCCGCGCGCCAGCTCGTCAGCCACGGCCACATCCGGGTCAACGGCGTGAAGTGCAACATCGCGTCGCGCCGGGTGAACGTCGGCGACGAGATCACTTTGGGCTCGAAGGCGCAGGAAATGGCGCTGGTGATGGAGGCTCAGGGCCTCGCCGAGCGCGAAATCCCCGAATATGTCGCCCCCGACGGCACCGCCAAGGCGACCTTCACCCGCGTGCCGACGCTGGACGAGGTCCCCTATCCGGTGCGCATGGAACCGAATCTGGTCGTCGAGTTCTACTCGCGCTGATCGGCCGGCACGGTTGAGAATTTAAGGGCGGCCCCACCGGGGCCGCCCTTTTTTATTTGATGCCCAGCGCCTTGCGCAGGAAGGCGTCGCTTCGCCTCAGCATGTCGGTCCGAGCGAAGGTGTTGTCGAGCTGGTGATCGAGACCGGGGTAGACGACCAGCTCGCTTTGGGCTCCGGCGCCCTTGAGGCCGTCCTGCATCTTGCGCGCCTGGGCGATGGGGACGTTGAGGTCGATATCGCCGTGGAAAAGCAGGACCGGCGCCTTGATCTTGGCCGCGTTCTGGGCCGGCGAGCCTTCGCGCAGGTGGGGCCCGGTGCCGATGAATTTCCTGACCACCCGGTAGTTGGTGAAACCGACCGAATCCTCGACGAGGCTGGCGAGATCGGTCACCGGCGCGATCGCGACGACGGCCTTGAACAGAGCGGGGTCGAGCACCTGCGACTGGAGCGCCGCATAGCCGCCGTAAGACCAGCCGACGATGGCGAGCTTGCCGGGATCGGCGATGCCCTCGGAGACCAGCCAGCGGCCGGCATCGTTGACGTCGCCGATCGCGGTCCGCCACGACTGGAAGCCGTTCTTCTGATACCAGCCCTCGCCATAGCCCGAAGAACCGCGATAATTGGGCTGGAGCACCGCGTAGCCGCGGCTCGCGTAATATTGGGCCAGCCAGTCGAAGCCCCATTCGTCGCGCGCGCTCGGCCCGCCATGCGGCATCACGATCGCCGGCAGGCCCTTGCCGGTGGAGCCCGGCGGAAGCGTCAGATAGCCGGGCACCACGGTCCCGTCCGACGCCTTGTAGGTAACCGGCTTCATCGGCGCGAGCGCGACATTCTCGAGCTCGGGCCGAGCCAGCATCAGCTCGTTGAGCTGACGGGTTCCCTTGTCGTAGAGGTAGTAGCGGCCGGGATCGGTGTCGCTCCCGGCCTGAAGCAGAAGCTTGCTCTCGTCGACGCTCGAATCCACGAAATGGATCAACGGCAGGCCCGGCAGAGCCTTCGACAGCGAGCGCCCGAGCGCAGCGAGAGTCTTGTCGAAATACGCCGCCTCGCGGTGCTCCGTCGCGTAAGTGACTCCGACGACGCGACCGCGGCGGCCGATGCGCACGATGCCGTCGACATCGACCTGGGGATGAGCGAAGATCAGGGTCTCGCGCTTCGATCCGTCGAGCGCCACGCTGTAGAGCACCGAACGGCCGTTGCCGTCCTTCTTGTAGCCAAAAGCGACGTCGAGATCGGGATCGACCGCGACGGGCCAGAAGCCCTCGTCCCGGACCGTGTAATAAGTGGAAAGGGGCTTCCAGTCGCGCGACGCCTTCATCCGATAATAATAATCGACGCGTCCGCTTTCATAGCCGGTCGCGTCCGAGAGTTCGGACGACGCCATGATCCGGACAATTCCCCGGCCGTCGCTCAAATAGCGGCTGGCCCTCGGATTCGCCGACTCGATCACCTTGGAGTTGAGCGTGGCGGTGTGGATCCGGTCGACGCCATAGCCTTCGCGCTTGTCGACCATCCTCGTGCCCGCCCTGGCTTCGGGCACATAGTCCCGGGCCATCAGGACGGAGCCCTCGGTGTCGGGCAGCCAGTCGATGACCGAGCCGCCGCCGAACGACACATATTGGTCGTCCGGCCTCACGCTCCGGCTCAACATCTTGACGTTCTTGCCGTCGGTGTCGATCGCGACCAGGCGGGTCATCCCCACCACCCGACCGTCGGCCGAAGCGCTCGCGCCGATCATGTAAATGGTGCAGACGAGCCGGGTCTCGGACACCCAGCCGCAGCGCTCCAGCCGCTCCGGCTTGCCGTCGGCGCTCAGGGTCTCGCGCGGAGTCCCGCCGCCGGCCGCGTCCACGGTATACAGGAAGGTCGCCTGCCCCGGGCCGGGGCTGATGAACGCGATTTGCCTGCCGGACGGAGAAAGGCTGGCCGAAAGCACGCTTTCACGGGCGCCGAACGCCGCCGCGGGATCCGCCGGGGCGGCCGGAGCGGCCGCCGGAGCCGCGGCGGAGACGAGAAAGAGCGCCGCGAACGCGCCGCCAGAAAAAATCCGAAACATGAATATCCCCAAACGCTTAGGCCCCAATCCCAAGGCGATTCTCACGATGGCACCGAGCCCGCCCGGGCGCAAGCGCGCACTCGCAAAATCCATTTCATTGGATCTTCAGAGCCTGGCGAAGGAAGGCGTCGCTGCGCCTCAGCATGTCGGCACGGGCGGAGGAATTGTCCAGCTGGTGGTCGAGGCCGGGATAGACGATCAGCTCGCTCTGCACCCCCGAGCCCTTGAGCCTGTCCTGCATCTTGCGCGACTGGCCGATGCCGACGTTGAGGTCGAGATCGCCATGGAAGAGCAGGACCGGCGCCTTGATCCTCCCGGCATTCTGCGCCGGCGAGCCTTCGCGGACGTGGGCGCCCGTGCCGACGAAGTTTTTCACCAGGCGGTAGTTGGTGAATTGCGAGGAATCCGAGACGAGGCTGCCGAGATCGGTGACCGGGGCCACCGCGACGACCGCCTTGAACAGACCGGGATCCACCACCCCGGACTGAAGCGCCGCATAACCGCCATAGGACCAGCCGAAGATCCCGAGCTTCGCCGGATCGGCAATGCCCTGGCTCACCAGCCAGCGGCCGGCGTCGTTGACGTCGCCGATCGCCGATCGCCACGACTGGAAGCCGTTCTTCTGGTACCAGGCGTCGCCATAGCCCGCCGAGCCTCGATAATTGGGCTGAAGCACGGCGTAGCCGCGATTGGCGAAATATTGGACGAGCCAGTCGAAGCCCCATTCGTCGCGGGCGCTGGGGCCGCCGTGCGGCATGACGAGGGCGGGAAGGTTCCTGCCGCTGCTCCCCGGCGGCAGGGTCAGATAAGCGGGGATCTCGGTTCCGTCCGCCGCCTTGTAGCGGACCGGCTTCATGACCGCGAGCGGAGCGTCCTCGAGCTGGGGCCGCGACACCAGCAGCTGGCCGAGCTTCTTGGTCGCCTTGTCGAACAGATAATAGCGGCCCGCGTCGGTGTCGCTCCCGGCCCAGAGCAGCAGCTTGCTCTCGTCGGCGCTGGAATCGAGGAATTGGATCAACGGCAGGCCGGGCAGCGCCTTGGAGAGCGAGCGCCCGAGCGCGGCCAGCGTCGGATCGAAATAGACGGCCTCGCGCTTCTCGGTCGCGTAGGTGACCCCGACGACCCGGCGGGCGCGGCCGATCCGGACCGTGCCGTCCACATCCACCTGGGGGTGGGCGAAGATGAGCGTCTCCTCCTTCGAGCCGTCGAGCGCGACGCTGTAGAGCGCCCAGCGACCGCCCTCCCCGCTCTTGAAGCCGTAGGCGACGTCGAGGTCGGGGTCGACCGCGAGCGGAAGGAAGCCTTGATTGGTGAGATTGTCGAAGGCCCCGAGAGGCTTCCAGTCGCGCGACGCCCTGGTGCGGTAATGATAGCCCACTTTGCCGCTGCTGTAGCCGGTGGCGCCGGCCACCTCGCTGACGGCCATGATCCGGACGTTGCCTCGGCCGTCGCTGATATAGTCGCTGGCGTCGCGCTTGGCGGGCTCGACGGGCTTGGTGGCCAGGCTCGCCGTGTCGATCCGATCGACGCCATAGCCCAGGCGATTGTCCAGCACGTTGGTCCCGATGCGGACCTCCGGCACATATTGGCGGCCCATCAGGACCGCTCCGTCGCTGCCCGGCAGCCAGTCGATGACGTCGCCGCCGCCGAAGGCGACGTAGAGGTCGTAGTCGCGGCTTCTTCGGCTGAGCAGCTTGAGGCCGGTGCCGTCGGCGTTGACGGCGATCAGCCGGGTCGCGCCGAGCGGCTGCTTCGTCTCCGGGCTGTCGATCACCATGAAGATCGTGCAGACCAGCCGCTCTTCGGAGACCCAGCCGCAGCCGCTCAGCCGCTGCGGCTTGCCGTCGGCCCTCAAAGCGACGCTCGGCTCGGCGGCGCCGCCGATCTCGACCGTATAGAGGACGTTCGACTGGCCGGAGCCGGGGCTGATGAAGGCCAGCTTGCGCCCGGAGGGGGAGAGGGCCACGTCCTCGACATGTTCGCGGGCGCCGAACGCCGCCGGCGGGTCCGCCGGGCCTGCGCCGACCGCCGGAACCGGCGCGGAGACGAGAAGAAGCGCCGCAAACGCGCCGCCCGAAAAAATCCGAATCATGAATACCCCCAAACGCTTAGGCCCCACTCCCAAGTCGGTCTTCACGATGACACCGAGCCCGCTCCGGCGCAAGCTTGCACACGCAAAATCTAGCTGCCATGGGACGGCGCGTCAGGGGGACGAGAGGAGAATGTCCGTGCCGCTTCGATCCCTCGCAGCTACCGCCGCCGCCGCTTTGCTTCTCGCCGCCTGCGCGACGACGCCGCGCGAACGCAGCGCTGGAGGGCCCTATACCGGCCCGCCCATCTCGCTCGCCACTTTGACCACCGCGACCCAGATCCTGTCCTCCGACGATTATGAGGGCCGGGCGCCCACCACCAAGGGCGAGGACAAGGCCGTCGCCTATATCGCCCAGCGCTTCGCGAAAGCGGGCCTTCAGCCCGGCAACAAGGGCAGCTGGTACCAGAATGTGCCGATGGTCGAGATTTCGACGAGCCCGTCGCCGCTCCGGATCACCGGCGGCGGCGCTCCGCTCGCCTTCGGCTGGCGAACCGATTTCGTCGCCAACACCTATCGGGTGGCCCCGAAGGTCGAGCTCGAGAATAGCGAGATGGTCTTCGTCGGCTACGGCATCAACGCGCCGGAGCGCGGCTGGAACGATTATGCGGGAGTCGACGTGCGCGGCAAGACGGTGGTCATCCTGGTCAACGACCCCGACTGGCAGGACGACGATCTCGAAGGCCCGTTCAACGGCAAGGCGATGACCTATTACGGCCGCTGGACCTACAAATATGAGGAGGCGGCGCGGCAGGGGGCGGCCGGGGCCCTGATCGTCCACGACACCGATCCCGCCGCTTATGGCTGGAACGTCGTCCAATCCTCCTGGACCGGGCCGCAATATAATCTCGACGAGCCCGGCGGGCATATGGACCAGTCGAAGGTGATCGGCTGGCTGACCAATCCGGCGGCGCAGCGCCTGCTCGCCGCTTCGGGCCAGGACCTCGCGACCCTCGCCGCCGCCGCCAAAAGGCCGGGCTTCAGGGCGGTTGCGCTCAGGACCCGGGCCTCGGTGACCCTGACCAACGCGATCAAGCGCCAGTCCTCGCGCAACGTGGTCGGAATCCTGCCCGGCACGAAAAGGCCGGACGAATATGTGCTCTACACGGCGCATTGGGACCATCTCGGCCGCTGCGACGCCGATTCCAGCGGCGACGACATCTGCAACGGCGCGCTCGACAACGCCACCGGCACCGCCGGCCTGATCGCTTTGGCCGAGGCCCAGGCCAAAGGCGGCAATGCCGAACGCTCGATCGTCTTCCTGGCGGTGACGGGCGAGGAATTGGGGCTGCTCGGCTCCAAATATTATTCCGAGAACCCGCTCTACCCGCTCGCCCGGACGGCGGGCGGAATCAACATGGACGGCTTGAACGTGGTCGGCAACACCCGCGACTTCGTCGTCATCGGCAAGGGCAAGTCCGAGCTCGAAAATTACATGAAGCGGGCGACCGACCTTTACGGCCTGACGGTAAGGAACGAGCCGTCGCCGCAGGCGGGCTATTTCTACCGCTCCGATCATTTCAGCCTCGCCAAGCAGGGCGTGCCGATGCTCTACGCCGAGGGCGGCGAGGATCTGGTCGAGGGCGGAGTCGCCGCCGGCCATGCCGCCGCCGAAGACTATCGGATCAACCGCTATCACCAGCCCAGCGACGAATATGATCCCAAATGGAACTGGTCGGGCGCGATCCGCGACCTCGAAATCTATTGGCTGATCGGCCGCGAGCTCGCCGATTCGATGGACTGGCCGAACTGGAACCCGGGCGACGAATTCCGCGCCATCCGCGACCAGAGCCGAGGCAATGCCGGGCCGATCATGCGATGACCTGGCTACGGCGATAGTTAAGCGGGCCTCCAGTTAATTCCCAGTTCGTCGGCCTTCGAAGCGAGCCGCTTGTCGCGGGTCCAGAGTCTCGCCGCGCGTGTAAGGCGACAGGCCGCGAGGAGATGGGCATCCACCAGTCCCACCCCACTCCCGGGGAGATTTGCCGCAGGGATAAAAGCCAGCAAATCCTCATGCGACGCCACCTGAGCGGCGGGAAGGGCCTTCAGCATCGCGACTGTCGCGTGCCAGTCGCGCAGGTTGCCAAGTGCCAGTTCACCGATGACGAAAGGATGCACGAGAACTTGTTGGCCAATCAACAGGTCGTGCAGCTCTGCGATTGGACGAATCAAATGGTCCGCCCAGATCGAGGTATCGACAAGGATCACAAGGTCGGCCGCCGGCGCGGGGGTGCCTTGAAGTCCGGCATGGTCCCGCCGAGGCGTGCCAGCCGGGTAGCCGCCTCGCGGGCAAGCAGAGCCTTCAGCCCCTCGCGGATCAGCAGGTCGCGATCTTCAATGCCGGTCCATTCCCGCGCTTGGCGAAGCATCGATTCCAGGTCCCCAGCAGCCCCCTGTTCCGACGAAAGCGTCACGCCTTCTCGCTCCCGCACGAACCGCACGCATTTGCTCGTCAAGTCGAGAGCCGTGGTCCTCCAGCCCACGCTGCGCCACCCCCGGGTCTGACTGTGCCCTCCGTTCGACTGGTTCGCCCACCATGCAGGATATTTGTAGGCGCTCTCTGGAAGCCTGAAACCGAGTCTCTTCTCAATGTCCGCGAACGTCGCCGTCCATTCGTTCGACTTTTGAGAGGCGAGGAAGTCCGCTAGGGGCTGATAACGAGACATCGGGTATCTTCTTTTCCTATAACTTATAGTGAATAATAGTACATGAACTTTCCGAAGTCGAGTCAGTACTGCCAGCCGCCTGAATGGGCGGAGCATGAATGGGTGTGGATCGGCTTCCCCAGCCACGCGGATTTGTGGGAGGACGACCTGGAGCCGGCGCGGCTGGAAGTGGCGGCCTTCGCGACTGCCGTTCATGCCGACGGCGCCGGCGAGGAGGTGCGCTTGGTCGCCGCGGACTCCGCCTCGGCCCGTGCCGCCACCGAGCTGGCGCCCTTCGCAACGGTGCTCCTGGAGCCTTTCGGCGACATCTGGCTGCGCGACACCGGACCGATCATCCTCAAGCAGGGCGCCCGGCGCCGGCCGCGCAGCTTCCGCTTCAACGGTTGGGGTGGCAAATATGAGCTGGAGGGCGACGATTCGATCGGGCTCCGACTGGCCGAGGAGGCCGGCATGGCGGCCGAGCGGCGCGACTGGATATTGGAGGGCGGAGCGATCGACGTCGACGGCACCGGCCTCGCCGTCACGACCGAGCAATGCCTGCTCAACCCCAACCGCAATCCGGGCATGACGCCGCGAGGACGTGGAGGCGCGGCTGCGCGAGGATCTCGGCCTCGACCGGCTGCTGTGGCTCGGCGAGGGCCTTCTCAACGACCATACCGACGGCCATGTCGACAATCTGGCCAGGTTCGTGGCCGAAGGGACTCTCGCCATCCCCGAGCCCGCAGACGAGAACGATCCCAACGCCGCCGTCTATCGCGACGCCCGCGCCCGCGCCGAAGCCTTCGGCCTGAAGGTCGAGCCTCTGCCCTCCCCGGGCCGGGTCGAGCGCGACGGCGAGATCGTCCCGGCCTCCTACATGAACTTCTATATCGGCAACGCGGCCGTGGTGGTGCCGCTCTACGGCGCTCCGAACGACGAAGCCGCGGTCGCGGCGATCGGCCGGCTCTTTCCGGGCCGCCGGACGGTGGGCATCCAGGCCCCGCACGCGCTCACCGGCGGAGGCAGCTTCCATTGCATCAGCCAGCAGGTGCCCCGCTAGCCGTCATTGCGAGCGAAGCGAAGCAATCCAGCGCGGGCGTAAATGCAGAGCTGGATTGCTTCGTCGCTTCGCTCCTCGCAAGGACGGTTCAGGAGACCCAGAATGACCAGCCTCACCGTCGCCGCCCTGCAGCTCGCCTTCACCGACAGCGTCGAGGAGAATATCGCCGCCGTTTCCGAGCTGGTGCGGGAGGCCGCCGGCCGCGGAGCGAAGCTGATCCTTCCGCCCGAATTGTTCGAGGGCCATTATTTCTGCCGCACCCAGGACGAGAGCCATTTCGCCCGCGCCTTGCCCGTCGACCGGCATCCGGCCGTCAGTGCGATGCAGGCGCTCGCCGCCGAGCTCCAGGTCTACATCCCGACCAGCTTCTTCGAGGCGGAGGGGCACCATCATTACAACAGCCTCGCCATGATCGACGATCAGGGCGCGGTGATGGGCGTCTACCGCAAGAGCCACATTCCCGACGGCCCGGGCTATTCGGAGAAATTCTACTTCCGCCCCGGCAACACCGGCTTCAAGACCTTCCCGACGCCCTTCGGAACGGTCGGGCCGGCGGTGTGCTGGGACCAATGGTATCCGGAGACGGCGCGGGCGCTGATGCTCGACGGCGCCGAGATATTGCTCTTCCCGACCGCGATCGGCGCCGAGCCGCACGATCCCGATCTCGACACCAGCCGGATGTGGCGCCGCGCGATGATCGGCCACGCCGTCTCCAACGTCGTGCCCGTCGTCGCCGCCAACCGCATCGGCACCGAGCACGGCCAGCGTTTCTACGGCCACAGCTTCATCTGCGACGAGCGCGGCGACATCCTCGCCGAGTTCGGGGACAAGGAAACGGGCGTGCTCACCGCGGTGGTGGACCTCGACCAGGCGAAGAAGCACCGCGCCGCCTTCGGCTTCTTCCGTGACCGCCGGCCCGATCTGTACAGGCGGATCGCCGAGGATATTTGATTCGATGGCGCTGTGTTCCTAGTTCCTCGGCGGCCCTTCTAGCTGGTCTCGCCTCTTCCCCACCAACAAGAGCAGTACCGCAAAACCAACGAGTGCCGATTGAATCCAATCGTCGTTGGTGCCGAGTTGCGAACGCACCAGCGCAAATGCGAGTCCGACGCACCAAAGGGCAGTTGCTACGCCGAGCAGGAGCATGAGCAGATTTGCCTGGTCCATACCTGTCGCTCACTCCTTCCCGGCCAGTCGACGGAATTTCGCTGACCACGTTTTGCTCACGTTTGCGTTGCGTTTCAACCTATCTCGGCCCCAGGCTGCGCCGACGAGCCCGACCAGCCGACCCACTAACAAGCCCACGGGTCCGAGGAGGGAACCCGCGGCGGCGCCCGAGGCGACGGCAGCGACGGTTGTGCCGATTCCGGCGACAGTGACGCTGGCAGCAACCGCAACTCCTGCACGATCGAGCAGTTCGACTTTTCGCTCGGCATCATTGGCCGATTGGTCCATGACGTCGGCCATATCTCGCACGAAGTCGGCGATGAGCCGCTTCAGTTCTGGGTCATTTAGAGCGGTGAGCCGACGATCGAATTCGCTACGCAGAGTCCCGGCTGGCCTGCGATCGCGATAAGGTCGTCTGCAGACATATCAAAGGTCGCGCGATCACCGGCGACTATCTCCCTCGCCTGCGTAAAGAAGTTATCCAGCGCCTCGAGATCTCTGTTCACCGCATCTCTTTCGCTCGCGCAAAGACAGCCTCGAACATCGCCCGCGTCAGGCGACTGGTATTCTGGTTATAGCGCGAGCAATGGTAACTATCGATGAGGGTTCGTCCGTCGGGCAGGCAATGCTCGGCGAGGTGGCCGAACGGAAAGGCGGCGAGCCTTCCCCCGACCGAGCGCACCGCCGCGTCATGCGCGATCCTGCCGAAGGCGACGAGGATTCGCACGCCGGGCAGGGCCGCCAGCGCGGGCTGGAAATAGGTCCGCGTGCAGGTCGCGATCTCCTCGGGAGTCGGCTTGTTCTGGGGTGGGACGCATTTGACCGAGTTGAGCGATGGCGACGCCCTTCAGCCGAAGCCCGTCGTCCGGCCGCTCCTCGAAGCGCCCTTCGGCAAGACCGAATTTGAGCAGGGTCTCGTAGAGGAGCAGCCCGGCGAAATCGCCGGTGAAGGGCCGCCCGGTCCGATTGGCGCCCTGCTTTCCCGGGGCGAGGCCGCAAATTGCGAGCCAGGCATTCGGGTCACCGAAATGAGGAACCGGCGCATTCCACCAGTCGGGATGCTCTTCCCGAAGGGCCTCGCGGAAGCCGACCAGACGTGGGCATAAGGGGCAGTCGCGAGGCGCTTCGAGCGCCGGGACGGGAGAGATGGCAAGGGACATCGGCAGCGTCTAGGGCGGCGGCGATGGCGCTGACAAGCTACGCAATCGCCTTGGGCTCCAACCGCCGCGGCCGTCACGGCGCGCCGGCTGAGACCGTGCGCGCGGCGGCGGCGGCGATCGGGGCGGACCGGCTGTCGCGGGTGCGGCTTACCCCGGCGCTGGGGCCCGCCGGACGCGGCTTCGCCAACGCCGTCGCCCTCGTCCGAAGCGATCTCGACCCCCCTGCCCTGCTCGGCCGACTGAAGCAGGTGGAAGTCGAGTTCGGCCGCCGCCCGGGCCGTCGCTGGGGACCTCGAGTGCTCGACCTCGACATCATCCTGTGGTCGCAGGGCGCCTGGGGCGGGGACGGGCTCATCATCCCGCATCCCGAATATCGCCGCCGCCGGTTCGTGCTCGAGCCGCTGGCCGAGATCGCACCAGCCTGGCGTGATCCGATCACCGGCGCCACCATCCGCCAGCTCCTCCACCGGCTCGGCCGCTTCAGCGGCGCGTGAGCGCCTGCTCGAACTTGTTTTCCCGGCGCCGGCCGACCATCAGCCCGCTTTCCAGCCGGACGCAGAGCGCGGCATAATAATCCGCCAGGAACTCGCGGTCGTTGCCCCATTCGTCGATCCCCGCCTTATACCGTATCGCCTCGGCGACGGTGGCGATGGCGTCGTCGCGGCCGGTGCGAAGCACGTCCTCGAGCGTCTGCAGCTCATAGACTCCGTAGAGGTTGAGCGCCGCCTCGGTGAAATTGCGCCGCGGCCGCTCGACTTCGTGGACGAGGTCGGCGCCGAGGGCTGCGCCGACGGTGCGGACGACCCAGGTGCCGGCGATAAGGTCTCCGATCCGGAGCCGGTCGCGGTTGAAAAGCGGAAAGAACAGGAAAATGCCGCTCCACACCAGAGCGAAGATCACCAGGAAGAGGTCGGCGGTGCCTTGGGCGGTCTGCTGGACGAGAAACGAAAGGGGCAGGAAGACTTCGATCTCGCGCATCGCGTTGCGGGCGATGACCGCGCCCCCGGTGAGCCGGGCGCCGTCGCGGGCGACCACTCTCAGGCCCATCATGCGCTTGCCCGGAGTGGCGCCGCGGCCGCCCATCTCGAACAGCGAGAACCAGCCGTTGCGAAGCACGAAGAAGCCGAGCAGCCAGAGGATGAAGGTCCACTCCGCCTTCGACGCCAGCGCCAGGAAGGCCAGGCCGAAGGTCATCAGGAGGAGGATCGTGACGATGATCACCAAATCGAGCATGAAGGCGCCGGCGCGGGCGCCCGCCGTTCCGAGCTCGAGCTGGAGATCGACTCCCTCCGGGGTGACGAAGCTTCGCCGCATCGACCGGATTTGGCCAGTGTAAGCGGACCGCTCAGGCGCCATGGCGCTTCCCTCGCGGCATGTAGAAATAGGTCAGCCAGCCCGCCAGCATCGCCGTCCCGATCGCGTAGCGGGAAAAGTCGTCGACCACCGTCTGGCGGCCGATGCCTTCGAGCAGCCCCGCCACCGCGAGCATCAGAACCGTTCCCGCCATGGCGAGCGCGGCCGGGCGGCCGGCTCGGACGGCGGCTTCGGTGCGGCTGTCGCGCCCCGGGAAGGCGATCGCCATTCCGATCCGAAGCCCGGCCGCGCCGGCGATGTTGATCGCGAACAATTCGGTGGTGCCGTGGATCGCCAGCCAGCCGCCGAGATTGAAGGCCAGCCCCTTGGCGGCGAAGACGGCGAAGAAGGCGCCGAGCATCAGCCCGTTGTAGAGGATGAGGAGGATCGTCGGGACGGCGAAGGCGAAACCGAGCGCGAAGGAGAAGATCGCGATCTGGCTGTTGTGGGTGAACAGATAGGTGGCGAAGGTCGCCAGCATGTCGTCGTGGCGCGCGTAAAGGGTCTGGCGAAGCAAGTCCGCGCTGGCCGACGGGTCGCGTCCGCTCGCCAGCGATTCCGGGATGATCCCGAAGAACCAGCTCGGATCGCCGCGCACCAGCAGGAAGGCGACGGTCGCGCTCGCCAGGGTGAGCAACACGCAGACCAGGGTCTCGCGCCACAGGCCCTGCACCGCCTCGGGCCAGCCGCGGGCGAAGAAATGGCCGAGCTGCCGCCAGACGGAGGTCTGGACTCCGTAGATCTGGAAATAGGCTCGGGTCGAGAGCTGCTCGAGATAGACGATGAGGCCGCGGTCGAGCGACGTGTCGCGCGCCACCGCGAGCGACGACAAGGTGGTTCGGTAGAGCAAGGGCAAGGCGAGAATGTCGTCGTCGGACAGGGCCCGGATCGACCTTTTCTCCATCCGCTTGACCAGCTGTTCGAGCCGCTCCCAATCCGCTTCGTGCGCGGCGCGGAATCGGCTGGCGTTGACGACCACGCTGCGCGTTTCGACGATCGCCGAGACGGGCGCGCTCACAGCAAATTCCTCCGCTTGAGATCGATATAGCCGGCGACGAGCCGGTCGCCGACCCGGTCGTATTCGCTCTCGATGACATGGACCCCGAGATGCTGGAGGCGGGTCAGGACCAGCCGCCGGTCGCGGATGAGGGCGGCGGCGGTCACCGCCCGGGTGATGTCGGCGGGGCGCCGGGGCATCGCGTCGGCGATCGTCTCGAGCTCCTCGTCGCGAAGCACGACGACGAGCAGCAGATGGGTCTCGACCATGCGCTTGGCCGCCCGCACCATGAAATCGGCCGAGGTCAGATCGGTGAATTCGGTGAACAGGACGATCATCGAGCGGCGGGTGAGGCGGGTGGCGAGCGTGGTCAGGGCGAAGGTGTAGTTGGTCTCCTCGCCGCTATAATCGATGCTCGCGGCGAGGCGCTGGAGCTCGGGAAAGGCGGCCGAGCCGGAGATCAGGCCGCTGGCGATCCGCGGCCTCGAATCGAAGGCGTGGAGCGCGACCCGGTCGCCGAGCTTGAGCGCGACCCAGCCGGTGAGAAGCATCGCCGAAACCGCCCGGTCGACCCGCGGCAGCCCGGCCACCGGCTCCGACATCTGCCGCCCGCCGTCGATCGCGAAGACGATCTGGTTGTTGCGCTCGCTCCGGAATTCCTTGGCGTGGAGCTTGCGGTGCCGGGCCGATTGCTTCCAGTCGATCGCCCGCCGGTCCATGCCCGAGCGATATTCGACGAGGGCGTCGAAATCGGTGCCGTCGCCGCGGTTGATCTGGGCGATCAGGCCCTGCAGCGCGTGGCGCTGGAAGACCTTGGCGCCGCGCTCCTGGACCGGCCGGACGTCGGGCAGGATGAGAATGGTCGAATCGAGCGCGATCCGCCTCTGCTGCCAGGCGAAGCCGAGCGGTCCGCGCCAGCGCAGCCACAATTGCTCGAGACGGCCGGTGCCGCGCCGGGCCATGACCAGGGGCATCGGCGCCGCCCCCCTGCCCTGCTCGAGCGCGATCCACAGCCGACCGTCATCCTCGAGAGCGATGAGCTTGCCGGCCTCCACCGCCACCTCGGCTTCGGCGGGGAAGGCCCGCCCCCTGAGCGTGACGGTGACGATGGCCTCGACCGTCTCCCCGACATAGCCGGTGGCGGGCGAGTCCAGCTTCGCTTCGCCGTGGCGGACGGCGGTGAAGGCGTCGGCCGCGACCAGCAGAAGCACCGCCGCCGGCCAGGCCAGGCCCGCATACCAGCGCTCCGGCATGGCCGCGGCGACGACCAGAGCGAACAAGATGCCGGCGGCCGCCGCCAGCACCGCCATGCGAGTCGGGTAGATCAACGCGGCGCCTCGATCGCCTCGATGATGTCGGTCACGACATCCTCGACCATTCGGCCGTTGATCTCGGCGGCGGGCGACAGGATCAGGCGATGGCGCAGAAGCGCCGGGGCGAGGGTCTTGACGTCGTCGGGGATGACGAAGTCGCGGCCGTCGAGCGCGGCCCGGGCGCGGGCGGCGCCGGCGAGCATCGCCCCGGCGCGGGGCGAGGCGCCGGTCTCGAGGTCGGCGACGTCGCGGGTGCCCCGGATCAAGGCGGAGATATAATCGATCACCTCGTCGACCAGCTTGACCTCGCTCACGCTCGCCAAAGCGGCGCCGATCTCGGCCGAGTCGGTCTTGCGCTCGACTCCCCATTGCTTCGGCTCCATCGCCGACTGACGGGCGCCGTGGGTGGCGATGATCCGCCTTTCCTCTTCGGCCGAGGGGTAATCGACCGTCTGCTTGAACAGGAAGCGGTCGAGCTGGGCCTCGGGCAGCGGATAGACGCCCTGCTGCTCGATCGGATTCTGGGTCGCCACCACCATGAAGCGCTCGGACAAAGGCAGGCTCTCGCCGTCGATGGTGACGGTCCGCTCCTGCATCGCCTCGAGCAGGGCCGCCTGGGTCTTGGGCGGGGTTCGGTTGATCTCGTCGGCGAGGAGCAATTCGGTGAAGATCGGCCCTCGGGTCAGGGTGAAGGTCGAGGTCTGGAAGTTGAACAGATTGGCGCCGATGATGTCGCCCGGCATCAGGTCCGGGGTGAACTGGATCCGGCCGAAATCGAGGCCGACGGCGCGGGCGAAGCTGTGCGCGATCAGCGTCTTGGCCGTGCCCGGCGGCCCTTCGAGCAGGATATGGCCGCCCGCGAACAGGGCGACGAGCATCAGGTCGACCGTCGCCTCCTGCCCGACCACGGCCTTCGCCACCTCGCCGCGGATCGTCGCCGCCAATGCCTGTACGTCGGTTGCGCTCACCCTGTCTTCTCCCCTTGCCATCGATGCAGCGCCTGTGCCGCTGCGAGCAGTTCCTCGCGGCTTCGCGCCTCGGCCGCCGACGAGGCGAGGGCCGAGAAGCTCGCCCGTCCGTCGAGCCTGTCGAGATAGTCGGTGATCGCGGAGTCGCGAAGCCGCGCCGGAACTCCGAACACGGTCACCGCCTTGTCCCGGATCATCTCCGCATAGCGGCCGCCAAGCCTGGCCTCGCGCCGCGCCTGGCGGACGAGGGCGGCGGCATTGTCGATCAGAGCCGCCTTGCCGAAGGCGATCGCGCGCTCGGGGCGCCTCGGCGGACCGAAGCGCGAGAGCGCCTGAAGCCCCGCCAGCAGAAGCGCCGCGGCGATCGCCAGGGTCGCCGCCAGGAAAGGCGGATCGAACATCAGCCGCAAGGGGCTTCGGCTCTGGCCGAGGCCGTTCAGGGTCACGTCGAACGTAACCGACCTGGCCCCGGTCGAGTTGAGGAAGTCGAGCATGGCGAGCGCCGCTCCCGCCTGGCGCCGGTCGGCCATGCCCCGGTTGGAGAGGAGATCGGGATCGGCGAGCAGGTACAAGGGCTGGTTTCCGAACTGGATCAGGACCGCCCGCCCGGCGGCATCCGTCACGATCGGCTTCAGGCCGGGGCCGGCGACCGTCTGGAGCGGACCCGGGGCGGTGAAGCGCAGGTCCTTCGGGGCGTGCCCTGGAACGGTAAGGAGCGGTCTGCCGCCGCCGCGATGGCGCTGCACTCTCAGCGGATGAGCGGGGGCGAGCACCCTTTGCGGGTCCCAGGCCGGTCTAAGGCCCCGAGCCCTTACCCAGCCGGTCCGGGCGGAGTCGGGCTCCGTGTCCCATTTCGGAAGCACGACCAGGGTGGGCCTGGTCGTCCGCCGCGCCAGCACCTGACCCATTTCCGTCGCCCCGCTTTCCGGAGTCAGCACGACGAGATCCTCGGTATCCAGAAAACTCTCGTTGCGCAGGATCAGCGGGTTGCGGCCGGTCGCCCGGGCGAGCTGGACGATTCCGCTATACCCCGTCGCCGCGTTCGACAGGGCATGGGCGCCGCCGTTGCGGCCCGAGCGCAGATCGGGCGCATAGGCGCCCAGCACCAGCATCCCGGCGAAGGCGAGGATTCCGATCGCGACGACGAGCAGGATCGTCTTCGTCCGGAACGCCCCTTCGGCGCGGGCGCCGGCGGCCATGGCGACGTCGCTCATCCCCGCCAGGTCCCCGGCAGGACGAGGTCCGCATAAGCGGTCCGGGCCGCCGTCCAGTCGGCCGCCTCGACCGGCCGGCCGCCGAACAGGCTGTGCTCGACCAGAGCGGCGATGCGCGCGAACAGGCTTCGCGCCGGCGGCGGCAAAGCGTCGGCGGCGGCGAGCTCGCGGCTGGTCAGGGCCGGCCGGACGAGGCGCGGCCGGCGGCGGCCGATATCCTCGATCGATCGGAACAGGAGGTGGTGCACCGCCTCGGCGTAGCGGCCCTGGGCGGCCAGAGCGTCGGCCTCGCGAAGCCAGGACCGCGCCGGCGCCGCGTCCGGCGACCAGGTCTCTTCCTCCGCCTCCGCCCCGATCCCGACCGGCCGGCGGCGGCGCGGCAGGCTCCACTCGCCGTCGCGGAGGCGGCGGTAGACCATGATCGCGAAACCCAGAGCGGCCGCGGCGAGGACGGTCCACAGCAGGATTCGGGCATAAGGGGCGTCGGGCATGAAGCTGCCGATCCACCGGAACAGCCGGCCGACCGGCTTCACGGCTTCGCTCAGCCACTGGGAGAAGTCGCGAAGCCATTGCGGCGGCTCGGCCGGCGGCGGCGCCGGCTGAAGGCTGAACTGGATCGAGGAATCGGCCTTCAGCGCCTCGTGCGCCGCCGCCAACCCGTCGGCGGCGCCCGCCGCGTCCTGCCCCTGCTCCGCGATCGGATCCCTCCCGCGCGCCACCCTCGGCGCGACGACCGAGAATTAGCCGAAGCCTTGGCGCACGCAACGGCAAAATATTCAGGAGGCGGGCGATTGCCCTTAATTCCTCCCCCAGCTTGCCTGGGGGAGGGGGACCGCGCGAAGCGCGGTGGAGGGGAAATACGGAGTCAGAATTACCCCTCCACCACGACGCTTCGCGTCGCGGTCCCCCTCCCCCAGCAAGCTGGGGGAGGAATGGAAGGGGCCCACGCGCGGTTGACCCGCTACCGGCCCGCTCCTAGGGAATTGCCGATTGGGGCCCTTAGCTCAGTCGGTAGAGCAACTGACTTTTAATCAGTAGGTCGCTGGTTCGAACCCAGCAGGGCTCACCATCGCCTCCCGGCCGACCAGTGTTTCCCGGCCGCACTGCCGCGCCTTGAGCTGAAACGCCTCCGCCAGCGCCAGCCGTCTCGCCTTCGCCTCGGGAGTCACGGCGCGCTCGATCGCGCGCAGCTCCTCCACGGCACGACGAGCATAAAATCTCTCGTTCGATTCCATTGACCGCTCCCCCGCGATTCGCGTTGATTAACATGAATCAAATGCAACTGGCGAATCGATCCGGCGCGGCTGCTGCACGGGCTGGACAGGCGGCGCCGCGACCGGGCAGGGAGCGGCGATGGCGAGGCTCGTTTTTCCGCTGGCGATCGGGCTTCTCGCGTTGATCGCAGTCGCCGCTTTGCTGCTCGGCGGCCCGCAGAGCCGGATCGATCCCGAGGTACTGGCCCTCTTCATTTTCCCGGCCCTGGTTCCGGCCGCGCGCCTCCTCACCCATCTCGGCGACGTCGTCACCTTGCTCGCCGCCGGCCTTCTCGCCGCCTTGTGGCTGCTGTTTCGCGGTCACCGCCGCAGGGCGCTCCTGCTTCTCGTCATCATCGTCTCGGAGCGCCTTCTCATCGAGGCGATGAAGTCCGGCTTCGACCGCGCCCGCCCGGATCCGCTGGGCCACCAGGTCGCCGTCCACAATCTGGCCTTTCCGAGCGGCCATTCGGCCAATGCGATGGCCGGCTGGCTCGCCATCGCTTTGCTCGCCGCGAGCCCGCGGCTGCGGCGTCCCGCCGTCGCGCTGGCGCTCGCCATCGCCTTCGTCACCGGCGTCTGCCGGCTCGTCCTGCAGGTCCACTGGCCAAGCGACGTCGCCGGCGGCTGGGCCTTCGGCGCCGCCTGGACGCTTGCTTCTCGTCCGCCTGTTCGCGACCGCTCCGCCGGCCCGGCCGTCATTGCGAGGAGCGTACGAGGAAGCAATCCAGCGGGTCTCGGAAGGCCGCACTGGATTGCTTCGCTGCCGCACAGCGGCAGTTTATCCTGAGCGCCGCCGCAGGCGGCGTCGAAGGGCTCGCAATGACGACGAGGCCCGGAACACCAAAGTGAGATTGTTCGCCGGCATCTCGACGACCCGCTCCAGCCGCAGGCCGTGCCGTTCCGCTTCGGCCTCGACCGCTTCGAGATCGCGCAGCCCCCATTGCGGATTCCGCGCCCGAAGCGACTCGTCGAAGGCCTGGTTGCTCGCCGCCGTCGGCACTCCGGAGCGGCGATAGGGCCCGTAGAGCAGCAGCGGCGCTCCGGCGGCCAGCAGCTCTCCGGCGCCTCGCATCAGGCCCTCGGTCGCGGCCCAAGGGCTGATATGGACCATGTTGACGCACAGGATCGCATCGGCCGAAGCGATCGGCCAGGGCTCGGCCGCGGCGTCCAGCCGAAGCGGCTCGAGCAGATTGCCGACGCCGGCCTCTTCCCGCCAGGCCGCGATCGAAGCCAGGGCCCCCGGATCGGGATCGGTCGGCTGCCAGAGCAGGTCGGGGAAGAGCCCGGCGAAAAAAGCGGCATGCTCGCCGGTGCCGCTGGCGATTTCGAGCAAGGTCCCGCGCTCCGGAAGCACCTCGCGAAGCACGGCGGCGATCGGCTCCCGGTTGCGCTCGGTGGCCGGAGCGGAGCGCTTCACTCCGCCGCTTCCGACCGCTCCGGCTCCTTCCAGACCAGCACCGGCCTGCGCGCGGCCAGGGTCTCGTCGAGGCGCCGCCGAGGCGCGTGGATCGGCGCCGCCTTGAGGCTCTGGTCGCCGGCTTTCGCCCGCTCGGCCACCGATCGCATCGCGCCGATGAACTGGTCGAGGGTCGCCTTCGATTCGGTCTCGGTCGGCTCGACCAGCATGGCGCCGTGGACGACCAGAGGAAAATACATGGTCATCGGGTGGAAGCCCTCGTCGATCAGGCCCTTGGCGAGATCGATCGTGGTGAGCCCGCCGGCGAAGCCTTTGTCGCTGAACAGGGCCTCGTGCATGCACGGGCCGCTGTCGCCGAACGGCGCGTCGAGCAGGTCGTCGAGCCGGCGAAGGATGTAATTGGCGTTGAGCACGGCATCCTCCGCCACCTGCCTCAGGCCGTCGGCGCCGTGGCTCATGATGTAGGCGAGCGCCCGGGTGAACATGCCCATCTGGCCGTGGAAGGCGACCATCCGGCCGAAGCTCGAGCCGTGATGTTCGCCGGCGGTCTCCTCCTCGACGAGGACGTAATGATCGCCCTGCTGCTCGACGAAGGGGAGCGGCGCGAACGGGGTCAGAGCCTCGGAGAAGACCACCGGGCCCGAGCCCGGACCGCCGCCGCCGTGCGGGGTCGAGAAGGTCTTGTGGAGGTTGATGTGCATGGCGTCGATGCCGAGATCGCCCGGCCGCACCCGGCCGACGATGGCGTTGAAATTGGCGCCGTCGCAATAGACGAGGCCGCCGGCTTCATGGACGGCTCGGCTGATCTCGGTCATCTCGGGCTCGAACAGGCCGCAGGTATTGGGGTTGGTGATCATCACCGCCGCCACGTCGGGCCCGAGCCGCGCCTTGAGCGCCTCGAGGTCGACCCGCCCGCGCTCGGTCGCCGGGATGTTCTCGACCCGGTAGCCGACGAAGGCGGCCGTCGCCGGGTTGGTGCCGTGGGCGCTCTCGGGGACGAGGACGACCGCGCGCGCGTCGCCCCGCGCCTCGAGCGCGGCGCGGATGGCGAGCAGTCCGCACAATTCGCCGTGGGCGCCGGCCTTGGGGCTCATCGCGACGCTGTGCATGCCGGTCAGGGCGACCAGCCAGCCGCCGAGCCGGGCGATCACCTCCAGAGCCCCCTGGACCGTGTCGACGGGCTGGAGCGGATGGATGTCGGCGAAGCCGGGCAGCCTCGCGACCTTCTCGCACAGCCTCGGATTGTGCTTCATCGTGCACGAGCCGAGCGGGAACAGGCCGAGGTCGATCGCGTAATTCTGCCGGCTGAGGCGGGTGTAGTGGCGGACGGTCTCCGGCTCCGACAGACCGGGCAGGCCGATCGGCCGGTTGCGCTCGAGCCCGCCCAGGCGCGTCGCCGTCGTCGGTGCCTCGGCGAAATCGACCCCGCAGCCATCCTGCTCGCCGAGCTCGAAGATCAAAGCCTCCTCGAGCATCAGCGCGCGGTTGCCGGTGTAAGTGGCCGGAGCGCTCTCGGCGGCTTCCGGCCGGGTCGGGCGTCCTTCCCGGTTCATGCTCATGCCAGCGCCTCCTCGAGCGCCGCGGCGAGCGCTTCCACATCCTCGGCGGCCGTCGTTTCCGTGACCGCCACGACAAGTCCGTTCTCCAGCGTCTCGACGCCCGGATAGAGACGGCCCAGCGAAACGCCGCCGAGCACCCCCTTCTCCGCCATGGCCCGTACCACCGGTCGCGCCTCCCTGGGCAGGCGCAGGGTGAATTCGTT
Organism: uncultured Alphaproteobacteria bacterium; assembly: GCA_963850005.1. Classification (GTDB taxonomy): domain Bacteria; phylum Pseudomonadota; class Alphaproteobacteria; order Sphingomonadales; family Sphingomonadaceae; genus Allosphingosinicella. Next base: position 205,660 of record CAWKJG010000004.1, read on the forward strand.
GAAGAAGCTGCCGTTCACCAGTTCGACGTCCCGGACTCGCGCCAGCCGCTCGACCGCGGCGACGGCTCGGCCGTGGTTGAGCGCGGCCAGCCGGCGCAGGCCTTTCTCGCCGAGCAGGGTCATGTGGATCGAGAAAGCGAGCGCGCACAGGCCGGAATTGGTGCAGATGTTCGAGGTCGCCTTCTCGCGCCGGATATGCTGCTCGCGGGTCGACAGGGTCAGGACGAAGCCGCGCTTGCCCTCCGCGTCGACCGTCTCGCCGGCGAGGCGCCCGGGCATCTGCCGGACATATTTGTCCCGGGTCGCGAACAGGCCCACGTAAGGCCCGCCGAAATTGAGGCCGACTCCGATCGACTGCCCCTCGCCGACGACGATGTCCGCGCCCATCTCGCCCGGCGAGCGGATCAGTCCGAGCGCCACCGGTTCGGTCACCACCGCGACGAGCAGAGCGCCTTTCTCATGCGCCCGCTCCGCCAGCGCCGACAGGTCGCCGATTCGGCCGAGGATGTCCGGATATTGAACGACGACGCAGCTCGTGTCGCTGTCGATCGCCGCCAGCAAGCGCCCCTCGTCGGTCTCCGCGATCAGCTCCGGCAGCGCCGTATCGAGCAGGTCGCCGGTGAATCGCGCCATCGTCTTCGCCACCGACACGTAGTGGGGATGGAGCCCCGAGGAGAGGATCGCCTTGCCCCGGCGGGTGATCCGCCGAGCCATTCCGATCGCCTCCCAGCAGGCGGTCGAACCGTCGTACATCGAGGCGTTGGCGACGTCGCAGCCGAACAGCCGGGCCACCTGGGTCTGGAACTCGAACAAAGCCTGCAAGGTGCCCTGGGCGATTTCGGGCTGATAGGGCGTGTAGGCGGTGAGGAACTCGCCGCGCTGGATGAGATGGTCGACCGAGGCCGGAATATGGTGCCGATAGGCGCCGCAGCCGAGGAAGAAGGGCACGTCGCCGGCGACGAGGTTCCTGCGCGAAAGCCGGGCCAGCTCGCGCTCCACCGCCATCTCGCTGAGATGATCGGGCAGGCCCTCGATCGTGTCGCGGAGCCGGGCGGCCTCGGGCACGTCGACGAACAAATCGTCGATCGAGGCGGCCCCGACGGCGCTCAGCATCTCCTGCCGGTCCGAGTCTGCAAGGGGAAGATATCTCATTCTCTTACTCCGTCATCCCCGCGAAAGCGGGGATCCAGCCAGCGCTGGTGGCAATTCTCCGAGTTCGTCTGGATTCCCGCTTTGGCGGGAATGACGGGCTTGGTCACTCCGCCGACTTCCGCATCGTGAAGCGCAGGCGCACATAATCGGCGACCCAGCTTCCGTCGGGCCGCTGGAGCAGGGGCCGGAGCCGGGCCTCGACCGCCGCCGCGACCTCGTCGCGGGCGCTCTCCGGCACCCCGGCGACCTCGAGCCAGCCGGCGCGGAAAGTCTTCACCCAGGGGGCGACTCCGGCCGGCAGCGGCGTCGGCCGCGGGATCAGGCTGGCCTGGATCCCGGTGAAGCCGGCGCAGGCGTAAAGGCGAACGAACTCCTCGCAACTCGGATACCATTGCGGATCGTCGGCGGGCACGTCGTAGCCGCGCTCGCTCAGTTCCGCCCGGATGCCGCCGCGAAGGGTCGCGATATTGCCCTCGCCGCCCATCTCGCCGGCGAACCGGCCGCCCGGCTTGAGCACCGAGAAGACTCCCGACGCCACCGCGTCCGGATCCAGCATCCAGTGCAAGGCGGCGTTGGAGAAAGCGGCGTCGAACTGGCCGAAGCGGTCGGCCTGGCCCGCGAGATCGAGCGCCTGGGCGTCGGCGACGAAGGCATCGACTCCGCGGCCCCGCGCCGCTTCCACCATCGCCTCGGAAGCGTCGAGGCCGATCACCCGGGCGCCGGAATCCATGATCTTGCGGGTCAGGACGCCGTCCCCGCAGCCGAGGTCGAGGATCAGCTCGCCCGGCTGCGGCGCCAGCAGCTCCAGCGCCGCCGCGCCCAGCGCCGGCACGAAGGCGGCATTGTTCGCATAGTCGCTCGGCGACCATTGGGAGGAGGGGTTGAGGTTCATCGGCGGCACTCCTCCCCGCGCATCCTGAGTAGCCGCTGAGCGAAGTCGAAGCGGCGCATCGAAGGACCGTCCTTCGATACGGGCCCTCGCCAAGCTCGGTCCCTGCTCAGGATGAGCGGAAACTTCATCACTGCGCGTCCGTGAAGGCTTTGTACGCGTCGGAGTCCATCAGGCCGTCGAGCTGGGACGGGTCGGCCAGGCGCAGGCGGAAGAACCACCCCTCCCCTTCCGGGTCGCTGTTGACCAGGGAAGGATCGTCGCCGAGCGCGGCGTTGGGCTCGACGATCTCGCCGTCCACCGGCGCATAGACGTCGGAAGCCGCCTTGACCGATTCGACGACGGCCGCCTCGCCGCCCCTGGTCACCTGCCGGCCGGCCTCGGGCAGCTCGACGAAGACGATGTCGCCGAGCTGGCCCTGGGCGAAGTCGGTGATCCCGACCGTTGCGACGTCGCCCTCGAGGCTGATCCACTCATGCTCTTCGGTATAATAGACGGCCATCAGGCGGCTCCCTTGCGGTGGTAGCGATGGGGGACGAAGGGCATCGGCGCCACCTTCGCCTGGAAGACCTTGCCGCGCTGGACGAGGCGGATGTCGGTGCCGGGCTCCGCGGACTCGGCGGGCACGTAGGCCATGGCGATCGGCGCCTCGAGGATCGGCGAGAAGCCGCCGCTGGTCACCTTGCCGACCTCGTCGCCGTCGGCATCGACCACCGCCGCGCCCTCGCGCACCGGCTGCCGGCCCTCGACGGCGAGGCCGACCCGGCGCCGGACCGGGCCGTCCTCGACCTCGCGGATGATCCGGTGCCAGCCGGCGAAGCCGCCCTCGGCCCGGCGGCGCTTGGAGACGGCGAAGCCGAGATCGGCCTCGATCGGGGTCGTGTGCGGATCGAGATCGTGGCCGTAGAGCGGCAGTCCGGCCTCGAGCCGGAGCGAATCGCGGGCGCCCAGCCCGATCGGCCTGACCTCCGCCTGGCCGGCGAGAAGGTCGGCGACCGAAGCGGCGCGTGCCGCCGGGAGCGAGATTTCGAAGCCGTCCTCGCCGGTATAGCCCGAGCGGCTGATCCAGACGGGACCGCCGTCCAGGGTGAAGGCGCCGCCGGTCATGAAGCCGAGCCCCTCGACCCCGGGCGCGAGCCGGGCGAGCACGTCGACCGCCTTGGGGCCCTGGAGGGCGAGCAGGGCCTGCTCCTTCATATGGTCGAGAACGACTCCGCGCGGCAGCCGCTCCGTCAGATACTCGATGTCGCCATGCTTGGTGGCGCCGTTGACGACGACGTAGAAATGGTCGCCGCGCCGGGTCGCCATGAGATCGTCGATGATCCCGCCGCCATCGTTGAGCAGCAGCGAGTAGCGCAGCCGGCCCTCCTTGAGGAGGGCGAGGTCGGCCGGGAGGACGCTTTCCAGCCCCTTCTCGGCCTCGGGCCCGGCAATGATCAGCTGGCCCATGTGGCTGACGTCGAACAGTCCCGCGGACTCGCGGGTCCAGCGATGCTCGGCGATGATCCCTTCATATTGGATCGGCATCGAATAGCCGGCGAACCCGACCATCCGGGCGCCTTGCGCACGGTGCCAGGCATCGAGTGGGAGGAGGCTTTCGGGTGCTTCGCTCATGTCCAGTCTCCAGGGAAGCCGCTTCAACGCCCGAGATCGAACGCAGTCGCAACCCCCTCTGTCACGGAACCTGAGAGCTTTCCCCGCCTTCGCCAAGGCTTGGCGGGTTACCCCTTCGGTGGCCCCCCGAGCCCGAAGGGCGAAGGGAGCGCTTTCCAGAGTGCCTTTGCGCGCGCGGTCCCTTGTGCCTGAGAGATTCCGGGGCGGTTGCTCCTTCGGCGGCTTCGGGCCTCACGGCCTTCCACCCTCTCCCGCGCGCGCACCGGCCTTTCGGCCGGCGGCAGGGGCGCTGTGGAGAGTCGCAGACGGCAAGTCAACGCACTCTCTTCCTCTCCGTCCTTCCCTTTCTACGTCGCGCCTTTGCGCCTTTGCGCCTTCTCTCAAAACCGGGCGCCGGGGCGCCCGGCCGACAGGCGGCAAAGCCCGGCCGAGTGCAGGGTCAAGTCTTTTGCGAAGGCTCTGTCCGTTCCATGCATGTTCGACATAGATCTTGCCATTTGGCATTAATTGCCATAGATCATGCCAAATTGAGGAGTGGTCCGATGACATTGGCAGTGGTCGAGGTCGATACGAATCCGCGCCCGTTCACCTCCCAGCCGATCACCGACGGCGAAGCGGCGGCCATGTTCCGGGCGGTGGTGAACCTCTTCTCGAAATGGGAAGTCACCGATGAGCAGGCCTCGACTTTGCTGGATCTGCCTGTCCGCTCGCTGCGCCGATGGAAAGCGGCCCGCTCGCCGGGCCGGATCGATCGGGACGGAAAGGCGCGGCTCTCGAATCTCATGGGGGTTCACAAAGCGTTGCGCATAATTTTCAAGGAGCCGGAGCGCGGCTACCGGTGGATCAAGGCTCCAAATGCGGCTCTTGGGGGCGTGTCGGCTCTGGATGTCATGCTCGGGGGCGAGCTCACCGATTTGATGCGGGTCCGGCGCTATCTCGACAGCGAGCGCGGCGCCTGGTGATAGACTCGGCGGCCATCCCGACCAGGCACGTGCATTGGATCGGGGGGCGTCGGATAATAAGAAGCCTTTATCCGCCCATGGACCTGTTCGACGATATCGCCGACCCCGCCGATTGGCCTCTCCTTGTCTCGGCCGAGCAGAAGACGAATCCCCGGCTGATGGAGACGATCGGAAACCTCGATCTGGTGCCTGCCCGACAGGCGGGTCGGCGGCCCGGGCGCAAGCTATCTCATGGCGCCGTTCACGCATGTGAGCCCCGATCGTCCCGGCCGGTTCAGCGCCGGCGCTTTCGGCGTGCTGTATGTCGCCGACCGCTTCGAAACCGCGCTGGCCGAGACGATCCACCACCATGAAATATTCATGAGGCGCACCCGCGAGCCGGCCGGCTGGACCTCTCAATTCCGGGAGCTGAGCCTCGACGTCGAGGCGGTCCTTCACGACCTAACCGACGCGGCGGCCTATGCCGACGCCATCGATCCGGACGAGTACGGCGAAGCGCAGCGCGTCGGCGCGAGCCTGAAGGCCCGCGGCTCGGACGGCGTTCTGTATCCAAGCGTGCGGAATACGGGCGGCCTTTGCGTGGCCCTATTTTATCCCGACCTGGCGGCCGCCCCCGTCCAGGGCCGCCATCTGGAGTATCATTGGAACGGCGACCGAGTCGATTTCTATCGCGAGCCCACCAGCGGCGCCGTCTTCAAAATCAGCTGAGCGCGCTCCCGAAAAAATGGGGACAGGTACCGGTACCCGACAAAATGGTGCCCCGACGTCGCCTCCATCCGCGCAACCGCCGCCGCTTAAAGGAAAATGGGGACAGGTACCGGTACCTGTCCCTGGTTCCCGCTGTCCCTGGTTCCCGCAAGCGTTCGGAACGCCGGCGGCCTCTCCTGAAAGGAAAATGGGGACAGGTACCGGTACCTGTCCCTAGTTCCCCGACGTCGCCTCCATCCGCGCAACCGCCGCCAGCTTGAACTCCTCCCGAAGAAAATGGGGACAGGTACCGGTACCTGTCCCTGGTTCCCGCAAGCGTTCGGAACGCCGGCGGCCTCTGCCTCGGGCTATTTTTTCCCGACCTGGAAAGAAATGGGGACAGGTACCGGTACCTGTCCCTGGTTCTCCCAAAACCGGGTTCGCTCAGCGATTGCCTCCTTCAATCAGGAAAAATTGAAGTAGAAATCTGGGAATTGTTTTGATTTAACCTCATGAATGGAACATAATGGCAACATCTCTGCCCGGGCCTCGACCGACGAGCGGGCCTTCCCTTCCATCCGCCCGGCCGGCGAAGAGCACGCGCCAGGCACGGGCGACCCGCAATTCGCCACCGAGGCCGAGGCCGACGCCTGGTGGGACGGTGCGACCCACGGCCTGCGCTGCGCGACCGGCGAGAACCGGCGCGAGGACGACGCGCCGCCGGCGCCGCGCGGCCCACGGGACGAGGCGGCCGAAATCTTCGACCCGTCCGGCCGGCGGCTGCGCGTGGACGGCTGGCTGCCATGGAAGAAGGCGCGCTTCCTTCTCGCCCTCGTCGCCGGGGGAGTCGTGGCCGATGCCTGCCGGGCGGTCGGGATGAGCGTCGCAAGCGCCTATGCGCTGAAGAACCGCCGCTCGGGCCGCGCCTTCGGAAAGATGTGGGACTCGATCATGATCCACCGCGCCCGCGGCCGGCTCGCCGACAACAACCTGTCGCGGGCGATGAACGGCTGCGTCGAGCAGATCGTCAAGGACGGCGCGGTCGTCGCCGAGCGCCGGCGGTTCGACAACCGCCTGTCCATGGCCATGCTCACCCGCCTCGACCGCCTCGCCGAAAGCAAGACCGGCGAGGAGGCGGAGCTGCTTCGCGCCCTGTCCGAGGATTTCGAGGATTATCTGGACGTCGTCGAGGCCGGCGGCGACGAGGACGCCTTCGTCGAGGCGCGGAGGCCGGAGCCGCCGCCGGCGCCGGCGCCGGCGGCGAACGACCGCGAGGCCGGCGGCCGCGAGCGGGATTTTCTCGACGACATCGCGGCGATGGCCAACACCTCGCCGTGGCGCCAGGTCCATCCGTGCGAAATTCCGCTGGACGACCTCGACCCCGACCGGATGGCCGAGTGGGACCTCGACGGCTGGATCCGCGCCGTCCGAAGCTATTATCTCGACTGGCTGGAGCTGTACCGCGACAGCGGCCGGGCTAGGCCCGTCGGCCCCGACTGCCCGACCCTCTACGACGGCATCCGCCGCGACCTCTGGGCCGCCCTGGCGGCGGAACGGGCGAAGGAGGAGGCCGCTATATCCTCCCCGAGCCTGCTCGGGGAGGGGGACCATGCGGAGCAGGGTGGAGGGGTAACCGGCGAGGTCGACGGCGGTTCAGACGCGAAACACCAGGGCTTCGTGTCTTCTACCCCTCCACCGGCCTGCGGCTGGTCCCCCTCCCCGTCGATTCGCGACGGGGAGGATGAGGAGCCATGGCAACCTTCAACTTCTTCAACTTCACGCAGGGCACGGCGCCGCCGGCGGCGAAAGTCGAAATGACTCCGGCGTCCCTACCGGGTGGCGTTGTAGGCCAGCTGCTCCTCGGTGAGCTGGAAGCCGACCAGCATCTCGAAGGTCGCCTTGCGGACGGCCTCGCGCACCACCGGATCGGCCAGCGGGTCGATCGCCGCCGACGGATCCCCGGGCTTGCGGCGGCGGGTGATCTGCTCGCGCACGGCGGCCGGGAGGGTGACGGCGGCCCGGGTCACCGAGCCGGTCGCCGAGCCCGAGCTGCTCGCCCGAAGCTCGCCGTCGGCGAACCTCAGCCCGACCCGGCTCACGCTCTTCGACTGGACCTGGGTCCCGCCCTGAACCGCGACCACGAAATAGGGGATCACCACCTCGCGGGCGCCGCGCCCGTCGCGGCGCTGGGCCTGGACCTCGAAGGTCAATCGGGTGACGATGTTTTCGCCGGTCTCGTCGCAGGTCGAGCGCACGTTGGTGATGTTGGCGACCACGTCGATCGCGCTCGCGTCGCGGCTGGCCGGCGGGTTGAACAAGGTGATGTCGCCGGTCGCGGCGGGGATCGCCACCGCCGGGCAGGCGGAACGGGTGGCGGTGATGCCGGTGTCGGTGATCTGGCCGTTCGGGGTCGAGCAGGCGGCGAGACTTACGGGAATCAGCGCGGCGAGGGCCGCCTTGGACTTGAACACAGGGTGGAAATCCTCACCTTTTGTCGGGACGGCGCGGATCATAGGAACCGGGCTGGGCCGAAGCAAGCTATGGTGTGCAGGTTCGGCTTACCCCCAGCGGGCCGAGGCCACGTCCGGTGGACGCGGCGACCTGTTCATCTTAGGGACGACATGTGACCGCCAAGCCCCCACTCACTCTTCTGATCGCCGCCCCGCGCGGCTTCTGCGCCGGAGTCGACCGGGCGATCCGGATCGTCGAGCTGGCGCTCGAGCGCTACGGCGCGCCGGTCTACGTCCGCCACGAGATCGTCCACAACAAGTTCGTCGTCGACAGCCTCAAGGCCAAGGGCGCGGTGTTCGTTCCCGAGCTCGACCAGGTGCCGGACGGAGTCCCGGTCGTCTTCTCCGCGCACGGCGTGCCCAAGGCGGTTCCGGCCAAGGCCGAGGAGCGCGGCCTCGAATATCTCGACGCCACCTGCCCGCTCGTCTCCAAGGTCCACCGCCAGGCCGAGCGGCTGGTCGAGAACGATCGCCACATCCTCTTCATCGGCCATGCCGGCCATCCCGAGGTGATCGGGACCTTCGGCCAGGTGCCGGAGGGGCGGATGACCCTGATCGAGAGCGTCGCGGACGCCGAGAGGATCGCTCCGGCGGCGCCGACGAGCCTCGCCTATCTGACCCAGACCACGCTTTCCGTCGACGACACGGCCGAGATCGTCGCGGCGCTCGAGCGCCGCTTCCCCGGCATCCGCGGACCCAAGGGCGAGGATATCTGCTACGCGACCTCGAACCGCCAGGCCGCGGTCAAGGACATCGCCCGCGCCTGCGAGGCGATGCTGGTGATCGGATCGCCCAAGAGCTCCAACTCGGTGCGCCTCGTCGAGGTCGCGGAGCGCGAGGGCACGAGGGCCAGGCTGATCGGCCGGGCAAGCGAGATCGAGCTGGCTTGGCTCGACGGCGTCCGGACGCTCGGAATCACCGCCGGCGCGTCGGCCCCCGAGACCTTGGTCCGCGAGGTGGTCGACTTCCTCGCCCGCCATTTCGACGTCACCGAGATCGAGGGCGAAGGAGTCGTCGAGCGGATGGTGTTCAAATTGCCGCGCGGGCTCGAAGCCGCTTGACCCCTCCCGCAAGACCTGGCGTCCCGGTCGAAATCTTCACCGACGGCGCCTGCAAGGGCAATCCGGGACCGGGCGGCTGGGGCGCGGTGATAAGGTCGGGCGCCCACGAGAAGGAGATCAGCGGCGGCGAGCCCGACACCACCAACAACCGGATGGAGCTGCTCGCCGCGATCCGAGCGCTTGAGGCGCTGAAGCGGCCGTGCGAGGTCGCCCTCTACACCGACAGCATCTACGTCCGCGACGGGATCACCAAATGGATCCACGGCTGGCGCCGCAACGGCTGGAAAACGGCGGATCGCAAGCCGGTCAAGAATGCCGAGCTGTGGCAGGAGCTGCTCGACGCGGCAATGCCGCACAAGGTCGATTGGCGCTGGGTCAAGGGCCATTCCGGGCATCCGGAGAACGAGCGGGCGGACAGGCTGGCGTGCGACGCGGCGATGGGGTTTGCGGGCAGGAAGGCCAGGCCGTAAGTCGTCCTGCATCGGCCCAAAATTTGTCGTGACGGGTTCCCCCGGTTCGCCAGCACTGCCGCCGCCGCTACCAGGTGACGGAGAGGGGGTGGGGGGTCCAGGGTGTCAGGATCGTCGTGAAGCTCCACGGCAGAGTGTCGACGAGGACGTCCACCGTCTTGCGCTCGACCTCGAGCTTCCAGCCGGGACCGGCTCGGGAGAGCCGGCCCTCGCGCTGGAGGAAGGTCTCGCGAAGCGCGGCGACCGAGCTTCCGGACAGCGCCGGCCACAGGGCCAGGATCGAGGCGAGCAGCGAATCGCAGGTCTCCCGCTCGATCAGCGTCATCTCGATCGCCGGGAACGATGGCCAGGACGGATCGAGGCCGCACAGGACCTTGTTGAGCGCGAGCATCGGCTCGGGGGCGTCGGTCCGGCCGTCGGCGAGATACTGGAGGAGGTGGACGGCGCGGCCGGCGGCTTCGGGCTCGACCCAGCGGACGGCTCCGTCGGCCGCCGCCGCCGCCGCCAGCCCGGCCCGCTCGCACAACGGGACCAGGAACGGCGCGGCGATGACGAGGCCGGCATTCGGTACGAAGATCGAATCCTCCTCTTTGCCGTCGAGCGGAATCCGATCGGAGGCGCGGGCCGGCACGGCCTCCGGGGCCGCCACGACCTTGCGCTTCCGCTGACCCGCGGCCGCGGCGGCGTGCCCCTCGAGCGCCGCCGCGAGCGGCCCGTGGCGAGCGGCGCGGGCGCGGGCGAGGAGCGCCGGGGCAAGGCCGGCCGCCTCGCCGCCGGCGGGGAGGAGCCGCTCGACCAGGCGGGCGAGCGCGGCCCCCGGAGGCGCGAGCGCGCTGTCGAGGAGAGCATCCCACAAGGCTTCCGGAGCGATGCCCCGCCCTTCGGCTGCAAAAGCGCCGCGGATCAGATCCGCGGATCCGAGCAGCGCCCGCGCCTCACGCGGCCGAGCGGCGAACAGCAGCCTGGCGAGGAGATGCCGCGGCAGCCGGCGGGAGAGGCGGCGGCGGAACGCGGCCGAGCGAAGCAGCCCGAGGCCAGGCCGAGCCTCGTCCGAGGGCGCGTCGAGCAGCGCGAGCAGCCAGGCCGCCGAGCCGGGCTCCGGCGGATTGCGGCGCGGCCGGAGCGCCTCGACGCGCCCGTCCGGCGGCGGCAGCAGGCGGTCGAGCGCCTCCCGCTCGGCGGTCGGGGCGGCGGCGGTCAGCGCGGCGCGCCAAAGCCCGGCGAAGCTGCCCCGCCCGCGGCGGGCGAGCGCCTCGCGAACGGCGGCAAGGAGGCTGCCGATCACCAGCCCGGCGCCGAGCGCCCTGCGCGCGGCCGGCCCGGAAAGTAGGCGCGCCATCGCCTCCGCCTCCCGCCGATCGGCTTCGGGCAACCGGCTGAAGAGCAGCGCGAGGCCGGCCAGGTCGGGGCCGGTCATGCCCCGGTGGCCGAGGACGGCGGCGGGGTCGGCGCGGAGGAGGAAGAAGAGCGCACGCTCGCTTCGATCGCGGCCGCGTCGGATCGGCGCCGGGAAGAGCCGGGCGGACCCCCGCGGCGGCGCGGCGCCGCCGACGATCAGCCAGGCGGCCAAAGCGGCGAGGCGGACGCGATCCCGGCCGGACTCCGCCAAAGCGGCGCGCACGCCTTCGCGCGCGGCGCCGGCGGGCGCCAGCAGCGCGACGAGCCGGAGCAAAGCACGGGGCGAGAGTCGCGACAATGCCGCCGCGGCCGCCCGCGGCCGGAGCCCTTCCAGGGTGATTTCGCGGCGGATCAGGTCGGCGCCGGTGCCGGCCAGCGCGGCCAAGGCCGCCTCACCCTCCTCCCCCGGCGGGCCGACCAGCCGCCCGGCGAGCAGCGCCCGAAGCGTGGCGAACGCCAGCTCCCGTCGCTCGGACGTTGTTCGGGCTCGGCCGGCGGGGGAGCGCGCCTCGTCGAGAAAGGCCGCCGACGTCCCGCCGGGCTCGCCGCCCGCGGCGAGCGCCTGAGCCGCCGCCGCCAGCAGTGCCGCCCGCCTCGGCGTCGGCGGCGGCGCGGCGCCACCGACGATCAGCCAGGCGGCCACGGCGGCGAGGTGGGCGCGATCCCGGCCGGACTCCGCCAGAGCCGAGCGCACGCCTTCGCGCGCGCCGCCGCCGGGCGCCAGCAGCGCGACGAGCCGGAGCAGGGCGCGCGGCGAGAGTCGCGACAGCGCCGCCGCTGCCATCCGCGGCCGGAGCCCTTCCAGGGCGATTTCGCGGCGGATCGCGTCGGCCCCGCTGCCTGCGAGCGCGGCCAAAGCAGCCTCGCCTTGCTCCCCCGGCGGGCCGATGAGCCGCCCGGCGAGCAGAGCCCGCAGCATCTCGATCGCCAGCGCGCGCCGAACGGCCGCCGTCTGCGCGCGGCTCGTCGGCGCGGCGGCCTCGCCGAGCAGAGCCGCCAGCGTCCGCCCACCCTCGCCGCCCGCCGCCAGCGCCTCCGCCTGCAGTCGTGCGAGGAGTTCGGCGGCGGAAGTGCGCCGGCGGGAGGCGAGCAGGCGCGCCAGTTCGGCGAGCGCGAGAGCGGCGGGCGCCGAGGGAGGAATTGCCGCCGCGCGCCGCGAGCAGCGCCTCACGCTCCGCCCGATCGCAGCCGGCAATCCGGATCAGGCCGGACACGGCGGAGGCGAGGTGCGGCGGCAGGATCAGGTCGGCCGCCTCCTCCGGCTCGCAGGCCGCGAGCAGGGCGGCGGCGGCCTGGCCGTCGGAAGCGGCAGAGGCGCGCAACAGCCGTCGAAGCCTCGCCTTATCCTCGCCCGCGAGCGCGCCGAGCAAGGCCCGCGCGCAGTCGCGATCGCCGGCCGGCGCGGCGGCCAGTCCGAAGCGCCGTGCTGCCGCCGCTGCCGCTGCAGTGGCGGCGTCGGGTGAGGACACGCCGGGTTCGAGCGCCCGTTCCAGCGCCTCGAAAGCGGCGGCGGGGTCGGCGAGGCCGCTTCGCCCCCGCGCGGCGGAGACCGTGGCAGCCTCGGTCCAGTCGGCGCCCGCGCCGTCGCGGCCGATCTCGGCCAGGATCGAGAGGAGCGAGGCGTCTCCACGCGCGGCCGACGGCGCGGCTTCCAGGCCGCGGCGCAGAGCGCGCAGGAGATCGGCCGGATCGGCCCCTGCCGACACGGCGAGGTCGCCGATCAGCTTCGCCACGAAGGCTCGGCGGTTGGCGCGCAGGCCGGAGCGGTGGAGCGCGTCGCGCAGGACGACGAACCACAAGGTCCGGGCGAATTCTTCGGGAGGCGCCGCGACGAGCGGCTCCGAGCGATGCGCGGCGCGGGTCTGCGCCATGTAGCCGAGTATCCAGTGCGCGCTGACCGGATCGAGCAGTCCGAGCAGGCGATCGAGGAGCGGCCCGGGCACCTGCCGGACGAGCCGGCGCAGCGCCGCATCCCGCCCGCGGCGGGCGCGAAGCATCGGCGCGAGGACTTCGGGCGCCTCGTCGAGCAGGCGGGCGAAGAGATCCGCCGGGCGGGTGGCCGGATCGAGGATGCTTCGATAGGGCCAGGCGCCGGCGTCGAGATAGTGGCCGAACGCCTCCGCCAGAACGAGCCGGGTCGGCGCGACGCGTGCTTGCTCTTCGGCAGAGGCGAAGACGGGGTCGCGCGTGCCGACCGTCCGGCGCAAAGCGGCGCGAAGCGCCTCGGCCAGCCGCGCCTCCACCTCGCCCAGCCGCCCCTCGGCGATCCGCCCGAGGTCGAGCTCCAGCCGGTCGATCCGGATCACCTCGCCGGGCCGGTCGAACTCGTCGAACACCCGCTCGATCGCCGGCAACAGCCGCTCCCGGTTGAGCGCTCCAACGCGTTCGAGGAGCGCATGCGCCTGGGCCTCGCCCGTGACTCGAACGTCGATGGCCTGCGTGCCGATGGCGTGGCGAAGCGTCGCTCCGGACCGTGCCGGTTTCACTAGGCAGGACGCGCCCGGAAGCGCATGGTGGCGGCTTGACGGAAGAGGTCGCCGATGGTCCTGCCCACGCCCATGTCCTCGGTCCCCCGCGCAAGGCCGGAGACTGCGGCCGGCGTGGGGCGAAAGCCAGCGAAAAGCGGTCGCGCCAGGGAGGAGAGCCGAGATGCCGACGCATGAAGGTCCCCAGCGCAGGACGGCTTCCCATGTGCCGCCGGCATCCCTGGACGAGAAGAGTGGAGGCGCCAGACGGCATGAGGCGCTGGAACGGCGCGCCGACCGCGCCCCGAAACCTTCGCCGCGCAGCGTCGGCGCAGGGATGTCGCTTCCCGTTCCGTCCGCAGCGCAGCGTAATCGAACGGGCCTGCCCGACACGCTGAAGGCGGGTGTCGAGGCGCTCTCCGGCCTTTCGCTCGACGACGTCAAGGTTCACTACAATTCGCCCAGACCCGTTCAGCTCCAAGCCCTTGCCCATACCAACGGAACGGAGATCCACGTCGCCGCCGGACAAGAGAAACAGCTGGCGCACGAAGCCTGGCACGTCGTCCAGCAGAAGCAGGGGCGGGTACGGCCGACGCGAAGGCTCGGTAAGGCTCTTATCAACGACGCGCAGTCCCTCGAACTGGAAGCGACGGTCATGGGGAGGCAGGCCATGGCCGAACCTGCGGGCGGCCGCGCCGTAACGCCGCCGCAAAATATCCAGACGACGTCGCCGGTTTTTCAGCTTGCTGCCAGCACCGATCTGCCAATCGCCGGCAAGAAATGGGTAGAGTTCACCAATCGCACGAACGAAGTTAGCAAGCAAATGGGTCTGATGTTAAACGACACTGAAAAACGCTCGAAGGGCACTTCATCTGCGCAGCAACAGGCTGACATCGAGGCGGCCGGACTGAAGATGAAGGCTCAGGACCTTTCTGCTCAAGCATATGGGCATTTTCGTGAAATAGAGATTTTGAATACTCACAGTAAACATGGTTTTGCCTCCTTGGGAAGCGACACCGACATGCATCCCGACATTAGCCTCATCGAACCAGATAAGGGCCGTGTAGCCGTCGAAGTTAAAGCCGTGTCTTCACCGAGCGATACTCGAGTGGGAGCAGTTCTCACCGACGTATTGCAGCAAATGAGCAAGCGGGCAACGAATCCATCTGGGGATCCGTATGACCATCGGCGCGGGGAGATTTATATTCTTAATGAGGAGAATCCGTGGCCGTGGACTGTGAAGACCGCCCCTGCCAAGGCGACCAGTGAAGAGATCAAAAATCAAGCTGAAGTCAAATATGGTAAGCGCCCAGATATCGGGAAGGGCTCCGAGATACAGATACACTGCTCTAGATGGAGCAACATTACGATGAGTTGGCAAGGACAAAGTTGACCTTTCATAAATTTTGTTAGTGCCAAGAGATCTGGTGAATTCTGTGCAGGGTTAACGCGCTAGGCGACCCGAACTGCTGACTTCACGGAGAATAGCTGCACGCAGCAAAATGGACGAGATCGTCTTCGGCTGCCCCGACCGTAGAACATGCGAACAACAATACCTCACGACGTTGATGATCGACGCGCCGGTCAATTCATGTTCCTGTGCAACGCCTTTAAGATCGACTTCGTTCAGCAGCGCGTCGCGTGGAGGCGCGAATGCCGCCTTCCAAAGCGTCAGCCGCGCCTCCGCATCGGGCATTTGAAACAGTGCTGTCGACTGGAATCGCCGAGCGAAGGCCTCGTCGATATTGCCTCTCAGATTGCTCGCCAGGATCACCACCCCCGGGCAATCCTCGATCCGCTGGAGGAGATAGGCGATCTGCTGGTTGGAGTGGCGGTCGTTGGCGCTCCTGGTGTCGCCGCGCTTGCCGAACAAAGCGTCGGCTTCGTCGAAGAAAAGGATCATGTCGCCCTCGGCCGCATGGTCGAACAGGGAGGCGAGGTTCTTCTCGGTCTCGCCGATCCATTTCGAGGTCACTCGCGAGAGATCGACTCGGTAGACCGGCCGGCCGAGCTTCTTGCCGAGCACCGCCGCGGTCACCGTCTTGCCGGTGCCGGGCGGGCCGTGGAAGAGGGCGCGATAGCCGGGCTTGAGGTGCTTCCTGAGCCCCCATTCGCCCATCAGCTTCGCCTCGTTCCCGACCCAGGCGACGAGGCTCTCGATTTCGTCCTGCACCTCCTCCGGGAGGACGAGATCGTCCCATTCGTAGGCGGTGGAGATCTCCCGGGCGGGGAAATCGGGGCCGAAGCGCGGCATCGTCTTGCGGCCCGTGGTCAGCCGGCCGAGCCAGGCCGGATTGACGAGGAGCGCAGTCCACGGGCCCGGCTCGCCCGGCTCCGAGGGCAAATCGAGAATGCGGCGGGCATGGAGCGGCGCGTCCGGGTCGAACAGCGCCATCGCGGCGAGGCGGCAGTCCAGGTTCTCGCCGGCGATCAGGAACAAGGCGGTCTCGCGGGTCGGCTGGAAGCCGTTGCGACTGCCCGCCGGAGCGCCGCCGAACTCGGTGAAGGGGCGGCCGGACTGGCTGTTGTGAATGAGCAGGGAATTGAGTGCCTGGGGGCGAAGCAGCGGCAGGATGGCAAGGATCAGGACCAGCCGCTCGCCGGGCGAGAGGGTCCCCGCGGCCTCCCCATAAGGCGTTTCCGCGGCGAGCGGCGGCGGCGGCAAGGCGGCAAGGATGTCCTCGTCCTCAAGCTCGCCGCCGTGGATCCTGAAGCGCCGGTCGAGGAGCCCGGTGAACCAGGCGATCTCCGCCTCGATCGCGCCGCCATTGGTGATCGGCGGGGCCCGATCCGCTTCAGCCATGCCAGCTTCCTTCGTCATGGTCGGCGAGGAACCGCCTGAGGTCGCGCGACAGGAGGTCGGCCGCTTCGTCATAGCCGCCGCGCAGCGCCCCGCGCCAGAGCCGGTAGAGGCGCTTGAAGCGGACCCAGCCGCCGCGGCCGACGAAGTGGACGGCGACGGCGAGATGGGCGGGCGTCTCGGCTCGGATCATCTCGCAGGCCAGGCGGCGCCAGGACGGATCGGTGGAGTCCGGCTCGCCAGGGTGGAGGACGACGCTGATCGCGAGCGGCTCGATCGGCCGGCGCGCCGCCTCGATCGTTCCCCGGGGCCGCATCAGGACCTGCTCGAGCACTCGCAGGCGCGGCCGGCGACGATTCGATTCCTCCTCGTGGCCGATCAGGATGAGGGCGCGCTGCTCGATCCCGGGAGCCCGGCGGCGGCCGGGGCTGCCGGCATAGTCGAGGCCTCGGCCGCGCCGCCGCGATGCGTTGGCGAGGGCGAGGAGGAAGCGCCGCTTGACGGAGCGCCGGTGCCGCTCGCCCGCCGCCCCGCGCGGCGCCGGGATCAGGGCGCCCCGCTCCTCGCCGTAGAGCGCGAGGAGGAAGTCGAGCAGCCGGTTCTGCTGGCCCACCGAATAGGCTTCGCGGCCGAACAGGGTGTCGGCATCGGGGCCGCCGCCGATCAGCAGCGGG
Source organism: uncultured Alphaproteobacteria bacterium (assembly GCA_963850005.1). Lineage (GTDB taxonomy): Bacteria > Pseudomonadota > Alphaproteobacteria > Sphingomonadales > Sphingomonadaceae > Allosphingosinicella. Next base: position 222,342 of record CAWKJG010000004.1, read on the forward strand.
GCGAGCCCCGGGAGCGCGTCGGCGAGCCTTCGGCCCAGCACGGCTTCGTCGAGCGCGTGCGGCGAAAGGATCGCGCGCAGGTTGGAGAGGCGATCGAGATAGTCGACCATTAGCCGCTCGAAGATTGCCAGATAGCCGAGCAATTGCCTGGGAAGCGCCTGGCGATGCGCCGGCAGCCCGGCCGCGAGGCCTTCGCGGCCGAGGCCGTAGATCGCCGGAAAGTGGCCCGAGAGCGGCGCATGGCTGGCCGTGTCTCGGGGCCGGCCGGGGCGGTCGGGAAAGGCCCGGGCGAGCTCGGCGGCGGTGCGCCAGGTGCGGCGATGCTCCTCCCAGCGCCGCTCGAGCCGGCGGCGGACCTCGAGTGCATCGACCGCGACCCGCGCGCCGTCGACGGTGAGGGCGAGCTCGATGTCGCCCGCGGCGAGGCCGGAATCGAGCGCGAGGCATTCGTCCGCCCCCGCGCCGGGCCGGCCGGGGACAAGCGCCAGGCGGCGGACCGCGAGCACGCCCGGCACGGCGGAGATGTGGCGCGCGATCTCTTCCTCGCCGACCGTGAGCCGGCGGGGGCGGAGCTCGTCGTCGGCGACGAGGCCGTTGGCGACCGCCACGCCCTCCATCAGCTCCGCCCGGGAGGCGCCTCGGCGGGCCTCGATCGGGCGGCGGCGCGGCTCCGGGGCGACGAGCGCTCCGAGCCGGTAGAGGATTTCGGCCATCACCTCCTCGGGGTCGGCCCGGGCCTCGACGGCGACGGCGCCGGCGACCCTCACCGGCCGAGGGCGAAGCAGGGTCGCCGAAGCGAGGTCCTCGCAGAGCGGGCGGTGACGAAGGAAGGCCCGGCGCGCCCGGCGCAGGACGGCGGCGCCCGAGGAATCGTCCTCGATCAGTCCGGGCAGGCGGGGGCGGGCGTAGACTCGCAGATGGTAGAGGCCGGGCGAGGCCGGCTCGAGCCAGGCGTCGGCGAGACCGGGGACACGATCGATCAGAAGGCGCCGGAAGTCCCGTTCGGTGACCGGCTCGGAGCCGAACAGGGCCGCCGGGGGCACCAGGACATCGCCCGCCTCCCGCTCCGCCTTCGGAGCGGCGATCAAATCCTCGACCGGAAAGCCGGCGCGATAGCCGAGCTCGGTGAGGGCGTAGCAGAGGATTTCGAGGATGGTGACGCCGGGGTCGTGCTCGTTATAGTCGGTCCATTCGCCGCCCGACCGAAGCTGCGCCCGCCGCACCCCCTCATCGCGAAGCGCCGAATAATCGACGGCCGTCTCGCGGGCGGAGCGGCGCTCGAGGGCGATCGTGGCGGGGAGTCGGGGCGTCATGCGCCGAAGCTTTCGAGCGTCAGCACCTCGAGCTCGAGCGCGCCGGCGACCGGAACGACGCAAAACGCCGGATCGGCCCGGGGCCGAAGCGCGGCGGCGACCTCGGCGACGGCGAGGACATAGGGGCGCGCCCGGATGAAGCGGACGAGGGCGGCGCCGAGATCGTCGGTGCCGGCGGTGTCGGGAAGGTCCGGCCCCTGCCCTGCCGAAGGCGAGAGGAAGGCGCGGATGTCCGCCTCCAGCCGGGCCGAGTTGCCACTCCCGGCGAGGGCGACCTTCGCCCGGATGTCGACCGGGGCGTAAGCGGGCGAGACGGCGGCGATCGTCGCCGACATCGGCGCCCGCTCGGCGAGCTCGGCCTCGATCGCGCGAAGCAGCCAGACCGGCGCGCGGGGGCGGTCGGCCTCGGCCTGCACCTCGCCCCCGCCGACGGGAATGACGACGGCGAGGACCGCGCCCGGGCGCGGGGCCCCGTCGCGGCCGCGCGCGGGCAGCACTCGGATCCGCTCGATCTCGGGGAAGCGGTCGAGCGCGAGGCGCTCGTCGTCCCAGCCCAGAATCGCTCGACCCTTGTGCCGCAGCCGCTCCCCGGCCCGGGTGGCGAGCGAACCGCCGCTGCCCGCCCCGCGGCCGCCGGAGGAGCCGAGCGGCTGCCGCACTCCGATGACGCCCTTCACGCCCGAAACCTTCGTGATCCCGCCGGGCGGCACCGGCTCGACCACGTCGTCGGCGCCGCTCAGCACCCGGGTCGCCGAGAGCGCGTCAGGCACGATGGCCTCGACCCGCGGCAGCGGTCCGGACGAAATCGCCCGAAGCCGGAGCGGGGTGCGGGCGAGCCGAAGCAGTCCCGAACGGGTGAGACCGTGGGTTCTGTCGTCGAGGATAGACGCCGGCCGCCACGGCTCGCCTTCGCTCGACTGCTCCAGCCAGGAGACGGGCGGACTTTCGAGGCCGCTGTCGACGAGGACGAGGAGCGACAGACCCTCGTCCGCCGCGCCGGGACTCAGGGTGAGATCGAAGCAGGGGTGGTCGGGAAGGTCGGGAAGCAGGCGTACGCCGCCACGCCACTCGGCCCCGACGGGCGCGCCGAGTGGAGTCCAGTGCCCGACCGAAAGGTCTTCGCCGCCGGTGCCGTCGCCGAGCAGCTCGAACCGGGCGTGATAATCGAGTCGGAGACTGGCGAGCATCGCGCGCCAGGGCGGGTTCGGCATCAGGTCGACAACCGGGCCAGGGGCCGGAAGCGCCGGTCGCTTCGGCGGCGGCCTGGCGGGAAGCAGGGTCTTGCCGGTGAGCAGCGCCAGTAGCCGTTTCCAAAGCCTCTCGTCGGTACGGACGAGCTTGCGCAACCCGGCAGCGATGGCGGACAGCCACGCAATGAACGGGTGCCTCGCCCGACCGGCATCCATCCGGCTCGCATAGAAGACGTTGCTTTGGTAGAGGGCGTCGCCGAACGCATGTTCCGGCGCGGTCAAAGTGAGGCGGACGCCGCCCGGTTCCGACCGCGGTGCCCGCTCGCCGTCCGCGGGACGGGTAAGCTCGAACCGAGAGGTCGGCCCGACCGGGCCGTCGGACTCCGCCTGCGGAAAGAGCGGCAGGTTGTCCGCCGCGCCGGCGCCGGCCACTTCGAGCGTGACTCGAAAGACGTCGTTGCGGAACAGGGGGAAACCGCGCCGGCTCAAGGTCCGGTCGAGATCGACGACATATTCGCGGTAATAGCCATGAAACCCGTCCGGGTGGGGCGGCGGTTCGGCCCAGCGAAGCGTGAGCGCGAGACGGTCCACGCCCCGCTCCAGCACCGGATGGCGGATGTCGAGCCAGCCGCCGCAGACCGCGGGCGCGCCGAACGGCGCCAGGCCGGCCGGCGAGGCGGCGGGGCCGGCATGGGTCGAGAGGACCAGCCCATCGAGATCCTCGACCGAGAGCTCGACGGCGATGCGCACCACCCGCGCATCGGCGAAGACCGGGAGCGGGGCGACGCCGGTTCGAGAGGCGCCCTGGCGGAGAAGGAAGCGGACCGCCGGCGCGCCGGCGGCGATTCCGGGCGCATCCGGGGGCAAGCTGAAACGGAAAGCCGCGCATGCGGTGCCGGGGCCGGTGAGTGCCCCCTCCCCGTGCGCACTAGGCACGACATGCCAGCCCTCCTCGGTAAGCACCGCAACCTCGAAAGCGGAGCCGAGCAAGGCCGCGAAGCCGCTGGCCGGCGCAGCCGCCGGCCAGGCGAGACCGGCGAGATCCAGAGCGATGAGGAACCGGCGCAGGCCGCTTTCGGCGCGGAGCGCCTGCCCCGCCACGATCAGCCCGGCCGGCGCCTCCGACAGGGCCGATCGGACCTGGCGGGCAAAGACTTCGGCCAGCGCAGCTTCGGCCGGCGCCGTCCGGACCTCAAGGCCGACCCGATTCGCCGTGACCTGCCAAAGGCGCAGCTCCTCGACCCTGGTGCCGGTCACCGTCAGCGCGAAATCAGCGGCGAAGCGCGGCTAAGCACCGCTTCCGGCGGGTTTGGCTTCGAACACATGGCCCGCGGAGATTCTTGGCGCCGGACCGGCGGAGGCGGCGCGGGTGAAGGCGAGGAAGGTCCGGTCGGGCCTCGGCGGACGTGGCGCCGCCCCGACCATGCGTTCGTGATAATATCGAGCGAGGCGCGGCAGGATCGCGTTGAGCCGGGCCTGCTCGTGGCCGAACAGCTCAAGAAAGGCGATCAGCAGGCCGATATGCGGCGGATGGTCGGCCTCGGCGAGGCGGACTGCCAGCGCCTCCCCGGCCCGCGTCTTGAGCTTCTCCAGGCCGGCGAGGAACGCTTCCACCGCCGAAGCGAGGGGCTCCGCGATGGAATCGAGCCAGACCCGCTCGACGTCCCAGGCGATCGCCTCCGCTTCCGCCTCCGAGAGGCGCCAGCCGGCGTCGAACGGATAGAGGACGATCGCGAAGCGCTCCTCGGCGAACCCTCCCGCGTCGATCGCCGCGAACAGTCGGTGAAGCCGCCGGAAATGCGGCGCCAGACTGTCGTCGACGAGGTCCGCGAGGGAGGAAGACGCGCCGCCCGGCGCAGCGTCGATCCAGCGGTCGACGCTGCGCATGAGATGGTGGAGAATCCTTTCGACATCGCGGAGGGCCCGCTCGCGCAAGGCGATGTCGTCACACTGCGCCCGCAGCCCGGGCAGTCGGCGGCGGATCGTCGCGGCGTCGTGCTCGAACCGGAAGGTCGCCACCTGCGCCAGGTACACCGCGGGATCGGCGGCAAGCATCTCGCCCCAGTCGCCGTCCTCGACGCCCGTGGCGTCGACGAAGCGGATGTAGCGGGCGAAATGGACCGCTTCCGCGAGCAGGTCGGGAAGCTCCCGTTCGTCGAGCCTGGCGTAGCCGAGTGCCAGCGCCGCGGCCGCGCGTCCGTCCTGCCGAACCCAGCGAGTGATGATCAGCGGGCCGGGCGCCGGCTCCATCTCAGGGCCTTTCCGCCGGCGCGGCTTCGCCGAGGTAGAAGGGATAGACCCAATTGCCCTTTCGATTCGTCCGTCGGACGAGATAGGAGAGCTCGACATGGACGAGCGCGGGCTCGTCGCCATCGGGACGGACGTCGCAGGCGAGGAGGTCGATCCTCTTCTCCCAGAGATCGACGGCGACGGAGACGGCGTCGCCTATCTCCTCGAGCAAAGCCGTCGTCGCGGGCCGGAACAGGAAGCGGTTCAGGTCGCAACCATAATCGGGAAGCATGATCCGCTCGCCGGGAACGGTCGAGAAGAGGATGTACAGGCTCTCTTCGATATCGGCGATGCCGCTCACCATGCGCACCGATCCGGTGCGGGCGCTGAACTCGGGCGGGAAGCCCCATCCGGTGCCAAGGAAGGCGTCTTTGCGCGGCGCCATCTCAGCCGCCGATGATCACGGTGGGAAAGCCCGCGACGATCTTGCCGCCATGGGCGCAGGAATCGCCCATGCGCGCCGCCGGAACCCCGCAGACGAACACGGTCGACGAGCCGGCGATGACGCTGTCCGGCGGACCCACGCAGACGGCGAGATCGCCCACCTTTGCCGCGGGAAGCCCTCCGATCAGCACCGTCGGTGCACCCGGGCCGGTGATCGGCCCGCCGACATGGGGGATCGGCGGCACACCCGGAGTCAGCATCGGGCAGACATGCATGTCGGTGATGCGGGCGGCAGGGGGCATCAGTTGATCTTCACCAAGGCGCCCTGGATGGTCAGAGGCGCCGCCGTCTTGATCTGCCCGATGCCTTTCGATTCGATGGTAAGCATCGACTTCGCCTTCTCCTCAATGGTGGCGGCCGACAGCGCGTAGGCGGCCTTCGCCTCGATGGTGAGATTCGCGCCCGAGCTGATCGACAGGTTGGTCTTGGATTCGAGCTTGAGCTCGGCGGCGCTGGTGATGGCGACCTTGTCCTTGTCCATCAGGATCTTGTTGCCGCCCGAGTCGGAGACCTCGATCTCGCCCTTGGTGTCGTCGAGCCTGACGATCCGGCCGCCTGGAGTCTTCACGGTCAGGACAGTATCCTTGTCGTCGAAGCTTATTTCGAGCTTGGTTCGGCTGACGATCGCCTTAAGGTCGTTCGCCTCCGCCGGCGCCTTCGTCTCGTCGGGCTTGCGCTGGTTCGAATAGAGACTGCCGAGGATGACCGGATGGGCCGGATCCTCGTCCATGAAACCGAGCACGACCTCGTCGCCGACTTCGGGCCAGAACACCGCGCCAAAGCCGTTCGAGGCGTAAAAGCCAGCGAGGCGCGCCCAGACGCCGTTCTCGTCGCCGATCAGCGCCAGGGTGACCTGGGCGCGATAGTCGCCCGCGGGGTCCGGAGCGACCTTCGTCACCTGGCCGGTGTGGAGTTCCGCGGATCGGCGGGACCAGGCCTGCCGCGCCCGGCCGCGCGACATCGGCGACGCCTGCGAAGCTCTCCTTGGCCATGCCGAAGCCGGCGTTGGTCTGCCAGATGCCGCCGCGGTAGAGGTGCCCGACCGAAGTCACGAACGCATCGCCTTCGAAGCGCGGGCCGAATCCGCTCAGGCTGACCAAGGTACCAAGCTTGACCGCTGCCGAGCCGTGGAAACGCACCGTCCCGCGCACCGCCGCGAGCCGCCCGCGCATCAAGGCGGCCTTCGACCAATCGGCGAGCCGGGCATCGTCGAGCGCCGCTCCGCTGCGCTGCTCGAATGCCTCGAGGCCGAACGCCTTGGCGAGCTCATCCGCGCCGAAATTGCCCGGCGCGGCCGGATTCGCACTGCTCGCGGCGCCCTCGCTCAGCGCCTGCTGGGCGTAGCTCCAGGACCGACTCTTCACCGCGCTTTCCGACACGGGCGCGGCCGCATCCAGCACCGCTTCGAACGAAATCACGTCGTCGCCATATTCGAGAGCCGCGACCGCAGCGCCACCGCCGGGCGTGACGATGTCGACTTTGCCGGCCTCGACGAAGGCCAGGCAACCGCCCGCCTCGGCGCGCAGGACGAGCGTGTCCCAGGCGGAGGCATGATAGCGGACGAAGGCTTCGTGCGGGGCGGCGCTCGCCTCGTTCTTGCCGACCGTCCCGCCGGCCGCGGCGACCAAAGCGGCGATCAAGTCCTTGTCGGATTTCTCTTCGCTGACCGCGCTGCCCCGCGCCAGCGTCATCTTGACCAGCGGGTCGGCGGTTTCGATGACCAGTTGCGGAGAGGATCCCGGGTCGATCCGGATCGCGTGGCGGACGATCACGCCGCTGTGGATCGGCTCGACCGCGCTGCCGTAGCCGGTCGAGATCACTATCTTGCGGCCCGGCAGCAGTCCCTCTCCGGCGCTCAGCGGAAAGTCTTTGCCGTCGTCTCCGGCGCCCTCGAAGAAGACGAGGCGCGCGCGCGGAATGCGATTGGCCTCGCTCCAGGTCTCGACCGAGACGAGCCGTTCAGGATCGAACAGAGTCCCCTCGACCGTCAGCCGTATCTCCGGCGCGGCGCCGGCATTGGCGGCCGGATCGCTCGCGCTCATCGCCTCATCTCGCTCGCCGGCGGGAAATAGAGGACGTCCTGCGTTCCAAGCGCGCGGAAGCTGTCGAGCCCGTTGGCGTAGGCGACGTCGACGAGCATGGCCGGGTCGCCATAGATCTCGGCGCACATCGCCGCCAGATCGTCGCCCGGCCCGACCGCGACATAGCTTCCGGCGTCCGCGGGAGCCGAGTCCTTCGCACCGGCCGGCGCGGTCGCCTGCACGCTCTCGAAGGTCGCGTCGACCTTGGCGCGCAGCGGCGTGCCGTCCGGATTGAACAAGGTATAATTCACGTCGAGTGACTTGAGCCGGCATTTGAAGCGGAGCGTTCCCCAACTCAGCACCAGATAATTGGTCCGCCTTTTCTTCAACGTCATGCCGATCCGCCGCAGCTCCTTGATCTGCACGGAGACGCTCTTCTTCGGCATGCCCCGGACCGCGCCGGTCCCGTCGAAGACCAGTGCGAGGGTGAGACAGCCGGGCTTCTCCCGCTCGGCCACCTTCTCGCCGTGCGAGCCTGCCGCTTCATTGTCGGTATAAAGGATCCCCCAGGATTGGGAGTAGCTTTCCGGGTTGATGAGGACGACGATCGGGTCCTCGCCGGCGGGCTTGGTGCAAAGGGCGTCGGTGAACGCCTCGATGGTCAGCTTGGCAATCCCGCCGACGATGGTGCCCCCCGCCATCATCTCAACGCTCGAGCCCCCGCTTCAGAACGTCGAGCACCGAGCGGACGCATTCCTCGACGAGGTTCTGCCGCTCCCGGACGCCGAGCGTGAGCGGACCGCCGCACCCGCCCTGCGGCTCCTCCCCCCGCTCCTCCTCCGCTGTCGCCGGATCGACCGAGAAACGGATGCCGATCTCGCGCACCTCAAGCGGCATGTTCGGGTCTCCTCATCGTCGTCCGTTCGAAGAAGGAATAGGAAAGCTCGATCGTTTCGATGAGAAGGTTGCTCTCCATCGAGGAGAGAGCCGAGTGATCCCAAGAGATGGGATAGGCGTCCGCCACCCACCACTTGACGATCGGCCGCGATCGACCGTCGAGGAGAAGGATGACGAGGTTCTTCGGCTGCACGCGCTTCGCGGTCACCGCGCTCCTGAACGAGGCGGTCAGCCAGTCGGCGAGCTTCGACTCGCCCGGAACGACGCCCCGCTTCAGAACGAGCGGGCTGTAGCGGGTGCGCGAGGGGAGCTTGTGGACGAAGCGGTTCTGGCCTCCTTCCACAACCTCCTCCACCGTCCACTCCGCCTTGAGGCCCGAAACTTCCTGGAAGCTGGTCTCGCCCGGCGCGCCGCCGATCGCCACGGTGAAGTGGAAGGAGGCGGCCGGCTGGCCGAACGGCGGCATCTCGCCCTCGCTCAGGCCGCGATCACGGACAAGGTCTCGTAGGCGAGCTCGAGCTCCTCGATCGCGACTTCGTTGCTGTCCGACTTGAGATCCGTGCCGGTCATCTTCGTGGGCCAGGCGTTGGTGAGGGTCCACGTCATCTTCGGCGTGGCTTTCTCATCGAGCAGGCTGATCACCACCGTGCGGCGCTTGATGATGTTGAGCTGGGATTCGTCGTACCACTTCCAGAAGATCGAATCCTGCGTGAACACGCCCTTCTTCAACTTCACGTTGCCGACGCTGCGCAGGCCCGGCATCTTCAAGGTCGAGAAGACCTTGCTGTCGCCGTGGCGATACTCGATCGGCTTGATGTCGCTTTCGAGGCCGCTGATCTCGGAGAAGCCCAGCTTCTTGCCGTCGCCGAGGTCGATGTTGAAATAGAATTTGGGAAGGGGCCAGATCGCGTTCTGGGCGCTGCCGTCGTCTGCCATGATGGTCTCCTATCGTCGGGTGATCAGGGGAAAGCCGCGCTCAGGCGCCGCCGAGCATCTGCTGCTTGAAGACGAGCTCGATGAATTCGGCCGGGTGGACCATCTGCAGCACGACGTGGACGACCATGTTGCCGTTCAGGATGTCGTCGGTGGTCATCGTGCTGCCGAGGCCGCAGCGGACGGAATAGGCTTCGGCGGGGGTGGCTCCCATCAGGCCGCCGGAGGCCCAGAGGCCATGGAGGAAGCTCCCGACCATCGAGACCACGGTCGTCCAGGTGGTGGCCGTGTTCGGTGCGAAGACGAAGCTGTTGAGCGATGTCTTCACCGACTGCTCGACATAGATCATCGTCCGGCGCACCTGGATGTACTTCCAGTCGTTGCTGTTGCTGTCGAGCGTACGGGCGCCCCAGACGAGGGAGCCGCGGGCAGGAAAGGTGCGTATCGCGTTGATCGCCTTGCCCGCCGTGGGGACGTTCAGGTCGGCCTGCTGATCGTCGTTGATGCCGTAGGTCGGCTCGATCAGCCCGGCGATGCCGACATTGGCCGGTGCGTTCCAAACGCCGCGGGTGGTGTCGCTCATGGTGAACACTCCCGCCATGGCGCCGCTCGGGGGGATGGTGTTGAGGCTTTCCGCGGCATGATGGAACATGTCGCCGAGGCCGGGGATGGCGGCGCGCAGCACCTGGCCGAGCTCGCCATGGGTCATCATGCCGGGCGTCGAGCGATCGGCGAGCGGAGTGCGGCGGGTCAGCGGATCGTCGGGAAGAGTCTTGCCGAGCTTCGCGACATGGGCCGCCACCGTCTCCTTCCGCGGATCGCCGGCGGGAAAGTGGAAGTCCACCGCCTTGCCGAGCGCGCCGGTCAGGGTGTCGAGACCCTCGCCCGCCGTAAAGGCCGAGATGCTGACCTCGTCGGCCGAGACCAATGAGGTCTTGAGGAACGGGAAATAGGCAATTCCGTAGCGAAGCGCCTCCGGAGGCGCTCCGGCGATGCCGGTGCGGAAGTCGTTGACGACCTTGCACATGCTGCCGTTGTCGGTGACTCCGCGAGTTCCCCAGACGTCGAGGATCGCGACCCGGTCCTGCTTCTTGAGGCATTGCTGAAGCATCGCCACGACCAGGGCATTATAGGAATCCTGGTCGAGCGAGGTGGCGTCGGGAATCACCAGCATGGTCGGACCGACCACATCCTTGATGGCGTCGAGCCCTTCGTTCAGCGGGGCCTTGGCAACCGCCTTGCCGTCATAGGTGCCGCACGAGACGATATAGCAGTCGGCGCCGCCATTTTCGTAGAAAAGCGCGATGCTGCTGTACAGGCTGAAGGTTAGCTGGCCGCTCTCGACGAGCTGGAAGGCGTCGCCGCCCTCATAGAGGCTAAAGCTTTCGACGATCACTTCGTCGCCGGCCGCGGCCTTTTTGCCGACCGGCAGCAGGTAATAGCTTTCCGAGAAATAGCGTCCGAATTTCGCGGCATAATCGGCGAGTGAAGTCACCCGCGTCGGGACCATGTTCAAATTCTTACCCTTGTCCGACGCCTTTTCCGTGTAGCCGATGAAGGCCGGCACCGCCGTCTCGACACCGACGATCGCCGGCGGGAAGGAATCCGGTTCCGAGATGTAGACGCCCGGTGTCTTGTGCTGAACAGTGGCCATTCATCTTCTCCCAATGGGCAGCCGCGCCGCGGCAGGGGTCACAGGTACACGTAGATTTCCGAAACCAGGGCGGCGGCGTCGTTGCCTCCGCCGCGATGGACGAGCGCATCGGGGCCGGGCCCGGGCAGCGGATCGATCAGCTTCGCAGGCCCGCGGCGGCCGGCGCTGCGCTCCCCCTGAAGGTAGAAGGAACGAAGCGGCCGTTGCGCCAGGGCGATCGGCTCCGCGCTCAGGAAGGCGCGGGTCGCGTCGGCGCCGGGAAGCGGGCCGACCGCCGAGACGTCCGCCGCGAACAGGACCGGCTTCTCGGCCGGGTCGCGGACGCTGAGCGTGGCGGCGTCGACCGCGCCGCCGCGGGTTGCGATCACATAGCGCCAGCGGGTCCGGCGCGGCTCGAACTCCAGCCGATAATGCACGGGCGCGACCTCCTCGGTCGCGCCGGGGCGAAGCGGATACACGCCTTCGTCTTCGGCGGCGTCGACCGGCGCGCAGACGTGCAGCTCGAGGAGCGCGAGGGGAAGCCGCCGCAAACTCGTCCCGGTCGCCTGCCGGGCCGCCTCGTCGAGGAAAGCGGCGGCCTCTTCGCTCCCGGCCCAGCCCTCGATCCGGGATCCCGGCGCGTTGCGCCGAAAACTCCCGGCCCGTTCGAGTGCCGCCCCGACTCCGATCGAGCGAGTCCAATCGGGCGCGAGCGCCGCCTCTTCCCCGAGACCGGCGCGGCTGTGGCGGTTGGAGAGGCAGAGGGTGAGAGCGCCGCCGCCGAAACCGGGCGGAAGGTCGGTGACGGCGCTGAAGGCCGGGCGCGCGATCTCGACCGTGAACAGGAGCGGCGGTCCGCCGGCAAGAGCCTTCAGGGCGCCCGCCGGAACGAGGACGTCGCCGCCGTCGCGGCGCGGCCGCCAGAGGACGGCTTGTTGGCCGAACCGCTCCGCGGTCTCCGCGGTCGGAGCGATCGCAAGGTCCCCGCACGCCCCGTCCGAGCGCAAATTGTAATAAGGCTGGCGCGCGGCGATGGCGATGGCCCGCCGATAGCAAGGCGGGGGCCCGTTCCAGGCCGCGGGTGCGGCAAGCGCGTTCGAGGGTTCCGCCATGGCGGCCCTATCGCGCCGGGCCGCCGGGCGGATCGCCCGCGCCGACGGAGCGCACGGCCGGGGTCGCCTGCGAGATCGCCGCGCCGGCAAAGGGCAAGCGGCGCACGCGGTAGAGCACGGACGGGACATATTTCATGCCGGTCCAGGTCATCAGGTGACTCTGCTGCGCAAAGTCGAGGCTGACGAACTCCACGACAAGCTTGTCCATGTCACTCGGAAGAGACGGGGCATTGTCATGGGTAAAGACCGGTGATTCTTGCAAATATCCGATAACACGCGACAAAAGCCCAAGGGCGGCCTCGTAATTTACCTCGGAAAAATCGGCCCTCACGATAAAGTAGAGATCGACATACAGGGGCGGAAATCGGGAACTATGCCAGTCTCCCCTGTTCAGGCCCGGCTGTTCGTATGTGCCAGTGCTGCCATCGCTCTGCAGGCTAACTAAGGATATCACCATCTTGTTGCTGTCACTGTGCAAGTCGACACCTTCTCGCGCGCTGACATTCCCAAGAAGAACCCACCGTTCTCCTTGCGGGTGCGCAGCTTGCAATACTTCTTCCAGCCTATCCCGAAGGACAGCCAGCACATCGTTGATCATAACCACAGGAATACGCCATCATTACCCGGCTCTCACCGAGTCATAATACAAGAGATGTACGCAAAACTATCGCCAGGGCGAATCAGCTATCAGCAGATTCGTTCCTCGTTAGACATGATGTACGCACAATCATTACGAGCTTGCAATGGGCTTGAAAGTGCATCAGAAAATATTCTTTGGACGAATCGAACGCGCCAAGCATAATTGAGTCGCGGGGCAGATTCAGGTGGCTTTTGTAGTAGCTGTACGATTCGCTGTAGGCGTTCCGATCATATCCGGCGCGGCCCCGAAGGTCCGCGCTCGCGACCTCGGAGTAGAGGTATCAACCGCTCGGCCAAGGCACGGCCCGCGCAGACAAGGAGGACTGACATGGGCACACCCGACGCCGTTGCGGCCAAAGCTCCGAAGGCCCCGATCGACAAATATGACCCCGACAGGCATGACAGCCTGATTCCTGATCTCTCTCCGGAAAACAGGGTCGCCTACAGGCAGGCCAAACTTGCGCTGGTCCAGGCCGAAGCCGCCTATGAGGATGCGGCACGGGCGGCAGAAGACGAACAGCGCAAGCCCGAACTCGCATTCAACGCGGCGAAGGAGGCGTTTGAGGCCGCCGAGCAGAAGTTGAAAGACGATACCGTGAAATCTGCACAGAAGATCCTGACCCAACTCCAGAGTGAGGTGGAGAAAACGAAGAACACGGATCTCGTCGACCCGAAACAGCCTGACGCGGGCAAGACACAGGTCGCCAGGCTTCAGGGCCTGCTCGACGAATATAAAGCGAGCGTCGCGGCGGTCGCCGCCCAAATGCAGGTCGTCGACGCCGCCGCTTTGGCCCTCCAGAAGCTCTCCCAGCCTCATGAGGGGAAGTTCAACCCGCACAAGCCGGAGTTGAACAAGATGGCGAAGCGGATCGCAAAAGAGCAGAATGAGCTCACAATCGTCCAGGCCCAGATCCCGCTTGATGCGGCGAGGGACGCCTTCGAACTCAAACTGGCGGAACTGAAGGGCAGCAAGCCAAGGCCGATGCACTAGGGTCCGAATCGACATTCCGGCGGGCGCTCTCCTCCCCCTCTCCCGTTTTCCGCGGGAGAGGGGTTCAAGCGGCTCGGCGCGCGGCTGAATGTCGGTTTGCCCCGGTTTTCACCGGCGCAGCCTGCTATGGCGCGCTCGAACCGTCCGCGAGCTGTGGGGGTTGCCCCGGCTTTTCGGAGGAATGTCGTGCAGTGGCTTAGCCGATTGGCAATGATCCTGTTCCTGTCGGTGGCCGGCTGTAGAGGGCCAGGGCCGATCAAGGCGGAGTCGATCGGACATCCCGACAGGGTTGGCGCCCGGATCGAGTATTTCCTGAGAAGGCCGGGCGGTGCCGGCCCGCAACCGACCATCATCTTCCTCCACGGACATCAGCCTTTTCTGTCGCGGCCCGGCGGCGCGGCGTTCGTGCGCTGGGGCGTGCTCGACCGTTATGCGGCCAAGGGCTATCTGGCGGTGTCGATCTCGCTGCCGGGCTACGGCGACTCCGATGGCCCCGAGGATTTCGCCGGTCCCTTCACCCAGAATGCCGTCGAGGCCGTGCTGGCCAAGCTGACGGCGGACGGGCTGGCGGCGCGGGACGAGGTCGTGATCGAAGGTATCAGCCTGGGCGCGGTCACGGCCGCTCTCGTCGCTGCCCGTTATCCGCGAGTGAAGGGGCTTGTCCTGATCTCCGGTCTGTACGACCTGCCGGCCTTTCTGGCCGATCCGAAATCACCCGGAGCCCGGGAGATCAAGCGCGCCGTGAACAGGCAGACGGGGGGCGGTGAGGACGCTCTTCGATCGCGCTCGGCGCTCCTGTTCGCGTCGCGGATCAAGGCGTCCGCCCTCATCCTGAATGGCGCCAAGGACGACCGCACGGATCCGGCACAGGCTCTCCGCCTTGCCGAACGGATCAAGGGCTACGGCGGCCAGGCGCGGGCGCATATCTATCCCGAATACGGGCACGAAATACCGGTGAAGGCGCGGCAATTGGAAGTGGACGATTTCATCGCCGCCACCTTCGCCCGCTAGTCGCGCCGTCAGCGCGACCCGCGCGCCATTATCACCCCGATGCGGGTCTTGCCACCGACCGGGGTGATCGTCAGCATCGCGCCCTTTTCGCCGTCGCGGGCGACCGAGATCAGGCCGCCTCGCGAAGTCGCGGAGTCCGCGCGCACCGGGATTCCCGCTTTCTGGAAATGGTCGCGGTAGAATGAGGCGACCTGGTCGGGGGTCGCATTCGTCTCCCGAAGGGTGGCGTTGCCCGAGCGGCTGTCGGTGCCCGGGGCGCCGAGATTGGGGACTTCCAGCGGGGTCGAGCCGGGGAAGTCGGGCACGAGGCTGGACGCCGAATCCGAGCCCTGGGCGACCGCCTTTCGCTCCAGGCCGGGGTCAGCGGCGCCGGCGGCGTTCGAGGCGACTTGCGAACTCCTCCTGCTGGCCGCACGCGCTGAGCAGCAAGATGCCCAGGACATTCCATCGTGTCATATCGACCCTCCTGCCCGCGGATTGTGGGCGCGGGCGGGCGGATTGGCAACCGGCAGGCCTGCGATCCGCCCCTCCTCGAAAGGGGCCTTAGAGCTTGACGGCCCCGCCGGGGGTTGCTCCCTTCGGCGCGAGGTGGAGGCGGCGGCGATGTGGCTTCACTATTTGAAGATGTGCTTCAGGGCGATGGCGAGGCAGCGCTTCCTGTCCGCCATTAACCTCGTCGGGCTTGCGACGGGCCTCGCCTCGGTCATCCTGATCTTCGTCCATGTCAGCGCCGAGCTCAGCTACGACGGCTGGCTTGCGCGGCCCGAGCGGCTTTACCGGATCGACACGGTCGAGACGGTGCCCGGTCAGGAGCCGAACGAGATCGCGCTCGCGCCCGGCCCGATGCGAAACGCTCTGCTGAAGGATTTCCCGCAGATCGAGGATGTGACCCGCGCCTATCCGGCGTCCCTCACCGTCATCCGCGACGGCCGGCCCTTCGGCGAGGACCTGATCGTCGCCGATCCGAACTTCTTCACCCTGCTCGGCCTTCCGCTTCGGGCCGGCACCGCGGAGCGGGCGCTTCGTGAACCGACCAGCGTCGCCCTGAGCGAGCGGGCCGCGCGCAAATATCTCGGCACCGCCGACGCGATCGGGCGCCGGCTGGTCGTCGCGACTCCCGAGCCTCGCGATTTCATCGTCAGCGCCGTGTTCGAGACGATCCCGACCAACAGCCATATGAAGTTCGACATCGTCCTTCCCCACGCCGGCTATTTCCCGCTCGCCGACGCGGAGGTCCGAGCCATTCCGGACAGCTGGGCGGGCGCCTATTTCCATACCTATGCCCGGTTGCGGGCGGGCTCCGACCTCGCGGCGGTCGAACGGGGCCTGCCCGACTTCGTCGACCGGAGCCTCCCGCAGTGGCTGACGGGACTGCTGAAGACGGCGCCCCACGATTTCTTCAAGTTCCGCTTCGTCCCGCTTCGCGACGTCCATTTCGAAGGCGCTCCGATCGGAGCGATGAAGCCGCCGGCGAGCCGGACGACGGTCTACGCGCTGTCGCTCGTCGCCCTCCTCATCCTGCTCATCGCCGCGATCAACTTCGCCAATCTGTCGGCGGCGCGCTCGACCCTGCGCGCCCGCGAGGTCGCGCTTCGCAAGACGGTGGGCGCGAGGCGCAGGCAGATACTGGCCCAGTTCATGACCGAAGCCATGGTCCTCACCGCGCTCGCCGCCCTGCTCGGCCTCGCCGCCGCCGAGCTCGCCTTGCCCTGGCTGAGCGGCCTATTCGGCCTCGAACGGGGCGCCGTCATCCCCGACGGCTGGGCCCTCTGGGCCTTGCTCGCCGCGGCGATCCTCGTCACCGTGCTCGGCTCCGGCCTTTACCCGTCCATCGTCGCCGCCCGGACCCGGCCCGCGTCGATCTTCAATCGCGGAGCGGCACAGGTTTCGGGCGGGAGGCTGCGGAGCGCGCTCGTAATCCTCCAGTTCGCCATCTCGATCGCCCTCATCGTGGTCACGCTGGTGATCGTCCTGCAGACCCGATTCGCGCGCGACGTCGATCTCGGCTTCGACCGGAACGACATGCTGATCGTTCGAGCGCCCGAGGGCGACGGCGGGGCGGCTCTCGCGGCCGCCTTCCGCGACGAGGTCGAGCGCCGCCCGGACGTGGCGGCCGCGGCCTTGTCGTCGGCGGTGCCCTCCGACCCTTCCGAAGACAATATCTCGATCGACCGGCCGGGTTCGGTGAAGCCGGTCCAGCTCGGCTACCACAAAGTCGATTCGGACTTTTTCCGAACCTATGGCGTTCGGCCGCTCGCCGGTCGGACCAACTCGATGCGCGGGTCGGACGAAGGCGCGCCCGCCCCGGCGGTGATCAACAGCGCGGCGATGGGCCCGCTCGGCCTCGAAAGTCCCACGAAGGCCGTGGGCGAGCTGGTCCGGAGCGGCGGCAAGGCCTTCATCCTCGTCGGAGTGGTGCCGGACCTCCACTTCCGCTCGCTTCACCGGTCGGTGCGGCCCGAAATCTATCGGCTCGAAGAGGCGCCGGGCACCGCCATCTCGATCCGCTACCGAACGGCCGACGTCCGGCGCTTCCTGGCCGCGATCGACGGCCTTTGGAATCGCCGCGTTCCCGGCCACGCGGTCCAGCGCGAGTTTCTCGACGAGTCGCTGGAGGCGCTCTACGCCCGCGAGCGGGTGCAGGCGGCCCTGCTCAGCCTCTTCGCCGCAATCGCCGTCACCCTCTCCTGTCTCGGGCTGATCGCCATGGCCGCCTTCACCGTGGAGCGCCGGACCCGGGAAATCGCCCTGCGCAAGGTGCTGGGCGCCCGCTCGCGAGACATTTTCCGGCTCCTGTTGTGGCAGTTCATCAAGCCGGTCGTGGCCGCCAATCTCATCGCCTGGCCGATCGCCTTCCTGATCGCGAGGCGCTGGCTCGGCCAGTTCGCCTATCGGATCGAGATGCCGATCTCCGCCTTCCTTGTCGCAAGCCTTGTCGCGCTCCTCGTCGCCGCCGCCGCCGTGGCCCTGCACACCTTCAGGGTTGCCCGGTCGAACCCGGCCGGGGCGCTCAAATATGAGTGAAGGCGGAGAGCCGGTCCAGAGCGTGATCGCCTTTGACCAGCGTCATTGCGAGGAGCGAAGCGACGCGGCAATCCAGCGGGGCTCGGAAGGCCGCTCTGGATTGCTTCGCTTCGCGCTCGCAATGACGGTGGGTCAACCGAAGCGGTCCGCCGCGTAGGGCTCGGGATCAAGCTCCGGAATTCGGCCCAGCAGCAGGTCCGCGGCCAGCTTCGCGGCGGCGGGCGCGGTCTGGATTCCGAAGCCGCCCTGGCCGGCGCACCAGAAGAAGTCGGGCAGTTTCGGGTCGAAGCCGTAGACGGGGCGGCGGTCGGGGGCGAAGCTGCGAAGCCCGGCCCAGCTTCGCTCGACCCGCCCCACCTTCCAGTCGACGACTCGTTCGAACCGGTCGATGGCGATGGCGACGTCGAGTTCCTCGGGAGCGCAGTCGCAGGGCTCGCAGGGGGTTTCGTCATGGGGGCTCAGCCACAGCCGCCCCCCCGCCTCGGGCTTGAAATAGAAGCGGCCGAGCGCGTCGATGACCAGCGGCAGGTCGGGCGGCGCCGGCGGGTCGATCCGGAGCTGGGAGAGCGTGCGCCGGTAGGGCTGGAGGCCGATCGGGGCGGCGCCGGCCATGGCGGCGATCCGGTCCGCCCAGGCGCCGGCGGCGTTGGCGACCGTCCGCACTCGAAAGGCGCCGGCCGAACTCTCCACCGTCCAGCCTTCACCGTCGCGGTGCAGCGCGCGCACTTCGGCGCCCGTCACCTGCCTCGCGCCCTGGCGACGGGCCCGGGCGAGGTAGAAAGCGTGCAGGCCGGCGACGTCGATATCCGCGCAGCTCGGCTCGATCAGCCCGGCCACCCAGCCTTCGCGCAGGCTCGGCAGTCGGCCTTCGAGCCCGCCTCGGTCGAGGCGCTCGAAGGCGACCCGGTCGCCGAACTCGGCCTCCACCTCCATGAGCGCCGCCAGGCCTTCGGCATCGGCGATGTGCAGCGCACCGCGCGGCGCCAGGAAGCCGTGCTCGCTCAGGAAGGGACCCGAAGCCGTGGTGAGGGGCTGGATGAAGGGGCCGCCATAGCTTTCCGCCCAGAAGGCGGCGGAGCGGCCGGTGGAATGGTAGCCCGGCTGGTCCTCGGCCTCGAGCAAAAGGACCGAGCACTCGCCCGCCACCGCCGCGGCAAGGCTCGCCCCCGCCATGCCGGCCCCGATGATGGCGATGTCGGCGTCGAAGCTCATCGGCCGGCGTGGCGGTCGAAAAAGTCGTCGATCGCGGCGAGCGCCCGCAGCCGGACCTCATCGCGCTCGCGCAAAATCTCGTGCGCGGAATTGTCATACATGATGAGCTCGGCGCCCGGCAGTTGCGCGGCGGCGCGGCGGATGGCGGCGGGGCTGACCAGCCGGTCGCGCTCGGTGCCGAGCAGAAGCAGCGGTGTCGTCACTCCCGCAAGTTTCGCCGGGGTCAGCGCGCCACAGGAGGCGAAGGCGGCCCTGAGCCAGCCCCAGCTCGGAGCGCCGAGGTTGAAGCGGGGGTGCTTTTCCCACCACCAGAGCTCGTCCGAATAGCGATCGGAGCAGCCGGTCAGAAGCGTCTGGCGAATCGAGCCCGCCGGCTGCGGTTGGGACGGCTGCCGCCAGGCGGGCTGGCCGCCCCAGCCGAACGCCGACGCCGTCGAGGCGAGCCACTGGGCGGCGAAGGGCGGCATCGGACCGCTGTTGATCATCAGCATCGGCGCGACCAGCACCGCGGCATCGACCGGCGGATGGCGATCGGCGAGGGTTCGAAGCAAGACGTGCCCGCCCATCGAATGGGCGACGACGACATGGGGTGCGGGGGACAAGCTGCGCCAGGTGTCGATCAACGCGGCGAGATCCCCGACCAGGGTCTCGAAACGATCGAGGTGGCCGCCGGGAAGGTTGCCCTGCGAAGCGCCCTGCCCTCGCCAGTCGAAGGCGGTGACGTTCCAGCCGCGGCGATGCCAATGGTCGTGGGCTTCGAGATATTTCTCGATGAAATCGCCGCGCCCACCGGCGAAAAGCAGGCTTCCGCGGGCGTCGACCCCCTCTTCCTGCCGCCGCTCCAGGGTCCTAACGGTCCAGCCGTCGGCCGCCTTCCATTCGCCGAATCGGGCATCGGAAGGGATATGACGGCGGTCGAACGCTTCACTGTGCATGGGGCCGGTTACGGTTTCGAAAGCTGTTACGTCTAGTGCCTGGTCCCCATGCAAGGGGCGCTTTCCTGGTTTTTCATCGCTTTGCTCGCCGTGGCCCTGCTGGTCGCAGCGATCGGCGACTGGCGCACCCGAGAGATCCCCAACTGGCTGAACGGGACCATCGCCCTGCTCGCGATACCCTTCTGGTGGAGCGTCGGCCTGAGCCTGTGGCCGGGCGTCGCCCTGCAGATCGGGCTCGCGGCGGCGGTCTTCGGACTGTTCGCGATCGCCTTCCGCTTCGGCGCGATGGGCGGCGGCGACGTCAAGATGGCGGCGGCGCTCGCTTTGTGGCTGCCCTTCGAAGGGATCGTGACGCTGCTGGCGGTGATGTCGATCGCGGGCGGAGTCCTTACCGTGGCGATGCTCGCCGCGCACCGGATGGCGAAAGCCGCCGGTCAGCCCGAAATTCCGTACGGCATCGCCATCGCCTTTGGTGGTTTTTGGCTGATTGGCGAACGGTTTCTTAACCAATTTGTCTGACATGGGAGCCTGCAATTTGAAGCGGGCTAGGAGGCGACTGGCGTCATGGATGTGAAAAAGCTCGTGCTGCTGATCGGAGCGCTGATCGTCGCAGCTGTCACCGCGGTGACCGCCAAGAACATGTTCAGCGGATCCGGGGCACCTACCGCCTCGGCCACGCCCGCCATCCCGGACGGTCCGGAAGTGCTGGTCGCGACCCGCGCATTGCCCGTCGGCACCATCATCGATGCGGAAGCCTTCCGCTTCCAGCGCTGGCCCGAAGGCCTCGTCCAGACGGCCTATTACGTCAAGGGCAAGGCCGGCGTTGAACCGGCCCAGCTCATCGGGACCGTTGTCCGCAACGAGATCACCGCCGGCCAGCCTTTCACCCAGGGCACGCTGATCAAGCCGGGCGACCGGGGCTTCCTGGCCGCGGCGCTCGGGCCGGGAATGCGCGCCGTCACCGTGCCCGTTTCCGCCACCAGCGGAGTGGCCGGCTTCGTCTTCCCGGGCGACCGGGTCGACCTCGTCCTTACGCAGGAGGTCACCGGCGGCGGCGACGGAACCGCGCTCAAGGTTTCCGAAACGGTTATGCGCAACGTCCGCGTGCTCGCCACCGACCAGCGCATGTCGGCGCAGGACGCAGATGGCAAGACGGTCGTCCAGAACGCCTCGACGGTAACGCTCGAAGCGACGCCCAAGATGGCCGAAAAGATCGCGGTTGCATCGACGATCGGCCAGTTGTCGCTGTCGCTTCGGTCGATCGCCGACAACACCGCCGAGCTCGAACGCGCCATCGCCTCCGGTGAGGTGAAGGTGCCGGAAACCGACGATCCCAAGGCCGAGCGGCGGATGCTGCTTGCCGTCGCCGGCCGGCCCATCGATTCCGGCTCCACCTATACCGTCGGATCGGACGTCTCGCGCTTCCAGCGCAGCACGGTCCCGGGCCGCGCCAAGGAGGCTGCCGCTCCGCAGGACCGCGTCGCCGATGCGATCACCGCGATGGCCGCGGCGGCGGGCGGCAAGGTTCCCGGAGCGCCTGCTCCAACGGGCCCCACGGTTCGCGTCTCCCGCGGCAATAGTGTCACCCTCGTTCCGGTCGGAGCTAAGTAACATGACGAAGCTGAACATCATGCGCAGAGCGACGTTTGGCACCGCAATATGCGCGGTCCTCGCCGCCAGCGTCACCCCGGTGATGCCGAGCCTGGCGCTGGCCGCGCCGCCTCCCCCGGGCACGTATCGCCCGACGAACAACGTGCTGCTGTCGGTCGGGGAAGGCGAAGTCATATCGCTGCCGCGCGCCGTCGCCGACGTGTGGACCTCCAATCCCGGAGTCGCCGACGTCAACGTCACCAGCCCGCGCCAGCTCGGCGTATTCGGCAAGGATTCCGGCGAAGCGACGGTCATCGCGACCGCCGCGGATGGCTCGGTCGTCTGGGGCGCGCACGTCCGGGTCGGCCAGAACATCAGCTCGGTCGACCAGATGCTGAAGGCCGCAATGCCGGAGGCCAACATCGCGGTCACCCATGTCGGCCAGATCGCCGTGATGAACGGAACGGTCGCGTCCCCGGCGGACAGCGCCCAGGCGGAATCGCTCGTCCGGGCCATGCTCAATCCCGGCATCGACGCCAATGCGCCCGGCGCCGTTTTGAAGATCATCCCGGTGAACCGCCTGAAGACGGCGACTCCGCTGCAGGTCATGCTTCAGGTCAGGATCGCCGAGGTGAGCCGCTCTGTCGCCCGAGACATCGGCGTGAACCTGGCTTCGGCCGACATGACCGGCGGCTTCAAGTTCGGCATCGGCCAAGGCCGCTCCTTCTATCCGCTTCATACCCCGGGCGGCCCGCTGGGCACTGCGACCGAGGCAAGCGAGGGCACCACGACGGTGACTCCGGGCGATATCGGCTCCAGCCTGTTCGGGGCGGGGAAGCTGTTCGGCGTCAACCTCCTCGGGGCTCTCGACCTCGCCGAGAATGCCGGCAAGGTGCATACCCTCGCCGAGCCGAACCTGGTCGCCCTGTCGGGCGAAACCGCCAGCTTCCTCGCCGGCGGCGAGTTTCCGATCCCGTCGTCGAACGGAATCAACGGCACGTCGATCGAATTCAAGCAATATGGGGTCAGCCTCGCCTTCACGCCCTACGTGCTCGAAGGCGGCCGGATCTCGATGCGGGTGCGGCCCGAAGTGTCGGAGCTTTCCGACGAGGGCTCGATCCAGATCAACGGCTTCAGGGTCCCCTCGCTGACCACTCGGCGAGTGGAAACGACGGTCGAGCTGGGCTCCGGCCAGAGCTTCATGATCGGCGGCCTGCTTCGCAACAGCAGCAACAACAGCATCGAGAAAGCGCCGCTTCTCGGCAGCCTTCCGATCCTCGGCGCGCTGTTCCGCTCGAACAGCTTCCGCCGCAACGAAACCGAGCTCGTGATCGTGGTGACGCCGTATTTGGTGAAGCCCGTCAACGCGAGCCAGATCGCGCTTCCGACCGACGGCTTCCGAGGCACCAGCACGGCGGGGCGGGTCCTGGCCAACGACCATGAGAATAATCGCGCCGTTCCCCGTCCGGGACCGACCATGGCCGAGCCGCGCACCGCGAGCCCGGGCATGGGCGGCGTCGCGAGCGCGCCCGTCCGCCAGCTTCCGGCGCCGGCGCAGCAACGCCAGGCCGAGGCCAAGGCGACTCGCCCGCAATCCGCTTCCGCCGCTCCCGGCTTCAGCTTCTGACCGATCGAAAGGACGTGATCATGGCACGCACCAAGTCTCTCGCCGCCGTCTTCGCGATTGGCGCCGCTCTTGCCCTTCCCACCGTCGCCGGCGCCGAGCCGGCCAAGCCGGCGAAGGCGGACAACGCCCGTCGGGGCCTCGACTTGCTCAACCAGCCGGTCGTGCAGCGTACCGACTATCTGCTCGACCTCGCCGATAATGGCGGCCTCAGCGACGCCGATCTGGGGCGACTCGAACTCGTGGTTCGACTCCCTCGGCCTCGGCTATGGCGACCACGTCTCCGTCGACCAGGGCACCAGTGCCGGTCGCGAGGACGTTGCCAGGGTCGCCGCCGCCTACGGGCTCCTGATGAGCCAAAACGCGCCGGTCCTGGAGGGCGACATTCCCGCGGGCGCGGTGCGGGTGGTCGTAAGCCGCACCACCGCGAGCGTGCCCAATTGCCCCAATTTCGACAAGGAGCGCGGGCCGAGCTCGACCTCTTCCAATTACGGCTGCGCGGTGAACTCCAACCTCGCCGCGATGATCGCCGATCCGAACCATCTGGTCCTCGGCCAGGTCGGCAGCGTCACCGGCGACGCCAACACTTCGACCAAGGCCATCCGGGTCTGGCGCCAGACCGAGCCGACCGGAGCGAAGGGCCTTACCAACGTCACCACCAGCGGCAGGGGTAACTGATGAACGCGCCATTCCATGCATCCCGCACCGCGGCGCTGCGCGACCCGTTCGCCGCCTTCGTCTGCGACGAGGCCACCGCCGAATTGCTTCGGCCGATCACCGTCGAACATGGCTGGTCGCCCGAAAAGGTCAGCAAGGGCGGTCTTCGCAATGCGGTCCAGACGCTGTCGGTTTCCGCCAGCCCGGCCATCCTGTTCGTCGACCTGTCGGAATCGGGCGATCCGCTGAACGACATCAACGCGCTCGCGGAAGTCTGCGAGCCCGGGACGGTCGTGATCGCCGCCGGCCAGGTCAACGATGTGCGCCTGTATCGCGACCTCCTCGCTTCGGGCCTGCAGGACTATCTCCTGAAGCCGTTCACGCCGGACCAGCTGCGCGATATCTTCGCCCACGCCCAGATGACGGTGTCCGGACCGCGGATGAACGATGCGACGCACGAGAAGCCGCACGTCATGGCGGCGGTGATCGGAGTTCGCGGCGGCGTCGGCGCCTCGACTCTCGCCACATCGCTGGCCTGGATGCTCGGTGACAAAGCGGGCCGTTCGACGGCGCTGCTCGACCTCGACATCCATTTCGGCACGGGCGCACTGACCCTCGATGTCGAACCGGGCCGCGGCCTCACCGACGCGATCGAGAATCCCAGCCGAATCGACGGCCTGTTCATCGAACGCGCGATGGTGCGGGCGAATGAGAAGCTCAGCGTGCTGTCGGCCGAGGCGCCGCTCAACCAGCCGCTGCTCAACGACGGCACCGCTTTCTTCCAGCTTCAGGAAGAGCTGCGCAACGCGTTCGAGAGCACCGTGCTGGACCTGCCGCGATCGATGCTGATCCAGCATCCGCACCTCGTCCAGGATGTCCATGTCGCCATCGTCACCGTCGAGTTCACCCTCGCCGCGACCCGCGACGCCATCCGTGTCCTGGGGTGGCTCAAGGCCAATGCGCCGCAGTCCAAGGTCCTCGTTGTCGCCAACAAGGTCACCTCGGCGCCGCAGGAGATCAGCCGCAAGGACTTCGAGCAGTCGATCGAGAGGTCGATCGATCTGTGCATCCCGTTCGATCCGAAAGCGGCCGCGCAATCGGCCAAGCTCGGCCAGCCTTTCGCCAAGGTCGCGACTTCGTCGAAGGTCGCCGGTCCGCTGGGCCAGCTGGTGACCCTCACCACCTCGACGGTCGAGAGCCTGGAGGACGGCGGCGAGAAATCGACGGACGGCGCCAGGTCGTTGCTCGGCAAGCTCAACCTGAAGGGGCTTGTCGCGAAAAGGCCGAAGGCGGCGACGGCGTGAGCCTGCGCCGGCTGCGCAGGCCGGGCTGTGGAATAGGAGCTGCACGTGAGCTTTGAGATGCTGATCCTGGGCGGCGGCGTGCTGACGATGCTCGTCCTGATAATCTTCGCGCTCGACGGTCCGTCGGCTTCGAAGGCGCAGACCCGGCGTCTCGAAGGCGTTCGCGAGCGACACAGCAAGTCCAACGAGATCGCCGCTCAGGCGCAGCTCAAGCGAATCCTGCAGAGCCGTAGCCAGACCAAGATGGACGGGCTGGCCCAGCGCCTGATCCCCAATCCGGCGCTGCTCCGCAAGCGGCTGCAAATGACCGGGCGCTCCTGGACCCTGGCTCAATATGGCTCCGTCGGCCTCGGCATCGCGGTCGTCGTCAGCCTGCTCCTGATCGTGAAGGGCGTGCCGATCCTGCTCGCTTTGCTCGTCGCGATAGTCGCCGGCGCCGGCCTCCCCCATTTCATCGTCGGCAAGTTGATCAAGCGGCGCGGCGCCAAGTTCACAGCGCGTTTTCCCGAGGCGATCGAGCTGATGGTCCGGGGATTGCGCTCGGGTCTGCCGATCTCGGAAACGCTCGGAATCGTCGCCCAGGAGGTCCCCGGGCCGGTCGGCGACGAGTTCCGCACCGTCTCCGACAAGATGAAGATCGGCCGGACGATGGAGGCGGCGCTGCAGGACGTCGCCGACCGGCTCGGAACGCCCGAATTCCAATTCTTCGTCATCACGCTCGCCATCCAGCGCGAGACCGGCGGCAACCTTGCGGAAACGCTGGCCAACCTCGCCGACGTGCTCAGGAAACGTGCCCAGATGAAGCTCAAGATCAAGGCGATGTCGTCGGAATCCAAGGCTTCCGCCTGGATCGTGGGGTCCCTCCCCTTCATCGTCTTCCTGCTGATCTGGTTCATCAACGGCAAGTACATGCAGAACTTCTTCGTCGACGAGCGGCTGATGATCGCGGGCGCCGGCGGGCTGTGCTGGATGGGCTTCGGCGTCTTCATCATGGCCAAGATGGTCGACTTCGAGATCTAGGGACGGTTGAGCATGACCATAGCCGCAAGCGGACCGACCGTCCTTGGGATCGACGTCGTGATGGTGGCCACCTTCATGGCCGCCATCGCCACCTTCGCCGTGCTCGTCGCCATCTACGCCGCCACCACG
Organism: uncultured Alphaproteobacteria bacterium; assembly: GCA_963850005.1. GTDB lineage: Bacteria > Pseudomonadota > Alphaproteobacteria > Sphingomonadales > Sphingomonadaceae > Allosphingosinicella. The sequence continues at coordinate 248,310 of CAWKJG010000004.1, forward strand.
GTCAAGGACCCGATGGCGAAGCGGGTGAAGGCGCTGAACGAGCGGCGCGAGCAATTGAAGGCGGGCATTGTCGCCTCGACCTCCAAGCGGCGGCGCAACATCACCAACAAGAATGAGGTCGCCGACAAGGTCCGAAGCTTCCTCAGCTCGCTGAAGATGCTCCAGGCCAGCCAGATCGAGACCGCCCAGCGCAAGCTGATGCAGGCCGGCATCCGGTCCAAGGATCTGGCCGTCGTCGTCATCTTCGCGCGCCTGGTGCTTCCGATCGTGATCGGCTCGACCGTCATCCTCGGAGTCTATTATTTCGACTGGTTTCCGGAATGGGGACCGATCAAGCGCTACGGCCTCGTCGCCGCGTCGCTGATCGGAAGCTACAAGGCGCCCGATCTGTGGCTGAAGAACAAGATCAACAAGCGCTCGAGCGCGGTCCGCAAGGGCCTTCCCGACGCGCTCGACCTGCTCGTCATCTGCGCCGAGGCGGGCCTCACCGTCGACGCCGCCTTCAACCGGGTCGCGCGCGAGCTCGGCAAGGCCTATCCCGAGCTTGGCGACGAATTCGCTTTGACCTCGATCGAATTGGGCTTCCTCACCGACCGCCGCTCGGCTTTCGAGAATCTCTCCAACCGGATCGACCTCGACGCCGTTCGCGGAGTCGTCACCACCATGATCCAGACCGAGAAATACGGAACTCCGCTGGCCAGCGCGCTCCGGGTCCTCGCCGCCGAGTTCCGCAACGAGCGGATGATGCGCGCCGAGGAGAAAGCGGCGCGGCTGCCGGCGATCATGACGGTGCCTTTGATCCTGTTCATCCTTCCGGTGCTGTTCATCGTCATCCTCGGCCCGGCGAGCTGCTCGATCTCGGACAATCTGTTCAAGACTTGAGGCGAAGTCCGCCCTGAGCCCAGCGACGCGAGCGCCGAAGGCGATCGCCAGCTGGGCTCAGGAGTCGGACAAGCCCGGCCGGCGGCCGGTCCAGCCGAGCCCGTCCGACGTCACGGCCGCCCGTGACGTCGCCTTCGGCGGAACAATCCTACGCCCCCGCCATTGATCCGCTGCCGAAACAAGCGACGGAGATTCGCCCAGTGACACTCTTCACCCCCGACCAGTGGCTCATCGTCGCCCTCGTCTTCGTGCTCGGCCTGGTGCTCGGCATGGCTTTGATGGCCGGCGGCAAATGGAAGCGCCGGTACCGCGAGGAACGCGCCCGCGCCGACGCCGCCGAGGCGGAGAACCGGCGGCTCCAGAAGGATGCCGGCGAGATGGATACGCTGCGCCACGCCGCCGCCCGCGACGAGGCGCGCAAGCGGACCGACGGACCGGGGCCGCTCTAGGCGGCTATCCGCACAACGCCTTCTTCGTCATTCCGGCGAAAGCCGGGATGACGAACTTGCCCGTTCAGACGCCCGTCATCCGCGGCGCTCTTCTCTGTGCCGAGCGACCAGGACGGGAGACGGCGATGAAACGGATGGCGATGGCGGCGACGCTGATGGCGACGGGCACGGCCCAAGCGGAGATGCCTTCCGAACAGCAGATCTTCTGCGCCCAGTTGAACCGGGTGGTCCAGGTCGCGCAGATGGACGGCGATTTCACCTATCTCGAGCGCAGCCGGGCGGCCCCGCCCACTTTCGGCTTCCGCCAAGGCTGCCGAGCCCAGGCGGCGACGGAGCGACGGCCCGCCGCCTGGTGGTGTCACCAGAGCCTGGCACCCGACGAGCTCAGCCTCGCCAGCCTCTCCGAGCGCACCGCCGCCTGCCTGCCCAACGCGGTCCGCAGCCGGGGCCGCTCCTATGACCGCCAGGCGATCTTCACCCTCCCCCGGGTGCGCATCGTGATCGACGAAAGCGGCGGCCCGCGCGCCCATGTCGGGCTGATCGCCACCTTCAGGGTGGAGGCAGTCCGCCCGCCGGAATGAGGGAGCCTCCATGCCGGGCCGACCCGCTGAGCCATGTCCGGATCCGGACGAAGGTTCGTAAAATCCATCCGCTACGGTCGAGCGCCCCCACAACTGGGCTCACGAAGGCGCACGCGCAGAGGCGCGGCTTGGCTTGGACCGAGGCTTGATAGTCGAGGCCCGTGGAGGCAGGTTCTTCGGCATGAAGCGCGGAAGGCTCATCCTGGCAGGCGCGGCGGCTTTGTTCATTTCCGCGACCGGCTGGTATTACGGCTCGCCCTGGTGGACGTTGTGGCGGGTTCGGGAAGCGGCGCGGGCGGGGGATGCCGAAACGCTCGCCCGCCATGTCGACGTCGCCGCGATCGCCGCCGACGCCAAGGCGCAGCTGCTCGACACGCGGCGAGCCTGGGTGGCGAGCATACCCGCCGACAATCCGAATCTCGGCGGGCTCCTGGCGGTGATCGACCGCGCCCTCGAGCGCCCCGGAGTCATGGATTTCCGGCCCTGGCTCGCCACCATCCCGATCCGCTTCGCCGGCTTGGGCGAAAGCGCCGGCAACTCGGTCTACCGGCCCTATGTCGTCCACCGCGGCCTCGACGCCTTCGAGGTGCGGCAGCAAGGCGCCAGCCTCGAATACGGCCCCAGGCTCACCTTCCGCCGCCACGGCCTCGGCTGGAAGCTCGTGGCGGTGCGCTGGGGGCAGCAATGAGCCGAACTCCGCGCCGGCCTCAGTCGAGCTTGCGGATGGTCGAATTGAGGGTGGCGGCCTTGAAGCCGAACTTGCGGAAGATCATCCGGTTGGATGCGGTCCGGCCGCCCGGGTGGAGCGTGATCCACTGCTCGACCTGGGCATTGGCCTCTTTGGCGCGATATTGGAGATGGAGGACGTTGCCCCGGATGTCGCCGGTGACGGGCCCGACGGCGTCGGAAATGGTCCCTGCGACCCGGTTGCCGCCGGCGCGGACGAGCCGCCAGCTCCGCCGTCGGGCCGGCTTCCCCTCTTCATAGACCATCTGTTCGAGGATCAATGCCCCGCCCCGATCGAGCCGCCCCCGGCTGACGTCGCGGACCTTGTGCGAGCCGGACATGATCATCTGCACGGTGCCGGCGCCTTCGGTCCGACCGACGAAGAAATGCTCGGGGGTGGCGGCGGGCGGAGCGGCGGCGAGGAGGAGGGCAAGCAAGGGTGGAAGCGGCACAGGAATATGTCTCCAAGGATCAAAAATCGCGGAAATGCGGATGAAAGCGCGAGCGTAGACCAGCGAGGCCGGTGGCGCCATTGGCCACGGCGGGACCGGCGCTTAAGGGAGGCGGAGCTCTTCCACCCCTCCCTTCCGCCCGACTGGCATAGCTGGTCGATTTGAATTACCCTTGGATGGGGAACCGGAGCGGGGCGTGGAACGGCGGAGGGCGTGGGGAAAGCGGCACCGGCGTGTGCGCCTGGCCATGTTGCTCGTCGCCATTGGCGGCGCTGGGGCCGCTCTGTTCTGGCTTGGAACCGAGGCGCTGGCGCGACTGGCTGGCGCCGAGCCCGTACGCGACTTTGTTAGGGAGACGATTGCGGACATCCCGCTGTTCGGCAACGCTGCGCGCGAGCTGTCCCCCACACAGTTCGAAGCCTGGACGACCCGCTACGACAATCTGACCCGCGTCGTCTTGGGATGGATCCTCGCCGTGGCCGGGGGCGCGTTCATCCGCGGCAATGCGCTGGCGCGGCGGCTCACAACGGCCTTCTACCGACCGCACAACGACTGGGCTTTCCTGCCGCTGGCCCGACCACAGACTGAGATCGGAGCCGACGCGGCGCAGTGCGTCATGCCGTGGCAGGAGCCGCGCGGGAGCCGACAAGCGGCCTGGGCGGCGCTGATCGAGGCGCTTACGGACGGCACCGGCGACGGCGGACGGCCCTGGTGGGCGCCGTTTGGCCGACCGTCGGTGCCCCGCCCCTTCTCCTATGCGCTGCTCCTCGGCCGTCCTGGAGCTGGGAAATCGCGTTTGGCGCTTGAGACAGGCCGATGGCTTGGCCGCCGCAAAATACTCGGAAGCGACAACTCACAGAGGTGGGCCGCCGCCAGCCAACTCCGCCAAGGCGAGTGGCTCCGGCGCCGGCTGTGGTTCCTCAAGCGGCGGCCCGACGATCCCTGGGACGCGGGGCAGCTCGACCAAGCCGAGGTCGAGGCCCAGCTTCGGGCTATCGAGGAATGGCGACCGCGGCGGCCGACGTTGTTGTGGCTCGATGACCCTGCTCCATCGCTCTCGGCCCAATTCGTTGAACGGCTCCGGGAACGCAGCACGATCAACGCTTGGCGCTTTCCAGTGCGGCTGCTGATCAGCAATCAAACGGTTCCTACCGATCTGGTCGAGCGGCCGCAGCCAGCTTATCGACCCACCACCACCGTCACCTTGCGGGCGACCGCTTTCGACATCGCCGATGTGCGTGCGCTGTCGACGGCCATGCTCGGGGACCGTTGGGCCCTGCTGTACCAGCACGAAAATGTCGCCGCCTTCCTGACGGTCACCGAGGGCAACCCCCTGCTCGTCGAGCTCGGTTTCGATTGGCTGCGCCAAGGCCATGGGATTGCGGACCTAAATCGGCAGGCCTTGCTTGAAGCTAGGCTGTCCAGGATCCGCGGTGCGTTGAAGGTTGCCGGCTTTCCGGTCGAGGACGCGGAAGCAATGCGGGCCCTCGCCTGCCTGACGCTGGTCGGGCCGGGCTGTCCGCTGTCGACGGTCAACGCCGCGTTCGGCAACCGCCTGCCCCCGCGCGCAGTGCTGGCCCGCGCCTTCCCGGTCGAAGCAAGCCGGGACGTCGACCTCGCTCGAAATCGGTCCGAGCATCCGCCCAGAGCTTATCGGTGACTATTTCATCCGCTCCGTGATCGACGACCAGACGCCGGAGGAATCGGCGCGACGCATTGGCCAAGCCGGCTTCCGCGCCCGCACGGAAGGCTGGCTGCGTAGCGTCGAGCGACTCGGCGGCGGCGACGATCCTCTCGGAAGGGCGCTGTCGACAATGCCGGACATCGACCCGGCCGACCTTGCACTGCGCGCGCAACTCAGCCAAGCTTGGGCAAGGCCAACTCTACAAGGCCGCGGCCAGGCGCCCGAGACTGCAGCCAAACTCAGCTCCCTCGTGACCGGCTCGACGGCGCCTTCTGCTCTGGCGACCGGCTTATTCGACTGGCTGGGGGCGGCGCTGGACGAGGACTGGGAGGCGCGTTGTGCGGCCTCGGCAGAGAGCCGTCCTGACGGCGCGGATAAAGCGGCGGTGGAGGACGATTTCTACCGCTTTCTCCACGGGCGACCCGCCGCCCTGATCGGAGTGAGGCTGATTCGGCTTGGCAAGGACTCTGCCGGCAGCTGGCGCGCCGACAGGATTGCGGCCGCCGTCCAGCTGCTGAAGCGTATCCAGCGCATCGGCACGTTCATCTGGACGGACGACGAAACGGCCACCTTCGCGCGCGACATAGCTGAACTGGCAAGCGGAAGCGTACCGCGTTCGAAGGCCGATCGCCGGCGGCTGCTGGCAGCCGTCCGTGCCCTTGCCGACGGTCTCGCCGCTCGGGCACTGCTTACGGCCAGACCCTCGGCCATGCCTGCACTGGCGAATGCGGTGGCAGATCTACCTGGCAAGGCGGCCGAGGCCCTTGTCTGGCGCCTGCGTGCCGCCCCGTTTCAGGCAGACCCGAACGCCGCCCCTGCGGCGATCGAGCAATTGACCAAGCTAGCCGACGAGGCCGACGAGGCGGAAGCCGACGCCGTTCGGCTTTGTCTGGCGCAGGCGCTCGACAGTCTCGCCCTCGAGAGGGAAGACGACGAGGCTTCCTGCCGCGTTCTGGTCGCGCGGGTGGAAGATCTCGCCCGGGATCGCGAAGCTGAAGAATCGTTGCAGAGATGTCGAGCGACCGCATGGCTGGCGCTGGCCACGGCGTGTGCGGATGAGAAACCAAAAGACTGCGACGCCGTCGAAATGGTTGATCGCTTGGCCACAGCCGCGGCGCACGCGGCGGACCCTGAAATGCAGCTGATCCGGGCCAGCGCTTGGCGAATCCTCGCGCATCAACAGGATCCTGATATCGCCGCAGTGCGCGCAGCCGTCGACCAGGTCGAAGAGATCACCAGTCGCGCCGAATTCCATGACAACGGCCTTTTTCAGCTGGTGCGGGCGACGGCCTGGCGCAATCTCGCCTACACGCTGAGGCAGCAACCGGAAGCCAGCCGCGAGGCGGCGCTCCGCGTGGAGGCCATAGTCAGCCGTCCGACCTTCGCTGCGAATACCAATATGGTCTTTGAGCGAGTGCAGGCTTGGCGCAACGCAGCGACCTACGATGGAGGGCCGCGCGATCTATGCCGCGATGCCGTCGAACGGGTCGAGCGGGTCGCCAGCCATGCCGCCTTTCGCGACGACGTCCTGATACAGGGAGAGCGGGTGCGCGCCTGGATCTGCCTGGCCGACGTCGACCGCGACAACCTCCCCACCTATCGGCGGGCCGTGCGCAAGGTCCTGGCGATCACCTCGCGCGACGTCTTCAAGGATAGTGCCGAAATGCAAGCTGCCCGAGGCACGGGCTGGACCAACCAGGCCGAGCTCGAAATCTCCAACCCCGCCGCTTGCCGCCGGGCCGTCGAGCAGGTCGAAGCGGTTACCGGCCGACCGGAATACGCCGCCGCGCTTGATCTCCAGCGCGATCGGGTCACGGCATGGACCAGCCTCGTCATCTCGGAAAAGCACGACGTGGTCCGATGCGGTGAGACGGTAGCGGAGCTCGAGCGGATCGCCTCGGCCGAGCCGGTCGCAGACGATCCCCGAATTCGCTTCCTGCGAAGCTTCGCCTGGCGGTTGCTGGCGGAGGCCGAGGCGGAGCGAGGCAAGGATGAAGCGGTCGCCGCCGCGGTCGCCCGGGTCGAGGCGATTGTGGCAGGTGCCCGACTTCCGCCTGGCGAGAATCTAGCCACCTCGCCCGCTCTCAACAACATGCTCGGCATGCAGGAGGAGTTGAGGCTGGCGCGGGCGCTGCGCCGGCCGCGCGGCTGACCGGCGGCCCCGTGGTGGCGGCGAGGCTTGGCGTGGCCCCGCCCGTCCCCCTCACCACACCCGAACCCGTTCCGCCGGCGGCAGGTACATCTTGTCGCCCGGCTTCACCTTGAACGCCGCATACCAGGGGTCGAAGTTCCTCAGGACCGCGTTGACCCGGGCGAAACCGGGGGAATGCGGGTCGGTCTCCATCAGCTGGCGGAGGAAGGGATCGCGGTAGATCGTCCGGTAATGCTGGGCGTAGGAGAGGAAGAAGCGCTGGTCGCCGGTGAAGCCGTCGATGACCGGCGCCTCCTTGCCCTTCAGCGAGAGCCGATAGGCCTTGTAGGCCATCGAGATTCCGCCGAGATCGCCGAGATTCTCGCCGAGCGTCAGCTTGCCGTTGAGGCAGGTCTTGCCGCCGTCCAGCGGGCAGATCGCATCATACTGCGCCTCGAGCCTGTCGCCGAGCTTCTTGAAGGTGGCGGTAGTCCTCGGGGGTCCACCAGTTCCTGAGCGCTCCGCTGCCGTCGTAGCGCGAGCCGTTGTCGTCGAAACCGTGGCCGATCTCGTGGCCGATGGTGGCGCCGATCGCGCCGTAATTGACGGCGGGGTCGGCGGCCGGGTTGAAATTGGGCGGCTGCAGATAGGCGGCCGGATAGGCCATGTCGTTGGCGGTCGGCATGTAATAAGCGTTGACCGTCTGCGGGGTCATCAGCCACTGGCTCGGGTCGACCGGCTTCCTCAGGTCGGAAAGCTGTCCGCCCAGGCCCAGCGGGCGGCGGCGAGCCGGTTCGCGATCGGATCGTTCGCCGTGACGACGAGGCCGTCATAGGTCTTGAACGTGTCGGGATAGCCGATCTTGACCTTGAGGGCGTCGAGCTTGACCTTGGCCGCGGCCCGGGTCGCCGGGGTCATCCAGGGCAGGCCCTTCAGATTGTCGGTCATGGCGAGGCGCAAATTGCCGACCAGCGCCTCCATCGCCGCCTTGCTGGACGGCGGGAAGTGGCGCTCGACATAGACCTTGCCGACCGCCTCGCCGAGGCTTCCCTCGACCTCCCCGACGGCGCGCTGCCAGCGGTCGCGCTGGCGCTCGCGGCCCTGGAGATACTGGCCGTAGAAAGCGAAATTGGCATCGTCGATGTCGCTGGGAAGAAGGTCCGAATTCCCCGAGAGGAGCCGGACCGTCATCCACGCCTTCCAGATGTCGAGCGGGGTCGCCATGACCAGGCTCATCATCGCGGGCAAGCCGGTGCCGAGCTTGGCGAGCTGCTCGGGCGTGAGGTTCTGCGAGCGGATCTTCTCCGCGCTCGGCGGGACGTTCATGACGTTGAAGCGGTCGCTCGGCAGGATGGACCGACCGGCCAGATAGCGCTCCATCGGGAACGGCCTGGCCAGGGTCACCAGCTCGGCATAGCTCATCCGGTTGGTGGTGAGCTCGGGATTGCGGGAGAGCGCCCGGTCCCAGTTCGCCGCCGCCATCTTCGTCTCGAGCGCATAGACGCTCTCGGCCGCGGCCCGGGGCGAGGCGTGGCCGGCCTTGCCGAGCAGGAAGGTGAGATAGTCGAGATACTTGCCGCGCATCTCGACATTGCGGGCATTGTCGATGAGGTAATTGTCGCGATCGGGAAGGCCGAGCCCGCCGAGCCCGAAGAAGAGGATGTTCTGCTTCGGATCGCCGCGATCGATGCTGACCCCCTCCCCGATCGGCGCCGCGAACCCGTCCACCGCCCACAAGGCGGCAAGCTCGTCATGGCTCTTCACCGCCGCGATCCGGTCCAGATAGGGCCTGGCGGGGGCGAGGCCGGCGCGGTTGATCGCCTCGACGTCGAGATAGGCGCGATACATGTCGGCGACGCGCTGCTCGAGGCTCCCGGGCGCGTTCTCGCGGGCGGCGAGATCGTCGATAATCCCGCGAACCGCCTTCTCGGAGCCGATGCGCAGATTGAGGGTGACCCCGTAATAGGGATATTTGGCCGGGATCTGCGTCGCCGCCTTCCACTTGCCGTTGACGAAGGCGTCGAAATCGTCGCCGGGCTTGATGGAACGATCGAGATCGGCGGGCGAGGCGCCCCAGCCGGGGAAGGTCATCTGGGCGGGGTCTTCCTCGGAGGCGGCGCGGTGTGGCGGGCGCGGTGGTCTGGGACAGCGCCGAGCCTGAGGCGGTAAGCGCCAGCGATGTCGCCGACGCCAGCAAGAACGTAAACCCGCGTGCCATACCGGCATTCCCCCACGAAAACAGTTGTAGTCGGGACCTTGTAGCGCGGCAGGCCGCAGGGCCGCTTACCCAAATTTGCGCAAATGGCCGGGAGGATACGGAGGCTCCAACGACTGTCCGAATCCGGACGAAGGTCAGGAAAGTCAGCCCCCTTCGCGCCCACGTGCGCGCGGCGCGCGAGGGCGGCGCGCACGGCCTGCTAGAGGGAGCGGAGCGAATTGTGGTGATAGGCGAAGGCATGTGCGGAGTGGATCACGAACCGGCCGAGCGAGGAAGTTCTTTTTACGTTCTAACCGTGATGGAGGTCAGAAGCGGCGGCGAGGCGGCCTTGGCTTCTCCTCAGGTGAGGCCGCTCGAGTTATCGAGCTGCACACAGCGGCGGTCACGTGCGTTGTGCGAGCTAGATATGACATCTGCAGGGTCTCATCAACTTAAAGTGCGGCCAATAGAAACTCGGTGCGATAGTCGGTGACACTAACAGATTGTTCCTTATAAGTCATAGGTAATGGAAGGGAGTTGCCGAATTAAACCTATCAACGACATGCTAGTCCATTTCTAGGGATTAAGACGTTTGCCCACCTCCGATAAACTCGTCTAGTACATTTTTAATGTCCTGGTCATGGAAGAACGGACTCTCCTTCAATAATTCTGCGGAATTCGCTAATTCTTCATCGGTAAGCAAGTCTTTGGCATGGTATCCTGCAACAAAGGCAGCTGCATGGACATAAATTTCCTCCCCATCGGAGTGCGAACTTAACGAAGAGGTGTTTAGAAGCTCAGCCCTTATAGCCTCGTCGATTTTTGGCACCCATGCCCCTCGGGGGAGTCGCAGCGCGGACGACAATGCAAATCCGAGAGTGATCCGATAATCACCGTCGTTGTTCGAAGACCACTGGGCAAGTAAATCGTCTAGCGCCGCCGGATTTGGCCGAACAGATTCACGTCGATGCAGCAATCCCCAAACCCATGCAGCGGCGTGAGCTATGGGCAAAGACGAACTGGAGAGATACCGTTCGATACCTGGTACCATATCACGAAATCTTACCGCGACTGAGGTAGTTCGACCGCCCCTCCCCCACATCAGACCGCTCATCGTCAGTAAACCACGCATATTATCTAGGATTGCGTCACTTTCAATCAAATCTCGTATGTATGCAAACCCCTCATCAGATTGCCAAAAAGCGTCCGTAAATCGCAATCCGCAAAGCACCGCAACAGTGTTTCTGACCCACGTCTCGTCCTTCCAATCTCGCGTTGAATAGATTTCCAGCCCCCTTGCAATCAACTCTTCGGCGTAAGGGCCCTTAGCTAGCGCCGACCAGTTATCCGCGGACTGACAACCACGCCCGAATAAGACCACTAGCCGGAGTGCCCCGCTCAGCGTGTCGGGCGAAGCTTCAGCCTCTTCCGCTAAGCACTGTATGAGCCGCGAAACCGGCGGCGGCGGCTTGTGGCTATCGCCACGGTCACGATAGAGGTCTCCCCGACGAAGCTCGTCGAGCAGCGCGTTCCCTTGTGCTACCAACGTTGCGACCAACGGCTCAGCCTGCTTGCGCGCGAGGACGGCGGCCATAGGAATTACCTCTTTCCACTCGTCTGCTGTAAGCACCTCAAGGAGGGGGGTTAGGACGTTCGCGTCGGGATGGTACTCAAGGTAATGTCCTCCTACTACGGCAACAGCGGAGAGATATTCCTGAAAAGTTAGGTGTCTGAATTGATAGAAAGGAACTGGAGAACCTCGTTCCAACAGATGACCGGCTTCTACTACAAGACTAGATCGAAGCTCCACCCTTTTCAAAAACTCATACGGTGTGCCCTTAGCGTACCGGCGTATTTGCGGCACTTTATCACGGGCTTCCTCTAATATCTGCAGCAACTCTTCCTCGGTTGCAGTCTGCTTTCCCTGTCTCATAAGTTCGAATGCAACGCAAGCCAGCTGCGGGACAGCTTCTTTCAAGTTGAGGGCTTCATGGCCCTTGATATTCCACGTATCCAAAAGCACTTCAACAGCGCGGTCATACAAGCTGACACGATCAGGTGGCAGTCGGCCGGCGCCATGCTTGACCACGAGAAGCATAGTCAAAAGAAGCGGATTTTCTGCAAGCCGGCGAAGTGACTCTGTGGTCACAAGCCGATCTGCCACTTCTACGGCTTCCGCCCGTGCTTCTGGCGTATCACCTGCCATTAGCAGGTGCCAGAAATCGCATAGCAAACGGATTGATGGCTCCTCCAATGGAGCAACACGCCACCGCGTACAAAACTGAGAAATTACAGGAGCAACAAGATCGAATCCCGCCTCGCGACTTGTAACTACAAGTCGTATTTTGGGATATTGCCTAAGAAACTTTTCTAAGTTTTCTACGAAGGTAGCACGGTCTGAGTCATTGTGTATCTCGTCTAGACCATCGACTAGGAGAAGCACCTCTCCAGACTCTAAGCGAGGATGCAAGGCTACATCGAGTCCCTCAAGGGACTGGATTCCTGTTATCACAGAAAGATTATTAATTATAGTCACGATAGGAAGATGGATTTGACCTCGCCACTCTCTGCATCTAATTAAGATTGGTGTTATTAGTAGATCTGGAAGATAGTCTTGACTATTTGATCGCCGGTCACCGTCCGAATACGCCACTGCGAGGCGCTTCAACAGCAAGGTCTTTCCTCCGCCTGGCAGGGCCAAAAGTGCAATTCGCTTATGGGCTGCGAACGCGGTCCCGAACTCCTGCCCGGGAGGGTTTTGTTTAACCCACTCCTTTATTTTCTCCTCTCGCTTGGGATCGGCCTCGGGAAATTCTGGCATCACCGGGTCGACCTGCAGCGGGACGAAGAGTCTCTCCAAATCGAAGCGCCGCTGAGCAGTGTCTATATCGGCGCGGACCCCTTCAATTGTCATCTGTCCACAGTCTCTGACTAGAAAATCCCGATAGTCTTGAAGAGCTTGATGCTCCTCAGCAGACGATTTGACTTGAACCTCGTCAATCTTTTGGATGCCCGAAAAACACGACGCAAGCCAATCTGGCAGATCAGAGTGCTTATCACCGTAGCAAATTGGTTCAACAAAACCGTGCCAACTCGGGTCTTCATTTCGCCGTTTCAGTTCTGAAGAACTAACAAGAGCGTAATGCTCTACACCTGCACCCTTGAGATTTGTACGGAGCCACCCTGTTAATGCATTAAAGTTAGGGTCACTAAATGTATCTCCACAGCCAACAAAAAGCAGCCGATTGAAGGACGCTAGTCCTCGCTGAACGAGAGATCTCATTTCATCGTTTAGAGCAGAGTCGTAGCTTCTAATACCCAGCAAGCATGTCTCTGGAGCGGACCAAAGTCCGTGGAGATGAAGCACTGCTTCAGAGTCTCTTTGCATCCAGGCCAAGACCTTCCTCGTTTCACCGAGGTGAATAGAAGGGCGATCGGTTACTGACTCCAAAAGATCGTCATAGTTGAGAGTGCAAAAAGGCACACCGGCAGATGCAGCAGCACTAACGGCTTGGTGCATAGCGTTTTTCACCGGTTTTACAGACCCAAATGCATTGTCGAGCCATCTTGAAAATAAGACACCATGGGGCGCATCCAACTTTCTGCTAACAAACTCGGCGGCGCTCAAAAGGTCGTCAAGGTCAACAGAGTCTAACTGGCTTGACCAAGCATCCACTTGCGCTTGGGTAATCCGCCCTTTAGTTAAGCCGTATTCGAAGCCATATTGAATCAGGCCACGCCAAGAGAGCTGAGGTCGCTCACCGTCCGTAAGCGCAGTGCTCGCCCCGGTGCCAAATATGACCACCAGCTTTCCCGCTTCCGCCGCTTCACGAATCGACTGCCAGTTTTCCAATGCTTCGCTCCAATGATACCTAGGCTTCATGCTACAGTGCGACGCTCGAAGTCTACAAATTTAGGCAAGTCCATATTTGTTATGTGGCCACGTTAAGCGAGGACATAAACCCCTTGGCTGGTATTCGAGCTGATGAAGCGGAGATGCTGGCGCAATCGACGATTGGCCTAGTTCGTTGGGGAATGAACCCATAAGCAGCAGGTACGGGTTACCCGGTCCGACTACTTCGTAGTCACGCTCAATGCTTAGAGCGTCTACCCGCCTAAACCAGCCGCGACTGCTTCACCGCCGCCTCGATAAAGCTCGCGAACAAGGGGTGCGGATCGAACGGCTTGCTCTTCAGCTCCGGATGGAACTGCACGCCCACGAACCACGGATGGTCCGGCCGCTCGACGATCTCCGGCAGCGCCCCGTCCGGGCTCATGCCGCTGAACACAAGCCCCCCCGCCTCCAGCGCGGCCTTGTAATGGATATTGACCTCGTAGCGGTGGCGGTGGCGTTCCGAGATTCGGTCGGTGCCGTAGATGGAGTGGACGACGCTGTTGCCGGCCAGCTTCGCCTCGTAGGCACCCAGGCGCATCGTGCCGCCCATGTCGCCGTTCGCCTCCCTCCGTTGCTGGAGGCCTTCCGGGCTCATCCATTCGGTTATCAGGCCGACGACGGGCTCTTCGGCTTCGCCGAATTCGGTGCTCGTGGCGCCTTCTATCCCCGCCGTATTCCGCGCCGCTTCGATGCAGGCCATCTGCATTCCGAGGCAGATGCCGAAAAAGGGCACCCTTGCGCTCCCGCGCGAAATGCACGGACGCGATCTTGCCCTCGCTTCCGCGTTCGCCGAAGCCGCCGGGCACCAAGATCCCGTGGAGCGGCTCCAATTGGGCGGGGATGTCGGCTTCGGGGTGCTCGAAGAGCTCGGCGTCGAGCCAGGAGATCTTGACCTTGACCCGGTTGGCCATGCCGCCGTGGACGAGGGCTTCGGTCAGGCTCTTGTAGGCGTCCTGGAGGCCGACATATTTGCCGACAACTCCGATCGTGACCTCGCTCTCCCAGTTGAACAGGCGGTCGACGACGTCGTCCCAGCGGGCCATGCGCGGCTCGGGGGCGTCGGTGATTCCGAAGGCTCTCAGGACCTCGGCGTCGAGCCCGGCCTCGTGATATTGGGCGGGGACGGCGTAGATGCTCTTGGCGTCCAAGGCGGGGATGACCGCTTCCTTGCGGACGTTGCAGAACAAGGCGATCTTGGCCCGGTCCGAATCGGGAAGCGGGTGCTCGGTGCGGCAGACGAGGATCTCGGGCTGGATTCCGAGGCTGGTCAGCTCGCGGACGCTGTGCTGGGTGGGCTTGGTCTTCAGCTCGCCGGCGGCGGCGATGTAGGGCACCAGGGTGGTGTGGATGCTGAGCGTGTTCTCGCGCCCGCCCGTCTCATTGACCTTCTCGTTGCGGAACTGGCGGATCGCCTCGATGAAGGGCAGGCTCTCGATGTCGCCGACGGTGCCGCCGATCTCGCAGATCAGGAAGTCGAGGTCCGGCTCCAGATCGGCGGCGATGAACTCCTTGATCGCGTTGGTGACGTGGGGGACGACCTGGACGGTGGCGCCGAGATAGTCGCCGCGGCGCTCGCGGGTGATGATGCCCTGGTAGATCCGGCCCGAGGTGACGTTGTCGGCCTGGCGGGCGGGGACTCCGGTGAAGCGCTCGTAATGGCCCAGGTCGAGGTCGGTCTCGGCGCCGTCGTCGGTGACGTAGACCTCGCCATGCTGATAGGGCGACATCGTCCCGGGATCGACGTTGAGATAGGGGTCGAGCTTGCGGATCCGGACCTTGTAGCCGCGCGCCTGGAGGAGGGCGGCGAGCGCGGCGGCCATCAGCCCCTTGCCAAGCGATGAGACCACGCCGCCGGTGATAAAAATGAACCGCGCCATGGGAGTAAAGGCTTAGCGACGGGGGTGCCGGAGGGCAAGGGCGCGAATCGGATTTTCGTCGGAAGGATGGAAGAAAACCGTCATCCGCCCTCACTCGCCCGCACCCACCGCTTTCGCGGGAGTGACGGGCGCCGGGTCACCGGCTAAAGGCCACGGCCATGCGGGTGGCGATCGTCGGGGCGGGATATTCGGGGACGATCGCCGCGGTGGAGATCGCCCGGGCGGCGCCGGGCGCCGCGATCGTCCTCATCGAGAAGAGCGGCCACTTCGCCAGGGGCGCCGCCTACGGCACCACCTCGCCCGGCCACCTGCTCAACGTTCGCGCGCGCAACATGAGCGCGCTCGCGGGCGAGCCCGGCCATTTCGCGGCCTGGGCCGCGGGCGAGGGCCATGGCCCCGACGATTACGTGCCGAGGCGGGATTATCGGCGCTACCTCGCCTCGCTCCTCGACGGCGCGGCCGGAGTGACGAGGCTGACCGGCGAGGCGGTCGCGGTCGAGGCCGAAGGGGTGCGGCTCGCTTCGGGCGATCTCGTCGAGTGCGCCTGCGCGGTGCTCGCCGGCGGCAATTATCCGTCGCGGCTGCCGGCGGCGTTCGGGGCCGGGGCCATTCACGATCCCTGGGGGCCGGAGGGCGCGGCGGCGCTGGCGGCGGCGGCGGCGGCCGGCGGCGACCTGCTTCTGGTCGGAACCGGGCTCACCATGGTCGACATGGCGGTGAGCCTGGAGGAAGCGGGGTTTCCGGGCCGGATCCTCGCCGCCTCGCGCCGGGGCCTGGTACCGCGCGCGCACATCTCTCCGGCGGCGGCGCCGCTCGACTGGGCGCCGCCGCCGGCCCGGCTCGGGGCGCTGGTTCGGGCGGTCCGGGCGCGCGAGCCGTGGCGGGCCTCGGTCGACGGCCTGAGGCCGCACAGCATCGCCTTGTGGCAGGGCCTGAGCGAGGCGGAGCAGAAGCGCTTCCTGCGCCATTTGCGCCCCTGGTGGGACGTCCACCGGCATCGGATCGCGCCCCGGGTGGCGGCCCGGATCGAGGCGATGCGCGCCTCCGGGCGGCTCGAGGTCGCGGCGGCGCGCATCGCCCGGGTCGAAGGCGACTGGGTCACGCTCGCCAGGCGCGGCGGCGGCGAGCTTCGCCGGCGCTTCGCGGCGGTCGTCAACTGCACCGGGCCGGAGGGCGACATCGCCCGGATCGGGGATCCGCTGATCCGCGACCTGCTGGCAAGCGGCCGGGCGCGGCCGGACCGGCTCGGCCTCGGGCTGGATGTCGACTCCGATTCGCGGGTGAGGGGAAGCGGCGCCTCCCCTGCCCTCTACGCGCTCGGCCCTTTGACCAAGGGCGCCTTCTGGGAGATCGTCGCCGTGCCCGACATACGCGGCCAGGCGGCCGGAGTGGCGAGGGCGATCCTTCGATACGCCGGTTCGACTTCGCTCACCGGCTACTCAGGATGAGCGGTAGCGAATATCCCATCCGCTCATCCTGAGTAGGGACTGAGCGAGGCGAAGGCCCGTATCGAAGGACCCTACTGACCGGCCGGGGCGGTGCCGTTGCCGGCCGGGACCGGAGCGGGGGCGGCCGCCGGCGCCTGGGCGCCGGGGGCGGCGAGCGGGTCGACCCTCGGCGGGACCGCGGGCGCGAGCGGCGCCGTCCTCGGCACGGTCTTGGTCAAGGAGGGATCGATCTTCATCGGCGCCCGCTGGATCGTGGCGAGGCCGGCCAGAGTGATCGAGAGAATGACGAACAAAGTCGCCAGGATGGCGGTGGCGCGGGTCAGGAAATCGGCCGCGCCGCGCGCCGACATCAGCCCCGAAGGGCTTCCGCCGACCCCGAGCCCGCCGCCTTCCGAACGCTGCATCAGGATCACCGCGACCATTGAGGCGGCGACCAGCGACTGGAGAATCAGGAGGAAGGTGAACATGGGGGGCTTTTTTCCGAAAAAAGGTCAGGGCGCGATCTAGGAGAAAGGGGGCGCGGGTTCAACCGCCAAGCGGCCCTGGTGCTCAGCGAGCCGCACATCATAGGCGCGCAGGATGGCGACGCCGTCCGTGCTGCCGTAGCCGGCGAAGCGCGCCGCCGCGCTATGGCCGGTACGCAGCAACATTTCGGCACGCATTCCGTCGCCTTCACGCGACGCCGCGTCTCCCGCATACCAGCAAGCGACCGCCAGCGTCCGGTGCTCATGAAGCTCGCGCGCGTCGATCGCCGCCTTCGACAGGGTGATCGCCGTCTCGAGCGCCGCCGCGGCGGGCCCGGTCTTGCCTGCTTCGAGCTTGCACTGTCCCAGCGTGACGAGGCCTATCACGAGCCATCTTTCACCCGGGTCCGGAACCGCCTTGGCCCAGCTGCGCAGCGAGGGCATGAGCCGGTCGAGCCTTGCCTCGGCCGCGGCGACGTCCCCGGTGGCCATTTCAAGGACCGCCACCTGCACGCCAAGCGCCTCGAGCCAACCCGCGGCCGCATCGGGTCCCGCGGTGGAGCCCCATGACGCCACGCGATCGATCAGGGTGCCGAAAGCGTCGAGAACTGACGCCGCCCGGTCCGGATTGGGATGCTCGATCGCGAACGGGCGCCGCCAGGCGTCGGCTTCGAACGCCTTCACCCACAGCAGCCGCGATTCCGCTTGGAGCGCCGCTATTCGTCGCGCCGGCATGTCCTCCTCGGCCGCCAGCTGCGCCTGGAGTTCATACGCCTCACGGTAGATGGGCTCAGCGACCGTCGGCCCGTCGGTCCGTAAGCGGGCCCAGGCCAGATCGGCCAAGGCCACGGGCAGCATAAGCCGGGGATAACGCCCCCGGGTACCGAAAGCGTCGGCGATCAATTTGCGCCAGTAGCCGACGACGATTTCGAAGAAAATCGCCGCCGCGGCGACCGCGCCCCGTTTCATCGCCAAATGACCGAGCCGGGCAAGCCAGATGCATAGGACCATCCGTTGCGGGCTTATCAGCATCCCCGCAATCGATTGCGAATGTTCGACTAGTTCCTCGAATGAACGGAAGGGCGCCTGTGCGTGCCAAGCGCGGCGTGCCTCGTCCGCAAGCACGCGGATGTGCGCGGCATTGGCAAGCAACTCCCCGATATTCCAGTCGGCCATGGAGAGGTAGCACAAGTCATCCTCATCGCCCGCCAGATCTTCGAGATAGGCCTTGTACAGATTGCCATGAGGTGATTCGTCCTGAAACCGCCGGATGATCGCTTCTTCCTGCGAATGATGCACGATCAACGTTAGGTTGGTGAGCAACTGGTACCTGATCTCGACTTCGATATCGGCATAAATCTCCTTGGCGATTGAAATATCCGAAGCGCATTCGAAGGCGAAAAGCAAATTCCAGACCATCACTGCCTGAACGTAGGAGACGTAAAGCAGGGGGTTTATGACCTGGCGGTTGCCGAGATCGATATGCAATCTGCCTTCCGTATCGAGCAGGCAGGACGGCTCGGCCTTCGCATCGGTCACGATGATCGTACCGGACGTGTTTTTGAACAACTCGATCAGCATTGGGCCCACGTTACTTCGGGCGAGTTTGCGCTCGAAAAGGCTTATCACAAAGCTACCGAGTCGCTCGGCAGATGATCCCTCCAGGACCTGCCATTCGTCGCCCAAGTCGGCCGGGTCGACCGTTCGGTAAACATAGCTGCGCTGGTCAGTTTGAATCGAACCCAATATGCTGCCCCGGCGGTCGAGCTCGACGAACCGGTCGGCATCGCCGTCCACCTTCGCGAGACGGCGGGACAAGGACAGCAGGCCGCCATAGCTCAAGGCGGAAAGATAATCGCCGGTCTCTCCAAGCCCGATTTCGACGAGAAGGTCGAGCTCGGCCCGGGCGCGCTCAGGCTGACCGGCATCGACGTAGAAACTGGCCAGCAGGGTCCGGGCCTGCACGAGCAGGTTGGCGAGCACGGTATCATCCCAAGTTCGAACGCACTGAGAGGCTTCCTTCACGGCAATGCGCGCGGCCGCCATGGCCTTCGCCCTATTCCCACGCCAATGTTCGAAGGCGGCGAGCCTGATCCTCGCTAACACCCGGGTTCGGCGGCCCAGGGCGTCGAATTCGTCGATGCCGTAGCGAGACAAGACGGCGACTGCCTTTCTGATGGACTCCGCGCCCTCGCGAATCCGTCCCTGCGCGCTATACCAGGCGCTGAGCTCGACAGAGGCCAAACCCAGCCGCCGTGCGGAGACCGGCACCTGCAGCGTGCGGTGAACTTCGGCGAGACGCTGCACGATCCGTTCCAAGTCTATCCGGTCGGCCCTGTCGACTCGGCCGGGGAGCATGACCTCGACCTCGAGCAGCTCGCCCAAGGCGAGGATGCTGTCGCTGGCTGAGTAAGCTTCCTCGAGCAGTTGCTTGCACCGCGAGAGGCCTAGACCTCCATCCACATGGATCTTGCCGAGCTGCTTCTCGCCCTCGCATTTGGCGACGATTGCCGTAGCCAGATCGCGGGCTGCCGCAGGAGACCGAGTCTCCGACAGCAATTCACCGAACTCATCGCAGGCGAGCAGAAACAGTTCGCCTGGCGTCGCCATCGCACCACGCTCCACGAGCACCTCGGCGAGGGCCAGCCGGATTCGCGCGCGGACGCGCCTTAACCTGGGATCGGGGACCGGTTCCTCGCCGAATCGTTCGAGCGACGCCCGCAAGATCGTTTCGGCCGCATGGCAATCCCCGAGTCGTCGTAGGCAATCCGCGAGGCCGAGCGCAGCATCGAGACGGCGGGCCAGGTTCTCGCTTCGATCTTCGTCATTCACCGTCTGCCAGATCGTAACCGCATCCTCGTAGACCTCCGCGGCGGCCGCGGGGCCATCGATCGCGTCGATGGCTTCAGCCGTCCTCGACCTAATTCGCGCGAGCAGGATCCTTGCCTGGGGATCGCCCTCGCTTCCGGGGACCGTCTCAGCATTCGCCTCCGCGCTCCGCAGCAGGGGAAGCGCTGCGCGAGGCCCCTCCAGGGCCTGGATGACCTCCGCATGCTGAAGCATTGCTCCGGCCAGGTCGAGCGGACCCAGTTCACCGGCTTCGACGGCCTCTCGCACCTTGCCGAGATGCTCGACGGACTGGTCGCGCGCGTCGGTGTAGCGGCCCTCGGTCGCGTCGAACGAGGCCATTACCCCAAGGTCGGCGGTACTCAGCGTCGACCGGTCCCAGCGCCCGAAGGCGGCCCCCTCGCGCCAGAGACGGGCGAGGCGCTGCGCGGCGGGCATGTCCCCGACTTGCAGGCGCCGCTGGAGCTGCCGGATCAACGCCATCGACGCGAGAGCTGCTTCCGCATCGGTCAGGTCGGGACAGGCGGCCAGCGCGCCCGCGACTTCCAGGGTCAGCTGCCGCTCTGCTTCGAAGTCGGGGGTTCCCGATGCTTCGATCCGCTCCCGCAACGCCGCCGCCAGCGCGGCCCGAACGACGTGGTCGGGCCCCGCGATGCGAGAGGTCATGGCCTGCGCCACCTCGCGGAACACGCCCTGGACGAACTCACCGATTCCGCTGGCGACTCCTCCTATGACGGCAAGCGGATTTTCACACTGCTGCAGGGAATGTTCGGGCAAATCCACCTCGAGCCTCGCGGCGACGTCATGAACGAGGCAGCAGAGGAACCGTTCGCCCTGGGCGCTCGCCAGGGCGGCGGCCTGCCGTACCCCCAGCGGCGCCAATTCGTAGAGCCGGCGGGTCACCTCATGGATATCGAAGGTCTCGTCGCGAATGTCATCGAGTGCCTCGGCGCGGATCGGCCCACGCGCCTCGCGGCTGTCGAACATCATCGGGGAGGTCATAAGGAGCTGGATTATGCGCTCGAGGTAGCGCGGATTTCCGCCTGCCTTACGAAGCAGCAATTGCAATTGCTCCTCGGGAAGGCCGGGAATCGCGCTGACGGCAAGTGGGGCGAGATTTCGGATCGGAGCGAGGCTGACGCGCTCCCAGCCAACGCCGTAGCGCAACCCGGTCTCTACGACGAAACCGGGCAGGCTGCGGGGATCTTCGACGCCTTCGTTCCATTCGCGCGTCCAGTGGGTCATGATGAACAGCATCGGCCAGGATTCTGCCCAAGCCAGAGTGATTAGAGCGCGCAGAAACGACGCCAAGCTCGGATCCTGATCCGCGAACTGTCCATCGTCGACGATCAGAATCATCGGTCGGCCGGTTCCCCCCGGGGGCCTGCAGAAGCCGCGGAGCTCACCGACCAGGCGCTCCTCGAAGCTTGCCGCGCCCGTCACCGCTGCCGCCGCCACATTCGCTGCCCGCCCGGCCAGCTCGGCCTTGCGACGCTCAAGCGCGCGGATTTTCCTGCCCCTTTCCCAGATGCTCTCGAAAAGCGTGCGCACCAACCCGATGAAAGGGCCGATCACCGGGATCGCGTTCAGAGCCATTTCGGCCCCGGATTTAGCCACGTCGGTCACTCCACCCCGCCCTTCCCGCCATTGGGCTTCGGTGAGGGTCTCGATATCGGCGGAGCGGCGCATCACCTCCAGATGCGGTCGAAGCAGGGTTTCGTAGGCTAGGTGCATGTCGGCCGAGCCCGACCGATTGTCGCCGCTGTCGACGAGCTTGATCCCCCACCAGAGGAAGGGCATCGGATTGGCAAAATCGCAATCGGTCGCGAGCGGCGCGATACGCAGCCGGTCGCGGTCGCGCGAGAGGAAGTCCGGCCAGTATCCAGAGCCGCCCGCTCCGTCGTCTCGAGTGGAAACGAGATTGTAGAATTCCTGAACGAGACGGGTCTTGCCGAGACCGGGTGGGGCAGTCAGCACCACCAATTGCGGCGCGCGCCCTTTCGCACGCTCCCAGGCACGGGACAGGAGGTCAAGCTCGGCGGCGCGTTCAACAAAGCATGCCGTCCAACTGTCCATAGCTGCGCTCCCTGCGCGAGGCATAAAGCGCGCAAGGAGCTCGCGCCAGCCGAACCAAGGCGGGAATGGCCGCCGCCCGACGCGGCCCTACGAGCGACTAACTCCTCGCCGCCGCCTCGATGATCGGAACGAATTGCTCGGCGGTGAGGCTTGCGCCGCCGACGAGGGCGCCGTCGACATTCGCCACCGCGAAAAGCTCGGCCGCGTTGCCGGCGTTGACCGAGCCGCCATAGAGGATCCGGATCCGGCCGCCGGCATCGCCGAAGCGGGCGGCGAGCGCCTCGCGGATGGCGGCGTGCATCCCGGCGACGTCGGCGGCCGTGGCGGTGCGGCCGGTGCCGATCGCCCAAATCGGCTCGTAGGCGACGACCAGCTCGGCCTCGCCGGCGAGCTCGGGGATCGAGCCGGCGAGCTGGGACGTCACCCGCTCGACGGCGCGGCCCGATTCCCGCTCGGCCTCGGTCTCGCCGACGCAGACGATCGCCTGGAGGCCGTGGCGGAGCGCCGTCTCGGCCTTGGCTCGGACGACGGAGTCGGTCTCCGTCTGGTCGGCGCGGCGCTCCGAATGGCCGACGATGGCGAGTCGGGCTCCGGCTTCCTTGAGCATCGGCGCGGAGACGTTGCCGGTATGGGCGCCGCTGTCCTTGTCATGGCAATCCTGGGCACCGACGGCGAGCCCGCCGGCGCGGGGCACGGCGAGCGGGAGCAAGGTGAAGGGCGGGCAGATGGCCACGTCCACGCCGGACGCTTCGCGGGCGGCGGCGGCGATGGCGGCGAGCTCGCCCAGGGCGGCGCGACTGCCGTTCATCTTCCAGTTGCCGGCGACGAGCTTGCGGCGGACGTTCATGATCAGGTTTCCCCATTCAAAGCTCGTCATTCCCGCGAAAGCGGGAACCCAGGACGGCCTCAGAGCTGGATCCCGCGTTCGCGGGATGACGATTGAAGCTGCGCCGGTTAGCAACCGATCGAAGGCCTGCCAAGCTTGCCCGCGCCCGGCGGCGCTTCTATGACCCGCCCGAACCATCGCAGGACCCACGCCAAGATGCTCTCAATTTTCCGCCGCGGCTTCATGTCGAAGATCATGCTGGTCATTCTCGGCATCGGCCTGCTCGCGATCGTCCTCACCGGATTCGGCACCGGCGGCTCGGGCGGGCTGGGCGGCCTCGGCGGGCTGAGCGGGAGCAATGTCGCCAGCGTCGGCGGCGAGAAGCTCAGCTCGGCGCGGCTGACCGACGAGACCCAGCGCCAGCTGACCCGGTTGCGCCGCGAGCAGCCCGAGCTCGACATGGCGGCCTTCCTTCGGCAGGGCGCGCTCGACGAGGTGCTCGACCAGCTGATCGACCTCACCGCCAGCGCCGTCTTCGGGCGCCAGCAGGGCCTCGGCGCGTCGCGGCAGTCGATCGACCGCGACATCGCGTCCATCTCCGAATTCCACGACCTCACCGGCCGTTTCGACGACGCTACCTTCCGGCGTATCCTCGCCCAGGAGAATATGACCGAGCAGCAGGTCCGCGACGATTTCGCGACCCGGCTGCTGCAGCGCCAGCTCCTCGGACCCGTCGCCCGCTCGGCCCACGTCCCCAACATGATCGCCCTGCAATATGCCTCGCTTCTGCTCGAGCAGCGCAGCGGCATCGTCGGCGCAGTGCCGTCGGCGGCGATGGGCGCGGGGACGGAGCCGGGCGAGGCCGAGCTCGCCGCTTTCTACAAGAGCGCCCGAGCCCGCTACACCATCCCCGAGCGGCGGGTGATACGCTATGCCGTCTTCGGCTCGGAAAATGTCGCGGCGCAGAGCCAGGCGACCGAGGCCGAGATCCAGGCCGCCTATCGCTCGGACCCGTCCTACGCCGCCCGCGAGACCCGCCGGCTGTCGCAGGTCGTGCTTCCCGAGGCGGCCGCGAAGGCGCTGGCCCAGAAGGTCGCCGCCGGCACCCCCTTCGCCGCCGCCGCCCAGCAGGCCGGGCGAAGCGCCACCGACATCGCGCTCGGCGCCAGCGGCCGCGAGGAATATGCCGCGAAGAGCTCGCCCGCCGTGGCCGCCGCCGTGTTCGGCGCCGCCAAGGGCGCCACGGTGGGTCCGATCCGGGGCCCGTTCGGCTGGCACGTCGTCAAGGTCGAGGAGATCATCGTCTCCACCGCCAGGCCGCTGGCTTCGGTGCGCGGCGAGCTGGCCGCGAAGATCCAGCAGAGCAAGTCGCAGAACGCGGTCAACGACCTCGCCACCCGGATCGAGAATTCGATCGGCGACGACTTGACCTTCGACGAAATCGTCGCCGCCCAGAAGCTTGCGGTGAAGGAAACCCCTCCGGTGACCGCGACCGGGACCGCGCCCGATACCGCCGGCTGGCAGGCGCCCCCCGAGCTCCAGCCTCTGCTCGAAGGCGCCTTCGCGCTCGAGCCGGGCGAGGATCCGGCGGTCGAGGCGATCCAGGAGAATCAGCGTTACGCTCTGGTCGCCGTCACCCGGACGATCCCGGCCGCGGTGCCGCCGCTGGCCGCGATCCGCGACCGGGTGAAGGCCGATCTGGTCGTCCGCCGGGCCTCCGAGCGGGCGCGGGCGATCGCGAGCGCGATCGTCGCGAAGATCAACGCCGGAACGCCCCCGGCCCAGGCCTTCGCTCAGGCGCAGGTCAAGCTTCCGCCGGTGCAGACCCTCACCGCCACCCGCCGCGAGATCGCCCGCGCCGACGCCCAGGTGCCGCCGCCGATGGCGATGATGTTCAGCCTGCCGAGGGGCAAGGCGCGCCTTCTCCCGGCCCCCGACGGGCGCGGCTGGTTCATCGTCTATCTCGACAGGATCGTCCCCGGCGACGCGAGCAAGGAGCCCGCCCTGACCCGGGCCGTCCGCACCCAGTTCGCGGAGATCATGGGCGACGAATATGCCCGCCAGTTCACCGCCGCGATCCGGACCGAGCTGAAGGTCGAGCGCAACGAGGACGCTTTGCGCAAGCTCAAGGCCGAGCTGGCGGGGCCCGGCGCGGCCCAGTGACGGCGGATCGGTGACGGCCGGATCAGTGACGGGGATCGGAAGAGGATCGCGATGATCCTCGTCCTCGACAATTACGACAGCTTCACCTGGAATATCGTCCACTATCTGCGCGAGCTCGGCGCCGAGGTCAGGGTCGAGCGCAACGACGCTTTGACCGCGGCCGAGGCGCTCGCCACCGGGGCGGCGGGCTTCCTGATCTCGCCCGGGCCGGGCCGGCCGGAAGCGGCGGGAGCCTCGCTCGATCTGGTCGCCGCCTGCGCCGAGACGCGGCGGCCCCTGCTCGGGATCTGCCTCGGTCACCAGGCGCTGGCGCAGCATTTCGGCGCCCGCATCGTCCGCTCGGAGGCGGTCATGCACGGCAAGACCTGCGCGGTGCGCCACGACGGCACCGGCCTGTTCGAGGGCCTCCCCTCCCCGCTGACCGTCGCCCGCTACCATAGCCTGACGGTGGCGCCGCAAGGCCTTCCGCTGTGCCTCGCCGCCAATGCGGTCGCACAGGACGGCACCCTCCAGGGCCTTCGCCACCACAGCCTTCCGATCCACGGCGTGCAATTCCATCCGGAAAGCGTCGCGAGCCAGAGCGGCCATCGCCTGCTCGGAAATTTCACCAGAATCGCGGCTTGTTCCTCCGGCGCTTGACAGCCCCCGTAACGTTCCCTACACGTTCCATGTTCGTTTCTCAGGGGACCCGAAATGCTGACGCGCAAGCAGAGTGAGCTTCTGATCTATATCCAGGCCCGCCTCGCCGAGAGCGGCGTTTCGCCTTCGTTCGAGGAAATGAAGGAGGCCCTGGCGCTCAAATCCAAGTCGGGAGTCCACCGGCTGATCTCGGCGCTCGAGGAGCGCGGCTTCATCCGCCGGCTGCCCAACCGGGCGCGGGCGCTCGAAATCCTCCGGATGCCCGATGCCCAGGCCGGCACCGCCGCTTTGGCCCGGGCTCCGGCGCCCTCGCTCCAGGCCGCCAACGACGTCATCGACCTGCCGCTGCACGGGCGGATCGCCGCCGGCCAGCCGATCGAGGCGCTGGAGGGCCAGACCAGCCTGCCCGTCCCCGCCGCTTTGCTCGGCCCGGGCGAGCATTATGCGCTCGAAGTGGCCGGCGATTCGATGGTCGACGAAGGCATTCTCGACGGCGACTATGCGCTCATCCGCAAGACCGACATGGCGCGCGACGGCGAGATCGTGGTCGCCCTGATCGACGACAATGAGGCGACTTTGAAGACCTACCGCAAGGAAGGCCAGATGGTCCGCCTCGATCCGGCCAACCGCCGCTACGACCCGCAGCGCTACCGGCCCGAGCAGGTCCGGATCCAGGGCCGGCTGGCGGGGCTGCTCCGGCGCTATTGAGCCTGCAATCCCTCTCCCCGCGGGGGAGAGGGACAGCCGCGAAGCGGCAGGGTGAGGGCGTCATCGCCATGGCTCGGCAAGCCCTCACCGCCCACCGCTTCGCGGTGGGGCCCTCCTTTCCCGTGCAGGGAGAGGAGAACAGAGAGGAGCATCGAGAATGGCGCGCTTCAATTATGTCGAGCTTCCGGTGACGGACACCGGCGCCGCCAAGGCTTTCTACGAGGCCGCGTTCGGCTGGAGCCTGACCGAATTCGGCCCGACCTATGCCGCGACCGTCACCGGCGACACCGATCTCGGCCTTCAGGGCGATCCAGCGGAGGCCTCGCAAGCGCCGCTGCCCGTCATCGACGTGGCGGATCTGGAGGCGGCCCTGGCCGCGGTCGAGGCCGCGGGCGGGCGGATCGTGCGGCCGATCTTCGCCTTCCCCGGCGGCCGCCGCTTCCACTTCCTCGACCCGAGCGGCAACGAGCTTGCGGCGGTGACGGCGGATCATTGAGACGAACCTGACGGTCCGGATGGCATGTGCAAGTTTCGCAAGCTTCGCCGGGTGGAGTGCAAGGCCATAGCGACCCGCTCCCCGGCGAAGGCCGGGGTCCAGCCGCTCTTCGGCCGGGCCTGGGCCCGGCCATTGCCGGGATACGGCCCCGCGGCGGTTGCAATCCGCCGCCGCCGCCCCTAGATGGCCCGTCTGCCGACAGGCACGGACGTATAGCTCAGTTGGTAGAGCAGCTGACTCTTAATCAGCGGGTCCCAGGTTCGAGCCCTGGTGCGTCCACCACCTAACCGGTTAAGAAGTCGGAATAAAATCCTCGACTCCTTTGCTTGTTGGGCGAACGTCCCTAGTGGCGTAAGCACGACGGCAGCACGGTTTGCCCGTCAATGCCGTCTCAAGCGGCATCTCTAAGTCTCGACCGTTGATTCGTGGCGTTTTGTGCGAAAGTGCCGGGTCCCGCAGCGCAAATCACACCGGTCGCGGACACTTCCGCCCGCCCGTCAGGTATGAGCAGTCGGGCTCGATTATGATGACTGCCGTACAGCCGAAGGGCTTGGGCTTGGGACGGGCGTCATTTGTGGCAGATAACGCAGCTCCCTGCCGCTTCATCGACCCCATAAAGATCGTCGACTTCGAGCGCCATTCCAGCGGCTACAGCCAAGGGGTTGACGCGGCGGCGGGCGGCGAAGCGATCTAGTCGGCGCTGATGTTCCGCTTCGATTGCTGCCACTCGCTCATCCAAGGCGAGCTCTTCCAAGCTCTCTCCCTGACTCCAGGTGAAAGGCGAGCCATGCTCCTTGGCGGTCTTTTCGTAGCGCATTGCCTCAGCAAACGAATCCGGATGCTCGCGCATGAGACGGACCCACTCAATCTTCTGCTGAAAGAAGCAAAACGTGCATCCCGAACGCGAGCGCCACTTGTAGTAGGCAGGCTCGCCAACGGACGAATTTTCTAACAGGTCGATTACTCCGCGCCGATCGATTCCCGCCTCGCGCAGCGGGAAGTGCACCAACATGTTCGGACTTGTAGCCTGATACCCCTCGCGGGACGGCTCATCGGCCCGGATCGCCACATAGGAATGAATGATGTGGCCTGCCGCGAGGTCGTCGCGAAGCCATTGCTCGAGCGGCCGGAGCTTTAGCTGACGCGTACACCAGCGAGTCCGCGGCGAGGGCAGAAAATTGCCATATTCACGAAGCCAAAAATCAAAGTCTCGATCGGGGTTTAGGCGAATAATCGGGCGCCCAAGAAAGCCCTCTAGGCGATCGAGAAATTCGTAGACCTCGGGGAGCTCTTTGCCGGTGTCAGTGAAGAAATATTCGAGAGAGACGTCTGGCCGGTTTTCACGCATCCAAACGGCAAGAGCGGCGCTGTCCCGACCACCCGACAAGCCCAAGATGTGGCGCTCGATCATGCCTGCTCGAGCCTCCCCGGTCGACCCAAGCCGGTCGGCAGCTCGCGCGAGCGCAGCAATTGGCAGACCCCGTGATCCGGACTTCTGCAATAGCGCCAGCAACTGATCCGCCATTCGGTCGGCTTCGACGCGCTCTCGCCCAGTCAGCTCGAAACGGAGCACCCGCTGAGTTCCGCCAAGACCGATGACAACCGCCATGGCATCCATGCCGGTATCGCGCCCTCGAACGTTGGCCAGCGCCTCAGCTTCGCGGAATGAGCGGCTGAAGCGCGCCAATTCGACAAGGGCCTGATCCCTTTCCCTGTCGGTCCAGTTACGCGGGGGCTTGTGGATGAGAAGGCTCGCCAGCCCTTCAATGTCCCCGCCCTTGCCACCGTCAAATGCGCGGAGGCAAGTCGCGAAAGCATCAAAACGAAGATCTCCAGTCACGCCCAAAACGGCGTCGACCCGCCGCGCAACACCTTCGAACGCGTTGTCCACTCCAATTGTTGACGCGAGGGTGAGGCGAAGCTCGTCAAGAAGCGCTGGATAGGCGGCTTCACATGCGTCGAGCGCGTCGAGGACGGTCTCGGCGCGGCTGGAAGCTACCTTCGGCAATGTGTGGAAGAGCAAATCCTCAGGGTCGTTCGCTCTCAAGATGGCATCTCGAACGTGGGCGAAGCCCGCAGACACCAATTCCGTTCGCTGCGAAAATTGTGGAAGCCCCATGAATCGTTGAAAGAGCGATGCCGCCACCTGGAGCGAAGACCCTCGAGCTTTCACGCGCAAACCCGCGGCAAGGCGCGCCATGAATTCGACATCGGTATCTGAGCGACTGATCCGCCTTTGTCTGATCGACGCCGGATCCTGCAGCATCCGATCAAAGAAGACGGCATCAAGTTCGGGTTGGAACATATCATCGACATAGACCGCCCGCTCGCTGCGGCGCGCGAGCAGGAAAGCATAAGCCAGCACCGGCATGACCCCGCGCTTGAGACCGTATGGAGCCTTTGCCCAGAGATCATAAATTTCGGCGAGTGTTGCATCGGCAGAGTCACTCAACACGTTCCATGCTGGGGCGAGGCTCGCTCCGGAGAAACTGTCGGCGTCGGGATCGGCAAATTCCCAGCGCTCACCCTTCTTACGGTGAAGCCCGAATGGCTCCAACAACGTCAGATAAAGACCCCGTTCGGCCGGGTAGCCCGTAATGCCGAGATCTTGTTCGTCCCCGTGTTCCGCCATGGCGTGACCGAGGTCTCGAACGGCCGCCATTGCATTGGACGATGGCTTGTCGCGCTGGAGCAACTCGCTGTTGATGACAGGCGCAAACGCGAATGCCTCGTCGGCGAGCCTGGAAGCCACTATCGTGAGGGGCATCGCTCCGATCGCTGCAGAGGCTCCAGCGGTTAACCGCCAAGTGGCGCGGTCAAATGCCTGGGCCACTTCACGATAGGCGTCGTCGACGAGGGCCGCTCGGCGGGCTGCAATCTCGCGTCGCGCCAGGCGATCGCCTTCAAGCTGGACATTTTCACGGGAAATACGATCGATTGCTGCGAGATCCGCAGCCACCTCGCGGAGTCGGAACACGGAGGATGCCACCCCGACGGCCGCGACCGCGTGGGCAGCGCGCAACGCCTTGGCGAGCTGGCTGGCGTAACGGCCGACGGCCTGTGGAGGTAGCGAGCCGTCCGATACGAGAAGGATGAGGGTACCGCTCGAGCGCTAAGTCGCAGCGAGGGACCTGATCAGTGAATCAGCGGGTGGGATGGCGGCGATTTCCTCCTCGCCGACAAGGAGAATCGTCGTCTCGAAGGTGCGAAGTGCGCCCGTTCGAAAATAGTGACGTTTGGCGGCGGCTAGTCCAAGTCCGACGCGCTTCGGCAGTTCGGCTAGGCCGAGGGCGCCCGGCTCCTGGCGGGCCTTATTGAGCGCGTCATCCAAGTCGAAGTCGCTGCCGGCGAATAGCGCATAGCCGCCGAGTCGGGGCTGACGAATCAGAATGGCCCAGTCGGAAAGTTCCTCTACCGCTAGCTGGACGTCCGTAGCGGCTTCGCCCGGCAGCGCAGCAATGAAGAACTCGTCGGTAACCGCTAGCCCGCTGCCATTGCGAAAGAACTCAAGGATGGCGGCAACCTTGGCCAGTCGCGCATGCATTCGACCGCCCCGTGCCGTTGCGCGGTCGACCGCTTCCAGCGCCAGCGCATAGCGACGCGAGTCTGGGCCCGAGGCCAATGCCATCCCGAAATTTGCGACAAGATAGTCCCATAAGTGGTCGGGCCCGAAAAGATCATCTGGCCCCGCCGTCATTTCACGTCCGAGATGCTCCTGAAATCCGCAAGGCTCCGCCGAACCCAGGAAGCCAAAAACGCTTCGCTCGTTTTGAGCGAATCTTTGCCTGGAAAGGGGTCCCAGCAACAAGGTCGAAATCGGATGCAGCGGCCAAGCCGCAACAAGACCGCCTTCAAGAGTACCAACATCCCCCGGACGCCGCGCGACCACCGCTCGGGCCACGCTCGCCGCAAGTGGCCGCACCTTCTCAGCATCTATTGGATCGCTCGTAAGAGCACGGCCAATCAAGGCCACCGTTTCATCAACACCGGTGACAAACGCGATGTCCATGAAACGGCCCTGGACCTTGGACCATTCGTCACGCGCCGCACGACCGGCTCGCCCCGCATATTGGTCGAATCCCTGATGCAGGATGCCGACCACGGCGCCACGACCCTGAGAGCGGCCAACCCACTCACCGAGATCCTGCAGAAGGTGGACATCGCCATCGGTCGCTGCCGCGTATTCGAGTGTCTTGCCGAGCTCGTCGAGAAGGAGCAGCACGCCGCATTGCTCTGCCGATGCGGCCAGTGCGCGGAGCAGCGCTCCGTCGTCAATGGCGGCTTGTGCGGCCACCTCCTCATTCCAGCCGAGCGCAATCGCCGCTGCTTCCGCAATTTCTTCGCGCAACGCCCGCCTGCGCGCGCTGACCGCAACGACTCGCCAGCCGTTTCCGGCACGGCCGAAACCATCGCGCACAGCTTGCGCAAGTTCGGGCGGGACTAAGGCTTCGGCCGCCGCCCGAGCCTTGCCCTTCCCCGCAACCAAGGCCGCGAGCAGTAGCGCGGCGCTGGATTTACCGCCGCCATATGGTCCGGTCCAAGTGAAAGCTCGTGCACCGTCAGCGAGAGCGTCGGCCATCGTCTGAAGCGCGCTCGCAACGGTCGCTTGCAAAACGTAGCCGGCAAGTGCCGCCACGCCCCCCACGTCGGTGTCGATGCGCGCCGACCGCTGGAAGCGGCGATCGACTGCGACGCGATCGAGCAGGCGTGTCATTGCGGTCTACCTTGGCCGTAGCAGCAATCAAGCAAGTCAAGATCGCGGACCGGACCAATCCTCTGGAGCTGGCGAAGTCCGGCCGTGTCCGTCCAGCGCCAGGCGCCGTCCGTCAGCGCCTCCATGCCCATTAAACGGGACGCGACGCTATGTTCATCCAGCTTGAAAATACGACCGGGTGATCCAGGGGAATAACATACCTGTTCCACGGTGAGCGCTGGTGCGTTTGGGGCCCAAGCTCGCCAGAAGCGCTCCAGGGCATAGCCAAAAACGCCGTCGGGCAGGGTCGGCTTCGGACCCCGCACGAATTCGAAATGGCCACCGTATCGAGTCTCGCGCAGCAGGCCGAGCTCGGCGAGGAGCGGTTCCGCCGCGTCCTCTCCACCGGTCTCTCGGCGAGACGCATAGCTGCGGATGAACACCTCCACATCGCGCTTGATCGTGACAGCCGACGCGCGCGAGCTTGGCCGAGCTCGCGCTACGTCCTCCAATTGCGCCTGCAATGATGTCGACTCGAACTCAGGAGAACTCAAGGCATTGAAGGCAAAGAAGATTGTCGTTCGACGAGGATCGGAGGCAAGACGAGCATGGATTGCCCAAAGGCTCGCCGCCTGCTCGAGATATGGGTCCCAACCGCCATTCGCGAGCAGACGAAAGCCAAAATCGGTCGGCGTGAGGGTTGAACCGTCGTCCGCGATCGTCCCCACGGCATCCGCCCAAAACCCCATCGACATAGCCATGTTCCGGCCGACCCCGAAACGCGCGATCGCATCGGGGTTGCTGAATAGCCTGCTGCCGACGCCGGACTGCACGGCATCGTGCGCCTTCTTCAACCACAGAAGTCGCAAAGGAAATGTCTCGTGGCCTGAGAAGCTAAGCTTCAGGTTCGAATTCTCGGTCAGCTCCCGCATGAGGGGATGCTACTGGACAACCTCACCAGCGACAACCGAAAATCGGCGGACAGCATTGGCGATCGTCGCTGCGGCGGCGCGGACATCGCTGTGGTTCAAATAACGATCAAAGTATAGCCTGATCGAGGAGCGAGCCTCATCCCGGCTCAATCCGATAGCGGTAAGCACCTGCGAAGGCTCAACTTTTCCTGAGGAGCACGCGGAGCCTGTCGCGATGCTTATCCGGTCGGCGACTTGATCGACCAAGCTATCGCCTTCGACTCCGTCGAAGCGGAGGTTCAAACTTCCTGGCACACGGGGACCGACAGCATTGATCTGGAAGTCGAGATTCTCTTCCCGAAGCATCGTCAAAAAGGCGCCGCGTAGCAGCTCTGCGTGGGCAGCATCGTCCGCCATCTTGGCACTCGCGAGCTTGGCCGCCGCGGCGAACCCTGCGACGAGCACGGCTGGAACTGTGCCAGGACGCAGTCCCCCTTCCTGGCCACCGCCGACAAAGAGCGGCTCGGGCCGGAGCGTTGCAGCCGACGAGATGAACAGAGCGCCGATGCCGGCCGGTCCGTACATTTTGTGGGAGGACATGCTGAGGGCGTCGACATCGAGCCCAAAGACATCCACCGGAATGCGGCCCACCGCCTGGGCGCCATCGCAGTGGACAAAGGCACCGGCAGTGTGGGCGATGGCGGCAACCTGCTCGATCGGTTGAACGGTTCCGAGTTCCCCGTTCACCAACCCAACGCTCACGACGAGGGCGTCGGGAACGGCTGCGAGCGCGGCTAGGTCGATCACGCCATCCGGCCCGACGGGCGTGGCGACATGCCGGAAGCCTTCGCGCTCGAGCATCCTCGCCGGACCAAGCACAGATGGATGTTCGATGGACGATGTTACCACTGTACGCGCGGTGAGGCCGGCACGTGCTGCCGACCTGGCCAATCCCAATAGTGCCAAATTGTTGGCCTCGGTCGCGCCCGATGTGAAAAAGAGCTCTGAAGGTTGGGCGCCGATCAGCGCGGCAACGGCAGCACGGCCCTCCTCGACGATTACGGCGGCGCGTTGGCCGGCCGCATGCGCGGCATGGGGATTACCGGTCTCTGCCAACTGGCGAAGCATGGCATCGATCGCCTCTGGGGCGACCGGCGTGGTCGCATGACCGTCGAGATGGATTACTCTCACCCGAGCATCGACACGAGCTCATCACTCAGGCCGAACATCTCGTCATCCGGATTCTGTTCGAGGATCTCGATCAGGCGCGGCATGCCGGCGAAGGCGAGCCCGTTGGCAATGCGCATCATTCTTCTTGGATCCTGAACAATGGTCATATCGCCGGTCGCGCCGATTGCAATCAGCCGCAACGCGTGAGTGCGCCACTCTGGAGATATGACCGCCGAGCCTTCAATCGCCTTGTAAGTCTCGCGCCCTTCCAGATCCATCGGCTTTAATTTCAGGCGGACGGCGACGCAGATCGCGAGAAACCAGAAATCGACCATTCTGGGAAATGGCTTGCGATCGAGCTCAGCGACCCCGGAGGCGCCGGTGCTCTGCGAGTAACGCTGGAAATATTCCCGGAATTCGACCGGAGCGTTGACCTCGACCCCAGCAAAGGATGAGCTGACGTCCGTCATTGGGCTGCCTCCAACTTCGCGGCCTCGAGATCGACCTCCATCTTGCGCTCACAGATCTTACAGCTCTCATCGTAGGAGCAGTCGCAGCGAACGACCTGGACCGCACCCGATGCCGGCTCGTTGATCAGCATGCGGGGGTAGTGGGCCGGATTGGTCAACGTGATGACCTTCTCAGCATATTCCTTCAACAGACCTTCGATGCCGGCGATCTCCGACCGCGTCAGAAAGAGGATGAGCTGAGCACTGTAGCGCGCCGCGACTCGCACGACTGAGCTTTTTACATAGCCACTCATCATTCCGAGGGGTGTATCGATTATATTGGGCGCCTCCACGCCGCTGATCTTGGTAAGGGCAAGGATGAACGCCAAGGTCAAGGCGCGGCGAGAGGCACCGTTGAGGTCGCGATCCGGACTCAGCAGTCGCTCGTCCGGACCGTAGACCAGGATGTCGAACTCGCGGCTGATCTCGGCGCGCCGGATGATGGCGCCCTGCTCCGCATCGGCCCCGATCATTTCCAGGAAAATCTCGTTCATGAGCGCGCTCACGCGCGCTAGCTCGTCCGACTTCAGGCGTTCGAGCGCCCGCTCGAAAATCTGAAGCACGTCCTGCCCAGCAAGAAGCTCGGCAGCAAGGCGCTGCCCTTTAGTCTCTTCCTTCAGGTAGCCGTCACGCTCATCTTCGGCATCTTTGCGCTCACGCCGGGCCGCCTCGATCCTGAACCCAGCTCGCGAGGCGGTATCGCCATAGTCGTCGGCATGCCGGCGAGCGACTTTCTTCTGCTCGCGCAAATGCTGGATGTCGACGTCCGGGACGAGCGCGATCTTCGCTTCGAGTTGTGCTTCCTCCGCCGCGAGGTCGCGCAGCGTATGCGCAACCTTGTTCCGGCGATCGCACAGATCGGAATAAAGCTCTCGCCAGCTTTCCGCCTCGCCAGGCTGCATCAGGTCGCGCGCGCCGTAATAGAGTTCGGTGATGGTTTTTTGGATCGCGTCAGCCGACCGGCTTGCCTCGATCAGATCGTCGATATGGTCCCTGCGGCGCTTTCCCTCCGTGTCGTCTTCCTTAAGCGTCTCGCCACAGATGCAGCAGCCCTGCCCCAGACATTCCACCAAAACGGGGATTGTCTGGTTCGGTATCCCCCCGCGCTCCTTCAAGGATTTCGAGCTGCTGAGTCGCGATCGCAACGGTTTCCGAAAGGAGCTGTTTGGCAAGCACCTTGGACTTCAACAACTCTCCTTGCTCTCGCGCCATTGAAAGCTCGATCGCTTCCTCGCGCTTGCGGTTCGCCCTGACGCGCTGGAGACCGTTGGCAAGTTCGGACCGGTCACCCTGCACGAGCGCCTGTTCGATCTGCTTTCCGAGCCGCTCATATTGCTCCTCGCACCGCGCACGATTGGCGAGCGCGTCCGCGTGTTTGGGTTCCAAGGCGGACAGCTCCGTGTCGAGCGCCTCAATTCTCGCCGACGCCTCACGCGCACGGCCGCTTGCATCGGATTCGCGGACGCGCTTATTCACGTCGGCCGCGGCCTGCTTCACATGCCGTTGGGCGCTCTCAACGATCGAAAGCCCTAAAAGCGCCTTGATGGCATTTTCGACGCGCTGTCTCTTCACCGTGACGCTGTCCGCGTCAATGAAGCTCAAGGCACGATCACCATCGGTGAAAAAGACCTCGCGCAGCTCAGGCGGCAACTCAGTCCGGACTCGGTTTTCACCATATTCGTCCGGCTGGCTACCCTTTGTGCCAAGATCGTAGAGGCGAAGCATCGGCTCGCCACGTCGCCATGTGTTGCCCGTCACCGTCTCTGTGACGGTACGGACTACGCGGTAGCGTTTGAGCGTTGGCATTACCCTGCTGCTGCGGGGAGCCGGCGTCGTCTCGAAATCGACCTCGACAACAATGCGCACGCCGCCAGCCGCATCGATTGGATGCAACCGGTAGGTCTTTGGATCGCCAGGGAGCGCTTCATCACCATAGAGAGCCCATTGCAGCGCCGTCAGCATGGTGGTCTTGCCTGTTTCGTTCTCTGCCCGGATGATCGTCAAATTGCGAGTGGGATCGACGGAAAACTCGATCTCAAGATCCCGAAGCAGCCGAAAATTCTCGAACTTGGCGCGGAGCAGTTTCATCCCCCTGCTCCCGCCAGCTTCGCCGCAAGGTCACCTCCGAGGGTGTTGATCTGCGCCGCGATGTCCTGCTTGACATTGCGCGCCGCGAAGCGATGCTGACGCTCGATAGCGACGATCTCAGCCACAGCCTCGCAGACATCGTCGGCATATTCCGGATAGCGCGCCTCGACCTTCCGCGCCTCCTCCATGATGATCTCGACAACTCTTTGCGTGTCCATCAACGAATTCCCCGCGTCATACTGCGTAAACCATGGCCTGCATCTCCTTGAGTACAGCCAGTGGGCCGTCAATGGCACCATAGTTTCTAGCGAGTCGCGCAAACTCCTCAACCCGCTTAAGCTCTCCACGGACAAGTTGGCGCGCATCGGAGTCGTTGACCAGGCTTTGCGGTGGCATGGCGACGAAGTCATGGATGACGCCATGTTCCTTCCCGATCGCGTCGCACTGTCTCAAGATGCGGCCGCGTCGCTGAACCCATTGGCGTTCGACGGTCGTACTCGCGAGGATGAAGGCTCGCTTGATCTCCGGCACATTCACGCCCTCGTCGAGGACGCGCTTCGCCGTCAGGACCTGGATCTCGCCGCGCTGGAAAGAATCGAGAATGCGCGCCACGCCAGTGCGGTCCCGCGTTTCCTCCGCGGTGAGCTGATGAAAGAGAAGCCCGCGCTCGCGCAATAGGTCATTGACCTCCTCGAGCTGGCTCGGCGCCTTATCGGTGGCATAGATGAGGTCGTAGCGAATTTCCTCGCGCGGAACGGCGTCGATCAGAGCCGCCAAGGCCCGCATCTTGCCGCTTGCACGCTCCACAATCAGGCGACGACGACGCAGCAGGTCGTCGAGTTGAGCGTCTGCGACCTTCGCCTCGATCTTCCAGCCGAGCTTGCGAATCTTTTCAGTGAGATCGCGAAAGTCCTCCATCTCTTCGTCGTCAAGCTCAACGGGATGGACGTGATAATCATAGGGGACGAGGCAAACGCCGATCGCTTCCTCAAGCGAGAATTCGAAGCAGGGCTCACCGAAAAATCCGAATAGGCGATCCGTTCCTTCAGGGTCATATTGTCTGATGGGGGTGGCGGAGAGGCCTAGGCGGTATTCGAAGAATTCCGGCGGCCGACCGAGGAAACCGGGGCTGCCCAGATTGTGCATCTCATCGGCGATCAGGACCCGCGGCACCGACAAGCGCTCCAGCGCGGCACAGAAGGCCGGATCTATGAGCGTGTCGTGGCTGACGACGAGGACCTCGGCATCGGACAATCCCAGCGTCAAACGGCGCCCGGCGTCTGCGATCTCCTTTCGGCGACCGGAGGGTCCGCCGGCGGCCGACATGTTGCGCGGCTCCACGCCGAACAACCTGGCCTCGTCGCACCATTGCATCACCAGCGGGACATAGGGGGCGGCCACGACTATAAGCAATGGGCCGGTGCTGGCGCGTAGCTCATGGCAGGCTATGAGAGAAGTAAGCGTCTTGCCGGAACCGGTGGCCATAGCGAGAATTCCGCGACAACCTGCGTTTAGCCAAGCGTCCACAGCACGGCCCTGATGCGCGAAAGCACCCTCGCGATAGCGGATCCATTCTGGGATCCGGAAGCCGCTCGCGGGCGCCGGACCATAGTCATAAGCAGGCGACTCCGAGTCTCGCACAAAGGAACCTGGCTTTACCTTGTGCCACAGATTGCCGGCCTCCTCCTCAGAAGGCTTAGTCCCCCCACCGTAATTCCGCAGTAGCTTCTCTTCGATCGCTCGGGACAACGGGACGACGACGCATTCCTGATCGTCGCCATCCCAAAGGTCGTTGAATTCTTCGCGAAGTCGTCGCTCGGTTGCCGCCTGACATGGGTCTATCCAGGCCCGTGCGAGGGCCACTTGCTCCTTATTTCGCCCGAGCCCGGCACCCGTCATGTTGCTCGATCCGTGGAAGGTCAGGCGCTGCCCACGGATATTGAGAAGCCAGACCTTTGGATGAAAGAGGCCATCCTTCAGGAAGGCAAAGCGTATTTCAAGCCGGCCGTCGCGGATCAGCCATGTGAGGCACTTGAGCGTATGCAGCGCCAGCTGATCTGCGTCGGGAACCGACCCGGGAAAGAGCGACTCCGCAAGTGCCTCGACATCGAGGCCCTCCTTCAAGGCCGCCTGGTCAGCAGGCGTGATAAAGGGACTCACAAGCAACCGCATCGGTGCTGCGCTCAGTCGAAGAAAGGTCGCGAGTCCGGGCGCAATTTCAGCCAGCGACGAGCTCGCGAAAAAACCCATCATGCAGTCGAGGCTAGCCGATGCGCCGATCGCCGGGACAAGCGTCGAAGTCAGGTCGTCGCGCGGAAGGATGAACATTGGGGGGGCGCCCTCCAACGCCCCTAACACCGCTTCTCCCTCACCTCCTGAGC
Source organism: uncultured Alphaproteobacteria bacterium (assembly GCA_963850005.1). GTDB lineage: Bacteria > Pseudomonadota > Alphaproteobacteria > Sphingomonadales > Sphingomonadaceae > Allosphingosinicella. The sequence goes on from CAWKJG010000004.1 coordinate 286,603, forward strand.
CCATATCTACCTCTGCCGAGCCTTCAGAAACAGGCGGTAGCGATTTGGGAATGGTCGGCCAGACGCAGGGCTTCCGTCAACCGCCGAGCGGCACGACGAAATCATAAGCGGTTGTGCCTGCTCTCCAGTTCCAGAATCTTGCGCAAATCCGGACGAGTCACGCGGCTGCAGCACTGGCATGCAGCGCCTGGACGAACTCGGTCACCTCCCTGTAGTTGTCGGCCTTGCTGATTGGAATGAGCTGGACCTTCATATCGCGGAGCCACCGATCCTTTTCGACAGTGGTAAGGTCCTCCTCCGACATCAAGGCGTAGTGGCTGGGACCGGACGTCGGAGAGAAGGCGTCCGCGATGTAGCTGAGCAGAAGCTTAATCTCCGGGTCCGCCATTGAGGCCCCCACGAAGACGATGGTGAACATCGTGAACATCGCCGAGAGAAGGCTCTGATAGGCTCGCTGGCGATACAGGATATTTCGATAGTCGATTTCCGTCAGGATTATTCCATTCCCGACGCGCGATGCATCGCCATGCGCCTTGAGGATGAAGAACTCACGCTTCGAAAGCCGCCTCTGCACCTCTCCCGCGTCCGTGAACGTGCAAACCGAAACATCATACATTCCAGCAGCCCGATAAGCCTGCTCGATGACGATGTCGTAGTTCGTTGTAAGGACAAACTGCAGACCGTTCGCAGCCGTCAGCGCTCTGTGGAGGTCGGTGGGCTGAGGCTTGGGTGCCATAAAGGTCTTGTCGATAAATTCGTCGAAATAGGCAGACAGATCCTCTTTCAATCCGGCGGCCACCATCAAATATTTCGAAGTGTCGGCCGCGAGCGCCTCATATTCGGCTGCCTTCTGGTCGGTGATGACGCCGTGGCCTCTCGCTTCCGCAATCATCGCGGTGAGGAAATCGCCCCATGCCGGCAGACCCGCCCCTACCGATGCTCCAGCCCCAACGAGAACGGCACACCGCTTTTCCCGATATGCGCTCTTGAGACTGTCGGGAATGCGGCCTGGATCGAACGCCATCACGATCTCCCGTCAATATCTGGGCAAAATGCGCGAAGTGCTGTCGCCCGCAAGGCGATGTTGGCGGCCAGCCCACCTTGCAGCTTGAAGGCCCCAATATAATTGTAGAGATGGCGATCCAGAGCGGGATCGCGGCGGCGGCCCCTGATCAGCGCTTCAGGCCGGTTGATAAAATCCCTGCGCCTGCTCTCGAACGCCTCATAAGCAGCGCTGAGTTTAGCGGGATCAACGCTGGCGCCAGCCTCGTGCCGCTGCATGATGAGCCAGCAAAGGTCGACGAAGATCCATTTCTGCGTGATCCGCCGGCCGGCGAGATTGTTGGTCTTAGCTAGCACGTTGAGCGCGTCACCTACTTCAGCGGAAAGCTCCAGAACTTCATCCGCCCGAGCGGGCCCATAGTCTGTCACCAAGGCCTCGAGGTCTCGAGCCTTGATGTCGCGTGCACCTCTAAATGCGGCCATCGCAAATGCATGGGTGGCATAATCCTGCCTCTTGTACCGAGCGTCCGGAATGCGGCTGTTGACGAAGAACTCGTGGGAAGTAGCCATGGCGTCGATGACGTGCCGCATCGGCCCGCCGAGCGCGTTACGCAACTCCGCAGGATTGAGGGACACACCCATTTGCAGCCTGGAAAAGAGGTTCGTGATCTCATCCTGTGTCGCAACCTCGATGTCGGCGATGCTGACGACGAAATTGTTGAAGCGCGCGCGCAGATCGGCGTGCAGATCTGCGTAGCGATGGCCGGCGACAGCGTGTCCGTCGATGGGCAACAGGCCGTCATGATGATCCAGCGGCAAATTGCCTGCCCGAAACTCCCATAAGGCGCGGAGCCGTTGCTGGCCGTCAACCGCGTCGTGAGAGTGCATACCCCCCGGCGGCAACGTGCGAAGATAAATCTTCGGTATGTCCATCCCGCGTAGGATCGAGTCGATCAGCAAGACCTGACGCGGCGGCTTCCAGGCAGGTCCGCGTTGCCACGCCGGATTGAGATTTATTGCGGCCTGAACGCGGACCAGCCGCTCGACTTTCCATCGCCGTTGTCGAATCCGCATCCTCTACTTGTTCCTAATTGAATGACTTCAGGTACCGTCGCTACCCGGCCAAGCTCTGATCGTGGATTTTTCGTCAGCTGCCAATGAATAATCGTTGGAAGCGGGTTCCGCGGGGGCACAATCTATCTCGTGCTCGAACCCCATGTCTTCCCAAGAAATCGATGTGGCAGACTGCTGGAAAGGGTTGCCGTGGTCTGCGGCCCGGCTCAGCCAGCAAGTTTCTGGACAAAGCGCGTCACATTACGGGCGCTTCCCCGCTCCATCGAATGAACTTGGGTCAACAGGGCCTGCAATTCGTCAACGGTTAGCTGCGGATTCTGCGAAAGATAGAGCGCGCCAATGCCACTCACATAGGCGGTCGCAAAGCTGGTGCCCGAACAATCGCGATAGAAGGATGCACCTTGATAATCCCGCTCGGAAGCGGCCGGAACCTTTACGCCGAAGCCAAGGCAATTGGGGAGTCCGCGATTGCTCCCGGAAAACCGGGCCGGGCGCGTCTCCATATCGACCGCGCCGACCGCCAAAACCTCGGGAAACAGCGCCGGACAGTCGCAGCGGCCACGGCCCTCATTCCCGATCGGCGCGATCGGCAAAAGTCCTTTTGCACGGCATTCGGCCAGCATCAGGCGTAGAGCCTGCAGACTCTGATTATAGGCAGGTTTGGCGGCCGCATCTGGAGCCTCGCTCGGGAAGCCGAGAGATATATTAAGGATTCCGGTACCCCTTCCTTCCCGCAGGAACTGTCGCACAATCCAGTCAAGACCGTGAACCATCTTCGCGAGCGGAGCCTCCAGCATGTCCCCTTCGGCGACGGAGGCAACATAGAGATCCGCGCCGGGGGCAACGCCCATTCTCGCGCCTGCAATCACGCTGCTCACGAGCGTTCCATGGCCATGCGTATCGAACCCGCGAACCTCCCGCAAAACCGAACGCCCCGAACCGGCCCGCCCAGTGACATGAAGGAAACGGATTGATGCGTGGCTCAATTCCGCGTGGTCGGAATCGACGCCGCTATCGATGATCCCGACGAAGGCTCCACCCCCTCTCACCTTGGCGAGGTGTGCATCAGCTATCCCGGACAGTTCAGGCCATCGGTGGCCGGCCTCGGGCAGCCCGGGGCCGAGCATATTAGGACTCGTCAGGCTAAAGGACGTGTCCGCAATAACGGCCCACTCCGCATCCGGCTTGGATATGACGGCGCTTCGATGGGCATCGTCCGTGAAATAGGCGACGGCCATGCCAAGAGCGGTCGCCGGAACAACCGTGCCGGCGAGTGGCGCCTCGGTTGCAATGCTACCTAGGTCCGCTTTGATCTTGAGGTTGAACCGGCGGGCAATGGCGCGTGTATCCAACTGGGCCAAAAGCTGGACATGCTCATGGATCGGAGTTGGGTCCTCGGCCAGCTCAAGAGCTTTTCGAGAGATGATTATGGCGCTGCTCGGTGGTCGCCGGCGACGCTGGGAGTGCACGAGGGCGAGTCGCGGCGAAGTAGCCAGTCGCGGCCCGCGACGCATCGTCATTGGCTCCCGGCGGCTGAACGCTTTCGCTTGCCGTTGAGCTGACGCAGAAGGCCAACCACTTCATTTATGGGCGCATCAGGGCCGGGCTTAGATTGGGGCGGTATGTCGTAGAATTGGACTGCTGCTGCACTGACCATATCCGATGTCAGGCCCTTGCTCAGCCACGCGCGGCGCGACGCGCGTGAAGTGAGAGCCTCCTCGACTTCCTGAAGAGAATAATAGCGCTTTCTCCCATCGGCGGGCTGTCGCTTACACATGCAGCAACGCAGGAAAGCGTCCGCGACGGCCATCGGTGAGGCTATACTGAGACGCTGCAAATCGGACAGGTTGTACCAGCTGTCCAGCGTAAGTCCGTGAGCCTGCAGTCCGGTAAGGAATTCGCGTCGGAGCAATGTGCTTCCTGGGTCGAGCCCCCCGACACCCGATGCCGCCGGGAGAGGCGACGCAGCGGGCACTACGCCAAGTTCGATCGCCGCTTCAACATGCTCTCTGCGGATTTCACTAACCCCTTCCTGAACGGCGATTAGGCCGGCCCGATGGAGGAGATTTCGCAGGGTCCTAAAGTTACCGCGCTGATAGGCGATATCGACCTTACCGGTTCCCGAATAGAGATCGAAAATAGGCTGGAGCGCCAGGCTCGCGAAGCCCAACGGCGGCAGGTCCATCGAGGTCCAGACATAAGGACTCTTGGCAAAGGCGGTTATAACTGCGGGATCGCGAACGGGAGGGAGACTGAAAACCACGCCCCCGAGTTTGTAGAAGAGATCACGGCGAAAGATTGCGTCCGAGCCGTCCTCAGACTCCTCGAGAGCCGCCATGTCATTGGTCGCGGCAATGATCCGGCAATGGACGCGGAAGCCCGGACCGAACGAACCGTACGGGCGCACATCGCGAGTAGACAAAGCACGAAGCAGGGCCCCCATTGCTTTATGAGGCAGGCAGGTCACCTCATCCAGGAAGAGAGTTCCCCGACGCTCATCAGGACTCTCCAGACTATGGAGGTCAGGGTCGCCGCCCGGGTCGCCGGGATTTAGGAGTTGTCCCTGTTCGCTGGTCTCCAGCCAATCCACGAAACTCTCGCTGGCATGCGCATGTTTCGGGTCACCCACATATCCGGAAGCGTGAAGTATGAGACCGAGTTTATGCGCGTGAGCGTCGGTCCAAGCGCCAATTTCGCTTCCGAACAGTTCGGCAAGGACCAGCCCGTCGTCAAGCGCCGCGCAGTTGACCGGCACAAACGGGCCCGGCAGATTGCTTTTCGCGTGAATTTCCTTCGCCAGCGTTTCCTTTCCGGTTCCTGATTCCCCGACGATCAGGACCGGTAGGTCAGAAGGTCCATAAACTGGCGCGAGCTTGCCGTAGATGTCCACCACCTTTGGATCGAAGACGATCGCGGATTTCGCGCCACGGCACGAGGATCCGACGTCCGCCAGCCACTTTTCCAGCTTCAGATCGTCATTGGGCTTCTTGAAGGCCGTAAACGCCGGGATACTCGATGTCGCTTTGACTATTGACGCGAATTGCTCGAAGCGGGCGGAATAGATGGCAATGGGGCAGCCTGGGCTGACGGAATTTGCGTGGGAGATGGCATCCCATCCGCCGAAGTCGGTCTTGCGCGATTGACCAGGAAGCTTGAGGTCTGCCACCACCCCCGCGAGCCGGCGCAACTTAACCAGACGGTCGATCTCGACGACAGCTTCTTCAAAATTCTCCGCGTGCACCAATTCAAGATCAGCCTTGGCCACCATTTTGGCGACGTCGGTCGCGTGCTTCTCTTCATCCTCGACGATGACGATTGTCCACCGCGTCGCCATCAGGAATCACCATTTGAGGCGGTTACGATCGGCGAATAGAAATAGACGTCGACTTCACCATCCGACTGAGAGCGATCCTCGAAACGAATATAGCGATTCAGTGCGAAGGCTGGGGGCTCGTTCTGGTCGACAAAAATGGCGTCGGCGATCAGACCAAGGATGACCCGCCCCCCCATGCCGCCCGTTCGCAGCGGAGTTCGCTTTTCACCAAATTCAATTCCGGCCGTCGCCGTCGAACATCTGTTTGTTATCTTCCAAATGACGGAGTTGCGGGAAACCGTGCGACCGCCAGCCTCATATTTTAGCTGCCCTAGGCTCGCAGATATTTTCACGGTGCGCCGGTTGTCCGTGCGGAACTCCTTACTGGTATGCTTGAAAGCGTTCCGCACGAGTTCAACTAGCACCCCCCTGACCGCAACCGGTGTCTTAACCTCCGCCAGCGCTGCAGATTCAGGGAGAGAATTCACAAAATCTATGGGCACATGCTCGAAGATCTGCATGATATGCTGTAGAATGTCGCCCGCCGTAGCGAGATATTCAGGCGACTCCTCACTGTAGCTGGCGAGCATCGCGTCGGCGATGTCGCTCGCGGCGCGGCACCAGCCAAGGGCTTCATTCAGGCTTTCCGCTACGTCTGCTGAGCCATCGGCCGCGTCCTTGGTCAGGGATAGCACCACACCGGCGAGATTACCGATTTCGTGGGCCATGATATCCATCAACGGTCCCAAGACCTCAGCCCTTTGAGCAAAGACGATGTCCTGCGCGAGGGCGCAGAAACCAATCACCTGATCCTCTCCTGCGTCGCTGCGCTTCGCGATGGGCAGTTGGGTCACATCGTTGATCCGCCACGATCCGTCTGGCGCAGTCCAGCGAAGCTCTTCGAAATGAATTTCTTGTTCTCTTTGATCGTATTGGTTTCAACCTGATCCATCCGCTCGTATTCGGCGAGGTCCACCATCGCATCGCGATCGAGATGCTCGACCTCCGTACCCGCTTCCCAACCGGTCAGCTCCAAGGCTTTGCGATTCATAAACGTGTATCGACGCCCACGCTCGCCGGCGTCATTCAATTCATGATGGGCCCGCTTAACGAAGATCTGCACCGGAAGCGCATCGATGATCTGCAATGCGAGATCCCGGTCATCCAGGTATAGCTGCCGCTCATCGTCGATCACCAGTCGCTCAATCGTTTGCGTGCGGTCCCGCGCCCGATCGACAGGACTGCCTCGAAGCTGCTCCACTTGGGCCTCAAGCGCGGCGATGCGCGCCCGAAGCGCCTTTTCAACCTCCTCATACATCACTGCGTCGGTGCCGCAGTCCGCGCGGGATAGAAGCCCGCGACGTTCGCGCGATTGACGATTGTGACGGGCACGGTGATCTGCTCAGGCACCGGGCGGATCCGCGCGGATTGGAAGTTCCGCTCACGAGGGTAGAGATAGTTTCGGTGTGCTGCGTCAATCAGGTTAAAGGCGACCTGGGTCATGTAAGCCGATTGTTGCGCCACGGTCGCTGCGACCCAGCCTTGCCGGATGAGGTCGAGCACGTCCTGGTCCGTGTCCCAGCCGGTGACTAAGACCCTTCCTGGTGGGATACGCCGCTCGCGAAGGGCGCTGACTGCGCCGACCGCCGAGCGCGAATTGGCTCCGAAAATGTACCGAATGTCCGGATGGCGGGCGAGCATCGCCCTGATCTGCTCGGCGCCCAGATTCTCGTCGTAATTGTCCTGAACAACGCCGACGATTTGGAGGCCGGGATGCTCGCGCGCGAGTTGCTCGAAGCCTCTGCGCCGCGCCTCCTGTTCCTCATTGCCGGCCTGGGCATAGACGACAATCGCCTTACCGGTCACAGGGCCGTTGCCGAGCACGGAATTGCCGACCCTTATGCTTGCGGTCTCCAGCTCCGAAGTCACATAGGCCATTCGATTGCTGGTCGGCAAATCCACCAGCAGGGTCACCACTGGAATGTTTCGAGCAACGGCTCGATTGATCACCGGTGCGAGGGCAGCGGAATCGGCGGGAGCAATGATGATCCCGTCGACATTGCCGGCGATCGCCGCCTCGATCTGTTGAATCTGCTCCTGGGCGTCGGTTTCGAGCGGGCCGCCATAGGTGGTTACGACATCAGGTCGCGCCTGATCGATGGCCTGCCAAGTGCTGCGCGTATCCCGCCAGAACGGAACTCCGCTGACGACCACATTCATCGAATATTCGGCCTTCTGGATCTCCTCGGCGCCGGACGGGCGCGGTTGGATACGGTATCCCACCAACAGGCCGATCAGTAGCGCGACCACCGCTGCTAGCAGAATGGATGCCGTGAGTTTCCTGTTCATTTGCCTTCTCCAATGCCCATCTCAGGCCGCTTCCTCGGCGGCCGAATTTTCCGATCTCCACCAGCGAACAACATGCTCCAGAGAGAGCGCGACGATTAAAAGGATGCCGACCGCGAAGTCTTTCCAGAACACCGGGATTCCGAGCATCACGACGAGGTTGCGGGTCGCGACGATCACCAAGAGACCGAGACAGGCACCGATTATCGTGCCGCGGCCGCCCGATAGCGCGCTCCCGCCAATCAAACAGGCCGCGATCGCGTCCAGCGCTAGGTCGGGGAAAATGAGGGGTGAGGCCGACAGGGTTCTCGATGCCTGGATGATGCCTGTGACCGCCGCGGCGCCGCCTGCGATCGCGTAGCCGGCAACGACGTGATTGCTCACCAACAAACCTGCATGGGTGGCGGCGACGGGATTGTCTCCGACCGCATAGAAGCGGCGTCCCCATTTGATATCGACCAGACAAAAGATGGCTGCCGCGGCGAGAAGCACCATGATGATGGTCAAGAGCGGAAGGCCAAGCAGGCCGACTTCCATCCAAGAAGACAAGGCTGGCGGCAGACCCGTCACGACGCGGCCGTCCGACACGGCGAGGGCAAGGGAGCGCACAATTCCCATCATCGCCAGAGTCGCGATCAACGGTTGAATGCGTAATCGCGTCACGACCACGCCGTTTGCGACGCCGATCAACGTGCCCGCGGCCACCGCAACAAAAAGTCCGACCGCAAGCCCCATGGAGTTGGTGACGAGCGCAAGGACCATGGCACAGAGGCTCGCAGTGGCCCCGGTGGAGAGATCGAATTTGCCCAGGAGCAGCAATATCTGCATCCCGATCACGGCGGGAAGCAGGATAGCCCAGGCAAAGCCTAAGGACAGCAGGTTGTCTGGCTGGAAATAAGCCGGCGCAAGAAACGCAGCGATCACGACATATGCGACCAATACGCCGATCGCGAGCCCGGGACCGCGACCGCGCCAGCGGCCTTGCCGAGTTTCCGAGGCTCTCATGCCGCGACGCTCGACATGTGGCTCATCAGGGTTTCGCGCTCGAACTGCGGGCGGTCGAGTTTGCTTGAAATTCGCCCGGCGTGCATCGCATAAATGCGGTCGCAGAGTGTCTCGACCTCATCCACGTCGTGGGAAATCAGGACAACAGTCCGGCCTTGCTGCCGCAAGCGGACGACAATGGCCTGCATCGACTGACGCTGTTGAACCCCGAGCGATGCCGAGGGTTCGTCCAAGACAATCACCGACGGGTCTAGCCGCAGCAGCCGCGCCAACATGACCGCCTTTTTTTGCCCTCCGGACAATGCAGCGGCCGGCGCCGATAGAGCGATCCGCGCACCTCCGAATTCCTCTAATAGATTGTCGGCGATCTCGGCCATTGCCTCCCGGTCGATCCAGCCCAAGGCCCCCAGCCGCATGGGCTCCCTGCCCAGGGTGATATTTTCAGCGACGCTCAAGTTGCCGCACAATTCCGCGAACTGAGGCAGGAGAGCGATCCCGACTCTCTGGGCGTCCCTTGGATGACTGAAGCCTACCTCCTCCCCATTGATCCGGATGACACCCCGATCGGGCGCGAGGTGGCCGCAAAGAACCTGAGCGAGAGTCGATTTGCCCGAGCCGTTCTCGCCGATAAGTCCGACGACTTCACCGCTCCGAAGCTCGATCGAGGCGTCATCCACAGCGAGCGTTCGCCCAAAGGCGCGCCGAATCTCGCACATTTGCAGTTCGAAGCCCATTTCGCGGACGATAGTGGAAAGGTCCGCATCGCCAAAGCCGTAAGGCCGTGAAGGAGTGTGAAATAAAATTCCTTGTGGAGCAGAGAGTTAGGAGCGGTGGAACTACGCCCCAGCTGCATTATCACCTGATTTCACATGTCTCTATGTGAGACGCGGTCGTGGGCGGCATGGCCCTTACCCGTCGCAAAGGGTTAATGTAGCGTGCGACTATCGAGGCAAGTTTTTCTCGGGGACGGGCTCCGACGATGGAGAACATGTCATGAAGGAAATGGCGTTCGCGCAAGCCGCGTTAGAGCAGATCGAAGGCAAGCTCGATCAGAGCAAATCCCAGCCGGGATTTGAAGCGCCGGCCCGGGCCATTACGCTGCTGGAGCAGGCCGCCGCTTGTCTCGAACAGGACGAACAAGGCCAACCTTCCCCGGTTACTCTGGGTCTCCTCGAAGCAGCCGCTCGGGATTTCGGCTGCGACCCGCTGGAGGAGGGCAGCGGAGTTTTGCGCGAGATCTCGCCTCCAGGCAAAGCCGTTGCGACGAGCCCTGCTCCAGGTCTCGCGACGAACCGGGAGCTCGCGAATCGGATCCGGCTCGTTCGCGATAGGCTCTCGTCAAATGCACGCTAGGACTGGTGCCGCCGACCCGACACCGGCCGGAACCGTCACTTGGAGCGAGCCGATCCTTTACGCCCATCACTTCTGGCTGGCGTCGTCCGATTTTGGCCTGGACCCGGTATCGGCCGCCAACCCTCGCGCACTCGGACTCGTCTCCAATCAGGTAAGAAAGTTCGGTAGCGACCAGGCTTTGACCTTCGCCTCTGCCCCGGTCGATCGGCGGAGCAAGCACGGCTTGTTTCCGAGCGTCGGGGAGCCGGCGTGGCATAAGGCCGAGACGCTGGACGACTCCGAGACTCTCTGTTGGGCTTATCAGATCGACGACGTCACCGCGACGGTTGCCGCCGTGCGCGCCCAGTCGGCTTCGGAAAGCTGGTTCGAACAAGCCCGGCAGCTCATTGTGACCGCCGACGCCCATCCTACTCTGCTCGGCAGCTGCGATTGCCGCGTCATTCGCACCACCAGCGTCGCCAACCTTCGCCGGCTCCTTGAAGCCACTTTTGGAACGGGCTTTTCGCCTTCGCGCTCGGTCATCGCCTTGACGTCTGATCGAGCCATGACCCTGTATCAGGGATGCCAGGCAGGGAGCGACCGCATCATTCTGCTGGCGATCTTGCCCGCCGAGGATGATGCTGATGAGAAGGCATCCGATATGCTCAATCGGGTCATTCCCGATTTCGCCCGGCTTCTCCTCAAGATCGCGATTGTGAGCCGCAATTGGGAAGCAAATCTTCGGCCGGACATGATCGGCGTCGAGCAGGAATTGGTGCCAACGGAATCCCTCAGGGACGCGCAGCGCTTGAAAAAGAACTCAAACATCTAGTGCACATGCATCACGGGATGGCGCAGAATGTCGCTCTCCTGCAGCATCAGAGCCAGTCAGCCTCAACTAACCTCGTCAACCTCGAAAGCCTTCGTTCCGGAATTTCTCTCACCGAAACTGGGTGGTTCGAGGAAGGGCTCGTGAGCGCCCGGATGACGACGGAGCAATTGAAGCGCGATTTGAGCTATTTCATTGCCCGCCTAGACGAAACCGAAGTGAGGATCTCGACCTGCCGCATCGGGAGCGACCTCGAGCGCATCCGCATCGAACAGATTGAGACCGATGCATGGAATCGGCGGACACAGCTGATTGCTTTGATCGGGTTGGTGCTGGCGGCCCTTCAGATCCTCGACGAGCGAACAACTATGGCAATCTTTCGGGCCATGACCGACTATCCTGAAGCCATGACAATCGGCCCCATCGAGGCTCTGGCCGTGAAGCTTGGATTGATCCTCTCCATCGTGTTAGCCACGGCAGTGATCATACCTAAATCCTGGAAGCTCATAAAAATTCTTTGGGGGAATCGGGTTGGCAAGGGGGTAAACTAACTCATGTTCCCAATCTGGATGAGTCGCTTCAGGTAATTTTCGAATAGAGCCTCCCCATATACCGTCTCTTCGGCGTGCTTCTGACAGTAGGCTTTACCGTTGACGATGAATTTTGCTTCGCCCCTGTGAGTGGGAACGGGTCGGCGGCCTTCGCAATCGCTTCCCTCATCTGCTACTGTCACGGTAATCCAGGGTCTGAACCTCCCGTAATCGTCCAGCACAAGCTCTAGGGGGCGCTTGTCCGCATGGTAGGTACAAAGCGGTGTGCCGTTCACCGTTTGCCGTGCATCTCGCGGGCAAACGCCCCCGTCACGCTTTAAGTTGTATCTCTTACACTTCACCAATTCAGGCTCCTGCCGGCGTTATTTCTGCTTTTCCATCAGTTTCCAATCGGCAACTTACACCGTGCCCGAACGTCCGCAATGGTCGTAAGCGGACATAGCCGGATCACCTGAACGAACGGCCGGCTTCGGGCAGATCGCGAGCGGCCTCTCAGGGTTAGCTTTGGAGCATTGCGGACACTTCAGTCGTTCACCAGAGGCAAGGCGGCGGCGCGTCCTCACCTTTCCGACACAGTTCAGATCTGCAGCCGGTTCGGCAACTTCGAGATCAGCTCGCGGAAAGCGACCTCAGGGTCGGTCCCGAGGGCCCTCATAATCGCGTAAAACTCGATGACGTCGACGCGGCGCTCGCCGCGCTCGACGAAGGAGATGAACGGCTGCGGCCGGCCGAGGCGGGCAGCAAGCTCCACCTGAGTCACGCCCGCTCGAGTCCGCGCCTCGATCAGCATTTCGAGCAGGAGCTTGTACGGCTCCGAATGTGTGGATCTCGCCACCCGCCCCCGCTCAGAAATTGAAGAGGCGCCTTTCCTACACGCGGCCAATGAGTATATGAGGTTCATATATTCGCGGAGGAACGAGCGTGGCGGATACGAATGAACTGGTGGAGCGGCTCAGTGCGGCGGCCGGCATGATTATGGAGCGCAGCAGTCCTGCGGCGCTCACGCCGATGCCGCATGACAGCGACGAGGTCGAAGATCGGCTTCTAGACCTCGAATTGGCATGCAAGGACGCCGGCACGCTGATCCAGGCGGCTCAGGTTCTCGCGCGGCGCGACATAATCTAGGGGAGCGGACCTCCGCTCGGAAGGAACCCCGCGCCCGCCAAGCGATTCCGCCGCCGACAACTCTAGTGAGACCGCTCTAGGTCCTCGCTTGTTGTGGCCGCCTGCGGTGCGGGCACTCGACGTCCGCGCTGAAATGCCCTTGGCATTCCCCCTCCAGGCGGCGACACTGAGCGGAATGAAGACAAGAACTCGATCATCTGCCGGACGGCAAGCAGCGCGAGCTTGCCCTGGTGGTGCGAATCCTGTTCGAGGAGTTCGAGGCGGTCACGGCCCGCGCTTCCCAGCAGTGGAAGAAGGGGGGCCGTATCCTCAAGGTCGTGCTCTACGGCTCCTACGCGCGCGGCGGCTGGGTGGACGACCCGGTCGGCGGCTACAGGTCGGATTACGACATCCTCCTCGTCGTCAGCGACGAGCGGCTGACTGACATTGTGGACTTCTGGTCCGTCGCGGACGACAGGCTGCTCCGCGAGACGTCGATCTCCAAGAGCCTCAGCGCGCCCGTCAACTTCATCGTTCACTCGCTCTCCGACGTGAATCAGCAGCTCGAGCGCGGCCGGCCCTTCTTCATCGACATCGTCGAGCATGGGGTGGCGCTCTATGAGGCCGAGGGGTTCTCTTTCACCAAGCCCCGCAAGCTGCCCGAGGAGCAGGCGCAAGCCGAGGCGGAGGTCTATTTCAACGAATGGTTCCCAAGCGCCGGGGAGTTCCTGATTCACGGCCAGGACGCCGCCGGCCGCGGCTGGTCGAACAAGGCCGCCTTCGAACTGCATCAGGCGGCCGAACGCCTCTATCACTGCGTCCTGCTGGTCCTGACCCTCTACAGCCCCAAATCGCACAAGCTGAATTTTCTCCGGTCGCAGGCGGAACAGATCGTACCGGCATTGATCGAAGCCTGGCCTCGGGAAGGCAAGTTCGAGCGGCGCGGCTTCGAACTGCTGCGGCAAGCCTATGTGAACGCCCGCTACTCGCCGCACTACAAGATCTCCGAGCGTGAGCTGACTTGGCTCGTCGAGCGGGTCAGCGTCCTGCAACAGTTGGTCGAGCAGGCGTGCCGCGAGAGGCTCGGCACAGGAGCTTGAGCAGGCGAAGTGCCGGTAAACATCTATAATCGATGGAGATGCGCTTGATTTTTGCGCTTCCCCGTGACTAATTCATGCCGCCCACGCCTTTGGTGGGTCGAGGCTTGATAACCTCGCGAGTAGAACCGGACTTCGACCGCTGGTCGACCGGATGGCGGGCGCCATGTCCAAGTCGTCGCGGCTCGCCGCGCGACTAAAAGCGCCCGCGCCTGTTACTCGCAGGTTATCAACGTCCGGTTCCGGCCGGCCGCCGCCTCGCAACTTTGGAGACGGGGACCGTGGGGATCCGTCCGCCTCCGACCGTGAGGGACGGAAGATGCGACAGGCCTGGCTGTGACGGCGCCTCCACCGCCATCCTACCCGCTGCCCTCGCAGCACCTTCGCAATGCTGCGGCGCGGCTGGCGACCGAGCTGGACGACGCCCGCCTGTACCGGGCCGCGGCCTACGCCTCGATGGTGGTCGACGCGATCGACCAGAGCGGTGGGGAGCCCGAGCCGGACCGCGACATGCGAACCGACGTCGAGCTCGAGTTCGAGGTCGACGAGCATGGCCGCGTCTGGATGATCCGCGAGGGGGATTGCCACATCATCGGACGCACCAATGCCGTCTGCGCGGAGATGCGACGTTTCCTGAGAACCGTCATGCTGGGGGACAGCGAGAGGCTGTGATCTCTCCCCCTGGTGGCTAACGACACAGCGCGAGTAGGGCATTGGTGCTTGCGGGGTGATTACCAGACACCGTCGGCTAAAGGCGTTTCCGGCCTAACTAGTTCAAACACCAGAATATTTTTGAACGTGGACCGCAGACTGGATGTTAGCGGGTTGATACCGTTTAGGGCGATGCCCCCTTCGATAAAGGTGCTTTTTGGCCGCTTGCGAACCGGCGGCTTTTAGATTCGGTGCGGGCAAAAGTTGCCTCGAGAAAAGCGAGCATCATTGCCCAGTTATGTCCGCGGCGAACATCGGGCCGAATCTGTCCGACGACATCCGCACTTCTCGTAGCTAATCGATGCCGCGCTCGAATTGCAGCTCTTCGACATTCCACAGTGACAGTGAAAAGCGCACATATATCACCACCACCAACCGGATTACCTCGGGTGATGTGAAATGGCGGAGCGGGCTTTGTGGGTTGCCTGGACGGCCAGCGTAGCTCTCTACCGCACCCATTAATGTCCGGTAGGTTTGCCCAGACAGCACCCAGTCAAGCTATTGACGGACCGGGCCACTCACCTCGCAGCCGCTTCTCGGCGCAGACACTGAGCGCGCGGAGCGTGCACGGTCCGACAACTCCGTCGACTTTCAGCGATCCACCTAGGCCCGCGGAAATGCCCAGGTCGTTGACACGCCGCTGGAAGGCTTTCACCATTCTCTGGCCGGCGCTACCCCGGAAAAAGTCCTCGGCGGTGCCTGTTTCGACGACTCCAAAGCCAAGCGCCTTCAGTTCGAGGCGGACGGTGTCGAGATTTGGCCATTGGGCGACGTTGTAAGGCACGCCATCGCAGAGGTCTTCCGAAGGAATATAGGGTGTGGGTTTCCCCGGTGGCTTGATTTCCCAATTGGGGAGGTGGACAGAATTTGACTCTAGGCAGACGAGCGGCGTCGGCAACACGACGCGCCAAGGGGCGCCTTCGGCAATTCCGTCGTCATTGGGGTTCTCCGACAACGCCCCGTCGTTCCGCTTAATCTCGTCGATGATGGAAACATATTCGGGCGATCCGATGACTGGGACCTCGCCGTCCGGCCAGCGGACGCCCGTAGCCAGATAGGCGCTTACATGTTTCTCATAACCCTTGCGGACCGGAGCGACGATGCGGGCGTAGCCGGCCTCGAGGAAACGTGCGTGCACCGGATCCGCATCATATTTAGCGATCTTGTCGGGCCAGGTTTCCTTTCGGCCCCAGAAATAGGGGTAGAACACATAGACCATATTTTCCCATTCGAACGAATGCTCAAAGAACCGGACGATATCGCCCTCAATTTGGGCGCTGGCATTGTTGATCGTGGGAACCTTGTTCACGATGTCGATCGACTTGAACGCGTCGAAATGCTGATTTGTCAGGAGCTCGAGCGCGCCTCGCTGAAGCTCCCGGTTCTCGATCGAGCGATATTCGGCATCGCTCCTGATGCTTAGCGGACGGCTGCTCTGATCGAGCGCGCTGAGCTTGCGGTCATATTCGTCCTTCTGCAGCCGGTAGGCCAGCATTATCGCGTTGAAGGTGGCGAGCTGCCATTTCTCGTACAGTTCGGCAGTCCGTGCCAGCGTGAACGACATGCCGATCAGCCAGTCCGTGACGGTCTGGTATGGCAGGACACGCACCGTAACCTCGCCGCGCAGGTGCGGCACGACGAACTGTGTCGACCAGAGGTTGTCGGTATCCCACATATGGTGGCCCACGAACCAGGTGAGCGAGGGCTTTGGCGTCTGGCCTCTGGGAGTGACCATCACGTAATTCGCGGTCGCGTAGTTGATCTCATATCCATCGGGGATCGTGTATTTTTCAGAGCTGCGGTCCTGGCTCCCTTTGTTGATGTGCAAGCCGCCACCATACTCAAAGGCAGCCGGTGGCTCGGTCACATCGGCATTGTACCGCGCGGCCAATGCCTGGTAGCTCGCGTCGGTGATGTCGGCGGGCGTGATGTTGGGCTCCTCGGGCGCGATCAACTGCCCGACTGTCTTCTTGTTCGTCACTTGGGCGTGCAGATAATAGACCGCGGGCTCGGGCACCCAGAATTCGATCATCATTCTCGCGCCATAGTTCAAAGTTTGGCAAAAATAGTGCTTCTCCACATAGCGATAGATGCCGACGCGCGAGTCGGTACCAACCGCGCTGAAGCTGTGCGTATTCCGCTCCAGCGTTTCGGAGGTGAATCGGGTTAACTTCTCGGTGCGCGTGCGTTTCTGAATGCGCTCGACCGCCCGCGATACCGATTTCTTCATATAGTTTCTGGCATTCTTGAGAGCCTGCTCGGCCGAGCTGCTGCTTTGCGTCTGCGCGTGGGCGGAAACCGAGACCGCCCCGTAGCTGGCGGTGACGTTAATCCCCGCTTCGGAGGAGCGCGCCTCCTTCTGGATCGTTTCGAGCTCCTGGCCGAGCTGGAAGCGTTCAGTGGTCTGAAGATCGCGTTCGGACTCGCTCGATTCTTCGATGTCGACCAGTATCTGCTGCTCGGTCTTCTCGCGCCGCGTATGCACGCGCGATCGCTCCTCCCCGGCGAGCACATTCTCGATATACGCGATCTCACCCAGCTCGTATTTCTGCAACTGCTGCCGCACGATCCTGAGATCCCCAAAGCCCGCAGGCTTGATCTTGCCGGGCTCGTTGGGAAGCGGATCGGGCACAAGCGGCGAACCGACGCCGATGGGAAGCTGTCGGGCAAGAACTCTTGGCCGCATCCTCTAGATTGGCGATCTCGCCAGCGACGACGCCGGCCGCGCAAGCCTCCAGCGCAGCCCCGGCCTTGGCTATCGTTGAGGGACCGGCACCGCCGAGCGCGCGCGCGCTCAGGCTTGTCAGCCTCGTGCGCAGGCGGCCCGATAAGGCGACCGCATCCTGGTCCGCGAGGTTGCCGATGCCCAGTGAGTCCCTCAGGAAGGCGGTCAGGATGGCCGGGGCGCTCGCGACGTGTTCCTGCAGGATTTGCATCCCGGCGGCAGCCCGGCCAGCGCGCACGCGCATATCCGCGGCGCCGGCATCGCTCACCTCGATCGCATCGACCTGGGGGACATGGGCATAGCCATTCATCAGAGCGTCCTCGACGAACCGCATGGCCGCAAGGGTTCCGACCATGTCCGCAACCATCGCGACGGTCGATGCGGCACGGGATGCGGCCTGCTCCTCGCGCGCCGCCCGCGCTCTGCGCCGCGGATCCGTCTGGGCACGCTCGACGAAGTCGAGCAACTCTGGCGGGATCAGCACTTCGGCGTCGAATACATCGACCGGCTGGTCGGAAGCTCCGTCCGGCCGAATCAGAAGACCTGCGACATGCAACAGCTTCAGGATGCGAACGAACATTTGCGAGTCGTTGGGTGCGCGCGATGCCACCATGTTCGCGGCAAGACGATCCCACACATGCAGCACCATCCGTTCGAGCTCGTCGCGCGCGGTTTCGGTGGCGAACAGGTCAGCATATCTGGCCCGGGTCTGCTCCGCGACTTTCTCGAAGCCCGCGCTCCGCAGGACGATCGAGGCAGCTTCGTCGTAGCGCTCGATCTCGCTCGCAAGGTCGAGCCCGGCAATTTCGAGACGGTTTCGGGCGCCGTTTTCGAGGAAAGCCTCCGCGGCCTCGACAAACGTGGCTGAAGCGGCGTCGGTCCCGGCCAGTTCGCGAAGGCGCGACCACAAGTCGGTCAGTCCGTCGGGCCGCGTCGCATATAGCCGCCTCAGCCGTGTCGCGCTCGGGGCGCGGGTGGGCCGTACCACCGCATATTTGGCGATCGTCGCCGCGGGCCCCGCCAGCGGCCCCGGCCTGCTGTCCCCGCTTGTAGCGCCCGCCGAACTCCCGCCACTCATTAGCTGCGCAAATACGCCCATGGCCCGTCCCTTCCGCTGTTAATGTGACAATCTTCCCTGCGTCGATCAGTCCGTTGGATCGAAGGTGAAATAGCCAAGCCGCTCCGGATCCTGCCGGAGACCGAAAAGTCGCTCGTAGACGAGCACGATGTCGGCGCTGTTGCGATCGATCATCAAGCCGAGCTGGTCGGGCGCCGGCATCGCGGCAGTCCCGGGCGCTGCGGAGAAAACCCGGCGCCTCGTCGCGTTGGCGAGCGCTTGGGCGTAGGTCCCCTTGAGACGCTCGCGAATATATCGCCGAAACCGGCCGACCTCGATGGCATATTTGCCGGATTGTCTCTGAAGCTCGGCGAGCGTGGAATCGAAACTCGCTATCTGCTCGATCTCGTGGCGCTTGAGCGAGGTGAGGACCTTGACATCGTCCTTGGTCGAGGCGGTGATCAGCGGCCTCCCTCGCGTCACCGCCCGGATCAGGCTCTTAACCGCCCAGCTCTCGCTGCACCCCCAGATGAAGCTCGACCCTTGCGGCGAAAACAGCTCGCTCCATCTGCGCAGCTCGTCGCCGCTCAGCAACACATCGCGCTGGAAGTCGATCGGCCTCGGATCGACATCCTCCGGGTCCCGGGTCTGCGTGCCGTGGCCCGCCACGCGCGCCAGTTGATACTCGGTCCCGACGCGTACCGGGCGCTCGAATGCCCAGGTGTTGCCGAGAATCGGCCCGTCTGGCCAAGCATGCGAGTAGATGCTGAATTCCTCGATCAGCGCGCCCTCCGCCTTCGAGAACTCGAGCATCAGCCGATAGATCTTGGGCGCATTGATCATCGTCCTCGCGCCGGAGAAGAGGGCGTATTCGTCGTCCATGAGGACGTAGTTCGCCTTCGTGACCTTTGTCCCTTCAGTGCGCTGGGTCACCTTGGGAAGCGCCCGAGGATTGGCGAACTTGCGGACGAAAAGCGTTCCGCTGGGAATATCGAACAGGAGAGAGATTACTGGCGAATCGCGCTTGGTCCGCAGCAGTGCGCGTTCCCGGGCAAGGCAAGATTTTGCCCAGTCGTTACCGTGCATCCCGTAATCGAAGCCGGCCACAAACACGAGCAGGATCGGCTTCGATCGCGCCATCGCACTCCTGACGATCAATGATCAAACCACAGGTGCAGCAAACATCGCAGGGAAATCGGTCAAAGATAGATACGCTCAACGGTGCGTATTGAGACGACAAATATCCGAAGTATCGATCAAAAGCGGTTTTATATGTGTACCACGAGCATATCGAACCAGCAATCGCCTCGGATCTTCCACTCCTTTTTGCATTGTACTCAGAGCGTTAGAATGGAAACCCGATATAATCGGTGTCGATGCGGCGCTTGCCTAGGAACTCTTCGTACCGCGACCCAGGCCAAGACGGCCGCCTGATCGATAGAACGATTGCTCTATCAATTATGAACGACAGCTTCCGAGATCGCGTGCCGACGGCCGGAACGGCGAAATTGGCGCAAGCGGCCCACGGCATCACAGCTGAAAGGCGGAGCCTTCCACTTTCCGTGCTCGTCGTGCTTCCGTGGTGCTTACAGGCGGCTCGTCAGGATGAATTATCGAAACGCTTCTGAGGGAGGTGTCACCTTCGAACAGGTGATTGAATATTAGCTGTTCCCCTGCCCTCGGCTCCGAATTGCCACAGGGCCAATGTCCGCTTGGCGCCAATAGCGGCCGCCCCAGGGTTGAGTGGGTGGTTCCCAAGACCGGACGCTCGTTCAGGTAGAGGCACAACGTGCGCTTTCGACCCATTGGCGACATTCGCTGTCCGTCGGAAGGTCCGCGATGGACGAGTCTGAATCCGACCTCTTGTCTGCGCATGGAGCTATCGATGGCAGAGGACTTGAGCGAAGCTGGCGATCCTCGGCACCTTAGCGGTGCTAGTCGTTTGTATGAGATAAAACTGTCGAGATCGCCGGTATCTTGTCTGGTTTCTTGGTGCGTTAGGTTTGACGGAAGTGAACAACCGGCGCATCTTCTCCAACTGCAAAATCGCCGCTTTCCTGCCTGCGTACGCCGGTATTCGTCGTTATTGACCTAAATGACCTGCGACGATGGCAATTGTTCGACAGGTGGCGCCGGCGGCAAAGGACGGGGAACCGGATGGCCGGGTTCACGGCTTTATGAGGGGGGAACGACATGGCGCAATTAGTCTTTGTCCATGGGGTCGCAAATCGCGACGTCGGTGGCTTCGAAGCGGACGTTGAGCGCCGGAGCGAGCGTCTTCGGAACGCCTTGGGGGGCACGGCGACCATCTATAATCCCTATTGGGGCGGCTCGGCGGCAAAAGCGGCCTGGCAGTTTGCATCGGTGCCCAACATGAAAACTGGCTATCTGCAGCTCGGCAACGCCGTTGCAGTGCCTCCTGCCCCACCCAAGGACGCCGTACTCACCGCCGCCCGGGCAGACTTCCCTGCAGCGATTGGAGCCCTTTCGGTCGCCGACCTCGCGCAACGCGAGGAGAGCGTCGCGAAAGCTCGAACCCCTGACGCGAGGGCCAAAGCCAAGGGCGAGATCGCCGAGTCCGAGCGGTTCTGGGCGGCCGCCGCTATTTACGCTGAAAAATACGCTGAAAAATCCGCCAGGCCTGATTGGCTGGACAATGTAAAAACCGACGAGGCGTTTCTCACTGAACTCGAAAAGCAAAGTTCGCCGGCGAGGAAAGACGTCGCGCTCGGATTTTTGAATAAGTTCAAGAGGGTGATCAAAGTCGTTGGCGGGATACTTGCTGATGGAACCAACGAGACAGCGGCTCGAGCAGCTCGTCAATTTTCCCCCGACATTGGTATCTTCCTCGGCGACGCCTTCGCTTATCTGAAGGACGGCGACCGCCGCGCGACGATTCGCGCCATAGTCCTCAAGGACATCGAGGAGGCGGCGCGCGCTGCGAAGGAGAAGGAGCAGAAACTGATCTTCGCCGGGCACAGCTTTGGCGGGATCATCCTCTACGATCTGCTGACCGACGGGGAGCAGATGACCGCGTTTGAAAAGACCCTCGGCTTTCCACTGAAGCCCGACCTGTATCTGACAATCGGATCTCAGGTCGCGCTGTTCGAAGAGCTCAAGCTCTACGTCTCGAGCGATCCGTCGGTACCCGGAACGGCGAAGCCCCCGGCAAAGCTGAAGCGGCCCGCTCGAGTGAAGCACTGGTGGAATGTGTTCGATCGAATGGACGTCCTCTCCTTCCTCGTGGAACCCGTGTTCGAAGGCGCGGTGGATTTTTACGCGGACACGATGGCGGGTGTGATGAGCGCGCACAGCGCCTACTTTCACAACATGGTCTTTTATGAGCGCCTGCGCGTCCGCCTGGCTAGGGCCGGCCTCGTATGAGCCTCGTTTTCGATCGCGGACCGCTGCCCAACCACCCGATCACCCATGCACTGGTCATCGGCTGCGGCCGCTTTGAGGCTGACAGCGACCTCGACCGTGTAGCGACGGTCGCCGGAGCGCGGGCGATCATGGCGCTGCTTGCCGGGCGTGCCGACGACTTTGTGGCACCGATCTGGACGATCCGCTGCCTCATTTCGGAAAAGGACGTCGCATTTGGCTCCGACACGCTCGGAATTGCCTTGCCGGCTCCCGCGGGAGGCGCGACGATCACTGCTTCCGGGGGAGCGGTCGAGGCCGCGACGCTCGCCAATGTCGAGGCCGAATGCGACAACTGGATCAAGGGCCTGAAGGAACGCGAGGGCGACAGTGCGTTTCTGTTCGTCTCGAGCCATGGGGCGGGCGACGAGGAGAACGCGCTGGCGTTTCTCGAAGACGTGTTCACCAAGAGCCACAAGAAATGGGCATCGACCCTCAACGTCACGACGACGGCGCGGGGCCTGGGCTCACTGGCAGTCGGCCGGGGCTGGGTATTCCTCGATGCCTGCCAAGATATCGACATCGCTCAAGTCGGAGCGCCAAGCGGCATGATGACCGGTCATCATCCCATCGAATATGACAGCAGCGAAGCGGCGCTCGCGCGCAAGACGGTGGCGCTCATCGGCTCTCACCTCGGCGGACAGGGCTGGGCACCGGACGACGGCAATCCGTCCTTCTTCACGCAGACCTTGATCGAAGGCCTCGAGCGCGCGCTCGCCGAACCAGTTGCGGACCTTGGCTGGGCGGTGACTGGAATGCAGCTCATCGGGGGGCTTCCCGTGCTGGCTCAGGTCCTGGGAACGGGCGCCAAGTGCGAGCCCCTGACGAGGTTCAATGACGCGGGCGTCGCGCTCATCAAGGTCGCTCATCCCACGACCCATGTTGCGTTGACGACCGAAATCGAGCTTCATCTGGAGGATGCCCAGATTAATGTCGCCTGCACGGATGCGGGTGTACCCGGACACGTCAAGCACAGCGGAGATCCGGGCCTGGTCTGGCGCTTCCCCATCGATGCGAGCCAGGATCGCACCTACGAGGTCCATGCAACCTTCGCCGGTAATTCGCCGGTATACGAACCTGCGAAGTTCAGGCCGTTGCCGCCCGGCCAGCTAGTCAAACTGAAAAGGGCCGCGTCATGAACGAAGCCGAGGATTTCCGCCAATTCGAGATCCGATCGCCCGGTACCGGCGCGTACCAGGTAAAATTGGTTGGAAGAGACGTTGCCAACGTCGCCGCCCTCGTCCTCACTGGTCCCGACGACGTCGCGACTGTGTCCCTGAGGCCGGGCGAGTATACCGCTATCATTGAGCCCGTCGGCTCGCTTGAGACAATGCACCAGAGCCTCGACCTGTCCGCGGACAGGGTCGAGGCCGTCCAGCTGCACGACGTGGACTTTGTCGAGGGGGCCGCGCGGATGACCCTTGAACGCGCGTCGTTCACAGCGACCGGTTATCCGTCGGTAGCATTCAAGCGGCCCCCCAGCGTTCCGGCCCGCCTCGCGGCTGAAGCCTATATCGCATCGCCGGCATCGACACCGGGCGGTCTGAAGGCAATCCCCGGTGTGGAGCCAGAACCGAGGAATTTTTCGCTTGGCCTGTCAGTACGCCACCGCGCAGACCCCGAACGGCGTTGGCGCCGGGGCTCGTTTGCCGTGTCGGTCAGCGACCAGCCCGACGGCGGCGCGGCGCTGGTCCTAAAGCGCCCCAAGGCGTGGCCGACCAAGCCCGAATGGCGATTGACCGTCGCGGTGTCGGGAGACCGGCGATGGCGGATGCGGCTTCCCCTCTTTCGGGGCGGTGTCCAGCTGATCCTGGCGCCGGTGGAAACGGCTTCAGGGCTCGACCTGACTGTCTCCTTGACCCCGCTTCGTCCGGACCGGGCCGCGCTGATCGCCAATCTCGACAAAATGTTCCTTGGAAGCGCGCGGGAGGCAGTCCGGGCAAGCTTCCCCGAAGCGGCCCGGTCGAGGAGTTTGTTGCGGTACTTGATCGAGGAGGAGCGGGATCCCTGGGCCTGCACCGCGGCGGCGCTGCTGCTCGCGGAGGCCGATGAAATCGGGGATGACGCCAACGAGCTTCGACGCATTGGCAAGAGCCTGAGCTTCATTCCGGACATGAATGTGTTGCTGGCATGGACTTACGCCCGCGAGAAAACCGAACGGGGAACGAAAGACCGTGAACAGTCTGAAAAGAGGGTCCTGAAACATCTCCATTCCATCGCCGGCCATCCCTATTTCGCGCGGAAGTCAGGCGCTCGGAATCGACCTTCTAAGTGGGCTTTCACTCGGCGGTTCCACGGGTCTGATCAAGAAAAGCGCGGCAAAGGAATGGGAGCGCTGGGTGAATATCCGGCGGCGGCAGGTCCAGGCGGGCGCGTTCCTGAGTTGGGAGGACGCGCGAAGGTCGCCGTCCTTCATGCTCGATGCGGCAAATTATGAGACAATCGCTACCGGTACAATAAACCCTGGAAACGTGACGATCGCGCAGAGTCCGGCTCGGCGCTCGAATTCGTGACACCAAGCCACCAGCGCTGACGCGCCCGATTATCGACGATGAAGATAATTGGGCCGAGCGTTTCGGCGGCCTTGAGAGGAGCGGCGGGTTTACGCTTGGCGCACAGTTCGCCCGCGGGCCCGGCGACTGGGTGGAAGTGACAATCTCGGTGACGGCAGACCCCGGCGTTCGCGCGGACAAGGTGGAACTATTCCTTCATGAGACTTTTCATCCCGACCGGGTGACAATGAAGTTCGACGGTGGGGTCGCTCGTCATACGGTGCTCGCCTGGGGCGGATTCACAGTGGGGGCGTGGATCGCCGATCGAGGCATCGAGACTCGAACTCAACCTCGCAGCCATGGAGAAAGCGCCCGCAGCGATCCGGGAATATTAGCGACGGTTGCGACCTTCGATGGCGGATAGCCGTGTGGGCAGTCCACTATTGTCTGGAGATCGCAAGCCACACGTTCGATGGGCCGACGTATCAACCTGACAGACGCACCCAGCGGTACGGGCCGCGTTGGGTGCCTAGTGCAGGTCCGTGCTGAACGAACGACCAATTCCGAACTCGACGAATCGGACCGATGAAGGACTGCTAAGGGCGCCGCTTGAATAACTCGCCGCGCTTAACATGTCTTCTTTACCCTGTTCGGTCGCCGAAAGCGGACCTTCACCTTTCGGCCAGTAGCTGCCATTCTAAGCGCACCGGTGCTTACCTCGTGCTAACTCGGAACAGCGAAGCAAGCCTTTCCGCATGTAAGTGCCTGAAATTGCGGTGCAGGGGTCAAGGGGGTCGCTGATTGAAGGTTAGCGGGGCCTTTTTTCGTCCGAAAGCATAGCAGCCGGCCGGAGGACCACGTGCAAAAATGCTGAGTATATTGGGAGAGATCCCACGCTATGCGGATCCGACTGCGCGCTCCCACCATGGCAATACTTCTACGCGCCGTCGGCGGGCCACCTCGCGCCGGACCATTGATTGAAGGCTTCCGTTGAATGGCTCAATTCTCAGAAGCTGTAACGCAATCAGGCGCTCGGCTCTTGCTACCTGCTGGTCAAGCTGGCGAAGCGCGCATTGCTCGTTTACCTCAAGGGTGGAGGTTACATACTCGAGATAGGCTATGGCGCCCTCCGCTTCTCCGCAGGCGAATGGGCTGGGCGAGAGCTCCCAAAGCTCCGCATCGCCTGCGAACGGGATAAATTTGCGGTAGAAATGGCATGTCCTCCCGTCGCGGGCTGTGTAGGGTGTTGGCTCTACGATAAGTCGCGCATGCCCAGTCACCAATCGGAGGGGCTCGATCGCGCAGCTCTGCGCAATGGAAGTCGTGATTTCCTCGTCCGGCATCGAACGCAGATCCACCCATTGTGCATCCATGAGATCTCTCGCTTGCCGACGTCGCCGCAAGAACTCGACCGATAGGTCGTACCGCTGAAACAGAGGTGGTTGAAACTCGGCGAACATCACAATGTCAGGCTGGCAATCACACATCGGGATCCTCCGCCAACCGCGCGCACAAAGGTGCATGCGCGGCGATGCCTAGCCCTGCTGCCAAGGATGGTTCTAGTTCGACAGCTGCGCTGTCTTCTGAACTACTGCCACGATCATGCAATCGCGCTTCTGCCTTCTTTCGCTCGTAATTTTGGAGGAAGCACCTGATCGTTTCCCGCGCCTCGTCCACATCCAACGGCGGGGCGACCGTCGCGCTTACGGCTATGTCTTGGCTGGCCCGCCCCCATCCGCGATCCAGCAACGTCGATGCTGCAGCGATGCGCGCCGCCGCAGGTGAGTCGACGTCGCTCATGACCGCCGCCAGCGTGGCAACGGCTTCACCGGTATGCTCGCGAGCCAGCTCAGAGAGCGTTCGCCCATCAGGCAGGGAGACTCTAGGCCGCCCGCCCGGATTGCCGCTTTGGCCCTTAAGGAATGGCATGATCGCGCCTCCGCTCAATGTTCAGAACAGTGCGCCCACGAGGCACGGTGCCCCCATCACTTGGCGTCACACCGCCTTTTAGCAAAGCTAAATGGATCCCCCGTTCCTGGCTTCGATGCAGCCGTACGGACGTTACTGCCAAAACTGACGAAACTGGTTCCGTCAGTTTTGTCACTTGAGCGTATAGCTGAGTTTCGGCATCGATGGACGAGGCAATCAAGCCGATCATTGTCTCATGGCCTCCGGGTTGACCGCATAGGCGAACGTAGGTCGCCCTCCGGTGGGGCCTGGATGCACGAGCTGAATGCGCAGCCAATTCAGTTCTTGGAGCAGATCAAGCGCGTCGGAGACCTGTTCTCTAGTCGCCAACGCTGTCCAACCTTTCCGTGCCACGTCGCGCGCCGTGAAAACATCACCCAAATCCCCGCGACGCACGTGCTTAAGGATGGTCCTTCCACCGCGCGAGCTGCTGTCCAGAGCGCATGCATAAATTCGTACCGCATGACTTTCGAGGTAACTCGCCCAACCCCGTGCTGCCGAAACTGACGAAACCCCTACCGGCCCGGTTCCACCAGACGCGAGATGGTGGATCAATGCGAGCGCCGGAACGAGCTTTCGGTATTTGGCGAGATGGCTCTCCATCGCCGGGTGGAGATCGCCACTGCGCAGGCGCCGTTCGTGGTCGTATCTCCATCCCTGAAACTCAGCTAATGCGTCGTCGCTGAAACGAAGGAACGGTCGGTTCTCCTGCACGGGATCCTGCTGCGCGCCGACTGCCGGTGGGGTGATTTTGTCTAACCTGTTGAAGGTCTCAGTGGCTTGCCTGCGCGCGAATGAGTCCGGTTCGCGATCATGGTCTTTCCAGGCGGAACACCCATCGGGCCAGACCATCAAACTGAACCTTTGGATCAGTCCGTCGTCCCCGGCGCCGCCGCGTATAGCCGTCGAAGCGTACTCCGCGATCCGTGCCGGCTGTGTGGAGCCGATCATGCTGATGGTGAGAGAGGGGACGTAAAGGTTGTTGCCTCTGGAAATCCGGTCGAATGTGTAATCGTCAGTCCCATTCCAGCCCGTCAGATAGAAGCCGCGAGCTTCAGCGTTTTCCTCGCGGTCGAGGCTGCGCATCAAGGAAACCAGTTCGTCGCGATACGTGAGTAGGCCGTTCGGGTTCTCCATCAACAAGACGCCGAGTGATTGGTAGGAGGTGTCGTTGACGAGATACCGCCTCAACTTGGGCTCAGGCTCGTCGGTGAGGCGAAGCTCACTGACGTCCGCGCGGGCGTTGAGCTTGAAGCTTTCCTTGAGTTGTTTCTTGACGGCATCTGCTCGCAGCTCGCGCTCAAAAGCGCTCGCGTCGTATTCTATGTTTTTCTGCGAGAACTCTCGGCGAGCTACAGCTTGCAAGTCGTTGAGAGGTTTCAGGCCGGCCTGCACCGCGGGGCTCTTCAATACACCCGGCCGCCCAATGATGCAGCCCCATAGGTTCGGCGTCTCGTGCCAATCGGTGCTTCGCTGCGGCCGTATGCCGATCTTGCGCCCGATGACGGCGCCTGCTGCAATCATCGCCGGCACGGCTATGAATTCAGGTGGAACCTGCATCCGCAGAGCGATGTCACCCACCCAGTCAACGAATGGAGCTGGAAGCACTGCGACATCAAACGGTAGCACCGCTGGATGATCTGACGGCAGCGGCGTCGGCGCCGTCCATTCCTGCGAAGCTGGCCCAGTGCTGCATTCGGCCGCAAACTCCGCGTCGAACAAGCCCATTACCGCCAACTCCGGGCCGGGTCATGCGGCTCCTCGGATGTGCAGGTCACCAAGCGTTCGCTAAGCCACGCATCCAAGTCGATTACCCGGTACCGGACAGTTCGTCCGAGCTTCAAATAGACGGGGCCACCGCCGAAAACCCGCAGCTTCTCCAAGGTGGAGGCTGCAAGACCGATATGGTCCGCCGCGCCGCGCGTATCTGTAATTCCCTGCACCTCGACCTCCTCGGAGCAACGTGATCTGGTCCTAGGATGCTCTGTGCCACGAGTGGTGACTGGTCGTTAGATTACAAAAATGGGCTTATTTTTGTCGTAAGGCCCCGTACTTGAAGGCTGGGACGAGAAGCTCATCCACAATAGCCTGCAGTTTACGATTTAGCCGTGGGAGGCCGATCGGATCGGGCACCATCCCGCGCGAGGGCGGCCGCTCATCGAGATCCGAGGCAGGCCCTATGGCCAGTGCGGCTGCAATATCTCGGATCCAAGGGTGCAACTCCACTTCGGCCGTGGCCACTTCTCGAAGCACGCGCCTTCGAGCGCGTTCATCCATTTCACTCCAGAATTCGCCGATTGCGAATGTAAGTCCCAGAACTTTTCGGTTTTTCAGAACGCGCTCTGCGTGTTTTTCAGCTGCCCCACGCCGATGCTCCGGAAACTTGGAGCCCCACTGCGCCTTCATTCTGGTACCGCTCGCCTTCGTCGTACCGAGCGCGTGGTGCATGCCGTCAAGCCGCCCGACGAAGATCCGCAGCTCCTTGTCGTCGAATTGCGGTTCACGGCCACGAGCTTCGTGCCTCGAGAGTGATTTTCTCACAGAAGAGAGACCGTAGGCGCCGATCAGATCGTCGATCGTCCCATCTAAATCGCGCCACATCCGGAAATTGTAAACCGGGTTCCAGAATTCCGCTTTCGCCTCAACCACGGTTCAACATTCCGCAGCCAGACCGGCGACATGCGTGCCCCATGCTTCCAACGCGTGCCGCTTCTCCGCTGCCCAGTCATAGCGCTGGTACACGCCGGCAATGCCGCTTTTCGCTCCGCTCAGATGGTTCAGAACGGCCTCCGTGACTTCGAAACCTGACTCCCAGACGCTGCAACCCGGTCGCGACCGTCCGGCGAATGTCGTGCGCTCGCCAAGGCCTGAGGTCATCGGATGGAAGGCTTTCGCTCATCAGAGTGTCGAGCTTCAGCTTGGCTTTGGAAAAGCCTGATATTGGGGTGGAACCGGTGGTTGAAAAAACAAGGCCGCGGCGAGGCCATGGCGAGCCCCCGGCAAGTTCGTCGAGCAGCTCAAACGCGGGCCTGCTAAGCGGAACGACCTGCGGCTTCCCGTTTTTCGTACGATATCCGGGCAGTGTCCAGAGACTGAGGTCACGGTCGAGCTCAGACCATTCCGTGCCCGCCACTTCTTCGCGCCGCTGGCCCGTCAGTATCAACACTTTGTAGAAGCCGTTGAAAGGCTGCCCGAGTTGGTCGGCTGCTCTCCAGACCGCCCGCAGCTCTGCATCGCTCAACACGCGATCTCTCGCAGCGACGGCCGGCGGCGCCTCGACACCCTCGAGCGGCGATCGTTCAAGATCCCCGCGGCTCACAGCCCAGCGAAATAGCTTCCGCAGAGTCGCATGCGTCAAACGCGCCACGGCGGGCCGGTCCTGAAGGCGATCCCAGATTGGGCTCAGGTCCGATCGCTTGATTCTCGGGAGGGGCTTGGAACGAAGGACCGGCATTGCTTCCCGTCTGAGGACCCCTGCCCCCAGTTGCCACTGCTTCCAACGCTTCTTCAGGTAGAGTGTAGTGAAGCTTTCGACATAGGAGTCGAAGGCGAGATCCACCGCTTGGCGGCGGCGCTCCTGATCCGCCTGGACGGGATCAATGCCCTGCCTCACCATGATCAATAGCCGCTCGGCTTCCTTGCGGGCCTTCTCCGGCGTCCACGGGGAGCCGTGGCCGCCGATTGTATATCGGCGACTGGGCGCCTCACGTCCGCCCATGCGATATTGGAAGACGTAGGACTTGGCCCCTTTCGGGGTCAGACGAAGGCCGAAACCCTTGAGCCTCGTCGTCCCACAGGAAGAGGTCATTAGGGCCGAGCGGCAGCGCATCTACCGTCCGTTTCGTGATGCGTCCTGACGGCATTAGCGGGTCCTCACGTAAGCACCATGTAATCACCGTAGCGGAAACCGCAGGAAACGGGAAGCAACAACGTGAAGCGGAAGATGGCCGTTTTCCGCGATAAACCGGCAACATGAGGCAATTCGGGGAAACGCCAGAAAAGTCGAAAAAGATAACTCTTAATCAGCGGGTCCCAGGTTCGAGCCCTGGTGCGTCCACCATTTTTCAAAGACTCGGCGAGAGCGCTGTCCTCGAGAGCAGGACCAGAAACTCAATGCCCTCACCCCGGCCCTGTTTCCGCCAGCCGATGCGGGTCGCCGGCGAGCGCCGCGCCGTTGGTGGCGACGATCCGGGCGTAGAAAAGCGCGCTGTCTTTCGGGGTTCTCGCCTGGCTTTCATGGTCGACGTGGACGATCCCGAAGCGCTTCGAGAAGCCGAGCGACCATTCCAGATTGTCGAGCAGCGACCAGACCATATAGCCCCGGACATCCGCCCCGGCCTGGATCGCGCCGTGCACCGAGCGCAGGTGGCGGTGAAGATAGTCGAGGCGCAGCGGGTCGCGCACGCGCCCGCCGGTCGCGGTCGGGGGGTCGAAGAAGGCGGCCCCGTTCTCGGTCACGTAGACGGGCGGGTTGCCGTAGCGCTCCTTCACCCAGAGCAAGGTCTCCTCCAGGCCCTTCTCGAACACTTCCCAGCCGGTCTCCGAATAAGTGGCCCCGGGCTGCCGGACATAGGCCGCGCCGACCGGCCAGGCCGCCGCATCCGCGCGCATGACTCCGCGCGTATAATAATTGACTCCGAGCCAGTCGATCGGCTGCGCGGCCAGCGCCAGCTCCTCCGCCGTCCAGTCGCGCCAGGCGGGGCCGAACACCTCTGCCATCTCCCCGGGGCAGCCGAGGCCGAACAGCGGATCGAGATACTGGCGGTTCATGTAGGCGGCGGAGCGGCGGGTGGCGGCGACGTCCTCCTCGCCGTCGCTCGCCGGATGTTTGGGCTCGAGGTTGACGACGATTCCGATCTCGTGCCGGCCGACGGCGCGGTAGCGCTGGACCGCGGCGCCGTGGGCGAGCAGCAGGTTGCGCGAGGCGATCGGCGCCTCGAACAGATTGCGGTGCCCGGGCGCGAGCGCGCCGTGGAGATAGCCGCCGTCGGTCACCACCCAGGGTTCGTTGAGTGTCGCCCAGCGCCGCGCCCGCCCGTCGAGCTTGCGGAACATCACCTCGGCATAATCGGCGAACCAGCCCGCCACGTCGGGATTGAGCCAGCCGCCGCGGTCGTCCAGAGCGGCGGGAAGATCCCAGTGATAGAGCGTCGGCAGCGGCTCGATCCCGGCTTCGAGCAAGGCGTCGACCAGCCGGTCGTAAAAATCGAGGCCCGCGGGGTTGATCCTGCCGGTGCCGTCCGGGAGCACCCGCGCCCAGCCGATGCTGAAGCGATAGGCCTTGAGGCCGAGCGAGCGCATCAGCGCCACGTCTTCCTTGTAGCGGTTGTAATGGTCGCAGGCGATGTCGCCGGTGCAGCCGTCCGCGGTGAGACCCGGCGTATGGACGAAGCGGTGCCAGATGCTGGCGCCGCCGCCATCGGCGAGCGGGGATCCCTCGATCTGGTAGGCGGCGGTGGCGCTGCCCCACAGGAAGTCCTTCGGAAAGCTGTAATCGGCGGTCATCGGGTCGGGGCTCCAGGCGAGGCGGGAATGGGGGCGCCAGCGAGGCGCGGCGGGCGGAGGAAGCGGCGTGTCAAAGGACGAACGCCCGGCGGCCGCTGGCGCCGGTCAGTTTGATGTCGCCGCGCATCCAGTGGAGCACCAGTCCCCCGGGCGGAGGAGTTCCCTCCAGCCGGTAGGACGAGGATTCCGCGGCCCTCCTCGACGCGAAGGCTATAGCTGAGCGCGCCGTACGGGGTGCGCAGGCGCTCGACTCGAATGCCCTCGCCTTCCAGCCACGCACGGGGGATCCCGGCGCCGAGGACCAGCGAATCGTCCTCGAATCGTTCGAAGGCGAGCATGTCGAGCACCGCATTGATGAAGTCGGACGCGACCCAGCCGTGCGGCATGTCGCCGATGAAGCGCGGCTCGCGGGGCTCGCGCCCGACCACCTCGGCCCATTGGTTCCAACCGGCCGGGCGGCGATCGGCCATGAAGAAATCGGCCATGGCCAGCGCCCGGTCGCGCCAGCCGAGCCGAACCATCGCCCCGACATTGCGCCATTCGTAGGGCGTGTAGTCCTTCCACTCGCGGGTGCCGTCGCGGCGCGCCAGGGATTCCTGCCAGTAGCGTTCGAAGGTCGCCCGGACCATGGACTGGGGAAGCCAGCGCTCCTCGCCGCCGGGGCTGAGGCCGATCGTGGTGGAGGTCGGGTCGAAATCGCCGAGGTCCGCGGCGCCGGGGATGAAGCGGTTGCCGAAGACGGCCCGGGTCGGCGGCGATGGAGGCGACCAGGTCGGTTCGATAGGCGTCGACCCGCGCCTCCAGCCGCCGCGCCTCCTCCGGCCGGCCGAGCTCGGCCGCCAGCCAGGCCGCGTCCTTCAGCCCCGTCAGAGCCCAGAAATTGTCCCAATAGCTGTAGGCCGGCTTGGCCGAATAGCCCTCGTGGCTGATCGACGGCGGCAGCAGTCCGTAGCGGGGCCGAAGCGCCAGCTGGCGCCGATTCTCCTCGGTCCGGGTCGTCTGCCGAAGCGTTTCGATATGATCGGCGGCGGCGCGGACCCGCGGCCACATTCCGGCGAGCCGCGCGGCGATCGGGGGCATAGCGGTGGAGCTGCGCGACCAGATGAATGAGCTCGCCGTGGCTGTCGTGCTCCGGCACCGGATCGGCGCCGCGCGAGTCGACGCAGCAGGGCACCTTGCCATTCTCATATTGGAAGGGCGCGTACCAGCGCAGGTAGCGGTCCGCGGGCTCGGCGAGGCCCATGCGCAGAAGCGCGGTCGACATCATCGTGCCGTCGCGGATCCAGGAGCGGGCGTAGGCGCGCGAGCCCGGCCGAAGCGCCGGTCCCTCCCGGGTGGCGAGGACATGGGCAAGCGCCGTGCGCAGCGTATCGAAGATCGGCGCCGCGGCGGCCGGGCCAGTGATGCGGACATCCCCGAGGGCCTCGCGCCAGCGCGCCGCGGCGGCGGCCTCGACCGCCGCCGCGCCGCCGGGACCGAGTGGCTCCGCTTTCTCGTCGAGCCCGAGGCTCAGCGCCACCTCGCGCGCCTCGCCGGGCCGGAGGGTCATGTCATAAGCCAGCCACCCGGTGGCGAGGCCCGATTCGTCTCCGCTGACCGTGCCGCTGCCCTCGATCGGGCCGCTGTCGAAGCGGAACTGGCTAATATGGGACGCTCCCGGTTCGGCCCAGACCCGGGCCACGCCGTTCACAAGGATCGCGAGCCCGTCGAAGCTCAGGCTTCGGATCGGGCTGACGCCACCGGTGATGTTCAGGAATTGCTGTGGCGGGTTCACTTGGAACGGACGAAGTCTCAGTATCAGGTTGAGCGTCCGGACCGCCGCGCCGTCGTTTCGCAGGCGATAGCGCGCGACCAGGCGGTGCCGTTCGGCGATGGCGGTGATCGTCAGCCGCCAGCCGGGGCCGCGCCGCTCCACCGTCGGGATCGGCAGGTAGGCCTCGCGGAGCGACTGGACGGACGTCGTATCCGCCCAGGTCCAGCCGCGGTCTCCTTCGATGACGGTGGGCTCGACCGAGAAGCCGCCTCGGCCGACCTCGATCGCGCCGTCTTCGTCGATCAGGCCGCTCTGGCCACCGTCCGGGGTCGCCACCAGGGTCCAGTAATTCTGCTCGCCGATGAAGCCGCGAGGATATTCGCCGCGCGGCTCATTGGCGGCGACGGCGGCGACGAGCGCGTTCGTGCTGGCGCCGAAGGCGAGCGGGCGCACCTCCACCTCGGCAAGCGCCGCGCTTTGCTCGAGGACACGATCGATCCGGATGCGAATGTAGCGGGCCTGGCTGTCGGGCATTTGCAGCCAATCTTCCATGCCATCGCCGTCGCGTATCGTGAGCGCCTGACGCCAGCTTTTCCCGTCTGCGGACAGGCTGATCTCATAAGCGGTCGCGGCCCGGAACGGTTTTCGCATCCAGCGCAGCACCAGCCCGCCAAATTCATGCTGATAACCCAGGTCGAGGATCAGCGCCGCTCCCGCCGCCGTTACCGTCCAGGCGGTCGCGCGATTCCCGTCCACCGCCAATGCCGCGCCTTCGCCGCCGTCCGCGGTTGCGATGATCGACGGCGGCACGGCGGGCGGTTCGGGCAAGGGCGCGATCTCAAGGTCGTCGACCGCGATCCAGCCGCGGCCGCCGCCGGAGCCTGCCGCGACGACGAACTCGATCGCCGCCGCCCGGCGCAGGGTGCGGTCCGTGGTCGGGCCCCAGGCGAAGTCGATCTGGCGGCGGCGGATGCGGAGGGTCTGCCATTGGCCGGGCGGGACGTAATCGGCGCGGCGGTGCCACCAGACATTCTCGCCGCTGGCGTCGGTGAGCTTGATTTCGAGGGCATTGGCGGGGCCCTGGCCGCGCAGTCGGAAGCGCAATTCGAAATTGGCCGGCAGCTCGAGCGGCAAGGCGCGACGCAGGAAGGCGTAGCCCGAGCCGCGGCTGAAATCGTAATCGAGCCGAAGCCCGCCCTCGTAGGGCCGCATCGTGCCGGTGACTCCGTCCGACGCCTGCGCCCGCCACGCCACCGCCGGCGCCGCGAAATCGTCGAGCAGGCGCGGTTGCTGGGCGAAGGCCGGCCCGGCGAGGACGAGCAGGAGGAGGACGAGGAGCCGCCTCATCCCTTGACGCTGCCGGCGAGCAGGCCCTGCAGGTAGTAACGCTGCAGGACGAAGAAGAGCAAAAGCACCGGAAGGATGGTCAGCACCGATCCCGCCATCATCAGCTCGTTGTCCTGGACATGCTCGCGCGACAGCGCGGCCAGTGCGACCGGGAGGGTGTAGAGATCCTGGTCGACCAGGACGATGAGCGGCCACATGAAATCGTTCCAGGTGCCGAGGAAGGTGAACAGCGCCAGAGTGATCAGGATCGGGGTGAGCGCCGGAACCACGATCTGGAGGAAGATCCGCCCTTCGCCGGCGCCGTCCACCCTCGCCGCCTCGAGCAGCTCGTCGGGGATCGACATCGCATATTGACGCACCAGGAAGATTCCGAAGATGCTGGCGGTGACGGGCACGAGCACCCCGGCGAAGGTGTTGATCAGCCCCAGCTCCTTCATCATCAGGAACAAGGGCAGCATCGTCACCTGAGCCGGAATGACGAGGGCGGCGAGCAGCAGCTGGAAGATGCGGTCGCGCCCCTTGAAGCGCAGCTTGGCGAAGGCGTAGCCCGCGGTGGCGTTGAAGAGCAGCGACAGGATCGTGCCGAGGCTGGCGACGAACAGGCTGTTGAGGAAATAGCGGGCGATGCCGGTCGTCTCGAACAGCGCGCGATAGGCGCTGAGCCCCGGCTCGGCGGGCAGGAAGGGCGGCGGGAAACGGCTCGCCTCGCCGGGCTGCATCAGCGACACCGAGACCATCCACAGCAAAGGGAACAAGGCAAAGCCCGCGAGCAGGCACAGGAGCGCGATCTGGAGGGCGGCGGCGCGGCGCGAGCGGCGCATCAGATAGCCCCCCTCGCTTTGGCGATCCGGAACTGGATCATGGTGATGACGAACATGATGACGAAGAGGATGAAGGCGACGGCGGAGGCGACGCCCAGATTCCACCATTTGAAGCCCTGCTCGTACATGAAATAGAGTACGCTGACCGTGCTCTCCACCGGCCCGCCCTGGGTCATCACATAAGGTTCGGCGAACAGCTGGAAATAGCCGGCCATGGTGAGGATCGAGACGAGCAGGAGCATCGGCGCCAGCGAGGGAATGGTGACGTGGCGGAAGCGCTGCCACGCCGAAGCGCCGTCGATCGTCGCCGCCTCGTAGAGGTCGGCGGGGATGGTCTGGAGCCCGGCGAGCAGGATCACCATGTTGTAGCCGAAATTCTTCCAGACTGCCAAAAGGATGATCGCCGGCATCGACCAGCCCGGGTCGCCGAGCCAGTCGATCGGTTCGATGCCGAGCTGGGCGAGGCCGTAATTGATCATTCCGTAGCGGGTGTGGAGCAGATAGCGCCAGATCACGGCGACCGCGACGAGAGTGGTCACCACCGGCGCGAACAGGGCGGTGCGGAACAGCCCGGAGAGGCGCCGGAGGCCGCGGTTGAGCAGAAGGGCGGCGCCGAGCGACAGGCCGATCGACAGCGGCACGCCGACGATGACGAAGTAGAAGGTGTTGGCCAGCGCCTTCCAGAACAGGGGCGTTCCGAACAGCTCAGCGTAATTGCCGACCCCGACGAAGCGCAAATTGCCGAGGTCGGCCAGGGCATAAAGGTCGAAGTCGGTCAGGCTGAGCGCGAAGGCGAGCGCCACCGGCACGAAGAAGAACAGCCCGAGCATGAACAGGGCCGGGCCGGCAAAGGCCCAGCCGGCGCGGTCGCCGCGAGTCATCGGCCGGCCTCCGGCGCCATCAGCGAGCGCCGCTTCGCGAGCATTCGGTCGGCATCGGCGTCGAGCGTGGCTCGGAATGCCGCGGGCGACAGCTGGCCGGCCACGGCGCGCTCCGTCACGATCCGCATCTGCGTGCCCAGCCTCTCCCATTCGGGCACCTGGGGCGGCGGCCTGGCGCGCTCGAGCTGGTCGCGGAAGGCGGCGGCGTAGACGTCGCCGGCGAGGACCGGCGCTCGCCAGACGCTGCGCCTCGGCGGCAGGTCGCCGGTCAGCTCGAAGAAGCGCAGCTGGATCTCCGGCCGGGAGAGGAACTCGACGAGCTTCCATGCCGCCGCCTTGCGCTCGGAACGGGCGAAGACGGCCAAAGCGGAACCGCCCGCGATCGAGGCCCCGGGGCCGTCGGGACCGGGAAGGGGCGCCGTCATCCAGTCGTCCTGCCGCTCGGGCGGCATCCGGCGCTTGAACTCGCCGATGTTCCACGGGCCGCTGATGTAGAAGGCGAAATGGCCGCGGGCGAACTCGTCGTAGAGGTTGGAGATCTGCGTGTTGCTGAGCGGCGGGGCGAGCCCCTCACGGAACAGCGAGAGGTAGAAATCCGAGGCGCGAACGAAGCCGGGCGAGCGGAAATTGCCGTAACGTCCGCTTTCTCTCAGGAGCGGTTCCGGCTGCTGCAGGCTCAGCGCGAGCAGGGGCTCATATTCGTTCACTGGAAGGAAGATGGCATAGTCGCGGGGCGAGGCGCGGGCCTTGATCGCACGCATCGCGGCGACCCATTCGGCCCAGCTTTGCGGAGGCCTGGCGAAGCCCGCTTCGCGCAGGAGATCCTGCCGGTAGAAAAGCAATCTCGTATCCGCATACCAGGGCACCCCCCAAATGCGGCCGTCGATGACGTTGTTGGTCCACCCTCCGGCGAAATAGTCGGACTGCCTGACCGTGGACGAAGCGGCGATCGGGGCGTCGAGCGGCTCCAGCGCACCGAGCGCGACCAGCTCGGGCACCCAGCTCGTGCCCAGCTGGGCGACGTCGGGGGTGACTCCGCCGGCAAAGGCGGTGAGCAGCTTTTCATGGGCGACGGTGAAGGGGATCTGCTGGACCTTGACCCGGATGTCGGGATTGAGCCGCTCGAATTCCGGGATGAGCTGGGTGACCACCTCCCCTTCCCGTCCCAGCGCCCAGAAATGCACCACCTCGCGCTCGTCGCCTTGTCCGGAGCAGCCGAGCAGCAGCGTCAGAAGCAGCGCCAGGAAGAGGACGGGCGGCGATACGGCTCACGCGCCGAGCCAGCCGCCGGCGAAGCCGGCCCGTTCCAGCCCCCGGCGGACATGCGGATTGCCGCGCAGCACCTTCCAGACGAGGCCGCTTCGGTGATTCTCGATCATCGCAAGGATCGGCCCCTGGTCGATGCCGAGATAGTCGGTGTCGTACCAGCCCTTGCCCGGCACCACCCGGCCGTGGCGAAGCTTCGCCGGCGCGGTGAAGCTGGGGTTCAGCGCATCGCGGAACCCGTAATCGCCGTAGAGATCCTCGCCATGGTCGCGCCGCATCGCCTTCAGCGCCGGGATGCAGATTTCGGGCGCGAAGGGCACCGATCCCCCAACCGCCGTGGGCGCGACGGTACCGTCGTCGAAATCGCCCGGCCCTCGCGCGGAATAGGAGCGGAAGGTGCGGCTTCGGCCGTCGAGCTCCAGAGTCGCGTCCGCCGGCCCGTCGCAGGCGGTGAGGCCCCACAGGTCGCGTCCGTAGCCGCGCCAGCCCATCGGATTCTCCAGCGCATAGGCGTTCTGGGCCAGCGCGGCGCGACGGCTGTTCTCGAAATAATCCAGGCCCTTGCCGCGCATGAAGCCGTCGCGAATGCCGCGGAAGTCGATCCAGACATGGCTGTACTGGTGGCCGAAGAGGGGGCCGAAGCGGACGAGCTCCTGGCCGCCGGCCGTTCCCCAATGCCCGGCGAGGCCCTTCGCCCAGCCGTTCCAGCTCGCCGGCTCGAGCGCATAAGTGGGGGAACCGAGGCCGAGGATGTAGACGAGCATCGCCTCGCTATAGGCGACCCAGTCGTAGGGAAGATGCCCCTTTTCCGGCGACCAGCCGAGCGAGACCAGAGGCGGCCGCGCCATCGCCCAGCGCCAGTCGACGCGGCGGTAGATCGTCTCCGCCAGCTCGCTTATCTCACGCTCGCCGGGCCGGTCGAAATAGCCCTGGACGAAGAGGATGCCGCCGAGCAGCAAAGCGGTGTCGACGGTGGAAAGCTCGGTCCGCTCGAAGCGCTCGCCACGTTCCATGTCGACGAAATGATAGAAGAAGCCCTTATGGCCGGTCGTGCCCTCGGGCGCGTCCCCCTGCCGGGCGCGGGCGAGAAAGCGCAAGGTCGCCAGGGCGCGTGCGGCGGCGGCGGCGCGGTCGACGAAGCCCCGCTCCACGCCGATCGGATAGGCCGTGAGCGCGAAGCCGACCGCCGCCATGCTGGCGAAGGAGGGCGTGGGATAACGGTCGCGGGCGAGGCCGTTCTCGGGATTGCCGGTCTCCCAGAAGAATCGGAAGGTCCGCCGCTGGAGATCGTCGAGGAAGGCCTCGTCCCCGACCGCTGCCGCGCCGAGGGGAAGCCGGCGGCCGCAGGCGGCGGCCAGCGCCGCCAGGCCCAGCCCGCCCATTTTGACGACGTCGCGGCGACCAATCAAATTCGTCAACTCACACCGTGGGGGCCGAGCGGCCGCGGCCCCCGTCGCGATCAGAAGCGGAAGGCTGCACCGACCTGGACGCTGCGGGGCGGCCCGACCAGGATGTTGGGCGCGGAATCGATCTCGTTCCCGCAGCACACGAAGCTGTCGTAGCGTGCGATATTGTCGCGGTTGAAGACGTTGAACACTTCCGCCCAGAGGCTGAACCGGCCGCCGTCGAACAGGGTGATATCCTTCTGCAGCTTGAGGTCGAGCTGCATGAACATCCTGTTGTCGCCGACATTGCCGGGGAAAAGGATGTCGCGTGGTCCAAAGCCGTTGCGGGCGTCGATGAGGAAGTACGGGACGCCCGAACCGACGGTGAGCAGGCCCGAACCCCGGAAGCCCAGCGGCAGATCGACCATGCCGTTGGCGACCAGCCGATGGCGCTCGTCGCCCGCGTTCGGGACGAACGGCCGCTCCTCGATGTTCGGGAAATCGAAGTTGAAGGCGAAGCCCCGCTCTTTCGAGAAAGCGAGGGTGTAGGCGATGCCGAAGCCGAAGCCCGAGGCCTTGGTATAGGGCTTGTCGACCTGGACGAAGATCCCGTTGTAGCGCGTGGCCCGGCTGTTGAACGCCGCGACGACGTTGGCATAGCCGTTGGTCAGCGGAATGAAGTCGTAGAAGCCGCCCGCGTTTATCGCGGAGGAGCGGTTGAGCGGAGCATAGCCGATCTGATTCTTGCCGATCGTATGATTGAAGGTGACCGAGGTACGCAGGTCCCAGATGCGCTGGCGGATGCCGATGCTGAACTGATCGGTGTAAGGCGTCTTGAGATCGTTGGGGATCACCCGAAGCTCGTTGGTGCCCGGCGACGTCGGATCGGCGGCCAGGCTCGCGAGCAGCGCCTGGAAACCCGCCTCGGTCAGATAGGCAGGCTGAAACTGAATGGTCGGCTGCCCGTTGCGGGGCAGGCCGTCGGACGAGAACAGGAGCTGACCGGAGCGGTATTGAGTCAGCAGCGTCTCCTCGCCGGCGCTGCGGAACAGGGAGCGGTCGTAATAGCGGCCGTAGCCGCCGAACAGCACGGTGCGCTGATCGCCGTTGAAGTCGTAGGAGAAGCCGATCCGAGGCGCGAAATTGTCCATCTCCGCCTTCCGGTTGTCGCCGGTGGAGATATAATCCTCGACGTCGAAGAAGGCCGGCTGGATGCGCGGGTCGGCGCCCAGCGTCCGCAACGTCGCGGTCGCGGCGGCCGGGGTGATGAAGCTGTTGTTCTTGGCGTTGGAATCGATAGTCCCAGCGCAGGCCGATATTGAGCGTGAGGCGCCGGCTCACCTCCCAATCGTCCTGCACGAACAGGCCGATCTGAGTCGTCTTCGCCTCGACCTCCGGATCGCCGCCGCCGAAGCGCACGATCTCCGGGAACGAGAAGTTCAGCCCCTGGTTCGTGTCGTTGCGGAAGTTGAACTGCGGAATCGCGTTCGGGCCGGAGCCGCCGATCCGATATTTCTGGAACGAGATCTTGGCGCCGCCCTTGATGAGATGATTGCCGCCCCAGTGGATGTCCGTCAGGCTGAGAGTGTCGCGGAAGGTCAGGCCTTGCTGCCCGACCTCCTGGAACGCGGCGCTGCCGCCGACGGCGATCACGCCCTCGTAGATCCGGCCGAAGCCCTGGGTGAGGTCGGCGCCGAAGGCGAGGTCCGAGCGCAGGTAATCGACGGTAAGCTCATTGACGAAGCCGTCGCCCTCCAGCTGGTGGCGAAGCTTTCCGGTATAGACCTTGTTGTCGACCGATGTGCCCCGCGAGCGCGCATTCTGGTCGCCGAAGTCGCGCAGATCGGTTTCCTTGCGAATGCTGCCGGTCGCCTCGAGCAGCTGGGTGTCGGAAATCTGGAAGCTCAGCTTGGCGAAGCCGAGATGCTCGCGGAAGGGGCTGACGAAGGTACCGGCGAAGTCCGCCGGGTTGAACGGCAGGGTGGCCCCGGCCGGGATGTTGCCCGGCACGACGGATTTCGCCCGGTCCTGGATGTTGGCCTCGTAATTGACGAAGAAGAAGACGCGGTCCTTCATGATCGGTCCGCCGAGCGCCGCGCCGAATTGGTAG
Source organism: uncultured Alphaproteobacteria bacterium (assembly GCA_963850005.1). GTDB lineage: Bacteria > Pseudomonadota > Alphaproteobacteria > Sphingomonadales > Sphingomonadaceae > Allosphingosinicella. The sequence continues at coordinate 327,697 of CAWKJG010000004.1, forward strand.
CGCTTGAGCGCCGGGTCCTGATTATTCTGGCGCTGAAAAAAGTCGCGCGAGATCATGTCGTCGTTCTGGAAGGCGCCGAAGACTTCCCCGTGCAGCTCATTGGTGCCGGACTTGGTGATCGCCGTGATGATCGCCGTTCCGGCATCCTCATACTCGGCCTTGAAGTTGGAAGTGATGACCCGGAATTCCTGCACCGCAAGCTGCGAGAAGGGGTTACCGCGGCTGACGTCCTGGCCGACGATGCCGCCCTGGTTGACGTTGGATTTGAGGCTGACGCCGTCGATGAAGACGTTGATCTGCGGCCCCCCGAACGTATCGCCGTTGCGGTCGGCACCGACGCCGCCGCCGCCGAAATTCTGGCGAAATTCCGTCTGGTTGACTCGAATGCCCGGCGGCGAGCGCGGCGAAGTTGAGGAAGTTGCGATTGTTCTGCGGCAGATTCTCGATCTGCTCGCGGCTGACGTTGGTCGCCACTTCGGAGGTCTTGACCTCGACGAGACGGGTTCCGGTCACGACGATCGTGTTTTCGCCCGCGGCGGCGCTTCCCGGCGCGGTCGCGCCCTGGTCGTCGATCGAGGTGCTGTTGGCGCTGGTATCGGCGTCGAGCGAGGCGGTCTGGCCGACCGAGACGATGACCCGGCGGACGACCGCTTCGCCCCCGCCGGGCGTAAAGCTGATGTCGTAGGTGCCGGGGCGCAGGCCGGTAAGGTTGTAGCCGCCGTCGGCGCCGGTGGTGGCGGTGCGCGAATCCCCCGTCTCGACGTTGGTCGCGGTCACCGTCGCCCCGGCGGCAGCCGCCTCCCCGCTGCTCACCGTGCCGCGGATCGTCGCGGTGGTTAGCTGCGCCATCGCCGGCGCGGTCGCGAGCAGCGACGTGGCGAGCAGCGCGAGTCTGAAGGCGGTGAGCGGCTTACTGCGGGAATTGGGCTTGGCCATGTCTATATCCTCTCTGATGCCGGGCTCTGCGGCCCTTGTTTGGAACTGCCTGTGGACGCCCGGACGACGAGTTGGGGCGTGAAGGTGCGGTTGCGATCGCCGGCGTCGGCGCCGCGGATGATCGCGACGCAGCATTCGAGCGCCTGACGTCCGATCTCCGCGATTGAAACGCCGGCCGTCGTGAGCGGCGGCTCGACGAAGCGCGCGACCGGAATGTCGTCGAACCCGGCCAGGGCGACGTCCCCGGGCACCCGCAGACCTGCCTCGCGAAGCGCCTGCAGGCAGCCGATCGCCATCATGTCGTTGGCGGCGAAGATGGCGTCTGGATTCGCCGTCCGGAGCAGCTGTCTTGCCGCGGCAAGGCCCGAGTGCTCGGTGAAGTCGCCCTGCGCGATCTGCTCGCCCGACTGGCCGGTCGCGGCCAGAGCGGCGCGATAGCCGCGCAGTCGCTCGGCCGCCTCGATATTGTCGGCGGGACCGGCGATGAAAGCGATCCGCCGACGCCCGGTTTCGATGAGATGGGCGGTGATCGCATAGGCCCCGGCGTGATTGTCGATGGCGAAGGTCGGGTGGCGGCCGCCGACGCCGCCGCTGCTGCTGTTGAGCAGCACCAGGGGAACGTCGCCTTTGAGCGCCGTGGAAAGCTCCTCGCCGTCCGCATAAGGCGACATGACCAGCATCGCATCCACCCGGCTGCGCATCGCGCGAAGCACGGCGGCGGCCTCCTGCGGATCGCCATGGGAGCGCGACAGGAGGAGATGGAGGCCGTGCGCGCTGGTGCCGGCGTCGATGCCGCGGATCAGCTCCGAGAAGAACTCGCCGTGAAGGTCCGGAAGCAGCACGCCGATCGTGTCGGTACGCTTGCTGGCGAGCGAACGCGCGCCGCCGTGAGGGACATAGTCAAGCTCGTTGGCAACCTTGAGCACTCGGCTGACGGTCGGTTCGGCGACCGTCTCGCTCCGGTTCAGGACTCGCGAGACCGTGGCCGTCGAGACGTTCGCCGCGCGCGCGACGTCTCGAATCGTCACGCTCCTCATCGGTTGGACCCGAAGCTGAAGCTGCCTTGCCTGATGCAGAAGGCTAGCATCCGTCCTCCTCATGCACCGTCTTATGTAAACGGTTACATCCGAGCGAACCTATCATGTATCAAGAACGCTGCAAGCGGTTTCATGGAAAGCCCCGCGAGCGGGGAATTAGGCCGCCAGGGAGCGGGGCCCCGCGCGGGAGAAAGCGCGGCCCTCCGAGTCGAACAGGTGGCATTGATCGGGGCTTGCGCCGACGCTCAGCGTTTCGCCCTGGCGGATCGCCTCGCCCGCGCCGGGCTGCAGGACAAGGGGGTCGGGGTCCGCGGCCGTGGCGAAATAGGCGAAGCGGATATTGCCGAGCGATTCGACCAGCGCGACTTCGCCCGCGATACCGGTCCTCCGCAACCGCAAATGCTCGGGACGTATGCCGAGCGTGACCTTGTCGCCGGGGCGCGCCTTGTCGGCGTCGACCGCCGCGTCCAGAAGCGCGCCGCCGGCCAGCCTCACCCCCACCCGCCCCGGCTCGGCCTTTTCGATGACGCCTTCCAGCAGGTTCATCCTGGGCGAACCGATGAAGGAGGCGACGAAGACCGACCGCGGAGCATGGTAGAGCTCGTCCGGCGTGCCGAATTGCTCGATCCGGCCGCGATTCATGATCGCGATCCGGTCGGCGAGAGTCATCGCCTCGACCTGGTCGTGGGTGACATAGAGGGTGGTCGTCTTGAGCCGCTGGTGCAGCCTGGCGAATTCATAACGCATCCTGACGCGCAAGGCCGCGTCGAGGTTGGAAAGCGGCTCGTCGAACAGGAAGACGGCCGGCTCGCGGACGATCGCGCGGCCGATCGCGACTCGCTGGCGCTGGCCCCCGGAAAGCGTCTTGGGGCGGCGTTCGAGCAGGTGCTCGATGTCGAGCAGCCGGGCGGCGTTGCGGACCGCCGAGTCGATCGCCTCCCCGTCCTGCCCCGCCAGGCGCAGGCCGAAGGCCATGTTCTGGTAGACGGTCATCTGCGGGTAGAGCGCGTAGGATTGGAAGACCATCGCGATCCGCCGCTTTGCCGGCGGGAGCCGGGTGACGTCGGTCTCGCCGATCAGGACGGTGCCCGAATCCACCTCGTCCAAGCCGGCGATCGTGCGCAGCAGGGTCGATTTCCCGCAGCCGGACGGGCCGACGAGGACGACGAACTCGCCGTCCTCGACGCTCAGGTCGATGTCGCGCAGCACGGCGGTCGCGCCGAACGATTTGCTTATTCCGCAAACCTCGACACGCGCCATAAAATCCTCCTGGAGAGACCGTGACTATTGGGGTCAAGCCGCAAAGGCCGTCAAGCCGCCGATCAGGGCGACGAAGCGTCACGCTCGCATATCCATCGCGCCCGAAGGGCATTAGGACCACCTCCATGCCCGGTCTCGCCGCCCTCTTCTTCGTCACTGCGCTGCTCTACGGCGCCGCGGGATTTGGCGGCGGATCGACCTACAACGCCCTGCTGGTGCTCGCGGGGACCGATTATCGGGCGGTGCCGGTGATCGCGCTCGCCTGCAATGTCCTGGTCGTCTCGGTCGGCAGCTGGCGCTTCGCTCGCTCGGGTCATGTCGACTGGCGGCGGATCTGGCCGTTGTTCATCCTCTCCATTCCCTTCGCCTGGATCGGCGGTCGGCTGGTGGTCGCGGAGATGGTCTTCGTCGGCCTGCTCGCGGCGTCCCTGCTCGTCGCCGGGCTGCTGATGCTGTGGCAGCCTTTGTGGGAAAAGGAGACGCCGGCCGCGACCCGCTCGCGCTGGCTCGAGCCGGTGGCGGGCGGGGCGCTCGGCTTTCTCGCCGGCCTGGTCGGGATCGGCGGCGGGATCTTCCTCGCGCCCTTGCTCTACATGCTGCGCTGGGGGCCGCCCAAGGCGATCGCCGGGACGTGCGCGGTCTTCATCCTCGCCAATTCGCTGTCGGGCCTGGGCGGGCAGCTTGCCAAGGGCAGCGGCGGCGCGGGCGCCCAGGCGCTCGCCGCTTACTGGCCGCTCTTTCCGGCGGTCCTCGCCGGCGGCCTGATCGGATCGACGCTTGGCAGCGGCCGGCTCGACCCCAAATATGTCCGGATCCTCACCGCTTTGCTCATTTTATATGTGGCGGTCAGGCTGGCGATCCGCTTCTATGGCGAGATGATGGGAGCCAGCGGATGATCGACCCTTTCGGGCGGACGATTAGCTATTTGCGGCTGTCGGTGACCGACCGCTGCGACCTGCGCTGTACCTATTGCATGCCCGAGCGGATGGCCTTTCTGCCGCGCTCGGAGGTGCTCGGCCTCGAGGAGCTCGACCGGCTTGCTTCGGCGTTCATCCGCAAGGGCGTGCGCAAGCTCAGGCTGACCGGGGGCGAGCCGCTGGTGCGCAGGAACATTCTCGACCTGATCGGGAGGCTGGCGCGCTTCCTGCGCTCGGGCGACCTCGACGAGCTGACCCTGACCACCAACGGCACCCGGCTGGCCGGGCACGCGGCCGATCTGGCTCGCTTCGGCGTCAGGCGGGTCAACGTCTCGCTCGACAGCCTCGATCCCGGCACCTACGCCCGGATCACGCGCGGCGGGCGGCTCGATCAGGTCGTGGAAGGGATCGACGCCGCTCTGGCCGCGGGCCTGGAGGTCAAGCTCAACGCCGTCGCTCTGCGCGACGACAATCTCGACGGTCTCGTCGGCCTCGCCGAATGGGCGCATGCCCGGGGCGCCGCCCTCACGGTGATCGAGGTGATGCCGATGGGATCGGTCGAGGCGGAGCGGGCCGATCAGCACGTTCCGATGACCGAGGTCCGGCGGCGCTTCGAGCGAAGATGGACTCTGACCGACCTCGCCCGGCGCACCGGCGGGCCCGCGCGCTACGTCCGCACGGACGAAGGCGGGACGATCGGCTTCATCACGCCGCTCAGCCAGGGTTTTTGCGACGGCTGCAACCGGGTTCGGGTGACCTGCACCGGCGAGATGTACCTGTGCCTCGGCCAGGCCGCGCGGGCCGACCTGCGCGCGCCCCTGCGCGCCTCGGCAGAGGATACCTTGCTCGCCGCGGCCATCGACGAGGCGATCGGGCGCAAGCCCAGGGGTCACGACTTCGTCATCCGTCCCGGCGCCGCACCTGCCGTCGCCCGGCACATGTCGGTGACGGGGGGATGAAGATCCTCTTTTTCGGCCGTCTCGGGGATGTTGCGCCCGCCGGCCCGGTGCCTCCCGGCATCCGCGATAGCGATGCCTTGCGGGCGTGGCTCGGCCGGGACCGGCCCGAATTGCTCGACTCATCGGTCCGAATCGCCGTGAACGACGAGATGATCCTCGGGAATCGGAGGCTGGTCGAGGGCGACGAGGTGGCCTTCCTGCCTCCGGTGAGCGGCGGATGATCGCGGTCCAGGGCGAGCCGTTCGATGCCGCCGCCTTGCTCGCCGATTTTTCGGCGAGGGCGGGCGGCGCCGGCGCCATCGTCTCGTTCACCGGCCTGGTGCGACCCGAGAATGACGGCGCCGCGGTGTCCGCGCTCGAGCTCGACCATCATCCCCGCCTCACCCTAAGGGCGCTCGCCGGCATCGAAGCCGACGCCGTCGCGCGTTTCGCCTTGACCGGCGCCTTCATCGTCCACCGCCACGGCGCGCTGGCGCCGGGGGAGGCGATCGTGTTCGTCGCCGCCGCCGCCCCGCATCGCCGCGCCGCCTTCGATGCGGTCGATTATGTGATGGACCGGCTGAAGACCGAGGCGCCCTTCTGGAAGCGCGAGCGGCGCAGCGACGGCGCGCATTGGCTGGAAGCCCGTGAGAGCGACCATGACGACCGCCGCGCGGTGGGAGACGGAGCGCTCATGACCCGAGCCTTCGTCCCCGTCCGAATCGCGGTGCTGACCGTATCGGATACGCGAACGCCGGAAACCGACGGCTCGGGCGCCTGGCTGGCGGGCGCGATCGAGGATTCGGGTCATGTGCTCGCCGCGCGCGCCATCGTGCCCGACGATATCGAGGCGATCCGCGCCGCCGTCCGCGCGTGGACCGAGGATCCGCAGATCGACGCGCTGATCTCGACCGGCGGCACCGGCCTTACCGGCCGCGACGTCACGCCCGAAGCGGTGGCGCCGCTGTTCGACAAGGTCATCGAGGGGTTCGCGGTGGTGTTCCACAACGTCAGCTTCCAGTCGGTCGGCCTGTCGACGATCCAGTCGCGCGCCTGCGCGGGCGTGGCGAACGGGACCTTCGTCTTCTGCCTGCCCGGCTCGGGCGGCGCGGTCCGCGACGGCTGGGACAAGGTGATCTCTCCCCAGCTCGACGCGCGCACTCGGCCCTGCAATCTGGTCGAGATCATGCCGCGGCTCGGAGAGCGATGATGGCCGGCGGTCTCACCCATCTCGACGAGGACGGCCGGCCGCGCATGGTCGATGTGTCCGCCAAGCCCGAAACCGACCGCTTCGCGGCGGCGCGCGGCCATGTCCGGATGGACGAAGCGACCCTGGCCCTGGTCTTGTCGGGAAGCGCCGCGAAAGGCGACGTCGTGCGGATCGCCGAGCTGGCGGGTATCATGGCGGCGAAGCGGACCGGCGACCTCATCCCGCTCTGCCACCCGCTGCCGCTGACCGCGGTGGCCGTGAAGGTCGAGCCTGACGAGACCCTGCCGGGCCTTGCCGTCACCGCCGAGGCGAGGACGACCGGCCGGACCGGGGTCGAGATGGAGGCGCTGACCGCGGTCTCGGTCGCCTGCCTCACGATCTACGACATGCTGAAATCCAAAGCGCGCGGAATGACGATCGAGCGGATCGAGCTGGTCGCGAAGAGTGGCGGCAGGTCGGGCGACTGGCGGCGCGAGTGACCCTGCTCTCCCTGGACGAGGCGCGTGCGCTGCTGCTCGCGGACGTGACTCCGGTCGAGGCTGAAACGCTGCCGATCGCCGACTGCGGGGGGGCGACGCTGGCAACCGATATCGTCGCCGCGCGGGATCAGCCGGCGGACCCGATGTCGGCCATGGACGGCTATGCCGTGCGCGAAGCGGAGGCAGTGGCAGGCGCGAGCCTCGGCGTGATCGGCGAGGCCCCCGCCGGCGCTCCGTTCGGCGGCAGCGTCACTCCGGGTACGGCGGTGCGGATCGCGACCGGCGGCGTCGTTCCGCAAGGCGCCGGCCGAATCGTCATCCAGGAGATCGTCGAGCGCGACGGCGACCGGATCCGAATCGTCGCCCCGCCCGGCCCGGCCCGCTATGTCCGCCCCGCCGGCTGCGACTTCGCGGCCGGGCAATTGCTGGTTCCCGCCGGCGCAAGGCTGACGCCCGCCCGCCTCGGCCTCGCCGCGGCCGCCAACCGGGGCACGCTCCAGGTCCGCCGCCGGCCGCGCGTTTCCATTTTCGCCTCGGGCGACGAATTGCGCGACCCCGGCGCGGTGCTGGCGCCCGGCACGGTCGTCAATTCGGCTGCCTATGCGCTGGCCGAGCTGGTCGCGGCCTGGGGCGGCGTCGCGATCCGCCACGAAATATTGTCCGATGACACGGCCCGATGCGCCGGCGCAGCTTCGCGGCGCCGGGCTCGATGCGGACGTGATCCTCCCTCTGGGCGGCGCCTCGGTCGGCGAGCGCGACGTATTGCGGCCGGTGCTGCAGGGCTTCGGCGCCCGGATCCTGTTCGATCGGATCGCCGTGCAGCCGGGCAAGCCGTGCTGGCACGCGCGCTTCGCCGACGGCCGGTTGGTGCTCGGACTGCCGGGCAACCCCGCCTCGGCCTTCGTCTGCGCGCATTTGCTGCTGAAGCCGCTCCTGTTCGCGCTGCAGGATCGAGCCGAGCCGGACCGACTGATCCGCGCGGCCCTGACCCGCGACCTGCCCCGAGGCGGGGACCGGGAGGTCTATTGGCGCGCACGGCTTGTCGCGGACGAAGCCGGCCGTCTTCGGGTCACGCCCGACGAGCGTCAGGACAGCGGCCTCCAGAACTCCCTTGGCCATGGCCAATGCGCTGGTGCGGCGCCTGCCGGCCGCTGCGGCCGCAGCGGCCGGCGACCTGGTCGACGTGCTGATGATCGAGCCCCTCGCCTAGATTCCGGCATACCATTGGTAGCCGCTTTGATCCTCCCAATAGCCGCCCTTGCCGAGACCGATCCGGGCGAGGCTGTCGACGGCTTCGACCCGCATCACATATTTGGCGTGCTTGTAGCCGAGCTGGCGCTCGACCCTGAGGCGGAGCGGCGCGCCGTGGCCGATCTCGAGAGGGCGGTCGTTCATCGCCCAGGCGAGCAGGGTCTGCGGGTGGAAGGCGTCGACCAGATCGAGGCTCTCATAATAAGGGATGCCGTTGAAATCGTCGGCGCAGTGGAAGACGATGAAGCGCGCCTGCGGCCTCAGTCCGGCGCCGTGCAGCAACAAGCGCAAGCGGAATGCCCGTCCATTTGCCGATCGCGCTCCATCCCTCGACGCAATCGTGGCGGGTGATCTGGGTGCGCGCGGGCAACCGCCGGATCCGGTCGAGCGAAAGCGCCAGGGGCCGGGTCACCAGCCCGTCGACGATGAGCCGCCAGTCGGCGAAGGCGGTCGCGGCATGGGCCCGATAAGCGGCCGAGGCCGGCATGACGTTGCCGTTGGTGCGGAACACGGGCGACATGTCGGCGGCGTCATACTCGCGGGCGAGCGCGCTCCGGTCGATCACCAGCCGCTGAGCCGCCATGGTCAGATCCTGGGCGGAGGATTGCACCGCCTGGAAGCCCGCCGAGCGGCCGATCCGGTCGCAGCCCGACACCAGCAGCCCCCCTGCCCCGGCGCCCAGCGACGCGATCATCCGGCGGCGGCTGATCCTCTCGATCATGATCTACCCCTCGGCAGGCGATAGCGGCCGGTGATCATCGAGCCGATCTCGTTGATCGGCCCCGCCAGCATCACCATGACCAGGTGGACGAGAATGAACGCGGCGATCAGCGGCGGCGGCGATGAAGTGGATCGAACGCGCCGATTGCCGCCCGCCGAACAGGTCGAGCAGCCAAGGCCAGGCCGAGTCCATCCCCGGCGACATCGTCAGGCCGGTGAGCACGACCAGCGGCAGCAGGAAGAACAGGATGGCGAGATAGCTGGCCTTTTGCAGGATGTTGTAGTCGCGCGCCGCCGCGCCGGCGGGAAAGCGCAGGCGGGCGTGGTTCTTGACGTCCCGCCAGATGTGCCGCGGCGAAAGCTCCTCCCGCTTCGGCGCGAGATCGCGCTGGATGTGGCGGTTGCGGAAGCTCCACAGCCAGTAGAGCAGGCCGGGGACGACCAGCAGCCAGGCGAACAGGAAATGCCAGCTGCGCGCGCCGGCGAGATTGTAGCTCGGTGGGGATCGTCGCCCAGCCGGGAAAAGGCCGCGGGCCGAGGTCCAGCCAGGCCCAATCGGGATTCGCGCCATATTCGCCCCAATAGAGGCGTGGGTGGGCGTTGAAGATCATCATCCCGCTCATCAGCAGGACGAACACGGCCAGTGCGTTGAGCCAGTGCCAGATCCGGGTCGACCGGCGATGGCGATAGACAAGGTCGCCGCCCCGCGGCTCCACCAGGCTTGCCGCCTCCTTGCCGGGTTCCAGCTCGACCCCATCATCCAGCGCGTCCGCGGCCATCGCTCGTCTCCGATCGTCGGGACTTTAGCTCGACCGGCGCGCTTTCCCAAGCCGCGTCAGGCCTTCACTCCCGATACTCGAACTCTACGAGATAGACGTGCTCGCCAGAACCGTGCTTGGCCACCTTCAGAAGGTCCACCACGCCCAGGAAGCCCGAACGGCGTGCCAATTCCGGAGTGATGTTCGAAAGGCCGATCTCACGGATCGCCGTCACGTGGATTGCGCCCGTCCCCAAGGGATAGCGCCCGCCGACCTTCACCCGCGGGCTCTGCCAGATGCGGACGCTGCAGGTGATCTCGCCGCGCATGATTGGCTCCCGCAGCCGCTTAGTGAACATCATTCCGCCGCACCCGAATCTCCTCGCCGGACGCGAGTTCTACCTCTTCGCAATTGTCGCCGGGGCCCGCGCGGTCGATGACGAGGAAGTCGCTTTCGTCGAGGACGAGGAGGAAGTGGTGCCAGACGCCCTTTCGATAATGGACGCCCTGGTGCGGTTCGGCGCGGAAGAGGCGGACTTTTGCGGGGTCGAAGGGGCCGGCGGGGGCGACGGCGACCAGGTACGGTTTTCCGCTGATTGGGACGAAAGTCTGGCTGCCGAGCGGATGCCGCTCGAAGACCTTCAGCACCAATTCGCCGAGCGGCTTGGCTCGGAAGAGGCTGATGGCGCCGGTACCGCCGCCGTCGGCGGCGTCGATTTCGGCGAGGCGGTCGTAGCGGATGGCGTGGCCCTGGTTGATTTCCAGCTTCACGGCTTCGTCGGAGGCCTCGATCACGCTTCCGAACGGGGCGAAGGCCTCGGCGGTCAGGGGCTCGGGGGTGAGTAAGCGCATGCGGCGAGCTTGGCACAGAGCGGCGTTTCGTCCTAGCGTGCCGAAAGGCCATGCATACGGACGAAAGCTATCCCCGCGATCTGATCGGCTACGGCCGCACTCCGCCGCACGCGCAATGGCCGGGCGGCGCTCGGATCGCCGTACAGGTCGTGCTCAATTATGAGGAAGGCGCCGAAGCCAATGTCCTCGACGGGGATGCGGGGGCCGAAGTCTTTCTGTCCGACATTCCGAACGCGGCGCCGGTGCCGGGCGCCCGGCACATGAGCATGGAGCAGATATACGAATATGGCTCGCGCGCCGGCGTGTGGCGGCTGCTCCGGCTGTTCGAGCGCTACCAAGTTCCAGTGACCGTGTTCGGCGTGGCGCTGGCGCTGCAGCGCAATCCGGCGGCGGTGGAGGCCTTTCTGGAGGCCGGGCACGAGATCGCGTCGCACGGGTGGCGGTGGATCAACTATCAGTGGGTGCCCGAAGCCGACGAGCGCGCCGACATGGAGCGGGCGATCGAGGTCCACCGGCAATTGACCGGCGAGCGCCCGCTCGGCTGGTATACCGGCCGGACCAGCCCGAACACGCGCCGGATCGTGGCCGAGGAAGGCGGCTTCCTCTACGACTCGGACGATTATTCGGACGATCTGCCCTTCTGGACGATGGCGGCGGGGAAGAGCCATCTGATCGTCCCCTACTCGCTCGAGACCAATGACATGCGCTTCTCGAGCGCCAACATGCACACCGGTGAGCAGTTTTATTCGTATTTGCGCGACACGTTCGACACGCTCTATGCGGAGGGGGAGGAGAGGCCGAGGATGATGTCGGTCGGGCTCCATTGCCGGCTCGCCGGGCGGCCGGGCAAGCTCGCCGGGCTCGAGCGCTTCCTCAGGCATGCGCTCGGCCATCGGGACGTCTGGTTCTGCCGGCGCCTCGACATCGCGCGCCACTGGCGCGCAACGCACCCGCAGGCCGACTGACATGCTGGACGAACTGCGCCGGCATTACGTGAACCTGGCCCAGCCCCGGCTCGGCGCCGAGGTGATCTACGCGACGGACGATTTCTTCGCCGACAAGGCGCGGCTGATCGACGCGTCCGAGCCCGTCTTCATCCCGGGCCTGTACGACGAGAGCGGCAAATGGATGGACGGCTGGGAGAGCCGGCGCAAGCGAACGCCCGGTCACGACTGGTGCGTGGTCCGCCTAGGCGTGCCGGGTCTGGTCGCCGGGTTCGAGATCGACACAAGGCATTTCACCGGCAATTATCCGCCCGGCGCGGAACTCGAAGTCTGCCGGAGCGAGGAGACAATTCCCGGCGAGGGAGCGGGCTGGACCAAGGTCACTTCGCGCCTCGCGCTGAAGGGCGACGACCGGGTCTACGTGCCGATCGCGCATGACGCGCCCGTGACCCATGTCCGCCTGCACATCTTTCCAGACGGCGGGGTCGCCCGGCTGCGGGTCTGGGGAAGGGTCGCCAAGGACTGGTCGAGCGTCGACCCGGACTCGCGGGTCGATCTCCTGGCGATGGAGAATGGCGGTCGCGGAATCATCGCCAATGACGAGCATTATGGCTGCGTCGAGAACCTCACGGCGCCCGGCCACGGCGTGAACATGGGGGACGGCTGGGAGACGAGGCGCCGGCGGGAACCGGGGCACGACTGGGCCGTGCTCGAGCTGGGCGCTCCCGGGCGGATCGAGGAAGTCGTCGTCGACACCGCCCATTTCAAAGGCAATTATCCGGACCGCTGCTTCCTTCAGGCGGCCCCCGCCGCGACCGGCTCGCCCGAGGAGGTCGCGTCGCTTTCGGCAAGCTGGCCGCTGCTCCTGCCGGAAGTGAAGCTCGAGGCCGACAAGGTTCACGCCTTCCGGGATGGACTGGCCGATCTCGGCGCCGTCCGCTTCGTTCGGCTGAACATCATCCCGGACGGCGGAGTCAGCCGGTTGCGGCTGATCGGACGGGCCGAGCAAGGTCTTGTCGGCGAATGAGCGCGCTGTTCGAACATTCGCTTTGGGTGGAGGCGCGGGCCGACGAGCGGCCCTCGTCCGGCGACCGGCATGCGGATCTGATGGCCGTCGTCCACGATGCCACGCCCGAGGAGCAACTCGCCTTGATCCGCGCCCACCCCGAGCTCGCCGGCAAGGCCGCGGTCGACGGCAGCCTTACCAAAGCCAGCGCCGCCGAGCAGGCCGGCGCAGGGCTCGACCGGCTCACCCAGGCCGAGTTCGACCGTTTCCATGCGCTCAACGCCGCCTATCGCGACAAATTCGACTTCCCCTTCATCATCTGCGTGCGCCTGACCGCCAAAGCGGGCATCCTCGCCGCGATGGAACGCCGCCTCGCCAATGACCGCGCCACTGAGATCGCGACCGCGCTCGAGCAGATCGGCGAGATCGTCCGGCTTCGGCTGGGGGACTCGGCATGAGCACGCTCTCCACCCATGTCCTCGACACGATGCACGGCCGGCCGGCGGCCGGGATAAAGGTGGCGCTGAGCGGACCGGACGGCGAGATCGCGCGGGGCACGACCAATGCCGACGGCCGTTGCCCCGACCTGCTGCAGAGCGCGCTCGCTCCAGGGCGCTACGCGATCCGCTTTTGCGTCGCGGACTATTTCCGCGGGCTCGGAGTCGCTCTGCCCGATCCGCCCTTCCTCGACCAGGTGACGGTGGATTTCGGCATTACGGCGGAGGGCGGCCACTACCATGTGCCCTTGCTCGTCTCGCCCTACGGCTATTCGACCTATCGGGGCAGCTGAACGATGGGCTTCGACCTCGCGGAATGGCTCAACCTCGCGATCCGATGGCTGCATCTGACGACCGGTATCGCCTGGATCGGATCAAGCTTCTATTTCGTCTGGCTGGACAATCACCTGAAGCCGCCGGCCGAGGGCGAGGCCTCGGGCGAATTATGGTCGGTGCATGGCGGCGGCTTCTACCACAATCAGAAATACCAAGTCGCCCCGAGCGCGATGCCGGAGCGGCTGCACTGGTTCAAATGGGAGGCCTATTTCACCTGGATCAGCGGCTTCTCGCTGCTGGTGCTGATCTATTATGTCGGTGCCCAGAGCTTCCTGATCGATCCGGCCAAGGCGCCGCTGAGCCCGGCGGTGGCGATCGCCATCGGGCTGGCGGCGCTGGCGCTCGGCTGGCTGGTCTATGACGGCCTGTGCCGCTCGCCGGTGGGATCCAGCAACCTGGCCCTGGGCATCTTCTGGTTCGGCTGCCTGCTGTTCGCGGCCAGCCTGCTCGACAGCCTGTTCAACGCGCGCGCCGCCTATCTCCATGTCGGGGCGATCATCGGCACCGTGATGGTCGGGAACGTGTTCCTCATCATCATTCCCAACCAGCGCAAGGTCGTGGCCGATCTGATCGCGGGACGAACGCCCGATCCGAGGCTGGGCGCGGCCGCCAAGCAGAGGTCGCTGCACAACAATTACATGACGTTGCCGGTGCTGTTCATCATGATCAGCCCCCATTATCCGATGACCTACGGCGCCGGGCGGCCGTGGCTGGTGCTCGCCTTGCTCGGGCTGACCGGGGTGGCCGTCCGCCATGTCTTCAACCTGCGCGGCCGCGGCAAGGCGACCGGCCCGACGATCGCGGTGGCGGCCGCCCTCGCGCTCGCCACCGTCACCTATGTCACGCTCGAGAAGAAAGGCGCGGCGCCCGTTCAGGCCGGAATGCCGAGCTTTGCCGAGATCGAGCCGATCCTCGCCACCCATTGCTCGGGCTGCCACAATGTGGATCCGCCGCCCTTGGGGGTAAAGCTGGACAGCTGGCAGCACGTCAGCGCCGCGTCGGCGCGGATCAAGGCGGTGGCGGTCGAGTCCCAGGTGATGCCGCTGGGCAATCCGACCGGAATGACCCCGGCCGAGCGGCGGAAGCTGGGCGCCTGGATCGCGGCGGGGAGCCCGAAATGATCCGCTTCCTGCTCGACGGCGAGGTGATCGAGGTCGAAGTCCCCGATCCCACCGCCACCGTCCTCGACCATCTCCGCTACACGCTCCGCCGCACCGGCACCAAGGAAGGCTGTGCCGAGGGCGATTGCGGCGCCTGCACGGTGCTTCTCGGCGAGTTGGCGGGGGACGCCCTCGAATGGCGCGCGGTCAACGCCTGCATCCTGTTCCTTCCGATGCTCGACGGCAAGGCGCTCAGGACCGTCGAGAGCCTCGGCGGCGAGCACCCGGTGCAGCGCGAGCTGGTCGAGCGCCACGGCTCGCAATGCGGCTTCTGCACGCCCGGCTTCGTGATGTCGCTCTACGGCCGAAGCCTCGGCGCAGCGGGCACACGGGGCGTGCCCGTCGGAGACGTCATCGCGGGCAATCTGTGCCGCTGCACCGGCTACGGCCCGATTCTCGCGGCCGGGGAGGCCGTCCCCGTTTCGGTGGAAGACGACCAAGCCACCGTCGACGCGCTCCGCGCCTTGCGCCCTGCCTACGGCCATCCCGCCACCGTCGACTCGCTTGCCGACCTCATGCTCGCGAATCCGGAGACCCGAATCGTGGCGGGCGCCACCGATGTCGGCCTGTGGGTCACCAAGCAGCTTCGCGACCTCGGCCCGATCGTCTTCATCGGCGACATCGCCGAGCTTCGGCACATCGAGGAAAGCGCGGAGGCGCTCACGCTCGGCGCGGCCGTCCGCTATTCCGAGGCCCGCGAGGCTCTGGCCCGCCTCCACCCCGATCTCGGCGAGCTGGTCCGCCGCATCGGCGGAGTCCAGGTTCGAAACGCGGGCACGATCGGCGGCAATATCGCCAACGGCTCGCCGATCGGGGACATGCCGCCGGCCTTGATCGCGCTCGGCGCCGAGCTGACTCTCCGGCGCGGGACGGACCGCCGAACCCTTCCGCTCGAGGATTTCTTCCTGAGCTACGGCAAGCAGGACCTGGCGCCCGGCGAGTTCGTCGAGAGCGTCCGCATTCCTCGCCCGTCGCCGGACAGGCTGGTCAGGATCGTCAAGCTCTCCAAGCGGTTCGACAGCGATATTTCTGGAATCTGCGGCGCCTTCGCGCTCCGGATCGAGGACGGTATCGTCAGGCAGGCGCAAGTCGCCTTCGGCGGCATGGCGGGCATCCCCGCCCGAGCGCCCGGCTGCGAAGCCGCGCTGACCGGCCAGGCGTGGACGGAGGACACGGCCGAGGCGGCCGCGCGGGCGCTCGCGGACGATTACGAACCGCTCGACGATCTGCGCGGATCGGCCGCCTATCGCCGCAAGGTCGCCGCCAACCTGCTGCGCCGGATCTGGGCGGAGCAGCACGAACCGGTCAGCGTGCTCCATGGCTGAGGGCGCCGTCCACCAGCCGCTGCCGCACGACAGCGCCGACCTCCACGTCGCCGGAACCGCGGCCTATGTCGACGATCTGCCGGAAAGCCCCGGCACGCTCCACCTCGCCTTCGGCCTCGCCTTGGACGGCCATGCAAAGCTCACCGACCTCGACCTGTCGGCGGTCCGCGCCGCCCCCGGCGTCGTCGCCGTCTTCACGGCCGCCGACATCCCCGGCGAAAACAATGTCGGCCCGGTCTTCCACGACGACCGCCTCTTCGCGGAGGACGAGATCCTCTATCCCGGCCAGCAATTGTTCGTCGTCGCCGCCACCAGCACCCGCGCCGCCCGAGTCGCCGCGCGGCTGGCGAAGGTCGAAACCGAGCCGCTCCCCGCCCTCCTCACCATCGGCGAGGCGCTGGAGGCCGGTTCCGAGCTCGAAACCCCGCAGAGGATGGCGCGCGGCGATGCCTCGGCCGCGCTCGAAGGCGCGGAACATCGCCTCTCGGGAACCCTCGAAATGGGCGGGCAGGAGCATTTCTACCTCGAAGGCCAGGCGGCGCTCGCCACGCCGGGCGAGCGGGGCCAGATCCATGTCGTCAGCTCGACCCAGCATCCGAGCGAGGTCCAGCATCTGATCGCGAATTTGCTTTGCCTGAGCAGCGCCGACGTGACGGTCGAGGTCCGGCGGATGGGCGGCGGGTTCGGGGGCAAGGAGACCCAGGCCGCGGCTTATGCCGCCGCCTGCGCTCTGGCCGTCGCCCGGACCGGCCGCCCGGCCAGGATCCGGGCCGATCGCGACGACGACATGGCGATGACCGGGAAGCGCCACGATTTCAGGGCCGAATATGATGTCGGCTTCGACGGCGAGGGCCGGATCGAAGGCGTAAGGATCGTCCTCGCGGCCCGCTGCGGCGCCACCGTCGACCTCAGCCTCGCGATCAGCGACCGCGCCATGTTCCACGCCGACAATTGCTATTATCTGCCCGCGGTCGAGATCGTCTCGCACCGGCTCAAGACCCATACCGTCTCCAACACCGCCTTCCGCGGCTTTGGCGGACCGCAGGGAATGATGGCGATCGAGCGGGTGATGGATGCGATTGCGGCGCATTTGGGCCTCGAACCGCTGTCGGTTCGCCAGGCCAATCTCTACGGGCCGGGGCGCGACGTGACCCCCTATCACATGATCGTCGAGGACAATGTCGCACCGGAGCTGATCGCGGAGCTGGCCGAGCGGGCCGGCTATGCCGCGCGCCGTGCCGACGTGGAGGCGTTCAACGCCCGCCACAAGGTCCTCAAGAAGGGGCTCGCTCTGACTCCGGTGAAGTTCGGGATCAGCTTCACCACCACCCATCTCAACCAGGCCGGCGCTCTGGTGCTGGTCTATGCCGACGGCTCGATCCACCTCAACCATGGCGGCACCGAAATGGGCCAGGGCCTGATGATCAAGGTCGCCCAGGTGGTGGCGGACGTCTTCAAAGTGCCCGTCGGGACCGTGAAGGTCAGCGCGACTCGAACCGACAAGGTCCCCAACACCTCGGCCACCGCCGCGTCTTCCGGCACCGACCTGAACGGCATGGCCGCGCAACGCGCCGCCGAGACGATCCGCGAGCGGCTCGACACCTTCGCGGCAGGCCAGCCGGGCTCGGAGGAGTGGAGCTTCGGCGAGCTCTGCCGCCGGGCCCATCTGGCCCGGATCCCCCTATTGGCGACCGGCTTCTACGCGACTCCGAAGATCCATTACGACCGCGCCACCCACAGCGGCCGCCCCTTCCTCTATTTCGCGTACGGCGCGGCCTTGAGCGAAGTCCTGATCGACACCCTCACCGGCGAGCACAAGGTCGTCGCGGTCGACATCCTCCACGACGTCGGCCGCTCGCTCAACCCGGCGATCGACCTTGGCCAGATCGAAGGCGGCTTCATCCAGGGCATGGGCTGGCTGACCACGGAGGAGCTGGTCTTCGACGATCGCGGCCGACTGCTCACCCACGCGCCGTCCACCTACAAGATCCCGACCGCCAACGATCGGCCGGCGCACATGGAAATCGCGATCTGGGAGCGCGGCCACAACCCCGAGCCCACCATCCACCGCTCCAAGGCGGTCGGCGAGCCGCCGCTGATGCTGGCCATCTCGGTCTTCTCGGCCCTGACCCAGGCCGTCGCCGCCGCCGCGCCCGGCCAGGGGCTGCCGAAGCTGGACGCCCCGGCCACGCCCGAGCGTATCCTGTTCGCGATCGATGAGCTGAGGGCCCGCAATGGCTGACTGGACAAGCCAGGCTCAAGACGCGCTGGACCGGGGGCCCACGGCGCTGGTCACCATTCTCGCCACCGAAGGCTCGGCGCCCCGCGGGCCCGGCGCGCGCATGGTCGTCACCGAGACCGGCCTCGCGGGGTCGATCGGCGGCGGCAGGCTCGAGCATCAGGCGATGGCGCAGGCGCGGGCGATCCTTGCGCTCCGTCCGGGAAGCTGGCGAGTCCAGGATTACGCCCTCGGCCCACTGCTCGGCCAATGCTGCGGCGGGCGGGTCCGACTGCTGGTCGAGCATCTCGAGAGCGTGCCCGAGGGCGAAGGTCCGTTCGAAGTCACCCTGGCCGAGCGCGTCGACAGGAATCTGCTCCCCGGCGAAGGCCGGGGTCCAGCGACGGACCCAGACCTGGACCCCGGCCTTCGCCGGGGAACGGTGAGCGCCCGGGGCCCGCTCCCCGCCGCCGGCGCGCGTTTCCTGGAGCCTGTCGAAAGCGATTCCCTTCCCGTCCATCTCTTCGGCGCGGGCCATGTCGGCCGGGCCATCGTCGCCCGCTCGGCCGGCCTCCCGCTCTATTTCGCCTGGTACGACAGCCGCGCCGAAATGGCCGAGACCCCGGGTGTCTTCCTCGCCGACGAAGGGGAAATGGTCGCCGCCGCGGGCCAGGCGCCCGAGAGTGCGGCGGTCGTAATCATGACCCACGATCACGGCCTTGATTATCGCCTCGTCGCGTCCGCGCTCGCCGGACGCGCGCGGTTCGTCGGGCTCATCGGCTCCGAGACCAAACGGGCCCGCTTTGTCTCGCGGCTGGCAGCCGATGGAGTCGACCCGGCGCGCCTGACCTGTCCGATCGGCCTGCCCCGAATCAGCGGGCGGGAGCCGGAAGTCATCGCCATCGCCACGCTGGCGCAGCTGCTCATCCTGAGGGACCCCGAATGAAGGCCTTCCGCGGCGAGATATTGAGCGTTCCGGAGGATCCCGCCCTGAGGGGTGCCGAGGCGATCCGGCATTTCGAGGACGGTCTGCTCGTGGTGGAAGACGGCCTCGTCCTCGCCTGCGGTCCCCACGCCGAGCTTGCCGACCGCTTCGCCGACATCCCCGCGGAACGGCTGGACGGCCTGATCGTCCCCGGTTTCGTCGATGCTCATGTCCATTATCCGCAGATCGAGTGCATCGCCTCGCACGGCGAGCAGCTGATGCAATGGCTGGAACGCCATATCTTCCCGGCGGAAAAGGCCTTCGCCGACCGCGCCCATGCCGATAATGTGGCCGCCTTCTTTCTCGACGAACTGCTCCGGCACGGAACCACCAGCGCGCTCGTCTTCGCCACGGTCCACGCCGGCTCGGTCGACGCTCTGTTCGAGGCCGCGCTGACGCGCGACATGCGGATCGTCTCCGGCAAGGTGCTGATGGACCTGGGGCCGGAGGGGCTTCGGGACACGGCGCTGTCCGGCCGCGCCGATACGGAGGCGTTGATCGCCAGATGGCGAGGCCGCGGCCGGCTCGGCTACGCCGTCACGCCGCGCTTCGCGCCCACCTCCAGCGCCGAACAGCTCGCCGACGCCGGAACCCTGGTCGCCGCTCACCGCGACGTCCTGATGCACACCCACTTGTCCGAAAATCCGGGCGAGATCGATTTCGTCGCAAGCCGTTTTCCCGAGGCCGCGGACTATCTCGACGTCTACGACCGGTTCGGCCTGGTCGGCCCGCGCTCGGTTTTCGCCCATTGCGTCCATATGAGCGACCGGGCCCTGTCCCGCATGGCCGAGGCGGGGGCCGGCATCGCCTTCTGCCCGACCAGCAACATGTTCCTCGGCTCGGGCCTGTTCGACCTCGCCCAGGCCGATCGTCACCGGGTCCGGCTCGGCATCGGCACCGATATCGGCGCCGGCACCACCCTCTCGATGCTCCACACGCTCGGCGAGGCCTACCGGACCTGCCAGCTCAGGGGAGCCAGTCTCGATCCCTTCCGGGCGCTTCATCTCGCCACCGCGGGGGGCGCTCGGGTGATGGGGATCGGCGATCGCGTCGGCGGCCTCCTGCCCGGCCAGGAGGCCGATTTCGTCCTCCTCGAACTCGGCGGCCACCCCTCTGCTCGCCCGCCGCTGCGCCGGGGCTTCGCTTCACGACCGGCTGTTCGCCTTGCAGATACTCGGCGACGACCGCGCCGTCACCGCCACCTATTTGCGAGGCCGCCGCTCACCAAGTCTGGGCTGACCGTCACGCATTCGGTCAGCGTTCCTGGTCGGCGCGGGCCACGCCCTCGCCGTCGAGGTTTTGCTCGACGAAATCCCAGTCGACGATATTGCCGAGCACCGTCTCGGCGAAATCGGCCCGGGCGTTGCGATAGTCGATATAATAAGCGTGCTCCCACACATCGAGCGTCAGCAGCGGCTTCATGCCCTCGTGAACCACCGGGCTGTCCGCATCGTGAAGCGAGGTGATCGCGAGCTTGCCGCGATCGAGGACCAGCCAGGCCCAGCCGTTGGAGAAATGGCCGGTCGCTTCCTCCTTCAGCTTGGACAGCAGGGTTTCGACGTCGCCGAAGCTGTCGCCGATCATCGCGGCGAGCCGGCCCGCCGGCTTGCGGCCCTGGGCCGGCGCCAGGCAGCGCCAGTAGAAATTGTGGTTCCAGATCTGGGCCGAATTGTTGAACAGCGAGGCTTCGCCGCGCTCGCGCGCCGCCCGGACGATCTCGACCAGGGAGCGGCCCGGATCCGGCCGGTCGGCCAGCATCGCGTTGACCTTGTCGACATAGGCCTTGTGATGCTTGCCATGGTGGAATTCGAGAGTCTCGGCCGACATGAAGCGGCCGAGGGCTTCGGGAGCGTAAGGCAGTGGGACGAGTTCGAACGCCATCGGTATCTCCGCTGAAATCGGCTGTCGGGCAATCCGCCATGCCCAACCAAGCAAATGAACACAGGCCGGTTTGTATCCCCTGGGGCGCGGCGGCCTGACTTTGGCGGGGGAAGCGGATAGCGTGGTCGCGGTAAAATCCTGCCTGGAGGCGTCTGGATGTTCGATGTCGCTCATGCCGCGGCGGCCTTCGTCAGGACCCGTGCACTCCACGCGCTGTTGCGTTCGCGCGAGGCGATAGACCGCCATCAGGACCGCGCGTGCGCCCGCCTCGTGGCGGCGGCGCGGTCGACCATCCCTTTCTATCGCGACCGGGGGCCCGGCTTCGACGACCTGCCGGTCATCGACAAGGCGATCCAGCAGGCACGTTTCCACGAGTTCAATCGGCCCGGAATCACGCTCGACGAGGCGGTCGAGGCGCTGGCCTCGGGCCGCGATCGGGTTCGCGGCTATTTCGTCGGGCAGAGCACCGGCACCAGCGGCAATCGCGGCCGCTTCGTCATCTCCCCGGCCGAACGCTTCGCCTGGCTCGGGACGATCGTCGCCAAGGCGGTCCCCGACGCCCTCGTCCGGCGGCGGCGGGTGGCGCTGGCGCTTCCGGGCTTCTCGTCCTTGTACAGATCCGCCACCAGCGGAAGCCGGATCCGGCTCGCCTTCTTCGACCTGGCGCTCGGGGTCGATTCGTGGCGCGAGTCGCTCGTCGCCTTCGCCCCGGAGGTGCTGGTGGCGCCGCCCAAGGTGCTTCGCCGGCTGGCCGAGGACGGGGTGCTCGGCGGGGTCGAGCCGTTCAGCGGCGCGGAGGTCCTCGATCCTCTCGACCGCGAGATCATCGAGCGGGCGAGCGGCCGGCGCGTGCGCGAAATCTACATGGCCACCGAAGGGTTGTTCGGAGTCGCCTGCCGGCACGGCACGCTCCATCTCGCCGAGGACGTGGTTCGGTTCGAATGGGAGGAGGTGCCGGGCAGCGGCCTGCTCGTCCCCATCGTCACCGACATGGTGCGCCGGGTCCAGCCGATGATCCGCTACCGGATGAACGATCTGCTCGAGCTTTCGAAATCCGACTGCCCGTGCGGCTCCGCCTACCAGGCCGTCGAGCGCGTCCATGGCCGGATGGACGACGTCTTCGAGTTCGACACGCCGCTCGGGCGAGTGACCGTCACGCCCGACGTTCTGCGCAACGCCGCGATCGATTCCGATCCCCGGATCCGGGATTATCGGATCGTCCAGAAGGCGGACGGGCGGGTGACGATCGAACTGGACGAGGGGCTCCCGGACGAGGTCCATGAAGCGGTCCGGACCGGTGTCGAGCGCGCTCTGGCCCGGCTCGGCGCGGCGCCGACGGTCGCGACCGCGCGCGGAATCACCCCGCGCTTCGACCGCAAGCTGCGCCGGGTCGAGCGCGAACGCGCCTAGACCGTCATTGCGAGCGAAGCGAAGCAATCCAGTGCTGTCTCCGAGGCCCGCTGGATTGCTTTCGTCGCTACGCTCCTCGCAATGACGGAGCCATGCTCTAAAGATCCAGGGTCAGCGAGCGTTCGCGCTCGGGCTCGGGGAGGCCGTTGGCGAGCCGCCAGAGGGTCGGGCCGATGACGTCGAGCGGCCCGGTCGCGTAATTCGGAGCCTCGCCTTGCCGCCATTCCTGCTGAAGCCGGAGCATCCGGCGGTCCTGGGTGAGGACCGGGAAATGGAACGCCTTGAGCACGGCCCGCTTGAGCCAGGCCGGAGCAAGGCCGCGCCGGGTCGCGAAATGCGCCCAGGGCCGGGTCAGGCCTTCCTCCTCCGGCCCGAAGACGACGGCGACCGAGAGCTTGAGCGCCGATTCGCCCTCGAAAGCGACCTCGGCGATGGTCGGCGGATAGTAGCGACCGATGCTGCGCACCCTCTTCCCCTCGAGCAGCCGGGGCATCAGCCCCGCCGGCTTCGCCCCCTCGAAATAGACCGCTTCAGCGCCCCACGGCCCTGACCGGACCGACACTTCGACCGGCCGGCGCCGGTTCGGCGACCGCACCATCCAGGGATGGACGATGTGCGGGTGGGCGGGGTCGAGATGATTCTCGATCGCGTCGAGCAGGCCGCCCGGGGTCGCCCGAAGCGGCCACCAGAAGCGGTCGAGCGACTCGTCCTCCAGGGCCTCCGGCAGGCGCGGGAAAGGTCCTGGAGCCTCGGCCAGGCTCGTCCACGCCAGGCCCGCCCGGTCGACGCAGGGCATGGCCCGGGCCGGCGCTCCCGGAAGCGGCGATCCCGGGACCTGGAGGCAGGCCCCGCCCCGTCCGAACCGCCAGCCATGATAGGGGCAGGCGACGGCGCCGGAGTCCACTCGGCCGAGCGACAGCGGCGCTCCGCGATGCGGACAGCGGTCGTCGAGGACGAAGACACCTTCGCCGTCGCGGGCGACGACCAGCCGCCGCCCCATCAGCCGGGCCGCGACCGGCCGGGCGCCGACCGCCGAGGAGAAGGCGACCGGGTGCCATCCCGAGGCCACCGCGGCGGGCCAGGCGCCTACCATTGCTTCGCCACCATGACGGGGACGGCGAAGCGCTTCAGCAGAATGGCGAGCGCTTCGACCGCCTTGCGCCGCGGCGCCGACAGGTGCGCGGCGTGGTAGGCGTTCCACTCGATGACTCCGCGGGCGCCGCGCATCCGCTTGAAATGCGCCGCCCCCGCCGAGCCGTGAAGCCGCCAGCCGGCCTCCAGCGCCCGTTCCATGAACATCCACGAGGCGATCCGGTACAATCCTTCGTGCTTCGGCCGGGCGACGTCGTAGCCGACCACGGGGGCAGTCATGACCCCTCCCCGCTCCCACATTCCGGCGACCGCCATGATCCTGCCGCCCTCGTCGCGTGCGACCCGGTAGGACATCATCCCGGTTCCGGCCGAGGCCTGGATGAAGGCCGGAGTGAGGATCGGGTTCAGCGCCGAATATTTGCCGACGTAGAGCAGGGCGTAGAGGGCCGCGATCCGCTCGGCCTCGTTGGCCTCGACTTTCTCGAGATCCGAGACGGCCAGCGGAGAGCGTGCGACGAGCCTGCGGTCGTTGCCGAAATCGTTCCGCTTCGTCCAATCGCGGACGAGATCGTCGACGACCCAGATCTGCCGGCTCGGGACCAGGATCCAGCCGTCGGCGATCAGCGCCTCGCGAAGGCCGGGGGACGACCAGTCGTCGACCGAGCGAATTCCGAGCAGATGATCGGGATGGGCCTCAGCCAGCGCCTCGCGCGCGGCCTTTACCCCCTCGCCGCGCCAGCCGCCGTGGAGGTTGGTCGAGAGCAGCCAGTTGCCGAGGTGGACGATCTTGTTGACGCGCGTCGCTCTCAGGACCCGATCGAGACCGGCGAGCGCAGCGCGCGAAGGATGAAAGGTCCAGCCGACCTTGAGCAGATCGAGCTCGGCGCGGGCGTAGAGGACGTAGGCGCTGTGCGGGCTGCAGACGTAGCTTCCGCCGATCGCGCCGTCGTCGAGAGTGACCGGCATCGCTCGCCCGGCGACGTCGAGGGCCGACAATCGGGCCTCGACGTTCGACACCATCGCCGGGGCGCCGAGGCCGATCATCTCGCGAAGCATGGCGCCGGTCACTCGAAGGCCTCGCCATTCCATTCGATGTCGTCGGTCGTCTCGCGGGCCGGGCCTCGGAGCCTCGCGGCGCCCGTCAAGGCGAAACGGGCCGCGTCGAGCAGGACTCCGGCGACCGGGAGCCTGTCGCGGGGCTTTCCGACCGAATCCCGCCCTGCCCGCCAGACCGATCGGAGCTGCCCGAAGCTCCCGCCGGCGATGGCCGCGGAGACGCCCATCAAGGCCATGGCCGGCGCGAGATAGCGGATCGTGCCGGCCGGAGGCGGCGGGAGGTCGCCCTGCCCGAGGATGGCTCGGGCGAGCGCCGGCGACCCGTCGAGAAGATGAACCCCGCTCACCGTGCGCGGATTGCATTCGATCGGGGCGATCCTTCCGTCCGGCTGGACGATGACGTCGTAGGAAAGCTGCCCCTCCCCTCCGACCGCCGCGGCGATCTTGCGCGCCATTTCGACCAGCCGGGGGGAGTCGACGGCTTCGAAGGCGTAAGCGGCGGACCGGCCGTGCCTGAGGATCGGGCGGTAGACGATGCAGGCGACGAGCCGGCCGCCGCGCAGCGCCGACCAGACGCAAAGCTCCTCCCCCTCCAGCCGTTCCTGGGCGACCCAGCGCCTGCGCGCCGAGACCGGCAGCGCCGCGGCGACTCCGCGCCTGGGCCCGATCAAAGTCTCGGCGCCGAAACGGGAGAATTCGGGCTTCAGCACGAGCTTCTCCGGAGGGAGAGGCACAAGGTCCGAGTCGGCCGCCGAGGCGATCGGCCAGGTCGCCGGCGCATCGGCGCCCGCCCGGCGGGCCAGCTCGGGGAAGCTCGCCTTCGAATGGAGCGTCCTGAGCGCTCCGATCGAGGGGGCGAACAGGCGATCGGCCCAGCCGTCGCGCTCGGCCGCGGCGGCGAGCCAGAACACCTCCTCGCAGGTCGGGACGATGAGATCATAGGCCCCGGCGAGGGCGCTCAGGCGCGCCCGGAAGGCGTCGAACGCGCGGCGCGGCGGGGGCAGCCTGAGGATCGGGAAGCGCGGCCGCGACAGCGACGCCGCGAACGGCCGAACCGAATCCGCGAGAGTCACGTCGCAGCCGGCCGCCCGGAAGGATCGCGCCAGATCGAGCGCGACCGGGGCCCGGGCGCCCGTGACCAAGATCGCCGTCATTGCCCTTCCTCGGCCGCGCGCTCGGCGCAATGCGCGGGCGTGAGGAGGATGTCCGGGTTGCGCAGGCGAAGCGCGTGAAGCCGGGCGAGCGTGTCCCGGCCCGGCGCCGGATCGCCGAGAAAGGCGGCGGTGAGCCAGGGTGCCGGCCGGTTCTCGCGGACGGCGCGGGACGACCAGGCCGAGTCGGCGACGAGGAAATGCAGTCCGCGCGGCTCGCGAAGCACCAGTCCCCAATGGCCCGGGCAATGGCCGGGCAGCGGCACCGCGACCAGCGAGCCGTCGCCCAGAAGGTCGGCGCCTGAGACGAAAGGCAGAAGGTCCCGGCTCAGGGGGATGGACGGACTGTCCTCGAAAAAGGCGCAGCGTTCCGGAAGGTCCGGCGGAAGCAGGCCGAGCGGGGTGCCGGCGGCCAGCGCCCGGATCCTGCCGCGGCCCCAGATCCTGCGCAGCCCGGCTTTCGAGCAATGGATCCTGGCGTTGGGGAAGCGAGTCAGTCCCGAGGCGTGGTCGCCATGGAAATGGGAGAGGACGACATGGCGGACCTCGACCGGATCCAGTCCCTCGGCGGCCAGCCGGTCCGCGACCGGAGACGTGATATCGGGCGGGGTCAGCCAGCGATACAGCCGCTCCGGGAAGGGCCGGGTGGCTTCGAGGAAAGCCGGGTCGTAGCCGGTGTCGAAGAGGATCAGGCCTTCGGCGGGATGCGCGATCAGCGCGACCAGGGCCGGGAAAGTCGCGGGCCGCAAGGAGCCGCCCTGGAGAGTGGCGATCTCGGGGTGGCGGCACGACCCCGTCGTGACGATGCGCAGGCCCACTTCCTTCATCGCGGCACCGCGCGGGCGAGCGCGTCCATCGGACCGAAAGCGGGCCGCCAGCCGAGCAAGGCCTCGGTTTCCCCAAGATCGAAGCTTCGCGACCAGGAGAGGCTGGCCACCGAATAGCGGGTCAGCGGCGGCTCGCGGCCGGTCGCCCGGCCCACCAGCTCCGCCGCCGCGGCCAAAGCGTGCAGAGCCGGCTCCGGCACCCGAAGCACACGCAGGTTCAGGCCCAGCCGTTCGGCGAGCGCGCCGGCCATCTCTACGATCTCCACCGGCGCCCGTCCGGCGACGTTGGCGACGCCGGTGGAGGAGCCGAGGGCCGCGGCCGCGAAGGCGTCGGCTGCGTCCCGGACGTCGGTCGGGTGGAACAGGGCGCCGCCGCCATTGCCGACGGGAAGGATTCCGCGGGCGAGGACCCGCATCAGCCGAGGCAGGATCGCCTTGTCGTCCGGGCCGAGCACCGCCGAGGGCCGAAGCACGATCGTCGCCATCCGGCGCTCGCCGGTCACGATCCGCTCCGCCTCCAGCTTGGTCCGGGCATAGGCATTGGCTGGCCGCGCCGCCGGTTCGGAGCCGCTTCGAAGGTCGAGGCGGTGCCGGCGCTCGCTGAAGATGGCGGGCGTCGAGGCATGGACGAAGCGCTCGACCCCGGCCCGAGCGGCGGCGTCGAGCAGCCTTGCGGTGGCGACGACGTTGTCGCTGTGGAAGCTCGCCGGAGTTCCCCAGGGTGACGAGCGGGCCGCGAGGTGGACCAGGATCCTGACGTTTTCGACCAGGGCCGAGAGGTCGCCCTGGACCAGGTCGGCCGGGACGAAGCACACCCGCGGGCCGGCCAGGGCCGAACCGAGCTCGGCGTTTCGGCCCGACGCGACGACGTCCAGGCCGCGCGACGCGAGCAGCGGCACGAGCGTCCGGCCGATGCCGCCGGTCGCCCCGGTGACGAGAATTCTCACCATCGGATAATGGTCCCGCCCAGCGACACGCCGGCCGAGGAGCCGACGAGGAGCGAGACCGAGCCGGGGGTCAGGCGCTTCTCCGAGCGGGCGACGGCGAGGCCGTGCGGAAGGCTGGAGGCGATCCGGTTGCCCAGGGTCGGGAAGACGTTGACGATCCGGGCCGGGTCGCCGCCCAGCGCCCGGCCGAGATGGGCCAGCGCCGGCGCCGACGCCTGGTGGGGGATGACGCTGGCGAGATCGTCCGGGCCGAGGCCCGAGTCCGCGAACAACCGGGCCATGAACGGCGGAAATCGCCGGGCGGTGACCTTGAACAGAG
Source organism: uncultured Alphaproteobacteria bacterium (assembly GCA_963850005.1). Taxonomy (GTDB): domain Bacteria; phylum Pseudomonadota; class Alphaproteobacteria; order Sphingomonadales; family Sphingomonadaceae; genus Allosphingosinicella. The sequence goes on from CAWKJG010000004.1 coordinate 355,208, forward strand.
CGATTCCCTCCATCCGGAAGCGGCTTCGGGCGAGAAAGCCGGGCAGGTCCTCGTGGGGCCTCAGCCGTGTGCCGCCGGCCTCGAGCCGGCACAGGTCGCTATGGTCGCCATAAGTCTCGAAGCGCGAGGCGAGGATCCGGGACGGACCGCCGGCCTCCAGGGCGATGGCGGCGGCGCCGTCGCCGAAGATGGCCGAGGCTTCCAGATCTTTATGGTCGAGCGCCGCCGAGGCGATGTCGGCCGCGAAAATCAGCACGCGCCGCCAGCCCTTCATCGCCATCCCGGCAATGGCGTGGTCGAGGGCCGGGAGGAAGGAGAGGCAGGTGGCGTTGATATCGAAGGCGGGAATTCCCGATTCGCCGAGCCCGAGGCGGCGCTGGACGAGCGGCGCCGTCCCCGGAATGGGCTGCTCCATCACTCCGCAGGCGCCGATCAGAGCGTCGATCCGGCCCATCTCCCACCCCGCGTCGGCGACGGCGCGCCTCGCCGCTTCGGCGGCCATGAAGCTGCTCGTCTCGTCCGCCGAGGCATAGCGCCGCTCGCGGATTCCGAGCCTGAGGCTGGTTCCGGGCGCGCGCCCGTGTCTCTCGTCCAGCGCATCGGACGTGACCGAAGCCGCGGGCTCGTAGGTTCCGGCACCTGCCAGCGTGAAGCCGGCCGATTCGCTCATCCGCTGTTCCATGACGACGGCCGTATCATGTAATTATACACTGTCCAATAATAATTTTACATTGTCTAATTGCTGTGCTAGCCCGTCACCATGGCGAGGCGCAGCGACCATAGCCCCGACGAGCTCAGGGGCATGATCCTCACTGAGGGACATAAGCACCTTTCCGAGGTCGGATATTCCCGTTTCTCGGCGCGCGAGGTCGCGCGCCGCGTCGGCTATACGGTGGGCACCCTATACCATGTTTTCGGGACGCTCGACCGGCTGATGTTCGAAATCAACACGATCACCTTCAGCCAATGGGCCGATCTGCTCGAGCATCGGCTCGCGGCCTCCGGGGGCCGGCGCCTGGACGCTTTGGTCGAGGGCTATTTCGACTTCGCCATCGCCAACCGGCATTTGTGGAGCGCAATCTGGGCGCACGCCATGCCCGAGGGCGAGCCCCTGCCCGAGGCCGCCGCCCGCAATCGCGCCCGGCTGACCGGCCTCGTCGTCGACGAGGTCGCGGCCGCACTGCCCGAGGAGCGCAAGGCGACCGCCGACCGGCTGGCCCGGTCGCTCATCGCCACGGTCCACGGCCATTGCGAATATTCGCTGTCGGGCGCCTTCGCTCTGATGGGGGTGACCGACCCCGTCCAGCTGGCGAAGGAACGGGTCTACGCCGAGCTGAGATGAGCGCGGGTGAAGCGCAGGCCGGGCATTGAACGCCTCGTCATTGCGAGGAGCGAAGCGACGGAGCAATCCAGTAGGTCTCGGAGGCCGTCCTGGATTGCTTCGCTTTGCTCGCAATGACGGACGCGCGTCTCTAGCCGGCGCCGTCCAGCTCCAGCCACTGCTCGAAAAACCCGCCATAGCCGCGCTCGGGGTCGACGAAATGCACCTCGTAGATCCAGGTCCGCGGGTGCCCGGCCCCGTCGGGAGCGGACAGCGGAAGGCTGTTGCCGGGATGAAGGTAATTCTCGCCGAGCTCGCCCTGAACGATCTCGTGGGGGAAATTGCCGATGAGATGGCCAGCATGCCAGTTCGGATAGATATAGCCGTTCGCCCGGGCCGCTTCGACGGCGAGCTCGTACATGTCGGCGCCGGTGACGGTTTCGCGGTTCGCCTTGAAATGGTCGCGGCCGGCCGCCCAGGCGGCCTCGATCGCATCGCGCAGCCGGATCCGCTCGGGATCGTTCCCGATCACATAGGTGCGGCCGATATCCGCTTCCCAGGAATCGAACATCGGCCCCAAATCGACGAACACCATGTCGTCGTTCTGGATGAGAAGGTCGGGCGGGGTGTCGCCGAAGGTCGAGAGGGTGTTGAGGCCGGCCCGGACGATCCTCTTGTGCCAATGCTTGAACGTTCCGAACATCCGCTGGCCGAGCGACTGCAGCTCCCGGCTGAGCTCCAGCTCGGTCACTCCGGCCCGGAACAGCGCCGCCGCTTCGGCCGCCCGGAGCAGGTCCATCGCCCGGTCGTGCGCCTGCCGAAGCCGGGCATGGCGATCGGGGGAATCGTCGTAGCCGTAGATCATCGCGCCATCTCGTCCGATCTGGATATCGCCGCGGCTGTATGAAATCGCGGCGCCGAAGGCGAGCCCGGCGCGGCGAGTCGCCTGCCGAGCCGCGCGACCGAGCGGGTTTCCTTGAGTTTTCCTATCATTCTCCTGCCGACTCGGCCGGTCAGGTGAGTCGCCGGCCCGCCCAGATCACCCGGCCGATGATGGCGAGAGTTGAAAGCTCGACATCCTTCCATTCCGGATAGGCGGGATTGTCGCTGGTCACGCTCGCCCGGGCGGCGAACGGATTGATGGCGATGCGCTTGACCATCAGCGTGTCCTCGCGGCGAAGGACATAGATTCCGTCGCGCAGCCGATCGGCCGAGTCCGCCCCGTCGACCAGGATGTCGTCGCCGTCGGCCAGGGTCGGGCTCATCGAATCGCCCTGAACCCGGATGAAGGAAAGATGGTTGGTGCCGCCCTTGCACAATTGCCTCAGCCATTTGGGATCGAAGGCGATATGCGAGACGGCGGCTTCACCGTCGATGATCGCGCCATGGCCGGCCGAGGCCCCGACGTCGAGACGCGGCACCTTGATCATCCCGTCCGTCGTCTCGTCGTCCCGGGGGCCGGCGGGCCCGCCGAGCAGAGCCTCGCTCACTCCGAGATAGCGGGCGATCGTTCGCCGGTCCTCCTCGTCGAGCTTGCGCGGCGTGCCGCGCTTGATGAACTGCTGGATGTAGGCGGGATTCTTGCCGATCAGCCGCGACAGGCCGGCAAAATCCTCCCCCTTTTCCTTGAGGATACGCGCAAGCGCGTCGCGAGGGTCGATCCGGTCCATGAGCCCCTTCTACCACAGGATTTGTCCTAGACAAGTAGGATTTTTCATGGAAAGATAGGAAACCAGCAGATTCGGAGCTTTCAATGATTCTCGATCGTATCGATGGTTACCTTCGCAGCTCGAAGTCTTCCCCGTCGCGGCTCGGCCGTGATGCCGTGGGCGATCCCAATTTCGTCACCGCCCTTCGCGACGGACGGCAGCCTCGCCAGGCCACCTTGGACCGGGTCATCGCCTTCATCGACCGGAAGGAGGCTCGAACCCCATGAACTGGATGGATTTCCTCGCCGCGGGCGCGACCTATCTCGTCATCGCCGCCGCGCTTGCCGCCGGGATCGCCGCCTCCTACGGGCGCGAGCTGGAGGCGAACCGGAGGCCGGACGGCCAATGGTGGGTCCGGCGGCTGCTCATCACGCCCCTTTTGGTCATCGCCGCGACCGCCGCGACCGAATTGTTCGGCCTGAGCAAGAGCGGGGCGGCCTTCACCGCGGCGATGCTGTCGATCGGCGGCTACGACGTCATCAAGCTGATCGAGTCGCGCTGGCTGCGCCGGGTCGGCCTGATCGACGGCGAGCCCCGCGCCCTGACTGCGCCGGCGGAGGGTCCGGCGCCGCTCGAGTAAAGCGGCAAGCTCAGGCGATGCCCAGGCCGTCGAGGAGGAGCTTGCCGCCGGCGACGATCATCAGCGCGTAGACGATGGCGTAGAAACGCTCCATCGAGACCCGGCGCACCAGCTTCACCCCGGCGAGGCTGGCCAGGACGGCCACCGGCAGCAGGATCGCGGCGGCGAGCGCGTTCTGCGCCGTGAACTGGCCGAGCGCGGCATAAGCCGGCACCTTGACCCAGTTGACGATGGCGAAGAAGATCGCCGAGGTGCCGACGAAGACGTCGCGCTCGAGGCGCCTCGGCATCACCCACATCTGGAAGGGCGGGCCGCCGGCATGGGCGATCTGGCTGGTGAAGCCGGCCGCGACTCCGAACAGGCTTCCCACCCAGGCCGGAGAAGAGGACGAGGCGGCGATCCGCCCTCCCCGTTCCACCGCGAGCCGATAGACGCCGAACAGGATCGAGATCGCACCGAGCGCGGCCATCACGGCGTCGGAGGAGATGCGCGCGGCGAGCAGCCAGCCGAGGCCGATCCCGACGACCGCGCCGGGCAGCATTGCGGCGAGCACCGATCCATCCCAGCTCCTGCGGAAGGCGACGACCCCGACCACGTCCTGCGCGATCAGGATCGGCAGCAGGATCGCGGCGGCCCTGACCGGATCGTCGACACCGAACGCCATCAGCGGCGTGCCCAGGGCGCCGAGGCCGGTGAAGCCGCCCTTGGCAAGCCCGATCAGAAGCACCGCCGGGATGGCGAAGAGGTAGAAGACGGGATCGTCAGGCATGTCGCCTCGTCATTGCGAGGAGCGAAGCGACGAAGCAATCCAGTGGGTCTCCAAGGCCGCGCTGGATTGCTTCGCTACGCTCGCAATGACGGCGGAGGTCAGCGTACCCCGCCCTCCGCCAGCCTCGCCTCCTCCATCCGCGGGACGAGCAGGTGGATGACCAGCAGGGCGACCAGATAGCTCGAGCCGGCGATGGCGAACATCGGCATGTAGCTGCCGGTGGCGTCGAGGACCCAGCCGGTGAACTTGGCCATGAACATTCCGCCGACCGCTCCGATCGTCCCGCCGATGCCGATGATCGCCCCCACCGCCTTGCGCGGGAACAGGTCGGACGGGAGGGTGTAGAGGTTGGCCGAGAAGCCCTGATGGGCGGCGGTGGCGAGGCCGATCAGGAGCACCGCGCCCCAGACGCCCTCGATTCCCGGCGCCAGCATGACGGGGGGCACGCACAGCGCGCAGACCAGCATCGCCGTCTTGCGCGCCTTGTTGACGCTCCAGCCGCGGTGGATGAGCTTCGACGACAGCCAGCCGCCGGCGATGCTGCCGACGTCGGAAAGGATGTAGATGGCGGCGAGCGGAAGCCCGAAGGTGAGCAGGTTCAGACCATGCTCCTGGGCGAAGAAGCTCGGCAGCCAGAACAGGAAGAACCACCAGATCGGGTCGATCATGAACTTGCCGATCGCATAGGCCCAGGTCTGGCGGTGGCGGAGCAAGGGCAGCCATCTGACGTCGCCGGGCGGGTCGGCAGGGTCGCTCTCGATATAAGCGAGCTCCTCGGCGGAGAGGTTCTTCTTTTCGCGCGGGCGGCGATAGACGGTCCACCATATCGCGACCCAGATGAAGACCAGGGCTCCGGTGAACAGGAAGGCGGTGCGCCAGCCGAACCAGATGACCAGGAACGGCGCGATCAGCGGCGTCAGGATCGCGCCGATATTGGCGCCGGCGTTGAAGATCCCGACCGCGAAGGCGCGCTCCTTCTTCGGGAACCATTCCGCGACCGCCTTGACCCCGGCCGGGAAATTGCCGGATTCGCCGAGGCCCAGAACGAAGCGCGCGATCATGAAATGGGTGGCGTTATTGGCGAGAGCGTGGGCCATGGCGGCGAGGCCCCAGATGGTCGCCGCGAGCGAATAGCCGAAGCGGGCGCCGAGCTTGTCGATCAACCGTCCGAAGACGACGTAGCCGATCGCGTAGGCAAGCTGGAAGAAGAAGACGATGTCGGCGTAGGTGGACTCGTCCCAACCATATTCGGCCTGCAGCGTCGGCTTGAGGACGCTGATCATCTGCCGGTCGATATAATTGATCGTCGTCGCGAAGAAGAGAAGCGCGCAAATCCCCCAACGCACCCGTCCCACGCTCGATCCGGCGCGCCGAGGCGCCCCCTCCGCGATTGTCTCGGCCATACGAACACCCTCCGTCGCGCTTTGTTAGCGCCTCGTCGAGGCTTGTAGGGGAAACCGGTGTCATATACAATCCGCCCCTTAGCCGAACGGTCGAAAGGGAGCTGGAAATTGAGAAATATTCTTTGGATACCCGCTCTTTACGGCCTCGCCGCGTGCAATCCGACTCCGGCGCCGGAGCCAGGCGATTCGGGGACGAGCAAGGTCGCCGCGTCTGGTAAATCCGATGTCCCGCTGCGCGAGGTGCCGCCGGAGGTCCTGGCCGCGGCCGCGGCGGCTCAACCGGGCTTCACTCCGACGGAAGCCGAATCCGAAACCCGCGACGGCCGTCGCTATTTCGACGTCGGCGGCAAGCTGGCCGACGGTTCCGAGGTCGAGTTCGACATCATGGAGGAAGCCGGGCGCTGGCGAGTTGTCGAAACCCAGCGCGACATCCAGCTCGCCGCCGCGCCGGCGGCCGTGCGCGCCAAGGCGGGCGATTATGCCGCGGTGCGGGTGATCGAGAGCCGCCAGTCCGACGGCCTCGTCATCTACGAGCTCTACGACGCTCGGCAGCGCAAGCTCGAGATCAAATGGGACGGCAAGAGCGCGGAGGCGCTGACCAGGGAATGGGCGCACTGATCCGTCATTGCGAGCATGGCGAAGCAATCCAGTGCGGCGTCTGACGCCCGCTGGAGTGCTTCGTCGCTACGCTCCTCGCAATGACGGTGTTGCTACAGACCCTCCGGCCTCGCCGCGCTAAGGGTGCATCCCACCCGGTAGCGCTCGCCGAAGCGGGCTTCGACGCGCTGGCCGGGGCGGGCGTCATGGACTCCGGTGACGGCGCCGGACGAGATCCACTGGCCCGGCCGAAGCGCGATCCCGCGCCTCGCCATCAGCTCGAACAGGAAGCGCGCGGCGCCGATCGCTCCGTCGGGAAAAGCGGCGGCCCGACCGGTGCCGGCCAGGGCGCCGTCGAGCGAGGTCGTGACGTCCCACTGCTCGAAACCGCTCGAACGCCAATCCGGGATCGCGGCGCCGACGACCAGGCCGTTATTGTTGCCGAAGTCGGAGATCACGGCCACCGGCCCGAGCCGGTTGATCGCGCCGAGGGGCGAGCTCGCAATCTCGATCCCGACATGGACCGAGTCGATCAGGTCGGCGGCCTCGTCAAGGGTGAAGCGGTCCTTTCCTTCGGGCGGGGCTCGGCCGATTCGAAGCAGAAACTCCGCTTCGCCCGCGGCGAAACCCTCCGCGAAGACCGGGCATTCGGGAGTCTCGCTGCCGGCGGACACCGTCCGAGCCTCGAAGATCGGTCCCGTCAGCCGATCGGCGCCATAGCGCGCCGACAAAGGCGGATTGATCCGTCCGACCTTCCAGCCGATCACCGGCCTCCCCCAGGCGGCGATGGCCTCGTCCTGGACGGCATAGGCCTCGTCCAAAGTCTCGGGGAAATCGCCCGGATAGCCGTCCAGCCCGCCGGCGGCCCGCCGAGCGGCAAGGAAGCGGCCGGCGATCGTCGCCGCGTCGGCAGTCAGCAAATCCAACACAGGACCCCTTCAAGGCTCATTTTCGGACGCTAGTGGAAACCGGTGTCATAGGCAAGGCGCAACGCGGTCTGCCGTCATCGCATCCTGCGACCATCCCCTTGGGCCGGCAGGCCCTGGATTTTTTGAGAGAAGGCGCGAAGGCGCAACGGCGCGACGTAGAAAAGAGGCTACTCTACGTCGCGCCGTTGCGCCGTTGCGCCTTCCCTTTGAAATTGGCGCCGAGGCGCCGGGGTTCAGGCACAGGCGTTCGTCCCACATCCAACCTCCAAACGCGCGACGAGCCGGACCCTGAAACGCGTTCAAGGTGACCGCTTGCCTTGAAGACCCGCGCGCGGCCCCGATCGGCGCATCGCTGCGACTGCAGCCTCGACCGCCTCGCGAAAGGCCGGATCCGCCGCCAGACGCTCTGAGAATATCTGACGGAGGGCGAGCAGGCCGGCCACCGGATCGCCGCTTCGTCCGGTCTTCGACAGCAGGCCCGCCAGCGGATCGACGATCTCCGCCCCCGCCCTGGCCTGCCGCTCGACGAACAGCATCCAGGCCGCGACCGGCACCGCCAGCCGCGCCACCGGCCGTCCCGCCGATCCAGCGTCCACGATCGTGTCGAGCAGCCGGTAGGGCAGCTTCTGCGACCCGTCCCAGGCGATTTGCGCGAGGCGGTGGCCGATCGCCGGATTGCGGAAGCGCCGCAATATCTCGCCGGCATAGGCCTGGAGGTCGAGCGTCGACGGTTCGAGCGTGGCGATGATGTCCTCGCGCACCAGCCGCTCGACGAAGCCCGCCAGGGCCGTGTCCGCCATCGCCTCCGCCACCGTCTCGTGGCCGATCAGAAGGCCGAGATAGGCGAGCGTCGAATGGGCGCCGTTCAGGATCCGGAGCTTGGCCCGCTCCCAGGCGCCGACGTCGGCCGCGAGCACGGCGCCGACGGACTCGAGGTCGGGCGATCCGGCCGGAAGCACGTCTTCGATCACCCAGGCGGCATAGGCTTCGCGGCTGACCGGAATCTCGTCCTCGAAGCCGCGCTCCCGGACCAGGCCGAGCAGCGCGTCTCCAGTCGCGGGCGTGATCGAATCGACCATGGTGTCGGGGAAGACCGCCTCCCCCGCGATCCAGAGCGCCAGCTCGGGGTCGATCCGCCCGGCATGAGCGAGCGTCGCGGCGCGCAGCTTCCTGCCGTTGGCGACCATATTGTCGCAGCAAAGCGGCGTGAACGGCGCCATCCCCTTTTGCCGCCGGTCGCCGAGGCCGAGGACCAGCCAGCCGACCAGGCTCACCGGCCGATCGGGATGCTCGAGATCGTGGACGATGTCGGGATGGCCGAGGTCGAGGGTGCCGTCGCCGGCGAGGCAATAGCCCTTCTCGGTGACGGTGCTCGAGACGATCCGAACCGAAGGGTCGCTCAGCAGGGCCCGCACCCCCTCCCCGTCCCCGGGCCCGAAGAAATTCCTGTGGGCGGCGAGGGTCCGGAAGCTCTCCTTCGCATCCAGAATGGCGAGCGTGTAGCGCCCCCGCTGCCGCTTCAGCGCCTCGATCGTCCCGGGCGAGCGCAGCGACACCGCCGCAATCCCCCAGCGCGGGTCGTCCTTAAGCAGCCGGTCGATATAATCGGCCTGATGGGCGCGGTGGAAAGCGCCCGGGCCGAAATGGACGATACCCGCCGGGCTCACAAGGTAACGCCGCGCTTCCAGATCGCGATCTCGCGCTCGCCGTTGCGCTCGGACGCCGTTTCTTCCCCCGAGGCGATAGCGGCGATCCGGTGCGCGAGCGAGTCCGCCGCAGGTTCGATGCCGTCCAGAAGAACCCGGCCGGCGTCGAAATCGATCCAGCCGCTCTTGCGCCGGGCAAGCTCGCTGTTGGACGCGATCTTCACCGTCGGAACCGGAAAGCCGAGCGGAGTCCCCCGCCCGGTGGTGAACAGGATGAGGGTCGCACCGGCGGCGGCGAGCGCGGTCGAGGAGACCGCGTCATTGCCCGGCGCCTCGAGCAGGGTCAGGCCGCGCCGGCGCACCCGCTCGCCATAGCGGAGCACGTCGTCGACCGGCGAACGGCCCCCTTTCTGAACCGCGCCGAGCGACTTCTCCTCGAGCGTGGTGATTCCGCCGGCGATGTTGCCGGGCGAGGGATTTTCCGACACCGCCTGGCCGCCGGCGAGGAAGTAATTCTTGAAATCGTCGACCAGGCCGACGATCGAATCGAACACGCTCTCGTCGCGGGCCCGGGCCATCAGCAGGCGCTCGGCGCCGAATATCTCCGGGATCTCGCTGAGGATCGCGCTTCCGCCGGCGGCGATCGCCCGATCGGCCATCCGCCCGACCAGGGGATTGGCGGTGAGCCCGGAAAAGCCGTCCGAGCCGCCGCATTTCAGGCCCAGCACCAGCTCGCCGAAGCCGGCCGGCCGACGGGTCGACAGCGAGGAGGTGGCGACGAGGGCGTCGACCAGGGCGAGGCCCTCCTCGAGCTCATCCTCGACGCCCTGCGCGCCGAGCGTCCGAACCCGCCCGCGCAGCGGCTCGGGTATCTCGTCGATCAATCGGTCGAGCTGGTTCGATTCGCAGCCCAGGCCGACGAGAAGAACGCCGCCGGCATTGGGGTGGCAGGCCAGCGCCGCCAGAAGCGAGCGCGTGGCGGCGAGATCGTCGCCGAGCTGCGAGCAGCCGAACGGATGGGCGAAGGCGTGCACGCCATCCACGATCCCGGCGTGGCGGGCGCCGGAGATGGCGGCGATCTTCTGGGCGGTCCGGCCGACGCAGCCCACGGTCGGAAGGATCCAGATCTCGTTGCGGGTGCCGACCCGGCCGTCGGCGCGGCGATAGCCGAGAAAGCCGGGCTGCGCCTCGCCGCCCAGGGGCTCCGCCGCCAGCGGCCGCCAGGCATAGCCTTCGACCCCGCTCAGCAGGGTCTTGAGATTGTGGCTGTGGACATGGCCGCCCGCCGCGACCGCGGCGGTGAGGATTCCGATCGGCCAGCCATATTTGCGGACCGTCTCGCCCGCCGCCATGGCGCGAAGCGCGACTTTGTGGCCTGCCGGGACGTCCTCGCCAAGCGCGATCGCGATACCGCCGGCTTCGGCGCGGGCGCCTTTGGCGAGCGCCGTCAAAGCCACCGCGACGTCGTCGCCGGGATCCAGAAGGAGCAGCGCCCGGCCGGCGGCCGCCGCTTGGAGGAGTTCGGCTTGCGTCATCTGGTAACCGGTGTCAAATAGCGGACTTCGTCATTCCGGCGCAAGCCGGAATCCATGAATACGGGCGGTGCCGGACTTCCGACGGCCGTGTTCGTGGATCCCGGATCAAGTCCGGGATGACGGTTAGGAGGGGGGCGGCGCGCCTTGGCTTTCGGCGGGGGCGGCGCCTATAGCCAAAGCAGGGAGAGCGGCGTGGACGGCAAGGCGGAACAGAAGCCGGCGAGGGGCAATCGTCGCACGGGGAAGCCGACGATCAACGACGTCGCCCGCCTGTCCGGAGTCTCGAAGAAGACGGTGAGCCGGGTAATCAACCGCTCGACCTTGCTCAACGACGAGACCCGCGAGCGCGTGCTCGGAGTGATCCGCGACCTCGGCTACGTCCCCAATCCCCAGGCCCGGGCGCTCGCGCTTCGAACCAATTTCCTGATCGGCCTCATCCACGACAATCCCAACGCGCAGATGGTCCTCAACGTCCAGCAGGGCATATTGGAGGCGCTTCAGGGCACCGATTACGCGATGGTCGTGCGTCCGGTCGATCGCGGTTCCTCGACTCTCGTCGACGATGTCCGCCACTTCCTCGAGCGGCAGAGGCCCTACGGAGTCGTCATCCTGCCGCCCCTTTCCGAGAATGACGCCATCGCCCGCCTCTGCGACGAGCTCGGCTGCCGCTACGTTCGAATGGGTTCGGCCGAGCTCGACGATCCCGACCATATGGTCGCCTCCAACGACCGCGAGGCGGTCGCCGACGCCGTCCAGTATCTGGTCACCCAGGGCCACAAACTGATCGGCCTCGTCGCCGGTCCGCACGGCTTCCGCTCCGCCGCCGAGCGCCGTCTGGGCTTCGAGGACGCGCTCGCCGCGGCCAGCCTGAAGCTTCCGCGAAGCCTCATCGCCGAGGGCAATTACACGTTCGAATCGGGAATCGCCGCCGCCGAGAAGCTGCTCGACCTGTCGCCGCGGCCGACGGCGATCTTCGCCAGCAACGACGAAATGGCCGCCGGAGTCATCCACGCGGCCCGGACCCGCGACCTGAACGTTCCGGAAGACCTGTCCGTGCTCGGCTTCGACGACACGCCGATCGCCGGCCACATCTGGCCGCCGCTGACGACGGTGCGCTGGCCGATCGTCTCGATGGCCCGGGCGGCGGCGCTGAAGCTGCTGGCCGGCCAGAACGGCGCGCAGCTGGCGGAGGCCTCGCTGTTCCTTTCGAGGCTTGTGAAAAGGGCTTCGGTAGCTGGGCCGAAGCGCTGATCCTCCCCATCCGCAGGATGGGGAGGGGGACCAGGCGAAGCCTGGTGGAGGGGTAATTGGCGCGAGGCCCGGAGGCTCCAGCGCGAGACCCTCGATCCCGAGCAGCTACCCCTCCACCACACTTCGTGTGGTCCCCCTCCCCGCCGCTCCGCGGCGGGGAGGATTTTCTGAACCTTGCAATCTTGTATGACACCGGTTACCGCGAAAATCGACAGGCCGGCGGAGACCGGCGCCTCGCGCTGCGTTTAGGAGAGCGAATGCAACGGCCCCTCAAGCTCGATCCGGACAGGCTGCTCCCGGCCGATCCGATCAGCCGATCGATCGCCCGAGCCCTTTACCGCGAGGTCGCGGCGCTTCCGATCGTCAGCCCGCACGGCCATACCGATCCGGCCTGGTTCGCCACGAACTCGGCCTGGACCGACCCCGCCGCGCTTCTCCTCGCGCCCGACCATTATCTCTACCGGATGCTCTACAGCCAGGGCGTGCCGCTCGAGGCGCTGGGCGTGCCGAGCCGCTCCGGCCCCTCCCCCGCCGACCCGCGCGAGGCGTGGCGCCTGTTCGCCCGCCATTATTATTTGTTCCGGGGTACGCCTTCGAGGCTTTGGCTCGACCAGGTCTTCGCCGAGCTCTTCGATCTCGACGTCGCGCTGGAGGCGGCCACCGCCGACCATTATTACGACCGCATGAGCGAAAAGCTGGCCACGCCCGACTTTCGGCCTCGGGCGCTTTTCGACCGGTTCAACATCGAATTGCTCGCAACGACCGAGGGGCCGCACGAAGACCTCGTCCACCACGCCGCCATCCGCCAGTCGGGCTGGCCGGGCCGGGTCGTCACGACCTACCGGCCGGACGCGGTGATCGACCCCGAGCATGAGGATTTCGCCGCCGCCCTCGCCGCTTTCGCCGGGCTGACCGGGGAGGACGTCCACGACTGGACCGGCTATCTCGCCGCCCACCGCAAGCGTCGCGCCGATTTCCGCGCCGCCGGCGCCACCGCCACCGATCATGGCCACCTGACCGCGCTGACGGCCGATCTCGACGAGCGGGAGAAGCGCTCGCTGTTCGCCCGGATCGTCGGCGATTCCTGGTCGCGCCGGGACGCCGAGCTGTTCCGGGCGCAGATGCTGACCGAGATGGCGGCGATGAGCCTCGAGGACGGGATGGTGATGCAGATCCACCCCGGCTCGTTCCGCAACCACAACCGCCGGCTCCACCGCGACTATGGCCGCGACAAGGGCGCCGACATCCCCACCCGCACCGATTTCGTCCAGGCGCTGAAGCCGCTGCTCGACCGCTTCGGAAACGAACCGGACCTCTCGATCATCCTCTTCACCCTCGACGAAAGCGCCTATGCCCGCGAGCTCGCGCCGCTGGCCGGCCATTATCCCTGCCTGAAGCTGGGCCCGGCCTGGTGGTTCCACGATTCGCCCGAAGGCATGCGCCGATTCCGCGAGATGACGACCGAGACGGCGGGCTTCTACAACAGCGTCGGCTTCAACGACGACACCCGCGCCTTCCTCTCCATCCCGGCCCGCCACGACGTCGCCCGCCGGGTCGACTGCGCCTTCCTGGCCCGGCTGGTGGCGGAAGGCCGGCTTCAGGATTGGGAAGCCGCCGAGCTTGCCCACGAGCTGACGTACGGCCTGGTGAAACGGGCGTATCGGCTGAACCCGCCCATTGCCGCCGCAGCCTGAATTTACGGAGATCCTTATGTTCAAACGCACCTATTACGCCACCCATCCCGACATGATGGAATGCGTCTCCAACGAGGAGCTGCGCGACCGCTATTTGATCCAGGATCTGTTCCGCGAAGGCGAGTGCGTTCTCAACTACACCCATGCCGACCGCTTCGTGATCGGCGGAGTCCTGGTCGGAGCGGCGCCGGTGGCGCTTCCGGCGCAGACCGAGCCGCCCTCGGCGGCGGGGCACCCCTTCCTCGAACGGCGCGAGCTCGCCATCGTCAACGTCGGCCGAACCGCCGGCATTGTCACCGTCGACGGCGAGGCGTTCGAGCTCGGCAACAAGGACTGCCTCTACGTCACCATGGGCTCGAAGGACGTGAGCTTCGCCGGCGCCGGCGCCAAATTCTACCTCGCCTCCTGCCCGGCCCACAAAGAATTCCAGACCCGCAAGCTGGAGATCGCCCAGGCCAATGCGCTCGAGCGCGGAAGCCTCGAGGAATCGAACGAGCGGACCATCTACCAGCTCGTCATCCCCGGCGTGTGCGACAGCGCCCAGCTCGTCATGGGCCTTACCGTCCTGAAGCCGGGCAGCGTCTGGAACACGATGCCGCCGCACATCCACGAGCGCCGAAGCGAGATCTATTTCTACTTCGAGCTCGACGGCGAGAACGACCGGGTCTTCCATTATATGGGCGAGGGCGAAGCGATGCGGCACATCGTCATCGCCAACGACGAGGCGGTGATCAGCCCGCCCTGGTCGATCCACATGGGCTCCGGAACCCGGGCCTATGCCTTCATCTGGGCGATGGCCGGGGAGAATCAGGATTATACCGACATGAACGTCCTCGACATCTGCCAGCTGCAGTGAGGACGAAGTCCGAAATGCACCCCGGCGAAGGCCGGGGTCCAGTACAGCGCCGGAGGCTTGGCCCCGGCCTTCGCCGGGGAACGATAGCATGACCAACCCCTTCGACCTCACCGGCAAAGTCGCCATCGTCACCGGCGCCAATACCGGAATCGGCCAGGGCATCGCGGTGGCGCTCGCCGAAGCGGGCGCCGACGTCGCCCTGGTCGGCCGCTCCAGCGCCGATGAAACCGCGGACCTGATCCGGGCCGCGGGGCGCCGAGCCGCCCTCATCCCGGCCGATCTCGCCACCATCGCCCCGGTCCAGAACGTGGTCGAGCGGACCCTGGCCGAGCTCGGCGGCCTCGATATCCTGGTCAACAATGCCGGGATCATCCGCCGCGCCGACGCGGTCGACTTCAGCGAGGAGGATTGGGACGCGGTGATCGACACCAACCTCAAAGTCCGTCTTCTTCCTCTGCCAGGCGGCAGGCCGGCAAATGATCGGCGCAAGGCCGCGGCAAGATAATCAACATCGCCTCGATGCTGAGCTTCCAGGGCGGCATCCGGGTGCCGAGCTACACCGCCTCCAAATCGGGCGTGGCGGGGCTGACCAGGTTGCTCGCCTGCGAGTGGGCGTCGAAGGGCCTCAACGTCAACGCGATCGCTCCGGGCTATATCGCCACCAGCAACACCGCCGCCCTGCAGGCCGACGAGACCCGCAACCGGCAGATAATGGAGCGCATCCCCGCCGCCCGCTGGGGCGACCCTTCCGATCTCGGCGGCGCCGCCGTCTTCCTCGCCTCTTCCGCGTCCGATTACGTCAACGGCCATATCCTCGCCGTCGACGGGGGCTGGCTTGCGCGATAACAGGCTCGGGGCGAACGGAGTGAGTGGCATGACGGACAAGATCGCCTGCTTCGGGGAGATCCTCCTGCGCATGACCGCGCCGGGGCGCGAGCTCATGCTCCAGAAGCCGCATCTCGACGTCTATGTTGCCGGCGCCGAGGCCAATGTCGGAGTCGCCCTCGCCAATCTCGGCCACGAAGTGAAGATGGTGACCTGCCTTCCCGCCAACGCGCTGGGCGACGCCGCGCTTCGGGAGGTCCGCCGTCACGGCGTCGACGTGTCCTCAATCGCCCGCACGCCCGGCCGGATGGGCCTTTATTTCCTCACCCAGGGCGCCGGGCTTGCGCGCGTCGGAAATCTTCTACGACCGCCAGGACAGCAGCTTCGCCCGAGCCGCCGCCGGCGATTTCGACTGGGACGGGCTTCTCGACGGAGTCGGCCTGCTCCACTTGTCCGGTATCACCCCGGCGCTCGGTCCGCGCTCGGCGCAAGCGGCGGTCGCGGCGGCCGAAGCGGCGGGGCGGCTCGGAATCCCGATCTCGTTCGACGGCAATTATCGGGCTCAGCTCTGGGAGGCGTGGGACAGCGATCCGAAGTCGATCCTGACGCAAGTTGGTCTCGACGGCGCAAATCCTGTTCGGCAATCATCGCGACATCTCCCTCCTGCTCGGCGCGAAGTTCAGCGGCGAGGGCTCCGACCGCCGCCGCGAGGCGGCCGAGGCGGCCTTCGGCGCCTTCCCGAACCTGAAGATGATCGCCTCGACCGCGCGCCATGTCGACGATGCCGACCGCCACCGCATCGCCGCCCGGATCGACACGCCCGACGGCGCCGCCCAGACCGAGGAAGTGGTCGTCGCCGGGATCGTCGACCGGATCGGCGCCGGCGACGCCTTCGCCGCCGGAATCCTCCACGGCATCCGCACCGGGCGGGATCTCGACTGGACGGTGCGCTCGGGCCTCGCTCTGACCTGCCTCAAACATTCCCTGCCCGGCGATTTCAGCCTGTTCTCGGTTCGCGACATCGAGGCGTTCATGGCCGGCGGGCTCGACGTAAGGCGATGATCAGCCGGCGCCTGTTCCTGGCGGGCACGGGCGCTCTGGCGGCATCGCCCGTGCGCGCCCAGGGCGACCCGGAGGTGGAAACCACGCTCGGCCCGATCCGCGGCACTCGCGAGGGCGGCCTGTCGGTCTTCCGAGGCATTCGTTACGGGGTGGCCGATCGCTTCCAGGCGCCGAAGCCGCCGCGGCGGAACCGCGAGACGGTCGCGGCCACCGGTTTCGGCCCCTCCGCGCCGCAACGGGGCGAGCGCTATCGCCCGGCGAGCGAGGACTGCCTGTTCCTCAACGTCTGGACTCCCGAAGCCCGGACCGGCGGCAGGCGGCCGGTCATGGTCTATTTCCACGGCGGCGCTTACTCGACCGGTTCCGTGGCGGATCCGCTCAACGACGGGCGATATCTGGCGACTTCGGGCGATGTGGTGACGGTCACCGTCAACCACCGCCTCAATGCCTTCGGCTATCTCTATCTGGCCCGCCTCGACCCCCGTTTCCCCGACAGCGGCAATGCCGGCCAGCTCGACCTCATCCTCGCGCTTTCCTGGATACGCGACAACATCGCCACTTTCGGCGGCGATCCGAACCGGATCCTCGTCTTCGGACAGTCGGGCGGCGGCGCCAAGATCGCGACCCTGATGGGCATGCCGGCGGCCCGGGGGCTGTTCCACCGGGCGATCACGATGAGCGGCCAGCAGGTCACCGCCTCGGGTCCCCTCAACGCCACGGCGAGGGCCAAAGCCTGCCTCGAGGCGCTCAAGGTGGGCTCGGCCGGCGAATTGCTCGCTTTGCCCGCCGAGCGGCTGGTCGAGGGCCTCGCCGCGACCGACCCGATCCTCGGCGGCCCGGTCTATATGGGGCCGGTGCTCGACATGAAGTGGCTGACCCGCCATCCTTTCTGGCCCGATTCTAATCCGCAGTCCAACGCCATCCCGATGATGCTGGGCAACACACGCGACGAGACCCGCGCGTTCATCGATCCCGACGGCGACAAGGTCCGGTCGCTGAGCTGGACGAACCTCGCCGAGCGCCTGGCGGGCGAGCTTCGAGTCGACATCCATCCCGAATGGGTCGTCGCCCAATATCGCCGCCGCTTCCCCGGCTGGTCGGCCGAGCGGATCTTCTACGCCGCGACCACGGCCGGCCGAAGCTGGCCCGGCCAGGTGATCGAGGCCGACGCCCGGGCGAAGGCCGGAGCGCCGACCTGGGTCTACCAGGTCGACTTCCAGTCGCCGGTCCAGCCCCGCCGAGGCGCTCCGCACACGATGGACATCGCGCTCGCCTTCGGAACCCTCGAAGCGGAAGGCTCCTACACCGGCACGGGCGGCGAAGCGCGGGCGCTGAGCCGGACGATGATGAAGGCCTTCACGGCGTTCGCCCGAAGCGGCGATCCCAACAGGGCGGGGGTCCCCGCCTGGCCGGCCTACCGCCTTGCGCAACGCATGACGATGGTCTGGGACTCGACAAGCGCCGCCGTCGCCGATCCGCGGCGCTGGGAGCGCGAGCTTTTCGCGCGGGTCCCCTACATCCAGCCCGGCTCCTGAAAAAGGGGACAGGTACCGGTACCTGTCCCCTTTCTGCGGGCGGTACCTGTCCCCTTTCTGCGGGTGTCCCCTTTCTGTGGGCGGGTGCGGGGTGTAGCGGGCTTGACAGGCCCTCACAGCCGAGGCAGACGAATGACACCGGTTACTTAGGGGCCGGAGGGGGCGACTTCGCAATCATAGCGGAGCGGTCCGGAGAGAGGATCAAGGCGCGCCCGAGCGCTCCCAGCCTCCCGAATCGCGGCTTGTGCCGCCAACTTTGCGCCGGGCATAGACACCGGTGTCATATATGGGGCGGGCGCGTAGCCCATCGAACAGGGAGGTTCATCGTCATGGTTTCGGATCGGCTTTTCGGACGGGCTCACGCCCTGCGGACCATTTTAGGCGCCGTTTCCGTGCTTGCCCTGGCCGCCCCCGCTTTCGCCCAGGAACTCGGCGCCGCCGGCGACCGGGGCCGAGTCGGAAGAGGAGGCCGAAGCCGGCGTTCCCGAGCCCGACACCGGCGGCCAGACCGTCGCCGCCGACGAGAGCGCCACCACCGAGGACATCGTCGTCACCGGCTTCCGGCGCTCGCTTCAGTCGGCGCTCAACGTGAAGCGCAATTCGGTCGCGGCGGTCGACGCCATCGTCGCCGAGGATATCGCCAAATTCCCCGACCAGAATCTCGCCGAATCGCTTCAGCGAATCCCGGGCATCTCGATCCAGCGCGACGGCGGCGAGGGGCGGGCGATCACCGTGCGCGGCCTCGGCGCCCAGTTCACCCGGGTCCGGGTCAACGGCCTCGAGACGGTCGCGACCTCGACCGACGGCGCCAGCGCCAACCGCGACCGCGCCTTCGACTTCAACGTCTTCGCCTCCGAGCTGTTCAACTCGATCGTCGTCCACAAGACCGCCGAGGCTTCGCTCGACGAAGGCTCATTGGGCGCCGTCGTCGATCTCAACACCGGCAACCCGCTCGGCGGCAAGCGCGGCTTCACCCTCGTCGGCTCGGTCCAGGCTTCCTATAACGATCTCAGCAAGAACGTCGGGCCTCGCCTCGCCGGCCTGCTGTCCTGGAAGTCGGCCGACGGCACGTTCGGAGTGGCCGTCTCCGCCGCCTATCAGAAGACCAATACGCTCGAGCTCGGCAACAACACGGTGCGCTGGGCTCAGGCGCGTTTCGATTCGGTTGCCGGTACGCCCTGCTTCTACACCACCGCGACCAGCGCGGTGCGCTCATCGAACGCCGGCGGCGTTTACCGGCCGAGCACGGCCTGCGACTCCGCCGCCCTCGCCTTCCACCCCCGAATTCCGCGCTACGGCGAGGTCGGCCACGACCGCGAGCGGCTCGGGATTACCGGAAGCGTGCAATGGGCGCCCAACGATTCCACCAAGATCTCGCTCGACGGCCTCTATTCGACCTTCAAGGAGGTCCGCGAGGAGAAATGGGCGGAGGTCCTGTTCCGCTCCAACGAGCGCTCGATCGACGTCGTCAACTTCCAGATCGATCCCGCAACCAACAATCTGGTCAGCGGCACATTCAACGACGCCTGGGTACGGACGGAGCATTATCTGCGCCGCTCCAAGACCGAATTCTACCAGCTTGGCGGGACCTGGGACCAGGACATCACCGACAAGCTGCGATTCACCCTGCTCGGCGGCTTCTCCCAGTCGGACGCCAGCATCCCGGTCGAGACCACCCTCGTCTTCGACGACCGCGACGCCCAGGGCTATCATTACGATTATTCCGACTCGCGCAGCCCGGTGCTGACCTTCGGCACCAGCGTCACCGATCCGGGGGTGTTCCAGCTCGCCGAGATCCGCGACCGCCCGTCCGACACGGTCAACAAGTTCCGAACCGCCCAGCTGCGCACCGAATATGACGTGGCCGAGGGCTTCACGCTCAAGCTCGGCGGAGTCTATCGCCGCTTCAGCTTCGACACCGAGGGCTTCACCCGCGACACCATCGTCTGCGGCAATGGCGGGAAGGACAACGTGCTCGGCACCATCACCTGCTCGCCGACCTCGGCCTTCGGCCCGTCCGCCGTCTACGGCTTCCCGGTCAGCGCCGCCCTCGGCGAGCTGTTCAATCTCGGCAAGGCGGGCCAGCCGGCCGGGACGACCAGCAGCTGGCTGATCCCGAATCTCGAGACCGGCACCGCCTTCACCGGACTTTACAACCGCACTCCCGCCATCGACGCCGGCAACACGCGCGGAGTCGTCGAGACGGTGAAGGGCGGCTATCTCCAGGTCGACGTCGAGGGGACCCTGCTCGGCCTTCGCTACGCCGCCAATGCGGGCGTGCGCTACGTCCGCACCAGCCAGACCTCGACCGGGCTGAGCAGCGGCGTCCGGGCCACCGTCGACCGCGATTATGACGACTTCCTGCCGGCCGTGAACATCGCGCTCTTCCCGGCGGACAATTTCATCATTCGACTGGCGGCGGCCGACGTCATCACCCGCCCGACCCTGGGCAACCTCACGCCGGGCGGCTCGGTCGACGGCTTCAACTACCGGGTCACCTACGGCAACCCGTTCCTCGATCCGTTCCGGGCGACCGCCTACGACCTCGCCTTCGAATGGTATTTCCGCCCGCAGTCGATTTTCTCGGTGGCCTTCTTCAAGAAGGACGTGGCGAGCTTCCCGGTGTCGGAGACCCGCTCGGGCACCTTCGCTTCGACCGGCCTGCCCCTGGGGGTCATCCCGCCGAGCTCGCCGGCCGCGGTCAATCCGGAAGGCCAATTGTGGACGATCAACTCGATCGGTAACGGCAGCGGAGCGAGCCTCAAGGGCGTCGAAGTGTCGCTGCAGGCGCCCTTCACCTTCCTTCCCGGCTTCCTCTCCAGGTTCGGCGGGATCGTGAACGGCACGCTGATCGATTCGAGCGCGACCTACAGCGTCGCCGGCCCGACCGTGGCGACCTGCGTCGGCGCAAACTGCGCCTTCGGGCCGAACGTCGCCGCGACCCGGCGCGGAACCCTGTTCGGCCTGTCGAAGAAGGCGTTCAACGCCACGCTTTATTATGAGGACAATGTGTTCAGCGCGCGCGTTTCGGGGAGCTATCGCAGCCGCTTCGCCGACGCCAACAGCGGCACCGGCAACGTCTTCGAAGGCTATAACTCGACCTGGAACCTCGACGCCTCGGTCCGCTACAAGATCAGCGAGAAAATCGAGCTGTCGCTGGAGGGCGTCAACCTGCTCGACACCTATCGCGACCGCTGGACCGATGTCGATGCGAACCGCAATTACGAAAACAACCATTTCGGCCGGACGATCCTGTTCGGTGCCCGGGTGAAGATGTAACCGTCACGTCCATGAAGGTTGACCGCCGCACCGCGCTCACGGGGGCCCTGGCGAGCGGAGCGGCGGTTCTCCTTCCAGCCCCGCTTCGCGCCCAGGGATCGCCGGCTTCCCAATCGCGCTGGGGCAAGGGCTTCGAAGGACAGCGCAAGGCGGATCTCGGCGACGGCACCTACCTCAACCCGGTCGTCGCCGGGGACCATCCCGATCCGACCATCCTCAAGGATGGCGCCGATTATTACATGACCTTCTCCACCTTCGATTCCTATCCCGGCCTCGTCATCTGGCACAGCCGGGACCTGGTGAACTGGCGTCCGGTCACCGCCGCCCTCACCCGCAATATCGGCTCGGTCTGGGCGCCGGAGCTCGTCAAGCACAAGGGCCGCTATTTCCTCTACGTGCCCGTGAAGGCGTCTCCCAACACCAGCTACGTCATCTGGGCGGACCGGATCGAGGGACCGTGGAGCGACCCGGTGGATCTCGCTCTGCCCAACCATATCGACCCGGGCCATGCCGTCGGCGAGGACGGCTCGCGCTGGCTCTTCCTGTCGGGCGGCGACCGGGTCCGGCTCTCCGACGACGGCCTGTCGAGCGGATCGGCGAGCCCGAGCATGTCTACGATCCCTGGCGCTATCCGTCCGACTGGGTGGTCGAGGGCTTCTCCCCCGAAGGCCCGAAGATCGCCCGCCATGGCGGCTATTTCTACCTGATCACGGCCGTCGGCGGAACCGCCGGGCCGCCCACCGGCCACATGGTCATCGCCGCCCGCTCGCGCTCGATCCACGGCCCCTGGGAAAATTGCCCGGCCAACCCGCTGGTGCGCACCACGAGCGCAGGCGAGCGCTGGTGGTCGCGCGGCCACGCGACGTTGGTCGAAGGTCCCGCCGGGGATTGGTGGACCGTCTATCACGGCTATGAGAACGGCTATTGGACGCTCGGCCGCCAGACCCTGCTCGACCGCATCGAGTGGACCGGGGACGGCTGGTTCCGGATGACCGGCGGCGATCTGTCGCGCGCCCTTACCAAGCCGAAGGGCGGCCGCGCGGTCGAGCACGGCCTGCCTCTGTCGGACGATTTCTCGGCCCTCGCGCTCGGCCGGAAATGGAACTTCTTCAAGCCCGCGCCCGACGAACGCGCGCGAGCCCGGGTCGAGAAGAACAGGCTGGTGCTGAAAGCGCGCGGCAAGGCGCCGTCCAATTCCTCGCCCTTGCTCCTCATCGCCGGCGACCAGGCCTATAGGTTCGAGGCCGACATCGAGATCGATCCGGGCGGAACCGCCGGCCTCATCCTCTTCTACGACGAGCGCCTCTATTGCGGATTGGGCTTCGACGAGACCCGATTCGTCACCCACCAATATGGAATCGAGCGCGGCCGCCCGGCCAATCCGCATGGCCGGCGAATGCGGATACGAGTGACCAACGAACGCCATATCGTCACTTACGACACGAGCGGCGACGGCGGCCGAACCTGGCACCGCTTCGACCGCGGGATGGAGGTGTCGGGCTATCACCATAATGTCCGCGGCGGTTTCCTGATGCTTCGGCCCGGCCTCTATTCCGCGGGCCAGGGAGAGGCGCGCTTCGCCAACTTCACGTTCAGGGCTCTCCCATGAACTTCGACCGCCGCACCGCCTTGCTGGGCACGCTTGCCCTCGGTCTCGCCGGACGAGCATCGGCGCAGACACGCGCGCCCTCGACGGCGGAACTCGCCGCACATGACCAGGCCGGACCCGACGGAGACGATCGATCTCTGGCCGGGCGGCGCTCCCGGCGCTCCGGCGAAGCTGCCCGTCGAGACCGTCAGGGAGCGAAGCAACGACCCGGCCTATAACGACCGCTACGTCTTCGGAATCAGCCGGCCGCGAATGGCGGTGTTCCGTCCGGCGCGACCGAACGGCGCGGCGGTTCTGATCGCGCCCGGCGGCGGCTACAATTGGGTGGTGATCGACAAGGAAGGCTATGAGATGGCGCGGCTTCTCGCCGGGCTCGGGATCACCGCCTTCGTCCTTTTCTACCGTCTCCCGCACGAAGGCTGGGCGTCGGGGCCGGACACGCCGCTCGCCGACGCCCAGCGGGCGATGCGCCTGATCCGCCACCGCGCCCCGCGCTACGGCGTCGACTCGAAGCAAGTCTGCGCGATGGGCTTCTCCGCCGGCGGCCACGTCTGCGCCGACCTCCTCACCCGCTTCGACGCCATGGTCTACGCTCCGGTCGACCCGGCGGACCGCCTCCCCGCCCGCCCCGACCTCGCGGCGCCCCTCTACCCGGTCGTGTCGATGACCCTGCCGACCGCCCATGCCGGATCCCGCAAGAATCTGATCGGCGAGAATGCTTCGCCCGAACTCGAGCGCGCGCATTCGCCGCACCTCAACGTCCCGGCCGACGCGCCGCCGACCTTTCTCCTCCATGCCGAGGGCGATTCGTCGGTCGTCGTCGAGAATAGCTTGCTGCTCCGCTCGGCCTTGCTGGCCAGGAAGGTGCCGGTCGAGACCCATTTGTTCGCCGACGGCGGCCATGGTTTCGGCCTGCGACTGGCGCGGGGAAAGACGGTAGAGGGCTGGCAGGACCTGTTCTTCGCCTGGGCCCGAAAGAAGGGATTGTTCGAGTGATGACGAGACTGGTTGCCGCCCTGCTCCTGCTGGCCGGCCTCGCCGCCCCCGCTTTCGCCCAGAGCCGGGCCGAGATCGAGCGAGCGATGAAGCATGCGACGACGTTCATGGTCGAAAAGGTTTCGACCAAAGGCGGCTATGTCTGGTCCTATCTTCCCGATTTGTCGCGGCGCTGGGGTGAGATCGAGGCCAGGCCGAGCATGATCTGGGTGCAGCCGCCGGGCACCGCCACCATGGGCCATCTCTTCCTCGACGCCTGGCACGCCACCGGCGACGAATATTATTATTCGGCGGCCGAGAAGGTCGGCGGCGCCCTGATCCTGGGCCAGCACCGAAGCGGCGGCTGGAATTATTTCATCGATTTCGCCGGGCCGTCGTCGACGAAGCATTGGTACGAGACGGTCGGCAGGAATGCGTGGCGGATGGAGGAATTCCAGCATTATTCCGACAACGCCACCTTCGACGACATGGGGACTTCGGAAAGCGCCCAGTTCCTTCTCCGCCTCTATCTCGAAAAGCGCGATCCGAAATACCGCCCCGCCCTCGAACGGGCGGTCGATTTCGTTTTGAAGAGCCAGTATCCGAGCGGCGGCTGGCCGCAGCGCTGGCCCTACGATCCCGGCTATCCGGAATATCAAAGCTACATCACGTTCAACGACGACGTCGCCGCCGAGAACGTCAAATTCCTGACCATGGTCTACCAGCATCTCGGCGACACGAGGGCGCTGGATGCGATCCACCGCGGGATGAACATCTATTTGCTCACCCAGCAGGGCGCTCCGCAGGCCGGCTGGGCGCTTCAATATACGCTCGACCTCAAGCCCGCCGCCGCGCGCACCTACGAGCCCAAGGCGCTCGCGACGCACACCACCGCGTCGAACGTCGAGCAGCTGATGAGCTTCTACCGGCTCACCGGCGACCGCCGCTTCCTGGCCCGGATCCCCGAAGCCCTGGCCTGGCTCGATTCGGTGCGCCTGGCCGAGCCGCGCGAGGGCCGCAATTTCCCGACCTTCGTCGAGATCGGAAGCAACCGCCCGATCTACGTCCATCGCCGGGGCTCCAACGTCGTCAACGGCGAATATGTCTGGGACTACAGCCCCGAAGCGACGCTCGGCCATTATTCCGCCTTCCGCAAAGTCGACGTCGCCAGGCTGAGGCGCGACTATGAAGCGCTGCTCAAGACGTCCTCCGCCGAGCTCGCGAAGAATTCGCCGCTGCTCGCGCCCGACCCGGAGCCGCTGCCGCGCTATTTCGTCAGCGGCGGAATGGTCGGCTCCGACCTCAATGCCGGGTCCGTCACCGCGAGCCCGACCGAGCTGATCCGAGCCTTGAACGGCCAGGGCTGGTGGCCAACTCCGCTGCGCGCGACCAGCAACCCCTATCGCGGCGACGGCCCGGCCGAGCCGGCGCCGGGCGACTATCGAACCACCCATGTCGGCGACCCAAGCGACACCTCGCCCTTCACGACCGACACGCCGGTCATGGGCATCTCGACGGCCACCTACATGGCTAACATGGCCAGGCTGATCGAGGCTCTCGAAAGCATGCCACGGCGGTAACACCCGCCTCGTCATCCTGAACGGGTTTCAGGGTCGGGGGATCGCCAATTCGGAGGTCGGGCTGTGGGGCGAACGATTGCGTCAAACCCCGGGCGCCTTGGCGCCGATTTTTAAAGAGACGACGTAACGACGCAACGTAGAGGAGCCTTCCTGTCTACGTCGCGTCGTTGCGTCGTCTCTCAAAGAATCCAGGGCCTGCCGGCCGTGGAGGCGACCCGCTCGACGCGGGGGCGGCTTCGCCTTGAAGGCTGAAACGAGTTTAGCATGACGAGAAAGCGATCAGGCGATCGCCGTGATCGCCTCGGCTGAGAGGGCACCTCGGTTCAACACCAAGTCGTGGAAGCTGCGCAGCCGGCCCGACGCCGCCGCCTCCCGCCCGAGCCGCTTCAGAATCAGCGTCACCATCGCATCTCCGGCAAAGGCGGCCGGCTCGGCGGCGTAGCGATCGACCTCGACCGCGAAGGGGAAGAAGAGCTCGAACCCGACCGTTTCCTCGAGATAGCGTATCGCCCGCCCCCGGTCCCAGCGGCGCAGGTGGAGGCCGATGTCGCAGGTGACCCGCGCCAGCCGGAACAGCACGGACTGGATGAAGCCGAGCTGCTCGACCGGCGAGAGCAGGCCCGAGGCATCGACCAGAGTTTCGGCGTAGACCGCCCAACCTTCCGAATAGCCGGGCGCATATCGGGCCTGCAGCGGATGCGGATCCGCTCGCGCCTGCCTTTCGAGCTGGAGCAAATGTCCGGGGACGGTCTCGTGAAACGCCACGGTCGCCAGAGTCCAGGCCGGACGCTCGTGCACGGCGGCGAGGTCGGGATAATAAGTCGCCGTCGCGGGATCGCGATAGCCGCGCTTCCCGGCCTGGGCTTCGGCGGGCGTCATCCGGCGCACCGCGGCGCGGACCTCGAAAGGCGGATCGAACCAGGCGCCGAGGCGCGGCCGGAGGCGGGCCAGCGCCGAGTTCATCCCGGCGACGGCGCGGGTGCGGCCCGCCTCGTCATCGGCGTAGAGATACTCCGGCCGCCGCTTCAGCGCCCGAAGCCTTTCGCCGACGCTCCCGCCGTCCAGGCCAAGCCCCTTCAGAAGCCGGTCGGCCCGGTCGAGCAGCGCGGCCGTCTCCTCCGCCACCCGCCGCTCGATCCGCTCCGGGCCGTCGTCCAGGCCCGAGGTGCAGCGCAGCCGCAACCGGTAATAATCCTCCCCGCCCGGAAGGCGCCACACACCCGGAGCCGCGCCGGCACCGGCGCGGAGGACATCGAGCGCTTGCATCTGACGGCCGAGCGCGGCGCGCACCTCGGGCTCGGCCTTGCCCTGAAGCGCCCGTTCGGCTTCCAGGACCGAATCGAGGATGAAGCTCGGCGGAGTCAGTCCGCGGCCGGCTTCGGAGCGCAGACGCCCGGTCTCCTCGTCGAGCCGCCGCGCCATGTCGTGCGGGGCGGCGGCGGCGCCAAGCTCCAGCCAGGCGCCGTGCCGCTGGCTGATCACATAGGGCGAGCTTCCGTCCGGCTTGCCGAACGGGAAGCGCCGGCGCAGCGCCGCTTCCCGCCCGATCCCCCGCGCCACCATGCGCAGAAGGCCTCGGTCCGCCCGGTCGAGGCCGGCGGCGCTCACCTGGCGGACCACCGCCATCATGGCCTGCGGGTCCCTGGCGGCCGCGACCTCGTCGAATATGGCTCGAAGCGAAAGCGGCGCACGTCCGAGCGCCGGCGGCGCGAGGACGAGCGCGCCGAGGCCGGCGAGCAGCTCCCGACGGGTCGCGCTCAGGTTCATCCGTCTCGCCTAGCGGGGCCGGCGGCGGCGCAAAAGCGGGTTCGAGAGACGGAACCGGATTCGGCCCAAATTCCGGATTGCGCGGTCGCCCAACCGTGGGCACACTTGCCGCCGGGTAGGGAGACCAACTCAAAGCGAAAGCTTTGATCGGGCGATTTCAATCCGTGGGGCGTCTCAACTTTGGCCGGTCGGTCCGTATTCCAGATACGGATGAGGTCATTTGCATTTGGGGGAAGTGAATGATGGCGACCGATGGCCAGCCCGATCCGATCACACCGCTGACTCCCGTCGAGGAAGCCTTCGTCGTCTGGCTGGACGCAACCTCTACCCGCGAGGCGGTGATGGCCGAGCTCAAGGCCAATCTCCAGACCGCGATCGAGATCGAGCTCGCGACCATCCCCATCTACCTCTTCACTTATTATTCGCTGATCCGGAACAACGAGAGCGGGGAGACGATCAGCGCCGCCCAGCTCTACGCCAACAAGGCCGGCGGGGTGATGATGAGCGTGGCGGTGGAGGAGATGCTCCACATGTCGCTGTCGTCGAACATCCTGTTCGCGATGGGCGTCGCTCCGAAGCTCTACGGCAAGGCGCCGGGCCATTATCCGACGCCTTTGCCCTACCATAATCCGGTGGGCCCGCCGGGGCCCGACGGGTCGACCGCGGTTCTGATCCCGCTCGAGAAGCTCAGCTTCGAGCAGCTCTGGCATTTCCTCCAGATCGAATATCCTGAGCAATGGGATGCGCTTCCGCAGGATCGGGAGTGGCAGACGATCGGCCAATTCTATTCTTACATACGCTGCCTGCTTCGCACCCGGTTCGTGACCGACGCGGACTTCCAGGTCGGCGCCTATGAGCACGGGATCCAGCCGTATAATTACTCGCCGAACAACGTCGACACCGTCTATCCCGACCAGGGCTTCGACCCGTGGAAGCCGGCGCCGCCGGCGCCCAAGCCGGGCTGGGCCAATTCCTGTCCCGGCGCCGCCGAAGTGGCGCTATTCCCGGACGACGAGGACAGCCACGCCGGCCAGTCCGAGCTGCTCTGCGTCCGCTCGCTCCAGGACGCTGCCGAGGCGATCGACACGATCTGCGACCAGGGCGAGGGCTGCCCCGTCCCCGACCTCGGCCCGAGCCCCGACGACGATCCGACCAAGGACGAGGATTCGCATTATGTGAAGTTCCTCAAGCTCCAGGCCCAGTTCGCCGAATATGCCGGGTGCAGCGAGCAGCTTCCGACCGAGCCGCCGCCGCCGGCGCCGATCACCCCCGCGATCACCCAGGCCGATCTGATCGCGGCGGGGCTGCTCTGCGACTTCCCGGACAATCCGGTGAATGCCGACTATCCCGACGGCTACCGGGCGATCGCCGAGTTCAACAGCGGCTTGTTCCAGTACATGCTGATCATGACCGAGACGATCTACCGGGTCCCGCCCGACCGGCAGAAATTGTTCTTCAACGAAGGGCTTCACCGCTCGATGATCTGGGTGATGGACAAATATATCCGGACGATCCGCGGCGTCCCGATCCCGTCGGGGCCCTATCAGGGCAAGGTGATGGCGCCGACCTTCGAGAATGTCGACCTCGGGCCGCCGGTCAATTCGTTCGCCGGGCTGACCAGGCTCGGCAACGCCGCGATCGACGCGGCCAATGCCATCGCCGAGGCCAATCCCAACAGCGATCTTGCAAGCTCGATGGGCAACGTCGTCTATTATATCGGAGTCGCGCTGACCAAGACCGACGGTTCGGCGCCGATGCACCTGCCCGACGTCGGACCTTATTGGAGCAATGGCGAATAGCGCCCAGACTTTCGCGAAAAGAGGAAGCCACGATGCCTTTACGCGCAATCCCCAAGACGGCCGCCAATCCCGCCCCGGGCGTCCCCGTGCCCGATCCCTATCCCTACACCTCGGCGCCGGCCTTTCCGACGGCCATCGGCGCCGGCCCGCGCGGAATGCCTACCCATGCCTGCATGGGGCTCAACAGCTGCAAGGCCTCCGACCGGTTCGGCGTGGAGATGCCCTCGAACCCGCCGCCCAACAGCGCGGTGCCGACGCCGAACGCCTGCGCCGGCCAGGGCTATTGCTCGACCGCGACCGACCACACCTGCCACGTCCAGAATTCGTGCCGGGACCAGGGCGGCTGCGGGCTCTACGGCACCGACGAGGAACTGAACCGGCCCGGCGACAACGAATGCCGCTCGCAGGGCTCGTGCGCGACTCCGATCAACGCGGAGCGGTTCAGCACCAACGGACCCAATCAGCGCAAGAGCGTGTGGCTTCGGGCGCGCGAGGTGTTCGAGGAGAAATGGCCCGCGATGCGCGCCGAGCTCATCGCCAGGCAGGCGGACGGCGAGCTCGACTCCAACCAGCCGCTCCCCGAAACGCTCGGCCCGCCGCCCGCCCCGTTCGCCGAAACCGGGCCGACCTATTTGTGGATATCCGACGACAATGAAGCCCGGAACCATATGACCGCCTGCGGATCGAGCGGGATGAGCGGCGCCGGTGGCTGCAGTTGACGGCGGTGCGCCTAGCGCCCGCCGTCACCCTGAACTTGTTTCAGGGTCCATTCCGCCGGCCGCGCGGCGGCTTGGGGTCGAAGCCCAGGCCGACGGCCAGATCGATCCATTGCGGATTATCCTGTTCAATCAGGTTTATCTTCCACTGACGATGCCAGCGCTTCAATTGCTTCTCCCGGGAGATAGCGGCATCCATGTCCTCGAACATCTCGAACCGCACGAGGCGGAAGACTTCGTAGCGCGACGTGAAACCGCGAATGCCGCCTTCCCGATGCTGGTAAAGCCTACTGAGCAGATTAGACGTCACGCCGATATAGATCGTGCCGTAGACTTGGCTTGCGAGAATGTAGACGCAAGGTTCCTTGGCCATGCACCACCGCGTAGCACGGCTCGAGCGGAGAAATGGATGCTGAAACAAGTTCAGCATGACGAAGAGGGCGGGAACGCTGCGTGCTGAGTTCCGGCCGCATCGCGGACCTGCCCAGACTGGGCCTCGGCCTGGGCCTTCGCAGCGTCCATTTCGAAGAAATATTGGCGCACCGCCCGGCGGTCGACTGGTTCGAGGCGATCTCCGAGAATTTCATGGATTCTGGCGGCCGCCCCCGCGCCGTCATCCGAGCGGTCGCGGAGCATTATCCGGTGGTTCTGCACGGAGTCTCGCTGTCGATCGGAAGCTCCGACCCGCTCAATTTCGATTATCTCGCCCGGTTGAAGCGGCTCGCCGACGAAGTCCGGCCGGCCTGGATCAGCGACCATCTCTGCTGGACGGGGGTGATGGGCCTCAACTCGCACGATCTGCTGCCGCTGCCGCTGACCGAGGAGAGCTTGGCCCATGTCGCGGCTCGGGTGAGGCAGGTCCAGGATTTCCTCGATCGCCCGCTGATCCTGGAAAATCCGAGCAGCTACGTGCGCTTCGCGGCCTCGACGATGGATGAGCCCGAATTCCTCCGCAGGCTCGCCGCCGAAACCGGCTGCGGCCTCCTGCTCGACGTCAACAACGTCTATGTCAGCTGCTTCAACGCCGGCACCGATCCGGTCGCCTATATCCAGGCCTTTCCCTGCGAGAGCGTCGTCCAGATGCATCTGGCCGGCCACCAGCATGCAGGCAGCCACATCGTCGACACCCACGACCGGCCGGTTCGGCCGGAAGTCTGGGAGCTGTTCCGCCGGGCCTGGGCCCTGACCGGCGGCGCCTCGACCCTGCTCGAATGGGACGGCGACATCCCCGCTTTCGCCGACTGCCACGCCGAATTGCTCAAGGCGAAAGACTATATGGGCGGCCGTCTCGACCCGAGGCCCGCCGGCCCGCCCGAGCCGGGCGGCGCGGACGCGGTCTCCAACCCGGTCGGCTTCCTGGTGCCGCGAGTGATGGACAGCGCCGTGATGGCCCGGGCATGAGCCTTCAGTCGGCGCAGCGATGGATGCAGGACTCGCTCGTCTTCCCGCGGCGGGTGGACGGCGACGCGCGCGAAGCGCTGCTCCTGGAATCGCCGGGACTCTCCGCGGCCGCCGGTCTCGCCATCTACCAGCGCGGCTATTTCCTGCGGATCGCCAATTGCATGCGCGAGCAATTTCCGGCCCTGTGCCACGCGCTCGGTGAGCCGCTGTTCAACGATTTCGTCGCCGACTACATAAGCGACAGGCCGCCCGAGAGCCACACGCTCTACGATCTTGGCCGGCGCTTTCCCGCCTGGCTCGGCGAGAACCGGCCCGACCTCGACCTTCCGGCGGCGGAGCGCGAGCCCTGGATCGACTTCATGATCGACCTCGCCCGCTTCGAGCGCCAGACCTTCGCCTTGTTCGACGCGCCGGGGCACGAGGGCAAGCCGTTCGCCGACGCCGCGACGCCCGACCAGCGCCTTCGGCTGCAGCCCGGCTTCGATCTCGGCGCCTACGATTTCCCGGTCGCGGCTTATTACCATGCGGTCCGGCAGAACCAGTCCGCGCCCCTGCCGCCGGCGGGCCGAAGCTTCGCGGCGCTGGTCCGGACCAACTACGTGACCCGCACCATCCCGCTCGGCGAGCCTCAATATCGCTTTCTCGAAGCCATGGCGGCGGGCGGCGGAGTTCGGAACGGCATCGAAGCGGTGGCTCGGCATCTCAACTCGACCACGGACTCGGTCCTGCAATCCTGGCATTCGTCCGGCGACCGCCAGCGCTGGATCGACTGGGGCTTCTTCATCGATTCGGTTGGAGCGTTCCCCGGCGAAGGCCGGGGTCCAGCGGCGCCGGCGGAAGGACTGGATCCCGGCTTTCGCCGGGAAACTTGATGCTCGCAGGCCCATCGCCCAGAAGCGCGCCATGGACGAGGTCAAGCGCTCCTTCCCCCCGATCGTCGACGCTCGCACCCGAGTGCTCGTCCTCGGCAGCCTGCCCGGCGAGCAATCGCTCGCCCGAAGCCAATATTACGCCCACCCGCGCAACCATTTCTGGCGGCTGATCGGGGCCGTGATCGGCGCCGACCTGGTTCCGCTCCCCTACGAGGCCCGGCTCGAGGCCCTGCTCGAGGCCGGGGTCGGACTTTGGGACACAATCGGCTCGGCGACCCGGCGCGGGAGCCTCGACGGCGCCATTCGCGGCCACCGGGCCAACGATCTCGCCGATCTCGCCGCCAGGCTGCCGGAGCTTCGCGCGGTCGGCTTCAACGGCGGCAAGTCGGCGTCGCTCGGGACCGCCCCGCTGGCGGCGCGAGGCGACCTCGCCTTGATTCCGCTGCCTTCGAGCAGTCCCGCTCATACGCGACCCTTCGAGGAGAAGCTTGCGGGGTGGATGAAGCTCGCGGCCTATCTGTAAGCTTGCCCGAAGCGCGTTGCTCCACCATGTGGAGCGCGCCAGCCGGAGACAGGACATGACCGAAGCCTTCATCTGCGACGCGGTGCGCACCCCGATCGGCCGCTATGGCGGAAGCCTCGCCCACGTCCGCGCCGACGATCTCGCCGCAATCCCGATCCGGGCGCTGATCGAGCGCAACGGCTCGGTCGACTGGGACGAACTGGACGATGTCATCCTCGGCTGCGCCAACCAGGCCGGCGAGGACAATCGCAACCTCGCCCGGATGGCCGCCTTGCTCGCCGGCCTCCCCGACAAATCCGGCGGTGTGACCCTCAACCGCCTGTGCGGCTCGGGCATGGACGCGGTCGCCATGGCGGCCCGGGTGATCCGCGGAAGCGAGGCCGACATGGTGCTGGCCGGCGGATCGGAGAGCATGAGCCGGGCGCCCTTCGTCATGGCCAAGGCCCAGAGCGCCTTCGACCGCAATGCCGAAATGTACGACACCACGATCGGCTGGCGCTTCGTCAATCCGAAGATGCGCGAGGCTTATGGCGACGATACGATGCCGTCGACGGCCGAGAACGTGGCTCAAGAATGGCAGGTAAGTCGCGAAGATCAGGATGCTTTCGCCGTCCGAAGTCAGGACAAGGCGGCCGCCGCTCAGGAAAATGGCCGGCTCGCCGCCGAGATCGTCCCGGTCAGCCTCCCGCAGCGCAAGGGCGATCCCATCATCGTCGACCGGGACGAGCATCCCCGCAAGACCAGCGTCGAGGCGCTCGCCAAATTGCGGCCGATCGTCCGCGGCGACGGCACCGTCACCGCCGGCAATGCGTCGGGCGTCAATGACGGCGCCGCGGCGATGGTGGTGGCGTCGGAGGAAGCGGCGCGGCGCAACGGCCTCACCCCCCGCGGCCGGATCGTCGGCGGCGCGGTGGCCGGAGTGCCGCCCCGGATCATGGGCATAGGACCGGCACCCGCTTCTCAGAAATTGTTGCAGCGTCTCGGCTTAAGCATCGGTGATATGGATGTTATCGAGATCAACGAAGCCTTCGCCGCCCAGGCCCTCCCGGTGCTTCGCGAGCTCGGCCTCCCCGACGACGCGCCCCACGTCAACCCGAACGGCGGCGCCATCGCCCTCGGCCACCCGCTCGGGATGTCCGGCGCCCGGCTGGCGATGACCGCGACCGAGGAGCTCCACCGCCGCGGCGGCCGCTATGCCCTGTGCGCCATGTGCATCGGAGTCGGCCAGGGCATCGCAATGGTGATCGAGCGGGTGTGATATCGGCTATGGCCGTCATTGCGAGCGAAGCGAAGCAATCCAGTGCGGCCTCTGACGCCCTCTGGATTGCTTCGTCGCTACGCTCCTCGCAATGACGATTGCCACCTCCCGCCCGGTCGCGCGTTGATTGCCGCAAAAGGCGCATGCTGCTAGGCCGCGCCCCAGGAGAAACGCATGTACACGACCGAGCTGGGCAAGACCAAGAACGTCGCTTCCACCGAGGATGCCGACAAGCTCGCCGCCTTCGAGGCGCGGGTCGCCGCCGACGAGTTCATCGAGCCCAAGGACTGGATGCCCGAAGCTTATCGGCGCACCCTCACCCGGCAGATCTCGCAGCACGCCCATAGCGAGATCGTCGGGATGCTTCCCGAAGGGAATTGGATCACCCGCGCGCCCTCGCTCAGGCGCAAGGCGATCCTGCTCGCCAAGGTTCAGGATGAAGCGGGCCACGGCCTCTATCTCTATTCGGCCGCCGAGACTCTCGGCACCAGCCGCCGGGAGATGATCGAGGCGCTTCATTCCGGCAAGGCCAAGTACAGCACGATCTTCAACTATCCGACCCTGACCTGGGCCGACATCGGAGCGATCGGCTGGCTGGTCGACGGCGCCGCGATCATGAACCAGGTGCCGCTTCAGCGCACCTCCTACGGTCCCTATGCCCGGGCGATGGTCCGGGTCTGCAAGGAGGAGAGCTTCCACCAGCGCCAGGGCTATGAGATCATGATGGTGCTGGCCGCCGGCACCGACGACCAGAAGCTTATGGCGCAGGATGCCCTGAACCGCTGGTGGTGGCCGTCGCTGATGATGTTCGGCCCGCCCGACGCCGACAGCCCCAACACCGCCCAGTCGATGCGCTGGCGGATCAAGCGCGACACCAATGACGCGCTCCGCCAGAAGTTCGTCGACATCACCGTTCCGCAGGCCGACGCGATCGGACTCAAGGTCCCGGATCCGGCGCTGAAGTGGGACGAGGAGAACGGCCATTACGAATATGGCGAGGTCGACTGGGAGGAATTCTACGCCGTCGTGCGCGGCGAAGGCCCGGTCGCGAAGGAGCGGATCACGGCCCGCCGCGAGGCTTGGGAAAAAGGTGCCTGGGTGCGCGAGGCGGCAGCGGCCTATGCGGAAAAGCATAGCAGGAAGGCGGAAGCGGCATGAGCCAGTCTCGTCATTGCGAGGAGCATAGCGACGAAGCAATCCAGCGGGCCTTCGAGGCCGCACTGGATTGCTTCGCTTCGCTCGCAATGACGGCGGGGGGAAGGCCGGAATGAGCAAGGACTGGCCGCTCTGGGAGGTGTTCGTCCGCTCGAAGGGCGGGATGGCGCACCGCCACGTCGGCTCGGTCCACGCGCCCGATGCCGAGATCGCGCTTCGCCACGCCCGCGACACCTATACGCGGCGGATGGAGGGGATCAGCCTGTGGGTCGTCCCCTCGGCCTCGATCACCGCCTCGGACCCCGGCCAGGACGGAGCCATGTTCGATCCGGCGGCCGACAAGGTCTACCGCCACCCGACCTTCTACGACATTCCCGAGGGGATCACCCACATATGAGGGGGTTCAGCGAATATCCTCCCCATCGGAGATGGGGAGGGGGACCACCCGCAGGGTGGTGGAGGGGTAGATGGCTCGGCCTGCGCCGGCTACGCCTCCACCAGGCTTCGCCTGGTCCCCCTCCCCAGCTGACGCTGGGGAGGATTTAAATGGCCTCACTCCCCCCCATCGACCTCCCCTCGAACGCGACCGGCGCGGGCGCCTTCGACGCGCCCGCGCTCGAGGAAGGTCCGGCCCTTTTCGAATATCTGCTTCGTCTCGGCGACGACAGCCTGATCCTCGGCCAGCGGCTCGGCGAATGGTGCGGCCACGCGCCGTCGGTGGAGGTCGACCTCAGCCTCGCCAATATCGCCCTCGACCTGATCGGCCAGGCCACCCATTTTCTGAACCGAGCCGGCGAGGTCGAGGGCAAGGGCCGGGACGGCGACGCCCTCGCCTTCGGCCGCGACGTGCTCGACTATCGCAATTGCTGGCTGGTCGAGCAGCCCAATGGCGACTTCGCCCGGACGATGGCGCGCCAGTTGCTCTTCTCCACCTGGCAGAAGCTTCACTTCGCCCAGCTGCTCGGCTCGAAGGAGCCGCTGGTCGCGGCCATCGCCGAAAAGGCGCTGAAGGAGGTCACCTACCATCAGGAGCTGGCCGGGGAATGGGTGGTCCGCCTCGGCGACGGCACCGAGGAGAGCCGGCGCCGGATCGAGGACGGCCTCGCCTGGCACTGGCGCTTCGTGCCCGAGCTGTTCGAGATGGACGATCTCGCCCGCTTCATGGCGACACGCGGGATCGGCGCGGACCTCGAAGCCTTCCGGGCCGATTACGATTCTGCAGATCGCCGCGATCCTCGCCGAGGCGACCCTCGAGCCCCCGCCCGGCCAGCGCCCGATCCTCGGCGGCCGCCGCGGCCATCACTCCGAGCATCTCGGCCACCTGCTCGCGCTGATGCAATACCTCCCACGCACCTATCCGGACGCTGTGTGGTGAGCGAAGCCGCAAAGGCGCTGGCGGCGGAGCCCCACAAGGCCCCTCCCCTCGATGGGGAGGGGTTGGGGAGGGGTGAGGCTCGTCGAAAGGCGGAGCCTCTCTCCATCCGCACCCCCACCCAACCCTCCCCCATCGAGGGGGAGGGCTTAACGCAGCGGATCCTGCGGCTTCTCGAAACCGTTGCCGACCCCGAAATCCCCGTCATCTCCGTCGTCGAACTCGGCATCGTCCGCGCCGTCGAGCCGAACCGGGTCGTCATCACGCCCACCTATACCGGCTGCCCGGCCGCCCAGGTGATCGAGCGCGACATTCGCGACGCCCTGGACTCCGCCGGCTATCGCCACGTCCGGATCGAGACCGCTTTGTCCCCCGCCTGGACGACCGACTGGATCACGCCGGAGGGCCGGACCAAGCTTCGCGCCTACGGAATCGCGCCGCCCACCAAAGCGGCGGTCGAGTGCCCGCAATGCGGCTCGGTGGAAACGGAAGAGATCAGCCGCTTCGGCTCGACCCCGTGCAAGGCGCTGTGGCGCTGCCGCGCCTGCGCGGAGCCGTTCGACCTGTTCAAATGCCACTGAGCGCCGACCGATGAGCGTCAACTTCCACCCCCTTACCATCGCCGAGATCGTCGATGAAACCGCCGACGCCAGATCGATCCGCTTCGAGGTGCCGCAGGCGCTTCGCGAGGCGTTCCGGTTCAGGCCCGGCCAGCACCTCACCTTGAGGGCCGAGATCGGCGGCGAGGAGGTACGGCGCAATTATTCGCTCTGCGTGGCTCCGCAAGAGGCGAGCTCAAGGTGACGGTCAAGCGCATCGCCGGCGGCCTCTTCTCCAACTGGGCGAACGAGCAGCCTGAAGGCCGGCGACCGGATCGACGTGATGGAGCCGCACGGCAGCTTCACCTGGGATTTCCGGGCCGAGGCGCTCCAATCATTATGCCGCCTTCGCCGGCGGCTCCGGGATCACTCCGGTCATGTCGCTGCTCAGGACCGCGATGATCGAGGAGCCGGCGAGCCGCTTCACCCTCTTCTACGGCAATCGCGACAGCCAGTCGGTGATCTTCCTCGACGCTCTGGCGCAATTGAAGAACCGCTTCATGGACCGGCTCGAAATCCACCATTTCCTCGCCGAGGAGGCCGAGGATATCGACCTGTTCAACGGCATGCTCGACCGCGGCAAATGCGGCGAGGTGCTGGAGCATCTGCTCGATCCGGCCGACATCGCCGCCTTCTTCATCTGCGGCCCCGGGCCGATGATGGACTCCGCCGAGGGGGCGCTGCTCGAGCGCGGAATCGCCTCCGACAAGATCCACCTCGAGCGCTTCACCGCCGACCGCCCTCCGCAAGCGCTCCAGGCCCAGCTCGACGCCTTGTCGAAGGAGGCGCAGGGCGCGACCATGCTGGTCACCCTGGACGGCCGCAAGCGCCGGGTCCCGTTCAGCGCCGAGGCCGGCAACATCCTCGACAGCGCCCGCCTCGCCGGCCTCCCAGCCCCTTTCGCCTGCAAGGCCGGGGTCTGCGCGACCTGCCGGGCGCGGGTGGTGTCGGGCGAGGTCGAGATGGCGGCGCGCTACGGCCTCACCGACGAGGAGGTGGCGGCGGGCTATGTCCTGACCTGCCAGTCGGTGCCGAAAGGCGAAGGGCTGGAAGTGGATTACGACGCGTGAATATCCTCCCCGTGCGGAGCATGGGGAGGGGGACCAGGCGAAGCCTGGTGGAGGGGTATTCGCGCAAGCTTCTGCCAGCTTACCCCTCCACCCCGCTGCGCGGGGTCCCCCTCCCCATCTTCGATGGGGAGGATGCTCAGCGGCTGCCCGTCTCCGCCGCCCCGTACCGCGCCATTCCGTAGCTGGTCAGATTCTGGTCGAAGCCGATCACCGCCCGCACGATATTCTGCATCGCCGCCATGCGCTCGCCGAGCGGCGCCGAGGTTCGGCGGATCATCACCGCCAACGCATAGGAACGCCCGTCCGGGCCGCTGATGATTCCGATGTCGTTATAGCCGGCCTGCTCTCCGCCGAGCACTTGGCCGGTGCCGGTCTTGTGCGCGAGGTGCCAGCCGGGGGCGAGGCCGCCCTTGAGCCGCTGCGGCCCGGTTTTGGTGTTCGACATGATCGAGAGCAATTTCTGGGTCGAGGAGGGCGAGAGCAATTCGCCCCGCTTCAGCCGCGCCAGCGCGTCGACGATCCCGAGCGGGGTCGCCCCGTCCATCGGATCCTTGATGTAGCGCTCGAACGCCGCCCGGCGGGCGCCCGCCGGCACCGCGTTGCGCGCCGCGTAGAAGCCGCCGCCATAAGCGTAGGATTGCCTCCACTCCATTCCGGCGATCTCGCTCTGCAGCAGCCGCTCGCCGGGGCCGAAACGGATCCCGACGATGCCCCTGTCGCGAAGGAAGCCCCGGACCGCCTCCGGACCGCCGGCGCGCCACAGCACCGCGTCGTTGCAGGTATTGTCGCTCTGCTGGAGCGCCCGGGTCATCAGGCTCTCGACGCTGGTCGTGTAGCCGTTGGCGCCGATCTGGGCGGCGATCGGCTGGTGGAAGAGGGTGATGTCCGATTTGGTCAGGGTCACCGGCCGCGACAGGCTCAGGTCGCCCCGGTCGGCCTTGTCGAGGGCGGTCAGCGCCACCCAGAATTTGCTGACGCTCTGCTGCGGGAAGAAGGTGCTGCCGTCATAGCTGGTCGTCCAGCCGCTCTGGACGTCGCGAACCGCGATCCCGATGTCGCCGTTGAACGCCTGGCCGAGCGCGCGCACCTGGCCCTCGAGGATCCGCCGTGCGGTCGCCTCCTGGACGGTGGGCGGCGGGGCGTAGGACGACGGCGCGTTATAGCCCCGGACGGTGGCGGGGAAGGAGGGCGCGGGGCCGTGCCCCGGCTGAGCGAGTGCGGCCGTGGCAAGGCCGATGGCGGCGATACCGGCAAGCGCGGCACCCCTCGCTATGCGGCTGGATTCGTCGATGATCTGGCGGCGCGATACGGTCACTGGCCCCTCCTAAACCCTTATTCCCCAATAGAATCATCATACGGGTGAGAGGCTTTCCGCCAGCTTAAAAGCGGGGCGTTTCGGCAGGGCGTTCCAGGTTTGCGACAGACTCCCTGCACTCCGTCATTGCGAGCGAAGCGAAGCAATCCGGCCACAGCGCCCGAAGTGGACGCCGCGGCCGGGTTGCCGCGTCGCTTCGGTCCTCGCAATGACGGTCAGAAATTCAGCCGCGCCGTCAGCCTTATATCCCGCCCCGCGAGCGGGGCGACGTCCTTGAGGAAGCTGGCGTGGCGGCGGGCGTCGACGTCGAAGATGTTGTTCGCCGCCAGAGTGACGCTGGTGTTGCGGTTGTTCTTGAGCGGCTTGAACTGGACCGAGGCGTTGACGAGGGTGAAGCCCCTTGTCTCGGTCTCGAGCGCGGCGAGCCGGTCCTGCCCCGCCGTCCGCTCGACCTCGATCCGGCCCTGGACCCGGTCCGACTGGGCCTCGAGCCCGCCCATCAGCCGGAACGGCGGGATCCGAGGCGCCGGCCCGGCCCCGGCGATCGTCGCCCGGACATAATCGGCGACGGCGTCGGCGTTGAAGGCGATTCCCCCGGTCCGGGCCAGCCGTACCGAGCCTTCGAGCTCGACCCCGCCGTAGCGCGCGTCCGCCTGGCCGATCCGGAACACCGGCAGCGCGTCGACGAAGGCGCCGGTCCGCCGTTCGAAGATGTAGCCGTCGAACCAGCTTCGAAAGAGCGAGGCGGACAGGCTGTAGCCGTCGCCCTCGGCGCTGAACGTGGCTTCGAGCCCCCAGCTTTTCTCCTTGCCGAGGTCCGGTTCGCCAATCTCGAAGGACTGGGTGCCGGCATGGGGCCCGTTGGCGAACAATTCCTCCGCCGATGGCGCCCGCTGGCTGTGCGAGCCGTTGAGGCCGAGGCGAATGCCCCTGGCGATCTCGTAGCTGGCGCCGAGCGAGCCCGACAGCGCGCTGAAGCTGCGCTTCATCGCCGCATTGCCGAGATCCGAATCCGCTTGCGCGCTTACCGTCTGGCGTTCGAAGCGGGCTCCCGCCTCGGCCCGAAGCGGCCCCTTTTCATAGTTTTGCAGGGCGAACAGGCCGAGCTGCGAGGTGCGGTTCGCGGGCAGGAACTTCTCGTCGCCGACCACGTCGAGCTGCCGCCGGAAATATTGCATCCCGAAGCCGCCGCCCCAGCCGCCGCGCTTCGACTGGACCACTTCCAGCCGGCCTTCGGCGCCCTTGGTGAGGAAGGTCGTGCCGACGTCGCCCGTCTCCTCGAGCTCGTCATGGCGATAGTCCGAATAGCCGGCCCGGAAGCGGACGGAATCGACGAAGCCCGACCCCGCGTCGATCTCGGCGCGGGCGTCGGCGCGAATTTGGCGAACGTCGATCCGCGGCGCCTCCGACTCGACCCCGGGCTCGACCGAGACTCGCACCGGGACCCCGTAGAGGCTGTCGTAGCGGTTGACCGAAATTCCGAAATTGGTGCCGTCGTCGACATAGGCCAGGCCCAGGCCCACGTCCGACGTCTCCGCCGCCGTGTTGGGAAGGCGGTCCTTCAAATCCGCCAGCGCCCGGACCCCGGAATCGCTGCTGGCGGCCGCTTGGGCGCGCAGGTCGCGCGACAGGACGAAGCCGCCGATCCTGAGGTCGTCGGTCTTGCTGTAATTGCCGTCGGCGTGGATCACCCATTTATCCGCGATCGGAACGTCGATCGTCGCATTGGCCGACCGTTCGTCCGAGGCCGACCCGTAGGTGAGGATGGCGGCCACATGCACTCCCTCGTCCGGAACCCGGCGGGGGATGCGGGCGTCGATGACGTTGACGACCCCGCCGATCGCCGCCGACCCGAACAGCAAGGCGGCGGGGCCGCGAAGCACCTCGATCCGCTCGGCGGTCAGCGGGTTGATCGCGACGGCGTGGTCGACGCTGGTGTTCGAAGCGTCGAGGCTGCCGATGCCGTCGGTCAGCACCCGCACCCTTTCGCCCTGGAAGCCGCGAAGCACCGGCCGCGACGCATTGGGGCCGAACGAAGTCGCCGAGACCCCGGGCTGGCGGGCGAGGGTCTCGCCGATGGTCGGACGAAGCTCGCGGGCGAGCTCCGCGCCGGACACCACCGAAGTGCCCGACAGCACGTCCTCGCGGTTGCGCGCGAAGCCTGTGATGATGATGTCCTGGGTATGGTCGGCGTGGGGATCGTCGGTTTCCGCCACGGGGGCGGCTGCGGCGGAGGCCTCTTCGAGGGACGCCTCGGCGGGCGTGTCCTGGGCCAGGACGGCATTGGGAAGCAGCGCCAGGGCGGCGCCGGCTAGAAGGGCTGAGCGAAGCATTTGAATATTTCCAATTCTCGATGGCCTTGTCGGCATCTGAATTGCGCGTGGTCAAAGACGCGCGGCTGAGCGGAATAGGGGCCGCGGACGAAGAAGCGGCCGGACGTGCCGGGCGGCACGCCCGCTCAGGCGGAGGGAGGCTGAAGCAGTGGGCGGATCGAGGCGCCGACGAGTATCGAAGCGTCGGCCGGGCCCCGCTCGACCGCCTCGCTCCTTCGGAACGGAACGGGCAAGCCATGTGCCGGAAGCATGTCGGAAGCCCAGGAAATCGACCCGAAGTCCGCCGGCGCGCCCTTCTTGGAGGCGGCCTTGCCGGCGGTCTCCTCGCCCTTCGCGGCCGCCTTGATCCCCGCGTCTTCGCTCTGGAGCGCGGCGACATGCTCTACGCCGTCCTGGTGGCGGCAAATGGCGGCCGCCACGGACGAGCCGTGGGCCAGCACGAGCACGAGGATCATCATCAGAGTCAGGAGACGGCTCATAAGGTCGAGATCAAATCCAAATCTGGCAAACCCATCCTTGTCGCTGCCGGACATAGGCGCTCGTGACAATATAACAAACCCACCTTGTCGCAGCCTGAACACGAGTCCCCGCGCGCGCCGCGTCATCCCGGCGAAAGCCGGGACCTCGGGGAGACCCGCCGAGACTTCTCGTCCCGAGGTCCCGGCCTTCGCCGGGATGACGGGAGCGGGGCCACTTCCACCGCCCCCGCGCCACGTCTAAAGCTTCCGCCATGACCTACCGCACCATCGACTTCTCGAACTCGGGGGGAATCGCCCGGCTGACGCTCAACCGGCCCGACCGGCTGAACAGCTTCACCGTCGAGATGCACGAGGAGGTGGCCGACGCGCTGGCCGGGCTGGAAGGCGCCCGGGTGCTGGTCCTGACCGGCGCCGGCCGCGGCTTCTGCGCCGGCCAGGATCTGGGCGACCGGGCGGTGGCGCCGGGCCAGGCGGTGGACCTCGGCGAATCCGTTGAGAAGCGCTACAATCCCCTGATCCGGACCCTGACCGGCCTCCCCTTCCCGGTC
The DNA here is from genome assembly GCA_963850005.1 of uncultured Alphaproteobacteria bacterium. Lineage (GTDB taxonomy): Bacteria > Pseudomonadota > Alphaproteobacteria > Sphingomonadales > Sphingomonadaceae > Allosphingosinicella. Next base: position 397,570 of record CAWKJG010000004.1, read on the forward strand.
ATCGCCCGGGTCAACGGAGTCGCCGCGGGCGCCGGAGCGAATATCGCCTTGGCTTGCGACATCGTCATCGCCGCCAGATCGGCCAGGTTCATCCAGTCCTTCGCCGCGATCGGCCTCATTCCCGACAGCGGCGGCACCTGGGTGCTGCCGCGGCTGGTCGGCCAGGCGCGGGCGCTCGGCCTGGCGCTGACCGCCGAGCCGCTGCCGGCGGAAAAGGCCGCCGACTGGGGCCTGATCTGGAAGGCGGTCGACGACGACAAGCTTGACGAGGAGGTCGACGCCCTCGCCGGGCGCTTCGCCGAGGCGCCGACCAAAGGGCTCGCCCGGATCAAGAAGATGATCCGCGAAAGCTGGGGCCATAGCCTCGACGAGGAGCTCGATCTCCAGCGCGACTCGATGCGCGAGCTCGGCTTCGGCGACGACTATCGCGAAGGCGTCGCCGCGTTCATGGAGAAGAGGAAGCCGAACTTCACCGGGAAGTGAGAGCCGCCTTCCGTCATCCCGGGCTTGACCCGGGATCCATGAACACCGCGGCGTACAGGTTTCATCCCTCCGCGGTCATGGATTCCGGCTTTCGCCGGAATGACGGTTACATCCGCATCGCGTTGCGATTCGTAATTCTACGGAGCCGCCATCCGAAGCAAGCCTGCTAAACTCCGGCGACTCAGGCTCTCTTCCCGGAGCGCGGGGTCGAACCGTGGTCAATATCATTACAGGAGCTTGCTATGCTCAAGCGGATAGGTTTGCTGTCGACGGTCGCTCTTTCCCTGGCGGTCGGAGCGTTCCCGGCCGGCGCGCAGGGCGGATCGATCGCCTATAACACTTATTATTTCAGCGACGCGTCGCACACGGTGCAGGTCGGGACGATGCGGCCCCGATGCATCAACGGCAACCTCACTTACAGATTGTCGGGCTCGCAAAGCGCCTATTCGGAATCCGAAGAGGCCTATATCTGCGGCCCCAACGGGCCCGAGCCGCTCTGAGACTTGGCGCCGGCGGGGCCTCGTCGGGTCCCCGCCGGCGTCGAGCGGGGGTCGCGCGCCACACGCCCCATTGTCACTCTGGACGAGCTCAGCATGACGGGGCCGTGACCAGCTCGGCAAACCTGGCCAGATCGATGTTGCCGCCCGAGACGACACACACGATCGGCCCATCGCCGGCTTCTCCGCTCAGCGCCGCGGCCAGGGCGAGTGCGCCGGCGCCTTCCGCGATCACCCGGGCTTTCTCGGCCATCAGGCGCATGGCGTCGCGCGTCTGGTCCAGCGAAACGGTGATGGCGCCGTCCACCACCGGCCGCATCCGCTCCCACATCCTGGCGGTGACGCTCTGCCCGCCGGCGCCGTCGACGAAGGTGGCCTGCCAGTCGGGGAAGCGGCGCGGCCCGCCTTCGCGAAGCGACAGCGCATAGGGCGCGGCCGTCGCCGGCTCGGAGCCGAGGATCCGAACGTCCGGACGAATCGCCTTGATCGCGCTTCCGACGCCGGTGACGAGGCCGCCGCCGCCGATCGCCGCGATCACCGTTCGCGCGTCGGGCGCGTCCTCGAGTATCTCCAGCCCCATCGTGCCATGGCCGGCGATGAAATCGTCATTGTCGAAGGGGTGGATGAAGACGCCTTCCATGCCATCGAATTCATGCTCCTCGACGGCTCGCCACGCGACTTCGTAGGGAACCGGGACGATCTTCGCTCCGAGCGCCGCCATCCGCTCCAACTTGGTTCGGGGCGCCGTCTCGATCGCGACGACGGTGCAGCTTATCCCGGCGGCGCGGGCCGCGAAAGCGACCCCCTGACCGGCATTGCCCGCGCTCACCGTCCAGACGCCCCGCGCCCGGTCCGCCTCGCCGAGCTTCGCCACCGCATTGGCCGCGCCGCGTATCTTGTAGGCGTTGGTCGGCTGGAGATTCTCGAGCTTCAGCCGGATGTCGGGCCCGCTTGTGCCGAGATCGAGCCGCACCAGCGGCGTACGCAGAGCGATGCCGGCGATGCGTCCGAGCGCCGCTTCGATCTCCTCGAGGGCGATCGGCCGGACGGGATCGATCATGTCGCTTCTCCTTCTCGCCGCGGCGGATGCTTTCTTCTAAGGAGGGCCGATGAAGACTCTCAAGCTGCTTAATTACGCCCAGGACCGGTGGTACGGGGCCGAGCACGGCCTCGCCCCGGTGGAGAGCGCGGTCACCGGCGAGGTCGTTGCCGAGACCGGAAGCGGCGGCCTCGACTTCGCCGCCATGCTCGACCACGCCCGGACGGTCGGCGGCCCGGCGCTTCGCCGCCTCACCTTCCACGAGCGGGCGCACATGTTGAAGGCCCTCGCCAACGCGATCATGGCGCGCAAGGAGGAGCTGTACGAGCTCAACTACGAGACCGGGGCGACCCGCACCGACGGCTGGATCGACATCGAGGGCGGCGCCGGAACGCTCTTCTCCTTCTCCTCCAAGGGCCGCCGCGAGCTGCCCAATTCCCGAATCCTGATCGACGGCGCGATGGAGCCGCTGTCCAGGGGCGGAAGCTTCGTCGGCCAGCACGTCTACACCTCGCTTCGAGGCGTCGCAGTCCACATCAACGCCTTCAACTTCCCGATCTGGGGAATGCTCGAGAAGTTCGGGCCGACCCTGCTCGCCGGAGTCCCCGCGATCGTCAAACCCGCCTCCTCCACCGGCTATCTCGCCGAGGCGGCGTTCCGGATCATGATCGAGGCGGATGTGCTTCCGCCCGGTGCCCTGCAGCTGGTGATGGGCGGTGTCGGCGACCTGTTCGATCATCTGACGCTTCAGGACGTGGTCAGCTTCACCGGCTCGGCCCAGACCGCGATGAAGCTCCAGACCCATCCGGTCATCGCCCGCGAAAGCGTCCGCTTCATCGCCGAGCGCGACAGCCTCAACGCCTCGATCCTCGGCCCCGAACTCGGCGCCCGGGACTGCGGAATTCGACCTGTTCATCAAGGAAGTGGCGCGCGAGATGACGGTCAAGGCGGGGCAGAAATGCACCGCCATCCGCCGTGCCATGGCGCCCGTCGAGCATCTCGACGCCGTGCAGGCGGCTTTGATCGAGCGGCTCGGCAAAGCCAGGATCGGCAACCCCCGCGAGGAGGGCGTCACCATGGGCGCCCTCGCCAGCCAGTCGCAGCTCCGGTCGGTGCGCGAAGCGGTAGCGGAGCTGGCCAAGTCGGCTCGGATCGTCTCGGGGGATCCCGAGCAATCGCCCGTCGAGGGGAACGGAGCGTTCATCTCCCCGATCCTGCTTCGGTCCGACGACCCCTGGGGCGCCGCCGCGATCCACGATGTCGAGGCGTTCGGGCCGGTCTCCACGATCATGCCCTATCGCGACCTGGACGACGCCGTCGCGCTCGCCAATCGCGGCATGGGCAGCCTCGCCTTGTCGCTGTTCACCTTCGACTCGCGGGTGGCGGAAGAATTCGTGCTCGGCGCGGGGGCCTATCACGGCCGGATGGTGATCCTCGACCGCACCAGCGCGAAGGAATCGACCGGCCATGGCTCGCCCCTCCCCGTCCTCGTCCATGGCGGCCCCGGCCGTGCCGGCGGCGGCGAGGAGATGGGCGGGATTCGGGGCGTGACCCATTACATGCAGAGGACGGCGCTGCAGGGCTCGCCGGCGGTGCTGTCGAGCGTCGTCAGGCAATGGCTCCCGGGCGCGCCCAAGCCGGAGGGCGACCGCCACCCGTTCCGCAAGCGGATCTCGGAGCTTGAGGTCGGCGACACGCTCAAGACGGCAAGCCGCACCGTCAGCCTCGAGGATATCGAGCATTTCGCCGCCTTCACCGGCGACAATTTCTACGCCCACATGGACGAGGAAGCGGCGAAGGCGAACCCGATCTTCGACGGCCGGGTCGCCCACGGCTATCTCATCCTGAGCTTCGCGGCGGGGCTGTTCGTCGATCCCGATCCGGGGCCGGTGCTCGCCAATACCGGCCTCGAGAGCCTGCGCTTCCAGACCCCGCTCTACCCCGGCGATTCGATGCGGGTCGAGCTGACCGTGAAATCGAAGAGCGTTCGCAACGAAGAGATGGGCGAAGTGCGCTGGGCCGTTTATGTCCTGAACCAGAAGGACGAGGTGGTCGCTTCCTACGACCTCCTCACCATGAACACGCCATGATGAACCGCTCTCTTCTCCTGCTTCCCTTCGCCCTCGGCGCGTGCGGCGCGTCGGCCACGGCCGAGCCGCCCGTCGATTCCTATCGAATCGTCCGCGAATATCCGCACGATCCGGCCGCCTTCACCCAGGGCCTGCTCTATCTCGATGGCCGCCTGTACGAGAGTACCGGATTGAACCGCCAGTCGACGGTGCGCGAGGTCCGGCTGGAGGACGGCAAGGTGCTCCGCTCGGTCTCGATCGCGCCGCAATATTTCGGCGAGGGCCTGGTCAATTGGGGCGCCGACCTCTTGAGCCTGACCTGGACCGACGGGATCGGCTTCCGCTGGAACCGCGCCGATTTCAAGCCGAAGGGCAGTTTTCGCTATTCCGGCGAGGGCTGGGGCCTGACCCAGGACGGCAAGCACATCATCCTCAGCGACGGCACCGACCAGCTGCGCTTCCTCGACCCCGCGACGATGCAGGAGAAGAAACGGGTCGCCGTCACCTACAAGGGCCAGCCGGTCGAGCGATTGAACGAGCTCGAGTGGGTGAAAGGGGAGATCTTCGCGAACATCTGGATGGGCCGCCGGATCGCCCGGATCGATCCGAAAAGCGGCGCGGTGAAGGGCTGGATCGACCTTTCCCAGCTCGCCCTCGAAAATGCCAATGGCGATCCGGACGCGGTCCTCAACGGTATCGCCTACGATGCCAGGGGCGACCGATTGTTCGTCACCGGCAAGAATTGGGCGAAATTGTTCGAGATCGCCATCGTGCCGGGGCCGAAGGAGTAGCTGAGACAACACCGTCATTGCGAGGAGCGAAGCGACGCGGCAATCCAGCGCGGCGTCCGCGACGCGCGTCGGACTGGATTGCTTCGCTGCGCTCGCAATGACGGCCTCGGCCTTTCGTGGCCCTATCCCGCTTTATACGCCCCGACGCCGTCGCCGAGATGCGGGTTGTTCTCCTCCCGCAGCCGGGCCGCGGAATCGTCGTAGAGGAAGGGGAGGAAGGCGTAGCGAGTTCCTCGGGTCACGGGCGTCGCTTCGTGGAGGAGCGAGCAGGAGAAGACCACCGCGCCGCCGGTCGGGGCGCGGTAGGTGCGCCCGCCATATTCGGGAAAGCGAAGGTCGCCGCCGTCATAATCGCCCGAGTTGAGGTTGATCGTCACCGCGAAGCGGCGGTGGGCGGTGCCGCGGGTGGTATTGTCCCGATGCGGGCGGAAATGGCCCTCGCCCGCCGGATAGGCGCCGACGATATAGCGTTCCATCCGGGTCGCTTGGAACTGGAAGGCGCGCTTCACCATCGGCACCAGCCTGGCGAGGATCCGGGCGCGCAGGATTCCGCACAAGGCCTCGTCGGCGATTTCCCGGTCGCGCCGCATCTTGTGATGGGGATCGGTGATCAGGACGGTCTTGCCGCCCACCTCCCGCATGAAGCCGGACGGCTCGCCGCCGGTCTCGCGGTGATGATCGACGAGGCGCTCGCACAAAGCGGGCTCGAGAATGTTGGGCGCCATCAGCACCGGCGCCCAGTCGGGCAGCGGCATGTGGGCCATCGCCTGCCCGAGGGCCGCGATGGCGGCCTCGCCCGCCTCGAGCGGAAAGGCGCCGACCGCTCGAAGCATCGGATCGACCAGCAGCCAGTGCCTTCGCTCGGCCAGCCCTTCCCCGACCGGCGCCGCAGGCACCGCTCCGAACCGCTCCGCCAGCTCGCCCGTGTCGAGGAAATAGCGGATTCCGGGAAGCCGCTGCGCCACCCGCCCGGCCGCTTCGTCGTCCGGATCCGAGGTGACCCCGAAGAAACAGGCCTTATCGTCGTCGAACAAGGCCCGGTGCCGCTCGACGCAGGCCAGCGCCTCGGCGGCGCCGGGGTCGGTGGCGCGGCCGAAGAAGAGCAGCAAGATGTAGCGCCCGGCGGCCGTGTCGAAGACGTAATTGTCGCTTCCGCCGATCGCCCTGGCCCGGAACCAGGGCGAAGGCTCCCCGGGCAGAAGCGGGCGCGGACGGGGCGGCGGCGGCGAATCCATCCGTGCTTTATGCCTTCTTACTCTCCTCCCCGAAAGGGAGGGGAGTCACTTCAGCGCCGAATAGATCAGGGTCTTGAGCTGCCTTCGGATCGGGTAGGTCGACGAGGGCATCAGCTGGGTCATGAAGATCATGTGGAGGCGCTCGACCGGATCGACGAAGAAGGCGGTCGAGAACATCCCGCCCCAGTAAAATTCCCCCTTCGACCCCGGAAGCATCGTCTTCGCCGGATCGAGATTGATTCCGAAGCCGAGGCCGAAGCCCTGGCCGGCGTTGATCGCCTCGCTGAACAGGGAGCGGCTCATCTCGGTCAGGTCGGCGCCGCCGGGCAGGTGGTTGGCCGTCATCAGCTCGAGGGTCTTGCGGCCGACGAGAGGCGCGCCGCCCCGCACAAGCATCGCGCAGAAACGATGATAATCGGCCATGGTCGAGACCAGGCCGGCGCCTCCGGCGAGCAGCTTGGGCGGGGCGCTCCAGGCGCTTTTCGAGCCGGAATCGTAGACGACCGCCCCCTTGCCCTCCCGCCAGGCCCAGGCGTCGCCGAGCCGGTGCGCCTTGTCCGGCGGGACGTGGAAGGCGGTGTCGACCATTCCGAGCGGTCCGAAAATCCGCGCCTCGAAGAAACGGTCGAGCTTCATCCCCGACACGCGCTCGACGACGAGCCCCAGAACATCGGTTGAAACCGAATAATTCCAGGCGGTTCCGGGCGAGAATTCGAGCGGGATATCGGCCAGAGCGGCGACGAAGCCGTCGAGGTCGAGCGCTCCGTGCCAGCCTTCGATCTTCCGCTCGCGATAGGCGGCGTCGACATTGGTGCGGTGCTGGAAGCCGTAGGTGAGGCCCGACGTGTGGCGCATCAGGTCGATCATCATCATCGGCCGCTCGGGCGGCTTGACCAGGAACGCAGCGCCCGCGCCGCCGCCGTCGTAGACGCCCATGTTCTTCCATTCGGGGAGGATCGTCTCGACCGGCTGGTCGAGGGTCACCCGGCCCTCCTCGACCAGCATCATGAAGGCGATCGAGGTGACCGGCTTGGTCATCGAGGCGATCCGGAAGAGCGCGTCCTCGCCCAGTCGCTCGCCGCTCGCCCGGGCCTGGCCCGCCGTCGAGAAGTGGACGACCTCGCCCTCGCGCGCGATCAGCAGCTGGGCTCCGAAGAGGCGCTTCGGCGCGATATAATGCTCGTCGAGAAAGGCGTCGATCCGGGCCAGCCGCTCCGGGTCGAACCCCGCCTGCGCCGCGTCCACTTTCTCCATCGCCGCTCCTCTCGCCAGGAGGCATCGGCCTAGCGCTTGAGCGAAGCGCGAATCAACGTCATTGCGAGGAGCGCAGCGACGAAGCAACCCAGGGGCGCCGGTGCCCGAAGCTGGATTGCTTCGCTCCGCTCGCAATGACGGAGGAGAAGCGGGTGATCGAGGGCTTCGAGCTGGATCCTGACTGGCCGCGGATGAGCCTGAAAGAGGTCGACGCGCTGCTGACCGCGCCCGGCTCCCGGCTCGAGATGGGCGAAGCCGTCATCCGCGGGATCCCGACCCGGATCTGGAAGAACGCGCCGCCGAGCCTGCCCTTCCTGGTCCGGCTGTCGCGCGCGCACGGAAGCCGCACCGCCACCGTCTTCGAGAGCGAGCGAATCTCCTGGGAGGCGCAATATCGAGCGACCGTCGCCCTCGCGCTCGAGCTTGGGCGGCTCGGAATCGCCAAAGGCGACCGGGTCGCGATCGCGATGGCGAACCTGCCCGAATGGCCGGTCGCCTTTTTCGCGGCGACCGCTTTGGGCGCGATCGCGGTGCCCCTCAACACCTGGTGGACCGGCGCCGAGCTCGAATATGGCCTCGCCGATTCCGGCGCCAGGCTGCTCCTCTGCGATTCCGCGCGGTGGCAGCGAATCGAGCCTTACCGGGCCGCTTTGCCCGCGCTCGAGCAGGTCATCGTCGGCCGCTCCGCCGAGCCCCCCGCCGGCGCCGCCCGGCTGGAGGACATGATCGGCCCGCCCGCCCAATGGGACGGGCTTCCCGACGCCGAGCTTCCGGACCCGCCGATCGCGCCCGACGACGAGGCGGCGATCCTCTATACGAGCGGAACCACCGGCCATCCCAAGGGCGCGCTCCACACCCACCGCAACTTCACCACCAACATCCTCTCGGTCGGCTATTCGAACGCCCGGGCGGCGCTCCGCCGCGGCGAGGCGCCGCCCGAGCCCGCGCCGAAGACGGCCCTCATGGTCATCCCCCTCTTCCACTGCACCGCCCTGAGCGCGATGCTGATGGGGACGATGGTCGCCGGCCACACCCTCGTCTTCATGCGCAAATGGGACCCGTTGGAAGCGATGAAGCTTATCGAGCGCGAGCGGGTCCAGATGACGGGCGGAGTGCCCACCATCGCCTGGCAATTGCTCGAGCATCCGGACCGCGCCCGCTTCGACCTGACCAGCCTCGAGACGATCAGCTATGGCGGCGCCCCGGCGGCGCCCGAGCTTGTGCGGAAGATACGCGACGAGTTCGGCGCCATGCCCGGCAACGGCTGGGGGATGACCGAGACGACGGCGACGGTCACCAGCCATGTCGGCGAGGATTATCTCAATCGTCCCGACAGTGCCGGACCGCCGGTGCCGATCTCGGATCTCAAGATCGTGTCGGCCGACGGGACGAGCGAGCTGCCCGTCGGCGAGATCGGCGAATTGTGGGCCCGGGGGCCCCAGATCGTCAAAGGCTATTGGAACAATCCGGAGGCGACCGCCGCCACCTTCGTCGACGGCTGGGTGCGCACGGGCGACCTCGCCCGGCTCGACGAGGAGGGCTTCGTCTACATCGTCGACCGGGCCAAGGACATGATCATACGCGGCGGCGAGAACATCTATTCGATCGAGGTCGAGAACGTCCTCTTCGACCATCCCGCCGTCATCGACGCGGCCCTGGTCGGCCTCCCCCACCGAAGCCTCGGCGAAGAGCCCGCCGCCGTCGTCCACCTCGCACCCGGCGCGAGCGCGACCGAGGAGGAGCTCAAGGCCTGGGTCCGGGCTCGGCTGGCGGTGTTCAAGACTCCGGTCCGGATCGCCTTCCTGCCCCGGCCTTTGCCGAGAAACGCCAACGGCAAGATCCTGAAGCAGGAATTGAAGGCTTTGTTCGACCTCTAGATCCTCCCCATCACCAGATGGGGAGGGGGACCACACGAAGTGTGGTGGAGGGGTAGAGGGCGCCGGCTTGTGCCGTCTTGCGCCGCATCCTCGGCTTCCGCGGCAAATACCCCTCCACCATGCTTCGCATGGTCCCCCTCCCCGCCGCTGCGCGACAGGGAGGATTGACTCCTCCGTAAGCTCATACTAACCGTAAGCTATGACTAACGCCTTCGCCGCCCTCGCCGAACCGATGCGCCGAACCATCGTCGAGCGCCTCACCGAACGTCCGCTTTCGGTCGGCGAGCTCGCCGCGCACCTGCCGGTGACCCGCCCCGCCGTCTCCCAGCACCTCAAGGTCCTGAAGGACGCCGGCCTCGTCCGCGACCGGGCCGAAGGCACCCGCCGGGTCTACCGGATCGATCCGGCCGGGCTCGGCGCCATCCGCGAGTGGCTCGACCGGCACTGGGATCGGGCCCTCGCTCTTTATGTCGAAGAGGTCGAACGGGAGGAGAAGGAATGAACGTCGAAAGCCAGCGCATCGCCCCGGCCCCGATCCGCAAGACCCTTCGGGTCAAGGCTTCGCAGGCCCGAGCCTTCGAGATCTTCATGGCCGGGATGGGCCGCTGGTGGCCCAAGGGCCATTCGCTGCTCCAGTCGCCGCAGCGCGACGTCGTCGTCGAGCCGCGCGCCGGCGGCCGCTGGTACGAAGTGGGCGAGGACGGAAGCGAAAGCGAATGGGGCAAGGTGCTCGAATGGCAGGCGCCGGACCGGGCCCTGCTCGCCTGGCAGCTGACCGGCGAATGGGCCTACGACCCCCATTTCCTGACCGAGGTCGAGGTCGTGTTCACGGCCGACGGCGACCACACGATCGTCGAGTTCGAGCACCGCAAGCTCGAAGCCTATGGCGACGGCCACGTCACGGGCATGGACGAAGGCTGGGGAATGATTCTGGAGGGCTATCGGGCGGAGGTGGAGGGGGCCTAGCGCATCCTCCCCATCGCGCGCGATGGGGAGGGGGACCATGCGAAGCATGGTGGAGGGGTAAATGGCGCAGGCCAGTGCTAGAGCGACGGGCGTTAAGGTTGAATCGTCATCCCGGACTTGATCCGGGATCCACCTTCCTCCGGCACCTGACCAAGCAAGGTGGATGCCGGATCAAGTCCGGCATGACGAGGCAGTGCAGATTTAGCGCCCGATGCTCTAGCGACCCCTCCGCCACCCTTCGGGTGGTCCCCCTCCCCATGCTTCGCATGGGGAGGATTACTTCGCCGCCACCAGCCCCTGCACCCAGGCCTCGAGCGCCGCGGTGTCCGCGATGCTCCCCTCGAACACCATTTCCGGCGCGAACGGCCCGATCTGGCCCGGCGAGGCCGGCGAGACCGCCTGAAGGGTTGAGAACATCGACAGGCCCGACGGCAATCTGTCCTCGCGCACCTCCATATAATGGGTGTTGGCGTCGGTCGCCTCGCCGACATGGAGCGCGCCCAGGCGGAGGAACATCTGGGTAACCAGCAGACAGGAGCTGAAGCAGCTGTTGTCGGTGAGCAGGATCATTCGGCCGCGGAGCCGGGCGTTCGAGACGGCGGGGCCGGCCGGACGTTGCGGGCAGCGCGGCGGCCCGGTGAAGCGGTCCCCTCTCGCTTTGGCCGCCGCCATCGCCTCATATTCGGCGGTGAACTGGGCCAGGGTTTCGCTGCCCATGCGCGGGCCGAGCGTGTCGCGATAATAAGCGAGCTGCCGGAAGTTGCGCTCGGAAACCCGCCACACCTTTCCGCAGCCGCCCGACGCCGGCGGCGAGGCGACGGCCTGGGGCGCGCCGGACAGAATGTCGGCGATGATCTGGCCATATTGCGAATTGCCGCCGCCATTGCCGCGCATGTCGAGCACGACGAAAGGCGCCGCTCGCAAGGCCTCGGCCTCGGCGCGGACCTTGTCGACCACCGGCACGGCGCGCTCGGACAGCAATTCGAGGGCGATCCACCAGCCGTCGCCGACCTTGCGCAGGCCAAGGCCGGCGGCACCGCGAGTCGGCAGGGCGGCGATCCTGGGATTCAGGTCGGTGCGGGCGATCGGACGCCATTTGAGAGTGACAATCCGCTTCGATCCGCCCTGGTCGAACAGGCAGGCCCGGGGCCGGTTGAGAAAGGGATTGCCGTCGTCGACCAGCAGCCCGTTGGCGCGCTGGATGCGCTGGGCCTCGATCGACCACACGATCCGGTAGCCGCCCAGCCTTTCCTCGGCGAGACGGTCGACCGCAATTCCGTCGCACGAGACCAGCCGGCCGCCGGTCAGCGGCAACCCCTCGACCGCCTCGCTTTCGGCCGCGACCACCCAGCTGCCGCCCCGCCGGGCGATCAGAAGTCCGGCCCAGCCGACGCTGTCCGACACGAAACGCGGCCGCGACCAGATATGCTTGTCGCCCATCGCGACCGCGAAGCCCGCAAGCACGGCCTGATAGCCTTCATGGGAATCGGTCAGCGCCGCCCGCTGGCGGGCGACGGCGTAAGCGGCGGCGAGGCGGCTCTGAAATTGGACGTCGCCGACCTCCGGCGCGGCGCCGGGATGGTCCTCGGCCAGCATCCGGTGGGCGGCTTCGACATCGATCAGGGTCAGGGCGCGCCAGTGGATAGCGGCGGGGTCCTGCGCATGGGCCGGAATTGCGGCCGCCAGCGCTGTAGCCAGGATCCACCCCCTCCCGTGAAGGACGGGAGAGGGGATTTCCGCTCTCATTCCCCAGGCCATCCCTCCAGCATTTCGACGAACCGGGTCAGCCAGGCGTTGGTCTGGTGGCCGTCCACCACCCGGTGGTCGATGGTCAGCGAGACATAGGCCATCGGGCGGATCTGGATGGAGTCGGCGCCGCCGACCTCGCGGACCACCACCCTTTTCTCGAGCTTGCCGACGCCCAGGATCGCCGACTGCGGCTGGGCGATAATGATCGGCGCCGCGAAGAGCGAGCCGGACACGCCGTGGTTGGAGATGGTGAAGGTGCCGCCCGAGACGTCGCGGGCCGTGAGCTGCTCGGCCCTCGCCTTCTCGATCAGTTCGTCGAGGCCGGCGGCGATGCCCTTGAGCGACAGGGTCTGCACCTTGCGAAGCACCGGAACGATCAGGCCCTTCTCGCCGAGCGCGGTGCCCACTCCGATATTGATGTCGTCGAAAATCTCGAGCCGGTCGTCGTGCCAGCGGCTGTTGATCGCCGGGGCCGTCTTCATCGCCTCGGCCGCGGCGGCGACGATATACGCGCTGTAGGTGAGCTTGACGCCCTTCTTCGCCCAGGCGGCCTTGTGCTTCTCGCGATGGGCGATGATCGCGCTGAAATCCGCCTCGAACATCGCGGTCACGTGCGGCGCCCGGGTCACCGAGTTCAGCATGTTCTCGGCGATCCTGAGCCGCATCCGGTCGTGCGAAACGCTGTGCGAGCGGATCGAGCCGTCGGACGGCTCGGCAACCGTGGGCTGGGCGGTCGTTCGGGGGCCTTCGCTGTGCACCTTCGTCGCGGCTTCGACCGCCCGGTCGACATCGGCCCGGGTGATCCGCCCATCGCGGCCGGTGCCCTCGATCTTCGAGGGATCGATGTCATGCTGGAGCAGGGCGCGGCGGACCGAGGGCGAGAGGCGCATCTCCGGCGAAGAACCATTCCCCGGCGACGGCCGGGGCCCAGATTCTGTCTGGGCCGGCTGGGCCCCGGACTTCGCCGGGGTGCTGGAGGCCTCGACCTCCCCCGCCGGCGCAATCCGCCCCAGCACCGCGCCGGGGACCGCTGGCGCGTCGGTGTCGAGCAATATCTCGCGAAGCACGCCCGCCACGGGCGCCGGCACCTCCATCGCCACCTTGTCGGTTTCGAGCTCGACCAGCGGGTCGTTGACCTCGACCCGGTCGCCGACCTGCCTGAGCCAGGCGCGGACGACCGCCTGGGTGCCCTCCTGCTCCTCGGGGACAAGGACGTCGATCATGACGCAGCCCCCGTCATTGCGAGCGAAGCGAAGCAATCCAGCGCTGCGGCCGCCGCAAGCGCAGCGCTGGATTGCCGCGTCGCTTCGCTCCTCGCAATGACGATGCCCATCAAAATCCCACCAGCTCGTCGATCTTCGCCCGGATCCGCTCGACGCTCGGCACCGCCCAGTTGAGCAGCACCGGATTATGCGGACTCGGTATGTCGGGCATCGTCACCCGGGCGACCGGCGCGTCGAGGTCGAGGAAGGCCTCGTCGGCGACCACCGCGGCGATCTCGGCGCCGAAGCCGCCGGTCCGCAGATCCTCGTGGACGATCAGGCAGCGCCGGGTGCGGCGGACGCTTTCGAGCACGATCTCCCTGTCCCAGGGCATCAGGGTCCGAAGATCGATGACGTCCGCCGAAACATGCTTTGCCGCTTCCTCGCAGCGCGGCACCATCGCGCCCCAGGTGACGATGGTGAGGGAATCGCCCTGCCGGACCTTCTTCGCCCGTCCGAACGGAAGCGCGTAGCCGTCGCCCGGATAGGGCCGCCGGGCCCAGGCGTCGTCGAGCATGGCGCGATGCTCGAAGAAGACGACCGGATCGTTGCCGCGAAGCGCGGTTCGAAGCAGCCCGACCGCGTCCTCGGCGTTGGACGGCACCGCCACCTGCCAGCCGGGATTGTGGACGAACTGAACCTCGTTGGTCTGGCTGTGCCAGGGATCGCCGCATTTGAAGAAGCCGCCGGGGATCCTCAGCACCATCGGCGCGGCGAAGCGGTTGGCGGTGCGCCAGCGCATCGTCCCGCAATCGTTGATCTGCTCGGTCGCGGGCTCGGCATATTTGCGGAACTGGATCTCCGGCACCGGCATCAGCCCGGCGATCGCCATTCCGACGGCCCGGCCGATGATGCCTTCCTCGTTGAGGCTGGTGTCGAAGACCCGGCCGGCGCCATATTTCTCCTGCAGCCCCAGGGTCACGGCGTGGACTCCGCCCTTGGGCCCGATATCCTCGCCGAACAGGAGCACGCGCGGGTTGATCGAAAGCTCGTGGTCGAGAGTCCGGCGGATCGCGGTCACCATGTTGATCCGCTGGCCCTCGGGCTTGGGCTCCTCGTGGCTGTGCGGGGCGCGGTAGCCGTGGGTCCACTGCCCGCCCATCTTCTGCATCTCGCCGTCGTAGAAGACATGGTCGAGCACGCGCTCCGGATCGGAGACCCCGAGCGCCTCGGCGGCTTGCCGCGCCGCCTCGACTTCGGCCCGGGCCCCGGCTTCGATCGAGTCCCACTCCGCTTCGGTGAGGAGCGCGCCGACGAGATGGGCCTTGAGCTTGGGAAGGGGATCGCGGGTCCATTCGTCGCGGACCAGATCTTCCGACTTGTAGGCCTGGGTGTCCTGGAAGCTGTGCCCCTGAAGCCTCGGCACGGTGAGTCGAAGAAGCGCCGGCCCGTGGCCGCCGCGGACATGATCGACCGCCCGCCCGATCAGGCCGGCCGCCTCGACCGGATCGGTACCGTCGCCGGCGAAGATGGCGAGGTTGCCGAAGCTGGCGAGATTCTTCGCGATGTCGCCGCCCGGCGTCTGGAAGCTCGAGGGCACCGAGATTCCGAAGCCATTGTCCTCGACATAGAAGAGCATCGGCAGCTTCTGGGTGGTGGCGATGGTCAAAGCCGACCAGAAGCCGCCGGTCGCGCAGGAGGCGTCGCCGCCCAGGACGACCGCGATCGCGCCGTCGTAGGAGCGGTCGTCGAGCACGGTCCGATAATAATCGATCGCCTGGGCCCAGCCCGCGGTCGGCGTATATTGGGCCCCGACCCCGCCCGACATCGGAAGCGCCGGCGCCCCGCCGGGATTGGGATAGTTGAAGACGACCCCGATGTCGCGGCCGTCCGAATAGCCCCCTGCCCGGCCCATTCCGGAGCCGAGCGCGTCCTCCACCGGAACGCCCAGCGAGAGCAGCAGCGGCCGCGAACGATAATAGCCGCAGGTGGCGTCGCGGGGGTGGGTCAGGCGGCTTCCGAGCAGGGCCTGGGCCATGTCGTGACCGCGCGCCGAGAATTGGTAGAGCACCTTGCGCTCGGGGACGAGCACCTCCTCCTCGAGCCTGTCCATCGCCCGGCTGAGCTGGACGACATGGGCGATCCGGCGCCAATCATAGCCTTCCTGTGGCAAAGACTGGCGATTCCTCACCTTTGCGTCACTTTCAGCCATCCATCTTCTCCACCACCGCGGCGGCGAACAGATCGACATTGTCGTCCGACAGGCCGACGACGTTGAAGCGGCCCGAATTCGCCATATAGATACCCTTCTCCTCGCGCAGCTCGAGCACCTGGGCCTCGCTCAAGGGCAGGATCGAGAACATGCCGTTCTGGCCGTCTATGTAGGCGAGCCGCTCGTCATAGGCGGCAAGCCTGGCGCGCAAGGTCCTGATCCGGGCGCACATTTCCTTGAGCTCCGAATTCCAGTCGGAGCGAAGCTCGGGATCCTCGAGCACGATATGGACGAGCGCGGCACCATGGTCGGGCGGCATCGACCACATCGTGCGCGAAAGCTGGAGGAGGTTGCCGTAGACGATTCGAGCCGCCCTGGCGCTCGCCGACTTGACGAAGAGGTTGCCGACCCGCTCGCGATAGACTCCGAAATTCTTGTCGCAGCTCTGGGCGACGATCGCCTGCTCCGCCCTTCCGACGACGAGCCGCATGCCCGCCGAGTCGGCTTCGAGGCCGTTGCCGAGGCCCTGATAAGCGAGGTCGACGAAGGGGATGAGGCCGAGGCGATCGACGAGCTCGGCGACCTCGGCCCACTGGCCCGCGCTGAGGTCGGCGCCGGTCGGATTGTGGCAGCAGCCGTGGAGCAGGACGAGATCGCCGGCCCGCGCTTCCCCGAGCGCCGCCATCATCTCGGCGAACTGGATCCGCCGGCTTTCCGGGTCGTAATAAGGATGCGGCACCATCTCGACTCCCGCGGAGGCGATCAAGGGGCCGTGATTGGGCCAGGTCGGCTGGCCGACATAGATTCGGGCGTTGGGATTGGCCTTGGCGACGAGATCGGCGCCGAGCCTCAGGGCGCCGCAGCCGCCGGGCGTCTGCAGCCCGACGATGCGCTCGTCCGCCGCTCCGGCCTCGCCGAACACGATCGGCCGGATCAGCTCGGTGAAGCGGGCGTCGCCCTGCGAGCCGAGATAGGCCTTGGTCTCCTGCCGCTCCCAGAGGAGCCGCTCCGCTTTCTTGACGGCGCGAAGGATCGGAGTGCCCCCGGCGGCATCGCGATAGACCCCGACTCCGACGTCGATCTTGTCCGGCCGGGGATCGGCGTCGCACAAGGCGATGAGCTGGAGCAGCGAATCCGATTTCTGCTCTTCGAGCCGGTCGAACAGGCGCGGCCCGTCGCTGAGCAGAAATGAATCGTCCATCCGTGTCCCTTTCGAGCAGGCTGAACGCGCTTTAGGCCTTGTGGGTTCGAATTGCGTATCAGACTTGCCGGACTCGGGGATGGATTTGAAATCCACGTTCGGATAATGCCGTTGAAATGAAACAGGATGATCACCTCGACGCGGTCGACCGCAGAATCGTTCGCGAACTGCAGCGCGATGCGAGCCTCAGCCACGCCGCGCTCGCGGAACGGGTCGGCGCCTCGGCCGCCTCGGTCTGGCGGCGGGTGCGCGGCCTGGAAAAAGCCGGAGTGCTCGGACGCGCTGTCCGCATCGCCAGCCCGCAGGCGCTGGGTCGCTCGGTCAACGTCCTCTGCCAGGTGCGGATGGCCCGCCAGACCGTCGAGGCCCGAGCCGATTTCGAGGATTTCATCCAGTCGCGCGAGGAGATCGTCGAATGCTACGCCATGTCGGGCGAATGGGATTATCTGCTGCGAATCGCCGTCCGCGACGTTGCCGACTACGACCGCTTCATCATGCGCGGAGTCCTGGCGCATCCGAGCGTTGCGAACGCCGCCAGCAACTTCGCGTTGAGACAGGTCAAATATACGACCGAGATTCCGGTCTAGAAGGATAGACGATGCTGTTCAGGTGGATTGCCGTTTTCGTCGCGCTCACGCTCGCCGCCGCCGCCGCCGCGGCGGCAGAGCCCCGCGCGCCGACTGGAAAATGGAATGTGAATTTCGGCGATGCGCAGTGCATCGCCCATCGCGACTACGGAACTTCGGCAAAGCCCCTTCGACTCGTCCTCAAGGCGCCGCCGGTGGGCGACGTCATGCAGGTGGCGGTGATGCAGGAGGCCAGGACTTCCCACGCCCAGCAGGTGGATTCTTTCGTTACGATCGACGGGCGCCGGCCGCTCAAGACCAATTTGCTGATGTATAGTCCGAAGGGCTCCAAGGAGCGCGTCTATCTCCTGAACATGCCGTCGGCCGACTTCGCCTCGGTGCGTCAGGCCAAGATACTATCGGTTCGCTCCGAGGGGCTGAACGAGACCTTCGCGCTTTCGGAGATGGAGCCTCTGCTGAAGGTCGTGGACGAGTGCGTCGCCGACTTGCGCCAGCTGTTCAACGTCGGCGCGATCGGCCCCGATCCGTCGAGGTTCAAGAGGAGGGCAAGCGCAAACCTCGCCAGCCTGTTCAGCGACGACGATTATCCCGCGGTCGCCGTGATGAAAGGTCAGACCGGAAGGGTCGGCTTCGCTTTGCTGATCGGGGAAGACGGCCGCGTGGCCGACTGCACCATCGTGGCGACAAGCGGCATCCCGTCGCTCGACAGCCAGGCCTGCGCGCTTCTGAAAAGCCGGGCCAGGTTCCAGCCCGCGCTCGGCCTCGACGGCAAGCCGGCGAAAGAACTCGCTGGTGGGCGGAATCGTCTGGAAAATACCCGATTAGGTGCCCCCGTCCGGCCCAAGGGAACCCCCGCCCCCTCCCGCGAATTTGAATCGGCAACGAATCGATTCTCGGGAGCACGCAGTCATGGCCGCACGCGCCTATTGGAAGGGGCAGATCAGGCTGGCCCTGGTCTCGATCCCCGTCGAGATCTTCTCCGCCACCAAGAGCGGAGCGACGATCGCCTTCAACCAGATCCACGAGCCGACCGGCAAGCGGATCAAATATGAAAAGGTCGTGCCCGGCGTGGGGCCGGTCGATCCCGAGGAGATCGTCAAGGGCTTCCAATATGAGAAGGGCAGCTACGTCCTGCTCAACGACGAGGAGCTTGAGGGGGTCAAGCTGGAGAGCAAGAAGACGCTCGAGCTCACCCAGTTCGTCGATTACGACGATATCGACGTCCTCTATTACGAGAAGCCCTATTTCGTCGTCCCCGCCGACGATCTCGCCGAGGAGGCGTTCATCGTTCTTCGCGAGGCGCTCAAGCGGACCAAGAAGGTGGCGCTCGGCCAGCTCGCCATGCGCGGGCGCGAATATCTGGTCAGCCTCAAGCCCTGCGGGCGTGGACTCGTCCTCGAGACCCTGCGCTATGCCGACGAGGTCAACAAGGCTCAGGGCTATTTCCGGGACATTGGCGATTCCAAGCCCGACGAGGAGCTTCTCGACCTCGCCGAGGCTCTGATCGAGCGCAAGACGTCGAAGTTCGACCCGTCCAAATATCACGACCGCTACATCGAAGCGGTCGAGGAGCTGATCGAGCGCAAGCGCAAGGGCAAGACCATCCACGCCGAGGAGGAGGCCGCCCCGGCCCGAGGCTCCAACGTCATCGACCTGATGGCGGCGCTGAAGCGCTCGATCGAGAAGCCGGGGGCCAAGGCGGCGGCGGGAACCAAGAAAGCGGCCGCCACGCCTTCGGCGCGCAAGCCGGCTGCGAAGAAAGCGCCGGCGAAAACGGCGCCCACTCGGAAGCGGGCGTGAGGATTCATCCTCCCCATCGCAGATGGGGAGGGGGACCACCCGAAGGGTGGTGGAGGGGTAATTGGCAGAAGCCTGAGCAATCACCCCTCCACCAGGCTCCGCCCGGTCCCCCTCCCCACGAGCTTCGCTCGAAGGGAGGATGAAGGTGGCAAAACCCGCCGACCCGCTCGAAACCTACAACAGGAAGCGCGACTTCGCGAAGACCGCGGAGCCTCCCGGCACGCTGGCGCCGAAGGGCAAGCCGAACGCCCCGGCCCTGTTCATGGTCCAGAAGCACGACGCCACCCGGCTCCATTACGACCTTCGCCTGGAGCTGGACGGGGTGATGAAGAGCTGGGCGGTGCCGAACGGCCCGAGCCTCAACCCGGCCGACAAGCGCCTCGCGGTGCGCACCGAAGACCATCCGATGAGCTACGCCACCTTCGAGGGCATCATTCCCAAGGGCGAATATGGCGGCGGCACGGTGATGCTGTGGGATTGGGGCAAATGGACCCCGCACCCGGACAAGGATCCGCGCAAGACGATCGAGGAAGGCCATCTCCATTTCACCCTCGACGGACACCGGATGCAGGGCGAGTGGGTGATGTTCCGGCTGAAGGGCCGCCCGGGCGAGCGCGCCGAAAACTGGATGCTGAAGAAGGTGACCGACGCGCATGCCGGCGGCACGATGGGGCTGACCGAGCGCTATCTCACCAGCATCAAGACGGGCCGGTCGATGCAGGAGATCGCGGCGGGCAAGAAGGCGAAGGAATTGAAGGGGTGGAAGACCCCGTCATCCCCGCGAAAGCGGGGATCCAGCGCGGCCTCCGACGCGGACAAAAGTAGGAAGCTGGATTCCCGCGTTCGCGGGAATGACGCAAAGAGGCGCAGAGCCCCCGCCAAGCTTCCCGCCTTCCGGGAGCCGCAAAAGGCCACGCTCGTCGACCACGTGCCCTCCGGCTCCGGCTGGATCCACGAGATGAAATATGACGGCTATCGCTGCCTGCTTGCAATCGGCGGCGGCAAGGCCAGGATCTATACGCGCTCGGGCCTCGACTGGTCGGACAAGTTCCCCGAGATCGTCGAGGCGGCGGCGCAGCTCGAAATCGGATCGGCCCTGCTCGACGGCGAGATCGTCAGCCTGGACGAGAAGGGCAATACCGGCTTCTCCGCGCTCCAGCAGGCGATCAGCGACGGCGGCCGCGGCCTCACCCTCTTCCTGTTCGACGCGCTCGAGATCGACGGCGAGACCCTGACCGGCCTGCCGACGATCGAGCGCAAGGGCCGCCTCGCCTCGCTCGTCGGCGACGGCAGGCCGCCGACGATCGTCTATGCCGAGCATATCGTCGGCCATGGCGAGAAATTGTTCGAAGCGATGTGCGAGGCGGGCCAGGAAGGCATCATCTCCAAGCGCGCCGACGCCCCCTACCGGAGCGGGCGCACCAAGAGCTGGCTGAAGATCAAATGCACCTACCGCCAGGAGTTCGTTATCCTCGGCTGGTCGAAGAGCGACAAGAAAGGGCGCGGCTTCCGGGCGCTGCTGCTGGCAGTCCACGATAAGGGCAAGCTTCGCTACGCCGGCAAGGTCGGAACCGGATTTTCGAACCAGGTCCAGCACGATCTGCTCGAGCGCTTCGGGAAGATCGCGGCCGAGAAGCCGGCCGCTCCTGTGCCCAGGGCCGAGGCGCGCGGCGCGCGTTGGGTGAAGCCGAAGCTGGTCGCCGAGGTCGCTTTCGCCGAATTCACTTCCGAAGGCGTCGTCCGCCACGCCAGCTTCCTCGGCCTTCGCGGTGACAAGAAGGCGGCCGAAGTGGTGGAGGAAACGCCCCAGCCGGTCGAGCGCGCCGCGCCGGACGGCGACGACGGAGTCAAGATCAGCAACCCCGAGCGAATCCTCTTCCCCGAGGCCGGAGTCACCAAGGGCGAGCTGGTCGTTTATTACCGGACGATCGGCCCGATGATGATGGAATGGGCGGCGAAGCGCCCGCTCAGCCTGGTCCGCTGCCCACAGGGGCGGGCCCGCAAATGCTTCTTCCAGAAGCACAATACCGGCAGCTTCGGCTCCCACGTCCACCAGATCCCGATCGAGGAGAAGAAGGGGCAGATCGAGGATTATGTCTATGTCGAGGAGGCCGCGGGGATCGTCGCCTGCACCCAGATGGGAACGATCGAATTCCACGGCTGGGGCTCGTCGGTCGCCGCGGTGGAAAAGCCCGACCGCCTCGTCTTCGACATCGATCCGGACGAGGGGCTAAGCTTCGACCAGGTCAAGCGCACCGCCCGCGATCTCCACCGCCACCTGGCCGACATGGGCCTTCAGAGCTTCCCGATGACGACCGGCGGCAAGGGGCTCCATGTCGTCGTGCCGCTCACCCCGCGGGCCGAATGGCCCGAAGTCAAGGATTTCGCCCAGCGCTTCGCGATCGCTCTGGCGACGGCCGAGCCCGAGCGCTTCACCGCCAACCTCGCCAAGGCGAAGCGCAAGGGCCGGATCTTCCTCGATTATCTGCGCAACCAGCGCGGCTCGACCGCGATCCTGCCTTATTCGGCCCGGGCCCGCGAACGCGCTCCGGTGGCGGCGCCGATAAGCTGGGACGAGCTCGAGGATCTGAAGTCCGGAGCGCCGTTCACGGTCCGCGACGGCGACCAGCTCCTCGAGCGCGCGTCCGGTCGGGCGCTCCAGGGCTGGGGCGAGGCCAGCCAGGTTCTTCCGGATCTTTGACCGTCATTGCGAGCGCGGCGAAGCGATCCAGGGGAGCGCACGTCGCGGCTGCCGCATTGGATTGCCGCGTCGCTTCGCTCCTCGCAATGACGACTGTATTGGCATCATAATACACGTTGCCCCTTGCGCTTGCCGCCTCCCCTGCCCCATTTAGCGCCAAAGCGTAACGGAGCGAGCAACATGGCCACCCAGACCGAGACCAAGCTGAAGCTCGAGGCGCCCGAGGCGCTGCAGACGGTCGAGCCCGCCGATGCGGCCGGGCTTGTTCCGATCGAGGAGGGGGTGAAGTCGAAGCTGGAGACGGTCGTCGACAAGTTCGTCAACGAGCTGGTCGCGGTGGACGCGAACAGCCCCGAATTCGGCAAGAAGGTCGACGAGCTCACCAACATGGGCCGAAAGCAGATCGCCGAGGCCGCCGCCCATTCGAACCGGTTCCTCGACCGGCCGATCCGGGCGATGGACAAGGATACCGGAATCGGCGCCGACCTCGCCGAGCTTCGCCAGACGGTCGAGGATCTCGATCCGGGCAAGCAGGGCAAGCTGACCACCCAGAAGAAATTGTTCGGGATCATCCCGTGGGGCGGCAAGCTTCGCAAATATTTCCAGAGCTACCAGTCGGCCCAGACCCACATCGCCCAGATCCTCAACAGCCTCGCCTCCGGCAAGGAGGAGCTTCAGTACGACAATGAGGCGATCAACACCGAGCGCGCCGCCATGTGGAAGACGATGGGCCAGCTCGAGCAGATGATCCACATCTCCAAGGCGCTCGACCAGAAGCTCGAGGACAAGGCGATCGAGCTCGACTCGACCGAGCCCGCCAAGGCCAAGGCGATCCGCGAGACCGCGCTCTTCTACACCCGCCAGCGCACCACCGATCTTCTGACCCAGATGGCGGTGACGGTGCAGGGCTATCTCGCCCTCGACCTCGTCAAGAAGAACAATGTCGAGCTGATCAAGGGCGTCGACCGGGCCTCGACCACCACCGTCTCCGCGCTTCGCACCGCGGTTACCGTGGCCCAGGCGATGACCAACCAGCGCCTGGTGCTCGAGCAGATCACCGCGCTCAACACCACCACCGCCAACATCATCGATTCGACCGGCGAGCTGCTCAAGAGCCAGACGAGCGAGATTCACCGCCAGGCGGCGTCCTCGACCATCCCGCTGGAGACCCTGCAGCGCGCCTTCCAGAACATCTACGACACGATGGACACGATCGACCGCTTCAAGCTGGAGGCGCTCGGGAGCATGAAGCAGACCGTCGACACCCTTACCAGCGAGGTCGAGAAGAGCCGCGGCTATATCGCCCGGGCCGAAGGCACCGAGCAGAACCGCCTCGCCGGCCGGAGCGTCCCCAACTCGCTGCTCGGACCGATCGAGGGCTGAGAGCATGGCTCGAACCCCCCGCGGCGTCGAGGAAGCGATCGCCCGCTTCGACGAATATTCGGCGCGGCTCGACGGCCACACGCCGGCGTCGTCCAGCCTCAGGCGGCGCTATTACGGCCGCGCCGCAAGCAGCTTCGCGCGCCGCCTGGCGACGATCGGCGTGGCCATCGGCGCCCTCATCGTCGCGACCATCGGCTTCGGCCTTGTCGTCGGACCGATCGGTCTTACCGGCCTGTTCCTGGTCGCTCTGGCGACCCTTGCGATCCTCCTCGTCTTCTCCTTCTGGCCGCCTTCGGAGCCCAAGAGAATGGCCTATAGCGAGCAGCTGCCGACCAGCGCCGTCGTTCGCCAGCTCGAGAGCCTGCTGGTGCGGCGGCGCACCGCCTTGCCGGCGCCGGCGGCGCAGCGAACCGACGCCATCGGCGCCCAGCTGCCCTTGCTCGAATCGCGGCTCGGCGAGATCGACGCCCTCGATCCGCTCGCGCAGGACGCCCGGCGGCTGATGGGCAAGCACCTTCCCGAGCTGATCGACCGCTACGAGCGGATCCCGGCCGCCTATCGCCACCAGCCCGACGGCGAGGGCCTGACCGCCGACCAGAGGCTCGTCGCAAGCCTCGACGCCGCTCGCCAGGCGCTCGGCGACATCGGCGACAAGCTGGTCCAGGGCGATCGCCAGGCGTTCGAGACCCAGGGCCGATTCATCGAGAGCCGCTACAAGGAAGAGCGCGGCCCGGGAGACGAATGATGGGCTTCGATATCGTCGGAATGCTTCGGCAGGCCGACGAATATCTTCGCCGCTCCATGAAATCGAAAGCGGTGCGCGCCGCGGAGAAACGCCGCGCGGAGCGCCAGACGCTGGAGGCTCATGCGCGGATCAAGCGCGCCGCTTTGTTGGGCGGCGCCTCGGGCGCCGCGATCCTCGGCATCGGCACCCTGGTCGTCCCGGTCGCGGCCCCGGTGCTCGCGGCGGCGGGCGGCGGCGCCCTTCTTCTCGCCATCGGGTCGCTGTTCCGGCCCTCGCGGCGGCGCTGCGTCGAAGGCGATTTCTCCCGGGCCGAGCTGGCCCAGCTCCCCGGCGATGCCGAGGATTGGCTGCTCGACCGGCGCGAGGGCCTGCCGCTCGATTGCCGCCCCCAGCTCGACCGGATCTTCCAGCGCCTCGGCGACCTCCAGCCCCACCTCGCGACGCTCGCGCCCCATTCGACCGCCGCCTGGGAAGCGCGGCGGCTGCTCGGCGAGCATCTGCCGGGGCTGATCCTCGCCTGGGACGCCCTTCCGGGCTCGGCGCAGGAAGAAGAGCCGGAGGTCCGGGCGCGGCTCGGTGCGGGGCTGGAGACGGTCGCGGACGCGCTCGACCAACTCTGCCGCGAAGTCTGCCGGACCCCGCTGATGACCTTCGAGACCCGGGGCCGCTTCCTCGAGAGCCGCTACCGCGGGGAAGATTCGAGGCTCCTTCCCGAAGGCGGGACTCAGAAACGTCCCTCGAACCTCGGCGAATAGAGCCCGCCGCCGGGGCGAAGCGCGGCGTCGATCCGGTAGCGGCCGTCGGCGAACAGGCGCATTTCGAGCCGGTCCCCTCCCGCCTGGCTGACCAGGGGCAAGAGCAGGGCCTGGCCGTCGCAGCGCGCCTCGGCGCTGAAACCCGCATTGAGCGGAACGCTGCCGAGCTCGCCGGCGAAACGCGCTTTCACCAGCCCTTCGGCATGGACGCACTGGCCGTCGGCGAAGCGCACGCTGAGGTCCGCGAGATCGATCGTCGGCGGCGGCAGGTCGGCGAGCGCCGGAGCCTCGATCCTTCCCGAGGCGTCGTCGATTCCGAAACCATGGCGCGAAACGGTAATTCCGCCCCTGAGGCCGTCATCCGCCTGCTCGAGATCCAGCCGGGCCCGGCCGACCAGCAAAGGCAGGACCCGAAGCCGGGTCGGGACGTCGCCCAGCGGGAGGGTGCCGAAGCGCGCGTCCGCGAGCGCCCCGAGCCAGACGCTCCCCTTGGCCTCGCGCGCGGCCAGGCCCTTGTCCGCAAAACCGAGCCAGCCGAGCGCGAAGCGGAGCGGCAGCAAAGCGGCGAGCGAGAACAGCAGGGCCCCGAGGAAGAAAATTTGGCGCCACCAGCGTCGATGCAGGCGCATCAGCCCCCCCTCGCCCGAAGCACGATCCGGGCGGAGAGCGTCCGGTCCGGATTGCTGGTCGCCGCGAGGCTCTGGACGATATAGCCCTGGGCCTCGAGCGCGAAGATCCAGCCGAACAGCGCCTGCGGCCGGGCCGCGCCGATGGCGAGCGAGACCCGTCCTTCCCCCTCCGGCTGGAGCCCCGAAAGCTGGAAGCCGGCCGAGGCCGCGGCGGCGGCGACGGCGGAGTCGATCGGCCCCGCGAAGGGCGCCGGCCGGTTCCGCTCGAGCGCCGCGATCGCCGCCGCCTGCGAGCGCGCCTCCGCCAGCGCGGCGACGGCTCCGCCGTGCCGCTGCCGCGCCGTCGAGAGCATGTCGGAAAGGGGCTGAAGTATCAGCAGCCAGACGAGAACCAGCGCCACCAGCGCCAGCATCACTCCAAGCAGCCAGCGCTCGCGCGGGGTCCGCGCCAGCCAGAGGATCTTGAGCCGGGCGCTCATCGCGGACGAACCGTGAGATCGGCGACCCGGCGGGCCCCGCCGGAACGCGGCGCCCCGGCCTCGGCCGCGAACCCGCTCGCCTCGACGCGCTGCCGGAGGGCCTCGATCGCCGCCGGCGAATCGGCCTGGACGGTCGCCCGGAGCAGCCCGTCGGGCGAGAAAGCGAGGGCGGTCAGCTCGACATTGGGAGTCGCCTTGACCGAGTCGAACAGGGTTCCCGCCGTCGCCCGGAAGCCCGCTCCGCCACCCCGAAGCTCCGCCAGGCGCTGAGTCAAGGCGGCCTGCGGATCCGTAACTCCGGGGCTCCGGGGCAAGGCGGCCGCGGCGATCCGCCGGGTCTCGTCCTCGGCGGCGTCGGCCGCATGGATATAGCGGGCAATGAGGGCGACCTGGATGAAGAGGCTGATCATCAGCAGGGCCGCGGTCAGCAGCGCCAGCCGCCGCGCCCGCGCCGGAGCGACCCGCCAGTCGCGCCGCCGGCCGAACGGACCCTGGCGCAGGTCGAGCGGCGCCTGCTCGAGCGCTCCGGCGAGCCCCGTCGCGAAGCCCTCCGGATCGATCGGAACCTCCGGGCGCCCGGCGAGCAGCCTGTCGCCCAGCTCCGGTTCCGCGGCGAAGGCCTCGTCATGACCGCGATAGAGCCGGAGCAGCCCGCTATCCCGGGTCGCCAGCCCCTCCGCCGGAGTCGGCATCAACAGAGTCTCGGGGACGATCCGCTCGGCGTCGAACCCGGCCCCCTCGAGCCCGTCAAGCCACAGGCGCATCGTCTCCATCGGGACCAGGCCGACGCAGCGGCGGCCGCCGCCGCCCAGGTCGCGTCCGACCGCGACATGGAGCTCGCCGACGGGCTGGGCGCTGAGATCCGCGACCATGAGCCGCGCCGCGCCCGCGGCCTGGGCGGGCGAGAGCCCCGCCGGAAGCTCCAGCCAGCGCAACGTCACCGCTTCGCCCGGAACCACGGCCACGACCGGCGCGGAGCGATGATCGTCGGCGCCCTCGCGGCCGGCGCCCTGACCGGCGACCCCGCCTTCGGCAAGGCGGATCCAGCCATCGATGCCACCGTCGCGGCCGAGAAAGAGCAGCAAGGCCTCCCTCATTCGCCGCCGCCCCACCGCCGGGCGACCACCTTGGCCGGAGCGAGCCGGGCGTCGACCAAAGCCCATTCCTCCATCTCCGCATCCTCGAAGCGGACGGAGAGGTCGATGGTGAACCAATAGGTTTTGAGCTGGAGCTGCGACATGGGATCTGCGTTCGTCTCTAGCCCCGCCTGCTCGGCGCTGCGCCAGAAATCGTACGTGTTGCGCCAGCCCGTTTGCGGCCGCGACGCGATAAGCCCCCGGACCCGGTCCGGCCGGGCCTTGCCCGGAGCGAACATGGCGAGCAGCGGCGCGTCGCGGGCCAGCAATGTGTTGACGTTGATCGTCGACATGTCGGCGGCCGGGAGCGCGCACAAATAGGGTTTCAGCTCGCGGTAGATTTCGGGCGTGACCCCGGCGACGGCGCGAAGCTCGCTGGGATCGGCGAGCAGGGTATTGCCGGTGCGGTAGGAGGGCTCCGATCCGCCATAGGCGCCGTCCTCGGCGCCCTGGGGGCCGGGCTGGTCGTCGGAATCGATCCAGTCGGCGGTGGCCGCGGCGACCCGGCGCGCCGCGGGCTCGGGCAGGCCGAGCACGGTCATGAGGGCGACGAACTGCTCGATCGCGGCCGGCCGCTGGACGAGCGTGGTGGTCGCCTCGCCCTGGACCAGGCTGTTGAGGTTGAAGCAATTGCCGCCGTCGCGGACGGTGCCGAGGGCGAGGCCCTCGCCGGGCAGGGGTATCCGTCGCTCCGTACCGTTCCAGTCGCCGGCCAGGGTGGTCACATAGGCATCCTGGCCGGCGAGATCGTCGATCCTGAGCGCGAGCAGATCTTCCACCCCCAGAGCGTAGCCGCGGGCCTGGTCGAGCGCGGCGCCGTTCATCGCCATCGCCGTCGACAGCCGGAGCCGCTCGAAGGCGCCGGCGGCGATCGCCGCCATGATGACGACCAGAACCAGCACCGCGAGCAAGGCGGCGCCGCGTTCGGACGGAGGCACGGGCCGTTTCACCACATCGTTCCGGTCTGGAAGAGCTGCCGGGTGGTGCCGCTGCCTTGCGCGTCCATGACCAGTTCGACGGCGCGCGGCAGCTCGTTCGACCTGGTCGGATCCCAGCGCTCGCGCCAGGCCCCCTCGCGGTCGCGATAGCGCAGGCGGATCCGGCGCACTCCGTCGACCACGGTGGTCGCGGGCAACGGCGCGGCGCCGTCGAGCCGGGGATAGACCCGCCGCTCGAGCCGGCCGTCCGCGAAACTATATTCGACCCGCTGAAGCGAGGCGCGCGGGGTGTCGTCGAGATTCTCCCAGCCACGCCGGACGAAGGCGAGCGCCACTCCACCCTGCTCGCCGCCGACTCCATGGAAGGCCTGGCGCGAAGTCCCCGTTTCGTCCCTCGGCATTCGCGCCGCCGCCTGGGCGAGATCGCCGGCGAGCAGCGCCCCGGCGCGCCGGAAATCGGCCAGGTCGCTCAGCCGGGCATCCGCCGCCTCCTGCGACCGGACGCTGAACGAGAGCAAGGCGACGCCCGCGGCCGAGAGCAGGCCGAAGATGAAGAGCGAGACGAGCAGCTCGGCGAGGGTGAAACCAGCGGTCCTCCCCGCGCGAAGCGGGGGGAGGGGGACCACACGAAGTGTGGTGGAGGGGTAGCTGGAACAAGCCGGCGCCAAATACCCCTCCACCCCGCTCCGCGGGGTCCCCCTCCCCATCTTCGATGGGGAGGATAGTCTCACCGCGGCCCCCTTCGGAGCAGGGTCAGGTTCGCCGCCTCGGGCCCGCGGTCGCTTCGAACCTCGATCCGGATGAGCTGGATCCGGGGCTCGGGCGAGCGGCCGACGATCCGGGTCCAGCGCCATTTGCGACCGGCATTGACCGCCTCGCCGCGGGTGGCGCCGAACGCCGGCGGCTCCGGATCGGTGAGCGCCTCGACCGCCAGGTTGCGCGCCACGACCTGGGCGAGCGCCTGCTCCTGGAGCAAAGCGGTGGTCGTCACCGTGGCGCCCTCCAGCCTAAGCAACGCGAGCGCGGCGAGGCTGAAGATGGCGAGCGCGACCAGCATCTCGACCAGCGTGAAGCCCCTCTCACTACCGGACGACATGGACCCGCCCCCCGTCGGTGACCTCGACCTGAGTCTCTTCCTTGCCGCGCATCAGGCGAAGCCGGGCCGGCTCGGCGAAGCCCGTCGAATCGAACACGATCCGTGATTCGCCGCCCTCCAGCGAGGCTCGGGTGCCCCGGCTCCAGCTCTGCTCGATGAACGGCTTTTCGCCGACCGCGCGCCACTCGCCGCCGGTGCGCCATTCGAAGCCGTAGCCGCCTTCCTTGAGCACCAGGGCGACCGGGCGATTGTCCATCATCGCCCGCTCGCGCGCCGCCTCGGCCCGCGCGGCGAAGCGAAGCGCCTCGCCCCTGAGCGCGCCGCGCGGGTCCGGCATGCCCACGACCACGGCGGCCGAGACCAGCCCGATGATGACCAGCACGACGAGAAGCTCGACGAGCGTGAAGCCCTTGATCCTCCCCATCGTGAAACGATGGGGAGGGGGACCAGGCGAAGCCTGGTGGAGGGGTGAGTCGCGCAGAAGCCTGCGCCAATTACCCCTCCACCGCCGCATTCCCCATCTCCGTCATGGACGTGGATGATCAGGGCTAGAATCCCAGTTGCCGATGTCCGCATCCTGGCCTTCACCCCCTTCGCGACCGTCGGCGCCGTAGCTGTAGATATCGAACTGCCGGCCGTCCCGTCCGGGCTGGGCGTAACGATAGGCATTGCCCCACGGGTCCTTGGGCAACCGCTTCACATAGCCTTCCGCCGTGACCGCCTGCAGCCCTTCCGACCCGTTCGGATAGCGAAGCTTGTTCAGGCGGTACATCTCGACGCCCTGCTCGAGCACCGACACGTCGGCCCGGGCCTTGGTGATCGCCGCCTTGTCGGTCGCCGGCAGCACGTTGATGATGACGACGGTGGCGAGCAGCCCGATGATGACGATGACGACCATCAGCTCGACGAGGGTGAAGCCTTCCTCCCCGTCATCCCGGCGAAAGCCGGGACCCCAGGGCGAATAGTCTCGGCGGGTCTCCCCGAGGTCCCGGCTTTCGCCGGGATGACGCTGAATGTTCATCCCATTCCTCCGGCAAGTGTGTCGAGCTGCAGGATCGGCAGCAGGATCGAGAGCACGATCACCGCGACCAGAGCGCCCATGAGAACGATGATGGCGGGCTCGAGCAGAGCCAGAGCGGTCGTGGTGAAGCTGTCGAACTCGCGCTCGAGATAGTCGGCGGCGCGCTCCAGCATCAGGTCGAGCCGGCCGCTCGCCTCGCCGCTCGCGGCGAGATAGACGAGCAGGGGCGGAAAGACGCCCGAGCGCTTCAAGGCCCCTGAAAGGCTGCCGCCGGTGCGCACCGCTTCCGCGATCTGGGCGGTGGCGCCGCGCAAGGCGCGATTGTGGACGGTCTCGGTGGTCAGCCTCAGGCCCTCGAGCAGGGGCAGCCGGCTCGCCACCATCGTCGAGAGGGTCCGCGCCATCCGCGCCGCGTGGAGATCGCGAAGCAGCCGGCCGATCAGGGGCACGCGCAGCAGGGCGCGGTCGAAGCGCAACCGGACTCCTTCGTCGCGAAGCGCCCGCGAGGCGAGGAAGCCAAAAGCGACGATTCCGAGCAGGATCGCCCACCACCAGGCCGCGAGCAGGTGCGAGACGGCGATCACCGCTCGGGTGAGGAAGGGCAATTGCTGGCCGATATCCTCGAACTGCTCGACCACCCGCGGCACCACGAACACCATCAAAGCGAAGACGACGAAGGCGGCGACGAGCGCGAGCACGATGGGATAAGCGAGCGCGCTCAGCACCTTGCTCCGAACCTGCGCCTGCCGCTCGAGCAGTCCGGCGAGCCGCTCGAGGATTTCGGGCAGGGTGCCCGACCCTTCGCCGGCCTGGACCATGCCGCGATAGAGGGGCGGAAAGCTCGCCGGCTGGCGCGCCATCGCGTCGGAAAGCCGCCGCCCCTCGAGAACGGAGGCGTGGACCGCCATCAGCACGTCGCGGACCTGGTCCTTCTCGGTCTGCCGGGCGATGGTCCTCAGCGCCTCCTCGAGCGGGCTGACCTGGGCCAGGGTCGACAATTGCCGGGTGAAGACGGTCAGCTGGCGGCCGTTGAGCTTCTTGCGGGCGAAGATCTGGCGCGACAGCAAGGGCGGCGGCGCCTCCCCGCTCGAACTCTCCATCTTGACCACGAACAGGCCGCGCGCGCTCAGTTTTTCCCGAGCTTCGTCGATCGTTTCGGCGCGCAGCGACCCGCGCCGCTCGCGCCCGGCGCGGTCGAGCACGAGATAGGCGAACTCAGACATCCTCGCTCTCGCGCCGCGACACCCGTACCGCCTCGCCGACGCTGGTCACGCCCTCGCGCACCAGCTGCCGGGCCGCCGCGGCGAGGTTCGGGCTGTTGCGGAAGGCGTGGGCGGAGATCTCGACCTCGTCGCCGCCGGCGTTGATCAGCCGGCGAACGGTCTCATCGATCCTGACCGCCTCGAACACGCCGGTGCGGCCCTTATAGCCGCTATTGCCGCAGGCCGGGCAGCCGCGCGGCTCGTGGACGATGCTTCCGGGCTCGAGGCCGACCAAAGCGGCCGTCGCGGCGTCGGCCACCACCGGAGCCCGGCAATCGGGGCAGAGCCGTCGCACCAGGCGCTGGGCGATCACCGCCCGCAAGGTCGAGGCGAGCAGGAACGGCTCGACCTTCATGTCGCGCATCCGGGTGATCGCCCCGATCGCGTCGTTGGTGTGGACGGTGGAGAGGACGAGGTGGCCGGTCAGCGAGGCCTGGACGGCGATCTCGGCGGTCTCGCGGTCGCGAATCTCGCCGACCATGACCACGTCCGGATCCTGGCGCAGGATCGCGCGAAGCCCGGCGGCGAAGCTCAGCCCGACCTTCGGGTTGACCTGGGTCTGCCCGACCCCGTCGACCGCATATTCGACCGGATCCTCGACGGTGAGGATGTTGCGGCTGCCGTCGTTGAGGAGCCGAAGCCCGGCATAGAGGCTGGTCGTCTTGCCCGAGCCGGTCGGGCCGGTGACGAGGACGATTCCGTTCGGCTCGGTGAGCGCGCCGGCGAACAAGGCGTGCACCGACGCCGGCATTCCGAGCGAATCGAGGTCGATCCCGGCATTTTCCTTGTCGAGGATGCGAAGGACCACGCGCTCCCCGGCCCGGCTCGGCAGGGTGGAAACCCGGACGTCGAGCAGCTTGCCGCCCAGCGTCAGCCCGATTCGCCCGTCCTGCGGCACCCGCCGCTCGGCGATGTCGAGCCGCGCCATGACCTTGATCCGGCTGACCACCACCGGCGCGACATGGGCGGGCATGCGCAGGGTCTCGCGAAGCACGCCGTCGATCCGCATCCGAACGACGAGACCGGTCTCGTAAGGCTCGATATGGATGTCGGAGACGCCCTGGCGCGCGGCGTCGGCGATGATCCCGTTGATCAGCCGGATGGCGGGCGCGTCGTCGGCGCTGTCGAGCAAATCCTCGGCGGTCGGCAGGTCGGTGGCGAGATGGCTGAGTTCGTCGCCGAGCCCGAGCGACCCGGCGGCGTCGGCCGCGGCCTGGTCGTCCATCGCGTAGCGTTCGGAAAGCAATTTGTCGAAGCCGTCGGCGGTGACGGGCTCGACGGCGAGCGGCCGGCCGAGCACCCGCCGGGCCTCGATCAGCGCCTGCGGATCGGCGCCCTGGCGAAGGGCGACGCGGGCTTTGCCGTCCGACTTCGCCGACCAGAGCGATGCCGTTCCGCTTGGCGAAGAGATAGGGCAGGTTGGCGGCAGGCTGAGCAAGGTCGTCACCCCGGCGAAAGCCGGGGCCTCCGGTCGGAAGGTCGCGGCCCTCCTCCCCGAGGTCCCGGCTTTCGCCGGGATGACGATCTACCGTCACCGCGGAGTCCCCGCCGGCGGCGCGGCGGGGGGCGTCACCATCTGGTCGCCGGGACTGCGATCTGCGGCGCGTAGAGGGCCGGATCGAGCGGCGGCGGCGGCGCGGGCGCGGGATCGGGCGGGACCATGCCCATATATTCGCGGACCAGCTCGTCGAGGGTCGGCTCCTCGTCCGGGATTCTGCAGATATTGCATGCCGCGGATGTAGCCGTAGCGCCGCTCCGTCATCGCCCGGGCGTCGGCGGGCGAGCGCAGGATGGTCGGACGGATGAACACCATCAAATTGGTCTTGGCCCGGCTCCGGCTCTTCGACTTGAACAGATTGCCGATGGCGGGGAGGTCGCCGAGGAACGGGATCTTCTCGATCGTGCGCCGTTCATTGTCGTCGAGCAGCCCGCCGATGCCGACGATCTCGCCGTCGTCGACCGTGATCACCGTTTCGATCTCGCGCTTGTTGAGGATGAGATCGGCCGAGCGTCCCGACACCGGCCCGGCGATCGAGCTGACCTCCTGGCGAAGATTGAGCTTGATCGAGCCGCCGGCGTTGATCTGCGGAAGCACCTCGAGCGTGATCCCGACATTCTCGCGGTCGACAGTCCGGAACTGGTTGTCGAAATTGGGGCTGAGCGCTTCGCCGGTGGTGATCGGTATCTCCTGGCCGACCAGGATCCGGGCTTCCTGATTGTCGAGGGTCATGATCGAGGGGGTCGAGAGGATGTTCGACTTGCTGTCGGACTTCACCGCGTTGATGATCGCCCCGAAAATGGCGTTGCCGGTGCGGAACGCGAGGCCGCCGATGCCGCCGGTCGCTCCGAGCACCGAGCTGACCGCGGCCTCCTGGAGCGCGTCGGCCACCGACGAATTCTGGGTGGTCGTCACCACCTGGCCGTTGACGGTGGTCGTCGTCGTCCGAAGCCGCTCCGCCGCGACCGCGCCTGCGACGGTCAGCAAATTCGGGCTGGCATTCGAATAATTGGTCACCGCGAACGGGATGTTGCTTCCGCCGAGGCCGGAGAGCAGCAGCTGCACTCCGAGCTTCTTGGCGGCAACGTCCGAAATCTCGACGATGATCGCCTCGACCAGCACCTGCTCCCGGCGCGTGTCGAGCTGGCGGATGACCTCGCCCAACTGGCGCTGGACGTCGGTCGAGGCGGCGATGACCAGAGCGTTGGCGCCCTGGAAGCGGGTCACCACGGCGCCGCGCGGACCGAAGATGCTCACGCCCGTCGTCGCCGCCGAGTCCGCGGCGGGCGCCTCGGCGGTCGTCGTCGTCGTCCGCACCGTCGGCCGCCCGCCGCCGCTTCGCGTGGTCGAGGAGGAGGTCGACCCCTCGTTGCTGCGCGACGACAGGCCGGGGGTCGGCGGCGGCTGGGTCACCGGCTGGCCGAGCAATTGCTGGAGCACCGGCAGCAGCTGGGCCGCGTCGGCATGCTGGAGGAAGATCACCCTGATCTCGGTGCCGGTGGCGGCGCGCTGGTCGAGCTCCTCGGCCATCGCCGCGAGCCGGGCGACGCTTGCGGCATCGCCGCGGATCGCGATGGAGTTGGAACTGTCGATCGGAACGATCGTCGCCGCCCGGCCGCCGGGGCTGCTGCCCTCCATCAGCGCGTTCAACGAGGTCGCGATCTCGCGCGCGCCGGCGTTGCGAAGGGCGACGATCCGGCTGTTGCTGGTATCCCGGTCGATGCTTCGCAACACTTGGCGGATGCGCGCCACGTTATCGGCGAAATCGGCGACGATGATGGAGTTGCGGCTGGCGGTGATCGAGCCCTCGCGGCTGACCAGCGGCCGGAGCGCGTCGAGCGCTTGGGCGCCCTCGATGCTCCGCGTGCGGATGATCTCGGTGACGAAATTGTTGGCGCTGCCCCGTCCCGCGACCCGTCCGCCCGCCGCGGCGCCGGTCGCGATCGGCTGGATCCGGAACGCCCCGCCCTGGAGCGGGACCGCCATCAGCCCATTGGCTCTCAGGGTCGACAGGAACAGCTCGAAATATTCGGAGCGCGACAGCGGCCGCTGGGTGACCACCGAGACCTTGCCGCTCACCGCCGGGTCGACGATGAAGGTGCGGCCCGTCACCCGCGCCGCGTCCTCGATGAAGGCGCGGATGTCCGCCTCCCGGAAATTGACCACATGCTGCGCCGACGCGGGCGTCAGCGGCGCCGCCAGCATCAAAGCGAGGGCGAGGAGGGCGCGCTTCACCGGCGGCTTCCCGGCCGCAGGCTGACGACCCGGCCGTCGCGTTCGACCTGCATAGTGGCGCCCGCCGAGGCCAGCTGCGCTGCCATCCCCCGGGCCTGCTCGGCCGAGTTGATGCGGCGGCCGTTCACGGCGATGACGACGTCGCCCGGGGCCAGGCCCAGCGCCCGGAACCCCGCCTCGTTCCCCTTGGGATGGACGGTCACTCCGGTCAGCTGCGACCCGTTCATCCGGGGCGCCATGCTGACCTCGTTCGGGTAGAGCGTCGAGGGCGGCACCGGCCGGCTGCCCGGCTCGATCGCGCTGGTCGGATTGACCACCGGCGGCGTCGGCGCGGCGGGAGGTACGGTGGCGGGCGGGGTCACGGTGGCCGGAGCCTCCGACTGGTCCATGAACAATTGTTCGTCGGCGCCGCCGCGCGAGATGGTGACGCTGTCGAACTCGACCGTCTTCAAGGTCACGCCGGGCTCGATCTCCTCGCCGACCGCGATGCTGCGCTGCTGGCCGTCCGAGCCCGCGATGATCGCCGAGCCGCGGCCCGAAGCCTGGTCCTGTCGGATCCCGAACAATTTCAGGTTGAGCGAGGTGACCGTCACCGGTCCGGCGGCACCGCTGAGCCGGAAGAAGGGGTCGAAGCCGGCGAGGACGTCGGCGGAGGTGCCGCCGCGGCTGGAGGAAGTGCTTTGCCAGTCGCCGAGCGGCCCGACCGGCGTGAGCGCCGTCCAGATCAGTCGGGCGCATTGCAGCGCGATCAGAGCGAGGAGCACGATCTCCAGCACGGTCCAGCCGTTGACGCCCCGGGCGCGGCCGATCAGCCGCCGGCTGTCAAAAGCTAAACGCATCTAACCAGAACCCCTTCCCCGCGACACCCACCGCGGTAAAATTTCCACAGTCGTAACAATGTTTTGGCGCCATCCAGCCCAGGATTCGCCAGCCCGGGAAACTCCCAGCTTTTCCGCCGCCGCGCAAGCGGCTTGTGAACGGGCTGTTCCCCGGCGAAGTCCGGGGCCCAACGGCCGGAGCAGAGGCTGGATCCCGGCTTCCGCCGGGAAGCGAGCAGGCCTCGCCACTACCGGCTGATGAGGATCCAGATCGGCCAGGCGGCCAACGCCATCAGAGTGCCGAGCGGCAACCGGTCGGTGGCCGCGACCGATCCGCCCCGAAGCCACTTCGCAAGCAGCGTCGCGAGGCCGAGCAGCCCCGCCCCGACCAGCACGAACGGCAGCTGGGTCCACCCCAGCCAGGCGCCGATCGCCGCGAGCAGCTTGGGATCGCCGCCCCCCAGCCCCTCCCGGCCGCGAACGGCCCGGTAGAGCCAGGCGATCAGGAACAGGGAAGCGAAGCCCGAAGCGGCGCCGATCAGCCGGCTCTCCAGCGGCGGCCCGAAACCGCCCCAGGCGGCCGCCAGTCCCGCCGCCAGCAGCGGCCAGGTAAGCCGGTCGGGCAGCCATTCATGCTCCAGGTCGAGCGCGGCGAGGAGGAACAGCCACCAGCCGAAAATGGCGGTGACGGCGGCGAGCGGCATCGGATGGGCGAGGATGGCGGTGATCCCGATCATCGCCGCGCCCGCTTCCGCCGCGAGATGCCGCCGGTCGATGCGGGTGCCGCACGTCCGGCAGCGCCCCCGGGCCAGCGACCAGCTGAGGATCGGCACCAGGTCGCGCGCCTCCAGGGTCCGGCCGCATTTGTCGCAGGCGGAGCGGCCGGCGACGACGCTTCGCCCCTGCGGCCAGCGGATCAGGATCGTCGCGAGGAAGCTTCCGATGGCGGCGCCGAGGATGAAGGCGAGCGCCGTCCAGGCGGCGTCCGCCGGCGCCGGCAATCCGGTCACGGACCCGCGGCGGCGGCCAGCGTGCGCTGCGCCTGGACGAGATGCGGCCGGTCGATCATCCGCCCCTCGAGCGACAGCGCCCCGGCCCCCGGATTCGCCTCGAACGCGGCCACCACCGCCCGGGCATGGGCCACCTCGTCCGAGCTCGGCGTGAAGGCGGCGTTGATCACCGGAACCTGGTCCGGATGGATCGCCATCATCCCGGTGAAGCCGTCGCGCCGGGCCCGGGCGGCGTAAGCGGCAAGGCCGTCGAGGTCGCGAAACGCCGGATAGACGGTCTCGATCGGCGCCACTCCGGCCGCCGCGGCGCCGAACAGGCTGAGCGAGCGGGCAAGCTCGTAGGGTGGCGTGAAACGGCCGTCGGGCTCTCGCGACGTCGTCGCCCCGATTGCCGCCGGCAAATCCTCGGCGCCCCAGGTCAGCCCGGCCAGCCGTTTCGAGCCGCCATAGCTGCCGAGCTGGAACATCGCCGCCGGAGTCTCGGTGGCGATGGCGAGGATCTGGGCGGTGGCGTTGCCGCGTTCGGTCAGCCGCCGGGTCAGCTCGGCGACGGAGGCGCCGCCCTCCGCCTTGGGAAGCACGATCCCGTCCGGATGGCTGGAGAGGATCGCGGCGAGATCCCTGTCGCTTTCGTCGCCGTCGAGCGGATTGATCCGAACCCACAGCCTGGCGAGGCTGTTGGCGTTGAGGAACTCCGCAACGTGCCGCCGGGCCTCCGGTTTGCTCGAAGGCGCCACCGCATCCTCGAGGTCGAGGATCAGAGCGTCGGCGCCCGCGCGAAGCGCTTTTTCCATCCGGTCCGGCCTGTCGCCGGGGACGAAGAGGAGCGAGCGCAGCCTCATTGTATCGTCCCTTCTTCGTGGAGCCCTTTCACCCGCGCCTCTTCAGGAGCGCCGTGCGCTCCATCGTGCAGACGACCTCGTCTCTCTGGTTGAGCATTCGGTGCTCGAAAGTAACGATTCCGGCCTCCGGCCGGGAGGCGGAATCCTTGAGCGAGATCACCTCGGTCTCGGCGCGCAGGGTGTCGCCGATGAACACCGGCCTGGGCATCCGCACCTTGTCGTAGCCGAGATTGGCGACGAGCGTTCCGAGCGTCGTATCGCCCACCGACAGCCCGACCAGAAGCGAGAAGGTGAAGGTGCCGTTGACGACGATCCGCCCGAACTCGGTCGCGGCCGCATATTCGGCATCGAGATGGAGCGGCTGCGGATTGTGCGTCAGCGCCGAGATCAGGAGATTGTCGGTCTCGGTGACGGTGCGGTGCGGCTGGTGGGCGATCCGGTCGCCGATCGTCCACTGCTCGTAGAAACGGCCGGGCATTACGGCGTCTCCCCCTTCTCCACCCGCGCCAGCAGAGTCCCTTCGCTCACCTGGGCACCTTCGACCGCGCCGAGCTCGGCGACAACCCCCTCGAACGGCGCGGTCAAGGCGTGCTCCATCTTCATCGCCTCGAGGGTCAGCAATTTCTGCCCCTTGGCGACCCGGTCGCCCTGCCGAACCTCGACCGAGATCACCCGGCCCGGCATCGGCGACAGCAAGGCCCCGTCCGAGGCCGCTCCGCTCGCGGCGCCGCCGCCGGCGCCGGGAAGCGTGAAGGCGAAGGCCTGGCCGGCCGAGAAGACCAGGACCGTCTCCCCCGCCGCCGTGGCAATGCCTTCCAGCGGCGGATCGCCGCCGGCGTCGATGAGGCGGCTGGTGCCGCCGTGACTGAGCGCGACCCGAAGATCCTGGCCGGCATTGGCGCGGAAGCCCTGGAGCGAATCCCAGGGATCCCCCGCC
The DNA here is from genome assembly GCA_963850005.1 of uncultured Alphaproteobacteria bacterium. GTDB lineage: Bacteria > Pseudomonadota > Alphaproteobacteria > Sphingomonadales > Sphingomonadaceae > Allosphingosinicella. The sequence continues at coordinate 436,017 of CAWKJG010000004.1, forward strand.
TCGTCGTTGCCGAAGCTGGACGAGAGCAAGGCGGCCGCGGCCAGGTTCCAGACCGCTTCCGGCGGCGCCGGGTCCGGCACGAGCCGGTCGATCCGCGACGGGATGAAGGCCGTGTCGACGTCGCCGGCGCGGAAATCCGGATCCGCCGCCGCCCGGGCGAGGAAGCCGGCATTGGTCCGGACCGGCCAGATTTCGACCTGCTCGAGCGCATCGACCAGCCGATCGATCGCCTCGTCGCGGCTCGCGCCCCGGGCGATGAGCTTGGCGATCATCGGATCGTAATAAGGGCTGATCCGGTCGCCTTCCTCGACTCCCGTATCGATCCTTATGCGCCGGCCGAGCTGGAAATGGTCGAGGCGTCCGGTCGAAGGCAGGAATTCGTGGGCCGGATCCTCGGCATAGAGCCGCGCCTCCATCGCCCAGCCGGTGATGGCGAGCTCGTCCTGGCGAAGCGGCAGCGGCTCGCCGCTCGCCACCCGCAGCTGCCACTCGACCAGATCCTGGCCGGTAATCGCCTCGGTCACCGGATGCTCGACCTGGAGCCGGGTGTTCATCTCCATGAACCAGATCCGGTCCGCCCGAAGGCCCGCCGAGGCATCGGCGATGAACTCCACCGTCCCCGCCCCGCGATAATCCACCGCCTTGGCCGCCTTTACCGCGGCCTCGCAGACCGCGGCCCGGGTCGCCTCGTCCATCCCCGGCGCCGGCGCCTCCTCGATCACCTTCTGGTGCCGCCGCTGGAGCGAGCAGTCGCGCTCGAACAAATGGACGACGTTGCCGCGCCCGTCGCCGAACACCTGCACCTCGATATGGCGCGGCCGCTCGACATATTTCTCGATCAGCACCCGATCGTCGCCGAACGACGCCGCCGCCTCGCGCTTGCACGAGGCCAGCATCTCCTGGAACTCGGCCGACGCGTTGACCTTGCGCATCCCCTTGCCGCCGCCGCCCGCCACCGCCTTGATCAGCACCGGATAGCCGATCGAATCCGCCTCGCCCTGAAGCCGCTCCGGCGCCTGGTCCTCGCCGTGATAGCCCGGAGTGACCGGCACCCCCGCCGCGCTCATCAGCTTCTTGGCCGCGTCCTTCAGCCCCATCGCCCGGATCGACGCCGCCTTCGGGCCGACCCAGACCAGCCCCGCGGCCTCGACCGCCTCGGCGAACTCGGCATTCTCGGAGAGGAACCCGTAGCCGGGATGGATCGCCTCGGCCCCGGTCGCCTTCGCGGCGGCGAGGATCTTCTCCCCGACGAGATAACTCTCCCGCGCTGGCGACGCGCCGATATGAAGGGCTTCGTCGGCCTCGCGGACATGCAGAGCGCGATGCCGATCGGCGTCGGAATAGACGGCGACCGTGCCGCACCCCGAGCCGCCGCGCCGTGCGGATGATGCGACAGGCAATTTCTCCCCGGTTCGCAATGATGAGAGAGTTTATCATTTAGAGGTTGCTTCCTCTTGATTTTCATTCAAGCGCTTTAGCAGTTCGCGGTAATTCTCCGTTTTGACCTTATAGCAGTCAAGCAAAGCAGATTTAGAACAGAGCTTGTTGAATTCACCCACAATCTTCATCGAACTATTTAACAAATTCTTTGTTTCTTCCAAAAAATGATTCGCATTGTTCGATATAACATATAGTTTTTGTGTCAGACTCTTGGCTTCCTCACTATCTTTATCTAGAGTGCCCTCGATACTAATCCCCACGTATTTTTCGATCAAAGGGCTCATCTCGGAACGAAGCCTCGCGTGATCCTCAATGCCTAAATTAGTTAGATTAATCTTTCCAACAAGATCATCTATCTTTTCAGCAAGATGTGCTTCGTCACTACGAAGTAGCACATCAGCTTGGTTTTTATCTAATAGGTTAAGCTGAATTGCGCGCACAGCTCCAAAAGGACGCGTGTAAACGTGTATGACACTCCTGCGCGAACCCCTGAGAGGAGCAGTAATTAGCTTCTACCTCGCGCATGAAATGCCGGGACAGCAGCCCGTGCGCCCCACCGCCTGGTGGACGGCAGTGGTACGAGACAAGCTCTGGAGGATCCATGCCGCCAGTTGTCACATCCTCCATCCTGAAGATGCCGAAGCGCGCCCGCTCCGGGATCGGCGCGTTCGAGACAGGCGGCGAAGGCCAGACCGAGCACGTCGCGGGTCTGCGACAGGGTCGATGATGCCATCGTCCCAGAGGCGGGCGGTCGCGTAATAGGGATTGCCTTCGTCCTCGTAGCGCTGGCGTATCGGGGCCTTGAACGCTTCGGCCTGCTCCGGCGACCAGCTGTCCGCGTCCTTGTGCACCGTCGCCAGGACGCTTGCCGCCTGCTCGCCGCCCATTACGCTGATCCGGGAATTCGGCCATGTGAACAGGAAGCGCGGGCCGTAGGCCCTCCCCGCCATGCCGTAATTGCCGGCGCCGAAGCTGCCGCCGATCAGGACGGTGATCTTGGGCACCTGCGCCGTCGCCACGGCGGTCACCAATTTGGCGCCGTCCTTGGCGATCCCGCCCGCCTCATATTTGCCGCCGACCATGAAGCCCGAGATGTTCTGGAGGAACAGCAAGGGCGTGCGCCGCTGGCAGGCGAGCTCGATGAAATGGGCGCCCTTGAGAGCGCTCTCGGAGAACAGGATGCCGTTATTGGCGAGGATCGCCACCGGCATGCCCCAGATGCGCGCGAAGCCGCAGACCAGGGTCGATCCGTAGAGCGGCTTGAACTCGTGGAAGTCGGAGCCGTCGACGATCCGCCCGATCACCTCGTGGACGTCGTAGGGCGTGCGCACGTCGTCGGGGACGATCCCGTAGAGCTCCTCGGGATCGAGCTTCGGCTCCACCGGCTCGGCGAGGTCGAGGTCGGCCGCTTTCACCGTGTTCAGCCGCCCGACGATGCTCCGAACGATCGCAAGCGCATGCTCGTCATTCTCGGCGAGATGGTCGACCACGCCCGATTTGCGCGCGTGGAGGTCGCCGCCGCCGAGATCCTCGGCCGAGATCACCTCCCCCGTCGCCGCCTTCACCAGGGGCGGCCCGCCCAGGAAGATGGTGCCCTGGTTCCTGACGATCACGCTCTCGTCCGACATGGCCGGAACATAGGCGCCGCCCGCCGTGCAGCTTCCCATCACGCAGGCGATCTGGGCGATGCCTTCCGCCGACATCTGGGCCTGATTGTAGAAGATGCGGCCGAAATGCTCGCGATCGGGGAACACCTCGGCCTGGTGCGGAAGGTTGGCGCCGCCCGAATCGACCAGATAGACGCAGGGCAGCCGGTTCTGGATCGCGATCTCCTGGGCGCGCAGATGCTTCTTCACCGTCGTCGGGAAATAGGCGCCGCCCTTCACCGTCGGATCGTTGGCGACGATCATCGTCTCGCGGCCGGAGACCCGGCCGATGCCGGCGATCATCCCCGCGCCCGGCGCTTCGTCCTTGTACATGCCGTTGGCCGCGAGCTGGCCGATTTCGAGGAAAGGCGAGCCGGGGTCGAGAAGCCGGGTCACCCGGTCCCGGGGGAGCAGCTTGCCGCGGGCGACGTGGCGTTCGCGATGCTTTTCCGGACCGCCTTTCGAAGCCTCCGCGACCTTCGCTCGCAGGGCCTCGGCAAGGCCGCGATTGTGCGCGGCGTAGGTGCGGTAAGCCTCGGATTCCGAGTCGATCCTGGACGTGATGGTGCTCATGGCCGCACCCCCGTCATTGCGAGGAGCGAAAGCGACGAAGCAATCCAGTTACGGCGCCTGAGTCCCGCGCCGCCCGGATTGCTTCGCTGCGCTCGCAATGACGCAGTCACGCCGGAGCTCCCGGCGCGCGCTTGCGGATCAGGTAGCGATAGACTCCGAACAGGTTGATGAAGAACAACAGGACGTTGAGGCTGGCGATCGCTTCCTCCGGCCGCGGATCGAGGAAGCCGTAGAGGATGAAGGCCACCGAGGAGGTGGTGAACAGGATGAAGGCCCAGCCGGTCGTCCGCCGCCCCAGGTCGAGCGCGACGGTCAAAGCGGCGATGGCGGCGGCGATGGCGCCATACCATTGCAGGATGAAGAGCATCTCGGAGCTCATGCCGCTCCGATCCCTTCCTGGCCTATCCCGTTTTTGCTCATTTACACGGCTCCCGTCTTGGCGAGGCTGACTAACGGCTGAGCGGCGGGTTGGGAAGCGCTGGCGCGGCGGACAAAGCCGCCTATAAGGCCCGCCTCGCCGAATATCCGCGCTTCGAAAGGCTTCGTGATGAACCGATCCATCCTTCTCGCTTTGCTCCTCGCCACCGCCGCCTGCTCGCCGGCCGGCCCCGGCAACGGCAGCGCGGATTCGGCCCAGACGCCCGGCACGGCGCTGGGCATCGTCGCGGCCTCGATGGACAGGAATGCGGCGCCCGGCGACGACTTTTTCGGCTACGCCAACGGCAATTGGGTCAAGAACACGCCGATCCCGGAAGACCGCTCGAGCATCGGCGGCTTCTACATCGCCGATCAGGAGCGGGAACGGCAGACTCGCGAGCTGCTCACCGGGATTCTCGAGTCGAAGCCGGCCGACGGCAGTAGCGAAGCGATGATCGCCAATTATTATAACGCCTATCTCGACACCGACGCCATCGACCGGGCGGGAATGGCGCCGGCCAAGTCGGATCTCGACGCGATCGGCCGGATCGCCGACAAGACGCAGCTCAGCGCCGCGATCGGCGGCACGCTGCGCGCCGACACCGACCCGCTCAACGCGACGAACTTCAGGACCGAGAATCTGTTCGGCGTGTTCGTCACCCAGGGCCTCGCCACGCCCGGCGAGACCCTGCCCTATCTGATGCAGGGCGGGATCGGCCTTCCCGAGCGCGAATATTACCTGTCGGGCGACGCCAAGATGGCCGGGCTGCGCAGCCAGTATCGCACCTATATCGAGACGGTGATGAAGGCCGCCGGGGTCGCCGACGCGGCGGGCGCGGCCGGCCGGATCCTCGATCTCGAGACCAAAATCGCCCGCGCCCACGCCACAAGGGAAGAGAGCGAGGATTTCGCCAAGGGCGCGCAGGTGTGGACCCGCGCCGACCTCGAGAAAAGCGCGCCCGGCCTCGACTGGGGCGCTTTGCTCGGCGCCGCCCAGCTCGGCAAGGCCCAGAAATTCCAGGCCTATCATTCGGGCGCCATTCCCAAGCTCTCCGCCCTGGTCGCGTCCCAGCCGCTTCAGAACTGGAAGGACTGGCTGGCTTTCCACACGCTCAACCAGCAGTCGAACGTTCTCCCCAAGCCGATCCGCGACGCCAGCTTCGCGTTCAACGGGACCGCCCTTTCCGGCACCCCCCAGCAGCGGCCGCGCGACCAGCTGGCCTTGAACGCGGTCAGCAACGCGCTCCAGGACGCGGTCGGCAAGGCCTATGTCGACAAATATTTCCCGGCCTCGGCCAAGGCCGAAGTCCAGAAGATGGTGGACAATATCAAGGCCGCCTTCGCCCGCCGGGTCCAGGCGATCGACTGGATGGCGCCCTCGACCAAGGAGGAGGCTCTGAAGAAGGTCCAGTCGATCGTCGTCGGAGTCGGCTATCCCGACCATTGGCGCGACTATTCGGCGCTCCGGATCAGCGCCGGCGACGCTTATGCCAACAGCCGGAATGCCGGCCTCGCCGAATATCGCCACCAGATTTCGAAGATCGGCAAGCCGATGGACCGCGCCGAATGGTGGATGCCGCCGCAGCTGGTCAACGCGGTCAACCTGCCGGTCCAGAATTCGCTCAATTTCCCGGCTGCGATCCTTCAGCGGCCCTTCTTCGACCCGCAAGCCGACGCCGCCTTCAATTATGGCGCGATCGGCTCGGTCATCGGCCACGAGATCAGCCACAGCTTCGACAATAACGGCGCCCTGTTCGATTCGACCGGCCGCCTCAGGAACTGGTGGACCCCCTCCGACTTCGCGCGCTTCCAGCAGGCCGGAACGGCGCTCTCCGCGCAATATGACACGTACGAGGCGCTTCCCGGTCTCCACGTCAACGGCAAGCTCACGCTCGGCGAGAATATCGCCGACGTCGCCGGGCTTTCCGCCACCTACGACGCCTATCGCGCGTCGCTCGGCGGCAAGGAGGCGCCGGTGATCGAAGGCTTTAGCGGCGACCAGCGCTTCTTCATCGCTTTCGCCCAGGCCTGGGCGACCAGCATGCGCCCCGAGTCCCTGCGCCAGCGAGTCCTCACCGACGGCCACGCGCCGGGCCAGTTCCGGGCGCTGACGGTGCGCAACCTCGACGCCTGGTACACGGCGTTCGGCGTGAAACCGGGGCAGAAGCTCTATCTGGCGCCGGAGAAGCGGGTGAAGGTGTGGTGAGCTTGAGCCGCCGAGCGCAGTGACGCCGACGCAAAGCGTTGCCGAAGCAGTGCGAAGAGCTGGCGAAAGCCGGCCAGCCTCACAACGTGAGGACTGACGTCACGCGATTCACTCGCGTGACGGCCTCGGCGCATCCGTCATTGCGAGGAGCGAAGCGACGAAGCAATCCAGTTCGGCCTCCGAGGCCGTACTGGATTGCTTCGCTTTGCTCGCAATGACGGAGCTTACCCCGCCCCGATCAGCTCCCGCCCGATCAGCATCCGCCGGATCTCGTTCGTTCCCGCACCGATGTCGAGCAGCTTGGCGTCGCGCAGGAAGCGTTCGACCGGCCAGTCCTTGGTATAGCCTGCCCCGCCGAGCGCCTGGATCGCCTCGAGGCTGACCTTCACCGCATTTTCCGAAGCCAGGAGGATCGCGCCCGCCGCGTCGAAGCGGGTGGTCTTGCCCGCATCGCAATTCTTCGCGACCGTGTAGACATAGGCCCGGGCCGAATTGAGCGCGACATACATGTCGGCAACCTTCGCCTGCATGAGCTGGAAGCCGCCGATCGCCTGGCCGAACTGCTTGCGCTCCCGCACGTAGGGCAGGACGACGTCGAGGCAGGCCTGCATGATTCCGAGCTGGATCCCGGCCAGCACCGTCCGCTCGTAATCGAGCCCCGACATCAAAACGCCGACGCCGCCGTTGACCGGCCCCATCACCTGCTCGTCGGGGACCTCGCAGTCGTTGAAGACGAGCTCGCCGGTCGGCGATCCCCGCATCCCCATCTTGTCGAGCTTCTGGCCGAGGCTGAAGCCGGGCATGTCCTTCTCGATCAGGAAGGTGGTGATGCCCCGGCTTCCCTCCCCGGTCTTGGCGTAGACGACCAGAGTGTCGGCATGATGGGCGTTGGTGATCCAGAATTTGGTGCCATTGAGGACATAGCCGCCCTGAACCTTCTCGGCCTTCAATTTCATCGACACCACGTCCGACCCCGCGCCGGCTTCCGACATGGCGAGCGAGCCGACATGCTCGCCCGAGATCAGCTTGGGCAGATATCTCGACTTCTGCTCGGGATTCGCCCAGCGGCGAATCTGGTTGATGCACAGGTTCGAATGGGCGCCGTAGGAGAGGCCGACCGAAGCCGAGGCCCGCGCCACTTCCTCCTGCGCCACGACATGCTCGAGATAGCCGAGCCCGAGCCCGCCATATTCCTCCTCGACGGTGATCCCATGGAGGCCGAGCGCGCCCATTTCCGGCCACAGCTCGGCCGGGAACCAGTCCTCCGCATCGATCTTCGCCGCCAAAGGCGCGATGCGGTCGGCGGCGAAGCGCTCCGTCGTGTCGCGGATCGCGTCCGCCATCTCGCCGAGCGCGAAGTCGAGCCCGATACCGGCCATGCCTGTCCTCCTGTTCGGACGCGGCCCTAGCAGAGCGGCCGCGATTTGAACAAGGCGCGGCGGGCGCCTATGTGGGCCGCGACCTTAAAGCCCCTCCCCTCGATGGGGAGGGGTTGGGGAGGGGTGAGGTTCGACACGAGGGCGCTGCCCGTCACGACCCGCACCCCCACCCAACCCTCCCCCATCGAGGGGGAGGGCTCTAGCCAGGAGCCCGCTCGAATGTCCGACCCCATCGTCATCCTCTCCTACGCCCGAACCCCGATGGGCAGCTTCCAGGGCGCCCTCGCCGGCGCCAGCGCCACCGAGCTCGGCGCCGCCGCCGTCCGCGCCGCGGTCGAGCGGGCCGGAATCTCCGGCGAGGAAGTCGGCAAGATCTTCATGGGCTGCGTCCTCCCCGCCGGCCTCGGCCAGGCCCCCGCCCGCCAGGCCGCGCTCGGCGCCGGCCTGCCCCGTTCGGTCGAGGCGACGACGATCAACAAGGTCTGCGGCTCGGGCATGCAGGCGGCGATGTTCGCCCACGACATGCTCGCCGCGGGCTCCGCCGACCTCATCGTCGCCGGCGGCATGGAGTCGATGTCGAACTCCCCTTACTTGATGAAGAAGCACCGTGCCGGCGCCCGAATTGGCCACGACACGGTTTACGACCATATGATGCTCGACGGGCTCGAGGACGCCTATGACGCCGGTCGGGCGATGGGCACTTTCGCCGAGGACGCGGCGCGCGAATATCAGTTCACCCGCGGCGACCAGGACGATTATGCGATCGAGTCGCTGCGCCGCGCCACCGAGGCGATCAAATCCGGCGCCTTCGAGCGCGAGATCGTGCCCGTAACGGTCAAGAGCCGCAAGGGCGAGGACGTCGTCGCCATCGACGAGCAACCCGGCAAGTCGAACCCGGAGAAGATCCCCGGCCTCCGACCCGCCTTCGCCAAGGACGGCACCATCACCGCCGCCAACGCCTCGTCCATCTCCGACGGCGCCGCCGCCCTCGTCCTCACCCGCCAGAGCGTCGCCGACCGACTCGGGGTCAAGCCCATTGCCCGCATCGTCGCCCACGCCGCCCACGCCCAGGCGCCGAATTTGTTCACCAGCGCCCCCGTCCCCGCCGTCCGCAAGGCGCTCGACAAAGCCGGCTGGAGCGTCGGCGACGTCGACCTCTACGAGGTCAACGAAGCCTTCGCCTGCGTCGCCATGATCGCGATGCGCGACCTTGGCATTCCTCGCGAGGCGCTGAACATTCACGGCGGCGCGACGGCGCTCGGCCACCCGATCGGAGCGTCGGGCGCCCGTCTGCTCGCCACCCTCCTGTCGGCCCTGGAAACCCACGGCCAGAAACGCGGCCTCGCCACCCTCTGCATCGGCGGCGGCGAGGCGACGGCAATGGCGGTGGAGATGGTGGACTGAGGAAAGAGGGCCGGACCCTCGCATCCTGCACGGTTCGATCAGACCCCGATCAGCGCCTTCAGCTTCTCACTGAATAGGATTACACCGCTCACCACCGCGATTTGCATCGCGGTTATCGCAACCCAGAAGCATTTGGTTGGCAGCTGGGCGACTCTCTCCTCCAGCAAAGCCAGTGCAGCTTCGAGCGTGGCGAATTGTGCTTCCATGCGACCTCAACGCCTTCGGATTCTTGATCGTCGGCGCTGCGGGCCCCGTAGCGAATGCGCAGGATGAGGACCGTGTCGCCGTCCACGCGATAGCGGAGGATGTAAGGCCATACGTTTGTCATCTCGCGCGAACTCTCCTCGGCGATGCGGCCGCGATGCGGGAACTCGGCGAGGCTGTCCGCGAGCGCAATCAGCCGATCCGCCAGGGCAGCCGCGGCCAGCGGATCGTCGATGGCGATGTAGGCACCAATGCCTTCGAGCTGTGCAATCGCTTCGTCGGTCCAGACGATCTTGTACAATCAGTCCCCGACGCGGGGTCGCGGCAACGGGTTTGGGGTTCCCCAGGATTGCAGCCAGCGCCGAACGGCGGAATGGCTGATCAACCGACCGGCACGCACGTCCGCCTCGGCCCGCGCCTCAGCCTCGGCTTCGGACACCGCATTTGAAGAATCGAACGGGTTTTTTCGCCGAATTCATCGGAAACAACATAACACCGGCCGCGCACCTCTCCAATGCGGAATCTCACTACATCCGGAATTCGTTTAGCGCCGGCCCTACCAGCCGTTGCAGCGCGGCCAGATCGCCAGCACCTCGGTCCCGCCGTCGACGACATGATAGCGCTCGTGCGCCGCGGCGGTCATGCAGGCGTGGTTGGGGGCGATCCTGACCTGGGTGCCGATCGGCAGCCGCTCGAAATCCGCCTCCCCGGCGGGCACCAGGCCATGCTCCTGGTTCGTGGAGGCGACGCTGAGCCCCAGCGGGAGGCCGGTCGCGGCATCCCAGACGCTGCCGTAGCTCGGCCTGGCCCGCGCCGGCCCCGAATCCTTGGACATGGCCAGCCCGCCCGCGTCGACGAGCAGATAGCCGAGATCGCGGCGATGGCCGATGACGGTGGCGAGCACCGACAAGGCGATCTCCTCTTCCGAGCAGAACTCCGAGATCCGCCATGACCAGGTCCATGAACATGTAGACTCCGGCGCGCACCTCGGTGACTCCGTCGAGCCGCTCGGCGAACAGGGCGCCGGGAGTCGAGCCGACGCTGACCGCCGGCGCCGGCAGGCCGGCCGAGCGCAGGGCCTCGGCGGCGGCCACGGCCCTCGACCTTTCCTGCTCCGCGTGGGCCCGAATGGCTTCGGGCGACGGGCAATTGTAGGACAGGCCCGCATGGGTCATCACACCCCGAAGCTCGGTGCTCGGGGCGGCGTCCAGGATCCGGCCGATCTCGACAATTCGGTTCAGGTCGTGCGCCGCGACGCCCGCGCGCCCGCCGTCCGTGTCGATCTCGATCAGCACCGGGAACGCCGTCCCGAGGGCCTCCGACTCCCGGGCCGCGACCTCGGCCATCTCGGCGCTGTCGAGGATGAGGGTGAGCTCGGCTCCGCGCCTCTGCAGCGCCGCGGCGTGCGCCAGCTTCGACGGCACGATGCCGACCGCGTAGAGGATGTCGGTGAAGCCGTGATCGAGGAAATATTCGGCTTCCCTGAGCGTCGAGACGGTGATCCCGCCCGGTTGCCCCGCGACCGCTAGCCGAACCACATCCGCCGACTTGGTGGTCTTGACGTGCGGCCGCAGCGGCACGTTTTGCCCGGCGAGCCGGCTTCGCATCCGCTCGATATTGCGGGCGAGGCGCCCTCGGTCGACCACCAGGGCGGGAGTCTCGATATCGGCCAGCTGCATCCGCCCCCTATATCAGGGTTGGTGAGCGGGGCGACCGACAATGACCGGTTCCGTCCCCGCCTCTCGTCTCTCCACCCGGACCCGTTACCGCTTCCCGCATCTGGGCAGCTTCCAGGGCACCATTTTCGCCGTCCCGTCGCCCGATTTGCCCGCGTCCCCGACGGGCCACCATGGGGCTTCGGCCGGGTTCGCCTGAATCGGACCGGCCCTGGCGGGGATCCGCACTTCCACCTTCTGGCTCAGGGCCAGCGGAAGGATGATCGCCATTGCTTTGCGGAAATCGTCCTGCAGGTAAGGAATCGTCTCGAACGGCCGCGCGCCGCCGCTTTTGTCGGCGAGGCGGTCGCGGATATCGTCCCAGTGAATGGGGATGACCAGGCTCGCGTTCGTGTCCTCGACGGCCCGTTTCCAATATTCCCGTGCGTCACCCCTCGGGAGCTTGTGCAGCTTCGCCACGGCAAGGAAGACGACCTCGGCCTCCACCTTTTCGAAGCTGCCCGGCTTTTCGGAGCTGTCCGGAGAGAAATTGGCGCTCGGCACGATCAGGATCCTTCGGGTCCGGCCGTCCGACCCGACATGCTCGATATGATAAGCGTGACTGGTCCTGGTCCGGTAATCGGCCAGCCATCGCGACCGGGCCTTCGAACTGGTCACCCTTCCCCTGATCGGCGCGATATCGCCCTTCGAATGGGGGGTTACGAAAACCCTGACCGTGAAGTTGCCGATTTTGAAGCGGTCGCCCTGCTCGGCGACGCAGAAATTGCCCTCCAGCTCCCCACGGGCGACGTTCACGGACGAGGAATCGCCGATCAGGGTCGCACCCGTCCGATTCGCGACCGCCGCCGAATCGAGCACATGGTCGTGATGCGCGTGGGCGACGAACAAGGCCTGCGCCTCGGGTCGATCCTCGAACCCGCCCAGCTTCATGCCCTCCTCGACCCGGTCCCGATCGGATTTCAGGGGCGACAGCAGCATCGGCAGGCTCGAAGGCCGGGTGAAGAAGCCGTCGATCAGGATCGTGCTTTCCTCGTCGCGAAGAACGATCGTCGAGGCGCCCAGAAACCAGATCCTGAGGGGGCCCTGCATAGACTGCGGCTCCCGCATCAGCGCCTTATATGGTCGGAGCGAAGGCTGATCGAGCGGCCTGCGGATCCCGCAGGCGGCGAGCAACACGGCCACCCCCAGCGCGCCCACGCAGACGGATTTCATCGACCAGCCGGCCATTTTCACCCCCCGGACCTCATAACCCAGGCGCCGCGCCGGCGACACCCGACCGGGAGAATAAAGTTCTTTCCGGTACGCGGCGATCCGGCCGCCCGCTCACCACCTGTAGGTGAGGTCGGCCGTGAAGCTCCTCTGCGGAAAGGGATGGAACAGATAATATTTCTCGTTGGTCAAATTCTCGACCCCGAAGGCCGCGTTCCAATGCTCGCCGATCCGGAAGTTCGCCCTCGCGTCGGCGACGACATAGCCCTCGAAACCCTGGAAGGTGTGGGTGACGATGTCGCTATTGTCGATCGTCCCGAACGAGCGGCTGGAATAGCGGCCGGCCAGGGTCAGGCTGGCGGTTTCGGACGCCCGCCAGGTCGCGACCAGGGTCGCCCGCCGCCGCGGCACCTGGGGCAGGTCCTTGCCCTCGGCCGCGGGAAAGGCCGGATCTTCCAGCACCTTCGGCCGGGCCAGGGTGACGCTGCCCGAGACGTCGAGCTGCGGCACTCCGAGGCCCCGCCGTTCGAAGGCGAGCTCGACCCCGCGCGTCCTGACCCGCTCGATATTCTGGACGAAGCTGAACAGGGTCGTCGAGCCCGGCACCAGCGGCGCCGTCTGCGAGATCAGCGCATTCCTGATCAACTCGCTGAACAGCGACAGCCGGATATGTCCGGAGCGGGTATCCCACATCCCGGCCAGCTCCGCCGAGCGTGCCCGCTCGGGACGCAGATTGGGGTCGGGCACGGTCAGGCTCGGCCCGGTCGAGATCGCCTGGTAGAGCTCTGAGACGGTCGGGAAGCGATAGGCCTGGCCGGCGGACAGAGTCAGGCTCAGGCTCCGCGCCGGAAGCCAGCGCAGGCTCGCCTTGGGCGAAATACCCTCGGCCGACTGCTCGGGCTGGGCGACGTCGAGCGCGGGCGCCAGCGAGAAATTGCGGCCGTCATGGGCGCGCCACCACTCGTAGCGTGCGCCGAGCGTGAGCTTCAAGGTCTCGGCCAGGTCGAACTCGTTTTCGGCCCACAAGGCGAGGGTGCGGGTCCGGCCCTGCGCCAGCTGGTTGAGCGCTCCGGGCGCTCCGCCGCGCCAGTCGGCGGTGGCGAAGCGCCGGCTGTTGAGCCGGAAGCCGTCATAATGTGCGCCGCCCCTGAGCCCGCCGCGGCGAAGCTCGAGGTCGAGCGTTCGCCAGCCGGTGCCGTCGAGCCGGACGATCGAGCCCGGTCCACCGGTCGCCGACGCCGGCAGCGCGGCGGACGGAAGCCGCTGCACGTGCTTGTCGAAATCGTAGAGGCTGGCGACGGCGCGCCAGTCGAGGCCTTCCACCTGCCCTTCCGCGGTGAGGCCGTGCATCCAGTGACGCTCGTCCTGGAGGTAGACGTTATTGGCGAAGGCGCTCGCCGGAACGTTGACCGTGCGCCCGCCGATGTTGAGCGTCCCGGCGAAGAGATTGCCGCTCAGATAGGTCCTGGCCCTGGCCTCGGTGTCGTTGAGGAACAGCCCGCCCCGATAGCTCAGCTTCAGCCCCGGCCCCGCCTCCCAGGCGAGCTTGAGCTTCAGATTGTCCTGCTTGTGGTGCTCGAGCCCGGCCGCGCCGAGGACGAAGATCGGCGCTCCGGCGCGGTTGACGTCGGGAAAGGCGCCGGTCACCGGAGTCCCCGCGGCGCCGGGATTGGCCGGCCGGGCCACCGTCACGTAGGTGAGCGGCTGGCTCTTGCTGTCGACATGGCTTGCGCCGGCGAACCAGGCAAAGCTCCCCTCCCGCCCGCCGAGCGTGCCGCCGATCTGCCAGGCGGGGAAGATGCCGTCCGTTCCATATTGCTCGAAATTCTGGACGCTGGTCGATGCGCTCACCGAGCCCCCGCTCTTGTCGGGCAGCCGGGTCGTGATGTTGACCACCGCTCCGATCGAATTGCCGGGATAGGCGGCCGAGAACGGGCCGTAGAGCACGTCGACCCGCTCGATCTCTTCGGGCGAGACCATTCCCCAGCGCGGCGAAGCGCTGGTATTGTTGTTGCCGATCAGCGCCGACAGCAGCAGTCCGTCCGCGTAGATCAGGCTTCGAGCGCTCGCCCCCACTCCGGACGTTCGGGTCGCCAGCGGCGACTGGGTATCGCCGACGTGGCGCTTTCGAACCAGCAGGCTGGGCAGATAGCGCAGGCTGTCCTCCGGGGTGATGATCGCCGTGGTTTCCTCCAGCCGCTCGGCATCGACGCCTTCCACCGTCGCCGGACCGCTCGTCTTCTGGCCGGTGACGACGATATCCGCTTCGTGGCCGGCCCAGGCCGGAACGGGCAGCGCCGCGGCGCATCCTATGAGCATTAGGCGCGCCGCCGCGGGCGCGCGTGTCGGTTTCGTCATGTCCAATTCCTGATCTGTCTCGCGGGGGAGGCTTAAGGATCAGACGGACAGTGGCGGCCCCGTGGCGGGCGGCGGCGGCGCGGCCGAGGCTATGCGCGGAAGGTCCGCAGGCGCGGGCAGGTCCGGCGGAAGGACGGCGGCCGCGACGTGGGGCGGCACGGCCGGGGGCGTGGGGGCAAGCGGCGGTGCGGCCAAAGCGGCGAAGGGGCATGGACGCTCGCCGGGTTTTGACGGCCCCGAATTCGGCGGGGTGGCCGTCATGGCCGTCGTGAAGCGCCGGCTGGGCGGTCGCCGGAGCGGCGCAGAGCGTCAGGCCCGGCCTTCCCGAATAATCGGGGGCGATCATGTAGCCGGACGGGATCAGCATCCTGAACAGGAGGAGCAACGCCAGCGCGGGCGCGAATCCGCGCCAGTGCCCGATGCTGCCGACCATGCCCCTCATGCCCGCAACCTAACGCGGCCGCCGACTTCTCACAGCCCCAATTCGCGGCCAGGCCACTCGAATAGATCGCTTTCGGACCTATTTTCGGAAGGGGTGCTTGCGCCCGTTCGCCGCATCGCGAAAACGTTTCGCCGCAATGTCCGAAACGGAACCAATCCTCATAAACACGTAATTCAGGTTGAGTATTAAACAGGCCGCTCTCTTGGCGCTTGGCCCGGCGCACTCCAGACCCTCGTAGTATTACCAAAATCAACCGGTGATCCAATCACTTGCCCAGACGGTTCGGAGCGTGCTTGGTGGCGGAATCGGCGGCGACTCCCGTCCCGCTGTTGCGTCACCTACAAGAAGAGGGGCGCAAGAGGGGGGCGTAGTTCTGCACTCCGTAGTCAACGGCGGCGAATTTCCCTTCCTCTACAAGAAACCGTCCGAACGAGGGGAATGTCCATGCATCATACCAAGGGAACCTGGCGCAGCCGATCGACTATATTGAAGGCCGCGGCCTTCGTGACCGCCGCCGGCCTGATCGCCATGCCGGCCGCCGCCGTCCACAGCTGGAACGGCTATCACTGGGCGCGCACCACCACGCAGATCGCTCCGCCCGTCGTCAACATCACCAATTCGACCTGGTCGGCCCGGGTTGCGACCGCGGTTTCGGACTGGAACCAGTCGACCGTGATCCAGAGCCCGCTCACCAACAGCACCGGCAACAACCGGACCTGCAAGCCGCAAGCCGGCAAGATCCTGGTCTGCAACGCCTCCTACGGTAATACCGGCTGGCTCGGAATCGCCTCGATCTGGCTCTCCTCGAGCGGCCACATCAGCCAGGGCACGACGAAGCTCAACGACACTTATTATGCCCAGTCACAGTATAACACTCCGGCGTGGCGCCAGGCGGTAACCTGCCAGGAAATCGGCCACAATTACGGCCTCGCCCACCAGGACGAGGACTTCTCGACCGACGCGACCAGCTCGTGCATGGAATATACCAGCATTCCGGCCGGCAACGAGCATGCCGACGCTCACGATTACAATCAGCTGCTGTCGATCTATAACCACACCAACTCCGCGTCGGCCGCGGCGACCACGAAGGCGATGCCTTCGCAGGCCGCGATCGGCCATGCGCGCGCGGATTGGGGCCGCCAGATCGGCCACCACACGTTCGAGCGCGACCTCGGCAATGGCAACAAGGTCATCACCGACGTGCTCCTCGTCGAGCACGCGCACAAATAGAGATGCTCGGGCCGATCGGCCCGATTCTCGGGCGAACCCCTCCGGCTCAGCCAGCCGGGGGGGGTTTTTCTTTGGCCTTATTGGCGCTGCTCGGCCCCGGGGCCGCGATTGATCTGTTTCGGATCAAATATGCTGAAGCGCGCAAAGAATAGCGAAGCGCAGGCATCCGCTCTCTGAGTTTCGCCCCGAAGCGCCCAGGACACCAACCTCGGTTACAAAAGACAATCGTGCCAGCCAGTTGCGCCCGGCGCGTAGATCATGCTTGGTATACCCATCGGTAGCGACTCCGGCCGCCACCGCTGCGTCTGCTCAAATAGAGAAGGCGCCAGAGAGGGTCGTAGTTGTGCTTTCCGTGGTCATGGGCGGCAAAATTCCACTTCCCTCGCAACAAATGGCAGTAAAGGGGTACGTCATGACTCATACCAAAGGACGCTGGCGCAGCAGGTCGACTATATTGAAGGCCGCGGCCTTCGCCACCGCAGCGGGCCTGCTCGCGACTCCGGTTCTCGCCGTCCACAGCTGGTCGACCTATCACTGGAAGCGCACCACCACCCAGGTCAGCCCGCCCGTCGGTGACAACGTCAATTCCAATTGGGACAGCTACCTTACCGCCGCCGTCAACGACTGGAACGTCTCGACCCGGATCCAGAGCAGCAAGGTCGCCGGAACGACAACTCCGAGCACCTGCGCCCCGCGCGCCGGCCGCATCGAGGTCTGCAATTATAACTACGGCAATACCGGCTGGCTCGGGATCGCCTCGGTCTGGCTCGCCGCCGACGGCCACATCAGCCAGGGCACGACCAAGCTCAACGATTATTATTACGGCTCCGGAAGCTCCTACAACACCCCGGCCTGGCGCGCGGCGGTGACCTGCCAGGAGATCGGCCACGATTACGGCCTCGCCCACCAGGACGAGGATTTCAGCACCGACGCGACCAGCTCGTGCATGGAATATACCAGCATTCCGGCCGGCAACGAGCATCCGGACACGCACGATTACAACCAGATCGCGTCCATCTACTCGCATGTCCACGCGGCCGCGGCTCTGCCGAACGGCAGGCCGATCGTCGAGCCGAACGGCGCGGTGATCGGTCATACGCGCGCGGATTGGGGCAAGCAGATCGGCCACCACACGTTCGAGCGCGATCTCGGTCAGGGCCGCAGGGTCATCACCGACGTCCTGTACGCCAACCACTAGGATCCGTCCCTCGACGGTGATCGGGCGGCGCGGTTCCCCAAAGGATGGCCTGCCTGAAGAAGCCCCTCCGGTCCATTCCGAGCCGGAGGGGCTTTTTCGTGGGCGCGAGCCCTGACTCCGCTCTCCCCGCGAAGCGAGGATCCATTCCTTCTACGTTGTACCTTCGTGCCTTCTCTCAAAATCGGGTGCGGGGACGGCTGACCGCAGGCGACCGACTTCGACCGAGTGTAAAGCGCAGGCCGGAACGGAGGATCCAGCGCCTTGCCTTTAACCGACGGGCATAACTCATTTTTGAGAGAAGGCGCGAAGGTACAAGAAAGGAGGATGAGGGTGCCGCTTCGCGGTGAGGGCATGGGATTGTCGAGGCTTTAGCCCTTGCCGCTCGCCGTGAGCGCGCCGACGAAGGCCTTGCGCCAGGCGAGAACGTCGTCGCGCTCGACGGTCTCGTTGAGCGCCCGCCAGCGCCGGATCCGCTCCGCCTTCGGCATCTCGAGCGCCTGCAGGATGGCGTCCGAAATCTCCTCCTTGCTGTAGGGGTTGACCAGCAGGGCCTCCGTCAGCTGGAGCGCCGCGCCGGCGAAGCGGGAGAGGATGAGGACTCCCGGATCGTCGGGATCCTGAGCCGCCACATATTCCTTGGCGACCAGGTTCATCCCGTCCCTCAGTGGAGTGATCAACCCGATCTCGGCGGCCCGATAGAAGCCGGCCAGTTCCTCGCGGGGATAGCCCTGGTTGACGTAGCGGATCGGCACCCAGTCGACCTCGGCGAACTCGCCGTTGATCCGCCCGCTCAATTCGTCGAGCCGTTCGCGTATCACCTCGTAGGTGGCGACCTCGCCTCGCGAGGGCGGAGCGATCTGGAGCAGGAAGACCTCGCTTTGACGCTCTTCGTGATCCTCCAGGAATCGGCGATAGCCGAGGAAGCGCTCCTCGAGGCCCTTCGAATAATCGAGCCGGTCGACGCCGATGATCGTCCGCCGGCCGGCCGCGCTGACCCGCATCCGCTCGAACGCTTGCCTTGCCCTGGGGCTCGCCGCCGCCCTGGCGAATTCGGCATAGTCGATCCCGATCGGATAGGCCCCGGCATGGACCGAGCGGTCGCCGACATGGATGGTGCCATCCTCGTCGCACTGGCCGCCCAGCTCGCGCTCGACATAATGGCGGAAGCTCTCCAGCCATTCCTCGGTCTGGAAGCCGATCACGTCGTAGGCGAGCATCGAGAGGACCAGCCCCTCGTGGAAGGGCAGCGACACCATCAGCCGGGCCGGCGGCCACGGTATGTGGAGGAAGAAGCCGATGCGGTTCCTCACCCCGCGGTCGCGAAGCTGCTGGCCGAGCGGGATGAGATGGTAATCGTGGACCCAGATCAGGTCGTCGGGCTCGATCAGCGGTTGCACCGTCTCGGCGAAGCGTTCGTTGACCCGTTCGTAGCCGCCGGCGAAGCTTCGGTCGTATTCGGCAAGGTCGATCCGGTAGTGGAAGAGCGGCCACAAGGTCCGGTTGGCATAGCCGTTATAATATTCGTCGACGTCCTGCTCCTCGAGGTCGATCGTCGCGGTGGTGACCCCGCCGTTGCGCTGGAGGTCGATATGGCCGGTAAAGTCCTCGGCCGTCTCGCCCGACCAGCCGAACCAGAGCCCGCTATGGGCGCGCAGGGCCGCGGAAAGAGCGACGGCGAGACCGCCCTGCGCGCCCTGCCCTTCGCCATGCGGCTTCGAGACTCGATTCGAGATGACGATGAGGCGGCTCATCTTCCCGTCACCCCAGCGAAAGCTGGGGCCCATGCTGAATACGAATGGATGCCAGCCTTCGCTGGCATGACGTGAAAGTTCATCTGACGGCGCTCCAGGGCCGTGACAGGAGCACGGCGCAATTGATCAGCCCGACGAGCGAATAGGTTTGCGGGTAGTTCCCCCACAGCTCGCCGGTCGCGAAGTCAGTATCCTCCGAAAGCAGGCCCGCCGGAGTGAGCCGTTCCAGCATATGCTCGTAGAGCGCGCGCGCCTCCGCCTCGCGGCCGGCGAGGTGAAGGGCCTCGATCAGCCAGAAGGTGCAGAAGTTGAACGCCGTCTCGGGCAGCCCGAAATCGTCTTCGGCGGCATAGCGCAGCATATGCTCGCCCCGCCTCAACCCCTTCTCGACCGCCGCGAAGGTGGCCAGGAAGCGGGGATCGTCGGGATCGAGGAAACGCATGTCGACCAGCTGGAGCAGGCTTGCGTCGAGCTCGTCGCCGCCGAAGCTGGCGGCGAAGCGGCTTTCGGGCGCGTACCAGGCCGAGTCCTCGATTCGCGCGCGGATCGCCGCCGCGCGGTCGCGCCACAGGGCCGCGCGGTCGTCGAGCCCGAGCACCTCGGCGGCGTTGGCGAGCCGGTCGCAGGCGGCCCAGCTCATCACCGAGCTGTAGGTGTGAACGGCGGTCCGGGTTCGATATTCCCAAAGGCCGGCGTCGGGCTGGTCGTGAACCTCCCAGGCCCGCTCGCCGACCCGCTCGAGCGCGTGGAAATCGGTCTCGGTCGCCTTTCGGAACAACCTTTCGTCGATAAAGGCCTGGACGTTGGACAGCACGATCTGGCCGTAGGCGTCGTGCTGGATCTGGACGTAAGCGGCGTTGCCGACCCGCACCGGCCCCATCGAGCGATAGCCGGCAAGCCCCTCCGCCTCCCCCTCGTCGAGCTTCGGTTCGCCCGACACCGCGTAGAGGGGCTGGATGTGGCCGCCTTTCGCCTCGTCGACGATGTTCCTCAAATAGCCCAGATATTTCTCGAGGACGTCGAGCGCTCCGAGCCGGTTCAGAGCCTGCACCGTGTAATAAGCGTCGCGGATCCAGCAATAGCGATAATCCCAGTTGCGGCCGCTTTCCGGCGCCTCCGGGATCGAGGTGGTGAGCGCGGCGACGATCGCCCCGGTTTCCTCGTGCTGGCATAATTTGAGGGCGATCGCGGCCCGGATGACGACCCGCTGCCATTCGAGCGGGATGGCGAGCCCGCGCACCCAGGCGCGCCACTCGTCGGCGGTTTCGTGAAGCATCGCCGCGAGGCTGTGCCCGACATGGCCGACGAAGGGCTCGTCGGGACCGAGGAAGAAATGGTGGCTCTGCTCGAGCCTGAAGCTTCGCCCTTCGATCAGATGGCCGACCGGGGCGTCGGTGGTGAGCCTCAAGGGCTGCGGCTCGACCAGATAGCGTATGTGGTTGGTGCCGCTGGTCCGCTCGGCGTCGCGCGCGCCCCAGCCGGTGGCGGGGTTGAGACTCACCCGGATCCGAGGCGCGCCCTGCAGCGGCCTCACGATCCGGGCGAAGGCGACCGGCCGGTACATCCGCCCCGACCGCTCGAAGCGCGGGCAGAAATCGAAAATCTCGGCGACCGCGCCGTCGGAATCGGTCAGCCTCGTGGTCAGGATCGCGGTGTTGCGCAGATAGCCCTGCTCGACGGAAACTTGGTTGTCGACCGCGATCCGCCACTCGCCCCGGGGAAGTGGGCTGGCCCCTTTCGGCTCGAGCAGAGCGCAGAAGAGCGGGTCGCCGTCGACCCGAGGCGCGCAGCCCCAGACGAAGCCGGCCTCGCGGTCGACGAGCGCGCTCACCTGGCAATTGCCGATCGGCCAGAGCGACAGGTCAGCCATAGGCCGCCGCCTCCAGCCAGGCGGTCACGGCGACCACGTCCTCGAGGCGCCACCGAGCCGCGCTCGGCCGGGCGGGGCCGACCAGCACCCCTTCCCCGCCAAGCGAAACGGCGGCGCGGAACGCGTCCTCGTCGGTCAGATCGTCGCCCACGAACACAGGACGCGCGCCGGCGAAGGGTGGTTCCCCCATCAGCCGGCTGAGCGCCTTGCCCTTGTCCGAGCCGCGAGGCCGAAGCTCCGCCACCATCTTGCCGCGTTGAAGGACGAGGCCCGAGCGCTCGGCGAGCGTCTCCAGGAAGGCGTCGGCTTCCTCCGCCCGCTCCGGAGCGAGCCGATAGTGGAGCGCGATTCCGGCGGGCTTGTCCTCGACCAGCAGGCCCTCGCCGCCCGCGGCGAATCGCCGGACCGACTCGCGCGCCGCGGCGAGGCCGGGCGGCGCGGACACCGGAATGCGGCGGCCGTCGGCATAACGAAGCTCCGCCCCGTGGGAGCCCGACAGCACCGCCGCGGCGCCGCCGAGATGCCCTCGAAGGTCTTCCAGCGCACGTCCGCTGACCACCGCCAGCCGCCCGTGCAGCCGCGCCGAGAGACGATCGAGCAAAGGGGTCAGGCCGCTTGGGACCGAGATCGCGCCGGGCGCCTCGGCAAGCTCGACGAGGGTGCCATCGAAATCGAGGAAAAGCGCGGCGGGCGCGA
Source organism: uncultured Alphaproteobacteria bacterium (assembly GCA_963850005.1). Taxonomy (GTDB): domain Bacteria; phylum Pseudomonadota; class Alphaproteobacteria; order Sphingomonadales; family Sphingomonadaceae; genus Allosphingosinicella. The sequence continues at coordinate 457,716 of CAWKJG010000004.1, forward strand.
ACCGCGACAAGGGCGGCGGCGGAGAATCGGGCATAACCTGCGTTGGCAACATCGCCGCGAAATCACAACCGTTGTCCACGGTTTTCATTTAATGTTTGGCGAATAAGCCACGCAAACAATGGAAAAATAATTGGTCCGAAACGGTTGATGGCGCCCAAAATTCCTGTATCCATTTGCGCCAAGGGGGACATCGATATGGCTGAACCGTTTCTCGCCGAGATCCGGCTTGTCTCGTTCAACTTCGCTCCAAAAGGTTGGGCGATGGCGAACGGTCAGTTCCTGCCGATCAATCAGAATCAGGCGCTCTTCTCGCTGCTGGGCACGACCTACGGCGGCAACGGGCAGACGACCTTCGCGCTGCCCGACCTCAGGGGCTGCAGCCCCATCCACTTCGGGGCGGGCCACACGCTCGGCGAGAAGGCCGGGCAGCAGGCGGTCACGCTCACGATGTCGCAGATGCCGCAGCATATCCATGTCGTGAACGGCTCGACGCCTACGGGCACCCTGAACAACGGCAGCTCGAACGCTTTCGGCGTCTCCCAGGCTCCGGTCTACAACGGGCCGCTGAACCTCACGACTCTGATCCCGCCCAGCATAACCAACGTCGGCGGCAGTCAGGCGCATCTCAACATGCAGCCTTTTCTGACGATCACCGCATGCATTGCCCTTCAGGGCATTTTCCCTTCGCAGAACTGAGAGGGCCGACACCATGGCACAGCCTTATGTAGGCGAGATCAGGATGTTCGCCGGCAATTTCGCCCCGGCGGGTTGGATGTTCTGCGAGGGGCAGCTGCTGCCCATCTCGGAGAACGAGACTCTCTTCCAGCTCATCGGCACCACCTATGGCGGCGATGGCGAATCCACCTTCGCTCTTCCCGACATGCGCGGACGGCTCCCGATCCACCAGGGCAACGGCTTCATCCTCGCGGAAACGGGGGGCGCTGAAGAGGTCACCCTCACGACGCAGCAGATCCCGATCCACAACCACGCTTTGGTCGTCAGCAACAACGTCGCAGGCCAGACCAATCCGCAGGGCAACCTGCTGGCCCAGTCCACCCAGGCGACGCTCTATATCGAGGACTCGCCGAACGCCCAGATGGCGAACTACGTCATCTCGGGGTCGGGCGGCAGCCAGCCGCATACCAACTTCCAGCCGTACCTTTGCGTGGACTTCATCATCTCCCTCTTCGGCATCTTCCCGAGCCCAACCTAGGAGAGCCTCGAAATGGCCGACCCATTTGTCGCCGAAATCCGGATCTTCGGATTCAACTTCGCTCCCAAGGGCTGGGCGTTCTGCAACGGGCAGCTTCTGCCGCTGTCGCAGAACACCGCCCTGTTCGCGCTGCTCGGGACCACCTATGGCGGCGACGGCAAGTCCACCTTCGCTTTGCCGGACCTGCAGGGCTGTGCGCCCATGCATCCCGGGCAGGGCCCCGGGCTGTCGCTCCACGATCTGGGCGAGCAGGGCGGGTCGGAGACCGTCACCCTGCTCGAGTCCGAGATGCCGGCTCACAACCATTTCTTCAAGGTCTCGACCGAGCAGGGGGATCTTCAGGAGCCGGGGCCGACAAAGTCGCTTGCCCGTCCCAATGGCGCGCTTCCCTTCGTTCCCGGCAGCCCACAGCCGGCGCTGACTCAGATGGCGTTCCAGGAACTGGCCCCTGCGGGCGGCAGCCTGCCGCACAACAACATGGCGCCTTACCTGACGCTCAACATGTGCATCGCGCTGCAGGGCGTCTTCCCGCCGCGCCCCTGATACCGGAGCCGTGCCGCCGCCCCTCAAGGCCGCCGCACGGCTCGGCCTCAGCTACCGGTCCGCGACCGAGGCGGACCTCCCGTTGCTCGCGCGCGTCTACGCCTCCACCCGAATCGAGGAAGTGGCGCGGAGCGGATGGCCGCCGGAGACCCAGCAGCAGTTCCTCGCCCATCAGTTCGATGCCCAGCACCGCCATTACCGGCAGCATTATCCCGCCGCCGAATGGCTGGTGATCGAGCGCGGCGGGACCGCAGCCGGGCGGCTGTACATCGAGGAATGGCCCGACCAGATCCGGCTGATCGACATCGCCCTGCTCCCCGACCATCGCGGCGGCGGCGCGGGCAGCGCGATCCTCTCCGACCTGATGGACAGGGCGGCCGCGGCGGAAAAGCCGCTCACCATCCACGTCGAGAAGAACAATCCGGCGATGCGGCTGTACTTGCGGCTCGGCTTCACGCCGATCGACGAGCACGGAATCTACGACCTGATGGAGTGGCGTCCTCCCGAGGGCGGGCAGCAGCCGACTAGTTGAAGATCGCCTCGTACAGCATGCCGCGCTCGTCCCGCCCGACGGGAACGATGAACATGTCGAACAGCTGCTCGCCCCGCCGCATGCGGTAGATCGCTTGAACGAGAATGGGTTCGACCGGGCCGCGCCACTCCAGCCGGAAGGCTCCGGCCTCCCGAGTCGAGCGCGGCAGACCCTCGGCCTTTTCGAGCACGATCGGTATCGTGCCGTCCGCGAAGACGACCTCATGCGGCTCGCCGACGAAGCCTTCGAAATCCGCCAGGCTCAATTCCATTCCCCGCTCCTAATCCAGAGTTTCGCCGGGCTTCACGCCCCAGATATGATCCTGCCGGATATAGCCCTGGCGGCCCCGCACATCGAGCAGGCACCAGTCGCCGGCGCATTTCGAGAACTCGCCCGACGACCCCCGGCTCGGCGAGGTAGCGGACCTTCGAAGCCTCGCCCGGGTCCGCGTGCAGCGGCCGCGCGGAGTCACCGGTGACGAGGGCCGTCCGCCGGTCGCTGAGCAGCCGTTGAAGCATCCATCCGGTGGTTCCGTCGGGGTCGCTGACCTTGCGCCAGTTGGGAAAGGTGGCGACGACCTTGATCGGCAGGTCGGCGCGGACATAGAGCCAGGTCGCCGGGTAATTCTGCCCTGGACCGGTGCGCATCATCGCCTTGCCCGCGCTGATCGAGGCCCAATAGGGGGTGGCGCGCTCGTCCTGCGCCTGCGCCGATCCCACCGTCAGGCCGAGCCCGAGCGCGGCCGCCAGCATGACTTTCCTCGCCATCTCGCGCCTCCTTCCTTTGCCTCTTAGTCAGGAGCGGGCCTTGCGTTCAACGCCCATCTGCCTCGACGCCTCCGCTCCCCCATCCCCAAGCGGGACGGATGAAGCTGGCCAATTCGCTTGATCGATTAGTCCGATTTGGAGTCTTCACGCCAAACGTATGAGCTCGCTGGTAATTTTCCTATAAATAATATTTGCATAGTAGGATTTTTCGTGTTCTGTTTATGTTCTCACAAATCGGGCGTGGAGACTGGGATGAGACGAAGGCACAGGTGGGCCCTGCTGGCGGCGAGCACGGCGGTTGTGGCGGCATCGGCGGCGATGGCGGCTGAATCCATCGCCTATCGCTACGACGCGCGCGGCCGGCTGGTCCGGGTCGAGCGTAGCGGCACCGTCAACAACAATGTCGCCACCAACTACACGTTCGACAAGGCGGACAACCGGACCGGCAAGACGACCTCGGGCTCCCCCAACCCGCCGCCGCCCTGAGAATACAGGCGCTTTTTTGAGGCTCCGGCAAGGAGCCGCACCGTGGAGAAGATAAGATGAAGTCGACGTCCTTGCGGGCGAAAGCCCTCGCTTGCGCTTTGCTCACCGGGACCGCCCTTTCCGGCCTCGCCGCCGCTCCGGCCGCGGCCCAGACCAGCCCGACCTACCGCAACCTTGATTCGAACGGGGTTGATCTGGTCAAGGGCGATTTCCTGACCAGCTTCGCGGAAGGCTCGATCGGCTCGGGCCAGGCGGAGCTCGCGCTTCTCCGGATGCTTGGAGCGACGGGGAGCAACGGCACCCCGGGCTCGAGCCAGTGGGACCATATTCTTTTCTACATCGTCTCGTCGGGTACCTATGTAGACTTCGGCTCGAGGCAGGACAAATTCCCCGGCGCCGAGAGCCGGGGCGCGGCGCTGGCCGGAAGCGGCAATTCCTATGATTACCGTTCCCCCGACGGCACCATGATCCACTTCACCGACCCGAGCCCGGGCAGTGACTCGACTTACTGCGACGGCACCGCCAAGCCCTCCTGCGTCCTGTTTCCGACCACGATCACCTCGCCCGACGGCAAGGTGGTGACGATCCACTACGAATATTGGACCGCCTGCGCCACCACGGGCGGCGGCGGCCCACCCTACGAGGAGCCGGGCCCGGACGACCCTCCCCCGGTTACCAGCTGCAACAACACCGCCCGAATCGCCTCGGTGACCAACAGCTACGGCTATGAGATACGCTTCACTTATGCCTCCGCGGCAGGCCCCGGCTCGGGCGCCGCTCCGGCGACCTTCCATCAGCGCACCGGCGCATACTTCCACAACAATGTCGCCGGAAGCTCGGCGCTGGCGAGCGTCAGCTATTCCTATCCTTCGGCGGGCGTCACCGACATTACCGACCAGGGCGGGCGGGTGTGGCGGGTGACGAGCGGCTCCACCAACTATGCGATCCGCCGCCCCGGCGCCTCGTCGAACACGACCAGCGCGAGCCTGAGCTCAGGCGTGGTCACGTCGGTGACCAAGGAAGGCGTTACCACCAGTTATTCACGAAGCGTCTCGGGAAGCATTGCGACGATGATCGTCACCAACGCGCTCAGCCAGGTCTCGACGATCGTCTCCAGCCTGACCAGCGGCCGGCCGACCTCGGTCACCGACCCGCTCGGCCACACGACCGGCTTCACCTACGACGGCGACGACCGGCTGACCCGAACCACCGCGCACGAAGGCAATTACGTCGAGCATACCTACGACGCCCGAGGCAACGTCACCCAGACGGTGGCGGTGCCCAAAGGCGGCTCCGGAGCGACCATCGTCACCTCGGCGAGCTTCGATTCGACCTGCGCCAATCCGGTCACCTGCAATCGGCCCAACAGCACCACCGACGCCCGCGGCAACGTCACCGATTACACCTACGATCCCACCCATGGCGGAGTCCTGACCGTCACCGCGCCCGCGGTGGGCGGGGTCAGGCCGCAGACGCGCTTCAGCTACACGCTCACCAACGGCGAGTATCAGGTGACCGGAGTGTCGCAATGCCGGACGACGGGCTCGTGCACCGGCGGCGCGGACGAGGTGAAGTCCGCGATCGCCTACGATTCGAACGGCAACATCTACTGGACCGCGACCGGCAACGGCACCGGCACCCTTGTCGCCTCGAGTACGATGACCTTCGACTCGCTCGGCAATCCGGTGTCCGTCGACGGCCCGCTGTCGGGCACGGCCGATACCAGCCGAACCCGTTACAACACGGCCCGGCAGGTGATCGGAAGCGTCTCGCCGGATCCGGACGGCGGCGGCACGCTCAAGCATCGGGCGGTGCGCAACACCTACGACAGCTCGACCGGCCTCCTCACCAAGACCGAGCAAGGCAACGTCAACAGCCAGTCCGACTCCGACTGGGCGGCGTTAAGCCCGGCCCAGGCGATCGAGACGGTCTACGACGCCAACGCCCGGCCGATCGTCAGCAAGCTCGTCTCGGGCGCCACCGTCTATTCAGTCGGCCAGACCAGCTACGACGCGCTCGGACGGCCCGAATGCTCGGTCCAACGGATGAACCCGGCGGTGTTCGGAACGGTGACTGCGACCTCCGCCTGCACTCTCGGCACCCAGGGCACCGGAACGGGCGATTACGGCCCCGACCGGATCACGAAGAGCTTCTACGAAGCCGCTGGGCGGGTCTATCAGGTCAAGTCCGCGTTCGGAGTAACCGGCGAGGAGGCGAACGAGTTCACCACGACCTTCACCGCCAACGGCCAGGTCGAGACCGTCACCGACGCCGAAGGCAACAGGACGGCCTACGAATATGACGGCCACGACCGGCTGGCGAAGACCCGCTATCCCGACACGGCCAAGGGCGCCGGCACCAGCTCGACGACCGACTACGAGCAGCCGGCCTACGAGAGCCTTGCCAGCGGCACCCGAACCTCTCCGCTGGTTGTCGCCTATCGCAACCGTGCCAACCAGACCGCCAATTTCGGCTACGACGCGCTCGGGCGGATGATTTCGAAGGACCGGCCCGGATCGGAGCCCGACGTCGCCTACGGCTACGACCTGCTCGGCCGCCTGACTTCGGCGACGCAGACGGGCGAGAATATGAGCTTCGCTTTCGATGCGCTCGGGCGTTTGATCTCGCAGACCGATCCGGCCGGCACGGTACAGGCCGCCTACGATCTGGCCGGCCGCCGCACCCGGCTGACCTGGCCCGACGGCGCTTATGTGGATTACGACTATCTGGTCACCGGCGACATGGAGAAGATCCGCTACAACGGGGCCACGTCGGGGGCGAACGTCCTCGTCGCCTACGGCTATGACAATCCGGGGCGCCGCACCTCGCTGATCCGCGGCAACGGCACGCTCACGACCTATTCGTACGACGCCGTGTCGCGCCTGAGCGCGCTGACCCACGACCTCGGCGGTAGCGCGACGAGCCAGGACCTGGCGCTCGGCTTCGGCTACAATCCGGCCTCGCAGATCGTCTCCGTAACGCGCTCGACCGACGCTTATGCCTGGACGGCACACGGCGGCGGCACGATTTCGACCAGCGCCGACGGGCTCAACCGGCTCGCAGGCTGGAACGGCACGCTCGGCTACGACGGCAAGGGCAATCTCACCTCGGACGGCACCAACAGCTTCTCTTATTCCTCGGAGAATCTGCTGACCCGGATCACGGTCCCGCCCTATGCGCCCGCCACGATCGGCTACAACCCGCTGATGCGCTTCGTCGCCAGCAACACCGGCGTGCAGATTCCTGAGGTTCCAGGACGAGGTGATCGCTGAATATTACTACGGAGCCATCATCCAGCGCTTCATCCCGGGCGCGGGCACCGACGAGACGGTGGGCGCCTTCAACGGCAGCGGCGCCCGCACCTGGTATTATGCCGACGAGCGGGGCAGCACCGTCGCCCGCGCCGGCGATGCCGGCACCGCGAACCTCATCCACAGCTATGACGAATATGGCCGCCCCACGGGCAACGCGCCGCGCATCGGCTTCACGGGCCAGCTCATGGTCTCGTTCGGACAGCTCTACGACTTCAAGAACCGCTTCTACCACGCCGGCCTCGGGCGGTTCCTTCAGCCGGATCCGATCGGATATGGCGCGGGCATGAACATGTACGCCTATGTCGTAGGAGATCCGATCAACTTGGTGGATCCGTCGGGGCTTGGCTGCAGCACCTATAAAGTGGGCGGAGGCGTGACCGAGGAAGGTGGGGATATAGTCATCCAGAAGGGGCGTTATGAGCAGACCTGTCTGGACTCAGGCAGCGGCTACGGTGGTGGCGGGCCGACGAAGTTTTTCGATGATTCTGGAGGTGGCGGTGGTGGCGGCGGAATCGAACTCCCGCCTGTAGATCGCTGTGCTGCCAAGTCCACTCCCCCCATCACGGAACAGTCCTTTTCGGTTGATTACGGGGAGTTTTCCGCAAAAGCCGCCCAGAAATATATCGAGCACACTTGGCTTCTGAACGACCGCTGGCAGCCTCATAGCGTATTCGGCGGAAAGATAATTAGTCCCGAGAAACTTGTAAGCGCGGCACTTCTTCTCGTAACAACGCGGGACGCTGTACCAGCAGGCGGACTGAACGTGAGAATCACGGGCGACATGGGGTTCCAGACGGGAAGGGACATTCGCAGCCCCTTGCCAAGCACGAATTATCTCACCGTGATCCTAGGCCCTCCCAACGGGATGAAGGACGGGCTTCCCAAGCGTCCACCCGTCAGTATGCATCCGGGATGCTGAATTGAGCCGATTTCTAATCACTTTTGATCCACCGCTGCCTTTGGCGGTTACGGCAGAACCGCCTTTGGACTTGGCAGGCGTTGACGTGATAGCGGTGGCGGCCGGCTATCCGCACGAGCACAATATCCTTCTTTCGATTGATGGAAGGATCTTCGCATACCATCCGGCCTCAATTTTGACTGTCCTGAACGACATCCACCTCGAATGGATGCTCATCCGGCAACGGGTCTCGCACGATGTTACTCTATCCGGGTATACCGTACTGGAGGCGATCTTCGAACGGGAAAGTGTCCAATTCCGCAACCCAGCCTGGCCTCCGGCAATGGTAGGTAACAAGTTCGACGCAACTTGTTTGGAAGATGTGTTCCAGGCTGCTGCTGCCCGAGTGTGGGGATTGGTCCAGTCAATCCAGGACCGACCTTAGTGCTCTTGGACCATCCCCTGCTTCGAAGGGATCAACCGGCTTGATACCGGGACAGGAAAATCCGGGACAATCACTCATTCCCAAAGAGGGGGCCACGTCGCCTGACGAGACCTCAATCCCCCGTCAGAATCCGGTCGACCAGCTGCTTCACCGTCGGCACGAAGCCGTTCGAGTAGAAGGGATCCTTCTTGAAGCGGAAGGCGGAGTGGCCGGCGAAGGCGAGGTTGTGGTCGACCGGGCCGCCATGGGCGATGTCCTGGAGGGTCTTCTGGATGCAGAAGCTGCGCGGGTCGGCGAGCCGGCCGGTCGTGTTCTTCTCATTGTCCGCCCAGGACGAGAAGGAGCATTGGCTGAGGCAGCCCATGCAATCGGCCTGGTCGCGGCGGATCTGCACCTTCTCCTCGGGCGTGACGAAGATCAGGGTCTCGTCGGGCGTCTTCAGGGTCTCGATGAAGCCTTGGGCGAACCATTCGCGGGCGTGAAGCAGGTCGCCCCTCGTCACCCAGAAATTCTTCCTGGTGCCGACCCCGACGTCGAGCTGGAAGCAATGATCGCCCAATTCCTCCTTGGTGAAGGCGATCTGGCGGTGCGAGCGCGCCTCGAGGCTCCGGAGGAAGGGGTTGCGAACGGCCGAACTGTAGAAGCCGGTGGGCGAAAAGCGGTGGAGCAGGATATCGCCCTCCTCGAGGGTCATCAGCCGCTGCTTCCACGCTTCGGGAATCGGGCTCTCCCGGGTGAGCAGGGGACGGGTGCCGAACTGGAAGACGATCTGGCCGAGCTCGGGATTGTCGATCCAATTCTCCCATTCCTTGAGGTTCCAGACCCCGCCGGCCATGACGATGGGAACGCTGTCGGGGATTCCGCCCTCGCGCATCGTCTCCCTCAGCTCCTTGACCCGGGGATAGGGGTCCTGCGGCTTCAGCGGATCCTCGGCGTTGGAGAGGCCGTTATGCCCGCCCGCCAGCCACGGATCCTCGTAGACCACGGCCGCGAGCCATTCGGCCGCCTTGGAATAGGCCCGCTTCCACAGCGCCCGGAAGGCTCGGCCCGAGCTGATGATCGGAAGATAGCTGACTCCGTAGGAAGCGGCGATCTCGGAGAGCTTGTAGGGCATTCCGGCGCCGCAGGTGACGCCCGCGACCAGGCCCTTGGTGCGCTCGAGCACGCCGTGCAGGACCCGCTGGGCTCCGCCCATCTCCCACAGCACGTTGATGTTGATCGCGCCCTGGCCGCCGGCGATGTCGTAGGCCTTCTGAACCTGGGCGACGGCGCCGTCGATCGCATATTGGACAAGCTCCTCGTGCCGTTCGCGGCGGGTGAGGGCATGATAGACCTGGGGGATGATCTTGCCTTCGGGGTCGTAGCTGTCGGCGTTGACCGCCGAGACCGTGCCGATGCCGCCGGCCGCCGCCCAGGCGCCCGAGCTGGCATGGTTGGTGGCCGAAACGCCCTTGCCGCCCTCGACCAGCGGCCACACTTCGCGGCCGCCATACAGGATCGGCTTCAAACCCTTGAACACATAATCCTCCGGAAAAACGAGAGCGACTATACCTCCACTCTCGGCCAAAAGCCTCAAAAATCATCCTGAGGACGGCATCAACGCTCCAGGCCGCCTAATGGCTTCGCCGTAAAGCCGGGCATAATGCGCGACCATCGCGGCCTCGTCATACTCCGCCGCCGCTTTCTCGCGGTTGGCGCGACCGATGGCCCGGCGAAGGTCGGGCCGCTCCGCCAGGCTGTCGAGCGCGGCGGCGAAGGCCGCCTCGTCCTCGGCCGCGACGATCAGCGGCCTATTGTCGTCGGCGACCATGTAGGCGACGTCGCCGACCGCGGTCGCCACCGCCGGCAGCCCCGCCGCCATCGCCTCGACCAGCGAGATCGGGAATTGCTCGCTGTCCGAGGACAAAGCGAAAATGTCGAAGCGGCCGATCCACAGCGCCGGATCGGCGAGGAAGCCCGGCATCAGCAGCCGGTCGCCGACTCCGAGGCGGCGCGCTTCGGCGGCGATGCGCTCGCTTTCGGGTCCGGCGCCGACGATGACGAGGCGGGCGCCAGGTGACGTCATGGCGGCGAAGGCGCGGACGAGGCGGGGCAGGTTCTTGACGGCACGCAGGCCCGCGACGGTGCCGATCACGATTTCGCCCGGGCGCTTGTCGAGGCCCTTGATCTCCTGCGCGGGCGGCGCCGAATAAAGCGCGACCGGGATGCCGTTGGCGATCCTCGTCACCTTGGCGGGGGGCTGGCCCCAGGCCTTGCGGGCGATCGCCTCGAGCCGCGCCGAGGGCACCACCAGCCGGTGCGCGGAGGCGAGGCCGAGACGGCGATAGAGGTTGCGCCGGGTCTTCAGCTCGCTCGCTTCATCCTGGTTGAAGCCGTCCTCATGATGGATCAGCGGCGGGCCGCCGAACAGATGCCGGGCCATCACCGCGTCGAACGCGCCCCAATTGTAGGTCAGGACGAGGTCGAATCGCTTCATGTAGCGCGATAGCCGGAACAGGCGCGGAAGGCCGGGCAAGCCGGCGAGCGGGGGCGCGTCGGCCGGAAAGTCGACCTTGACCGCCGGATCGAGCGCCCTGCCCGCGCCCAGCTCCCCCGGCGCGGCCGAGAGCACGACGTGCTCGGCGGCGGCCCCGAAGGCGTTCATCAGCTGCACCGCCCGGGCCTCCTTGCCGCCATGGCCGAAGGTGGAATGGGCGTGGAGGATGCGCACCGGGCTCATGGCGCCCAGCATGGCAGGTGCGGCCCCTCCCCGTCACCCCCCTCGCGGTCGGCGGGATCGGGCTAGCGAGTCACTCCGCAGCCATCTGATAGGGGTCGGCGGGCGCGGCGAGCCGGTCGAACGCGTCGGCATAGGAAACATATTCCGCGACTTGCCGTCGTCCCCAGGAGACGGGCGCGGGCGCCCTCGAGGCCGGCACCGGGACGGGCGGGATCGAGCGCGGACGCGCCGTCGGGCGGTCGACGACCATCTGGTGGAACCATTCGCCCGCATAGGCGCCGTCGAAGCGGTGGACCCGGCAGCCCAGGACCCGCCCCAAAGGGGTCCCGTCAAGCCCGAAGATGGTGGTCTCGAACAGGAAGCCGCGCGGCTCCCCGGCGGTGCTGTAGACATACATCGTCATGGCGCTGGCCCCTCTTTGCCCTTCCCCGACGCGCCCGCATGGCCGGAACGCCCTGGTGAAAAGGTTCGCCGGGGCGGGGCGGCCATTCAAGCTCGTACAAACCCCTAGTTAACCCGATGGCGCTAAGCTGGCCTCGGGGACAGAAGGAGCTCGGGGCCGGACGTGAAGCTGATCGTGATGAAGAAAGGCGGGGAGCCGGGCGATGTCGCGATCAATCCCGACAAGGTCACGCACGTCCGAACCGCGTCCGGGCCCTTCACCGACATTTACTTCGGCGAGCACCGGGTCGCGGTCGAAGGCAGCTTCGCCCAGGTCGTCGCCCGCCTCGGCGGCCAGGCCGAGACCGAGGAGGGCGCGACCGCCAGAAGCTGGTTCCCGGCGCGCTGACCACGCCGGGTCGCAGCCTAGAGCACGAAATCGTTCGCGCTCAGCGGCGTCGGCCCCTGAAGGGTCAGCGCGATGACCAGGTCGGCGACACCATCGCCGTTGATATCGCCCTGGAGGATCCAGTCGCCGCCCTGCTGGAAGGCGCGGAGCTGGCCGGCGACATTGCTGAACGCGTTCGAGCCGATCCAGTTGAACGCCTGATCGGCCGCCGCGATGGTGTTGGCGTCGATCCTGGAAAGGTCGATCTTGTCCAGGCCGGTCGTGAAGTCGAGGATATGATCGACCGCGCCGGTGGCGGAATCCGACGCCGCGAGGTAGCGGAACCCGTCCGCACCGCCGCCGCCTCTGAGATTGTCGGCTCCGCCGGAACCCTGGAGGATGTCGCCGTTCTGGCTGCCGGTGAGGGTGTCGCCGTTGATCCCGCCGAAGATCCGGAACGATCCGTTCATTTCGGCCGCCCCGTTGAAGACCAGGGTCTCGAGACCCCTCAGCTTCGCGCCGTCGACCGTCATCTGCACCCCGCCCGCGACGTTATTGTCATGGGTGGTGAGGTTGTAGCTGTAGTTCGAGCCGAGCGCTCCGAAGCGCGTGTCGAAAGCCGAAAGTAGCCCGAGGCTCTCGATCCCGATCAGCTGCCCGGCCCCGAACGTCAGGGTGTAGCTGCCGCGAAGGGCGAGCTGGTCGGTTCCGGCCGAGCCGCCGTTGACGACGTCGCTCGCGCCGAAATGGTTGTCCGAGCCGAACAGGAAGACGTCGTTCTTCGCTCCGCCCATCAGCGTGTCGACGCCGCGCCCGCCGTAGATGAAGAAGCTTCCGTCGTTCTCGGCGGCGCCGTTGAAGGTCAGATTCTCCCCGATGAGGAGCTTGGCGCCGTCGACCACCAGCTGGACCCCCGAGGCCACGTTCACCTCGCGCGTGGTGAGATCGTAGCTGTAGAGGTGCCCGCCAGGGTCGCCGAAGCGGGTGTCGGAGCCCGACAGAAGGCCCAGGGACTCGATCCCGACGACCCCGCTCCCGAAGGTGAAGGCCACGCCGCCCTGCAGAGCGATCTGGTCGGTGCCGATGTCGCCGTCGACCTCGTCCAGCCCGTCCATCGTGCTCCCGAACAGGAAGACGTCGTTGCCCGCGCCGCCCAGGGCCCGATCGTTGCCGCCATCCTGCAGGCGGATGAAGTCGTTGCCGCTGCCGCCGGCGATATGGTTGTTGGCGGTGCTGCCGCGGAAGTCATGGTTGATGTTCGAACCCGCGAGGAGCTGTTCGACCTCCGTTCCGAACAGGCTGTAGGTCGCCAGAGTCGTGTTGATCAGATCGATAGGACCTTCGCCGGCAAGCTCGACGACCACGTCGCCGACATTGTCGACCCAATAATAATCGTTGCCGTCGCCGCCCACCATCGTGTCCGCGCCCAGGCCGCCATCGAGGTAATCGTTGCTCTGGCCACCCCTTATGACGTTGGCCGAGCCGTTGCCGACCAGGAATTGCGGGTTTGCGGAAGTGCCCGTCAGGTTCTCGACGTTGGGGAGGCCCGCCAGGCTGTAGAAGTCGAGGTTGGTGCGGATCTCGTCCGTGCCCTCGCCGGCCAGTTCGATGACCGTGTCGCCGACATTGTCGACGACATAGGTGTCGTTGCCGGCGCCGCCGGTCATCGTGTCGGCCCCGAGGCCGCCGTCGATGATATTGTTGGACGCGTTGCCGTTCAGAGTCTGGTTGACGTTGCCGAGGCCGGTGAGGTTCTCGAGCGCCGCCGCCAGAGTGTAGGTGGCGAGGGCGGTACGGACCTCGTCCGTACCTTCGCCCGCGGCTTCGATGACCGAATCCCCGGTGGAGTCGACGACATAGACGTCGTTGCCGGTGCCGCCGGTCATGGCATCGTCGCCAGTGCCGCCGTCGAGCATGTCGTTGCCGCCGCGGCCGAACAGGAAGTCGTTGCCGCCGAGGCCGTTCAGGATGTCGGTATCGGCCGCGCCCGGGTTCGACGGGCTGTTATTGCCGTCGAGCACGTCCACGCCGCCGGTGCCGTCGAACGTGTCGTTGCCCGAGCCGCCGAGGACGACGATCGGATCGTTGAAGTCGCCGACGAGGGTCAGCACGCCGATCGCCGCACCCGCGTTGAAGGTGACGTTGGTGCTGAGGTTGCGGAAGTTGAACTCCTCGTTGACCCGCTCGATGTCGTTGTCGCTGATCGTCAGCCCGTCCGCATCCACGCCGACCGCGACGCCGGTGCCGAGGCCGCGGAAGACGTTGTTCGAGATGTCCGCGGTCGAACTGCCCGACATGTCGAGGTTGAGCCCGCTGCGGGTCCATTCGAACGTGTTGCCGTTGACGACGAGAGCGACCCCGCCGCCGTCGAACCAGATGCCCCGGCCCCAGGACGCGGTGCCGAACTGGCCCTGCGACGTGCCCGAGATGAGGTTGTCGGTGACGGTGACCAGGCCGCTCGCGATCGGCGAAATCGAAATCGCGCGATCGTCGACGCCATTGGCGCCGCCGGCAATGGTCGACCAGAAGATCGAGTTCGTGATCAGATGGCCGTCGACGCCGCCGCCGGTCAGGACCGATACGGTCGGAGCGGTGGTGGTCGTATCGTTGAGGAAGCGAAGGCCGTCCAGGGTGACGTTGTCCGTCGCGGTGATCTGGGCGTGGCCGACGATCGTCGTCTCGCCCACTCCGCCGGCCGAGTCGCGGCCCGCCACGGCATCGCCGGCTCCGGTGCCCAGGATGGTGACCCCGGCGTGGATGACGAGATCTTCGACATAGGTGCCGGCCGCGACCCGGATGATGTAATCGTCCGGAGCGCCGTCGATCGCCGCCTGGATCGTGGCGAACGTCTGGACGAGGTTGCCGTTGGGGTCGAACAGCTGAACCGGATCGGCAAGGTCGATCAGGGTGTCGAAGAACACGAGCCGCTCGATTCCGGTCAGCGTGTCGCTGCCTTCGTCATAGCCGGAGCCGATGTCGGTGACGTCGGTGAAGCCGGTCACAAATCCGTCGGAATTGGTCTCGACGCTGATGACGTAGTCGCTGACGAAGCCCGTATAAACGGCGGTATCGATGTCGCTGCCGCCGTCGAGCGCATCGTCGCCGCCACCGCCGATGAGGTAGTCGTCGTCCGCGCCGCCTTCGAGCAGATCGTCGCCGCCATTGCCGAGGAGGGCGTCGTCGCCCGCCTGGCCGGAGAAGCTGTCGTCGCCGAGCGAGCCCGCCAGATAATCGTCGAACTGGGTGCCGCTCTGAGCGAAACTCTCGGTCGTGGTGAAGTCGTCGAGGATCAATTCCTCGGGCGCGAAGTAGATTCCGAGCTCCAGGATGCCGCTGAAGGTGTTGCCGGAGATCAGCGGATCGGTGTCGAGCCCGATCGTTCCGCCGACGAAGCT
Organism: uncultured Alphaproteobacteria bacterium; assembly: GCA_963850005.1. Classification (GTDB taxonomy): domain Bacteria; phylum Pseudomonadota; class Alphaproteobacteria; order Sphingomonadales; family Sphingomonadaceae; genus Allosphingosinicella. The sequence goes on from CAWKJG010000004.1 coordinate 472,797, forward strand.
GTAGGCGGAAATTCCGAAGTCGAGATCGCTGAAGCTGTTGCCGGTCACCTCGACCGAAATGCCCTGAACGTCGGAGAGGTCGAGGCCGACCGCGCTGCCCGCGGCGCCCGCGCCGGTGACGATGTTGTCGGTGATGGCGAGCGGTCCGGTCGGCTCGTAGGCGAAGATGCCGGTCGCGGACAAAATCCCGCCGCTATAGCCGAGGCCGGTGATGGTGTTGCCGTCGATCACGCCCTGGGAATTGCCGATCTGGAGGCCGTTCTGGGCGAGGAGATCCGTGCCGCCGATGCCGGTGATCGTGTTCCCGGTGAAGTTGATGGTGACCCCGTAGATGAGGGCGCCGTTCTTCTGGAAATCGGTGATCGAGCTGTCGGTCACCGACACTTCCAGACCGGGCGTGTTGCCGCCGTCGATGAACAGGCCGGAACCTTGCGGAAGGCCGAACGCCGCGTCGCCCTGGCTGTTGCCGACATTGCCGATGTCGACGTCGTCGATCGAGCCCGATGAGTTGAAATAACCGATTCCGGTGAACTCGTCGCTGCCGCCGTCGGTCGTGTCGCCCGCGAAGTTGCCGTCGACGTCGATCCCGCTGATCGTGATGTTGATCGAATCGTTGACCGCGATGACGGCCCGGACGTCGAGGCCGAAGGACTCGCTATGCCCGTTGACCGCGAGGTCGGCCGGAGCCTGGACCACCACGGTTCGCGCCCGGACGCGCCATGATCGTGAGATCGGCGAAGTCCTCGATGACCAGCTGCTCGACGTAGGTGCCGGCGGCGACGATGATGGTGTCGCCGTCATTGGCCGCGTCGATCGCCTCCTGGATGGTGGCGAAGCCGCCGTCGCCGACGAGCAGGATGTTGCTGGTGAGGCCGACGATGATCTCGACCCCGACGAGGCTGTCGGTGCCCTCGGTCGCGGTGGCGACGAGCACGCCGGACTGGTCGCCCGGAGTCTCCGGATCGGCGTCGGCGACGAAGGTCAGGTCGGCGGCCGTGATCGCATCGGCGAAATAGACGGTGTCGATGCCGTCGCCGCCGGTGATGAGGTCGTCGCCCTGGCCGCCTTCGAGCTGGTCGTCCCCGCCATTGCCGATAAGGATGTCATTCCCGTCGAGGCCGGAGAAGCCGTCGTTGCCGAGCGAGCCCGCCAGATAATCGTCGAACTGGGTGCCGTTCTGGAAGAAGCTCGCGGTCGTGGAGAAGTCGTCGAGGATCAATTCCTCGGGCGCGAAGTAGATGCCGAGCTCGAGGATGCCGGCGAACGCGTTGCCGAAGATCGCCGGATCGGTGTCGAGCCCGACCGTGCCGCCGAGGAAGCTGTAGGCGGAGATTCCGAAGTCGAGGTTGCTGAAGCTGTTGTCGCTCACCACGACCGAAATGCCCTGGACGTCGGAGAGGTCGAGGCCGACCGCGCTGCCCGCGGCGCCGGCGCCGTTGATGTCGTTGTTGGTGATGGAGAGCGGTCCGGTCGGCTCGTAGGCGAAGATGCCCGTCGCGGACGAGAATCCGCCGCTATAGCCGAAGCCGGTGATGGCATTGCCGTCGATCACGCCCTGGGCATTGCCGATCTGGATGCCGTTCTGGGCGAGCAGGGCCGTGCCGCCGATGCCGGTGATCGTGTTCCCGGTGAAGTTGACGAGGATTCCGAAGATCAGCGCGCCGGTCTTCTGGAAATCGGTGATCGAGCTGTCGGTCACCGACACTTCGAGACCGGGCGTGTTGCCGCCGTCGAGGAACAGGCCAGAGCCCTGCGGAAGGCCGAACGCCGCATCGCTTTGGCTGTTGCCGACATCGTCGATCGAGACGTTGCCGACCGAGCCCGATGAGTTGAAATAACCGATTCCGGTGAACTCGTCGCTGCCGCCGTCGGTCGTGTCGGCGGCGAAGCTGCCGTCGACCTCTATCCCGGTGATCGTGATGTTGATCGAATCGTTGACCGCGATGACGGCCCGGACGTCGAGGCCGAACAACTCGCTGAACCCGTTGACCGCGAGGTCGGCCGGCGCCTTGACGATGACGGTTTCGCCCGGAGCCGCCATGATCGTGAGGTCGGCGAAGTCCTCGATGGTCAGCTGCTCGACATAGGTGCCGCCGGCGATGAGGATGGTGTCGCCGCTGTTGGCCGCGTCGATCGCCTCCTGGATGGTGGCGAAGCCGCCGGCGCCGACGAGCAGGACGTTGCTGTCGATGCCGTCGACGATCTCGATGCCGACGAGGCGATCGGTGCCTTCGGTCGCCGTGGTGACGATCCAGCCCTGCTGGTCGCCCGCCGTCTCCGGATCCGCGTCGGCGACCAGGGTCAGATCGGCCGCGGTGATCGGATCGGCATAATAAGCGGTATCCGTGCCGCTGCCGCCGATAATGGTGTCGTCGCCCGTGTCGCCCTGGAGCTGGTCGTCGCCGGAACCGGCGTCCAGATAATCGTCGCCGCCCTGGCCGAGGAAGATGGCGCCGCTGTCGGCGACGGTATCGGTGATATGGTCGCCATAGCTCGTGCCGATGATGAACTGGCCGGAGCCGTAGGCGACGATTTCGATCCGGCCGCCCGAGGCGTCGAAGTTGTTGTCCGCGCCGAAATAGGCCCCGACATCCTCGAACCCGTCGAGCACGCCGTAATTGACATGGCCGACGCTGCTGTCGGTGAAGCTGTTGTCGGAGATGAAGGTGCCTGCGTCCCAATCGTCGCCGGTCAGGGCGACGCCGTTGCCGTCGAAGCTGTTGCCGCTCGCGGTGAACTGGGTGGTCGAGTTGAAGTCGGCGCCGTTGGTCCAGTCGTCGATGCGGCTGTCGCTGAGCACCAGGCCCGAGACTCCGCCACTGTCGGGAGTCAGGATGCCGTTATCGGCGTTTCCGTTACCCTGGACGATCAGGTTGGTAAGCGTGACGTCGTTGGCATCGACATAGATTCCGGCCGAATTGCCGGCGATCGTGCCGCCGCCGAGGATGGTGAGTCCGTCGAGCGTCGCGCCCGCCGCATTCATGTAGAAGCCGTCGACGATCGCCTCGCCGACGCGGGTGCCGTCGCCGGCAATGCCCGAGTTCGGGCCGAGGATGGTGACGTCGACGTCGACGGTCACGATCTCGGCATAGGTGCCGGCCGCGACGACGATCGTGTAGCCCGCCGACGCCGCGTCGACCGCGTCCTGGATGGTGGCGAACGTGCCGACCAGATTGTCGCCGTCGTCGAACAGCTGGACGGGGTCCTCGAGGTCGAGCGTAATGTCGCCGAAGACCAGATGCTCGACGCTGACAAGCGCATCGCTGCCTTCGTCACCGCCGGCCGAGACATTGTCCACGACCGAGCTGAAGCTTATGACCCGGCCGTCGGGCCCGGTGAGGAAGGTGACGGTGTAGTCGGCGCGCGGACCCGCATAGGTGGCGGTGTCCTCGCCATTGCCGCCCATGATGTCGTCATCGCCTTCGCCGCCGTCGAATACGTCGTCGCCGTCGCCGCCGGCGAGGGCGTCACTGCCGTCGCCGCCGTCGAGCACGTCCTCGCCGTCGCCGCCGTCAATCAGGTCGTCGCCTTCGCCGCCGGTGAGAACGTCGCTGCCCTCGCCGCCGTCGAGCACGTCGCTGCCCTCGCCGCCGTCGATCACATCGTCGCCGTCGTTTCCGGCCAGGCTGTCGTCGTCGTCGCCGCCGTCGATCACATCGTCGCCGTCGCCGCCCTCGATCGTGTCGGCTCCGGTGCCGCCGTAGAGCAGATCGAGGCCGTCACCGCCGGAGAGCTCGTCGTCGCCGCCTTCGCCGGTCAGGACGTCGTCGCCGCCGAGGCCGGACAGAATGTCGTTGCCGGCGCCGCCGGACAGCTCATCTTCGGCGTCCGAGCCGTCGACGTCGTGCGCCGTCGTCAGCGCCGGGTTCGGCTTGAAGTTGACGCCCAGCGGGTCGTAGTCGGATCCGTCGATGTTGTTGACGCTGTTGCTCTCGATCAGGATGCCATCGGGCGTGATGTCGCCGCTGACGTCGATACCCCCGTCGACATGCGAGATGGTGTTGCCGACGATCGAGCCGCCGCTGTTCGGGGCGCCGCTCTGGAACACCCAGATTCCGATCACCTTGGCCGCAAGGCTGTCGATGTTCGCGCCGGTGATGGAGTTGCCGGCGATGGTCAGGTCGGTATTGCCGAAAGCGAGGATCGCGGCCGCCGCGGCGTCAAGCGGGCCGGCATAGCCGAAGCCCGTGATGGAGTTGGCGGCGATGGTGCCGGTCGAGTTGGCGACCTGGATGCCGTTCTGGGCGATGATCGTCTGGGCGCCGCCGCCGGTGATGGTCACTCCGGCGATGTTGAGGTCGGCGCGGTTGAACGAGGTCGCGTTCTTCTGGAAGTCGCTGATCGAGCCGCCGGTCATGGTGAAGGCCAGCAGGCTGTCATTGTCGACGACCAAGCCGACTCCGCGCTGGGCTCCGCTGAGCAGCGGCTGCCCGCCGGCCACGGTTCCGCCCGGATAGGGATCGCGGACTCCGGTGATGTCGACGCCGAGCAGGCTGCCCGAGGAATTGCGGTAGAAGACGCCGTAGAAATTGGCCTGGCCGGCGCCGCCGCCCTCGTCGACGGTGTTGCCGCGGCCGTCGCCGTCAATGTCGATACCCTGGAGGGTGAGGTTGAGGCTGTCCTTCGCGGTCAGAACCGCGTGGATCTCGCGGTCGCTCGACGAGCGGGCGGTCTCGACCAGGTCGGCCGGGGCCTTGATCGTCACCTGCGCCCCGTTGACCGCCATGATCGTCAGATTGTCGAGACCGTCGACGGTCACCTGCTCGACATAGGTCCCGGCGGAAACCAGGATCGTGTCGCCGTCATGGGCGGCGTTGACCGCTTCCTGGATGGTGGCGAAGCCGCCCGAGCCGACCAGCAAGGTGTCGGGCCCGGGGCCGCTGTCGACGATCTCGACGTTGATGAGGGTGTCCGTGCCGTCCGAGGAGGTCACAATCCAGCCGGTGCCGGTGGGCGTGTAGACCGCGCCGGAGCCGACCACGGCGGTGTCGATGCCGCTGCCGCCGTCGATCGTGTCGTCGCCGGCGCCGCCGTTCAAGGTGTCGGTGCCCGCGCCGCCGTTCAGCGTGTCGTTGTCTTCATTGCCGTTCAGGACGTCGTTGCCGTCGCCGCCGTCGAGATTGTCCTCGCCGGTGCCGCCGCTCAACGTGTCGTTGCCGAAGCGGCCGAACAGAATGTCGTTGCCGCCGCCGCCGCTGAGGACGTCGGTGTCGGCGACGGTCAGATTGCCGGGCCGGTTGTTGGCGTCGATATAATCGGCATTGGCCGTTCCGGTCAGGGTGTCGTTGCCGGAGCCGCCGAGGATGACGACCACATCGTTGGACGTGCCGACGGGTATCAGCGTGTTCCCGCTCGCGCCGGCGTCGAACGTGACGTCCTCGGACAGGTTGCGGAAGTTATATTCGTCGCCGACGTTCTGGAACGTGTTCCCAGCTTCGGTCAGCCCGTCCTCGGTCGTGGCGATCGAATAAGCGGTGCCGAGATTGCGCAATATATTGTTGTCGACGAAGTAGAATGTGCCGCCCGCGCCGTCGAGCACGAGACCGCTGCGGGTCCATTCGATGATGTTGCCCGACACGGTCACATTGACCCCGCCGCCGTCGATCCAGAGGCCCCGGCCCCAGGAAGCGGTGGAGAACAGACCCTGAGACGCGCCCGAGATGAGGTTGCCGGTGAAGGTCAGCTGACCGTCCGGGATCGAAGGCGCGGAGATGGCGCGATCGTCGACGCCGTTGGCGCCGCCGACCACCGCCGACCAGAAGATCGAGTTGGAGACCAGGTGGCCGGAGGCGCCGCCGCCGGTCAGGATCTGCAACGTCGGGTTGGAGGCGCCGCCGTTGGTGGTCGTCAAATCGTTGAGGAAGCGGAGTCCGGTCAGGATGACATTGTCCTCGGCCGTGACCTTGGCGTGGCCGATGATGGTGGTCTCGCCGACGCCGTTCGCGGCGTCGCGACCGGTGACGTCCGACGTCCGGGCGCCGAGGATTCGGACGCCCTTGTCGATCACCAGATCCTCGTCGAAAGTCCCCGCCGCGACCCGGATCGTATAATTGTCCTGGGCGCTGTCGATGGCGGCCTGGATGGTGTCGAAGGTGCCGATCAGCTGGTTGGTCTGGTCGAACAGCTGCACGGCCTGGGTCGCATCGAGAATGCGGTTGGAGAACTGGACCCGCTCGACGCTGTTCAGGGTGTCGAAACCTTCGTTGCCGTTGGTCGGCTCGTTGTCGGAGACCGAGGAGAAGCCGATGACTCGGCCGCCGGCGCCGGTGACCACCCCGATCGAATAATCGCCGCGACTGTTGTCGTAGACGGCCGTGTCGGTGCCGTTGCCGCCGTTGAGAGCGTCGTTGCCGGCGCCGCCGTGCATGGTGTCGTTGCCTTCGCCGCCGTTCAGCGTGTCGTTGCCGATGCCGCCGTCGAGCGAATCATTGTCGTCGCCGCCGTTCAGGGTGTCGATTCCGGCGCCGCCCGCCAGGATGTCGTTACCGGCATCGCCGTTGATCGTGTCGTTGTTGTTGCCGCCGTCGGCCGTGTCGTTGCCGGCGCCGCCGTTGATCGTGTCGTTGCCGGCATTGCCGATGAGCGTGTCGGCCCCGTCGCCGCCGTTGATCGTGTCGTTGCCGCCAGCGCCGGTGATGACGTTGGCGCCGCTGTTCCCGGTCAGGGTCTGGCCGGAAGCCGAAGTGCCCGTCAGATTCTCGATATTGGGCTGCCCGGCGATGCTGTAGGTTGCGAGGCCGGTGCGGATCTCGTCCGTTCCTTCGCTTGCATTCTCGTTGACCACGTCGCCGCTCGAATCGACGACATAGACGTCGTTGCCCGTGCCGCCGGTCATGGCGTCGTCGCCGGTGCCGCCGTCGAGATTGTCGTTGCCGCCGCGGCCGAACAGGAAGTCGTTGCCGCCCATCCCGCTCAGCGTGTCGCTGTCGGCGGCGTTGGGGTTGGTCGGGCTGTTGTTGCCGTCGAGGATATCAACTCCGGCCGTGCCGGTGAAATTGTCGTTGCCCGAGCCGCCGAGCACGACGATCGGATCGTTGAAATCGCCGACCGGGATCAGGGTCGCGACCGCGATGCCGGCGTCGAAGGTGACTCCGGTGGTGAGGTTGCGGAAGCTGAACTCTTCGTTGACCCGCTCGATCGTGTTGCCGACGACCATCAGTCCGACCGCGTCGACTCCGATCGCCAGGCCGGTGCCGAGACCGCGAAGGACGTTGTTCGAGACGTTGGCCGTCGAATCGCCCGACATGTCGAGGTTGAGGCCGCTGCGGGTCCACTCGATCGTGTTGCCGGTGACGACGAGGTCGACCCCGCCGCCGTCGAACCAGATGCCCCGGCCCCAGGACGCGGTGCCGAACTGGCCGTGCGAAGTGCCGGAGATGAGGTTGTCGGTCACCGTGATCAGGCCGTCGGCGATGACGACCGTCGAGATCGCGCGGTCGTCGACGCCGTTGGCGCCGCCGGCGATGGTCGACCAGAAGATCGTGTTGGTGACGAGGTGGCCGGTGGCGCCGCCGCCGGTCAGGAACTGCAGAGTCGGAGCGGTCGTCGTCGTGTCGTTGAGGAAACGAAGGCCGTCCAGGGTCACGTTGTCGGTCGCGGTCACCTGGGCGTGGCCGACGATGGTCGCCTCGCCCACGCCGTCCGCGGAGTCGCGCCCGGCAACCGCCTGACCCACAGAAGTACCGAGGATGGCGACCCCGACATCGATGACGAGATCTTCGACATAGGTGCCGGCGGCGACCCGGATCACATAATCGTCGGACGCCGCGTCGATCGCCTCCTGGATGGTCTCGAACGTGCCGACCAGCTGGCCGCCGTCGTCGAACAATTGGACGGGGTCGTCGAGATCGAGCGTAATGTCGCCGAAAACCAGATTCTCGACGCTGGTCAGAGCATCGCTGCCCTCGTCGCCGCCGGCCGTGACATTATCCTCGACCGCGCTGAAACCGATGACCCGGCCGTCGGGCCCGGTGATCGCGGTGACGGTGTAGTCGGAGCGCGGACCCGCATAGGTCGCGGTGTCCTCGCCATTGCCGCCGACGATGTCGTCGTCGCCGCCGCCGCCGGTGAACTCGTCGTCGCCTTCGCCGCCGTCGAGCGCGTCGTCGCCGTCGCCGCCGGCGAGGATGTCGCTGCCCTCGCCGCCGTCAAGGACGTCGCTGCCCTCGCCGCCGTCGATCACATCGTCGCCGTCATTGCCGGCCAGGCTGTCGTCGTCGTCGCCGCCGGTGATCAGATCGTCGCCGTCGCCGCCCTCGATCAGGTCGGCGCCGGTGCCGCCGTCGAGCACGTCGCTGCCGCCCTCGCCATAGAGCTCGTCGTCGCCCGCTCCGCCGTCGATCAAGTCGTCGTCGTCGCCGCCGTTGATCACGTCGTTGCCGTCATTGCCGATGAGCGTGTCCGCCCCGGCGCCGCCGTCGATCAAGTCGTTGCCGTTCGCGCCGGTGATGACGTTGGCGCCGTCATTCCCGGTCAGGGTCTGGCCCAAATCCGAAGTGCCCGTCAGATTCTCGACATTGGGCTGCCCGGCGATGCTGTAGCTGGCGAGGCTGGTGCGGACCTCGTCCGTCCCCTCGTCCGCATTCTCGTTGACCGTGTCGCCGCTGGAATCGACGACATAGACGTCGTCGCCCGAGCCGCCGGTCATGGCATCGTCGCCGGTGCCGCCGTCGAGGACGTCGTCGCCGCCGCGGCCGAACAGGAAGTCGTTGCCGCCCATTCCGCTCAGCGTGTCGCTGTCGGCGGCGTTGGGGTTGATCGGGTTGTTGTTGCCGTCGAGGATATCGACTCCGCCCGTGCCGGTGAAATTGTCGTTGCCCGAGCCACCGAGCACGACGATCGGATCGTTGAAGTCGCCGACCGGGATCAGGGTCGCGACCGCGATTCCGGCGTCGAAGGTGACGTCGGTCGTCAGGTTGCGGAAGCTGAACTCCTCGTTGACCCGTTCGATCGTGTTGCCGACGACCGTCAGGCCGACCGCGTCGACTCCGAGCGCCATGCCGGTGCCGAGGCCGCGGAAGACGTTGTTCGAGACGTCGGCGGTCGAATCGCCCGACATGTCGAGGTTGAGGCCGCTGCGGGTCCATTCGAACGTATTGCCGGTGACGACGAGGTCGACCCCGCCGCCGTCGAACCAGATGCCCCGGCCCCAGGACGCGGTGCCGAACTGGCCGTGCGAGGTACCGGAGATGAGATTGTCGGTGACCGTGATCAGGCCAGCGGCGCTGCCGTTGATCATGATGGCGCGGTCGTCGACGCCGTTGGCGCCGCCGGCGATGGTCGACCAGAAGATCGAGTTGGTGACGAGGTGGCCGGTCGCGCCGCCGCCGGTCAGGAACTGCAGGGTCGGAGCGGTCGTCGAGGTGTCGTTGAGCAGACGGAGTCCGTCCAAAGTCACATTGTCGGTCGCCGTGACCTGGGCGCGGCCGATGATCGTCGTCTCGCCGCTGCCGTCCGCGGCATCGCGGCCGGAGACCGCCGCGCCTTCCTGCGCGCCGAGGATGGTGACTCCGACGTCGATGGTCAGGTTTTCGGAATAAGTCCCGGCCGCGACCCGGATCACATAATCGTCGGACGCGGCGTCGATCGCCTCCTGGATGGTCTCGAACGTGCCGACCAGCTGGCCGCCGTCGTCGAACAGCTGGACGGGCTGGTCGAGGTCGAGCTCGACTCCGCCGAAGACCAAATGCTCGATGCTGGTCAGCGCATCGCTGCCCTCGTCGCCGCCGGCCGTGACATTGTCCTCGACGGCGCTGAAACCGATGACCCGGCCGTCGGGCCCGGTGATCGCGGTGACGGTATAGTCGGAGCGCGGACCCGCATAGGTCGCGGTGTCCTCGCCATTGCCGCCGACGATGTCGTCGTCGCCGCCGCCGCCGGTGAACTCGTCGTCGCCTTCGCCGCCGTCGAGCGCGTCGTCGCCGTCGCCGCCGGCGAGGATGTCGCTGCCCTCGCCGCCGTCGAGGACGTCGCTGCCCTCGCCGCCGTCGATCAGATCGTCGCCGTCGTCGCCGGCCAGGCTGTCGTCGTCGTCGCCGCCCGAGATCAGGTCGTCGCCGTCGCCGCCCTCGATCGTGTCGGAACCGGTGCCGCCGTCGAGCACGTCGCTGCCGCCCTTGCCGTAGAGCGCGTCGTCGCCCGATCCGCCGGTCAGCGAATCGTCCTCTTCGCCGCCCCAGGCATGGTCGTCGCCGCCGCGGCCGTCGAACACGAAGGAACCGGTCACGCCGTAGCTGGCCGCCGCCGTCTCGCCGTCGAACGCTTCGTTGAAATCGGTGCCGATGATGTCGTGGGTCGAGTTGGTCGGCAGGATCTGGACCGGACGGTCCACGCCGCTGTTGGTGATCGTGTTGCCGGTGATGAAGTCGTTGAGATCGACGCTGTCGGGCCCGAACGGAGTAAGGTTGAGCGAGCCGTAATAGATTCCGTCGAAGACGTTGTCGGCGATCGCGAGGGCCACGCTCTCCGAATTGATGCCGTTGCCGAGGCCGGTGAGCGGGCCGCCGTCGCCCTGGAAACGGTTGTCGTGGATCGAGCCGCTGGTGCCGGCGGAGACATAGGCGCCGATCGAATAGCCCTGGATCAGGTTGGCGCCGACGTCGAGGCCGGTGATTCCGGCATTGGTGATGATCGCGGTGTCGCCGCTGCCGGCGAGAACCGAGTTCAGAAGCGCGAAATCGTTCGCCCTGACCTCGAGAGCGGTGGTGCCGAGCGAGCCGAGGACCGCTCCGACCAGCCTGAAGCCGTCGATCGTGGCTCCGGCGGCGTTGACGATGATCTGGCCGTCGATCACCGCTTCCGAAGCGCGAGTCGCCGTGCCGTCGACGCCCTGGTTCGGACCGAGGATGGTGACGTCCTTGTTGACGTCGAGATTCTCGGCATAGGTGCCGGCGGCGACGAGGATGGTGCCTCCGTCGGCGGCGGCGTCGATCGCCGCCTGGATGGTGCCGAACGTGCCGACGAGATTGCCGCCGCCGTCGAACAGCTGGACCGGCTGGGCAAGGTCGAGAGTTCTGATCCGAGAAGACCAGCTTTTCGATGCTGGTCAGGGTGTCCGTACCCTCATCGCCATTTGCGGCATTGGTGTCGGTGACCGAGCTGAAGCCCGTCACCCGTCCATCCGGACCCACGGCGTAGGTGTAGCTGTAGCCGGCGATCGGGCCCGCATATTCCGCCGTGTCGGTACCGGCGCCGCCGTTCAGAGCGTCGTTGCCCGTGCCGCCGTTCAGCGTGTCGTTGCCGTTGCCGCCGTTGAGCGTGTCGGTACCGGCCAGGCCGATCAGGACGTCGCTGCCGTCCCCACCGCTGAGAACGTCGTTGCCGGTGGCGCCGGTGATCGTCTCGTCCAGGGCGCCGATGCCGGTCAGAGTCAAATTGCCGATGAAGCCGTCGAAGTTGAAGGCCGTGAACCCGCCCGTATAGCCGTTGCTGATCGCGAACACGGTCACGAAGCTGTTGGTCGCGCCGCCGGCGTCGCGATCGATCTGCACCAGCAGGTCGCTGCCCGACTGGGTGAGGCGAAGATGGCCGCTGCCGAAAGCGTTGCTGTTCGCCGTGTAGCCGGTCAGGCCGAAGTTCAGGTAGTTGGTCATCTCGAACTTGTCGCCGGCATCGCCGACGCTCGAAGTCGGTCACGCGGTTGGTGCGGGCCGTCGTCGCCACGTCGGTCGAATTCGCCGCGTTGGAGCCCACGCCGAGCTGGAGGATGTCGGCGCCGGAACCCAGAGTGATCTGGTAGTTGTTGACGCTGGTCGCGCCGCGCATGCTGATGCTGACGAGGTCGGCACCCGAACCGGCGTTGATCGTGGCACTGGCCACACCGGTCAGGATGATGCGGTCGTTGCCCGCGCCGCCGTCGACGGCCACGACATCGATGTTGCGATCGTTGGAGGTCGCGCCCGCGACCAGGTAGGTGACGTTGCCCTGAGTGGTGCCCAGAGCCGACAGGCCCGTCGTGTTCGCCGCCAGAGCCACCGACAGAGTGCCGCCGCGCAGCTCGATCAAGTCGTCGCCGTCGCCGCCGTCCATGTTGATGTTGGTCGCCACATTCGCGGCCGGGGTGCCGCGAGTCACCAGGATGCTGTCCTTGCCGCCGTAACCGAAAAACGAGTCCGTCTGGCTCAGCGCCGTGGCGCCCGCGCCGACCCCGGCGTCGATGATCAGGTTGAAATCGTCGTCGCCCCGCAGGGTGTCGCCGAAGGCCGAGCCGGTCAGATATTCGATTCCGCTCAGCGTATCGATGCCCTGGCCGCCCGTATTCTGGGCCACGAGGATTCGCAGGTCGACGTTCACCCCGGCCGTCGAATTGACGTAGGTCGCCGTATCCAGGCCCTCGCCGCCGATCAGGGTATCGTTGCCGAGCCCGCCATCGAGCAGGTCGTTGCCGTACCAGCCATCCATGACGTCGTCGCCGGCGCCTCCGGTGAGCTGGTCGAAGCCGCCCGTGCCCCCGACCGTGTCGTTGACGTTGGTGCCGCGGAAGATGAGGGTTTCGATGCTGGTCAGGGAGCCGACGTTGACTCCGTTGAAGGTGATCGCGCTGTCTCCGGCGAGGCTCTTCAGATCGAAGGCGATGCCGACTGTGCTCGCGCCGACGCCGATGCGGCCGTCGTAGACCATGATCGCGGTGTCGGTCCCCTCGCCGCCGTCATAGGTGTCGTCGCCGGCGTCGACGCCCGTGAAATACTGACCTATCGTGTTGCCCACGCCGCCGACCAGAGTGTCGTTGCCGTCGCCGCCGCGCAGGATGTCGTTGCCCTGGCCGCCGGACAGATAGTCGGTGCCCAGGCCGCCTTCGAGCGTGTCGGCGCTGCCGTCGTCCAGCGCGCCGGTCGTCCCGCCCAGCAGGAAGTCGTTGCCGGCGTTGCCGAAGATCACGTCCGCGCCATTGCGGCCTTCGATGATGTCCACCGCGGAACCGCCGGTCAGCCGGTTGGCCAAGGTGCTGCCGATGAACGTATTGGCGAAGGCGGCCGCGCCGACGATGTTTTCGATGTTGGTGATCGTGTCGGTGCCTCCGGACGTCCCGGTATTCTGGGCCGTGGCGGTGGCGAGATTGACCGTGACCGTCGATGTGGCGGCGGAATAGTCGACGGTGTCCGACCCGGCCGCACCGTTATAGGTGTCGTTGCCGCCGCCGTCGAAGAAGATATTGTCGTTGATGTCGCCCGTGACGTTGTCGGCGCCGGTACCGGTGCGGACATTCTCGAAATTGCTGATGGTGTCGCTGCCCCAACCCGTATTCTGGGCCGTCAGCGTCGCCAAATTGACCGTCACCGCGGTCGCCCCGCTGAAGGCCAGCGTGTCCACGCCCAAACCGCCGTCGAGGATGTCGTTGCCGAGGCCGCCCTCGATGACGTTGGCGTTGAGATCACCGGTGAGGATGTCGGCGTTCGCGCTGCCGGTCAGATTCTCGATGCTGCGCAAGGTGGCGATCGCCAGACCGGCGACGGTGGCGGTCGCGTCCGTCACGCCGTTCAGCGCGGCCGTGACTCCGGCCGCGTTCCCCGCGAAGGACGCGGTGTCGCTCCCGATCCCGCCGTCCAGCAGGTCAACGGTGCCGCCCGCGTTCGCGCCTGGATTGAGCGTGTCGTTGCCCGCACCGCCCGTAAGGGTATTGGCGTTGGCGTCTCCCGTGAGGCTGTCGTTGAAGCCGGAGCCCAGCAGGTTCTCGAATCCGCTGAGCGTGTCATTGCCCGCATTGACCGTGTTCTGCGCCGAGCCCTGCAGGGCGAGGCTTGCCGTCACACCGGCCGTGGCGCCCGCATAGGAGGCGGTGTCGTTGCCCAGGCCGCCGACCAGCGTGTCGTTGCCCAGAGCGCCTTCGATGACATTGTCGTTGCCGTCGCCGGTCAGGGTGTCGTTATACTGCGAACCGACCAGATTCTCGATTCCGCTCAGCGTGTCGGTGCCCGCGGCAACCGTATTCTGGGCCACGCCTTGCGTGTTCAGGTCGACCGTGACTCCTGTCGCATTGTTGCTGAAAGCCGTCGCGAACGACGCGGTGTCGTTGGCGTTGCCGCCGGCCAGCGTGTCGTTGCCGAGCGTACCTTGAAGAAAGTCGTTACCCTCGCCGCCGTCCAGCGTAGCGCTGCTGGTGTTGGTGGCCGAGAAAGGCGTGGCGTTAACCGTGGCCGAGCTCAGCGAGACGTGCAGCGTGTAGGTCGTGCCGGCCGCCAACGGCTGCGCCACGGTGTCCGACGGCTGAGTCCACCGGCCGACGCGGATGTAATAGGTACCCGCGGTGGCGAAGGTGAAGCTCAGGAAGCTGTTGCCGGTCGAGCTGCCCGTATCGGTCGTGCTGTCGTCGTTGTTCGCCAGGACGACGGTGCCGGTGCTGTCGACCAGCTCGATCCAGGTATCGATGCTGCTGAAATCGATGTCGAAAATGCCCGTCGCGCCCGCCGTGACGTCTACGCGGTAATATTCCAGCCCGCCCCCGGTCGACGTGGCGTTGATCGTGGCGTGCGGGACCGTGGTGGAGTTCGTGACGTTGGCGTCGGAGACCAGGGTGTAGCTGTTGCTGGTCTGCGGATTGATGGCCGTGGCCGTGCTCAGATTGGAAGTGGCCTGCGGCTTGGTGATGATCGCGTTGTTCACGGTCGTGAAGCCGCCGCCGATCAGCCGGTCGTCGCCATCGCCGCCCGACAAATTGTCCGTCCCGCCGACGCCGCCGCTCAGGGTATTGTTCTGGCTGTTGCCGATCAGAATATCGTTGCCGACGGTGCCCTGGATGTTCTCGATGCTGCGCAGCGTGTCGGTCTCGCCATCGTGGGTCACGATGACGTCCGTCGCCGAGTCGTTCAGGGTGACGTTCACGCCCGTGGGGCCGGTGAAGATCACGGTGTCGCTGCCGGCGCCGCCGTCGAGAATATTGTTGGCGGTGTTGCCAATGAAGATGTCGTTGCCAACGCCGCCCGTGGCGTTCTCGATCAGGGAACGGACATCGTTGTTGTAGAGCAGCGACATGGCGAAGTTGCCGGGCGCCAGGTTGAGCCCGTTCGAATAGGCCAGGTTATTGGCCAGCTGGGCCTGATCGACCGTCGAGAACTCGCCCGGACGCAGATCGATGGTGACGCCGTTGGCGTAGTTGCTGGCGTCGATGGTGTCGTTGCCGCCGCCGTCCCAGACGGTGAGGAAGATCTTGTTGCCCGCCGGCGCGCCCTGGCCGACGCCGTTGATGAACATCTCGCCGGTCGTCTGGCTGAAGGTGTAGACGGTGTCGCCCGAATTGGTGTTGTAGTTGGCGCCGTACAGATATTGCAGCGCGGCCAGGTCGTACTGCATGTACGTCTGGGGCTGGTTGAACTTGTCGCCGGAGAAGGGCTGGCCGACGCCGGGATTGGGCGAATAGGTCATCAGCGACCAGGCCTGGCCGTCGCGGTCCGGAGTCAGGGACTGGCTGCCGAACCGCGGCGCGGTCCCGAAAAAGCCGGACAGATCGGTGTTCGTATAATCCTGGTGCCCGTGCTTCAGCCCCATGGTGTGGCCGATCTCGTGCATCATGGTGGCGAACCCCCACGTGCCCTTGAAGGCGAGATCGTAATAGGGCTGGCTGGTGCGGCCGAACCAGATGTCGCCCGCGACACCGCGGAAGTCGGACGCGAAGCCGCCATAAGCGGACGGAGCATCCTGGTCGGCGGTCTGCGAGATACGGATGTTGGCGTGAACCGTATCCGTTTCCGTGATTTCGGTGAACGTCAGGCCCGACACGGCCGAGAGCATGGCGAAGGCCGCACGCGCGCCCGCCTGCTGCTGCGGGCCCAGGTCGATATGGTAGAGGTTGACGCCGTTGGGGTCCAAGCCAAAGCCGTTGTAATTCGAGCCCGATGTCGGGAAACTGTAGGTGAGGTTGGTCGTCCCCCACTTCGAGCCGATCAGGATGGCATCGACGTTGCGGACACCCGTGAAAAAGTGGCTTCCGTCCGGATTGGTGCCGAGCGTCAGAACCTGGCCGATGGGTCCGCTTTCCGGGTTGGCCGCTGTCGGGTCGACGGTCGCGCCGCCGCCTTTCTGTGCGGAGTGCTCGTCATGGTCGTCGTCCGCGATCGTCAATCCCGGGATCGATTCCCAGGTGCCAAGACCCAGCAAGCCGGTACCCAAGTCGTCACCGGCAGGCGCGCCGTCGGCAGGACCGACATCGTCGGTCGTCGGCGCGGTGACGTCGATCTCGATCCCGGGGCTGCCCACGCCGTCCGCGGGCGCGATGATGCCGATCTCGATCCCGGGGCCGCCCGCGTCGCCCGCGGGCGCGCTGGTGCCGATCTCGATCCCGGGGCTGCCCGCGTCGCCCGCGGGCGTGCCGGTGCCGGTCTCCAACCGATTAAACAGATCGCCGACGGATGCGTTGTTGCCGAGGGGCGCGTCGTCGCCGACGGGCGTGAGGCTGCCGCGTTTGGAAATGCTCATTGATACTCCCCTCCGTGTGACGCGATCGCTTGGGCCGCGCCACCATGAAACTTCACAAAATGTATTCGATGCATGCCGGCGTTGAGCTGAGGATCAGACCGATCTCCGGCACACGCCTTTGTTAAATCCGCCGCTTCGGCAGCTCGTCGGTCGCGGCCGACGCAGACGCTCCCTGTCCAGTGACTCGAGGGCGCAGTTCCTGTAGCAAAAGCTGTGTTCAAGCTCATGAAGGGCGTGATGCCCTGCCTCTTGCTGCCCTGCAGCGCAGCGCTCGTCGCCTGCAATCCTCCGCCTAAGGAAGCCACCATGCACAACCCCAGCCCGGTTCCAGGGGCCGAAGCGCGTAAATCGCAACCCGCCCAGGGATCGCTCCCGGAGCCGGTGTCCGCGGCAGCAAAACCTGCGGCGGATTCGCCCGCAGAGGCCCAGGGGCGCCGAACCTTGTCCACGGCCTTCGTCAGGGTGGGTCCCGACGGACATCTGACGGTGGAGCTGGTCGACGGCCGCGCGATGGTTCTTCGCGACGTGGTCATGCGCCCCAGGGACTTTTGCGGCGTGCAGGTGCTCGGCGGCTCGGCCGGCAGCAAATATTGCGGCGGATACGGCGACGTCGCGGCGGCCCGGCCTGGCGGTGCGCCGGCTCCCGACGTCCCCGGTCCAGCGGCTCTCGACCCGGTCGAGCCGGGGCGCAGGACAACAGGGAGACCGTAAGGATGGACCGGGGAACGAGCGGTAAAGACGGGGTCGCCGGCCTGCCGTCTTCCTTTGGCAAGTCCTTCGCGACGCTCGACGAATATCTCGAGCATCTGCGCAACTATGCCGGCCCGATCGACCTGCCCTGGCACCGGGAGGTCCGGCCGGGCGTCTACGAATATGTGACCAGCATGCGCCCGGCGCCCGCGGCGACAACCTCCACGCGAGAGCAGCTGATGAGGGAATACGGCTTCAGCCGCTGAAATTCCAGGATCGCGACGTCCCGACCGGAAGCCGCCGCGCAACTCGACCGGCGAGTCCCACTGCAGGTTCCTGAACGTCTCGACCATTCACTGCCCCCTCGGCGCCAAGGCGCTTCAATCGCTTCGAGGGGCAATCCGCCTGGCAAGAGCACCGGCGCCCACGGGCGATTCATCGCCCGGGCTCGCCGCATCGCTTCGCTGGGTAGTCGTGGAGTCCCGCCGGTCGCAACCGTCGGGGCAGCACATCCGCCCCCTCTCAGGGAACGGGCAACACATCCAAATCGGATATCGCCCCTTCCCCCCGGGACCGAGCTTTAGGCCATGAGGCGCACGAGTCAATCAGTGTTAAGAAAGACTTAATCCCCTTTAGAGCCACAATTTCGCCGACAGGACAACAGGATATGGGTCCGAAGTGGGAACAAAGCATGGTAGTTTTACCCCTCGCCCGAAGGGGATCCGGGCCCGAGCCGGGATCCAGGACACGGCCGGTGAGGTTTCGCCCGCCCGTGTTCATGGGACCCGGCTTTCGCCGGAATGACGGCCGGAGTTAGAGAATGAAGTCGCCCGCGCCGAGCGGGGTCGGGCCCTGCAAAGCGAGCATGACGACGAAGTCGGCACTGCCGTTGCCGTCGGTATCGCCCTCGAGTAACCAGCCCATGCCGTCGAAATTCTCGGCCCTGAGCTCGCCGGCCGTATGGCTGAACGCGTTCGAGCCGATCCAGCTGAACGCCTGGTCGCCCGCGGCAACGCTGTTGGAGTCGATCCGGCTGAGGTCGATCCTGTCGGTTCCGGTCGTGAAGTCGAGGATATGGTCGACCGCGCCGGTGCTGGAATCCGATACCAAGGCGTAGCGGAACGAGTCCGCCCCGTCGCCGCCGCTGAGCAGGTCGGCTCCGCCATGACCCTGGAGGATGTCGCCATTCTGGCCGCCGGTGAGGGTGTCGCCGTTGATCCCGCCGAAGATCCGGAACGATCCGTCCGTTTCCGCCGCCCCGTCGAAGACCAGGGTTTCGCCCTCCCCCAGCTTCGCGCCGTCGACCGTCATCTGCACCCCGCCCGCGACGTTGGCGTCGTGGGTGGTGAGGTTGTAGCTGTAGTTCGAGCCGAGCGCTCCGAAGCGCGTGTCGAAAGCCGAAAGTAACCCGAGGCTCTCGATCCCGATCAGCTGCCCGGCCCCGAACGTCAGGGTGTAGCTGCCGCGAAGGGCGAGCTGGTCGGTTCCGGCCGAACCGCCGTCGACGACGTCGCTTGCGCCGAAATGGTTGTCCGAGCCGAACAGGAAGACGTCGTTCTTCGCTCCGCCCGTCAGCGTGTCGACGCCGCGCCCGCCGTAGATGAAGAAGCTTCCGTCACTCTCGGCGGCGCCGTTGAAGGTCAGGTTTTCCCCGACGAGGAGCTTGGCGCCGTCGACCACCAGCTGGATGCCCGGCGCGACGTTCACCTCGCGCGTGGTGAGATCATAGCTGTAGAGGTTCCCGCCAAGGTCGCCGAAGCGGGTGTCACTGCCCGACAGCAGGCCGAGGAACTCGATCCCGACGACCCCGCTCCCGAAGGTGAAGGCCACGCCGCCCTGGAGCGCGATCTGGTCGGTGCCGGCGCCGCCGTCGACCAGGTCCAGTCCGTCCATCGTGCTCCCGAACAGGAAGACGTCGTTGCCTTCGCCGCCAATTCCGGTCTCGTTGCCGCCGTCCTGAAACCATAGGAAGTCGCCGCCGGCGCCGCCGATAATGATGTTGTCGCCCTCGTCGCCCATCAGCCGGTCGCCCGGGCCGGCGACCCCGTTCACCGTCACCGTCACGGTCGCCATTCCGCCGCCCACCAGGGTGTAGGTGAAGGTGTCGCCGACCGTCGATATGTTGACCGCGCCCGAGCGGCCGTCGGTGAGGCTGTCGAATTTTCCGTTCGGATCGTAGCTGTAGCTTCCGTCGGAATTGACGGTCAGCCTGGCTCCGGAGTTGAGGACGACGGTTGCGCCGAAATTGGCGGCCGAACCGTTCACCTCCGCGATCGTCAGGGCCGGTCCGTCGGGATCGTCGTCATGGCCGTTGCCGTTGTCGGCGAACAGGCTTCCGGTGCCGACCCCGTCCTCGCGGACCGCGATGGCATCGTCCTGAGCGACCGGCGGGGTGTCGGCGGCCGTGACCGTGACCGTCGCCGCCCGGGCGACGCTGGTGCCGCCGTCGCCGTCGGTGAGGGTGAAGCTGATCCGGCGCTCTCCCGGCAGCGGCGAATCCGAATAGGTGACGTAGCCGATCGCCCGGATCAAAGCCTGGGCGATGGCGGGCGTGGCGGCGGCGTTGAACGTCACGACCAGCGGAGTCGAACCGTCGGTGCCGCCGAGGATGGAGCCGATCGGCACGCCCTGATAATAAAGGTCCGCCTCGTCGACCAAGAAGTCGCCGCCGGCGATGCGCAGCTGATCGTCGGCGGTGCCCCCGGCGACGAAGGCGACGGTGAGGCGGCCCTCATCGAAATCCGCCGAGTCGGCGTCGCTCGCAAAAGCCTCGGGAGCGAGGGGCGTTACCGGATCATTCTCGGCGTATCCAACGCTCGAATCCGAGTCGGCGGAGGCACTGTTCAGGTCGATTTCAGGGGAAATATTGGCCACGTTTCGAAGCTCCTTCCAGGCACTCCGGAAAGGGGCCTCTTCGCCCGGCACTGACGAGGCCGGACGGTAGGCGCAATGTAGAATTCGAACGTTTCCAACACGTTAACAAGCGCTAAAGAAGGAAGTCCCCCGCGCCGAGCGGAGTCGGCCCCTGCAGGGTCAGGGCGATGACCAGGTCGGCATTGCCGTCGCCGTCGACGTCGCCCTGGACGATCCAGTCGCCGCCCTGCTGGAAGGCGCGAAGCTGGCCGGCCGAGCCGCTGAACGCGTTCGAGCCGATCCAGCTGAACGCCCCGTCGCCTGCCGCATTGCCGTTGGCGTCGATCCTCGAGAGGTCGATCTTGTCCGATCCGGGCGTGAAGTCGAGGATATGGTCGACCGCGCCGCCGCCGGAATCCGACGCCAGGGCGTAGCGGAACGAATCCGCCCCGCCGCCGCCTCTGAGATGTCGGCTCCGCCATGACCCTGGAGGATGTCGCCGTTCTGGCCGCCGGTGAGGGTGTCGCCGTTGATCCCGCCGAAGATCCGGAACGTCCCGTCCGTTTCCGCCGCCCCGTTGAAGACCAGCGTCTCGGTCCCCCTCAGCTTCGCGCCGTCGACCGTCAGCTGGACCCCGGTGGAGACGTTGTTGTCATGGGTGGTGAGGGTGTAGCTGTAGTTCGAGCCGAGCGGCCCGAAGCGCGTGTCGTGCGCCGAGAGGAGCCCGAGGCTCTCGATCCGGAGCAGCTGGAAGGCGCCGAACGTCAAGGTGTAATTGCCGCGAAGGGCGAGCTGGTCGATTCCGGCGGAGCCGCCGTCGACGACGTCGCTCGCGCCGAAATGGTTGTCCGAGCCGAACAGGAAGACGTCGTTCTTCGCGCCGCCGGTAAGCATGTCGACGCCGCGCCCGCCGTAGATGAAGAAGCTTCCGTCACTCTCGGCGAAGCCGTCGAAGGTCAGATTCTCCCCGGCGAGGAGCTTGGCGCCGTCGACCACCAGCTGCGAGCCCGGAGCCACGTTCTCATCGACGGTGGTGAGGCCGTAGCTGTGGAGCAATCCGCCGGGGCCGCCGAAGCGGGTGTCGGAGCCCGACAGAAGGCCGAGGGATTCGATCCCGACGACCCCGCTTCCAAACCTGAACCCCGCGCCGCCCTGGAGCGCGATCTGGTCGGTGCCGGCGCCGCCGTCGACCACGTCGAACGCGTCCATCGTGCTCCCGAACAGGAAGACGTCATTGCCTTGGCCGCCGATGCCGGTGTCGTTGCCGCCCTCGAGGAACCACAGGAAGTCGTTGCTCACCCCTCCGACCAGCACGTCATTGCCGGTCGTGCCGGTCAGTTGGCCGCCGGCGCCGGACGAAACGGCGACCGCGGTCGTGAGGACAATCGTGTCCTGGCCGCCCGCGCCGGTACCCGCTCCGTCGTTCAGCTGGATCGTGATCGATCGAGTGCCGGACGTAGGCGTAGCGGAGGCATTCGAATAAGTGACCGCCTGGACGAGCGTCGAGATCCGGTCCTGCGTGGCGCCGCTGCTGAACAGGATGACGAGCGGATCGCCATTCGCGCCGGTCCCGCTGGGGGCGATGGTCCCGACGAGCACGCCGCCGACGCTCACCCGGCTTCCGGCATTGGTGCCGTTCGTCAGGGTGACCGAGCCCGCCGCGAAGCCGAGCCGGTCCTCGGCCGGCACTTCGCCCGCGCCGATCTCGACCGACAGGCGCCCGCCCGCGAAATTGGGCGCGGCGGAGACCTGGACCCGGAAGACCTCGCCGCCGAGGTCGCTGATGTAGAGGTTGCCCGCCGAATCGGTGGCGAAGCTGGTGATCTGGGCGATGGTTCCGGCATTGGGCGTGAAAGCGGTGTTGCGCAGAGTGAAATTGCTGCTCGGCAGGATCGAGCCCTGGACCAGCGAGCTCACCGGGACCGACCAGGCCTCATCGAAGAAGTCGCCGAACACATATTGCCCGTCCAGGCCGGCGATCGGCCCGCGATAGACCAGGCCGCCGGTGACCGAATTGCCCTGGAAGGGACCCGAACCGTGGCCGTATTGGGCGACGGGAAGAGTGAAGGCGGGGTTGTTCGAGCCGTTGGTCCCCTCCTGCAGGTTCCAGCCGAAATTGAGGCCGGCCTGCCCCGCCGGGGCCAGGTTGATCTCCTCGAGCGTCCCTTCGCCGACGTCGCCGATCCACAAATTGCCGGTCAGCGGGTCGAAGCTGGCGCGGAACGGATTCCGCAGGCCGGACGCCCAGATCTCGTCGAGGCCCGGGGTCGCTCCGGCATAGGGATTGCCGGCGGGAATGGCATAGTCGCGATCGGCATCGGCCGGAAAGGCATCCGAGCTCGGATCGATCCGAAGGATCTTGCCGAGCGGGCTGTTGAGCGACTGGGCGTTCGCTCCGACCGCGCCGTCTCCGGTCAGAACGTAGAGCATGTCGTCCGGCCCGAAGGCGATCCACCCGGCATTGTGGTTGGTCGCGCCGGGGTGCGGGAGCAGGAGGATTCGATTGGCGCTGGCGGAGTCCGCCAGGTCCATGTTTCCCGGGAAAGTGCTGTAGCGGCGGACCTCGTTGTCGCCGTTGGTATTGCTCATGTAGATGTAGAAGACGCCGCTGGTCGCGAAGTCCGGCGCAAGCGCGAAGCCGAGCAGGCCCTGCTCGCCGACGGTCGCGACCTGGAGGCTGACGTCCAGAAACGGCGTCGATGCGGTGCCCGTGTCGGGATCGAGGATTCGGATCGTGCCGCTCTTCTCGACGACATACATCCGCCCCGAGCCGTCGGGCACTTCGACCATGAACAGCGGCCCGCCCGAAAGACCGGTTCCGACCCGGATGACCTCGAAGCCGAACGGATCGGCATCGCTGGCGGCGGCATTGACGAGGGCATCGAGCCGAACCGGGGCGCCGCCGGCGTCGAACGTGACTCCGTCCCCGTTCAGGTTCGCAATGACGGGCGCGCTATTCGGCACAATAAGGACCCTCCCAAGGCGGCTGTTCAACGCCCGCCGCGGGACGGCGTTCCCCTCGCGCGGATGCGCCAATGAGGCGCGCGAGCGGCCGCGAGGCCGGCAAGCTCGACCGCTTCCCCGCTAGGGTCCGTACGGACCCTCGAGCAGGAAATCCGCCGCCGAGAGCGGCGTCGGCCCCTGCAGGGTCAGCGCGACGACCAGGTCGGCGACACCGTCGCCGTTGATATCGCCCTGGAGGATCCAGTCGCCGCCCTGCTGGAAGGCGCGAAGCTGGCCGGCGACATTGCTGAACGCGCTCGAGCCGATCCAGTTGAACGCCTGATCGGCCGCCGCGATGGTGTTGGCGTCGATCCTGGAAAGGTCGATCTTGTCCAGGCCGGTCGTGAAGTCGAGGATATGGTCGACCGCGCCGGTGCTGGAATCCGACGCCGCGAGGTAGCGGAACCCGTCCGCCCCGCCGCCGCCGCGGAGAGTGTCGGCTCCGCCGGAACCCTGGAGGATGTCGCCGTTCTGGCCGCCGGTGAGGGTGTCGCCGTTGATCCCGCCGAAGATCCGGAACGATCCGTTCATTTCGGCCGCCCCGTTGAAGATCAGGGTCTCGCTTCCCCTCAGCTTCGCGCCGTCGACCGTCATCTGCACCCCGCCCGCGACGTTGTTGTCATGGGTGGTGAGGTTGTAGCTGTAGTTCGAGCCGAGCGCTCCGAAGCGCGTGTCGAAAGCCGAGAGGAGCCCGAGGCTCTCGATCCCGATCAGCTGCCCGGCCCCGAACGTCAGGGTGTAGCTGCCGCGAAGGGCGAGCTGGTCGGTTCCGGCCGAACCGCCGTTGACGACGTCGCTCGCGCCGAAATGGTTGTCCGAGCCGAACAGGAAGACGTCGTTCTTCGCCCCGCCCATCAGCGTGTCGACGCCGCGCCCGCCGTAGATGAAGAAGCTTCCGTCGTTCTCGGCGGCGCCGTTGAAGGTCAGATTCTCCCCGATGAGGAGCTTGGCGCCGTCGACCACCAGCTGGACCCCCGAGGCCACGTTCACCTCGCGCGTGGTGAGATCGTAGCTGTAGAGGTGCCCGCCAGGATCGCCGAAGCGGGTGTCGCTGCCCGACAGAAGGCCGAGGGACTCGATCCCGACGACTGCGCTTCCGAAGGTGAAGGCCACGCCGCCCTGCAGAGCGATCTGATCGGTGCCGATGTCGCCGTCGACCTCGTCCAGCCCGTCCATCGTGCTTCCGAACAGGAAGACGTCGTTGCCCTCGCCGCCCAGGGCCCGATCGTTGCCGCCATCCTGCAGGCGGATGAAGTCGTTGCCGCTGCCGCCGGCGATATGGTTGTTGGCGGTGCTGCCGCGGAAGTCATGGTTGATGTTCGAACCCGCGAGGAGCTGTTCGACCTGCGTACCGAACAGGCTGTAGGTCGCCAGCGTCGTGTTGATCAGGTCAACCGGGCCTTCGCCGGCAAGCTCGACGACCACGTCGCCAACATCGTCGACCCAATAATAGTCGTTGCCGTCGCCGCCCACCATCGTGTCGGCACCTAGGCCGCCGTCGATGAAATCGTGGCTGCCGGTGCCCGTGATGACGTTCGCCGAGGCGTTACCGACCAGGAATTGTGAGTTGCCGGCGCCCGTCAGGTTCTCGACGTTGGAGAAGCCCGCCAGGCTGTAATAGGCGAGATTGGTGCGGATCTCGTCCGTGCCTTCGCCGGCAAGCTCCGTCACGGTGTCGCCGACATTGTCGACGACATAGGTGTCGTTGCCGGCGCCGCCGGTCATCGCGTCGGCGCCGAGGCCGCCGTCGATGATATTGCCGGAGGCGTTGCCGTTCAAAGTCTGGTCGATGTTGCCGAGGCCGGTGAGGTTCTCGAGCGCCGCCGCCAGAGTGTAGGTGGCGAGCGCGGTGCGGACCTCGTCCGTACCTTCGCCCGCGGCCTCGATGACCGAATCCCCGGTGGAGTCGACGACATAGACGTCGTCGCCGGTGCCTCCGGTCATGGCATCGTTGCCGGCGCCGCCGACCAGCTCGTCGAGACCGGCGCCGCCCTCGAGCGTGTCGTTTCCTGCGCCCCCTTCGATCCGGTCGGCTCCGGCGCCGCCGCGAAGCGAATCGTTGCCGGCGCCGCCGCGCAGCACGAACCGCCCGTTCGTCTCCGCGACGCCGTCGAAGGTGAGGCTCTCGCCCGAAGCGAGGCCGGAGCCGTCCACGGTGAGGAGCGCACCGGCCGCGACCGTCGAGTCCGCGCTGACCAGCCGGTACTGGAAAGGCGTCGCCGAGCCGAGGCCGTAGCGGGCGTCCTTGTAGCTGAGGACGGAGAGGGTCTCCATGTTGACGACGGTTGCCGCGGCGAAGGTGAGATTGATGCCGGGACCCTGAAGCGTCAGGAGGTCGATGCCGTCCCCGCCGTCCACCCGGTCCGACGCGGTCAGCGCCCCGCCGAAGAAGATGGAATCGTCGCCGCCGTTGCCGAAGGCGCTGTCCGTCCCGGAGTCGTGGAGGCGGAGGATGTCGTTGCCGCCGCCGCCCGTGACGATGTTGTTGGACGCATTGCCGCGCAGATCCTGGCCGGTATCGACCGTGCCGGTCAGGAGCTCGACCTGGTTCGGAAGCACGTAGGACGAGAGGTTGGTAAGGACCCGGTCGGTCCCTTCGCCGGCGCTTTCAAGGATATATTCGCCCGAATAATCGACAACATAGGTGTCGTCGCCGGCACCGCCGAACATGTAGCCGGCGTAAATCCCGGTATCGAGATAATCGGCGCCGGCGCCCCCGCTGAGAATGTCGTTGCCGCCCATTCCGAGGAGCCGGTCGTCGCCGCTGCCGCCGTTCAGCGAGTTGCGAGCCGCGGTTCCGATCAGGGTCTGACCCGTCGTCGCAAGGCCGGTGAGAGTCTCGACCCCGCTGGCCTGAGTCAGCGTATACTCCGCCAGGCCGGTGCGGATCTCGTCACTCGAGCCTCCGGTGTCGACCACCAGGTCGCCGGCGCCGTCGACAAGATAGATGTCGTCGCCGCTACCGCCGCGCAGGGTGTCGGCGCCGGCGCCGCCGTCGAGCGTGTCGTTGCCGTTGCCGCCCTCGAGGAGGTCGTCGCCGCCGGCGCCCTGAAGGAGGCTGGCGCCGCCGAGGGCGGTGATCCGGTTGGCAAGGCCGTTGCCGGTCAAAGTCTGAGCACCGATCCCGGTGCCGGCGAGGTTCTCGAGATGGGCGCCGAGCGTGTAGGACGCGGTGCTGGCGTCGACCTGGTCGATGCCGCCATCCTCCTGCTCGACGATCGTGTCGCCGCCGTCGCTGACGACATATTGATCGTCGCCGGCCCCGCCGACGAGCGTGTCGCTGCCCTCCGCGCCGACGATCAGATCGTTGCCGTCCCCGCCTTCGATCAGATCGCTGCCCCCGCCGCCGAACAAATAATCGGCCAGGGCGCCGCCGAGCAGCTGGTCGGCGGACGCGCTGCCGGTGATCTGGAACGCTTCGATGCCGCTGAACTCGACCCGCTCGCCACCCTGCGCATACCAGCCGGAATAGCTGCCGTCGCCGTCCTGGAGGATCGAATAATGCAGGCCCGCCGGGTCGGTGGCGGCCTCGAAGGACGCCGCCAGCACATCGAAGCCGCTGCCTCCGTCGACCGTATCGACATCGCCGCTGGCCGCCGCGGCGGCGAACTTCAGCACGTCATCGCCGTCGCCGCCGGTCAGCGAGTCGCTCCCGGCGGAGCCGTCGAGGCTGTCGTTGGCCTCGCCGCCGGCGAGCGTATCGGAGTCGGCGCCCCCGTTCAGGACATCGTTGCCGCCGCCGCCGGCCAGCGCGTCGCCGCCGCCGCCGCCGACGAGCGTGTCCGCCCCCTCGGCGCCGTCGAGAAGATCCGCGCCGGCCGCGCCCTCAATTCGGTTGTTGCCTCCGTCGCCGGTGAGCGCCTGCCCCAGGTCGGAGAGGCCGCGCAGATTTTCCACATGGGCGGTCGCAAGCGTGTAGCCGGCCGCGGCGGTGCGGATCTCATCGGTACCGCCACCCGCGGCTTCGACGACGCTGTCTCCCGAGTCGATCAGGTAGATGTCGTTGCCCGCGCCGCCCGTCATCGTGTCGGCCCCGGCGCCGCCGTCGAGCAGGTCGTCGCCGCCGAGCCCGTTCAGCGCATCGTCCCCGCCCCCGCCCGTGATCGTGTCGGCGCCGGCGCCGCCGGTCAGCGACTGGCCCGAGGAGGAGATTCCGGTCAGCCGTTCCACCCCGACCGGAATGACGTAGGAAGCCAGTGCCGTGCGCAGCTCGTCCGAGCCCTGTCCGGCCACTTCCACGACCACGTCGCCGGAGTCGTCGACGATGTAGACGTCGTCGCCGAAGCCGCCGGCCATTCGGTCGGCACCGGCGCCGCCGTCCAGCCGGTCGTTGCCGGCCCCGCCGACGAGGCGGTCGGAATCGGCGCCACCGTCCAGCTGGTCGTCGCCCACGCCGCCGTCCACGATGTCGGCGCCGGCTGCGCCGTTCAGCTGATCGTTGCCGCTCCCGCCCGCCAGGCGGTCCGAGTCGGCGCCGCCGTCGATCTGATCGTCCCCCGTGCCTCCGTCCAGCATGTCCTCGCCGGCCCCGCCGGCGAGCACGTCGTTGCCGCCATAGCCGCCGAGGAAATCGTCGAGGCCGCCGCCCGCGACGGTTTCGCCCGCACCGGTGCCGTGAAGGGTTTCGCCATCGCGCAGTGCGGTGAACAGGCGGGCATGGACGTCGCGCTCGAAGGTCCCCCCCAACTCGTTCTCCTGGTAGGAGACGACGAAGCTCCCGTCGGCGAGCGACATAATGGACGCGTCCCAATGGTACGGAGTCGCCGCGCTGAGCGTGAGGCGGCCGCCGACCGCCTGGCCGCCCTCGTCATAGACCTGTCCGAAGGCCTGGGAGGAGAGGATGAAGCCGCCGGACCAGACTTCATCCACCCACGAGACGACGAAGCCGCCGCCGGCAAGCCTGGCGACCCGCACCGAATCGGACGTGGAGGTGCCGCTCGTGTCGATGGTGACTTCGCCGCCGACCTTGGCGCCGGCCGCCGTGAAGAGCTGAAACCTGGCCGGATACCCGCCCTCGAAGGTCGAGCCTGTGCTGGTGTCCGTCCAGGCCACAACGAAGCCGCCGTTCGAAAGGGCCGCGATCGTGGCGCCGCGCTGGTCGTTGTGGGCGACGGTGTTCACCCGGAACTCGCCGCCGACGCGCGCGCCGGTGTCCGTGTAGACCTGCGCGGCGGTGAAGCCGTTGTCGCCGTAGGAATTGGTGCGGCTGCTGTCGTGCCAGGCGACCACGAAACCGCCTTCCGCCAGGGCCGTCACGGTCGATGACTGCTGATAGTCCAGCGTCGTGGTGTTGACGACGAACTCGGGGCCCACGCGCGCACCCGCCGGGGTGAATATCTGCGCCTTGACGTCGAGGGTGGTGATCTGCGTTCCGGGCCCGCCGAGCTGATCCCAGGTGACGACGAAATCGCCGCTCGCGAGCAGCGCCACGGCGGGATTGTACTGCCCGTTGGCCGTCACCTGATTGACGACGATCGCCGCGCCCTGACGCTCGCCCGCGGAGTCGAAGATCTGGAGGATGACGTCCGTGTCGTCCGTTTCGCTGATGGACTGTCCGCCCCAGGAGACGGCGAAACCGCCGCCGGGAAGGGAGGCGACGCCGATCTGGCTCAACGGATGGACGCTCCAGTCCGAGATCCTGAACTCCGTGCCCACCGGGGTTCCGTCACGCTCGTAAATCTGTCCCGCGATCCAGCCGCCCCAGCCGCTGCGCCACACGATCAGGAACCGGCCGTCCTCGAGCGCAACCGTGCGGGGCTGATCCTGCTCGTTCGGCAGCACCGTATTGACTCGGAAATCGTCCGAAGGCTGGAAATCGGTAATCATGACGCCCCGCTCGTCCGGGCTTGCTGCGGCCCGGCTTCCACCGCTGGTTCATACTTGCCCCGCCCCGGCAGCTCGCGGCGCGTACCCAACCCGCATCTTGCATCAATTTTTAGCGTCAAGTCAACATCATAGCTCGCCGACCATGGCGCGGCCGTCATCCCGAGCTTCCCGTCATCCCGGGCCCCGGCCGGACGACGAGAGGTTCGCGCCGGCCATGTTCATGATTCCTGCCGTCGTTGGAGTGACGAGGGTCAGGGCAGGAAATCGCCCTGGGCGGGCGCGCCGCCGGTGACGGTGAGCTGGATGACGAGGTCGGCGATACCGTCGCCGTTGGTGTCGCCCTGGACGAACCAATTGGCGCCTGACTGGAAGGCGCGGAGCTGGCCGGCGACATTGCTGAACGCGTTCGAGCCGATCCAGTTGAACGCCTGATCGGCCGCCGCAATGGTGTTGGCGTCGATCCTGGAAAGGTCGATCTTGTCCAGGCCGGTCGTGAAGTCGAGGATATGGTCGACCGCGCCGGTGCTGGAATCCGACGCCGCGAGGTAGCGGAACCCGTCCGCCCCGCCGCCGCCCCTGAGATTGTCGGCTCCGCCGGAACCCTGGAGGATGTCGCCGTTCTGGCTGCCGGTGAGGGTGTCGCCGTTGATCCCGCCGAAGATCCGGAACGATCCGTTCATTTCGGCCGCCCCGTTGAAGACCAGGGTCTCGCTTCCCCTCAGCTTGGCGCCATCGACCGTCATCTGCACCCCGCCCGCGACGTTATTGTCATGGGTGGTGAGGTTGTAGCTGTAGTTCGAGCCGAGCGCTCCGAAACGCGTGTCGAAAGCCGAAAGGAGCCCGAGGCTCTCGATCCCGATCAGCTGCCCGGCCCCGAACGTCAGGGTGTAGCTGCCGCGAAGGGCGAGCTGGTCGGTTCCGGCCGAACCGCCGTTGACGACGTCGCTCGCGCCGAAATGGTTGTCCGAGCCGAACAGGAAGACGTCGTTCTTCGCTCCGCCCATCAGCGTGTCGACGCCGCGCCCGCCGTAGATGAAGAAGCTTCCGTCGGTCTCGGCGGCGCCGTTGAAGGTCAGGTTCTCCCCGACGAGGAGCTTGGCGCCGTCGACCACCAGCTGGATGCCCGGCGCGACGTTCACCTCGCGCGTGGTGAGATCGTAGCTGTAGAGGTGCCCGCCAGGGTCGCCGAAGCGGGTGTCGGAGCCCGACAGAAGGCCCAGGGACTCGATCCCGACGACCCCGCTCCCGAAGGTGAAGGCCGAGCCGCCCTGGAGCGCGATCTGGTCGGTGCCGGCGCCTCCGTCGACCAGGTCCAGCCCGTCCATCGTCGCTCCGAACAGGAAGACGTCATTGCCCATGCCGCCGATGCCGGTGTCGTTGCCGCCGTCCTGAAACCGGATGAAGTCGTTGCCGCCGCCGCCGGTGATCACGTTGTTGCCGCATTGCCACGGAAATCGTGGGCTATGTCGGACGCGGACCAAGCCGCTCGATCTGCGTGCCGACAAGGCTGCACACGGCCAGCGACGTGTAGATCGTGTCGACCCCCTGCCCGGCCAGCTCCTCGACGCATGTCGCCGGCATTCTCGACGACATAAGTGTCGTCACCAAGCCGCCGCGCATCGTGTCGGCACCCGTGGCGCCATAAAGGTAATCGTCGCCTCCAAGGCCGATCAGCAGGTTGGCGGCCGCATTGCCGTAGATGGCATTGCCGAACTCGTTGCCGGTGAGGTTGATCGCGGCGATTCCGAGATAATCGGGCGTCGATAGCAACTCCACCTCGCTCCCGGTGGCGAGCGTGAAACTGACAGTCGAATAAACCCGGTCATAACCCTGACCCGCTGCCTCGACGACAACGTCGCTGGCGCTGTCCAGGACGTAGGTATCGTCGCCCGCCAGCCCCTCGAGCCGGTCGTCGCCGCCCATGCCATAGAGCGTATTTGTTCCGGCATTGCCAATGATGCGGTTGTTGAGTTCGTTGCCCGCGAGGACCAGCGGATCGGCGCCCACGTCGGAAGCTGTAGAAAGGGTTTCAACGTAGACGCCAGCGCCAAGAGTATAGCTGACGCTGGTGTATATCCGATCGCCTGTGCCTTCGGTGGCGCCTTCGACAACGAAGTCGGCAGGATCGTCGACGAAATAGGAGTCGCTATCCGCGCCCCCCGAGAGGCTATCGGCACCCTCACCGCCGTCCATCAGATCCTCGCCGCCGCCCCCGAAGAGGCTGTCCACGCCGCTCCCGCCGTCGAGATAGTCATTGCCGAGGCCGCCGCTCAGCGTGTCGTCGCCTTCGCCACCGCTCAGGCCATTAGCGACGGCGCTCCCGGTTAGGTCGTCATCACCGTTGCTGCCGACGACATTCTCCATGTCCGTGAGATCAACCGGGATGCCCTCCGGCAACGCAGAGGCGACCGCCGCTACGGAAAGCGATTGAAATCCGGAATTGAGATTACTCCAGAGCGTCCCGATACGCTGGCTGAGATCGGCGGTGACCCTCATATCTTTCAGAGGGTCAAAGCTGACGGTGTCCGTGGTCCCCGGCCCGCCCGTGGCGCTGGCGGATGCGAAAAGACTGCCGTCAGGCTTCTCTACGTAAGAGATGCTCATTGCACTGACCGTCCTGTAGTACGCATTATTCCACCCACCGATGCCGCTCACGTTGGCAGGCAAGGCAATCCTGTTACCGCCCCATTCTATCCATTCCACCCTGCCCAAAAGAGTAAAATGATTATAAATCTTAATATAGGGGAGGTCATGGCCATTAACTCCCGTCAAAACAGGATAAACTAGAAGATCCATCCCATTACCGGTCGGCACTAGTCGAACTGTTCCGTTAAATGCGCCAAACCCGGAACTTAACCGCAGAGTGTCCCCTACCACCGCAGACTGATTGGTGTACTCTATGATAGTGTCCCCGGAGTAGATTCCATTTGCCGTCACGACGTAAGTATCGTCACCAGTCCCTCCTACCATTAATAGGCCTCCGGTCACGCTGGTCAGCGTGTTACTATCGGGCCCTGGGCTGGGAATAAGAAATTCGTTTTTTTTCGGACCGTTCAGGCCAAGCGAAATCACATTGTCCCCGACACCCGACCTCGCAAGGAAATCAGCAGCGTAGACATATAGCTGCTTATCATGCGCTGAGCCAATTGGACCTGAAAACCTAATTAGGTTCTCGATACGTGGCAGCAGACCATCGGATGCAAAATCTGCAGGCCGGACTGGATCCAAGTAGTTATGATAGCTGACTACCCTAGAATCATAGCCAAAGTCCGGGATTCCATCGTGCAGGAGCTTGTACGTTGTGTACGCAGCTGAAGGCAGACCCTTCCTGAAAGCTGCGAGCGCCCCGTTAAAAATCGCCTCGGTACCTGCCGTTTGAAAGTCTGGGTGCGCGAATGTGATAGCTTGGAAGTCAACCGAG
Organism: uncultured Alphaproteobacteria bacterium; assembly: GCA_963850005.1. Classification (GTDB taxonomy): domain Bacteria; phylum Pseudomonadota; class Alphaproteobacteria; order Sphingomonadales; family Sphingomonadaceae; genus Allosphingosinicella. The sequence continues at coordinate 504,997 of CAWKJG010000004.1, forward strand.
GTTCCGTTGCTTCGTTGGAAGTTAGGGTGCGTTGCCATGAAGGGATCAACCATGGCCGCACCCAGGCTATGCCCTGTAACGTAAACATGTTTAATGGTGCTATCGGTCGCTATCAGCTCATTGACGGCTGCAACTAAATCAGAAAATAGCTTTAGATGCTCGTCCATTTCCAACCAGTGGGGAACGTCAGCCCAACCATTTGTCCCTCGAAAACTAATGACAAGTCCATCAGCAGATCGGGCTACGACAGCCTGTGCTACGGATTTGTTATAGAAAATTCCGCTCCAAGGTAGAGCACTAAGAACTCGTACCCTGCACGTTATCAGAAGCGTAGAAAGACCAGCCTTCCGCTATCAAATGACTACGCGCCGTCGAGCCGTTCGCGTCTCCATAAGCGCCCGTCGCAAATTCGGCCAACGTCCGGTTGAGATGGTTTCCGATGAGTGTGCCAGAGCTCAGTAAGGCGGTCGACGGCGGCGGTATCGGCGTGGCGTCAAAACGAACGGTCAGCTTATAGTCGCCCTGAGCCGCGGCGTAAGCACTGACGTCGAGATATGCCGTCTCACCTGCCGCAAGCGCGATCGCAAGGTGCTCAGGAGCGTTGTTCGAGTTGTCGGACACCTCGCCTGGTCTGAGAAGTCCGGAACTATCGAGGATTCTTAGGTCGATATCCGCCGAAGAATTTGTAAGGTCGACCGTGAGCTGCCCTGCGCTCGGAGCGACCAGCTTGAAGACATCCGAAGGATCTCCGCTCCCAACGTGACCCGTATAAGAGTAAGCCCCTGTTCCGCTGATTGAGGACGTGATCGAGAAGGCAGTGCTAACGGTATTGCCGGGGTCGAATTCGCTGCTTGCCTGATCCGGCTGCCGCATGTCGAGTCGGTAGCCGCCTTGCGCCGTCATATAGTTTGCGCCGCCTGAGCCCGTGCGGATGTAATAGTCGCCGCCGGTGTTCGCGTAGAACTCCATGAGCGCCGTCGAGCCCTCGCTGCTAGTAGCGGCGATCGTGTTGAAGCTACCGGCGCTGCGGATAGTGAAGATCGACTGGGCAAGGGGGCTGAAGCCGTTCACCGTGGCGCCGGCCATGGTGAAAACGTAGGTCTGACCTTGGGTCAGGTTGACCTTGAAGACGTCCTTGTCCCCGCGTGTATCATTGGAATCGGCGGAACCGATCACCCCGGTCCGCACCGGATCATTGCTCGAAATGGTCCCAAGGGGTGAGCTCGCGTCGGTGTCCTCGTCCCGATAATCGTCCGCAGCGGGCGGCGGCGGGGTGCCCGCCGACATCCCGATGCTGTAATTGCCCGTCGCGATTTCCCACCCCGGTTCGGGTCCGCCCGCGCTCACCGCCAGATAATAGACCTTCGAAGTCGTCTGGCCCGTCATGTCGAAAGTGAAGGAAGGTGCCGAACCTTCTACCGGCCCTTTGATACGCGTCTCTGACGGATCGTACAGACTGATCACGACCTTGCCCGTCGAGATCGAGGCGGACGTCGCGTCGAACGTGTAGACCTTGCCCGGATCTAGTGTGACCCTGTACCAATCCTTGTCGATCCAGCCGCCCTGTCCGTCGAGCTTCTGGCCGTCGCCGCTGATCGGTTCCGCCTCGATCGTGCTGGAGACCCGTGCCGAGGTTGTCAGGCTATGCAGCGTATCCGTGCCTTCCCGAACCTGGTCGGTGCCCGGCGATGCCGCACCCTCGACCCGGATCGAGAACTTGTAGCTGTTGTTGCTCTCGTTCAATTTCGCGACGTCGCCTTCGTAGTCGGCGCGCAGTTCGATCTCGTACACGCCTGGATCTAGGGTCGAGAGAAGGGTGAAGCTGTCGGTCGTGTTGTTGTCGGACGAATCCGCGTCAAGAGCCTCGGTCGGGCTTGTGTCGACGCCAATCGTCTCGCCGCCGTAGGAGAGGTAGATCCCGACCCGGCTCGACGCGGCTGCCCCCGCGCCTTGATTGTCGACGTCCCAAAGCAGGCTGATCTCGTCGCCGGCACGGACGACCAGTTCGTGCTGACCGCCCTTCGGAACCGGGTCGCCGTTGATCTCGACATCGTCGATGACAAGATCGGGCTTGGCCGCAGGATCAACCCTGATGAGAATGAGGACCTCGTTGTTTCCCTCGTTGGATTCGTTCACGTCGTCGCGATCGTCCGCGATGATGCGGATCCCGTACAGTCCGGGATCGAGGCCGGCCGGTATCGTGAACGTTTCGGTTTCGTTCGTGTCCGAGCCACCGGCGCTGATCGAGCTTGTCAGGTTCGTTCCGACCTGCATTCCGTCGACGTCGCTGATCAGCCAGATCGCGACCCGGCTCGAACCGGCGCTCGCCGACCCTCGATTGTCGACGTCCCAACTTACGGTGACCTCGTCGCCCGCACGGAAATTCGGGCCATATTCCTGACCGTCCCTGATCGAGTCGCCCTCGATCTCAACGTTATCGATGATGAGATCCGGAAGGGCCGTCGCCGCCTGCGGCTCGAGGGGAACCACGGCTCCGAGCCCGGTCGATGCCGCGGCCGCGGCAAGGCGCTCGCCGCCGCCTGCCAGCGCGATCAATTCCAATTGTCGGTTCGCTTGTTCAAGGCCTTTTGCCGACCACAGGCCGCGCGAATGTTTAATCATGCCGAGTTTCCCCGTGGCAATGCTATCACCCAATTGGTCGCACGAAAGTATAGTAAAGCTGGATTTAACCACTTTGGACCAAGTACTTCGTTCTGGGTCCGTATCGTCGGTCGTCAACCGCCTTCATTGCAGACACCTCTTGGAGGCGCTGGACGCCTCTAGCGGCCCGTGGTCCGCCCCTCTATCATGCCCCGATGTCAGGCGCCCTCTCCGGAATCCGCATCGTCGAGCTCGCCGGCATCGGCCCGGCGCCGTTCGCCGGCGATGATGCTCGCCGACCATGGCGCCGACCGTGATCCGGGTCGAGCGCGAGGACCGGCCGCCGGTGATCCCGCCGCGAGTTCGATATACTCGGCCGCTCGCGCGCTTCGACCGTCCGGCTCGACCTCAAGTCCGAGAAGGGCGCCGCGCGGGTCCGCGAGCTTGCGCGCGATGCCGACGGGCTGATCGAGGGCTTCCGGCCCGGCGTGATGGAGCGGCTCGGGCTCGGGCCGGACGTGCTGCTCGGCGACAATCCGCGGCTCGTCTACGGGCGGATGACCGGCTGGGGCCAGGACGGGCCGCTCGCCCAGGTCCGCCGGGCACGACATCAACTACATCGCGCTCGCCGGGGCGCTCCACACCTACGGCCGGGCCGGCGGGCCGCCGACTCCGCCGGTCAACGCGGTCGGCGATTTCGGCGGCGGCGGGATGCTGCTGGCCTTCGGCGATGCTGGCCGGGATCCTCGTCGGCGCGGACGACCGGCAAGGGCCAGGTGATCGACTGCGCGATGGTCGACGGCGCCGCCCTGCTCGTCGGCGCTGACCTGGTCGCTAAGGCGGCGGGGATGTGGAAGGACGAGCGCGGGCGTCAATCTGCTCGACACCGGCGCGGGCCTATTACGACAGCTACCAATGCGCCGACGGCCTGTGGGTGTCGGTCGGCGCGCTGGAGCCGCAATTCTTCGCCATTCTGAAGGAGAAGCTCGGGCTTGCGGTCGGACCAGCACGATCCGGGCCTTCGAATGGAGCTTACCGACCTCTTTCGTAGCAAAGATCGCGCGATCATTGGTGCGAAAAGTTGCAAGGCTCGGACGCCTGCGTCGCGCCGATCCTCTCTCTGGCCGAGGCGCCGCTCGATCCGCACAACCGGCACCGCGCCACTTTCCTCCACATCGACGGAGTCACCCAGCCCGCCCCCGCCCCCCGCTTCACAGGCAAGGACTGAACATGCTCGACCTTTCCCGCCGCACCGCCTTCACGCCCGAGCACGACCAGTTCCGCGACAGCGTCCGCCGCTTCTTCGAGCGCGAGCTGATGCCGCATCTCGACCGCTGGGAAGAGGAAGGAATCATCGACCGCGGCTTCTGGAACAAGGCGCGGCGAGGCCGGCCTGCTCTGCCCGACCGTTCCGGAGGAATATGGCGGCCTCGGCCTCGACTTCGGCTACAACGCGGTCATCGACGAGGAGCTCGCTTATGCCGGCTCGACCGCGGGCATCACCCTCCACTCCGACATCGTCGCCGACTATATCGTCGCCTACGGCTCGGAGGAGCAGAAGGCGCACTGGCTGCCGCGGATGGTCTCCGGCGAGACCGCGACCGCGATCGCCATGACCGAGCCCGGCGCCGGCTCCGACCTCCAGGGCATCCGCACCACCGCCAAGCGCGACGGCAACCATTATGTCCTGAACGGCTCCAAGACCTACATCACCAACGGCCAGCATGCCGATCTGGTCATCGTCGTCGCCAAGACCGACCCCGCGGCCGGCGCCAAGGGGAGTCTCGCTGATCCTCGTCGAGGCAACCCGCGAGGGTTACGCAAGGGGCCGCAACCTCGACAAGATCGGCTTCCACTCGCAGGACACGTCCGAGCTGTTCTTCAACGACGTCCGGGTGCCGATCACCAACTGCCTCGGCGAGGAGGGCGCCGGTTTCGCCTACCTGATGAACCAGCTTCCCCAGGAGCGGCTCTCGATCGCCTTCGCCGCCCAGGCCGCCGCCCAGCGCGCCTTCGACGAGGCGGTCAAATTCACCAAGGACCGCAAGGCCTTCGGCAAGACCGTGTTCGATTTCCAGAACACCAAATTCACCCTCGCCGACATCGCCGCCAAGCTCCAGGTCGGCTGGGCCCATCTCGACTGGGCGATCGCCCGCCACATCGCCGGCGAGCTCACCGCCGCCGAAGCCTCGGCCGCCAAGCTCTGGCACACCGAGCTTCAGTGGGAGGCCTGCGATGCCTCGCTCCAGCTCCACGGCGGCGCCGGCTACATGAATGAATATCTGATCGCGAGGCTGTGGCGGGATGCGCGGGTGACCCGGATCTTCGGGGGGACGAACGAGATCATGAAGGAGGTCGTCAGCCGGTCGCTCTGAGCATAATGGAGTGACCTTAGCGCAGCGTTATAACGGTAGGGCTGCCATCATTAGTACTCCGAACTAAAAGGCGATCTCGTCTCCACGTTCCATTAGCCCATCTGATCTGGTAGGTAACCGCACCCCATATATCCACGATTTGGTTCGGGTCCGTAAAATACCAATATCTACATTGCTGCCTATCCCATGGATCGATACCGGAATTTTGACAATACAGAAATCTAAAGTGACTTACCACCCACAGCCGCGCTCCTGGCGGGTTGGTTCGCAAATATACTAGGTTCGGCTCAGGGCCGCCGCAACCTGCACCTTCTATTTTTGGAAGTTTAGACTCCATCGCGTCGAGCCGCGCGTTGATTTTAAACAACTCGTCCATGAAGTTGATACCATCAAGTTCGCTGACGTCGCTGCCAGAGAGTCTCTGCGAAATCCCTCAATGCGGTGATTTGAAGCGCCCGATCCGCAGTCTCGTCGACAGCGAGCAGAATCGCCTGCGGATACCTGTGCCTCCGCAAGCTTTCCCTTACGACTACATGTTCAAATGCGTCGGCCTCTATGTCATCTGGTTCGTCGCCCACCGGGCGGTGCCAGCCATCTGAGTGCTGTTCGCTGATTGAGTAAGGTGCATAGTGTCCGCAATATCCAGTAGAGACATATGCCATCGAAATATCCGAGTAATATCGGTCATAGTCTTTAAAGTTCTCTTGTACTATCGTAACGGCCGCTTGATAGGCAAAGCGATATTTTCGCCTCATTGCTGAGAGTATCGACTCGTAACGCGGATCATTAAGCGCTCTGGTTCGCAAAAACGCTTGACGGACAGGGTCATCAGTTATCGGCTCGGCGAACTCTTGATGCTGGTACCGGCTCGCCTGTCTGCGACTCAGCCAAACCATCGATGACATCGCGCATAGGTGTTGCAGCCGAGGAACTCACAACCTCTCGCAATTCGTTCGAGGCTCCGGTGCTCAATAATGACGATACTAGCACCAAGGTCCCCAAAGCCAATGCGACGTGCCTCATCGATTAGACTCGCCGCCCGGCAACCACGGAACCCACTGCCATCACCAGACCAGCAGTGAAGACAAGCCAACAGGTAGCTAGGCCAACGCGTACCGTAGTGATGGACGTTCGTGTCCATAGTTCGTTTACATCCCAGCCGGCTTCATCAAGGGCCGAGCTTGGCAGTTCGGAACACTGTTCTCGATAAACAAGTTCAGCATCAATCGTACACTGGAACCCTCGGACGATCCGGATATTTGTTCCTGGAACTGTCTCAACGTAAAGAGAATAAAGGACTAAATAAAATAGAAGACCAACAAGCATAAGCGCCGTGGCCCACACAAGCCACTTTCTCCTATTGCGAATGTTTGCCTTTCTCGTCCATTCCCAAATAATTAGTGCGCCGACCACAATGATCCCTGCTGAGACGAAGCCTATGGCAGGTGGCCACGGCGGCTCAAGTGAAGCAAGCGCCGCGAATAATGGCAAAGCTGCAAAGCCCGCACCAACAGCCAGGACTCTGGTGATGTCCGAGAAATATTTGGATATCATTACACCTCTCTCGTGAGGCCATCTTGTACGACTCAGATCGGTCTCGCAAGCGCTGGCAAGCGTTGGATCTGCGCGGTCTATCCGAACGCAGCCATGCACCGCCAGCTATGTGCATAGAGCGCAAACTCAATTCTCACAGCTAGCGCCGAAACATTCTTCGAATGGTGCAAGCCCGAATTATGGCTTTGGTCCCGTCAACAGCGGTTGTCGCCGTGCCATACTCTTATATTGCGTCAGTCACTGTGCCGGCGTTCATAAGAGGGAAACCCTCGCCTCAAGCTCATGGCGGTTTCGAATAAGCAGCACCATTACCAACCAAGGTGATGTCACTTTCCACCCCTAGGCGGACCTGACGTGCTTGGGACTCAACCGACCAGTCCGCAAATGCGGTTCGTCGGTACCAGCCGCGAAAGTCGCCCCCTCACCCCGCATTATCGAACAGCCGCACCTCCACCGCGCCCGCATCGAAGCCGTCGAGCAGCCGCGCATTCACCCCCATCTTCCCGAAATCTTCGCACAGCGTGCGCCAGTGGGTGCCGCAGCCGCACACCGGGCAATGGTGGATCCCGATCATCCGGTCGCCCCAGATGTAGGGCACGGTCTCGCCCTCCACCTTGACCGCGCCGTCGGGATAATAAGCGACCAGCCAGGCCGTCTTGGTGCAGAGCGAGCAATTGCACGAGGCGACCCATTCGGGCGGCGCCGGGGCCTCGATTCGGACGGCTCCGCAGTGGCAGCTTCCGGTCGCGCTCATCGGCTGTCTCCTCCCTCGCCTCTGCTTCATTCCCGTGACCATAGCATGCGGGCGCCGAGGTTCGAGGTGCCCTTCACGCTTTCCTTACGCCCGGGCGGTAGGAAGCTGGAAAGCGGGGAGCGGAACATGGCTGAGAATGCATTGGGGGCGTTCCTGGCCGCCGAGGTCGACGACAAAGGCGCGGGCCGCTCCTCCGTCGACACGATCCTCGACGCGGTTCGGCGGCACCTCGGCATGGAGATCGCCTTCACGTCCCGGTTCGTCGAAGAGCGCCGCGAATTCACGCATATCAGCGCGGCTATCCCCGTGCCCTCGGCCCCCGGAGACAGCGAGCCCCTCGACCAGAGCTATTGCTGGCACATTCTCAACGGTCGATTGCCGGAGCTTATCCGGGAGGCGGCGGCGATCCCCTTCGCCCGCACCCTTCCGATCACCATGGCGCTGCCCGTCGGCTGCCACATCAGCGTTCCATTGAGGCTGAAGGACGGCAGCGTCTACGGAAGCTTCTGCTGCCTCAGCCGGTCGCCGGATCATAGTTTGACCGATCGCGACCTGGCGACGGTGAAGGCCTTCGCCGATCTCGCGATCGACCAGATCGAGGTCGAGCGGGATGCGCAGGCCGAACGCCGTGCCTGCGTTGCCCGAATCGAGGATTCGCTCGCCGCCCGCCAACCGGCGATCCACCTCCAGCCCATCCACCGTCTCGACGACGGCGTCCCGATCGGCGCCGAGGCGCTCGCGCGCTTTCCCGACAGCGCCGAGCGGCCGCCGAACGCGTGGTTCGACGAAGCCTTCGAAGTGGCGCTTGGCGTCGATCTCGAGCTCGCGGCGGTCCGGCAGGCCTTCGCCGCTTTCCCTTATCTGGCCCCGGGCCAATATCTTTCGGTCAATGTCTCCCCCGCGACCATCCTTTCGGGCCGTCTCGAACCGCTGGTCGAGGCGACGGGCGGGCGCGACCTGGTGCTGGAGGTAACCGAGCATCACAGGGTCGACGATTATCGCGCTTTGGCCCGCGCCCTCGACCGGCTTCGCCCCCATGCGCGCATCGCCATCGACGATGTCGGTGCCGGTTATGCCGGCCTCAGGCATATCGTCTCGCTTCGGCCCGATATATTGAAGCTGGACATCAGCCTGACCCGTTACGTCGACGGCGATCCCGCCAAGCGTGCCCTGGCGCTCGCCATGGCGAGCTTCGCCGACCATATCGGCAGCGTCATCGTCGCCGAGGGTATCGAGCGACCGGAGGAACGCCGAACGCTTCACGATCTCGGCATCGCCTACGGCCAGGGCTGGCTGTTCAGCCGGGCGATGCCCCTCGTCGCCGCGCAGCAATGCCTGCTCGGCGTGGCGACGGACCTCGAGCCGGACTCCACGACGGCGAGCCTCCGCGCCTACCCGAGCGCCGCGCGCGCCTAGGCGCTTCGCGAGCCTTGCCGGCCCTGCTAGGCTGGCCGGATGAAGATCATCGGCAGCTACGTCAGCCCCTATGTCAGGAAGGTGCTCGCCGGCCTGGCCCTCAAGCGCCTGGATTACGAGATCGATCCGATAACGCCTTTCTACGGCGACGATTCGTTCGAGCGGCTGAGCCCGCTTCGGCGGATTCCGGTGCTGATCGAGGACGGCCTCACCTTGTGCGACTCCTCCATCATCTGCGCCTATCTGGACGACGCCTATCCGGGGCGCCCGCTCCTCCCCGCCGGAGCGAAGGACCGCGCCCGAGCCCGCTGGCTCGAGGAATATGCCGATACGCGGCTCGGCGACGTCTTCATCTGGGGGCTGTTCTACCCGAAGTTCGTCCACCCCATCGTCTGGGGCGAGCCCGGCGACGAGGCTCGGATCGCGAAGACCCTGGACGTGGATCTCCCGCGCGAGCTCGACTATCTCGAAGGCGAGCTGCCCGGCGAAGGCTGGCTGTTCGGCGACGATATCGGCCTCGCCGACATCGCGATCGCCACCTTCTTCCGCAACGGCGCTTATGTCGGGGTCGAGCCGGATCGCGTCCGCTGGCCGCGGGTCGCGGGTTTCGTCGAGCGCTGCCTCGCCCATGCCTGCTTCGCCTCGCTCCTGCCCTTCGAGCGGGTCCAGCTCGGCACCAGTCCCGCCGGCCGCCGCCAGGCCCTGCTCGCCGCCGGCGCTCCGCTGACGGCCGAGACGATGGCGATACGCGAACCGCGCAAGGGCGTGATGAGGCTGTAGAGCCGCTTGCAACGGGGCCGCAACGATGCGAGCCTTGGCGGTGCGGCAAGGCCGCTTTGCCGGAGGGAGGCGAAGATGGAGGGTAGGACACCGGTACATCTGTGGGTTGTCGGCATTCTGGCCACCCTTTGGAATGCGTTCGGCTGCTTCGACTATCTGATGACCCAGACCCGCAACGCGCAATATCTGGCCAATTTCACCGACCCCCAGCGCATCTATTTCGAGAGCTTCCCGGTCTGGATGGAGGCGGTATGGGCGCTGGGCGTGTGGGGCGGCATGGCCGGGTCGCTGCTGCTCCTCATGCGCAGCCGCTATGCCGTGGCCGCCTTCGCGGTGTCACTGGCCGGACTGGCGGTCAGCACCGTCTACCAATATGTGCTGGCGACGCTGCCCGAGGGCATGATGACCGGAGCGATGATCGGAATGAACCTCGCCATCTGGGCCGTGGCGATCGCGCTTCTGGTCTATGCGCTGCGGATGCGGCGGCAGGGCGTTCTGCGCTAAGCCGTCCACTCCAGGACGGATCGGACCAGCTCCTTCGTCGGACGGGCACCGTCGAGCCTCAGCACCGGTTTGCCGAGCCCGGCGAGCCAGCTTTCGTGCTTGGGCCGGCTCCGGCCGGGAAGCGTGCCGTCATCATAATGGGCGGCCCATTCGATAAACTCGCGATGAGTCTCATGCATCGCTCCGCCCGGCAGCAGCGCTGCCCCGAACCGCCCCTGCTCGCGGGCCCGGAGACGCTCAAGCCGAACCGGGGTCGGCACTTCGAGAAAGACGATCAGCTCGGCGTCGCCGATCGCGGGCTCGGCCCAGCGATCGAGCGTTCCGGTCAGGACCCAGCGTCCGGTGCGCGCCTGCCCGGCGGCGATGCCTTCGAGCCGTTCGGGAACGTCGCTTTTCTTCTGATAAGGCGGATCGGTGGCCAGCCAATAATGATCGTCGGTGTCGATATGAACCGCGTCCAGCCGAGCGGCGAGCGCGGCGCCCAGAGTCGTCACTCCGCAGCCGGAGGCGCCGGTGATTCCGAACTCGGTGGAGTGCGTCCGCCATGCTCGGGCTTGTCGCACCGGCGTCGGCCCGTTTCCAGCCTAGCCACTCCGCTTCCGCTGGCGTAGCGTTGGCGCGCAAAGGCCGCGAGGCCCGGTGGCGTGAAGAGAGGACAAGTCGATGAGTTCGGACGGGAAGAGCGGCCATATCCGGCTGACGTCGCATCCCGGATCGCGCGGGCCGGTGCGGTTTCCGCTGACGTGGGGGGCAGCGACCGCGCAGGAGCGGGGGCCGGTGATCGCGACCGTCAACGCGCGCTCGGACCGCAACGCGATCGGCGCGCATGGCGGCTCCTATTCGATCTACCGGGCGCTCGCCATCTCGTCCGGGGCGATGGACCCCAATGCCAAGCCGGACTTCCACGACACTTCGCCGGTCTGCGAGATCGGGCCGCATCCGCAATGGGGCGATTCCGGCAAGATCGTGTCGCTCGACCCGTGGGGCCACCGCGTCGCCCAGGATTTCGGCGCGCTGATCGAGCAAGGCATCGACATCCGGCCGTCGATCGCGATCACCCGGGCGCGGCTGACCCTGCACGAGATCCAGGGGGCGATCGCGGCCGGCCGGCTCGAGGTCGACGGCGACATCGTCCACGAGGCGGGCGACGTCTCGGTCACCAAGATCGCGGTCGATCCGGTCTGGTGGCTTCCGGGCGTCGCCGAGCGCTTCGGAGTGGCCGAGGGAAGCCTGAGGCGCTGCCTGTTCGAGCAGACCGGCGGAATGTATCCCGAGCTCGTCACCCGCCCCGATCTGTCGGTGTTCCTGCCGCCGATCGGGGGCATGACCCTCTACATCTTCGGCGATCCCGCCTCTCTCGGCGACACGTCGAAGACGCTGACCTGCCGGGTCCATGACGAATGCAACGGCTCCGACGTGTTCGGCTCCGACATCTGCACCTGCCGCCCCTATCTCACCCACGGCATCGAGGAAGCGACCCGCCAGGCCCAGGCGGGCGGCACCGGCCTCATCGTCTACAACCGCAAGGAAGGGCGGGCGCTCGGCGAGGTGACCAAGTTCCTGGTCTACAACGCCCGCAAGCGCCAGCCGGGCGGCGACCAGGCGGCGACCTATTTCGAGCGCACCGAATGCGTCGCCGAAGTCCAGGACGCCCGCTTCCAGCAGCTCATGCCGGACATCATCCACTGGCTCGGAATCACCCGCATCGACCGCTTCGTGTCGATGTCGAACATGAAATACGACGCCCTCGCCGCCGGCGGAGTCGAGATCGGCGAGCGCGTTCCGATCCCCGACGGGCTGGTACCGCCGGACGCCAGCGTCGAGATGGAGGCGAAGAAGGCGGCGGGCTATTTTTCGCACGAAAAACCACCCTCGGCGGACGAGCTTCGCGGCGTCGTCGGGCGGGATTTGGGAAAGTTCTAGGGTGGATGATCGAGCTCGACCGCGTCTCATCCTCCCCGCGCGCGAAGCGCGCGGGGAGGGGGACCACCCGTAGGGTGGTGGAGGGGTAGATGGCACAGGCCTGCGCCGCCTCGAGCTCGAGCCTTCGAGTTCGAGCCAATTACCCCTCCACCCTGCTTCGCAGGGTCCCCCTCCCCATCTGCGATGGGGAGGATTGATGGCGCCCGACCCCGCCCTCCTCGCTTTGCTCAACGCCGCCGCCGTGCGCGAGCGCGCGCACGAGATGCTGGACATCGCGCTCGAGGGCGGGGTGGGCGGCTGGACGGTGGACCTTAGCCGGCTCGAAGATGCGGCGATGCTGACCGCGCGGGTGACCCGAGAGGCCTATCCCGATCTCGCTATCCCGTTCCACGCCCGCTGGCGGCATTTCGTCGCCGGGCCGCCCCGACTGCCGGATTATGACGGGGCGGCGCGCGCGCGCGCGGCCTTCGACCTGGTCATCCTCTCCGTCCTGCTCGACGCGGGCGCCGGTCCGGGCTGGCGCTTCGCCGACCCGGTGAGCGGCAGGACTTTTACCCGGTCCGAGGGGCTTGCCGTGGCCAGCCAGAGACTGGTCGAAAGCGGCGCGCTGGGCACCGGCGGCGAGGCGCTGGCGGCGCTCGACGGCTCGATCCTGGCGCGAGGCTTCCAGACCGGGGACGACAATCCCCTCGCGGGCCTCCAGGGTCGCACCGCGCTGCTCAGACGCCTGGGCGCCCAGGTAGTAGCCCGGCCGGACCTGTTCGCAACCGCGGACGAGCCGCGGCCGGGCGGGCTCTTCGACGTGCTGGCCGCCCGGGCCGACGGGGGCAGGCTGCCGGCGCCGGATATTCTCGAATTGCTGCTCGAAGCCCTCGGGCCGATCTGGGCCGACCGGCTTGTGCTCGACGGAGTCCCGCTCGGCGATTGCTGGCGTCACCCCGCCATCCGCCGGGACGAAAAGAGCGATGGCCTCGTGCCGCTGCATAAATTGTCGCAATGGCTGGCTTATTCGCTGATCGAGCCGCTTGAGGCCGCCGGCATCGAAATCGTCGACATAGACGGCCTGACCGGCCTCGCGGAATATCGCAACGGCGGGCTCTTCGTCGATACCGGCGTGCTCAGCCTGACCGACCCGGGTTCGGCCGGACTTCCCCACAATGTGTCGGATCCGCTCATCGTGGCATGGCGCTCGATGACGGTCGCCCTGCTCGATCGCCTCGCACCTTTGGTCCGCACCGAGCTCGGAGTGGGCGAGCGGAGCTTCCCACTCGCCCGGATGCTCGAAGGCGGAAGCTGGGCGGCGGGCCGGCAAATCGCGGCCGAGCTCCGTCCGGGCGGCGGCCCCCCTTTCACTATCCTCAGCGACGGAACGGTATTCTAGAATGGACGGACTGACGATCGTCGACCACCCTTTGGTCCAGCACAAGCTCACCATCCTTCGCGACAGGAACAGCTCGATCCTGCTGTTCCGGACCGTGGTGCGCGAGATCGCGACCCTGCTCTGCTACGAAGTGACTCGCGACCTGCCGACCGACCTGGTCCGAATCGAGAACTCCGATCGCGGTCACCCAAGCGCCCGCCATCGCCGGCAAGAAGCTGGTCATCGCCCCGATCCTTCGCGCCGGCCTCGCCATGGCCGAAGGGATGCTCGACCTCCTCCCCTCGGCCCGGGTCGCCCATATCGGCCTCTATCGCGAGCCGGTCTCGCTCGAATGCGTCGAATATTATTTCAAGACGCCGGAGGACATCGGCGAACGGCTGGTCATCGTCGTCGACCCGATGATGGCCACCGGCCACACCGCCATCGCCGCCCTCGACCGGCTCAAGGAAGGCGGAGTCGTCGACATGCGCTTCGTCTGCCTGCTCTGCTCGAGGCCCGGGGTCGAAGCGGTCCGGGCCGCCCATCCCGACGTCCCGATCTGGACGGCCGCGATGGACGAGTCGCTCAACGACCACGGCTACATCGTTCCCGGGCTGGGCGACGCCGGCGACCGGACCTACGGGACTCGCTGAGGCGGGCGCCTCACTCCGTCGCGGGCTGCGCCGAGGACCAGTGAATGTGGACGATCTTCCACGCGCCGTCGGAGCCGCGGCGAAGGATCATCGTCTCGACCATGATCCGATCGACATCCTGACCTTTGAAGCGGCCCCTAGTCCGGCTTTCACTGGCGATCAGGGCGAGATCGGCACTGGCCTGGCCGGTCCGGCTCAGCCGCTTCGACGGCACCGCCTTCGAGAAGGCGGCGTCGGCCCCGGCATGGTGGAGCGCATATTCGGCCTTGGTCCGCTCAACCCGGCCGTCCTCGAAGACGAGGGCGTCGTCCGCGACCAGCGCCAGCGCCGCGGCGGGGTCGCCCCGGCGAAGCGCGGCGTGGAAGGCATCGACGGCGGCCGCCGCCTCGAGCGCCGGCTCGGGCAGGGTTTCCGCCGGCCCCGGCGGCGCCGCGAAGGCCGACGGCGCGAGCGCCAGCAGCATGACGGCGACCGCTCCGCGCAATGCAAAACTCACCATGGCCCGCCCCTTCCCCGAAGCGGCTGTTCTAGGCGGACAAGCATTTGTTTTTCAACATCCTTCACTGCGCCTGCCTCCAACGCCCGCACCGCCGCGAAGCGGCATCCTGATTCCTTCTTTCTTGTACCTTCGTGCCTTCTCTCGAAGAATCAGTCAGGCACGTCGTTTGAAGGCGAGCACCGGAGGCATCGGTGCCGGCCTGCGCCTTGCACCCGGTCGGATCCCGGCGCCTTCAGGTCGACCGTCTCGCCACCCGATTTTGAGAGAAGGCACGAAGGCGCAAAGGCACGACGTAGAAAAAGCCCCGCTTCGCGGACGGCGCGGAAATTCGGTGTCTGACACCGAATTTGAGGTTCCGGAATGGTCGGGGACGGGCGGGCTAGCGGTTGCGGCGGCCTTCGATCAGGCCGTCGACCAGACCGGGGTCGGCGAGCGTCGACGTATCCCCCAGGCTCCCGAAATCGTTCTCCGCGATCTTGCGCAGGATTCGGCGCATGATCTTGCCGCTGCGCGTTTTCGGCAGGCCGGCGGTGAAGTGGATCAGATCGGGGCTGGCGATCGGGCTGATCTCGGCGCGGACGTGCTGGCGCAATTCCTTCTCCACCGCCTCGCTGCCTTCCTCGCCCTCCATCAGGGTGACGTAGCAATAGATGCCCTGCCCCTTGATGTCGTGCGGGTAGCCGACGACGGCGGCTTCGGCGACCTTGGGGTGGCTGACCAAAGCGCTTTCGATCTCGGCCGTGCCCAGGCGGTGGCCGGAGATGTTGAGGACGTCGTCGACCCGGCCGGTGATCCAGTAATATTCGTCCTCGTCGCGGCGGCAGCCGTCGCCGGTGAAATATTTGCCCCGGTAGGTGCTGAAATAGGTCGACACGAAGCGCTCGTGATCGCCGTAGACGCTGCGCATCTGGCCCGGCCAGGAGCGGGCGATGCAGAGGTTGCCCGAGGCGGCGCCGTCCAGCAACTCACCCTCGGGACCGACCAGCTGCGGCTCGACTCCGAAGAAGGGTCGCCCCGCGCTGCCCGGCTTCATGGCGTGGGCTCCGGGCAGGGTGGTGATCATGACCCCGCCCGTCTCGGTCTGCCACCAGGTGTCGACGATCGGGCAGCGGCTTTCGCCGACGACCTCGTAATACCAGCGCCAGGCCTCCGGGTTGATCGGCTCGCCGACCGTTCCGAGCAGGCGGATGGACGAGCGGTCGTGCTTCCGGACCGGCCCCTCGCCTTCGCGCATCAAAGCTCGGATGGCCGTGGGGGCGGTGTAGAAGATGTCGACCTTGCAGCGCTCGACCACGTCCCAGAAGCGGCTGAAATCCGGATAGTTGGGAACGCCCTCGAACATCAGGCTGGTCGCTCCGTTGAGGAGCGGCCCGTAGACGACGTAGCTATGGCCGGTGACCCAGCCGACGTCGGCGGTGCACCAGAAGATCTCGCCCGGCTTATAGTCGAAGACGTAGTGAAAGGTCGCCGCGGTCCAGACCGCATAGCCGCCGGTGGTGTGGAGGACGCCCTTGGGCTTTCCGGTCGAGCCCGACGTGTAGAGGATGAAGAGCGGGTCCTCGGCGTTCATCGGTTCGGCCGGGCATTCGTCCGGGACCAGGCCGGCCATGTCATGGAGCCAATGGTCGCGGCCTTCGGTCCACTCGACGTCGTTGCCGAGGTGGCGGACGACGAGGACGGCCTCGACCTCGGCGCCCTTGGCCAGGGCGGAGTCGACATTGGCCTTCAGGGGCACGAGCTTGCCGCCGCGCCGGCCGCCGTCGGCGGTGACGACGAAGCGGCTGGCGCAATCCTCGATCCGCCCGTGCAGCGCCTCGGGCGAGAAACCGCCGAAGACGACCGAATGGACCGCGCCGATCCGGGCGCAGGCGAGCATCGCCACCGCGGCTTCCGGGATCATCGGCATGTAAAGGGTGATCCGGTCGCCCTTGCCGGCGCCCAGCGCCTTCAGGCAATTCGCCATCCGGACGACCTCGCGAAAGAGTTCGCCGTAAGTGAGGCTTCGGCCGGTGCCGGGCTCGTCGCCTTCGAACAGGATCGCGACCTGGTCGGAGCGGGTCTCGAGATGACGGTCGACGCAATTGGCGCACAGGTTGAGGACTCCGTCCTCAAACCATTTGATGTCGACCGGATCGAACGACCAGTTGCCGGCGACCGTGGGCGCCCGGACCCAGTCGATCCGCCGCGCCTGGCCGGCCCAGAAAGTGTCGGGATCGTCGAGCGACTGGCGGTAGAGAATCTCATAAGCGGCGGCGTCGGCGTGGCTGGAGGCGACCAGAGCTGCGGGGGGCGAAATGCGGCTGTCCATGCTCCGTCCCTAAGCCCGCGAGGGCACACCCGCAAAGACGCAAAATGTTTACCGTCCGGGCGTAGGAAGGTCGGCAGGATGATGCATCTGAACGCGGCAGCCTTTGAACTCGCGCCGACGGCGCTGGAATCCGCGGCGGCCCTCTGGCCGGCCGCCGCGCTCGCCGTCCGCGAACGGTTCGCGCGAGCGTTGGACTCGCCCTTCCTGGCCGAGTGGCAGGGCCTGGCCAAGACGGCGTCGGAGCCGAACGCCTTCCAGGAACCCTGGTTCGCGGCCGCCGGGCTGGAACATCTTACCGGCGATCAGGACATCAGGCTGGTGGAGGTGCGCGACGACAGCCTGATCGGGGTGATGCCTTTGTGCGTGCGCCTCGATTACGGCCGGCTGCCGGCGGCGCACGTGCGCAATTGGCGCCATCACAACGATTTCCTCGGCACGCCGCTGATACGCGCCGGGCGGGAGGCCGATTTCTGGCGGGCGCTGCTTCGGCATCTCGATGGCGCGGCCTGGGCGCCGGGTTTCCTTCACGTCAACGGCCTGGTCGAACGCGGAGCCGTGCACTCGGGGCTGATCGAGGCCGCGTCGGAGCTCGGGCGTCCGGTGCCGATCGTTCAGCGCTTCGTCCGAGCGTCTCTCGCCAGCGCGCTCTCACCGGCCGAATATCTCGAAAAAACGATCCGCAAGAAGAAACGGAAGGAGCTCAAGCGACTGGCCAGCCGGCTGGCGGAGCTCGGCACGGTCACGTCGCGCACGTGGGGGCCGGGAGAGGATCTCGCCGCCTGGTGCGACGACTTCCTGAGCCTGGAGCGCCGCGGCTGGAAGGGCCGCGCCGGTTCGGCCCTCGCCTCGCACCCGGCCACCGAAGCCTTTTTTCGCCAGGTCCTGGGCGGAGCGGCGGCGGCCGGACGCCTGCAGATCAGGCGGCTAGAGCTCGACGGAAGACCGATCGCGATGCTGGTCAACTTCCTGACTCCTCCGGGCGGCTTCTCGTTCAAGATCGCCTATGACGAGGATTATGCCCGCTTCTCGCCCGGCGTGCTCATCCAGCTCGACAATCTCGACATCCTGGCGCGCGGGGACATTGCGTGGATGGACAGCTGCGCCGCCGAAAACCATCCGATGATCGACAGCCTGTGGGGCGAACGGCGGACGATCGTTCGGCTCAGCGTCCCGCTCGCCGGCGCCCGCCGCCGTCTCTCCTTCGCCGGATGGCGCGCCATCGAAGCGGGCTGGGCTACGGGCAAGCGGCTGTTCCGGAGAGCGAAGTGATCCGTTCGTTCGACGACGAGGCGCTGGCGGCGCTCGGCACTCTCTACCCGCAGCGCCCCGGGCTGATCCGGCACGGCCTGTGCGGCCATGAACTGCTGACCCTGGAAGCGCTGGTCGGCCTTTCCCAGCGAATCCGCCCGGTCGATGCCGAATATAATCGCGGCGACCTGTCGATCGGCCTCGATCCGCAGGACGTGCCCGCCAACGGTCTCGGAGCCGCCGAGACGATCCGGTCGATCGAGCATTGCGGCTCGTGGATGGTCCTGAAGTTCATCGAGCAGGACCCGATCTATCGGGCGCTGCTCCACGACGCGCTCGCTCCGCTCCGGGACACGGTCGGCGCCGCGACCGGGGAGATGCTGAACCTTCAGGGCTTCGTCTTCGTCTCCTCGCCGGGCGCCGTCACTCCTTTTCACTTCGATCCCGAGCATAATATCCTGCTCCAGATAAGCGGCCGCAAGACGATGACCGTCTTTCCGGCGGGAGACGAGGCGCTGGCGCCCGACGAGCGGCATGAGGACTTCCATCAGGGCGGCCACCGCAACTTGCCGTGGCGCGACGAATTCGCCTCCCGCGGCGAAGCGTTCGAGCTGGCGCCGGGCGACTCGATCTACGTGCCGGTCAAGGCGCCGCACTGGGTGAAGAACGGGCCGGAGCCTTCGATCTCGCTGTCGATCACCTGGCGTTCCGAGTGGAGCTACAACGAATCCTACGCCCGCGGCTTCAACCGGTTGCTTCGAAGAACGGGACTGAAGCCCGCGGCGCCCCGCCCCTTCCCGCACTCGAACCTGGTCAAGTCGGTCGCCTATCGGGCCGTCTGCAAGGCTCTGCGCATCGAGGCCTGACCTGCTCGGTCCTTCCCCTGGCCTCGGATAATCGCTATCGTTCCGCTTCCGTATTGTTTGCGTCAGGTTGCCGCCGCCGGAACCTGGCCTCTCTCCGAAAGTTGAACGGGATCATGACGCCTCCGAACCAGTCCGCGCCCGTGGCCGAAGCGCCGACCCAGGATAATGGCCCGCAAAACGGCGTGTTCTTCGCCTCGAAGGACGACCCGGCAACCCGGCAGCTGACCGCCCGGATGCAGGTGACCGAGGTCGGGGTCTATCGCGGGCCTCATTATTACAGCCACACGCCGATGATCCGGATCCAGCTCGACCTCGGGCAGCTGGAGGAGTGGCCGAGCAACCGAATCGACGGCTTCACCGACGGCCTGCTCGCTGTGTTGCCCGGAGTCGGCCGCCACGGCTGCTCGCTCCGGGTCCGCGGCGGCTTCGAGCGGCGGCTTCGCGAAGGCACCTGGCTCGGCCATGTCGCCGAGCATATCGCGCTCGAGCTTCAGACCCTGGCCGGGTCGCGCGCCACCCGCGGCAAGACCCGGTCGGTCAAGTCCCGGCCGGGCGTCTACAACGTCATGTTCGCCTACAATGAGGAGAAGGTCGGGCTGATGGCGGGGCGGGTCGCGCTCGAGCTGGTCCACTCGCTCCTCCCGGCCGATCTGCAGGGCCTGAGCGGCCTCGACCGGATCTTCACGCTGGAGGGCGAGTTCGATCTCGATCTTCGGCTCGACGCCCTGAAGCGAATGGTCCGCCGCAAGGCGCTCGGCCCGAGCACCAAGGCCCTGGTCGACGAGGCGGAGCGGCGCGGAATTCCGGTGATGCGCCTCGACGAGAGGAGCCTGCTCCAGCTCGGCCACGGCCGCCACCAGCAGAAGATACGGGCCTCGGTCACCGGCCAGACTTCCCTGGTCGCCACCGACCTCGCCGGCAACAAGGACATGACCAAGAAGTTGCTCGACGAGAGCGGCGTTCCGGTGCCGCGCGGAATCGTCGTTCGCGACGTCGAGGAGGCGGTGCGCGGGGCGAGACGGCTGCGCTATCCCCTGGTCACCAAGCCGCTCGACGGCAATCACGGCCGCGGAGTCACGATCGGCATCATGGACGAGGAGCAGCTTCGCTTCGGCTTCGACGAGGCGCTGGCCCAGGCCAAGGGCCGCGACGTCATCGTCGAGCAGTTTTTCGAGGGCAACGATCACCGCATCCTCGTCGTCGGCGGCAAGATGGTCGCGGTCGCCGAACGAATCCCCGCCCAGGTCACGGGCGACGGGATCAGCACGATCCGCCAGCTGATCGAGGAGGTGAATCGCGATCCGCGCCGAGGCGTGGGCCACGAGAACGTCATGACCCGGATCCGGATCGACGCCCATGTCGAGGAGTTCCTTTCCCGCTCCGGCCTCACCCCCAATTCCATCCCCGAGGCGGACGAGGTCGTCCCGCTTCGCGCTACCGCCAACCTCTCGACCGGCGGCACCGCCGTCGACCGGACCAACGAGATCCATCCCGACAATGTCGAGATCGCCCGTCGGGCAGCCCTGATCATCGGCCTCGACGTCTGCGGAGTCGATTTCGTCTGCCCCGACATCAGCCAGTCGGTCCGGGAGACCGGCGGCGGAGTCATCGAGGTCAATGCCGCGCCGGGCCTTCGAATGCACATCGACCCCTCGGAAGGGGCGCCGCGCGACGTCGCCAAGCCGATCATCGAGATGCTGTTCCCGCGGGGCGGTTCCTCGCGCATTCCGATCATCGCCATCACCGGCACCAACGGCAAGTCGACCGTCGGGCGGATGACCAAGCATATCCTGCGCTACACCGGCTGCGCCGTCGGCCTCACCTCGACGACCGGAGTCTACGTCAACGACATCCTCACCCACGAGGGAGACGCCACCGGCCCGCGCAGCGCCCGGATGATCCTTCGCGACCCCACGGTCGAGGTGGCGGTTCTGGAAACGGCGCGCGGCGGGCTTCTGCGCGAAGGGCTCGCTTACGAGCGCGCCGACATCGCCGCCTGCCTGAACGTCACCGCCGACCATATCGGGCTCAAGGGCATCGAGACGGTGGAGGACCTCGCCGACGTCAAGCAGGTGGTGGTCGAGGCCGTTCGGCGAAACGGTCATTCCATCCTCAACGCCGACGATCCGCTGACCGTGAAGATGGCTCGCCGCGCTCGCGGCCGGATCATCTGGTTCTCCTTGTGCGGCGGCGCCGAAATGTCGCCGATGCTTCGAGAGCATGTCGATGAAGGCGGAATGGCGGTGGTGCGCGAGGGAGGCCCCGAGGGCGGCACGATCGTCCTTTACGACGAGTCCCGCCGCGAGACGATCATGAAGGCGGGCGCCATTCCCGCCACCCTGCACGGAATGGCCGAGTTCAACGTCGCCAACTCGCTCGCCGCCATCGCCATCGCGCTCGCGCACGAAGTGCCGATCCTCACCATCCGCTCGGCCATGACCCAGTTCATTTCGACCTTCGAGCAGAATCCCGGCCGACTCAACGTCAACGACGCCCACGGCTTCCGGGTCATTCTCGACTATGCCCACAATGCCGCCGGCCTCGCGGCGCTCGGCAAGGTCGTGCGCGGCCTCAGCAACCGCTACAAGCGCACGATCGGAACGGTCTCGATTCCGGGGGACCGGCGCGACGAGGACATCGAGGAGATGGGCCGGATCGCCGCCGGAATCTTCGACGAGCTCATCTTCCGGGAGGATCCCGGGCTGCGCGGCCGCCCGCGCGGGGAGGTGATGCACCACCTTGAGAAAGGCGCTCTGGCGGCGGGCCGCTCGCCCGACCACATCCACCTCATCGCCGGCGAAACGGCGTCAACGGCCGCGGCGCTGGCCATGGGACGCCCGGGGGACCTCATCGTCATCACGCCCAACGACATCAACGGCACCTGGCAGCAGATCCACGACTTCAAGCCGGCCGCCGAACGCACCTCCGGCCGCGCCGCCTTCCTCTCGGCCGAATAGTGAGCGACGAAAGCCGGCGGCGCCGGGGTTGCCTGATCATCATCGGCGGCGGCGAGGACCGGGCGCCGAGCGGCCCGCGGGTGATCCTTCGCGAGATCGCCCGGCACGTGCGCGGCGGCAAGCTCGTCCTCGCCACCGTCGCGAGCCACCGCCCCGAGGGTTATTTCGCCGGATATGAGCAGGCGTTCGCCGATCTCGGCCTCGGCGAGCTGGTCGAGCTTTACGTCGAGGAGCGAAGCCAGGCTCAGGACCGCGAGAAGCTCTCGGTGCTCGACGATGCCGCCGGCATCTTCTTCTCCGGCGGCGACCAGCTCAGGATCACCAGCCAGATCGGCGACACCGGCATCGAGGCGAAGGTCCGGGCCCTTTACGAGCGCGGCGGAGTCGTCGCCGGAACGTCGGCGGGCGCGTCGGTGATGAGCGAGACGATGCTGATCAAGGGCACCAGCAAGGTCACCCACCGCATCGGCGACCTCCACATGGCCCCCGGAATGGGGCTGATGCGCGACGTCATCATCGACCAGCATTTCGCCGAGCGCGGCCGCTTCGGCCGGCTGATCGGGGCGATCGCCCACAATCCGCGGATCCTCGGCCTCGGCCTCGACGAGGACACAGCGGCGGTGGTGGAGGGGGATTGCTTCAAGGTCATCGGCAGCGGCGCGGTCTACGTCGTCGACGGCTCGGACATCAGCTATTCCAACATCGCCGAAGCCCAGTCCCTGCAGGCGCTGTCGATGCACAATATGCGGGTGCACGTGCTGTCCGACAACGACAGCTTCGACCTGAAGGAAAGGCGGGCGATCCCACCCGGGCGGGAATAGACGCGGCGGCCGGCCCGTCGAACGAAGGCGCAACCTGATTCCCGTGCCGTCGTTCTGCCGCTAAGAAGAGGGAATGCGTTTGGACCAGACAGCCCAGTGGCAACCGACCCCGGCCCAGTATCAGGCCCCGGGAGGTCCACCTTTGCCGCCGCCGCCCGGCCCGCCGAGGCGCGCCTGGTACAATCCATTGCGCTGGGGCTGGAAGCGACTCGTTCTCGCCATCCTCGCCTTGTTCATGCTGATCGTCGCCTGGCTGGCGATCACCGCGCCGCTCTCCAAGTCGCTTCAGCCGATCGCCGCGCCGAGCCTCACCCTGGTCTCGGTCGAGGGGGATCCGATCGCCCGGCGCGGCGCCGACATTCGCGAGCCGGTCAGGATCGCCGATCTGCCCAGGCACGTCCCCGCCGCCTTCATCTCGGTCGAGGATCGCGGCTTCAGAAGCCATCTCGGGATCAGCCTGCGCGGAATCGCCCGCGCCGCTTGGCGCAACCTCGGCGCCGGCGGGGTCCGCGAAGGCGGAAGCACGATCACCCAGCAGCTCGCCAAAATCTCCTTCCTCACCGCCGACCGAACCGCCGCCCGCAAGGCTCAGGAAGTGCTGATCGCCTTCTGGCTGGAGGCCTGGCTCAGCAAGGACGAGATCCTCGAACGCTATCTCTCCAACGTCTATCTCGGCGACAATACCTACGGGCTGCGCGCCGCCTCCTGGCATTATTTCAGCGTTCCGCCAGAAAAGCTCAACGTCGCCCAGGCGGCGATGCTGGCGGGCATGGTCAAGGCGCCCTCGCGCCTCGCCCCGACCCGCAACTACAAGCTGGCTCGGGAGCGCGGGAGGGTGGTGATCGCGACCATGATCCGCGAAGGCGCGCTGACCCGGCGCGAAGCCAATAGGCTGAAGCCGGCGCGGCTCAAGGTCGAGCGCACGAAGGTGGTTCCGACCGGTACCTATTTCGCCGACTGGGTGCTGCCCATGGCCCGGGCCCGGGGCGAGGCCGGCTATGGCGACGAGGAGGTCCAGACCACGCTCGAGAGCCGGATGCAGAAGCTGGCGCTGCAGACGGTGCGCCGCGCCGGCCTCGGCCGGGCGCAGGTGGCGCTGGTGGCGATGCGGCCCGACGGCCGGGTCGTCGCCATGGTCGGCGGCCGGGATTATGCGAAGAGCCCGTTCAACCGGGCGACGCAGGCGCGGCGCCAGCCGGGCTCGGCCTTCAAGCTGTTCGTCTATCTGGCCGCGCTGAGGGCCGGGATGACCCCGGAGACTCCGATCGCGGACACGCCGCTGAGGATCGGCGAATGGCAGCCGAAGAATTACGGCAATCGATATCGCGGCACCCTGACCTTGCGCGACGCGTTC
Organism: uncultured Alphaproteobacteria bacterium; assembly: GCA_963850005.1. GTDB lineage: Bacteria > Pseudomonadota > Alphaproteobacteria > Sphingomonadales > Sphingomonadaceae > Allosphingosinicella. The sequence goes on from CAWKJG010000004.1 coordinate 528,970, forward strand.
GCTCTGTCGAGCAATGTCGCCGCGGTTCGGCTCTCGGAGCGGGTCGGCCGGCAGAACGTCATCCGCGCAGCCCGCGATCTCGGCGTTCGAAGCCCGCTCAACGACAATCCGAGCCTGGCGCTGGGCACTTCGGGAGTCACTTTGCTCGAGCTGACCTCGGCTTATGCGGCCGTCGCCGCGGGCGCCTATCCGGTGCGGCCGAAAGGGCTGGAGGACGAGGAGAAGCCGTGGTGGCAGCGCCTGTGGAACCGGGCGACGGGGACCAGCGGCGACCCGGCCTTCGACGAGCTCAGGGAGATGCTCGGCGCCGTCGTCGACCGGGGCACCGGCCGCGGCGCGGCGCTCGCCGTCCCCGCCTTCGGCAAGACCGGAACCACCCAGGACAGCCGCGACGCTCTGTTCATCGGCTTCACCCAGGATCTGGTGGTCGGAGTCTGGGTCGGCAATGACGACAACAGCCCGCTCGCCGGCCAGATCGCCGGCGGCGGCCTGCCGGCTCGGATCTGGCGCGACTTCATGACCCAGGCGGTCGGCACCGGGCCGGCCAAAGCATTGGCGCCCCCGCTTCAGGCGCCGGTCTCGACCGAGGGGCTCAACGGCTCGATCACCCTTCCGATCGAGGGCACCGGCTACGAGGTCGGGGTGCAGGTGGACGAGAACGGAGTCACCGTCTCGGCCCGGCCCGGGGAGGCGCCTGCGGACGTGCCCGACGACGGGCGGCCTCTTCCCACCATCACCCCGCCCCCGGCGCCTCCTGGACCGGACGACGAGCCGCCCGAGGATGAGCAGTAGAGTTGCCCGTCACCCCGGCGAAAGCCGGGGCCTCGGGGAGGCCCGCCGTGACTTCTTGGCATGAGGTCCCGGCTTTCGCCGGGATGACGTTAGACGACCGGACCGGCCGAGTAAGCGGCGGAAGCGTCGGCGTTGCGGGACCGGGCCCGGCGGTCCCAGAGCTTCTTGGCGACCCAGGCGCCGCCGACGGCGAGGCCGAGCGGGCCGAAGGCGCGGCGGGCGATGGCCGGGGCCAGGGCCCCGACGAGAAGGCCGGTGCCGCCATTATACCGTCCCGCCAGCTTGCGGCCGAGGACCGCTCCCGCGATTTTGCCGATCATTCACTCAACTCCTTGAAAGGGTTCGAGGGCAGAGCGCGGGAGAGGGGGAGAGGTTCCGCCTCCTCCCGTCATTGCGAGCGAAGCGAAGCGATCCAGTTCGGCCTCCTCCCAGGCCCGCTGGATTGCTTCGTCGCTTCGCTCCTCGCAATGGCGGGTCATGGCAGGAACAGCTCCGCCGCCGCCTCGACGATCGAGTCCACGTCGAGTCGATATTCGCGGTAGAGGTCGGGCAGCGTTCCGGTCTGGCCGAAGCGATCGAGGCCGAGCGGGCTGACCCGGTGGCCGAGCACTCCGCCGAGCCAGGAGAGCGAGGCCGGAGCGCCGTCGAGCAGGGTGACGAGGCCGGCCGAAGATGAGAGCGGGGCGAGCAACTGCTCGACATGCGAAGGCGCCGCTCCCTTCCCGCCCCACCGGCCGCGCCGCCTTTCGCTCCAGCCGCGGTGGAGGAGGTCGGGCGAGGTGATGGCGAGCAGGCCGAGGCCGGGCACGTCGTCCCGAAGCGCCTCCCAGGCGGCCAGCGCCTCGGGCGCGATCGCCCCGGAATAGACGAGCGCCGCGTCGGCGCCGGGCCCCGGCTCGCGAAGCCAGTAGCCGCCGGCGAGAGCGGCCGCCTTCCACGCCTCGTCCGGCCGCTCGGGCTGGCGCGATGGTTCGGGTGGTGAGGCGCAGATAGACGCTCTCGCCGTCCGGCGCCTGGATGAGGCGGAAGGCTTCCTCCATGAACAAGGCGAGCTCGTCGGCGAAGGCGGGCTCGTAATGGCGGAGGCCGGGCTGGCCGAGCGCGATCAGCGGCGGGTTGATCGATTGGTGGGCGCCGCCTTCGGGGCCCGAGCGTCACGCCCGGACGGCGTCGCGACGAGCAGGAAGCGGGCGTCCTGGTAGCAGGCGTAGTTGAGCGCATCGAGGCCGCGGGCGATGAAGGGATCGTAGACGGTGCCGATCGGGAAGAGGCGCGTCGCCGAACAGGTCGCCGGCCAGGCCGAGGGCGGCGAGCATCAGGAAGAGATTGTTCTCGGCGATGCCGAGCTCGATATGCTGGCCGGCTTGCGTTGCGCCCCATTTCTGCGCCGAGGGGATCTTGGCGGCGGCGAAGACGTCGGCGAGCGCGCCTGCGGCGGAACAGGCCGCGCTGGTTCACGAAGGCGCCGAGATTGGTCGAGACGGTGACGTCGGGCGAGGTCGTGACGATCCGGTCCGCCAAGCGCGCCGCCGGCGCGGCGAGGTCGAGCAGGATCCGGCCGAACGCCGCCTGGGTCGACTGCTCCTCGCCGGCCGGGGCGGGAATGGCCGGAATTTCGACCTGGTGCCAGGGCCGCTCGCGCTTCGCCCTGCGCGATCCGGCTGCCGTCGACCAGCGCCTTCACCGCCTCGGCGCAGTTGCCGCCGAGGCCCGCCCAGGGCTCCCACTCCTCGCCCTTCCGATATCCCCATCGCCAGGCGCAGGGCGGCGATCTGGCCGGGGTTCATCAGCCCGGAATGATTGTCCTTGTGGCCGGCGAAGGGCAGGCCGAAGCCCTTGACCGTGTAGGCGATGAACAGGGTCGGCACGTCGTCCTGGGCGCGCGTCGAACGCCTCGACCAGGCTCGCCATGTCGTGGCCGCCGAGGTTGGTCATCAGGGCGGCGAGCGCCTCGTCGTCGCGCGCGTCCAGCAGCGGCCTCGAGTCGCCGGCGCTTCCTTCAGCAGCCGCTCGCGCCAGGCGCGCGCCGCCGAGATAGGTGAGCGCCGCATAATCGGCATTGCCGCAATCCTCGAGCCACGCCTTCAGAGCCTCGCCGCCCGGCTCCGCGAACGCCGCCTCCAGCGCCTTGCCGTATTTGAGAGTGACCACCCGCCAGCCGCAGCTTGCGAAAATCTCGTCGAAGCGGCGGAACATGCGGTCGGCCGTGGTCGCGTCGAGCGACTGGCGGTTGTAGTCGACGATCCACCAGCAATTGCGGATGTCGTGCTTGTAGGCCTCGATCAGGCATTCGTAGATATTGCCCTCGTCGAGCTCGGCATCGCCCATCAGGGCGACCATCCGCCCCGTCTCGGCCGGCGCCAGCTCGCCATGGGCGACGAGATAATCCTGGACGAGGCTGGCGAAGGCGGTGATCGCGACGCCGAGGCCGACCGAGCCGGTCGAGAAATCGACCGGGATCCGGTCCTTGGTCCGGCTCGGATAGGATTGCATGCCGCCGAAGCCGCGGAAATGTCTCGAGCTGCTCGCGGCTCTGGCTGCCGAGCAGATAGTGGATGGCGTGCAGCACCGGCCCGGCATGGGGCTTGACCGCGACCTTGTCGTTCGGCCCGAGCGCGTGGAAATAGAGCGCCGCCATGATCGCCGTCATCGAGGCGCAGCTCGCCTGGTGGCCGCCGACCTTCAGGCCGTCCGGGCTGTCGCGCAGATGATTGGCGTTGTGGATCGTCCAGGCGGAGAGCCAGCGCAGCCGCTCTTCGAGCAACCGGAGCGAGTCGAGGTCGGGCGCGGAGATCTTCTTCAGCATGGCGGGAGCCTTAGCGGCGTCGCCTGAAACAAGCGATATGCGAGAGTGAAGGTTCATGAAGTTCACGATGTCCGAGTTTCTCCTGAACTCCGCGCCAGGGGTGGCGCGCTCACGGCTTCTTGCCTCTCGCCGATCCGCCGGCCTCGGCGAAACGGCGCGCGGAATCCCAGGCGGCCGCGAAGCTCCGGCCTTGGGGGTGTCGGCGCAGCGCCTGGGCGGATTGCCGGGTCTTGCCGAGCCGCGCGGCGGCCTTGGCGGGGCTGAGGCCTCGGGCGATGCCGATGACGAAACGGATCTGAAGCACCGGCGTCCAGCCGTCGCGGCGGGGGCGGACCGGGACCGGGATGAAGTGGAGGAACGGAAAGCGGGACATGGGCTGGATATAGCATGATTGGAACAAAGAGGGAACATTTACGTCACGAGAAGCGCGGCGGCAAGAAGCCCCTTCCCTTCAGGGGAGGGGTGGGGGTGGGGAAGGTGTGAGGGAAGTTCGCTGACGTCGGTGAGGCGAACAGACCTCCCCCACCCCCAACCCCTCCCCTGAAGGGGAGGGGCTAAAGGTCTCGTTTGCGCGGGAATGACGGAGAAGAAGTAGGCGTGGGTCGGTTTGATCCACGTTAAGATTTGTGCGTAGAAGGTGGCCGGGGGAGCCCGGGGGAGAGCATTGATGAGCGACACGCATTCCGTAAGGCTGCACGGCGACGAGATCGATTTCGGCAATTTGACGGGCCTCGTCGGCCACTGGCACGGAGCGAACGGCTTCAACCTCATCGCGGTGCCGGATCAGAAAGGCGATTTCGAGCTTCTGATCGATCCCTATACCGAGGATCTGGTCGTCACCAAGGTGCCCGCCACCACGCCCAATCGCGGGCTTCAGATCATCGAGAATATCCCGACGCTCCAATATGCGACGACGATTTCGGAAACCGCGGATACGAAAAATTCGCTGATGCATGTCGAAGGCGGCTTCTGGGAGCTGACCACGCAGCCCGCCCGCAACGCCGGCTTCGACATCTTCAGGATCGCCAGCGTCCCGCACGGCAATGCGGTGGAGGCGATGGGGAATTCCTCGGTGACCGCCGGCCCGCCCGACTTCAATACCGGCCCCGGAGCGCTTCCGACCGGCGACCTGCCGATCCTGAGCGGCTATACGGACGATTATATCGGCGAGCCCAAATATCCCGATTTCAGCCCGCTCTTTCCCAATCACACTTTGAGCGCCTACCTGCAAAAACAGATCGACAGCGGCCTCACGGTGACCAAGACCGTGACTCTTCGGGTCAGCACCCGGAACAAGGGCGGGATCCGCAACATCGCCTCGATCCGGACCAATGCGAACGCGACCCGGTTCGACGCCACCTTCTGGATCGAGACCCTCCAGGACAAGGACGGCCACGTCTTCCGCCAGCTGCAATATTCGCAGCGGATCATGATCGAGTTCCCGATCAAATCCGATCTGCCGGGGCAGACGATCGCCTGGCCCCATGTCAACGTGAACACGCTGACTTTGATCACCTGAAATCCTCCCCGAGCTTGCTCGGGGAGGGGGACCATGCGCATCATGGTGGAGGGGTAGCTGGCAAAAGCCTGCGCCAATTACCCCTCCACCCCGCTACGCGGGTCCCCCTCCCCATCTTCGATGGGGAGGATTTACGCGAACCTGTTCGTGCCCCTCGCCACGCTCATCGCGTGCCGCGCGGCGAGGCGGGTGGAGCGGGTTCGGACCGTCTCCAGCGACAGCCACTCGCCGGTGGCCCGCTCGCGGGTCAGGGTCAGCGTCATGTAGCCGCGGCGCTGGACGTCGGCCCATTTGAGCGCCGGGTTGCGGGCTCGGATGGCTCGGACGACCTCGGCCGGGGCGACTCCCGGCGTATAGGCTTCGAGGCCGGGGGAGGTGACGCTCGAGCCGGCGAACTCGGCGCCGGCCGGAGCCCCGTTCAAGTCGAGGTCGAACGCCCAGCCATTGTGACTGTCGCCGGAGAGGACGAGGAGGTTGGCGTCGGCATCCAGAGCGGAGCGCAAGAGGCGGTCGCGGGCGGCGGGATAGCCGTCCCAGGCGTCGAGGTTGAGCGGAAGTCCGACCTCGGCGGCGGCGGCGCCGATCGCGGTCACGCTCTTCACCTCCCTGGGCGCGTCGGCGCGAAGCCAGGCGCGGGCCTCGACCGGAAGCGCCCAGGAGCCCATCACCGTCTGCTGGGCGAGGAGCTGCCAGCGCCTCCCCTGCCCCGCCGAGCGCTTGAGCGCTCCGGCCAGCCAGGCCTCCTGCTCCGAGCCCATCATCGTCCGCTTCGGATCGCTCCAGGCGCCGTCGCGGAACCGAATCAGCGAGGCCTTCAAATCCTCGCCCTTGCGCAGCTGCTCGCCAAATTCGAGCGGGCGGCTGCGCGCCGTCAGCCGAGTCTCGGGGCGGAAGAGGGTGGCGAGATCGCCGATCTCGTAGCTCTCCCAGGCATTGTCCGAGACCGGGAGCCATTCGTGATAGGCGCGCTGGGCGGCCGCCTTGCGCGCTTCCCAGGGCCCCTCCTTCGCCGGATCGTGATTCTCGGCGCCGCCATTCCAGGAATCGTTGGCCGTCTCGTGATCGTCCCACATCATCACCATCGGCGCGGAGGCATGGAGGCGCTGGAGATCGGGATCGGCGCGATAGGCGGCGTGACGGAGGCGGTAGTCGGCGAGCGCCACCGCTTCCGTGGTCGGGTCGAGGATCCGTCCCGGCACCGCCTCGCGCGCGGACGGATATTTGCCGCTGTGATATTCGTAATAATAGTCGCCGAGATGGACGAGCAGATCGAGGTCGCGGCGGACGGCGGCGTGGGCGTAGGCGTTGAAGAAACCGAAGGCGAGGTTGGCGCAGGAGAAGATTCCGAGTGTGAAGCGCGACGTCCGGTCCTCGGGAAGGGTTCGGGTGCGGCCGATGGCGGAGACGGCGCCGCGGCCGTCGCGGAAGCGGTAATGATACCAGCGGTCGGGGTGGAGGCCCGTGGCGACGGGCTTCACGCAATAATCATGCTCCGCCGCGGCCTCGGAATCGCCTTCCGCGACGATCCGGCGGAAGTCGGCCGTGGGCGAGACCTGCCAGTGGACCCGACCGCCGCCCGCATAGCGGGTCCACAGCATGACCGATCGCTGCCTGGGCTCGCCGCTCGCCACGCCATGGGTGAAACCGCGAGCAGCGGCGATCTGGGCGATGCCGGGCACGGCGAGGGCGCCGAGGCCGAGGGTTCCGGCCTTGAGCAGCAGGCGGCGGTCGAGGTCGAGGGTCATGGGTCAAGGTTGTGGCGAGGTTGCCGCGGAGGCGCAACCACTCCTCCCCGAGCTTGCCTCGGGGAGGCGCGAAGCGCCGGGGTGGAGGGGAAATACGAACTCAGAAAGCGCCCCTCCACCAGGCTTCGCCTGGTCCCCCTCCCCGAGCAAAGCTCGGGGAGGAATTTCTAGGCCAGCAACTTCAGCGGGTTCTCGACCAGCTTCTTCAGATCCTGCATGAAGTTGGCGGCGTCCCAGCCGTCCACCACCCGGTGGTCGCAGCTGAGCGACAGGTTCATGCGCTTGCGGATCTCGAGCTCGCCGTCGACCGGCACCACTTTCTCCTCGACCTTGTTGACGGCGAGGATGGCGACTTCGGGGCGGTTGATGACCGGGGTCGAGGCGATTCCGCCCATGGGCCCCAGGCTGGAGATGGTGATGGTCGAGCCCGACAGCTCCTCGCGGCTCGCCTTGCCGGTGCGGGCGGCTTCGGAGAGGCGGAGGATCTCGCGGGCGATGTCCCAGATGGAGAGCCGGTCGGCGCCCCGGATGACCGGGACCATGAGCCCGTTCGGGGTCTGGGTGGCCATGCCCATGTGGACGGCGCCGGAGCGGTGGAGGACGTTCTCGTCGTCGTCGTAGCGGGTGTTGATCTGCGGATAATCGGCGAGCGTGCGCGCCATCGCGGTGATCAGATAGGGCAGCAAAGTGAGCTTGGGATTGCCGCCGCGGTCCGAGTTCATCATCGCCCGAGTCTGCTCGAGCGCGGTGACGTCATATTCCTCGACCAGGGTGAAATGCGGGATCCGGCGCTTCGCCTCCTGCATGTTTTCCGCGATCTTGCGGCGGAGGCCGACGACCTTGACGGTCTCGTCCCGGCGAGGGGCGCCGGCCGAGCGGGACACGCCGCCGCCATTGTAGAGGAGATACGCATCGAGATCGGCGTGGCGAACGCGGTCGGCGGAGGTCTTCACCTGCGCAAGGTCGATGCCGAGATCGCGGGCGCGGGCGCGAACCGCGGGCGAAGCGAGGAACCGCGGCGGATCCGGCTGCGGGTTGAAGCCTTCGGCCTCGCCGGGTGAAACGACCCCCTTGACCCTGGGCGGGTCGGGCTGCGGGTTGAATCCCCGGGTTTGGCCGGGGTTCGCGCGGACCGCGCCGGCCGATCCGGCCTGCTCCCGGCGTTCGCCCTGGCGGCGGTCCGGGTCGTCGCGCGGCTCGGTGCGGCGGTCGTCGCCGTCGCGGCGGTCGCTGTCCCGGCGGTCCTCGCCGGTGCTCGGGATTGCCGCTTCGAGCTCGGGCCGCTCCTCGACCAGGCCGTCGGCGAGGGCGACCTCGTCGTGGCGCTCCGGCGAAGCGGCGCCTTCCGCGCCTTCGGTCTCGATCACCACCAGCACCGAGCCGATCGGGATCTGGTCGCCGACCTCGCCGGCCAGCTCGAGCACCTTGCCGGCCACCGGGCTCTCCATCTCGACCGTCGCCTTGTCGGTCATCATGTCGGCGAGCTGCTGGTCTTCCTTGACCTCGTCGCCGATCTTGATGTGCCATTGGACGATCTCGGCCTCGGCAATGCCTTCGCCGATGTCGGGCAGCTTGAATTCGAAGCGCGCCATGGTGGTCCTCTAGTTTAAGCCGTCATTGCGAGGAGCGAAGCGACGAAGCAATCCGGTTTCCGGCGCCGGAGCCGCTGGATTGCTTCGCTTCGCTCGCAATGACGGGGTTGGGAGGCGACCATGGTCCTAATCCTCCAAAGCTTTCTTCAGCGCCAGCCCGAGCCGGACCGGGCCGGGGAAATAGGCCCATTCCATCGAGTGCGGATACGGCGTGTCCCAGCCCGTGACCCGGATCACCGGGGCTTCCAGATGGTAGAAGCAGCGTTCCTGGACGAGCGCCGCCAGCTCGGCCCCGAAGCCCGAGGTCCGGGTCGCTTCGTGGACGACGAGGCAGCGGCCGGTCTTCTTCACCGAGGCCTCGATCGTCTCGATGTCGACCGGCACGAGGGTGCGAAGGTCGATCACCTCGGCGTCGATGCCCTCCGCGGCCGCGGTGGCGAGGGCGACATGGACCATGGTGCCGTAAGCGAGGATGGTGATCGCCTCGCCTTCGCGCACGACCGCAGCCTTGCCGAGCGGGACGGTGTAATGGCCGTCGGGGACCTCGGCCGCCGGATGCTTCGCCCAGGGGGTGACGGGGCGCTCGTAATAGCCGTCGAACGGGCCGTTGTAGATACGCTTGGGCTCGAAGAAGACCACCGGATCATTGTCCTCGATCGCGGCGATGAGCAGGCCCTTGGCGTCGTAGGGATTGGACGGGATCACCGTCTTGATCCCGGCGATGTGGGTGAACAGGGCCTCGGGCGACTGGCTGTGGGTCTGGCCGCCGAAGATGCCGCCGCCATAAGGCGTCCTTATCACCATCGGCAGATGCCATTCGCCGGCCGAGCGGTAACGCATCTTGGCGCATTCCGAGACGATCTGGTCGAAGCCGGGATAGATGTAGTCGGCGAACTGGATCTCGGCGACGGGGCGAAGGCCGTAGGCGGCCATGCCGACGGCGATGGCGACGATTCCGTTCTCGCTGATCGGCGAATCGAAGGCGCGCTGCTTGCCGAACTTCTTCTGGAGGTGCTCGGTGACCCGGAAGACCCCGCCGAAATAGCCGATATCCTCGCCGAGCACGACGATGGCGGGATCGCGCTCCATCATCACGTGATGGGCGGAGTTGAGCGCCTGGATCATGTTCATGACGCTCATACGCGCTTCGCCTCCGCCTCGGCCAGCGCCTGGGCCTGCTGTTCCTTGAGGTGCCAGGGGAGCGCCTCGAACACGCCCTCGAACATCGAGGCGACGTCGAGATAGGGATCCGACTGGAGAGTGCCGAGCTTCTCGGCCTCCTTCTGGGCGGCCCGGACCTCGGTATCGAGCGCGTCGAGCTGCGCCTGGTGGCGCTCGTCGTCCCATTCCCCGAGCGCGACGAGGTGCTGCTTCAGCCGGGCGACCGGATCGCCGAGCGGCCATGCCGCGCCGGCGTTCTGGGGCCGGTAGACGGAAGGATCGTCGGAGGTGGAATGGCCTTCGACCCGGTAGGTGAAGAATTCGATCAGGGTGGGCCCCAGATTGGCGCGGGCGCGGTCGGCGGCCCAGCGGGTGGCGGCGTAGACGGCGAGGGCGTCGTTGCCGTCGACTCGAAGACCGGCAATGCCGTAGCCGACGGCGCGGGCGGCGAAGGTCGTCAGGTCGCCGCCGGCCATTCCGGAGAAGGTCGAGATCGCCCACTGGTTGTTGACGACGTTGAGGATGACCGGCGCGCGATAGACTCCGGCGAAGGTGCAGGCGGCGTGGAAGTCGCCCTCGGCGGTCGAGCCGTCGCCGATATAGCCGGCGGCGATCCGGCTGTCGCCGCTGATCGCCGAGGCCATCGCCCAGCCGACCGCCTGCGGGAACTGGGTGGCGAGGTTGCCCGAGATCGTGAAGAAGCCGTGCGAATTGGACGCGTACATGATCGGCAGCTGGCGCCCCTTCAGCGGATCGCCGCGGTTCGAATAGATCTGGCACATCATCTGGACGAGCGGATAGTCGCGGGCGACGAGCAGGCCCTGCTGGCGATAGGTGGGAAAGCACATGTCGTCGCGGTCGAGCGCATGGGCGCCGGCCACCGCGATCGCCTCCTCGCCGGTGCACTTCATGTAGAAGCTGGTCTTCCCCTGCCTCTGGGCGCGGTACATGCGATCATCGAACACCCGGACCATCATCATGTCGCGCAGGATCCGGCGAAGGGTATCGGGGTCGAGCTTCGGGTCCCAGGGGCCGACCGCCTTGCCCTCGTCGTCGAGCACCCGGACCAGCGAATAGACGAGCTCGTGGGTGTCCGAGGCGGACGCGGAGGAATCGGGGCGGCGGACGCTGCCGGCGGCCGGGATTTCGATATGGCTGAAATCGATCTCCTCCCCCGGCCGCGCGGGCGGCTCGGGAACATGGAGTGAGAGCACCGGCCGGTTCGGGAGCTCGCTTGCTTTGGTCATCCTTGGCCCTGTTCGTTGCGGCTCCGTGCGCCCGTACCCCGTGTCGCCGCCCTTGTGAAGCGGCGCTCGGCGGGGCAGGTACGAGGCACAAAGGAGCGACACCATGACCTTGTTCCGTCCCCTCGCCGCTTTGCTGCTGCTCGCGCTCGGCGCCTGCGCCACCACGGCGAGCGAGCCGCCGGTCCCGAGCTGGTACGTCATTCGGCATTTGCAGAAGGCCGGGGGACCGGATCCGGCGCTGAGCGCGGAGGGCCATGCCAATGCGCAAAAGCTGATCGCCTTCTTCGCCGCCGACCCGCCCGCCGCCATCTACGTCAGCACCACCCGCCGCGCCCTGGAGACGGCGGGGCCGCTGGCCGCGAAACTGCAAGTCACGGTGCGCGAATACGACCCGTCCGACACGCCGGGCCTGATCGCGAGAGTGAAGGCCGAAGGCGGCACGGTGCTGATCGTCGGTCACAGCAATACGGTGCCCGAGATCGTCGCCCGGCTCGGCGGCGCCCGGCCGGCGGATATGGCGGAGACCGAATATGGCGACATCTTCCGGGTGCGGCGCGACGGCAGCGTCGAGCGGCTTCGGCTGGAGGCGCGCTAGCCACGGGTAGGTCCGTTCCGGAGCCATTCGCCCCCGAGCAACTGGACTCGGCGCACCGAATAAGCCAGCATCTCCGCCGACGCCAAAGCCATCGCATCCTGGGGGGGATCGGCCATGAGCGACGGGGACTTCGATCCGAACATCGTAACGCCGGCGCGGCCAACGCTGATCGGCTTCCTGGTCGGAGGCCGTGTCCTGCCCGACCTTGCGGGGCGGATCGGCGCGCGCCTGGCGCGCTGGTACGGCAAGCCGTTCCAATTCCTGCGCTGGGTGATCGCGGCCCGTCACGCCCATGCGGTCGAGATGCTCGAGCGCGACCTCGATTTCGGGATCGCTCCGGTCAACGCGGTCAAGATCGGCGAGGTCAATGCCGGGCCGTTCATCCTCGGCATGGATCGGTCGGCGGCGCTGGAGCGCGAACGCCGTGCCCTCTACGAGGCGCTCGCGGCAATCGACCTCGATCGGCTGCGCGCCGAGACCGAGGCGGATATCGAGTCGGTGCTGTCCGCAATCCCCGCCGGCGCCGAGATCGACGCGGTCGCCGATTACGCCCGGCCGATCGCGGCGCGCACCGCGCGGCGGCTGTTCGGGCTCCATGCGCCATCGGAGCGGATACTGATGGAGGTGGCGCGCTCGGTCTTCAACCACACCTTCATCAACCCGCTCGACAAGGCCGCGATAAGGGAGCGGGGGATTCGCGCGGGCGAGCATATGAAGGCCTGGATCGACGCGGAGATCGCCCGCCGCGACCCCGCCGATCCCGGCGAGGACATGATCGGACGACTGCTCGCGCAGGGCATAATCGACAGGAACGCGGTGCAGCGGACGATCGGCGGCACTTTCGTCGGTTCGATCGACACGACCACGACCGTCGTCGCCAAGCTGATCAAGCTGGCGTCGCGCAATCCGGACATCGAATTCGGCATGCGCCGCAACTCCGACGATCTTCACCGCCTCTACGGCTGGTGCCTCGACGCGCTGCGGCTGTGGCCGCACAATCCGGCCATCCTGCGAAGCGCTCTCGCCGACACCGCGATCGCCGGGGTGGCGGTGAAGCGCGGCGACTCGACGGTCGCCTGGACCCAGGCGGCGATGCAGGATTCGAGCCTCGTCGAGAATCCGCGCCGGGTCCGGCCGGACCGCGACCGGTCGATCTACCTGCATTTCGGCGGTGGGCTCCATCCGTGCGCCGGCCGCGCCGTGAACAGCTTCCAGATCCCGCTTCTGGTCGGCGGGCTGGTCAGGCGCGGCCTGGCCCGGGTCGGCGGGATCTCCTGGGCCGGTCCCTTCCCCAACCATATGCCCGTGACTCTGAGGGAAGGGCCGCGCTGATGGACAGCCTCACCACCATCGTCGCCGCCATCCGCGGCTCCGAGGTCCCCGCCTTCGAGGCGGCGATCGACAGGCTCGGCAATCCCGCCGACGGGCGACTCAAGGCGGCGCTCGACCGGCTCGATCCGGATGGAGGCGGGACCCATTTCATGAGCCTCCACGCCATTCCCGGGCCGGAGGGCGGCGATGCCCATCTCGTCTTCGAATTCACGGCCGACGGCGGCGAGCGGCGGGCGTGCGAGCGGATCGTCGCGGCGATCGGCCCGGACCTCGAGCCGATCTTCCGCCGGGTCGCGGACTGGAGCGACACGATCGGGCTGCTCGATTATCTGCTCGCCCACCGGTTGAAGGTCGGCCAGGGCCTGTTCGCCAATGCCGGCCTTTGCTTCCCGGGAACGCCGGGGATGAGCGTCGGCCGGATCCGCGGCGAGGCGGAGCTCGCCCGCTTCATCGCGCCGCTCATCGACAACCACCATCCCGACCTGCGCCCGATCGACCGGCTGGCCGAGGTGCGAAAGACGGTCGAGGCGGAGCCGGGCCTGGCCTGGGCGCTGGAGCCCCCCCCGCCGCCGCTTCGCACCGGCTCGAATCCCCCGATCTTCCAGCTCGTCCTCAGATACGCTTTGCCCTTCTTCCCGCAATATATGTGGCCGTTCGGGCTGCTCCTCGCCGCCGTCGCCCTGGCCCTCGTCCTCGCCACCTCGGGCTGGCACCTCGTCGCCGGGCTGCTGCTCGCCGTCGCCGGCGTCGTGACGCTCATGTTCGGCACGCTCACGCTCGTCTATTTCGCGCTTCGCAAGCAGGAGCGGAACGACTGGGCCGATCCGCGCGCGCCCGATCCGGACACGCTTCGCGAGATCAATGCGCGCGAGAATCGCTGCGCCCAGAATCACATGGTCTCGATCACCCGCCGCAAGCCCGGGCCGGTACGCTGGTTCACCCTTCGCACCGCTTTCTGGTCCGGGAAGCTCAACGTCACGAAAATCTACCCGCCCGGCTTCCTCGGCAATATCGGAACCATCCACGCCGCGCGCTGGGTCACCCTCCCCGGCACCCGCCAGCTCGTCTTCTTCTCCAATTACGGCGGCAGCTGGGAGAGCTATCTCGAGGACTTCATCACCGAGGCGCACGAGGGGCTGACCGCCGTCTGGTCCAACGCGATCGGCTTCCCCAAGGCCTCGAACCTGTTCCAGCAGGGCGCCACCGACGGCGAGAGGTTCAAGCGCTTCGCCCGGGCGAGCATGAAGCCGACGCGATTCTGGTACAGCGCCTATCCGGAGCTGATCACCGACCAGATCCGCCGCAACGCCGACGTCCGCCGGGGCCTCGCGGCCACCCTGACCAACGACGAGGCCGGGCAGTGGCTCGCCCTGTTCGGCTCCTATCCGCGGCCCGCCGCCAAGCTCCAGACCAGCCAGATCCAGAGCCTCGTCTTCGGCGGCCTCGGCTTCATGCCGCATGGCCTCTGCCTGCTCTTCGACCTGCCCGGGGACGAAGCGAAGGCCCGGGCCTTCATGGCCGGGCTCTATCCCTGCACCGCCTTCGGCGACGGCCGCAAATTGAGGCGCGATTCGGTGCTCACCGTCGCGCTCGGCGCCCGGGCGCTGGAGCGGCTCGGCTTGCCGGGCGAATGCGTCAGCGGCTTCCCGCCGGCCTTCCTCGAAGGCATGGGCACCGAGGGGCGGGCGCGGATCCTCGGCGACACCGGCGAGGATTCGCCCGAGAAATGGCGCTGGGGGCGGCAGTCGAGCGACGTCGCCCTGCTCGTCTACGGAGTGACCGACGCCGATGCCGCCGCGCTCGAAGCCGAGGTCCGCGCCGCGGCCGCCGCGAACGATATGGCCGAGCCCTACCGGATCCCGCTCGTCCCGGCGAAGAAGCCGTCGATCGAGCCGTTCGGCTTCGTCGACGGAGTCTCGCAGCCGGTGATAAGGGGCACCGACCAGAGCAATCGCTCGAACGACCCCATCCATCTCGTCCAGCCGGGCGAGTTCGTCATCGGCTATCCCGACAATCGCGGCAATTTGCCGCCCCAGCCCGAATTGTCGCCGCTCGCCGACCCGAAGAACCTGCTTCCGCTCGCCGACGGCAGCCGCGCGTTCGGAACCGCCGTGGTCGAATCGCCGCGGGCGATCGCCCGCAACGGCACCTTCCTCGTCATCCGCCAGCTCGAGCAGGACGTCGACGCCTTCAACGCTTATTGCGAGGCTGAGGCGGTCGCCCTCGCCGCCCGGCTTCCCGAGCCGTATGAGGTCGACCCCGATTTCGTCGCGGCCAAGCTGCTTGGGCGGTGGAAGGACGGCTCGTCGCTCGTCCGCAATCCTTATTATCCTTACGGCCGCGAGGTCGCCCGCAAGGCGCTTCGTGACTCGGCGCGCGACCCTGCCATGATCGAGCCGGCGCAGCCGCCCGAGACCGCCCGGCCAGAGACGGCGCCCGCGTCGGCGACTCCGATTCCGGCCCCGACCGAGCCGAGCAGCCGCCAGGACAATGATTTCCTCTACGGCATCGAAGACCCGCAGGCGCTGCGCTGTCCGGTCGGCGCCCATATCCGCCGGGGCAATCCGCGCGACACGTTGCAGCCGGGCTCGCTCGAGCAGGTGGCGATCTCGAACCGGCACCGGATCCGCCGGGTCGGCCGGCTCTACGAACCCGAGCCCGGAGGCAGACCGGGGCTGCTCTTCATGTGCCTGAACGGCGACATCGAGCGCCAGTTCGAATTCGTCCAGCAGACCTGGCTGGCCAATCCCGGCTTCCAGGGCCTGACCGGGCAGCAGGACCCTTTGATCTGCGACCGGGCCAAGGGATCGGCGGGCTATCTGGTCCCGAGCCATGACGGACCGGCGCGGCTGGCGCCTCTGCCGTCGTTCATCCGGACGCTGGGCGGAGGGTATTTCTTCATGCCCGGACGGAGCTTCCTCGCGTTCCTGGGGGGCCTCTAGGGGTAATTCGGATTCCTCCCGTCATTGCGAGCGAAGCGAAGCAATCCAGTGGCGCGGAGGCCGGAACTGGATTGCCGCGTCGCTTCGCTCCTCGCAATGACGGTCAAAGATCGATGCAGGCGGCCAGGCTCTCCAGCTTGCGGATCCGTTCCTTCAGGTCGGCAAGCTCGATCCGTTCGGCCATGCCGCCGTGGCTTCGGGGCTCGGCGCCGGCCAGCTCGAGCCGCTTGAGATCGAGCCAGCCCTGCCAGCCCTTCAAGGCGGCGAAGAGCAGGATGCCGAGCGCGGCCAGGCCGAAGCCCGCCATCGCCATCATCGTCATCGGTTCGCTCATGACTTCCTCCCATTTTCGTCTTCCGCGCGTCAGCGCAGGCTTTCGATCTCGCGGGCGAGCGGGGTGTTCTGCGCGGTCACGTAGGTCTCGACCTCCGCCATTCGGCGGTCGATGTCGCGCATCGAGCGGTTGAGCTCGTAGGTCGAGGTGCGAAGGGGCCGATCCAGAGCTTCGTCGCCATAGCCGGCGGCGGGCCGCTTCTTGCCGATCATCGCCGCCGCGCCATAGGCGACCAGCGCCCAGGGGAAGGTCGCCAGGGTCAGAAGGACCACCGCGACCCGGACGAAGGTCGGGTCCCAGTTCATATGGTTGGCGATACCGGCGCAGACCCCGAAGACCTTGCCGTTGGCCTTGTCCAGATAGAAATTCTTCTTCATCTTTCCCTCCTGAGTGTCTCGAGTTCGCGGCGGGGCTTCCTGGTCCCGGTCTCCGCCGGGTTGCCGGAAAGGGTCCGCCAATTGGGATTCCGGGCGTCCATGATCCGGGTGATCCAGTCTTCCATCTCAGCCCTCCCGGTCCTGAGCGAGCCGGGCCTTCAGGGCTTCCAGCTCGGCGTCGATCTTCTCGGCGTTGCGAAGCTCGGATATCTCTTCGTCGAGCGTCCTGGGCGGCGCCGCGAGCAGCAAGGCGTCGGCGCGTCCCTCGGCCTGGTCGACCTGCCGCTCGAGCTGGTCGAAGCGGGAGAAAGCCTCGTCGACCCTGGGGCCGGCGGTCATCTCGCGGAGCCGGGCGCGCTGGTTGGCGCTTTCGAGCCGGCTCTGGGTCGCGCTCTGCCGAAGGCGGGCCTCGCGGAGCTTGGTCTGGAGCTTGGCGATGTCGGCCTCCGAGGCGCGCATCGCCTCGTCGAGCAGGTCGATCTCGACCCGAAGGCTCTCGGCCAGCGCTCCCGCCTTCTGCTTCTCGGTCAAAGCGCCGTGGGCGAGATCCTCGCGGCCCTTGGCGAGCGCCAGCTCCGCTTTCTCGGTCCAGCTCTCCTGGAGCCTGTCGAGGCGGGCGATCTGGCGGTGCATCTCCTTCTGGTCGGCGATCGTCCGGGCGGCGCTGGAGCGCACTTCGACGAGGGTTTCCTCCATCTCGATGATGATCATCCGGATCATCTTCGCCGGGTCGTCGGCCTTGTCGAGAAGGTCGGAGAAATTGGCGGCGACGATGTCGCGGGTGCGGGAGAAGATGCTCATCGGCAGGACCTCCATGAAACCGAAGCCGGACCGGGCCGGGTAATGCGCGGGGCCGCGGGGCGCTTCGTGGCGGCGCGGGCCGCCGGGCCTCGGCGGGATCCGAACCAGCTTGTCGGCGGACACGTGGATCGTCTCAGGCACGGGCGGAGAGCCACCGGCGCCGAAGCGTAGAGGGAGGGACCGGTCTCGACCGCACGGGCCGGACCGACCGCGGCGCCGACCGACACCGCCGACAGAACGATCGCCAGGACCGCCGCCGCCGCATTCTCGCTGATCTTCCGATAGTCGAACATTTGCCTGCTCCTTGAAACCTGTTGTCCCCCGCTCGGGGGCGGTTGACGACATGATTACAAGGGCCGTGCCAAGTGCGAGAAACGGCGGAAAACCGCGGAAAACGGGGCCGCCGGCGCTGGAGGGCGGGGCCGAGCATCACCGAGGGTTGGGAATTCACGCCAAGGGTTGGCATTCCCGTCATCCTCGCGAAAGCGGGGATCCAGCGGGCGGCGGTGCCGGGCTCCAGGTCAGCCTGATTCCCGCTTTCGCGGGAATGACGGATCAGATGGCTTTCGCCCGTGCGACGAGCCTCTGCAGGCTCGAACGGCGGTGGCTCGGACCGCGGGTCGCGTCGAGGATCTTGGCGCCGGCCATGAAGACCGCGCCGGTGCAGGCGGCGAAGAGGAGCCAGCCGCCGATTCCGGGATATTGCGCCTGATAATGGAAGCCGCGCTCGACGGCGCCGACGGCGAGCGCGTAAGTGATCGCCCAGGCTTCGAACCGGGTCTTGATGACGAAAAGTCTTAAGGCCTTCTTCAGCATGTCCGTTCAGCAGCAAGATGCGGGCCAGCGGCGGAAAACCGCCGTTTTCGGAGATGGGCAAAGGCGAGAGTGTAAACGTTCCCGTCATTGCGAGGAGCGAAACGACGAAGCTCCGCTCCGCAAGGACGCAAGCTATTTCAGCTCCGCCCAGGTCGGCGCATGATCGCTGGCCTTTTCCCGCGCCCTCGCCTCCCGATCCACCCCGGCCCCCTTCAGCCGTTTCGCCGCGGCCGGGTTGAGCAGAAGGTGGTCGATCCGGATTCCGGCGTTGCGGGCGAAGGCGTTGCGCCAATAGTCCCAGAAGGTGAAGACAGGCTCCTTCGGGTGGAGATGGCGCAGGGTGTCGGTCCAGCCCTGGCCGACGAGCCGGCGATATTGCGCCTGGGGCTCGGGCTGCATCAGGGCATCGTCCATCCACCGCTCCGGCTTGTAGGCGTCGATCTCGGTGGCGGTCGGGATGATGTTGTAGTCGCCGGCCAGGACCACCGGCTCGCTCAAGCGCACCAGCTCGGCGGCGCGGGCGATCAGCCGCTCGTTCCAGGCCAGCTTGTAGTCGAACTTGGGCCCGGGATGCGGGTTGCCGTTGGGGGCGTAGAGGCCGCCGATCAGGATTCCGCCGATCGCGGCCTCGATATACCGGCTTTGCGAGTCCTCCGGGTCGCCGGGGAGGCCCCGGCAGGTTTCGACCGGCTCGCAATCGCGGGCAAGGATGGCGACCCCGTTCCAGCGCTGCTGGCCATGCCAGATCGCGCCGTAGCCGGCTTTCTCGATCGCCAGCGCCGGAAACTTCTCCTGCGGCGCCTTCAGCTCCTGAAGGCAGACCGCGTCGGGGCGGAATCAGCTCCAGCCATTGGAGGAGCAGGGGGAGGCGCCCGTTGACGCCGTTGACGTTGAAGGTGGCGATCCGCATGCCGTCCGAAAGCGTACGCCAACGCCCGGTTCCGAACGCGAGCAAGAAGTGTCAACCCGGCGGGAATGGCGGAAATCCGCCAAGCCTTTACGTGGCACCGATTTTGCTTACGATTACAATTGTGATCGACCATACGCCTTTTTACCTGATGCTCGACCATGGCGAGGGCGAGCGGCTCCCGCTCAGGCACGGCTGCGTCGTCCTGTCGCGGCTCGAAGGCGGGCGAAGCACGGTCCGGGCGCTGGCGCCGTCGGTCAAGTTCGTGCTGAGCGGCGAGGAAGTGTATAAGATCGACGGTCGCGCCCGGGCGGTGAAGCCGGGCCGCTTCCTTCTGGTCGAGGCCGGCACCGAGTTCGAGGTATCGACTCCGCGGCCCGACGAGACGGTCGGCCTGTGCGTCTATCTCGGAGTCGCCGGGCCGCCCAATTGGGAGCGCGGACCGCTCGGCCGGGTGATCGAGGGGTGCGGTGCCGAGCCACTGGCCCCGCTCCTCTCCCGCTACGCCCGACTGCTCGCGGCCCGGCCCGATGCCGGGCCGGCGCTGGCGGCCAAGATCGTCCAGCAGGTCACCGCCGGCGCCGAGGATTATCTTTCGACCTTCGCCAGCCGGCTCGAGCGGCTGAGCAGCCTCAAGCGCTCGACCCGGATCGAGACTTTGCAGCGGATCGAGCGCGCCCGGGCCTTCATCCACGATCATCAGGACCGGCCGCTCACCCTCGACGATATCGCCGGCCGGGCGGCGCTGTCGCGCTTCCACCTCAGCCGGAGCTTCGCCGAGGTGCACGGCCTGCCGCCTTTGGCCTATCACCGCCGGCTTCGCCTCGAAGGCGCGGCGAAGCTTCTGAGACAGGGCGCGGCCTCGCCGACCGATCTCGCCGACCGCCTCGGCTATGCGTCGCTGAGCGCCTTCACCCGCGCCTTCCGCCAGGCCTATGGAGTGCCGCCGAGCCGCGCCCAATAATATCCTCCCCATGCGGAGCATGGGGACGGGGACCAGGCGAAGCCTGGTGGAGGGGTAACTGCGCAGGCCTCGCCGGCTACCCCTCCACCACCCTACGGGTGGTCCCCCTCCCCATCCGCTTCGCGCATGGGGAGGATAGAAACGCCCTCCGGCCCGAATTGCAGCCGCGCCGTGAGCAGCGCGCGGAAGACATTGTAGCCGCCGGTGCCGGGATGGAAGGCGTGGAAGAAGAGCTGGGGCTGGCCGTCCAGCCCCGGAGCGACCGAGGCGTGGCCGGGCGCGGTCCAGGTCCGGGTCGAGCGCAGCAGGGGCTCGGGCTGCTTGAAATAGGGCCCCAAAGGATGGTCGGCGACCGCGACTCCGATGCCGTAGGCCGGGGTCGAGAAATCGTTGCCGGCGTAGAAGAGCCAGTAGCGGCCCTGCTGGCGGGTGACCCAGGGGCCTTCGATCAGATGGCCCTCCCAGTCGAGATCGTTGGCGAGAACGACCGTCGGCTCGCCGAGGAACGATTCGCCGTCGCCGGCGAGGCGCTGGGCGTAGATGGGCGTGCGCATCGCCTCCAGGATCGCCGCGGCCACGCCGCATTGCTCCAGAGCCTGGCGGACCGGCACCCAATTGGCGAGCGCCGCCTCGATCAGCGGCTGCATCAGGAAGAAGCGCTCCATCGGCCGGCGGCTATTCGCCCAGGCTATGATGGCGGCGGCGAAGGCGGCGGTGCGCCGGTCTTCCTCGAGGCTGAACAGGCGGTCGATCAGCTCCGGCCGGGCGCTCAACAGAGCGGCGAGCGGGCGCGGCCAGACTCCGTTCGTGTCCGCCTTCCAATAGAGGATGGGCCGCCCGTCCCCGTCGATGAGGATATGCGCGTCGATGACCCCGCCGCTCAGCTGCGGCTTGCCCGGATCGTCCGGAGCGCCGGTCGAATTGACCCCGTGGCCGGCGATGAGAGGCCGGCCGAGATCGCGCCACGGACCGAACGGACTCTCGCTTTTGGCCAGGCCGATGGCGAGGGCGTTCGAAATCTTGCGGGCGGCATAGACGAGCCAATATTCGTCGCCGACGCGCGCCATTTCCGGGGCCCAGAAATCGCCGACCCGGCGCCCGCTCGCCGCCCAGTCCGGAGCATGGCCTTCGGGAAAGACGAAGCCGGCATGCTCCCAATGTTCGAGGTCGTGGGAGCGCAGGATCGGGAAAGCGTCGGGCGCGTCGTTCGAAGTGGCGACGAGGACATAGCCCTCGTCCGTCCTGAGAACGGCGGGATCGCCATAGCCGGCGAGGATCCGGGGCGAGATATTGTCGGTGAGCAAAGGCCGCCACTCGACGTCGGCCGCGGGCGCCTCGGCCGGCTCGGCGAAGGCGTGGGGGATTCGGGTCCCCCAATCCTTGGCCAGCCGGCGGAAGAAGCCGGCATAGTCGGCCTGCTCGCCGCCGGGCAGGTGATAGGTGCGGATTTCCGGGCGACCGGCCGCGCGGACCTCGAAGCGCGCTCCCTCCCCTTCCTCCGCGGCCTCCACCTCGAAGGCGAATCGTGCATTTTCCGACATCGGCGGGCGGTTAGCCGCCTCGCATTCATCAGACAAATGGATTAATTCGTAAATCGCTTCAAGGGTTGGGCGATCGGAATGGCGACGGCGGTGAAAATCGAAGGGCGGGAATACGACATCGGCGCCATCATGGGCGGCCTCTACGGCGACGGCATCATCGCCCTCGAGGGCGCCTTCCCGAAGCCCTGGGTGGAGCGGATGCGGGAGGATATCGGCCGCCTGTTCGAGGAGGCGCAAGGCGTCCCCGGCGGCGCCCTGCCGCGCGGGCCGAAGCGTTGGTATGTCGAGGTCCACCCGGAGCGGATCGGCGGCTTCGTCGACATCGCCGTCCATCCCTGGTTCGTCGCCGTCTGCGAGGCGGTGCTCGGGCCCGATTACCGGATCGTCGAAATCGGCTTCGACATCCCCTTCCCCGGCGCCGCCGACCAGCCCTGGCACCGCGACTTCCCGGCCCCGGAAGCGACGACGAAGGGCCGGCGGCTCGATTCGCTCGCCTTCAACCTGAGCGCGGTCGACACGAGGCCCGAGCACGGCGCCTTCGAGATCGCTCCGGGCACCCAGTGGGACGATCTGACCGGCTGCAGGGACGGCATGTTTCCGCCCAGGGAATGGTGGCCGCGCTACATTTCCCGCAAGCAGGCCAGGCTCGCCCGGATGGGGGACATTTCGGCCCGCTCCGCGCTTACCATCCACCGCGGAACCGCGAACCGCTCGGACGAATGGCGGCCGGTGCTGGTGGTGGGCGTCGACGCGCCCGACGGGGCCAATGCCGGGCATCACGACCTGCAGGTGACGAGGGGATATCTGGAGTCGCTTCCGCCGCGGGTTCGGGATCATCTCACCTACCGGGTGACGGACGCGCTCAAGCCGGTGATCCAGCATCACGTGATCGGCGGGCTGCTGGAAGCGGATTATTGATCCGTCATTGCGAGGAGCGAAGCGACGAAGCAATCCAGCGGGCGTCGGAGGCCGCACTGGATTGCTTCGCTTCGCTCGCAATGACGGATTAAGGAAGCACCTCCACCCGCATCGTCAGGCTCATGCTTTCCCCCGGCTCCAGCACCCGCATCCCGAGCCCCGCCCATTCCGCCTCGGGCGCGTTCATCGCGGCGTTGGCGTGGGTGACGGGTTCGGCGACGAAGATGCCGCCGGAGACCGGCGAGTAGAGCTGGAAGAAATGCGCGTCGGGCGAGGACATCGAGATCCGGAAAGGAAGTTCCGGGTCCGAGATGATCGCCCGGCCGCTCCAGCCGCCGAAGCCATGGTCCAGGTCCTGGCCGCAGACGGGCCGGTCGCCGAGGTCGTAGCGGCCGGCGGCGGGGATTTGCTCGACCGGAAGCACATGCTCGTCGATCGTCCAGACGGTCTCGACCCCGGTGTCCAGCCGAGTTCGCGGGGTGCAGAGGAAATAGGGATGCTGGCCGAGGCCGCACGGCATCGGTTCGGCGGCGAGGTTGATGCAGGACAGGACGAGGGTCAGTCCTCTCTCATCGAGGTCGAAAGTCTGGCGCGCCTCGTAGGCCCAGGGCCATTCGTCCGCGGCATGGCGGTAGACGAGCTCGGCATGGTCGGCACCGAGGCGCTCGACCTCCCAGGCGTTCAGCCACCCCTGCCCGTGCAAGGGACTCGGGTCCGGCGGCATATTTTGCGCGAGTGTGACTATGCGGCCACGGAAGGAAAAAGTGCCGCCGCGGATTCGATTCACGAATGGAACGAGGGGAAAGCTGGCGAGCGAGACGGGCGATTTAATTGCGCCGTCGAATGGACGTAATATCCTTATATTCTCGTCACTTACCGCGCAGCATTCGAAACCGGCAATGCCGCCGCCAAGGCTTGGTGCAAGGCGCAGCGACAGCGCTCCTCGCGACAGCAGGGGAAAGGAATCGGACTCCATTTCAGGGTGCGCCATAAAGCGGCGTTCAGCGAAGTGAAACTCTCCTGTGGGTAAATCCAGATTAGTCTTGCAGGCGGATTCCGCGGCGAGGTAACACACGCCCGGGGAGTGACCGGGAGGGGTTCTGGCGATGAGTAGACGAGTCAAAGATTTTATCGAAGTGAAGCATACGGGGTCGCTCGACGCGTTGATCGAGCGGCTTCAGGAAGTGCGCGGCAACCTTCCCACCGGGGCCGAACCCGAGGTGAAGATGCGCGGCGACGACATTTTCGGTCGCCACATCTGCGTCAGCTTTTTCCGCCCGCAGACCAACGAAGAGGCGGAGTGCGACGCGCGCTACGCCGAGGCCTATCGCCAGTCCCGCGAGCGCGAGCTGAACCGGCTTCACGACGAGCTCGGATTCTGCCCGGTGCCGGCGCGGCGGACGGGGAAGCTGAGAATCGTCGCCTGAATTATCCTCCCTGCCGCGAAGCGGTGGGGAGGATTCACCACTCAGCGAACGTGCCGTCTTCGTGGCGCCAGATCGGGTTGCGCCAGCGGTGGCGGTCCTTGTCGGCTTCGCGCACCGCGACCTCGTCGATGTCGACTCCAAGGCCCGGGCCCGGCGGAACGGCGAGCCAGCCGTCGGTGGCGGTGAGCGGGGCCGGATCCTTGCAGAAGGTGTAGAGATCGCCGCCGACATTGTAGTGGATGCCGAGCGACATCTCCTGGAGCGCGACGTTGGGCGCGGTCGCCGCGACCTGAAGGCAGGCGGCCAAGGCGAGCGGGCCGAGCGGGCAATGCGGAGCGACGGCGACGTCATAGGCTTCCGCCATGGCCGCGATCCGGCGCGCATTCGAGGATTCCGCCGGCATGGCTGAGATCGGGCTGGATGATGTCGACCGCTCCGGCCTCGAAGAAAGGCTTGAAGTCCCAGCGCGAATAGAGCCGCTCGCCGAGCGCGATCGGGGTCGAGACGAGCTGGGCGAGCTGGGCGAGCCCTTCCGGATTCTCCGACAGCAACGGCTCCTCGATGAAGAGCAGTCCGAGCGGCTCGAGCGCCCTGGCGAGCTGCTTGGCCATCGGCCGGTGGACCCGGCCGTGAAAGTCGAGGCCGACGTCCATGCCCGGCGCCCTGCGCGGCCTCGACCCGGGCGACGACCTCGTCGAACATCCTGGGCGTGCCGATCCAGTCGAGCTCGGCGGTGGCGTTCATCTTCACCGCCGAGAAGCCCTGTCTTGCGCCGAGCCGCCGCCGCCTCGCCGATCTCGTCGGGCCGGTCGCCGCCGATCCAGGCATAGGCCCGGACCCGGTCGCGCACCCGGCCGCCCATCATCTCCCAGGCGGGCAGTCCGAGCGCCCTGCCCTTCAGGTCCCACAAGGCCTGCTCGAGCCCGGCCAGCGCCGACATCAGGACCGGGCCGCCGCGGTAGAAGCCGCCGCGATAACCGATCTGCCAAACGTCCTCGATCCGGAACGGGTCGTGGCCGAGGAAGCGGTCGCGAAGCGCCGCGAAGGCGCCGTCCACCGCCTCCGCCTGGCCTTCCAGGCTCGCCTCGCCCCAGCCGACCGCGCCTTCGTCCGCCTCGACCCGGACGAACAGCCAGCGCGGCGGGACATAGAAGGTCTCGATCTTCGCGATCTTCATAATCCGTCATCCCGGCGGAAGCCGGGACCTCCCTTCGAATATGACCTGAGGTCGCGGCTTTCGCCGGGATGACGGAGGCGCCTCATACGCTGGTCTCCGGATTGGCGGGCTCGGTGACGAAGCCCTTGAGGTGCCTGACCGCCTCCTCCTGCTGCTCGCGGGCCAGGCCGAGGTCCCATTGGGACGGAGGCACGATCGGGACGGACAGGCACAGGCTCGAAGCCGGAAGCACGTCGCGCCAGTCGCTGATCAATTTCTTGTAGGCGCGTGCCGACGTTTCGGATCTTGCGGTCGAGGTCGTAGAGACCGAGCGGATTGACGTTGCCGTTCTGCTCCCTGAGCGCGGTGTCCCAATCGACCTGGTCGGTCAGCGAATACCAGGTGAAGCCGACGGTCGGGATGCCGACGTTGCGGATCCTCAGGACGTTCGCCCATTCCTTCCACAGCCAGTGCACCGCCTCGTCGCCGTTCGGCCCTTCCCTGAGGTTGGTCTCGGTGTGCATCACCGGAAGCCGGTAGCGATTGTAATATTGGCGGGTGATCTCGCTGTAGCCGAACACCTCGCCCGAGCTTTCGGTATGGCCGTCCGCATAAACGCGATGCTCGTTGGTCATGTAATAATCGTTGCCGAGGATGCAGTGCTGCTTCAGCCGGTGGTTGAGGAAGAAATGATACTCCTCGCGGGTCATGCCGTTGTCCATGAGATATTCGTACATCTCGCTGTCGACCCGGCGGCCGTAATTGAGGTCGAGGCTGAGGAAGCGGCGGGAGTTCATCAGCTCCGCCTTGTGGATCGCGGCGCGGGCTGTCGGCGTGGAAATATTCCGAGCTTTCCGACTGGATGAAGATGGCGTCCGGCCGCCGCTTCAAGATCTCGATCATCGCCAGCACGTTGGCTTTGACGATGTGCTTCAGCGCGGTGACGAAGCTGCGATCGTCGGTCGCCTGCTCGTTCCACCAGCCGTATTTGGCGGAGAAGATGGCGCAGATGAACATCTCGTTCACCGGCGTGTAGAGCTGCACCCAGGGGAAGCGGTCGGCGAAGGCGCCGGCATAAGTGGCGAAAAGTTGCGGAAAGTCCGGATTCTGAAAGTTGCCGACCCAATCGGGCACTCCGAAAGTGACAAAGGTCGACGATCGGGGTGATGTTGCGCCGCTTCAGCTCGGCGAAGGTCAGATCGGCGAATTCCCAATCGTGCTTGCCCGGACCGAGCAGGGTTCGGTGGATCGGCGGCCCGTAGCGCAGGAAATGGATTCCGAGCTCGTCGACGCAGTCGAAGTCGGTCTGCCAGTGTCGGTAGTGGCCGCACACGTCCATCTGGTCGACCCGGGTGCGGCCGCCGTTGATGGTCGGGATGCTGTTCTCGATCCCGGTCGCGAACATGAAATTGGCGATGACGGCCCTCCCTGGGCTTTTGGACGCGCTCACGGCTAACCCGCGGGCGGCGGCGGTGCCAGCCTGCAATGCCCGGCTGAGATGAAAAAGACGGGCGGCCGTTAAAGTTGCGTGACGGACCGACCCGCACGGCGTTAACGGCGGATGGTGGAGCTTGTGCAATGAACCCCGGCGAAGAACTTGGACTGAGGCTGGCCGAATGCCCGCTGGTCGCGATCCTGCGCGGAATCACGCCCGGCGAGGCGGAGGCGATCGGCGAGGCGGTGTTCGAGGCCGGACTCCGGATCATCGAGGTTCCGCTCAACTCGCCCGATCCGCTCGCCAGCATCGGGCGGCTGGCTCGGCGCTTCGGCGACAGCGCCCTCGTCGGCGCGGGGACCGTGCTCGACCCGGCGGACGTGGCCCGGGTGAGCGAGGCCGGCGGCCGGATCATCGTCTCGCCCAACACTTTCGAGCCCGTCATCAAGGCCTCGGCGGCGGCGGGCCTGGTCTCGCTCCCGGGCTTCTTCACGCCTTCGGAGGCCTTCGCCGCGCTTCGCGCCGGGGCGACGGGGCTGAAGCTGTTCCCGGCCGAAGGCGCGGTGCCGGCGGTGGTCAAGGCGCAGCGGGCGGTGCTTCCCAAGGACGTGCCTGTGCTCGTCGTCGGGGGGATCTCACCGGGAACCCTGCAGCCCTGGCTCGACGCCGGAGCGCAGGGTTTCGGGCTCGGCTCGGGCCTCTACCGGCCCGGCCAGTCGGCGAAGGAGACGGCGGCGAAGGCTCGGGCCTATATCGAGGCGCTTCGGGGCCTCTCGCCGCTGGACGAATCCTAATCGTCATCCCGGGCTTGACCCGGGATCCATGAACGCTGCGGGAATTCGGCTTCCACTATCCGTGTTCATGGATCCCGGCTTTCGCCGGGATGACGGGTTAAGCGAGCGCCGCTTCGGCCTTGGCGAAGGCGGCCTCGTCGTCGACGTCGAGCCACCAGCGGCCGCCTATGTCCCGGGTGAAGGCC
The DNA here is from genome assembly GCA_963850005.1 of uncultured Alphaproteobacteria bacterium. Taxonomy (GTDB): domain Bacteria; phylum Pseudomonadota; class Alphaproteobacteria; order Sphingomonadales; family Sphingomonadaceae; genus Allosphingosinicella. Next base: position 556,356 of record CAWKJG010000004.1, read on the forward strand.
CGGCCGGCGTCGGCCAGCGCCTGGACGCCCTCGGACAAGGACCCGGCTCCGCCGGCGGCGAGGCTGGCGCGAAGCGCTTCGAGGAGCGCCGGAGTGGCGATGAAGATGCCGGTGTCGATCGCGTCGTAACGTTCCAGACTCTTGCCGATGCGCCGGATCCGGCCGTCCTCGCCCAGTTCGATCTTGGTGGCGTCGTCCAGGTCGAGGAGCGGATTGTCGACGGCGTGATCGGCGCCGAGGGTCAGTGCGGCGCCGCCGCGATCGGCGGCGATCATGTCCCTCACGATTTCCGGGTCGAACAGATGATCGGACATGAGCAGAAGGAAGTCGCCCTCCAGCCGTTCCGCCGCGGCCAGAATGGAAAGGCCGTTGGGCCGATCCCAGTCTTCGTTGCGCACGATCTCGATCGGCAGGCCCGAACCGCCGGCAAGCTCTTGAAGGAAGGCTTCGAGGGGCCCCGGTTCGTAGCCGGTGACGACGACGAACGCGCTCGCGCCGCCCTCGGCCGCACGGCGAACGACATGCTCGATCAGGGGCAGGCCGGCAACTCGGGCCAGCGGCTTGGAGGCGGCGATGCTGCGCAGCCGGGTCCCCTGCCCGGCGGCGATGATCAGGCATTTCATGACGCGCGCCTTAGAGGGCGCCGGAGCCGCAGGCGAGAGGCAATGGCGGCAGGCTGGCCAAGCGGCTCGCAACGGACTATTTTCGAGGCGCAAGCAGGAGACGACCCCATGCGAACTTTGCTCAGCCTGACCCTTCTCGGCCTCGCCGCCGGCGCGAACGCGGCGCCCGGTCCCCAAGCCACCGAGGTCAAGATCCCCTTCATCAACAGCATGAGCAACGTCGAGTGGGAGGCCGCGTCCGACGATTCGCTCTACCTGAGGGGTCCTAAAGGCGACTGGTATTTCGTGAGCACGACGAACCGTTGCACCCGGCTGCTCGTGGCCCGGGGAATCGGCTTCCAGACGGTCGCGGGCCGGCTGGACCGCAACGGCGCGATCATGGTCCAGGGCGTGCGCTGCCCCGTGGCGAACATCGCCCGCTCCGACGGTCCGCCCAGGAAAGCGAAAAAGGCCGGCTGAATCTCGGCGTTCCCCGGCGAAGGCCGGAGCCCAGCAATGCAGGCCCAGGCCGCCGGGTCAGGGCCTTCGCCGGGAAGCAAATGACGAAAACAAAAAACGGCCGCCGCGACGGGAGTCGCGGCGGCCGCCTTTTGCCGGGGCTTCAGATCAGAAGCCCATGACCAAAGTCGCGCTGATCGTGCGCGGAGCGCCGATCTGGACGAAGGGCGGAGCGCTGTAGGCCGTGATCGCGCCGCTGTTGTTGCGGGTGATCGTCTGGTTGAGCCCGCCGCTGAACCCGCCGACATAGAATTGGTCGAACAGATTGTAGACGTTGAACTGGAGATAAGACTTCTCCAGGCCGAATTCGTTCAGGCTCAGGCGGGCGTCGAGATTGACCAGCCAGTAGGCCGGAGTCTTGGCCGGGAAGACGATCGTATCCGCCGCCGGGTTGCCGATGAACGCCCGAACCGGCTCGTTGGTGTCGAAGATGTACCGCGGGCCCGTCCGTTTGCCGGTGACGCCGATCTCGAGCGGCCCGAGGTTCCCGCGCACGGTGCCGCCGAACGTATATTTGGCGGCGCCGGATTCGCGCTTCCCGGCGGTCGGAGCGAAAATTGGGTCGCCGCCGCCGACGGTGGTGCAGCCGGGGAATCCCGCGAGACGCTGCGCATCCGTGCACTCGCCGATGATCAAATCGTCTTTGATCTCCGACTTGAGCGCGGACCCGAACAGGTAGACGTTGAGCGCCTTGATCGGCTGGTAGGAGACGTAGCCGTCGATGCCGTATTTATCGACCGTGCCGAGGTTGCGGAAGGTGCTGACGTTCAGCTCCGGATCGAAGGCCGAGGCGGTACGATCCTTGTAGCGGTTGAAGAAGCCGCCGAGCTGGGCCTGGACCTTCGGGCTGCGGTAGCGGAGGCCGACGTCGAAATTGTCGGTCTTCTCCGGGTTGGGCGCGGCCGCGGCCGTGCCCGGAGCGAAGAAGAAGCTATTGTAGAGATTGTCCGTGCTCGGCACCGACAGGCCCTTCGCGTAATTGGCGAAGACGCTCATCCGCGGCATGAAATCGTAGGTGAAGCCGACATTGGGCAGAAGCGCATTATATTTGAAGACGCGCTGCTGCGGGCCCTGCACCGTCGGGTTGAGCGTCGCGTAGGTCGCGTAGCGGCCGTCGTCCCGGCCGAAGCATTCGACGAAGGTCGGCGAGCTCGCGGCGCAGAAGTTGTTGAGGTCGCGCTTGAAGAACGGAGCGCGAAGGCCGGCGTTGATGACCAGCTTGCCGTCCACGAACTCGCCGCGATACTCGGCCCACAGCTGGTGCAGGATCGCGTAGGAAAGGCGATCGCGCTTCTGGAGGTTGACCCCGTTCACGTCCGCCTGGGCGGCGTCGATGGCGAAGACGTTGACCGGCTCGCCATTGGCCTGGACCAGGGCGACCTCGCCGGTCTGGCGGTGCCGCGCCCTGTCGAACGTATAGCCTGCGCGGACCGCGTGATCGTCGGTGATGTCCCAGCGCACGCCGGCGATTACACCGAAACGATGGGTCTGGGTCTGGCTCGGCGCGAGCACGGTCACCGCGTCGAGAGCGTCGCCGTCGCCGTTGATGTCGCGGCCGAAGAAGGGCGAGCCGCCCAGATAGCCGGGGACGCAGGTGTTGAAGGCGGTGTTCGGCAAGGTCCGGCACTCGATCACCGTCGCGACCGCGGGCGGCCGCGGGAGCGGGCCGGCGCCGTCGGGATCCGGCGGCTGCGCCGGATTGATGTCGCGCAGGCCTTCCTGGGCGGTAACGGTGCCGCCGCCATTGGCCTTCACATATTGGTAGCTGGGATCGATCGTGATCGTGAAGGCGCCCGCCGTAAAGCGTGAAGCAAGGCGGATGTTGCCGGTGTTGGACGGATTGTAGCGCCGATCGAACTCGGTGCCGCAGCTGCCGTAATTGGCCTGCGGGTCCGCCGTGAAGATGATACCGGGACGCGGGTCGGACGACGGCGCCACGGTATCGGCGACGCCCGGCTGGGCCACGTCGACGAGGCAGGGATAGTTGAGGAGATATTCGCGTTCGTCGTTGTTCGTCGGATAGCGGTTGTTAGACTGGGTCCCGACGAGGCGCGGCACCGTCCCGATGGCGGCCGAGACGAACCGGCTCAGGTCCTGGCGAAGCGGCGCGGAACCGAAGAAATTGTTGCGGTTCTGGTTGTAGTGGCCGGCGAGAGCGATGAAGTCGCCCTTGGTGCCGATCGGCTGGTAGATCTTCGCATTATACTGCTGCTTGTCGACCTTGCCGTAATTGTTGAACGGATTGTCGTTCGAGGCCTTCGACGCGGAGACGAAGGCGCGGGTGCCCCACGGAGTAAACTCGCCCGTCTCGAACATTCCGAAGACGCGGTGGAAATCGAACTCGCCGATCGAGGCGGAGACCATCGCCCCCATCTCTTTCCTCGGGACGATCGTGCGGTAGTTGACGGTGCCGCCGGCCGCCGAGGCGGTCGGGCTGTCGACGTCGGTGGTGCCGAGGTTGACGTTGACCTCGCCGATGATCTCCGGATCGAACTGCTGGTTCGAGAAAATCGCGTAATTGCCCGAATCGTTGAGGGGGATGCCGTCGACGGTGAGCGAGATGCGGTCGGCCGAGAAGCCGCGGATGTTGAGCGTTCCGCCCGACGAGCCGTAGGCGTCGTTGTTCTGGAAGCTGACGCCCGGGATGAGATTGATCGTGTCGAGGATCGTCTGCCCGGGATTCTGCCGGCCGATCACCTCGGAAGTCAGCGCCGCCTTCGCCTTGGTCGTGTCGGGCGCCTGGATGCCCCCGACCTCCTGGTTGCGGGTGCCCGTGATGATGATCTCTTCTTCTTCGAAGTCCTGCGAACCGGTGGACTGAGCGAAGGCCGTGACCGGCATGACGAGCGCCGTGGTCGCCCAAAGCAGCGAGAGCTTCTTCATGGTAGCTAGTTCCCCTCGGAGGCCGAATCGCCTCTTTCCCGCCGCCTGCTATACCCCGGATGGGACGATTCGAAGACTCAAACTGCACCCCTCGCCAAAAAAGTTATGAGGGGTTGCAGCGATGTCGCACCGCAACCTAAGTGGCTGATAAAGTAGCCGGAACAAATCAGGGCCCAGGCGCCTCGCGGGGCCCGTCGAGCTGCCTTCCGAACGCCACGGCGAACGACACCAGAGGCGGCACCAGCACGATCGAAAGCACCACCTTGGCCAGCATCTGGCCGATCAGCAGGTCGGTGATCGGGAACTCTCCGTAGAAGGAGATGGTGATGAAGAGCAAAGTGTCGACGATCTGCGACAGGATCGCGGCGACCCCCGCGCGAAGCCAGATCAGCCCCCCCTCTCCTTTGCCGCGCAGGGCGCTGAAGATGGTGACGTTGAGGAATTGCGAGACCCCGTAGGCGATGATCCCGGCGATCCAGATTCGCGGGGTCCCGCCCATGATCGTGTTGAAGGCCCCGAGCCGGTCCGCCGGCATGTCGTGCGCCGCCGGCAAGGCGAGAACGAGGATCGCGAGCAGGATCGACAAGACCAGGGGGGCGAATCCGATCAGCACCAGCCGGTTCGCGGTCTCCTTTCCGAACAGCTCCGCGACCGCGCTCGACATCACCACCAGCAGGAGAAAGGCGAAGATTCCCGCCTCTACCCCCAGCGGCCCGAGCGCGACCTGCTTGTTGGCGAGGACTCCGGCGATGCAGACCATGCCGCCGTAAATGATCGAGTAAGCGAAGAGCGAGCGGGGAATGGCGGGCGCGGGGGCTTGGCTGGACATGACGGCTGCGTAACCGGTTTGCGCCGCCGCAAAAAGGGCTTTCCGTCCGGGCCCGTTGCCGCCATCAGTGCGCCCGTGACTGGAACCCGCCTGGACGTCCTCGCCATCGGCGACGCGATCGTGGACGTCATCGCCCATGTCGACGAAGGCTTCCTGGCCGAGGAAGCCCTGGTCAAGGGCTCGATGCAGGTCCTCGACGCCGAGGGCGCGAAGCGGCTCTACGAGAAGATGCCGCAGGCGCGGGAAACGAGCGGCGGTTCGGCGGCGAACACCATGGCCGGAGTCGCGGCGCTGGGCGGCCGGGCGGGATTCGTCGGCCAGATCGCGGACGACCAGCTCGGCGACATCTTCGCCCACGACATAAGGGCGCTCGGGGTCGAGTTCCGGACCCCGCCCCTGCGCGCAGGCCTGCCGACGGGCCGCTGCCTCATCGTCGTCACCCCCGATGCGCAGCGGACGATGAACACCTTCCGCGGCGCCGCCCACGAACTGACCGTCGAGGCGCTCGACCCGGAGCAGATCCGGGAGTCCGCGATCCTCTATCTCGAAGCCTATCTGTGGCGCTCCAGGGGCCCGCGGGCGGCGATGGAGGAAGCGATGCGGATCGCCCACGAAGCCGGGCGCAAGGTCGCCTTCACGCTCTCGGACATCGCCTGCATCGCCCCGCACCGGGCGGAGATGATGGCGATGATCGACGCCGGCGCGATCGACCTGTTGTTCGCGAACGAGAACGAGATTCGCGAGCTGGCCGACCTGCCCGACCGCGATTCGGCGATCGCGGCGCTCCAGGACAGGGTTCCGCTGGTCGTCGTCACCTGCGGCTCCGAAGGCGCGGTCGCGGTCGAGCGCGGCGGTCGGGTCGAGGTGCCGATCGCCAGGATCGGACGGGGCGTGGTCGACACGACCGGCGCCGGCGATCTGTTCGCCGCCGGCTTCCTGGTCGGCCAGGCCCAGGGCCGGAGCCTCGAACAGTCGCTGCGCATCGGGTCGGTCGCGGCGGCGGAGGTCATCTCCCATATCGGCGCCCGGCCCGAGGCGGGGCTCAAGGAACTGGTGGAAAAGCTGTGAAGCGTCTTGCCGTCTATTGCGGGTCGAGCCTGGGCTCCGACCCGGCCTTCGCCGAAATCGCCCGGGCCACCGGCGAGGAGATGGCCCGGCGGGGCATCGGGCTCGTCTATGGCGGCGGGCATCGCGGGCTGATGGGCGTGGTCGCCGACGCCGTGCTCGAGGCCGGAGGCGAGGCTTATGGAGTGATCCCGCAGGCGCTGGTCGATCTTGAGGTCGCGCATACCGGCTGCACCGAGCTCTACACCGTCACCTCGATGCACGAGCGCAAGGCCAAGATGACCGAGCTTACCGACGCGTTCGTCGCCCTGCCCGGCGGCATCGGCACGTTCGACGAATTGTTCGAGGCCTGGACCTGGAACGCCTTGGGCTACCACGCCAAGCCGTTCGCTTTGCTCAACGTCTCGGGCTTCTGGGACGGGTTGATCGGCTTCCTCGATCAGGCCACGATGAGCGGGTTCATGTCGCCCGCCCGGCGCGCGCAACTGCTCGTCGGCAGCGACATAGGCGAAGTGATCGACCAGCTCGACTCCGCGATCGCGGCCGCCGAGCGCAAGATGGTCTGGTGAGGGGGAAGTTATGGGGGCCGACGTCAACCGGATATTGATGGGGCTCGCGGGTATCGCCGCGATCCTGGCGATCGCCGTCCTGCTTTCCTCCAACCGCCGGGCGATCCGGCTTCGCGTGGTCGCCGCGGCCTTTGCCTTGCAGGCCGGCATAGCGGTGCTCGTCATCTACAGCGACCTGGGCCGGGCCGGAATCGCGGGCATGTCGCGCGGAGTCTCCAACCTGCTCGGCTATGCGAACAAGGGCACCGAGTTCCTGTTCGGGCCAGCCGCTTCGAACCCGCTCGCCAATACCTTCGCGATCGCGGCCCTGCCGGTGATCGTCTTCTTCGCGGCCCTGGTGGCGATCCTCTATTATCTCGGGATCATGCAGCGGGTCGTCCGCTGGGTCGGCGGCGCGATCGGCTGGATCACCGGGATCAGCCGGGTCGAATCGCTGGGCTCGGCCGCCAACATCTTCGTCGGCCAGTCCGAATCGCCCCTCGTCGTCCGGCCCTATCTGGCCGCCCTCCCCCCCTCCCAGCTCTTCACCTTGATGGTGGTCGGAATGGCCGGAGTCGCGGGCACCATCCTCGCCGCTTATGCGAGCCTGCTCGGCAACGACTATCTCCCCTATCTGCTCGCCGCCGCCTTCATGTCGGCGCCGGGCGGAATCCTGATGGCGAAGATCATGATGCCGGACGAGCCGGCGCGGGCGGACGAGCTTCCCCTCGAAGGCGCCGAGGCGCCGGTCGAGCCGCCGATCGACGTCGCCGAGACTTTCGAGGAGGGCGAGCAGCCCGCCAACATCATCATGGCCGCCGCCCAGGGCGCGCAGACCGGAGTGAGGCTCGCGGTCGCGGTCGGAGCGATGGTGCTCGCCTTCGTCGCTTTGGTCGCGCTCGCCAACGGCCTGCTCGGCGGAGTCGGCGGCTGGTTCGGCTATCCGAACCTCAGCTTCCAGCAGATCGTCGGGACGATCTTCGCGCCGGTCATGTTCCTGATCGGGGTGCCGTGGAACGAGGCCGGCACCGCCGGCGGCCTGTTCGGGACCAAGATCGTCCTGAACGAATTCGTCGCCTTCATCGATCTCGGCGCGATCCCGCCCGGAGCGCTCAGCGACCGAAGCCGAGCCATCGTCACCTTCGCGCTCTGCGGATTCGCCAATTTCAGCTCGATCGCCATCCAGATGGCGGTGACCGGCAACCTCGCCCCCAACCAGCGGCCGGTGATCGCGAAGCTCGGAATCAAGGCGCTGATCGCCGGCTCGCTCGCCAATCTGATGAGCGCCGCGCTGGCGGGGCTTCTGCTGCCCTGATGGGGAAGGACACCCGTCATTGCGAGGAGCGCAGCGACGAAGCGATCCAGGGGACTGAGGCGCAACACTGGATTGCTTCGCTCGCTCGCGATGACGGGGATGGGTGACGGAGAGGCCGGTTCGAGCTAATATGGCTCCATGTCCACGCTCGCCCAACCCCGCATCGCCTCCGTCTCCCTGACGGCTTCCGACTCCGACCCCGAAGGCTTCGCCAGGGAGCTCGGCGAGTCGTTCGAGCGCTACGGCTTCGCGATCATCGCCGACCACGGCATCCCCGCCGACCTCATCGCCCGCGCCGAGGAGAAGGCGAAGGCCTTCTTCGCGCTGCCCGAGGACATAAAGAAGAGCTACAAGATCGAGGGCGGCGGCGGCGCCCGCGGCTATACGCCGTTCGGGATCGAGACCGCCAAGGGCGCGGTCAATTACGATCTCAAGGAATTCTGGCATGTCGGCCGCGAGCTGCCGCCCGGCCACAAATATGAATCGGAGATGGCGCCGAACGTGTGGCCGGAAGAAGTGCGGTCGTTCCGCGACACCTTCCTCGAGCTGTTCGCCGCTTTCGACAAATCGGGCCTCCGAATCCTCCAGGCGATCGCCCGCCATCTCGGCCTCGATCCCGACTATTTCGAGGACACGGTGAAGGACGGCAATTCGGTGCTTCGCCTGCTCCATTATCCGCCGATTCCGGGCGACGGGCCCAACGTCCGAGCCGGCGCGCACGAGGATATCAACACCATCACCCTTTTGCTCGGCGCCGAGGAAGCCGGCCTGGAGCTGCTCGACCGCGACGGCAACTGGCTTCCGGTCAGCCCGAAGCCGGGCGAGCTCGCCGTCAATATCGGCGACATGCTCCAGCGCCTCACCAACAACGTGCTTCGCTCGACCACCCACCGGGTCGTCAACCCGCCGCCGGAGCGGCGCGGCCAGTCGCGTTACTCGATGCCCTTCTTCCTCCACTTCCGCCCCGATTTCCTGATCGAGACCCTGCCGGACTGCCGGGAAGGACGGCCCGACCTCTATCCCGAGCCGATCACCGCGCACGAATTCCTTCAGGAGCGGCTGCGGGAGATCAAGCTGGCGTAAATCCTCCCCATGCGCAGCATGGGGAGGGGGACCACCCGAAGGGTGGTGGAGGGGTGATGACGAGGCTTGCGCCATTCACCCCTCCACCAGGCTTCGCCTGGTCCCCCTCCCCATCTCCGATGGGGAGGATTATTCGCCCGCATCCTTCAGATTGTCCGGGCCGAAGCCGAACGGAATCAGCTCCGAGATCCGGTTAACCCGCACCTGCGTCCCGTCGCCGTTGGCCGAGACCACCTCCACGTCCCGTCCGGACAGCTGCGCCGCCTCGAGGATCGACTGGCGGCAGCCGCCGCAGGAGGTGACCACCGCCTCGCCGGCCAGGGCGCCGTTCGCGACATGGCCTCCCGCCACCGCGATCCGGGCCACCTTGTCGAGGCCGAACGCCTGCTGCGCCGCGGTCAGCGCCGCGATCTCGCCGCAGACTCCGAGCCGGTAACAGGCATTCTCCATGTTCGCGCCGACCGCCACCTCGCCGTCGACCGACTCGATCGCGCAGCCGACGCTGAAGCGGCTGTAGGGGGCGTAGGCGCCGAGCGCGGCGGCTCGGGCACGCTCGACGAGGGGGTCGGGGGTCAGGGTCATGCGCGCAACATAAAGCCATTGGCGATTCGCGCCAGAGCGTGCCACGAACTTCCGCGTCTTTAGCGGAGGATGGCGATGAGGATGGGGTTGGCGGCGGCGGCGTTCCTGCTCGCGCTCGGAGGTTGCGCGACGACACAGCCGCGCGTCGCGGCGCCGGTCGAGGTAAAGCTGATCGCCTTCAACGATTTCCACGGCAATCTCGAACCGCCGAAGCAGGCGATCGACGCGCCTCGACGCGAGGAGGGCTCGGCCCGGGTCCCCGCCGGCGGCGCGGCCTGGCTCGCTTCGGCCATCGCCCGGCTGCGCGCGGCGAATCCCAACAACGTCGTGGTCTCGGCCGGCGACATGATCGGCGCTTCGCCGCTGGTCTCGGCGGTGTTCCTCGACGAGCCGACCATCCACGCGATGAACCTGATCAAGGTCGACTTCACCGCCGTCGGCAACCACGAGTTCGACAAGGGCCGCGAAGAGCTTCTGCGCATGCAGAAAGGCGGCTGCGCGAAGCATACGGCCCGCCAGCCCTGCGCCGTGGAGCCCTTCCCGGGCGCGAGCTTCCGCTTCCTGGCGGCGAACGTCCGGACCGAGGACGGCTCGACGCTCTTCCCCGCCTCTGGCCTGCGCAGCTTCGGCAAGGGCCGGGCCCGGGTCCGGATCGGCTTCATCGGCCTGACCCTGAAGGAGACCTCGACCCTCGTCACCCCCGCGGGAGTCGCCGGCCTGACCTTCGCCGACGAGGCCGAGACGATCAACGCGCTCGTCCCCAGGCTTCGCGCCGAGGGGGCCGACGCGATCGTCGTTCTGATCCATCAGGGGCTGTCGACCAAGGTCGGCTATGACGACAAGGGCTGCGACGGAGTGGACGGCGACCTGCTTCCGGTCCTCGCAAGGCTCGATCCCGCCGTCGACCTCGTCGTCTCCGGCCACACGCATAACGCCTATATCTGCGACTATGGCCGGATCGATCCGGCCCGGCCCTTCCTCGTCACCAGCGCCGGCAAATACGGCACGCTCCTCACCGACATCGGCCTCACCATCGACCCGGCCGCCGGCAAGGTGATCGCCAGGCGGGCCGACAATCTGATCGTCCAGAGCGAGGCCTACGGCAATGTCGCCGTCACCGACCTTTACCCACGCTACCCGCCCGATCCGGCGGTCGCGGCGGTCGTCCAACGCTATGCGGAGAGAGCGGGGCCCGTGGCCGCGCGAGTCGTCGGGCGAATGACGGGTCCGGCGAAGCGCGAGAAAACGCCGTCGCGAGAGCAGGTGCTGGGCGATCTCGTCGCCGACGCGCATCTCGCCGCGACCCGCGCCTCCGGGGCGGTCATCGCCTTCACCAACGGCTCGGGCGTGCGCACCGACATCGAGCCCGTCGGCGGAAACGTCACCTTCGGCCAGATCTTCGCGGCGCAGCCGTTCGGCAACAGCCTGGCGGTCAAGAGCTTCACCGGCCGGCAAATCCGCGCCTTGCTCGAGCAGCAGTTCGACAGCGGTTCGAACACCGTGACCTCGCCCAACATGCTGCTGCCCTCTGCCAATGTGCGCTTCGCCTACGATCTTTCGCGTCCCGCCGGCCGGCGGATCGTCGAGTTGACGGTCGACGGCGCGCCGATCGCCGACGATAAAGTCTACCGGGTGACGATGAACAGCTTCCTCGCCACGGGCGGCGACAATTTCACAATGTTCAGGGACGGCAAGGATCCGGCGGGCGGGCCGCTCGACATCGACGCCCTGGAAGCGTGGATCGCCAAGTCGAGCCCGCTGACCCCGCCGGTGCCGGAACGGATCAGGGACGTGACTCCGAAGCCTTAGGCGAAATCCGTCATTGCGAGAAGCGAAGCGACGAAGCAATCCAGCCTGCTCCGACGCCGCACTGGAATGCTTCGCGACGCTCGCAATGACGGGAGCCCTAGCGGAAAGGCGGCTCGTCGAAGCTCCGCAATTTGCGCGAGTGCAGGCTGCCGCCCTGGTCCTTCAGGATCCGAAGGGTCTCGATTCCGATCCGCAGATGCTGGCTGATCGCGCGTTCGTAAAAGGCGTTGGCCTGTCCGGGCAGCTTGATCTCGCCGTGAAGCGGCTTGTCGGAGACGCAGAGCAGGGTGCCGTAGGGGACCCGGAAGCGATAGCCCTGGGCGGCGACGGTCGCCGATTCCATGTCGATGGCGACCGCGCGCGACTGGTTGAAGCGAAGCGCCGAGCACTGGATCCGGAGCTCCCAGTTGCGGTCGTCGGTGGTGACGACGGTTCCGGTCCGAAGCCGCCGCTTCAGATCCTGAGGCTCCTCGCCGGTCACTTCGGCGGCGGCGTCGTAGAGCGCCTGCTGGATCTCGGCGATGGGCGGGATCGGGATCTCGACCGGCAGGGTGCCGTCGAGGACATGGTCGTCGCGAAGATAAGCGTGGGCGAGGACATAGTCGCCGATCGTCTGGCTCGGCCTCAGCCCGCCGCAATGGCCGATCATCAGCCACACTTCCGGCCGGAGCACGGCGAGATGGTCGCAGATCGTCTTCGCGTTGGCCGGGCCGACTCCGATATTGACGAGGGTGATGCCGCCGCCGTTGGCCGCGATCAGATGGTAGGCCGGCATCTGGACCTTGCGCCAGCTGCCCGCGGCGACGTCCGCGACCGGATCGGCCGTGTCTTTCGTGACCAGAACCCCGCCGGGCGCCGACAAGGCCTCGTAGGGGCTGTCCTCGCGCTTCAGCTCCTCGACCGCCCAGCGGACGAACTCGTCGACATAGCGGACATAGTTGGTGAACAGGAGGTAGCGCTGGGTGTGCTCGACCGGGGTGCCGGTATAATGGCGAAGGCGGGCGAGGCTGAAATCGACCCTGGGCCCGTCGAACAAGGCGAGCGGCCGGTCGGCGTGGCGGCTGTAATCCCAGGTGCCGTCCGCGACCTCGTCGCCGATATGGGAAAGCTCGGTGGCCGGGAACCAGCGGCTGAGATCGGCGGCATGGGCGCCGTCGAGGCGAAGGTCGTCGGTGCCGTCGAGGACGTAGGGATAAGGGATCTCGCTCGCCGAGGGACCGACCGAGATGTCGACCTTATAGTCGCGGACCAGATATTCGAGCTGCTCGGCCAGATATTTGCGGAAGTGGCGCGGCCTCGCGATGCTGATCGCGTAGCGGCCGGGCTGGTTCAACCGCCCGAAGGCCCGCGGCGGGAAGGCGGGCGGCTGGTCGAAGCTATAGTCGATCCGAAGCTCGGGATAGGCGAACAGGCCGCCCGCCCGGGCCTCGAGGTCGGGTCGCTCGCCGCGAAGCAGGTAGCGCGCCAGCCCACCGCGCAGCGCCGCCACGGATTCGTCGAACATCTCGCATAGCTGGTCGATGATCGCGGGGATGGATTCGAGATCGCTCATCTTCCCCTCCCCTTCGCACGGCTTCGGGCGCGGGGCTAGCCCGGCATCCCGCCGTCATTGCGAGGAGCGAAGCGACGAAGCAATCCAGCTTCGAGGCACCGTGCCTCTGGATTGCTTCGCTGCGCTCGCAATGACGGGGTTTTCGCGATAATCTGACCTCCGTGCCCGAGCTTCCCAACCCCGTCTACTGGTCGATCCCAGGCTTCGTCGGCCTGCTCCTCCTGGAGCTGTGGGTGGCCCGGCGGCAGCAGAGGCGGCTTCACGAGGGCAAGGATACGCTCACCTCGCTCGGCCTCGGCCTCGGCAGCCTCGTCGCCGGAATCCTTTCCGCGGGCCTGGTCGCGGCGCTCTCGATCTGGGTCTACCGCTTCCACCTGGTCGAGATCGGCTATGCCTGGTGGGCGTTCGGGCTCTGCTTCCTGCTCGACGACCTCGCTTATTACGCCTTCCACCGCTCGGCCCACCGGGTGCGCTGGTTCTGGGCGAGCCACGTCGTCCACCATACGTCGGAGCGCTACAATCTCTCGACCGCGCTCCGGCAGACCTGGACCGGCTTCATCAGCCTCAATTTCCTGTTCCGGCTGCCGCTCTTCCTGATCGGTTTTCCGCCGCCGATGATCTTCTTCTGCGTCGGAGTGAATCTGGTCTACCAATATTGGATCCACACCGAGATGATCCGGCGGCTGCCGCGCTGGTTCGAGGCGGTGATGAACACTCCGGCCCACCACCGGGTCCACCACGCCGTCAACCCGCGCTACCTCGACCGCAATTATGCCGGCGTGTTCATCGTCTGGGACAAAGTGTTCGGAAGCTTCGAGCCCGAGCGCGACGACGATCCGCCGCGCTACGGCACGGTGAAGCCGCTCGGCTCCTACAATTTGTTCTGGGCGGCGCTTCACGAATGGGTGGAGATGGCGAAGGACGCCTGGCGGGCGCCGGGCCTCAAGGCCAAGCTCGCCTACCTCGTCCGCGAGCCCGGCTGGAGCCACGACGGCTCGCGCGAGACCAGCGCCATGATCCGGGCGCGGTGGCGGGAGGAGGAGGCGGCACCGTCATTGCGAGGAACGTAGCGACGCGGCAATCCAGCGGGCCTTCCGACGCCGCACTGGATTGCTTCGCTTCGCTCGCAATGACGGATGGGGGTTATGCCCTCAGGCGTTGAAGGCCAGCTTCAGGCCCGGCCGCGGCCAGCGGGCCTTGTAGAGCCGGCCCGTTCCCGACGCCGTGATCCAGGCGTCGCGCATATCGGCGCCGCCGAAGCAGATGTTGGTGCAGACCGGGTCCGGGAAGGGGAAATGCTCGAAGCTTCCGTCCGGCTCGACCGCGGTGATTCCGCCGTTGACGAGGGTGGCGACGCAGACCCGGCCGTCGGCCTCCACCGCGAGGCTGTCGAACAGCTGGTAGTCCGGAAGGTTGGCGACCACCCGGCCGGGCGCGAGGCCGGGCGGGGCGAGCACGCCCGGCGCCTCGACGTCGAAGGCCCAGAGCCGCTGGAGCCAGGTGTCGGCGACGTAGACGATGCGCCCGTCGGGCGAGAGGCCGACCCCGTTCGGGGCGATCAGGCCGTCGCGCTGGCGGGTGACGGCGCCGTCCAGGCTCGCATGGCATAAAGCGCCATAGCGCCGGCCGTCGGCGGTGGTGCAGCCATGATCGGTGAACCACAAGCCGCCTTCCGGGTCGAAGACGAGGTCGTTGGGGCCGATCAGCCGGCGGCCGTCGCAGGCCTCGTAGACCGTCTCGAGCCGTCCCGAGGCGAAATCGAAGCGCCGGATCGAGCCGCCTTCATGCTCCGGCGGAGTCGGCCCCGGAATGGTGAGGCCCATCTGCTCGTGCCAGGAGAAGGACCCGCCATTGTCCGCGATCCACAGCGCCCCGTCCGGTCCGATGGCGAGGCCGTTGGGCCCGCCGCCGGTTTCGGCCAGCAGCTCCTTCGCGCCGTCGGGACGAACCCGGGTGACCCTTCGCCCCTTGATCTCGGCGACGAGGACGGAGCCGTCGGCCATCGCCACCGGCCCCTCGGGAAACAGGAGCCCCTCGGCGACGAGCGAAATCTCCATCAAACACCCGTGGGGACAGGTACCGGTACCTGTCCCCATGGTTCGAGAGCGATCTCCATCAGGCGTGGCCGAGGATCGCCTTGGTCTCGAGGAACTCCTCGAAGGCGTGGTCGCCCCATTCGCGGCCGTTGCCCGACTGCTTGTAGCCGCCGAACGGCGCCATGAAGTCGAGCTCGGCGCCGTTGATGTTGACCTGCCCGGCCCGAAGCCGCGCCGCGACCTTGCGGGCGTGGTCGGTGTCGGACGAATGGACGTAGGCGGCGAGGCCGTAGGGCGTGTCGTTGGCGATCTCGACCGCCTGCTCTTCATCCTCATAGCCGATGATCGACATGACCGGCCCGAAGATCTCCTCGCGGGCGATGGTCATGTCGTTGTCGACGTCGCCGAAGACGGTCGGTCGGACGTAATAGCCGCGCTCAAGCCCGTCGGGCTTGCCGGGGCCGCCCACGACAAGGGTCGCGCCTTCCGACACCCCGCGCTCGATCAGGCCCTGGATCTTGGTCCATTGCACGTCGGAGACGACCGGGCCGAGAGTGGAATCGCCCTTCGGATCGCCGACGCTGGTCTTCTCGGCGACGGCCCGGGCGGCGTCCTTGGCCTCCTCCATCCGCGCTTTGGGGACGAGCAGCCGGGTCGGCGCGTTGCAGGACTGGCCGGAGTTGGTCAGCATGTGGCGCATCGCCGCGGTTACCGCCTTGCCGACGTCGGCATCCTCGAGGACGATGAAGGGCGACTTGCCGCCCAGCTCCTGATGGACCCTTTTGACCGTGTCCGCCGCCGCCTTGGCGACGGCGATCCCGGCCCGGGTCGAGCCGGTGAAGGAGACCATGTCGACGTCGGGATGGGCGGCGATGGCGGCGCCGACGCCCGGCCCGTCGCCGTTGACCAGGTTGAAGACGCCCGCTGGAACGCCGGCGGCGTGGAGCACCTGGGCGAAGATATAGCCCGAGAAGGGTGCGACCTCGGAGGGCTTGAGGACCATCGTGCAGCCGGTCGCGAGCGCCGGGAAGACCTTGGTCGAGATCTGGTTGATCGGCCAGTTCCACGGCGTGATGAAGCCGCAGACCCCGATCGGCTCCTTCTTGATCAGGGTCGAGCCGCGCTTCTCTTCGAACGGATAGTCCTTGAGCACGCCGATCGCCGCCTGGAGGTGGCCGATCCCGACCGCGGCCTGGGCGCGCTGGGCGAGCATCGCCGGAGCGCCCATCTCCTCGGTGATCGCCTCGGCGATCTCGGCATAGCGCTTCTGATATTCGGCGGCGATGGCCTGGAGCAGCTCGAGCCGCTGCTCGCGGGTGGTCTCGGAATAAGCCGGGAAGGCGGCCTTCGCCGCCGCCACCGCCCGGTCGACATCCTCGGTCCCGCCGAGGCTGATCCGGCCGGCGACGCTCTCGTCGGCCGGGTTGACGACGTCGAGGGTCCGGCGCTCGACGGGCTTCACCCATTCGCCGCCGATGTAGAAATCGAGATAGTCGCGCATCGTGGTTCCCCTCGGAATGAGTCGGGGTCGCTATGCCTCATCCTCCCCGCGCGCGAAAGCGCGTGGGGAGGGGGACCATGCGCAGCATGGTGGAGGGGTAATTGAAACAGGCCTGCGCCAGTTACCCCTCCACCCCGCTACGCGGGGTCCCCCTCCCCAACTTCGATCGGGAGGATATCTAGAACTTCACCCCGGCGGCGACTCCGAAGCGCCTCGGCTCGAGCGTGAAGACGTTGGTGAACAGGCCCGACGACTGATCGGTCACATACTGGCCGGTGATGGCGTCGCTCCCGGTCAAATTCTGGACGAAGGCTCGGGCGAACCAGCGCTCGTCCTTGCCGTTCAGCTGGATCTGGGCGTTGACCACGTCATAGCCGCCGATCCGGTCGATCGCCGTGTTGAAGCTCCGGGCCCAGATCTTGCCGGTATAGGTGTAATCGATCCGGGGAACGACGCTCATGCCGTTGCCGAAGCGGATCGTATGCTGGATTCCGGCCGAGAATTTGAACTTCGGCGCCTGCGGCAGCTCGTTGCCGCTGAGGTCGACCGGCACTCCGGTCTGGACGCTGAACGGCAGCGGCCCGGTCGGGGTCGCGAACAGGCCCCTGAGCGGCGCCGACGGGTTGGCGATGGTCGCGGCGAGCGCGTCGCAGACCGAGAAGGCGCCGGTCGTGTTGGTGCCGGGCACCGGCACCGGTCCGGCGAGGCCGAGCGCCCCGTTGAACGCGGTGACGAGCGTGTTGGCGCCGAGCGCGTTGCCGGCCGTGTTGGGGATGACGGCGCAGTTGGACGCGTTGGTGACGTCCTTGATGATCACCGTGTCCGAACGGCCGCCGGAGACGTCGCGCGGATCGACGAGCTGGAGGTCCTTGATCTTGGTGTGAAGGTAGCTGCCCGAGATGTTGATCAAAGTGTCCGGGTGCGGCCGGAAAATAGCTTCCGCCTCGGCGCCGTAAATCTCGGCGTCGGTATTGTCGTTGACGGAGGTCCGGGCGACGATGCGGCTCAGCTGCAGGCCCTTGTAGTCGTAGTAAAAGGCGCTGAGGTTGAGGCGGACCTTGCCGCCCATGAAGCTGTTCTTCGAGCCGATCTCGAAGGCGTTGATGATCTCCGGCTCGAAGGTCGCGGGAACGTTGAAGATCGGGTTGATCGGCGGGTTGAGGCCGCCCGATTTATAGCCGCGCGACCAGGAGAGGTAGACGAGGTTGTCGGGCGTCAGATTGTAGTCGACGACGAAGCGTCCGGTGAACTCGTCGAAGGCGGCGCGGCCGATATTGTAGGGCTGGTTGCCGGCGACCGTGGGATCGGCGTCGAAATTGCCGAGGAACGGCGATTGGTTGGCATCGGTGGTGCCGTAGGGCACCGGGAAGCTGGCCAGGGGCACTCGGGCGATCTGGCGCTTCTTGTCGTTCGAATAGCGAATGCCGCCGGTCAGGCGAAGCTTGTCGGAGACGTCGAAATAGACCTCGCCGAACAGGCCGTAGCTCTTCAGCGAGAAGAGATTGACCTCGCTGTTGTAGAAAGGCGGCGCCAGGAAGACGTTCGGAAAGTTGACGTTGCCGGCCGCGCGCTGGCCGAGCGCGGTCGCAGCGCCGAGGATTCCGGCCGCGTAATCGAGGCCGAACGAGGCGACATAATAGTTGGAATCGGTGAACTTGTTGTCGAGGTAGATGCCGCCGACCAGGAAGTTGAACGGCCCGTCGAAGTCGCTGTCGAGGTGCGCCTCGATCGAATATTGGCGCGAATGGCTCTGCGAGCGGTCATAGTCGGTGCTTCCGGCCGTGCAGCGATTGACGAAGCCGCCATAGATGCCGGTGTAATTGAGATTGGTCTCGGACGTGCAGACGGTGCCGCCAGGGCCGATCAGGGCCGCCCTCGCCTGGGTGTAGGGATTGACTCCGCCGGGGAAGAGCGCCCCCGGCGCGGCCGCCGTAGCCACCAGCGTCGCGATGCCGACATTCCCGGCCAGCGAATTGCCGGCGACGAGATTGTAGTCGGTGCGGCTGTCGACCTCCTGCCTCGTGTAGCCGCCGGTGACGGTGAGGTCCAACGTCTCGCCGATCTCCTGCTCGATGCGCGCCATCGCATGCATCTCTTCGGCGAAATAGGTCGGATTGAAGTCGGTCCGGACGGTGCGCAGGTCGGCCGGATTGATCACTCCGCCGAAGAAATTGTCGGCGCCGTAGAGGCTGCCGAGGCCGAAATTGGTCAGCGCCGCATTGTTGATCCGGAAGAATTCGCGCGAGGTGAGGATCGCCGCCAGGGTGGCATTGCCGTTGACCGTCTCGAAGGCGAGCCGGTCCGGCCGGCAGCCGAGGATCCCGGTATTGTCGCGGGCGCACAGCTGCTTCTGGATGCGCGAGCGGTCGTCGCGCTCGTGGAAATAATAGCCGATGAGGTCGACGGTCGTGCTCGAGGTCGGCTGAATCCGGATCGAGCCGCGCAGGGCGTAGAGGTCGCGCCCGTCGATCCGGCTGTTGTCGAACGTGTTCTTCATGAAGCCGTCGCGGTTCAGCCAGTAACCGGCGAGGCGGATTCCGGCGACGTCGCCGATCGGGATGTTGACCATGCCGGTCAGCTTCATCGATTCGAAATTGCCATATTCGGCGGTCACGCTGGCATGAAACGCGTTGAGGTCGGGGCGGGCGGTGATGAAGTTGACCACGCCGGACGTGGCGTTGCGGCCGTAGAGCGTGCCCTGCGGCCCGCGCAGAACCTCGACCCGCTCGAGATCGAAATATTCGGTCTCGAACAGACGGGTGGAGGTGAGCGGCATGTCGTTGACGTGGATTCCGGTGGCGCTGTCGCAGGAAAAACCGGTGCAAAGGTCGCCGATGCCGCGGATGGTAAAGCTCGACGAGGTGAAGTTGGTCTTGGTGAAGGTGACGTTGGGAAGGCTCTGCTGGAGATCGCTGGCATTCTCGATCTGCTGGCGCTCGAGCGCCTCGCCGGAAAATGCGGAGACCGCGATCGGAACGTTCTGAAGCGATTCCGCGCGGCGCTGGGCGGTGACGATGATGTCGGTATCGTCGCCGCTTTCCGCGCTGTCGGTGGTTCCGCTCGGAGCGTCGCCGCCCTGGTCGGCGCCGGCGCCGGTGGTGATGTCGCCGGTCTGGGCTTCCTCGCCCTCCGGCACGGTCTGGGCCGAAGCCGGAGCCGCTGCAACCAAAGCGAGCACGGACACGCCAAGCGCGAGAATCACGTTCCTGTTCATTGCGATGTTCCTCCCCCGGGACCTTGCGGGTCCATTCTCCCAGTGCCGGTTTCATTCGGCAACTTTATGCTTCTTGTCGCACAATCCCCTTGCGCCTTATTGGTGTCAAGCGCAGCAGTCGATGCGGGAGGTCCGGGGGAGCTATGTTGCAAAACGGGATTGCCCCATCGGGCGCGCCGGCCGGGGCCGTCGAGCATTTCGACGTCCTGTTCGTCGGCGCCGGTCTGTCGGGCGTCGGCGCCGCCTATCATCTCAGGCAGGGCAGTCCCAGCCGCTCCTACGTCATCCTCGAAGGGCGCGAGGCGATCGGCGGGACCTGGGACCTGTTCCGCTATCCCGGAATCCGCTCCGACAGCGACATGTACACCCTGGGCTACAGCTTCCGCCCCTGGGAGGAAGCCAAGGCGATCGCCGACGGGCCCTCGATCCTTCGCTACGTCAACGACACCGCCGACCGTTACGGCATTCGCGAGCACATACGCTTCCGCCACCAGGTCAAGCGCGCCGACTGGTCGTCGGCCGAAGCGCGCTGGCTGGTCGAGGCCGAGCGCACCGACGGCGGCGAGCGGGTCCGGTTCACCTGCAACTGGCTCCACATGTGCAGCGGCTATTACAATTATGCGGAAGTCTACGATCCCGAATTCGCGGGCCGGGACAGCTTCAAGGGCAGGATCGTCCACCCGCAGTTCTGGCCCGAAGACCTGGATTATGCCGGCAGGAAGGTCGTGGTCATCGGCAGCGGCGCCACCGCGGTGACGATCGTTCCGGAGATGGCGAAGACGGCCGCTCAGGTCGTCATGCTTCAGCGCTCGCCGACCTACATGGTCTCGCGCCCCTCCGAGGACACGATCGCCAATAACCTGCGCCGGATCCTGCCGTCCAAGCTCGCCTACGGCATCACCCGCTGGAAGAACGTCCTCCTCCAGATGATCTTCT
The DNA here is from genome assembly GCA_963850005.1 of uncultured Alphaproteobacteria bacterium. GTDB lineage: Bacteria > Pseudomonadota > Alphaproteobacteria > Sphingomonadales > Sphingomonadaceae > Allosphingosinicella. Next base: position 576,830 of record CAWKJG010000004.1, read on the forward strand.
TCAACCTGGCCCGCAAACGGCCCGCCAAGGTGAAGGAGAAACTGCTCGACGAGGTCAGGAAGCTCCTTCCCGAAGGCTATGACGTCGGCACCCACTTCACCCCGCGCTACAACCCCTGGGACCAGAGGCTCTGCCTGGTGCCGGACGCCGACATGTTCGAGGCGCTGAGCAACGGCAGCGCGTCCATCGTCACCGGCGAGATCGAGACCTTCACCGACACCGGCCTCCGCCTGAAGTCCGGCGAGGCGATCGAGGCCGACATCGTCGTCACCGCCACCGGGCTCAAGCTGCAATTGCTGAGCGACGTCGCCTTCAGCGTCGACGGCGAGCGCCGCGACCTGTCGGAGACCCTGAGCTACCGCGGCATGATGTTCAGCGACGTGCCCAACCTGTCTTATTCGTTCGGCTACACCAACGCCTCCTGGACCCTGAAGGCGGACCTTACCGGCGGCTATCTGACCCGGCTGCTCAACCATCTCGCCAGGACCGGGAACGAGATCGCCCTGCCCGTCCGCGAGGCCGGGAATCGAGGAGGTGCCCTTCCTCGATTTCACCTCGGGCTACGTCCAGCGGGCGCGGGACATATTGCCCAAGCAGGGCTCCAGGAAGCCCTGGAAGCTCTACCAGAATTACGCGCTCGACATGATGAGCCTCAAATTCGCCTCGGTGGAGGACGGGGTGATCCGCTTCCTGCCCCGCGGCGCTCCGGAACCGCGGCGGGCGGCCCGGGAAATGGAAGCGGCATGAGGGTCGAGGGCCGCACCGCCGTCATCACCGGCGCGGCGAGCGGGATCGGCCGCGGCACCGCTCAGGCCCTGGCGAAGCGCGGCTGCAACCTCGCCCTCGCCGACCTCAACGAGGAAGGGCTCGCCGAGACCGCCGCTTTGGCCGGAGCACGGAGTCAAGGTCAGCCGTCACAAGCTCGACGTCGCCAGCCGCGAGGCCGTCGCCGCCTTGCCCGAGGCGGTCCTCGCCGCGCACGGCCGCGCCGACCTCCTCTTCAACAATGCCGGAGTCGCGATCGGCGGAACCTTCGAGCAGGTCGCCGAAGAGGATTTCGACTGGCTTATGGAGATAAATTTCTGGGGCGTGGTTCGGATGACCCGGGCCTTCCTACCCCTGCTGAGAAGTAGCGATTCCGCGCGAATAATAAACATTTCGAGCATTTTCGGAATCATCGCTCCGCCCGGCCAGACCGCTTATTCGCGCGAGCAAGTTCGCGGTCCGCGCCTTCTCCGAATCGCTTCGCCGCGAGCTCGAGGCGGAAGGGGCGAAGATCGGGGTGACCGTCGTCCATCCCGGCGGGGTGGCGACCTCGATCGCCAAGAGCGCCCGGCCGCCGCGCGGGGGCGAACGACATCGACCTGGAGGCGCAGAAGGAAAGGTTCGAGAAGTTCCTTCGAATGCCGCCGGTCAAGGCCGGCGAGATCATCGTCACGGGCGTCGAGAAGGACCGCCCGCGAATCATCGTCGGCAACGACGCCCGCTTCATGGCTGTCGGTCGAGCGGCTGGCGCCGGTATCCTATTGGAAGATCCTTGGGAGGGCCCTGAAATGATCCCGTTCCTGCTCGCCGGCGCCGGCGGCCTGGGCCTGCTCGGCGGCGGCCTCGCCGCCTATAGCGGCGCCACCGCCCGCAGACTTGAGAAAGCGGTGCCGCGGGACGGCGATCTGATCGAGGTGAATGGACAGACCCTCCATTATACGTCGACGACGGCTCCGGCCCGCCCATCGTCATGATCCACGGCCTCGCCGGTCAGATGCGCAATTTCGGCTCGGGCGATGGTCGACGATCTCGCCCGCGACTATCGGGTGATCCGGGTCGACCGGCCCGGTTCGGGATATTCACCCCGCGCCGCTTCCACTTCGGCGCGCCTTCGAGGTCCAGGCCGAGACCGTCGCCGAGCTGATCCGGATCCTCAAGCTCGAACGTCCGCTCATCGTCGGCCACTCCCTGGGCGGCGCTCTGGCGCTCTCGATCGCGCTCAACCATCCCGACGTGGTCGGCGGCCTCGCCCTCGTCGCGCCCCTGACCCAGGTTCAGGACATCTCCGACGTGCCGGAGGTGTTCAAGGGGCTCGTCATCCGCTCGCCCGCCTTGCGCAAGACCATCGCCTGGACGCTCGCCACCCCGATGGGGATGAGGAAGGCGGAGGAGTCGATTCGCGAGGTGTTCGCGCCGGAACCGGTGCCGGCGGATTTCGGCACCGAGGGCGGCGGCCTGCTGGCGATGCGGCCGAACAATTTCTACGCCTCCTCGTCCGACCTTATGCGATCTCGAGGGCGAGCTCGAAGGCATGGTCGAACGCTATCCCACGCTCTCCGTGCCGGTCAGCATCCTCTATGCCGGCGCCGACAATCTGCTCAACGCCAAGCTTCACGGCGAGCGGACGGCGGGCGAGATTCCGGGCGCCGAGATCGAGCTGGTCGAGGGCGGCCACATGCTTCCCTTCACCCAGCCGGAGCTGACCGCCGCCTTCGTCCGCCGCGCCGCCGCCCGGCAGGAGCAACCCGATGCCAGACGCGCTGCAGGCTGATTATATCGTCGTCGGAGCGGGCTCGGCCGGCTGCGTCCTCGCCAACCGGCTGACCGAAGACGGGCGCAGCCGGGTCATCCTGCTCGAAGCGGGCGGCGACGACCGGCCGCTGAAAGAGCCGTCGCAATTCCTCTCCAACGTGATGATCCACGTGCCCGTCGGCTATGCCGCGACCCTGAAGGACCCCAAGGTCAACTGGCTGTTCACGACCGAGCCGGACTCCGGGACGAAGGGCCGAACCCACGTCTGGCCGCGCGGCAAGGTGCTCGGCGGATCCTCGTCGATCAACGCCATGCTCTACATACGCGGCCAGCGCGCGGATTATGACGGCTGGCGCCAGCTCGGCTGCGAGGGCTGGGCCTGGGACGACGTCCTGCCCTATTTCCGCAAGTCGCAGCACCAGGAGCGCGGCGCCTGCGACCTTCACGGCGTCGGCGGGCCGCTCAACGTCTCCGATCCCACCACCGGCCACGAAGTGTCGGAAGCGGTGATCGAGGCGTGCGAGGCGCTCGGCCTGCCCCACCGCGATCGCCAACGGCGCCGAGCAGGAAGGGCGTCGGCTGGTACCAGGTGACGATCAAGGACGGGAAGCGCTGCTCGGCCGCGGTCGCCTATCTCCATCCGGCGATGGATCGAGCCGAATTTGCAGGTCGAGACCCGTGCGCTCGCGACCCGGATCCTGTTCGAAGGCAAGCGCGCGGTCGGAGTCGAATTCGTCCAGAAGGGGGTGAAAAGAGTGGCGCGGGCGAGCGGCGAGGTGATTCTCGCCGGCGGCGCGATCAACTCGCCGCAGCTGCTCCAGCTGTCGGGCGTCGGCCCGGCGGCCTTGCTGCGCGAGCACGGCATCGAGATCGTCGCCGACCTTCCGGGCGTCGGCGAGAACCTCCAGGACCATTTCGTCACCGGGGAGACCTACCGCCTGAGGAAGGGCATCGTCTCGGTCAACGAGCTGGTCCGGGGCACCCGCTTCCTCCGGCGAGACCCTCAAATATATGTTCGGCAAGAAGGGCCTGCTCACCCTCTCCGCCGCTCATGTCGCGGTCTTCTGCAAGTCGCGCGAAGGCCTCGCCGCCCCGGACATCCAGTTCCACATCCTGCCCGCGACCATGGACCCGGACAAGCTCGCCAACGCCCAGAAGATGGAGCTCGAGAAGGAGCCGGGCCTGACCATCGCGCCCTGCCAGCTTCGCCCGGAATCGCGGGGCACGATCCGGATCAAGTCGCCCGACCCTTCGGCCTATCCGGCGATCCAGCCCAATTACCTGTCCGATCGCCTCGACCAGGAGGTGATCGTCGCCGGCCTGCGCTGGGGCCGCCGCGATCGCCGGGCAGCCGGCGCTGTCCCGCTATATCGAGCGCGAGCTGATGCCGGGGCCGGACGCCGTGACCGACGAGCAATTGCTCGACCATGCCCGCACCTGGGGCACGACCATCTATCATCCGGTGGGGACGTGCGCGATGGGGCACGGTCCGGCCGCGGTGGTCGACCCGCAGCTCAGGGTGCACGGAGTCGAGGGGCTGCGGGTGGTGGATGCGTCGGTGATGCCGCGCCTGGTCTCGGGCAACACCAACGCGCCGACGATCATGATCGCCGAGAAGGCGAGCGACATGATTCGGGGGAAAGCGATGGCGGCGGCCGCTTAATCCTCCCCATGCGAAGCATGGGGAGGGGGACCAGGTGAAACCTGGTGGAAGGGTTTCCGGCGCAGGGTTGGGAGGATCAGACGCGCGACGGCCAAGGCCCGCGCCCTTTACCCCTCCACCACCTTCGGTGGTCCCCCTCCCCATCTGCGATGGGGAGGATTTTACCGCCGCTTCGCCAGCCTCTGTCCCAGCGCCTTCGCCACCTTCCCCCAGGGCGGGCCGAGCCGCTCGAAGACGTTGACGAAGCCGATCCGGTGAACCGCGCGCGCGTGGCTGAAGCGCTTGAAACCCTCGTGGCCGTGATAGGCGCCGATGCCGCTCGCGCCGACCCCGCCGAACGGGAGAGTCTCCTGGGCGACGTGCATCAGGGTGCCGTTGAGGGTGACCCCGCCCGAAATCGCCCCGTCCAGCACCCGCCGTTGTTCGCGGCGGCTGTTGCTGAAGCAATAGAGGGCCAGCGGCCGCTCGCGCGCCGCGATGAAGGCGATCGCCTGGTCGAGATCGCGATAGGGCAGGATCGGAAGCACCGGCCCGAATATCTCTTCGGTCAGGAACAGCGAATCCTCCGCCGCGCCGAGGAGGAGGGTCGGCCCGATCTTCCCCTCCGCCCGGGCGCCCTCGTCCTCGTGGTTGAGCACGGTGGCGCCCGCCGCCCGCGCCGCCTCGATAGCGTCGGCCAGCCGGCGCCGGTGGCGCTCGCTGATCAGCCCGGAATAATCGTCATTACCGGCGACTTTGGGATAGGAGCGCCGCACCTGGGCCATGATCGCGTCGGCGAAGGCGCGTTCCTTGCCTTCCGGAACCAGCACGTAATCGGGCGCGATGCAGGTCTGGCCGGCATTGACGAACTTGCCGAAGGCGACGCTCCGCGCCGCTTTGGCGAGGTCGTAACCGGGGCAGATCAGGGTCGGCGACTTGCCGCCGAGCTCCAGGGTCACCGGCACCAGATTGGCGGCGGCGGCCTGATAGACCTTGCGCCCGACCGCGGTCGAGCCGGTGAACAGCAGATGGTCGAAGGGCAGATCGGCGAAGGCCTGGCCGACCTCGACCCCGCCGGTGACCACCGCCACCTCCGACTCGTCGAACCGTTCCGCGACCAGGCGCCGCAGAAGCTCCGAAAAGGCGGGCGTCAGCTCGGAGGGCTTGACCATCGCCCGGTTGCCGGCCGCGAGCGCGTCGACCAGCGGCGAGAGGGCGAGCTGGAGCGGGTAGTTCCAGGGCGAGATGATCCCGATCACGCCGAGCGGCTCGTGCCGCACCCGGGCGCTCGCCGGCTGGAACAAAGGATCGACGCGTCTCCGTTCGGGGCGCATCCAGCGCGCCACATGCCTGCGGGCGTGGCGGATCGCGTTCAGAGTCGGGACGATCTCGAGCAATTCGGTCTCGGTTCGCGAGCGCATTCCGAAATCCTTCGAGATCGCCTCGGCCAGAGCGGCCTCGTTGCCTGCGACGACCGAGCGAAGGCGTTCGAGCCGGTCCCGCCGAATGTCGAGGCCGGCGGGCGGCCCCTTCCGCGACGCCTTGTGCTGGAGATCGAAGATTCGGCGCGCCTCGCCTTGGTCAACGAGTCCGGCGTCCGCGACGAGCCTGGCGGCGGATTGATCGGCCATGCTGGATACCTCCCGAGCCCGACTCATAGCCGATCGCCGCGGCCATGGCATCCTTTGCCGCGTCCGCCGGTTGTTGCCTCCGGCCGCCAACCGCCGCATCAGGCGCCGAACCTCGAGCCAGGAGCAGCCATGACGATCCGGATCGCCATCGTCGGTTACGGCAAGATCGCCAGGGACCAGCATGTCCCCGCCATCGCCGCCGATCCGCGCTTCGTCCTCGCCGCATTGGTCAGCCCCCGCGCGCCGGCCGACGCGGGCGTTCCGCTCTTCCCGAGCACCGAGGCGATGCTCGGCGCCATGGCCGGCGACCTCGACGCCGTCGCGGTCTGCACGCCCCCCACCGTCCGCCTCGCCATCGCCAAAGCCGCCTTCGCGGCCGGCCTCGACGTTCTGCTCGAGAAGCCTCCGGCGACGACCCTGGGGGAAATAGAGGAGATGGAACGCCTCGGCCGCGAGTTGGGCCGGACGTTGTTCACGGCCTGGCATTCGCAGCATGCCGCGGCCGTGGCGGGCGCGAGGGCGGCGCTCGCCGGAAAGACAGTGCGCGCTCTGCAGATATGCTGGCACGAGGACGTGCGCAAATGGCATCCGGGGCAGGAATGGATCTGGGCCCCGGGCGGCTTCGGAGTGCTCGATCCGGGGATCAACGCCTTGTCGATCGCCAGCCGGATCCTGCCGGAGCGGCTGTTCGTCCGGGAGGCCCTGCTGACCTTCCCCGAGAACAAGCAGACCCCGATCGCGGCGCGGATCGCGTTCGAGGGCGAAGCCGGGCGGTTCGGCGCCGACATGGACTGGCGCTGCAGCGCGGGCGAACGCTGGACGATCCGGGTCGAGACCGGGGACGGGACGACGCTCGAATTGCTCGACGGCGGCGCCCGGATGATCCTGGACGGCGAGCCTCGGAAGGTGGCGGGCGCGGGCGAATATCCTTCGCTCTACGCCCGCTTCGCCGAGCTGATCGAGGCCCGGGAAAGCGACGTCGACCGCGAGCCGCTGCGCATCGTCGCCGACGCCTTCCTGGTCGGCCGCAGAGAGATCGTCGAGCCGTTTCTCTGACCGTCATTGCGAGCGAAGCGAAGCACTCCAGCTCGGCCTCCGAGGCCCTGCCGGGTCGGACGCACAAAGATCGTCGAACCGTTCGAATATCTCGTCGGCGCTGGCCCCTCCACCGGATCGGTGCCAGGCACCAAGGCCTAAGTCCTTGACATTGCTCGTCCGAGCGCGGGGACTGGGAATCGGTGCCAGGCACCAAGGCCTAAGTGTTTGAGATTGCTCACGCGAGCTTGGCGGGACGGGCCAAGCATATCCGCTTTTCGAGCCGTTCGAGTAACTCGTCGGCGCTGGCCCCTCCATCGAATTGGTGCAAGGCACCAAGCTCTAAATCCTTGACATTGCTCACCCGAGCTTCGCGGGACTGGGATATTCGGTGCCAGGCACCAAGGCCTAAGTGCTTGAGATTGCTCACGCGAGCTTGGCGGGACTGGCCAAGCATATCCGCTTTTCGGGATCGAGCGGACGGCGCTGGTGCCGCCCCAGGGAAGGAATTATAGGATCGAGCGGGCACAGCCGGCGGGGAGCGTGGGAGCATATGAGGGCCGCGGAGGAGCCTGGCGGACGCGCCGACGCGGAGGGCCGCAACCTGACCTTCGCGATGCTCGAGACGCTCGGCCGCGCCATCGTCACCGGCGCCTACGAAACCCAACGCTTTCCGACCGAAGCGGAGCTTGCCGCCCATCACTCGGTGAGCCGCTCGGTCACCCGCGAGGCGGTCAAGATGCTGACCGCCAAGGGACTGCTCACCGCCCGCCCGCGCAAGGGCACCACCGTCCAGCCCTCCTCGTCCTGGAATTTGTTCGACACCGACGTCCTGCGCTGGCTTCTCGAACGCAAATTCTCGCTCGAATTGCTGCGCCAGTTCAGTGAGCTGAGGATCGCGATCGAGCCGGAAGCGGCGGCACTGGCCGCGCGCGAGGCCGACTCCGCGGCCGTGGCCGGGATCCGCGCCGGCTTCGAGCGGATGGAGGCGGCGGAGGCCAGGGGCGAAGACACTCTGGACGCCGACATCGCCTTCCACATCGCCGTGCTCAACGCCTCGGCCAACCCTTTCTACATGCAGTTTCGCGACGTCGTCGCGACCGCCCTGCGCACGTCGATCCGGTTCACCAACCGTTTCAAGGGACGGACGGCGAGCCTGCCCGCCCATTTGGCCGTGCTGACGGCCATCGAGGCCGGCGATCGCGAAGCGGCGCGCGGCGCGATGGCGGCGATCATCGCCGATGTGATGGCGATGATCGAGGATGCCGAGCGAACGGGCTAAAGCACGGCTTTGCCAGGAACTTTCGTTGGCCGAGCGCCGCGCCGTGCTACAGACCGGGCCGGCTTCAACCGCATCGAGAGGATCGTTCGCGATGCCCGTTTTTCCCTCCTTGTCCCGGCGCCCGGCGGGCCTGCTCCTGTTGGCGATCGCGGCCGCGCCGGCGGCCGCCGAGCCAAGCTTCGTGCCGGTGTTCAGGGACAATTTTCCCGATCCCCACATCGTCGAGCATCAAGGCGAGCTCATCGCTTACTCGACCAATGCCGGAATCAACCTGCCGATGCTGAGCTCGCGCGATCTCGTCCACTGGACCTGGGTGACGGGCGCCGACGGCAAGCGCCGCGACGGCATGCCCGGGCTCGCCCCGTGGGTGAAGGAGGGCTTCACCTGGGCGCCCGAAGTGATGAAGGTCGGCGGCAGGTGGCTGCTTTATTACACGGCCGCCCACCGCACGCGTAAGGTCCAATGTCTGGGCGTCGCCGCGGCCGCCAACCCCACGGGGCCGTTCGAGGACCGCTCGGCCGAACCCCTCGTCTGCCAGTTCGACCTCGGCGGAACGATCGACGCCAATCCGTTCCGCGACGCGGACGGCAAGCTCTACCTCTATTACAAGAGCGACGGGAACCGGATCGGCAAGAAGACGGTGATCTGGGGACAGCGTCTCTCGGACGACGGCCTGTCCGTCGCCGGAGCGCCCGTCGCCCTGGTCGAGGACGACCGGAAATGGGAATGGAAGCTGGTCGAGGCGCCGACGATGGTGCTTTCGCCGGCCGGCCACCAGCTCTTCTTCTCGGCCGCCTTTTACGGCTGGGACCCGAAGGAAAGGCTGTCGCGCTACGCCACCGGCTACGCGACCTGCGCGGGTCCGCTCGGCCCGTGCACGGACGCACCCGAAAACCCGATCCTCAACAGCTTCAACGACAAGGAAGCGGGCTGCCTGAGCGGACCCGGCCACACCAGCATCTTCCAGGCCGCCGGCCGCCACTTCATCGCCTTCCACGCCTGGGAGGCGACCAAGGGCTGCCGCAAGGCGGACGACAAACGCTACCTCTACGTCGCGCCCTTGTTCTGGAAGGACGGCAAGCCGCAGATCGGAATGAGCCTGCGGGAGGCGGGCAAATAGAAGGTCACCGTCAATCCCGCGCAAGCGGGAATGACATGCTCCCGTCGCCCAGGCCCTACTTGCCGAAGCGGAAGCGGATCCCCAGCGACATCGTGCTCTCGTCGTACCGACGATAGCGGATGAATTCCGCCAGTGGGTCGCCGTTGCGGGCCGAGGTGAAGTCCTGCCTGAAGGTCTTGCGCGTGATATTCGTCCAGTCGCCGAAGACGGTGAAGCGATCGTTGATGTCGAAGTTCAGCGACAGATCGAGGCGCCCGGCCGGGTGCGCCGTCTCGGTGTAGACGTCGTCGCCCCTGAACTGCTGAGTCGCGCGGAAGCTCGAGCGGCCGTTATAGGTCAGCCTGGCGGCAAGTCCGTGCCGCTCGTAAATGCCGACCAGATTGTAGTTCCACTTCGATACGCCGTTCACCTGGTCGGTAATCGGCTGATAGACGCCGCCCGGGACCTTCGTCTTGGCGTCGATATAGGTGAGGTTGGCCTGCGCGCCGAAACCGCGCGCCCAGTCCGGAAGCCATTCGAAATCGGCGAAGGCCTGGCCCTGAAGCTCCACTCCGCTGATCCGACCCTTGCCGCTGTTGATCGGACCGCTGATCCGGATCACGCCCAGGGTGGGGTCCGTGATGTCGAACGTCGACTGCTGGATGAAGCCGTCGATGCTTCGATGGAAGGCGGTGACCGAAGCGAAGCTGCTTCGGCCGAAATAGAATTCTGCGGCCGCATCGAAATTCCACGAGGTGAACGGCCTCAAGAACGGATTGCCGCCGTTCGCTCGGAAGGGATCGCTGGGCGTACCGACGCCGCCCGGCGGCGGTGCACCCAGAACGAGTGCCGGGTTCAAGTCGGCGAAGTTCGGAAGCGTCCGGGTCTTGGAGCCGGCAAGGCGGAGCTGCAGCCCCTCGCTCACTCGGGCCCGCACGCTTGCGTTCGGAAGCAAGACGGTCTTCCGGCTGCCCTCGTCTATTTCCGGGATTCCAGTCGGCGCAGGCCCGGCCACGCGGGTCTTCACCCGGCTCACCCTGACTCCGGCCGTCCCGTCGATGGCGTCATTGCCGACGTTGATCTGGGCGTAGCCGGCGAGGTTCTTCTCGTCCGCGGTATAGAGCAGCCCGGCCGGGACCGGAGTCGTGCTAAAGCCGACGAGCTGGCGAAGCGCTTCCACGTTGGCGCGGATGCTCGCGTAGGTCGGCGCGGCCCATTCGGTCGTGCCGCCGAAATTCACGCCGTCGAACACTTCGAACGCGACCGGCAGGCTTGAGGCGTTGGTGAATACGGGGGCCCGCCCGAACCGGTTGCTGTAGCGCCGAACGGCGTCGCGAGTGGTGTAGCGAACGCCGAGCTGGATGTTCTTCACGAACAATTCGTCGAACGCATATTCGGCATCGGTGCGTATCTGCCAGTCGTCGCCGGTCGACTTCTGATTCTCCTCGAACAGGCCGTCGAAGAATTGCTCTGCCGGATTGCTGAAATCGATTCCGGTGACCGTGAACTCGGGGCGGTCGGTATCGAAGTTGATCGTCGGCGCCTTGATCCAGCGGCGGTCGACCAACTCGGTGGAGCCCTTGAAGGTCGACTTGGTGCGGGCGACGTCGATGTTCACCTTCAGCCGGTCGAACGTCATCCGGGTCCCGCCGGCGAACTGGAACGTATCCGTCTTGTTGTAGGTGCCGCCTTGGAAGGAAAAGAGGGAGCCGGGAGGCGCGAGCACCGTGCCGCTTCGGACGAGGTTCGTGCCCTCGCGGAATTGCAGGCTCGAAACCTGCGCGCCGTTGAACAGCTCGGCGGCGAGCAGGCGGTCGTCGATCTTGTTGCGGAATCCCTGCCACAAGCCTTCGACGTAAAATTCGAGATTCCGGTTCGGACGATATTGCATCATGGCGTTTACCGAGGGTCGAACGCGCTGCCCGGACCGGTAGAACAGGCGCTGAATATCCGGAAAGCGCGCCGCCGTGCCCGCGCCCGCGTCCGCCACCAGGACTCCGCCGTCCTGCCGAAAGGTCTGCAGGAAATCGGTGTTCGAGATTTCCGCGTCCAGATACCGCATGTCCGTGCGCGACACGTTCAGAAGCACGCCGAATTCGCCGCCGTTCGCCAGTTCGTACCGCTTGGTCGCGAGCAGGTTGAAATTGGGACTGATCTCCTCGCCCTGGCGGGTCGCGAGCGCCCAGATCGAGCCGGCGACCTGCCCGCTGGCAAAGTCGAAAGGCCGCCGCGACCTGACGTTGACGAGTCCGGCGAGCCCGGGCTCGACGAGGTCCGCGCTGGACGTCTTGAAAACTTCGAGCGCGGCGACGTTCGAGGAGGGGAAATCCTGCAGGGCGACGACTCGGGTCTCCGCCGTGAATATCTCGCGTCCGTTGTAGGTCGTCGTGAAGTTGGGAAGGCCCCGGACCAATACGCTGTCGGCTTCGCCGCCCCGCCTGTAGACTTGGACCCCGGGAATACGCGCGGCGGTCTGGGCCGTGTTGAGATCGGGCAGCTTGCCGATATCCTCGGCGACGACCGAATCGATGATCTGCTCGGAGTTCCGGCGGATATTCTGCGCCGATTGCAGCGAGCGGCGGATGCCGGTGACGACGATGTCGTCGGCGCTGGTCTCAGGGGGCCCGGCGGTCACGTCGGTCGAGCCGTCCTCTTCAGGATTGGTCTGCGCCTCGACATCCGACTCTGGAGTTGCGGCATCGGTCTGGGCCAGAGCGGGCGTCGCGAAGGCGAGGATTGCGGCGGACGACGAGCACAGGACGAGTGTCTTCAGGCGCATATCAAAAGCCTCCCCGGCTAAGGTGAGCCCTTCGCGGGCTTCTGTGGGCCGTTTCCTACATTCAAGCCGCGGAAGCTGACAAGCCATTTATCCGATTTATCGAAGGGTGTGACTGGGCGGACGCAAGCCAGGTTAGGACGGGCTCCAGCCGTCTAGGCGTCGGCCCGTTCGACTGCCTCCAGGCCAAGCCATCGCGCCATCAAGCCAAGCTCCTTTTCCAGCCTCTCGCCTGTCGTCGCGGGCGCGCCCGGCTCCAGCGTCGTCCGCTGCACCAGCAGCCGCGAGCGCCGGCGGTCGGCCTTGAGGTCGACGCGCGCGACCAGCGCTTCGTCGAGCAGGAAGGGCAGGACGTAATAGCCGTGGACCCGCTTTTCCGCGGGCGTGTAGATTTCGATCCGGTAGCGGAAGCCGAACAGCCTTTCCGTCCGGCTGCGCTCCCAGACCAGGGGATCGAACGGCGCGAGCAGCGCCTGGCCGGCGATCCGCCGCGGCCGCCGGGCGTCGCGGTGAAGATAGGCCGGCCGGGTCCAGCCCACCACCGCCACGGGGCGAAGCGTGCCTTCCTCGACCAGCTCCGCCACCGCCCGCCTCGCCGGCTCCGGCTTCAGACGGAAATAGTCCCGCAGGTCGGTCTCGGTGGCGATGCCCAGCGCCGCGCCGGCCTGCGCTACCAGCGCCCGCTGAGCATCGGCCTGCGCCGGAGTCGGCAGATCGAGGATGACGGCCGGGATGACCCGCTCGGTGAGGTCGTAGACCCGCTCGAAGCTGGCGCGCCGGGTCGCGGTGGTGATTCGCCCGGCCCAGAACAACCATTCCAGCGCCCGCTTGGTGTCGCCCCACTCCCACCAGCCGCCTTTGCCTCTGCCCTCCTCGAAGTCCGAGGCGGCGAGCGGCCCCTCCGAGCGGATCCGCTCGAATATGGCCTCGGCCTCGGCCCGCCGCTCGCCGGCATAGGCCTTGAGATGACCCCAGCCGATCTCGCCGCGCTCGGCCTGAGCCATCCGCCAGCGCAGCAGCGGCTGCATCTCGAGCGGAAGCAGCGAGGCCTCGTGCGCCCAATATTCGAACAACCTCCGCTCCCGCTTCGGTCCCCAGGCCGAGCGGTCGACGAGTCCGCGGTCGTAGGGTCCCAGCCGCGAAAAGGCCGGCAGATAATGGGCCCTCGCCAGCACGTTGACGCTGTCGATCTGATGGAGGCCGAGGCGGGCGACGGTGCGGCGAAGGTCGCGGGCCCCGGGCGCCTCCGGCCGAGGGGTTCCGAAGCCCTGCGCGGCCAGCGCGATCCGGCGCGCCAGGGCAAGCGACACACGCTCGGTCACGCCCGCCGGTTCTTCCTCCAGATCGAGACGAGGATCAGCGAGAAGGCGGCGAGGCGCAGGAGGAAAAGCCAGCTGCGCTCCTCGACCGGGATATCGGTGAACGCCAGCAGGGCCTGGGCGAGGCCGAGCAGCCAGAAGGCAACCGCGAAAGCAAGGAACAGGCTTTCATGGGTCCGCTTCCAGAAGCGCAGGAAGAAGAAGCCGGCGACGAGGAAGCCCATCGTGATCGCGCCGGAGAGGAAGTCGAGCCAAGTCTCCACTTACTCCTCCAGATCCCAGATGAAGCCGAACAGCAACACGCCCAGGGCGGCGAGGGCGAGCCCGTGGCGGACCAGCCGGAAATCGACGTCCGGCGGGGTGAGGAGCAGGTCGACGATCACCACCAGATTGTTGGCGGCGAGAAACAGGAAGCAGAGCGCGCTCCAGAACAGCAAGCGGGCGCCCGAGCGGCGGTAGGAGCGCACGAGCAGCAGTGCGCAGGCGGCGCTGGTCAGGAAGCAGAGCAGATAGACGGCGGCCGGGAACCAAGTTGCCATCGTCAGTCCTTCCGCAATCGGAAGGCGTCGGCAAACGCGGTGATGGCCGGGTTGGCGGCGGCGACGATCGTTCGCCGCACCGCGTCGGGGCTTCGGGCGTAGAGCGCCGTCGCCCGCTCGACGAGCCGGTCGAGCTCCTCGGAGGCCGGCTCATAGCGCGCCGATCCGTCCGCTTCGGCGAGCACCAGGCCCGCCGCCGTCAGCGAGTCGACGCTTTGCGTGACCACCAGATCGCTCCCCCTCAACCCCGCCACCATCTCCGGGTGCGAAAGGCTGCGCCCGCGATCCTGCCTGAGGAAGCACAGCAATTCCAGTGCCCAGACCGAACGGAAGGTGGAGCGGATGAAGCTGGTGACATCCTCGTCTGAGGGCATTGCAGGCCGTCGCTCCTCGTCGCGCCCTAATCGCGCGTCCGCACTGTCCCCGCCCCGACCGCCTTCTATCCGTCCGGACGGCTAAGACAAGGCGACCAACTGGTTAATCGCACGCTTTGCAAATTTCTGGGGTGGATTTTTTCATCCTTGGGTTATGTTGCGGGTCCGGGCGGGGGCCTGGCACTGAATTCGGGCGGGGGGAAGACGCACGAAGGAGTGGTGAGTTGAACGTACAGGCCCCGCGCGATTTCATCGATCGCCGCCAGCTCCTCAGCGCGCTCCGCAGCTTCCGCCGCGGCGATTTCACGGTCCGACTGTCCGAAGACCTCCCCGGCGAGGATGGCGAGATCGCGCGGCTGTTCAACGAGACGGTCTCCCTCAACGAGCAGATGACCGACGAGCTGGAACGGCTCTCCCAGGTCGTCGGCAAGGAAGGCAAGATCAGCCAGCGCGGGCGGGTCAAGGCGGCGACCGGGGGCTGGGAATCGGCGATCCGCTCGGTCAACGAGCTGATCGAGGACATGGTCCAGCCGACCGCCGAGGTCGCCCGGGTCATCGGCGCGGTCGCCAAGGGCGATTTGTCGCAATCGATGACGGTCGAGATCGACGGCCGGCCGCTTCGCGGCGAGTTCCTGCGCATCGGCAAGATCGTCAACACGATGGTCGAGCAGCTCGCCTCCTTCGCCTCCGAGGTGACCCGGGTGGCGCGCGAGGTCGGCACCGAGGGCAAATTGGGCGGCCAGGCCAATGTGAAGGGCGTCGCCGGCACCTGGAAGGACCTTACCGACAACGTCAACGCCATGGCCACCAACCTGACGGGCCAGGTCCGCAACATCGCCGAGGTGACCACCGCCGTGGCGTCCGGCGACCTTTCCAAGAAGATCACCGTCGAGGTGAAGGGCGAGATCCTCGAGCTGAAGAACACGATCAACGTCATGGTCGACCAGCTCAATTCGTTCGCCTCCGAAGTGACCCGGGTGGCCCGCGAGGTCGG
The DNA here is from genome assembly GCA_963850005.1 of uncultured Alphaproteobacteria bacterium. Classification (GTDB taxonomy): domain Bacteria; phylum Pseudomonadota; class Alphaproteobacteria; order Sphingomonadales; family Sphingomonadaceae; genus Allosphingosinicella. The sequence goes on from CAWKJG010000004.1 coordinate 592,038, forward strand.
CACCGAGGGCAAGTTGGGCGGCCAGGCGCGGGTGGAAGGCGTCGCCGGCACCTGGAAGGACCTCACCGACAACGTCAATCTGATGGCCGAGAATTTGACCGGCCAGGTCCGCAACATCGCCGAGGTGACCACCGCCGTCGCCTCGCGGCGACCTTTCCAAGAAGATCACCGTCGACGTGAAGGGCGAGATCCTCGAGCTCAAGAACACGATCAACGTCATGGTCGACCAGCTCAACGCCTTCGCCTCGGAGGTCACCCGAGTGGCCAAGGAAGTCGGCACCGAAGGTAAGCTGGGCGGCCAGGCGCAGGTGCCGGGCGTCGGCGGAACCTGGAAGGACCTCACCGACAACGTCAATCTGATGGCCGACAATCTGACCGGCCAGGTCCGCAACATCGCCGAGGTGACCACCGCCGTGGCCTCGGGCGACTTGTCGAAAAAGATCACCGTCGACGTGAAGGGCGAAATCCTCGAGCTCAAGAACACCATCAACACCATGGTCGACCAGCTCAACGGCTTCGCCTCCGAGGTGACCCGAGTGGCGAGGGAGGTCGGCACCGAAGGCAAATTGGGCGGCCAGGCGCAGGTCCCCGGGGTCGCCGGCACCTGGGCCGATCTCACCGACAACGTCAATTTGATGGCCGCGAACCTCACCGGCCAGGTCCGCAACATCGCCGAGGTGACCACCGCCGTGGCCCGCGGCGATCTGTCCAAAAAGATCACCGTCGACGTGAAAGGCGAGATTCTCGAGCTCAAGGACACGATCAACGTCATGGTCGACCAGCTCAACAGCTTCGCCTCCGAAGTCACTCGCGTGGCGCGCGAGGTCGGCTCGGAAGGCAAGCTCGGCGGCCAGGCACGGGTGGAAGGCGTCGCCGGCACCTGGGCCGATCTCACCGACAACGTGAACGCCATGGCCGGCAACCTCACCGGCCAGGTCCGCAACATCGCCGAGGTGACCACCGCCGTGGCGTCCGGCGACCTTTCCAAGAAGATCACCGTCGAGGTGAAGGGCGAGATCCTCGAGCTCAAGAACACCATCAATACCATGGTCGATCAGCTCAACTCCTTCGCCTCCGAGGTCAGCCGGGTGGCGCGCGAGGTCGGTTCCGAGGGCAAGCTCGGCGGCCAGGCCAAGGTCGAGGGCGTCGGCGGCACGTGGAAGGATCTGACCAACAACGTCAACGAGCTGGCCGCCAACCTCACCGGCCAGGTCCGCAACATCGCCGAGGTGACGACGGCGGTGGCGCTCGGCGATCTGTCCAAGAAGATCACGGTCGACGTGCGCGGCGAGATTCTGGAGCTGAAGAACACGATCAACGTCATGGTCGACCAGCTCAACGGCTTCGCCTCCGAGGTGACCCGAGTGGCGAGGGAGGTCGGCACCGAAGGCAAATTGGGCGGCCAGGCGCAGGTGCCGGGAGTCGCCGGCACGTGGAAGGATCTGACCGACAACGTCAATCTGATGGCCGAGAATCTGACCGGCCAGGTCCGCAACATCGCCGACGTGACCACCGCCGTGGCCAGGGGCGACCTGTCGAAGAAGATCACGGTGGACGTGAAAGGCGAGATCCTCGCCCTCAAGGACACGATCAACGTCATGGTCGATCAGCTCAACAGCTTCGCCTCCGAGGTGACCCGCGTGGCCCGCGAAGTCGGCACCGAGGGCAAGCTCGGCGGCCAGGCGCAGGTGCCGGGGGTCGGCGGCACGTGGAAGGATCTGACCGACAACGTCAATCTGATGGCGACCAACCTCACGAACCAGGTGCGCGGCATCGCCGACGTCGTCACCGCGGTGGCGCAGGGCAACCTCAAGCGCAAGCTGACGGTCGACGCCAAGGGCGAGATCGCGGCTTTGGCCGAGACGATCAACTTCATGATCGAGACCCTCGCCACCTTCGCCGACCAGGTCACCAACATGGCCCGCGAGGTCGGCATCGAGGGCAAGTTGGGCGGCCAGGCGCGAGTGCCGGGCGCCGCCGGCCTGTGGCGCGACCTCACCGACAACGTCAATCAGCTCGCGGCGAACCTCACCAATCAGGTTCGCTCGATCGCCGACGTGGCGACTGCCGTGACCAAGGGCGACCTCACCCGTTCGATCGCGGTGGAAGCTTCGGGCGAGATGGCCGCGCTCAAGGACAATATCAACGAGATGATCCGCAATTTGAAGGAGCAGACTCTCAAGAATGCCGAGCAGGATTGGCTCAAGACCAACCTCGCCCGATTCTCGCGGATGCTCCAGGGCGAGCGCGACCTCGCCACCGTCTCGAATCTGATCATGTCCGAGCTCGCGCCGCTGGTGAACGCCCAATATGGGGTTTTCTACGTCACCAACCGGCAGGAGGAGGAAACCAGGCTCGAGCTCGTCGCCAGCTACGGCGCCGAGAGCCACGACGCCCTGAAGCGCGAGTTCAACCTGCGCGAGGGGCTGGTCGGCCAGGCCGCGGCCGACAAGCGCCCGATCCTGCTCCAGAACGTACCGGGCGACTTCATCCGGATCGGCTCCGGCCTCGGCCACGCCGCGCCGGCCAACATCAACATCCTCCCGGCCCTGTTCGAGGACGATGTGAAAGCGGTGATCGAGCTGGCCTCGTTCAGCGAGTTCAACGAGACCCACCAGAGCTTCCTCGACCAGCTGATGGAATCGGTCGGAATCGTCCTGAACACGATCGCCGCGACCATGCGCACCGAGGGCCTCTTGAAGCAGTCGCAGCTGCTCACCCAGGAGCTTCAGGCCCGCCAGACCGAACTCACCACCAAGCAGGAGGAGCTTCACAACACCAACGAGGAGCTCCAGGAGAAAGCGCAGCTGCTCGAGAATGAGAAGAAGCAGGTCGAGGCCAAGAATCTCGAGATCGAGATGGCCCGCCGCGCCGTCGAGGAGAAAGCCGAGCAGCTCGCTTTGACCTCGAAATACAAGTCCGAGTTCCTCGCCAACATGAGCCACGAGCTGCGCACTCCGCTCAACTCGCTTCTGATCCTCTCGAAGCTGCTCGCCGACAATCCGCAGGGCAATCTGAACGAGAAGCAGACGGAATTCGCCCGCACCATCAACTCCGCCGGCTCGGATCTGCTCAGCCTGATCAACGACATCCTCGATCTCTCCAAGATCGAATCGGGCACCGTCTCGATCGAGCTCGGCGACATGCGGATGCGCAGCCTCAGGCAGCATATGGAGCGCACCTTCCGCCAGCTCGCGGCCGACAAGGGGCTCGAATTCGACGTCGAGTTCGACGAGAATCTCCCGGCCTCGATCCGCACCGACGAGAAAAGGCTCCAGCAGGTGGTGCTCAACCTGCTCTCCAACGCCTTCAAGTTCACCGCCCATGGCGGAGTCACTTTGGCGGTGCGCTCGGCCGACAGCGGCTGGAGCACCAACCATCCGGTGCTCCGCGAAGTCGACCACGCGATCGAGATTTCCGTCACCGACACCGGCATCGGCATCCCCGAGGACAAGCAGAAGCTGATCTTCGAGGCCTTCCAGCAGGCCGACGGCACCACCAGCCGCAAATATGGCGGTACCGGCCTCGGTCTCTCCATCAGCCGCGAGATCGCGCGGCTTCTGGGCGGAGAGCTTCAGGTCAGGTCGAAGCCGGGCGAAGGCTCGACCTTCACCCTCTTCGTGCCGTTCGAGGCGGCCGCCGTCTCCGCGCCCGAGGGTGCGGCGACGACCACGGCCCGCTACGAGAATAGCGGCGCCAGCGTCCCGACGGCGCTTCCGGCGACCCTCGAGGTCAGCGACGACCGCGACAATCTGAGCGGCGACCCGTTCGTCCTCATCGTCGAGGACGACGTCACCTTCGCCTCGATCCTGCTCGACCTCGCCCGCGAGGCGGGCCTGAAGGGCGTGATCTCGCCCGCCGGCTCGGGCACCCTGGCCATGGCCCGCAAGCTTCAACCCGATGCAATCACGCTCGACCTCGGCCTCGACGACATAAACGGCTTCGTCCTTCTCGACCTGCTCAAGCACGATACCGAAACGGGCGAGATCCCGATCCACGTCATTTCGGGCGCCGACGAGGTCTCGTCGGTCACCCAGATGGGCGCGTTCGGAGTGACCGCCAAGCCGGCCGACCATGACGAGCTTGCCGACGTGTTCGGCCGGATCCAGGCCGAGGCGAAGACCCGTCGCCGTCGCCGGGCCCGAACCCGCGGCGAGGACGCTTTGGCCAAGCCGCGCAAGCTTCCCGAGCTTGCGGGCACCAGGATCCTCATCGTCGACGACGACATCCGCAACATCTACTCGCTGACCAGCGTGCTGGAGAGCTACGACGTCGAGGTGCTCCACGCCGAGCGCGGCCGCGACGGAATCCTCATCCTCGAGCAGACGCCCGGGGTCGACGTCGCCCTGATCGACATCATGATGCCGGAGATGGACGGCTACGAAACCATGCAGAAGATCAGGGAAAAGCCCGCGCTGGCCGGACTGCCGCTGATCGCGGTCACCGCCAAGGCGATGAAGGGGGACCGCCAGAAATGCCTCGACGCCGGAGCGTCCGACTATATCGCCAAGCCGGTCGACATCGAGCTCCTGCTGGCCCTGCTCCGGGTATGGATCGGCAAGACCCGCAACCGGGCCGCGAGGCGCAAGGCCCGGCCGCAGCCCATGCCGACGGCGGCGGAGTGATCGAATGAACGTGCCACGGCCCGTGGGTCCGGCCGACCCGGCCGCCGCTTCGATCAACGGGGCGGATCCGAATCCGGCCCCGCGCGCTCGGGTGCTCGTCGTCGACGACGACGACCATAATCTGCTCGCCATCCGGACCGTGCTCGAGGACATCGCCGAGGTCGAGGTCGCCTCCTCCGGCGACGAGGCCTTGCGGCACCTTCTCAAGGGCGAGTTCGCGGTGATCCTGCTCGACGTCTACATGCCCGGCATGGACGGCTACGAGACCGCCCAGATCATCCGCGGCCGCGAGCAGACCAAGCGCATCCCGATCGTCTTCCTCTCCGCGGTCAACAAGGAGAAAGAGCATCTGATGCGCGGCTATTCGATGGGCGCGGTCGATTACGTCTTCAAGCCCGTCGAGCCGGTGGTCCTGCGCTCCAAGGTCGCGGTGTTCGTCGACCTGTTCCTGATGACCCAGGAGATCCAGCGCAAGGCGGCGCAGGAGCAGAAACTGCTCGACGCCAATCTGCGCGCCAATGCCGAGCGCCTCAGGGTCGAGCAGGAGCTCCGTCTCGCCGAGCAGCGCCAGGCGGCGATCATCGCTTCCTTGCCGATCGTTCTCTATATCGAAGCCGACGGCCCCTCCCCGCGGGTCCCGCAATTCGTCGGCGGCAATTTCACCGCGGTCACCGGCTTCGCCTTCGACGAGGTCGAGGCCCAGCCGACGCTCTGGGCCGACCGCCTCCATCCGGAGGATCGCGACCGGGCCTTGGGCGCCATTCGCGACCGTCAGCGCACCGGCGCGATGGCGATCGAATATCGCTGGCAGTGCGCCGATGGGCAGTACAAGCATTTCCTCGACCAGGCCGTCCTGCTCCGGGCGGAGGACGGCGACGTCGCGCAATATGCCGGCACCCTGCTCGACGTCACCGATCGCAAGGATCTCGAAAAGCAGCTTCTCGAAGCCCGCAAGATGGACGCGATCGGCAAGCTGACCGGCGGCATCGCCCACGATTTCAACAATCTGCTCGCCGCGGTCCTGGGCGGCCTCGGCCTGATCGAGCGGCGGCTTCCGCTCGAGGAGGAGCATCAGAAGATCATCGCCATGACCCGCCGGGCGGCCGAGCAGGGCTCGGAGCTGGTCAAGAGGCTGCTCGCCTTCGCCCGCCGCCAGACCCTGCAGCCCGACTCGGTCGATACCCGCCGACTGTCGTCGACGGTGACCGATCTGCTCGCCCACACATTGGGCGGCCTCGTCCAGCTCGAATGGCGCTCAGGGGCCGAAATATGGTGCGCCTTTGCCGACAGCACCCAGCTCGAGCTGGCGCTGATGAACCTGATCATCAACGCCCGCGACGCCATGCCCCAGGGCGGCACCATCGTCGTCGCCGGGCGCAACGCGGAGGCGGAGGCGGCCAATCCGCTCGGCCTTCCCGCCGGCGAATATGTCGTGCTCGCCGTCTCCGACGACGGCAGCGGAATCCCGGCCGGCATATTGGAGCAGGTCACCGAGCCCTTCTTCACCACCAAGGCGGTCGGCAAGGGCACCGGCCTCGGCCTGTCGATGGTCTACGGCTTCGCCCATCAGTCCGGCGGAGCGATCGACATCAACAGCCAGGAGGGCGAAGGCACCACCGTCGAGATCTGGCTTCCGCGCGCTCCGACCCCGGAGACGACCGAAGAGGAGCCGCCCGCGCCCGCGCCCGAAGCGGAGACCGCCGGCCGGCCGCTTCGAATCCTGCTGGTCGACGATCATGACGCCGTCCGCGAGACCACCGCCGGAATGCTGTGCGACATGGGCCACAAGGTGGAATGCGCCAGCGACGGCCCCGGCCTGCTCCGCAAGCTGAGCGCGGCGCCGGCCGATTACGACCTCATCATCACCGATTACGCCATGCCCCTCCTCTCCGGCGCCGACGTCCTCAAACAGGCCCGCGAGATCAGGCCCGGAATGCCCGGAATCATCATCTCCGGCTACGCCGACAGCCGCTCGATCACCGGGGGCGGCAGCAAATCGGTGGTGCTCACCAAGCCGTTCACGCTCGACCAGATGAAAACAGCGATCGGCGCGGTCAATATCGCCCGGGAGCCGGCGACGACGTCCTAGAGCGGGCGCGCTCTGGCGGAGAGGGAGGGATTCGAACCCTCGGAACCCTTACGGGCTCAACGGTTTTCGAGACCGCCCCGATCGACCACTCCGGCACCTCTCCGCATTGGGGGATTCGCCCCCGCCGAAGCGGGGGCCGGTCGCAGGCGGGGCGCTTAGCCCAAGCGTTCCGGCTTGCCAAGGTGTCGGACTCCCTCGCGTCGCTTGCCTGCCGCTCGCCAGGCCCTACATAGGGGTCGTGATGGAACGGCCCGACAAATTCTTCACCGGCAATTCGGCCTCCTCGCCGCTCGCGCCGCCGGTCGCCCATGCCCGCTTCGCCATCGGCGAGGTGGTCCGGCACCGACTGTTCGATTTTCGCGGAGTCGTCTTCGACGTCGACCCCGTCTTCGCCAACTCCGAGGAATGGTATGAGGCGATCCCGGAGGACATTCGTCCCCCCAAGGACCAGCCCTTCTACCACCTCCTCGCCGAGAATGGGGAATCCTCCTACACCGCCTATGTCAGCCAGCAGAATCTGCTCGCCGACGAAAGCGACGAGCCGGTCGACCACCCCGCCATTTCAGGGCTGTTCGATACGATATCGAGGGGGCGCTACCAGCTCAAGCGCGAGCACCGGCACTAGAACTCGTTCTGCAAACATCCGGATGGTAACTTTTCTTGCGCCCTCTGATGGACGCAAGAGCGAATCAAGTATAACATTGCGATCCTTCTAGTGGCGTTGACCCTCTTTTTCCGGAGCGTCCTATGCTTCATCGGATCGCCTTGGTCGGCGTGCTGACTTTATTCGTGGCAATTTCCGCTTGTCGAACAACGACAACGCCCGCAGCCCTCGAAATAGATCGCATCGCGACCGTCGGCCACGGCACCGCCTTCGACAGGAAAATGCGTCCCATTGCGATCGACCTGAAGACGATCCGGTCGATGCAGCAGTCGCTGAGCGCGACCCTCGCCAGATCCGAAAGCGCCGAGGCGCGCGACGGCCGGGGCTTCATCGCCGCCGTCGAGCGGGCGATCGCAGGCAGTCAAGTCGAGGAGGTGCAAACGCTGCTGTACGGCACGTTGATCAATTGGCGGCTCGAGCGCGCCGTCCCGCGCGTGCGCGACCGATATCGGTGGCGGAACAATTTCCTGCTCGAACGGGTGCGCGGGCTGCTCGACGCGCGCAATGGCGGACGATTCAACCCCTCCGACGCGCTCAAGCGCATATTGCTCGACGGCGGGGTGCTCGCCACCGTGCCGGGCGACACCGGCTATATGACCGAATGCCGCGCTGCACGCGTGCCGGTGCCGCCCAATTTTACGATGGCACCGGGACTGTGGGCCAAACAGGGCAACCTCACCTCCAATATCCTCAGGCCCGGAGAACCCGCCGAGGTGTGGACCTGGACCGATCCTTCGCTGCGCGGCGCCTGCGTCGCGCTGCCGCGGGACAATGGGAGCGGCGGCAGCTTCACCGGCATCATCTGCCAGAGCGCCGTCACCGGAAAGGCCTGCTTCTGGGACAATCTGACGCGCGACGATCCGACGCGCCGAATTCCCGCGGCGACCGAGACGATGGTGATCTCGGCCCTGCAGGACGGCCGCACCCTCGACGAGGGGGCGCCCTGCACCGAATGCCACACGGGCAACAACGTGTTCCTGATGTCGCCCGACAATTCGACCTGGGCCAAGCTGATGCGCGGGCTGCTGACCGCCAGCAACTTTACGACGGTCATCGAGCCGCAGATGGACACGACGGATGACGGCCTGCGCTATTTGCCGATCGCCTACGACAGCTGGGTCAATCCGCCGCTCGAGCTCGGCTGCTCGGGCGTGTGTCACGGCACGCCCAGCGAGAAGCTACTGAAACTCGTTAAGGCGCTTCCTGCCGCTTCGCCTCTCCCGATGCCGCCCGCCTGCGCGAAAGACCCGGACGGCCCAGACGGCCCAGGCGACCCAGACTACCGCGATTGTTACAAATCCCCCTGAGCGCGGCCCTCACGGCCGCCGGCCCAGCCTTGCAATGTTGACTTTGGCCGTCCCCTCCCTTAGCTGCGCACTTCCTCTCGCGGGGGTATTCCCCGGCGGGCACATGCATTTGAGTTGAGAAAAAGCCATGTTCGCAGTCGTGCGCACAGGCGGCAAGCAGTATCGCGTCGCCGCCGGAGACAAGATCGTCGTCGAGAAGCTCGCCGGAGAGGCGGGCGACACCATCCAGCTGGGCGACATCCTGCTCGCCGGCGAGGGCTCGGACCTCAAGTCCACCGACGGGCTTATCGTCTCCGCCGAGATCATCGCCCAGGCCAAGGCCGACAAGGTCATCGTCTTCAAGAAGCGCCGCCGGCACAACTACCGCCGCAAGAAGGGCCACCGCCAGCAGCACACGATCCTGAGGATCGTCGCGATCGGCGACGAGAAGGCCGAAAAGCCGAAGAAGGCGAAGGCCGAGAAGTCCGCCCCCGCCCCGGCCGAGGCCTCCCCGGCCGCGGTCGACAGCCAGCTCACGGACGCGACGGTCAACGAGCAGATCACCGACAGCGTGACCGAGAACTCCGGCCGCCGAGGCGCCGAAGAAGGCGAAGGCGAAGAAGGCCCCGCAAGCGGCCGACGCCCCCGCCGAGGCCGAAGCGAAGCCCCAGGCGCCGCTCAAGGTCACCGGCGCCGAAAGCGAGCAGGTCGATGCCCCCGCCCCGGCCAAGAAAAAGGCTTCCCCAAAGAAGCCCGCCGCTGGTAAAGACGCGTAAACCTTAGAGAGATATAGAGCTAAGTCATGGCACATAAGAAAGCAGGCGGATCCTCACGCAACGGTCGCGACAGCGCGGGCCGGCGTCTGGGAGTCAAGAAGTTCGGCGGCGAAACCGTGCTCGCCGGCAACATCATCGTGCGTCAGCGCGGGACCCGCTGGTACCCGGGTACGAACGTCGGCATCGGCAAGGACCATACCCTCTTTGCGCTTACCGACGGCCGAGTCTCGTTTCGCGACGGGAAACTCGGCCGCAAGTTCGTCTGCGTCGACATGCCGCAAGCGAACGTAGCAGCGGAATAGGGACGAGCCGAGGAAGGGCCGTCCCCAGGAGGGGCGGCTCCAGGTCTCAGTTGAGAACCGAATTCGAGGGAGAGGAGCCGCCGGGTTTCTCTCCTTTTTCACGTCTCCCTCGAAACGGTCGCCGAAGCGTCACCCCCCGCGGGTAACGGCTCGGCTCGGAAGGGAGGACGAGACGATGTTCGTGAGAACCGAAAGACTGTTGCTTCGGCCCGGCTGGACCCAGGACGCCCCGGCCCTTTTCGAAGCGATCGGCGACGAGCGAATCGTCCGCAACCTCGCCACCGCGCCCTGGCCTTACCGGCCCGGCGACGCGGAGGCGTGGCTCGCGACCGAGCGCAAGGCGTCCGAACCGTCGCTGCTCATCTTCCGCTGCACGGACGCCGCCCCCGAGCTGGTCGGAGCGGTCGGCTTCGGCCGCAAGCCCGCCGGCGGGGTCGAGTTCGGCTATTGGATCGCGCGCTGCCATTGGGGCCGCGGCTACGCCACGGAGGCCGGCCGGGCGGTCCTTGCCGCGGCGCGCCACAGCCTGCGCCTGAAGCGGCTCGACGCCGGCCACTTCCTCGACAATCCCGCCTCGGGGCGGGTGCTTGAGAAGCTCGGCTTCAAACCCGTCGGAAAGATCGTCCCTTACTACAGCGCCGGCCGCGGCGAGGCGGCGCCCTGCCGCCTGTTCGAGCTGGAGTTCGATCGGGAAGCGGAGATCGCCCCGGCGGCGATGGCGGCATGATTAGCCTCCCCGTGCGCAGCATGGGGAGGCAGTTTAAGCGGCCAAGGCCTCCAAGCTCCGCTCGCCCTCGGCGATGAGCTTGCGGTCGTCATGCTTCCAGGGGTGGAAGCCGGGAAGGAAGAATTTCAGCCAGCCGCCGAGGATCTTGCGGAACATGCCGGGGCTGACCATCGCGTACCAGAACAGGCCGGCCCAGGCGCGCGGGCCCCTGATCCCGTCCTGCTCGAGCAGCATCAAGGCGCCGTGGGTGCGTTCGACGAAGAAATTCTTCGTCACCTTGAGCATCACCAGCGACTTGAGCATCCAGCGCTTGCGGCGCGGCCAGTTGCGGGTGGCATGGAGCCAGGTATCGTAGGCGACGCCCTTATGCTCGATCTCCTCCATCGAGTGCCAGCGCCACAAGGCTGCCGACTGGGGATCGGCGTCCTTCAGGTGGCGGGGATTGCCGAGGAGCTGGTTAGCGAGAATGGCGGTGAAATGCTCCAGCGCCATGGTCGCGGCGAGGTTGACGACCGGCGGGCGGCTCCTGGTCTCCTCGAGCCTCTTGTCCACCCGCGCCTCGAGCGGGGCGATGTCGTAGCCTGCCTCGACGGCGCGGCGGTTGAAGGCGACATGCTCGCGGCTGTGCATCACCTCCTGGGTGGTGAAGGCGCGAATCTCCTCGGCGAGCTTGGGCGGTGCGTCGTCGCGAAAGGCGCGGACGCTTTCGACGAAGAAAGCCTCGCCCTTGGGGAAGGTGACCGACAGCGCGTCGTAGAGGGCGCTGCCATAGGGATTGCCGCCCAGCCACCAGCGCTCCGTCCTGGCGCCGCGGCCGAAGCGGCGGTCCCGCGGAGTGATCGTCAGATCGGAGGGTGTGACTTCGCGCCCCATGGCTGTATCTCCTTCACTAATGGATGGAGCATACTTACACAGATGTCAATAGCGCGTGAACGCCTGACCCCCGAGGAGAGCCGGGGCGCCGCGCTCGAGGCGGCGCGGGCGCTGCTGATCGAATCGGGTCCGCAGGCGGTGACCCTGAAGGCGGTCGGCGCCCGGATCGGCAAGACCCATGGCAACCTCCTCCACCATTTCGGCTCCGCGGCCGGGCTTCAGGGCGAGCTGGCGCGGCTGATCGGCGAGCGGGTCACCGCCGAGATCGCCCGAGTCGTCGAACGCGAGCGCCAGGGCGAGGCCGATCCGCGCGAGATCGTCGACCGGACCTTCGACGCCTTCGACCGCGAGGGCGCCGGAGCGCTCGCCGCCTGGATGATCCTTTCGGGCAATCGCGACGCGCTCGATCCGATCCTCGATGCCATCCACCGCCTCGTCGACCAGCTCGGCGCCGGGCATGAGGACCGTCCCGTGCACGAGACGACCCTCTGGCTGGTGCTCGCCGCGCTCGGCGATTCGCTGATGGGCGGGCCGATGGCGAGCGCGCTCGGCCTGCCGCGCGAGCGGGCCCGCGAAATCGCCACCCGCCATCTCGTTCAGCTCGCATCGGAAAGGAGCGAAACATGATCACCGGCGCCCACGTGATGATCTTCTCCCGCGATCCCGAGGCCGACCGCGAGTTGTTGCGCGACGTGCTGGAAATCCCCTGCATCGACTCCGGCGGCGGCTGGCTGATCTTCAAGCTGCCGCCCACGGAGCTTGGCGTCCATGGCGGCGAGAAGAACGACGTCCACCAACTCTACTTCATGTGCGACGACGTCGACGCCACCGTCGCCGCGCTGAAGCGCAAGGGCGTTGTCTGCGACGGTATCGGCCAGCGGGAATGGGGCCGCTTCACCGGCGTGCCGCTGCCGGGCGGGGGCAAGCTCGGCCTCTACGAGGCCCGGCACCAGCGGCCCTGAATTCCGCTAATCAGCGCAGCGCGAGCACCACCGCGCCGTCGAGGACCTCGGCCGAGCGGGCGATTTGGGCGAGCGGCACCGATCCGCCGGCCTGCCGGAAAATTCCGTCCTCGTCGTTACGCAACCGGCGGCCGCCCCGACCGCGATAGACGCTCTGCGCATAGACCTGGTCCGACAACGGATCGGGGAAATAGATTTGCGAAGTCACCTCCCGTCCGTCGGCGGTCGACACCTTGCAATGCACATGGGGCGCGCGGCCCTCGTACCAGCCCGGATAGAGCGTCTCGAAGGCGACCACGCCTTCGGAATCGGCAAGCTGGGTACCGCGAAGCCAGGCCTCGCCGGCGCTGCTTTCGCTGTCGTAGCCGGAATAGACCCCGGCCGAGTCGCAATGCCAGATATCGACCCGCGCCCGCCGGGCCGGCGCGCAATCTTCGGCGCCGACCACCTGCAGCCGAAGCCGAAGCCTCGTGCCCGGCCGGCCTTCGCGAATGTCCTGCCGCACCAGGCGCGGATCGAAATAGAACGGACCCTCCGTCTGCCGGGGAGTCAGCGGGCAGGTGGTGCCGGCGATCAGCCGTCCCGGCCCGGCGGAGGCCGCGGCCGTCGGCTCGCGGGCGCAGGCGAGCAGGGGCGCCAGAGCCGCCATCCCCATCCCCGCCATCATGTCGCGGCGGCCGACAATCGGTCTCACTGCCACTCCCTTCGAGATCGGCGTCCAGCAACGACAGTCGCGATTAACCGCTCCTGTCCACCACTTCGCAGCGGCGCGAAAAATCTCCGAGCTGCCGCTAGAGCGACGGGCGTTAAGGTTAAATCGTCATCCCGGACTTGATCCGGGATCCACCTTCCTCCGGCACCTGACCAAGCAAGGTGGATGCCGGATCAAGTCCGGCATGACGAGGCAGTGCAGATTTAGCGCCCGATGCTCTAAAAGCGGAGGCCGATGCTTCCGACCAGCTGTTCGCGCCGGAGGGCGAAACCTTCGTAGTTGGAATACCGATATTCGGCGCCGATGAAGGCTCGGCGGCCGAGCAGGAATTGGCCACCGGCGCTGAGGCGGAAGCCGTCATAAGACCGCCTGATCGTCCCGATCGTTCCGAACGGGGCGGGATTGGGATCGAGCTGGACGAAATTGCCCTGCCTGGTCCGCGAATAGCCGCCTCCGCCATGGAGGCGGATCCGGCTCGACACCACGAACGTCGCTCGGCCCCCGACATAGAGCGCAGGCCCGTCTTCCGCCCTCAGGCTGGGAAGGCCGGGGAAATCGAACTCCTGGTCGGTGGTGACGTCGCTATATTCGCCGTCGATGCCGAGCAGGACGCGGCGGCCCACCTTGAAATCGTAGCCGAGGCGGCCGCCGTAGAGCGCGCCCCCTTCGTAGCCGTCGGTATCGAAGCCGCCGAGCACCTCCGCCCTGAAGCCGGGCGCTGCCGCCGAGTCGCGGCCCGAATGCCGCTGCTCGGGCTCCTGAGCCAGGGCAGCATGGGTCGGCACCGCGGCCGCGAGGGCCGCGATCAGAAGTCTTGCCTTCATGGTTTCGCTCCTTGGTGGGTTATTTCGCTCCGACGTCGATCGCCCAGGACAGCGTCAGCGGGCCTTGGGACGTGGAGAGTGGGGAGCCCATCGGCTTGTCGCCGCGGACGAGCCGGGGCACGTTTCGAGCCCATCTCGGCCGGCCGATGCGCTCGCTCGGAGCGGGGTAGCGACGGGCCGGCAAGATAAGTCGGGCCAGCCGCGAGGAAGCCTCGGCGGACCCGATCCGTACTTTCGAATCCTGCCTCGGCAGCTCCCAGCCATAGTCGCGTATTTGCTGAGCAGAAGCGGGTTGCCGGCGATCCCGGCTTCCATCTTCGACCGGGCCTGTCGGCTCGCTCTCACGGGGGTCGGTCGCGTCGCGGCGAGACGGCCGCCTTTCCGCCATGGCCCTTGCGGTCGAGCGCGACTGCGAAGCGATGATGCTGTCGTCCGCGAAGCGCCCGGCCGCACTTTCCGGGACGGCCGGCGCCGGGGAGACCCTCTCCGAACGCCCTGCCCTTGGCGAAGGCTCTTCGTCCGACCCGGAGTCCGCGGCCGGTGCGAGGGAGGAGGCCGTGCCCGTCCGTTTTGCCTCGAGCGGGCCGAGGAAGGCCGGCGTGGCGCTCACTGGAACGCCGGCGGCCACGAACACAGTGGTGAGGCCGGCAAGCAGCGCGGACGACGACTTGAAAAAGGTGCCCGGGCGATTCCGGGGCGCGGGGCTCGTGATCGAAACCAGTCGGCGCTCCAGCTGATACATGCCGGCCATCGCCGCCGCCTGATCGAACCTCGACCTCGCGCCCGGCCCGCCCGCGAGGTGAAGAAGGCTGAGAGCGTAGGCCTGCGCCGGCCCACCCGCCACCAGCACGCGATCGTCGGCGGCATGCTCCTGCTCCATGCGCATCCGCCGGGCGGCGAACCACGCTCCGGGATGAAACCAGTAGAGCGCGCATGCCAGTGAGGCCATGGATCGGCTAAGGCTGTCGCGGCGCGCGACATGGGCCAGTTCGTGAAGCAGAACGAGGCGCCGACGCTCCGGCGGCCATTCGGAGGCCTCGGCCGGGAGCAGCACCTTGGGCGCCAGCGTTCCCCAGGTCATCGGCACCGCCGGACCCCGCGAGATCCGCAGCTCAACGCGCCGGGACAGCCGCATTTCGGAGGAGAGATGGGACAGCAAATCCTCCCAGGCCGAGTCTCGCGCAGCGACGGCGTCGCTCCACAGCCGAGTCAGCATGCGGCGCCCGACAACGAGACGAAGCAGCAAAGTGGACGCGCCAAGCGCGTAGGCAAGCAGAAGCACGAGGCTCCAGCCTGGATAAACCGGCACGTCAGGGGTCATCGCCCCGGTGACGGCGATCGGGAGCGGAGCCATGACCGGCGGCGCGGCCGCGGCTTCGACCGGAAGGATCGGCAGGCGCAGGGCCGGAACCAATCCCCAGAGGACCGGCAAGGCCAGCAAGGCCACGATGCCGAGAAGCCATGCCATATGCCGCGCCGCGGCGGACGCACCGGCCTTTCGAAGCGCCGTCGCCGCGGTCCAGGCGACGCCCATCAGGACGGTCGCGCGCAGCAGCAGGGCGAGCTCGGCCGGGACGTCGGGAAAGGACAGGGCGACCGTCACGGCTCCTCCTCGCGCGGCGCCTCGTTCAAGAGCGAGGAGAGACGCTCATATTCGTCCTGGGTCAGGGGCTTCGATTCGAGCAAAGCCGCCACGGTCGTACTTATCGACCCGTCGAAGAAGGTCTTGACCAGGTGCGAGAGGGCGGATGTGCGAACCTCCGTCTTCGACGAAGTCGGCGAATAGACGTAGCGCAGGCCGTCTCGCTCGTGGCGCAGATAGCCCTTCCCCTCGAGATGCCGAAGCATCCCGCGGACGCTGGAATAGGTCGGAGAATCGGGAAGGTCGGCGAGGACTTCGGCCGCGGTCGCACGACCGCGACGGTAGACGATCTCGGTGATCTGCCGTTCACGCTTTCCCAGTTCGTTGGTCAGGTCGCGAGCCACGGCTATCCTCCTGGAACAAAGCATATGCGAACCTGTTTGCACATGTCAATGGGTTTGCACCTGGAACGTACCGGCTTGGATGGACCGCGGCACCCCGCGTCTTGGTTCGCTCCCTTTCAGGGCGGGGATTAATCCCCTACAGGCCCGTCATGCACTTCCTCGACCAGGCCAAGATCTTCGTCAGCTCCGGCGCCGGCGGCCCGGGCGCGGTCAGCTTCCGGCGCGAGAAATATATCGAATATGGAGGTCCGGACGGCGGCAACGGCGGTAAGGGCGGGGACATCGTCTTCGAGGCCGTGGACGGCCTCAACACCCTGATCGATTTTCGCTACACCCAGCATTTCCGGGCCCCGCGCGGCAAGGGCGGCTCGGGCTCGAACCGAACCGGCGCCGGCGGCGACGACCTCCTGATCAAGGTCCCGGTCGGAACCCAGATCCTGTCCGAGGACAAGGAACATGTCCTCGCCGACTTCACCCGCGTCGGCCAGCGCCAGGTCTTCCTGAAGGGCGGCGACGGCGGCCGCGGCAATGCCAGCTACAAGAGCTCGACCAACCGGGCGCCCCGCCAGCATGGCGACGGCTGGCCGGGCGAGGAAGCCTGGGTGTGGCTTCGCCTCAAGCTGCTCGCCGACGTCGGCCTGGTCGGCCTTCCCAATGCCGGCAAGTCGACCTTCCTCAACGCCGTCACCAACGCCCAGGCCAAGGTCGGCGCCTATCCGTTCACCACCCTCCATCCCAAGCTCGGGGTCGTCCGCCACCGCGAGCGCGAGTTCGTCATCGCCGACATTCCCGGCCTGATCGAGGGCGCCGCCGACGGCGCCGGAATCGGCGACCGCTTCCTCGGCCATATCGAGCGCTGCCGGGTCCTCCTCCACCTCGTCAATTCGGAGGTCGAGGATGTGGCGGAAACCTATCGCACCGTCCGGACCGAGCTCGAAGCCTATGGCGCCGGTCTCGCCGGCAAGCCCGAGGTGATCGCGCTCAACAAGTCCGACACGCTCGACGACGAGCTCATCGCCGCTCTGTCAGGCGAGCTCGAGGCGGAAGCGGGGGCGAGGCCCCTCCCCCTCTCCGGAGTCACCGGCGCCGGGGTGGAGGCGGTGCTCGACGCGTTGCTGCCCCATATCGCGGCCGTGACAGCGTCCGAGACGGAAGCGACCCAGAAAGACTGGTCCCCGCTGTAAGGCCCGCAAGCAAGGAACCGTTCGTGTCGAGCGAAGTCGAGACACCCCATCGAGCGAAGCCGAGACCTGATGCGTACCTTGTCTCGGCTCCGCTCGACCGGGCCCCTCGACTTCGCTCGGGGCGAACGGCATCAGGTTCCCGTGCCTAGACATCAAAAGAAAATCCGAACCCTCGCCGTCACCGGCGGCACCGGCTTCGTGGGCGCCCATCTGCTCCGCCTGGCTCTGGCCGAGGGTTATGACCTGCGCGCCCTGACCCGGGGCTGGAAACCGCCCGAGGACGAGATCACCTGGGTCGATGGCGCCCTCGACCGGCCCGACACGCTCGTCAAATTGTGCAGCGGCGCCGACGCCGTCATCCATGTCGCCGGGGCCATCAACGCTTCCGACCGCGCCGGTTTCGAGGCGGTCAACGTCGCCGGCACCGCCGCGATGATCGACGCCGCCCGCAAGACGGGGGTTCGTCGCTTCGTCCACATCTCGTCGCTGGCGGCGCGCGAGCCCGATCTTTCCGATTACGGCTGGTCCAAGGCGAGGTCGGAGCGGCTGATCGCGGCCTCGGGCCTCGACTGGACGATCGTGAGGCCCCCGGCCGTCTACGGCCCCGGCGACCGCGTAGACTCTCGAATTGTTCAAGATGGCCCGGCGCGGCCTCGTCGCCTTGCCGCCCGGGGGCCGCTTCTCGGTCATCCATGTCGAGGATCTGTGCCGCCTCGTCCTCGCCTCGCTCGACGATTCGGACAGCTGGGCCGAAACCTACGAGCCCGACGACGGCCGCGCGGGCGGCTGGCAGCACCGCCATTTCGCCCGCACCCTGGGCCGGATTTACGGCCGCCGCGCCATGACCCTGGCCCTGCCGAAGCCGGTGCTCCGATTCGCCTCGGGCCTCGACCGCCTTTTCCGCCGGAGCAACGCCTGGCTTACCCGCGACCGGGTCGACTATTTCTGCCACCCCGACTGGGTGGTCGCGGCGGAAAAGCGCCCCCCCGAGCGCCTCTGGTGTCCCGAGGTCAAGACGCCCACCGGCCTCAAGGCGACCGCCGACTGGTATCGCGAGCAGGGCTGGCTGAAATAGGGGCTTTGCCCGTCATTGCGAGCGAAGCGAAGCAATCCAGTCGCGCCGACGCCCGAAGCTGGATTGCTTCGTCGCTTCGCTCCTCGCAATGACGGGATTCTAACAGAAACGGCGGGCCCGAAGGCCCGCCGTTCCGTTCGTCCCGGAGAGGTCGGGACTCGCTAGATCATCCCGCGACGGTGACGTCGACCTTGTCGACCCATTCCGGGAAGAAGACCGGCTCGCGGTTCGACCAGCCCGGCGCGGTGGCGGCGGCTTCGCTGATCGACTGGAGCAGGGCCCGCCTTTTCTCCGGGTGGAGGTGCGGCAGTGCGGAAGCGGCGCAGAAGGCGCCGGGCAGCCACGGCCGCACCGCGGCGCCGATCAGCCGCTCGTAGAGGAAGCGGAAGGAAGCGAAATCGGGAAGCCGGTCCTGGCCGAGGTCGAAGGCGGTCATGGTGACGAGCGGGCCCATCACCGGCTCCATCTCGTCGAGCCCGCTATCGTCCGGGACGTTGGCGCGGATATGGTCGAGCCGGCGGTACATGCGCTCCTGGGCGCGGATCGAGGCGGCCTCGCCGACGTCCCGCGACCAGCGCCTAAGCGCGTCGCGGCGGCCGAGGCCGACGTCCAGCGACCGGCGGATGTAGCGCTGGGTCGCCGCCGGGAAACCGGCAAACTCCTTCATCTCCACCAAGGTCAGTGCACCGTCGGCCGGCTTCGTATTCGTCGCCATGATCCCACTCCCACTCTTTCACCCGGCGAGGATCATGCAATTCAAACGGTTACCAGCCGCTTAACCAGGATCCCGCTCCCCATTCATAAATGAATCAGGTTTCGGGATAGGCGGCAATGGGAAAAGTTCACTGAGGCGAGAGGGCGGCGGCACTGTCACCCTTGCGCCACAGGCACTTGCGACGAAACCTTTCGAAATCAGCGACTTCGCGGCCCCGAAATGAGTTTTCCACAAGTTTCTCGAATCCCGTCATTCCCGCGACAGCGCGAAATCCGCCTCGGGCGCGGGCACTCAGGCGGATAATCGACGAACCCCTTCCCCGCGTCTGCGAACGACACGCGGGCGAGGACAAAATCGAGCAAGAGCGGTTAAGAAGGGCGTGGGATGGAGAGCTTCACCGATTATCGCGCGCATCGGCGCCTGCCCGATCTGTCGCTCGCGGCGGCGTCGATCCTCGGCTTCTGGCTGTTCTATTTCGCCACCATCGTCATCCGTACCTGGCTGATCGAGGAGAATTTCGCCTGGCTGAGCTACCGGGCGCTCGGCTGCGTGATCGGGATCATCCTTACCTTCCTCGTCTACGTCGTCCTGAGCCGGGCGGCGCGCGAGAGCGTCAGGATCCAGATCGTCGCGGCCGCGATCGCCTGCGTCCCCGCCGCGGCGATCTTCTCGACCTTCAATCTCGCCTTCGCCGTCCAGCAGCCGCTGCCCGAGCGCACCGTCATTCGCCAGGGGCCGGACGGCACCAGCATCGCCGGCGCGGCCGCCGGCGACGAGGTCAGGATCGGCCGGAAAGGCGTGCAGATCATCTCGCCGCTGCCGGCCGATCCGCAGCTGCGCCGCCAGAAGGCCTTGCGCCTGATCGCCGACGGCCTCGTCACCTGGTATTTCTTCTTCGCCGCCTGGGCGAGCTTCTACATCGCGATCAGCTCGGCCGCGCGCCTTCGGACCGCCGAGCGCCGGGCCGCCGGCGCCGAGCGGGACGCCCAGGCCGCGCAGCTTCGCGCGCTTCGCTACCAGGTCAATCCGCATTTCCTGTTCAACACCCTGAACTCGCTCTCCTCGCTGGTCATGGCCCGGCGCGACGAGGAGGCGGAAGCGATGATCGTCAACCTTTCCGCCTTCTTCCGCTCGAGCCTCGCGCTCGATCCGAGCGAGGACATCAGCCTCGCCCAGGAAATCGAGTTCCAGCAGCTCTATCTCGACATCGAGAAAGCGCGCTTCCCGAAGCGGCTCGACGTCCGAAATCGACGTTCCGGCCGACCTTCGCGGCGCCCGGGTGCCGCCGCTCATCCTTCAGCCTCTGGTCGAGAATGCGATCAAGCACGGCATCGCCCGAACCGCCGAGCCGGTGCGCCTGACCATCGCCGCCCGCGAGGAGGATGCCCGGCTCATCCTCACCGTCGAGAACGATCGAGGCCCGACCGGGCCGGCGAAGGGCGAGCACGGCACCGGCGTCGGCCTGGTCAACGTCTGCGAGCGGCTCGCCGCCCGTTTCGGCGGCGAGGCGACACTGCGAGCACGGCCCGCTTCCCGGCGGCGGCTGGCGAGTCACCCTTTCCATGCCCGTCGTCCTGAGCGACGTCGAAACGCCCCTGGAGCACCATGCCTGATCCGATCCGTTTCCTCGTCGTCGACGACGAGCCGCTCGCCGTCGAGCGGCTGCAGCTGCTGCTCGCCCGGATGGAAGGCGTGGCGCTGGCCGGCACGGCGTCGGAGGGCGCCGGCGCCCTGCGCATGGTCGAGGCGACCCGGCCCGACGCGGTGCTTCTCGACATCGCCATGCCGGGCATGGACGGGATCGACGTCGCCCGGGCGCTGGCGCAGGCGCCGAAGCCGCCGGTGGTGATCTTCGTCACCGCCTTCGACATGTTCGCGGTCGCCGCCTTCGACGTCGAGGCGGTCGACTATGTGATGAAACCGGTCTCCGCCGAGCGTCTCGGCCGGGCCGTCGAGCGCGCCCGCGAGCGGCTCGCCGAGCGGCGGGACCTCCCCGCCGCCGCCGACCCGGGCTCTTTATATATCGAGGAATTCTGGGTGTCGGAGGCGCGCGGCCTGGTCCGCCTCTCCGCCGCCGACGTCGACCGGGTCAGCGCCGAGCGCGACTATATGCGGCTCCACGTCGGCAAGAGGAGCTGGCTGATCAACCACACGATCGGCAAGCTCGAAGCGGAGCTCGACCCCGCCAGGTTCGTTCGCCTGCACCGCTCCGCCATCGTCCGCCGCGACTTCGTCACCGGCTTGAGGCGGGATGTCGGCGGCCGCTGGTGGACCCGCCTCGCCGACGATTCCGAGCAGAAGGTCGGGCGCCTCTACCTCGCCAATGCAAAAGGGCTCGCCGGGCGCCGCTAAGGGGTAGCGGACGCCGGGCGAGCCAGTTGGCCGCTGGGCTTCCTGTCAGCGGACTCGAAGGGCGAGGCGGAACGGCGTGGCCTTGTTGGCGGCGGCGAGCTCGACCGAGTTGCGGGCGCCGGCGGTGACCGCTTCCTCGCAGGCCTGGGCGCGTTCCCGCATCCGGATCGGCTGGATCAGCTTCGAGCCGCAGACGCTCTGGGCGGCGGAGCGGATGCGCCGGTCGATGCGGGCGGCGTCGGCCGGGTCGGCGGCGTCGAGACCTTCGAGGCTGATGCTGACGATGTCCTCGGCGGGAGCGGCATGCGCCGGCACGGCGAAGGCGAGCGTGCCCGTCGTCATGGCGAGGGCGGCGAGGGCGGAAAGCATACGGATCATGGGTCTATCCTTGTTCGAAGCGGTTGCGGCGCGAGGCCCCTTCCCCGGGGATGAGACAGGGTCGAAACCCCGCGCCGCTGGATTGGACCTAAACCGCGCCGCCCGAGCGCGCGCGCGCGCTTCGACACGGGGCCGCTACGGTTCTGCGAAGCGCTTGGCGCGCCGACGAAAGGCATTTTCCGGCCGACGAAGGGACCGCGGGACTTATCCTCCCCGCGGCGAAGCCGGGGGAGGGGGACCATGCGAAGCATGGTGGAGGGGTAGCTGGAACAGGTCTGCGCGATTACCCCTCCACCCCGCTGCGCGGGGTCCCCCTCCCCATCTCCGATGGGGAGGATATCAGGGTCCGACATCCTCGACCTTGACCTTGACCCGAGGCCGGACCGGGCCGCCGAGGCCCAAGGCGGCGGCGACCTTGTCGTCCCAGGCATAAGGGTCGGTGCGAAAGACGATCCGGCCGCCGTCCAGATAGGCGCTGTGGTAGAGCAGCCGCACCGGGATCTTGTTCGAAAGCTCGACCGGAGTTTCCTCCTTCGTCGCCATCGCCTTGTCGAACGCCTCGAGCTTGCCGTCGTCCTGGGCGAGCAGCCGGGCGAACTCGACCGCATTCTCGACCCGCGAGCAGCCATGGCTGGCGTGGCGCAGGGTCGAGGCGAACAGGGCCTTGGCCGGAGTGTCGTGAAGGTAGATCTGCTCGTCATTGACCATGTCGAACTTGACGAGGCCGAGCGCCGATTTGGGTCCGGGCTGCTGGACCAGCCGGCCGTTCTTCGTGACGATATTCTCCTTGGCCATGTAGGCCGCGCCCTTGGGGATTATCTCCTCCTTGGCGATCGAATTCGGGGATGGTCCAGGGCGGGTTGGCGACGAGTCGGGCGATGGGCGAGCCGAGCTCGGGGGTCTCCCAGTCGGGCTGGCCGACCACGACCTTGCGCCGGTCCTTCTCGGCACCGTCCTTGAAATAATGGAGCTCGGCGGCCGCGGTGTTGACGTCGATCCGGGTCGCCGGCGGAGCGCGGTCGAGCCAGCGCCGCCGCTCGAGGTTGACCGCGAGGATCCGGGCCCGGTCCCGGGCGCCGGTGTTGAGCGCCTCGATCGTCGAATTGCCGATCACTCCGTCGGTCTCGATTCCGTAATCGGCCTGAACCTTCTTCACCGCCGCGACCATATCGGCGCCGTAATTGTTGCCGGCGGCGGCGCGCGGCCTTGGCCTTCGCCTTGGGTCCGCCGCGGCGGGTTCGGCGGCGCGGCCGCGAGATAGCCGTTGGCCTGGAGCCCTTCGCGGATCTGGGCGACCCTGGGATCGGACTTGCCGGGCTTGATCTGCTCGCCCGGAGCGATGACGGCCTTGCGCTCCTGGCGCCGGCCTTCTGCCGGTAGGCGAGATAGGCCTCGGACAGGGCTTTATATTCCGCGATCCTGAGGGGCGAGGCTCGCGAGCCACGGGCGAACCCCGCCCTGCTCCACCGCCTTGCCGAGGCCTCCGGCTACGTCGGCCTTCGACATCGGCACCGTATAGACTTCGAACAATTTGCGCGGATCGACGGCTCCGGTGGCGAGGGCCTGGCCATATTCGATGGCGGCGAGAGTCAGCCCCGCCTCGCGCTCCGCCGCGCTCGCGCCCTTGGTCGCGATGCTCGGCATAGGATTTGGCATCGATGGCGTGGCGGGCGGCGTCCTCGAACGCCGCCGTTAAGCTCCCGGCCCGCTCGCCGGTCCAGACCGCCTGCCAGCCGCGGGCCTCGTAGAAGTTCTTCACCCGCGGGTCGCTGACCGCCGCCTTGAGGTCGGCCGGAGTCACCGCTTTCGGATCGACCTGAACGACCTGGCCGGAGCTTCCGGAGCCCCCGCCGCTCGTGCTCACGAAATCGCAGCCGCCGGCCAGAAGGGCCGCCAGCGAAACGCACGCCAAAATCTTACGCATCTACACACCATCGCTTGAGAGGGATCGAGCCCTTCAAACGTCCCCGAACGCCAATAGGCTCCGAAGAAAAAGAAGCGTGCCAGAAGCTTAACCGCCGCGGCCTCGCCGTCCCACGATGGGACAGCCGAAAATGGGGGGGCGCGCTGGTGCGACATTATTAGCTATCGGAAGCTAGGCGGGCACTTCGAACAGGCGACGAGAACCCATTTGGCTTTGCTGGATTCCATATATTTCAAGGCCTTGGGAGAGGCGCTTCGCTGGCGGGGCCGGGAGATCGCCTGCTGCGCGACCCTGCTCGTGACCGCCTCGTGCGTTCCGCTCCAGGCCGCTCCGGCGCCGGTCGACACGGTCGCCGAAGCCGCTTCGCTCCCGTCGGCGCGGGCGCCGCAGCCCGAGCCGATGCTGCTTCGCGACGTCGCGCCGACCGAAGCCTCCCGGATCAACGCCTCCATCCCCTTCACCACCGAAGCCAATCCGCGGGCGCCCTCGACCGTCTTCCGGGCCGCCGGCGTTGCCGATCAATATCGTTCGCTGCAATGCCTCGCCGAAGCCATTTATTTCGAAGCCCGCTCCGAGAGCGAGGACGGCCAGCGCGCCGTCGCCCAGGTGGTCCTCAACCGGGTCCGCCACCCCGCCTATCCGGGCAGCGTCTGCGGAGTCGTCTACCAGGGACCGATCCGCGCCGGCGGCGGCTGCCAGTTCACCTTCACCTGCGACGGCTCGCTGGTCCGGCTGCCGTTCGGCGAGGACTGGGCCCGGGCGCGCCGGATCGCCGCCGAGGCGCTGGCGGGCTTCGTCTACGCCCCCGTCGGTCTCGCCACCAACTATCATACCCATCAGGTCCTGCCCGACTGGGCCTTCCGGCTCGCCAAGACCAACGTCATCGGCAACCACATCTTCTACCGGATGCCGGGCGCCTGGGGCGGGGCCGCCGCCTTCAGCCAGACCTATCGCGGCCACGAGCCCTCGCCGGCGACGGTGATGGCGGCGCGGCTTCCGATCAACCTCGGCCGGTCGGCGAGCACCACCCTGGCCGCCCCGGTCGACCTCGCGAGCTTCGCCCTGCCGGTGCAGGCTTCGGCGACCCTCGCCTCCGAAGCGCCCCCTGCGCCGGTCAACGACCGGCTGCCGCAGTCGACGGTCAAGGCTGAGTTCGCCAACAGCGGCCGCTACCTCGCGGACATTCCCGCCGCCGCTTCTTCTCGTTGAACCGTCATTGCGAGGAGCGAGGCGACGCGGCAATCCAGCCGGCCTCGGAGGCCGCTCTGGATTGCTTCGCTACGCTCGCAATGACGGTCACCGACGTGCCTCCGCCGTCCGTTCCCTGATCGCCCGGAATTCGGACCCGGCCTTCCAGTCCGGCCACTCGCGCCCGAAGGCCAGCGCCCGGCCGATATCGTAGAACAAGGCGACGTCCTGGGCCGCCCCGCTCAAGTCGAGATCGGGGCGCCATTCGTCGCAGGTCTGGTGGTAGCAATTGGCGGTGAATTCGGTGACCCAGCGGTCGCCCGCCTCGCGGCCGCCCTTGACCAGATCGACTCCGCCGCCCAGCGCCATCAGCAGAAGAACGGGCACCCCGCGCTTGGCGAAGGCGAAATGGTCGGCGCGGTAGAAGAGGCCGCGCTCGGGCCGGGCGTCGGCCGTGATCGTCCGCCCCTGTCGGGCCGCGGCGGCGGCGAGCCTGTCCTCGAGGTCGCTCTGGCCCTTGCCGATCAGGACGACGTCGCGGGCGAGGCCGTTGGGCTGGAGCGTATCGAGGGTGAGGTTGGCGACCGCCTGGTCCATCGCGAAGAGCGGGTTGGTCGCATAATGCTCGGCGCCGAGCAGGCCCCTTTCCTCCGCCGTCCAGGCGGCGAAGACCAGGGTGCGCTCCGGCCGCGGCCCGGCCTTGAAGGCGCGGGCCAGCTCGACCACGCCTGCAAGGCCCGAAGCGTCGTCGAGCGCGCCGGGCCGAACCCGTCTTGCCGCGCGCGTCGGGGGCTCCGATCCCGTAGGCGTCCCAATGGCCGGCGAACCAGATCGTCTCGTCCGGCCGCTTCGACCCGCTTATCTTGCCGAGCACATTATGGCTCTCGACCCGGGTCGCCTCGACTCCGAAATCAGCGGAGAAACGCGCGCCGAGATCGACCGGATGGAAGCCGGCGGTTCGGGCCAGCCGTTTCACCGACTCGAAATCGAGGCCCGCGCGGCGGAACAGATCCTCGGTCACGCCGCGCTGGATCCAGCCCTGGAGAAGCACCGGCTGAGGCGCGCCCGGCTTCAGGACGATGTTGTAATTCTCGCCGCCGGGCGCCTGCACCGTGTTCCAGCCGTAACCGGCGCCCGCCGTCTCGTGGACGACGAGGGCGGCGATCGCTCCGCGCCGGGCCGCCTCCTCGAACTTGTAGGTCCAGCGGCCGTAATAGGTCATCGCCTGGCCGCCGAAACGCCCCGCCATCGGATCGCTTGCCGGCGCCTCGAAATCGGGATCGTTGACGAGGAAGACCGCGACCTTGCCCTGGAGGTCGACGCCCTTGAAATCGTCCCACGACCGCTCCGGCGCGGCCACCCCGTAGCCGACGAAGACCATCGGCGCGCCCTCGATCCGGGCCCGGTCGGTCTCGCGAACGGTCGAGAGATACACATCCTCGGGAACCCGAAGCGGCATCGCCCCGCTTTTGGCCGCCACCCTGACCGAGCCGCTTTTGGCCAGCTGGGTCCTCACCAGCGGCACCGTCTGCATCCAGCCGCCATTCTCCCCCGCCGGCTCGAGACCGGCGAGCCGGAACTGCTCGGCGATATAAGCGACGGTCTTCGCCTCCCCCGCCGTCCCCGGCGCCCGTCCCTCATATTCGTCCGAGGCCAGGGTGCGGATCATGTTCGACATCCGGGTCGAGTCGATCGCCGCGGGCCGCTCCGCTCCCGGCCTGGCGGTCGACGCGCAGGCGGCGAGGAGAGGGAGGACGAAAAGCAGGGACGGTCTCATCGGCGGCTCCTGATGCTGGCCTTCCAACCTTTCGCCGCCGCTTCGGTTGCCCGCTTGACAGCGCGGCAAAGCCGGCGGACGTTCCCCTGTCGGCTTTGGGGGATGATGCGATGCGCGGAACATGCCTGGCTTTTCTATGGCTCGCGGTCGCGCGTCACGCCCGACGCTCCGCGCAGACCATGGAGAGCGACGAGATCATCGTCACGGCCAGCCGGCGCAGCGCGGTCAGTGGCGACTATGCGTCCATGCCCTTGATCGGACTGAAGCGGACCGCCGATTTCGCGGTCCAATATGTCTCGATCGCCGGCGACACCCGCGAGATGCCGCAGCGGCGCGACGAGATCCTCGCCATGGTGAAGAATGCGATCGACCTCGCCGCGCAGCGCGGAGTCGAGCTGGCCACCGGAACCCTGGTGGTCGAGCCGCTCACCCTCGCCAATTACCGCAACCTCCCCCTGTTCAACGACGGCCGGCCCGATACCGACCGGGTCAGTTTCATCGTCAAGGCCCGGCTTCCGACGACCGGCGACACCAAGGCGGCGCTCGATCGGATCGAGGCCTTCGTCAAGGCGGTGCCGCCGGTGGGACGGGCGCAGATGACGGCGGCGAGCGGACTCACTTTGTCGGTGGTCGGCCCCGACCAGTATCGCGGGCAGATCGTCGACCTCGTCGCCGCCGATTCTCGCGCCATCGCCGCCCGGCTCGGACCCGATTATGCGGTCGAGGCGCGTGGCCTCGACCGGCCGGTCGAATGGTCGCGGGCGACCCTGACCGAGGTCTTCCTCTACGTCCCCTACAGCTACACCGTCGTCCCGGTTCGGCGCTAGGAGGCGGTGATGCGAACCTTCCCGTTGCTGCGCCTCGCCCTGGGGCTCGCCGCTTTCGCTTCGCCGGCCGCCGCCCAGAATATCGGCGAAAGCGAAATCGTCGTCACCGGCTCGCGGATCTCGCGGCCCGGCTTCGGCCAGGTGGCCATCGACACGGAGCGCCCACCGGCAATCGGACTGAAGCGGCTTGCCGATTTCGCCATCCAGCAAGTGACCATAACCGGCGACACGCGGGACGAGCAGAAGCGCCGCGACGAGATTTTCGCGATGGTGAAGAAGGCGATCGAGCTGGCCGGGAAGCGCGGCGGGATCGAGCTCGCCACCGGGCAGCTCGTCATCGAGCCGCTGACCCTGGCCAATTACCGCAATCTGGAGATCGAGGAGGACGACGAGCGGGAGGATGTCGAGCAGGTCAGCTTCCTGGTCAAGACCCGCCTGGCCGCCGGAATGGATGCCAAGGCCGCGCTCGAGCGGATCGAAGCCTTCGTCAAGGCGGTGCCGGCGGTGGGCCGGGCGGAGATGGAAAAGGACGGCGACCTCACCTTGTCGGTGGTCGGCCCGGACAAATATCGTTCGGCCATCGTCGACCTGGTCGCCGCCGACGCCAAGGCGATGGCCGTCCGCCTCGGACCGGCTTATGCGGTCCATGCCGACGGGCTCGACCGGCCGGTCGAATGGTCGCGTGCCAGCCTCACCGAAGTGTATCTTTACGTCCCCTATTCCTATTCGGTGGTTCCGGCGCGCTAGTGCGATGAGCGTTTAGTTTGATCCGCTCATCCTGAGTAGGGACTGAGCGAAGGCGAAGGCCCGTATCGAAGAACCGTCCTTCGATACGCCGTTTCGACAGGCTCAACGGCTACTCAGGATGAGCGGTGGCGGCAATTCGATCTTCCCATTCAACCCGCCAGGTTTCAGCCCGCGGCGGGGCACTTGCCTGTGCCCGGCCCCTTCACGAACCGCCCCGGCGTCGCCCCCGTATGCTCGCCGTCCTTCAGCACCTGCACCCCGTTGACGAAGACATGGCGCATTCCGGTGGCGAAGCGTTGCGGCTGGGGAAAGGTGGCGTTGTCGCGGATCGTCGCGGGGTCGAAAATGGCGAGGTCGGCGAAATGGC
Organism: uncultured Alphaproteobacteria bacterium; assembly: GCA_963850005.1. Taxonomy (GTDB): domain Bacteria; phylum Pseudomonadota; class Alphaproteobacteria; order Sphingomonadales; family Sphingomonadaceae; genus Allosphingosinicella. The sequence continues at coordinate 620,398 of CAWKJG010000004.1, forward strand.
CGGCCTTGAGCGCTCCGCGATCCCGGATGCCCAGATTGCCAGCGGGCCATGAGGTCATCCGGCGCACCGCGTCCTGCAAGGTCACGACCTTCTCGTCGCGGGCGAACTTGCCGAGGACCCGGGCGAAATTACCGTAGGCGCGGGGATGGGTGGAGGATTTCAGGAACACACCTTCCGGAGCCTGCGCCGACGCGTCGGAGCCGAAGCTCATCCACGGCAGCGCGACCTCGCGGCGGACATTGTCCTCGCTCATCGAGAAATAGGCGACCTGGATCCGGCTGTTGTCCTCGACGATCAGGTCGGCGGCGGTTTCCTCGGCAGTCTTGCCGCGTTCCCGAGCCACTTCCTCAAGCGTCTTGCCGGTCAGCGGCTTGAGCGCCGGATTCTTGAAGCCGAGGAGGAGCACCTTCGAGGGCTCCTGGACCACCAGAGCGCTGTCCTCCGACTCGCCCGAGCGCATCTCCGCCAGCACCCGGGCGCGCTGCACGGGGTCCTTGAGCCGCGCCACCCAGGCCTCGATCCCGCCCTCCTGCACCCACAAAGGCATCGAGGCGTCGAGGCCGGTCGAGCTGGCCGGATAGGTGTACATGTCGGCGGTGATCCTGAGGCCGCGCGCCCGAGCCGCCTCGACCCGGGCGATGGCCGCGTCGATCTTGCCCCAGTTGGGGCGGCCGGACTGCTTGAAATGGTAGATTTCGGCGGGTGCGCCGGACGCCGCCGAGATCGCCACCAGCTCGTCGATCGCTTCGAGCAGCTTGGGACCTTCGTCGCGTATATGGCTGATATACATGCCGCCGCACTTGCCCGCCTCCGTCACGAGCGCGATCAGCTCCGGAGTCTCGGCGAAAAACGCCGGCGCGTAGATGAGCGAGGAGCCGACGCCCATCGCGCCTTCGTTCATCGCCGAGCGCACCAGCGCCCGCATCCGGTCGAGCTGGGCCGGTGTCGGGTCGACGTCGGCCTCGCCGAGCTCGTGGACCCGAACCGTCGTCGCCCCGACGAAGCTGGCGACGTTGGGCGAAACCCCCTTCCTTTCCATGTGCGAGAGATATTCGCCGAGGCTCGTCCACTCGATCGGATAGCGGATATCGCCCTGGCGCCGGGTCTCCAGCCGCTTCATCTCGTCGGACCAGGGGCCCATCGACTCGCCCTCGCCCATCACCTCGAGGGTGACGCCCTGGCGGATGTCGCTCTGCGCCTTCGGATCGGCGATCATCGACTCGTTCGCCCAGCTCAGCATGTTGATGAAGCCCGGAGCGACGGCGAGGCCGGACGCGTCGATCTCGGTCCGGGCGGCGCCCTTGAGGCGCGGGCCGACATAGACGATCCGGTCGCGGCGAAGGCCGATATCGCCTTTGTACGGCGCTCCGCCGCTGCCGTCGTAGATTGTGCCGCCACGGATCACAGTGTCGTAGCGCGGAGCCGAGGGCGCGGCCGCCCCGGCGAGGAGCAAGGCGAGCGCCGGGATCAATCTTCTCATTTGCATTTCCTCCAGCCGGGACCGTGGACGAAGCGCCCCGGCTTCGCCCCTGTATGCTCGCCGTCGCGGAGCACAGCCACGCCGTTGACGAAGACGTGGCGCATTCCGACGGCATATTGGTGCGGTTTCTCGTACGTGGCCCGGTCGGCGATCTTCGCGGGGTCGAAGATCGCGAGATCGGCGTGAAAGCCGCGCTTGAGCCGGCCGCGGTCGGCGAGGCGCAAATTGTCGGCCGGGAGCGCGGTCAGGCGCCGAACCGCCTCGGCGAGGCTCAGCGCTCTTTGCTCGCGGACGTAGCGGCCGAGCAGGCGGGCGAAATTGCCGTAGGCGCGGGGATGCACCTCCTTGTCGGTGAAAGGCGGCTCGGTGGCGATCGCGGCGGCGTCGGAGCCGAAGCTCACCCAGGGCCGCGCCAGCACCTTGCGGACATTCTCCTCGGAGATGGAGTGGAAGACGGTGCCGATCGAGCTGCCGTCCTCGGCGATCAGGTCGACCGCCGTCTCCTCGACGCCCTTGCCGCGCAGGGCGGCGATGTCGGGCAGGCGCCTGCCCGCATAGAGGCGAAGCGCCGGATTGGCGAAGCCGACCGGCTGCACCGTCGTCCAGTCGCGCGTTCCGCCGGCCATGTCGGCGACGACCCGGGCGCGCACCGCCGGATCCTTCAGCCGGGCGAGCATGGCCTGGGCCCCGCCTTCCCTCACCCAGAGCGGAAGCGTGGAATCGAGGCCGGTGCCGGACGCGCTGTAGAGATACATGTTCGCGGAGACCGGCACGCCCGCCGAGCGCGCCGCCTCGATCCGGGCGAGCGCCGGCTCCATCAGCGTCCAGTTGGAGCGGCCCGCGGCCTTGAGATGGTAAATTTCCGAGCGGGCGCCCGAGCGCCGGCTGATCTCGATCAGCTCGTCGATCGCCTCGAGCAGCCGGCTGCTCTCGCTTCGCATGTGGCTGATATACAGTCCGCCGCAGCGGCCCGCCTCGCCGGCCAAAGCGACCAGTTCGTCCGTCTCGGCATAGACGGCGGGGACGTAGATGAGCGAGGAGCCGACCCCCATCGCGCCCTCGTCCATCGCCTGGCGCACGAGCAACCGCATCCGAGCCAGCTGCTCCGGGGTCGGATCGACGTCGTTGCGGCCGAGCTCGTGGACCCGGATCGTCGAGGCGCCGACCATCGATGCGACGTTGACGCTGACCCCCTTCTTCTCGAGGAAGTCGAGGAACTCGCCGAGCGTCGTCCAGTCTATCGAATAGCGCGTTCCAACCTGCTCGGCCTCGGCCTCGGCTTTCTGGGCGGGGCTGAACGGCCCCATCGACCAACCTTCGCCCATCACTTCCAGAGTGACGCCCTGGCGGACGTCGCTCTGCGCCCGGCCGTCGCGAATCAAAGGCTCGGCCGCCCAGCTCAGCATGTTGATGAAGCCGGGCGCGACGGCGAGGCCGCGGGCGTCGACCTCGGCCTTGCCGCGGCCCGGAATTCGGGGCGCGACCGCGGCGATCCGGCCGCCCTTGAGAGCGACGTCGCCGGTATAGGGCGCGCCGCCGCTGCCGTCGTAGATCGTGCCGCCGCGGATCACGGTGTCATAGGCGGGGGCGGTTCGGGCCGAGGCGCCGCTCGCTAAGGTCAGAAGAAGGGCGGCGAGCAGGCGGCGGTGCATCGCCCCCTTCTATCCTCCCCATCGCAAGATGGGGAGGGGGACAAGGCGAAGCCTGGTGGAGGGGTAACGGGCAGAAGCCTCGGCAGTTACCCCTCCACCACCCTTCGAGTGGTCCCCCTCCCCACGCCTCAGGCGTGGGGAGGATTAATCGTGCTTGCCCCGGCGCATGTCGGCGGCGGCTTCGCGCATCTCGCGGGCGCCTTCGCGCATGTCCTTCGCGCCGTCCTCCATCTCGCCGGCGGCTTCGAGCAGCGCTTCGTGGGTGGTGTGCTCGCCGCGGGCGGCGTTGCGGCGGATCACATCCTCGCGATAGGCCTTGCTGCTCTTGAGCCTGGCCGCTTCCGAGCGCATCCGGTCAGCGCCCGCTTCCATGCTGCGCGCTCCGGCTTCCATGCCGTCGGCGCCGTGCTTCATGCCCGCCACCACCGCCGCGGCGGCCTCGCCGGCGGCCCGGCTGGCCTCGGCCCCGATGTCGACCGAACGCATCGCCTCGGCGACCGCGCGCTCGACCTCGGCCTCGATCGCCGCGCCGTCGACATAGGGAGCGCGTGGAGCACGGGGTGCGGCAGCCTGCATCGCCGCGGCGATTGCGGTGGGCGCACGCGGTGCCAGCGGAGCGCTTGGAGCCACACCGGCTGTCACCGGCGTCGGCGGCGCGGGCGGGACCAGGTCGGCAAGCGAAGCCAGGCCGGCGAGCGGAGCCAAAGCGGCGGTTGCGCGCAAGGACTCCAGCGGTGCACGCGCCGCCGCTGGAGCGGCGGGCGCGGCCGGCGACAGCCGCGCGAGCGGTGCAAGGGGCGCGACCGGGGCAAGCGGTGCCTCGGGCGCTTCAGGAACGAACTCCAGGGCCGCGACCGGGGCGGCGAAGGCGGCGCAGCCGAGCATCGCCGCGACCGCCCAGGCGGAGCCCGAGCGGCGCGCCACGCGGCCGTCGAGTATCGCCTTGACCCGCCGCGACAAACCGGGCTCGCCGGCGGCGATGGCGTTGGCGGGCAAAGCGGAGCGGCCGCTCAGCCGGGCCCAGTCGAGCAGGGTCTGGGCGTAGCGGGCCGGCTCGACCCTGGCCGCGGCGTCGCTGTCGGCGGCTTCCTCCGCCTGCTGGGCGACCTCGCGGTCGAGCCTCCACACTAAAGGATTGAACCAGAACAGAGCGACCGCGAGCCGCGACAGGATCAGCGACGGCCAGTCGCGCCGGGCGACATGGGCCACCTCATGGGCGAGGATGGCGTCGGCCTCCTCAGGCGTGCGCAATGTGTCGCGATCGAGCAGGATGACGGGGCGCCTCAGGCCCCAGCTCAGCGGCGAGCTCGCTTCCTCGCAGGCCAGCAGCCGAATTCCGAACGTATCGCCGCCGGCGCGGGCGAGTGCCGACCGCCATTCCGGAGCCTCGACCTCGGCGGCGCCGCGGGTCCAGCGCCGAAGCGTCCACAGCCCGGCGAGCAGCCGGCCGCCGACCATGAGGACTCCGCCGACGTATAGGAGGAAGAAGAGCAGGCTCGGATCGTCCCAATCGCCGCCGACCGGCGAAGACGGGATCGCGGCGATCGGCGCCTGCGCGGTCTCGATCACGGCCGGAGCCATCGCGGCAAGCGGAGCGGCGGCCGGAGCGGCGAGCGAAGCGACGGCCGGCGCCGGAGCGGCGGCCGGGGTCTCGATCTCGATCGCCGGGGCGAACAGGGCGATGGCCGGAAGCGCCAGAAGCAAAGCCACCGCGACCTTGAGCACCGCGCCCCGGTCCGCCGCCGCACGCGATCTCAGCATCGCCGCCAGGAGCAAGGCCCCACCGGCGATCGCCGCGGATTTCCAGCCCATCTCGATCAGGAAGTCGTAGGTCATTGGTCGCGCTCCTTTGCCTCGTCGATCGCGCGTTGCAGCGCGTCGAGCTCTTCGGGCTTCAGCGATTGGGAAAGGCCGAGAAGGGCCGTCGCGGCGCTCGCCGCCGACCCGTCGAAAAAAGTTTTGACCATTGCCTTGAGCGCCGTCTCGCGCACCTTGGCGGGCTGCGGCACGCTCTTGTAGACGTAGGTCTGCTCCTCGGCGCGGTGCCTGACCAGCCCCTTGGCCTCGAGCCTCGCGAGCATCGTCCGTACCGCCGAATGGCTGGGCGGATCGGCCATCGCGCGGCGAACGTCCGCCGCGGTCGCCTCGCCGGCGCTGCATAAAATCTCGAATATCTCGCGCTCGCGGCGCGGCAGCCTGGCAATCATCACGACTCGCTTCTCCTGCTACACCTGTAGCATGCCACAAACGTAGCAGGTTGCAAGCCCATTCGTCGAAAAAGCGCGGCGGTTGATCGAACGCATCCTCCCCATCGCCAGATGGGGAGGGGGACCACCCGAAGGGTGGTGGAGGGGTAGCCGGCACTGAAATAACGGGCCCGCACGCGAACCTCTGAGGTCGCGGCAGCTACCCCTCCACCATGCTTCGAATGGTCCCCCTCCCCGTCGCTGCGCGACGGGGAGGATCTTATTACCTCGGTTTCCTGAACCGGTAGACGAAGCGATCGGTCTTGCCCCGGATCGCCGGGTCGAAGACGTTCTTGCTGTGGTCGTCGGCCGGCACCCGCAGGATGTCGGACTGCGCCTCGAGAACGAAGCCGGCGCGCTCGAAATCCGCCCTCACCACCGCCGGGTCGATCCGGTGCAGCTTCTCCACGACCTCGCGCGTGTCGCCGCCGGCCGGCGCGACATGGTCGACGATCGCGACCGTCCCGCCCGGCTTCACCGCGTCCCAGATCGCCTTGACCACGGTGTTCGGATCGATCCTCGGAAGGCCGAACTGGGCGCTCTCCCAATAAGCGTCGTGATAGACCATGTGGAGGAGCGCGAAATCGAAGCTGTTCGGAGCGAAGGCGATCGCCGTCGTCGGGCTCGAGTAGAAAGCGGTGTTGGCGTTGCGCGCCTTGATGTCCTTGAGCGCGGCGACGACCTTCTCGTTGCGCCCGAAGCCGGCCGAATTCCAGCCGACGACATAGCCCTTGGGCCCGACCGCCCGGGCCATGATGTCCGCATAATAGCCGGTGCCGGTGAAGTAATCGAGCGCCCGGTCGCCCTTCTTCAGGCCCATGAAAGCGAGCGTTTCGACCGGCTTCCTGACCTCGTCCAGGTCGGTGGCCGCCTTCGGCCGGCCGGGCGCCGCGACCGCGGCCGCCACGTCGGCCGGAGCCCCCGCCGGGGCCCTGGCCGCCGCCGGCGCCGCCAGCGCCAGCATGATCGTCACGAAAGCCGTCTTGCGCATGTCTCGCCTCCCCTTGCTTGCCTACGCCGCCACGGCGCGCCTCGCCGAGCGCTCGCCCAGCGCCTGTTCCTGAACCCGCGCCTGAAGCGCCTGCATAGCCGCGTGCGACGAAAGCGCCGCGCCTTCCTGCCAAAACTGGACGTAGCTCAAATGCTCGCCGGCGAAAAAGATCGGCCCCTCCGGCTTGTAGAGCTCGGCATAGCGCGCCGGCCGCGGCGATTCGAACCAGGCGGCATCGCCCGGGCCGACGCCCTCCGACCAGCGGGTCAGCCCCCAGGACACCGTCACCGGCCGGGTCAGCTCCGCCGCTTTGCCCGGATGCATCCGCCCGATCACCTCGCGGCAGATCCGGATGCGCTCCTCGTGGCTGAGCGCGGTGAACTCGGCCGGATGGTTTTGCCCGGTCCAGCCGGCGACATAGGCGGCGACCAGCACCCCCCTCTCGCCGTGCCAGCCCCCGGACGGGTAGAGCACGTTCTCCGACAGGGCATCGGTCCAGCCGAGCCCGCCGTAAACCCCTTCATCCTCCCAGAAGCGCCGCGACTCGAAGGCGACCTTGACCGCCGGAACGTAAGCGATGTCCTTCATCGCCGCCTGCTTGGCCGCCGAGAAATCGTTGGGGATCCGCGCCAGCAAATTCACCGGCAGGGTGCAGATGCAATAATCGGCATCCGTCTTGCGCCCCGCACCATGCTCGATCCGGACCTTCTCGCCCACTCGCCGGATCGCCGTCACCTCGGTGCGCAGCCGCACCGCCGGCCTGACCTGCTCGTACAAAGCGTAGGCGATCCGATCCATTCCGCCGACCGGCTGGAACATCGGCGACTGCTGGTCGAATATCTCCTCGAACAGCAACGGCAGGATCATCGCCCGCTGCTTCAGCAGATCCTCCAGCTTCATCGGCGGAACGGTCTGGCCCGCCTCCCCATAAGCGCCCGGGAGGGTGGCGTAGCCGGAGCGGCCGTCGCCGCGATATTCGCCATCGGGCCGAGACAGCCCGCCGAATGCGCCGAGGAACTGGCCCATGGCGGTCTTGTCGCCCGGGCTGAGCGCTTCGTCGAGCGCGCCCTTGTTGACCGCCTTGGCGAGCAGTTCGGCGATCCGGCCGCGCGTGTCGTTCAACGCCTGGCGGTTGGTCAGGATGCTTCCGCCGAAATCCCACCGGGAAGCGCGGTTGGAATTGACCATCACCTCGATCGGAACGCCGAGGCGCTTCGCATAGCCGAGGATCACGTGGTGCGCGGTCGGGATCCGAGCCGCTCCGGCGTTGAGATACAGGCCCTTCGAAAAGCCGCAGACCTGGTCCGGCCGCCCCTCCTGCTCGATCCGGTCGCCGCCGCGCACCGTCCAGACCCGGCCTCCGATGCGGTCGCGCGCTTCGATCACGGTCGCGTCCCAGCCGGAGCGGCGAAGCTCGTAGGCCGCGACCAGCCCGGCGATCCCGGCGCCGAGGATGACCACGGATTTGCGCCTTCCCGGCGCCGGCGGAAGCGCGAACGGCTCGGCCGCGGCCGGAGGCGCGTTGAGCAGCCCCATCGCCTCCATGCCGAGATAGACGGCGCTCACGCCTCCGGCGAGGCCGAGGCGCTCGAGCAAGGCCCGCCGGGTGAGGCTCACCGGCCTTTTGCCCTGGCCGCGGTCGCCTCGATCTCGACCAGCCAGCCTGGATCGACCAGGCCCGCCGCCTGGAGCGTCGAGCGCGCCGGCTTGCCGGGCTGGGCGGCGGTGCCGAAAAACTCGCGATAGGCGGTCATCATCCCGGCGAAATCCATCCGCGCCTGGCCCGGCGGAGCGATCAGGAAGATTCTCGATCATGACGATGTCGCCGAGACCCATGTCGTGCAGCTTCAGCTGCGCCTCGATCTTCCTGAGCACGCTTCGGGTCTGCGCCGCCGTGTCGCCATAGCGCTGCACCGAGCCGGCCGGCGCCGAGGGATCGACGGCGTCGGGAACCGAGCCGCTGATGTAGACGATCCGGCTGCCCGCCGGCACCTCGGTCGAGGCCGCGATCGGCGATTCCGCCGGGCCCAGCCGCCTTACCTCCTTCGCCTCCCCCGCCGACGCGAGGATCAGGGCCCCCGCAAGGATCGCCAGACCGCGCATATCGTCTCCCTCCAGCCGCGGCGAGACTAACCCAGCCGCCGGGCCGCGTCACGCTCCCCTGCGACGAAGAGGCGGTCCTGGGGCCCGTACTCGATACCGGCAACGGCCATGACGGGGCGGAGAGGCGGTCAGGGCCAGGAGCGAGCGAGGGAGCAACGAGCGACGCCGCCATGGCCGCCTCTTTGCCCCGCCGCTTCGCGGTCGCCATTGCCGGTATCGAGTGCGGACCCCTAGATGGCGAAGACTTCGCGCCCGGCGCGGTAGGGCGGGCCCGCCGAGTCGACGATCGCCGCGCTGAAGCCGCACACGATCCGCGCGGAGCAGCGCACGGTAATCGCGAGGGTCGCCCCGGGCGCCCCGCTGAAGCTGTAGAGGAGCGCGTGGGGCGAGCCGTCGCCGCAGCTCCCGGCGCAAACGACTTCGCCCTTGTGGCGCGAGCTCATCGTCGCCGGAAGCCCGTCGACATAGAGTGAATAGCGGGCCACTCCGCTGCCCGGCCTGACCTCGACGTGCAATCTCGTCATCCATGCCACTCCAAGAATTGAAACGGCTTAGAAGCTCGCGAAAATCGAGTCCGTGATCTTTCTCACACGCGATCCCGGGCGCGGGGTCTATGGCCGCCGCATGGAAGCGCATTTTCCCCGATCGCCGCGGCGCGTTGACCGCGGCTCCGGAGAGGCGCAATTCAGGCAATCGTGGGGGGCTGACGATGGACCGTGAGCAAGACGCGCCGATTCAGGATGCACAATCGGCCGGCGCTAAAAGCGTAACCGCGAGCAGGCACAAATCGATCGTCCTGTTCTCTGACGGTACCGGTAACAGCAGCGCCAAGCTGTTCAAGACCAACGTCTGGCGGATGTACGAGGCGATCGATCTCGGCGCCACGGCCATCGCTTCCCGGCAGATCGTCTATTATGACGAAGGGGTCGGCAATTCCGGCTTTCGCCCGCTCGCCATCCTCGGCGGAGTCTTCGGCTGGGGGCTGAAGCGCAACGTCCTCGATCTCTACGCCTTCCTCTGCCGCAACTATAATGAAGGCGACCAGATCTATGCCTTCGGTTTCAGCCGCGGCGCGTTCACGATCCGCGTTCTGGTCGGACTGATCGCGAAACAGGGCGTCGTCGACTATAAGGACGAGCGCGACCTCGCCCATCAGGCGGAGGACGCCTACCGGGCCCACACCCGCGACCGGGCGCCGCGTTTCCTGCCCATGCGCTGGCTCCTGCCCCTCTGGCGGTACCTCATTTCGTTCCTTCGCCTCGGCAAGCGCAAGCTCCTCAAGCAGCGCCTCTACGACGTCGAGAAAAACTTCAAGCCCCGGGTCCGGTTCGTCGGCCTTTGGGACACGGTCGCCGCTTATGGCGGGCCGATCGTCGAGCTGGTCCGCGCCTTCGACGACTGGATCAGGCCGCTTTCGCTGCGCAACCAGGTCCTTTCCGACAAGGTGGATTTCGGACGCCAGGCGTTCGCCCTGGACGACGAGCGCGACGCCTTCCACCCGGTGCCCTGGGACGAGCCCCGAGGCACGGATCGCGAACGCATCAAGCAGGTCTGGTTCGCGGGCGCCCACGCCGACGTCGGCGGCGGCTATCCTGACGACAGCCTCGCCTACGTCTCCCTCGCCTGGATGATGGAGGAGGCCCGGCTCGCCGGACTCGGGCTCAGGGAGGACAAGGTCGTCGAGGCGAACCGGGTCGCCAACGCCTTCGGGCCGATTCACGATCCGCGCGCCGGATTCGGCTCCTATTACCGATACCAGCCCCGAATTGTCGGCGCCTATGTGGAGCCGCCCGAGCCGGGCACGGAATCCCAGGAGGATCCCGAGCTGAAGAATCAGGGCCTGAACCAGTGCGCGTGGGTCCATCAAAGCGTCATCCACCGCATCACGGCCGGCACCGACGGCTACGCGCCGATCACTTTGCCGAAGGACTTCAGGATCGTCGACCACGGGCCGGGCGATGCGAGCATCCCCGCGAAGGTGCGCGGCAACCTCGCGGACATCGCCGGAGCCCGCTCGGACCGGCAGGAGACCCTGCGCGACCTCGTCTGGTGGCGCCGGGTGCTCTATTTCGCGATCGTCGCCGCGTCGCTGGGCCTGGCGACGATGCCGTTCTGGCTCGCCTCGGCGGGGGAGCGCATCTGCTCCGACAGCCGATGCGTGCTGGGCACTCTGTTCGGCTGGCTCCATTACGTGTTGCCGGGCTTCGCCGAGCCGTGGATCCAGGCCTTCTCGGCGGGGCCTGGCTGGACCCTGATGTTCCTGGCATTGATCTTCATCTTCCTGAACTTCGGAACCCTCACCGAACGCCGCCTCCGCGACGGTAGCCGGCAATTGTGGAGGGAGGCGCTGGCCGGAAACGTCGCGACGGCCGGCGGCAGGCCGCCGATCCGCCGGATCCGCACCAGCGGCACCTATCAGGGCGTTCTCGGCTTCATCAAATGGCAGGTGCTGCCGTTCGTGTTCGGCCTGATGATGCTTGCGGTGCTCGCCTGGACCGGAGCGCTCGCCGCGGCCCAGCTCAGGCTGAGCATCGGCGAAGGCCACGCGCTGTTCTGCCGCCGCGAGGCTCCGTCGGCGCTCAACTTCGAGACGAGCAATCCGTGCAACCGGACCGGCGTGAAGGTCGGGCGCGGCCATACCTACGAGATACGTTTCTATGTGCAGGAGCCCTGGCAGGACGGCTCCAACCCGGACAACCTCACCAACCCCGAAGGCATCGAAGCCGGCAGGTTCCCCTATAAGCTGGGCTATATCGCCGCGCCTTTCCGCCGGGTCATCAGCGCCAGATATTTGCAGCCGCTGGCCGGCGTGTCGCGGCCGACGAACAAATTCCCGGCGGTCCACATCACCGCCCTGGCCCCGGTCGTGGCCGGCAACACCAATGAGTGGGTCGGCGAATTCACCGCGCCCGCGACCGGACCGCTCAGCCTTTTCGCCAACGACGCCGTGCCGGCGTGGCCGATGAACGCGGACTATTTCTATCGGGGCCGCGAGGCTTCGCGCAATCGCGGCACGGCCTGCATCGCCATCTCGCTGAAGCGCGATGAGAGCCTTGTTCCGATCGTCACCTGCGAAAGCGCCTGCGTCCGGATCGCCGGCGCTCCGCCCCCCGCGCCGGGCGCCTGTACCTGGCATTATGCGGACCCGGCCAAGGAGCGCGAACGACGACAGGCCGGGACGGCGGCCAACCGCTAAGCCAGCAGTGGCCACCTGGCCGTCATTCCCGCGAACGCGGGAATGACGGATCGTCCGTTGACCCGACCGTGATGAGGATCGATCCAGCCTAGAGCGATTGCAGGAAGGGCTTGCTCGGGGCGAAGAAATATTCGCCGCCCTTCAGAGTCACCGCCGCCTCGAAATTGAATTTCTCCCGTCCGGCGGCGGAATTGCCCCAGGTCTTGGGCCAGCGCTGCTTCTTGTTCTTGTTCTGGCCGATCAGCGGATCGTCACCGGTCTTGTCCTCGGTCGGGGTGAGGACGCTGTCCGGGAAATTGGGATTGTCGACCCAGGTCCGCTGGATGAATTCGAACTGCTTCTCGATATTCGCCTGGTAGCACATGAACAGCAGCCCCCGATCCGCCCCGGGATTGGGATCGGTCTGCACCGCGTCGCAAATGTCGGGCATCGGCTTGCCGTAGGGAATGCCGCGCCGGGTGATCCGCCGCTTGCGCTCGTCCTCGAAGCTGGTGCGCGGCGTGGTGCCGCGCGGATTGACCTTGCGGATATGGGCGTGGGCCGGGCAGCGGAAGCCGTCGGGGTCGAGCGACTTGGCCGGGACTGACGATTTGTAGACGAAATCGTTGGTATAGACCTGGCCGGCGGTCGCGGAGACGACCACCGGGGTGCCGTCCTCGAACCGGCCGACCGCCATCGCTCCGCCCTGTTCGTCGGGCAGTCCGACCGCGGTCTCGACCGCCCCCTCGCGGGCCTGGAACTCGCCGAAATTCTGGAAGAGCTTGCGATAGACGAGATAGGAGCCGAAGGCGTCGGCGGCGGTCGTGAACGGGTCCTTCTCGACCAGCAGGTCGAGGCTGGCGCCCGGGTCCCAGCCGGTATCCGGATCGCCCTTGCCGTCCGCCTTGTACTTGTCGAGATCCTCCTTGGTGAAGAGCGGCTGGCTGATGCCGTCGAAATAGCCGAAATGCTCGATCGGTTCGGGGCTCGCCAAAGGCGTGCCGTCGCGGACGGTCCGGCGCAGGGCCCGCCCCTCGTCGACCAGCAGGACCTCGGCAAGCCCGGCAATCTGCGCCTTGAGCAGCGAGACTTCGTTGAGCAGCCGGGTCTGGTCCTGCGTCTGGTCGTCGGCGAGCGAAACCATGGCGTGGATGGTCTTCTGAAACCCCGGCTCCCATTTGTCCGGCTTGGGATCCTTGTTGTCCGTGTCGAACAGCTCCTTGATGAGGTTGGTGCCCTGGTGCTTCATGCCCTTGTTGAAGATCTTGCTCTTCAGCTTGGTCGGATCGAGCCCGAGGAAGCTGTAACCCTGCGCCGACAGATAGAAGAGGATGACGAGCCCGCCGTCGCCTCCCGCCGCGGATTGCGCGCGCTGGTCGGCGGCGGTGAGCACGCGCGGCGCTATCTTCGTCCTGATCCAGGTGCGTACCTGCGCCTTCGTCCCGGTGAAACGGAGGAAGACATGGCGCGACTCGTTGCGGCCGTGCGATTTCAGCGCATTGCCCTGAAGATTGTCGAGCAGCGTCTTATATTCGGCGGAGCCGATTATCACCTGCTTGGCCGGCTTGGTCAGATCGATCGCCATAATGAGATCCTTTCGCTGGATGAGCCCGACGGACACATACTGAGTCGGCGATTCTGCAAGGCTATGCCCGATCGCAGCCGAGTCTAATTGAGATGTCACCGAAACGGACCTCCGCCCGCACCGGAGCGACATCGGCGCTCCGTCTAATTCGCGGGCAGGGGCCTGAGCGCGACGGCGGTCACGCAGTCCTCCGTTCCGGCCAAGAGCCCAACGTTCAAGGCGACGGTGGAACAAGCCGAATTGCTACGCCGGTGCGTCGCGGTCGGTTCCGGGGCCCGACTTCACTGCCGGGGCGGAAATTGGAACACCAGCCAGAAATTGCTCACCAATTTTGCGGAAAACTCGAATATCTTGGCCAACGTCAGAACCGATTGACCAAGAGTATCGACTTCGTTCTATGCGGAAAAGGCAGGAAGCCTAACAGCAGAGAGGCGTTTTCTGCCGGCTACTCCATTTCGAACCAACTATTCCCCATTTCGGACCAGCTTGATAGGATCAAACTCTTCTTTAAGCTGGCGCATAATCCGAACTGTGCCCATCAAAGCGACCAACGAAAACGCGTTTGGGGGGGGGTAACGCGATGACCAACTCTGCGCGGAAGAACGACGATCTAAGCCTGCCGATCATCTGGATTGCCATGGCAGCGATCGCTGCATTAGGCTTCGTTTTTTTGCTGACCTATGGGTGGGGACGCCTACTCGTCATTTATATGCCCAATTCGGGCAGCGCCTGGACGGCAGCTACTCTGATCGCGGTATTCGCGTTCCTGCTCGCCGTCGTGATGGGAGCAGCAAGGGCGGCTCGGCTGCGGGCCGAAGAAGAGGGCAGACCTCGACCCAACAGGAGTTGGCTGGCGCTTTACCCTTTCCTGTTCTTCTTGAGCGCCCTCGGCCTGCTCAACACCGCGGTTTACCTGATGGAAGGCTCGGTGGTGCTCAGGGAGCAGATCACACGGGCGCGGGAAAATCTCTCCGCGCTCCGCACCGCGGCTCCACAAGCCCTGCGCGATCCTTCATTCGAGGCAAAAGAGGCCCGCGTCCGACAATTGCTTCCAGCCCTCAACTCCGAGATCCATAACCCGCATGGCGACAATAGCTGCGGCGTCGGTCCAAAAGCACGCGAGGTGATTGCCGCAATACGTGTGGAACTGCCGGGCTTCCACGAATATGCTGGTCGGTCGGAGCATGCGTGCAACTCGCCGAAGCTGGACGGGATCTATCAAAGCTACAAGACGCAAGCGGAGGAGATGCTCGCGTCAGACCCCGCCTTTGCGCGCGACGGCGGGCATCAGAAGCGTGCTCTCGCCGAACGGATCGAATCCGATGTTGATCGATCGGAGCAGCGGCTAATCGCGACCGACAGGGCGCTGGCGGAGGGTTCTGATCAGTCCCGGGCGTCATCCTATGACAACGCCAAGACCGCGCTATCGGAGGCCGCCACCGTTTATGGCCGATACCGACACGATCCAGCCCTCTCGAGCGCGTTCGTCGATCTGCCGCAGGACGTGGACGTAGACGACGCGCAAGGCTTGGGGTCGCTCGGCGCCATCATTCCTACGCTGATCCACCGCCTCTCGCGGCTGTCCACATGGGGCTATATCGTCTTTGCTTTGATCATCGACATAGGTCTGGTCCTGCTGCTGGCCACAGTTCTGCTCAACAGGAGCCGGCAGCGGAGTCGGACGGAAGACGTCGACCCCTGGGCGCCGCAATCTCCAGGGGTCAATCAGCCGAAACGAGCCCATGACCCAACCTTCTTGTGGGTCAATCAGAGGGTCTGATCCCAAGCTGGAGCTGACACATGAATGATCCCCGCGACAAAGAGGGTTCAGGCAATCCGCCTCAAGGTCCGGATTTGACCCAGGGGGCAAATCGCCCCCGAGCGGCCCAGGAGACGGCGGGGATGGGCCGGCAGGCACCCCCACCACCGCCCGGCCCAGCCTCTCAGGGTGGCTCCAGCCAACCTTCAGCGCGTCGCGAAAGCCTTCGATCGGCATCACTGGCTGAACGGCTCCGCGCAAGCGGACGCCATCCGGTCATCCTGTTTGGGACCTCGACGTCCGGAAAGTCGACGTTGCTGGTCTCGCTCTTCCATTGCTTAAATCACAATTCCGACATCGGTCTCCAACTCGGCGCGCCGATACTCGACCCCGCGTCTTCCGACGGCAAAGTCATGCACGAAAAGGCGATCGAGCTTTTCGAGCGTCGCGTGGCGGCATTCGACGAGGGCGAAGTGCTCGAATCGACGCAGTTGGAGCAACCCTTTTTCGTCCCAGTCGATGTCCAGCCTCGAGATGCGTCGCAACCGGTTCGCTTCGCCTTTCTCGAAGCGCGCGGTGAATGGTTCGATCCAAGCCAGGAGGAACGAGGAAGCATCTATCGAGGCCTCAAGGAAGAAATCGTCGAAATCCTTGAACATTTCTCGGAAAGCATATCAATGCTCTACGTCGCCCCCTATTCCGTAGCCGAAGTGAACATCGTCGGGACTCGGGCGAGCGACACCGGCCTTACTGGAGCCATTCATGCCTATCGCACCCACCGCGAGGCGATCGCGCAGGACTTCCATCTATTTCTGCTGACAAAGTGGGATCAGCATGCTGTGCCGCTTGCCGATTCCCCTGAATTCAGCAGGGTACGGGCGAAGGAGGTCGACCGCATCATTACCGAACGGTACCCGAAGGCTTGGCGCGCCTATCAGGCGATGCCGCTCGGCGGCAGGATAGTGCGGCGGTTTTTCATGCAATATACCGCCGGCCATATACGCGGCGGGATGGTCCGGGAGCCGCCGGAACGCCACCGGCGCACGTTCGATCGCTATAATCACACGATATGGAATTGGCTGTACGGGAACGCCACCCAAGAGGCTGACGGCGATGGCTACACCTTCACCCGAGGAGAGCTTTTTCGCGACGTCGCGCCGCGCGACGCTACCCGGATGACGTTCGTAGAGCGGATCACCAGCCTCATCCTCTCGCGCTGAAGCGCCGGGCGTGGAGAGCCAGGTCCTTGTTTGCGTCGTCGGGGTAACGCCCGGCGTGAGCGTCCTCACCCAGGGAGTCCGAGAGGTTCCGCTGGCAACCCTCAATGACTGGGCGGCCCTCACGGAGGGGCTCCGCCCCGACCCGGGTGAATGGCTGATCAAGGTCTCGCGCCGTCTGCTGGACGATCAATTGTGGACTTGGATTGGCTTTTACCGGCACGCCTTTCAGCTGGGTGGGAAGAGACCTGGAGGATTTCTTGGAGCCGGGCTGCTGATCAAGGACTGTTACGTCCAAGGCGTATGCGCCTCCACCTATCTCGTGGAACTGGCCAGCGTTCTTGAGCAGGTCGCAATACAAAACGGGCAGTTCGTTGTCCCGCTGGATGGCCTCCAGGATTTTCCCTGGCCAGCGGAGGACGGATTGCGCAACGGAATTCGACCATTGGCGCAGGTCGACCGGTGGGGGCTCGATGCAAATCGATCGCAGCAACTCTATCTGGATCTCTCGGATTCCTGGGAGGCGGCACTTCATTCCTGGTTTATCGAATGGGCGCAGGTCGGGACTCCCTTCCGCGGTTTCGACCGGCTGCTGATGAGTGCTTCCGAGCGCGTGGGCGTAGCGGCATCGGCCGTAGCGAATATTTCGCGTTTTTCAGCGCACGAATTCGCGGCTGCCGACTTCGAGTGGATGCACCCCGCTGCGATCGCGCCACCATTGGAGGCGGCCGGCGGGGCTAGGTCGGATGACCCGCCACGCGATGAAGACTCAGGGCCGACCGACGATGACGGCTATCCGTCGATCTATTCAGATCGGTCGCACGAGCCGGCTCAGCTGCGCACCTCCTGGCACAATCGGAGCTTCGACTATACCGACACGGATCTTCCAGCGGCTGGTCTGGACGATTTACGGAGGGAAATTCGCAAGCTCCGGTCCGACATTCGCTACTTGCTGGAAGAGACGGTTCTAAGCGCGAGCGGGGGCAGGCGGAGAGGCCTAGGGTGGGGATTGGGCGGTTTGGCGGCCGCAATGCTGTTGGTCCTCGCTCTCTATCTTGCATTCCGGGACGGCGATGCATCGGGGGGCGCTGACTTGATTTCGCAGGCGAAGGTTCCTAGCACCCAAGCTCCCTCGAACATCGAGGCGGCTTCCGGTTCGAGCGCTGGACAAGCCGCAGACAAAGCCGGAGAGGAAGCCCGGATCTCGTTGCGGCGATATTTCGACTATCTCACCCAGCAGCGATTCGAGGAGGCGGCAGGGGTCTGGACCGGAGACGAACGGACCGGACCTGTCACCGCCAAGCGTCTTGCGCAGGGCTTGGGAAAATATTCCAGCTATGACGGTGAGGTGCTGGATATCGTCCCGGCCGGCCCTGCCTCGGAAGAAATTATCGTGGCTTTCGTCGTGACAGCCGTCCGTTTGAACATCGCCGTCCGAAGCCCCGGCCGCGCAACTCTCAAGCGCTCCGGCTCACAAGCTTGGAAGCTGCGCAATTTAGAGTTCGACGACGCTTTGGCCGATCCCCTGCAATAGCACTGAACGCGCCACGGGCGAACGCCCCGCCCTTGCGCGCGCGCGCCCTCGCACCCATCTCAGCACTGCCGCGTTGACCTTCGCGCGTCCCCTATTGACCACAGAACAGATCTGGAACATCACCGGCCATGCTGACTCACCTTTCCGTCCGCGGCGCGCGCGAGCACAATCTCAAGAATATCGACGTCGATATCCCGCGCGAGACCCTGACCGTGATCACCGGCCTTTCCGGCTCGGGCAAATCCTCGCTCGCCTTCGACACCATCTACGCCGAGGGGCAGCGCCGCTACGTCGAGTCACTCTCGGCCTATGCGCGCCAGTTCCTCGAGATGATGCAGAAGCCCGACGTCGACCATATCGAGGGCCTCTCGCCGGCCATCTCGATCGAGCAGAAGACGACGTCGCGCAATCCGCGCTCCACCGTCGCCACCGTCACCGAAATCTACGATTACATGCGCCTGCTCTGGGCCCGGGTCGGAGTGCCCTACAGCCCCGCCACCGGCCTGCCCATCTCCGCCCAGACCGTCAGCCAGATGGTCGACCGGGTGATGGCCCTGCCCGAAGGCACCCGCCTCTACCTCCTCGCCCCCGTCGTCCGCGGCCGCAAGGGCGAGTATAGGAAGGAGCTGGCCGAGTGGCAGAAGGCCGGCTTCACCCGGGTGCGGATCGACGGCGCCTTCCACGACATCGAGGACGCCCCGGCGCTCGACAAGAAATACAAGCACGACATCGAGGTCGTGGTCGACCGTCTGGTGGTGCGCGAGGGGCTCGAGACTCGGCTGGCGGAATCGCTGGAGACGGCGCTCAAGCTCGCCGAAGGGCTCGTGTATCTGGACCCGGCGGACCCCTCCCTGCAGGGGCGAGGGCAGGTCGCGAAGCGGCCAGGGTGAGGGCGGTGACGACGGCAGGCCCTCACCCCGCGACGCTGACGCGTCGCCCCCCTCTCCCCTGCAGGGAGAGGGGAAGCGCGTGCTCGGCGACAATGCCCCCGCAGGCCGGATCGTCTTCTCCGAGAAATTCGCCTGCCCGGTCTCCGGCTTCACCATCGCCGAGATCGAGCCGCGCCTGTTCTCGTTCAACGCCCCCCAGGGCGCCTGCCCCGCCTGCGACGGCCTCGGCGAGAAATTGCTGTTCGACCCCGAGCTCGTCGTCCCCAACGAGAATCTCTCGATCAAGCGCGGCGCCGTCGTCCCCTGGGCAAAGTCCAATCCGCCCAGCCCTTATTACATGCAGGTCCTCGGCTCCCTCGCCCGCGAGTATGGTTTCAGCCTGGAGACCCCGTGGAACGACCTGCCCGAGGCGGTCCGCAGGACCATCCTCTACGGAACCGAAGGCAAGCCCGTCACCCTCCGCTTCGTCGACGGCAAGCGCAGCTACGACGTCCGCAAGCCGTTCGAGGGCGTGATCGGCAACCTCAACCGCCGGATGCTCCAGACCGAGAGCGCCTGGATGCGCGAGGAGCTGAACAAATATCAGAGCGCGGCCCCCTGCGAGACCTGCGGCGGCGCCCGCCTCCGCCCCGAGCCGCTCGCGGTCAAGATCGCCGGCGAGGACATCTGCCTGTCCACCCGCCGCTCCGTCCGCCACGCCCTCGCCTGGTTCTCGACGCTCGAGGACAAGCTCAACGGCCAGCAGAAGGAGATCGCCCGGGCCATCCTCAAGGAGATTAACGAGCGGCTCGGCTTCCTCAACAATGTCGGCCTCGATTATCTCAACCTCGACCGCACCTCCGGCACCCTGTCCGGCGGCGAGAGCCAGCGCATCCGCCTCGCCAGCCAGATCGGCTCCGGCCTGTCGGGCGTCCTCTATGTCCTCGACGAGCCCAGCATCGGCCTCCACCAGCGCGACAACGACCGCCTGCTCGTCACGCTCAAGCGCCTCCGCGATCTCGGCAACACCGTCATCGTCGTCGAGCATGACGAGGACGCGATCCGCCCCGCCGACTACGTCATCGATATGGGCCCCGGCGCCGGCGCCCATGGCGGCGAGGTCGTCGCCCGGGGCACGCTCGACGAGGTGCTGGCGAACGAGAACAGCCTGACCGCCGATTATCTCACCGGCCGCAAGGCCGTCGCCGTCCCCGCCAGGCGCCGCAAGGGCAACGGCCGCAAGCTCACCGTCCACGCCGCCCGCGCCAACAACCTCAAGGACGTCACCGCCTCGATCCCGCTCGGCACCTTCACCTGCATCACCGGGGTCTCGGGCTCGGGCAAGTCGAGCTTCACCATCGACACCCTCTACGCCGGCGCCGCCCGCGCCCTGAACGGCGCCCGAGTCGTCTGCGGCCCGTGCGAGAAGATCAGCGGCCTCGAATATCTCGACAAGGTGATCGACATCGACCAGTCGCCGATCGGCCGCACCCCGCGCTCCAACCCGGCCACCTACACCGGCGCCTTCACCCAGATCCGCGACTGGTTCGCCGGCCTCCCCGAAAGCCAGGCCCGCGGCTACAAGCCCGGCCGGTTCAGCTTCAACGTCAAGGGCGGCCGCTGCGAGGCCTGCAAGGGCGACGGCCTGATCAAGATCGAGATGCACTTCCTCCCCGACGTCTACGTCACCTGCGACGTCTGCCACGGCCACCGCTACAATCGCGAGACGCTGGAAGTGAAGTTCAAGGGCAAGAGCATCGCCGACGTGTTGGACATGACGGTCGAGGACGCCCACGAATTCTTCAAGGCCGTCCCCCCGATCCGCGACAAGATGGCGATGCTGGAGGAAGTGGGCCTCGGCTACATCAAGGTCGGCCAGCAGGCGACGACGCTCAGCGGCGGCGAGGCCCAGCGCGTGAAGCTGGCCAAGGAGCTGTCCAGGCGGGCGACGGGGCAGACTTTGTACATATTCGACGAGCCGACCACGGGGCTCCACTTCGAGGACGTGCGCAAGCTGCTCGAGGTGCTCCATGCGCTGGTCGACCAGGGCAACACGGTGGTCGTGATCGAGCATAATCTGGAGGTGATCAAGACGGCGGACTGGGTGCTGGATCTTGGGCCCGAGGGTGGGGACAAGGGCGGAGAGATCGTCGCGGAAGGGACGCCGGAGCAGGTGGCAGACGAACCCCGCTCCTACACCGGTGGCTATCTGAAGGAGCTTCTGGCTATGTCGGCACGCACCGAGGCCAGAGTCCCATTGGCAAGAAAAAGCGGGCTTCCGCTGCCTCGATGCGCGAGCGAGAGGCTGCGGAGTAGTTTTATGCGCAAGCCACGCGCTACTTGGTGCGTTGGGCCTATCCTCCCATTGGCTCGAAGTCGGCGGTGGACCGCTTCAGGTAGGAGGATAGACTCATGAGCACCCGCTTCGGCTGAGGGGATCACATGAGGTGCCGAGAGCAATTCACCTCTCTGTAATATTCGCCCGTTCGGTGGCGCTGAACTTGGACAATGCTTGGTTGAGGACGACCGAGGGCGTCCATTCGGGAATGGCGACCGGCCTCGCGGGCGGCGTGACGGTAGCCGCGAAATGCCCAATCCCCGGCGGGGGTGTCGCCCCATATCTCTTTGCAAGGACAGCGATCACCTTGGCACGTCCGCTGCGATCCTCGAACTCGATATGGTCAGCGAATTTGGTGACCCGCGTCTCCGTTTTTGTCGAAGAATACCCCCCACCGGCGCCGATAGTGAACCAGCCAAGCCTGACGCCCGCATCCGCGCTGCCGTTGAAATGCTCGTACATATAATCGAGGGAACTGCTGTCGGCGTAGATTGAAAATTTCATTCCTCGGCCCACAAGCAGGGTTTTCGGAATAAGTTCGAGCTGACCATTCTGGCCGAACACGGCCTTGTATGGATCAGCGGGAAGCCTTGGTCCAAACCGGCTGATAGCGTTGCCGTCGAACCATTCGCCGCGGACGATGTCGAACGTATCGAGATTAGCGAACGATATGCTGATTCGTGTGGCATTATTACGGACATGTTCTTCTCGCCGCACTTGCTCTGCGGATGCACCACCGGCTCTGAACAGGCCGAGAAACTTGACACTGACGCTGGCTCTCCACCGAGATTCGAAGGTCTGTGAGGTGGACTGCAACTCCATGATGTCCTGTAATTGCGGGTTGCGCTCTCGCAGGAATGCGTCGATGTCCTTGCCGATCAGGGAAATGTAATATTTCTGCCAAAGGTCAGGCTGGCCCAGCACCTCCCTACTGATCGGGAGATCGACCTGCTGGCGCGGATTATCATATTTCACGAACGCATTTTTCAACAAGTCGATGTCGGGGTCAGCCAGCGAGGCCGAAATCACCTTGAACGTGTCGACCGCGGATGCCAGCCGTCCGTGCGCGGCCTCGATCTGCAGGTCATATCCTTGGTCCTCGAAGTAATGCCTCTTGCTCCTTCTCCGAGCTAGGGGGGTCACCGCGGCATAGGCATTGTAGGCTGCGTCCGCATCGGACCGAGCTGTGTTGTAGACGGACCTCGCAAACTCTACCTCCTCGGTAGATCGCCGCACGGCGTTCTTAAGCGAGTCCGTCGCGGTGCCATTGGCGTCCACTGTCGCCAGCAAGGCCGACTTCAGGAAGTATCGATAGCCTTCGCTTATCCGCCGCGAAAATCGCCATTATATTGCCATGAATTGGTGGGTATCCAGTCCCCCCAATGGTACATTTCCATCAGCCGGATCGGCCTCGACGGATCGTCCCAGGCCGCGTTGGTCGCCGTCGGCAGCACCATAACGAAGTCATCCTCAGCGACGGCCCCCAACCGACTCTCGATATATTTGAAACTCGGCTCCAAGCAGGTTCGCCGTGGTCCCCAAATAACGGAGCCTGGGCGAACGAGGCTATCGGTGCGGCCGCGATTATACTCGCCAGCAGAAATGCGAAGCGTGGCCCCTTGCGCCTCGTATGTGCGCCTACGCCAATTGCGATCATGGATTGGTCTTTTGCTGTCAAATTCGACACCTCATCCTCCCAGGGACCGTTTTCCTGCAGTCTCAAGGTCAACCCTGCCTGCAGCACGGCAAGTTTTTAAAGGAAAGACAGAAGCGCAGAGCGTGATCGCCGTCACGCACCACAAATTTAGGTCAGGTCCGGCTTATCAAGCTGATCGCTGGAAGATCTCCGCGTTCGCCGGAACCGAGGCGTTGCAATTCACTGCCTTTCCTATTATGCTTCAGTGCTAGATCTTGGGGACACAACGCCTAATTCGCTAATAACCCCTTCTCGATTAGCTACTTATCGCTTCGGGGTAGGAGGGCTTGGAGTTCGGGTCGGCGATCGATCCAGGCGGTATTGCCGCCTCCAGGGCCTGCTGGTGCCAGGTACGTGCCAGCCACCTGCCTGGCACCCAGTCTCCCCGTCCCGAACGTCCCGCAAATGGCCTGGGAGTCACCGGCAGCGAAGACTGTCTCGAAATCCTCCGCCAGAACGCCCACCGTCTCGCCGGGTTGAGAGGGGGTTCGCACAAGGATCGCAAAGCCTGTCCTGAGCGACGCCGCAGGCGGCACCGAAAGGGCATTAAGAGTCAGAGCCGGCGACGAGCGCAAAGCGCTCCCCGCGAGCCGATCGGCGCCAACCGCCGCGGCGGAGGTTGCCCGCGGCGCAAGACAAAGCCGCGGGCCCTTCGTGCCTTGGTGATCTTTGTGCGAACCAAAAAGAATGGCCTCACCGCCCCCGACCTTGCCTCGAATTAGAGCCTCATCCTGTCGCGCCTGCAGCCTGAATGGGTTCACCCAAAGCTAAAAGGGACCGAAGCGATGGCCTCCTTCGGAGGCCATTTTGCCTGGCGCGGCCTCCCTGGGGCTCCGGTGCTTTGGGTGAACCCGATCGCTCAGATGGCATAAGCCGAGAAGGCGAGATTTTCCCAGCGGATGATGAAGCTGGCACCGGTCACCAGGCAGTTGGCATTGACCTGGAGACGATCGCCCTCGACGACGGGGACCGGTCCGGAGGTGAGGCCGACACGCGGTTCCAATATGGGTCGCGGCGGCCCCATGCTTCCGCTGTTGCGGCCAAGGAAATTTCCGTTGCCGTTCTTGCGGAAATGGCAGAAGGCGAGCGCATCGGGAGGGCAATAGTTGAAGGGGACATGCGCGTTCAGGATGATGAAATTCACACCCGCCGGCACGATGATATCCGTGGGTGTCGCAGGATCCCACCAGCCGCCGGTGTCTATGGCGGCACTCTGGAAGGCTATGTTTGCCTGGAAGGTGATCGGCATATCGGTGCTGCGAATGAGTGTTGCGCCGTTCATTGTTTCTCTCCTAAAACTTCGAAAATGGAGCCTCCCGCTTGACTGGGAAACAGGTGTGTCCAGCCGCGACTCGCCCATGATCCGATATAATGGGAAAAATCCTATAAGTCGAGAACAAATAGGGAATGCTCCTCGTGCCGGCGCCGCGGCTTGCCGCCAGCCTCTCGAAGAGCCGGCGGGCAATCCGCCCTGATGGGTATTTGGGGACACGTACCGGTACCTGTCCCCAAGCGCGCTCGCGCAGGCGAAGGCGGATCCTCCCCCACCTCGTCCGCTCACCCGGCCTCTGCTACGCTGCCGCCACGTCCGAGGAGGCGATAGCCAGCCTTATGCCCCGCCGCCGCGATCCGAATTTCACGACCGGGCACCACTCCCGCTTCTGCGGAGCGCCGGTTCCGTGGGGCGTGATCCTGCGGCTGCTCAGGGTCGATCCGGGCCAGCCGCCTTACCTGCAGAAGGAGAGCGCCTGTCATGCCGAGTGCCTCGGCGCCGTGCTTCGCCCCGGGCTGGCGCTGGCCTTTCACCGCCACTGGACCGGCAAGGCGCCGCTGCGGGCGACGACGACGACGTGCTCGGCCGGGATTGCGCGATCTGCGCCCGGCCGGTCGCCGCCGCCGCCCTCGTCCGGCTCCGGGTCCAGCGCCCCGCCGGCACCGTCAAGGCGCCCGAATATGACGAGCAGTCCCTGCCGCTCCATGCCGACTGCCTCGCCGAAGTCAGCATCTCGCGGCTGTTCTAGCCCCGTCCCGCCTCCGGCTAGGAACGGCTTCGCGTCTTCGCGCCTTTGGGTAAACCACGGTTCGGCCCGGCCGCCGCTCGCCTCGGTCCGGCGGACTTGCACTGGCGGGCTCCGGGCGGCGCCTTTATGGGGCGCCGCATCCCAAGCCGCGAAGGAACCCGCCATGCTGAAGGACCATGACAGCTCCGCCATCCTCGCCGTCGCCGACCTCGATCGCGCCCGTGCCTTCTACGGCGAGACGCTCGGCCTCGAGCCGGACGAGGAGGGCAAGGAGGAAGGCGTGCTGGTCTACAAGACCGGCGCCACCCGGCTCGTCGTCTACGCCTCCGAATATGCCGGCACCAACCGCGCCAACGCCGTCGTCTGGGGCGTCGGCGGAGACCTCAATTCGATCGTCGAGGCCCTCGAGGCGAAGGGCGCGCAATTCGAACATTATCCCGACATCGGCCGGCTCGAGGGCAATGTGCACCATGAAGGCGGGATGAAGCTGGTCTGGCTCAAGGACCCCGACGGCAACATCCTCCATATCAATTCGATGTGACGCCAAGCCGCCCCGGCGCAGGCCGGACGGCGGATCGGCGCTGCCGAGCCCGTCCGACGAAGGCAGGCCGCCCTGCCCGCCCCTTCTATCTCTCTTTGCGATGGCCGCGGTCGTGGAGGGTCTGGTTATAGTCGAACGCGCGCCCGCAGGTGAGGCCGCCTTCGCTTCGAACCGCCTCGGTCCAGCCCGGATCGGGCGGCGGGTCGGCGGGCGCGGCCGGAGTCTCGAGCTTCACCGCCAGGGCGACGAGCTTCCTCGCCTCGGCCTCGTCATAGCCCGCCGAGCGGATCAGGCGCAGCGCCTCGCGCTCGTCGCCGCGCGCGGCCAGCTTGCCCAATCGTCGCGCCTCGTCGGCCGTGATCCGCCGCCGCCGCTTCTTGGGCAGGCCCCTCAGATCGGTCCGGTTGCGCGGGCCGCGAAGCTTCAGCGCCAGCGCGAGGAGCAAAGCGGCGCCGGCCAAAGCAAGGAGCCAGGGATCCATCCCGGCCTACCTGCCGCAAAGCTTGCGGTCGGGCTTCACGGCGAAACGCCGAGGCCCGGCGATGTCGGGCGGGGTCGGCAGGTCGACGATGGCGACGTCCAGGCGGCAGCCGCCGCCGCTCACCCGGTAGAGATCGCGCCTGACATATTCGACCCGCTCGATCGGCGATTCGAAGGCTCCGCCGACCCCGGCATCGGCGAGCACCCGCTGAAGCTCGGCGAGGCGCTGATAGCGCGGCGCAAGGGCGGCGGAAGCGGGCATGGCGGCCAGGGCCGCGCCGAGGGCGAGCAGGGGAAGGCGCGGTCGCATCATCATCCTTTCCGGCCGTTGCGCGCCGCGGATCGGGGCGGCGCCGCCCCGAACATGGCAAAGTTCGGCGCGCCTTGCATCCCTGAACGTCGCGCCGCCGCGGCCTGGTCGATCCATCCAGGGCCTCACCGTTCGACAGCCTCGCCTTCGCCGAAGCGCCGGCCGCTCCCTGAGGATCGACGCTTTTAATCGCGAGAAAAGCACCTCTCCCCGAGCCGAATTTGCACCGTGGGCCGAAATCGTGCATAAGGTCCGGGCTAAAGTCGCATGCGACGGACATTTCCTTCTTCGGTTGGTTTTTCCTTCTCTCTACGCTTCTAAAGCCCGGCAACGCCAATTCCGGCGCCACCGGCACTTTCGTCTACCAAAGGAAAACACCATGCCGACCGGCACCGTAAAATTCTTCAACCTCGACAAGGGCTACGGCTTCATTCAGCCCGAGGGCAGCGGCAACGACGCCTTCGTTCACATCTCCGCCGTCGAGCGCGCCGGAATGACCACCCTGAACAAGGATCAGCGGGTCAGCTACGATCTCGAGCAGGACCAGCGCGGCAAGACCAGCGCGGTCAACCTGCAGAGCGCGTAAGCCTCCGCCTATCTCAAGAGAGGGCGTCGCTTCGGCGGCGCCCTTTTTTGCGCGCCCTTCCCTTCCGGGGCGCCGGGCGTGTAGCCGAGCTCCCCGATGGACCGTCCCCGCCGACTCCTCTTCGTCTGCAGCCAGAACCGGCTGCGCAGCCCGACCGCCGAGGCCGTCTGCGCGAATATCGAGGGCGTCGAGGCGATCTCCGCCGGCACCAACAACGATGCCGAGCAGCCGCTGACCGGCGATCTGATCGAATGGGCCGACGTGGTGATCGCCATGGAACGCGAGCATCGCAACCGGATCAACCGCAAGTTCCGAGCCCAGCTCAAGGGCACGCCGCTCGTGGTCCTCGGCATCCCCGACGATTACGACTATATGCAGCCGGAGCTGGTGACGCTCCTGAAGGCGAGGCTGCAACGCTGGATCGGGGCGGGCTGATCCCGGCCGCGACGCCGCTACTCGATCCGGGGCCGGCGGCCGAGGCCCGCCATTGCAATGCCCGGCCACGCGAATAGGATCGTCCGGATCGGGGGAAAGCACATGAATCGATACTTCGTCCTGGCGGCTCTGGCCGCCGCCGCCGCAACGCCGGCTTCCAGCCAGGAACCGGCCGCGGCCGCGCCCTCGTGCGAGCTTCACTTCTGGGGATCGGAAGAGGCCGTCACCTCCAGCTATAGCGGCGTCGGCGGCGCGGTCGGCGCGGCGCTCGCCGGACCTCGCCCCCAAACCGGCGGCGGGCTGAGCGGCGACCTGCCCCTGACCGCTCAGGCTGAGGCGCTCCGGCGCCTCGACCTGGCCGGGCTTCTGAAGATGCCGGGGGTTCGGGTCATCGAGGAGCCAAGGCCACTCATCGCCAAGGCGGGAAAAGCGGGCCCGCGCCTCACGGCGTCGAAGGCGCCCTGCTATGCCGAGCTCGTGGTCGACCTGATCGGCTACAGCAGCCACATCACCGCCGGCCGCAAGTTCGGCGCCCGCTTCATCCTGCGCCGCTTTCCGAACGGAGCCGGGATTGCCCAGGTCGATAAGGGCGCGAAGACCGTCGGTCTGAAAATCTACCCGGCCAAGAAGCCGGAAAATAACGCCGCGGGCCTCGACGAGCTCGCTGCCGCCTTCGGCCGCACCGCGGCCGGCGTCCTCGCCAAGGTCCGCTGACGAGACGGCGCCGATGATCGCGATCCTGTGGACCTACGAGGTCCGCCCCGAGGCGGCTGCCGCGTTCGAGCGCGCCTACGGCCCCGCCGGCGACTGGGCCGAACTCTTCCGCCGCGGCGCCGGCTATCTCGGCACCGAGCTTCTGCGCGGATCCGGCACCGCCTATCTGACCATCGACCGCTGGCGCACCTCCGCCGATTTCGACGCCTTCATGGCCGCCTGCGGCACGGAATACGAAACGCTCGACCGCGCCACCCAAAGCTTGACCACCGAGGAGCGCGGGCTCGGCATTTGGAGCAGCCTCACCCCGCCGTGACCCGCTCGAAGCGCGAAAGGCGCCGTTCGTCCAGTTCCGCAAGTCATTCGTCGCCTTCGTCCGCCGCGAACGCAACTTCAAGGCAACCCGCTCATTCTTCCCGTAGCGCGCACTTAGCGGCGCTCCTACAGGAGAGTAAGAATGAGTATCTTCGGCAAGATCCGCGACGCGATTTTCGGCAAGGCGAAGGCCGCTCAGGCCCAGCCCCCGGCCCAGCAAGGCAATCCGGCGGCCATGCCGCAGATGAACCCGGCCGCCGGCACCCCGGCCCAGCCGGTCGACGTCGACGTCGACGCGATCCTGGCCGATGCCGCCGCCAGCAAGGGCGAGACGCTCAATTACCAGTCGTCGATCGTCGACCTGATGAAGCTGCTCGACCTCGATCCGAGCCTGGCGAACCGCAAGGAGCTCGCGACCGAGCTCGGCTATACCGGCGCGACGGACGGCAGCGCCGAGATGAACATCTGGCTCCACAAGCGGGTCATAGAGGAGCTTGAGAAGAGCGGCGGCAAGGTCTCGGCGACGCTGAGGGACTGACCAAGGGTGGCGCCTCCCCTCGCCTGAGGGGGGAGGCGCTCGCCCAAGCTCGGGGGTGCCGCTCCGGCGGCTGTTCCATCCTGAGGCAAAGCGAGCCGGCCTCTGGACTTTGCGGGCATTTCCGAACAGAAGGCCCGCCATGTCCAGCCAGCTCGAATTCTACCTGGCCCGCGCCGCCGAAGCGCGCGCCGACGCCGGAGCCGCCACTCTCGACAATGTCCGCGACCGCTGCCTTCGCGCCGCCGCCGCCTGGGACGCGATGGCGGCGAGGGCCCATCGCGGCGACGCGATGCGCGCCCGCCAGGAGGCCGACAAGCGCGCTTTGGCCGAGGCCACGGCAACGGCTCCGGCCGAATAATTCCCGCGGCCGGCGAGTCGAACCTGTGCCCCGGCGAAGTCCGGGATCCCCTGGCGCGCGCCGGAGGGACCGGGCCCGTCCTTGGCCGGGAATCCAGAACCCCGATACCGGTTGCCGCTGCCCATGGCAGATGCTAGCTACCGGGCTCGGCACGCAAGCTGAAGGAGCGACCTTCCTTCCGATCTCGGGCCGAACGCATGCGCCGGCATCCATGCCGGCCACCAAGGTTGACGCTGCATGAGCCATTTTTCCCCCCAGACGCTGCCCGCCCGATCGGGGCCGGGCATTGCGGCCGGGGCATATCGGCCGGGCATTTCCGCCGGCCTGCCGCACGCAGCAGAGGCGACTTTTTTCTTTTCAACCCGGACATTGAAGGCGCGCGCCGAACAGGCCGCGCCTTCGTCCATATTCGAGCGCGCGCCTGGCGCCGCCGCCGCAAGGACGGCACGGCGCGCGTGGAGTGACTTAAATGACAATGCGCATGTTGATCGACGCGCGCCACCAGGAAGAAACCCGGGTGGCGGTCGTCAAGGGAAACCGGATCGAGGAATTTGACTTCGAATCCGCCGAGCACAAGCAGCTCAAGGGAAATATCTATTTAGCCAAGGTGACCCGGGTCGAGCCGTCGCTGCAGGCGGCGTTCGTCGATTACGGCGGCAACCGCCACGGCTTCCTGGCTTTCTCTGAGATCCATCCCGATTATTACCAGATCCCGCGCGAGGACCGCGAAGCCCTGCTCCGCGAGGAAGCCGAGCACGCCGCCGAGGAAGAGCGCCTGCGCGCCGCCGAGGACGCCCGCTACGAGAGCCGCGGCGACCAGGACGACGACGAGGATGACCACGGCCGGGGCTATATCGACAGCGGCGACCAGAACGGGTTTGCCGAGCCTAATGGCGAAGCCGAGGAGGGCGACGAGGATGCCCCCGCCCCGCCCGAGTCCGCCGAGAGCGCGCCCGAGGAGAATGCCGCCGACGAGCTCCGCCGCAAACGCCAGAATTTGCGCCGCCGCTACAAGATCCAGGACGTCATCCGGCGCCGCCAGGTGCTTCTCGTCCAGGTCGTCAAGGAGGAGCGCGGCAACAAGGGCGCGGCTCTGACCACCTATCTGAGCCTCGCCGGCCGCTATTGCGTGCTGATGCCCAACACCAGCCACGGCGGCGGCATCAGCCGCAAGATCTCGAACGGGGCGGACCGCAAGCGCCTCAAGCAGATCATGTCGGACCTCAGCCTGCCCAACAGCATGAGCTGCATCGTCCGGACCGCCGGCCTGTCGCGCACCAAGACCGAGATCAAGCGGGACTTCGACTATCTCGCCCGCCTCTGGGACGAGATACGCGACCGCACCCTGGGCAGCTCCGCGCCCGCCCTCATCTACGGCGACAGCGACCTCATCAAACGGGCCATTCGCGACATCTACAATCGCGACATCGACGAGGTGATCGTGGAGGGCGAGGACGGCTACAAGGCCGCCCGGGCGTTCATGAAGCTGCTCATGCCGAGCCACGTCAAGCGCGTTCAGAATTACGTCGACACGGTGCCGCTCTTCCAGCGCTACGGCGCCGAGGACCAGCTCGCGGCGATGTACCAGCCGCTCGTCCAGCTGAAGTCGGGCGGCTATCTGGTGATCAACCCGACCGAGGCCCTGGTGTCGATCGACATCAATTCGGGCCGCTCGACCCGCGAGCACAATATCGAGCAGACCGCCTACGCGACCAACATCGAGGCCGCCAACGAGATCGCCCGCCAGCTTCGCCTGCGCGACATGGCCGGCCTCGTCGTCATCGACTTCATCGACATGGAATCGAACGGCCATATCCGCAAGGTCGAGAAGGCGATGAAGGAGGCGCTGAAGAACGACCGCGCGCGGATCCAGGTCGGCCGGATCTCGTCCTTCGGGCTGATGGAGATGAGCCGTCAGCGTCTGCGCACCGGAGTGCTCGAAGCCTCCACCCGCCCGTGCCCGCATTGCGAGGGCAGCGGCCTGATGCGCACCGCTTCGTCGGCCGGCCTGTCGGCGCTGCGCATGCTCGAGGAGGAGGCCGCCCGCGGCCGTGGCAGCCGGATCGTTCTGCGCGCCGGCCGCGAGGCGGCGGTCTATGTGCTCAACCGCAAGCGCGGCGAGATCGGCGAGATCGAATCGCGCTACGGGGTGATCATCGAGGTGCTGATCGAGGAATTGTTCGAAGGCGCCAAGATGGCCGTCGAATCCTTCGGCCCGCCGCCCGCGGTGCGCCCGCGCGTCGAGCGGATCGTCGAGCCGGAGGTCGACGAGGAGGAATTCGCCGAGGATCTTGCCGAGGAGGAAGAGGAAGACGAGGAGCCCGAGGAAGCCGAGGCCGACGAACGCCCGCGCCGTCCGGAAGGGCGCGAGACGCGCGAACATCGCGAGGAGACCGACGAGCGCGGGCGCAAGCGCCGGCGCCGGCGCGGGCGCCGCGGCGGCCGCCGCAGGGACGGCGAGGAAGGCGGCGAGCCCGGATCGTCCGAGCAGGAGGCCGTTCCGGAAATAGCGGAAGCGCCCGAATCCGAGCAGCCCGAGCGTCAATATGCGCCCGAGGAAGCGGCCGTGGAGACGGTCGAGGCGGCGCCCGAGGCTCCGCCGGAGACCGAGGAAAAGCCCAAGGGCCGCCGCCGCCCCCGCGCCCGCAAGAAGGACGAGGCTCCGGCGCCCGCCGCCGAAGCGGCTCCGGAACCGAAAGCCGCCGAGGCGCCGGCCGCCGAGGCGGAACCGGCTCCGGCAGCGCCCGCGGCCGAGGACGAAAAGCCGGTGAAGCCGAAGCGGACCCGGCGCAAGAAGGCGGCGGAAGCCGAAGCTCCGGCCGAGGCTCCGGCGCCCGAAGCGGCCAACGACCGCGACACGGCGACGACGGACGGGTCGGCGGAGGGCGGCGAAGCCGGCGAGGGCGGGGAACCGCGCCGCGGCTGGTGGCAGCGCACTTTCGGGGCCTGAAGGCCTGGACATGAGCGCGCTTGCCCCGGCCGGCGCGCTCATGTCAGGTTCAGCCCCGCAAAGGGATAGGATGCGGCATGGCTGAAGCTATTGTTGCGCTGAGACGGTGGAGCATCTTTGCCGCCCGCCTGGCATTCCTTCTCATATTGAGCTTCGGGCTCGCGGTCCGGCCGGCGGCGGCGCAGTCGATTCTTCGCGACGCCGAGACCGAGGCTTTGTTCAAGGACATGTCGCGCCCGATCGTCGAGGCGGCGGGCCTGAGGCCCGAGGACGTCCAAATCGTCCTCATCCACGACCGGTCGATCAACGCCTTCGTCGCCGGCGGCCAGATCGTCTACATCCATTCGGGGCTGATCGCGGCCGCCGATTCCGCCAACGAGGTCCAGGGCGTCATCGCCCATGAGGTCGGCCACATCACCGGCGGCCACGTCATCCGGATCCAGGAAGGCATCAAGGTCGCCACCGGGATCATGCTGCTCTCGCTCGTTCTCGGCGCCGCGGCCATGGTCGCCGGCGCGGGCGAGGCAGGCATGGGCGTCATGGCCGCCGGCCAGCAGGCGGCGATGGGCAAGTTCCTCGCCTTCAGCCGAACCCAGGAATCGTCGGCCGACGCCGCCGCCGCCAGCTTCCTCGCCAAGTCGCACGTCAATGGCGCGGGCCTGATCAGCTTCTTCAAGAAGCTTCAGAACCAGGAATTCCGCTACGCCATCCCGCAGGACAATGGCTATATGCGCACCCATCCCCTGACCGGCGAGCGCATGGCCGCGCTCGAGCAGTCGGTGAAGAACGCGCCCGGCTGGGGCGCACCTCCCGACGCGAAGCTCGAGGCCAAATTCCAGCGCGTGAAGGCCAAGCTGTCGGGCTATGTCGAAGACCCGACCCGTACCCGGGTGGCCTATCCGGAAAGCAACAAGAGCGTCCCGGCCCGCTATGCCCGCGCTTATGCCTGGCACAAGAGCGCCTATCCGGACCGGGCGCTGGCCGAGGCGGAGAGCCTTCTCGCCGAGGCTCCGAACGATCCCTATTTCCTCGAGCTCAAGGGCCAGATCCTGCTCGAATCGGGTCGACCGACCGAAGCGCTCGAATCGCTTCGCCAGTCGGTCAAATATGCGCCGGACCAGCCGCTCATCGCGGCCCTGCTCGGCCACGCGCTCATCGCCACCGAGCGGCCCGACCATTATGAGGAGGCGAAGCGGGTGCTCCGGGCCGCGATCGGCCGCGACAATTCGAACCCCTTCGCCTGGTACCAGCTCGGAATCGTCTACGACCGCGAAGGCGATCCCGGAAGGGCCGCGCTCGCCACCGCCGAGCGCTACAATCTCCAGGGCGAGCCCCGTCTCGCTCTGGTCAATGCCGAGCAGGCGCTGAAGACCGTCCCCTCGGGCACGCCCGACTGGCTGCGCGCCCAGGACATCGCGATGGTCTCGCGCACCGCGGTGGACAAGAAGAAGAACAAGAATCGTGACAATTGAGGCGACCCGGGCCCGCGACGGTTTCGCGGGCTGGAAGACGGCGCTGGCGGCGGCGCTGCTGGGCGCGCTCGTCGGCGGCGGCGCGGTCGCTTATGCCTCGCGCCAGTCGGTCCGCGACTATCTGCTGGAGAATCCCGAAGTCCTGCCCGAGGCGATGGAGCGGCTTCGGGCGCGCGAATCGGCGAGGATGGTCTCCGCCAACCGGCCGGCGCTGGAACGGCCCTTCGCGAGCGCCTGGGCCGGTGCCCGGGATGGCGACGTCGTTCTCGTCGAATTCTTCGATTATGCCTGCGGCTTCTGCCGCAAGAGCAATGCCGACGTCGAGCGCCTGCTGCGCGAGGATCCGAAGCTGAAGGTGGTATGGCGCGAATGGCCGGTGCTCGGGCCGGACAGCGAGGCCGCCGCCCGGGCCAGCCTCGCCGCCGCCCGGGCGGGGCGCTTCAAGCCCTTCCACGATAAGCTCTTCGCCGCCGGCCGGCCCACCCCGGAGGCCGTTGCCAAAGCACGCGCCGCAGCCGGTCTCGGCGCGGATCTGCCCAGTGACGGTGGCGGACCCGGAGCTGGCCCGCAATTTCGAGCTCGCCCGCGGCCTCGAGGCGACCGGAACTCCGACCTTCGTCGTCGGCGACCAGATCCTGCAGGGCGCGGTCGGCTACGAAGCCCTGCGCGACGCGATCAAGGAAGCTCGGGCGAAGAAGGGCTGAATCCTCCCCGTCGCCGGAGGCGATGGGGAGGGGGACCATGCGAAGCATGGTGGAGGGGTAGCTGGTAAAAGCCTGCGCCATCTACCCCTCCACCACACTTCGTGTGGTCCCCCTCCCCACCGCTTCGCGGTGGGGAGGACAGGCCCTTGGAAAGCCCCGTTTCCCCCGCCATAGTCCCCGCATGCAGCCCTATCTCCAGCTTCTCTCCCGGATCCTCGACGAGGGCACCGAGCAACAGGACCGAACCGGAGTCGGCACCCTCTCCGTCTTCGGCCACCAGATGCGCTTCGACCTTGCCGAGGGCTTCCCGCTCCTGACCACCAAGAAGCTCCATCTGCGTTCGATCGTCATCGAATTGCTCTGGTTCCTGCGCGGCGAGACCAACATCGCCTGGCTGAAGGAGAACCGGGTCCGGATCTGGGACGAATGGGCGGACGAAGGCGGCGAGCTCGGGCCGGTCTACGGCAAGCAATGGCGCGACTGGGAGGGGCCGGACGGGGTCCATGTCGACCAGATCGCCGACCTCATCGCGCTGATCAATCGCGATCCCGCCTCGCGCCGCCAGATCGTTTCCGCCTGGAACCCGGCCGAGATCGAGCGGATGGCGCTGGCGCCCTGCCACTGCCTGTTCCAGACCCAGGTCGCCCGCGGCCGGCTCAACCTCCAGCTCTACCAGAGGAGCGCCGACGCCTTTCTCGGGGTCCCGTTCAATATCGCCAGCTACGCCTTGCTCACCCACATGCTCGCCCAGCAATGCGGGCTCGAGCCGGGCGTGTTCGTCTGGACCGGCGGCGACTGCCACCTTTATTCCAACCATCTGGAGCAGGCGCGGCTTCAGCTCACCCGCGAGCCGAGGCCGCTGCCGAAGCTGACGATCCTGAGGCGTCCCGAAGCGATCGACCGCTACGACTATGAGGATTTCGAGATCAGCGGCTACGACGCCCACCCCCACATCAAGGCCGAGGTGGCGGTGTGAGCGTGACGATCGTCGTCGCACGCGCGCGCAACGGCGCGATCGGGCGGAACGGCACCCTGCCCTGGCGCCTGCCGGCGGATTTGAAGCACTTCAAGGCCGTGACGACGGGGACGGCGATGGTCATGGGCCGGAAGACCTTCGACAGCCTTCCCGGGCTTCTTCCCGGGCGGGGGCATATCGTGCTGACCCGCGATCCCTCATGGACCGGCGAGGGCGCGGACACCGCGCGATCCGTCGAGGAAGCGCTGGCGCTCGCCGGCGGGGAGCCCGTCACCATTATCGGCGGCGCCGAAATCATCGCCTTGTTCCTTCCCCACGCCGACTCGGTCGAGCTCACCGAGGTTCACGACGAGCCCGAGGCGGATACCTTCATGCCGGAATTCGATGAGTCGCAGTGGCGCGAGATATCGCGAGCCGATTACTCCGCCGAAGGCGACCGGCCGCCCTACAGCTTCGTCAGGCTGGGACGGCGCCTCTAGCCTCACCTCCCTTACAGGGCGGGGAGACAGCCGCTATACCTCGGGAAACGCACGGGGGGATCATGCGCAAAATCGTTTACGGGCTGCTTGCCTTGCTCGTCATCGCCGTCGGCGCCTTCCTGATCCTCGGCCCCGGCATCGTCGAAGGCGGCATGAACAAAGTGGTGGCGACTCCGCTGCCGGCGATCAGCGAGCGCGCGAAGGCGCTTCATGCGCGGCTCGCCGTCGCCGACATGCATTCCGACACCCTGCTCTGGCAGCGCCGCCTGCTCGATCCGGCGAGGCGCGGCCAGGTCGACCTGCCGAGGCTCGAGGCGGGCAACGTCGCGCTTCAGGTCTTCTCCTCGGTGACGAAGACTCCCAAGGGCCAGAATTACGAATCCAACGGCGCCGATACCGACAACATCACCCTGCTCGCCGTCGCCCAGCTGCAACCGCCGCGGACCTGGAATTCGCTACTCGAGCGCTCGCTCTGGCATTCCGAGAAGCTTCGGCGGGCCGAGGCGGGCTCGAGCGGGCGGCTGAGGATCGTGAGGCGCGGCATCGACGTCCGCCGCCTGCTCGCCGACCGGGCGGCGGGGCGCAAGGTGACCGGGGCCCTGCTCTCGATCGAGGGCCTCCAGAACCTGGAGGGCCGGCTCGACAATCTCGGCCGGCTCCACGCCGCCGGCTTCCGGATGGCCGGCCTCGCCCATTTCTTCGACAATGAGGTCGCCGGCTCGATGCACGGCGTCGCGAAGGGCGGGCTGACTCCGCTCGGCCGCCAGGTCGTGCGGGAGATGGAGCGGCGCGGGATGATCGTCGACATCGCCCATTCGAGCCATGCCGCCGTCGCCGAGGTGCTGGCGATGGCGACGAGGCCGGTCGTCTCGAGCCATGGCGGCGTGCAGGCGACCTGCCAGGTCAACCGCAACCTCACCGACGCGGAGATACAGGGGGTGGCGCGCACCGGCGGCCTCGTCGGCATCGGCTATTGGGACGCGGCGGTCTGCGACCTCAGGCCCGCCGCGATCGCCGCCGCCATCGCCCATGTCCGGGACCTCGTCGGGATCGATCATGTCGCTTTGGGCTCCGATTTCGACGGCGCGGTCACCACCGGCTTCGATACGGCGGGGCTCGTCAACGTGACTCAGGCCCTGGTCGACCGCGGCTTCTCCGACGAGGAGATCGCCAAGGTGATGGGGGGCAATCTGCTGAGGCTGCTGGCGCAGCTGCCGTAGCCGTCATTGCGAGGAGCATAGCGACGAAGCAATCCAGCGGGCGGAAGCGCAGCATTGGATTGCTTCGCTTCGCTCGCAATGACGGGCCACGCAAGGATTTACGCCCCCCTCCCCCTCTCCTATACCGCGCGCCATGGAGCGGCTGGACGGCGGCTCGGCGGTTCCGCAGGCGCTTCGCGGGGGCATCGTCGCGCTCGGCAATTTCGATGGATTCCACGCGGGCCACCAGGCGGTGGTGGGCCGGGCGGTCGAGCGCGCCGGGGCCGAGGGCCGGCCGGTCCTGGTCGCGACCTTCGATCCGCATCCGGTCCGCTACTTCCGGCCCGACACGCCGCCTTTCCGGCTGACCAGCCTCGACCAGCGCCAGCGGCTGTTCGCCGCCGCCGGAGCCGACGCGATGATCGTCTTCCGCTTCGGCGCCGCGCTGGCGGCGACTCCGGCGGACGAATTCATCTCCAACACCCTGCTCGGCCTGATCGGGGCGGCCGGAGTGGTGACGGGCGAGGACTTCACCTTCGGACGCGGGCGCGGCGGCAATGTCGACGTGCTCGCGGAGGCTGGAGCGCGGCTGGGTTTCTCGGTGGATTCGGTTGGACCGGTCTCGGACGAGGAGGGCCCGATCTCGTCGAGCCGGATCCGGGACTCGCTTCAGGCCGGCGACTGCGGCGCGGCGACCAAGCTGCTCACCCGGCCGTTCGCGATCGAGGGAATCGTCGAGCATGGCGACAAGAGAGGGCGCGAGATCGGCTATCCCACCGCCAATATCGCGCTCGGCCCCTATTTGCGGCCGCGCTTCGGAATCTATGCGGTGCGGGGCCGGCTGCCGGATGGCACCTGTCTCGACGGCGCCGCCAATCTCGGCATCCGCCCGACCTTCGAGCCGCCCAAGGAGCTGCTCGAGCCTTATTTCTTCGATTTCGAAGGCGACCTGTACGGCCGGACCGTCGAGGTCGAGCTGATCGACTTCCTTCGGCCCGAAGCGAAATATGACAGCCTCGACTCGCTCAAGGCGCAAATGGCCGCGGATTGCGCCGAGGCTCGGCGGAGGCTGGCGCGATGAAGATCTGGCAATGGGTGGGGACCGGAATCGCCGCCTTCGCGGTGACCGTGTCGCTGATCAATGCATCCTGGATCGCGCCCCGGTCGAGCAAGCCGCTGGTGCTGGTCGCCCATCGCGGTCTCGCCCAGCAATTCGACCGCGAGGGGGTCGACAATTCGACCTGCACGGCGACCCGGATCCGCCCCTCGGAGCATGATTTCATCGAGAATACCCTGCGCTCCATGGCCAATGCGCGCCATTTCGGCGCCGATGCGATCGAGCTCGACGTCCATCCGACCCGGGACGGCCAGATGGTCGTCTTCCACGACTGGACCCTCGACTGCCGAACCGACGGCAAGGGGCCGGTGCGCCGCAAGACGCTGGCCGAACTGAAGCGGCTCGACGTCGGCTACGGCTATACCGCCGACGGCGGCAGGACCTTCCCGCTTCGGGGCCGAGGAGTCGGCGGGATTCCGACGGTGGAGGAAGCGCTTCGCGAAACCCCGCGGATGCGGCTCTTCTTCAACTTCAAGAGCAAGGATCCGGCCGACGCCGACGCCCTCGTCGCCGCCTTCCGTCGCGCCGGGGTCGAGATCGACGGCAAATACGTCTTCTATGGCCATCCCGCCGTGACCGGCCGGATGAAGCAGCTGGTGCCGGGCGTCTCGACCTTCTGGAAGGAGGGCATGAAAACGTGCCTCACCGATTACGTGAAGTGGGGCTGGACGAGCTACGTTCCCAAGAGTTGCCACAACACGATCGTGGCGGTCCCGCTCAACTATCAATGGGCGATCTGGGGCTGGCCCAAGCGCTTCATCGCCCGGATGGAGAGCGTCGGCACGAAGGTGATCCTGCTCGGCCCCTATGAGAAGGGCGAGATCGCGGGAATCGAGCGCCCCGAGCAGCTCGACAAGGTCCCGCGCGATTTCCGCGGCTATCTGTGGATCGAGGATTTCTACGCGGTGGGGAGGGCTCTGGAGAATTGAGACCCGTCATCCCGGCG
This sequence comes from uncultured Alphaproteobacteria bacterium, assembly GCA_963850005.1. GTDB lineage: Bacteria > Pseudomonadota > Alphaproteobacteria > Sphingomonadales > Sphingomonadaceae > Allosphingosinicella. Next base: position 659,184 of record CAWKJG010000004.1, read on the forward strand.
AAACCTTCCAATTCCCACCCTCCCTGCGCTAAGGCCCCGCCAATGTCCGAAAAACCCGATTACAGAGACACGGTCTTCCTTCCGAAGACCGACTTCCCGATGAAAGCCGGCCTTGCGAGCAAGGAGCCGGTTCTCCTCGCGCGCTGGGCGGAGATGGGGCTGTACCAGCGCCTGCGCGAGGCGCGCGCCGGGCGCGAGCGCTTCATCCTCCACGACGGCCCGCCCTACGCCAATGGCGACATCCATATCGGCCATGCGATGATGAAGACGATCAAGGACTTCATCCTCCGTTCGCAGACCCTGCTCGGCAAGGACGCGCCCTTCATCCCCGGCTGGGACTGCCACGGCCTTCCGATCGAATGGAAGATCGAGGAGCAGTACAGGAAGAAGAAGCTCGACAAGGACCAAGTGCCGCCGCGCGAGTTCCGCGCCGAATGCCGCGCTTATGCCGAGCATTGGATCCAGGTCCAGCGCGAGCAGTTCATCCGGCTCGGGATCACCGGCGACTGGGACGATCCCTATCGGACCATGGACTTCACCTCCGAGGCGAAGATTGCCGAGGAGCTTTTGAAGCTCGCCGAGGCGGGCAAGATCTACCGCGGCGCCAAGCCGGTGATGTGGTCGCCCGTCGAGAAGACGGCGCTGGCCGAGGCCGAGGTCGAATATGAGGACATCGTCTCGACCCAGATCGACGTGGCGTTCGAGATCGTGGAGAGCTCGATTCCGGAGCTGGTCGGGGCCTACGCAGTGGTGTGGACGACGACGCCGTGGACGATCCCGGTCAACCAAGCGATCGCCTATGGGCCGGATGTTGAATACGTTCTGGTCGATTTTGCCGGCACCCATACCGCCGGCAGAGGAGGTAATCGAGGGGAGGAGCTGGACAAGGTCTCGGCTGAGCTTGCACCTCTGATTGAGAAGAAAATCCTGGTTGGCGCCGAACTTCTGGCTCAATTTTTGAGCCGAGCCGATTTTAGTTCGAGGACTATCCCTGAGAGCCTGAGCGTATTCAAAGGCTCCGACCTGGCCGGCACCGTTGCCCGCCATCCTATGCACCCTCTCGGCGGCTTCTTCGCACGGCCACGCCCCTTCCTCCCCGGCGACTTCGTCACCACCGACGCCGGCACCGGCCTCGTCCACATGGCGCCCGACCATGGCGAGGACGATTTCCTGCTGTGCAAAGCGAACGGAATCGATCCCGTCTTCGCGGTTGATGCCGGCGGCTTCTACCGGGCCGACTGGGAATGGCTGGGCGGCCAGGGCTCGGTGATCAACGGCAAGTTCAACGCTCCGGACGGACCGATCTGCTCCGACCTGCGCGAGTCGGGCGGCCTGCTCGCCGCCAGCGCCGACTTCGAGCACAGCTATCCGCACAGCTGGCGATCCAAGGCCAAGGTCATCTTCCGCTGCACCCCGCAATGGTTCATCCCGATGGAAAACCGTCCCTCTCCCTCCAGGGGAGAGGGACAGCGGAGCGGAGCGACGCAGGGTGAGGGCACCGCAGCTCCCTCACCCTCGGCCGCTGACGCGGCCTTTCCCTCTCCCCAGCAGGGAGAGGGGTTGAGAAAAACCGCGCTCAAGGCGATCGACGAGACCCGCTGGGTGCCCGAAAAGTCGAAGAACCGGATGCGATCGATGGTCGAGGGTCGCCCCGATTGGGTGCTCAGCCGCCAACGGGCGTGGGGGGTGCCGATCCCGCTCTACCTCCACAAGACGAGCGGCGACTATCTCCGGGACGCCGCGGTCAATTCCCGGATCCTGCGCGCCTTTCACGAGGGCGGCGCCGACGCCTGGTTCGATGCCGATCACCAGGGCCTGCTCGGCAACGGCTATAGGCTCGAGGATTACGAGCCAGTCACCGACATCCTCGACGTCTGGTTCGACAGCGGCTCGACCCACGCCTTCGTCGTCGAGGCGCGCTACGGCCCGGACGTTCGCGCCGACCTCTATTGCGAGGGGTCCGACCAGCATCGCGGCTGGTTCCAGGCCAGCCTGTTGGAAAGCTGCGCGAACTCGCGGCCGGGCGCCGTTCGGCGCGGTGCTGACCCATGGCTTCGCGCTCGACCAGACCGGCCGCAAGATGTCGAAGAGCATCGGCAACACCGTCGATCCGATCGCGGTCATCCGCGACAGCGGCGCCGACATATTGCGGCTCTGGGTCGCCTCGACCGACTATTTCGAGGACGTTCGCATCGGCAAGGAGATCCTCGCCGGAACCTCGGACGCCTATCGCAAGCTCAGGAACACCTTCCGCTACCTGCTCGGCGCCCTCGCCGGCTTCGACGAAGCGGAGCGGGTGGCGGTGGCCGACATGCCGGAGCTCGAGCGCTGGGTGCTTCACCGGCTCGCCGAGATCGACTCCGAGCTGAGGGACGCGGTCCACGGCTTCGACTTCAACCGCTACACGCGGCTGATCATGGCCTTCGCCAATGACGATCTGTCCGCCTTCTTCTTCGATATCCGCAAGGACAGCCTCTATTGCGACGCGCCGTCATCGCCGAAGCGGCGGGCCTGCCGGACCGTTCTCGACACCGTCTTCCACGCTCTGGTGCGCTGGATGGCGCCCGTCCTGTGCTTCACCACCGAGGAAGTGTGGCAGACCCGCTTTCCGGACGAAGGCGGCTCCGTCCATCTCCTCGAATGGCCGGAGATCGACATCGGCTGGCGCGACGAGGCACTGGGCTCGAAATGGGCTCTGATCCGGGCCACGCGCGAGAACGTCACCGAGACGATCGAGCCGCTCCGGCGCGAGAAGGTGATCGGCTCGAGCCTCGAGGCGAAGGTGCTCTATCCGGACTCCCAGATCGACCTGCTCGACACCGACATGGCCGAGCTGGCCGAGATCTACATCGTCTCCGAGGTCGCGCCAGGCGCAGAGCGAGACGATCGAAGTGACCAAGTCCGACTATCTGAAATGCGGCCGCTGCTGGCGGCCTGCTTCCGGAAGTCGGCGAGGATGGGGGCCTGTGCGCCCGCTGCGAGGGGGTGGTGAATGGCTGATCTGTCCCGCGACGACGGAGCGGATGAGGAAGAACCGGAAGATCGGCCTCGCGGTCGCGGCCGTGATCTTCCTCGTCGACCAGGCGGTGAAATGGGTGGTGACCTACCCGCTTCAGCTCCCGCACCGCCAGACCATCGAAGTGCTGCCTTTCTTCACCCTGCGCTGGCTGAAGAATACCGGGGTCTCGATGGGCCTGCTCCCCGCCAACGGCGAATTGGCCCGCTGGCTCCTCGTTGCCCTGACCGCCGGGATCGCCGCCTTCGTCACCTTCTGGATGTGGCGGGAGAAGCGCCGCGACGACGCGGTGGCGCTCGCCCTGGTGCTGGGCGGGGCGCTGGGCAACATCCTCGACCGGGTGCGCCTCGGCTATGTCGTCGACTATGCCGACCTGCATTTCGGCGACATATCATCCCTTTTTGGTCTTTAACGTGGGCGACGCTGCCATTACCATCGGCGTCCTGCTATTGCTGGTCCGGGCGCTGCTGACGCGCGACCGGAAGGTTCCCGAGGAGGAAAAGTGAATATGCGTATCGTGAAGATCGGCCTTGGCGCCTGCGCGGCAACCCTGCTGCTGGCCGGCTGCGGCTCGGGCGGCATCGCCGGCCGCGAGCGGCCCGACGAATTCGCCGTCACCCGCAACCAGCCCCTGGTGATCCCGCCCGATTACGCTTTGACCCCGCCGAAGACCGGCGAGCCGACCCCGGTCGGCACCGACGCCCGCACCCAGGCGCTCGAAGCCTTGTTCGGCGGCCCGGCGCCGCGCAGCCAGAGCCGAGCGTTCGATGCTCAACTCGGCCGGAAGCGACCGCGCCGCGCTCGGCGCCCGCTCGGTCGCCGGCGATCCCGGAACGACCGTCGTCGACAAGGGCGCGGTCACCCAGGCGATCGTCGCCGCTCCCTCGGGCGCCGGCCGCGATGCGACGGTGACGACCCCGCAGTAATTCCCTCTCCCTGTAGGGGAGAGGGACAGGCGAGCGAAGCTCGCCAGGGTGAGGGCACGGCCTCGATCGTTCAGGCCCTCACCCTCCCACCGCTTCGCGGCGGGCCCCTCCCTCTCCCCTGCAGGGAGAGGGATTAAACCCTTCCTTAGCCATGTCGCCTTATCCTGCCGGGCGTGACTCAGCAGCAGCCGCCTTTCTACGCCCCGGGCCTGGCCGACGCCGGCGCCCAGATCGCGCAGCTTCGGCAGGTGCTCGCTCTGGTCGAGGAGATGGCGGGCCGGGCCTCGCTGTCGCCGAGGGACGAGCTGCTCGACGAGGCCGCCCGGGTCAGCGCCGCTTATGCGCGCGCGCTTCCGATCGATCAGAAAAGGTTCGACAATCTCGCCGCCGAGACCGCGCGCTGGGCGGCGGCGGGAGTCGGCACACTGCTCAAGCTCGACGAGGCCGGGATGCCGGTCGGCGCCGCCGCCGAGCGCCTCGCCGAGGAGCTCGAGAAGGGGCTGGCCACGCTGGCGCGGCGGCTGCCTTCGTCATTGCGAGCGTAGCGAAGCAATCCAGCGGCTCAGGCGCCCGAGGCTGGATTGCTTCGTCGCTTCGCTCCTCGCAATGACGGACTTCAGCGCGCCCCCGGCGCCCCCGGCCAGTCCTTGATGTGCAGGTCCCGCTGCGGGAAGGGCAGGTCGATCCCGTTCTCGCGGAACAGCTCCCAGACCCGGTTGAATATCTCCGAACGGACGCTGCCGACGCCCTGCTCGGGATCGCTGATCCACACCAATATCTCATGGTCGACGCTGCTCTCCCCGAAAGCGGTGAGCCAGACCTTGGGCGGCCGGTTCTTCATCACCCGGCCCGCCTCGCCCGCCGCCTGGATCATCAATTTCTGGGCGAGCGGGAGATCGCAATCATAGGCGACCCCGACCGGGATGTGCACGCGCACGTCGCGGCTCGAATAGGACCAGTTCTCGACCTCCTGGGTCATCAGATTCTCGTTGGGGATCAGATGCTCCTTGCCGTCGCGGGTCACGATCGAGACGGCGCGAACGCCGATCTTGGTGACATGGCCGAAGCTTTCGCCGACGACGATGACGTCGCCCGGCTTGATCGAGCGGTCCATGAGCAGGATGATTCCCGGCGATGAGGTTGCCGAAGGTCTTCTGGAGCCCGAAGCCGACGGCCAGACCGAACGCGCCGGAGAAGACGGCGAGCGCGGTCAGGTCGATTCCGACGAGATCGATGCCGATGAAGAAGGCGGCGATCAGGATGGCGACGCGGCGAGCTTCTGGCCGAGCAGCTGCTGGGTCGCGTCGAGGCCGGTGGCGCGGCGGATCGAGTGGCCGACGACCCGGTTGAGGAGCTTCACCACGGCGTAGAGGGCGACCAGGGTGACCAGGACCTGGAGCGCGGTCAGAAGCGACACCCGGGTCGCGCCGGCGGTAAAGCCGACCCGGTCGAGCGTTTCGGTGATCGGCCCAAGGCCGCCGACGGCCCGGGCGAGCAGGGCGAAGAAGGTGACCGCGGCGAGCAAAGCCGCGATCCAGCGCGGCATTTGCAGCCCGCGCACCAGTCCCGAGACCAGCATCGCGGCCCAGCCGGCGAGCGCGAGGCCGAGCACGATCGCCCCGAGCGGCCGCCAGGCTTCCGCGTTGAGGGCGATGGCGAGGAGGAGCGCGCCCGTCAGATAGCGGGTCAGGTCGCACATCCGGCGCGCCAGCGCCTCGCCCCGGCCGCCGGCGCGATGCTCCCAGAAAGCGGCGAGGCGCGGGCCGAGCCAGCGCGCGACCAGCCAGGCAAGGCCCCAGGCGCCGACGACAAGGGCGAGGGCGACCGCCGCGGCCACCCAGTCGCCGTATGTCGGCCAGGTCACCCCGAAACGCTCGACCAGGCCTCTCATGACCCTGCTCCGTAGCCGGCCAGCGCCGCCGCCAAATCCTCGATCAGATCCTCCACATCCTCGAGGCCGATCTGAAGTCGCACCAGCGGACCGTCCGAGCGCCAGAGGGTCGCGGTGCGGATCCGCTCGGGATCGGCGGGGACGACCAGGCTCTCGAAGCCGCCCCAGCTATAGCCGAGGCCGAACAGCTCCAGTTTCTCGATGAAGCGGGTCCGCTCGGCGTCGTCGCCGCCCTTCAGAACGAAGGAGAAGAGGCCCGACGCGCCCTTGAAGTCCCTCGCCCAGGCTTCGTGGCCGGGGCAATCGGCAAGCGCCGGGTGAAGCACGGCCGCGACCTGGGGCTGCTCGCCGAGCCAGCGGGCGATCCTGAGCGCGCTCGCCTCGTGCTGGCGAAGGCGCACGGCCATGGTCCTCAGCCCGCGCGAGCACAGCCAGGCATCGTCCGGGCTGACCGACTGGCCGAAGATCCCAGCTCGTCCGCTCCAGCCTCGGATACCAGTCCGAATTCGCCGTCACCGAGCCGAGCATGACGTCGCTATGGCCGCCGACATATTTGGTGCCGGCGAGGATCGAGAGGTCGATCCCCATGGAGAGGGCCGGGAAGAAGAGCGGAGTCGCCCAGGTATTGTCGAGCAGGGTCGCGACCCCCCTCGCCTTCGCCGCGGCGCAGATGGCGGGCACGTCCTGCACCTCCATCGTCAGCGAGCCCGGGCTTTCGAGGAAGATCGCCCTGGTGCGCTCGCCGATCAGCCCGGCGATGCCCGCGCCGGCGAGCGGGTCGTAATAGCGCGTGGCGATCCCGTAGCGCTTGAGGAAGCCGTCGCAGAAGCGCCGGGTCGGGCCGTAGACGCTGTCCGTCATCAGCAGCTCGTCGCCCGGCTTGAGCATTGTCAGCAAGGCCGCCGTCACCGCCGCCAGGCCGGACGGGTAGAGCATGGTTCCGGCCGCCCCGGGCTCGAGCTCGGTCAGCGCTTCCGAGAGCGCCCATTGCGTCGGCGTTCCGTGGAGGGCGTAATAAGGCTTGCCGAACTCCGGCGCCGCGGCGCGCATCTCGGCGACGCTGCCGAAGAGGATGGTGGAGGCGCGATGGACGGGCGGATTGACGAGCCGGTCGCGCCATTCCTTGCGGCGGCCGCCGTGGACGAGCTTCGTGTCCGGCCGCCGGTCCTTCACGCCGGCCCCGTCGCCTTGGGGGTGGCGGGATCGGCGCCCCATTCGGACCAGCTGCCGTCGTAGAGCCGGACGTCCTCCTTGCCGAGCAAATGGGCGCCGAACAGAAGGACGCAGGCGGTGACGCCCGAGCCGCAGGTGGCGACCAGCGGCTTGCCGAGATCCACCCCCGCCGAACCAAAGGCGCCGCGCAGCTCTTCGCCCTGCTTCCAGCTGTTGTCGGGATTGAACAGCTTGCCTTGGGGCAGGTTCTTCGAGCCGGGGATGTGGCCGGACTCCATTCCGGGCCTCGGCTCCGCTTCCTCGCCGGTGAAGCGGCCGGCGCCGCGGGCGTCGACGATTTCGTGGCGGCCGTCGCCGAGCAGTCCGGCCACGGCGTCCTTGCCGACGATTGCGGAAGAGTCGAAGCTGGGGCTGAAATGCCCGTGGCGGACCTGCGGCCGGCCGCTTTCCAGCGCCCGGCCTTCCGCTTTCCATTTCTGAAGTCCGCCGTCGAGGATGGCGACGTAATGCGCTCCGAAGCTCTTCAGCATCCACCACGCCCGGGCGGCGCTGTGCAATGGACTGTTGTCGTAGACGACGAAGCGCTGGCCGTCGCGAAGCCCCAGCGAGGCCATCCGGCTTGCGAACTTGGGCTCGGGCGGCGCCATGTGCGGCACCGGGTTCGAGCCGTCGGACACCTCCTCGAGGTCGAGGAAGACGGCGCCGGGAATGTGCTCGCGCCTCATATTCGGCACGCGCGTCGCGCGGCTCGCCGGGCAGGAACAGGGTGGAGTCGATCACCTTCAGATCGCTCGCGCCGAGTTCCCGCTCAAGCCATTCGGTGGTGACGAGGCTGTCCATCACTCGCTCCTAACGCCGGATCACGCCGAGCCGCTCCAGCACCGCCAGATAGGCCGCGACCTCCTCGACCGGAGCGGGTCCGACGCTCACCGCAAGCGCGTCGCGTATCGCCTGGACGCTTCGGCGGCCGTCGACGAGGTTGAGCGCCTCATAGCCGAAGCTCGGCCCTTCCCAGGCCGGCTCGCGCGACAGCAAGGCGGGCTTTTCGAGCTTCGCCTTCGCGAGCTGGTCGTCGAGCCAGCTGTAGCCGAAGCCGTCCATCGGCCCCTTCAGCTTCGGATCGCGACGATATACGGTGCCGAGCGCTCCCGCCGACACGGGGGCGGCGCCCTCCCGGTCCGGCTCGCCGACCACAAGCCCGAACCGCTGAAGGGACAGCTCCAGCGCCACCTCGTGATCGGTGTGCATCGCCATGGCATTCGCCCCGTCGGCTTCCGAAAGCTCGCCCATGCGCCGGACGACCTCCGCCTGCCGGAAATCCGCCTCTCTCATCTGGAGCCGCTCCAGCGCCGGCGTGTCCGACTGCTCGACATTGGCGAGCGCCCAGGCCGAGGCCGCGGCGATGAACATCGCCCGCTTCATCTTGGTGGAATCGAGATTGCCGGGCACGTCCTTGTTGGTGTGGATGTAGATGTCGGGCCAGTCCGACACGTAGAGGATCGGGATCCGCCAGCTGCCCTCGGCCCAGACCTGATGGTCCGAGCCTTCGGAAAAGCCGCCGATCCGGGCTCGGAGCGGGTTCTTCGTTCCCTCCGGGTCGAGCAAAGGGTAATCGGCCTCGCCGCGCTCGGCGTAGCGAAGCGCCTGGCGGTCGACCCAGCGCGCCGTCGCGAAGCCGATTCCGGAGACGAAGCTGGGCAGGCTGGGCGGGGAGCCCTCGACCCCGAGCGCCCCTTTGGTGATGTCGGTATTGCCGCCGATCATGTCGAGATGGATCGTCGCCAGGGTCCGCCGGGCGAATTCGGGCCGGCCGTTGAGCAAAGCGATCGTGCACTCGATCTCGCACGGCCAGATGAAGCGCAGGGTCCGCTGCGGTTGCGGCAGCCGGCCCTCGGCGATCAGCCGCTGGAAGGTTCGGGCGATCTCCAGAATTCCCGAGCAGCCGCTGGCATTGTCGTTGGCGCCCGGCGAGGGGTGGTCGAGGTGGCAGGAGAAAAGCACCTCCTTCGACCGGTCCTTGCCCGGAATGACGGCGGTCGGGATGAGATAGGCGCCGGGAGTCCGTCCCGCCTTCACTTCCGCGCGCAAGCGGACCGTCTCGCCCCTGGCCAGCCGCGCCTGCCAGGCGCGGGCGCGGGCCGGCGAGACCATGAAGGCGAAGGTCGGGTCGTTCCAGGTGCTGAGATGGCCCCAGCGGATCAGGCTGTCGTCCTCGCCCCACCAGGCCGAGCGCTGGTTCTGCGCCCAGGAGACGATCCCGGCCGCGCCGCGCTCGGTGACGGCGAGCTTCGCCGCCGCCTCCGGCTGTCCGGAGACCAGCACCAGCTTGCCGCTGGACGTCCTTGCCCGCATAATCGGCCGCCGAGGCGCCGGTGCCGACGTCGACCAGCTCCGCCTCGGCGCGGCCGCCGACGCTGTCCTGGGCGAGCGTGATCGGCTGGTCCGCCCAGGAAGCGATCCGTTCGGAATCGCGCCAGCGGCCGCCGTCCTGCCGCTGCTCCCAGAGTTCGGCGAAGCTGGCGTTCCAGGCCGGACGCGAGCGCTGGGTGCCGTAGAAGATTTTGCCGTCCGCGGGCAGCGAAAGGATTTCCACTTCCTTCAGGCCATAGTCGCGCAACCGGTCCCGGATGAGCTCGGCGGCGGCGCGATAGCCTTCCGAGCCCCGCATCCGGTGATTGAGCGAAAGCGCCTGCACCGTCCGCTTGGCCGAGGCTCCGGAAAGCTCGCCGGCCAAGGCCTGGGTTTCGGCCTGAGTGAGCAGAGGCGCGGCTTGCTGCGCCGCGGCCGGGGCGGCGAGCAGCAGCAGGAGCGCCGCGACCGCCCTCATTTCGCGAACCGTCGGAAGAAGCTCTGCTGGCCCCAGCTCGGCCGCTCCGGCGCATTGGCGACCCTGAGGCCCAGCTCGGCGACGAAATCGTGGAGCCTGATCGCATCCTCCTTGGCCACCGGCTGGGAGAGGTCGTCCGACGGCGCGTGGTAGCGGGTCGTGCGCCACTGATGCTCGATCTCCGATTCCGGATCGGTCGGGGCGAAGCCGAACTTGAAGGCGAGCGACGGTATGCCCTCGCGGATGAAGCTGTACTGATCCGAACGGACGAAGCTGTTGCGGTCCGGGAAGGGATCGCGAACCAGCGGCAGGCCCATCGACTGGCCGACCGCCGCCGCCACCGCGCCGAGGCTGCTTTCGTCCGCGCCCAAAGCGGTGACGCTCTTCAGCGGGAAGATCGGCAGGGCCATGTCGAAATTCATGTCGGCGACGATCGAGGCCCTGGGCACGGACGGACGAAGCGCGAAGTAGCGCGAGCCGAGCAGCCCCTTCTCCTCGGCGGTGACGAAGACGAACAGCATCGAGCGCTTCGGCTTCACCCGCCGGGCCTTGAAGCTTCGAGCGATGTCGAGAAGGCCGGCGACGCCCGCGGCATTGTCCATCGCGCCATTGTAGAGCCCGTCGCCGTTGATTGGCGTGCTGACTCCGAGATGATCGAGATGGGCGGAGAAAACGACATGCTCGGCCTTCAGTCGCCTGTCGCTGCCGGGCAGCCGGGCGACGACGTTGGATGAGGTGACGGGCCGATGCCGCATCGCGATGGTGGCGCGAAGCGATGGCTTCATGTCGAATTTCGGCAAAGGCTTCGAGGCATCGGCGAGGGCGGAAATCTCGGCGAAGCTTCGGCCGGAGCCCGTGAAGAGCCGCTCGGAGGATTCGGTGCTGAAGCTGGCGCTGAAGAACTCGGTCTTGACGTCGCGAAGCGCCGGATCGGCGAAATACATTCCGGACTGGCCGGCCTGCGCCATCGACCGCGACCAGGGCACTTCGACCGCCTTGGCGGTGGTCAGCGAGAGCAGGCCGGCCGCGCCCATCTCGGAGAGCAGGCGGGCCCGGTCGCGTCGGGCATGCGCCTTGAGCGCGCCCGAAATCTCGGCCGGGCCGCCGCTGATCACGACCGCGATCTTGCCCTTGAGGTCTATGCCGGCGAAATCGTCATGGCCGGCTTCCGGGATGTGCAGCCCGTAGCCGACGAAGACCAGAGGCGCCTCGATCCGCTCCGGCCGGCGCCCGTCGCCGCGGCCGATGATGATGTCGCCGGGGATGGAGAGGGCCGTCTCGCGCCCGCCCGCGACCAGGGCCGCGCTCGATCCGGCCGAGTCGACATACTGCTCCTCGAACGCCACCGGCTGGAAGAAGCCCTCGGTGCCCGCCGGCTCGAGGCCGATCGCCTGGAGTTGCGAGACGACATAATCGGCCGCGCGCTGGTAGCCGGGCGTCCCGGTCAGCCGTCCCTCCATGTCGTCCGCGGCGAGGGTGGAGACGTCCGTCCACCAATGCTCGGCGCGCTCGGCGACGGTCGGCGGCTCGGGGACGGTCGCGCAGGCCGTAAGGACGAGAGCGAGGAACAAGGCGAGACGCATCGGCTACTCCGGCGGCGGCTGGGACGCTTTTCCTTGTCCCGCCGCCGCCGCGATGTCCAGCCGGAGCGCTACCAGACGCGCACTCGGTCCTTCGGCGCCAGATAGAGCTTGTCGCCCGGCTTCACGTCGAACGCCGGATACCATTCGTCGATGTTCCTGAGCGTGCCGTCGACCCTCCAGCGATAGGGGGAGTGCGTGTCGGAGACGAGGATCATCCGCATCAGCTCGTCCCTCACCTTGCCGCGCCAGGCCTGCGCCCAGGCCAGGAAGAAGCGCTGGTCGCCGGACAGGCCGTCGAGCGCCGGCGCCTTCTTCCCCTTCAGCGAGGCATGATAAGCGTCGAGGGCGATCCGCACTCCGCCCTGGTCGCCGATATTCTCGCCAAGGGTCAGCTTCCCGTTCACCTTCATTCCGGGAGCACCTTCATAGGCGCCATATTGGTCGGCGAGCTTCCCCGACTCGGCGACGAAGCGGGCGGCATCCTGCGGCTTCCACCAGTCGCGAAGCCGCCCGGCCTCGTCGAACTGCCGGCCCTGATCGTCGAAGCCGTGGCTGATTTCATGGCCGACCACGGCCCCGATCGCCCCGTAATTCACCGCCGGATCGGCCTTCGGATCGAACATCGGCGCCTGCAGCATGGCGGCGGGGAAGACGATCTCATTGCCGAGCGGGTTGAAATAGGCGTTCACCGTCTGGGGAGTCATCATCCACTCCTCCTTGTCGACGGCCTTGCCGATGCGGTCGAAATGATAGCGGACGCCGAAGGCGCCGGCGCGCTTGACGTTGCCGTAGAGATCGTCCGGCTTGAGCTCCAACGCCGAATAATCGCGCCATTTGCTCGGATAGCCGACCTTGACCCGTTGCTTCGCCAGCTTGTCGAGCGCGGCGGCGCGAGTCTCCGGGGTCATCCAGGCCGCGCCCTCGATCCGCGCCCGCATCGCCGACTGAAGGTTGCCGACCATCTCCTCCATCTTCGCCTTGGACGAAGCGGGGAAATGGCGGCGGACATATTCCTGGCCGAGCACCTCGCCGAGCACGCCGTCGACCAGCCCCACGCCGCGCTCCCAGCGCTGCCGGTTCCGCTGCTGGCCGCTGAGCGCCCGGGAAAAGGCGAATTTGTTGTCGACGAACCGCTTGGAGAGATAGGGCGAGGCCTGGTCGACGATGTGGAAGGCCTCCCAGGCCTTGAGGGTTTCGAGCGGCGTCTCCGCGAAAATCTTCGCGACCTTGGGAACCGCCGTGTCCTGGGTGACGATCAGCTGCTCCACCGGCGGGGCTCCGACTCCGGCGAGATAGGCGGTCCAGTCGAAATCGGGCGCGAGGGCGCGAAGGGCCTGGAACTTCATCTCCTTGTACATCTTCGCCGGATCGCGCTGCTCGGCCCTCGACCAGCTCGCCTCGGCGATCCGGGTTTCGAGTTCGAGCACCGCCTTCGCCGCCGCGGCGGAGCCGGGCCAGCCGACCAGCCCGAGGGTGCGCTCGACATGGCCGGCATAGGCCTCGCGCTGCGCTTTGAACTGGTCGGTGAGGTAGTAATCGCGATCCGGAAGGCCGAGCCCGCCGAGACCGATGCCGGTCGTGTAGAGGTCCGTGCCCTTGGGATCCGGGGTGACTCCGAAACCGAAGACGCTGGAGCCGAAGGTGCCGGTGGTGGCGCCCATCAGACGGGCCATGTCGCTCTTCGAGGCGACGGCTTCGACGGCGGCGAGGTCCGCGGCCAGCGGCGAGGCGTCGAGCGTCTCAAGCCGAGCCTCGTCCATGAAGCTGGCGTAGAGGGCGCCGACCTGGCGGGCGCTGGGGGTGGAGGGGTTGCTGGCGCTGTCCTCGACCACCGAGCGCAGCTGCGCCTGGGTGAGCAAATGGGTGTCGAGCGCGATTCCGGCCACCGGGTAGTCGGCCGGGATCACGGCCGTCTTGTACCAGCCGCCATTGGCATGGTCGAAGAAGCTGTCGCCGGGCTTCGCCGAGCGGTCGCGGGCGCCGAGGTCGACGCCCCAGCTTCCGAACGTTTTCGGGGTGGGAGCCTGCTTCGCCTGCGCGGCAAGCGGAGCGTGAATCGAGGCCGCGGCGACCGCGAGGACCGCCACGGAGGCGGCGAGAAACTTGAGTCTGTTCATCGGATCATTCCTTTCAGGCAAGGCTTGAGCGTCGGCTGCCGGGCGACCGGTCAGGGGCAGAAGTTCTTTTCGTTATGTTATGAGGTGCTTAGATGCTGTCCGCGGTTCGCCGCTCGAGCAGCGCGAAGGTGAGCAGGGCGGCGCCGATCCCGGCGGAAAGGATGATGTGGATCGCCTCCCGCCCGCTCACCGGATCGAACATGCCGACCAGATAGAGGGCGATGCACGTGGCCGCCGCGACCCAGAAACCGGTCACATAGCCTTTGGTGCGGTTCTGCCGGGTAAGCTCGTCGTTGAGCAGGCCGCGCAACCTCCGGTGGCGGAAGCCGCCGCCGGTGGCGAGCAGGAGCAGCAGGACCAGCGCCCAGACGAACCAGGCGGAGATCTTGACCGCGCTCACCGTGCGAAGCGGATCCTCGGCCGGGCCGGAGAAGAACAGCGCCTGCCAGCTGATGAACAGAACCGACTGCACCGCGAAGAGGCGCGCCCGCCGGCGGCCGATGCCGTGCGCGAGCTCGACGTCTGAAGCTTCGGTCATCAGGACCTCCTAGAGTCGGGTTGCGGCGAGGAGGGCGTCGAAGCTCAAGGTTCGAACCGAGCCCGTTTCGACCATCCGGACCGAGGCGTGGGCCTCGACGGCGCCGAGCTGGTGGAGCGAGACGAGCGGCGCGAGCACCAGGGCGAGCAACGCCAGGGCGAGGAGGTTCCTGATCACGATTCCGCCTGCATCGAATAACGGTACCAGATGGTCGTCAGTGCGAGGCTCAGCCAGAACAGGATGAAGAGCACCCAATGGATGGGCTCCGGGACGAAGCCGCCTTTCCAGAGCAAATACCAGGTCGGGTAGACGATCATGAGCACGGCACCGGCGAAGCTGCCCGCCCGATAGCTCAGCTGGCGCTCGACCTCGTCGGTGAAACGGCTGAGCATGTAGCCGCCGCCGATCACCGTGACGAGGTACAGGACCGCCAGAGCGGCCGCCACGGCCGGCGGCCAGACGACCGGCCGACTCTGGGCCAGCGCGGCGCCGTGCTGAAAGCCGATGTAGAAACCCGGCCCCATTCCGATCGCGGCCAGGGCGGCCACGATCAGCCATTTCTTGCGGCGGCGCGCCGCGTCGCGCAGCTCCCCCTCCCCGCGCGGTGCATTATCGCGCATCGCCCGGCCCCCCGAAACCGTCATCGAAAATCTCCTCGATCGGGACTCTGAACAAGCGGCAGAGCTTGAAGGCGAGCGGCAGCGACGGATCGTATTTGCCGGTCTCGATGGCGTTCACCGCCTGGCGGGAGACTCCGAGCCGGCCGCCAAGCTCCGCCTGGCTCCAGTCGCGTTCCGCCCGAAGGACCTTCAACCGATTCTTCACATACCCCTCGACGTCCACCGCTCTCGCCTCGTCCCGCCGGCAGCCCACCCGCCGGCCATGGCGACTCGATAGCTTGGCCAAAAACTTATGTCAAGCTCACCTGACATAAAGTCAGGCTGACACCTCATAAAGCCATTCTGAATGGCGTTAAGCCATGCCTGATTGCCCTTATCGGCTGCGGATGAACTCCCTTATGTCGCTCGAAAGCTTCGCCCGATCCTCGTCGCGGACGTACATCATGTGGCCGGAGCCATAATAACGGTAGACGATCCGGTCCTGCGGGATTCCGGTTCGGGACAGCGAATATTCGGCGCCGAAAAAGGGCGTGGCGAAGTCGAAATAGCCCTGCCCGACGAACACGCGCAGCCCCGAATTCTCGCGCATCGCCCGACCCAGATAGGGGGCGACAGTCTTGTAATATTTCTGCTCCCCGCCCTGGTCCTTGAGGTCCCAGTCCCAGTCGCTGACCCCGCCGATGGTCGAATATTGGCGGTCGGTGCGGAAGCGCAGGCCCTCGCGGACCCAGGAGTTCAGCGCCGCCGTATAGCCCGCGTCGATCCCGTAGAAGCTCGGATCGTTGTCCGGAGTCTCCCCGGCATTGTCGTAATCGCGGCCGGTGTAGCGAGCGTCGAGGCGGCCGATGACGAGGCCTTTGTCGCGAAGAAGCTCCTTGTAGAAGCGCTGGTCGCTCACCCGCAGGTCGGCGGATTCGAGAAAGCGCTCGGACAGGCCGGTGAACCGGGCGAGGCGGCGGCGAACGGCGGCGCGCTCCTCGCCCTGGAGCTTCTGGCCCTTGAACAGGGCGGCGGCATAATCGCCGGCCGCGAAGTCCCGCGCCTCCTGGACGAAGCCTTCGAGGCTGCCCGAGTCGGCCGGCGCCTTGCCGTGATGGTAAGCCGCCGCCGCCATCGAGGGCAGGATAGAAGAGGTAGGGCGTCTCGTTGCCCGGCACATAGGCCTGGGCGCCGAAATCGAGGATGGTCGAGATGAGGATGATCCCGTTCAGCGAGACGTCGTTGAAAGCGCCCTCGAGCTGGTTGACGACCGCCGCCGAGCGGGTCGTCCCGTAGCTTTCGCCGCCGAGGAATTTGGGCGAGTTCCAGCGGCCGTTCTCGCCGAGCCAGATTCGGATGAATTCGGCGACCGATTTGGCGTCCTGGGTCACGCCCCAATATTCCTTGGCCTCGGTCTTGCCGAGCGGCCGGCTGAAGCCGGTGCCGACCGGATCGATGAAGACGATGTCGGTCGCGTCGAGCAGGCTGTCGGGATTGTCGAGCAAGGGGAATGGCGGCGCCCCGTCGTCGCGCGCATCCGAGGGGATCGCCACCCGTTTCGGCCCGAAAGCGCCCATGTGCAGCCAGAGCGAACCCGAGCCCGGGCCGCCGTTGAACAGGAAGGCGACGGGCCGATTGGGATCGCGCGGCTCCTTCACATAGGCGATCGAGAAGAGGCTCGCCTTGGGGGTGCCGTCGGCGGCCTTGAGATAGGTCTCCGAGGCCGTCGCGCTGTAGGCCACCCGCTGCCCGCCGAACGTGCCGGCATGGCGGGTGACCGAGACGATCGGCGCCGGGATCGCCTTGTCGTTCGCCGCCGGAGATGGGGCGTCCTGGCCGAGGGCGGGCGCGGCCAGAGCGAGGAGCGACGCGGCGAGCAGGATCTTCTTCATGGCGCGAGCTATCGCACGCGCTCCGGCCGAGTCAAAGCGCTTGCCCCCGGCGGCCGCGGCTGCGACTTTCCGGCCATGCGCCTTCGCGTCGTCACGCTCGAGGATGCGGCAGCCGTCGCTTCGGTGCTGGGCGCGTCCTATCCTCTGCTGTGGGCCGGGGTTTATCCGCCCGAGCTGCTGGCCCGGGCCCTCCCGCAGACGACCCGCGCCAATCCGAGATTGCTGTCCTCTGGCCGCTACTATCTCGTCGAGGCGGAAACCGGCGAACCCGCCGGCTGCGGCGGCTGGAGCTCCGACCCCCCCGGCCACCGGGACGAGGATCCCGAGCGGGCCCACATCCGCCACTTCGCGACCCATCCGGACTGGACCCGACGCGGCGTGGGACGGCTTCTCTACGCGCGTTGCGAGGCCGACGCCCGAGCCGCCGGATTCACCCGGTTCGAGACCTTCGCAAGCCTGAACGGCGAAGCCTTCTACGCCGCGCTCGGCTTCCGCCGCCTCGAACGAATCGAGACTCCGATGCCGGGCGGCGTGCTGTTTCCGGCGATCCGGATGGAGCGCGCGATCTAAGGCGTGCCGCCGCAAAGCGGCAACCCTATCCCTTTTCTACGTTGCGCCTTTGCGTCGTTGCGCCTTCTCTCAAAAATAGTCAGGCACGTCGCTTGAAGGGAAGGCGCTGGATGCTTCGGCGCCGGGTCCGCGCTTTGCACTCGGTCGGAGTCTTTCGCCTGCCGGTCGACCGCCTCGGCACCCGGTTTTTAAGAGAAGGCGCAACGGCGCAACGAGCGACGTAGAAAAGTGAAAAAGAAGGGATGCCCGCTTCGCGGGAGGCGGAATTCGGGCGCGCGGGTGCGTCCGTTGGAGACGGGGGAAGAAACGGCCGGCGCGTCTTTGCCACGGGCACCCGGGGCTGGACGACTTGGTTTGCTTTCGTCGTTATTCGAAAGCGTCCAGACTTTATGTCGAAGAGCCGCCGGGTCCCGTTGCCTTCGCTTTTGCGAGGCTATGGTGGCACCGGCGCCGCCCCTTGTGGGGGGCGGTGCCGCCGTTCGGTGCCTTGGGCAGGCCTTCGCGCTTCCTTCCGTCCGGGGTCGCTGGCCCCGATTTGGAGGAGACCTTCGGGCCGAAGCCTTCGATCCTCTCCTCACGCCCTAAGCCCGGGCGCCGGCTCTTCACGCTCTGTGCCGCTTCAGGTCCTCACGGAGGACAATCGCAGTCACGGCTCTTCGGGGTGACGCGAGCTCAAACGTTCCCGGATGACTTCGCGCCGGCCGCCGGCCCGGGGCGAACCCCAAAGCCGATTCCCGCCCTCGCCGGTTGATCGGGACGACTCGGGCAGGTTCCTGCTTAGTCGATGAATGAGGACAAATCAAGAACAAACCGCTTCGTCTTCCCCTGCCCGGCCGCCTCCACTAAAGCGGCGGCCATGGACCTGACCCATCTCGGCCGCTCCAGCGCGCTCCCGGCCTCGCCGGAAGAAGCGAAGCTCGACTATGTGCCCAATCCGCGGCCGGGCCGGGCCTATCTGGTGCGCTTCAGCGCGCCGGAATTCACCTCGCTCTGCCCGGTCACCGGGCAGCCCGATTTCGCCCATCTGGTCATCGACTATGCGCCCGGCGAGTCCATCGTCGAATCCAAGTCGCTCAAGCTGTTCCTCTCGGCCTTTCGCAACCATTGCGGATTTCACGAGGACGTCACGGTCGGAATCGCCGAGCGGCTGACGGCGGAAATGAAGCCGCTGTGGCTTCGAATCGGCGGCTATTGGTATCCGCGCGGCGGAATTCCGATCGACGTCTTCTGGCAGTCCGGCGACCCGCCCGAAGGCCTGTGGGTGCCGGATCAGGGCGTTCCCTCCTATCGCGGGCGCGGCTGACCTCCCGGCTATTTTTTCGCGGCCAGCAATTCTTCCAGCGCGGCTCCGGCTTCGGAGTCGCCAGCCGCCTGCGCCTTCCTCAGCCAGGCCGCGGCCTGGCTCGGATCGCGGCCGACGCCCTTGCCCTTCGCATAAGCGTTGCCGAGATGGCGCATGGCGGAAGAATCGCCCAACTCCGCCGCCTTGCGGAAGAGGCGTGCCGCCTCGCGTTCGTCCGTGGGCGTTCCGACCCCGGCCGCGTGGAAGAGGCCCAGCGTCCCGATCGCCTCGGCATTGCCGGATTCGGCAACCTCCCGGACCATGGCGAAGCCCTTTTTCTTGTCCTGCGCGACTCCTTCGCCGTTCGCATAAGCAACGCCCAGGAAGAGGCGGCCGCGAACGTCCCCGAGCCGCACCGCGCGCTCGAGCAGCCGAACCGCCTCGGCGGGATCGGCCTTGGTGCCCCGGCCGCCGAGGTGCATCAGGGCGAGATTGGTGACTCCGTTCGGATCGTCGAGCGCGGCGGCGCGGCGATAATAGTCCAGCGCCTTGGCATCGTCCTGAGGCCGCCCCTCTCCGGCTTCGTAGGCATAGCCGAGCTGGACCATCGCTTCGCTCGACCCCGCCTCAGCCGCCCGGCTCATCCAGTCGAGCGCCTTGGCCGGATCCTTCTCGACTCCCATGCCTTCGCTGTAGGCCCAGCCGAGCCCGAGCATCCCGTCGCGGTTGCCGGCCGCGGCGGCGCGCTGCCACAGCGCGAAGGCGCGAGGGGGGTCGGCCGCGACCCCTTCCCCGTCTTCGAGCATGGCCGCCATTGCCGCCAGCGCCGCGATTTGCCCCTTCCCGGCGGCTTTTTCGTACAGGGAAAAAGCCTCGGCCGGGTTCTTCGCCACGCCAAGGCCAAAGCGGTGGAGCTCGGCCATTCCCGCATAGCCACCCGGCACGTCCCGTTCGGCGGCCTTGCGGTACCAGCGCATCGCCTCAAGATAATCGATCCTGGTGCCGTGGCCGAAATGGTGCGCCAGGCCGACGTCGAAATAGGCGGCCTCGACGGCTTCCGCGGCCGCCTTCGAATACCAGAAGAAGGCGGTTTCGAGGTCGCGGGGCACGCCCCGGCCATTTTCGTACATGATGCCCAGGCTGCGCAGGCACTGGCCCTCTTCGAGAGCGGCGCAGCGGCGGAACCAGCTGACCGCCTGGACAGGATCCCGTGAGACTCCGTTGCCACTATCGTAGGCGGTGCCAAGCATGTGCATGGCGCCGCTGTAGCCGGTGTCGGCGAGCGGACGGGCCAGGGCCACGGCCTTTGCGTGATCGCCCCGGTTCCATTCGGCGAGCGCGGCGTCGAAGGCCTTCTGGGCGCGCGCGAGCGACTCCGGCGGGTTCGGGCGCGGGCTGGTCGACGGGGCGATTGCCGCAAGCATGGCCAGATAAAACAGCATCTTCGGATCTTCCCGGTTCGGGCGATCATCGCGCAAAGCGGGCCGCAAGACAAATGGTTGATCGCAACCGCTTATTGTGGCGTGACGAGCCGGTGAGGGGCTGAGGGAGCTTTCCGGCATGACAAGAATCGCGATCCTCGGAGCCGGCTCCATCGGCTGCTTCATCGGCGGCGCCTGGGCCGCGGCCGGGATTCCGGTCAGCTTCGTCGGGCGCGAAAAGGTCGCGGGCGAGATCGCGGCGAATGGCCTCACGCTCACCGATTATTCAGGCTGGCGGGTGCGGCTGGCGCCGGAGCAGGTGGACTTCTCGACCAGGCCCGACCGCGCTTGGCGAAGGCCGATATCATCGCCCTGTGCGTCAAGAGCACCGGCACCGCCGCCGCCGCGAAGGAGATCGCCCGAAACGCGAAGAAGGGTGCGCTCGTCGTCAGCTTCCAGAACGGCGTGAGCAACGTCGAACTGCTCCGCTCGATACTCAAGACCCGGTTCGAGGCGGTGGCGGGAATGGTGCCCTACAATGTCGCCACGCTCGGCCACGGCCGCTTCCACAAGGGCGTCGCCGGCGATCTGCTCGCCGAGGATTCGCCGGCGCTTCGAGCGCTTGCGGAGCGGATCGGCGACGGACCGGCGCGGCTGAGGCTTTCGACCGACATGGCGGCGATCGCCTGGGGCAAATTGCTCATCAACCTCAACAACGCGGTCAACGCCTTGTCCGGCATGACCCTGCTCGAGCAATTGCGCGAGCGCGACTATCGCCGGGTCGTCGCGGCCTCGATCCTGGAGGCGCTCGCCCTGCTCGAGGCGGCGGGGATCGAGCCGGCCAAGATCGGGCCGGTTCCGCCCAGGCTGCTCCCGCACGTCATCGCCTCGCCCAATCTCATCTTCAACAATTTGTTCCTCAAGATCCAGAAGATCGACGCCCGCGCGCGCTCGTCCATGGCCGACGATCTGAAGGCCGGACGGCCGACCGAAATTGCTTATTTGAACGGCGAGGTCGTCGCGCTGGCGAAGAGACTCGGACGGCCCGCGCCGGTCAACGCGGCGATCGTCTCCCTGATCCGGCAGGCCGAGGCGGGGGTCGAGCTGCTCTGGGAGCCGGCAAAGCTTCGCGCCCACGTCCTCGAAGGCCACAAGGCGGCACCGATCTTCGGCTACTGAGTTTGACAAGGCACCGGCGCCCCCGCAGGAGCGCAGCTAAATCCCTTGCCGGAGACCTCCATGCGCCTCTTCGCCACCGCTTCCCTGCTCGCCCTCACCCTCGCCGGCTGCGCCAGGACCACCGACCAGGCCGCGCCTTCCTCACCCGCCGCCACGGCCCCGCAGGCCGCCCGGCAGATCCCGACCCAGCTGCCGACCAACGTTCGGCCGCTCCAATATACGATCAACGCCACGCCCGATGCCGCCAATTTGCGCTTCAAGGGGCGAGTCGACATCGACATCGAGGTGCTGGAGGCGACTCAGAACATAATTCTGAACGCGGCCGACCTTGAATTCATCGACGTCTCCCTGGCCGGCGGCGACGCCGACGCTCCCGTCGCCGTCTCGCCGAGCCGGTTCTACGTCGACCAGGAGCGGCAGACCGCGAACATCCGGTTCAGGCGCGAAATCGACCCCGGCCGCTACCGGCTCACGATCAATTATGCCGGCAAGATCTACACCCAGGCGGCCGGCCTGTTCGCGCTCGACTACGAAGACCCGGCGGGCAAGAAGCGCGCCCTGTTCACCCAGTTCGAAGCGCCCGACGCCCGCCGCTTCTTCCCCGGCTGGGACGAGCCCCAGTATCGCACCCCCTACAATCTCAACGTCACCGTGCCGGCCGACCAGGACGTCGTCGGCAACATGCCCCAGGCGGGCGTCAAGACCAACGCCGACGGCACCAGGACGGTCACCTTCCAGACCACTCCGGCCATGTCGAGCTATCTGCTCTTCCTCGCCGTCGGCGAGTTCGACCGGATCACGACCACGTCCGCCAATACCGAGATCGGAGTCGTCACCAAGCGCGGCGACGGCGAGAAGGGCCGCTGGGCGCTGGAGAGCTCGGCGAAGATCCTGCCCTGGTACAACAAATATTTCGGCACCCCCTATCCCCTGCCCAAGCTCGACAATGTCGCCGGCCCGGGCAGCAGCCAGTTTTTCGGAGCGATGGAGAATTGGGGCGCGATCTTCTCCTTCGAATCGATCCTCCTCGTCGATCCGTCGATCACCACCGAAGCGACCCGCCAGCGCATCTTCGAAGTGGCGGCGCACGAAATGGCGCACCAATGGTTCGGCGACCTCGTCACCATGGCGTGGTGGGACGATCTCTGGCTGAACGAGGGCTTCGCCTCGTGGATGGCGACCAAGGCGACCACCGCCCTTCACCCGGAATGGGATCCCGAGCTCGGCACCGTTTCCGGGCGGGAAGCGGCGATCAACCTCGACTCGGTCTCCAGCACGCACCCGGTGGTGCAGCGGATCAGCACCGTCGAGCAGATCAGCCAGGCCTTCGACGCGATCACCTACCAGAAGGGCGAGGCGGTGATCACCATGCTCGAAGACTATGTCGGCGAGGATTCGTGGCGGCGCGGCGTTCAGGATTATATCCGCACCCACCGGCTCGGCAACACCCAGACCGACGACCTCTGGCAGGCGGTGGAACGGGCGGCCGGCAAGCCGGTCACCGCCATCGCCCACGATTTCACGCTTCAGCCCGGCGTGCCGCTGATCCGGGTCGAGGACGCGACCTGCCACGGCGGCAAGACCGCCGTCACTCTGCGCCAGGCGCAATTCAGCCGCGACCGCCAGGATCAGAAGGCCAGGGCGTGGCGGGTGCCGGTGATCGCCTCGACCGTCGGCGGCGCCGAAACTCGCACCCTCGTCGAGGGCGGCGCCGGTACCCTCAGCGTCCCAGGCTGCACCCCGGTCGTCGTCAACAGCGGCCAGACCGGCTATTACCGAACCCTCTATACCCCGGCCCTGCTCGACCGGCTTACCGCCAGCTTCGCGCGCCTGAAGCCGATCGACCAGATCGGCCTGCTCGCCGACAATTGGGGCCTCGGCCTCGCCGGCTACCAGTCGGCCGCCGAGGCGCTCGACATGGTCGACTCGGTCCCGGCCAACGCCAACCCCCAGGTGTGGAGCCGGGCGGCCGCGATCCTGAGCAGCGTCCACGGCCTCTACGAGAGCGATCCCGCCCATCGCGCGATGCTGGAGCGCTACGCCTCGGCGAAGCTGTCGCCGGTGCTGGCGCGAATCGGCTGGGCCCCGAGAGCCGGCGAGGCGCCGACCGTCCCGGTGCTCCGCGCGGACCTGATCAAGACGCTCGGCGAGATGGGCGATTCGACGGTCGTCGGCGAAGCCAACAGGCGGCTGGCCGCCAACGATGCGCTGGCGACCGGAGGCCCGCTGCGAAGCACGATCCTCGCCGTCACCGCCCGCAACGTCGATTCCGCCGGCTGGGAGCGCCTGAAGGCCCAGGCGCGCTCGGAACGGACCCCTTTGGTCAAGGCCCAGCTCTACCGGCTCCTGGGAAGCGCCGCCGATCCCACTCTGGCGCAACGGGCGCTCGACCTCGCCCTGACCGACGAGCCGGGCGCAACGACCAGCGCCGGGATCATCTCGGCGGTGGCCGACGAGCATCCCGACCTCGCCTACGATTTCGCCCTCCGCAACCGCGAGAAGGTCGAGGGGCTGGTCGACATCTCGTCGCGCTCGCGCTTCCTCGCGGGCCTCGGCGGCGGCTCGGCCGATCCGGCGATGGTGGCCAAGCTCGAGGATTTCGCGACCCGCCACATGACGCCCCAGTCGCGCGGCCGGGTCGACGTCGCCATCGCCTCGATCCGCGACCGGGTGCGGGTGCGCACCACGCGGCTGCCGGATATTACGAAGTGGCTGGAGGCGAAGAGCTGAGATCCTCCCCATCGAAGATGAGGAGGGGGACCAGGCGAAGCCTGGTGGAGGGGTTAATGGCAGAAAGAAGCTGCGGGTTCGCGCACGAACCTCGGCCTCCGCGCCAGCTGCCCCTCCACCACATTTCGTGTGGTCCCCCTCCCCAAGCCAGCTTGGGGAGGATTTAGACGGCCAGCCGCATCGTCCGGCGGTACAGCCACAGAGCCAGCAGCACGAACAGCGCCGTCCCGCCCGCCAGAGCGAAGACCTCGAACCCCTCCCCGACCACCGCCAAGGGCGTGTCCTTCCCCGAACCCGCGACAATCCCCGCGAACAGCACCCCCCAAAGGCTTTCGCCGACGATCAGGCCGGTGGCGGTGAGGACGCCCATGCGCCGGGCGAATTCGGGCCTCGGCCGGCCGTCCGCCCAGCGGTCGTAATAGAAGCCGATCACCGACCCGATCACGACCGGAAGGATCGCCGCCATCGGCAGATAGATGCCGATTCCGATCGCGAGCGGCGGCAGGCGGAGGATCTTCAGCCGGCCCAGCATCTCGTCCAGCAGGACCAGCCCGACTCCGGTCAGGGCGCCATAGCCGATCATCGTCCAGTTGAGGTCGCCGCCCAGCACGCCCTTGGCGAGCGCCGAGATCAGCGCCGCCTGCGGCGCGGGCAGAGCGTTCGGCCCGGCGCCCGGCATTCCGGCGAAGCCCATGCCTTCGTAAAGAACCTGCAGCACCGGCGGCACCACCAGCGAGCCGAAGATCACTCCGAACACCAAAGCGACCTGCTGGCGCCACGGAGTGGCCCCGACCAATTGACCGGTCTTCAGATCCTGGAGGTTGTCGTTGGAGATGGTGGCGATCCCGAAGACGATCCCGGTCACGATCAGGGCGTAGGCGACCAGAGCCTCCGACGTACCGGGCGGGGTGTCGCGCCCGAACAGACCGACCAGCATCAGCGAAGCGGCGACGACGGAGAGGATGCCGATGCCCGAGACCGGGCTGTTCGAGGCGCCGATCAGGCCGGCCATGTAGCCGCAGACGGCGGCGATCATCAGGCCGATGACGAGGATGAAGATAAGGGCGCCGCCGATCAGCAGGAAAGCCGATCCGGCCAGTGGCCCCCCGGCGATCACGCTCCACAAAAGCCAGGCGATCGGCACCAATATGGCGAGCGAGCCGAAGCCGACGATCGCGATCGGAAGGTCGCGTTCCTCGAGCGCCAGCGTCTGGCCGCCGCGCCGGGCCGCGCTCGCCGCCATCGCCGAGCGTATTCCTCCGAGCACCGGACCGGCGATCCTGAGCAGGGTCCAGACCGCGGCGACTCCGATCACGCCCGCTCCGAAGAATCGGACATGCTGGGTGAAGATCGCGCCCGCCCAGGCTTCCGGACCGCCGCCCTGCGGCATCTGCGCGGTCAGGATGGGGAGCAGGATCCACCAGCCGATCACCAGCCCGAGAAACATCGCCAGCCCGACCGAGATTCCGACGAGATGCCCGACCCCCATCAATGCGAAAGAGAGGCCGCCGGAGATTCCGGTCGCCCCGGGCCCCACCCGGAAAAAGGCCGCGGCCTCGGCCGCGACCAGCCGGGTCTGGGTGAGGATGGCGAAGCCGGCCGAGGCGAGGCTGCTCCAGAGCAGGACGGACAGGCCCCTGGCGCTCTCCTCCGCGCCTTCGTCCGACCTCGAGCCGACCTGAAGAACCTCGGCCGCGGCGCGTCCCTCAGGATAAGGGAGCGGCGTATCGACGACCAGGGCGCGGCGCAGCGGCACCGAGAAGAGCACGCCCAATATCCCGCCCAGCATCGTGATCGCGGCCGTGGTCACGAACGGAAAGCCCTGCCACCAGCCGATCATGACCAGGCCGGGCAGGACGAAGATGATCGCCGCCAGGGTCCCCGCCGCCGAGGCGACGGTCTGGACGATATTGTTCTCGAGGATGGTCGACGAGGAGAAGAAGCGCAGCACCGCCATCGAGATGACGGCGGCCGGGATCGAGGTGGCGAAGGTGAGGCCGACCTTGAGGCCGAGATAGACGTTGGCGGCGGTGAAGACCAGGGTGATGATCCCGCCGAGGATGATTGCGCGAACCGTCAGCTCGCGAATTGTACCTTCAGCCGCCATGCGTTGACCCCTTTTGCCAGACGCCCACCTTCGCGGGTGCGGCCGGCAGGGGCAAGAGGCTTGCGACGAGAAGGCCCTCTCCCCGCAGGGGAGAGGGACAGGCGCGAAGCGCCAGGGTGAGGGCGTGAGCAGGGATGCGCCCAGGCCCTCACCCTCGCCGCTCCGCGGCATTTCCCTCTCCCCTGCAGGGAGAGGGAATTAGATCATCTTCCCCTGAACAACCCGCCCAGCAGCCCCCTGAGCAATTGGCCCCCGACCTTGCCCGCCATCTGGCGGCCGACCGAGCTCGCCGCCGAGCGCGCGGCCGACTGGACCAGCTTGTCGGTGAAGCTCGGCTTCGCCGCCTCCCGGGCCTGGCGGGCGGCCTCGCGCTCGGCGGCGATCCGGGCGCGCTCCTCCTCCTTGGCGAGGCGCGCGGCCTCGCGGTCGGCGATCAGCCGGTCCTTTTCGGCCTGCTTCGCCTCGGCCGCGTCGAGCTTCGCCTCCTCCTCTTTGGCCTTGGCCTCGGCGGCCGCGGCCTGGGCCTCGCTCGACTTGGCGCCGAGCAGCTCCTCCGCGGATTCGCGGTCGATCACAGCGTCATACTTGTCGCCGATCGCATCGGTCTGGACGAGTACCCCCCGTTCCACCGCCGTGACCGGGCCGACCCGCGAGCCCGGAACCTCGGATCAGGGTCCGCTCGACCGGCGACGGCGACCCGTCCGGCTGAAGCAAGGACACCAAAGCCTCGCCGACCTTGAGCTCGGTGATGGCGGTGGCGACGTCGACTCCCGGATTGGCCCGGAAGGTCTCCGCCGCCGAGCGCACCGCTTTCTCGTCACGCGGCGTGAAGGCGCGCAGAGCATGCTGGATCCGGTTGCCGAGCTGGCCGGCGACGGCGTCGGGGATGTCGATCGGATTCTGGGTGATGAAATAGATTCCGACGCCTTTCGAGCGGATCAGCCGGACCACCTGCTCGATCTTCTCCAGAAGCGCCGGCGGAGCGCTGGTGAAAAGCAGATGGGCCTCGTCGAAGAAGAAGACGAGCGTGGGCTTGTCGGGGTCGCCGACCTCGGGAAGCTGCTCGAACAGCTCGGACAGGAGCCAGAGCAGGAAGGTCGAATAGAGCTTGGGCGAGGCCATCAGCTTGTCGGCGGCGAGGATGTTGACGAGGCCGCGGCCGGACTCGTCGAGGCCGATGAGATCGTCGATGTCGAGCGCCGGCTCGCCGAAGAAACGGTCGCCGCCCTGCGAGCGAAGCTGGAGGAGCGAGCGCTGGATGGTTCCGACGCTCGCCTTGGAGACGTTGCCGTAGGTCACCGTCAACTCGTCGGCGCGGTTGGCGCAATCGGCGAGCATCGCCTGGAGGTCGTCGAGGTCGAGCAGAAGCAGCCCGTCCTTGTCGGCGACGTGGAAGACGATCGTCAGCACCCCCTCCTGGACCTCGTTCAGGTCCATCAGGCGGGACAGCATGAGCGGGCCCATTTCGGAGACGGTGGTCCGGATGGGGTGGCCCTGCTCGCCGAGCAGGTCCCAGAACTGGACCGGATTGTCGCCATAGGCCCAGGACGAATCGCCGATCTCGGCGGATCGGGCGGTGAAGGCGTCGTGAAGCTTGCCCGTCGGCGATCCCGCCATGGCGATCCCGCCGAGATCGCCCTTCACGTCGGCGACGAAGACCGGCACTCCCGCGCGGGAGAAACCTTCGACCAGGCCCTGCAGGGTGACGGTCTTGCCGGTGCCGGTGGCGCCGGCGATCAGGCCGTGCCGGTTGGCGCGCCTGAGCATCAGCCGCTGCGGCTGCCCGCCGCCCAGGCCGATGAAGATCCCGCTGTCGTCGTCCATGGCTCACGCTCCCTGCAGACTGTCGCCCTATCCCCGATGTGGAGCAGGGCGGCAAGCGGTGAGGAGGAGCAAGGAAATCCTCCCCATCGCGAGATGGGGAGGGGGACCACCCGAAGGGTGGTGGAGGGGTGGCTGGAACAGGTCCGCGCCATTTACCCTCCACCGCGCTTCGCGCGGTCCCCCTCCCCGAGCAAGCTCGGGGAGGATTTAGGGGATTTACCGCCCCGCCAGGGCGATTCCGTAATAAGCCGGGGCGGTGTTGGCGCGGCGGATCAGCAGCAGCACGCTGTTGCGGCCGGCCGAGCGCGCCGCGGCGACGGCGGCGGCGGCCTCCTCCGGGGTGCGGGTGGCGCGCTGGTTGATCGACAGGATGATGTCGCCGACCTGGATGCCCTTGGCGGCGGCGTCGCTGCTCGGATTGACCGAGGCGATGACGACGCCCTTGGCGTTGACGTCGTTCAGCCGGAGCGAGCGGGCGATGTCGGGGGTCAGCGTCTGAACGGTGACTCCGAGACTCTCGCGCGCCGACTTCTGGCTGGTCGACTGCTGCGCTTCCGCCGGCTCGCTGACCGGGGTTTCGTCCTCGATTCCGTTGAGCCGCGCCAGCTCCTCCTCGGTCGGACGCTCGCCGACGGCGACGTTGACGGTCTGGCGCCGGCCGTCGCGGAAGATCTCGATCGGGACTCGCGAGCCGATCGGCTGGCGCGAGACGAGATAGGCCAGCGTTTCGTCCGGGGTCACCGGGCGCCCGCCGACGCTGACGACGACGTCGCCCTGCTGGATTCCGGCACGCGCCGCCGGGCCGCCGGCGGTGACTCCGCGGATCAGCTCGCCCTGGTTCTTCGGGATTCCGAGCGAGGAGGCGATATCCTCGTCCAGCGCCTGCAGGCTGACTCCGATATAGCCGCGCTGCGGGCGCTGGCCCTTGCGCAGCGAGTCGATGATCGGGCGAGACCTGCTCGGCGGGGATGGCGAAGCCGATTCCGACATTGCCTCCGGTAGGCGAGATCAGCGCGGTGTTGATGCCGACGACATTGCCCTCCAGGTCGAACATCGGGCCGCCGCTATTGCCCATGTTGATCGAGGCGTCGGTCTGGATGTAGCGGTCGTAGGTGCCGGCGCCGATATTGCGGTGGAGCGCCGAGACGATCCCGGCGGTGACGGTGCCGCCGAGGCCGAACGGATTGCCGATCGCCACCACCCAGTCGCCGACCCGGACCTGCCTGGAATCGCCGAAGCGGACGAAGGGCAGATTGTTGCCCTTGATCTTGAGCAAGGCGAGGTCGGAGGCCGTGTCACGGCCGACCAGGGTCGCCTCATACTCGCGGCGGTCCGACAGGATCACCGTGATCTGCTCGACCGTGGCGCCGGTGCGGGCCGGGGACACGACGTGATTGTTGGTGACGACATAGCCGTCGGCCGAAATGATGAACCCCGAACCGAGCGAGCCGCCGCGCTGGGTGACCGGAGCATCGCCGCCGCCCTCCGGCACCGGCACTCCGAACTGGCGGAAGAAATCTTCGAAGCCGGGAGGCACCTGACGGCTGCGGTTGACCTGAAGCGACTGCTTGGTCGAGATGTTGACCACCGCGGGCTGCAGACGAGCGGCCAGATCGGCGAAGCTCATCGGGGCGCCGGCACGCGGAGCGGCCGAGGCCATGGAGCCGGGATCGTTCTGAGCGGTCTGGGCACCGACGGGCCCCACCGTCAGCGTGGCGGCGGCGCCGCCGAGAAGAATGGCGGCCGAGATGCCATAGACGTAACGCACGATTGCAGTCTCCTCATTGTCTTTCGGCCCGGGCGGGCGGATCCGGGCGGTCCTGATCGATTACACTTGTACTTGGTACTTCTGAACCGGATTTGAATAGGGACCCGTCATTGCGAGGAGCGAAGCGACGCGGCAATCCATGCGACGCTCGCCCGGCGCTGGACCTGGATTGCTTCGCTTCGCTCGCAATGACGGAATCGGCTTTCGCCCTCTTGCCTACCGGTTCTTTCCCTTGAACTCCTGCAGATATTGGTTGTCGGGCGACATGATGATGCTCGAACGCCCCTGGTTCTCGCCCGGGGCGAAGGTCGTCTCGTAGCTCTGCATCGCCCGGTAGAAAGCGTAGAAGTCCGGATCCTTGCCATAGGCTTCGGCATAGGTGCTCGCGGCCTCGGCGTCGGCCTCGGCCTTGATGATCTGGGCCTGCTTGTAGCCCTGGGCCCGGATCGCCCCGGCCTCCTGCTGGCGGGCGGTCCGCATGCGCTCATAGGCCGAATCGAGCGGAGTTCCTTCGGGAAGGTCGGCGCGCTTGATCCGGACGTCGACGATCTCGGCGCCATATTGGCGGGCGACCCGGTCGAGCGCGCGCTTGATGTTCGCCATCAGCTGGCCCCGCTCCGGGCTGAGCAGGGCGGCGAACTGCCGCTTGCCGAGCTCGTTGCGGATCGCCGAGCCGAGGATCGGCTTCAACTGGTCGCTGACCCGCTCCTCGGTCTTGGCGGAGATGTACATCTGCAGCGGATCGACGATCCGGTAGCGGGCGAAGGCGTCGACCTGGAGCCGGAGCTGGTCGGTCGAGAGCACCTGCTGGCGATCCATCTTGACGCTGAGGATGCGCTTATCGATCCAGACGATCTGCTCCATGAACGGCCAGCGGGCGATCAGCCCCGCCCCGGTCCGGCCGAAATCGACGCCCGGCAGGTATTTGTTGATCACCCGGTCCGGATTGCCGAAGCGGACGACCACCGCCTGCTTGGTCTCCGGAACCGTCGCGAAGGTGCTTCCGGCGAGGACGAGCAAGGCGATCGCGACGAAGGCGATGAGGATCGGGTTGCGAAGCGCCGGGCTCATCGGGCGGCTCCTTCCTGCGCCTGGCGCTGGATTTGGGGCAGCGGCAGATAGGGGGTGACCCCGTCGGCCTCGATCACGGTCTTGTCGACCTTGGAGAGGACCCGCTCCATCGTCTCGTAATACATGCGCCGCCGGGTCACTTCCGGTGCCAGCTTGTACTGGGCGTAGACCTTGTCGAACGCGGCGGCGTCGCCCTGCGCCCGGGCGGTCTGCTGCTGGGCGTAGGCGCGCGCCTGGTTGATGTAGGACTGCGCCTCCTGCTGGGCGGCCGACACCTCCTTGAAGGCGTTGTTGACCGTTGCCGGCGGGTCGGACTGCTTGATGGCAATGCCCTCGATCCTCACGCCGGCGCCGTAGCGGTCAAGCACCTGCTGCATGACCAGGGACACGCGCAATTCGATGTCGCTTCGGCCGGCGCCGATCGCGTCGTCGAGCGAGACGGTGGCGAGCACCGCACGCATCGCGCTTTCGGCCACTTCGCCGATCGTCGATTCCGGATCGTTGATCTGGAAGAGGTAGAGATGGGGATCGCGGATCGTCCAGCGCACCGAATAAGCGACGTCGATGATGTTCTGGTCGCCGGTGAGGATGAGATTTTCCTGCGCCGTGTCGGACGAGCCGATGTCCCTGGTGCGAATCTGGCCGACGTCGACCTTCTGCAGCCGCTCGATCGGCAGCGGCAGGGTCATGGCGATGCCGCTGTTCACCGTCCGGCTGTACTTGCCGAACAGGGTGACGACGCCCCGCTCCTGCGGGCCGATCAGGTGGAAGCAGGTGAAGAGCAGCCAGAGCAAGACGAACACGCCGAGTCCGTAGAGCCAGTAGGGGCGTCCCTCCTGATGCGGGAAGCGGCCGCCGAATTTCTCGCGGCCCCGCCTCAGGAAATCGTCTATCGAGCTGACATTGGTGCCCACGCCCGGGGTACGGCGCTTGCGCGGCGGCTGTCCCCAGGGGTTGCGCGGGCCGCCGCCGCCGCCGTCGCCGGAACCGCCGTCGCCCGACGGGCCCCAGGGCCCGCCGCGATTTTCATTCAACATGGCGCCGAGACGCGCGCCCCACCCGAAAAATCTTGCCATACGCCTTTATAGGTAGCGGCCCGGCGGAAAAACAGTGGCAAGCCGATCTCCACCCCCTATCTGCGACGGATGAACGACGGGACCGACCCTCTCACCCCTGCCCTCGCCTCCGTCGCGGAGGCCCAGGGCCGAATTGCCGCGCCGCGGCTAAGGGACGGCATTGCCAGCCTCGTGCTCGACGTCGGCGGCCTTTCCGCCGAGCAGCGAGCCGGACTGGAGCGCGCAATCCGCGCCGCCCTCATCGGCGTGCCGGGGGTCCGCGAGGTCCGGATCGCGATGACCGCGGACAAGGTGGAGCGGACCATCGTCGCCGTCGGCAGCGGCAAGGGCGGAGTCGGCAAGTCGACCATGGCGGCCAACCTCGCCGTCGCCCTCGCCCGCGCCGGCCGCAAGGTCGGGCTGGTCG
This sequence comes from uncultured Alphaproteobacteria bacterium, assembly GCA_963850005.1. GTDB lineage: Bacteria > Pseudomonadota > Alphaproteobacteria > Sphingomonadales > Sphingomonadaceae > Allosphingosinicella. The sequence goes on from CAWKJG010000004.1 coordinate 691,180, forward strand.
ACGCCGACATTTACGGGCCGTCGCTGCCCCGGATCATGGGCAATCACGAACGTCCCGAGCTCAGCGAGAAAAGGATCGTCCCGGTCGACGCTTACGGGGTGAAGATGCTGTCGATCGGCCAGCTGGTGGAGCCGGGCACCGCGCTCGCCTGGCGCGGCCCGATGATCGCCAGCGCGCTCGGCCAGCTGATGGACGGCGACTGGGACGATCGCGACCTGATGATCGTCGACCTCCCCCCCGGGACCGGCGATATCCAGATGTCCCTCATCCAGAAATGGAAGCCGGCCGGAGCGGTGATCGTCTCCACCCCGCAGGACCTCGCCCTGATCGACGCCACCCGCGCCATCGACCTTTTCCGAAAGATGGACGTGCCGCTGCTCGGCCTCGTCGAGAACATGTCCGGCTATGCCTGTCCCCATTGCGGCGAAGTGTCCGACCCGTTCGGCGCCGGCGGGGCGGAGGCTGCGGCGAAGGTGATGTCGATCCCCTTCCTGGGGCGGATCCCCCTCACCCTCTCGATCCGGCGGGATTCCGACGCGGGCGTGCCGCCCGCGGCTGGAGAAGGCGAAGAGGCAAAGGCCTTCGCCTCCATTGCCGAGCGCCTACTGAAGACGTTGCACATCGCTTAGCAATGTTTGGTGTCCTGGGTTTAGTGTGTTATGAAAAGTCGATGGCTAGATCTTCAACGCGCGTCGATTCGCCATCGGGCATGGAGGGCTGGCTGAAGTTGCTGGCCTCCGCCGGCCTCGGCAGCGTCATAGCAGGCGCGTTCGCATTGATGCATGATTGGAGCAGTCGCGATCAGCAGCGCTGTACATTGGCGACGCAGTTTTTGGGAGACGAGACGCCCAGCCCGGCGTTAAGCGTACCGCACCGGCAGAGGCTTGTCGCGAAGGCACATTCGAGGCTGCTGGGTTGCCTGGGAGACAATTGATGGCGGAGCTTGGGATTATTCTGATTTTTCTCGGCGTCACGGGACTGACCTACGGTCTCCTCAGCCTTCCGCGCTCGGGCTCTGGCTCGCGCTAGGATCGGCCGCAAAACCATGACCCTCACCCGCGACGAAGACATTTTCACCCTGCTCAGCGAGACCCGCACGATTGCCATGATCGGCGCCTCCGACCGGCCCGACCGGCCGAGCTACGGAGTGATGAAGTTCCTCCAGGACTGGGGCTATCGGGTAATCCCGGTGAACCCGCAGATCACCGGCGAGCATGTCCATGGCGAATATGTCTGGCGCGAACTCGCGCAGATCGGCGAGCCGATCGACATGGTCGACATTTTCCGCCGTCCCCAGGCCGCGGGCGAGGCGGTCGACGAAGCGATCGCCGCCGGAGCGAAGTCGGTCTGGCTCCAGATCGGAGTGATCAACGAGGACGCCGCCGCGCGCGCCGAAGCGGCCGGGCTCAAGGTGGTGATGAACCGCTGCCCGAAGATCGATATTCCAAGGCTCGGGGTGCCCCGGGTGGGCTGATCGTCATCCCGGCGAAAGCCGGGACCTCATGGAGGAGCGCCTCAATTCCCCGGGGTTCCGGCTTTCACCGGGATGCTGGCGCGCCTCGCGGCGAAACGCGCGCCCTCGAGCTGCGACCTCGAACCGCCGAGCAGCCGCACCCGGCGGTTCGGGAAATCGACCGAGACCCGGTCGAACAGCCGCAGCGCGTCCATGCCGAGGAGGAGCGCCGGCTTTTTGGTCAGGCCGAGCTTGGCGAAGGGATGAACGTCGGCGAAGGCGACCGGCATGTCGTTAATGTCGATCCCGCCGAGCCGGATGTGCCTTACTACCGTCTGGGCCGCCAGCATCTGGCCGCCAGTGACGCTCTGCAGCATAATGGGCACGGTCGTCCGCAGCCGGCCCTTTTCCTCCAGCTTGCGCCGAAGCACGTTGTTGGCGACGGTCGTCTGAGCCCCCGTGTCGAGGATCACCCAGACCTTCTGCCCGTCGACGGAGGCGTCGACCAGCACGAGGTGGCCGAGCCGGTTGCGGGCGGTGACGACGATCGTGTCGGCCGGCCAATATTCCTCCCGCCTGTGGCTGTTCGTCACCGTCATCTGCTGCCGGACGAAATCGAAGGAGACGCGCTGGGATTGCAGCGAATCGACCCCCAATATGCCCTCGGCGCCGATATAGCGGCGCTGCAGCGCGGGGGCATGGATGTCGCGAACGCTCCGACCGCCGACCTCCAAAGCCGGAATCAGGACGGTCTGGATCTGGCTGACCTCGGTCATGCTGTGCAGCCGGGCCCGGTTGCCGAGGCCGAGCTGAAGGTCGCGCGCCAGCTCCTGAGCGATCGACGTACGCTCAGCGCCCGTATCGACGACGAAGTCGTAAGGGCCGCGTTTGCCGATGGTCACCGGCACGGTCATCCGCGCCCAGCTGTCGTCCTCGGTGCCGAGGACGACGCCTTCCACGGGTTCGGCGTCGGGCAGGGCCGGCGTCGGCTTTTGGCCGAGCGGAGCGCCCCCGCCCAGTGCGGTGGCGGCGAGAGCCAGAGCGAGCAGCCGAAGCTTCATGAACCTTCTCCTTCCCGCCTTCATAGCAGGTGCGCGGGCGGAACAGAAACGGGCTCTGCGAAGCGTGCCGCGGCTGCGACAAGCCCGTCGTTCCGGCGAAAGCCGGGATGACGGGTCAGACCAGGTCCATCGCCCGTTCCCGAAGCCGCTCGACGGCGTCGGAGTGGATGGCGGGGGTCGCGACGAGCACTCCGAAAGCCTCGCCGCGGGCGGTGTTGAAGGTGAGCGGCTGGCCGAGCACTCCGCTCACCGTCGCGCCGGCTTCGGCGGCGATCAGGGCCGCGGCGGCGATGTCCCACTCGAACCCCCACCTCAGGGTCGCGACGAGGTCGGCCTCGCCGGCGGCGACCAGGGCGATTCGGAGCGCGATCGAATTGGGCCTGGCGACGGCGACGAGATCGAGATCGGGCCCGGACAGCTGGTCCGCCGGAACCCGTGCACCGGCGAGCTCGCGCCGGCCGCTGACCCGCAGCCGCTCGCCGTTACGCCGGGCACCTCTGCCCTTCTCGGCCGTCCAATGCTCGCCCCGCGGGGGCGAGTCGAGGACTCCGAGCAACGGCGTCCGTTCTTCGACCAGAGCCACCGACACGCACCAGCCCGGCCGGCCGCGCAGATAATCGCGAGTGCCGTCGATCGGATCGACCACCCAGAGCCGTTTTCGCTCCATCCGGTCGGACGCGTCGAGCGTCTCTTCCGACAGCCACCCCGCCTCCGGGTCCAGCGCCGTCAGCCGCTCGCGAAGGAAGACGTCGACTTCCAGATCGATCTCGCAGACCGGGTTGCCGGGCGACTTCTCCCAGCGCCTGAAATCACTTCCGCAGCGGTTGGCGGCTATTCTACCGGCTTCGCGGGCGATCGCTGAGACGGCCTCAAGCACCGGCCACCATCATCCCGTCGATCCGGAAGGTCGGCACGTTGGCCGCATAGCGGAACTCGAGGTCGTCGGCCGGGACGAGCCGCTCGAACATGTCGAGCAAATTGCCGGCGATGGTGATCTCGGCGACCGGCGGGCCAAGCCGGCCCTGCTCGATGATGAAGCCGACGGCGCCTCGGCTATAATCGCCGGTGACGGGGTTGATCCCCTGACCGATCAGCTGGGTGACATAGACTCCGCGCTCGACCTCTCCGATCAGTTGCTCCGCCGTCACCCGCCCCGCTTCCATATGGACGTTGGTGAGCCCGACGCTCGGCGCGCCGCCGGAGATGCGCAGGGCGTGGCCGGTCGGCGCCCTCCCGAGCTGGCGGGCCGAAGCGCTGTCGAGCAGCCAGCCGGTCAGCCGCCCGCCGTCGATCAGTTTCGAAGGCCGTGTCGGCAGGCCCTCGCCGTCGAACGGCCTCGAGCGCAGCCCGCGAAGGCGATGCGGATCGTTGCGGATGGTCACATCTTCGCCGAACAGTCGCTCCCCCTCCTTTTCGAGCAGAAAGCTGGTCCGGCGGGTGATGGACGGACCGCCGATGGCGGTCATCAAATGGCCGATCAGGGAATTTCCGACGCGCGGGTCGAACAGGACGGGCATGGTCCCACTCGCAAGCTTGGCCGGCCGAAGCCGGGCGACGGTGCGCTCGGCCGCGCGGCGGCCGAGCGTCTCGGGATCGTCGAGCTCGGCATAATGGCGCGCGCTGTGGACGGCGTAATCGCGCTGCATCTCGCTGCCCTCGCCGGCGATCAGGCTGGCCGAGGACGAATAGCCGGTGGTCGAATAGGCGCGGCAGAAACCGTGGCTGGTGGCCAAAGCGAAGATCATCCGGCCGGCGCTCACGCCCGCGCCTTCGCTGTTGGTGATTCCCTCGACGCTCCGGCCGGCCTCCTCGATCTCCAGGGCACGGCGCTTGAGCTCGAGCGGCGAAGGATCGGCGCCGTCGTCGCCATCGATGTCGGCGCCCGGTCCCCGCATCAGCATTTCCTGGGGGGCGAGGCCGGACCAGGGATCTTCCGGCGCTTCGCGGGCCATCGCGGCCGCCCGCTCGACCAGAGCGGTCAGCGCGTCGTCCGAAAGGTCGGATGACGAAACGCTCGCCGAGCGGCGGCCGACGAACAGGCGAAGCGAGATGGACTCCGCCTCGTTGCGGGCGACGTCCTCGAGCTCGCCGAGCCGCACCTGCACCGAGGTGGAGGCATCGAAATGATACAAAGCGTCGGCGGCGTCGGCCCCGGCCCGCCTGGCGCGCTCGACCAGCGCGGCGGCGCGCGCCTCGGCTTCGGTGATACTCAGCATGAAGCCCACCTAGGGTGGATGCGGCGCTAAATCTAGGAGGTGCCGACGACGAGGCAGGCGAGGAAGAGGATGAAGCCGGCCATCCGGTTCGAGCGGAACCTGGCCAAAGCGTCGCCGCCATCCTCCGGATCGAGCTTCGCCACCTGCCAGCTGAGATGCCCGGCCATCGGCAGCAGGGCCACCAGCGCGAGCCCGTCAGGGCGCACCCGCCACAAGGCGGCCGCCCACAAGACCAGCGCGAGGGCGTAGCACAAGGCTATGCCGGTCCTGGCATGCCGGCCGAGGGCGAGCGCCGAGGATTTCACGCCGACCAGGGCATCGTCCTCGCGGTCCTGAAGCGCATAGATCGTGTCGTAACCGATCACCCAGAAGACGGATCCCGCCCAGAGGAGGAAGGGGGTGGGGCCGAGCTCGCCGCGCACCGCCGGCCAGCCGACCAGCGCGCCCCAGGAGAAAACGAGGCCGAGCCAGGCCTGGGGCCACCAGGTGATCCGCTTCATGAAGGGATAGGCCGCCACCGGGGCGAGGCTGGCGAGCGCCACGATTTGCGCCGTTCGCCCGAGCTGCAGCAGGACGACCAGGCCGATCAGGCAGAGCCCCGCGAGCAGGACCCAGGCGCCCGTCAGGCCGGCCCGGCCGCTCGCCAGCGGCCGCAGGCGGGTGCGCTCGACCCGGGCATCGAGGTCGCGGTCGACCACGTCGTTCCAGACGCAGCCGGCGCTCCGCATCGCCCAGGCGCCGAGCGCCAGCCACAAGATCAGCTGGATGCCGTCCGGCCCCATTCCCGCCAGCGCGACGCTCCACGCGCATGGCCAGAAGAGCAGCCACGCTCCGATCGGCCGGTCGAGCCGGATCAGCGAGGCATAAGGCCGAAGCGGCCGCGGCAATGCGCCGATCAGGCCTCGGCGCTCGGAATCGGGGACGATGTCGCTGTCGGGGTCGGACGCCGTAGCCATAGTCCACATTGCCGAGACTTTTATCGCAAGTCGAGGCGCCAAAGCCCTCCCCCTCGATGGGGGAGGGTTGGGTGGGGGTGCGGCCGAAGGAAGCTCGCGGCCAGTCTCGAACCCCAACCCGCCCCAACCCCTCCCCAACCCCTCCCCATCGGGGGAAGGGGCTGTTAAGCGCAGTCAATGCCCGCAACGCCCGCCTGGCCACCGTCCAGCCTTCCCCGCCTTTTCGTGGATCAGAGGCTGACGGAAGGCGCCGCCCTCACGCTCGAAGGCGCTCCCGCCAATTATCTCGCCAACGTCCTCCGTCTCGGTCCCGGCGCCCGGATCAAGCTGTTCGACGACCGCAGCGGCGAGTGGCTCGCCGAGATCGCCGAAGCGGGCAAGAAAAGGGTCGCCCTCGCCGTCGTGCGGCATCTGCGCGACCGCGAACCGGTTCCCGACCTTTGGCTGCTCTTCGCCCCGATCAAGCGCGGCCGGATCGACTGGCTGGTCGAAAAGGCGACCGAGCTCGGAGTCGCCCGCCTCGTGCCGATCCTCACCCGCCGAACCATCGTCGAGCGGCTCAACCTCGATCGGCTTCGGGCCCATATCGTCGAAGCCGCCGAGCAATGCGAGCGCACCGCTTTGGCCGAGCTGGCCGAGCCGCGAAAGCTCGGCGCCCTCCTCGCCGACTGGCCGGCGGAGCGAATCTTGTACTTCGCCGACGAAACGGGGGGCGAGCCTCTGACCGCGAAGCCGGGTCCGGCGGCCATCCTCATCGGCCCGGAGGGCGGCTTCACCGACGAGGAGCGGACGGCTATCCGCGCTCTGCCCCAGGCGCGACCGATGAGCCTCGGCCCCCGCATCCTGCGCGCCGACACCGCGGCGCTGGCTGCGGTGGCGCTTTGGATGGGCACGGCGGGCGACTGGAATTCGTCATCCCGGGCTTGACCCGGGATCCATGAACGCCGCCGGTGCCGAACAGCCAATGCCCCAAGGCGACTAATTCGGTGTCAGTATATTCGGTGCCAGGCACCAAGCTTTAAGGCGTTGAAATAGATTGCGGCGGCGAAGCTGGCGCCAGGCGGTTTATGTTATTTACGGATTGGGCTTGCGCTGGAGCGAAGGAAGTTGATCCATTCCGGTTTCGTTCGGCAACGGGAAGAGGCTGGCGGGTTTTCGCGACCGGGGCTAGAGGGCGGCGATGACGACCCGGACCGAAACCGCGCGCGCGGACCCGCCGATCGAGAGCCGCGAGGATCTGCTCACCCCGTTCGAGCGCGGCGAGAAGCCGCAGAGCGCCTGGCGGATCGGCACCGAGCACGAAAAGTTCGTCTACCGCCGCGCCGACCACCGAGCGCCCTCCTATGAGGAGCCGGGCGGCATCCGCGACCTGCTCGAGGCCCTGACCGAATATGGCTGGGAGCCGGTCGAGGAGGGCGGCAAGGTCATCGCCTTGTCGGGCAAGGACGGCAATGTCAGCCTCGAGCCGGCCGGGCAGCTCGAGCTTTCCGGAGCGGCGCTCGAGACCCTGCACCAGACCTGCGCCGAGGCCGGCCGCCATCTCGACCAGGTCAAGAAGGTCGGCGAGAAGCTCGGCCTCGGCTTCCTCGGCCTCGGCATGTGGCCCGACAAGACCCGCGCCGAGCTGCCGCGAATGCCCAAGGGCCGCTACGAGATCATGCTCAGGCACATGCCGCGAGTCGGCAGCCTCGGACTCGACATGATGCTTCGCACCTGTACCATACAGGTTAATCTGGACTATAGATCAGAAGCCGATATGGCGCAAAAGTTCCGGGTAGGCCTCGCCCTCCAGCCCCTCGCCACCGCCCTGTTCGCCAACTCGCCCTTCACCGAGGGCAAGCCCAACGGCTTCCTCTCCTTCCGAAGCCACATCTGGTCCGACACCGATCCGCACCGCACCGGAATGCTGCCCTTCGTCTTCGAGGACGGCTTCGGCTACGAGCGCTATATCGACTACGCGCTCGATGTGCCGATGTACTTCGTCTATCGCGACGGGCGCTACATCGACGCGGCCGGCCTCTCCTTCCGCGACTTCCTGAAGGGGGAGCTTTCCGTTCTGCCCGGCGAGAAGCCCCGTCGCTCCGACTGGACCGACCATCTGTCGACCGCCTTCCCGGAGGTGCGGCTGAAAAGCTTCCTCGAGATGCGCGGCGCCGACGGCGGCCGCTGGAGCAAGATCTGCGCCCTTCCCGCTTTGTGGGTCGGCCTGCTCTACGATCAGGCCGCGCTCGACGCCGCCTGGGACGAGGTCCGGCACTGGTCGCTGGACGAGCGCCAGCGCCTGCGCGACGAGGTGCCCAGGCTCGGTCTCGCCGCCCGCACCCCCGCCGGCGAGCCCCTGCGCGACCTCGCCGGGCGAATCCTCGCCATCGCCGAGGCCGGCCTCAAGGCGCGCGCCCAATATAACGGCGCCGGAGACAGCGAAAGCGGCTTCCTCGATCCCCTGCGCGAGATCGTCGCCCGGGGCACCACGCCGGCCGAGATGCTGCTCGAGCGCTATCGCGGCGAATGGGGTCATGACGTCAGCCGCATCTATGACGAGATGAGCTTTTAAATCCGTCATTGCGAGCGTAGCGAAGCAATCCAGCGCTGCGTATGGCGGCGGTGACTGGATTGCTTCGTCGCTGCGCTCCTCGCAATGACGGCTCGGGATCGCCACGCCAGGAGTGTTCCGCCATGACCGACGAACGCCGCACCCTCTACCCCCCGATCGAGCCCTATGAAACGGGCCGCCTCGACGTCGGCGACGGGCACAGCCTCTATTGGGAGCGCTGCGGGACGCCGGGCGCGAAGCCGGTCGTGTTTCTCCACGGCGGCCCCGGCGCCGGCTGCAGCCCCGAACACCGCCGCCAGTTCGACCCGGCGCGCTACGACATCCTCCTTTTCGACCAGCGCGGCTGCGGCCGGTCCACGCCCCACGCCAGCCTCGAGGCCAACACCACCTGGCATCTGGTCGACGACCTCGAGCGGCTGCGCGAGCAGGCGGGCCACGGAACGCTGGATGGTGTTCGGCGGCTCCTGGGGCTCGACGCTCGCGCTCGCTTATGCCCAGACCCATCCCGAGCGGGTCACCGAGCTGGTGCTTCGCGGAATCTTCACCTTCCGGCAGACCGAGCTCGACTGGCTCTACCGCTACGGCGCCTCGGAAGTTTACCCGGACAAATGGCGGGAGTTCCTGGCGCCCATTCCCGAGGCGGAGCGGGACGATCTGGTGGCGGCCTATCAGCGGCGGCTGACCGGCGCCGATCCGGCGACCCGGCTCGCCGCCGCCAAGGCGTGGAGCCGGTGGGAAGGCGAGACCGTCACCCTCCTGCCCAGCCCGGCGACGATCGAGCATTTCACGAGCGACGACGTGGCGATCGCCGTCGCCCGGATCGAGAATCACTACATGATCAACCGGGGCTGGCTCGAAGAAGGCCAGCTGATCGCGGGCGCCGAACGGCTGAAGCGCATTCCGGCGGTGATCGTCCAGGGCCGCTACGACATGTGCACACCGCCCGCCGCCGCCTGGGATCTTCACGAGGCCTGGCCGGAGGCGCGGCTGGAGATCGTCCATGGCGGGCATCTGTTCAGCGAGCCCGAGGTGCTCGACGGGCTGATCCGGGCGGCGGACGAATTTGCAGGGCGCTGACCGTCATTGCGAGCGAAGCGAAGCAATCCAGTGCCGAGCCTTCCGCCCGCTGGATTGCTTCGTCGCTACGCTCCTCGCAATGACGACTATTGCCCCGGCCGGTAGGTTCGCTCCGTGTGGCCCTTGAGCTGGTCGGGATAGAAATAGACCTCGCGCAGGTCCCCCGTCGCGTAGCGCCCCGCCTGGTCGTTGAAGTGCGCCGTGCCCGGATGCCCGCTCTCTCCGCCCGCCGTCACCGCCAGCGCCCGCACCCGCGGGCCGAACTCGACCACCGCGACGAAGCTGTTGCCGCTCGTCCCATACCAGCGCCTGGAGCCGTTCCGGGGCGCCGCCCCGAACGAAGCGAGCGAGCCCCAGCGGCCGGAAGTGAAGGCGACCGGGAGACTTGGACCCGAGTCGGAAAAGGGATGGGCAATATCCCCGGTCAGACGCTGGAAGCGGTTCACCTCACCCCAGGGCGTGCTCCACCGGCCGAACTCGCGTTGCAGCCGCTCCGACACCGCGGCGAGCGCCTCCAGCTTACGACTCGCCGGCAGCGCCTCGATGAGATCGATCGGCGCCATCGGCGCCTGCCCGTCCTCGCGCACCTCGGCCCACAGATGCTCGCCCCAGAACATGGCGAGCGTGGTCGGCACCGACTCGGCGCTCCAGCGATAATCCCAGTCTCTCAGCGCCGCGATCTGGCTTTCCACGCGGCGCTTGAGCGGGTCGGACGAGGGTGCCTTGTCCCAGGCTGCGACGAGCCCCGGTATCAGCCGCGCGAAGGCGGTCTGGTAGGGATCGTAGGCCGCGTCCCGAAGACCCTCGAGAGTGAAGGGCCGTTTCTGCTGAAGCACCCGCATCGCCTGAAGCCCGCGCGGGGTTTCGCCGAACGTGTCCATGTAGCGCGGAAAGTCGCGCTGCTTCGGGCTGTTCGGCCCGGCCGCCGAATAGGGCCAGTTGTTGGTGTTCTGGATCCAGCCGTTCGACGGATTCGAGCACCCGCGGCGCCTCCGACAGAGCGTGCAGGCCGCGCCAGTCGGTGCGCGGATCGCTGCCGTCGACGGGCTTGGTATAGTCGAAGCGGTCGTCGCGCACCGGGATGAAGTGCGGATGGAGGTAGGCGATATTCCCCTCGCGCATCGGCGAAGATCGTGTTGTTCGACGAATTGGCCTTCAGCTCCGCCACCTTGAGGAAGCCGGCATGGTCGCGCGCCTTGGTGCGAAGGAAGCTCTGCTGAAGCGCCTCGACCGGCTTGTGCATCATCGCGAAGGCGACCCATTTGCCGCCGGCCTCGCGGACGATCGGGCCGTGATGGGTGCGGTAGGTCTCGAAGCTTCGGCTCGCCATGCTGCCGTCGGGCTGGCGATAGGCGACCGACGACCGTCTTCGTCTCGACCGGCCGCAATTCGTTGCCGTAGCGGTAGAAGAGGCCGTCCCGCCTTCTGCTCGACGTCTCCAGGAACTCGTCGACGACGTCGACCCCGCTCGACGTGTGCATCCAGCCGGCGCTGCTCGTTGAAGCCCTGATAGATGAAGAACTGGCCCCAGGTCGCGGCGCCGTAGGCGTTCAGCCCCTCGTCGCTCGCCACCTGCAGCTCGGAGCGGAAGAAGAAGCTGGTATGCGGGTTGATCAGCAGCAAGGCGTGGCCGTCGGCGTGTTGGACGGCGCGATGGCGAAGCCGTTCGAGCCGCGCGGCTCCGGATCGTGGGCGGGGGCCCTTGAGGCCAGCGCCTTCCCCCGCTTCGAATAGAAGGCTTCCAGCGCCGCCAGATCGATCCGCTCGATATCGCCGCCGATGCTGCCCTCGGTGAAGCTGAGCGCCATCCACGGCTCGAAGCGGGTGATCGAGCGCGGGCGCACCTCGGGATGGTTCGCGAGATAATAGTTCAGCCCGTCCGCCCAGGAGTCCATCAGCCGCCTCAGCCAGGGCGGGCTCGCCGCGTAGCGGGCCCTGAGATCGTCCGGATCCATGTAGAGCTTGGCACGCAGATCCGCCCAGATCGCCCCCTCGCCTTCCGCCTCGGCGAGCCGGCCCAGCGCGGTGAGGTAGTTGGTCTCGACCCGGTTGAAGTCGTCCTCGGCCTGGGCATAGATCATCCCGAAGACGGCGTCGGCGTCGCTCCTCCCGCGGACATGGGCGATCCCCCAATCGTCCCTGGCGATCGTCACTCTTTCCGACTGCGCCCGCCATTGGGCGAGCTCGGGTTCCCGGGACGGTGTGGAGGCGCAGGCGCCGGCGAAGAGCATGGCGGCGAGGAGGAGGATACGCATGGCCCGGCGCTACGCCCGGCTTTCCCACCCGGCAAGGGCTGGCTAAAGCGGCTCGGACGAGGAGACGACATGGCGGACGATCGAAGCAGCGAAACATGGCGGCCGGGGAGGCTCCGCCGGGTCGTCGCGGCGAGCATGATCGGCACCACCATCGAATGGTATGACTTCTTCCTCTACGGCTCGGCCGCCGCGCTCGTCTTCAACAAGCTCTTCTTCCCTTCCTACGACCCTTTCGTCGGGACCCTGCTCGCCTTCGCGACCTACGCGGTGGGCTTCGTCGCCCGGCCGCTCGGCGGGATCGTCTTCGGCCATTATGGCGACCGGATCGGCCGCAAGCGCCTGCTCATGCTGAGCCTCATTCTGATGGGCGTGGCGACGGTCCTGATCGGCCTCCTGCCCACTTATGCGCAGATCGGGATCTGGGCGCCCGCGGGCCTCATCGCGCTCCGGCTGGTGCAAGGCTTCGCGGTCGGCGGGGAATGGGGGGAGCGGTGCTGATGGCGGCCGAGCATGGCGACAGCGCCCGCCGCGGCTTCTGGGCGAGCTGGCCCCAGGCCGGAGTCGCCGCCGGCAGCCTGCTTTCGGCGGGCGTGCTGGCGCTGATCGCGGGGCTCCAGAGCGAGGCCGAGTTTCTCGCCTGGGGCTGGCGCCTGCCCTTCCTTCTCTCGGCGGTGCTCGTCGCGGTCGGCTGGTATATCCGCCACCGGGTCGAGGAGAGCCCGATGTTCGAAAAAGCGCTCGAGGAAGCCGAGGTGCCGCCGAAGCTTCCGGCGATGGACGTCCTTCGCGAGCGGCCGGGCGCGATCGTTCTCGGCGCGGGCCTCAGGGTCGGCGAGAATATCTCTTATTACATCCTCACCGTCTTTTCGCTGACCTTCCTCGTCGACGTCGCCGCGGAGACCCGCGCACTCGCCCTCGAGGCCCTGCTCATCGGCGCCGCCGTCCAGTTCTTCGCCATCCCCCTGTTCGGCCGGCTCTCGGACCGGATCGGCCGCCGCCCCGTCTACGCCTTCGGCGGCCTCGGCCTCGCCGCCTTCGGCTTCGCCTTCTTCCCCATGCTGGCCAGCGGCGATCCCGCCTTGATCGTCCTCGCCATCGTCGTCGGGCTGGTCCTGCACAGCGCCATGTACGGCCCCCAGGCCGCCTTCATCACCGAGCTCTTCCCGACCCGGATCCGCTATTCGGGCGTTTCCATCGCCTACCAGCTCACCGCCATCTTCGCCGGCTCGCTCGCCCCGATCGTCGCTCTTTGGCTCTACAAGGAATATGATTCGGCCGTCCCGGTGGCGATCTATGTCGGCATCGCCTGCTTCGTCAGCGGGGTCACGGCGCTGCTTGCGAAAGAGACAAAGGGCGTGGAGCTCGCCTCGATCCGCTAGCGCCGCGCCCCGTCGTCGCGACAAGCGAGACGAAGCCGATTGTTGCGCCCGTGCCACATGGCCGTTGCAATCGTGCCGTGAGGATGGCGAGAGGTTATGGCTGGGCCAAGAGAAACTATGCCGGGGCGGCCCAGTCTTGCTACTTAATGTCCCTTAATCACGCAGCAAATGCGGGTTTCAGGGGGATTCCACATGGTTCGTCGCACATCGTTGAAAACAATCCTGTTTTCCGGAGCCGCCTTTGCCGCCATGTCGATAGCGGCACCCGCGTCGGCCCAGACCGACCCGGCCGATGATGCCGTCGCCTCCGACACCGAGGCCGCTCAGACGGCCGCGGCGGAGCCGGAGAACCGCCAGGACATCGTCGTCACCGGCACGCGCGTCATCCGCGACGGTTTCCAGGCGCCGACTCCGCTCACCGTTCTGACCAAGGACGACATCGACAACACCTCGCCGACCAACAATATCGCCGACTTCGTCAACCAGTTGCCGCAGCTGGCCGGTTCGACCAAGCCCGCCAACTCCCGCCTCAACATCTCGAACGGTTCGGCGGGCATCAACGCGCTCAACATGCGCAATTTGGGTGAGGGCCGAGTGCTGATCCTGGTCGACGGCCGCCGCTCGGTCGGCTCGACGATCTTCGGCTGGGTCGACATCAACACGATCCCGCAGGCGCTGGTCGACCGGGTCGAAGTGGTCACCGGCGGCGCCTCGTCGGCTTATGGCTCGGACGCGGTTTCGGGCGTGGTCAACTTCGTGCTCAACAAGAAGTATGAAGGCTTGCTCATCGAAGGCGATATGGGCGTCACCACCGTCGGCGACGGCTTCAACTATTCGGGCAGCATCGCCGGCGGCACCGCCTTCGCGGGCGGACGCGGCCATGTCATCTTCAACGCCGAGATCGCGCATCAGGACGGCATCTTCTCGGTCGATCCGGACGATCGCCCGTGGAACCACACGGGCTATGTGGCGGTCACCAACCCGGCGTACAACGCGACGACGAACTCCAGCGTGCCGCAGTTCCTGACGACCCTGCGCGGGATCGGAGTCGGGAACCAGACGCCCGGCGGCCTGATCACCGCGTCGACCGGCGGAGTGGCGAATCGGCTGCGCGGCCTCTACTTCGGCCAGGGCGGCGCGGTGGCGCAATTCCAATACGGCACGGGCTACAACTTCCCGGCGCTGGGCGGAGCCGCCGTGACCACCCGGACGCAGGGCCCCGACGCCTTCGTCAACGATTCGGGCCGGCGAATCGGTCTCAACCCGCGCGACGACCGCTACGGTTTCTTCGGCCGGGCGAGCTTCGAGGTCGCGGACGGCGTCGAGCTGTTCGCCGAGGGTTCGTACAACCACCAGGAAGTCTTCTTCAACGCCGGCCCCAACCTCGGCTCCTACAATTTGAACACGACCGGCTGCACCACCGTCCCCGTGCCCATCACCTGCAACGCCTTCGCGCTTCAGTCGCTCGGCGCGGCGCAGCTTGCCGGAGTCACTCAAATCAGCGTCACCTCGACCGGGGGCGACCTGCCGTTCCGCGGCATCAACAACCAGCGCAAGGTGCAGCGCTACGTCGTCGGGGCGGAGGGCAGCTTCGATGCCTTCGACAAGCCCGCGCGCTGGGACGTCTACGCCCAATACGGACGTTCCGACGTCCGCGAGCAGCTTCGCGACATCCAGCATCTCACCAATTTGACGAACGCCACCAACGCCGCCTTCGCGCCGGCGGGCAACGCCGGCGGTTATGCGGCGGGCTCGATCCAGTGCCTGATCAACCTCGACGCCAACCCCAACAACAACGATCCGGCCTGCGTGCCGCTCAATCGACTGGGCCTCGGAGTCGCGGATCCGGCGGGGATCGATTACGCCCTCGGCGACCCCTATCGCGACCAGGTGCTGGAGCAACGCGTCGCCGGCGCGAACCTGTCGTTGACCCCGTTCGCCACGTGGGCCGGCGATGTGAGCATCGCCGTCGGTGCGGAGTATCGCGAAGAGAAAATTCGCGGCACCGTCCCGCTCGAGTTCCAGCCGATCATCAACCCGAACGGCACGACCACCAATCGCTGGTCGGTCGGCAACTATTTGCCGTTCACCGGCAAGTACAACGTCAAGGAAGCCTATCTCGAGACGGTCGATTCCGCTGGGTATCGGACTCGAGTTCAACGGCGCCATCAGGGCCACCGATTATTCGAACTCGGGCTATGTGACCACGTGGAAGCTGGGTGCGACATGGG
Organism: uncultured Alphaproteobacteria bacterium; assembly: GCA_963850005.1. Taxonomy (GTDB): domain Bacteria; phylum Pseudomonadota; class Alphaproteobacteria; order Sphingomonadales; family Sphingomonadaceae; genus Allosphingosinicella. The sequence continues at coordinate 706,362 of CAWKJG010000004.1, forward strand.
CGCCGATCGAGGATATCCGCCTCCGAGTGACTCGCTCGCGCGACATCCGGGCTCCCAATCTGAACGAGCTGTTTCAGGCCGGCACCGCCAACAGCGACTCCGTGCGCAATCCCAGGTTTACGTCGGACGGCCTGAACGGTCCGCAATTCTTCAGCTATTCGGGACTGACGACCGGCAATCCCGCCTTGCTTCCGGAGAAGGCCAATTCCTGGAATGTCGGCGCCGTCTTCTCACCGCGCTTCCTGCCCGGGTTCACCGCCTCGGTCGATTACTTCCGGATCGACCTCCAGGACGCGATCGACTCGCTCAGCGCCCAGGAGACCGTCAACCGCTGCGACGAAGGCCGTCAGGAATATTGCGACGCCATCACCAACGATCCGATCCGGTCGCAGCCGAACAATCCCTATCTGCTGATCCGTACCCAGCCGTTCAATTTCGTGAGCCACCTGGTGCGCGGAGTCGACTTCGACGTGGCCTATCGCAGGCGCTTCGGCCACGGGCAGCATGCTGCTGAAGGGCGTCGCGACTCGCTACATCGAGAATTTGCGCGACACCGGCATCCCGCTGACCACTCCGGTCAACACCGTCGGCGCGAATGGCGGCCAGGCCAGCACCCCGAAGTGGATCTATCGCTTCAGCGCCACCTATGACACGCCGACCTACGGGATCACCGGCGTGGCGCGGGGCGTGAGCAAGGGCAAATATCTCGCCAACGCCATCGAGTGCCAGACCAACTGCCCGGTCTCGACCACCCAGTTCCCGACCTACGACAACAACCGGGTCAAGGGCGCCCTGTATTTCGACCTCAACGCGACGATGAAGTTCAGCGCGCTCGGCGATGGCGACGGGGAGTTCTTCCTCAACGTCACCAACATCCTGAACGACGGCCCGATCCTTCTGCCCGAAACCGGTCTGGCCGCGAACAGCACGTTCAGCGACCTGCTCGGGCGCACCTTCCGGGCCGGGGTCCGGCTCAAGCTGCGGTAGAGATGGAGCCTTTCCCGCTGCGGGGCGGAATCGTCCATTGCGAGGACGTGCCGCTGCCGCTGATCGCGCGCGAGGTGGGAACGCCGGTCTACGTCTATTCGACCGCGAGCATGCTCAGGCAGGCGCGAGTGCTGAAAGCGGCGCTGGCGCCGCTGGGTGACCCGCTCATCGCCTTCGCCGTCAAGGCCAATCCCAATCCGGCGGTGCTCGCCACCCTCGCCGCCGAAGGGCTCGGCGCCGACGTCGTCTCCGGCGGCGAATATCGGCGGGCCCGGGCGGCGGGGATCGCGCCCGACAGGATCGTCTTTTCCGGAGTCGGCAAGACCGAGGCGGAAATGGCGCTGGCGCTCGACGGCGGGCTTTGCCAGTTCAACCTCGAATCGGTTCCGGAAGCCGAAATGCTCTCCGGACTCGCCATGGCCTCGGGACGGACGGCGGCGGTAGCGCTCCGGGTCAATCCCGACGTCGACGCCGGCTCGCACGCCAAGATCTCGACCGGCGCCGCCCACAACAAGTTCGGAGTGGCGAATCGCCGACGCGGTCACCGCCTGCGCTCGGATCCGGGAACTGCCGGGCCTTCGGCTCGACGGGGTCGCGGTCCATATCGGCAGCCAGCTCACCCGGCTCGACCCGCTCGAGGCGGCGTTCGAGAGGCTGGGCGAGCTGATCCGGGCGCTTCGGGCGGACGGGCATGAAATCCGGACGGCCGATCTCGGCGGCGGGCTCGGGCTGGCCTACGATCCGGCCGCGCCGCCGCCGCCGACGCCCGCCGATTACGGCGCGATGGTCGCCCGGGTCACGAAAGGATGGGAGGCGCGGCTGATCTTCGAGCCGGGCCGGCTCCTGGTCGGCGACGCGGGAGTCCTGCTGACCAGCGTGATCCGGATCAAGCCCGGAGCGGCCGTGCCCTTCGTGATCGTCGATGCGGCGATGAACGATCTGATGCGGCCGAGCCTGTACGACGCCTGGCACGCAGCCGAGGCCGTCGTCCCGAACGGCGATCATATGGTCGCGGATCTCGTCGGGCCGATCTGCGAGACCGGTGACACCTTCGCCCGGTCCAGGCACATGGATCTCGTCCGCGCCGGCGAGTTGATGATCCTCCGCACCGCCGGCGCCTATGCCGCCACCATGGGCAGCACCTACAATTCGCGCCCGCTCACCGCCGAGGTGCTGGTCAGCGGCGCGGACTGGGCGATCGTCCGCGAGCCGCAGGCGCCCGAGGACCTCGTCCGCGATTACAGGGTACCGCCCTGGCTCGCTCGGGGCGATGGCCGGGCGGGTTAGAGCATCGCCCGTCATCGGAACCCTTCGTCATTGCGAGCGAAGCGAAGCAATCCAGTGCGGCCTCAGAAGTCCTGGATTGCTTCGTCGCTTCGCTCCTCGCAATGACGGATCAAGCAAGGACAATCCTGCTCCAGAGGGTCAATTCGCCAGCGGCCCTTCCAGTCAGTCCGGCCCTTCTTCGGCTCGTTCCCGGTCGGCCGCCTCGAAATGGTCGATCTGGTCGGCTCGGGCCTTCCTGAACCCGGGACGATCGGTCACTCGGGCCACATAGGCCTCGGTCGCCGGCCGGTCGCCGAAAGCGCGAACGTCCGGAACGCGCAGCACGTCCGCCATCAACAAGTCCGCGACGGTGAAGCGCCCGGCGGCGAGCCATTCCCGCTCGCTCAACACGCTTTCCAGATGGTCGAGGCGCTGGCCCATCCATCCGGTCAGGCCATTGTTCTCGTCGCCGCACATCTTCAGGAACCACCACGGCACGGTGACCATCTCCATCGAGTTGAGCGCGGCGATCGTCCATTGCAGCGTTTCCGCTTCCTCGACCGGATCGCTCGGCATCAGCGCGTCGCTCTTCCGGGCCAGATGCAAAAGCCCGGCGCCGCTTTCGAATATCTCCACGCCGTCGTCCTTCAGATACGGGACCTGGCCAAAGGGCTGATGCTCCAGATGATTGGTCTCGCGACCCTCGAACGGGATCGTCCGGACGGTGTAGGGCAGACCCGCTTCCTCGCACGCCCACCTCAGCCTCAGATCGCGGACGAAACCACGAGGGCCTTCAGGGACCCAGTCCAGGGTCCAGATGGTCAGTTCGCTCATGGCGGCGCGCCCTTGCTGTTTCGGTTAAGACTGTTCGCCGGCGAAGCTCAGGCCCGCGCCGCCGAGGGGTTGAGGACCACTTCGGAGATCAGCCGGCGGCCGCCCGAGCGGTTCAGCTGGACGAAGACGTCGACCGTATTCTTCACGTAATGGCGGATGTCTTCCCGGTTGAGCCGGGTCCCGGCCTGGAGCGCGAGCAGGACGACCTGCTCGACGGCGCCTTCGGCGCTGTCGGCGTGGACCGTCGTCATCGAGCCGGGATGTCCCGAATTGACGGCGCGAAGGAAGGCGAAGGCTTCCTCGCCGCGAAGCTCGCCGAGGATGATCCGGTCGGGCCGCATGCGCAGCGACGCGGCGACCAGGTCGTTGGCGGTGACTTCCGCCTCGCCAAGCGCGCTTCGGGCCGCCAGCAGTCCGACAACATTGTCGTGGCGGACCTGAAGCTCGGGGGTATCTTCGATCAGGATCAGCCGCTCGTCCTCGGGGATTTCGCGGATCAGGGCGTTGAGGAAGGTCGTCTTTCCCGTCGAGGTGCCGCCCGAGACGAGGATGTTGCGGCGGCCGCGGACCGCCGCGGCGAGCATTCCGCCAATATCTCCCGCCGCCAGTTGGGCCGCCAGACTATTGTCGGATTTGCCGCGCTCGAGGCCTTCGCGGCCTTTTGTCCCGGCAAAGGCGCCGGAATCGACATAGTCCGAAAGGCTGAGATCGGCGGCGACATGCTTGCGGATCGCCAGCGCCAGCGCGCCTCGGGTCGCCGGGGGCGCGACGATCTGGACCCGGGCGCCGTCGGGGAGGGTGGCGGAGAGCAAGGGATGCTCGCGGCTGATGCCCTGGTGCGAGACCGAGGCGATCTGCCGGGCGAGGCGGTCGAGCGTCGCTTCGTCGAGTCCGGGCGCATCGTGGCGCTCGATCGCTCCGCCGACCGTCTCGATCCACAATTCGCCGGGGCCGTTGACGTAGATGTCGGTGACGTCCGGGCGGGCGAGCATGCCGGTGAGAGGCGCGAGATAGGAGCGAAGATAGACCCGGCCGTCGGCGGCGGCCGTGGTCACCGCCGGTTCTCGGCGGTGCTGAAATCGAGGTCCCGGGCCGCGAAGATGCTGATGCTGGTGCCGGCCTTCACCGTGAGGGTCGGGGTGATCTGGGCCGGCTGGATGATCTGGGTGGTGCCCTGCAGCCCGCCGGTGGGCAGGATGACCGTGGTGCCGTTGTTGGCGCGCGCGCTCGCGAGATTGACCCCGATGTCGAGCGCGGACTGGAGTATCGCCCCGGCGAAGCGCTCGAAGAAATGGCTGTTCACCTTCGCCCGAATGCCGGCGCGGCCCATCGTGTCGGAGGCGGGCGAACCGATCGCGATGGTTACTCCGTCCGGGCGGATCAGGCGGATCCAGTTGACGAGGGCGCGGCGCTGGCCGCGTCCGACCTCCGAGCGATATTCCCCGATCAGCCGGCTTCCGCGCGGGATGAGGATCCGGCTGCCGTCGAAGCCGCGCACGTCGCGCGAGACGATCGCCCGAGCCAGGCCGGGCCGGTTCGAATTGAGCGCCGTCTCGAGCACGGCCGGGATCAAGGTCCCCTGCGCGACCGTGGTCCCGCGATTGGCGAAGGCTCCGGAACGGGCTCGCCCGCCGGCCACTCCGGCCGCACCGGCAATGGCCGGAGCCGATTCGGCCGAGGCGCCGGCGGCTCCGCCACCGGCCGGTCCCGGTGAGCCATCGAAGACGAGCGCCGGGCCGGTGGCGACCCGCGGCGGCGGCGGCGGGAGCTCCGGCTGCTGTGCAGGAGCCGGCGGGTAGTAAGGCTGGGCCTGCGGGACGTAGACGACCTGAGGCGTCGGCGGCGGCGGCGGGACCGGAGTCGTGGCCGCGGGGAGCCGTTCGACCGGGACGAGCCCCGGCTCCGGCGCCGTCGGGGGAACGTAAAGCGGCGGCGGCGGGCTCGCCATCTGCACCCGGTCGGCGGCCCGAACCCGAACCGCCGGCGCGGCCGTCTCGCGACGGCGGGAGTCGAGCACGGCGAAAAGGATCAGTCCGGCGGCGGCGACCCCGATGCCGATCGCGAGGTTCGACACGCCGCCGCGCGGCCGTGCCACCACCGGCATTACGCCGGTCTCGCCGGGCAGGCGGGCAAAGGGGCGCGGATCGCCGGGAGGGGGGTTGGTCGCCATCAGCGCCGCTTCTTCTTTTTCGGCACGACCCGGTCGGCCTGCGCGACATTGTCGTCGATCCGGAAAATGAGCTTGGAGGCGATGGCGTCGATGACGAAGAGGTCGTCGCGCATGGCCCCGTTGACCAGCGATTCCCGGCCTTCGGCATCGATCGCGTAGACGGCCGGAAGAGTCCGGTCGCGCGGCCATTCGATATAGGTGTGCCGGCCGTCGTCGGAAATCCTGCTCGGCCGAAGCGACCGGGTACCGCTCAGCTTGTAGCGGCCCGCCTCCGCGGACGTGGGCGCCTCGTCGGCGACCGATTCGGACTGGCTGCCCGGATAGGTGAAGCGAAGGTTGTAGGCCATGTCCGGAGTCGGGCCGTAAATCGGCGTGAGCTCGAAGAAATAGGTCCTGGCGGTGGTCATCACCGTCATGTTGGTCGCGACCCCGCCCTGGATCGCCTTGACGAACAGATAGTCGCCGCGCCGGTTGGGGGTCACCTGCCAGGCGGAGCTGTCGCCGATCGCGACATTCTCGATCTGCTCGTCGGATCCGAACTCGACCGTGACCAGGTAACCGGGCGCGGCCTGGAGCTGGACGACCCGGTCGGCCTCGTAGGCGACGGTCTGGATGCGCGGGTCGCCGGTGCCCGGCTGCGGCTGCGCGGCGAGCGGGGCCGCGACGAGTGCGGCCAGAATCGTGAAATGCCGGATCCTCAAAGCTCGGGCTCCGGCGCCACGCGCCTCGCCGGCACGGTCTGGGTCGTTTGGGTGGTCGTCTGGCTGCTCTGGACCTCGACCGTGCCGGCCGGAACCGCGACGAGCGGCGACGTCTGGACGACGGCCACCGGCTCCGCCGGAAGAGCTTCGGGATCGCGCCGGTAGCGAAGCACCTGGAAGCCCAATGGATTCACCATCCGGTCCTCGAGCTGCATCGGCTCGCCCGAATAGCGATAGCGGATCACCGCGACCCAGGCGCGGGGCGGCTCGATGCGGCCGCCGGCGTCGCGCCGCACCGTGTCGAAGCGAACCAAAGCGGCGTTGCGGCCGACCGGAGAGACGCTCTTCACGCGAGTCTCGACGACGGTCGATCGCGGATAAAGGACGAGCGGGCTCTGCGGGTTCGAGACCTGGGTGCCGGCAATGTAGGAAGAGCGCGCGGCTTCCGCCGACCACAAGGCCACCTTGCGATAATCGGCCTGGAGCTTGTCGATGTCGAAGCTCTCGCGGGCAATGACATATTGCACCAGGAACGACTGGGTAAGCGCGGTGTCGGGCGAGACCTTGCCCGGATCGAGCGGCTCGAGCGCCTGAACGAAGCCCGTATTGCGGTCGACCAGCAGGGTATAGGGGACGACGGTCTTGAGCGGAGTCAGGAGGAGCAGGACGAGCGCCTCGAGAACGGCGATGGCGACCGCGGCGGAGGCGACGATCCAGGCCGTCCGGCGGGAGGCGCGCAAGGCATCCTGCCGGTCCTGGGCCCAGGTCTCCGCCTCGGCATAATAAGCGTCCAGCGCTTCGCGGCTTGGCTTGTTCATGAGGTGCGATCCCTGCGTCCGGACGATGCGGACACTCGGCCGCGGGTGCGGCGGGTGAAGCTCTGTCCGAGCCGCGGCGGCGCGGGCGGCGCGGCACGATCATGGACGGTGAGGTGGCGCGCGACGTGCGGGGAAGCTCCGGACGCCCCGCCGATGCGGCGACTGCGCCGGCATAAGCCGGTCCCCCTTCGCGCCTTTGGGTCGCCGCCACCGCGTCGGCGACGATCGCCGCCCGGGAGCGGTCGGCGGCCGCCGGAAGCGTCTCGCGGGCGGTTTGCCCGATCCGGACCTGGTCGCCGCGAAGGGCGGCCGCGGCCATGGCCGGCGCTTCCCGCCACGCGGGAGGCAGCCGGAAGCCGTAGGCGACCCGGGCGGCGGCGATCAGCATCGCCAGCAAGGCGAGCGCGAACACCAGGGTGACCACGAACAATTCCACCCCGACGCCCGTGATGGCGACGTCCGCCTGCCGCCGGGCGATCAGGTCGGCGAGCCAGGGCTCGAGCATCGCCAGCTCGACTCCGAGCAATATTCCGGCGCCGAGCGCGCCCAGCGCCGTTCCGGCAAGCACGCGAAGCCAGCCTTCGAACAGGCCGCGGGTGGAATCGAACAGGAGGAAAGCGATGAAGAACGGCCCCAGCGCGAGCATCAGCCCCGCCGCCAGCCGCACCGCCGCCAGCGAGCCGATCGCTCCGGTCAGGAACATCACCCTCGATCCGTCCAGCGCCAGGACGTCGTAGCCATGCGCCGAGCGAGCGGCGGCGGTTGGCAAAGGCGGCTGCCCGGGCTCGGCGGCGGGGGTCAATTGGTACGCATTCACTGGAATGCCCGGTCCGAGCGCGGACAAGATAACCATGGCGCGGTCGGCATAATCGAGCCGGGCGACGAGCGCGCCCTCGGCGCCCGGGAGCCCCGCCGGACGGCCGATCTCCGCCGCGACTTCCGCCGGACCGTGAAAGGCGACGTCGTAGATCAGGGTCCGATAGGCGGTCCAGCCGGTCGCCAGCGCAAGGACGATCCCGATCTTGACCAGCGCCAGCACGCCGTCGCGCACGCCGGGCACGTGGCCGAGCAGCATCCGGTAGCCGAACAGGGCGACGAACAACGTGAGGAAGCCGAGCAGTACAAGCGACAGCGTCGAGCCGGGCGCGGCCAGCGCCCGATAGCCTTCGGCGCCGATCGTCTGCGCCTGGCAGTCGACGAAGGCGAGCACGCCCTGGAGGAAGCCCTCTTGCGGCGGGATGGACGGGCAGTTCGCCATCACGCCACCTCGAGCAGGCGCGGGATCCAGTCGGCCGGATCGTCGCCGCTCTCGGCGCGGATCTCGTCGAGCAGCCGGACGGTACGCTCGCGGCCGGAAAGGATGGTGAGCAGATCGCGCTCGCCGGTCAGGTTGAGGCGAGCGACGACGCTTTCGGCGCCATGCTTGATCAGGAAGCAATGGGCGTTGTCGGGCAGCGTTCGGATGAGCTCATATTCGTGCGGGGTCAGGCCGAAGCCCTCGATATAATCGTTCGCCCGGGCCTTGGGGTTGGCCATGAAGATCTGGGTCGCCGCCTGCTCGACGATGGCGCTTGCGATCCGGCTCTCGAGCGCGTCCTGGGCGCTCTGGGTGGCGAAGCCGACGATCCCGTTGCGCTTGCGGATCGTCTTCTCCCAATCCTTGATCCGGCGAACGAAGACGTCGTCGTCCAGCGCCTTCCAGCCTTCGTCGACGACGATGATCGCCGCGCTTCCGTCGAGCCGCTCCTCGACCCGGTGGAACAGGTACATCATCGCCGGAGTGCGCATCGTCGGGTCGTCGAGGATCTGGGTCATGTCGAAGCCGACCGATTCCGCGCTGAGGTCGGTCTTGTCGAGCGGATTATCGAACAGCCAGGCGCGCTCGCCGTCGCCCCACCAGGGCCTCAGCCGCGACCACAGATCGGCGGGGTGAGGCCTCTCTCCCCCCGGAACAATTCCGCCAGATGGCGAAGCCGGCGATGCTCGACGGGCTGCTGGAAATTGGCGTCGACCGCATCCTTGATCCGGGCCGTCTCGTCGATGTCGGCGCCGCCCGCGAGCAGCGCCAGCCAGTCGGTCAGGAAGGCGCGGTTGGCCGCATCGTCCTCGAGCTGGAGCGGATTGAGGCCCGACGGAGTTCCGGCGCGAAGCAAATCGTAGCGGCCGCCGATCGCCCGGATGAACAGCTCCGCGCCGCGGTCCTTGTCGAAGAAGATGATCCGCGGCCGCAATTTGCGGGCCTGGGCGAGAAGGAAGTTCAGGACCACGGTCTTGCCCGAGCCGGACGGGCCGATCACGGTGAAATTGCCGAGGTCGCCCTGGTGGAAGTTGAAGTAATAAGGCCCGGCCGCCGTCGTCTCGAGCAGGGTGACGGCGTCGCCCCAATGATTGCCGGTGGCCTGGCCGAGCGGGAAATTGTGGCTGCTCGCGAGTCCCGCGAAATTGGCCGTCGAGACCAGGCCCCGCCGGGCGATATATTTGAAGTTGCCGGGGAATTGCGCCCAGAAGGCCGGCTCGAGAGCGATCTCCTCGCGAACCGCGATGATCCCGAGATCGGCGAGCGCGGCCTGGGTTTCGGCGATCCCCTCGTCGACGGCGGCCGGGCTGTCGCCGCGAACCGCGATGGTCATGTGATGCTCGCCGAAGCCGGCACGGCCGGCGGCGACCTCGTCCTTGGCGGTCGACAAATCGGCGCGAAGGCTCACCGCCTCGTCCTCGGCCGAGCGCATCCGCCGAAGCGCCAGGTTCATCCGCGACAGCGCCGTCTGCCGCTCGACGAAGCCGAACGACTGGGACACGACCAGCTCGAGAGGCAGCCGGAGCAGCTCATCGAGCATTCCGGGCGCGGTCTGGCCGGGATAATCCTTGATCGAGACGATCCCGAGGAAGCTGCGCGGAGTCGGCCCGGCGGGACCCAGCTCGGCCGTCTCCTGGCCGAAGCTCACCCGCCGGTAGGGCAGATAGGCGCCGAGATCCTGCATCGGCAGGAGCACCGGCCGCATCTCGCCATTATAGAGGGCGGACAGGAATTCCAGCGGCTCGGAGCAGGTGCCCTGCCGGGTCGAATAGACTCCGAGCAGCCGCGGAGCGTAGCTGCCCAGCGCGGCGACCAGGGCGTCGCGAGCGACCTCGAGCTGGCGAAGCTCGCGTGCCGCTCCGGCGGAGGCCTCGACGTCGCCGCGGCTGAACTTCGCGCGCAGCCCGTCCAAAAGCCCGACCCGGCCCTGGAGCGGACGCCGGACCAGGGTCAGGAACAGCTCGTTGACGTAGAGCTTCTTCGTCGCCAGCCGAGCGCGCCAGGCGGTGTCGAGCCGGCGCGAGAAATCGTCGCGATGCTCCGCTGGGAGATCGACGTCGATCCGGCGACGGACGATATGGTGATAGAGAGCGAAGCGGGACGAACCGATCGACTGAAGCATCGCGTCGCGCAAGCGCTTGCGATAATTGATCTCTTCGGTGTCGGCGGTCTCGAACAGGAGCCCTCGCAGGTGGAGGGTCTGAATCAGCAGGCCGTCGCGAGTCTCGATCGTATGATCGTCGACATGCCGCGCATAGGGCAGGTGATGGCCGGCGGGCTTCTCCCGCGCGACGACACTGCGCTCCCGGTTCAGGCCCGATAGGAATTGCATCGCCAGATCGCATGGTTCTTCACCCGCGGGCAGCGGCTGACACGGATGATCCAGAGGTCGAAGAAGCGCGGCTCGCGAACGCACAGCACCACCCCGACGAGATGGACGACCAGAGCCGCCGCCAAAGCCCAGGCCGAGCGGAAAATCAGGAACAATTCCGTGGCGATCACCGCGTTGGCGATGAAATAGGCATAAGTGACGCCAGCGAACATCTGCGGCCGCGTCAGCGCCACGAACACAGGATCGCGCTCGATTCCGTTCATTGTCTACTGCCCGAGGCTGGCGGTCGACTGGATCCCCGCGACGATGCTGGCGGCTCCGAACAGGATGAAGCAGCCGAGGATGACGGTGGCGCCGTAGCGCCAGTTGATCCGGCCGGTGAGCATGAGCAGGCCGACCGTCGCGACCGCGATCACCGCGAGGACCGTAGCGATGGTCCCGAGCAAGGTGCCTTCCAGCCAGCGAACCGCCGAGACGATGACTCCCGAGCCGGCCGGGTCCGCCATCGAATCCTGCGCGGACGCCGCCGCGGACCAGGCGGCGGCGCACAGGGCGGCGCCCCAGGCGGCGGCGCCGCCTTTCGCCGGTCTTCCCTTGCGTTCACGTCCTGACTTCATTGCGATTCTCTCCCAAGGGCTATTGTGCGCGGTCGAGCGGCCCTTGCCAATAGCTTACGGCCGCTTGCTTAGGCCGGCCGTGGCACGAAACCCGGCCGGCGCACCCCGGCTTCTGGCCCCGAGGACGGGACGCGCCGGAGGGATAAACATGCCCGCAAACCCAGCCAGGGTCCAGAGCGGGACGCAGCGGCTCGCCTGTCGAGGCGGTCCAGCGTCGTCGCAGGGTCTCGAAACCAACTCCGCGATCCGGTGTTGCATGCCTTGGCGTCGACAAGGAGAACAGGGATGCGCAGGATCATCGGAGCCGTTTTCGTCTCGCTCGACGGCGTCATGCAGGCGCCGGGCGGCCCCGACGAAGACCGGACCGGCGGCTTCGAGCTGGGCGGCTGGCTTGCCAAATTTTTCGACGAGGCCGTCGGCGAACGGGTCGACACGCTGTTCACCCCGCCCTTCGACCTTCTGCTCGGCCGGCGGACCTACGACATTTTCGCCGCTTTCTGGCCCTTTAACGCCGATGAGCCGGGCGGAATCGGGGAGCGGTTCGACCGAGCCTCGAAATATGTGGTCAGCGGTAAGCGACCGGAGCCTCGACTGGCAGAACAGCCACCGCCTCGAGAGCCTCGACGCCGTCGCCGAGCTGAAGCGAGGCGAGGGTCCCGACCTGATCGTTCAGGGCAGCGGCACGCTCTATCCGCAATTGCTGGGCGCCGGGCTGATCGACCGGCTGATCCTGATGACCTTCCCGGTCGTCCTCGGCTCGGGCAAGCGCCTGTTCGGCGACGGCACCGTCCCCGCCGCCATGCGCATGGTCGAGCATCAGGTCACTCCGAACGGCAACATCATCGCGACCTATCGACCGGACGGGCCGGTGGAGACCGGCAGCTTCGCGACGAAGGACCCGAGCGCCGCCGAGCTCGGCCGCCGCGAAAGGGTCGAAGACGGCACCTGGTAAGCGCCGGCCGGCGTGCCTTGCAGGGCAGGCAAGGCGCGCAATTCGTTGTTCACAAAAGACAATATACACAGATGCCCGAGCGCCTCAGGGGCATTGTGACGCGCTCTAATGTTCGGAAATGGCGCGCCCGGCAGGATTCGAACCTGCGGCCCCAAGCTTAGAAGGCTCGTGCTCTATCCAACTGAGCTACGGGCGCGCACGGGCGGCGGTGTAGCGCGCTTTCCCGGCGAACGGAACGGCGCTAGCGTCGAGGCCATGGACGGGGGCGAGGTTAAGGCGGTCGACGGAGCGGCGCTGAAGGGCGCGCATTTCCGTTATTACGATCTCGTCATGGCGGCGTTCGTCGCCATCCTGCTGCTGTCGAACGTGCTGGGCGCCGGCAAGAGGGCCGAGATCGACCTTCCGCTGATCGGCCTGTTTCCGTTCGGGGCGGGGATTTTGTTCTTTCCGCTTTCCTATGTGATCGGCGACGTCCTGACCGAGGTCTACGGCTATGCGCGGGCCCGGCGCTGCATCTGGGCGGGGTTCGTCGCGACCCTGTTCATGGCGATGATGAGCTGGGTCGTGGTCGCGCTTCCGCCGGCGTCCGACTGGCCCGGGCAGGCGGCCTACGAATCGGTGTTCGGCCAGGTGCCCCGGATCGTCCTGGCCTCCGTCATCGCCTTCTGGGCCGGCGAGTTCGCCAACAGCTACGTGCTGGCGCGGATGAAATTGGCCACCGAAGGCCGGCATTTGTGGGCGCGCACGATCGGCTCGACGATCGTGGGACAGGGCATAGACAGCCTGATCTTCTACCCGCTCGCCTTCTACGGCGCGACCGGCTGGCCGGTGGAATCGATACTGGCGGTGATGGCGAGCCAGTTCGCCCTGAAGGTGGCCTGGGAGGCTCTGCTGACTCCGGTCACCTATGCCGTCGTCGGCTTCCTGAAGCGGCGCGAAGGAGTCGACGTCTACGATTCCGACACCGATTTCACGCCCTTCCGGGCCCGGGTCTGAACGGTGAGCGGCTTCCAGAAGGCCAAGATGGCGCTGGTCCACCTGCTCGGCCTCCCCAAGGACGCGCTCCACATCTATGTCGGACTGGCCATCTTCCTCGCCGCCGCCGCGCTTCTGCGCCGGCCGCTGGGCAGCTGGATGCCGATCGCCGCGGTCGTCGCCGCCGCTTTGATCGGCGAGGGCTGGGACCTGATCGAAACCCGCGCCGCCGGCGCCCGGCCCCATTGGGACCGCAACTGGCACGACGTCTGGAATACTTGCTTCTGGCCGGCCGTGCTGTTCCTGCTCGCCCGCTACACCCGGCTCTTCAGCCGCCGCGGACATAATTGAAACACTTCTCCCAACCGCGCGACATCGGGCGGAAAAACGGCTGACGCAAATGCGGTTTCGCCGACCGGCCAGTCTGAAGAGCGGTTCGTGGAGTAGAGCGTGGTGAACCATATTCGCACATTGGTAATCCTGCTTGGCGCCAATAAAAAGACAAGCTCAAAGGCGCGTCCGGCGGCGGCTTCTCGGCACCGGTGGTCTGGGGCGAGCCGATCCTCGCCCCGTCCACCTTTGTCGGCGGCGGCCTGTCGCACCTCCACGACGACGCCTTCCAGCTTCCCCTCGATGCCGGACATGCTGGTGGCGCACGCGCCGATCGCCTGATCGCGCGCCATCCCGCAAACGCGAAGGCCGCTCCCGAAAAGGGGCGGCCTTTTGCTGTCGCTGTCGCGTACACTGCTCGATCTTCCCCGAGGTCGTCTCGGGCCGGGAGGCCGGCGAAGCCTGGTGGAGGGGCTCTCGGGGAAACACGTTTCCAGTAGCGGGAAATATAATGTCCGCCGTTTCAAGGGAATTACCGTCCCATCGCTAATCCTCGCCAAAAGGGACCAATTCGGACTCGACAGCGAACAATCATGGGTCAAGTATCGGCAAGAAAGGAGCCGCCGTGATCGCTTCTTTGTCGATGCCGGGTCGCCGGACGCATTTCCTGCCGCTTGCACTCCGTGCCGCGCTGGCGCTGCTCCTGCTCGCCGCCGGCGCCGGCCCGGCATGGGCGCAGGCGGTGAAGGCCGCCCAGATCTCGATCGGCAAGACGCTGGTCGCCCCGAGGGGCATGCGGCTGGCGGCCGGGTTCGAGGCCGAGCTCCGCTGCACTTCCCCTTCCGGCCCGACGCAGGTCAGGGTCGCGTTGGTCGCCGGCCGGCAGGTCGCCGCGCGCGCGCCCGCGGGCAGCGACTGCGTCGTCGTCGAGCGGCCCGTCCCAGTGCCGGTCGGAAACGCTGCCTGCCCCTTCCCGGAATGGGCGCCCATCCAATATTCCCCCTCCGCCAGCTTCACCGTCCCGCAATCGGGCGCGATCACCCGGATTGTCATCACCAACCAGCTGATCTGCAGGCCCGCCGGCACTTTGATCATCGCCAAAACGACGGTCTTTCCGCCGGGCGTGAGGCCGTTTTTCAGCGCGGTGACCGTCGACCTGGACTGCTCGACGGCCGGGCCGAAGACCAGCCTTGCCGTGCCCGCCAATGGCCAGGCCCGGCCCGTCGCCGTCGCGGCCGGCGCCGCTTGCACCGTCACCGAGCGACTCCCCGCCGCGCCGACCGGCTGCAGCTGGGCCGACACCCAGGTTCCGCCCGGGGCCGTGACGGCGGCGGCGGGCGCCACCGTTACGGTGAGCCTCGCCAACACGCTGAACTGCTCCCGCGCCGGCCGTCTCGTCGTCGTCAAGCGGACCAATCCCTCACCGGGGATCCCATCCTTCGCGCCGCGATTCCTCGTCAAATGCGGTCCCGCCGGACCGAACAGCCGAGTCGCGATCCCCGCCAGGGGGCAGGCCGTGGTCTCCGACATCCCGGCCGGCAGCCTCTGCACCCTGACCGAACAGATCCCCCGCTCGACCGTGCCCAATTGCGCCTGGACTCCGAGCCAGAGTCCTCCGGGCGACGTGACGATCCCCTCGGGCGCCACCGTCACCGTGACCGTCACGAACGACTGGGTCTGCCGTTCCGGAAATCTGATCATCGCGAAGACGACCGTGGCGCCCGGCGTGGCATTGCCGGCGCAAATCCCGTTCAGCGTGAACTGCGGCCCGGGCAGCGCCGCCGTCACCGTGATGGTCCCGCCCAACGGCAGTTCGGCGCCGCTCGCCATACCGGCGCCCGCCACCTGCACCGTGGCGGAGCAGAGCCCGTCCGCGCCGACCGGCTGCGCCTGGACGGCGACCCAGGGCCCCTCGGGCAGCGTCGGCATCGCCGCCGGTGCCACGGTCACCGTGACCGTCACCAACAAGCTGACCTGCCAGGCTCCGCCCGGCGGCCTGATCATCAGGAGGACATTCGATACCAACCTCACCGCCATCAATCTGCAGTGGATGCCGCCTGAGACGTTGTTCGACGTCCAATGCTCCCCCGCCGGACCGAACACCACCGTTTCGGTGCCGTTTAATGGCGATTCCCCCGCTCTTGCCATCCCGGGCTCCAGCACCTGCGCGCTCAGCGAGCGGTTTCCGCAAATGCCCCCTGAGTGTTCGCGGAGGTTGACTCAGGTCCCTTCCGGCAACGTGATGATTCCGGCCGGGCCGGCGACCGTGGTGAGGGTCGACGAAATCATGTTTTGCGTCCCGCCGGGCGAGATCCGGATCGAGACGTCGACGACCGTGCCGCCGAACATGGCGAGCCCTGTATCCTTCCAAGTCGAGATAAACTGCACCGACTACCGTCCCGCAGTGTGGACCATTTCGGCGAATGGCGAGACCGAGACCGGCCGTATACTCATTCCGCCCGCGAACACCTGCACCTTGACCCAGAGGCTACCGCCCGCGCCGGCCGGATGCCGCTGGACAACGACCCAATCCCCGGGCGGAGGCCTGACAATTCGTCCCGGAGAGATCAGTCGGGTGGCCTTCGCCAACCGGCTCGAATGCGGCTAGGCGGTCCGGACTTCGCCGCTCAGCCGATCGCCTCCAGCAGCCCCTCGAACAGCCGCCGCCCGTCGGTCCGGCCGTGGGCGGGCTCCACCATCCGTTCCGGATGGGGCATCATCCCGAGCACGTTCCCCGCCTCGCCGACGATTCCGGCGATGGCGCGGGCCGAGCCGTTGCATTCGCCGGCATAGCGGAAGGCGACCCGGCCTTCGCCCTCGAGGCGGTCGAGAGTCTCGGGGTCGGCCTGGTAATTGCCGTCGTGATGGGCGACCGGGATGAGGATGTCCTCGCCGGCCTCGTAGCGGCTGGTGAAGGCGGTCTGGCTGTTCTCGACCTTGAGCGCCACGTCGCGGCAGACGAAATGGAGGTTGGCGTTGCGCATCAGGGCGCCGGGCAGGAGGCCGGCCTCGGTCAGGATCTGGAAGCCGTTGCACACGCCGAGAACGGCGACCCCGCGGGCCGCCGCCTCGGTCACCGCGCGCATCACCGGCGAGCGCGCGGCCATCGCTCCGGAGCGCAGATAATCGCCGTAGGAGAAGCCGCCGGGGATGGCGATCAGGTCGAGCCCCTCGGGAAGCTCGGTCTCCCGGTGCCAGACCATGAAGGGCTTCTCGCCCGTCACAGCCTCGAGCGCGACCGCCATGTCGCGGTCGCAATTGGAGCCGGGGAAGACGATGACGGCGCTCTTCACGCCTGCGTCTCCGCCGCCTCGCGCTCGATCCGGAAGTTCTCGATGACGGTGTTGGCGAGCAGCTTTCGGCACATCGCCTCGACCTCCTCGTCGCCGACGCTTGTCGCGAGGTCGAGCTCGATCAGCTTGCCGGCGCGAACGTCGTTGATCCCGGCGAAGCCGAGGCCTTCGAGCGCGTGGTGAATGGCCTTGCCCTGCGGATCGAGCACGCCGTTCTTCAAGGTGACGTAGACGCGGGTCTTCATGGCCGCCCTATGCCGTCAAAGCGGCCGCCGGCACAAGCGTTCACAGGCTGTTTACGGGCTTTTGCTACGATCGCCGCACAAGAACGGGGTTTGGCCATGGTAGGGCTTGCGTTAGCGATGTTTCTGGGCCTGTTCGCCTTCGGCGCGCAGCTGATGGGGTGGTCGGATCCGAACGGCCAGGTCCAGCTCGGGGTTTTCATGTCGTTCCTGTTCGGGATCGTCTGCGGGTACAAGGTCAGGAGCTGACGGCCTTCAAAGGCCGTCATTGCGAGGAGCGAAGCGACGAAGCAATCCAGCAGCGGCACCTCCGACTGCCGCGGCACTGGATTGCTCGTCGCTTCGTCTCGCAATGACGGCTGAGGGCATCCGCTTGTGGCGGACCCGCCGCACGCCCTATCTTGCCTTCATGGCCGAGCCTTCCGAAATCGCCCTCACTCCCGCCGCGGCGGCGCGGGTCGCCGCGATCGCCGAGCGGCAGGGCAAGCCGGCCATCCTGCGCCTCAGCGTCGAGGGCGGCGGCTGCGCCGGCTTCAGCTACCGCTTCGGCCTCGCCGACGAGGTCGAGTCCGACGATCTCGTCGCCGGCGAGGGCGGAGTCACCCTGGTGGTCGATCCGATGACCCACGATCTGGTGAAGGGCGGAGCGGTCGACTATGTCGAGAGCCTCGGCGGCGCCGCCTTCCAGGTGAGGAACCCGAACGCCGCGTCCGGCTGCGGCTGCGGATCGAGCTTCTCGGTCTAGCGTCCGCCGTCAGGGCGAGCGCAGCGAAGCCATCCAGTTCCGGGCGGGGGAGCGGCGCCGAAACTGGATTGCTTCGGCGCTTCGCTCCTCGCAATGACGATCCATGAAGATCGTCACCTACAATCTGAACGGGATCCGAGCGCGGCTGCCGCGGCTGGTCGAATATCTGCAGGAGGAGAAGCCCGACGCGCTCTGCCTTCAGGAGATCAAATGCGCCGACGAGGCCTTCCCGATCGGGGACGTCCGCGCGGCGGGCTATGACGGGGTCTGGCACGGCCAGAAGGGCTTCAACGGAGTGGCCATCCTCACGCCCGTCGAGGCGGGTCCGCCCAAGCTGCGCCGGACGGGGCTGCCGGGCGATCCCGACGACGCCCACAGCCGCTATATCGAGGCCGAGGTCGGCGGGGTGGTGATCGGTTCCCTCTATCTGCCCAACGGCAATCCGGTCGGGACCGAGAAATTCGCCTACAAGCTCGCCTGGATGGAACGGCTTCGCGAGCATGCGCGCGCCCTGCTCGCCGAGGAACGGCCGGCGGTTCTGGCCGGCGACTGGAACGTCATCCCGACCGACAGCCATGACGACGTCTTCTCGGTCCGCGCCATGCAGCACGACGCCCTGATGCAGCCCGAAAGCCGGGCCGCCTTCCGCCGCATCCTCCATTCGGGCTGGACCGACGCGATCCGGGCCCGCCATCCCGACGGCCCCGTCTACACCTTCTGGGATTATACCGCGGGCTGCTGGCAGCGCGACGCCGGCTTCCGGATCGACCATCTCCTGCTCAGCCCGCAAGCCGCCGACCGGATGCTCGATGCCGGCGTCGACAAGGCGCATCGCGGCCGCGAGAAGGCCTCCGACCACGCACCGACCTGGGTTCGGCTGGAAGACCCTCAAAGGTGATTCGCGCGAGCGCCCCGGCGACGCCGGGACAAGGCTATCGCCCGGACATAGACGGCTTGCGCGCGCTGGCCATTCTCCCGGTGGTCGCCTTCCATGTCGCTCGCGGGAAATTTCCGGGCGGCTTCGCCGGGGTCGATATCTTCTTCGTCATCTCGGGCTTCCTGATCACCGGACTGATCCTGCGCGAACGGTCGGAACGTCAATTCACCTATGGCGGCTTCTACGCCCGCCGGGTCCGTCGGATCTTTCCGGCGCTGATCCTCGTGCTGGCGGTTTCCTTCGCGATGGCGTGGCTGCTCTTCCCGGCGCGCGACCTCGAGCGTTTCGGGCTCGACCTCGCCGGGAGCGCCGCCTTCGCCGGGAATTTCGTGTTCTGGGATCAGCGCGGTTATTTCGATCCCCAGCCTTACACGAGGCCGCTCCTCCACCTCTGGTCGCTCGGCGTGGAAGAACAATTCTACATCGCCTGGCCACTCCTGCTCGGGCTGCTGTCGCGGTGGCGAAAGGGTCCGGCCGTCGGTATCGTCACGCTCGGCCTGCTCTCCTTCGCTCTCAACATCCATTTCAGCGCGACCGATATGTCGGGGGCCTTCTACCTCCCCTTCACCCGCGCCTGGGAGCTGATGCTCGGCGCGGCTCTGGCGCTCCGCCCGCCGCCCGCTTCGGAGCGCCTGGCGAACGGGCTCTCCTGGGCCGGAGCCTTGCTCGTCGCCGCCGCCTTCCTGCTGGTCAGGCAGGACGACTTCCCCGGCTGGTGGGGCTTGCTGCCGACCCTGGGCGCCGCTTTGCTGATCGGGGCCGGGCCGGCAGCGTGGCTCAATCGCCGTTTGCTGTCGTCGCGGCCGGCGGTCGCGGTCGGCCTGATCAGCTATCCGCTCTATCTGTGGCACTGGATACTGATCTGTTTCGGCTGGTCGGCCAGTTTCGACCTGCTGCAATGGCCGGGACGGGCGGCGCTCGCCGGCCTCGCATTTCCTTTGGCCTGGGCGACGTGGCGCTTCCTCGAGCGGCCCGTTCGGGAGCGCCGGTTGTCGTCGGCCCCCCGGCTCGGCTTTGCCATGGCCGCTTTGGGCCTGCTCGGGCTCGTCGTCTGGGCCGCGGGCGGCGTTGCCGGCCGTCCAATCCCGCAGGAGAAGCGGCGAAACTTCATCGCCTCGAACCGCAATGCACTGATCGACGAAGCCGAGCAGCTACAACGGGAGAGTTGCGGTTTCGAGCTGGGCCATTCGCGGCTGGCGCCCTACTGCATTGCCCCCGGGGTCCGCGGAACCTGGCTGATCTGGGGCGATTCGCACGCGCGCAGCCTCGCGGCCGGCTTGCGGGGAAACCTGCCGCCCGGCGTGGGGCTGGCGCAGGTCACCACCTCCGGTTGCCCCCCGAAAATGCCGACGACCGAGGCCGAGCCCCTGTTGTGGGTGCGCGACTGCGATCGCTCCAATCGCCTCGCTCTGACTCTGGTTCGGCGGCTGAAGCCGATCGTCATCCTCGCCCAGGGCTTCGACCATGAGAGCCGGGATTGGCAAGATTTCGCCCGGCACCTGCGCGCCGCCGGTGCCCGCGACGTGGTTCTGCTCGGACCGCTGCCGCGCTGGCGCCGGTCGCTGCTCGAGATCGTCAATTCGGAATATTGGCCCGCGATCCCAACTTTCGTCGGCGCGGATCTCGACACCGGGGCGGTGCGGTCCGATCGGCGGCTGGCAACTCGCCTCGGCCCTGCCGCCGGCCTTCGCTATGTCTCGCTGATCGAGCCGCTGTGCCGCCGCGACGGCTGCAGAGCGATCGTTCCCGGTGGACCGGCGCGGTTGATGGCGATCGATTACGGGCATCTCAGCGTGGCGGGCTCCGACTATGTGGCCCGGATCGTCGCGCCGCGGATCGACGGGAGGGTTCCGATTGCCGGGGGCGGGAACGCTGAGTAGGTCCGGTGCGAGCTATCGGGAGTAAGTCATGCACCGTTTCGACCGCCGCGACTTTCTGGTCTCCAGCGCCGCCGCGGCGGCGTTGCCGCTCCTGTCCGGTTGCGCCGCTCGGCGCTCGACGATGAACTCCGGACCGGCGGAGCCGCTGCTCGCCCGGATGGGCGAGCAATTGCTCGCCGAATATCCGGAGAATGCGACCTCGCTCGGCCTCGACAAGGACGGACGCGCCGGCCTGAAGTCGCGCCTCACCGACCGCTCGCTGCACGGGCGGGCGCGATTGGCGGGAGCGGCCGCGGACCGGCTCCGGCGGCTGCAGGCGGTCGACCGGACCGGGCTCGACCCGGCGGCGCAGATCCACCTCGGAGTGGCCGAGACCGCGCACCGCGCTGGCGGTGGAGGGCTTCCGCTTCCCTTATGGCGACGTCGTCACCCTCAACCAGAATTTCTCCTATCGCAACGCGCCTTACGTGGTCGCCCAGAATACCGGCGCCTTCGTCGAGGTGCCCGATTTTCTCGACAGCAACCACGCCGTCGCCAATGCCGCCGATGCGGAGGCCTATCTCGCCCGGCTCGAAGCCTATGCGGGCGCGCTCGACGGCGAGACCGAACGGCTGGCGCACGACCGCGGGATCGGCGTGGTCGCGCCCGATTTCCTCCTCGACAAGACCCTGAAGCAGATGAAGGGCGCCCGCGCCCAGCCGGTCGGCGAATGGGGCGTGGTGACCTCGCTGGCGCGGCGGACGGCGGCGATTCCCGGCGACTGGCGGGGCCGCGCGCTGGCGCTGGCTCGGGACAAGGTCGCTCCGGCCATGGACCGGCAGATGGCCGAGCTCGCCCGCCACCGCGCCCGCGCCGACGCCCGCGCCGGAGTCTGGAAGCTTCCCGACGGCGAGGCTTATTACGCCTGGGCGCTGAGGGCGGCGACGACGAGCAGCCTCTCGCCGGCCGAGGTCCACAAGATGGGGCTCGACCAGCTCGCCGAGCTTCAGGGGCGGATGGAGCCCTTGCTTCGCGCCCAGGGGCTGACCCGGGGCACGGTCGGCGAGCGGATGACGGCGCTCGGCAACGATCCGAAGCAGCTTTTCCCCAATACCGACGCGGGCCGGGCCCAGATCCTCGACTATCTGAACGGGCGGGTCGCCGACATCCGAACCCGGCTTCCGCGCGCCTTCGCGACGCTCGTCCCCGGCAATCTGATCATCAAGCGGGTGCCGCCCGAGATCGAGGCGGGCGCTCCGGGCGGCTATGCCGCGGCGGGGACGATCGACGGCTCGGTGCCGGGAAATTATTACATCAACCTTCGCGACACCGCGATGTGGCCGCGCTTCAGCCTCGCGACCCTGACCTATCACGAGGGCATTCCGGGCCATATCTGGCAGGGCGAATATACCTACAAATTGCCGCTTCTGCGCTCGCTGCTCGCCTTCAACGCTTATTCCGAAGGCTGGGCGCTCTACGCCGAGCAGCTCGCCGACGAGCTCGGCGCCTATGAGGGCGATCCGCTCGGCCAGCTCGGCTACCTCCAGTCCCTCTCCTTCCGAGCCTGCCGGCTGGTCGTCGATTCCGGCCTCCACGCCCAGCGCTGGACCCGCGCCAAGGCGATCCAGTGGTTCGCCGAGACCAACGGCTCAACCGTCGAGGAAGTGCAGGGCGAGGTCGACCGCTATTGCGCCTGGCCCGGCCAGGCCTGCGGCTACAAGGTCGGCCATAGCGAGATCGTCCGGCTTCGGGAGAAAGCGAGGGGCGCACTGGGCGGGCGGTTCGATCTGCGGACGTTCGACGACGCGCTGGTGCTCGGCGGAAACGTGCCGCTGACCTTGCTGGAGACGGTGATCGACCGCCATATCGCGGGCGCGCTTTCGCGGGAATGACGGAGAATATTCAGGGCCACCTGTCCAAATGTCGATTACGGCCTGCCTGCCGACATTGACTGTTCCGGCCCAGCAGTGGAGCTTCGCCGCTTATGGTTGAAGCCTCGACACCCCCGCCCCCGGCCGTCCGCCCAGGCGTCGGCCGGATGGCGCTCTACGTGCTGCTCGGCTTCTCGGCCGGACTGCCCTTCTACATGTTCTCGACGGTGCTGGCGCTGAGGCTTCAGGCGCATGGCGTGGTGCTGGTGGTGATCGGCTTCTTCGCCTGGGTGCAGCTCCTGCCCACGTTCAAGTTCCTGTGGGCGCCGGTCCTCGACCGCTACGACGTGCCCGGCTTCGCCCGCTTCTGGGGCAAGCGGCGCGGCTGGATCATGCTGTCGCAGCTCGGCATCTTCAGCTCGATGGTGGCGATGGCGATGACCTCGTCGGACGTGAACCTCGCCGTCACCGCTCTGTTCGCGGTCCTGCTCGCCTTCTGGACGACCACGCTCGAGGTCGCCGCCGACGCCTGGCGGATCGAGCTCGCGCCGACCCAGGACGAGCAGGGGCCGATCGCCGCCGCCAATCTCTGGGGCTATCGAACCGCGATGGTCGCGGCGGGGAGCGGCGCCCTGCTCGTCGCCGATCCCTCCGGCAAGGCCGCGCCCTGGCTGGCCGGGCTCGGGATCGAGGCGGGCTGGACCACCGCCTATCTGCTGATCGCCGTCGCCGCCTTCCTGCCCGCTCCCGATCCTCGCGGCGATGCGGCCCGATCCGAACCGAAGCGGCGGCCGCGCCTCGGCGCTGGCGACGGGCCTCGCCGTCAGCGCCGCGATCCTGCTCGCCGCGGTCGCGGTCACCGCCGGAGCGGGCTGGCTGATCCTGGGCGCGGCCGGCGGCGCCGGCATCGGCAGCGAAACCAACGTCACGCCCTATGTGCTGGCCGTCTGCATGGTCCCCTTCCTGATCATGGCGGCGGCTTTGCCCCGGATCCGCAAGGCGCCGCCCGACAGCGCGATCCGAAGCTCGGCCGCGATCGGGCCCTATGTCGATTTCTTCTGGCGCTACGGCTTCGGCGCCCTCGTCGTCATGGCCTTCGTCTCGCTCTACCGGATGGGCGACGTGCTCGCGCTCAACCTGTCCAAGCCGATGATCAAGGGCCTCGGCTATTCGCTCGACCAGATCGGCTATGCCGACAGCCTCGTCGCCCTCATCTCGAGCATCGTCGGGGTCGGCCTCGGCGGGCTGATGGTCGTCTACTGGCGGATGGGCGTCGCGCTCGCCATCGGCGCCGCCTTCGCCGCGCTCGGCAATTTCGGCTTCGTCTGGCTCTCCCACCAGCCGGTCGGGGTGGGGATGCTCTACCTCGCCACCGCCGCCGACCAGTTCGGCAACGGCATGGCCGGAGCGGTGTTCGTCGTCTATCTCTCGATGCTGGTGAACCCGCGTTATCCGGGCGCGCAATATGCCTTCCTGTCGGGCTTCGCCTTTCTGCTGCCCCGCCTGCTGTCGGGGGCGGGCGGCGCGATCGTCAAGGCGCTCGACGATCGCGGCCTGGCCGGCTTCGACCTCTTCTTCATCCTCTCCGGCGTGCTCAGCCTGGCGGCGATCCTGTTCCTGCCTTTCCTCGGCCGAATCAAGCCGAGACCGCGACGACCGATGATCGACTGCGCGCTTTCGCGCCGGCCGCGGCGGCGGTCGCCGAAGGGCGCATTCCCGGCGCCGCGCTGGGGATCGTCACCGCCGACGGCCGCCATGCGGTGAAGCTGGCCGGAATGGCCGCCCTCCTGCCCGAGCCCGAGCCGCTGACCGAGGCGCATTGGTTCGACCTCGCCTCGCTCACCAAGGTCATCGCCACCACCACGATGATCCTTCGCCTCGCGGAAGAGGGCCGGCTCGATCTCGACCGGCCGCTGACCGACGCGATCCCCGACCTGCGCCAATACGACGTCGACGACGCCCCCGAGCGCCGGCTGACCTTCCGCGACTGCCTCGCCCACCGCACCTTCCTGCCCGCGGTCGAGCCGATCTACACTTATGGCGACGATCCGGCCCGGCTGCGCGCCTTCGTCCTGCAGCGCGAATGGCGCCACGGCCCGCCGGTCTATTCGGACATCAACTTCATCCTGCTCGGCATCGCGATCGAGCGGATCACCGAGAGCGCCGCTGTCCGACTGGCCGCTCGGCCCGAGGGGCTGAGCTTCGGCCCGCCGCCGGGACCCGCCGTCGCGACCGAGCCTGCTCCTGGCGCGGGCGCGTGCTGAAGCGGCGAAGTCCATGACGAGAATGCCTCGGCGCTGGGCGGCGCGCCGGGCCATGCCGGCCTGTTCGGAACCGTCGCCGGAGTGCTCGGCTTCGCTTCGGGCCTGCTCGACGGAAGCGGCGCCTCGCCGGCGACTGCTCGAAGCGATCCGCACCCGGGTCCACGCCGACCGGACCTGCGGCTGGGAACGCCGCTTCGACGGCTGGCACGGCGGCGACGCCTGCTCGGCCGCGACGATCGGCCATACCGGCTTCACCGGCACCGGCCTGTGGGTGGATTTCGACCGCGGCCTCGCCTGGACCCTGCTCACCAACCGCGTCCACCCGACCCGGCATCGCGAAACCGGCATCACCGAGTTGCGCCGAGCCACCGGCGACGCGGTGATCGAGGCGTCGCTCCGCTAAGCTCCCTCTCCCCTACAGGGAAGGGGTTAATTCGCTTCCGCGACCATCAGCAGAGCGGCGTCCATCGCGTCGGTCGCACGCCCGCCCTCGGGGATATCGTTGGCGTAAGACGGAGAAGAGCAGGGTCCGCCCGCTCCTGGCGGTCATGTAGCCCGACAGCGCCGCGTTGGCGCTTGAGGGTTCCCGTCTTGGCGAAAAGGCGCTTCTCCAGCGCCGTGCCCCTGGAAGCGCCTCGCCAGCGTTCCGTCGACTCCGCCGACCGGCAGCGATCGCGCGCCAGGCCGCGCCCCAGGGCTGGGCGGCGACCCAGCGCAGGAAGACGACCATCCCGCGGGGCGCCACTCGATTGTAGCTCGACATTCCGGACCCGTCGGAAAAGTCGTAGGCGGCGCGCGGCACCCCGGCGCTCGCCAGCATCGCCGCGCACCGCCGCAAGCCCGTCGGCGATCGAACCGGTGCCGCTTTGGCGGCCGACCCGGCGCAGCAGCAGCTCGGCGTGCAGATTCTGGCTGACCTTGTTGGTGAGGCTCAGATGTCGGCGACGAGCGGCGGCGGGGTAAGCCGGGCGAGCGGCTCGGGCCGGGGCGGACGGGCGGGCGGCGCGGCGCCCCGGATCGCGGGATCGTCGGCGGGACCGGGCGCCGGTGGCGGACCGCGACGGCGCCGGTCACCCTTACCCCGCGCGCCTCGAGCAGCGCCTTCGAAGCCGCCAGGCGGCATAATCGGCCGGATCGTCGATTCCGAGGCGCAGAAGCTCGGGCTCGGCGCCGGCCGCGATCGTCCCGGTAAGGCGAATGCGCCGGCTTGCCGGAAGCCGGTCGAACTCCAGGGCGGTCGGCCCCGCCGCCACCGTCACCGCGCGATTGTCGATCTCGATAATAGGGCAGCAGCTCGAGCCTCGGCGGCCGGCCCGGAGTGGAGGCGAAGGCCCGCACGTGAAGCTCGTTGTCGTCGAGGGTGAGCGCCGAGGTCGCGGTGCCCGAGCGGGTCGGGATATTGTTCCAGCTCATCCCCGGGCTCCAGCGCTGGTCCGGGAACAGGCTGTCGTCGCCGACCACGTCGCGAACGATCCGGGTCTTCGCGGCGACGGCGTCGGCGAGCGCCGCCAGGCAGTCCTGGACGCAGTCGGCCCGGCTGGAAAGGCGGGCATCGCCCCGGCCCTCGAGAATGACGTCGGGGGCGCCTCCGGCCCGCGCCTCGAGCCGGACCGCCGGCGCCGCCGTCCTGATCCGGCAAGTCCACGCCGGGAAGCGTGGCGAAGGCGGCGGCGGTGGTGAACATCTTGGTGTTGGACGCCGGGATGAAGCGCGAGTCCGGAGCGATGGCGAGGATCTCACGGCCGTCCTCGGTCGCCACGACCAGGCCGAAGCGGGTGCCGGGCCCGGCGTCCCTGAGCCTGGCTTCGACGCGCTGCTGAAGGCCGGAGATTTGGTCGGCGGCCGCCAGGGGCCCGGCGGTCAAGGCGACGCCGAGGGCCATTGCCCTTAAACCTGGCGTGCGCGCCCTCATCGCCACGACCCTAGAGACAAAGCCGGCCGGGGCAATAAGGCGCGTGTCATTCAGAGAAGAACCGCCGCCATAACCCCCGCGCATGGCGGAGGCCGCCACGCTTGTCGCGGGCGGATGGCGGCTCCAATAGGGGGCGATGGTGTGGCGGGCGGGTCTTCGGCTGGTGGTTTGTGCGGTCGGACTGGCTCTGGCCGCTCCGTCGATTCCGGCGCGGTCGCCGAAGCCCGACCCTCTCGCCGAGGCTCTGGCCCTGCCGGTGGCGAGCGAGCTCGTCGGCGCCCGCGACACGCCCCGCTTCGCCTGGGTCGAGAGAGTCGCCGGAGTGCGCAACCTCTGGAGCGCGGATCGCGGCCGGCCGGCGCGCCGGATCACCGACTTTTCCGAGGATGACGGCCTCGAGCTTTCCAACCTGGAGCTCAGCGCCGACGGCACGGCCCTCGCCTTCGTGCGCGGCGGCGATTCCGAATTCCCCGACGATCGGCTTCCCAATGCCGGAGCGACGGTCCTGCCGCCGGCGCAGCAGGTCTTCGTGGTCGCCCCGCAAGGCGGCGCTCCGCTTCTGGTCGGCGAGGGCCATTCGCCGGCCTTCGCGCCTCGTGGCGACCGGCTGGCCTTCACCCGGCGCGGCGAAATCTGGCTGTGGAGCCGCGGCGGCGAGGCCCGCAAGCTGGCGGCGGTCCCGGGCGAAATCCGGCGGCTGCAATGGTCGCCGGACGGAGCGCGCCTGCTCCTCATCGATCATCGCGGCGACTACAGCTTCGTCGCCCTGCTCGACGTCGCCGAGCGGCGCCTCCGTTATCTCGATCCGGGCCTGGGCTTCGCGGTCGAGCCGATCTTCTCCCCCGACGGCGGTCAGGTGGCGTTCGTCCACTATGTCGAGCCTCCGGCGGGCGCGGCGGCGGACTCCGGGCCCTATTGGTCGATCCGGATCGCCGACTCGGCGACCGGGCGCGCCCGCCGCCTCTGGAACGCTCCGGCCGGAGCAGGCGGGCAATTCGAGGGCACGCGCGGCCGGGACCTGTTCTGGAGCGCCGACGGCAAGCTCATTTTCCCCTGGGAGCGCAGCGGCTGGCTTCATCCCTATGCGATCGACGCCGAGCGCGGCGGCACCCCCGCCGATCTGACTCCAGGCGGTTTCGAGGTCGAGACCTACCTTCTCGACCCCGCCGGCCGGTCCTTGCTCTACGCCGCCAATTCGGGCGACCTCAACCGCCGGCACGTCTGGCGGAGGCCCCTCGCCGGCGGCGCACCGACGAGGGTGACCGCCGGCAGCGGCATCGAATCCCTGCCGACCCTGGCCGGAAGCGCGCTGGCGGTGATCGCCACCGACGTGACCCGTCCGGCGTATCCGGCGCTCGTCGACCGGGGCCTTCATCCGCTCAAGCCCGCCGCCGCCGCGCCGCATTTCGCGCCGCCCGAACCGGTGCTGTTCAAGGCCGCCGATGGAATCGAGGTCCATGCGATGCTGTTCCGCGCCAAGGGCACCGGCCGGCACCCGGCCCTGGTCTACGTCCATGGCGGGCCGCGCCGGCAGATGATGCCGGGCTTCCACCCGTCGGGCTATTATTCGAACGCCTACATCTTCAACCAGCATCTCGCGGCGCTCGGCTACACCGTGCTCGCGGTCAATTATCGAAGCGGCACCGGCTACGGCGCCGCCTTCCGCGACGCGCCGGGTCAGGCGCGCGGCGGAGCAACGGAATATCGCGACGTGCTCGCCGCCGGCCGCTGGCTCGCCGCCCGTTCCGACGTCGACCCCGCCCGGATCGGGATCTGGGGCGGAAGCTGGGGCGGCTATTTGACCGCGCTGGCGCTGGCCCGCGACAGCGACCTGTTCGCCGCCGGAGTCGATTTCCACGGCGTCCATTCGATGCTTCGGTCCCTGCCGGGCAATCTGTCGCCCGACGCCCAGGCCGCCGCCCGCCAGCTGCAATGGGACAGCTCGCCGATGGGCGCGATCGACCGCTGGCGCTCGCCGGTGCTGCTCATCCACGGCGACGACGACCGCAACGTCGACTATTCCCAGTCGCTGCTCCTCGCCCGCGAGTTGGCCGCCCGGCGGATCCCCTATCGCGAGCTCGTCTTCCCCAACGAGCGCCACTCCTTCCTCGTCCACGCCCATTGGCTGGCGAGCTTCCGGGCCGCCGAGGCTTTTCTCGACGAGACCCTGAAAGCGCCGCGGCGATGAAGTGGCTGCCGGCCGCCCTCGCCGTCCTCGTCGCGGCGGCGGCGCCCGCTCAGGAGCGCTCCACCCTGATCCGCGGCGCCCGCATCTTCGACGGAACCGGTGCCCCGGCGAGGGTCGAAAACGTCCTGGTCCGGGGCGACCGGATCGTCGCCGTCGGCCCCGCCGCCCGGGCGCCCAGTGGCAGCCGGGTGGTGGACGCGCGCGGGCTGACCCTGATCCCCGGCCTCCACGACCTCCACACCCACATGCGCGCGCCCGGCTTCGATGCTCCGGACGATCTTCCCAAGGCTTATGCCGGCTACCTGGTGAACGGCGTCACCGCGGTGAACGAATTCTCGGTCTCGCCGGAAATGCTGGCGCCGATCCGCGAGATGATTGGCTCCGGCCAGGTGACGGCGCCCAATCTGCAGCTCGCCGTCCGGCTCGGAGTGCCCGGCGGCCACGGCACCGAATATGGCTGGGGACGGTCCTTCACCCTCGAGGCGGCCACTCCCCGCGCCGCCCATCTGGCCATGGCCCGGGCGCTGCCCTACCGGCCCGACGTCATCAAGGTCTTCGCCGACGGCTGGCGCTACGGCCGCTCGGCAAGCCTCAACAGCATGAACGAGCCGACCTTGGCCGCCATCGTCGGCGACGCGCACGCCGTCGGAATCCCGGTCATCACGCATACGGTGACCCTTGAGGGCGCCAAGGTCGCCGCCGCGGCGGGGGTAGACGCGCTCGGCCACGGCGTCGGCGATGCTTTGGTCGACGACGCCCTGATCGCCCTGATGAAGGCCAAGGGCACCGCCTACATCCCCACCCTGGTGGTCTACGAACCGCAGGAGGGCCGCATATTCCTGCCCGCCGAATGGCGGCGGCTGCGACCGCCGGAGCGGGCCCGCGAGGAAGCCCGAATCGTCGAGCAGGACGAGCCGAACCCGCCGGAATCGCCGCGCTGGAAGATCATGAAGGAGAATGTCCGCCGGCTGAAGGCGGCCGGAATCCCGATCGGAATCGGCACCGACGCCGGCATCGGCGGAGTCTATCACGGCTCTTCGACCCTGCGCGAGATAGGGTGGCTGACGAACCTCGGCCTCACGCCCGCCGAAGCGCTGGCCGCCGCGACCAGCGTCAGCGCCGGAATCCTCCGCCAGAGCGGCGACCACGGCCGGATCGCGCCCGGCCAGCGCGCCGACCTGGTGCTGACCGGCGGCCGCCCCGACCAGAATATCGAAGATCTTCACGACGTTCGGCGGGTCTTCGTCGCCGGCCGCGAAATGCCGCTCAAGCGCCTCGCCCGGCGGCTTTCCGAGGACGAGCCCTCGCCGCTGCCGGTTCAGCGCATGGCCGGACCGATCCACACCGGCGCCGGCCCCGCCGGCCGAACCGATCTCGGCACGCTTCCCGTCGAGGGTACCGATCCCGGGTTCGACCACAGCCATCTCGACCTCGCCCATGCGCCCAGCGGACGGCTGTTCCTGATGGCGGGCATGGGCGCCGCGCCTCGACCCTTTGCGGAGCTTCACCTGCCGCTGACCAAAGGCGCGGTCCACCTCGCCGACGCCAGCGGCTTTTCGGGCATCGCCTTCGAGGCGCGCGGGGCCGGCGACTACGTCCTGCAGCTCAACAGTTACGCAATCCACCCGCGAGCCTGGTTCCGGGCGTCGTTCGAAGCGGGCGAGGCAAGGCGCGAGATCCGGATTCCGTTCAGAGCCTTCCAAAGCCCCCTCGCCGAAGCTCGGCTGGACCCGAAGCGGCTCCGCGCCCTGCTGTTCCGCCTTGAGGGCGAGCCGGGCGGCGGCGCCTGGCTCGAGCTCGGTAACGTGAGATTCTACCGGTAGAGCCCTGAATCCGTCATTGCGAGGAGCGAAGCGACGAAGCAATCCAGCGGGCCTCGAAGGCCGCACTGGATTGCTTCGCTTCGCTCGCAATGACGGAGGGATGAAAATCCTTCAGGGGCAGCTTCCCGGCGTCGGCCGATGCGGCAGCGCCCGGCCCCCTGCCCTGCCGGTGAGGACGCCCCGGTCGACCGCGAGCACGCCGTTGACCAGGACGGTGCGCACGCCCGCGGCGGTCAAGGCCGGGCGGCTCGTAGGTCGCACGCGCCGCGTAAAGCTTCGGATCGAAGACGACCACGTCGGCGAAGGCGCCGGGCTGCAGCCGCCCGCGTCCATCGAGATGGAAGGTGTCGGCGGCGAGAGTCGCGCTGCGCTCGATGAACTGCGCGCAAGGTCAGGGCCCGCTCGGCGACGACATATTCGGCATATTTGCGCGCGAAGCTGCCGAAAACGCGCGGATGTCCCGCCGAGGCGTCGGAACCTGGTCATCACCCAGGGCTGGCGCATGAACGCCTTGATGTCCGCCTCGGTCTGGTTGAACGACGCCACCGCCGGGTCGTCGTCGCGGATGACTGCGATCGCGGCCTCGATATCGGTTCTCGCCCCGGCTTTCGGCGATGTCGGCGAGCGTGCGTCCGCTCAGGCCGCCCTCGGTGATCAGCAGCGAAGCCGCAGCGCCGCCGCGCCGGCGCAAATTCTCGGCCATGTCGGCGCGAAGGCGGCCGGCGAGGCCTGGATCGTCGAAGCGCTCGAGCAACGTCGCCCGGCCGCCGTCCTGCGCCCAGCGCGGGACCAGCGAGGCCGCCAGGCTCGTGCCCGAGGCGGACCAGGGATATTGGTCGGCGGTGACGGCCTGGCCCGAGCGCCGCGCCGCTTCGACTCTGGCGATGATCGCCGGCGCCTGGCCCTGAACGTCGACGCCCGAGCGCCTTGATGTGGGAGATGTGGACCGGAAGCCGCCCTTCCCGACCGATCGCGATCGCCTCGTCGACCGCCGCGGCGAGGCCGATCGTATAGGAGGATTCGTCGCGCAAATGGCTGTCGTAGATGCCGCCGCGCGCGCCGGCCTCGCGGGCCAGCGCGACCACCTCGCCGGTCTTGGCGAAGCTCTGCGGGCGCGTAGAAGAGGCCGGTCGAGAGGCCGAGCGCGCCCTGGCACATCGCCGCCGCGACCAGCTGCGCATCCGCGCCAGCTCCGCTTCGCCGTCGGCGCGCGGTTCGACATCGCCGATCACCGCGCCGGCGGACCGCGCCGAACCCGACATAGGCCGCGTAATTGATCCCGACGGGCCGGGCCGCGGCGCTGCCCAGCACCCTGGCGACGTCGGTGTCGCCGCCGCCGTCATTGCCGATGAAGGCGGTGGTCACGCCCTGCATCAGGAAAGCGGGGATCAGGCGCGTGGCCGGATCGTCCGAGGCCAGGTCTTCGCCCATATGGGTGTGCGGATCGATGAAGCCGGGCGCGACGATCATTCCGCGCGCGTCGATCACCCGCGTCGCCGCTCCGGGGAGGCGACGGCCGACCGCCCGGATCCGGTCGCCGGAAATCGCGACGTCGCCGATGAACGGCGCGTCGGAGCCGGTATAGACGGTGCCGCCGCGGATCATCAGGTCCACGCGCTCGGCGGCGGCGGCGGCGCCCATGGCGAGGAGCGTAAGCACAATCCTGCCACGGCTTTCCCTGCAAATGCAGGGGAGGACTTACGAGGGTTCGCCTTCATCTACTCCCCCAGAAGCCCGGCAGCCGGCGGGTGGATGCACACCGCCTTCGTCCTTGACCCCGCCCGGCCGATCCTCCCGAAGCCAGAGCGGACCGTCAAGGTCGACGAAGTCCGAGAGCGCGGCGACGTGGAAGCGCCGGCGCGATCGACAGCGAGGAGCTGACCATGCAGCCGGTCATCAGCCCCAAGCCCCGGGCCCGGGCCGCCTGAGCGAGCTCGAGCGCGGCGGTGAGCCCGCCGGCCTTGTCGAGCTTGACGTTGACCGCCTGGTAGCGCCGGGCGATCGATATCGAGGTCGGCGGCGACGTGGACCGATTCGTCGGCGCAGATCGGAACGGCCGGGACGAAGCCCTCCAGCCATCGAATCCGCGCCGGCGGGCACCGGCTGCTCGATCAACACGACCCGCGCTTCGACGAGCACGGGCTGCATCGCCTCCATCAGCCTCCGGTCCCAGCTTTCGTTGGGATCGACGATCAGCGCCGAGTTCGGCGCCGCGGCCCGGACCGCGCGGATTCGCGCGGCCGGATCCTCGGCATCGACCTTGACCTTGAGCAACGGCGCCTCGGCATATCGCGCCGCCGCCGCCGCCATCGCCTCGGGCGTGTCGATGCCGAGGGTGAGGGCGCTGACCAGGGGACCGGTGGCGGACAGACCCGATCATGGCTTGCGACATCGACGCCCGAGCGCCGCGCCTCCAGGTCCCACAAGCGCGCAATCGACCGCGTTGCGGGCCGCGCCCGGCGGGCAAGCAGCGACTGAGAGCGTCTGCCGGCCGGCGCCGGCCTCGATCGCCGCCCGCGCTTCCTCGATCGCGGCGAGCGATGCTCTCGACGCTCTCGCCGTAGCGCGGATAGGGCACGCCCTCGCCGCGGCCGGCCGTCCCTTCCTCGTCGATCGTCACCGTGATCACGTCGGCGACGGTCTTCACCCCGCGCGCGATCCGGAAC
The DNA here is from genome assembly GCA_963850005.1 of uncultured Alphaproteobacteria bacterium. GTDB lineage: Bacteria > Pseudomonadota > Alphaproteobacteria > Sphingomonadales > Sphingomonadaceae > Allosphingosinicella. The sequence continues at coordinate 739,441 of CAWKJG010000004.1, forward strand.
GGCCGGCTTAGAGCGAAGCGATCGTGCTGTGCGTGGAGGGTGCGAGGCATAGGATCTCGTCGATCAGTGGGCCGACGCCGAAGGCGACCGGGTCGGTGCAGGCAGGTCCAGCCTGTCCGCGATCTGGTCGCAGAGGCGGCGGGCCGCGTCCCGCGCCATCGCCCGAGGTGTTGAGGCAGATGCCCGACCGCGCGAACGTCCGGGCTGGTCAGCCGCGCGGCTTCGAGATTGCGCTCGAGACATTCGCGCCAGATCGGGAAGCGGCCGGCCCGGGATGCCGCGCATATGCGTCGCGGCCCGGCTCGTGGCAGAGCACGATCGCCTCCGGCTGCGCGCCGTGGAGAAGGCCGAGCGAGACGCCCGCGAAGCGAGGGATGGAAGAGCGAGCCCTGGCCCTCGATCACGTCCCAGCCGTCATCGTCGCGCGCCGGCGCGAGCTGCTCGATCGCGCCGGAGATGAAGTCGGCGACGACGGCATCGACCGGCACGCCCTCGCCGGCGATCAGGATGCCGGTCTGGCCGGTCGCCCGGAAATCGGCCGCGACCCCGCGCTCGCGGAGCGCGCGCGGTCAGCGCGAGCGTCGCATACATCTTGCCGACCGAGCAATCGGTGCCGACGGTGAGCAGGCGATGGCCCGGCCCGCTCGTAGCCGTTGCCGACCGACGAGGTCGGCCGGCGGATCGCGGACGTCGAACAGCTGCAGGCCGCGCTCCCGGGCGAGCGCGGCGAGCGCGCGGCTCGTCGCGCAGCCGCTGGTGGAGGCCGGCGGCGACGTTCATTCCGGCGTCGAGCGCCGATCGCCGCGTCGTCGATGAGATCGCGCCCAGCCGTGCCGCCGGCGCCGGCGATGCCGAGCACCAGGGTCCGGGCGCCGGCCGCGACCGCCTCCGACCATGGCCAGTCGCGGCAGGCCGAGGGTCAGCGGGCAATCGTCGTGGCGGAATTCGCCGACGCAATTCGTCCCGGCGGAATTCGGCCAGGCCGCGCGACGTCTTGATGCGCGAGCGGATCGGCGCTGTGGCCGAGATAGAGAAGATAGGGCGCCGGGATCATCGGCACGAGCGTATCGCGCCCGCGCTCCGCTTCGAAGCATAGCGAGTGCGGCCGCTCGCCATAGCCTCGCCGCTATGGCGCGTCGAGCACCCGCTCCAGGGTCTTGAGGAAGTCCGTGGCCAGCGCGCTGGGCGGCCGGTTGGTCAGGTACATGGCGTGGATGTCGAAGGTGATGCGCGGCTTCAGCGGCCGCATCGACGAGGCCGGGCGCCAGTCAGGCCTGGGCGGTGAAGCTGTCGACCACCGTCATCCCGACGCCCTGACGGACCAGCGCGCGCGGCGATGTAGAAGGTGCGGGCGGAAACGACCTCGTCCAGCTCCAGGTCCAGCCGCTGCAGCTCCTGGGTGAAGAGCTGGCCGATCGGGCCGCTGGCGGCGAGGCTGATGAAGCGCTGTCCGCGCAGGCGGCCGAGCTCGAGCCGGGCCGGCGCGTCGGGCATGTCCTGCTCGCGGTAGAGCACGACCAGCTCGCCCTCGCCGAGCCAGCGATGGCCGATCGGCGCCGCCGGCGGGACCTGGATAGGCGATCGCGATATCCGTCTCGCGCTCGTGGAGCTTGCGCAGGAGATCGTCGTGATGGACGGTCTGGAGGTCGAACTTCACATTCTCGTGGGTGCGCAGGAACCGCGACACCGCGATCGGGATCGCCTCGCAGCGCGAGCGACGGCAGCGCCGAGATCCGAAGCGTCCCGCCGTTCGCCGCCGCTTCAGATGCCGCCCCGCCTCGCGCAAGGGCATGGACCCGGTCCTGGATCTCGCGGACGTCGGTGAACAGGACATGGGCATCCTCGGTCGGCACCAGCCCGCCGTTGGTCGCGCTGGAACAGCTGGAAGCCGAGCAGGCATTCGGCGTGGCGAAGCATCTTCGAGACCGAAGGCTGCGACACGTTGAGCGCCCGCGCCGCGGCGCTGACCGAGCCGTTGACGTAGACGGCGTGGAAGATCTCGATGTGACGCAGGTTCATTCGGCGAAGGTCCCGGGCATGCGCCGTAGCTAGAGCAGATTCCTTAAAAGGGGAACGGCGTCGGGGGGCGTAATCCCCTCTCCCTGCAGGGGAGAGGGAAAGGCCGCGCAGCGGCCGAGGGTGAAGGACTGTCCGGCCGTGCCCTCACCCTGGTTCGCTTCGCGAACCTGTCCCTCTCCCCTGCAGGGAGAGGGTTTTTCGGGCCTAGCTACGCGCCAGGCGGCTGAGCGCCTGGAGGTTGCGCTGCGGCGGCTTCGCCTGCGCCGCCTCGGCGCCCAGGACGATGGGCCCCGCGCCCGCCTCCAAGGGCGAGTCGAGGAAGGTCCACAGCAAAGTGCGCTCGCCGTCGGTCATGTCCCGGGTCACCGGCATGAAGCGGTACAGCTCGAAATTGTCGGGATCGGTGAGCTTCTTGAGCATCGGCCCGAAAGCGTGGACCTGCACCGGGTCGTTAAGGTCCAGCCAATTGTCCATGCAGGGCGCCATCGCCTTCCACTTGGAGAGGACGTAGTTGTAGACATTGGGCCAGGTCACCTGCTGGTCGCCGATGTCGGAATCGGCCGGCAGGGTGCGCGCGTAGATGTAGGGCGTGAGCAGCGGATCGAAGGGCGGCACAGGGGCGTCCGAGCCGACCGCGAAGACATATTGAACGACGGCCCCCTGCCCCGCCGGCGCCACGTCGAACGACGCGACCCCGTCGGCCCCGGTCTCGGCGGAATCGAGGAAGGTGTCGGTATAATTGCCGTTGGAATCGGCGGTGGCGATGAAGCGCGACACCGTCACTCCGGCCCCCGCGGGCTGTCCGAAGCTCAGCACCTGGAGGGTCGCGGAAACGGAGTCGCCCCCCTGGTCGAGATAGATGATCTGCTGCGTCTGCGGCGCCGCCCGAACCACTTCCTCGGCAAGATAAACCGCGGCCCCCGAGCGGACCTGCAGCGGGGCGCCGGCCGCCAGCGCCGCCGCGGCCGGGGTCAGCGGAAGCTCGACGATTCCGGACGTCGCGAGATAGGCGCAGCGGGCGTATTGGCCATAAGCCAGGGTCCCGAGCGCCTCGACCACGGTCGATCCGTCGGGCGACATCGCGCACACCGTGAGGGTGCCGAGATCCTGCTTGGTGAGCTGGGCGTCGACCTCGGTGACGCTGTTGCCGAGGTCGATCACCAATGTGTCGTTGGTCACCCGCGCAAAGGCGGTGGCGACGACCTCGTTGGGAAGCTGGGCGGCAAGCGACCGGTCGCCCGGCTCGCAGGCCGGCTCGCCCTTCCGCCAGAGGCCGAGCACTCCGACCAGCTCGCTCCGCGCGGGATTGGGCTGGAAACTGTTGGGAAGGTTGAGCTTGGCGATCAGCGCCTGGGCATCGACCGAAAGCTGGCCGCCCGAATTGGTTCGGATCGTCGGATCGTCATAATAGACGGTCCGATAGGTGTTCCAGCGGACGGTGAGGCCGAGCACGTCGTCGTCGGCCAGCGCCTCGACGAGCGCCTGAAGCGCGGGCGAATCGTGCGGATCGAGCTGCAGTCCGCAATCCTTGGGGATCGACGTCTGCCAGATCGTCGACGCGATCCCCGCCTTGACCGTGTTCCAGGTGTTGCGGTTGAAGTTGATGTAGCGCGACATGGCCCGCCAGCGGCGCGGGCAGGTCACCCTGTAGCCGCCGGCGATCCCGAACTGCATGGAATCGAAGAAGAGCTGCGACGAGAAGGTGCCGTAGGGCTCCGCGTCGACCAGCATGCCGAGGAAATTGGCGGGAACCCCGACGAACGGATCGGACGTGTCGAGGCCGCAGCCAATATCGACCCCGCTTACCTCGGCCAGAAAATTGGAGCGGTGGGTGCCGTGCGGATTCCAGTTGGCGGGATCGACGAAGTCGATCGCGCGCTGGCGGAAATCGGCCACGGAATCACCCGGGGGTGCCGGGTCGGCCGTGTCCTCGTTGTAGAATCGCGGATAATTGTTGGTGACGATCGGGTCCCAGATCATCTGGCCGGTGAAGTAGATGCGGGGCGTTTCGAGGATGCTCATGCCGAAGCTCCCGAGCCGGTGGGAATGTAGAGGAAGCTGGGCCCCGCGACGCTCGTGCCGTCGGCCAGCGGGACCTGGAGCGCGGCCGTCGCCGCCATGCGCAGCTCGAACATCTTCCTGACCGCGGCGCCGAGCTGTCCGGCCTCCCCCTTCACCGCCAGCTGGAGCGCGTCGATCATGCCGCTATAGGCGGCGTTGCAGGCTTTCTGGGCCAATTGCGCCGCCTCGCTGTCTTCCGAGAAATCGTGGCTGCCCGGATCGGGGATCGCCGGATAGACGGCCGACCAGTCGACGCCCAGCGGCTCCGGCCCCCATTGATAGCCCGGATCTTCGGGGATCTTGGTCAGCACCTTGTTGTAGAACAGCTCGCCGAAGCGGAAATAATGCGCGAGCTCGTTCTGGAAATCGAGCGGGTTGTCCTTCGCCCCCTCGCCTTCGGAGACGATCTGCTCGATGGCGTTGTGGGCGTCGGCATAGCCGTTGACCGCGAACAGCTGGCCGGCGAAAAACTGGTTGTCGGTGATCTGGTTGTTGTCGGGCGTCCAGGCGCCCGCCGGCAGGGTCGCGAGAAAGGCGTCCACCAAAGCGTAATATTGGCCGATGGTCATCGCCCCGCCCGGCGCCGCCCCGATCAATTCGACCACTTCGTAGGGCGGGACCTCCTCCGGCTCCTCGATCGCCATCCCCTGCGCCATCGCCTCCTCGCCGAAGGGCAGCAGGCGGATCGTCAGCGGATCGCCGCCGGGCGGCCCGATGTCGCCGAGCGTGGTGGGATAAACGGGCGCGGTTAGCGTCGGGGTGCCGCCGAGGGCGTTGACGATGTTGCACACCAGGCAGAGGTGGATCATCTCCTGGTTAACGATCATTCCAAGCCGGTCCATGGCCTCGGGATTGGTCCCCGGAAGGATCGAGAGTTTCGCGTAGAGATAGGGCGGCAAGGTCCCGAACTCGATTCCAATCGCCACCTGAAGCATCGCGATCGCATCGTCGACGCTGCTCGGAGGAGTCGCCTGCAACCGGATCATGTCAGCCCCCGCTTTTTGGACGCGCCACCATAGCTTGCGGCGCGGAAACGGGAAGCGGGCGGCGCCACTATTAGGTCCGTTTCGAAGCAAAGGCCGCTTTCGCCGCCTCCGCCCGGCGCTATGTTCGCGCCTTCAGCAGGGGAGGCAAGAAAATGCCCATCGCACGGACTCGGACTTCGCTTCTGGTACTGGCCCTGGCACTGGCGGGCTGCGAGGCCTCCGGCCCCGGCAACGACGCCGCGGCGGAGGCCGACTCGAACGCCGCCACCTACGGCAACGACGTCTACGCCACCTACGGGGTCCACAACCCGCCCGACGCCAGCCCCTGCCAGTCGCCCAATTGCAGCTACGCCGACCAGCCGGGCCGCCCCGCCGACCCGAGCTACCCGCCCTACTGGCAGTCGCGCTGGACGATGTACACGGTCAGTGCCGGCTACGAGACCAACCCGCCGCCCTATAACGGCAAGCCCCCCGCCGGCACCACCTACGAGACCTCCTGGGGCGCGAGCTATTACGATTCCACCTGGCGCGGAAAGAGCGGCGAAGGCGCGATGATGGAGTTTTACGAGAAGCGCTGCCTGCCCATCTTCCCCTTCATCCCGAACAATTTCACCTGCGCGTTCATCTCGCTCGGCGACACCGCTTACTTCCTCACCTTCCCGCAGGACCGGCCGAAGGGGATGCCGCCGGTCTGCCTGTTCTCGCCGCTCAACCACCCGCCGCGACGGGACTTCATCAAGCATCTGCCCTGGTCGAAGGGCGACAGCGAACGGCTCGGCCCCGGAGCGCAGGGCTATTCCTTCTGGATCAACGGCAATCCCGGGCCGGAGGCGGGAAAGATCATGCAGGTCGGCGCCAGCCCGGACGGAACCGAGAAGGGCTGGATCCTGTTCGGCTACGCCTTCGCCCCGGTGAACGGCAAGATGCAGCCGCAGAGCTTCTATTTCTCCGGCTTCCCGCTGAATTCCGCCCGAAGCCCCGATCGTCAGCCAGAACTATACCAACTGGGCGCCGACCCAGCCGGACCCGGCCAAGACCTGGAACCTCGTCGCCGGCCTCGACCCCGCCAAGCTTCCCGCCTGCACGGTCATGGACGGCCCGACCAACGAAAAAGGCGCGCCCCTGAAGGCGATCGGCCAGCGCCCGCCGACCTGGTTCGACCTCGCCAAGATCCGCAAGCCGAGGCGGGGCTGAACCGTCATTGCGAGGAGCGTAGCGACGAAGCAATCCAGAGGGCGCAGGCGCCGCACTGGATTGCTTCGCTTCGCTCGCAATGACGGGGTAACTCTCCCTAGAATCCCGCCGCCACCGTCACTCGCGCCAGTCTTCCCGGCGCAGGGAACCCGACCGCATCCTCATACCGCTCGCCCGTCAGATTCCTCAGCGCGGCGGTCAGGCTGAACCGCTCCGACAATTTCCATCGAACGCCCAGGTCCGCCTCGCCATGCCCGTCCGCGCGCACAAGGCCGGTCGGGATCGAGCTGTCGAAATAATCCGAATTGAACCGGACCGCCGCGTTCAGCTCCACCGGCTCCGACACCTGCCACGCCGCCCGCAGCGAGCCTTGCCAGCGCGGTCGCCCCCTCAGCGGGGTCGGGGAGTCGAGGTCGAGCCAGCTCAGTGCCCCGTCCAGGCTGAGCGACCGGACCGGCCGCCACCGCCCCTCCAGCTCCGCGCCACGGGCCCGGACACGGTCGCGGTTGACGGTCGTGAAGGTCGCCGGGTCGAAGTCGATCAGGTCCCTGAACCGGTTTGAGAACAGCGCCAGCCGGACGGCATTGGCGGAGCGCCTGACCAATTCGACCCCGGCCTCGAAATTGCGGCTGCGCTCCGGGAGCAGGGCCGGATTGCCGATCAGCGGATGCGCGAGGGCATAGAAGCTCGGCAGCTTATACCCTTGTCCCGCCCGAACGAAGAGGGTCGGGCCACCCTCTACCGGTCGCCAGGACGCCGCCGCTCGTCCGGTCCACCTGTGTCCGCCGCCGGCGACGTCGTCGTAACGCGCGGCGAGGTTGAAACCGAGGCCGCCGCCCGGCCGAAGGCTCAACTCGGCGAAGGCGCTTCGGGTGGTCCGGACCAGGTCGAAGTTCGCGGGCAGCGGGAAGCCGAAATCGATCGTCCCGTCGCTTCGGCCGGATTCGCGAAGCCAGGCCGCTCCGGCGACGCCGACGAGCGGCCCATGTCCCAGCGCCACGTCCGCGATCGCCTCGAAGCGCGTGAAAAGGCTGCCGGCGGCAAGCGCCGGAGTTCCCTGCAGCGCGCCCGGGGCGATGGCCGGAGTGACGCTCCGGTCCTCCTGCCGCGACCAGGAAAGGCTGAGACTGGGTCGGATCGCGGCGCCGGAGGGGCGACGGACGGACAGGCCGGCCGCCATCGTTTCGGCTTCCCCCCGCTCGCGCTCGCGGTTGACGGCGAGCCTCGGCCCGCCGCTGTCTTCGGGAAAGGCCGACCGCCCGGCGTGGCCGTACAGGCCGATCAGCCGCGCTTCATAGCCGCCGAACCGGTGCCGAAGCTCGACTCACCGCCTGCCGGCGCTCGAGGCTCGATCCGCGGGTCAGTCCGCCACTGTCGTACCAGCTTCCCGCGGCCAGCACGCCGCCGCCCTTCCAGCCCGCCTCCAGGCCGGCACCGAAGCCGGTATCGCCCTCGCTTCCCGCCTGCCCTCTTATTGTCAGGCTCCGCGCCCCCGGCGTCGGCGAGCGCAGACGGATGTTGATCGCCCCGGCCAAGGCGTCCGATCCGTGCACCGCCGAGACCGAGTCCTTCGTCACTTCGATCCGCTCGACCAGGGCCGGGTCGATCATGAAGAAGTCGAAACCGCCGCCGCGACTGTTGGTCGGATCGTTGAGCCTCACCCCGTCGAGAAGCACCAGGGTGAAATTGGGCTCGCCGCCGCGGATCGAAACGAAGCTTCGCCCGCCCGCGCCCCCGGTCGAGAAGGCGCGCACTCCAGCTACATCGTCGAGCACTTCGAGCAGGGAAGCCGGCTGCATTCGTTCGATCTCGGCCGCCTCGACGACGCTGAGACCCCCGGCGGGGGCCGCTTCGGTGCGCGAGGCGGTGACGACGATGACGTCGGAAGGCGGCGGTGCGAAGGGCGCGGCCGCCATCGCCAGCAGATAGGCGGCATCGAACAACGGAAAAAGTCCCCCACGCTCCACGAAATCCCACCCTCGCCGCCGGGAGAGGCTGCGGCAATCCTCTTTTGCTAGCGTTTCGGTGAGTTACCGGTTTTCCCCGTCCCGGGATCCGCGGTTCGAATACCCACCAATTGGCAATCCTCTTCTGCTAGCCTCGCGGAACAGGAGGGGAAGGCCAATGACGTACCGGTTCGCCGACCCCGCGACGGAAACCCGCTTCGCGCTCGAGGAGCGCAGCGCCCGCTTGCCCTCGGTTCGAAATCTACGCCGCCCTGGCGGCGGCGGTGATCCTCGCCTACGCGGTCCTTAACCCGTTCTTCTTCACGCTCGCCGAAGAAATCCGGTTCATGAAGCTGGTCGTGCCGACGCTGGTCGTCCTGGCCGGCTATTTCGCGGCGACCTTCTGGCCGCGCTACCCGCAATATCCGGCGGTCGACTTCTTCTGCCTGTTCGCTCTCGCTCTCCTCGTCCTCGGCGACAATTTCGTCCTTTATTCGGAGTTCCAGCGGCTCGCGCCGACCCGGCATTCCGCGATCATCATCAACCCGCTCATCGTCACCGCCTTCGCCGCTTTCGCGATGGTGGGGCACACGCGATGGTTCCACGCCTGGTTCGCCTGCCACGCCGCCCTGTACGGCGGCGTCGTGATCCTGTTCGAGACCAGTACGGCCGGTCATATCTACGGGATCGTCAGCTATATCTCGGGCGCGGCCGCCATGCTGTTTCTGCACTGGGCGCTCGACCGCGCCCATCGTGCCTCCTTCGTCCTTCGCGAGGCGCTGGAGGAGGAACGCGCCAAGACGGAGGAGCTGCTCTACAACGTCCTCCCGCCCAAGGTCGCCCAGCGCCTCAAGGACGGCGAGATCGTCGCCGACAGCTTTTCCGACGCCTCCGTCATCTTCATCGACGTGATCGGCTTTTCGGCGCTGGCCAAGTCGATCTCGCCCGGCCATCTCGTCGACCTCCTGAACGCCTTCTTCTCGCTCGCCGATCGATGCGCGGCGCGCTTCGGCGTGGAAAAGGTGAAGACGATCGGCGACGCCTATCTCGCGATCAGCGGCGGCAACGCGCCCGCCCGCAACAGCGCCGGGGCCGCGCTCGCCTTCGCCAACGCGGTGATCGACGGCCTTGGGGAGGTGAAGTCGGAATGCGGGATCGATCTCAAGATCCGGATCGGAATTCACAGCGGCGCGGTCGTCGGAGGCGTGATCGGCGCCACCCGGATGGCCTATGATTATTGGGGCGAGACGATGAACATCGCCAGCCGCATCGAAAGCGCCGCCGGCGTCAATGGAGTCGCGGTTTCGGAAGCGACCTGGATGCGGGTTCGGGAAAGCGGCGAGTTCGAGCCGCCCGAGATCCTGGTCCTGAAGGGGGTCGGCGAAATGCCGGTCTACCGCCTCCGCCGCCCGCCTTTGGCGCTGGCCGGCTGACCAGACAGCTCCGTCATCCCCGCGAAAGCGGGGATCCAGCGGAAGTTTGTATCCGATCCGGAAGCCCGACTGGATTCCCGCTTGCGCGGGAATGACGGGAAGGCGAATCGGTCCGCCCCGCCAGGCCCCAAAACGAAATGGAGGCCGGCATCGCTGCCGGCCTCCACTGTCCCTAGGTCCGTTGATCCTGCCCGAAGGCGAGACCGCCTTTCCCAGGGAGGTTCCGGCCGAGGCCTTGCGGCCCCGGTCGGTCCCTCAGGTTCCTTCGCAGGAATATTGCTATTCCGGTTCCGGTCCCTGCGGGTTCCGTGCCCAGCCTTGCGGCCGGCTTCGGTTCCCTGGCGGGTACCTTCCTTCTCGGCCTTGCGGCTTCGAATTCCGGTTCCCTATCGGACTCCGACGAAGCGAACTTCCTCGGTGCCCTTTCGCGGTTCCTTCCGCCCGGGGGCTTCAGGTTCCGCCGGACCCTCGAAGGAAAGTGGGTTCGGCATTGGCTTGCGCCGCCGCCTCGCGCTTCTTCCTTCCGGTTGCCCGGACCTCGCTTCTTTCAGCTTCCGTCCGAAGACTTCCGCCGCTTTCCGCGGGGCCGTCGCTGAGAGCGTCTCTCCGTTTCCGGAAGGCCGCGCCCTGCCACAGGAAGGACAGTGCACCGGATTTCCGAGTCGCGGCAAACGCTATTTCGGGGAGTCGGCCTGTGGATAACGGGGATAACGGGGATAAGACGGATCGATCGCGACATCCCGGCGAAAGCCGGGACTCCAGGGCGAAAAAGGCACGATCCTTCTCCACGAGGTCCCGGCTTTCGCCGGGATGACGGGGCTGGCTTGCCAGCCGCCGCGCCTCCCGCCATGGACGAGCCATGCGCCGCAAAGCCCGTACCGCCGCCAAGCCCGAGAATCGCCCGCGCTTCTGGGGCCGGCACGCGGTCGCCGCCGCGCTTGCCAATCCGGAGCGCGAGATCGTCCGGATCTGGGCGACCCGGGAGGCGGCGGCGGAGGTCGAGCTTCCGAAGAACGTGCCCTTCACGTTCGCCGACGTCGCCGATCTCGGCCGGCTGGTGCCGAAAGACGCGCCGCACCAGGGGCTGGTGGCCGAAGTCGAGCGACTCGACGACCTGCTGCTCGCCGACATCCTGCAGGATTCGCCGGAGCACCGGCCCCTGCTGGTCCTCGACCAGGTCACCGATCCGCACAATGTCGGCGCCATCCTGCGCTCCGCGGCGGCGTTCGACGCGCTCGCCCTGGTCACCCAGGACCGCCACGCGCCGCCCGAATCGGGGGCCCTCGCCAAAGCGGCGAGCGGGGCGCTGGAGACGGTGCCGTGGGTAAGGGTGGTCAATCTCGCCCGCGGCCTCGACGAGATGGCCGAAGCCGGATTCTGGCGGATCGGGCTTACCGGCGAAGCGGACATGACTCTCGCCGAAGCGGTCGGGCCGGCGCGCGTGGCGCTGGTGCTCGGCGCCGAGGGGGAAGGGATGCGGCAGAATACCGAGGCGCATTGCGACGCTTTGGCCCGGCTTCCGATCGGCGGCCGGATGGAAAGCCTCAACGTTTCCAACGCCGCCGCGGTCGCGCTATACGCGGTGGCGACACACCGGGGATGATTGGGGGGTAATTTCATGTCGTTCATGCGTTTCGCGTTCGTGGCCGTGGCCGCGCTCCTGCTTTCGTCCTGCATCCTGAGCCCGGGCAAGTTCGTCTCGACCCTGCACATCGCCAAGGACCGCAGCTTCACCTTCACCTATGTCGGCGAGGTCATCCTGCTCGACCCCGCCTCGGCGATGCAGAAGGGGATGGAAGACGGGCTGAACAGCGCCGGCGAGCCTGCCGAGGGCGGCATGATCGATCTGGACGCCGATGCCGTCGGCAACACGGTCGACACGCCGGAACCGGCCGCGCCGGCTACGCCCGCGGTACCGGCCGCCGAATCGGCCAAGTCGGTCGCCGAGGCCAAGGCGGTCGCCGAGGCGCTGTCGAAGGAAGTCGGCTACCGCTCGGTCGAATATCTGGGACACAACAAGTTTCGGGTCGACTATGCGATGACCGGCAAGCTCGACCGAAGCTTCGTCTATCCGATCAACATGGACGCCAAGTCGATCATCCCCTGGATCGCCGTCGAGGTTCGCAAGGACCGCACCGCCCGGATCATGGCGATCGCGTTCGGCGACCAGCAGACCGACATGGCGAACGCCGCCAAGCCCGATTCCGGGGCCAAGGAGCGCGAAGGCACCTTCACCTTCACCACCGACGCCGAGCTGGTCATGCAGAATAACGAGGAGGGGATGGCGCCCGGGCCGGCCAGGAAGGTGGTGTGGAAGGTCACCCCGGCCAGCAAGACCGTTCCGACCGCGGTGGTGCGCTTCGCGAGCTAATCCTCCCCATCGAAGATGGGGAGGGGAACCCCGCGTAGCGGGGTGGAGGGGTAATTGGCGCAGGCTTGGGCCGTTGCGCGCATGAACCTCTGACTTTGCGCCAATTACCCCTCCACCGCCCTTCGGGCGGTCCCCCTCCCCGAGCAAGCTCGGGGAGGATTTAGAAAGGATCCTCCGGCGCGATCTGCACTCTCAGCCCGTCATATTCCGGCCCGAACTTGATCTGGCAGGAGAGCCGGCTGCTCTCGACCCGGAAATCGGTGGTGTCGAGCAGGTCGTCCTCGTCGACGCCCACGGGCGGCAGCTTGGGAACCCAGTCCGGATCGACATGGACGTGGCAGGTGGCGCAGCTGCAGCAGCCGCCGCACAAAGCGAGAAGCTCGTCAAAGCCGGCGTCGCGGATATTCTCCATGACGCTCCAGCCGTCCTTGCCCTCGATGGTCTTCTCCGCTCCGTCGCGGTTGATGATGGTGAGTTTCGCCATGGCTCGGCGATATGCTAGGCGCGACACACGAAAACAAGGGAGCAATTGTGGGGATCGCCGCCAAAGACTTGCGATATTCGCTGGACGAACTTGCCGAGCGCGAGCCCCGGATCGCCTCGGCTCTGGCCACGGCCGGCTATCCCGAGCCCCGGATCAGCGAGCCGGGCTACCAGACGCTGTTGCGGGCGATCGTCGGCCAGCAGGTGTCGGTCGCCTCGGCCGCGTCGATGTGGGCGAAGCTGACCGCCCTGGTCGGCGATCCGCCGGCTCCGGCGGCGTTGCTCGCCACGTCGGACGAAGCTTTGCGCTCGGCCGGCCTGTCGCGGCAGAAGGCCTCCTACGCCCGAAGCCTCGCCGAGGAAGTGGTGTCGGGCCGGCTCGATTTCGCCCGATTGCCCGCGGACGACGAGGAAGCGATCGCCGAGCTGGTCCGGGTCAAGGGGATCGGACGGTGGACCGCGGAAGTCTATCTGCTGTTCGCGGAAGGGCGGACCGACATCTGGCCGGCGGGCGACCTCGCCGTCCAGATCGAGACCGGGCGGATCATGGGCCTCGAGGACAAGCCGACCGAGAAGCGGGTTCGCGAGCTCGCCGAAGCCTGGCGCCCGCACCGCGGCGCCTTCGCCATCTTCACCTGGCACCACCGGCGTAATTCCGCCGCTCCGGTCTGAAACGTCTCGAACCGGGTACGGAACCATCCCTCCCATCGGCGCGTCTAGACTAGCGATCCGCGGCCGTAACAGGGGCCCGGAGATCAGTAGGAGTAAAGTCTCATGGGTCTCATCGTCGCACTTATCATCGGTGGCATTATCGGCTGGCTCGCCAGCATCGTCATGCGCACCAACGGCGCAGCAGGGCATCATCCTCAACGTCGTCGTCGGAATCATCGGGTCGCTGCTCGGCAGCTTCCTGCTCGGCCGCTTCTTCGGCGCCGACGGCAACATCATGAACAACGCGCTCGACGGCGGAGTCCTCCTCGCCGCGTTCGTCGGCGCTCTGATCCTGCTCGCCATCGTCAACCTCTTCCGCCGGGGCAGCGTCCGCTAAAGCGGGCCTGACGGCACGGAGAGAAGGCCCGCGGGAGCGATCCCGCGGGCCTTTTCGCGCCTGTCGCGGAACAGCGTCATTGCGAGCGAAGCGAAGCAATCCAGCTGAGCTTGTACGGGCGCCGAGCTGGATTGCTTCGCCGCTTCGCTCCTCGCAATGACGGCGAAGCCTCAGAGCGGCTTTTCGTAGATCCGGTAGATCCGGTTGACGTCGCTCTCGATCGCCTCGGCGATCGAGATCATCGGGCCGTTATCTTCGAGCACCCAGCCGACCTCGGCGCGGCCGATTCCGTAATGGCCGGTCCCGGCCTTGCGGATCTGCTCGATCATCATGAAGGCGAGCTGGCTGGCCAGGCGGGTGGCGTGGAGGCGCTTGACCACGCCCATCAGGGGCACCCGGCCGCCCGCCGGGCGCATCCGCCGAAGCCGCCACAGCAATTTCGCCCAGCCGAAGGGGAAAAGGCTGCCGTCGAGGTCGCGGAGGAACTGGTTGATGTCGGGAAGCGCCATCATGAACGCGACCGGCTCGCCGTCATATTCGGCGACGAGGATCATGTCCTCGAGCACGATCGGCTTCAGCTTCTTGCCGGCATAGGCGATCTCGGCCTCGGTCAAGGGCACGAAGCCCCAATTGTCGGACCAGGCGTCGTTGAGGATTCCCAGCAGCAGGGCCGCTTCCGATTCGAACCTCTTCTTGGACGTCCGGCGGATGTTGATCCGCGGATTCTTCTCCCCCGCCGAGACGATGCGCTGGACGATCGGCGGGAACGGGGCGGTGACCTCGAGATCGTAGGTGAACAGATCCTTGGCCTTGACGTAGCCGGCGGCCTCGACCCAGGCTTCATATTCGGCTTTGTTGTGGCCCATCATCACCATCGGCGGATGGTCGTGGCCTTTGATGAGCAGTCCGGGCTCGTCCCAGATGGAGAGGCTGAACGGGCCCATCGAACGAATCATGTCGCGGCCTCGAAGCCAGGCTTCGGCGCGGTGGATGAGCTCGGCCGCGACCTCGGCGTCGGCCGCCTCGAACATGCCCCACTGGCCGATGCCCGCGCCCATGTGCCGGAGCACGAGCTCGTCGACCTGGGCGGAGATCCGGCCGACCGCAGCGCCGTCGCGTTCGGCCAGGAACAAGCGGGCCTCGGCATGCTCGAACCAGGGGTTGGTGCGCGGGTCGATAAGGCCATGGACCTCGGTCTTGAGCGGCGGGACCCAATTGGGGTCGCTGGAATTGAGATCGTAGGCGACATCGACGAAGGCCTTGCGGTCGGCGGCGTCCTCGACGGGGCGGATGATAACGGTCATGGCACGAACCTAGCGAAGCGGACCTGTTGACGATAGGGGTGCTGCCGCACGGGAGGTGAAGTTTGGCGGGACGTCTGGTCTTTTACGGCGCCGGCGGCATGGGCCGGGAGATGGTCCAGGCGGCCCGGCTCGACCCGCGGCCGAAGGCGTTTATCGACGACGGGCCCCACCCCCCTTATCCGGGAGTCGACCGGATCGACCCTGCCGAGCTTCGGCCCGAGGACGAGATCTGCGTCGCGATCGGAGCGCCCGAAACAAGGCGGCGGATGGCGCTGATATGCTCCGGCCACCGCTTCGCCAATATTATCGCTCCGACCGCGATCGTCGACCCGACCGCCCTCCTGGGCGAGGGCGCGGCGATCTGCGACTTCGTTCTGATCAACTCGCTCGCCCGCATCGGGCGCCACTTCCAGGCCAATTATTACAGCCATGTCTCGCACGATTGCGTGATCGGCGATTATGTCACCTTGAGCCCGCGCGCCTCGTGCCTCGGCAACGTCCATGTCGGCGACGGAGTCTTCATCGGGGCCGGCGCGGTCATCCGCAACGGCGCCCCGGGGCGGCCGCTGACGATCGGCGCGGACGCGGTGATCGGCATGGGCGCGGTGGTGATCGCCGACGTGCCGGCGGGCGCCCGGGTGGTCGGGAATCCGGCGAGACTGCGCGACGTCTGACGCGCCTGCCGGCGGCTCGCTCAGGGCGCGGGCGCGCCGATCACGGAGCCGACCAGAGTCCGCGACAAGCGCTCGGCCCGAGCCGCCGGAAGCAAGGCGACGGCTTCATGCATGGCGGCGGCGCCCCGGCAAAGATGGTCCGGGCTCGAGGCGAGGCGGACGTTGCGGTCGAGCAGCATGGAGCGGACCGGAACCTCCGGCTCGATCTTCGCCACCGCCGCCATCCAGGCGTCGAAATCCTCTTTGCCGGTTCCGGCCGGGGCCGCCGGTCGAGAGGTCGAGCCCGCTTTGGCGGCCTCGATCAGGGCCGTGCCATATTCGTCTAGCCCCGGCGGCGCGGCCCCGGCCAAGGCCTCGCCGCTGAAGAAGCCGCGGTCGCCGACCTTGGCGCAGAGCCGCGGATCCTGTTTCGCCAGCGCCCGCAGCAAAGCGCCTTGGCGCGATTCGAGATCGAGCAGCGATGGCGCCGGCGCGGCCAGGATCGCTGCCCGGCGGCTGTGCAGGAAGCGTTCGATCCCGGCATAAGCGAGCCGGCGAGCCTCTTGCGGAGTCTTGCCTTCAAGGGAGGCCGCGAGCGCCTGATGGTCGAGCGGGAAATCCCGGCGCAGGGTATCGAGGGTTCCGGCCGGCGGCTGCGCCGAAGCCGGCACGACCACGGCCAGAAGCAGCAGAAAGAAAGCAAAAAACCGCATCGTCACCGCTTTCGTCGGAGGTCTTTTTCCCGACTAGCGCAATGCCGTCGCAAGGCAAGCGGTGGTCGGCGCAAGGCGGCGCTTCCTAGTCGACGACGATCCGGCCAGTCATTCCGAACGTCTTGTGGAAGGCGTGGCTGCATTTCAGCGGGTAATTGCCGGCCTTCGGCACCAGGGCGATGTCGACGCTCCGGAGACCTCGCACTTCGACGCTGCCCTTGCCGACGGCGCCACGTTGCTGAGGCCGAACCTGCGCCGCGGCGAAGAAAGCCGGCGCGGTGAAGTCATGTCCTCCCGAGCCGGTGTTGACGAGGTGGAGGATGACCGGACGGCCGGCGTGAAGGTGCAGGGTCGAGGGCGTGAAGTCGAAGCTGGACAGTCGCACTTCGATCCGCTGGGCCTGCGCCCAGTCCGGCGCCTGAGCCGCCGCGGCCGCGGGCAATACGAACAGGGCAAAAGCGAAATGGCGGAGACGAGTCATCGCAAGCTCCTTCCGTGTGGAGCGGATCCCCTGTGCCCGCGTCCATAGCATTGCCCGCCGCCGGACGCGATTCAGGAACTCGACGACGATTTCGGTGCGCAGCGAATTGGCGATGAAGCAGCGTTCGTGCGCCTCGTGATGAAGCTTCGCAAGCGCTTCGGAATCGGGGGCCTCGCCGGCGAACCCGATCGCCGGCCGAAGCACGATCCGAACCATCGCCATCCTGCCGCGCTCGTCCGGGCCCATCGAGCCGCGCGCTTCGTCCCGATAGGCGGCGACGTCGAGCCCGGCGTCCTTCGCGAGATGGAGGAACCACAGCATGTGGCAGGCCGAGGCCGAAGCGACCAAAGCTTCCTCCGGGTCGACGCCGGCGGGGTCGGACAAAGGCGGGGGCACTACGTGGGGCGACGAGGAGCCGGGCACCACCGCGCCGCCGTCGAAGCTCAAGCTATGGGCGCGGCTGTATCGGCCCTCGCGAAAATTGCCGTCTGAGCGCCATTCGACCGTCGCCAGATAGTCCGTCATGGCACCGCATTCTCCCTTTATCGCCCCTCAAGCCGCCGTCTTCTCGAGGAAGGCCGCCTCGCGCTCGACCCAGCCGGCGAAGCTCGGGCGGGCCAGCATCTTGTCCGCGAAGGCCGCGACTTTCGGAAAGCGGTCCGAATCGATGGTCACTCCGAGATGCCGGAAATTAGCGAAGGCCGTCGCCACCGCGATGTCGGCCAAGGTGAGGCCGTCGCCGACCAGCCAGCCGCTCTCCGGAAGGACCCGCTCGAGATAGTCGAGGATCGGCGGCAGCTCCTCCTTCTCGGCCTTGTCGGCCGTCTCGAGATCGCCTTCGCGGCCGAGGAAGCGCGGGGCGACGATCCGGTTGAAGAACATTTTCGCCCCGCAAGCGCACAGGATGGTGTCGGCGAACTCGTCGAACCAGATCGTCCGCGCCCGCGCCTCCGGCTCGGCCGGGATCAGCGGCGGCTCCGGATATTTCGCTTCGAGATAATGGATGATGGCCGAGGAATCGGAGATGGCGAAATCGCCGTCGCTGAAGCCCGGAATCTTGCGGAACGGGCTGCAGGCGAGGAAATCGGGATCGTCGGAGCCGAGGCCGAGCGGCTTGTGATCGAGCTCGAGGCCTTTCTCCGCCCCGAAGGCCAGCACCTTGCGCACGAACGGCGACAGCGACGCTCCGTAGACGATCATGGCCTTCTCCTCTTTTTAAGTTTCAACCCGCAACCTAAACTCGCCGATCGCCTACCGCAACCCGCCGAAGCGAAGGCCGATCCAGAAGGTGCGCGGAGTCGCCCTCTCCTCGATTCCGTCGCCGCTGATTCCGGCGAGGATGCGAGCGTCGGTGACATTCTCCGCCCGAACCTCGATCGCCAACCTGCGGCCGAACGGGATCCGTCCCGTCGCGTCCAGGGTGAAAGCGCCCGGAAGGCGCTGGCGGTTGAGATCGTCCTCATATTGCGCCCCGCCGTAGCGTGCCGTGACGGAGGCGCGGGCGCCCCCGGCGGCCCAGGCGAGGGTCGAGGACAGGCTGCGCCGAGGAGTCTGCGCCGGGCGAAGGCCGTCCAGCACCAGCGCGGGTCCGCTCGCCTTCACCTCGGCGTCGACCCACGACCAGCCCCCGGACATCGTCCAGTCGCCCAGCGCGTAAACCCCTTCGAGCTCGACTCCCCGCGCCTCGACGGAGTCGAGATTGCCGCGCTGACGATAGTCGCCGCCGGCGGCGACGAAGCCGACTCCCGGAAAAGTCCCGGGGCCCCGCCCCAGGGTCACGTTGGCGATCGCGCCTTCCAGCCGGTTGGCGAAAGCGGTGAAGCCGATCCGAAGGCCCGCCGCCGGCCGCCAGTCCATCCCCGCCTCGGCCCCCTGAAGCCGCTCCGGCGCGAGCTCGGCATTGGCCGCGGTCGCGTCGATTCCGACCCGGAACGGCCGGTAGAGCTCGTTGAGGGTCGGAAGCCGCCAGCCGAGATAGGCGGCGCTGCGAAGGGTCAGCCCGTCGGCGGCGCGCCACGCAATCCCGGCCCGCCCGGTCGGCTCCCAGCCCGAGCGGTCCCGAAACGCCGTGTCGGTCAGCACCGCTCCGGTCGCCAGCACCCGCTCGTTCAGCCGGCCGTCCGAGATGCTCCAGCGGTCGATCCGCCCGCCGGCGGTCAGGGTTACCGAGTCCGCCGTCCAGGCCGCCTCGGCGAACCCGCCCAGAGTCTCGCTCCGCCCCCCGGCCACGCGCCCGCGGGTGCCCGACCCGGCGACGAAAGAGAAAAGCTCGCGAGTCTCGCCGTCGGTCAGGCGCCAGTCGCCGCCGAGCCTCAGCTCGACGGGCCGGGCAACCTTCGGCCGCACCTCCACGCGCGCGCCCAGGCCGGTCGCGGGGACGCTGAACTGCTCCGACGCCCGGTTCGCCGCCGTCCGCCCCGAATTGACGCTTGCAAAGCTGTTGTAGAAATCCCGGCTCTGGACGTAGCCGAGCACGCTCCACCGTCGCCCGACCAGGCGCAGCGAAGCGTCGGCGCCGCGGGTTCGGATATCGGAAAAAGCCGTTCCCCGCTCGCGCGCGTCGGAAAAGGCGAGACCGCTCGCCTGCAGCTCGACTCCGCCCGGAAGCGGGGCGACTGTCCGCACCGCGAGGCTCATCTGCTCATAGGGAGAAGGCCGGTCGGCCGGGCCGCGCTGCCCGCTGACGATGGGGACGAATCCGTCTCCGCGCTGCCAGGCGCCCGAGACGGCGACGAAGCCGCGGCCGAGCGGCAGGCCGAGCCCCGCAAAGGCGTCGAACCCGTCGCGGCTGCCGTAAGCCAGGCGCCCCCGCGGCCCGCGCAGCTCGGCGGGGGTCGCGCTGGCCAGCTCGATCGTTCCGGCCAGAGCCCCAGGCCCCTGGACTCCGCTGCCGCCGCCACGGGTTACCCGAGCCTCGCCGAGCCGCTCGGGATGGTAAGCCGGCCAGCTCACCCAGCCGCCGAACGGATCGGTCTGAGGCACCCCGTCCAAAACGAGCAGGACCCGGCTCGACGCATTGCCGCCCAGGGCACGGAGAGTGGCGCCCTGGCTGGTCGGGTTGGCCGAGCGCGAGTCGGAGCGGCGGAAGAGCTGGAAGCCGGGAACGTCGCGAAGCACCTCCTCGAGCCGGCCCGAAGCCGAGCCGGCGAGGCGGTCGCGGTCGATCACGACCGTGTCGAACACCGCCTCGCCCGCGGCGGTGCCGAGGCCCCGGCCGGTGACGACGATGTCGGGCGTCGCCGCCGGAGCGGCGGCGAGCAGGAGCGGGACGAGAAACGGCACGAGCCCGCTCTACGCCCCCATGTCATTCCCGCGAAAGCGGGAATCCATCGGAAGGGCAGAACGGGCTCCATCCCGTCATTGCGAGCGAAGCGAAGCAATCCAGCGCGGCCTTCCGAGGCCCGCTGGATTGCCGAGTCGCTACGCTCCTCGCAATGACGGATTAGCGCGAAGCGTAGCGCCTGCGGCCGCCGCTGCGGCTTTCGCCCTGCGGCCGCGCCGGGCGGGCGCTGAAGCGCTTGGACGGACGGCCGCGCGAATGGCGCTCCTCGCGCTCGGGACGCTCGACGATCTGGATCGGCGAATTCGCCCGGGCCGCCTTGATCCGCGCCGCCTCGGCGTTGAAGCCTTCGGGCAGAGGCACCGGAGTTCAGCACCTGCTTGGTCAGGCGCTCGATGCCCTTGAGGTAGGGCCGCTCGTCCTCGGCGCAGTAGGCGACCGCGACGCCCGCGGCGCCGGCGCGCGCGGTGCGGCCGATGCGGTGGACATATTGCTCCGACACGTTGGGCAGGTCGAAGTTGATGACGTGGCTGACTCCGGAGACGTCGATTCCGCGCGCGGCGATGTCGGTCGCGATCAGGATCTTGACCTTGCCGTCCTTGAACTCGGCCAGCGCCCGCTCGCGCTGCGGCTGGCTCTTGTTGCCGTGGATGGCGTTGGCCGGGATTCCGGTCTGCGCCAGCTGCTTCACGATGCGGTCGGCGCCGTGCTTGGTGCGGCTGAAGATCAGCACCCGGTCCATCGAGCCTTTCGAACCGAAGCCGACTCGAAGCATCATCGTCAGCAGAGCCGGCTTCTCGGCCTGGTTGACGAAGGTGACGTATTGCTCGACCCGCTCGACGGTCGACGCCACGGGCGTCACCGCCACCTGGGCCGGATCGGTCAGGAAGCGGTCGGCGAGATCGCGGATCGCCTTGGGCATGGTCGCCGAGAAGAACAGGCTCTGCCTCTTCTCGGGCAGGAAGCGGACGATCTTCTTGAGATCGTGGATGAAGCCGAGATCCAGCATCTGGTCGGCCTCGTCGAGGACGAGGATCTCGACCTGCCTCAGGTCGAGCCAGCGCTGCTCGACGAGGTCGAGCAGGCGGCCCGGCGTGGCGACGAGGATGTCGACGCCGCGGCCGAGGTCCTGCCGGTTCTTGTTGATCGAGGTGCCGCCGAACACGGTGGCGACGCTCATATGGCTGAAGCGCGAATAGGCGCGGGCGCTCTCGGCGATCTGCGAGGCGAGCTCGCGGGTCGGGGCGAGCACCAGCATCCGGCACGCACCGCGCTGGGGGCGCTTGCCGCTCGCGGCGAGGCGGTCGATCGACGGAAGCATGAAGGCCGCCGTCTTGCCGGTGCCGGTCTGGGCGATTCCGAGCAAATCCTTGCCCTTGAGCAGGATCGGGATCGCCTGCTCCTGGATCGGAGTCGAGGTTGAATATTCCTTCAGAGCGAGCGCCTGGAGGGCGGGCTGCGAAAGCCCGAGATTTTCAAAAGACATGTATAACTCACTATTCGTGGCTCGCGCAGCCGCGCAGCCTCGAAGGCGCGCGGAAACGCGGCGGGTTTTTGCCAACCCGCGTGAAAAGGGAAGACTTGGAAAATGACGAAACGGAGCCGGCCCTTAGGGGCGTTCACGCTGCAATGACGTTTCGCTGAGAGCCATATGGGCGTGAAAGACTAAGAAATCAACTCATGGTTGTGGGGCGACCCTCTCCCAACCCTTCTCCCGTCTTTTACGGGAGAGGGGATATCACCCCTTCACCCGGGCCAGCAGCCGGTCGATCGCCGCCACCGCCTCCGGCTCCTCAAGGGTCGGCGCGTGGCCGACCCGGGGCACCGTCGCGGCCTCCATCGCCGGATTCTCCGCAAGCATCCGCTCGACCGTGGCCCGGCTCAGCAAATCCGAAATCTCGCCGTGGACGACCAGCGACGGCACCCCCTTCAACGCCGCGAAGGCCGTCCACAGGTCGAAGCCGGTGTCGCCGCCCGGCTGGCGGAAGGGCTCGGCGATGCGCATGTCGTAGTCGAAGACGATCCGGCCGCCCGGGGTCAGCTTGCACAGCCGCTTGGCGTAGACGAGCCAGTGGTCGATGTCCCAGTCGGGATAGCGGTCCTTCTGCGCCTCGCAGAGGAAGCGGGCGGCGTGGAGCCAGGTCGGCCAGCTTTGCGAACGGCCGACATAGGAGCGGATATGATCGAGCCCGCTCTGCTCGAGCTCGGGCCCGATATCGTTGAGGAGGGCGCCCGCGATCCGGCCCCTGTCGGCCAGGGCCATAAGCATCGTGATGAGCCCGCCGAGCGAGGTCCCGAACAGGACGAAGCGCTTGAGCTCCAGGGCCGCGATCAACGCCTCCAAATCCTGCCAGTAGGTGGGCGGGACGTAGGTCATCGGATCCCTGGCATGCTCGCTCTGCCCGCGGCCCCTCAATTCGACGCAGACCAGCCGCCATTCGCCCTTCAGGCGGTCGGCAACCCCTTCGAAGTCGCGCGCGTTACGAGTCAGTCCGGGTATGCACAGGATAAGCGGGCGGGCTGCGCTTCCGGCATAATCGCGGTAATGGAGCCGGAGCCCGTCGCTCGACGTCCAATAGCCATCGGACCAATCCGCCATGCGCCTCCCCTCTTTGCCCGCTCGTCCTATCCCCCGATGACGCGACTTCCGCAAGCCGCCCTCTATCGTCCCGATCCCGCCATCCTCGAGCTTGGGGACGCCTTTTACGACGCGGTCGACCCGGCCGACTTCCCGCAGGCCCTGCTTCGCTTCCGCAACGACCGCTGGGCGCCGGCGGTCGGGCTCGCGGGCCTGCCCGACGAGGATTGGCTTCGGCACTTCGGCCGTTTCGAGCCCCTGCCCGACAATCTGCCCCGGCCGCTCGCGCTGCGCTACCACGGCCACCAGTTCCGGGTGTACAATCCGGACATTGGCGACGGCCGCGGCTTCCTCTTCGCCCAGCTTCGCGACAACGAGGGCCGGCTGCTCGATCTCGGCACCAAGGGATCGGGCCTGACCCCCTACAGCCGCTCCGGCGACGGGCGCCTGACCCTGAAGGGCGGCGTTCGCGAGGTGCTTGCGACCGAGATGCTCGAGGCGCTCGGGGTCGAGACCTCGAAAAGCTTCTCGCTGATCGAGACCGGCGAAGCGCTGGAGCGCAGCGACGAGCCCTCGCCGACGCGCTCGGCCGTGCTGGTCCGGCTCCAGCACAGCCACATCCGGATCGGCACCTTCCAGCGGCTCGCTTATTTCCAGGACTCGGCGAATCTGGCGAAGCTGACCGACTATTGCCTGCGCCATTATTACGGGGAGACCGAACCCCGTCATTGCGAGGAGCGAAGCGACGAAGCAATCCAGCTTCCGGAGACCGTGGAGTCTGGATTGCTTCGCTCCGCTCGCAATGACGAGGGAAGCGCACCGGCCCGTCTCCTCGCCCACGTGGCGCGGGAAGCGGCCCGGCTGGCGGCGTCCTATATCGCCGCCGGCTTCGTCCACGGCGTGCTCAACAGCGACAATATCGCGATCACGGCGCAGAGCTTCGACTATGGACCGTGGCGGTTCACACCCCATTGGGACGGCCATTTCACCGCCGCTTATTTCGACCATGCCGGCCTCTATGCCTTCGGCCGCCAGCCCGAGGCGATCCACTGGGACGTCCTCCAGCTCGCCGTTTCCCTTCGGACGATCGCCGAAGCGGACGTCCTGAACCCCTCGCTCGACGCTTTTGCGGGCGAGTTCCAGCGGCGGCTGGTCGAGGCCATCTTCGCCCGCCTCGGCATCCGGCCGACCGAACCGGAGCGGGATTCCGGCTTCCTCGTCGGACTCGAGACGGCGCTGGCGGCGAAGACGGTGACCCTCGACCGCTTCTTCTTCGACTGGCGCGGTGGCCGCCGGCGGGCTTCAGGCCCCGCCGACAATGTGTACGAAAGTGATGCTTTTGCCGGTTTTCGCGAGTTTATAGCGCGTTACGAAGCGGTCGAGGGCGCGCTCGACCATCCCTATTGGTTGGACGGGGCGCCTTGCTCGATGCCTATCGACGAGGTGGAGGAGATCTGGAGCCGAATCGACGAGGCGGACGACTGGGGCCCCTTCCACGCGAAGATCGGCGCGATCCGGCGGATGGGCGAGGCGATGGCGGGCGCTTGACCGCCGCAGCCAAAAATGGTGGGTCAGCCACCATGGCGACCTTGAGCTCGATCGAACCGGCCACCGGTGCAATTCTGTGGACGGGCGAAGCGGGCGAGGTCGACGCCGAGGTCGCCCGAGCCCGCTCGGCCTGGGCGGGCTGGGCGGCGAAGCCGCTCGCGGTCAGGATCGAGACCCTGCGCCGCTTCGCCAACGTGGTTCGCGGCCAGAAGGAGGCGTTCGCCGACCTCATCGCCCGCGAGACCGGCAAGCCGCTCTGGGAGACGGCGACCGAGGTCGACGCGGTCGTCAACAAGGTCGACATCTCGGTCACCGCCTATTCGGAGCGGACGTCGAAGCGGCAGCTGGAAGGCGCGCTCGGCGCCCGAGTCGCCGTCCGCCACAAGCCGCACGGGGTTCTCGCCGTGCTCGGCCCGTACAATTTCCCCGCCCACCTGCCCAACGGCCATATCGTCCCAGCGCTGCTCGCCGGCAACGCGGTGGTGTTCAAGCCCTCGGAGAAGACCCCGGCGGTGGGCGAGATGCTCGTCCGGCTCTATCACGAGGCCGGAGTCCCGGAGGACGTCGTGCGCTGCGTCCAGGGCGGGGTCGACGTCGGCAAGGCGCTGGCGGCGAGCCCGGGGATAGACGGCCTCCTCTTCACCGGCTCGGCCCGCGCCGGCCTCGCCCTCCACCGCCAGTTCGCCGACGCGCCGCACAAGATCCTCGCCCTGGAAATGGGCGGCAACAATCCTCTGGTCGTCTGGGACGCCAAGGATGTGCCAGCGGCCGCGGTGATCGCCGTCCAGTCCGCCTTCATGAGCTCGGGCCAGCGCTGCACCGGCGCCCGGAGGCTGATCGTCCAGGAGGGGCAGCACGAGCCCCTCATCGCCGAGATCGTCAAGCTCGCCGAGCGGATCATCGTCGACCATCCCCACGCCGCGCCCGCCCCGTTCATGGGCCCGGTGATCGACAACCAGGCGGCCGACCAGCTCCAGGAGGCCTTCCTCGACCTGATGATCAAGGGCGGCCGGGCGATCCGGCGGCTCGACCGGCCGGTCGCCGACAAGCCGTTCCTCACTCCGGCGATCATCGACGTCACCGACGTCGCCGAGCGGCCCGACGCGGAGCTGTTCGGACCGGTGCTCCAGGTGATCCGGGTCGCCGACTTCGACGCCGCCCTCACCGAGGCCAACGCCACCCGCTACGGCCTCGCCGCCTCCCTGGTCGGCGGCAGCCCCGAGCTTTACGACCGCTTCTGGGCCAATATCCGGGCCGGCGTCATCAACTGGAACAAGCCGACCAACGGCGCCCCGAGCAACGCCCCGTTCGGCGGCCTCGGCCTTTCCGGCAATCACCGCCCCAGCGCCTTCTATGCCGCCGATTATTGCGCCTATCCGGTGACCAGCTCCGAAGCCGAGGCGGCGCGGGCCAGCATCGGCGTCGGCCTCAGGGACCCGTTCGCCGGGGGTTAGGCCCTCACCGCGTCATTGCGAGCGAAGCGAAGCAATCCCGTGCGGCCTCGGACGGCCATCGGATTGCTTCGTCGCTTCGCTCCTCTCAATGACGGATCAATCAAGGACGATCACACCGATCAGAAAACTTTCCGCAAACTGAAGTTCACGAAGCGGCCGAGAGGGTCGAGAAAAGCCGGCTGATAACTGAACGGCGTCGACCCCGACTGGTCCTCGACCTGCGGGCGGCTGTTCAACAGATTGGTGATGCCGATGCTGACCCTGCTTCCCTTGAGCCAGGCGGGAGCCATGGCGCCTCCGAAGCGATCGGCCAGGTTGGCGAACAGGTTGATGTTCACGGTCGCAAAATCGGAGAAGCTCAGGTCCGCGGCGGTGCCGCCTGAGCCCGCGGGCAGACCGCGCACCTTGGTCCCGCTTTGCCAGTCGACCGTCACGCGCGCGCCCAGACCGGCCTTGAAGACGGCTGCCTGGAATTCGAGCTCGTGACGGGACCTTCCGCCACGGCCGCCGATCGCGGACCCGTTCAAGAGGTCGAGCACGGGGACTCCTTCGCGGACGAGGATCTCGTCCTTCCAATGCCAGGTGTGATAGAAACTGAAGATCAACCGGCTCGTCATATTCTCGACGCGCCGGGCCGCCGCACTTCCGGCCTCGGACCTGACAAACCTGGTCCCAGGCGGAAATGCGCTCTTCAGATTTGCCTCGTTTCCTATGAAGCGGACGTTGGCGTTCTGCATTCCCGGCGGCGTCGCCCCCAACAATCTCGTGAAATTGAAACCCGAGCGCAATTGCTCCTGGTCGGACCGCCTGAAATTGAGCGGCCTGCTGTCGATCCGCAGGAGCCGGCCGTCGACGTCGCGCGTGAACCGCTCGGGAAACGCGGCCTCGATCTCCGGCGTCGCGATTGGAAAGGCCGCGACCGGATCGTCGGTCCGAGTCTTGATATATTCGAAAATGAGGTTGAAGTCGGCTTTCGGAAACGGCCTGGCGTTGACCCCGAGCCTGACGACGTGACGGTCGTCCGAACGGAGGGCCGGATTGCCGCCGAAGACTCGCGTGATGTCGACGACCTCGCGCCGGGTGAAGTCGTAGGTGCGGACGTTGGGTGTGACGACGAGCGGCCCTCCGAGCTGCTCGACCGTCGGAGCGCCGTCTTCGTCCGTGACCGACGCGATGAGGTTGATCTCCTTGATCGGCGACCAGTTGAAGCCGTAGCCGAACGTCCGAAGCGTGCCGAGATCGGACAGCTCCTCGATCTCGAAGTTCGCGTTCGCCGAAAGATCGCCGAGCCCATCCAATACTTTTTTGCGCCGGCTCGCGATGGGCAAGTCGAAATTGGCCTGTATCGCGCCCCTGTCGCGGGAAAGCTCCGCCCTCTGCTCCACTCCGCCGCGCAACGATCGGCTGCTGAAGTCGCGCATCTCGATTCCGCCGCGCACGCTCATCGACAGCGGACCGGGCGGCAGGTTCAGCACCGCGCCGCTCAATACCAGCTCGGCATCGGCAAGCGAATTCACCGATCGCGCCTCGTCCCGTGTTCCGAGGGCGTCGTTGGTATCGGTGAAGGTATCGGTCCTGATGCGGTCGTAATTACCGGTGAAGGACCACAGCCACTTTGCCACCTGCCCGTTGAGCGCGGTTCCCAGATGCATAACGCGCGTATCCGTGTCGCGCGTCAGCGCGCCGGTGAGGCCGGGCCCCAGGAGGCTCTCGCTCTTGGTTGACTCGAAGCGCCCGCTCAGCGTCGACGCCACATCGCCCAGTACATTGCCGCTCACCGTGCCGCTGAGCGCCAGCCGCTCGGTCGCCGGCAGCAACGTCCGGAACCGCCCGAGGTCCGGCGCGCCCGGAGCCTGAAGCACATTCCGTTCGCTTTCCAGAAGGGAGCCCGACCGACCGTAATCCGCGTCAAAGTTGAACCGCGTGTCGCCCCTTAAAACCAGATAATTGGCGTCGATGCGCGCCGTGTCGCGTCCGCCTTCCGTCGGTACGGCATAGGTGAGCTGGCCAACGCGCGAGCTGAACCTCTCGACGGTCACCACGTTCACCACCTTCTGGTCGGCGCGATATCCGTATTTGAGCGACAGCTCCTCGGGAAATATCTCCATCCGTTCGATCGCTTCGGTCGGATACTTGGCGATCTCGGCGAAGCTCGACACGCGCTTCCCGTTGAGCAGCACGACCGGGTCTCCATCTTCCCGTCCCCGATCGCTGCTCACCTGCGGCCCCAGGGCCTGGATAAGCTCCTGTATATCGTTCGCCCCATAGGCTCTGATGTCGAGCGGGCCGAATGTCCGCTCCGGCGGCATGTCGCCGATCACCGATCCGCGCGGGCGCTGTCCGGTGACGAGGATGTCCCTGCCCGCGGCGCCTGGCGGTACGTCGAGGCTTGCGGCGCGGCGTCGGGTCCGGCTTCACCGGCGGCGGAGGATCGTTCCTGAGCTGCTCCTCCAGCTGCCGCTGAAGCTCAGGCGGCAGGGGTTTGCCATCGGCGCCGATGAAGTCGATCTTCGGCGGCGCGCCCTTGTCGGCGGGCTCCGCGCGGGCCGGATCCGTCCCGGCCGGAGCCTCGGCGGAAGACCCCTGGCCGGATGCGGGCCGGGTCGGCGCGGCAGGCTTCATCGTCTCCTGCGCCTGCAGGGCGGTCGAGGCCGTCCCTGCCAGAAGCGCGGCGATCAACCCTCCCCTTAGTCTCGACCTTAGTCTCCAGGATTCGCCGGCCTCCCGTTCGAGCCGGACGAAAGCAAGCCGGGCACCGCGTCCAAGCCCCGGTCGCGAGAGACTTCGCGCGCGACCGCTCGCCGCTCGGCATAGGCTCATCGATCCCGCCCCGCCGCCCGTCCGGCCCCCGCGGCGTCGGGGGAAGTCGCAACGCCCTCGTCTTTCGCTCCGGCGGCCTCATAGCGGTGGTCCGACGCGATCCAAGCGAGGAACTCGGCGTTCAGCGCCCCGAGGTCACCTGTCCGGCCTCCCTGCCCGGTTCGAGAGAGGATCCATCGATCGAGTGGCTCGCCCCTGCGAAAGGCGGCCGCCAGCTCGGCGACGATCGAGGGGGACTTCGTCCGGTCGACCAAGAAGTCGTAGAAAGCACGGCTCATCGCGTAGAATCGCGGCGTATCTTCGTTGGAGACGAGTTTGATTCGGACCATCTGCCTGGATGAATTGGGCGGAGGCCTCGATGAATGTTCAGGATGGGTCATCGTCAGGAACCGGCCCAACGGTATAAGCGTCGCTTCCCGGGCATAGCGCGCCGCGAGGTGACGCCGGCTTGCCGTCTGTGCGGGCCCTTCGAAGGCGACGGCGGCCATCTCGTCCAGCCAATCGGGAGCGTCCCCGCCATATTGATCGTCCATCGAGCTGGGGGCGAGGTAGCGGATGAAAAGATCGTGCCCGATCTCGTGGCGCAGCACGTGATTCGACGAGACCGGCTGCTGGTCGCCGGCTTTCCTGCTGAACACCCAAGTATAAACGGGTGTGCCGTCGGCCGCCAGATTGACCCACTGGGCGTTCTTGCTGTCCAGATCGGCAATGCCGAAACGCACATCCGGGAGCGCCAGGACATCGCGTGCCGCGGCCTGTGCGGCCTGGCCTTCGTCGATCGCGGTTTTGGTATCGGCCGCGCTCACTTCCACATATCCGAAAGTCAATTCCGTCCTCGCTATATCGGCCGGACTTGCGGCGAGACCCGACGACGTCAGCGAGACCAGAATAGCCGAAACGATCGTCTTTCGCGAGAGAAGCACCAGGTCACGACCTCCGCGCCGCCGAGAAGGGCAAGTTCCTGCCGAAGACATTGACTTCGCCGGCCAGGACCTTGTTGGTTGGATCGACTTTTAAATTGAAGGTTACCGGAGGTTTCGACTCGATGCCGAACCGGACGGTCCGCTCCGAAACGGACAGCGCTTGCATGGGCTGCCACTTCTTCTCCCTCGCCGACATGTACCGTCCGGACCAAGTGTTGCCTTCGCGCTTGAATTCGAAGGTCCACTCCGTCTGCACGAACGATCCGGCCCAAGTACCGGCTACGTCGCCTGCCACCCTGCCCTGCGCGGCGACGGAAGACGCCGGCGCCACCAACGTTAAGCAGACCGCCAAGCACGCCATCGTCGCGAATGCGAAACTTAATCGCGTAAACATACAAGTCCTCCTGAGACACTAGTAAGCAGCCTATCGAACGCCGATAGGTTATATGATCTGTCAGTAGCGCAAGCGGTCGACACGGAGGCCCATCGAGCGGGTCTCCGTGTCGACATCATTCGATGACTAGCTGACCGGCTTAATACCAGCCACCGCCGAGATCTTCCAACAGAAACACGTCATAGATTACCCCACCGCTTTCGAAGGAACCGAGATAGGTGACCGAGGACTGACTCGCCGCGACCGGGGCCGGAGCTGCGACAGCCGTCGAAAGCGGCATGATGGCGGAAAATAAAAGGGCTGCAGACAGTGCGATGCTTTTCATGGTCTTCTCCCCAGCCGGTACATTCCGACACGAGATGTGCCAGCAATCCGGCAAGGCAGAGTTCATCCTCAAACAGAGAACCCGTCAAATTGAATAACAACCGAAGCGGTTGTATGTCGGCACAGCAGGGAAGGCCGCTTTCTGGAAGCGTATGCGGTACGAATGGCTGAGGTTCGCTCGCCGGCGGTCGCTATAGCCATATATGCAAAGCCCTCGAAGCCATTCGACCGGTTCATCCCCGCAGAATGCTCAGACTACATCCGTCACTCGGGCTACGTGCAAACGTGATCGAGTCTGATTCTAGGGCTGGAACCCCCATAACGCGGCTTTTCGGAATGAGCCGGCTCGCTCGTCTGTCTCGTCAGTGCGTTTAAACGCCCTATGTGACAAATGTCTAATGACGAAACCGTCAAGGTGCAAGCGGGCAAGTCCCTGATTTTACGTGATATCCGAAGACCGTTTACTCCAAATGCGCAGAGCGCATGGACGGCCCGTCAATCCACCAGCCGCTGCGTGGCGTAGACATATTCCATCGCCATGCGCCGGGCCGTCTCCGGGATGTTGGCCGCGGCGGCGTGGCCGCCCTCCATATTCTCGTAATAATAATAAGGCTGGCCGAGCTCGGCGAGGCGCGCCGCGGCCTTGCGCCCGTGGACCGGGGTGACCCGGTCGTCGGCGGTCGAGCTGTGGATGAAGGGCATCGGATATTTCACGCCCCTGGTCAGCTTCTGGTAAGGGGAGTAACCCTCCAGCCAGGCCCGCTGCTCGGGCTTGCGGGGGTCGCCATATTCGCTGATCCAGGACGCGCCGGCGCCGATCAGATGGTAGCGAAGCATGTCGAACAAGGGCACCTGGACGATCGCCGCGTTGAATAGCTCCGGCCGCTGGGTGATCGCGGTTCCGACGAGCAGCCCGCCCTGGCTTCCGCCGATCACCCCGAGCCGGCGCGGCGAGGTCACCTTGCGGCGGATCAGATCCTCGGCGACCGCGATATAATCGTCCCAGGTCCGCTGCTTGTTCGCGCCCTGGGCGTCCTGATGCCATTTGGGACCGAACTCGCCGCCGCCACGAAGGTTGGCGACGACATAGGCGTTGCCCGCCTCGAGCCAGAGGCGCCCCATCGTCCCGGAATAATTGGGCACCTGAGAGTTCTGGAATCCGCCATAGCCGTTGAGCAGGGTGGGGGTGGATCCGTCCGCCTTCATCGTCTTCGGCCGGATCAGGAAATAGGGGATTTTGGTTCCGTCGCGCGAAGTGGCTTCCAGCTGCTCGACGACATGGCGCGAAGCGTCGAACCTCGGCGGGGTGGTCTTGACGGTTTCGAGCTTCCCGGTGGCGGCGTCGTACCACCACAAGGTGTTCGGGGTCAGATAGTCGGTGACCGCGAACATCGCCTGGTCGTCGGTATCCGAGGCGGTGGAGATGTTGATCGTGGCGTTGTGCGGCACGGCGATCTCGCTCGACCGCCATTTGCCGCCGACATAATCGTAGACGAAGGCTCGGCCCCGGACATTGTCGAGCAGGTTGACGAGCAACTTGCCCTTGGTCGTCACGACGCTGCTCAGAGTCTGGCGCGGGCCCGGCGCGAAGACGAGGCTGGGCCGGGCGGCGAGCGGGTCGCGCTTCCATTGCTCGAGATCGTAGGAGATGAGCGAATCGGTCGCGAAGCGCGCGCCGCCCGGCGCCTGCCAGGGCTCGCTCAGCTGAACCAGGAGCCGGCCGTCGACGATGCCGGACAGATTCGCCCGCTCGGGCAGGTTGAGGGCGACATTGCCCTCCTTGCGGAGCAGCGTGTAGCGGATTTCCTGGGCGCCGACGCTTCGATAGCCGACCAGCACATGCGTCCGGCCGGCGCTGTCGCGCAGCACGAAAGCGCCGGCGCCGACGTCGCTGGCCTCGCCGCGATAGATCTCCACGGCCTCGTCGAGGCCCTGGCCGCGGCGAAGGCGCTTGGCGACGAAGGGATAACCCAATTCGGTCATCGTTCCCGGGCCCCAGTCGCGGTCGACGATGATCGTGTCCCGGTCTTCCCAGTCGGCGCCGCCCTTGCCCTCGGGAAGGACGAAGCCGCCATCGACGAAGCGTCGATCGCTGGTGTCGAATTCGCGCACCACGTTCGCATCGCGGCCGCCGTCCGAAAGATAGACCAGGCAGCGGTTCATCGCGGGGGGAAGGCATTGCATGCCCTTGTAGACCCAGGACTTGCCGTCCGCTTTGGCGAGCGCGTCGATGTCGAGCACCGTCTCCCACACCGGCTCCGCGGTGCGATAGCTGGCGAGGCTGGTCCGCCGAAGCAGGCCGCGGACGTTGGTCTCGTCCTGCCAGAAATTGTAGAGGCCGTCGGGGCGCATCTGGACGGAGGGGATCCGGTCCTTCGCCTGAAGCACCTCGAGCGCCCGGTCGTAAAGGCCCTGGTAGCGCCGGTCCGACTGGAAGCCCTTGAGCGTCTTCTCGCTCTCGGCCTTCGCCCAGCCCAGCGCCTTTTCGCCCCTGACCTCCTCGAGCCACTGGTGCGGATCGACCCCGGCCGCGCCCTGCGCCGATCCCGCGCCTGGAAGTGTCGTCATCAAGATTGCCACCGTCATTGCTTTGAAAGGGAAGGCCATTCGAGTCTCCGGGCGCGGTTCGCCCGCATGCTAGTCGTCGCCGGGTGCGGGAACAATGGACCGATCTTGCTCGATCCTCCTACGTCCTAAGCCCGCTCCCTACCCCCGGGCCTCGGGCAGATAGCCCTCGTCGACATAGTCGGAGAATTTGGTGATCTTCGCCTCGAACTTCAGCTTCACCTTGCCGGTCGAGCCGTGCCTCTGCTTGGCGACGATGAGCTCGGCGAGGCCGTAGGCCCGGTTCATCTCCTCCTGCCAGGCGGGGAAGTCCGAATGATCGTCGGCGGGCTGCTTGTTGGCGAGATAATATTCCTCGCGATAGACGAACCAGACCATGTCGGCGTCCTGCTCGATCGAGCCGGATTCGCGAAGGTCCGAGAGCTGCGGCCTCTTGTCCTCGCGCTGCTCGACGGCTCGGCTGAGCTGCGAGAGGGCGATGACGGGGACGCTCAGCTCCTTGGCGAGCGTCTTCAGACCCCGGCTGATCTCGGAAATCTCGTTGACCCGATTCTCGTGGCCGCCCTTCCCCGTGCCCTGGAGCAGCTGGAGATAGTCGACGACGACGAGGCCGATCCCGCGCTGGCGCTTGAGCCGCCGGGCGCGGGTGCGAAGCGCCGCGATGGTGAGGCCCGGAGTGTCGTCGATATAGAGCGGAAGGCTCTCGAGATCGGCGGCGGCCCGGGCGAGGTTGCGGAAATCCTGCTGGCCGATCTTGCCCATGCGCAGATTCTCGGAGCTGATTCCCGACTGCTCGGCGAGGATCCGGGTGGCAAGCTGGTCGGCCGACATTTCGAGGCTGAAGAAGGCGACTCCGGCGCCGGCCGACTTGTCCGGGGCGAGGCCGTCCTCGGCCGTGTCGCGGATGAAGCGGCGCGCGGTGTTGAAGGCGATGTTGGTGGCGAGCGCGGTCTTGCCCATGCCCGGACGGCCGGCGAGGATGACCAGATCCGAATTGTGGAGGCCGCCGGTCTTGGCGTTGAGAGTCTCGAGGCCGGTGGTGAGGCCGGAGAGGCCGCCGCCGGTGTTGAGCGCCTTCTCGGCCATCTGGACGGCCATCCGGGTGGCCTCGGCGAAGGTCTTGACGCTGCCTTCGCCCCCGCCCTCCTCGGCGACCCGGTAGAGCGCCGCCTCGGCCGCCTCGATCTGGCCCTTGGGATCGACGTCCTCGCTGGTGTCGAGCGCCTGCTCGACCATCTCCCGGCCGACCCCGATCAGGGCGCGCAGGAGGGCGAGCTCGTAAATCTGCTCGGCGAAGTCGCGCGCGCCGATGATCGCGGCGCCGCTTCCGGTGAGCTGGGCGAGATAGGAGGGGCCGCCCAGCTCCTTCATCTCCTCGTCGGCCTCGAACAGGGGCCGCAGGGTCACCGGCGAGGCGATCATGTTCCTGTCGACGAGCTTCAATATCTGCTCGTAGATGCGGGCGTGGAGCGGCTCGTGGAAATGATCGGGCCTGAGCTTGAGCTGGATGTCCTCGGCCAGCCTATTGTCGATCATCAGCGCGCCGAGCAGAGCCGCCTCGGCCTCCACATTCTGGGGCAGAGCGGACGATTCGGGCTCCGGCGCGCCGGCGAGACGGATGATGTTGTCGGCCATGGGGGCCTTGTCCTCCTTTCCGTCCCGGGGCTCAAGCCAGCAAGTCTGTGGAACTGCTGTGGATAAGCCATTTCCGTCATTCCGGACTTGATCCGGCATCCACCTTTTTTCAAAGCTCCGAAGGCAGGTGGACCCCGGATCAAGTCCGGGGTGACGAGAGAGTAGCGCGCCGCTAAGCCCCCCGAATGGCCGACCCTCGGATCATCGACATCGAGCTCGACGAGCGCACGATCCTGCGCCGAAGCGAGGATATCGAGCGCGAGCGCAAGGTCGCCATCTTCGACCTGCTCGAATCGAACAGCTTCCAGCCCGCGGGGCATGAGGGGCCGTTCCGGATCCTGCTGAGGATCGAGGACAACAGCCTCGCCATCGACCTCAGGAACGAGTCGGGCGAGCCGCTGGAGACGATCCGCCTCGGCCTCGCCCGCTTCAAGCGGCCGGTCCGCGACTATTTCGCCATTTGCGACGCCTATTTCAAAACCGTCCGTTCCGATTCGCCCAAGGGGCTGGAGACGATCGACATGGCCCGCCGGGGCCTGCACAACGACGCCGCCGAGCTGCTCCGGGAATGCCTCGCCGGCAAGATCGAGATGGATTTCGACACCGCCCGGCGCCTGTTCACCCTGATCTGCGTCCTCCACATCAAATGAGGATTGCCCCTCTTCGTCATTCCCGCGAAAGCGGGAATCCAGGCGGCCTCGGCGCCGCTCGGATGCAGTCTGGATTCCCGCTTTCGCGGGAATGACGGGGAGAAGCCATGTCGATCATGTCCGACAAGTGGATCCGGACCCAGGCGCTCGAGCACCGAATGATCGAGCCGTTCGTCGACGGCCAGAAGCGCGACGGGACGATCAGCTACGGACTGTCGAGCTACGGCTATGACGCCCGGGTCTCCGACGAGTTCAAATTGTTCACCAACGTCGACAACGCCATCGTCGACCCGAAGGACTTCAAGGCGAACAGCTTCGTCGACCGCAAGACCGACGTCTGCATCATCCCGCCCAACAGCTTCGCTCTGGCGAGGACGGTCGAATATTTCCGGGTGCCGCGCGACGTGCTCGTCATCTGCCTCGGCAAATCGACCTATGCGCGCTGCGGGATCATCGTCAACGTGACCCCGCTCGAGCCCGGCTGGGAAGGCCATGTCACGCTCGAATTCTCGAACACGACTCCGCTCCCCGCCAAGGTCTACGCCAACGAAGGCGCCTGCCAGTTCCTCTTCCTGCAGGGCAACGAGCCCTGCGAGACGAGCTATGCCGACCGTGCCGGCAAATATATGGGCCAGCGCGGAGTGACTTTGCCCAAATTGTAGCGCGCTACCGCCGCCCGACCGTCATTCCGGCGAAAGCCGGAACCCAGGAACACGGATCGGGAAGAGTTTTCACGAACCTGTGTTCATGGATCCCGGGTCGAGCCCGGGATGATGGTTGGGCGCCGCACCGCCTTACTGCGCCAGCTCCTGCTCGAACTTCTTCCACTCCGAGCGGGTGAGACAGACCTTCTCCGCCTTCATTCGAGAGACGGTGTTCTTGAACCTGCGGCAAGTCTTCCTGTCCTTTTCGCCGCCGCCGCCGCCGCCGGCGTCGGACGCCGCGAGTTGCTGGCTCTGGCTCTTGGCCGCGAAGGCCGGCGTTCCGGCGACCATCGCGAGCGCGGCGGTCGACGCCAAAATCATCTTGATACTCATCCACTTTCTCCTCGTGTCTTCATCCCTGACACAAGAATAAGCGGTGCCCGCCGCCGACCCTATAGGCCCACGGGTCGTCGGCAGAAGCCGGGAGTCGGTTTGTCGAAAAGGCGGGTCGCAGGTTGGCGCATCCGTCCGTCACCCCGAGCCCTCTCGCGTCGTTCCGGCGGAAGCCGGAATCCATGAACGCTGCGCGGCGGCGCGCAATTCGAACGACGGCTTCATGGATCCCGCGGTCAAGCCCGGGCTCGCTCCTCGCGATACCGGCGCCTACCGCCCGCGGTGGCGGATGTTCGAGGGGCGGCCGCGGCGGCCCTGCGGACGCGGCCGGTCTTCCGCGCCGCGCCGTCCGTCGCGGCGGGGTCCGCCGCGGGGCCGGGCGGGCGCATGGCCGGCGTCGGGAAGCTCGAACCGAAGGCCGCCCGAGACCGGATTGGCCTCGACCAGCCGAAGCTTCAGCCGCTGGCCGGGGCTGAACCGCTCGCCGCTGTCGTCGCCGACCAGGCTCTGGCTGGCTTCCTCGTAGCGGAAATAATCGCTGCCCAGCGTGGACACCGGGACCAGCCCGTCGCCGCCGAGCCCCTCGACCGTGGCGAAGAAGCCGAACGGCTGAACCCCGGTGATCCGGCAGTCGACGAGGTCGCCGACCCGCTCCGACAGATAAGCGGCGACGTAGCGGTCGAGCGTGTCGCGCTCGGCCTCCATCGCCCGCCGCTCGAGCTGCGAGATGAGCTCGCCGGTCACTTCCATCGCCTCGGCCTCGGCATCGGTGAGCCCGCCTTCCCCCAGGCCGAAGGCGCGGACGAGGGCGCGGTGGACGACGAGGTCGGCATAGCGGCGGATCGGGCTCGTGAAATGGGCGTAGGAACCGAGCGCCAGGCCGAAATGGCCTTTGTTTTCGGGCGAATAATAAGCCGCGGTCTGGGTGCGCAGGATCTGCTCCATCACCTGGGGCCGGAAGTCGGCCTCGCCGATCCGGTCGATGATGTGGTTGAAGGTCGCCGGGCGGACGACCTGGCCGAGCGCGAATTCGACCTCGAACGTCTTCAGATAATCCTTGAGCGCGACCAGCTTCTCGCGCCCCGGCGGCTCGTGGTCGCGGTACATGACCGGCGCCTTCTTCGACTCCAGCGCCTTGGCCGCCGCGACGTTGGCCGCGATCATATAATCCTCGATCAGCTTGTGCGCGTCGAGCCGCTCGCGCGGCGCCACCGAAGTGATTCGCCCTTTCTCGTCGAGCACGACCTGCCGCTCGGGCAGATCCAGCTCGAGCGGGCCCCGCTTCCCGCGCGCGGCGTAGAGCGCCCGCCAGCAGGCCCAGAGCGGCCTGAGGGTCGATTCGACCAGGGCGGGATCGACGGGCGGATCGCCCGCCCCGATCTCCGGCATCGAGCAGGTCGGCGAGGACACTTCGATCCGCTCCTGTCCCGTCAGCGCGTCGATCGCCGCCTGAGCGTCCTCATAGGCGATGTTGGCGGCGATCCGGACCCGGGCGCGGCTGAACCGCCAGCTCTTGAGCTGGCCCTCCCTCGACACCTGAAGGTGGCAGACAAGGGCGGCGCGGTCCTCGCCCTCCTTCAACGAGCAGATTTCGGCGCTCAGGGTCTCGGGCAGCATCGGCACCACCCGGTCGGGAAAATAGACGCTGTTGCCGCGCTTCCGCGCCTCCTTGTCGAGGGCCGAGCCGGAGCGGACGTAGAAGCTGACGTCGGCGATGGCGACGATCGCCCGCCAGCCGCCCGCATTGGACGGATCCTCGTCCGGGGCCGCCCAGACCGCGTCGTCATGGTCCCGAGCGTCGGCCGGGTCGATCGCGACGATGGGGATGGCGGTGAGGTCCTCCCGCTCGCCCAGCGCCTGCCCCGCCACCCGCTCGGCTTCTTCCAGCACCGAAGGCGGGAATTCGTGCGGGATCCCGAGCTTGTGGATGGCGATCAGGCTGAAGCTGCGCGGCGCGAACGGATCGCCGAGGATTTCGGAGACCCGCGCGGAGAGCCGCGGCGGCCGCCCGACCTTCTCGGCCAGGACGAGGTCGCCCACCTGGGCGTTGCCGATGTCGGAAATGGCGAGCTCGCGCCGCTCCTTCTTCTCCACCGGCCGGAGCCAGAAGCCCTGCGCTTCCTGGTGGACGACCCCGAGGACGAGCTCGCTGCCCTTCAGCAGCTTCTTCATGGGATGCGCGGCCCAGCCGTTGCCGCGCTGCTCGGTTCGGGCGAGCAGCCGGTCGCCGACTCCGAGGGCCGAGCCCCTCCCCTTGCGCTCCAGCACCCGAAGCCGAGGCTCGGGCAGGTCCGCTTCCCAACGTTCGGGCACCGCCCACGCCGTGCCGCTCTCGTCGACGTCGACGATCCTGAGCACCGTCACCCTGGGCACCCCGCCGGCCTGGTGGAAGGCGCGGCCGGGCGAAGCGTCGATCAGACCTTCGTCGGCCATGTCGTGGAGCAGGGCCTTCAGGGCGATCTTGTCGTGACCGGACAGTCCGAAAGCGCGGGCGATCTCGCGCTTGCCCGCCGGCGAGTCGCTCGCCGCGATGAAATCGAGGATCTGCTGGCGGCTGGGAAGGCCCGCGCGGGTGGGTTTTTTGGCCATCTACGTCTCAACCCCGTCACCCCGGACTTGATCCGGGGTCCATGAACACCGTCCGTCGAGATGAACGCGTTCGGCGTTCATGGATGCCGGATCAAGTCCGGCATGACGAATCCCTCACGGCCGCGCCGGCGGCGGAGGCGGAGGCGTATAGGGCCGGAATGCGCCGCCCGGCACCGCCGAAGCGACCGGGCTCTCATATTCGCCGGAGACGGACGAAACGCCGAAGACCCAATCGTCGACTCGCACGCCCTTCAACACCACCCGGCACTGGATCGATCCGCGCGCATCCCCCGGCGGCTGCGCGAGGCAGCTCTTCCGATCCGGGAAAGCGACCCGCAGGCTGTTTTCCCAATTGGCGGCATCTGTACGACGCCAGCGCAGCACGTAGGCCTCCGCCCCGCGCACCGGAAGCCAAGTCAGGATCGTGTCGGTGGCCACACCCCCTTCGACAAGTGGCTCCGGCGGCTGCGGCGCGCTGGCCAGCGCCGCCAGCGCGGCGACGTTCAGCTTCACGACCCTGGTCAGATAGGGGAAATCCATCCTGTCGATCGTGTCGCCATACTGGATCCCGCCTTCGACCCTCAGATCCTGGTGCTGCCAGTTGTAATTCTCGATGGCGACGGTGATCCGGACCGCCGGGAAGCCGGCGTTGAGCATCTCGGTATGGTCGCCGCCGCGGCCGAAGCGGTCGTTGCGCCAGATCTGGCGGACGTCGAGGCCGAGGCTGAGATCGTCGGCGAGCCCGTCCAGCCAGCGCGAGATGTTGCGCGAGGGCGCGTCGTTCTCGCCGCCGAGGCTTCGGATCCGGGCGGCGAGGTCCTCATGCCCCTGCCAGCGGGGACCTTCGGAAAAGACCCGGACATGCGCGTCGTCGCAGACGCCGTCGCTGCTGCAGCTGTTGCCGATGATGTCGTTGTTGAGCTGGGCGATCACCTCCCAGCCCTGCGCCCTGGCGTAGTCGGCGAGGATCTTGCCGCCGAGCAGCCCCTGCTCCTCGCCGGTCAGCGGCGCGAAGACGATCGTGTAGGGGAATTTGTGCTTCGAAAGCACCCGGGCCGCCTCGATCACCGCGGCGGTGCCGGAACCGTCGTCATTGGCCCCCGGCGCGTCGGACGCGGCGTTCATCGGATCTGTGACCCGGCTGTCGATATGCCCGGAGATGATGACCACCCGGTTCGGATCGACGCTTCCGCGCTGGATGGCGATGACGTTCGTGACCCGGGTCGGAACGGGCACCCGGCGTCCGGTCACCACGTCGGACGGCTTCTCTATCCTGAGGCAATTGCCGCAGGCCCGCGAATAGCGGCCGAATTCCGCTTCGGTCCACCTGAGCGCCGCGCCGATGCCGCGCTTCGGATCGGTCTGCGAGGAGAGCGTGTGGCG
Source organism: uncultured Alphaproteobacteria bacterium (assembly GCA_963850005.1). Classification (GTDB taxonomy): domain Bacteria; phylum Pseudomonadota; class Alphaproteobacteria; order Sphingomonadales; family Sphingomonadaceae; genus Allosphingosinicella. The sequence goes on from CAWKJG010000004.1 coordinate 779,313, forward strand.
GGTGCCGAAGCTCACCAGCTTCTCGACGATCGCGTGGAGCCGCTCCTGGCTGACCTCGTCCGCAATCTCGCGCGGGGTGGCGGCGAAGGTGGGGGCCGAGAGGAGTAGGGCGGGGACGAGCAGGGCGAGCTTTCTCATGACCTTGGCCCCTGAACCTCCCGGCCCGAATTCGCAAGACGGGGCAAGCCGCCCTGCTTTACACCCCTAAAACGCTCTGGCAGACCCGCGGGCGAACAACCGGGTTGGGGAACTCCTTCAAATGCTTGAACTCGTCGACGTCAGCCACGTCTATCCGAACGGCACGCGCGCACTGGACCATGTCAGCCTGTCGATCCCGCGCGGCATGTACGGCCTGCTCGGGCCCAACGGCGCCGGCAAGTCGACGCTGATGCGCAACGTCGCGACCCTCCAGACCCCGACCGAGGGCGGCATCCGCTTCGGCGACATCGACGTCATCGCCGAGCCCGAGACCCTGCGCCGGACGCTCGGCTACCTGCCCCAGGATTTCGGGGTCTATCCGCGGGTCTCGGCCTACGAGATGCTCGACCATATGGCGGTTCTGAAGGGGATCGCCGCCGCCGGCGCTCGCAAGGCGACCGTCGAGGGGCTGCTCCACCAGGTCAATCTGTGGGACGTTCGCAAGAAGGCGCTGGCCGGCTTCTCGGGCGGAATGCGCCAGCGCTTCGGGATCGCCCAGGCGCTGATCGGCAATCCCGAGCTGATCATCGTCGACGAGCCGACCGCCGGCCTCGATCCCGAGGAGCGCAACCGCTTCCTCAACCTGCTCGCCGAGATCGGAGAACAAGTCGTCGTCATCCTCTCGACCCACATCGTCGAGGACGTCTCCGACCTGTGCCCGCGAATGGCGGTGCTCGCGAACGGGCGGATCCAGCTCGAAGGGGCGCCGCTCGACCTCATCCGGGCCACCCGGGGGCGGATCTGGATGAAAGTGATCGAACGTGGAGAAATCGACACTTTTCGCCAGAAATATGAACTGATCTCGACACGATTGTTCGCCGGCCGAACCGTCATCCACATCCTCGCCAACTCCGATCCCGGCGACGGCTTCGCCCCGGTCGAAGGCGGGCTCGAGGACGTCTATTTCTCCACCCTCGCCCAATCCCGCCGCGCCGCCTGAGGAGTTAGGACCCATGTTCCTCAGCATCGCGCGCTTCGAGCTGCGCTACCAGATCAAGAACCCCGTCTTCTGGGTGGCGGCGGTCCTGTTCCTGCTGATGACCTTCGGGGCGATGGCTTCGGAGACGGTGCAGATCGGCGCCGGCGGCAACATCCACAAGAACAGCCCGGTCGCACTGACCCAGGTCCAGGGCATACTCGGCCTGTTCTTCATGTTCGTGACCACCGCCTTCGTCGCCAACGTCGTCGTCCGCGACGACGATACCGGCTTCGGGCCGATCGTCCGCTCGACCCCGATCACCCGCTTTCAATATCTGGGCGGACGCTTCGCCGGAGCGATCGTCGCGGCGGCGCTCGCCTTCCTGTTCATCCCGCTCGGCCTGTGGATCGGCGCGCTGATGCCGTGGGTCGATGCCGAGACGCTCGGCCCCAACCGGATCGGCTATTACGCCTACGGCCTGTTCGTCTTCGGAGTGCCCAACCTCCTCGTCACCGGCGCCATCTTCTTCGCCGCGGCGACCCTCACCCGCTCGATGATGTGGACCTATGTCGCCGTCATCATGTTCTTCCTCGCCTGGCTGATCCTGACCGGGGTCGCCCAGGCCAGGCCCGAGCTTCGCGACACGGTCGCCCTGATCGAGCCCTTCGGCCTTCCCGCCTTCGGCAACGCGGTTCGCTACTGGACTTCGGCCGAGCGCAACACCGGCCTTCCGCCGATCGAGGGCGCGATCCTGATCAACCGGCTCATCTGGCTCTCGATCGCCGCTCTCTTCCTCGTCCTCGCCATCGCCCGCTACCGCTTCGCCGAGCCCGGCCTTTCGAAGAAAAAGAAGAAGGCGCAGGCCGCCGAAGCGCCGTTCGTCCCCGCCTCGGCTCCGACCGCGCCGCTGCCCGATTCCGGGGGCTCGGCCGCCTGGGCCCAGCTCGGCGCCCGGACCCGCTTCGAGATGAAGCAGGTGTTCAAGAGCCCCGCCTTCGCCGTCCTCGTCGCGCTGGGCGTGATCAACACCTTCGCCAACCTGTGGTTCAGCGGCGAGATGTTCGGAACCCCGACCCTTCCGGTGACCCGGGCGGTGATCCCGATCCTGATCGGCTCGTTCAGCCTGTTCCCGCTGATCATCGCGGTTTATTATGCCGGCGAGCTGGTCTGGCGCGAGCGCGACCGGCGGATGCACGAGATCATCGACGCAACGCCGCTGCCCAACTGGGCCTATGTCATCCCCAAGACGCTCGCCGTCGCCCTCGTCCTGTTCATCACCCTTCTGTTCGGAATGGTCGCCGCGATCATCGTCCAGCTGGCCAAGGGCTATACCGACATCGAGCTCGGCAAATATTTGCTGTGGTACGCGCTTCCCCAGGGCTTCGGGATGGTGATGATCGCCATCCTCGCGGTTTTCGTCCAGTCGCTCAGCCCCAACAAATATATCGGCTGGGCGGTGATGGTCGTCTACATCGTCACCACGATCGTGCTCAGCTCGATGGGCTTCGAGCACAATCTCTACCAATATGGCAACGCGTCGGAAGTCCCCTTGTCCGACATGAACGGCTCCGGCGGCTTCGAGGTCGGGGCCTGGTGGTTCCGGCTCTACTGGGCGGCCTTCGCGATCATCCTGCTCGTCGTCTCCCACCTGCTCTGGCGGCGGGGCACCGAGACCCGGCTGAAGCCGAGGCTTCGGCGCCTGCCGCGGCGCCTTGCCGGGACTCCCGGACTCATCGCCGGCGGAGCCCTCGCCGTGTTCGCCGCGACCGGGGCCTATGCCTGGTACAATACCAACGTCCTCAACGATTATGAGACGAGCAGCGCCCGCGACGAGTTCGCCGCCGAATATGAGAAGAAGTTCCTCAAATATGCGGCGCTGGACCACCCGACCATCTCCAAGGCCGTTCTCGATGTCGCGCTCTATCCGAGCGAGACGAGAGCCCTGGTGACCGGCAGCTACGTCATCTCGAACCTCAGCCCCCGCCCCCTCCGGGACGTCCACGTCCGGATGCCTGCGAACGACCTCGAGTTGCTCAAACTCACCTTTCCCGGCGCCAGGTTGCGATTCGAGGACAAGGAGTACGGCTACCGGATCTACGCGCTCGACACTCCGATGCGGCCGGGCGAGAGCCGCACCCTGAGCTTCCAGACCCGCCGCTGGCAGAAAGGCTTCCGCAACTCCGGCAACGACACCAGGCTGGTCCGCAACGGCACCTTCCTCAACAACATGGAGATCGCCCCCGCCATCGGAATGAACCGGATGGGGCTGCTCCAGGAACGCTCGAAGCGCCGCAAATACGGCCTCCCCGCCGAGCAGCGCCCGCCCAGGCTCGAGGATCTGGCGGCGACCCGGCACAGCTATTTCGGCGACGGCTGGTCGACGGCGGACATCACCGTCTCGACCGAGGCCGACCAGACCCCGATCGCCCCGGGCAGGAAAGTGTCCGACTCGGTCAGCGGCGGCCGGCGGACCGCCCGCTTCGTCTCCGACGCGCCGATCCTCACCTTCTTCTCGATCCAGTCGGCGCGCTACGCCGAGAAGCATCGCAACCATCGCGGAGTCGATCTCGCCGTCTACTATCACCCCACCCATGGCTGGAACGTCGACCGGATGCTGAACGCGCTGGCCGGGGCGATGGATTATTACCAGGCCAATTTCGGCCCCTATCAGTTCGACCAGGCCCGGATCATCGAATTCCCGGGCTATGAGAGCTTCGCCCAGGCCTTCGCCAACACCATGCCCTATTCGGAGGCGATCGGTTTCGTCGCGGACAATTCGAACCCGGACAAGATCGACTACGTCACCTACGTCACCGCGCACGAGCTCGGCCACCAATATTGGGCCCATCAGATCATCGGCGCGGAGATGCAGGGCGGCACCATGCTGTCGGAGACTCTCGCCCAATATTCGGCGCTGATGGTGATGAAGCACCGCTATGGCGAGGACAAGATCAGGCGCTTCCTCAAATACGAGCTCGACGGCTATCTGCGCCGCCGCGGCGGCGAGCTGGTCGAGGAGCTGCCGCTGATGCGGGTCGAGAACCAGCAATACATCCACTACAACAAGGGCTCGCTGGTCATGTATCTGCTTCAGGACCGGCTCGGCGAGGCCTCGGTCAACCGCGCCATCCGCTCGATCCTCGAGAAGTACAGGTTCAAGGGTGCGCCCTATCCCCGCTCGATCGAGCTGGTGCAGGCCTTCCGCAAGGAGGCGAAGAGCGCCGAGGACCAGGCTCTGATCACCGATCTGTTCGAGCGCATCACCCTCTACGACCTCAAGGTCGGCGAGGCGAAGGCGACGAAGCGGGCGGACGGGCGGTGGGACGTCGTCGTGCCCGTGGAGGCGAAGAAGGCCTATGCCGACGGCCAGGGCAATGAGCGCCCCGCCGCCTTCGCCGACTCCATCCCAATCGGCCTGTTCACCGCCGAGCCGGGCCGGGGCGCCTTCGACCGCAGGAGCGTTCTGATCCTGCAGCGCCAGCCGGTCCGGAGCGGCAAGCAGGTCTTCCGCTTCGTCACCGACAAGAAGCCGACCCACGCCGGCATCGACCCGTATAATTTCTACATCGACCGCAATTCGGACGACAATGTGGGCGCGGTGAGCTGAGAACGCCGAACGGGGCGAACGGCCAAAAACTCAAGGCGAGCGTCGCGCTCGATGCAGCGGACCACCGACCGCCGGCAGCCGCCAATAGCCACCAATAGCCACCAATAGCCCAGGCACTCAGTCGCACTCAGTCGGCACCCAGTCGGCAGATCCCGCCTTCCGACTTCGCCCTTCCGCAATGTCCTGCGCCCCAGCGGACCCCCGTCGGGCCGGGATGTCCCATCCAGGATCTTTCAAACTCCCTTATAAGCCTCATAAGGGCTTATAAGGGAGGTGGCCATGCCCGAAATGAAGACGATCGAAATCGACCTGGACGTCAACGCGGCCATCGAGAGGGATCGGAACTCCTTCAAGGAATCCGTCAACGACATTCTCCGGCGACGCCTGCTCGGCGAGCGGGGGAGCGAACCTGCAAAGGCGCCAGGGGCCGTCGACCTGGAGTCGGTCGAGGAGCCCGGGCAACGGATCACCGGCCGATGGACGGTCGAGCTCGGCGGAAAGCGGTCTTCGGCATCGAACCTCAAATCGGCTTACCGAGCCCTCCTGCTCCTGCTCCACGAACGGCACCCGGAATTCCTGCAAGACTTTTCCGAGGAACGCGCCCGCGCCCGGCGTTTCGTGGCTCGGGCGCCGAGAGATCTCTATTTCAATTCGCCCGATCTCGCGAAGCACCATGCCAAGCCGCTTACCGCCGGCTGGTATTTCGATACGAACCTGTCGACGGACCAGGTCGCCCGTCGCGCGCGCATCGCCGCGCGCCTGTGCGGGCTCCGCTACGGCAGGGATGCCCGCATCCTGAAGGGCCTCGAGGAGATTTGAGCGGCCCGCTCGCCGCCGGGCCGGATCACTGCGCATTCGACTGAAGGATCGGTCTTCGCGATGCAGCGCCGACCGGTCAGGCCCGGGAAGCCGTTCAACCGGTTCGTCGCCGACAGGAAGCCGAGCCCTGCACAAATCGGTCCCTGTAAATCGTACATCAACCGTAATTCTAACGACAATGTGGGCGGGTAGTGTCTCAATTGAATTTCGCCCCGAGCGCCTATCGCGCTCGGGCCTCGCCTCTTATATGCTCAGCCGATAGAGCGGAGACGGCAATGAGCCACGTCAAGCGAGAAATGGAGGAGCGCGAGCAAGCTCAGCATGACGCAGCCGAACGCGACGGTCGCCGGTGTCCATATTGCAATGCGGTTATTCCTTACGGAACCGATCCCGGTCCGCACGATGAGTGTCCAGCCTGCGTCGGCGCGTTGAAGGACGATTGATGCCGAGGGGACCGAACGGAGAGAAGCGACCAGCCGACGCGGTAGCGCGTGCAGTCATGGTGGAAGATCGCAACGGGCGAGATCACCGACACGCGGGATGACCGTCCGAAATCACGCCTCGGTGAAGCCGGGCGGGAAGCCCCGTGAACCATACAAAAAGCGCTCTGCCCGATATCATCGACCGGGTTAGGAGGATAACCAGTGCCCCGCCCCGGCTATACGACGATTATCGTTGAAGTGTATGATTCCGGCCGAGTGAGCGGTAAGCACGGCACTAGACATATCCGGCCGGCAAAGGACCAGCCGTTCCCTCAATCTTTGGATGTCGAGTGCGACTCCAGCTTAGCCGATGCCCACCCCGTAGGCACCCGCTTCAAGATGGATGTTAAGCGGAAATACCGGCAGGGAGCGGGTGATCATCTCTACTCGTCCTGGAGATGGAAGCCAGAACGCCTGCCAGATTGAAATTCAAACTGAGACACTACCTGGGGGCGCGGGGGGCTGACCGTCGTCCCGGGCTTGATCCGGGAGGCATGAACACACAGGTCAGGACGAACCTTCTCGATCCGTGTTCCTGGATCCCGGCTTCCGCCGGGATGACGAACGCTCCCCGCTCAGCGTCCCGCCACGCGCCGGATCAGGCGTTTGGCCAGGCTCTTCAGGGTGGCTTTGGGCGGGGCGTAGGCGAGGGTTCCCTCGGGCCATCTTTCGTCCAGGGCATTGGCCGCGGGGGAGGTGCTCAGAGCGATCTTCTCGCCCTTGATCCCGACGAAGGTGACCCGGTCGAGCGACTCGAGCCCGGGCGCCCCGAAGTTCATATGGGCGGGCGCGAAGCATTCGTAGACGCTGGAAAATCCGGCGTCCGACATCGCGTTGACCAAGGACGGGCGGGTCAGCCAGAAGCTGGTGTCGTTGTCGGCGGAGGACAGGCGCGACTTCGCCCGTTCCTCGTCGGTGGCGCCGGCCGCGAACTCGCCGAACAGCTTGCCGGAATAGGTCCTGCCGCCATGAGCGAAAACCCGCTCCGGGGCGAGGGCGATGTGGGTGTCGATGACCACGACCTTGTCGACCATGTCGTACAGGGTCCGGAGGAGCTCGATGGCGTCTTTGGCCGGCAGATGGTACAGGAGGCCGCTGCAGATGATGGCGTCGAAGCGGCCGTAGCCGGCTTCCGAAAGGTTGCGGACGTCGTCCTTTCGGAACCGCAGATTTTCGAGGCCCAAGGCCGCCTTCAGGAACTCGGCTTTCTCATGATTATTCTGGCGGACCTCGACTCCGACCGCTTCGGCGCCCTGCTGCGCCATTTCGACCGAGAACAAGCCCTCCAGCGAGCCCAGGTCCAATATCCGGCACTCGGACAGCGGCCTGGCCACGATATCGCCGATGATCTGGACGATCCGCTTGAGCCTTGTATGGGGAATGCCGCGATTCCCCCCGGTCCACACCCCGCCGGGCAGTGGGACGTCGTAAATCCATTCGCCGCCGGTGGCCGATAATTCCCGGACTCGCGCCTCGATCTGTTGCCGATCCATGCTTTTCCCGTTTCGAATGGACGCCGGGCGGACCCGCCCTTTCGCTCCAGTGAAGGCCGCGCCGGGGCGCCGCGCCCGCTAGCCGGGCACCACCTGCTGCTCGATCGTGCCGAATATCGCATGGCCGCTATCGTCGTCCATCCAGATCCGGACCGTGTCGCCGCGCTTGAGGAACCCGGTCTTCGCCTCCCCCTCGAGAATCGTCTCCACGGTCCGCACCTCGGCGATGCAGCTGTAGCCGAGGCCGCCAGCCTCGATCGGCTTGCCTGGGCCGCCGCCCTCATCGCGGTTGGAGACGGTGCCCGAGCCGATGATCGAGCCCGCGCCGATATTCCGGGTCCTGGCGAGATGGGCGATCAGGGTTCCGAAATCGAAGGTCATGTCGACCCCGGCGTCGGCGCGGCCGAACGGCTTGCCGTTCAGATCGACCTTGAGCGCGCCGTGAAGCTTGCCGTCCTTGAAGCGGTCGCCGAGCGTCTCGGGCGTGACGAAGACCGGCGAGAGGGCCGAGGCGGGCTTGGACTGGACGAAGCCGAAGCCCTTGCCGAGCTCGGCCGGGATGAGGTTGCGCAAGGAGACGTCGTTGACCAGGCCGACGAGCAATATGTGATCCCTCGCCTCCTCCGGAGTGATGCCCTGGGGCACGTCGTCGGTCACCACCACCACCTCCGCCTCGCAGTCGCAGCCCCAGGCCTCGTCGGCGAGCGGGATGGGCGAGCGCGGGGCAAGCATCTCGTCGGAGCCGCCCTGATACATGAGCGGGTCGGTCCAGAAGCTCTCCGGCATCTCGGCGGCCCGGGCCTGCCGGACCAGGGCGACGTGGTTCACATAGGCCGAGCCGTCCGCCCATTGATAGGCGCGCGGCAGCGGCGCCAGCGCCTCGCGCTCGTGGAAGCGGTCGCGGGGGATGACCCCGTGCTCGAGATCCATGGCGAGCAGCTCGAGCTGAGGCGCGAGCCGGTCCCACTCGTCCAGCGCCGCCTGAAGCGTCGGGGCGATATGGGTCGCGTCGGCGCACCAGGCGAGGTCGCCGCTCACCACCACCAGCCGTCCGTCGCGGCTTCCGGGTAAAGATCCGAGTTTCATTCGCTCTCCCGTCATCCCGGCGAAAGCCGGGATCCATGAACACCGCCGTGCGGGTTTCGCCCCTTTCGGTGTTCATGGACCCCGGATCAAGTCCGGGGTGACGATTTGGAGGTGTCCGTCATGCCGGCGAAGGCTGGTGTCCCAGGACAAGAAGTCACCGGATCCCTTTTCTCGCTGGGGCGGCGTGCAACTGGCATTTCCCCGCCACCTTGGCTAGGGGTCGCCGCGAGTCAGGAGTTTGAAAACATGGGCAAGCAGGAACGTCTCTTCGCCAGCGACGCGCAGGCGGAAGCCGCGGCGGAGATTGCCGGCCTGGTCGCTCGGTCGCGCAAAGCCCAGGCCGAGATCGAGCATGCCACCCAGGAGCGCGTCGACGAGCTGATCCGAGCCATGGTCTGGGCGGTCGCGAAGCCCGGCACCGCCGAGGAGATCGCCCGCCACACCGTCGAAGAGACCCAGCTCGGCAATTACGACGGCAAATATCTCAAGATCTTCCGCAAGACCCGTGCCGCGCTCATGGACATTATCGACGACAAGTCGGTCGGAGTGATCGAGACCTATCCCGAGCGCGAGATCGTCGTCTTCGCCAAGCCGGTCGGCGTGATCGGCGCGCTTTCGCCCTCGACCAACCCCGAGGCGACTCCGGTGATCAAGGCGATCAACGCGGTCAAGGGCCGCAACACCATCATCATCGCCCCGCACCCGCGCGCCAAGCTCACCAACACGCTGGTGGTCGACAAGATGCGCGACGCGCTGGTCAGGATGGGCGCCCCCGCCGATCTCGTCATCGCGATCGAGATGCCGACGCTCGAGAAGACCAACGAGCTGATGAAGCAATGCGACCGGATCCTCGCCACCGGCGGAGCGCCGATGGTGAAGGCGGCCTATGCGAGCGGCACTCCGGCCCTCGGAGTCGGCGCCGGCAATGCCGTCATCACGGTCGACGAGACCGCCGATCTCGACGACGCCGCCGAAAAGATCCGAATCTCGAAGACTCTCGATCAGGCCGCGTCCTGCTCGTCGGACAACAGCGTCCTCCTCGTCGAGGCGATCCACGACGAGATGCTCGCCAGGCTCGAGGCGAAAGGCGGCCTCGTCCTCAATGACGCGCAGAAGGCGAAGCTCCAGGCCGTGCTCTGGATCGACGGCGCGCTCAACCCGAAGATCGTCGCCCAGCCGCCCGAAACGATCGCCGCCATGGCCGGCTTCGACATTCCGGAAGGCACGAAATTCTTCATCGTTCCGGAGACCGGCACCGGCCCCGATCATCCCTTCTCCGGCGAGAAGCTGACCGTCACCATGACCCTCTACCGGGTGAAGGACATCGACGAAGCGATCGCTCTGACCAACGAGATCCAGGCCTATCAGGGCCAGGGCCACAGCTGCGGCATCTATTCGCGCTCGAATGCCAACATCCTGAAGCTCGCCGAGGCGACCCGCACCTGCCGGGTGATGGTCAACCAGCCGCAGTCCGCCTCCAACAGCGGAAATTTGTGGAACGGCATGCGCCAGACCTTCTCCCTGGGCTGCGGCTCCTGGGGCGGCACCGGCACCAGCAACAACATCAACTGGCGCGACCTGATCAACGAGACCTGGGTCTCGAAGCCGCTGCCCGTGCCCAAGGCGCTGCCCAGCGACGAAGACCTGTTCGGCGACGTGATCGGGAAGCTCGGCGCGTGAAGGCGAACATCGGGATAACCGATGACGTGAAAATCGCAACTCTTTATCGACGAAAAGCGCGCACTGACCGTAAAGCGTAAAGTGCTATCATGCCCGGATGAATGTCCGCGTAGCTTTTGATACCCACGCCTTCATAAAGCGGCTAGAAGCTGGAGGCCTGAGCGTCGCGCATGCCGAGGCGCTCGCCGACGCATTGGGTGACATCGTGCTGCAGTCGATCGCGACGAAAACGGATCTCAGGGAGACGGAGCTTTGCCTCCGTACGGAGATCAGGGATCTCGGCGCGAGCCTGCGCTCGGAGGCGAAGGACCTCGCGGTCAGCCTCCGCACGGAGATGAAGGATCTCGCGGTAAGCCTCCGCACGGAGATGAAGGATCTCGAGCTTCGACTGGTGACTCGCATGGGCGTAATGATCGCCGCTTCCACCACAGTCACGATCGCCGTTTTGGGAGCGCTCAAAATCTTCTCGTGAGCGCCGATTGCGAATCCCGCCGCGTCCGCTAGACCGCCGGCATGCTCCGCCTGCTGCTCGCCCTCCTTTTCTTGAGCTTCGCCGCCGCCGGCGCAGAGGCACGGCCCAAGCGGATCGCACTTACCTTCGACGACGTGCCGCGTGGCCCCGGCGCCTTCTTCACGCCCGAGGCCCGGACCGAGCGCCTGATCGCCGAGCTCAAGCGGGTGGGCGTCCGCCAGGCGGCCTTCTTCGTCACGCCCGGCAGTTTCGACCGGCCCTGGGGCGAGGGCGGAGAAGCCCGGATCGCCGCCTATGTCGCGGCCGGGCATGTCATCGCCAACCATTCGTTCGGCCACCGCCGGCTGTCGGCGATGCCGGTGGCGGACTATCTCGCCGACGTCGACCGGGCCGAGGAATGGCTCGAGGGCCGCAAGGGGCGGCGGCCCTGGTTCCGCTACCCGTTCCTGGACGAGGGCCGCGGCGACAAGGCGAAGCGCGACGCCGTTCGCGCCGGCCTGAAGGCGCGAGGGCTGAGCAACGGCTATGTCACCGCCGAAGCCTCCGACTGGAACATGGAGACCCTCGCCAGCCAGGCCGCCGAACGCGGGAAGAAGATGGATATTGAGGCGCTTCGCGATCTCTACGTCGAATCCCACGTCGAAGCCGCCGAATTTTACGACGCGTTGGCACGGCGGACGCTCGGACGCTCGCCGGCCCATGTCCTACTGCTCCACGAGACCGACCTCGCCGCCCTGTTCGCGGGCGACCTGGTGACGGCCCTGCGCCGGCGCGGCTGGCGGATCGTCACCGTCGACAGTGCCTATGCGGACCCGATAGGCGCACTCATGCCCGACGTGCCTTCCGCTCAAGGCACGCTCACCGAAGCCCTGGCCTGGGAGAAAGGCCTGCCCGCGCCGCGTTGGTACGGGCGCAACGACACAAAGGTGGCGAACCGGCTGTTCGCCGAGCACGTTCTGAAGGAAAAGCCTGCCCCATGAGCCAGTTCGACCTTACCGACGAGCAGCGCCAGATCCAGGAGATGGCGCGCCAGTTCACCGCCGACGCGATCACGCCCCAGGCCGCGGAATGGGACGAGAAGCACATCTTCCCGCGCGACACGATCCGGCAGGCGGCGGAATTGGGCTTCGGCTCGATCTACGTCTCCGAGGAGAGCGGCGGGATCGGCCTGGGGCGCCTCGAAGCGGCCCTGATCATGGAGGCGATGGCCTATGGCTGCCCCTCGACCTCGGCGTTCATCTCGATCCACAACATGGCGAGCTGGATGATCGACCGCTTCGGATCGGCGGCGGTGAAGGAGAAATATCTGCCCTCGCTGATCCCGATGGAGCGGATGGGGAGCTATTGCCTGACCGAGCCGGGCTCGGGCTCCGACGCCGCGGCGCTCAAGACCCGGGCGGTGAAGGACGGCGACCATTATGTCGTCTCGGGGTCGAAGGCGTTCATTTCGGGCGGCGGCGAGAACGAGGTCTACGTCACCATGGTCCGCACCGGCCAGGACGGGCCGAAGGGTATTTCCTGCCTCGTCATCGAGAAGGACATGCCCGGAGTCAGCTTCGGCGCTCAGGAGAAGAAGCTCGGCTGGCACTCCCAGCCGACCTGCCAGGTCAATTTCGACGAGGTTCGGGTGCCGGCGGAGAATTTGATCGGCGGCGAGGGCGAGGGTTTCCGGATCGCGATGATGGGGCTGGACGGCGGCCGGCTCAATATCGGCGCCTGCTCGCTGGGCGGGGCGCAGCGCTGCCTCGACGAAGCGATCGCCTATACCAAGGAGCGCAAGCAGTTCGGAACGCCGATCGCGGACTTCCAGGCGACCCAGTTCACCCTCGCCGACATGGAGACCGAGCTCCAGGCGGCGCGGATGCTGCTCTACGTCGCGGCGGTCAAGGTGACCGAGAACGCGCCCGACAAATCGCGCTTCGCCGCCATGGCCAAGCGCCTCGCCACCGACACCGGCTCGTCGGTCGTCGACCGGGCGCTCCAGCTCCACGGCGGCTACGGCTATCTCCAGGACTATCCGATCGAGCGCTTCTGGCGCGACCTGCGCGTCCATTCGATCCTCGAGGGCACCAACCAGATCATGCGCGTGATCGTGGCGCGGGACATGCTTCGGCAGTGATCCTTCGATACGCCGGTTCGACAAGCTCACCGGCTACTCAGGATGAGCGGGTTGTGCCTTTCCGCTCATCCTGAGTAGGGGCTGAGCCTGGCGAAGACCCGTATCGAAGGACCGGCACGAACCTCCATGACCACCGACGTCATCACCCGAATCGAAGGCAAGGTCGGCCGGATCCGCCTCAACCGGCCCAGGGCGATCCACGCCCTGACGAAGGAAATGTGCAGCGACATGATCGCCGCCCTCCTGCCCTGGCGCGAGGATCCCTCCGTCCAGGCGGTGATGATCGACCATGCCGAGGGCCGCGGCTTCTGCGCCGGGGGCGATGTCGTCATGCTGGCGCGGAGCGGGGCCGGCGACGGAGCGGAGGCACGCGCCTTCTTCCACGAGGAATACCGGCTCAATCACCTGCTCTTCACCTACGCCAAGCCGACCATCGCCTTCATGGACGGGATCACCATGGGCGGCGGGGTGGGAATTTCGCAGCCGTGCCGATACCGGGTCGCCACCGAGAACACCCGCTTCGCCATGCCGGAGACGACGATCGGCCTCTTCCCGGACGTCGGCGGCGGCTGGTATCTGCCGCGCCTGCCGGGGCGGGCCGGCCAGTTCCTCGCGCTTACCGGGGCGCGGCTGGACGGGGCCGAATGCTTCCGCCTCGGTCTCGCCACCCATTACATGCAGTCGCTCGCGCTCGACGATCTCAAGGCGCAGATCTTCAGCCGGCCGGAGCGGATCGAAGCCCTGCTCGACGAAAGCAGCACACCCCCGCCCCCGGCGCGGATCGAGGGGAATTTGACGGCGATCGACCGATTGTTCGCTTCGGACGATTATGAGGCGATTCTCGCTACGCTCGAGGCGGACCCCTCCGACTGGGCGAAGACGGAGCTCGCGACCTTGCGAGCCAAGAGCCCGCAGGCCTGCAAGGTCTCGCTCCGGCTCCTCTACGACGGCGCCCGGGTTCAGGATTTCGGCCATGAGATGCGCCAGGAATATGCCGTCGCCACCCGGGTCGTTCAGCGCCACGATTTCGTCGAAGGGGTTCGGGCCCTGCTGGTCGACAAGGACAACCGGCCGCGCTGGCAGCCGCCGACACCGGAAGCGGTGACCGAGCACTTGATCGACACCATCTTCGCGCCGATGCCGGAAGGCGAGGAATGGACTCCGCTCTAGCGCGCGGGAGGCCGTCATTCCGAGCGTAGCGAAGCCATCCAGCGGCTCGGAGGCTGAAAGCTGGATTGCTTCGTCGCTTACGCTCCTCGCAATGACGGGGATAAGACAAGTCCGGAGGATTGCAAATGAGCTACGAGAATCATCCTGGTCGAGCAGCGCGGCGCGGTCACGCTGATCACGCTCAACCGCCCGAAGGCGCTCAACGCCCTCAACACGTCCGTGCTGGCCGAGCTGATCGACGCCTTCGCCGCGTACGACTCGGACGACAGCCAGCGCTGCGCCATCCTCACCGGAAGCGAGCGCGCCTTCGCGGCGGGGGCCGACATCAAGGAGATGTCGGACCAGGGCTTCGCCTCGATGTACGGCTCCAACTTCTTCCAGGGCTGGGAAAAGGTGACGGCGACCCGCAAGCCGTGGATCGCCGCGGTTGCGGGCTATGCGCTCGGCGGCGGCTGCGAGGTGGCGATGATGGCCGACTTCATCATCGCGGCCGATACGGCCCAGTTCGGCCAGCCCGAGATCAAACTGGGAGTCACGCCCGGCATGGGCGGCTCGCAGCGCCTGACCCGCGCGGTCGGCAAGGCCAAGGCGATGGAGATGTGCCTGACCGGGCGAATGATGGGCGCCGAGGAGGCCGAGCGGTCGGGCCTCGTCGCTCGGGTGGTGCCGGCCGCGGAGCTGCTCGACGAGGCGCTGAAGACCGCCGAGGCGATCGCCTCCATGGCCCCGCTCGCCGCGATCGCGACCAAGGAGATGGTGAATGCCGCCTTCGAGACCGGCCTCGCCCAGGGCATCGTCTTCGAGCGCCGACTATTCCACGGCCTGTTCGGCACCGACGACCAGAAGGAAGGGATGAGCGCCTTCGTCGACAAGCGTAAGGCGGAGTGGAAGGCGCGGTGAGGCTCGAAGATCGACCCACCTTCCTTCAGTCCCCCATCTCGATTTACACCTTCGACGGATGATGATTGTTGCGTCGGAAGATAATACCTACTTATATAATACCACAGCGAAATAGCTACTTAAATGCGCAGTCTTAGTGCGGGTGCTAGACTCACCATGTCGCTCGCTTGCCAACAAACTATAAATGTTATATTTGTCGCGACTCGAGCCTGCTGTGCAGCTCGGCTGTCTTATTACATCGGTACGAGAGTATACCTTACGGGGAGTCAATGCGCCAACGCGGCGGTTGAAGGAGGAAGACATGGCATCGAACTTCATCGTGAAAGCAAAGGAGAACAGCGTCAGTGGCGGCTCGGCATTGGTAACGGGCATCACCGTCACCAAGGGACAGCTTTTGACCATCGGCGTCGCTCCCGATGACAAGTGGAGCGCGGGGGCTGCGGACCGCGAATCGAATGCCAACGGGCTCAGCAACCCGTTCGGCGGCAATTATGGGGTCTTCACCAAGGGCGCCTTCTCGTTCTTCTTTGGCGCGCTGGTCGGCAGTCTCGACGACGGCAAGACCTTCTTCGCGGTCGGCACCAGAATGGAGATGAGCATCCTGATCCCGAGCGGGCGATTGCTGCTCTATTACTGGGACAGCAACAATGGCGACAATAAGGGCGAGATCACGGCCACGGTCGCCGTTTACAACGGGCCGATCGTCTGACCGGTTCGGACCCGTCGAGGTTTTCGCAAGTCGATGAGCGCCTTTCCCGAGCTCGTCCCGGGAGAGGGCTCATCGATCTCGAACATTCCGTCCGGCGGCGGCGGCGTAACGTTTCAGGTATCGCGCGAACCGCTCCAGGTTCCGGGCACGCCCGGCGGCCGATGGCCGAATGCAGGCGCCCGATCCACGCCCTCCCTTGATTTCTGACGTGCCCGAGAGAAGGGAGGCGCTGCGCCCGCGCAGGGCAACGATCGTTCCTGCGCTCTTCTTCGGAGTTCTCAACAATGGCACGGATTGCGTTTATCGGACTCGGCAACATGGGCGGCGGGATGGCCGCGAACCTGGTCAAGGCGGGGCATGAGGTGCGCGCCTTCGACCTCAGCGAGGCGGCGCTGGCCAAGGCCGAGGCCAAGGGCTGCGCCCGGGCCGGCTCGGCCGCGGAAGCGGTCGCCGGGGCCGAGGCGGTGGTGACCATGCTCCCCGCCGGCAAGCATGTCCGCGACGTCTACGAGGCAAGCGTGATCGGCACGGCTCCGGCCAGCGCCCTGCTGATCGACTGCTCGACCATCGACGTCGCCACCGCCCGCGACGAGATCGGGAAAGCGGCGGCGGCCGGCTATGCGATGGTCGACGCGCCCGTCTCGGGCGGGATCGCGGCGGCCGATTCGGGCACCCTCACCTTCATGGTCGGCGGCGAGGACGAAGCGTTCGAGCGCGCGCGGGACGATCCTCGAGAAGATGGGCAAGGCCGTGATCCACGCCGGCGGCCCGGGTTCGGGCCAGGCGGCCAAGATCTGCAACAACATGCTTCTCGGCGCCTCGATGGTCGCCACCTGCGAGACCTTCGTGCTGGCGCAGAAGCTCGGCCTCGACCCGCAGACCTTCTTCGACATCGCCTCCAAGGCCTCGGGCCAATGCTGGTCGATGACCACCTACTGCCCCGTCCCCGGAGTCGGCCCGGCGACCCCCGCGGATCGCGACTATGAAGGCGGGTTCGCGACGGCGCTGATGCTGAAGGATTTGCGCCTGGCGATGGAGGCGGCGCAGAGCGTCGATTGCTACACGCCGATGGGTTCCGAGGCGGAGACCCTCTACGCCCGCTTCGCCGAGCTGGGCGGCGCCGGCAAGGATTTCTCCGCGATCATCAAGATGATCGACGACAGCTGGAGCGCATCCTCCCCATCGTAGATGGGGAGGGGGACCACACGAAGTGTGGTGGAGGGGTAGAAGGCGCAGGCCTGTGCCAATTACCCCTCCACCATGCTTTGCATGGTCCCCCCTCCCCATGCTTTGCATGGGGAGGATTTCAGGTCCGCCGATAGCTCGAACCGCCCGCTCGCCGCTCGCCGCCGCCGTAGCGGGCCGCCAGCTCGGCGGGGCTCGGCTCCGCCACCGGCAGCTTCACGACCGCGCAGCGCCTGCGCAGATCCTCGACGCAGCGCGCGGCGGCCTTGCCGTCCCAAAGCTCCGGGCGGCGCACCGGTCTTGGCCCGCTCAGCGCGCGCTCGAGCCTCGATCAACAGGGTCTCCGGCCGCACCAGCCGGTTGGTGCCCTCGCTGACGGTCACCGGCCGCTCGGTATTCTCCCTCAGGGTCAGGCACGGGATTGAGAGATAGGTGGTCTCCTCCTGGATCCCGCCCGAATCGGTGATCGCCGCCGCCGCGCCGGTCACCAGGCTCATGAAGCGGACGTAGGGCAGAGGCTCGATCAGCCGGATTCCGGCCCGCGCCAGACGGCTGTCGAACAGGGCTCCGGCCAGGCGTTTCGAGGTTCGGGGATGGACCGGGAAGACGAGCGGCAGCCGCCGTTGCGCCTCGATCAGCGAGTCGACGAGGCGGATAAGCTGAGCCGGATCGTCGACGTTGGAGGGGCGGTGGAGAGTGACCACGCCATAGCCGCCGCGCTCCAGCCCGAGCTCGCCGGGCACGTCCGCGGCCTCGATCGCCGGCCGGACCAGCTCGAAGCTGTCGAGCATGATGTTGCCGACCCGGCTGATCCGCCCCTGCGGGATGCCTTCGCCAAGGAGATTCTCGTCGGCGTCGGGCGACGGCGTCCAGAGCACGTCGGCGAGGACGTCGGTGACCAGGCGGTTCAATTCCTCGGGCATGGCCCGGTCGCGGCTTCTCAGTCCCGCTTCGAGATGGACGACGGGGATGCCGAGCTTGCCGGCGACCATCGCACAGGCGGCGGTCGAGTTGACGTCGCCGACGACGACGATCCAGTCGGGCCGGTCCTTCAGGGCCACCTTCTCATAGGCGATCATCACCCCGCCGGTCTGCTCGGCATGGCTCCCCGAGCCCACGCCGAGATGGAAATCGGGCTCCGGAAGCCGCAAGTCGGCGAAGAAGGCGTCCGACATGTTCACGTCGTAATGCTGGCCGGTATGGACCAGAACCGGCTCGAAGCCGTGCGCCGCCTCGAGGGCGTGCCAGAGCGGCGCCACCTTCATGAAATTCGGGCGCGCGGCGGCGATCAGGTGGATGCGCTGGGCCATGGCGGTGGAGGTAGCGCGGCGGGGTTAAGATAGAGTGGAGCGTGACGACCTAAGCCCCTCATTCCCGCAAAGCGGGAATGATGAGGTTAGCGAAGCACCCCCTCCACCGCCGTCTTCCACCCCGCCAGCCGCGCCTCGCGCACCTCCGGCGCCATCGCCGGCTCGAACCTTTCCACCGACCCCCGCATCGCCGCGGCGTCCTCCAGCGAGCCGAACATCCCGCACCCGACCCCCGCCAGCATCGCCGCCCCGAGCGCGGTCGTCTCGACGAACCGCGGCCGCTCTACCGTCAGCCCCAGCACATCCGCCAAATCCTGGGCCAGCCAGCCGTTCGACGCCATTCCGCCATCCACCTTCAGCACCTCCCACGGCGCGCCGTCGGCGGCGAAGGCGGTCATCAGATCGTGGGTCTGATGCGCCATCGCCTCCAGGGCGGCCCGGGCGAGTTGGGCCCGGCCGGTGGCGAAGCTGAGGCCGGTGATGGCGCCGCGCGCATCGGGCCGCCAGTAAGGCGCGCCTAGCCCGCTGTGGCCGGGGACGATCTGGACCCCGCCGCTGTCCGGCACCGAGCGCGCCAGCGCCTCCGTCTCCGCCGCGCTTTCGAGCAGCCCGAGATCGTCGCGAAGCCATTTGACCAGGCTCCCGGCGACGAACACCGAGCCTTCGAGCGCATAGCGGCGCTCGCCGCCGAGCTGCCAGGCGATGGTGGAGAGCAGTCGATGGCGGCTTCGGCGGAGCTCGGCGCCGGTATGGGTGAGGATGAAGGCGCCGGTGCCGTAGGTCGCCTTGGTGTTGCCGGGCGCGAGGCAGGCCTGGCCGATCGAGGCCGCCTGCTGGTCGCCGGCCATTCCCGCGATCGGGATGGAGATTCCGAAATGCTCGGGCACGGTCGCCCCGATCCGGCCGGCGCAGTCGACGATCTCGGGCAGGATCGCGGCGGGCACGCCCCACAGGTCGAGCAGACCATCGTCCCAGCGGCCGGTGCCGATATCCATCAGCGCGGTTCGCGACGCGTTGGTCGAATCGGAGACGTGAAGGCCGCCGGTCAGCCGGAAGACCAGCCAGCTCTCGACGGTGCCCGCGCACAGATCGTCGCCCGCGTCCTTCAGCCGCGGCCAATGTTCGAGCGCCCAGGCGATCTTGGACGCGCTGAAATAGGGATCGAGCAGGAGGCCGGTCTTCGCCTGCACCGCCGCCTCATGCCCCTGCGCCTTCAGCCCGGCGCAAAGCTCCGCGGTGCGCCGGTCCTGCCAGACGATCGCCGGGGCGAGCGCCCGGCCGGTGCGCCGGCTCCAGAAGACGATCGTCTCGCGCTGGTTGGTGATCCCCAGCGCCGCCACCCGCCCGGCGCCGCCGCCCGCGGCGACCGCGGCTCGGGCGCAGGCGAGGCTCGAGGCCCAGATTTCCTCGGCGTCGTGCTCGACCCAGCCCGGCCGGGGGTAGGATTGCTCAAGCTCGCGCTGCTCGGTCGCCAGACAGGTCCCGTCCGCGGCGAACAGCATCGCCCGGGTGCTGGTCGTGCCTTCGTCGATGACGAGAATAGTGTCGCCCATTGGCCTAGCTTCCACGGAAGCGGTGCTGGTGTCGAGCCACGGAGCCCCCGTCATTGCGAGGAGCGAAGCGACGAAGCAATCCAGCGGGCCTCGGAAGGCGGCACTGGATTGCTTCGCTACGCTCGCAATGACGGAAGTCTCACCGCCCCGCCCATTCCTCCTTCATGATCCGCTTGAAATCCAGGAAACCGGCGTCGGAATTGGGGTCGAAATGCTCGATGTCGCCGTCGCCGAGATAGTCGAAATAGGGGTGGTGGGTGTCGTTATTCTCCGAATAGAGATAGCATTGGATGGTGATGCACGGCTCGTTCCCATTGAGATTGTGGAGCTGGTGGACCTGGTTGAGCCGGGGCGAGATCCAGGTGACCTCCTCCTTGACGAACGTCTTCACCGCGAAGGGCGTCGTCTGCTCGGGCGCGAGAAAGGCGAAGAGGCTGACCGTGATCTCGCCGTGAAGCACCCGGATCACCGCGTCGGACGCGCCGTGATTGTGGATCGGCGAATAATTGCCGCTCGGCCAGATCTCCATGACGAACGGAATGCCGGGCGATTCGCCCTGGTTGGTGCCGAGCGTGATCCGAAGATAGGTCATGTCCGGATCGTATTTGCCGAACTCGTTCGCCTTCTTCTCGAGCACCTTCGCGCACCAGCCGTCCTTGTCGAGGATGCTCGCCTTGATGGCCGCGGAGAATTCCGGGAAGTCGGGCGTGTCGAGCAGGAAGCGGGCGCCCGCGACATTGTCGTAGAGCTTCTGGCAGGTCGGAGTGAGGCCGCCCGGAACAGTGACCCGGCCATAGGCCATCTCGTCCATCGTGATACTATCGTGGGGGATGACCCGCATCGGCAGCTCGATCGTCACCGGATCCTTCCACAGATCGACGAAGCCGGACGCGTCCGCGGCGATCTCGACATCCTCGATCCCGGAAATCCAGGCCCAGGGATCGGGCTCCCCCTCGGCGGGGCGCTCGAGGAATTGGGAGGCGAGCATCGTTCCGAGCCGCATCTCGCCCTTGCCATAGCGCATCAGCCGGTTGTGGCAGTCGAAGCTGAACCAATAAGGGCAGGCGAGCGAGGCATCGAGGCCCACGCCGGGAACGGCGAGCAGCACCGTCTCCCCGCCGTCGAGCGGCACTACGGCCAAATTCGCTCCATAGGAGTCGACGGACCAGCGCAAGGCCGGCGAACCGGGCTGGCCTCGGGCGGTCACGGTGAACGGCGCGGAGGTCGCGAGGACGAAGCCGATCGTCCCCTGTCCCCGCACCGGAAGCCTGTAGGTGACGGCCGCGCCGACCCTTCCCCCGTCCGGCGACGCCGCCACGGCGAGGGGCGGCGGCATGCTCTGATAGGCGCGCGCCGCCGCGTCCGGATCGACATAAGTCATGATATTCTCCCACATCTGAATTGAAAGGCAGGCACCCCCGCCCGCCCAGCGATCTTTAGTGTATCCGTCTGGATCCACGGCTAAACTCTATTCGTGGAGAGTTTCGATATCCTTGTCGTGGGCGGCGGAATCAACGGCGCGGCGATCGCCCGCGACGCCGCGATTCGCGGGGCCAGAGTGCTTCTGGTCGAGAGAGACGATCTCGCCGCTCACACCAGCTCCGCCTCCTCGAAGCTGATCCACGGCGGCCTGCGCTACCTCGAAACCTACCAGTTCCGGCTGGTCCGCGAGGCGCTGGCGGAACGCGAGATATTGCTTCGCACCGCGCCGCACATCGTCCGCCCGCTGCGCTTCGTCCTTCCGCACTGCCCGGCGCTGAGGCCGCACTGGATGATCCGTTCCGGACTCCTCCTCTACGACCTGCTGTCGATCCGGGGCAGCCTGCCCCGCTCGCGCCGGGTCGGCCGGCGCGAGACGGCGCTCCACGCCCCGTTGAAGGAGCGGCGGCGGGTGCTCAGCTATTGGGACGCCTGGGTCGACGACAGCCGCCTCGTCGTCCTCAACGCCGTCGCCGCGGCCGAGCACGGCGCCGAGATCGCGACCCGAACCGAGTTCCTTTCGGCCCGGCGCGACGGCGAGGTCTGGCGCGCCCAACTTTCCGGAAAGCGCGAAGTCGCCGCGAAGGCGATCGTCAACGCCGCCGGCCCCTGGGTCGCCGAAATCCTCGACACCCGCCTCGCCGAGACCAGCGCGAGCCGGGTCAGGCTGGTCAAGGGAAGCCACATCGTCGTCCCGGCTTTGTGGGAGGGCGACCAGGCCTATATCCTCCAGCAGTCCGACGGCCGAATCGTTTTCGCCCTCCCCTTCAAGGGCGATTTCAGCCTGATCGGAACCACCGACATCGAGGTCGGGCGGCCGGAGGACGCGGCGATCACGCCCGAGGAGGAGCGCTATCTGTGCGAGGCGGCCAACCGCTACTTCACCCGCCAGGTCGTCCCCGCCGACATCGTCTGGCGCTATTCCGGAGTGCGTGCCCTCTATGACGACGGCGCCGCCGACGCGAAATCCGTGACCCGCGACTATCGACTCGAGCTCGACCCCGATCCGGGGCCGAAGCTGCTCTCGGTCTTCGGTGGCAAGATCACCACCGCCCGCGCGCTCGCCGAGGAAGCGCTCGACCGGCTCGGAATCGAAGGCCGGCGCTCGACATCCCGCAGCTTCCTGCCCGGCGGCGACGTCTATCCCGATTTCCTCGACTGGCTGGACGGCCTGGCAAGCTGGATGCCCCAATCCCTCCTCGCCCGACTCTCCGGCGCCTACGGAACGCGGCTGAAGGACATGCTCGGCAACGAAAGCAGCCTCGCCGATCTCGGCCGCTCCTTCGGCGCCGGCCTGTACGAGATCGAGCTGCGCTGGCTCGGGGGCCGGGAATTCGCCCGCACCGCCGACGACGTGCTGTGGCGGAGGACCAAGCTCGGGCTGGTGATGAGTACGCAGGAAGCGGAGGCGGTGGAGGAATGGATGGCAACCCACTCCGTCATTCCCGCGAACGCGGTAATCCAGCGCTGAGTCCGAACTGGATTCCCGCTTTGGCGGGAATGACGGGGTCAGAGTCCTTCGTGCAGCGGGTCCACCCGGGAACCCGCTCCGCGCCTTATGCTTTGACCCCCGCATGGCACCTTCCGCGCGAGAAGCGGCCGACCGGGCCGGCAGGGGCGACAGCGTCATCGGCTGGAAGCTCGACCGCGCGCAACGCACGGAGCTGCTCCAGCTATTCCCGCCCCGCTACCGCGACGTCGACGCCGACCATGTCACGCTCCGCACCGAAGCGGCACCGGACTCCGCTTTGCCCGAAGAGACTCTCGGCGAGATCGTCGGCCGCGCCGACGACGGCCATGGGGTCGAGGCGATGGTCGTCGCCATCGCCGGAGCCACCGGCCGGCCCGACGGGAGCACCTATCACATCACCTGGTCGCTCGAGCCCGGGCGCAAGGCGCAGGAATCCAACGACGTGCTGGCCGGGCAGAACTGGACCGCCTTCGACCTGCCGATGCCCGTGAAGCTCGAGCCCGGGCGCTGGCCCCGAGGCTCGTGAAGCGCCACGGCCTCGGCCGCTTCTGGGCCAGGCTGGCCAAGGCCCCCGATTTCTATTTCGGCCTCCCCCTACTCGACGGCGCCCCCGAGCTGTTCGAGGCGGTGAAGCATCTCGATCCGATCATCCTCACCGGCCTTCCGCAGGGCAATTGGGCGGCGGACCAGAAGGTGCGCTGGGCGGCCAAATACTTCCCCGGCACCCGCATCATCACCACCCTGGCCGAGGACAAGCGCAAGCACGCGAAGCAAGGCGATGTCCTCGTCGACGACCAGATCAGGCACGCGCATCTGTGGGAGGAGATGGGCGGAGTGTTCATCCAATCCTCCCCATCGGAGATGGGGAGGGGGACCACCCGGAGGGTGGTGGAGGGGTAAATGCACAGGACTGCGCCAACTGCCCCTCCACCAGGCTTCGCCCGGTCCCCTCCCCACGGCTTCGCCGCGGGAAGGATTTACCCCGCTCCTCCGCCCCCTATACTCCCGCTCGAATCTCGGGAGCCCCATCCTTGAAACCTGTCGCTTGTCCCCTCCTCGCCGCCGCCTTCCTCCTCGTCGCCGCCACGCCGCCCGAACAGAAGCCCGTCTCCTACCGGATCACGCCCGCCCTCCAGAAGGACGGCAGCCGGACCCTCGACGTTCGAATTCGCCTTCGCGGCGACTCCGACGGCGAAACCGAGTTGTTCCTGCCCGGCATCTGGGCCGGGTCGAGCGAGCTCTGGCGCCACGCCAGGGGGCTCGAGATTCGCGGCGCCAAAAGCCTCGGCGGCACCTACGACAAGCCCGTCGCCCGCCACCGCCCCGGCGCGCGCCTCACGCTGCGCTACCGGATCGTCTCCGCTTATTCGGAGGATCCGGGCTTCGCCTACGAAAAGGCGCGGCCGTTGATCCGGCCCGACTGGTTCTTCGTCCATGGCGAGAGCGTCTTCGCCCGCCCGGGCGGCCCCGACGAACGGGCGGCCAGGTTCAAGTGGGGCAAGCTCCCCAAAGGCTGGACGGTCGCGTCGGACCTCGACCATCTCAAGGGCAAGCCGACGACGCTCGCCAACCTCATCAACAGCGTCGCCATCGGCGGCACCAGGCTTCGCCTCGTCCGCCGCGACCTGCGCGGGGCTGAGCTTCGAGTCGCCCTGCTCGGCGAGTGGAGCTTCACCGCCGACCAGCTCGCCGACACGGTCACCCCGATCATCGCCGCCGAGGACAGCTTCTGGGGCGAGCGCAGCGCCCCCTTCCTCGTCGCCATGGCGCCGCTCGGCGAGCTTCCGTCCGGCCTCTCCTACCACGGCACCGGCCGCACCGACGCCTTCTCGATCGCCTCGACCAGCGCGTTCGAGCTCCGCCAGGCGGTCCGCTTCCTCGCCCACGAATATATGCACAGCTGGGTGCCGATCGCGCTCGGCGGAATGCCGGAGGAGGATGAGGCGACCGATTATTGGTTCAGCGAGGGCTTCAACGACTATCTCGCCTCCAAGGTGCTGCTCCGTGCCGGCATCTGGACCCTGGCGGAGTGGGCGGCCGACAAGAACGAGACCCTGCTCCGCTACGGCCAGTCCCCGGCGAAGACCGCCGACGGCGCCGAGATCGCCCGGCGCTTCTGGACCGACACCGCGGTCCAGCAGGTGAGCTACGACCGCGGCCATTTGCTCGCCGCCAAGCTCGATTCGGAGATCGCCGAGCGCTCGGCGGGGAAGCAGAGCCTGGAAAGCGTGCTCCGGACCCAGCGCCTCGCCGCCGAGGGCAGCCCCGACCTCGCCGTCGCCTTGTTCCGCAAGACCCTTCGCGACGAGACCGGAATCGACATCGACCCGGACCTCGACCGCTACGCCCGCCGCGGCGAGAGCCTGCTTCTGCCCGCCGGCCTGCTCGGCGATTGCGCCCGCCTGGTGACCGAGCGCCGCAAGGCCTTCACCCGCGGCTATGACGCCGACGCGACCCGCCGCGCCGACGGCGTGATCGCCGGAGTCGACCGCGAGGGACCCGCTTATGCCGCCGGCCTTCGCGACGGCATGAAGCTCGTCCGCCGCGAGTCCGGCAAGATCGGCGATGCCTCGGTCGAGCTCGCCTATCGGGTCACCGAGGGCGGAACCGAGCGGGTCATAAGCTACATGCCGGAGGGGAAAGCCGAGTTCGAAGTCCAGCGCCTCGAGCTGACCGCCTCCGTGCCCGAAGCCGAGACCGCCTGCGCCGCCCGCCTCGGCGGCGCCTCATGAGCTTCACCGCCCGGATCCTGCTGCTCGGCTCGGGCGAGCTCGGCAAGGAGTTCGTCCTCTCCGCCAAGCGCCTCGGCGCCTGGGTCGTCGCCTGCGATTCCTATGCCGGCGCTCCGGCCATGCAGGTCGCCGACGAAGCGGAGATATTCTCGATGCTCGACGGCGACAGGCTGCGCGAGACGATCGAGCGCCACCGCCCCGATTTCGTCGTTCCGGAAGTCGAGGCGATCCGGACCGAGGTGCTGGCCGAGATCGAGGCGGCGGGCACGCCTGTCGTCCCCTCGGCCCGGGCGACGATGATGACGATGAACCGCGATTCGATCCGCGAGCTCGCCGCCGGGACGCTCGGCCTTCGCACCTCGCGCTACCGCTTCGCGGAAAGCCTGGCGGAGGTCGAGGCCGCCGCCGCCCACACCGGCTTTCCCTGCGTGGTCAAGCCGGTCATGTCCTCCTCGGGCAAGGGCCAGCGCACCGTCGAGGCCGCCGCCGACCTGCGCCCGGCCTGGGACTATGCCGTCGCCAACATGCGCGGCGACCGGGCGCGGGTGATCGTCGAGGAATTCGTCCGCTTCGATTACGAGATCACCCTGCTCACCGTCCGCACCCGCTCGGGCGTGCTCTTCTGCCCGCCGATCGGGCACCGCCAGGAGCGGGGCGACTATCGGGAAAGCTGGCAGCCGACGCCGATGTCGCCCCAGGCCCTCGCCGAGGCGCGGGACATGGCTCGCAAGGTCGTCGACGATCTCGGCGGCTACGGCCTCTACGGAGTCGAATTTTTCGTCGCCGGCGACGAAGTCATCTTCTCGGAATTGTCGCCGCGGCCGCACGACACCGGAATGGTCACCCTCATCTCTCAGAACCTCTCCGAATTCGACCTCCACGCCCGAGCCATCCTCGGCCTCCCGATCCCCCACATCGCCCTCACCGCCCCCGCCGCCGCCTCGGCGGTGATCCTCGCGGACCGGGAGTCGGAGAGCTTCCGCTTCGAAGGGATCGCCGAAGCGCTGGCGCTTGGACGCGAGGGCGCGGAGGTGGACGTGCGCATCTTCGGCAAGCCGGTGACGAGGCCCTACCGGAGAATGGGCGTCGCTCTGGCGACGGGCGCGACGGCCGACGAAGCGCGAGCTCTGGCGGTTCGCGCCGCCACCGAAGTCAGAATCGTCTACGACTGACCGTCATCCTCCCCGCCGCGAAGCGGTGGGGAGGATGATTACCGCCCGAACTTCAGCACCAGATGATCATATTCCTCGTTGCCGACAAACCCGTCCCGGTCGCTATCGTGAAAGGCGACGATGTAGATCGGCCGCCGCGCCGTCGCGATCGGCACCTGGCCGCCCGCCCTCGTCCACAAGGCCGAATAATAGACCGCCGGCCGCTCCGGATCGGGCCCGAGCCTGAGGTCGATCAGATAGTTATTCCCGCCCGGGTCCATCATCAGCATGCCCGATCCCGCGTCGGTGTCCGCCATCCCGGTGCCCGCCAGGAAGCAGGGATGCTCGCCGCCGGCATTGGGATCCCCCGGCACGACGCGCGAACGAAGCGCCCGGAAGATCGATTTCCCGGTCCAGGCACAGAGCTGATAGGCGACGTCCGCCCGTCGCCTGGGAAACAGGATCCGGAACGGCCGCGGCGCCAGCCGTGCCTCGGTCGTGCGCAGGTCGGTCCTGACCAGCCGCACCGGCTTGCCGTCCTGGACGACACGAATCCCGAGCCAGGGCGTGTGGGCGACCTGGGTCGCGCGCTCCCGCGCCGCCGGTGCGCCGCTCGCCGAGACGGATGCCAGCGCCGCGAACGCGGCGAACCGTAAAATCGACTTTCCCACGCCATTCCCCCTCGCCGCCATCCGAGTCCCCCCTACGTCATTCCCGCGAACGCGGGAATCCAGTTCGGAGTCGGCGCGGCGAATTCGGTGCCAGGCACCAATTCCTAAGCGGCTGATATTCCTTACTCGGCTCTTATTGAAACAAGACTTGTTCTTCTTACGTTCGACAGCCTCGAGCGAGGGCCCGGCGAAGCGTCCCCACTCGGAAGTTTCGGCCTGATTTTTCTGCTTCTATGGAAGCTGAAACTTATGAAACTTCCGAAACTTCCAGGACCATGGCGGCGGATTTGCGATCTTCCGCGCCACGCGCTATTCGCTCGCGTGCGCGCGGAGGCGCTTCATATCCAAAGAAATCCGGAGACCCGCGTGTTGAAGAAGCGTCTCGCTTTCGCCACATCCCTCCTCGCACTCGCCGCCGCGCCCGCCGCCGCGCACGAAGGCCACGACTGTCTCGACCAAGCCTGCACGATTCAGTCGCTGTTCCAGGCCGAAGCCGCCGGCGGCGCCACCGTCGACGCTACCCGCTACGGCAGCTGGGGCTTCGACACCGCCGGAATGGACCGTTCCGTAAAGCCCGGCGACGATTATTACGCGTTCGTCAACGGCACCTGGGCGAAGAACACCCAAATTCCCGCCGACCGCTCCTCCTACGGCGCTTTCGCGGTGCTTCGCGACCTTTCCGAGACCCGGGTCAAATCGCTGGTCGAGAGCTACCGCCTCGGCGCGCCGGGCGACGAGGGCAAGGCGGCCGCGCTCTACGAAGGCTTCCTGGACGAAGCGGCGGCCGAGCGCCTGGACGCCATCCCGCTCCTGACCCGCCTGGTCCCAGTCTACCAGGCGAAGAGCAAGGACGATGCCGCGCGCCTGATGGGCCGGGCGCTGGGCGGCTTCGGCTCCAGCTTCTTCGGCCCCGGAGTCAGCGACGACGCCAAGCGGCCCGACGTCTACGCCCTCTATCTTCGCCAGTCGGGCCTCGGCCTCGGCGACCGCGACTTCTACGTCGATCCCAAGTTCAAGCCGCAGCGCGACCGCTACCTCCTCTACGTCCGGCAGATGCTGGAGATGGCGGGCTGGCCCGATTCGGCAGAAGCGGCCCGCGAGGTCGTCGCCCTGGAGACGAAGATCGCCGAGGCGCACTGGACCCGCGCCGAGAGCCGCAACCGCGACAAGACCTACAATCTCATGACCCGGGCCGAGCTCGAGGCGCAGGCGCCGGGCTTCCCCTGGGCCATCTTCCTCGAGGCCGCCGGGGTCGGCCGGGCCGAGCGCGCCATCGTCGCCCAGAGCACCGCCTTCCCCAAGGTCGCCCGGATCTTCGCCGAGGCCGATCTGCAGACGTTGAAGGCATGGCAGGCCTTCCACACCACCGACGAAATGTCGCCTCTGCTGTCGAAGCGCTTCGCCGATGCCAGCTTCGAGTTCCGGTCCAAGTTCCTCAACGGCCAGCCGCAGCAGCGCGAGCGGTGGAAGCGCGGAGTCACCTTCGCCGAGAACGCGATCGGCGAGGCGATCGGCCGCGACTATGTCCGACTCTATTTCCCGCCCGATTCCAAGGCGAAGATGGACTCCCTGGTGGCCAATCTGCGCACCGCCATGGGCACTCGAATCCGGGGTCTGGAGTGGATGAGCCCGGCGACCAAGACGGAGGCGCTGAAGAAGCTCGAGGGCTTCAACGTCAAGATCGGCTATCCCTCCAAATGGCGCGATTATTCGGGCCTCCAGGTGATCCCCGGCGACCTCGTCGGCAATGCCGAGCGCGCCGCCCGTTTCGAATGGGATTTCCGCCGCAACCGGATCGACCAGCCGGTCGACGAGGCCGAGTGGGGAATGACCCCGCAGACGGTGAACGCTTATTATAACAGCGTGAAGAACGAGATCGTCTTCCCCGCCGCCATCCTTCAGCCGCCCTTCTTCGATCCGCAGGCCGATCCGGCGGTCAATTATGGCGGAATCGGCGGGGTCATCGGCCACGAGATCGTCCACGGCTTCGACGATCAGGGCCGCAAGTCCGATTATGCCGGAATGCTCCGCGACTGGTGGGCGCCGGAGGACGCCGCCAAGTTCGAAGCCCAGGCGGTCAAATTCGGCGCCCAGTACGAGGCCTATGTTTTCCCGAACCTGCCCGGAGTCCATATCAACGGCCGAGCCTCGATGGGCGAGAATATCGGCGATCTCGGCGGGATCACGCTCGGCCTCGAAGCCTATCGCACCTCGCTCGGCGGAAAGCCGGCGCCGGTCGTCGACGGCTTCACCGGCGACCAAAGGGTCTTCCTCGGCTGGGGCCAGGTCTGGCGCTCGCTGTTCCGCGACGAGGCTTTGCGCCAGCAGCTGGTCGGCGATTCCCACTCCCCCGGAATGATCCGGGCGATCGCGCCCCTGCGCAACATCGACGCCTGGTACGAAGCGTTCGGAGTGAAGCCCGGCGACAAGCACTATCTCGCGCCGGAGGACAGGGTGCGGATCTGGTGACTTAAGCCCCTCCCCTCGATGGGGAGGGGTTGGGGAGGGGTGAGGTTCGAGGAAAGGCGCTGTCCTCAACCGGCCGCACCCCCACCCAACCCTCCCCCATCGAGGGGGAGGGCTTCAGCGGCGCGCCGTCGCCAGCCAGATCATGTGCTTCGCTCCTTTGCGTCCGGCATGGGCGCGGACGGTGACCTCCTCCACCTTGAAGCCGGCCTTGGCGAGGCGGCGGCTGAAGGCCGGGTCGTCCGCCGCCGACCAGATGGCGAGGAGGCCGCCCGGCTTCAGCGCCGCCTTGGCGCGGTGCAGCCCGTCCAGGTCGTAGAGGCGGTCGTTGGTGTCGCGGCTGAGCGCGTCCGGGCCGTTGTCGACGTCGAGAAGGATCGAATCGTAGCTCGAGCGGGCCGCGGCGATGAGATCGCCGACGTCGCTCTCGATGACCCGCACCCGGGGATCGTCGAGGCTTCCGCCATGGACGTGCGCCATCGGCCCTTTCGCCCACTTCACGATCGCCGGCACCAGCTCGGACACCTCGACCGTCGCATCTCGCGGCAGCGCGCCCAGCGCCGCGCGCAAGGTGAAGCCCATGCCGAGCCCGCCGATCAGGAGCGCCGGCCGCTTCCGCCCCGCGATCCGCTCGCAGGCCAAAGTGGCGAGCGCCTCCTCCGAGCCGCGAAGCCGGGTGCTCATCAGCGCGTTGGCGCCGAGCATGATCCAGAAATCGTCGCCGCGCCGGATCAGCCGGAGCTCTCCGCCGCCGCCGGGAATGGGGGCGCTGTCGATCAGCACGCGCGGGATCATCGCCGCCCTTTAGAGCATCGATGGACAAGCGCAACGAACGCGCCGAAACTGGCATTGGTCACTAGCGAACCCAGGAGCGGACCTTGAGCGTCGCCTTTCGCCGCGACAGCGATGAAGAGCATAAGGAGCCGAGGTTCGAGCTTCCGATCCCGGTCGGCCCCAACCTCGTCACCGCGAACGGACTCGCCCGGATCCGGGCGCGCGCGGCCGAGCTCGAAGCGCTCGTCGCCGCCGGATCGGACGAGGCCGGACTGGAGGCGGCGAAACGCGCCCTTCGCTACTGGCATACCCGCCAGGCCACCGCCCAGCTCGCCCCGCCGCCGCCGCCGGGCGAGGTCGGCTTCGGATGCCGGGTCGGCTTCCGCCAGAACGGAGCCCTGCGCCGGATCGACATCGTCGGCGACGACGAGGCCGAGCCCGCCGCCGGCCGAATCTCCTTCTCCGCCCCGCTCGCCCGGGCTCTGATCGGCGCCTGCGTCGGCGACCTCGTCGATTTCGCAGGAAGGGCCGAAGCGCTGGAAGTGGTCGAAATCGTGCCGATCGAAGGCTAGGCTGGATCGGCATTCAGCACGACGCCGTCAGTGGGGAAGAAGGCACCAAATAATTCCAAAACGAAGGCCATGGTTTAGTCTGCTTGCCGATTCCGGTGGATCGGATTCGCGCTGTGGGGCGGAATCGTTGATTGACTCAGGCCCTCGATCCGATACCATTCGCCGCCTATTGCTTGGGCATTGCCCGGCATTTGCTTGGATACATTGCCCAGAAGGTTAGTGATCGCCGTGTTTTAGGCGAGGCTTGGTTAATGGCTATTGGGGGCAGTAGTCGATCAAGTTGCTGATCTCGCTGGCTTGTTCGTGGGGGCACCATGCTTCGTGGGGCTGATCGACACCCGGACCTTGCCCCGCCACGCCTGACGGCGCTGGCCGAGGAGTCGCGATTCGTCGGCCCGAGCGCCGCCGTCTCCCGGATCAAGTCCCTCGTCCGCAAGCTCAGCCGCTCGTCGAGCACCACCCTCATCCGCGGCGAGACCGGGACCGGCAAGGAGCTGGTCGCCTTGATGCTCCACCGCAACAGCCCGCGCGGCAACCGCCCTCTGGTCCCGATCAATTGCGCCGCCATCCCCGAGGCGCTGATCGAAGGCGAGCTGTTCGGCTACGAGAAAGGGTCCTTTTCGAGCGCGTCCCGAGCCTATCCCGGCAAGTTCCGGCTCGCCGACCGCGGCACGCTATTTCTCGACGAGGTCGGCGAGCTCAGCCTGCCGGCGCAGTCGAAGCTCTTGAGGGCGCTCGAATCGGGCGAGATCTTTCCGCTCGGCTCGCACCACGCGCATCATGTCGACGTCCGGATCATCGCCGCCACCAATCGCGACCTCGAGACCGACGTCGCCCGCGGCGCCTTCCGGCCCGACCTCTATTACCGCCTCGCCGTGGTCCAGCTGGCGATCCCGCCGCTGCGTGAGCGGCCCGAGGACATATTGCCGGTCGCCCGCTCGCTGCTCGGGCGGCTCTGCACCGAGCTCAAGCTTCCGCTGCCGACGCTTTCCCGCGAGCTGGTCGCCGCCCTTCGGCGCCACCGCTGGCCCGGCAACGTGCGCGAGATGCGCAACGCGCTCGAACATGCCCTGGTCACCGCCGAAAGCGCCGACATGCTCGAAGCCGGCGACCTGCCCGCCAATGTCTCGGCGCCCGCTGCGGGCGGCGGCGATGGCGACGCCGCCGCGGAGCGCGAGCTTCTGCTGCGCGCGCTGGCCGCGGCCGGAGGCAAGAAAGCCGGCGCCGCCCGGGCGCTCAACTGCTCGCGGATGACTCTCTACCGCCGCCTCGAGCGCGCCGGGCTCGAGGGCGTCGCCTGACTCCCAGCCTCGTCATTGCGAGGAGCGAAGCGACGAAGCAATCCGGCGGGCATTCGAGGCCGCACTGGATTGCTTCGCTTCGCTCGCAATGACGGTGGAGGTGTAACGCGCGCCCTGTGACACCTGTCACCCCTGTTACGCGCCTTCCGCCGGAGCTCCCGGCCTAAGCCCTTGCGATCAAGCCCTATCCCCATCTGGCACGGCCCTTGCGGATGAAGTCGCGACGCTCGGACTGCGGCGGGAGACAGAGATGGGGGTACACAGGAGGGACGACCGGCAGGATCCGCCCGCCGCGGGCAACGGCTCGCGCACCTATATCAACCATATGCACCTGCACCTCAGCCTGTCCGAGGTGCTGATCGACGTCGGCCAGGCCGGCCCGGGCGAGATGCCCGCGATCAAGGGCCGCTTCGTCACCAGCCCCGATTATCTGCTGAACATGCGAAGCACGATCAGCGGCGCGATCGAGCGCTACCAGGCCGAATTCGGCGGGATCGTGTCGGCCGGACCGGGCGCCGGGCGTGGCTGATCTCGGCGCCGTCCACGCGATCGGCGAGACGATCGTCGGCCTGCTGACGACCCGGCGCTCGCTGCTCGCCGCCGAGGGCCGGCTGAGCCCGGTGCCCGCCGACGCCAAGATCCATCACGTTCCGCTCACGACCCTGGTCGGAGCGACCCCGCCGACCGGCGGCCTCTCGATCACCTGCTTCCACATCGACCGGTCCGATCACACGCTCGCCCGAGCGGCCATGCAGGATCCCTCGCAAGGGGCGGGGATATCACTGGAGCTCACCTATCTGATGGCGAGCTGGAGCTCGACCACGTCCGACGAGCTGTCGCTGCTCAGCTGGGCGATGCTCGAATTGAACCGCTTCCCGGTGCTCGACTCCGGCCAGCTCCCGGCGACCGGCTGGGACCGCGGCGAGAGCGTTCAGATGGTGCCCGACGTGGCCGATCCGGAGCGGTTGTTCCGATTGTGGGACGCGCTCGGCCAGAAATACCGGCTGAGCACCCTGTTCAAGGTGCGGGTGGTGAGAATCGGCTACGGCCCGCTCGCCGATTCCCTCCCGGTCGCCGCCAGCCGCTTCAGCTTCGCCCATGGCGACGTCGAAGGGGAGCCCGCCTTGTGATCGCGATGCTCGCCCCCGACTTGCTCGACCGGCGGGCGCTCGCCTTGCTCCGTTTCGTCGACGTCGCCGGCCGGCCGGTTCTCGGACCGGTCCGGATCGAGGGCGACGGCGTTCGCACGGTCGCGAAGGGCGGCGGGCGTTTCGCCTTGCTCGAGGCGCGCGGCTTCGAGGCCTATGTCGCGAGCTTCGATCCGATCGTTTCGGTGCCCGCGAAGACGATCCGGCTCGATCTCACCCCGTCCGCCCGGGACGTCGCGCCGCGCGGCTTCGGCCTTCGCCTGCCGCGCAATCCGGCTCCCGACGCGCCTTCGTCCCTGTTCGAGCCGCAGGCGGTGGAGCTGCTCCCGTCCGCCCTGGCCGCCCGCTCGGGAAGCGCCTGCACGATCCGGGTCTCCGTCCGCCGGGGCGACGACGCCCGCGTCGTCGAGGGTGCTCTGGTCAGGGCGCGCAGCGCCGACGCCGCCTTCCTGGCCCGGGCCGTCACCGACGCCCGCGGCGAGGCCTGCCTGCTCTTCCCGTTCCTGCCGCTCTCCTTCCCCGGCCAGACGATCAGCGCCGAGCAGTCGGCCCGGGTGGTGGTCCATGTCGATCCGGGCTCCGCCCGCTTCCATGCCCCGGCCGAGGTCGTCGCCGCCGCCGAAGCCGCCGCGCTGCGCACCTCGGGTCATGCCGATCCCGATGCGCTCGCCGCCGCGGCGCCCGCACCCAATTTCGCCGCAGGCGCCGAAACGGCGCTGTCGGCGGGCCGCGAAAGCGCGGTGAACCTCGAATGGAACCCCTGATGAGCGACTTTTTGAAGGAGCCGATTGATGCCTGAATATCTAGCACCCGGCGTGTTCGTCGAGGAGACGAGCTTCCGCGCCAAATCGATCGAGGGCGTCGGCACCAGCACCGCCGCCTTCGTGGGCCTCACCGCGCGCGGCCCGGTCAGCCGCGAGCCGAGCGACCCGACCCCGCCGATGCTGACCAGCTTCGGCGATTTCGAGCGCTTCTACGGCGGCATCGATCCGCTCCGGATCGGCAATGCGGCGGTGCCCAACCATCTGGCGATGGCCGCCCAGGCCTTCTTCGCCAACGGCGGCGGCCGACTCTACGTCGCCCGGATCACCGGCGCCAACGCCGCCCCCGCGACCACCGGCAACCTCGCCGCGGGCGGGGCCAACAAGCGAATCATCCTCGCCGCCCGCTATCCGGGCGGAGGCAGCGTCGCCGGCACCGACGCCCAGTTCGTCGTCACCGTCACCGAGAACGCGCTCCCGACCACCAAGAGGCTCGCGCTCAAGCAGCCCGCCGGAACCATGGTCCAGGTCGCCAACGAATATTATGTCGTCGGAGTCGATCCGATGCCGACCAGCGCCGGCAACGTCTCGGCCTTCACCGCCCTCGCCGACGACGGCGCCGCGATCCTCGTCACCGTCAACGTCGAGGTCCGCGACGCCAGCGGCGTGGTCTACGAGGCCGCCGGCCTCGGCCTCCACGCCCGCCACCCGCGCTATATCGGCACGGTGATGGGCCTGAAGCCGCCCAAGAGCATCGACAGGCTGACCAACCCGGTGGTGATCGAGCTCGGCGACAACGTCACCGGCTTCGAGCTGCGCACCCTGCTCACCGCCAAGCCGCTGGTCCTGAAGAACGGCTCCGACGGCGACGCGCCCACCGTCGATCCCTATAACGACGCCCTGACGTCGCTGCTCGCGCTCGAGGACATCTCGATCGTCGCCGCGCCCGGCTCGTCGACCTTCGCCGCCGCCGCGGCGATCAACCAGGCGTTGATCGGAAGCGCCGAGGCGCGCCGCGCCTACCGCATCGCCGTGCTCGACACGCCCGCCGACCTCGAGCCGAACGACGTCCGGGCTCTCAAGAACCTGATCGACAGCAAATATGCCGCGCTTTATTATCCCTGGGTCCGGGTCGCCAACCCGATGGCGGAAACCGACCCGCTCCAGCCCGGCGAGATCGACGTTCCACCGTCCGGCGCCGTCTGCGGGATCTACGCCCGAAGCGACGTCCAGCGCGGGGTCTGGAAGGCCCCCGCCAACGAGACCGTCACCGGAGCGCTCGACCTCCAGCGCGACGTCC
Source organism: uncultured Alphaproteobacteria bacterium (assembly GCA_963850005.1). GTDB lineage: Bacteria > Pseudomonadota > Alphaproteobacteria > Sphingomonadales > Sphingomonadaceae > Allosphingosinicella. The sequence continues at coordinate 814,841 of CAWKJG010000004.1, forward strand.
GCTTCGGCGAGCAGGAGGGTCTGAACCCGCTCGGGATCAACTGCATCCGCAAGCTCCCCAATCGCGGCATCCGGGTCTGGGGCGCGCGCACCCTGAGCTCGGATCCGGAATGGAAATACGTCAACATCCGCCGCTACTTCATCTACCTCGAAGCCTCGATCGACCGCGGCACCCAATGGGCCGTGTTCGAGCCGAACGGCGAGGCCTTGTGGGCGAACGTTCGCACCACCGTCTCCGACTTCCTCTACAACGAATGGATGAACGGCGCGCTGCTCGGGGCCACTCCGAAGGAGGCCTATTTCGTCCGCTGCGACCGCTCCACCATGACCCAGAACGACCTCGATAACGGGCGCCTCGTCTGCCAGGTCGGGGTCGCTGCGATCAAGCCCGCCGAGTTCGTCATCTTCAAGATCGGCCAGAAGACGGCCGACGCCCGCGGATAAGGAGCAGCCCCAATGCCACGCGACACCCCGTACAGCGCCTACAACTTCATCGTGGAGTTCGACGGCAACGATCCCGCCACCTCGGCCCTCGGCGGCTTCTCCGACGTCTCGCGGCCTCAGCACCGAAGTGACCCTGATGGAATATCGCCAGGGCAACGACAAGGAGAACCGGGTCCGCAAGATCCCCGGCCTCCACAAGGCCGGCGACGTCACCTTGAAGCGCGGGATCATGGGCCAGACCAATTTCTGGCAGTGGATCCAGATCACCCGGACCGATCCGACGCACCGCCGCGGAAGTCACCATCACGCTCCAGGACGAGCAGCACAATCCGATCCTCAAGTGGCGGCTGATCAACGCCCGCCCGATGAAGTGGACCGGGCCGACGCTGGCCGCCAAGGGCGGCTCCGACGTCGCCATGGAGGAGCTGGTTCTCGCCGCCGAGGGCTTCGAGTTCGAGACGGCCTGACGGGAGCCTTGGGCGAGACCATGTTCCTTCCGGGCATCAGCTTTTCGGCGAAGCGGCCGGCCGAGGCGGCGGGGCTCTCCTCGCGCGCCGACGTCGCGATGTTCGTCGGCTGCATCCCGCGCCGCACGGCCGCCGTGCCGGCGCCGGTGCTCGAGGCGCTGGCGCTCGGCGGCTGGTCGGAGGAAGGGCTGTTCCGGGTCGAGGCCGAGCGGCTTGCTTCGCTGCTCGATGTTCCGGTGGCGGTCTACAGCTGGTCGGAGTTCGACTCCCTTTTCGCCTGGGAACGGCGGCCGCTGGCGGCCGGCTCGAGCGACTTCGTTCCGACCTCGCTCGGGCTCGCCGTCCGCAGCTTCTTCGACGAAGGCGGCGCCAAGGCCTATATCGTCCGCACCGGCGATCCGCCGGCGCTCGATCTCGGACGAGGCCGCCAAGCTGCCGCTCCTCACCGGCCAGGGCGCCGAGGACGAGGCACGGGTCGCGATCCTTCCGGGCTTCCGCGGCACCAGCCGAGCCGCCGACCCCGGCGACCCGCAGACCTGGTCCGGGGCCGGCGCCATCTTCGGGGTCGGCGACGCCGCGATGCTTCTCCTTCCCGACCTGATCGACATTTGCGCCGGCGGCCCGGAATATGCCGAGCCCGAACCGGCCGCGCCGGCGCCGCCCGAGCAGTTCCGGCCCTGCGCGCCCGCCGCGCCCGATCTCGCGCCAGAGAAAAGGGAAGGCCGCCCGCAATACCAGGCGCCGCGCCTCGACGGCGCCCAATATGCCCTGTGGGCGGACGCGCTCCAATATGCGCTGACCCTGCTCGGCCGGGCCCGGGGCCCCGACCATCGCCAGGACGCGATGCTGCTCTGCGCCTTCCCGCTGCCCTTGCTGGGCGAGTTCGGGCGCGGCGACGAGGCCTGGCCGCTGGCCATCCTCGACGGGCCGGTCGGCGGCGACAGGAGGCTGCTCGCCGAAGGCTGGATCGATCATCCGCGCCTTCAGCTCGCTTATCCCTGGGTGCGCACCGCCGCTTCGCTCAACCTGCCGGAGGGGGTGCAGAGCCCGGAGGGGCTGCTCGCCGGGATCGTCGCCCGAACCTCGCTCGCCGACGGCGCCTTCCGAAGCATCGCCGGGCGCGAGGCTCGGAGCGTCCGCGGGCTCAAGCCCGAGATCGGCGAGAGCGACCTTGGCCGCGGTCTCCCCGGCGAAGCCGACTGGCTCGGCGAGCGGCTCTGCCTGATCGCGAACAAGCGCGGCCGCCCGGAATGGCTGAGCGATTCGACCCTGGCGCGGGAGCGCAAATGGCGCAGCGGCGGAGTCTCCCGGCTGATGGGCATCGTGCTTCGCGCCGCCCGCCATTTCGGAGACGAATTGATGTTCGAGCCGTCCGGCCCGGCTCTGTGGGCCCGGATCCGGGGCACGGTCGAATCCTTCCTCGACGGCCTCTGGCGGCGCGGAGCGCTCGACGGCCGAAGCCGCGACAAGGCCTTCCGGGTCGAGTGCGGCGAGACCAGCATGACCGCCGCCGACATGGATTCGGGCCGGGTCATCGCCCGGATCGGCTTCACCGCCGCTTATCCGATCCAGCATATCAGCGTGTCGTTGCTCCTGCTCGAGGCCGCCGCCGACGGCCAGGCGCGGGAGGCGGCCTGATGGCGATGGACATGCCCGCCGGCGAAGACGTCAGGATCCCGTTCGGGAATTTCGCCTTCCACGTCTCGTTCGAGGTCGCGGCGCCGGCGGGTCCCGGAGCGACCGAGGCGGCGACCGGCACCGCTCCGGCGAGCTTCGCACCCGGCGCCGGAGTGGCCCCCGAGCTGTTCGGCGGCTTCTCGGAGATCACCGGCCTCGAGGCGATGATGGAGCATAAGGTCGTCAAGGCCGGCGGCCGCAATTACGGCGCCTATATGCGCGCGGGGCCGGTCAGCTTCGGCACCGTCGTTCTGAAGCGCGGAATCGTCCGCTCCCAGCACCTGTGGCGCTGGTGGTCGATGTTCGCCGGCGCCGACGGGGCCAGCGACGGCCGGCCGCTCACCGCCAATCGCTGCAATTTGCTCATCGGCCTGATCAGCACGATCGGCGACGTCACCCAGGCGATCGATCTGTCCGCCTACAAGCCGGACAGCATCAAGCCCAAGATCAGGCTCGGCTGGCGGCTGAGAAACGCGATGCCGGTCAAGTTCCGGGTCGGCGACCTCAGCGCCAAGGGCAGCGACGTCGCCGTCGAGGAACTCCACCTCGTCCATGAGGGCCTCGAGATGAACGGGGTGGCGGCATGACCGCCGGCCTCGCCTACTTCACCCAGGGGACGGCCGACGGGACTCCGATCCCCGTCCACTTCAACCCGACCTCGCTTCGGGTCGCCCTGACCAACCAGTTCGGCGAGGACCCGCCCGAGCAGCATGCCCGCGCCACGACCGCCAAGCTCGACGTGGAGCTTCTGTTCGACACGACCCACGACGGAAGCGACGTCCGCTCGGCGACCGCGACCCTGCGCACCCTCGCCGTGGCGACGGGGATCACCCCGCCGGCCAGCGGCCAGCAGGCGCAGGCGAACGGCAGCCTGCCCAAATGCTTCTTCCACTGGGGCACGACCACCTTCGAGGGGCTGATCGAGTCGCTCACCGAGACCCTCGACTTCTGGTCGTCGGACGGCGTTCCGCTGCGCGCGTCGATCACGCTGAGCATGAAGGGCTCGGAGCTCAAGTCGAGCGCCTACACCGCCTCGGCGATGGCGACCAACATCGAGGCGCCGGCCCTCATCGATTTCGTTCCAATTCCCGCCATGAACGGCATGGGTGCGAGCGGCGCCGCCGCCAAGGGCGGCGACCCGGGCGCCGGCCGCTTCCTGGCGGCGCTGAACGGCATGGAGAGCATGCGGGCGGGGGCATCCGCCGGAGCCTCGCTCAGCGCTTCGGCCTCGATCAACCTGTCCGCCGCCGCCGGCTTCGCGATGAGCGGCGGAGTCAGCGCCGGCGCCTCGGCCGGCTTCAGCGCCGGCGCGGGCATCGGTTTCGGTGCTGGCGCCTCGGCCGGCGCGAGCGCGTCGGCGGGACTCTCGGCGAGCGTCGGGGTGGGCATGGCCGCCGGAATGTCCGCGGGCGCGGGCTTCTCCGCCGGAGCGTCGGCCGGCGCGGGTTTCTCGGCCGGGGCCTCGGCGGGCGCGGGCTTTTCGGCCGGAGCCGGAGCGTCATTCGGCGCGTCGGCGGGCGCGTCGGCGAGCTTCGGCGCTTCCGCCGGGGCGTCGTTCGGCGCTTCCGCGAGCGCGTCCGGCTTCAGCAGCTCCAGCAGCAGTTTCAGCAGCAGTTTCAGCAGTTCGGGCGTCTCCTACAGCGGCTCGGCGAGCGCCGGGGTCAGCGCCTCGCAGGGCGCCTTCGCCGCGCTCGGAAGCTCGAAGACGACCCTTCCGAGCGGCGGCTTCAGCCTCGACAAATTGCTTCCGCCCCCGGCCCCGGCGGTCGGCGCCAACGCGCAGTTCGACAGCACCGGCAAATTGGTCTCGGGCGGGGGCCAGGTGGCGGCCAGCTACACGGCCTCGGCCGGCGTGACATTCTTCTGAGGAGCAGGCGGAAATGACGGTGAGGATCGACGAGCTGGTGACCGAAATGGCCGAAGAGCCGTCGGCGCAGCGCGGCACCGGCGGGGCGGTAGCGGGCGGGGGCGCAAACCCGATCGAGGATCTCGACCGCCTCGAAGTTGAGCTCGACCGGCGGCGCCAGCGCCTCGCCCGTCTGTGGGCGGACTGACCCGTGGCCCTTGCGGACCCTTTCCTCTACACTGCGTCCCCGACCGTCGAGGTCGGCGGGATGAGCTATCCGCTCATCGCCCAGAATCTCGAGCGGATGCGGGTCACCGAGGCTCTGGGCGGCCTGTCTTCGCTCGAATTGGTCCTCACCGACAGCGTCACCCGCACCGACGGAACGATGGGGCATGCGGCGGGCGCGGGCTCGCCGCTCGAGCTCGGCGCCGGGATCCGGGTCTTCGCCGGCGCCGCCGAAGTCCGCGCCTTCGAGATTTTCGACGGCCAGATCACCGCGATCGAGAGCGAACTCAGAGCCGAGGGCGCTCCGACCCTCACCGTGCTTGCCGAGGACCGGCTGTTCGCGGCCCGCCGCAAGCGCCGCACCCGTTTGTTCGACGACAGTCCGCTGTCGGACGTGCTCGACGCGATCGCTTCGGATTACGGCCTCACCGCGGAAGCCCGCGACGGCGTCGACACGACCGCGCGCGACTGGATGCAGCTCGACGAGACCGATCTCGCCTTCCTCAGGCGGATCCTGCATCTGTGCGACTGCGACGTCCAGATCGTCGGCGACAAGCTCCAGGTGGGACGGGTCGGCAAGGACCGGCGCAGCCTGGTCGCCCTGGCCGCGGGCTCGACCCTCAAGCAGGTGCGCATCACCGCCGACGTCGCCGAGCAGGTCAGCGAGATCCGCTTGGCCTCGTTCGATCCCGGCACCGGCGAGCCGGCCGACGCGACCGCGCAGGCGGCGGGATTCGGACCCGGCACCGGCAAGACCGGCGCCGACATCCTGGCCGAGAAGTTCAGCGCGGTGACGATGCATATGGGCCGCTCCGGTCCGCTCACCGACTCCGAAGCGGACACGCTCGCCCAATATGAGGCCGACCGCCGTGCCCGTACTTTCGTCACCGCCCGAGGTACCGCCCAGGGCAATGGCGAGCTTCGAGTCGGCAGCTGGGTCGAGCTGAGCGGAGTCAACGCGCAGTTCGCCAATCAATATTCGGTCGTCCGAGCGGTCCACCGCTTCGACCGGGCGCACGGCTACGAGACCGATTTCGAGGCGCAGAGCGCCTATCTGGGAGAGCCGGCATGAACGCGGTCGGCCTGTTCCCAGCCCTCGCCCATTGGCTCACCGGGACCCATCTCGCCCGGGTGACGAAGGTCGACGGAGCGCCCGAGCCCGGCCAGGTCCAGGTCAAGCTGCTCGGCCCGGATCCGGACGGCGAGGCGCTGATCTGGGCGCGGGTGGCGGTGCCCTATGCCGGCGATAATTTCGGCGGCTTCCTCATCCCCGACGTCGACATGGAGGTGCTGGTCGTCTTCCCCGCCGGCGACTCCGCCCATCCGGTGGTGATCGGGGCGCTCTGGAACGGCTCGACCTCGATCCCGGAGACGATCGGCGGCGACCGGGTCGACCGCTGGACCCTCACCGGCAAGAACGGCACCCGGATCGCCATCATCGAGGAATCGAGCGGCCAGGAGACGGTCGAGATCAGTACCCCGGGCGGCGCCATCGCGACCCTTACCGACCAGGACGGCGGCAAGATCAACATCGAGGTCGGGACCCATAAGATCACCATGGGCAGCTCCGGGAATCGCGATCGAGACCACCGGCGAATTCAAGGTCAAGGCGGCCAGCATCGCGATGGAGGCGCCTTCGTTCGACGTGAAGACTCCGCTGGCCGCCTTCACCATGGCGATCGACTGCAAGACATTGACCTCCACGGCCATCACCTCGACCACCTATTCGCCCGGCGCCGGGAACATCTGGTGAGCGTCGCCACTCTCCACCCGGCCGAGCGCCGCCGGATCGCCGCGATGATGCCGGCCGAGGCCCCGCACGAGGTGAAGCTGCGCGCCCTCGGCAATGGCGGCCCGCGAACGCTCATCGTGACCAGCGCCGAACGCCGCTTCGTCGAGGCCCTGTTCGAGGATTTGAGCGCGCCCGACTGGCAGGCCCGCCTCGCCCCCCTGCGCGGAGCGCGGCGCGGAACGGACGGGGTGCTCGAGCTGAGCCTGCCGATCCACCGCAAGTTCCAGCTCGCCTTGTTCGAGGTGGTCTGTGAGCAGCCGGGCTTCCCTCGGCTCGATCCGGCGAAGCTCGCCTCGCAGGGCATGGTGCTTCGCCGCCACCTCGATTCGGGACCGCCGCTGGGCTGGATCCGCCGCGGCAAGCAGGCGCTCGGCTGGAAGGACGTCGACGAGAGGCTCGACCCGGATCCGGCGGTGCGCGCCCGGGCCCATCAGGCCAATGCGGCCGTGCGCGGCCTGATCGCCCAGCGCAGCGCCGCCATCCCCATGACCGAGGAGGTGATCGACCTCTTCCCGGCCCCGCCGAGGGTGTGCGAGGCGCTCAAGCGGACGGTCTTGTTCGGGATCGTCCCGGTCGTCGGCAGCGAGCGCAGCGACGATCCGCCGCCCGCGCTCGATTATTCGAACCACGAGCAGCGGGCCGATTTCGAAGCGCATCTCTCGGGCTATTTGAGAGCGAGAGCCCCGCTGGAGCTGCCGCGCTCGGGCCAGGCGCTCGATCCCGAGTGGAACGTGCTCGATCCCGTCGGCACAGCCGAAGCCGACCGGGGGCGCCTCAACGCGCTCGGCCTCTTCCTCCAGCAGGCGATGGTCGAGCTGGACGCGCTCGGCGGCGGCGTGGCGGCGAACGCTCTGATGGCCGTGCTCGCCGAGGTCCGCCTCGCCACCGCTCGCGACGGCCAGGGCCGGATGACGGCCAGCCTCGACGCCGCCACCTTCGTCCGCCGCGCCGGCCCGATCCTGATCGAGGGCACGGCCAATCATGACGGCTTCGCCATGCCGCTCGACTGGCCGCGGATGGATTCCGCCCTCGGCGCCCGGCTCACGTCCGCCGCGCTCGCCTGCCTCACCGAGCGCCACGGCCAGGTCCAGGCGCCCGAGGGCCAGTTCGACGATCCCGCCGACCAGTTCGTCATCCGCCCGTTCATCCGCGTCCGCGGCCACGACGGCTGTCCCGACCGACTGGTCTGGGGCCCCTACAGCGAGCCGTTCCGGGTCTGCGCCTGGTGGGACGGCGACGGCCCCGGCACCAAGATCTCACTGCCCGATTTCAGCCAGCTCAAGAAGGTCAAGCCGAACGTCGCCTTCGAGATGCCGCCGGCGCTCGCCAATCTGCTCAAGGGGCCGCCGAAGGACCTGATGGAGGGCAAGGGCTCGACCTCGGGGCTCGAGCTCGGCTGGCTGTGCAGCTTCTCGATCCCGATCATCACGCTGTGCGCCTTCATCTGCCTCAACATCTTCCTGTCGCTGTTCGACCTGTTCCTGAAGTGGATGATGTTCATCAAGATCTGCATCCCCATCCCCAAGAAGAAGGCGGCTCCATGAGCGGTCCGATCCTCACGTCGTCGCGGGGCGCCGGATTCCGTCCGCCGATCTGCTGGCCGCTCATGCCGGTGCCGGATTCGGACGGGCGGATCCATTATCCGGACCTGGAGGCGAGCGTCCGCCAGCGCATCGAGGCGGTGCTTCGCACCAGTCCGGGCGAGCAATTGATGCGCCCCGCCTTCGGCGCCGGCCTCGAATTGCTGGTCCACCAGCCCAACACCGCCGAAGTCCGCGCCCGGGCCCAGGAAACGATCCGCCAGGCGGTCGCCGTCTACGAGCCGCGGGTCACGCTCGACTCGGTCGACGTCGTCGCCGGCGCCGATCCCCGCGAGCTGCTCGTCACCGTCAGCTATCGAATCCGCGCGACCGCCTCGGCCGGCCAGGTCTCCGCGCGAGTCCCGGTGGGAGCCGCCTGATGCCGATACGCCCCCCCGCACTCGACGACCGCGGCTTCAACGACCTCGTCGCCGATCTCGTCCGCCGGATCCCCGCGCATACGCCGGAATGGACCGACCCGCGCGAGGGCGACCCCGGCCGCACCCTGATCGACCTGTTCGCCTGGCTGGGCGACACCATCCTCTATCGCGCCAACCTCGTCCCCGAGCGCCAGCGGCTCGCCTTCCTTCGCCTGCTCGGCCAGCAGATGCGTCCGGCCCTCGCCGCCCGCGGCCTCGTCCAGGTCTCGATCGGCGACGAAGCCTGGACCCAGCCCTTCACCGTCCCGGCGCGCACCGCCATCGCCAAGCCGGTCCATTTCGAGATCGAGTTGGAGCTCGGAATCCTCCCCGTCGAGGGCGCGGCCTATATCAAGCGCCGGCCCGACCGCCGCGAGGAGGAGCAGCTCTCCGACCTGCTGCCCGATCTCCAGCAGCTCTACGGAGTCTCGCGGACCGCCTCGGCCTACGTCACCACCCCCGTCTTCGTGAACGGCCTGGCCGAGCCTCAGGGGCGCGACGTGGTCGCCGACAGCCTCGACAAATGCCTGTGGCTGGCCCTGCTCGCTCCGACCCCGGAGGCGGCGACCGTCGCCGCGGTGGCCAAGACGCTCGGCGGCGGCGACGACAATCGCCGGGTGGCGATCACGCTCGGGATCGCTCCGGCGCTGACGGCGCCGGGGACGCTCGAGGCGGTGTCCGCGCGAGCGCCGATCCCGCACGTCTGGGAGATCTGCTCGGGCAAGGATCCTGGCGACCAATATCTTCCGCTCGAGCTGCTGTCGGACGGCACCGCCGGGCTCACCCGTCCGGGCGTCACCCGCCTGCTGCTGCCCGGCGCCGACGATTTCGCCGTGCCGGACAACGACGTCCTGAAGCAGGTCCAGGCCGGAGTCGGCGACCGGCCGCCGCGAATCGACGATCCGGTGATCGCCCGGCGCCTGGTCGCCTGGATCCGCCTTCGCCCGCTGGCCGAAGCGAGATTGAGCTCGCTCAAGCTCGCCTGGGTCGGGGTCAACGCCGCCATGGCCGACCAGCGCAAGACGCTCGGTCGCCAGCAGATCGGCCGCGGCACCGGCGCTTCCGGCCAGGAGCTTTCGCTCGGCACCGGCGGAGTCGATCCCGCCACCCTGCTCATCGAGGTCGAGGAAGAGGAAGGCATGCGCGGCTGGCGGCAGGTGCCCGACGTTCAGGCCGCCGGCCCCAACGAGCGGGTCTACAGCCTCGACAGCGAGGCCGGGACGATCCGGTTCGGAGACGCCGTGCGCGGCGCCGTCCCCGGCGCGGGCCGGGCGATCCACGTCGGCTACATGCGGGCCGGAGGTGGAAGCGCGGGCAACCTCGCCGCCGGGGCGCTCAAGGCGCTGGGCCCGCTCCAGGGCGCGCCCAAGCTCAAGCTCCTGCAACCGCTGGGGATGTCCGGCGGTGCGGATCCGGAGGCGCTGGAAGAAGCGGAGGCGCGGATCCCGGCGACGATCCGCCACGGCGGCCGGGCGGTGACGAAAAGCGATGTCCAGGAGCTGGCGCTGAGAACGCCCGGAGTCGCGGTGGCCCGGGTCGAGGTGCTCGAGCGGTTCAAGCCTCAGCAAAGGCGCTCGGGCATTCCCGGGGTCGTCTCCGTCATGGTCCTCCCGGCCCGGGCCGGCACCGCCAAGCCCGCCCCGCGGCCCGACCGGACGATGCTGGAAAGCGTCTACGCCTGGCTCGACCAGCGCCGCCCGCTCGCCACCGAGCTTTACGTGATCGCTCCGGAATATGTGCCGATGGGGGTGAGCGCGGCGGTCGAGATCGTCGACCCCGGACAGCGCGACTCGGTGCTCGAGCAAGTCGCCGAGGCGATCAGGCTTCACCTCTGGCCGCTCGCCGGCGGCGGCCCCGACGGCCAGGGCTGGCCGCTCGGCCGGACGGTCGACGACCGGCTCGTCGAAACCGCGATCGCCCGGGTTCCGGGAGTCCGTTCGGTCGCTCCGGTGCGCCTGTTCCGCAAGGGCCGCGGCGGCGCTTGGCTGCCGGTGCGCGAGGATGGGTCGGGCCGCGCCGTCATTCGCCTCGAGCCCTGGCAATTGCCCGAGCTCGCCATGCTCGCCGTGTCGGAAGGCAGCGCCTCTTCCGCCTCCCTGCCGCCGGGCTCGGACTCGGGGTCGGAGGATGACGGGATCGCCATCCCGGTCGTTCCGGAGCTCTGCTGATGGACGTCAACGGCCTTCCGATGTGGCAGTTGAACGGCCGCCGGACCTTCGGGCTCGCTCCGGACTCCGAGCCCCCGCACGCGGCCATCGACCTGCATTTCAAGGATGAGGCCGGACATCTCCAGCTTGCGCGTCAACAGCCGGTGCCGGCGCTGGACGAGGACCAGACCTTCGCCCGGGCCGCGGTCGCGGCGCCGAGCCCGGTCGCCGACGGCCTCGGCGGCTTCGCCTGGTGGGATTTCGGCGAAGGCAAGTTCAAGGCTTCGGGCTTCGCGCCCGGAAGCGTCGACCTGCCGCTGCCGCTGCCCGAGCCGCCATTGCTGCAGGCGCCCGAAGACATCGCGCTCGGGTCGGACGACGTGCTCTACGCCGCCCGCGACGGAGCGATCGTCATGCGCGACATCCGCGATCGCTGGCCGGCCGCGCAGGCGCGCAAGCCCGGCTTCCGCGCCCACCTGCTCGCGCCCGCGCCCGAGGGCGGGGTCTGGGCTTTCGACCGGGTTGGACGCAGCCTCGCTCGGCTCGGCGGTTATCCGTTGCGGTTTGCGGGTTTGCGCGATGTCGATCCGAATCGGTTCGAACCTGCCGAACCGAACCGCAATCCGCCCCGCCTGCGCGCCCTTCGCGGGGCTCGGCTTCCCGACTCGTTCGAGGCCGTCGCCATGGCGACCTCCGAGAGCGGACAGCTCGCCATCCTCGCCTGGGAGATGGACGAGGACGCCGCCATTTTCACCCTGGAAGGCAGGCGGCTCGTCTTCCGGATGGGTCTGGCCGGACTTCGCTTCCCCTTCTCCATCGCGTGGAACGGCGAAGATCAGGTCGCGGTGCTTGCGGCCGACGGCGCCGGCCTCGCCGCGCAGGCCTTCGTCTATCCGATGGACTTGCCGCCGACCGGCCGGTCGCTGTCTCCGGACGGTCGGGTCCATCCGCTCATCGCCGCCCGCCTCTCGCGTTTCTGCAATGCCCTCTCGCCCACTCCCCTCTATCTCGTCCGCGAGCCCGGCAGCGAGCGCCCCGTTTCCGTCCGTCCGCTCCGCGCCTTGTCGGGCGGCCTCTACGCGCGGCAGGGCTCGACCCTGGTCGGGCCGATCGATTCGGGCCTCGCCGGATGCGTCTGGCACCGGCTCTATGCCGAGGCGGCGCTGCCCGGCCACGGGGCGATCGACATCGAGGCCCTGGCCACGGATTCGGCCGGCACGCCCGCGCTTCCCGGCGAGGAAGGGGCCGGGCGCTGGGCGCCGCACCGGATCTCGGCGGCCCGTTCGCCGGACTCCTCGCCGGACCTGCCCCATGCCAGCTGGTGCCGCGAGGCGAGCGAGATTCCGTTCGGAACGGCCCGGCTGAGCTGCCCGGCCCGGCCCGGAGCTTCGGGCCTGTTCACCGTGCTGCTCCAGGACGCAGGGCGGAAGGTCCGCCGGCTTTCCGGCCGTTACCTGTGGCTCCGGATCATCCTCGCCGGCAACGGCCAGGCCTCGCCCGAGCTTGCCGCGATCCGGGTCTACGGCAACCGCTTCTCCTATCGCGACCGCTATCTCCCCGCTTTCTACCGGGAGCCGCTCGGCGGGCCGGACGCCGCGGCGGCGGGCGCGGCGACTCCGCACGATTTCATGGACCGGATGCTCGGCCTGTTCGAAGGGGTTCTGACCGAGACCGAGGGCAAGATCGCCTCCTCCTGGCTCCTCACCGATCCGGCCGCGGCCCCGGTCGAGGCATTGCCCTGGATCGGCAGCTGGATCGGGATCGGCGGCGAGGCCGGCGCGAATCCGGAGCAGCTCCGGCAGAGCCTGCTCGCCGCGCCCCATACGGCGGCGCTCAACGGAACCCTCGGCGGACTGCTGAGCGCGCTCGAGCTCGCCACCGGCGGAGTCTTCGTCAGCGGCGGACGCCTTGACCCCGGCCGCCCCGCCCCGCCCCCGGGAACCCCGGCACTGGCGCGCCTCGGCGATCTTTCGCTGCGCGCTCTGATGCTCTCGATGCAGCGCGGCGGCGAATGCGCGATGCTGACCGGAGGCGCGGTCACTCGCGGCGACATCGTCGTCGTCGAAGGCTTCCGCCTTCGCCGGACCTTCGCGACCATCCTCGGCGTCGACCTCGCCGACGAGGAGGACCCGCTCACCCTCGGCATGGCCCGGTCCGGCAACAGCTTCGTCGGCGACACCTTGATCCTCGGCGACGAGGCTCGGGCGGAGCTGCTCGCCCTCTACCGCGCCGAAGTCGACGACAGCCGCGGCGATGCGGCGGCGGTGGAGCAATTCTACGCCCGGCTCGCTCACCGGGTGCTGGTCCTGGTTCGGGGGGTGGACGATTCGTCCGAGATCCGGCGGCTCACCGAGATCGTCGAGAAGGCGATCCCGGCCCATGTCGAGCCCCAGGTTCACCGCGCCCGCGACCCGCTGATCGTCGGCGCCGCCTCGCTGGTCGGAATCGACACCTACCTCGCCGAAGGCATGCCGTTCGAGCGCGTGAGGCTCGGCAAGTCGATCCTCGGCGAAGGGGATTTCGTCGCCGGCAGCGGCCGTCTCGATCCGCGCGCCGACGCTCCGGCCTCGATCCCGCCGGTCGCGGTCGCCCGCGGCCCCGGCGAGGTGTGGACCGGGTCCGGCTTCACGCTCAGCGCCGCCGGCTCGAGCGCCGCGCCGGGCAGAAGGATCAGTCGCTACATTTGGTCATGGGAGTGAGACATGCCTGAGTTCAAAGTCGGCCAGACCGAGATCCGCGCGGACGGGACGATCGACGTCGAGGTCAATCCGCGCAACCCGCTTCCGGTCGGAGCGCACCGCTTCCAGCTGGTCGTCGAGGACGATGCCGGCAACCTGTCGCAGCCCACGATCCTCAATGTGATCGTTCGCGACACGGAGCGGCCGACGGCGGTGCTGGAGATGGTGGATTCGAACAACAAGACGATCGATCCCGTCATCTCCGCCGGCAAGGGCTTCCGCCTGTCGGGCCTGCGCTCGACCGACAACCCGCCGGGCAAGGTCGTCAAATATTCCTTCACCCTGCTCGATCGGGCCTGATCATGGTCGTCCTCGCCACCGGCGTTCCCCATCAGACGGACAGCGGCTTCGTCGACGTCGAGAACTCCGCTCAAGCCGGGCCGGTACCGCTTCCAGCTCACCGTGTTCGACGAGTCGAAGAACGAGAGCGGACCCGTCGTCCTCGTCGTCAGCGTCAACGAGGCGGCGCCCGACCCCCGTCGCGATCCGCGCCTCGAGCCGCGCCTCGAGCCCCGCATCGATCCGCGAATCTTCGAGCGCGTGGAGCGCCAGCCCAACCTTGGCGACGTGCTTCGCACCCGCGTTCCCCGCCGGCCCGGAGGATGATGTCTATGGCCACCGATCTCTACGCCGCCGCCGATCCGCTGGTCCAGCCGGCCCGGGCGGAGCGAGTCAATTACGCCACCGGAGTGCTTCTCCAGGCGGAGGATTTCCGCGACGAGCAGACCTACCACCGCCGCCGGCTCGCCCTGGCGCTCCGCCACCTCGCCGGCTTCGGCACCCTCGCCGGCCTCGCCGTCCGGGCGCCCGAGGCCGAGGACAACGATCTCGAGCTTAGGGTCGAGCCGGGCGTGGCGCTCGATCGTTACGGTCGGCTGATCGAGGTCGCCGAGCCCTGGTGCATCCATCTCACCCGCTGGTTCGTCGCCCAGGAGACGGAGCAACTCGTCGCGGCCCTCCACCCGGCGCCGCGCACGCCCTTCGATCTCGCCGTCGTCGTCGACGTCTTCCTCTCGGCCAGGGATTGCGGCCGAGGCATGACTCCGAGCTTCGCCCAAGGGCCGTTCGACGCGCTCGACGCCCTCGTTCCCGCCCGGCTCGCCGAGGAGCCGAGCTTCGAGCTTGTGCTTCGCGCCGAAGACGGGACCGTTCCGGCGCCCAAGAACAGCTGGCCGGCACCGAGCGCGAGCAAGGAAGCGAAGCTCGCGGCGGTGCTGGGCTCCTGGGATACCGGCCTTTCCGGCGACCTCGACGAGGGCCTGGATCCGCTCGGCGAGCATGTCGCCGGCCACGAGCTCTCGGCGGTGCTGCTCGCGCGGATCGCGATTCCGGTCACTCGGCCCGCCGACGCGCCCACGTCGACCCCGCCGACGCTCGACCTCACCCGCCGGCCGCGAGTCGACAACGGCCTCAGGCCTTTCATCTATTTGCCCGGAAAATGGCTCGGCCGAGCGCCGGCCGAAGCCCTGATCGTCGAACCCGAGGAGCCCAGCGCATGAACCAGCTCGTGAAGGCCCAGTCGCGGGCCTACATCTCGGTCGCCGAGGCTTCCGAGCTTTCCCGGATGGCGGGCACCCAGGGTCAGGACATTTTCGCGCGCGAGGATGTCGAGGACCAGATCGGTGCCGGCCCACTGATCCTCGACGGGCTTCGCCGGCGGCCGCATTATTTCGACGGCCGCTTCCTCACCGGGGCCGACCTCACCCGCGATCAGGATTATATCCGCCAGCGCCAGGCCGACATGGCGCGCTCGGGCGGCTCCGGCGTGATCAGCGGGCTCCAGGTGCGCAGCCTCTCGCAGGTGCGCGGGCAGACCTTGCGCATCGCCCCGGGCGTCGGGCTGACGCCTTCGGGCGACGTCGTCATGATCACCCAGCAACGCGACGTGCCGCTGCTCGACCTGCCGCTGACCCGGCAGCTCGACGCCGCGCTCGGCCTCCGCCAGGAGCCACGCGTGTCGCTCGGGCGGCGCACCGGAATCTTCATCCTCGCCCTGCGCGCGGTGGAGTTCACCGCCAACCCGATCGCCGCTTACCCCCGCACCCTCACCGGCAAGCGCACGGTCGAGGACGGCGACATCATCGAAGCGACCGCGCTCACCCTGATCCCGTTTCCGGAGACCAGCGGCGCAGCCAACCTCACCGCCGCCCGGAGAAGCCTCGCCAAGCGGATCTTCACCGGCCAGCCGAGCGGCCTTCCGCAGGACGCCTTGCCGCTGGCGATGATCGCGGTCGATCGCGGGACGATCCGCTGGATCGACGTCGCCATGGTCCGGCGGGAGACGGGCGCGGATTCGGGCGTTCAGGTCGCCTTCGGCGGCCGCCCCCGCGCCATCGCCGAGGCGCACCTTCTCCAGCACCGCGCCCACCTTGGCGACGTCCTGGCCGAGTTCCTGAGCCGCGGCCTGCCGCCCTTGTTCCCGGCCGCGCATGCCTTCGCGGCGCTTCCGCCGGCGGGGCAGCTTCCGGCGGCGGCGGTCCAGCCCGACGAGTTCGGCTTCCGCCAGATCTATTTCCCGCCGACCGTCGATTCCGACATCGCCTTCGTCCCGACCGACGAGCTCGGCGCTCTGGTCGAGGAGTCCCTCGCCTTGCCGCCGATCGACCTGGAAGCGCAGGCGGCCGATCTCGACGCGACCGGAGTGCTCGTGCTCGTCCCGGTCAGCCGCGGCCGCTTCCAGCGATTTTCGCAGGCGCTCGGAGCGACGATGATGACGATGGCGGGCGATCCCGGCGCGGGCGCGACCCGGCCGGCGCTCGACCTGATCTCGCGGCTGGCCGCCAAGCGGCGCAAGCAGATCGAGGCTCAGGAGCGCGACTCCGAATCCGACTCGCGGCGCGAGGCCGAGGAGCTCAAGGTCAAGGCGTGGCACGCCGCCTTCCACGAGGCGATCGCCGCCCTTCCGCAGGAAAGCGGGCGGCCGCCTTTGCTCTGGTATACGCGCCGCCGAACCGTCGCCTACCAGACCCGGCTGGCCGGGGTCGGGGTGGCGGTGAGCGGCGACGACGTCGTCATCGGCGCCGTCGTGAACGCCAATCTCGAGCGCCTGAAGCTCGACCGCCGGGTCGCCAAGCTGAGCGGCACCGCGACTCCGCAGGCGACGGCGCGGATGGTGTCGCTGCTCGGCTCCCCCGCCGTCGCCGGCTCCGACATCCTGACCGCGGCCGTGGTCGCCGACCTCGAGCGCGTTTCCAAGGGCGAATTGCCGCCCGACATCATGACCGCCGTCCCGGTTCCGGAAAATGCGCCCGAGCCCGAGCCTGCGCCGGTGCCGGTCCCCGGCCGGAGGGCCACAGGGGGTGCGACGCCACCGATAGTGGCGCCCGGCCGGCGACCTGTGTCGATCGGAACCTTCAATCCGACCGTCGCGCCCACCGCCGCCGTGAACCTCGCCGCGGCGCGCACGGGCCTGGAGCGCAACGCCCTTCGCAACGCCTCGGGCCTGTCGACCCTGGTCCGGATGGATACGCCGCTCAACCTCAGCGAGGGCGAGGTGATGGACGTCGCCGAGGATTATAGCGACGCCCGGGTCGGCGAGGGGCTGGCCCGGCTCGACAAAGCGCTCGGCGAGGAATGGCCGGAGCCGAAGCTTGCGATCTGGCTCGGCGAGAGCGGCAAGGCCCTCGCCATCGACGCCGTCTTCCGGAGCATCCCGGGCGAGCAGCTCAGGGACTTTGCCGAGCTGTTGAAGGACGACGTCGGCAAGAAGGACGCCGAGGGTATCGACCGTCTGCTCCAGAAGTTGAGCTGAGAAAGGCGTAGACTCCGATGGACGTCACCCAGAAGATCCACCGACCGCTCGCCGACGAGCATGTCATCGGCATCGACCCGCCGATGCGGCCCGAGCTTCCGGGAGTCTGGCGTCGGCGAATCAACCCGTTCGCCGGGCGCGCGCTCAGCGACAAGGCGCTGACCGCCGAGCAGGAGAGCCGGTCCGGCCTCCAGCGGCTGCAGGGTCTGGCTTTGGCGCCGGGGACGGTCGAGGGGCTCGAGCTGCTCGTCGACTCCGCTTCGGTGGGCCGGGGCCCCGAAGAGGCCTTTTTCCAGCTCGCGCCCGGCCACGGCATCGCCCGCTCGGGCGAGGACGTGAGCGTCGGCGCGGGCCGTCGCCTTCCGTTCGGCGACCTTCCGGTCATCCTTCGCGTCGACCATGGCGACGCCCTCGCCGGCGAAGGCGAGCCCGTCCCCGAAACCGAGTCGCTCGCCGACGCCGAGGGCGACAGCGCCTTCGCCGGAATGGCGGCCAGGCTCCGGCCCTTCCTGCCCCGCCGCCTCGGCGCCACTCTGGCCGAAATCGCGGCGAACCCGGAAAGCGCCGGCCTCCCCCATGTCGGGGTGATCGTCGCCCAGCCGGTGACCGCGACCATCCTCGGCCGCCCGCGCGACGAATGCCCGCCCGACCCGCGCGACGATCCCTATGTCGACCTGCAAAGGATCGACGGCTGCCGGCTCGCTCTCTTCCTGTGGCCGTCCGAGGCCGTCGCCATCGCGGGCGGCCCCGATTACAGCCTCCCGGCGCGCAATCCCGCCCTTCGCAACCGCCTCGCCTATCGCGTCTTCGACAATGAAAAGCTTTTGCTCGACGACGAGATGCACCCCTGGGAGGAATGGGGCGTCCCGCTCGCCATCGTCGGCTTCGACGAGGAGTGGCGCCTGGATTTCGTCGACCGCTTCTCGGTCGCCCGGATCGGCGGCACCCCCCGGCCCCGGACCCCGCTCGTTCCCGCCGCCGGCGAGCCTCGGCTGTGGCAGGCGCGAATCGACCAGTTCGTCGCTCATCTTTCCGAGCTTCCGAGCCTGGACGAGCCGACGCTTGGCGCCGCTTTCGTCCGGATGCCCCCGGTCGGCCTGCTCCCGCCCGACCTGTTCGACCCGATCCTGCGCCGACAGCATTTCTTCCCGGGCAGCTTCGGAGTCTCGGCTGTTCCGGTGGCGCGAAGCAATCTCGAGCTCGCGGTTCGCGAGGCGGCGCCGCTCGCCAGCTTCAACCGCAACGTCCCGGACCGGGTCGAGCTGCTCGTCCCGGTCCCGGACTCCGCCTACGATCCCCGTCTCCTCGAACGTGAGGTGGAAGATCCGCGCTTCGCCGAGGCCATCGCCGCATTCCTTCAGGATCGGGCGCTTTGGTTGGGGCGGCGCGAGGCGGCGCGGCGGCGCTACGACCGGCTGCTTGAGAGCGTCTCGGGGCAGGTGACCGGCTGGTCGGGCGGCGACTTGCCGATGGAGGAGAATTGTCCGGCGCCCCGGACCCAGGTGCCGATCGAGATCAGCCGAACCCGCCGCTTCACCGAGCAGACCGCGGCCCGCTCCCATGTTATGATGGGGGCCCGGGCCTCGCTGCCGATCGCGAAATCGGACACGCTCTGGTTCTGGGTTAAAATCCACTCGGCGAGCGGGCTCACCGGCCTCGCGCTGAGGTTCGGCCAGGGCACCCCGCCGGTGGTCAGCGAGAGTTCTATTCGGAGCGGGCCTGTATTGGGGCGCGCCCGACGCCCTCGCCATCGGCCGCGAGGCCAATGCGCAGGCCCGCCGCGCGGGCGACCTGCCGGAGCCGCAGGTGTGGCACCGGATCGAAATCCCCACCGACCGGGGCTGGCGCCTCAACGGCGGGACGCTCGAGAACTTCCAGATCAACGCGGTCGAGTTCGCCCAGCGCGGCGGCGACGTCGAGTGGGGGTCGTTCGGCAAGACGGACGCCAATGGCAACGTCTACACCTACATCGGCGACGACGCCCCCCCGGGAGCGCTTCTCCGGGTCGACAACGCCCAGCAGCCGGGCTGGCCGTGGCAGGCGGTGCCGGGGCGCGAGTCGCTCGATGTCCCGGATTTCGACACGGTCAGCGAGGTCGGCCTGAGGCGAGTCACCGCCATCGATGCGTTCCGCGGCCGCTGGTCGCTGCCCTTCCTCGCGCAGGAAATGGCCCGTATCGACGAGAATGGGATCGCACCCTTCCTCACCGACGTCGAGACCCGGCTCAAGGCGACCAACGATGCGGTCGATCTCGGCTTCGTGCGGGCGCGCGCCGACATCTACCGGGTCCGCCAGATCATGCTCGGCGCCGACGCCGCCTCGCGCCTCGTCACTTCGCCCTCGCTCGCCGACCTCGCCTCGCGCGACGAAGGCGCGCGCGCCACGAGCAAAGGCATTGGCGAGTTCCTCAAGGACATCCAGAAGACGCCGGCCCAGGCGGCGGGGGCGACGACGACAACCAGCAGCAGGCCGAAGATTCCGGCGCCGAAGATGATGAACATGCTTCCGATCAACGTCATGCTGGCCCCGCTCACGGCCCGGCCGGCGGACTTGGTGGAGCGTCGCCCGGCGATTACGACGGTTGCGGCGGCGGCTACGCCCAAGATGCCCATGCAGATCGCGACCCCGATGCCGCTAATGATGATGCCGATGCAGATCGCCTCGTTCCAGGCGACGCCGGTGAAGCCGGCGGCGCTGTCCACCGCCATCGCCACCCTGGCCCTCGACAGCGCCCGCTATCGGGGCGCCGACATCCGCCGCCAGATCCCCTATGCCGGCCTGGTCGAGCGCACCGTCACCGTCGCCGAGCGACTCAACCCCGCTCCCGCCGAGCAGGCGTTCAAATATTCGCTCGCCACCAAGGACGCGATCCTGGTGACCCTGAGCCGGCTCGTCGGCGGCGCTGGCCCGGCCGGGATCGCGCTCGGCGACCTCCCGGTCCCCGGCTACAGGCATAAGGACGCCAGCCTCCCCGGCCCGACTCTCGCGCAGCTGCTGGACGACCGGGGCAAGGGCGCAAACGATCGCATGTTCCTCGATGCGGACGAGCCGCCGGCCGACAAGCATGAATCCAGCTATTTCACCGCCACGGTCGAGGTGATCGACAACAGCATCGCGCTGATGCGCCTGGTCGAGGCTCGAGTGACCCTGTTCGAGGAGCTCGTCCAGAGCCTCCAGGACCTTCGCGACGACATCCAGGCCAGCGCCCAGGCCGCCGTCGCCTACCTCCGCTCGGTCGACGTCGAGGTCGAGGAGGCCCGGCACGACATCGGCACCGCCGAGCGGCTTCGGGCGGAGGAGGCGGAACGGGTCGCTTCGACCAACGCCCGACGCGAGGCCGTGCTTTCCAGTCAGGTCGAGGCTCTCGCCTGGCGCCGGGTGCGCGAGGCGGGGCACCGGACGCCGGTGGCGACGCTCGAAATCGCCAGCGGCCTCGCCGCCGAGCCGGTCGCCGCCTGCCGCCAGGAGCATGAAGAGATACCCGACGAGATCGAGGATTATGTCGAGCTCCTGCGCGACGCTCCCGTGAAATGGTTTCCTCGAATCGCCGCCGAAGTTGGCCGGATCCAGAAGCTCGAGGCGGCCCGGGCGGCGATCGAGAAGATGCGCGAGCGCGCGGCGATGCCCCTGAGGGTTGCCGCGCCCAGGACGGTGGGGACGGTCCCGAAGCTGCTGCGCGGAGTGCACCAGGCGCTCGTCGCCCAGCGCCGGGTGGCGGAGGAACGGCGACTCGCCGTCGCCCAGGTGAACCTCGCCGCGCTGCACACTTTGTCGCTGCTGCAGGCGCAGGTGCAGATTCGCGAAACGGCCAGCCTCGCCGATTTGATCGGCGGGCGCCACCGCCAGCCCAGCCTCACCAAGATGGCGACCGACGAGATGGAGGCGATCGGCCAGGTCGCCGGCTGCCTCCATGCCGCCTTCGCCGAGGTCGCGCCGGTGATCCGTCTCGGCTGGGCCGAGATCCTCTCCGAGTTCGACCGGCCCGCGCCGCTCGAATCCCTCGCCGGGCTTCCCGACTGGGCGGAAGTCCCGATGGAGCTTCGGCGGACCCTCGACGGCTTCGTCGACTGGCTGTTCGCGCGCATCGACCGCGACCTCCCCGAAGCCTGGAGCGCGGTGAACGAGCTGGTTCGGATCGCGATGCTGATGGCTTCGCACGCGCCCATCGACCGGATCGTCCCCGCCCGGCTCGTCGCCCCCGCCCCGGCGAAGGTCGGCACCCGGCTCCAGCTCGCCGTCGAGACTTCGCGGATCCGCAAGGGTATGACCGCCCTGATCCGCGATCGCGATAACCGCCTCGTCTCCCGAGCCGTGATCGAGGACCTGGTCGACGGCCATGCCAGCGCGATCCTCACCCACAACCTCATTTCGGTGGCGAGCCTCACCGCCGACATGCGGATCGAGCTCGTCAACGAGAAAGCCTGAGCCGTGGCCGGCGTCGAGATCGGCACTCTGAGGCTGCGCGGCGACCCGCATCTCGCGAGCCTGGCGGCGTTTCGGATCGAGGACGGCCTGCGCACCGAGCTGGCCGACAGCCGGCGCCTGGTCCTCATCCGACGGATGCGGCCGGGACCGCGCGCCGTCTCCGCCCGGCCCGAGGAGCGCTCCGGAGCGATTCGCCTCGCTTACGAGGCGGCGACGAGCGGCGCCCGGCACGGGCGCGACGCCGGCGACGGCGCCTTCGTCAATTGCGTCTGGTTCGAAAGCCCGGCCGAAGCTCGGCGGCTGCTCCTCGCCGAGCTGCTGGCGGGGCGCCGTCCGGCCGGCTGGTTCTGGCGCCTGGCCGTCCCCGAATGGCGAGGCCGCGACCTCGAGACGTGGCTGGTCGAGATCGTTGCCCGGGTCCTGGGCGGCGACGGCGCGCAGGAAGGGCTCGCCCTCGTCCTGATGGCCCTCGAGAGCGCCGACATCGACGTCGTCGTTCGAGCCGTGCAGGCGGCGTCCGGTGCGTGGTCGTGGCCACCGTCCGCGCCGATCCGGACGATTCACGGTGACGATATCCTCAGGGAAGAATGCCATTTGACAGAGCGCGCCGAACTCACCGGCGGCATTGCGCGCAGACGGTCACGGAGCTGCGCGAGCGATTGCCCGAGCCGCTTCGCGACCGGATCGAAGCCCTGGCCCGCCGCCTCGGACCGGGCGGACGTCCCGTGCTTCGACTGCTGGAGCGCCTGCTGCTTCACGCCAGCCCCTCGCTCGCTTTGGCGCCGGCGCTGCTTGGCAGGCTCGCCCAGGCCTGGTCCGATCTCCTCGCGGCGCCCTGGGCGCTCACTCCGCCGGCCCGGAAGACCGACTCCGCGCCCAGCCCGCTCCGACGCGCAGCCGAAGCCGGCGTCGCCTTGCCGAGATCGGCGACCGCCGCCGATGCGCCCGTCGAGGCGCTTGCTGCAGACGCAGGAAAACCGCGTCCCGCGCAGCCGCCTGCTTCCGTCACCGAAGTCCGTGCGCCTCCCGAACAGCCGCTGGTCTCGCCCATCGGGCTCGAATCGGACTGCGCCGGCCTGTGGCTGGTTATCCCCTCCCTGATCCGGCTCGGCTTCCGCGAATGGCTGTGCGAGCGGCCGCTCCTGCTCCGGCGGGACTGCGGACGAACGCTGCTGCGCACGCTCGCGCGCCATTATCGCGTGCCCGACGGCGACCCGGCGCTGGCCGCGTTCGAGGGTCTTGCCGAGATCGGCGAGACCCCGGACTGGGCGCGCTGCTGGCGAGCCGGCCTCGACGGCTGGCTCCGGCGCCGCGCCCGGATTCCGCTCCACCGGCTCGTCCGCAAGCGCGGCGAGGTGACGTTTGCCGATGAAAAGCTGATCGTTCGCTTTCCGCTCGACGCCGCCGACCTCCGCCTTCGCCGCCGGGCGCTCGACGTCGATCCGGGCTGGGTCGACTGGCTCGGCCTCTCGGTGCGCTATCGCTATGAGGGGAAGGCCCGATGAACGCACCGCAGCACGGAGTCGGCACGGGCCTCAGGGCGCTTGCTCTGGCGTTCGTCGCTCAGGCTTGCGGGGAGGAGCCCGCCGGAGCGTGGCTGGCGGAGGCGGAGGAACGCCTGGCCCGACTGCGCTCGGCGCCCGCCCCCGGCGAGGCCGCGCTCGTCGATCTCGCCGCCCGATTCGCGCTCGGCGACGGCGAACTGCTCGCCGCCGCGCTCTGCCTCGCGGCCGAGACCGAGCCGCACAGCGCCCGACGGATCGCGGCCGCACAGGCGCCGATCGGCGGCCCCCGTCCGCTGGTCGGCTTCGCCGCCACCTTGTTCGCGCGCTTCGGCCTCGACTGCCTGACCTTGCTCGCCGGTCCCGGCGCTTCGGCCGGGCTGTTCAGCCTTGGCGACGAGGACGCTCCCCTGCCCGAGCGGTCGCTGCGCATCGCTCCGAGCGTGGTCGCGGCCCTGTGCAACTTCCGGCTGGAGCCGGACGGCGTGACCGGACTCCCCGCCGAGCCGACCGGCCTTCCCCTCGCGATCGAGCGCGAAGCGCGAGCCTGGGCGGAGCGGCTGAGCGCCCAAGACGGGCCGGCCCTGCTCGCGATACGAACGCCGTCGGCGCGCGAGGCGGAGGCGCTCGCGCACAATATCGCCGCCGCGCTCGGCCTCGCCTGCGCGGACATGGGCGCCGAACCCCCCTCCCGGCACGCCGCCTGGCTCGCCGCCGCCCGGGCGATTCCGGTGATCCGCGCCTCGCTCGGCCCGGGAGAGCGTTTCCGGGTGCCCGCCGCGGGTGCCTATCGGGGCCCGCTGCTGATCCTCGCCTCGCCGGAAGGGCTGATCGAAGCGTCGGCCCCGCTCCACGAATGGCGGGTGCCGATACCCGGGGAGGACGACCGGACCGCGCTCTGGGAGAAAGCCGGGCTCGCCCCCGATCTCGCCCGCAGCGCCGCCGCGGCCTACCGCCACGGCGCCGGCCGGATCGCCGAGATCGCCTCGCGGATGGAGGCCGCCGAACCGGCCGGCGATCCCTGGCGCCGGCTCACCGACGCCGTCGGCGCCGGCGCCGGCGATCTCGACCAGCTCGCCCGCCGCTCCTCCGCCCCGGTCGAACGCGCCGACCTCGTCATCCCGCACAGCCTCGCCGGAGCGCTCGACCTGCTGCTCGACCGGATCCGGCTCCGCAACCGGCTCGCCGAGCCGCTCGGCCCGTCGCTCCGCGCCCGCTACCGGCCCGGAGTCACCGCCTTGTTCACGGGCGAGTCGGGCACCGGCAAGACTCTCGCGGCGCACTGGATCGCGCGCCAGGCCGGGCTGCCGCTCTACCGGGTCGACCTCGCCGCGATGACCAGCAAGTGGATCGGCGAGACCGAGAAGAACCTCTCGACCCTGCTCGACACCGCCCAGCATGCCGACGTCCTGCTCTTCTTCGACGAGGCGGATTCGCTGTTCGGAGCGCGCACCGAAGTCGGCGATTCGCACGACCGCTTCGCCAACGCCCAGACCAACTATCTTCTCCAGCGGATCGAGGATTTCGAGGGCGTCGCGATCCTCGCCACCAACAGCCGCGACCGCTTCGACCCGGCCTTCGTCCGGAGGCTCGATTCCATCCTCGAATTCCCGCTGCCCGACGCCGTCGCCCGGCGCGCGTTGTGGGCGGCGCATCTCGGCGACGGCCACGCCCTGGCGGAGCGCGAGATGGACTGGCTGGCGCTCAGCGTCGATCTCGCCGGCGGCCATATCCGCAACATGGTGCTGAGCGCGGCCGTCCGCGCGGGGACGCAGGGCCGGGCGATCGCCGGCGCCGACGTGATCGCGGCGGCGGCCGAGGAATATGCCAAGCTCGGCCGCTCGCCGCCGCGGCCGCCCGCATGGTAGCGCGCGCGGCGACCCGGGCGCCGCCGGCGCGGCTCCCGCCCCGCCGGGCGTCCGCCGCCAACTCCGACACGGCAGCGGCCCGCCGAACCGCGTCCGCCGGGCGGACGCCCGGTCCGCCGGTCCGGGCCGCCCGGTCCCCGGACGATGCCGGGGCGCTGGCGACCCCGCGCTATCTCGAGGCCCGGCGCGAAGGCCTCGCCAGCTACGCCGACGTCGCCAGCCTCGCCGATAGCCATGCGGCAACTTCGATGGCCCGGCCCCGGGGCGAGGAGGATCTCGCCGCGACGCTTCCGTCCCGGCCCCGCGACGACATGGCGGCGGAGCTCGAGACGGCCGAGACCCCGCAGCTCGACCAGACCCTGGACGAAACCATCGACTCGCCCGCCGAGTCCGGGACCGGCGACGGGGCGGCCGACCCTGCGGCCGGGGGCGGCGGCGCGGCGGCGGCGCCGGACGGCGCCGCACCGGGAGGGCGAGCCGGAGCCCCGGCCGGGCGCCGGCGCCGGAGCGGCGGGGACGAGGACGAGGAAGGGCTCGAGGGGGAGCGAGGCGAAGCACCGGCCGGCGAGCCGGCGACCTCGCCGGTCATGCTGATGCGAAGGCCGCTCGAGTTGCGCGGAGTCGACGCGCCCCTGGTCATGCCGCGCTATCTTTCGGTCGAGCCGAAGGGGGGCAAGTCGGCGGTGCCGGCGCCGGCGCGAGGCTATGAGGCTGAATTCGCGGCGGTCGCGGCGTCGGCGGAGCGGGCTCATCGCGGCTTCCTCCAGGACGGACGGGATTCGGCGGCCGCGCTGGTCTCGCTCTATCGGCAGATGGAGGACGAATCCCAGCGCACCCTGGATAGCTCGCTGTTCGACCTCGCGCGGGTGCTGGAGAGCTCGCGGCTCGACCTCGCCACCGCCGAAGCGGACGCGATCGCCCGGCTGGAACTCCAGGCTCAGACCGCGCGGATCCTCATCCGCGGTGCCGCCGGGCGGGCGCTCGGCACCGTCTCCGCCCGCAAGGGCGTGATCGAGCAACGGATCGAGCTCGCCCAGGCCGGTGCGGCCGATGTCGAGAGCGAGCTTGCCTTCTACGCCGGCGAGGTCGACCGCACCGGCCCACCGGCGTCCGAGGCCTTCTCCTCGCTCAACGCCGATCCGTCAGCGGCCCATGTGCCGAATGCGGCGGCCGATTATGAAGATTTCAGCCCCCAGATGCAGGCGGCCGAGAATGAGCCGCTCGATCCGGCGGTGCAGCACCGCGCGAGCGACCGGACCACCGCCTTCACCCAGGCGACGACCATCTTCGCCGGCCAGCTCGCCACCGCCGCCACCGGCTTCCAGTCGGCCGCGACCGAGGCCTTCCAGCCCTTCCAGAACTACATCACCCAGCTCGGGACCTCCGCCCCGGCCCAGATCGGGACGATGAAGCTCAACGCCCTCAAGCAGGTCCGCAAGACCGTCAGGAAGGGCATCGAGACGGTCAAGCGCAGCCGCCAGCAGATCGAGCAGTCGCTGATCGAACGCTACAACCGAAGCCGCCAGCAGATCGTCGCCACCGCCGAACGCTCGGGCCAGGCCCAGCATTCGGGCCTCGCCCGCGCCGGCGAAGGGCAGCTGCAGGGCTATCGCGCCATGGCCGCCGCCCAGGGTGGCACCGTCACCGCGCTTCACGAGGAGATCGGCCGGCAACGCGGCCAGACGGCGGAGCAATTCGCCAGCTACGTGAAGCAGGCCTCCGAGCGGACGAACGAACGCGCCGGCGACGCCGCCCGGGGCCGCCGCGAGACGATGGCGGCGGGCGCGGAGCGGATGCGGCGGCAGACCGAGGCGCGCGGCACGTCCGGCACGACGGCCCAGGCCCGCACCGCAGGCACCCTCGCCGAGCAACTCGCCGCTTCAGCCCGCCAGTCGGGCCTTTCGCTCATGGCCCAGATCCTCGGCCTCGAAGCCGGCCTCCGGCAGATGGCCGAGCCGATCGCAGCGGTCATCGACAGCTTCCCGATCCCCGCGGAAGCGCAGCTCCAGACGATGGAGGACGAGCTCTGGGAGAAACTGAACACCGCCCGCGAGCAGGCGCACGCCGCTTATTACGGCGGCACTCCGCCGGCGAGCGAGGAACCGACCACGAGCAGCGGCGGCCCGGCCGCCACCCCGCCTCCGGCGGGCACTGGGGCCAACCCCAGCGAGTTCGTCGATAAATCGTCCACGCTCGCCGGGGCGCCGGAGACCGAGGAGCAGATCGTCTCGGTCACCGGCACGATCGCCAACGGAGTCGTCGCCGACGTCACCCACCGCGGCGGCGAACTGATGGGGCAGATGACCCTGCTCGGGCAGAATCCGGGCGAGACCCTCGCTCTCGTCCGCGGCCTCACCTACCTGCGCGGCCAGGCGGTGATCCGCTATTACGATGAGGAGACGGGCGGGAGTCTCTGGGACGACATCGCCTTCTACATGAGCTTCGGCAACCCCGTGACCGGCATCGGCACTCGAGTTCGAGAGCGGCGACGCCGTCTACAACTATCTGCTCGGCAACCGCGCCGAGGGCGCGCTCCACGAGATCCAGGCCGCCACCGAATGGTGGAATAACGGCGACCAGGTGCAGGAGGCGATGACCGCGCTCAGCCCCGCGGACGTGGAGGCGATGCGCGGTCTTCCCGGCGCCGGCGCGGTGCTCGATGCGGTCGAGAGCGACCTCGAGGGCGCCGACCAGCGCATGTTCAACATCCTGCGCAACGTCACCGAGGCCAATGCGGCGGAAAGCGTCGCCGCCGTCCGCGCGGTTCGGCTCGACGTTCAGGTCGAGGAAGCGCTGGCCACCGATCCCGAGCGCGGCGCCGACAACGCCTTCGATATCATGGAGCGCGCCGCCCTCGCCGGCGGCGGCACCCGGCTCGAGGGCGCGCGCGAGTTCGGCCTGACCGCCGATTATGAGGTCGAAACGCCGGAGCAGGCCGAGGCGCGGCGCGACCGAAGCTGGCAGGAGACGGTCGCCCGGCTGGGCAATGACGGCGAACGCCGCGCGGGCGGAGCCGCCAGCGGGGTCGAATATCTCCGTGAGCTCGCGTCCCGGCGGCGCACCTACGGCGACGGCGAATATATGTATGAAGGGGCGACCCGGCCCGAGCAGGTTCGTCTCCTCACCAACCTCGCCGCCCATGGCGCCGGCGCACCCGAGACCCGTGCCGCCCAGTTGCTGGTCGAGGAATCGAGGCGCGGCGGCGCCAAGCCGGAGCGGTTCGAGCATGCGCTTCACGATCCGGAGCTGAATGCCGACATGGCCAATCCGGATCGGCCGCCACCGCCGGACGGCCGCCCCGAGGAGACTCCGGAGCGGCTCGCCCGGGCCCGCGCCCGCGAAGACCGGATGTTCCAGCTCTACGACGGATATCGGAACCCGGATCGCGAGGGACCGCCGCGCAGCACCACCGAAATCCGGGCCGAGCTCGGCGCCAGGATGCGCGCTGGAACCACCGACGAACGGCAGGGACGGCTGATGGAACGCCAGGCCGTCCACGGTCTCGCCGATCCGGAAACCGCCGCCTTGGCCTTCGAGCACGCCGTCGACCGCGCCGGCACCGACGAGGATCTCCTGAAACGCCAGTTCGGGCGGATGAGCCCCGACCAGGTCGCCGAGGCGGTCCGGATCTACGACGACAGCCATACGCCCGGCCTCTACGAGCGGCTCGGCATCTTCGAACATTCGGAAGGCTATTTCCGCGAGCTTTCCGGAGACGACCGGCTGGAAATCCAGGTCCTCGCCATGGGCCAGCCGCGCAACCCGCGCGAGCGCGCGCAGGTCGCCCGGATGACCTCCAAGCTCCAGCTCGACAATGCCGGGATCGCCGGGCCGCTGCTCGCCGGCGCGGAGCATCGCCGGCTTCAGCGCTCCCACGACCGCCTTCTTGGACTGATGGGAGTCGGCCCCGAGGACACCGCGTTCGACGCGCGCGGCCAGCTCATCCTGGCCGGCCAGCGGGGCTCGCGCCAGCCCGTCGGCAATTTCAACGCCGAGGGCGGCTTCGTCCCCGCGCCCGGCGCGGGGGCGATGGAGTTCGCCATGATGATGGCGACCAACCAGCGCAACGCCGAAGCCTATAAGCAGGCGACCGACAATATCGCCAACGCCATCACCACCACCCTCGTCGTCGCCGCCGCCGTCATCTCGACCATCGCCACCGGCGGCGCGGCCGCCTCGATCTGGATCCCGGTCCTCGTCACCGCCGGGGCCGGGGTCGTCGGAATGGCGGCGAGCTGGGCGATCAAGGGCGGCCGCTACGGCTATGAGGATGCCGGCCGCGACTTCGGAATGACCATCGTCCAGGCGGCGACGGCGGGGATCGGGGCCGGCCTGGGCATTGCCCGGGCGGGCGGCTCAACGGCGTTGAAGGCGGCGATGGGCGCCCGGATGATCTCCAACCAGGGCTTCCGGGCCTTGTCGCTGTTCGACGAAGCGCTGATCGCCGGCGCATCGGGCGCGATCGGCGGCGGCGGCAACGCCTTGTTCGACGACAAGGCCTGGGACCGGGGCGAATGGCTCTCGAATATCGGCCACGGCATGAAGAAGGGCTTCCTCGGCGGTTTCGCCGGCGGAGTCGTCACCGGCGGCGCGACCCGGGCGATCAGCGGGCTCGCCCAGGGCGTGGGCCGGGCCAGCGGCGCCCTCACCGCTTTCTCGCGCGGCCGCGGCGCCGACGTCGGAAGCCGGCTCGGCCGCCTGCGCGGCGACGCCTATTCCCGCGCCTTCCCGACGACCCTCGCCGGCCGGACGATCGGCGGCGGCCTCGGCGGCGCCGCGACCCGAGCGGTCGAGATCGACTACGACCGTCGGCGGGGCGCCTACGTCGGGAGCCGCGCCCAGGCCATGGAGGAGATTGCCGACGCCGGCGTCCAGAACAGCTTCCAGAGCTTCCTGGAGGGCGTCGGCGAGCATGCCAGCGACAACAGCCCGAGGATGAAGGCCTGGCGCGATGCGGCGATGTCGGGCCAGCCCCCGCCCGCGCTTCCCCCCCGGCTCCCGGCCGCGGCGGAAGCGGGAACCCCGGACGCGCCGCCTGTCAGGGCGGCGGCAGGCGATGGGCCGGAAAGCGCCCCGCGCCGGGCCGCCGCGACAGGGCCCGACGACGAAGCGACCGCGGCCGCGCCGCGGCGGACGGAGGAAGACGAGGCGCCGGCGGCGGCGCGGCGCTCCGACGACGACGATATTCTGGACGCCCAGTCGCTTTTCGATCGGCGGCCGCCGCGCGAGGTACAGGCGGCCAACGACAACGTCCCGCCGCCGCCGAAGCGGATCGAGCTCAACCCCGGCGAGATGCTCAGCATGGGAAGGGTCAAGGAGGGTTCGGTCTTCATCCATCCCGACCCGACCAGCCTGACGGCCGCGAACGACAATTTCCGGCACCTCATCGTGGCCGATCCGAGCCGCGAGGCGGCGCTCTACCACAATCCCGACACGGGCGAATATCTCGTCATCCAGGGCGGCCAGACCTTCGTGGCGATGGTCGACCGATTCGGCGACCTCCAGATCCGCGGAGTCCGCTCGGGCGTACCGCTGCATCGCGGGCCCGGCGCTCCGGCCGACGGCGGCCACTGGGTCATGACCCACCATTATCATCCCACGCACGGCGCGGACGCGGGAGGCACCTTCCTCGCCCGGTTCCCGTCGGGAAGCAAAGGCGATGTCGGAGTCATCAAGTATCAGGCGGACAGCCACGGCATCGACCAGCACCGATCGCGCATCTATTTCATCGACAACGGCAAGCTCAACTACACCGACTTCTTCTACAATCGCGTGAGCGGCGAGGTCGTCGTCAACTATCCGGATCCGGTGACCGGCGCCCGCGTCAGGGAGCCGTTCGCCAGCCCCGAGGCCTATGACGCCCATACCAACACGCTGAGGGAAAGGGCCAAGGCCCTGGGCGCGGTCGCGACCCCGGACGCGACACCAGACACGGCCCCGCCTGGATCCGGCCGACGTCCCGACGACGGCGGCGGCCCGGAGACGCGGAGCCTTGCCGACCCGGGTCCATCGCACGCCCTGGCGCCCGGATCCCGCGTGACGGCGCTCACCGACTCGGACCGGACCGCCGTCCGCCGGCTCGCCGAGCGCACCGGCCCCGAAGGCCATCCGCTGGTCCGCGAGATGGGACTCGTCGGCGAGACCAACTCGATGGCGCGCCTCCACCTCATCATGAACGACACCAGCCTGGAGGCGCCGGTCCGCCAGGCCATCGCCGACACCGTGCTCGCCGCCACCCGCGAGCATATGATCGCCGCCGGCAAGCTACGGCCCGACGAACCGCTGATGCTGCTCTTCCATGGCGCCCCGACCGGCCGAAGCGCGTCGCTGCGCGAGGGCGGGGCGCAGCTTTCGAAGGTCGGCGGCGGCTCGCAGGACGATTTCGGCCGCGGCCTCTATCTCACCAGCCGGGTCGAGTCGGCCGATATCTACGCGGCGAAGTTCGGGGTGGAGCGCGGCGAAATCTTCCCGTTCGTGCTTCGCGAACGCGATCTCGGCACCGTCGTCGACGTCGGCCCTGGCGGGGTCCACCGCGCCGAATGGGAAGCGTTCGTGATGGCCAACACCCATCTTTACGACACTTCGATCACCCGGCGCGGAGCGACGATCGATCGCGAGGCCTTCCTGGCCGGCCGGCCGCAGCCCTTCGGTTCGGTCGATGCCTTCGGCAATCGCGGCAAGGCCTTCGAGGCCTTCCTCGCCCATCTCGCCGCCAAGACCGGCGACCCTCGCCTCGCCGCCCCGGACACGGTGCTCGGCGACCTCGGCGGTCCGATGACCAGCGGAGTCGGCGGCCGCGGCGACCAGCAGGCGATCCGCTCGCAGTCCGTCATGGACGAGTTGAACCGCCAGATGGGCTTCCGCTCGCGCGGGCCGGATGAGGGCGAGGGCGGAGGAAACACAGGTCGGGCGCGGGAGACCACCGACGAAGGCTCCGGCGTGCTCGAGGCGCGCTCGCTGAATGCCGACGATCAGGCCATCCCGCCCAAGGTGCCCCCGGCCGATCCCGCTCCGCCCGGAGTGAAGCCGGCCCATCAGGACGAGATCCTCGACCTGCTGGAGACGCACAAGCTCGGCGGCGACGCCGTGGAGACGATCCGCGCCGTGGCCCAGCTCGACCGCGACGGCGTGATGGCGGTGCTTCACGCCCCCACGCCGGAGGCGGCGCGGGCGGCACTGGCGCGGCTGAGGGAACGGCTGATCTTCAACGGCATGCCGGCGGACCAGGCGGCGATGCGCGCCGCCCGGGTCGATTACGCCGCCGCCGTGCTTGGACCGCGCTTTCGAGTCGAGGCCGCACACCGCGCCGCGCAAGCCTCGGGCGGCTATGCGAAGGTCGCCGGACTCACGGATGCGGTGAACCGCTGGCTGAACCAATCCGCGGTGCTGCGCTTTCTCCAAACATCCGATCCCGCCTTATTCGCCACCATGCTTCAGAAGTTCGGCGCCGGCCCCGGCAAGGGCGGCAAATATCGGGCCGACAAATTCGAGGCCTATGTGCTGCGCGCGGTCAGGAGCAAGGCCTTCCGCGAGGCCGTGCCGTTGCTGCACTACAATCTGGAATTGGTCGATCGGCACGGAGCGGTGGCGCGGATGGCCGATCCCGACCATCTCGATCCGGCCAGCTGGCCGACGGCGGTCAGCCCCCCGATCACGCCGGAGGCGATCGGTCCTCCGATCACCGATCCGGCGCAGGTTCGGCGCGGCCTCAGGGTCGACCATTCCGACGGCCGTCGCGGCACCGTGATGAAGATCGAGAATGGCGAAGCGCACATTCACTTCGACGGCAATCCGGACAAGGTTCTCCACGTGATCCCCGTCGCCCAGGGAGGGTTGAACCAGTCTCACGAGCCCAACCCCCAATTTGGAGACCCGCCGGAGATCCGGGACCCCGCCTATGCGGCAAAGCGCTACGACGAGCTCGCCGCCCAGCGCAAGGCCGCGGGCTACCCGCCTTACCGCGAAAACGGGCCCGGCACCGCGGCCATGGTCCAGCTCAACGGCGAGACCTTCCACGGTACCAACAGCAAGCTCGATCCGGGCAATTACGCGCTTCCGATCGAGGCTCGGCGGCGCCTCGTCGACCGGCTGAGGGAGGAGTTCGGCCTGGCCGCGAAGCATTTGGGCGAAGCCGAGTTCGTCAGCCACGCCGAGGCGGAGGCGCTCTTGAGGGCCTTCGAGCATTTCGGCTCGCTGCCCGAGGTGGTCGAAATCTATGTCGACCGCGAGACCTGCGACAGCTGTCAGGGCGATCTCAATCGAATCGCCCGGATGCTTGGGGTAAAGGAGCTGCGAATCTACCAGCTCGATACCAAGAAAGAAAACCCGCTCATCATGAGGTGACAGGATGGCGCTGACGTTCCGTGGGCCGGACCGGTACCTCGACCCGGCCGATATCCAGGAGGTGCTCCAGCTCGTCCGCGAGCGGGGAGCCGATTATTGGAACACCAATTCTGGCGATGCGAGCCTGGTCTGGAACGGCCCGGAAGGCGAGCGACGCCTGACCCTCTACTTCCTCGGCCGGGAAGGCTTCCACCTCGTTTACCGCGAACCGGACGGCGGACGGGTGGCGGCGATGCCCGGGAAACCCCCCGCCAAACCGAAATGGGTCGACATCCCCGTTGGCGGCAATCCGAAGCGGATCAGCTCGGCCCAGGCCGTCAGCCGCCGCGAAGCCGAGCCGATACTGACCCATTTCGCCGAGCATGGCGCGCCGGATCCGAGGCACGATTGGAAGCCGGTCCGGTGGCCCGAAATGCCCTGATTCCGGACATCAAAGGAGCGCGAAGCCCATCGGATCGAAGTGCATTGCACCGCCGTCCCCGCCCGGCGGGAGCAGCCCGACGTCGATCGGCCGGTCGGTGCCGAAGGCCCGGTTCACATCTTCGTCCCGGCGGCCGTTCGCGAACAACAGATCGGGCAACTCGAGCGAATCGTCGAGCAATCGCGGAAGCATCAGCCGCGCTCCGACCAATGATGGCTGGATCGGCGCCTGAACCGACGGAGGATCGCGGTCGAAGATCGTGTAATCGAAGTCGCCGGCCACATAGGCTGCGTTGTCCACCCGAACGGTCAGGTAGAAGGTCTGCCCCACCTTCAGCTCGGGCTGGTAGCCGGTACCGACCGTCGTAAAGGTGATGCCGCTGCCATCGCTGTCCAGGATCTGGCGGGTCGGCCCATTGAAACTGTCGACCCAGCCGCCGCGCACGATGCCGAGCCCGTCATAATTTGCGATGATATCCCACAGCTTCAGCTTTCCGCCGACGATCGCGTCGGCCTGAACCGTATAGCGGAAGGTGACATTGTAGCCGCCGCCCCAGGCCGGATTGTACCAGCTGTTCAGAGCGTGGAAGGTGAAACCGCCGGTGCTGCCGCCGCCGCCGGCGGCCTGGACGGCGATGACGAAATCGTCGCTTACGCTGGCCTGGCCGTCGCTCGCCTGGACCCTGACCTGCACATTGCCGGCGGCCATGCCCGGGGCGGTGCCGCTGAAGGTCGCGGTGGCCGGGTTGAACTGCAGCCAGCTGGGCAACGCGCCGCCGTTGGCGAGCGTCGCCGACAGCGTCAGCGGGTCGCCATCGGCGTCGGTGAAGGTCCCGGACGCGAGGGCGTAGGTCCTGGCGGTGCCGGAAACCCATTGCTGATCGACCAGCATCACCGCCACCTTCGGCGCGTCGTTGATGTTGGTCACCGCCACCGGAACCGCGACGCTGGCCGTGCCGCCCTTGCCGTCGCTCACGTCGACCCGCAGCTGGTAGGTGCCGACATCGGCGTCGCCGGCGGCCCGCACGGTCGTCACCCGGCCGATCGAGTCGACGGCAAACAGTCCGCGCGTATTGCCGGCGCCGATCGCAAAGCTGAGCGAATCGCCGTCCGGATCGAGCGTCGTGAGCGTTGCCACCACGGCGGGCGCGGCATCCTCCGCGATGTGGAGCGCGCTGCCCGGGGCGAGCGCCGCCTGCGGCTGGTCGTTGGTGCCGGTCACAACGATCGTCAGCGTGGACGGGCTGGCCGCGCCGGCGGCGTCGGTCGCTTTGTAATTCGCCACCAGAGTCCGCTGTTCGCCCGCCTTGAGCCCCTGATAGGCCGCATTCGCCGGATCGAAGCGCCATTGCCCGTCGGGCTGGAGCGTCAAGCCGGCGACCGGCGCGATCAGTGCGAAAACGTGCGTGTCGCCCACGTCCGGATCCTGGACCGCAAGCCGCCCGGTCGCCACGGGACCGTCCTCGGTCGCGGTCGCGGCTGCCGGCTGCGCGACCGGAAGGTCGTTGCTGCCGACCACCCGGACAGGCACTTCGACATCGGTGAAAAGGCCATGGCTGTCCGCGACCCGGACAACCAGCACATGGCCGCCGACGTCGGAGTCGCTTGCTGCACGGGTGCTGCGGACGGTCCCATCCGCGTCGATTGCGAACAGTCCGCCGACATTTCCGCCGACGATCGCGAACGTGACCGGGTCGCTCTCCGGATCGCTCGCCAATATTGTCGCCAGAGCGACGGCGGGACCGTCCTCGGTCAGTTCAGGGACCACTGCCATTTCAAGCCACACGGACGGGGCGTCGTTGACGCCGGTCACCGTGATGCTGAAGCGGCCGGTGCCGAGCGCTCCGAGATCGTCGATCACTTCGAACGGCGCGTCGATCACGCGTGTCTCGCCCCCGGCCAGAGCCTGGAAGGCGGAATGGCCCGGATCGAACGACCAGGTGCCGTCCTCATCGAGCGTCAAGCCGTCGATCAACTCGATCAGCTCGAACTGCGCGGGCGCGGCCGCATCCGGGTCGGTCACGGCGAGCGTGCCGGTCAGCGGCGCGCCATCCTCGGCCGCGACCAGGGTCACATCGGCCGCGGCCGGCGCGTCGTTGACGCCGGCTACCGTCACCGGGACCGTCAGGCGCACCTCGCCCCCGTGGCCGTCGCTGACCGCCACGGTGAGTTGCCTGTCGCCAATGTCGGCGTCGGTCGCGGCACGCACGGTGCTGATCGCCCCCGCCTGGTCGATCCCGAACAGGCCGTCGTCGTTGCCGGCGACGATTGCGAAGAACAGGGCGTCGTCGTCGCCGTCGGTCGCGCTGACGGTCGCGACCCGGCCGGGCGCGGCATCCTCGACCACGGTCAGGGGGTTCTCTGCGACGATCGCGGCAAGCGGCGCGTCGTTGACGTTCGTCACCGTCACCTCGATATTGCCGATCGCCACGCCGCCATTCGGATCCTCGACCTGATAACGCACGATCGCGGTGCCGGTGAAGTCGGCGGCTGGCCTGAAGCGCAGCTGGCCGTCGATTCCGATCCACGCCTCGCCGCCGTCGGCGCCAAGCACGCCGGTGATCCGCAAGGCATCGCCGTCGGCATCGCTCGCCTGGGCCAACAAGGTCGAAAGCGGCACGGACGCCACCTGCTCCTCCGCCGTCGTAAGGGCGAACGTGGCGACGGTGGGCATGCGGTTGCCCGGAGTCAGCGGCTGATCCTGATTGCCGGCCGGGTCGGCCAGGAAACGCAGGTCCTCGACGTTCGTCAGGCGGTCGGTTCCGTCTCTGCCGGCGACCAGGTCTCGCACCTGGATGCTGCCGTCGGCGAGCGTGCTCACCTCATATTGATCGCGTTTCCCGACGAAGACCGCCATGTCCCGGCCGCTGCCGCCGTCGAGGAGGTCGTCGCCGCCGTCGCCCCGCAGCACGTCATTGCCGCCGCCGCCGGCGATCCGGTCGCGCAAGTCGAAGCCGATGATCGAGTCCGCGCCGGTGGTGGCGTCATTGCGCAGGATCACCTGCTCCACCTGATCCCAGTCGAGGCGGTCGCCGCTCGCGAACAGGAAGGTCTCGATCTTCCGGCTTTCCGTCGCGAACTGCCCTTCGATCAGCAGCGCCAGCCGGTCGCGACCGGTCACTTCGATCAGCAGGCCCCCCTCCGCGGTGCGGCTGAAGAAGATGTCGGACAGGCCGACGCCCTCCCCGAACCGGACCACATCCTGGCCGCCCTCGTCGCGGATCCGGTCCTCGTCGAAGGCACGATCGAAGACGTAGACGTCGTCGCCGGGACCGCCGAGCAGACGGTCCGCGCCGGCGCCGCCGTCGAGGATCGAGCCGCCGGCATCGCCGATAACGTCGGTATCGCCGCTCTCGTCCGTGCCCTCGATCAGCCGGAACAGATCGCTCCAGCCAAGCTCGGTGCCGTCGGCGAGTTCGAAAAGGGTAACCGGCGTCGCCGGCTCATCGCCGTCAACTACGGTCGCATCGGGATCCACGAACTGGTCGCGAATGATCAGCCGCTGACCGGACTCCCGGTCGACGACGATCAGGTCGCGCAGTCCGTCGCCGCCGCGCAGCAGCTGCAGATCGCCGATATCGGCGTGATCGGGCAAGCGGACCCGGTTGCCGCCCTCCGCCGACGATCCGAGCAGGAAT
This sequence comes from uncultured Alphaproteobacteria bacterium, assembly GCA_963850005.1. Lineage (GTDB taxonomy): Bacteria > Pseudomonadota > Alphaproteobacteria > Sphingomonadales > Sphingomonadaceae > Allosphingosinicella. The sequence goes on from CAWKJG010000004.1 coordinate 852,122, forward strand.
ATGTCATTGCCGTCGCCCAGGCTCCATTCGATCGTGCCGGTGCCGATCGCCACGATCACGTCGTCACCCTGGCCGCCGGCGACCGTCTGGCCGTCGTCGAGATAAAGCCGGTCCTCGCCCTCGGTCGGAGTCCCGAGCAAGGCGGCAAGGTCGAACAGGGTCAGCAGCGGGTTGGGCGTGATCGGGATCTCCGCCGGATCGGCATCGATCACCAGCGCCAGCGCCTCGGCCCAGCTCAGCACCTGATCGCCGAAGGCGATCTCCGTCACCACCGCCTCGAGCCGGGTCGGATCATCCGTGCTGCCCGATCCGGCAAATTGGTTGACGATGGTCAGGCGCTCGCCCGTTGCGCTCAGGATGACGACCAGGTCCATGCTATCGCCATCGCGAACGAACATGACGTCCTCCGGCCCGTCTGCGCCCGGCAGCTCGAGCCGGTTGCCGGTCCAGCCCCAGCCGGTTGCGTCGCCACCGATCAGATAATCGAAGGTATCGTCCGACAGGATGTCCGCGCCGTCGCCAACGCCGAACCGGACGACGATGCCGCCGTAGGCGCTGCGGATTTCGTCATTCCCCAGGCCGCCTTCGATCACCTCGCCCGGGTAGCCGTAGAAGAATCCGTCCAGACTGTGAAAGGCGATCAACCGGCCATCGCTGAGCTCGATCGCCGACAGGGCGTCGCGACCGACTCGGAGGGTATCCGGCGAATCCTCGAAGCCGATGACGATCTGGCTGCCGTCGTCGCTGAGCCGGATATCCAGGTCTTCGCGGCTGATCCCGGGCAACATCTGCACGGAATAGGTGCCGCCCGACTGCCAGCCGGACACATCGTCCAGCGCGACGTCCTGCCCGCTGCCGCGCCCGAACAGGATTCGGTCCTGTCCGCCGTTTCCGGCGATGACGTCATTGCCCGCCCCCGGGTCGAACAGGTCCGCCACGCTCCCGTAGGCGCCGAGCAGGCCGTCGGTGTTCGAAGTACCGGCCGTCCGTCCGGCCACCAGGCCGCCGAGCTGGCCACTATAGAAGAAATATTCGCCGCCTTCGAAGCGCAGCGATCCGATCGAGCCACGTTCCCCCTCCTCGATGGACATGGTCAGAGTCCCGCCCCCGCCGCCGCTCGTGCGGCGGGCGTGAAGCACGGTGACCGAGCTGCCGTCGGGAAGTTCGAAGCGGACATGCTCCCCGGATATGCCGGCGACGAGGTCGAGCGGCGTGATGATCAGGTCTTCCGGATCGGCGCCGCGAACGATGATGTCGAGCGGATCGCTCGGGCCGGCGAACCAGACGATGTCCTGACCGCCGCCGGGGGCGAGAACGACTGTGCCGCCACCTTCGATGCTGATCCGGTCGTTGCCGCCGCCGCCGTCGACGACCGTGTCGAGGCCGAGCCCGACCAGCTCGTCGTCGCCCGAAGTCGCGGCAGCATCGAGCAGCCGCTGGCGCACGACCGTGCCGCTGAGGCTGGTGCCGTCGGCGAAGTCGAACCGCTCGATCATGTAGCCGCGGTCCTCGCCTTCCGGCGGCACAGCCCGATCGTAGGGGGTGCGATCGATCCGAAGCGTCTCGCCGGTCGCGAGGATGGTGATCAGGATCGAGTTGGGATCGTCGGGATCGAGCGCGAACTCGACATCCTCCTGCAGCAAGCCGGCCAGAGTGACGACGTCGTCGCGCCGGTCCCATTCATATTGGTCCGGCAGATCGTAACCGAAATCCTTGATGACGTCGTGGCCGTAGCCGGCCGCGAACACGTAGGAGTCGCCGTCATTGCCGCCGACCAGCAGGTCGTTGCCGGCGCCGCCGTCGCGAACGCCGGTCGCGACCCAGTCGTCCCCCTCCGTCCGCGCCGAAAGCTGCTCGACGATCGAGTCGTGCGACACTTCGCTGGAATCCGCGAACCGGAACAGTTCGATCGCACGGTTCTGGAAGAAATCCCAGTTCGGCAGGAGCTGGTTCTCGATCCTGATGCTGCCGGCCTCGCCCGCGACGCCGACGATCAGGTCGAAGCCGTCGCGCGTGAAGCTCAGCGCGTCGGCGCCGATGCCGCCCCAGAACTCGAGCGCGTCGAAATGGCCGTTGAGGTCGGAGACGATCAGGTTGCCGAAGCCGGGCTCCAGGACGATCGTGCTCTCGCCCTCCCCCGACAGGATGACGTCGTCCCCGGTGCCCGGGACATAAGTCTGGCTGCCATAGGAAAAGTCGAACAGCAGGTCGTTTCCGGCGGTGCCGACCGTCTTGTCGACCGACAGCAGCACGGCCGCGCCGTTGCCGAACTCGATGATCTCGACATCGCCATATTCGGCAGATCCGCCGTCCAGGCTGGCCATCAGATTGTCGCCATATCCCCAGCCGGAGCCGTACTGATTGGCCAGTGCGACGGCGCCGTCATGGCCGCGGAACATGACGACCACCTGATTGTAGATGCGACCGAAGCGAAGGTCCGCCATCGTCGCGCCGGCCGGCGCCAGCAGCGTGTCGAGGCTGTAGCCACCGTCATAGATGACGTCGCGTCCGGCGCTGAACACGTAGATGTCGCTGCCCTCGCCGCCGTCGAGCCGGTCGTTGCCGCCGAGCCCATCCAGCCGCTCGTCGGCTTCGGTTCCGTACAGGCTGTCGGGCCGATCGGTGCCACTGAGGGTGTTGGCGGGGGGCGTGCGGAGCGCCGCGGCAATTTCGGCGAACGGTACGACCGTGCCGTCGCCCAGCCTGATTTCGGTGACATAAGGCTGGCGCAGGCCGTCCTCGATCACGACACCCCCGTCCGACCCGGCGATCCGCACCACAAGGTCGAGCCCGCGCGCGCCGCCGCGCTCGAAGCGAAGCTGCTCGCGGCCGACACCCTCGGCGACCTGGACGAAATTGCCGATGTCGCCGTCCTGGATCCGGTCGAACCCGCTGTCCGGCCCCAGCAGATAGGTGTCGTGGCCGTCGCCGCCGCGCAGCAGGTCGCCGCCGCCGCCGCCGTCGATGACGTCGTCGCGGTCCGAGCCAAGGAGGGTTTCGGCGGCGGCCGTGCCGGTGTTCAGAATCCGATCCACTTCGGCCAACGTCAGCGAAGAGCCATCGAGGAAATCGAACCGCTCGATCGCGCGGTCGCCGAACCGAAGGTTCTGGATCAGGACCTCGGCCCCGGTGGACAGGAAGCGCATCACGACGTCGGCGCCGGCGGTGCCGCTCTTGACGGCGAACTCCACGTCGCTGCGCGGCGCGTCGACCAGCACTCGGTCATTGGCCAATTCGGCGCCGCCTTGCTCGCGGATCGTGTCGCTGCCTCCGTCCGGGCCGATCCGATAGGTGTCGGCGCGTTCAAAGCCGAACAGCAGGTCGTTGCCCGGCCCGCCGGCAAGCTCGAGGTCCTCGACATGGCTGCCGAACACGATCCGGCTTCCGTCCGCCGACGTCAGCGACACGCCGTCGGTCAGATTGCGCACCACGCCGTCCGAGAAGCGGACACGCTCGATCGTCGAATCGTACCAGCCGTCCTGAACGTCGAAGTCGAAACTCGCGTGAACGCCGGCCGCCGACACCAGCGACACGCGCGCGCCTGTCTCGTTCGATTCGAACTGCAGGCTGACCTGGGTGGAGGGCAGGTCGATGTAGAGCTCGTCCGTGCCGCTATCGTCGTCGATCTGGACGTTCCCGGGCGCGCTGCCGAGCACGTAGCGGTCGTCGCCGCTGCCGCCATTCGCCTTGTCGACTCCGGCCAGGGCGACCAGCAGATCGTCCCCGTCGCTGCCGCCCCAGGCGAATTGGCCGCGAAGCGCGTCCGATGCTCCTGCGGCGACAATCGCACCGCGCAGGTCGGCCGCCTCGAACGGGAAACCCTGTCCGATCAGGCGCGCGTCGACGAGCGCATCGATTTGCTCGACCGTCATGTCGAACTCGCCGGCGTAGCGGGCCAGCGCGTTGAGCATGACATGCCAATAGCCCGCGGCGTCGGCGAGCTCCGCCGGAGCTGCGGTCGGCGATCGCCGTCAGCACATCGTCCAGTGCGACCTCGTTCTCCCTGACGAAGAACGCGCCCGCGGCATAGCTCAGGCCCGGCATCAAAGCGGCGCCGATATCGGTCTGGCCGAGCAGCTTGGCGGCGGTCTCCCCCACCCATTCCTGCCACTCCCCCGCCAGGATCGAAGCCGCGTCCTGACGGGGATTGGCCCCGATCGCCGCCTGCACGAAGCTGCTGCCGGTGATCGCCTCGATGGCGGCAACCCAGCGCGCGTTGATGTTGGGACCGCGGCTGTCGGCCGCGACCGCATCCGCGCCGGTCCAGCGGAGCAGGATATTCTCGACGCTGGCGAAGATCGCGCCGGCATCTTCGGGCCCGAGGGCGGCGAAGGTCTCGACCATTTCGAGCAGAACCGGATCGCGGCTCATCGCGACTCGCAGGTCGCTCAGCGTCCCGCTGCCGAGGAGCTGCGGCAGGGCGGCCGCCGAATCGCTCACGGGAACTGGATTCAGCTCGAACGAATCATACTGATCGATCGACAGGAAGGCGTCATAGGCGCGCGTGACGCTGCCGTCAGCGCGAATGACGCGCGACATCGAGACGATCTCCGTGCCGTCGCAACCGCAGTCGATATCATCGGATTCGGTCTTGGCCAGGCTGATCGAAACGAGCCCGAGCTCGGCGAGCGTCTTCAGCTCGCCCTCGTCGGTTAACGCGTCGCCATTGGCGTCCTGCCAGACGCGCAGCTCTCCGAAGCGGGCGTCCGCGGCGTCGATCATGCCGTCCTTATTGGAATCGAGTTTGGCGAGCTCGGCGAAGCCGTCCGTACCCTCCTGCGCGGTCCGCGAGCCTCGCGAGACGGTACGGCCGGTGCCGAACAGCTCCGCGCCGCTGGTGATCAGCCCGTCGCCATTGCCGTCGAGCGCCAGAAGGCCGTCCTCCGGCAGCGCCCAGGCGACATGTTCGGCGAAGCCGTCATTATCGAGATCGAAATAGGCCTGGCTGTCGTACAGCTCCTCGACGACCTCCCGGTCTCCGTTGAGATCGATGATCAGCGGGTCGCGCTGGCACTCGGCCTGCTCTTGATTGGGGCGAGTTTCCCGAAGCCGGATACCGCCCTCGCCGTTCTCATAGCCGGTGATGGTGATCGAAACGCCATTCGCGCTGACGGAGAGATTGCCGCTGTCCTTGTCATATTGATAGACGACGCCGTCGGAGCTCTCAAAAGTGGAGGACTCGTCCTCTTCCTCTTCTTCCGGCTGTATCGCGCAGGGATCTTCCGGCGGCTTCTCCCGCTCGCCACCCGTGAGACGCTTCGGCGTGCCGCCGGTGGCCGCGGCCGCCGCGAAGCCTTCGCCACCGCCCGGGACCGCAGCCGGGGAGCTCTGGCCGCCATCGGGTACGACGAACACCGCGTCCCCCGGGTCGAGGTCGACGATCGTATCGCCCCGACCGCCGATATAAGTGTCGTCGCCGGTGCCGCCGTCCAGGACCTCGGCCTGGTCGTCGTCGCCGGTTCCGCCGTCCAGCGTGTCGTTGTCCGCGCCACCGGTGAAGACATCGAGACCAGCGCCGCCGATCAGCGTATCGTTGCCGATACCGCCGTCGAGCCTGTCGGCCTCCGCTCCGCCGCGAAGCGTGTCGTCGCCCATCTCGCCCCTGAGCTCGTCCTGGCCGGCGTCGCCGTCGATTTCGTCCCTGGCGTCGCCGCCTTCGAGCAGGTCGTTCCCGCCTCCGCCCTTGATCTTGTCCTCGCCCCCGCCGCCCCTGATGACATTTTCCTGATCGTTGCCGGTCAGCTCGTCATTGCCCGCGCCGCCGTTGATCCGCTCGGCATTGAGCACCCTGAAGCCGATCGCGCTATTGTCCTTCAGCTCGATCCGCTGTGCCGTCAGATCCACTTTGATCGCCGCGAGCATAGGCGTCGCGTCGATCAGATCGCCATTGGCCCGGCCCTCCGGGCTGGCGGCAAGATCGACTTCGAGCAGGCCGCCCTTATTGTCGCTTCCGGCGACCTGATCCGCCGTGAGCGAACTGATGTAGATGGTGTCGAGATGATTCGTCCCGGCGATTTTCTCGATCGAGATCGCGGTGTCCTGGTTGGTGTCGCGCGCGGTCTGGATGAAGACCGATCTGGCGAAATCGGTCGTTCTGCGATGGGTCTGGTCGCCTTGGGCCGTCGGGACCAGCCTGACCGTAATTCCGTGCGTCTCCGCCGCATAGCTGATGCTGTCCTCGCCATCGTCCTCGATGCCCAGCCGGGTCGTCGACCCCGGATAGACGCGGTGATCGCCGCCGTGGATCAGATCGTTGCCGGCGCCCGCGGTGAAGCGGTCGTCGCCCCGGCCGCCGAAGAGCTGATCGTCGGCCCAGACCGTGTCGCCGATCTGATCGCCGTCTGAGATGGTATCGACGCCATCTCGGCCCAGAATGATGTCCGGGCGATAGGAGCCGGTCGCGGTGTCGCCATTGTTCGATCCGACGATCAGGTTCGTCGGTTCATTTCGGGTCACGTCACCGCTCTGCGCCGTTTCGAGATGGGCCATCAGCGACTGGAAATTGGCCGACGTGAAGAGAATCCCCTGGGCGGGACCTCGCACCGGCGGCGTCGGATCGAAGACGCTCACGATGCTGCCGAAGATGAACCGCTTGCTGTCGAAGTGCATCAGCACCGCGCTTCCACTGTCGCCGCCCTGAGCCGGTCCAGTATATTGGAAGCCCATCGTGTGGGTGACGATCGAGCCGTCGTTGTTGCTGCTGGAGCCACCTTGCCGCGACAATCTGATCGTGTCGCCGGTGGTCGCCAGGCCCATATCGGGGAGAAAGGCGTCGGCCGTGTCCAGGAAGGTGACGACGCCCTGATCGCCGTCATCCACCCGACCATTGCCTTGGACGAATACACGGTCCCGTTCCTGAACGTCTCCTCTGTTTTCGAGATGCGGGCCTACCGGCGTGTTTATCAAGGGATTTGGCAACGTACTGATCAAGTGCGTCAAGTAGTCATAATAGTCCCGCCCCTGGGCGTCCCGCAGCTGGAAGGCCTGGATCTCATAGCGCTCGAAGCCAGGGGCGATTGTCTCTGCGGGGGTCAAATGAACCAGCTCACGGTCGGCTGGAACGTCCTCTTCATTGAACTGATAGACTACGTGACCCGCGGTGAGGATGAGGCCATCGCCTATGTACCAGCCGGAACCTCTGCTTGTAGGATCTCCATTAGAGTCAGGTGCCCGTAATTGAACGAATCCGGCCATGTCTATTTCCTCGTTCGGCGATTAACCTGGACGACGGTCGCGTCGTCGATGAACGGAGCGGTCCCGAGGGCTCCCGCGGCAGAGAAAGCGACGAACGCGATAGGGCTAGAGCTGCTCGATCGCAGCCACAGTCGCTGAGCGCGAGCCTTTAAAGGCTGCGACCACGCGCGATCCCCCATCGCGACTCTCCCCCTAGGGGCGTCAGTCTAGAGCAGGTCCGGGAGCACGCAAGTACTTAAAATAGCGTAGTTCCGTGGCAATTTGATTGTTATGCGAGAGATCAGACTTGGCGCTGGCCGAGAGAGTCATCGAGGGCGGCAACAACCGTGTCTTCAAGCGCAAGGGTATAGCGCCGGCGCGCTGATCGGGCGAAGGATCTGGCGCTCAATTGCAGCGCTTCATCGGCGGCCAGTTCTCGAATCTGCGCGGCGATGGCGGACGAGGTTGAGCTGAGCGCCTGTTTGGCGCCCAGCCCGCAGGCCGTCACCGAGTTCGCCATGGGCGTGTTTCTCGAGATCGGACGCATAGATGAGGTGCGGCAGGCCCGCCATCGCGGCACTGCAGAGAATGCCGTGCCCGCCGTGCGACACGACCATCCGGGATCGCTCCGCGATTCGGGCGAACGGCACGGGATCGCGTTCAACGGCCATCTTCAGCCCAACCAACTTCGAAGCCAGGGCCGCGGACAGGTTGTCCGCATGGACCCGAACCTTCAGGCCGGCGCCGGCCAGGCCTGTCCAGATCGGCGCGTCCGGTCCGAATTGCTCGGGCATGTAGACGAAGATTTCGTCGCCGGTGCCGCTGGCGAGCGGGGGCAGACCGCCCGACATCATCGGCAGCGCCAAAGGCCGGGTTCGCCACGTCGCGTAGCGATCGAATTCGGTGATGGCGGCGGCGATTTCGGCCGTCGCCGCGAACAGGCCCGGAAGGCTGACGAGCGGCTGCAGGCCCGACATGCGCAACGCGCGGTTGACCACGCTTGATATGGCTTCTTCGTCGAACGAGGCGACCTGCCCGTCGAGGCTCGGGAAGCGTGCCATCTCCGACGGCGGCGTGTTGAACCAGGTGCCGACGCTGACGCACGGAACTCGGCCGCGCGCAGCCGTGAGCAGGAATGGCGCATAATTTGCGATTATCGCGTGCGGCCGAATTGCTTCCAGCAAGGCATTCCAGGCGCGCAGCAAACCAGCGACCAGATCGGAATCATCGCAGCCCAGCCGGGCCATGATATCGCCGAGGCTATGTGTGCGCGGACCGGCGCTCCTGCTTGACGCAAGCAGTCGCGGTGACACGGGCACCGGCCAGACATTTGCACCCCGAACGCAATCGGCGCCCAGGGCGTCGACGCGCTGAAGGGCGAAGCTCACTTTGTCGCCCCGCCGCCGCAGCGCCTCGGCCAGCGCTGCGAGAAGCGTGGCGTGACCTCGATTGGCGCCGAGCTCCCAGGCAAGAAGGATATGTCTCGTCACGAGTTCGACCCGGCGTGCCTTAGCCCTGCTTGCGGACTTCGCAGTGCGATCCATGTCGTCGGCCAAGGCTGAAATTCCTGTTATTGCTGCTCGAGCGAAGGGGCGGCGATAATCCAACGGAATCAACGCTTACTCAAATTGTCGCGAATTTTCGGCAATAATAGCTAACCGTTTCGGATCAATTCCCGATTACTCACTGACGGCCCCTAGGGTTCGTCATGAGGGGGATGAGCTCATGGTAGCGATCGGCACGGGCACGGGCGTGGGCATCGAGCGGAGCTCGGCATCGTTGCTCGGCCCCCGCGGGCAAGTCGGCGCGGGCTCGACGGGAGGTGCCGGCGACAACGCTTTCGTCAACGCCGCCACCGGCAACCTCGTCATCACCCGCCAGGACGAGTTCCTGGTCGGCCTCGGGCCCGATATCGCGATCGGCCGGACCTACAACAGCCAGGCATCGGCCGGCGACGGCGACAATAACGATCAGTGGCGGATGAGCGTCTACCGCCAGATCGTCGGAGCCAACGGCGCCGCCAACATCACCCGCGTCGACTGGGACGGCTCGGAGACGGTCTATCTCCAAAATGCCGCCAACAGCTATGCCACTTCCGACGGCGCCGGCGCCCACGATACGATCAGCTGGACCGGAACCCAGTGGATCTGGACCGACTCCAACAGCCGCATCAAGGAAACCTACGACGGAAGCGGCAAGCTGCTGTTCACCAAGGACACCGACGGCAACACCCTTGCCTACGCCTATTCCGGAAGCCTGATCTCCAGCATCACCGACCAGAATGGGGAACATACCGATTTCGTCTACGGCGGCACCGGCGGCTCCCAGCTTCAGCAGATTACCACCGTGGCCGGCGCAAGCTCGGTGCGGGTACGCTATACCTATGATATTTCGAACCGCCTTTCGACCGTCACCGTCGACCTCAGCCCCGGCGACGCGTCGATCGCCGACGGCAAGACCTACGTCACCACCTACACCTATGACGGCGCCAGCAAGCGGGTCGCGTCGATCGCCCAATCGGACGGATCGCTGCTTCAGATCGGCTACGCCTTCAGCGGCACGGACTATCGGGTGGTGTCGCTGACCGAGACGGTAGCGAGCGGAGTCACCCGGGTCACCGGCCTGTTCCACGACATTGCCAACCGCATCACCCGGATCACCGATCCGGCGGGCGGCGTGACGTCGATGAGCTACGACGTCAAAGGCAACCTCACCCAGATCGTCATGCCGACACCGGCGCCGGGCGCGGCGGCGCCGACCACCGCCTTTACCTATGCCGCCAATGGCGACGTCCTCTCGATGACCGAAAACGGCCGGCGCACCGATTATGAATATGACTCTGCCGGCAACATGACGCTGAGCCGCGACGCCGCCGGCAACACGATCGTACGCACCTACGACGCCAGGAACCAGCTGCTCACCTCGACCCTGTTTCTGGTGCCGGATCCCGACGGCAGCGGCGCCGGAGCGGCAACGGCGCCGGTCACCACCCGCTACGTTTATGATTCGGCGCTGAAGAGCCACCTGCGCTTCGCGATCAGCGCCGAAGGCGACGTGATCGAATATCAGCACAATGCCGCGGGACAGATCGTCGGCACCGTCGCCTATACCGCTCAGAAATACGGCGTGAGCGCGCTCGCCTCCAACTTCGCTCCCGACGAAGGGACGATGGAGGCCTGGACGGCGTTGATCACAGACAAGAGCAGCGTCCGCCGCACCGACACCACCTATGACGGGCGCGGCAACGTCTCGACGGTGACCCGCTACAGCGCCGCCAGCACCGCCGGCGCCGGCCTGCTGACCGCGGATTACAGCCGCGACACCTACGTCTACAGCGCGGCCGGACAGTTGCTCAGCAGGATCAACAGCGGATCCGCCGCCCAGGAATCGTTCGTCTATGACGGCCTTGGTCGGCTCACCAGCTCGACCGATATGGCGAACGCGACGACCACGTTCCTGTTCAACGATGCCGCCGCGACGACGACGGCGACGTTCGCTTCGGGCCTGACGCGGATCGCCGCCTACAACAAGGCGGGCGAACTGGTCAGCGTCACCGAAAGCGGCGCCAACGTCTCCACCGCCGTGACCAGTTACTTCTACGATGGCCTGGGCCGCCTGCGGATGGAGACCAATCCCAACGCCGCAGCCACTTATCACGTCTACGACAATGCGAGCCGCAGGGTCGCCGACATCACCACCGACGGCTCGATGATCGAATATGCCTATGATGCCGGCGGCCGGCTGGTGAAAACGGTCGGCTACATCAACAAGCTCAGCGCTGCGCAAATTGCGCTGCTCGACGATTTCACCGCCGCCGGCGCGGGCGGCGGCACGGCGGGCGCACAGGGGATCGGCGGCGGGCCGACCGGCGTCAGCCTGGTCGTCAACGGCGGCTTCGAGACGTCCGCCGCCGGCTTCACGCCCCTGACCGACGGCCGCGCCAACCTCACCCTCCCCGGCTGGACCAAGATCAATTCCGAAGCCTACGAGCAGGTCAATTCGGGCGTTGGCGGGGTCACGGCCAGCGAAGGCGCCTTCTGGCTCGACATGGACTCCGTGGCCGGCACCGGCAGCCCGGTCCCGATCGGCCCCAACCTCGTGCTCAATCCCAGCTTCGAGACTTCGGCCGCAAGCTTCACCCCCTATGCCTGGGGCCGCTCCAGCACCACCTTGCCCAATTGGGTCAAGGCCAACCCCGAACAATTCGAGCAGGTCGCCTCGGGCAATTATGGAGTCGCCGCGTCCAACGGCAGCTACTGGCTCGACCTCGATTCGATTCCGTTGAGCGGTTACATGACGGTGGGATCCAACCTGCTCACCAACGGCAGCTTCGACCAGTCGGGCACCTTCACGACGGTGCCGCACGGACGGCTGAACACGACCCTTCCGGGCTGGAGCAAGGCCAATGCCGACAAGTTCGAGCAGGTCTCGTCGGGCCAGTTAGGAGTCGTCGGCACCGACGGCGCCTACTGGCTCGACATGGATTCCTATTTCGACACCGGCGTGCGGGTCGTCGTCGGCTCGAACCTGCTCACCAACGGCAGCTTCGAAAACGGCGGCTTCAGCGGCAAGAAGGGCACGGACGGCTGGTCATATTATTCGATCGCGGGCTGGACCAGGACCAACGGCGGCTGGTTCGAGATCATGAACAGCGGCAGCTTGGGCGTACAGGCGAGCGACGGCAGCCGGTGGCTCGATCTCGACTCCGCGCTCCAGGGTCCTCCGTCCGAGATCATGGCCGGCCCTGGCGGCGGTAAGCAGCTGCCTCTCTTCAACCTGATCGAGAATGGAAGCTTCGAGGAATATTCGCCCAGCGCGAATGCGGAAAGCCACGGCTGGTCGGACACGGTCCTGCCGGGATGGACCGTCGACGCCGGGGGCAGGTTCGATCAGGTCTTCTCATACGCGTTCGACGTCGCGGCAAGCGAGGGATTCCTCTGGCTCGACCTCGACGGACCGAGCGGAACGGCGACGAATCTCCAAATCAGCCAGACGGTGATCGGCCTGGCCGAGGGCGCCACTTATTACCTGCAGTTCGACCATGCCAATCGCACGAGCGCGGCCAGCGGCAGCCTGGAAGTCTATTGGAACAACGTGCTGGTCGGGACGGTCGACGATACCGGCGCCATGATGCGCACCGAAAACTTCCAGGTGACGGGACTGGCCGGCAACAATGTCCTGAGCTTCCGGGGCACGGGAACCGCGGATCAGGCGGGCGCCTCCCTCGACAACGTCCGGCTCTACGACCAGGCGCCACCGGGCGCGGGCCCCCAGACCCCCAGCAACATGGACATCAGCCAGACCGTCTCGAATCTGACGGCCGGCCAGATCGTCGAAATCCAGTTCGACCACGCCAACCGCACCACCGCGGCGAGCGGCAGCTTCGAAGTCTATTGGAACAATGTGCTGATCGCGTCGATCAACTCGACCGGCACGACCATGCAGACCAAGTCCTATCGGGTCCCGGCGGTTGCCGGAAACAATGTGCTTCGCTTCAAGGCCACCGGAGAGGCGGATCTCGCCGGAGCCTCGATCGACAAGGTCGGTGTCTATGCGACCGAGCCCGTCGTCACCGGCGGCAATATGGACATCAGCCAGACCGTCGGCGGCCGGACCGCCGGCGAGCTGCTGGAACTGAAATTCGACCATGCCAACCGGACGACCTCGGCCAGCGGCAGCTTCGAGGTCTATTGGAACAACGTACTGATCGAGACGATCACCAGCGCCAGCCCGACAATGCAGACCAGGACTTTGACGGTCACCGCCGTCGCCGGCAACAACACGGTGCGCTTCAGGGGCATCGGCACGGCCGACGTCGCCGGCGCGTCGATCGACAATGTCCGCCTGATGGCGACCCAGCCGGTTTCGACCGGCGGCAATATGGACATCAGCCAGGCGATCACCGGGCTGACCGCCGGCCAGACCTACCAGCTTCAATTCGACCATGCCAACCGCACGACCTCGGCCAGCGGCAGCTTCAACGTCTATTGGAACTCCATTCTCGTCGCTCAGATCGCCAGCACTGGCACGACGATGATGCCCGAGAGCTATTTCGTGGTGGCCGGGGCGGGCGCCAACACGCTCCGCTTCGTCGGCACCGGCACCGTCGATGCGAGCGGCGCCTCGATAGACAATGTACGCCTGTTCGCGACTCAGGCCAGCGTCGGCGGCGGCAACATGGACTTCAACCAGACGATCCCGAACCTGGTCGCCGGGCAGAGCCTGCTGCTCCAGTTCGATCACGCCAACCGCACCACCGCCGCCAGCGGCAGCTTCAACGTCTACTGGAATGGCGGACTCGTCGCCCAGATCACCAGCACCGGCACGACGATGGTGACGGAGAACATCACCGTCACCGCGCTGGCTGGAAACAATGTGCTGCGCTTCGTCGGGACCGGGACCGTCGACGCCACCGGCGCCTCGCTCGACAATATCCGGCTGTTCGCGACCCAAGCCGGCTCGGGCGGCTCCGGCGGGCCCGTGACAGACGCTCTGGCCGGCCTGCGGCCCGCCGGCCATGCCGACGATCGCTACCAGTGGAACGTCTACGACTCGGCGAACCGGCTGGTGGAGACGATCGACGGCGCCGGAGCGGTGACTTTGTTCAGCTATGACGGCGCCTCCCGGAACGTCGAGACCCGGAGCTTCGCCAACCTGCTCGCGGCGGCGACGGTGACCGCATATAAGAGCACGACCCCGACCGTCCTGGCATTGCCGACCCTCGATGCGGCGAACGACCGAGTCATGCGCAGCTTCTATAGCAACGACGGGCTGCTGGTCGGCGCGCTCGACGGCGAGGGCTATCTCACCGAGAATATCTACGACCCCACCGATCTCTTGATCGAGACGGTCCGCTACGCCACGCCGACGGCGGTCGCGAACCGCGCGACCGGAAGCTTCGCGACCCTGAAGGCGGGGGTAACGGCGCCGGTCAACGTCAACGATATCCACAATTGGTTCGTCTATGACGGCCGCGGGCTGCTTCGCGGCGTTATCGACGGCGAGGGCGACCTCACCCGTTATCACTACACCGCCGCCGGCGACGTCGACCAGGAGGTGCGCGGCCAGAAGCTCAGCCCGGCCGCGCTGATGGCGACGAGGCCGACCTTCGCGACCCTTCCCACTTCGGCCGGCGGCCAGGTCACCGAGCAGACCAGCTACACGCGCGATGCGGCCGGCAAGGTGCTGAGCTCGGCGCGGCTGCTAAGCGACGGCTCCAGCTGGACCAGCACCTACGTTTATGACGGCGCCGGCCGGCCGACGTCGCGCACCGACGCGACGGGGACCGCCGACGCGCGCACCTTCACCCAGCGCTACGACGCGCGCGGCAATCTGATCGGGGAGCTTTCCGGCGAGGGAAGCGCGGCGCTGGCGGCGCTCGGCGCCAGTCCCGCCCCGGCGGCGGTCGACACTGTTTATGCGACCTGGGGGAAGATCTACACCTACGACCCGGCCGACCGCCTCGTCGCCGTCACCGAAAGCAACGGAGTCAACGCCGGCGGCAACCGAACCCGCTTTGCATACACCGCCACCGGCCAGCTCGCCTTCCAGGTGAACGCGCTCGGCGAAGTCGTCGAATATCGTTACAATGCCCTGGGCGAACGCACCGACACGATCGCCTACGGCACGCGCATCCCGGCGAGCACGCTGGTCGGCGTGAGCGGGGATCAGGTGATGGCGACCATCCAGGCCGTCGTCGCCGGCCTCGCCAATGCGTCCGTGGACAGCCTTTCCCACGTCGATTACAATGTCACCGGGACGATAAAGCAAAGCGTCGACCCGCTCGGCAACCTCGCCACCTACGGCTACAATGCGTTCCGGGAGCTCAAGACCCGGTTCGATCCGCTCGACGCGTCGAGCTCGGTCCAGACCGATCGGCTCTACGACCGGCGCGGCCTGCTCGTCTCCGAGAAGCTAGAACTCGGCCGCCGGCGGGCTGCAGCTCGAGACCCTCTACGGCTACGATGCCTTCGGCCGGCCCTTGCAGGTCACCGATCCCGCCGGACGGGTCCGCAAGTCCGACTACGACCGGGCCGGCCGGGTCTCGCTGACCACCGACGCCCGCAACGCCACGCAAAGTTTCAGCTACGACGGCCGCGGCAACGTCCTTTCCGTCACCGACCGCAACAATGCGACCACCACCTTCGCCTACGACGCGTTCAGCCGGACGGTGACCTCGACCACGCCGGGCGCGATCACCACAATCATCAAGCATGATGCGCACGGGCAGACCATCTCGATCAAGGACGGCGCCTTGCACGAGACGGTCTATGCCTACGACAAGAACGGCAACCTCAAGACCGAAACCGACGCCGCCTCGAACCAGGTCCAGCACAATTACGACTCCGCCGGCCGTCGCAAGGAGACGATCGACGCCCGCGCCTCGAAAACCAGCTATACCTATGACGCCGTCAATCGCGTTCTCACCGAGAAGGTCGATGACGGCGGACTCAACCTGGTCACCGCCTATGAATATGACGCCAAGGGGCAGGCGTTCAAAATCACCGATCCCGCCAACCGAATCACCCTGGTCGAGTTCGACAAGAACGGGCGCAGGACCGCGGTAACGGTCGACAGCGCCGGCTTGGCCCTTCGTACCCAATATGATTACGACAAGAGCGGCCGACTGCTCTTCGTGACCGAGGCCGCCGGCACCGCGGTCGCCCGGGTCACCCAGCATGAATATGACAAAGCGGACCGGCTGGTCCGCAGCCGCCTGGACCCCGCCGGGCTCAACCTCCTCACCCAATATAGCTACGACAAGGCCGGCAACGTCGCGCGCAAGACCGATTCGGCGAACTTCGTCACGACCTATGCCTATGACGCCGAGAACCGGCTCACCCGCACGCTCGATGCGGAGGGGGGCGTGGTCGAGACGTTCTACGACAATGAGGGCCGGGTCGTCGGCACGCGCCGCTACGCCACCGCCGGTTCGGCCGCGGCCGCCGCCGGCGGGGCGTTCACCATCTCGGTCGCTCCTGACAACGTCCGCGACGAGATTTCGGCTTTCGTCTACGATTCCGACGGGCGCCTGCGCTTCTCCGTCGACGGCCTGGGCCGTCCCACGGAATTTGCCTATGACGCCGCCGGCAACGTCGTCCGCACGATCGAATATGCGGGCACCATCGCCAATGCGATCGGCGACAGCCTCGCAACCGTCCAGGGCCGGGTCGCGGCGCTGGCGAACCTGCCCGACAACCGAATCACCCGCGCCGTTTACGACGCTGCCGACCGGCAGGCGTATGGCATCGACGCCACCGGCCAGGTCACCGCCTTCGGCTACGACACCGGCGGCAACGTCATCAAGCAGACCCGCTATGCCACCTCGTTCACGGCGACCAACGACCCGTCGTTGGCCGACATGCAAAACTGGGCGACGACCTATGCGCATGCCAACGACCGAGTCGACCGTACCTTCTACGATGGCGCCTCGCGCGCCACGTTCACCGTCGACGCCGAGAATTACGTCACCCAATATAAGTACGATTCCGCCGGCCGGGTCACCAGGCAGATCCGCCATCCCGGGAAAACCTTCTCGATCGGCGACGGCACCACCGAAGCCAACCTCGCGGCGCAGATCGGCGCGCCGCTGACCAGTGCGGCGGTGACCGCCTACGCCTACGACAGCGCCGGCCGGCTGACCGACACGACCGACCCCGAGAACAGCGTCACCCACCGCGTTCTCGACGCGCTCGGCCAGGCCACCGACATCATCGCCGCTTACAACGTCCCCGCCGACTCAAGCACCACCCGTCGCGTGTTCGACAAGGCCGGGCGGGTGCAGAGCGAGACGCGCGCCTTCGGGACGCTCGAAAGCTCCACCAACACCTACGCTTATGACGGCATGGGCCGGACGCGCTTCGTCACCGACCCGTACAGCGTCACCACCGAATATATCTATGACGGGCTCGGCCGGAGCGTTCACGAAATCCGGCCGCTCAACGCCAGCCAGACCGCCCATACCTACAAGGAGTATGACAGGTTCGGCAATCTGGTGAAGCTCATCGATCCGCGCGGAAACGCGGCGCTGTTCCACTACGACGCGCTCGACCGGCTGGTGTGGCAGACCGATCCCGAAGGTTATGTCACCAAGACGACCTACACCAAGGGCGACGAAGTCGCGTCGGTGACCCGCTATGCGGTAGCGGTGAGCGGCACCACGATTGCGGCGCCCCCCGCCGTCGCGGCCAATGCGGTCGGCGCGACCACGACTTTCACACGCGACAAGCTCGACCGTCTGACGGCGGTGACCGACGCCGAGAGCAAGACCGAATCCTATGGGCTGAACGCGTTTGGCGACCGGATCAACGTCACCAACAAGATCAATGGCACGACCATCAACACGTTCGACAAACGCGGCCTGCTGCTCACCGAGACGTTGCCGGTCGGCTCGACGCGCGCCGACGGCACCAATGCCGCCGTCAACATCGTCAACAAATATGATTACGACTCACGCGGCAACCGGATCACGATGACCGAGGCCCTGGGCATCGTCGGCGAGCAGCGCATCACCCACTACGTCTACGACAAGACCGACCGGCTCAAGCAGAAGAGCGGCGACGCGGTCTATGCGGCGGCCTCGCCGACCGCGGCCGCCGGGTGGACGACGCCTACCGAGACCTACACCTACGACGCCCGCGGCAATCTGATCGAGACCGCCACCTCCTGGGGCGCGCGAACGCTCGGCTATTATGACGATCACGGCCGCAAGATCGCGGAGATCCTGACGACCTCCGCCACGCTCGGAACGCTCAGCAAGTGGGATTACGACCTCAACGGCAACGTGACGGCCGCCCGCATCTATGCCGATCCGTTCACTCTTCCGGCCAGCCCGGGCGGCACCGCGCCGAACAGCGCGTCGGCTTATCGCGAGACGCTCTACAGCTACGATTCCAACAACCGGCGCACCCACAGCAAGGTGATCGGGCTGCGCAGCGGCGAATATGGTTCCAGCTATGACAGCCAGATCGGCGACGTCGTCCTCCAGACCGTCTACGATCTCGCCGGAAACGTCGTTCAGGAGATAGATGGCCGCCTCAACAGCGTCTTCACCTATTACGACAAAGCGGGCCGCAAGATCGCCGGGGTCGATCAGGAACGCTACCTCACCTTCTACACGCTCGACGGCGAAGGCAACGTCAAGACCGAGGAAAGGTTCGCCGTCCAGGTCGCGCCGGTGACCCTCGGCAGCGATCCCGCCGCCCTGCGCGCCAGCGTTCTCAACGGCGCCGGCAACCGAGTCACCCAGTTCACCTACGACAAGAACGGCCGTCGCTTGTCCGAGACCCGGCTCGGCGTCAACGGCAAGTCCCTGTCCGCCAGCGGCCAGCTGCAGGCGGCGGGCGCCGACGCCCAGATCCTCTACGACTATAACGGTCTCGGACAGATCACCCGACGGACCGAAGCCACGCTCGACGTCACCGAATTCGGCTATGACGCGATCGGCCGGCAGACCTCGGTCCAGTCGGGGCTTTACACCGACTATCAGGGCGCCTCCGTGCGCCGGCGGACGGAAACCGCCTACAATGGCCTCGGCAGCGTCACCCGCTCGGTCGACAAGAGCAAGGCCGGGGGCGCCGCGGACCGAGTGACCACCTACACCTACGGCGCCGGCGGCCGCCTCGACGAGGTGAAGGATGCCGCCGACTTCGTCCGCACCTACAGCTACGACGCGGCCGGAAACGTGGTTCTGGAGGCCTATGCCCGCGCCAATTCCGCGGGCGTGGCGACGACCGAAGCGAACGGCTACCGCTACGACCTCCTCAACCGCATGACCAGCCAGTCGGTGCTGACCTCGACCGGCGGCGTGTGGACCGAGGGCGTGGTCACCAAGATGCGCTACAACGCCTTCGGGGAAATCACCGGCCGGGGCCTCAATGCCGACGCCGGCGGCACCGCTTATCAGGAGACATACGACTACGATGCCGGCGGTCGGATGTGGCGGTCGACCTCGGGCGACGGCAGCGTCCGCCTGTACGGACATGACAAGGCCGGCAACGCCAACATCGTCATCGCCTCGGCCGGCGACGATCTGGCGGGCTACAGCCTGGCCAGCGCGATGGCCGCTTATGCCGCCGGCGGCAGCGGCGTGGCGACCACCGTCACCCTTTTCGACAAGCGCGGCCAGGCGGTGACGACGCTCGAGCTCCAGCGCCAGCTCGCCGGCGGCGGGACCCCGGTGCTGATCTCGTCCAGCCGTGCCTACAACGCCTTCGGCGAGGTTCGACAGGAGACCGACGCCCGCAACAAGGTCACCGATTTCACCTACAATATGGCCGGCAAGCTGATTAAGCGGGAATTGCCGACCGCCAGCTACACGACCGAGAGCGGCGCGGTCGTGACCGGCACCCGCGCGACGGAGAATTATTCCTACGATCTGTCGGGGCGCCTCATCGGGGTCGAGGACGCCTACGGCAACGACACCACCCGCCGGCTGCTCGCCGGCACCGGCTACGGGGACGGCGAGGTCACGGTCATCGCCGAATATCATCCCGACGGCGGGGTCGCGACAAAGGCGGTGGACGAGTTCGGCGACGTCCGCAGCTCGACCGACGAAATCCTCCGGGTCACCGGCTACACTTACGACAAGATGGGCCGACTGAACGAGCTCGCCCATGCCGGGGGCCTGATCGATTCCTACCGCTATGACGGCCTCGGCCAGCGCACCCGGCACTGGAGCTCATATTATGGCGCCGGAGTCGTCGACCGGACGGATTATGACGGCCAGGGCCGGGTCAGGGAGTTCGTCCAGGCGTCGGGAACGGCCGACGCGGTCACCGTCTCGACCGCTTACAGCTGGGATTCCAATCTCCTCACGAACGGCCTCGGCACGTTCGGCGGCTGGGTCAAGTCCACCACCCACGGCGGTCGGACCAGCAACTCTCAGTCGAGCGAGACGACCGACTATTTCGGTCGCATGATCGGCAAGACCGATCTCGGCGGCCGTACCTACGCCTTCACCTACGACAAAGCGGGCCGGGTGATCCAGCAGACGAGCAGCGCCAGCCAGAACCTCGCCTTCACCTATTTCAACACCGGCAAGGCCGCCACCATCACCGACAGCTACGTGAACGCTTTGTATTCGCCGAACAGCGTCCAGTCGACATTCGCCTACGACCTGGCCGGGAACCGGGTTTTCGAGGGCTACACCAAGACGTCCTATCAATATGACTGGTCGACCGGCTATACGATTCCCTTCACCCAATCGCTCCAGGCCGCCGTCGTCACCTATGACGAGCTCGGCCGGATGAAGACGTTCGACGACACCGGCGCCACCGGCAGCAATCCCGTCTCGATCGATTGGGAATATGACCAGGTCGGCAATGTCCGCCGCGTGCTGACGACCTACACTCCGGTCGGCCTTGCCTCCTGGATGGATTCGAGCCCGCAGACGACCGACCGCTGGTATACGTACGATACGATGAACCGGATGGTCCAGGTGATGGGCTATATGGACAACGGGGTGATCTACAACGACATTCTGAACCCGAATAGCGGCACCGCCGGATATAATCAGGCCGGGGAGCGCAAGACCTGGACCACCAACCTCTTCGACTACGGCGGCTATGGCCCGGGCAAGTTGCGCGAGGAGTATACCTATACGGCCGCCGGGCAACTGCTGAACGTGAAGCAGTCGACGGCCTGGTACACCGACATCTTCATGACCGAGCTCGGGCCCTATTCGGCGCCCGTGCTGCTGGCCGCCAATACGCGCGACACCCTGGGCCGGCTGACCGCCCACAACGAATATTCCGGAGGCGTGTCGGTCTACAGCACGGGCACTGTCTACAATGCGCTGTCGCAGGCGACCTCGGAGAGCACGTACACCAAGATGCACGACAATTCGACGACGACGACGAGCACCACGTTCGACTATCGCGCCGAAACCTCGCCGGGCAGCGGCGTCTGGACCGGACAATATCAGGGCGGCGTCGTCACCCACGCCTTGACCAGCCGCTACAACAGCATCACCGGCCAAACCCTCTCGCACACCACCAACAGCTACGTCTGGTGGGACGATGCGAAAGTGTCGACGGTCACCAGCACGAGCGGAACCACCGCCAGCTCCGTCTACAGCTATGACGAGAACGGCAAGCTGGCGTCCGTCAGCATCTCGGGCAGCCGGCCCCGGACGGTCAATTTCGTCACCGACCTGAACGGCCAGGTGATGAGCCGTACCGAATACAGCTCCGCCACCGACAACCCCAAGGACATCTATTATTATTTCAACGGCCTTCGGGTCGGCGACGTCGGCAACCACGGTTCCAGCGAGACCGACTACGCGACCGCGATCGCCAAGCGCGGCGCGGCGCCGCCGACCGGCGCTTTCGACAACGAATATAACATGCCGTCCATCAATGCCGATTTCGACCAGTCGTACAGTCCGATCGGCCCCGGCTCCGAGGGCAATTCGGCCGGGAGCTTCATCGCCCGCGAAGGGGATACGCTTCGCTCGATAGCCCAGGCCGTCTGGGGCGACGCCGAGATGTGGTATCTGATCGGGGAGGCGAACGGACTGACCGCGGGCGCGACCCTGACCGCCGGCCAGAGGGTGAGGATCCCCGCCAAAGTCACCAACATCCACAACAATTCGGACACCTTCCGGGTCTACGATCCAAACCAGGCGATCGGCGACAACAGCCCGAGCCAGGTTGCCCAGCCCAAGCCGCAGAAACGCAGCGGCGGTTGCGGGATGCTCGGCAAGATCATCCTGATCGCGGTCGCGGTGGCGGTCACCCTGATCCTCAAGGTGCCGGTGACCAGCTTGATCACCGCGGCGCTGCAGGGCGGCGCCCTGGCCGGGACCGCGGCCGCCGCCAGCGCCGCGGCCGCAGGAGCGGTGCTGGGCGCGGTGGCGACCGGTGCGATCGCCAGCGTCGTCAGCCAGGGGGTCGGCCTCGTCACCGGCATCCAGGACAAGTTCAGCTGGAAAGGCGTCGCCCTGTCGGCGCTGTCGGCGGGGATCTCCCAGGGCGCCGGCGGCGGTAATTTGATCGCCGGCGCCGGTAAATTCGCCAACGACGTCGCCCGCGGCGCACTGATCAGCGCCGCGACCCAGGGCGTCGCCGTCGCCACCGGCCTCCAGAAGAAGTTCGACTGGGCCGGAATCGCGGTCGCCGGCGTCGTCAGCGGAGTCACCGGCGCGATCGGCCGGGCGCTTCCCGGCCGGGCCCAGCCCGCGTCGGGCGGCCAGGCCGCGACTCCCGCCTCCCGAAATCAACACCTTCGCCAGCAGCCTCGGCGGCGCCCTTGCCGGCGCCGGCGTCCGCTCGGTCGTGACCGGCACGAGCTTCGGCGACAACATCCTCGCCGCCCTGCCGGACGTGATCGGCTCGACGATCGGCAACATGATCGGCGAAGCGATCAACAACGCTTCGCAACGCCGCTCGCAACCGCAGTCGGCGGAAGACATGGGGTATGACGGCGACGGCCGGCTCAGTTCGGTGGAGGATCCAGCCCAGGAATTCCAGGCCTACGATGGCGACGGCTACATCACCGACGGCGAGCAGGATCCGGCCGCCATCGCCGCCGGGAAGCGGGTCGAGGCATTCGAAGCGCGGATCGCCAAGATAAGGGAGTCTCTGGACCCGGCGGATCGCGACAATCTGCTGATGTACACGCTCAGCGACAAAATCCCGCTCAATGTCAGGCGGGAGCTCTGGAAGCTCTATCAGGCGGGCAGGATTGAGTTCGACCGGCGGTCAGCACAACTTCCGGGCCGTGCCGGCCAGTATGACGAGAGCCGGGGGCCGAACGGCGTACTCGAGTTCGATGAGGTGGGCCTGCGTCTGACCGGCCACTCCCGCCTCGGAGCCGATTTCGGCGCGATGATGATGTGGGCCGACTTCGAGGAGCAGGGCCATCAGCTCGACGCGATGGCGTGGCGGATGATGGGGATGCGGGGCGGCGACAGCCTCGGCGACGAGGGAGGCATGTTCGCCTATATGAATGTTCGGGGCATGGACCCCGCGCAGAGGGGCATCATCGGTTACGATCTCGGCTCGATCGCCTCGTTCCAGGTCGACACGCTCACGCTCCGGCTGCTCGCTCAGAACGAGCTCGCCAGCGGCGCCTTCGATCGGGAAAACCGGTTGAACGGGATCGAATATTACGGCCCCGCCGGCCATTATCATACGACCTTCGTGGTGGCTTTCGATACGCTCACAACGCTCGGTCGCACGCGCCGGCAAGCCTATGGCATCGCTCAGGAGCTTGCGTTCGGCTCGCAGCTGCCGGACATGGTCGAAAGCCTCGATGCCGTATCCCTCGCCCTCAATGGGTGGGTGAGCCCTTGGGAGATGCGGCGCAAGCATTCCGCCTTCCACTCTCTGCCGATGGCAGACAGCGGAGCCAGGGACATGCCCCGGATCCGAGGCGAGATCGGCCGCGAAGTCGCCGGCCACATCGCCGCCGGACGCTGGGCCGATGCGGGACTGGCCATCCACGCGCTTGGCGACTCCTATTCCCACACGCATATGGAGACGCTCGGTGGCCGCCGGGTCGAAGTCGGCTGGCAGGCCGGCGTAGGACATGCTCGCACCGAAGAGGGAGGCCATGCGCCGGACAACATTTTCTTCGACCGCTGGTCGCGCAGCAAGATGATCAGCTACGTCTATGATCTTGGCGGGCGGCTGATCGACGGCTTCGTCGGGCGCACGTCCGCGGCGCGCCGACACCAGCTAGTGACCGAGGTGACCAGCGATTGGAGCAACCTCTACAGGATGTCCCACAATGAAGGCGATATGATCCGATACGCAAGAACCTACGAGAATCATCAATTCAGGATGCCCGGAGGTAATGTCGGACTCGTTTCTCCCCTGCCGCTCGGGCAGATGAACGTCGGCGGCAACAGCGTTCCGCCGAGATACGAGCGGCCTATACGAGACCGGCTTCAGCACGTTAAGTGAGCCGCTCCGGCTCGCCTGTCGCCGGATCGTAAGGCCCGGGAGGTTTCGTCGTGGGGAGTGCCATCGCCCTGGGCCTGGTGGTCGCCCTGCTGGCTCAGTTTCTGGCTTTCTTCATGATGGGAGCCGGTCACGGCTGGCTGCAGCCCTCCTCTTTCTCTCCGGCCCTGTTCATCGTCTACCCGATCGTGTTCGTCCGCCTGATGGCTCCCGACGAGTTGCCGTCGCGGGCCCTCGACCTCCTTGTGCTGGCGGTGGCGCTGGTCCTCGACGTGATGCTCGTCAAAGCGACGCAAGCCGAGGGCATCCAATATTTCCACCGCGTGATGGCGCTGCCGCCGCTGCCCCACCTGTGGCTGCTGCTGTGGCTCCTCTGGCAGATCCTGACGATGAAGCTGATTATTTCCGGACTTGCGAACTTACGCCGCTGAAGCGCCTTTTCATCGCCAATCCGATCGCCCTGGAGGACTTCAATCGCGACCAAATGGTCCCCGGCCGTCCTTTCGTCGAAGCCTGGTCTCGTTCAAACCAGGCCAGTCCGCTCAGAAATCAAAAAGCCCCGGAAATCCTCAGATTTCCGGGGCTTTCTGATGGTGGGCGTGGCAAGGATTGAACTTGCGACCCCTGCGATGTCAACACAGTGCTCTACCACTGAGCTACACGCCCACTGGGGGGCTCTCTAGTCAACGGTCCGCCGGGGCGCAACCCGCCTGTCCACGAACGCGTCGAGGGCCCGCTCGACATTGCCGGGAAGCTTTTCGGCGGGGCCGCGCGCCATCGCCGACCAGCGCACGGCGCCGTCCGGGCCGGTGGCGGTGAGGCCGAGCGTCGGCTCGCCGGTCCACAGGGTCAGCCGGGCGGCGAGCTGGGTCTCCCCCGCCTTCGCCGGGCCCCGGCGGAAAACCAGGCCGCGCCGGCTCAGTCCCGCCGCGAGCAGCTCGCTGGTCGCCCGGGCGAGCGGGTCGTGGGCGGAATCGCCGGTGGCGTTGACGACGTCGCTCACCGCCAGCGCCGGCGCCGCCGGGCTAAGCGCCACCCAAACGGTTCCGGCGGCAGCGAACAGGAGCATGAGGAGGACGTTCGCGATCGGCCGCCATCTCCGGCGGGGCGCCTCCACCGCCACGTCCGGCTCCGCGATCAGCCGGTAGCCCCGCTTCGGCAAGGTCTCGATGAAGCGCGGGCTTCGGGCATCGTCGTCCAGCGCCCGGCGGATCTGGCCGATGACGACCGGGATCGAATTGGGGCTCTGGCTCCGGCCGTTCCACACCGAAGCGATGATCTCGTCCTGGCCGACCGCCTCGCCGGCGCGGCGGCAGAGCAGCTCGAGCGTGCGCGCCGCCCGGTCCTCGAGCCGGCGCCGCTCGCCGCCCTGGACCAACTCATTTTCTCCGGCCCGGAAAGTCCAGCCGCCGATCCGGTAATGCTGCGATGCCATGCCCGCTCCGCTGTCCTCTCCGGGACCTTAAACCATGACCGTTTTCAGTTCATCCGTCATTGCGAGGAGCGAAGCGACGAAGCAATCCAGTGGGCCTCGGGCGCCGCACTGGATTGCTTCGCTTCGCTCGCAATGACGGAACGAGGAAGCGCCGGCAGAACGCCGAAGCTCCAGGCAGACTTTCTTTAGCCTTTCTTTAGTTGAGCCGGGCCGCCTCGGCCGCGCAGCCTCGCGGCATGACAAGCATCCGCCTTCTCGCCGTCCTCGGCGCCGCCTTGCTCACGCTGCCTCCCCTGTCGGCCTGCGCCCGGCCGGCGCCGGGGCATCTCATGGATCCGGAACGGGTGACCGAACGGGTCCATGTGATGCGCCAGCCGGACCGGATCTGGTCGGCGGTGATCGGTAACGTCGTCATCGTCGAGCAAAGCGACGGAGTGGTGCTGATCGACAGCGGAGGCACCCTCGCCGACGGCCGGCAGGTGGCGTCGGCGGTGGCCAGGCTGACCTCGAAGCCGATCAAGGCGGTGGCGATCACGCACTGGCATAACGACCATCCGCTCGGAGTCCGCGGGATCCTCGCCTCATGGCCGCGGGCCCGGATCATCGCCACCGAGGCGGCGAAGACGCGGATGATCGAGGTGATGGGCCGGAATGTCGGAGTCGGCCGCAACGATCCCAAGCTCGACACCGCCCGCCTCGACAGCGGCAATGCCCGAATCGCCGAATATGAGGCGAACGCCCGCGACCCGAAGCTGAGCGAGGAGGAAAGGCGCGAATTCGCCGCCGACGCCCGCTACATGAAGGAGCGGTTGGCCGAGCAGATGGGGTCCTACGTCGTCCTTCCCACCGAGACCTTCCGCGGCCGGCTGACGATCGCCAACTCGCAGGCGCCGGTCGAATTGCTGGTCCTCGGCCGGGCCAATACCGACGGCGACCTCGTCGCCTGGATGCCGAGGCAGAAAGTGGTGGCGACCGGCGACGCCGTCGTCGCTCCGACGCCCTACGGCTTCAATTCCTATCCCGCCGACTGGATCGCAATGCTCGAGAAGATCAAGGCGCTCGATTTCGCCCGGCTCATCCCCGGCCACGGCGCGGTCCAGTCCGACCGCAACTATCTCGACCGGCTGATCGGAAGCCTGAAGGACGTCCGGGCCCAGGTCGCCCCGCTCGCGGCGCAGGGCCTGACCCTGGAGGCGGTGCAGGCCAAAGTCGACTATTCGAGGCAGATCCGCCTCTTCGCCGGCGAGAGCGCCTGGGCGCGGCGCTGGTTCGAAGGCTATTGGCTGGAACCCATCACCTCGAGCGCGTACCGCGAAGCAAAGGGACTACCGATCGAGCCCGGAGGCTGATCCGCTGGAGCATGATCGTCTTGGATCGAGGCATTCCGTCGTCATTGCGAGGAGCGAAGCGACGAAGCAATCCAGCTTCGTACGTTCGAGCCGCTGGATT
Organism: uncultured Alphaproteobacteria bacterium; assembly: GCA_963850005.1. Classification (GTDB taxonomy): domain Bacteria; phylum Pseudomonadota; class Alphaproteobacteria; order Sphingomonadales; family Sphingomonadaceae; genus Allosphingosinicella. The sequence continues at coordinate 879,083 of CAWKJG010000004.1, forward strand.
GCTTCGCTTCGCTCGCAATGACGGATCATGCCTAAGTCGCCGGCCGCGGGGGTTCGACGTCAGCCGGTCAGGCCGCCCGAGTAAGCTGCGGAGGCGAGTCCATGGCGATCACGGGAGCGACGCCGCCTTCGCCGGCCGCCGCCCCCTCCGCTTCCGCGCCGCCGGCGACGTCGCGCGCGACGTCCAGAAGCCGCTCTTCCCAGACGGCGGTCCCGAGGTCGCAGTAACGCAGGTCGTCGAGCTCGATACAGGTCAGGCCCGCCTCCTTCCTGGCGGCTTCCCAGCTCCGGTTGACCGAACGATACGGCCGCTTCGTCGCCGGATTGGGGACCAGATAGGCGCACCCCGGCCAGCGCGGCAGCTCGGCGAGCAGGATAAGGGCCGCGACGGTGAGGCGAAGCTCACGAACCTTGTTCTTTCCGGCTATTTCGAGACGCCACACGCCTGCCGACAGATCGAGCTGGTCCCAACGCGCGTTGAGTATCTCCCCCGGGCGTGCGCCCGTCAGCATCAGCAGCGAGAGAATGAACCGGAGCTGCCGGTTGTAGCCGTTTCGAGCGGCCTCGAGGAGCCTTTCCGCCTCGGCCGCCGTCAGCAGGATTTCGCCCTGGCCGCGCCTGTCGAACCGGAAGCTGCCCTCGAGAGGATTCGAAGTCCGCGCCCGGCAGCTTCAGCTCGACCGCGAGCGCCCACATCCGGCTGAGCAGACTATGAAGCCGCCCGTCGGTGCCGGGGGGCAGGCCTTCCGCCTCGCCTTTCGCGGCCAGCCACGTGACGATATCCGTTTCGCTCACCTGATCGAGGCGCAGCTGGCCGAATCTGGGGCAGGATATGGTTGCGCAGGTCCCGCTTGGCGCTGTCGCGGCCTTGTTCGTCGCCGCGCACGCTTTCGAGGTAGCGCTCCGAGACCTCCCGGAAGGTAGGAACCTGGGGCCCGAGCAGACTGGGCGCCCATTGCAGGGTCGCCAAATCCGCCTCCGGGTCCGGCTTCGGCGCCAGGGTGAGTCCGAGCTTCGTGGCCAGCGCCTCGAGCGGCGCCGGGTTGTCGCCCTCGCCGAGATCCTTGTCGGGATCGCCCGGGGTGGGCAGGCCGAGGGTGCCCAGCACGTAGGGCGAAACCCGGTGGCTGGTGCATAGTCCGTTATTGCCGTCGTCGACGAGGTCGTGCTCGAAGGCGATGCCGTGCTGGCGGCCCGCCGCCCGGGTCACCCGAGCGAAGGCGAGCTGCCCGTCTCCAAGGTCCACCACGATCAGAGTGCCGAGCGGAAGCTCGGATATCCCTTCGATCAGCGCTCCGGATTCGGAAAGATTGCGCATGATCACCGAGCGGTAGCGATGGCCGTTGATCACTCCGACCTTGCGGTACATGGCTTGCCGGTTGCTTCGCTGCCGGGCCGGGCCCGACGGCTCGATCACCCACTCCCCCGCCTCCAGCCGCCGGCTCAGCTCCTCGCAATCGAGCGCCTTGCTGTAGACCCAGCCCTGGACGTGGCTGACCCTGAGGCTTCGGATCAGGTTGAGCTGGTCCATATATTCGATGCCCTCGGCGGTCGTCTCCATGCCGAGCGCTTCCGCCAGAGCGACGATGGCGGCGATGATGGCTCCGTTCCTCGATCCGGGCAAAGTCGCGGCGTGAACGAAGGTCTGGTCGATCTTGATCTTGTCGAACGGCGCCGTGCGCAAATAGCCGAGCGAGGAATAGCCCGTTCCGAAATCGTCGAGGGCGAGCCGAACGCCGATTTCCTTCAAGGTGGTGAACATGGTGTCCGTCGAAGGCGATTCGCCCACGAAAACGCCTTCGGTGATTTCGAGCTCGAGCCGCTCGGGCGCCAGGCCCGAATCGTCCAGGGCGGACATGACGAGGGTGGGCAGCGATTCTTCCATGAACTGGATCGGCGACACGTTCACCGCGACCCTGAGCTTCACGGGCCAGCCCGCGGCGTCCTCGCACGCCTTGCGCAGCGCCCATTCCCCCAGCGCTCCGATCAGGCCGGCTTCCTCGGCGATCGGAATGAACAGGGCGGGGGAGATCGGTCCGCGGCCCGGATGGTCCCATCGCATGCAGCGCCTCGACCCCGGTGATGCTGTTGGTCGAAGTGCTCACGATCGGCTGATAGGCGAGGCTGATCTCGCCCCTGGCGAGGGCATCGCGCAAGTCTTCCTCAAGCGCTCTTTTATCTTCCGCGACCCGCAGGAGGTCGCCCGAAAAGAACCGGAAACGCCCGCGGCCGCCCGATTTGGACGCGTAGAGCGCAAGATCGGCGTTGCGCATCAGCTCGGCTCGCGACGAACCGTCGACCGGCGCGACCGCCACGCCGATCGACGCACCGATGATGCATCGGCTCCCCTCGACCCAATAAGGCTGGGAGAGCGTGGCGATGATGTCCGCCGCCATGTCGCCGATGATCCCGCGATCCTCGCAATTGGGGAGAATGATCTGGAATTCGTCGCCTCCGAACCTGAACACCTTCTCGCGATCGCCGACGATCCGGGACAGGCGCTCGGCGACCTGTTTCAGGAGGGCGTCGCCGGCGGGATGACCGAGCGTATCGTTGACCTGCTTGAACCGGTCGAGGTCGACGAGCATCACGGCGCATGACTTCTTGTGCTGCTCGGCCGCGGCCAGGCTCGAATCCAGAATCTCGGACATTCGGCGGCGATTGGGCAATCCGGTCAGGGCGTCGTATTTGGCAAGCTGCGAAGCGTGTTCGGACGATCGGCGCTGCTCGGTGACGTCGACGGCACTGCCGCGGAAGCCGGTGAACCGGCCGGACGGGTCATATTGCGGGCATCCCGCGACGGACCAGCAGCGCGGATCGCCGGGCTTTGCCGCACAGACGGTGACCTTCTCGAAGGACGATTGCCTCGCGAGCAGGAAAGGCAGTGTCCGGCGGCCGGTCAGATCGTCGTCCGCCTGCACGAAGATCTCGGCGAACCGGGTCCCGACCAGGCGCGCGGCATCCTCGCCCAGCGACTGTGCGATGCTGTCGCTGAGATACGTAAGCTGCCCTTCCGGGTCGACCGACCAGAACCAGCCGTGGCCCGAATCCTCGAAGCTCTTCATGAGCAGCAGCGCCTCGGTGGGGTCGGTAGCGCGGGCGTTCGACCCTCGGCGCTTGGCCGAAGATTCCTTCGATGATCCGGGGTCGGCCGGAGCCGGTGCCTTTCGACCGAAACCCCAGATGTGTCTCTCTGCCATTCGCTAACCCGTTCGCTCACAGCCGTGCCGTTACGCAGGCCCCCTCGCGCCGAGCGGCCTTAGCGAAAGGTCGCTAACATAGATTTAAGAAGCGCCGCGGTGACGGCCAGCCCTACAGCCGCCCGTGCTGGTCCTCGGTCTGGAACAGCCGGTCGACCTCGGCGACGAGGTCGCGCAAATGGAAGGGCTTGGAGAGGACTTTCGCGCTCGGCGCCGACTTGCCCGCCTTCAGCGCCACCGCGGCGAAGCCGGTGATGAACATCACCCGCATGTCCGGCGCCACCAGGGCGGCTTTCTGGGCGAGCTCGATTCCGTCCATCTCGGGCATGACGATATCGGTCAAAAGCAGGTCGAAGCTCTCGGTCTCGATCAGCGGCAGGGCGGCGGTGCCGCGGTCGACCGAAACCACCTCGTAGCCGGCGCGCTCCAGCGCCCGGCCAAGATAGGCCCGCATCGACGCATCGTCCTCCGCCAGCAATATCCTGACCATGTAAGCCCCTGAACCGGCCGCGCCCGATGCGCCTCCGCGATGCCATTCTATGCCTCAAGGCGGCACGCTTTTCCAGCGCGCCCGCGCCAAGCGGGCGCTGCCGGACGGCGGAAGACGATTGCGTGCCAAAACCGGACTACTTACCGTGCAACTGCAAATGCGCGACTCCCCGCCCCCTTTCCGCCGCCTCGGGCCCGAAATGCCGAGCTCTCCGGTGGTCGTCTCGGTGCCCCATGCCGGCCGCGCTTATTCCGATGGCCTGCTCGCTTCCGCGCGACTCTCGCGCGCGCGCCTCGAAAGCCTGGAAGACCGGCTCGTCGACCGCCTGGTCTGGCGCGCGGTCGAAGGCGGAGCGGCGGCTCTGATCGCCGATGCTCCGCGCGCCGAGATCGACCTCAACCGCGACGAGCGCGAGCTCGATCCCGCCATGGTGCTGCCTCGGCCGGCGGCCGATATGACGGTCGAATCGCCTCGCACCCGCGGCGGCCTCGGTCTCATCCCCGCCCGGATCGCCGGCTCGGGCGCGATCTGGCGGCAGCGCATCGCCGCGGCCGAAGTGGCTCGGCGGGTCGAGCTCATCCACCGCCCCTATCACGCCGCGCTCGAATATGAATTGGAGTCGGCCAAAGCGCGCTTCGGAATAGCCATCCTGCTCGATTGCCACTCCATGCCGCCGCGGGGCGGCGACGAGGCGCCGGTCGTGCTCGGCGACCGCCACGGCGACAGCATGGCCGAATCGCTGGTGGCCGCGGCGGAGCGCGCGGCCCGCGCCGCGGGCTTCAAGGTCGCCCGCAACGCGCCTTATGCCGGCGGCCACATCACCGAGCGGCACGGATGCCCGGCGCGCGGAGTCCACGCCCTCCAGCTCGAGCTCGACCGCTCGCTCTATCTCGGCCCCGATCTGCGAACGACGGGCCCCGGCTTCGACCGGGTCGCCCGGCTCATCGCCGCCATCGCCGAGGCGCTGGCCGCCGCCGCGCTCGACCCGCCCGAAGCGATCGCGGCGGAATAGGGGGTGCGCGCGCCCGTCGCTCTCCTCGCGCTGGCAGCCCTGCTCGCCGCCCCGGCCGCGGCGCGGCCTCCGGTCGAGACCCCGCGGCGCCTCGACAACGGCTGGCATTACGGCGAGGCCGGCAATTATTGCATGGCGATACGCGAGCTTCCCGGCGGCGAGCGCCTGAGCATGCGCCTCGCCAAGTGGGACGATCATTCCGACAGCCTCATCCTCTGGGCGCCCGGCCTCCCCGCGCTCGACCTCGACGACGAGGCCGCTGCCGGGCGTCTCTACGATCTGAAGGTGCGAATCGACGGCCGGACCATCCCCAGCGCCATGCATTCGACGATGCTCGAGGATTTCGACGGCAAGCCCGGGCCGAGCTACCGGCTGGGCATAGCGCAAAAGGCCTTCATCGCCGCTCTCGGCAAGGGACGGAGGCTGGAGATAAGCCGCGCCGGCAAGCTCGTCCGGGCCTTCCCAATTGCCGGCAGCGCCGTCATGGCCCGCCTGTTCGCCGCCTGCGTCGCCAAGGATCCCAGCTTCTGAGGGGGTCTGCCGGCGTCCGCTGGTCGCACGAGGGGAACCACCCGCCGCCCCGAGGCGCTATGCCCGCATGGCAAAGGTATATGATACGCCGAGCGAAGTGACGGTGGAGGACGGCAACGTCTCTGTCGAAGGGCCGGACGGAGTGGGTGTGCTGCTGACTCCGGAAGCCGCGCTGGAAACCTCGAATCGTCTGCTCGACGGCGCGACCGAGGCGCATGGCCAGCGCGTCAGGACGTCGGAGGCCCGGCCGGACCGGTCGCCCTTGGTCGACTAGAGAGGGGTGAGCGGTGCCTCGCTACTTCTTCCATGTCTGCAACGGCAACGGCTTCACCGAGGACGAAGAAGGGCGGGAACTGCCGGACGAGGCCGAGGCCCGTTCCGCTGCCGTCACCGGCGCCCGCGACATCATGGCCGAGGAGATGCGCGCCGGCCAGCTGAACCCCGCCTCGTTCATCGAGGTCGAGGATTGCGAGCACAGGCACCTGTTCACCCTGCAGTTCAGCGAGGCCTATACCGTCAAGCCGCGCCCGTAGGAGGTTCCTGTTTCCCGGCGAAGGCCGGGGAACGAGGAAGTGACTGTCCCGATTTGAAAAGACCACCCCGCGAAGGTCGCGGGGTGGCCAGGTTCAGGGAGGAGCGCCCCGAGGGGCGCAACGCGCCTCCGCAAAGGGGGAGATACGTCGGCGCGTCGGGTTAAATGTATGAAAGTCTTGGAAGGTTTCAAGGGCGGGGAGCGCCTCGCCAGGCCCAGGGCGCCATCCGTCCGATCAGGTGGCGATGGCCGTCGAAATGATGCTTGAGCGCCCCCGCGACATGGAGGGCGATGAGCGCCAGAGCGGCATAAGCGAGCAGCTCGTGGACCTTCTCCCAATATTCGTGCGCGTCCTCCGCCCGTGAGACCGGGAGCGGCGCGATGTCGAACAGGCCGAAGAAGCTGGTGACCGGGCGTCCGCCCGATGAGACGACCAGCCAGCCGCTGATCGGCATGACGATCAGGAACACGTAGAACAGGCCGTGGATCAGGCGGGCGAGCGAAACCTCCCAGGCCCTGAGCACCGGATCGAAGGGCGGGGGCCGGTGGCCGAGCCGCCAGGCGATCCGCGCCAGAGTCAGGACGAGAATGGCGAATCCGGTCGCCTTGTGCACGCTCATCATCGCGGCGCGCACCGGCTTTTCGAAATCCTCGTGGAAGAATCCGAGCACCAGGTTGAGCGCGATCAGAGCGGCGATGATCCAGTGCAGCCAGATGGCGATTCGGGAGTAACGGACGAGGTCGGGAGCTTGGGTGGCCATGGCGCATCGCTACATCGGCGGGCGGGTCGTCGCAACGTCCCGATGCCGCCGCCACTGCGGCCTCGACAATCCAACGCAAAGCAACTAGTCCCTGCGCTAGGATTTCGCTTAACGTGGGGAAGTGCGAGCGTGGGAAGCAGGGAACAGACAAGCCTGGCGCGGCTCGGCGCCGAGCTCGAAAAGCTGGCGGACGAGCTCGTCCGCCTCGGCGGCGAGGCTCAGGCGGAGGTGACACCGCCGCCGCGGGGCGGTGAACGTCCCGCCGACCGGCTGCGCCGGCGCCTGCTCGAGGCGCGGCGCGCGCGCGGCCTGAGGCAGGCGGACCTCGCCGACCGGCTCGGGCGCCCGCAGTCCTTCGTCTCCAATTACGAGCGCGGCGAGCGCCGGCTCGAAGTGTCGGAGTTCATCGTCATCGCCCGGGTCCTCGGCGTCGACGCCGCCGCGGTCGTCGCCGAGTTGGTCGCGGAGGGGTGAGGCTGGCGATTTCGCCAGGAAGAGATTTTCGTCATTCCGGCGAATGCCGGAATTCATGAACACCGACGCGCAAAGGCACCTCGGACCGTGTTCATGGATCCCGGATCAAGTCCGGGATGACGGCCGATAGCGAATTACGCGTTGCCCGCCGGTTCGCCGAAACCCGGAACCTGGGGCCCTTTGCCCTGCTGCATCTGCTTGGCGAAGATGTCGCGGACCAGCGAGACGGAGAAGAGATGGGCGAGGATCAGGGGCAGCATGCCGTTCTGGTTCATCCGGGTCAGCTCGTCGCCTTCGAGGCCGCGCAGCTTCTCTTCGTTGACCATCTGGAAGCCGCGATAGATGAAGGGCTGGTCGGCGCCGGCCGGCTGGATCGACACTTCGCCGTCCATCAGCAGTCCGGCATCCTTCAATTCCTTCATGAAGGCGACGGTGCGCTGGGCCGACAGCTCGAACTCCTCGCAGAATTTGAGGATGTTGGTGGTCGTCTCGCTCGGCTTGCCGTCGTCGAACAGAGCCTCGCCGTCCTCGAAATCGCCGACCAGGCCGCTGGTCGGGTCGAAGCAGAGCGAAAGCTCCTGAGCGTCCGGCTGCAGGCGGGCGAGCATGAACGGATAGCGCCGGACGTAAGCGGGGAGATAGACGTCGCCGGACGGCTTCCCGTCCGCGTCGACGAAGACGTTGACGCCTTCGTTGAGGCCCATCAGCGCCAGCGGCACGGTATTTTCGCCGACCGAGAAGACGATCGGGAAATGGCGCTGGACGGCGACGAACTCGTCGATCGTGATCGGCACCGCATGGTTGCTGGCGAGGAAGGGCGCGCGATCCGAAGGACGGCTGCGATAGCCTTCATGGACGCTGCTCGACAGCGGCTCGAGGCCGCCATAGAAAATCGGCAGGGCGTTTGACGGCGGCTCGGTCGCCATGTTCATGTCTCCGCTAAGCGTTGGAGGCGGCCGCGTGTCGGGTCGCCCGAATGTGGCGGCGTACTATGGCGCAATGCTCGCTTTCGCAAGCGCGGATGCAGCGCACAGGGGATTAATCGCATGTTCAAGCGCTTGCGGGAAAGGGATGAGGCGATGGAGGGCTCTTCTTGATCCGCGCGGGCACCGCCGCCCTGCTTGTGCTGGTCGCGGTTTCGGCGCCGGCGGCCGGCCAGCGCTCGCGCCCGGCCCAATATGGGCAGACGGTGGTGCGCGAGCAGGTCATCATCCGCTTCCGCCATACCCCGCCGACGCGGGTGGAATGGAAGGAGGGCAAAGGCCCCAAATGCGTCCCGGCCCGAGCCATTGCCTTCGCCACCCTGGTCGGCAAGAGCAGCGTCGACCTGATCCTTCGCAACCGCCAGCGGGTCCGCGCCAAGCTCGAAAGCAGCTGCCCGGCGCTCGATTATTATTACGGCTTCTACATCACGCCCAATCCCGACGGCATGGTCTGCGAGGACCGCGACAACATCCGCTCGCGCATGGGCGGCGCCTGCGAGATCGACCGCTTCCGCGGACTGGAACCGGTCGTTCGGCGTTGACCTTTCTTGACTTAAGGACCCGCTTCGCCCAAGCGCTTGGCCTGAAGCGGCTCGCGACGAAGCCCCTCCATCACCCGGAACCCTTATGAGTTTTGCCGATCTCGGCCTATCCGACGAATTGCTCCGCGCCGTGGAGGAATCCGGCTACACCGATCCCACCCCGATCCAGAAGCAGGCCGTTCCCTCCGTGCTGATGGGGCGCGACCTGATCGGAATCGCCCAGACGGGGACGGGCAAGACCGCCGCCTTCGTGCTTCCGATGATCGACATTCTCGGCGAAGGCCGAAGCCGCGCCCGAATGCCGCGCTCGCTGATCCTCGAGCCGACCCGCGAGCTTGCCATGCAGGTTTCGGAGAATTTCGAGAAATACGGCAAATATCACAAGCTCAACATGGCCTTGCTGATCGGCGGCACCAACATGGCCGACCAGATCAAGAAGCTGGAGAAGGGCGTCGACGTCCTGATCGCCACGCCCGGGCGGCTGATGGACCTGTTCGGGCGCGGCAAGATCATGCTCAACGGCTGCGGCCTGCTCGTCATCGACGAAGCCGACCGGATGCTCGACATGGGCTTCATCCCGGACATCGAGGAGATCTGCTCGAAGCTTCCGGCGGTGCGCCAGACCCTGCTTTTCTCGGCGACCATGCCCGGGCCGATCAAGAAGCTCGCCGACAAGTTCCTGACCGGGCCCCAAGACGATCGAGGTCGCCCGTCCGGCGACCGCCAACATCTCCATCGACCAGCGTTTGCTGAAGGTCGATTCGCGCCGCAAGAAGCAGGTCCTGACCGACCGACTCAGGGGCAACGACGTCCGCACCGCCATCGTCTTCTGCAACCGCAAGACCACGGTCCGCGAGCTCGCCCAGAGCCTGAAGCGCTCGGGCCTCAACGCCAGCGAGATTCACGGCGACATGGAGCAGCCCGAGCGAATCCGCGAGCTCGAGCGGTTCAAGGCCGGCGACATCAACATCCTCGTCGCCTCCGACGTCGCCGCCCGCGGCCTCGACATCAAGGACGTCAGCCACGTCTTCAATTACGACGTGCCGTGGCATCCCGACGATTACATCCACCGCATCGGCCGCACCGGCCGCGCCGGCAAGACCGGAATCGCCATCACCCTCGCCACCGCCGCCGACGCCGAGGCGATCGAGGCGATCGAGAAACTGACCGGCGCGCAGATCCGTCCGGTCGAGGGGCTGGCGGAGGCCGGGCTGGCCGAGTCGGCGCCGCCCGCGGGCGAGGAAGAGGAGCTTCCGGGGCGTGGCGCGCGGGACGCGGGCGCCGCGCGGGCGGGGCCGAGCCGCGGCGCCCAAGCGCGAGCCCCGGCCGAGGCGCGAGGAGCCCAGGTCCGAACCCGCGCCGAGGCGGGCCGATCGCCCGCCCGAGCCGCCCCGGGATGAAGCCGAGGCGATTGAGCCGTCGCCGCGGGCCGCACCGAAGCGCGAGCCCCGTCCCGCCCGCCGGTCGGAGCCGCGGCGCGAGCCGGAGCCTGTGGCGGAGGCGGAAGAGGAGGGCTGGAACGGGCCGGTTCCGAGCTTTCTGGCGCAAAAGCTGGGCTGAGCCCTTCCGGGCCGGTCATCCAAATCTAAGTTTTTGATATATTGTGGACTCGTCCGCCCTCTGGCACCTTGCCGGAGGCGCGGCGCCAGCCTGTGCGCGCCCGTGGGGGGGATACCATGGCGGAAGCGGGATCCGGCGTCGCCGGGGGCTATGTCGCGTTCATCAGCTACAGCCACAAGGACGCGACGATCGGCCGCTGGCTGCATCGGAAGCTTGAAGGCTATCGGCTGCCGAAGCGGCTGGCCGGCACCCAGGGGGAGGACGGCGAGGTCCCCGACCGGCTGACCCCGATCTTCCGCGACCGGGACGAACTTCCGGCGGCGGGCGACCTGAGCGAAAGGGTGAGGGCGGCGCTGACGGTGTCGCGTAACCTCATCGTGGTGTGCTCACCGAACAGCGCCGCATCGCCGTGGGTCGCGAAAGAGATAACCACATTCCGCGAACTCCATCCGGGTCGCCCGATCTTCACGGCCATCGTGGAGGGCGAACCTGACCAATGTTTCTCCCCAGCATTGCTCAATGGCGGAGCAGAGCCGCTAGCGGCTGACCTGCGCAAGGAAGGCGATGGCCGGCGCCTGGGCCTGCTCAAGCTGGTCGCCGGCCTCGCCGGAGTCGGTCTCGACGCCCTCGTCCAGCGCGACGCCACGAGACGCATACGCCGCGTGACCTACGTCACGGCGGCGGCGGTGGCGGCGATGCTAATGATGGCCCTGTTGACGGTCTTCGCGCTCAACGCTCGCGCTGAGGCCGAAAGTCAGCGCGCTGAAGCCGAGGGAATGGTGGAGTTCATGCTGACCGATGTGCGGCGAGATCTGAGAAAGGTGGGTCGCCTGGACATCATGGCCGTAGTCAACGATCGCGCGCTTTCATACTACGAAGCGCAGCAGGGTCGGGGGGACGGAATTGCGTCCGCCGTGCGGGCGCGCGTCGACCAGACGATGGGAGAGGATCGGCTGACCCGGGGCGATGTCGACGGCGCGCTCCCCCTCTTCCTCCAGGCCTATCGCACCACCAGCGCGCTGATCGGACGCAACCCGCACGATCCGAAGGTCATCTTCGCTCATGCGCAGAGCGAATATTGGCTGGGGCGCGCGCACGAGTTACGCCGCGAATGGCCGATCGCCGAGCGGCAATATGCGAAGTTTGCGGCGCTTAGCGACCGGATGATCGCCGCCGCTCCGGACAATCCCGATTATATGGCGCAGGTCGGCTGGTCGGCGGTAGACCTCGGGAACATTCAGCTCAGCGGGAGGCGGGATGCCGAGGCAGCTCAGCGCTCCTACGAAAAGGCCGTGCATTGGTTCGGCCGGGCCTCCGAGGCCCACCCGCGCGACGTCCGGATGAAGCTTGCACACGCCAATGCCTATGGCTGGCTTGCTGACAGCTTCTTCATGCGCAGCCTATGGCGCCAGTCGCTACAGGCGCGACTACAGCAATATCGCCTTGTCGATCGTCTCTATCGCGCTGACCCAGACAACTTGGAGAACGGATTCAGATACGCGCTCGCTCAACGCGGACTGGCCAGATCCTATGCGAAGGTTGGCGATCCCGATCATGAACGGTCGCTGACATTTAAGGCGTACGCATGGTCGCACCGCCTCATCAAGCACGATCCCCACAATGCCGAATGGCTCCTCTTCAACGCTTTCTCCAGCTGCGACATCTTTTTCGGCAAGCTCGGCTTACCGCCCGATATCACGAAGGATGATCTAAGCGGCGAAATCAGGGGCGCCGTAAAGGCCCTGAAAGCACAGGGAAATCCGCGCGTTCCTGACCTGGCTAATTGCGCGGAGTCATTGGGTGACCCATCGAAAGGAACAAAGCCATGACCGACGCGCCTGAACAAGACAGCCCACAAAATGAGATTGGAACGGTGATGGCCGCGCCTGCCGGCGTCCATACGGCCTACTTTTATTATATTGAGTACGCCGATGGCGAGCGTACCATCTCTGTCTATGAGAAGTTCCAAGATACCGCACTTGGGAGCGTGGGTAGCGAGGTGCCGAGTCTAATAGACAATCATCTTCGGACCGGCAATAATCCAAAATATGGCGGCAATGATTTTGATGATATTGTCAGAAAGAGAAAGGGTTACTTTATCGTTGCTCTTGACGGAGCAAGTTTTTCTTCGAATGATCCAATTACCTTTAGGTGTGATGCTTCAAGCGAAACCGATAGTATCGGTAATAATGGCAAACATACTTTTACTCCGTTAGGAACTTTTAACGTAGTGATTGGCACTAAGAATATTAGCGTAACCGCCTATTTATATCGCGCACAGAGCTATATTCGACCAGCCAATCTTGGCAATACTGAGAGAGAGCATTATCATATCAAATTCGATGGAGAGCTTCGTGCCGAATTGGTGACCCTCTACGAAGAGTCCGGTGGCACAAACTTAGGGCCTCCGCCGCGACCACCAGTCGTGCCGATCGGACCGGAGCCCAACTGAGGAGCGCGCCGTGTCTTTCACTTTGATCTTGGCAGAGGTTGCCGCTTAAACTCGTGTCAATGAGTCCTTCTCTTCCGTTTATCGTGGCTCTCGCCCGCGCCGGAGCCCTCGACCAAGCTTGGCTGCTGTTCCGCCAGGGGGGCTACGATCGCGGAAGCAACGATCCAAGGGCGCTGGGGGTCATGGCGCGCCTGCTCAAAGATCAAGCCCTGCGCGCAGGCGGGGAGCTGCGGCGACAGCTCTACCGTGAATTGGCGGGGGCATACCGGCGTTCGGCGGAAATGTGCCCTGCATCCTATCCGATGATCAACGCGGCGAGCCTCAGCCTGCTCGCCGGAGAGGCGGCCGAGGCAGCTTCGCTCGCGGCGAAGGTTTTGGAGCGGGTCGACGCGGACCCGGAAGAGCCTGAAACGCCTTACTACCTCGCCGCCACGCGTGCCGAAGCCCTCCTCCTCCTTGAACGTCACGATGAGACCCGAACCGCTTTCGGCGAGGCGATCGCTTGCGCCCCGCGGGCCTGGGAGGACCATGCCTCGACCCTGCGCCAGTTCGCCCTGATCCTCGCCGCCCAGGGCCGCGACGCCGCCTGGCTCGACGCCCACCGCCCGCCCCGTTCGCTCCATTTCGGCGGCCACATGTCGTTCGATCCGAAGGTCGTCCGCCGCGAGCATCTCGACGAGAAGGTCGCAGCCGTGCTGGAAGAGGAGAATGTCGGCTTCGGCTATGGCGCCCTCGCCGCCGGCGCGGACATCATCATCGCCGAGGCGCTCCTGAAGCGGGGCGCGGAGGTGCATGCGGTACTGCCCGGCGGTGTGGCATTCGCGGCGGTGTCGGTCGATCCCTTGGGCAAGGACTGGCGCAAAAGGTTCGACTCGGTGCTGGAGCAGGCCGAGACGGTGCGACCGGTGCGGCCAATCGGCGCCCGGCCCGACGGCGCCATGATCGGCCTCGCCGACGAAGTGGCGATGGGGGCCGCGCTGATGAACGGGCGAAGGCTGGAGAGCTCGGCCGTGCAGCTGCTTGTGCTCGATTGCCGCGAATCCGCCAACGGTACGTCGGGCCGTTCTCGAGATATATGGGGCGCCGGCGGCTGGCGGCAGCGAATCCTGACGGCACCGCGCGAGACCCGGAACGAATCGCCTGCCACCCAAGCCGGGCCGGAGCCGCTCGCCGTGCTCGCCGTCGGAGTCGCCGCCGGCTACGCCTTCGAGCCGGTGCTGGCCGGCCTTCACACCCGAATCGCTGGCCTGTCTCCGCCCGCCGTGCCGCCATACCTCACCGAGGACCGCTTGATCCTGGCTTGGCGCGGTCCCGGCGAGGCGGCCGAAGCCGCAGTCCGCCTCCTCGGCGCCGCCTCCTCCGATACGCTTTCCGTCCGAATCGGCGGCCAATACGGTCCCGCCGCCACCTTCCAGGACCCCTTCTCCGGCGGCCTCCGACTCGCCCCCTCAGCCACCGCCGCCGCCGCCGCCGCCCTCGCCTCGGCCCCTCCCGGCACCGCCGTCGTCACCGACGATTTCGCCGCAGCCCTCGCCGCCGCCGGGCCCCGTCGCCCGGCCAGCGAATATATCGGCGAGCTCGATCCGCCCGACGACGGCCCGCCGGTCGGGCTCTACGCGCTCAAATCATATGATCAGCTCTTCCAGCCTCTGGGGCGCGACGACGGTCAGTGAGCCGGGGCCGCGGCGGACGAAGCCGCGCCGCTCGAGCGCGCTCACCGCCCGCGACGCGGTCTCGCGGGTGGTCGAGACCCGCATCGCGAGCTCGGAGAGCACCGGCGCCGGCCGGATGACCAGCTCGGGCGAGGCCCGCGCCAGCCGCAATAGCTCGGCGTGGACCCGCCCCACCGCCGAGACCGCCGCCCGCTCGTAGATGCGCGAGGTCGCCCGCCGCAGCTGGCGAAGCAGAAGCCGTGACAGAGCGAGGCCGATCGAGCCATAGGTTTCGGCCAGAGCCACCAGGTCGCGGCTCTTGAGGATGAAGCTTCGCGCCGCCTCGATCGCGACGATCTCGGCTTCTTCCGGCGCCGGATCGAGCTCGCCCAGAGCGCCGAACAGGTCGCCCGGCCGATATTCGCAGAGCAGCACCATCTGCCCCTCGACGCTGTACAGCAAGGCATGGGCGCAGCCCTGGGTCAGCAGATAGGCCGCCGCCGCTTTCTCCCCCTGCCGCATGATGGTGGCGTGCGGCGCATAGATGCGCACCGCGCCGCGCCCGAAAATATGGCCGGCGACCTCCTGGGAGCAGGCAAAGGTCTCGCGAATAAAATCGCGAACGTCCTGATCCGGCAGAGAGTTATGTTTATCGTCGGCGGCCACGGCGTGGGAGAACAACACAAGGCGGAAGCGCTTGGCAAGCTCGGGAGCCATGCTATCGACGGACAAGTGACCCGCACCGGCCTCCTCGGCGGCTCTTTCAACCCCGCTCATCGCGGCCACCGCAGGGTGAGCGCGGCGGCGATCCGCGCCCTCGGCCTCGATGAGCTGTGGTGGCTGGTCTCGCCCGGCAATCCGCTCAAGCCGGTGGAAGGCATGGCGTCCTTGCCCGCCCGCCTCGCCTCGGCGCGGCGCCTCGCCCGCGGTCTACCGATCAGGGCCACGGCGATCGAACGGGAGCTCGGCACCCGATACACCGTCGACACCCTCGCCGCTTTGACCCTTCGCTACCCCGACCGGCGTTTCATCTGGCTGATGGGCGAGGACAATCTCGCCCAGTTCCACCTCTGGCGGCACTGGCGCAGGATCGCGGGTACGGTTCCGATTGCGGTGGTTTCGCGTCCGGGATATGATGGCGCCGCCCACGCGGCTCGCGCGATGGGCTGGCTGCGGCGCTTCGTCCAACCCGCGGACCAGGCTCGGTGCTGGACGGAGTGGAGACCGCCGGCGCTCGTGCTCTTGAGATTGCCGCTCGATCCGACCTCCGCCACAGGCATTCGTGCCGCCGATCCCAACTGGCATCGGTCGGAAGCTTATTCGTTCAACCCCCGGGCCCTGCGCGACGGCGTAACGCGGCGGCTCGTGACTTGAGGAGGCCGTTTGCCCGCTAACGCACCGGCTCCGCCCACGGGCGGAGCGAATGAGAAGATCGAAGCCCTGCACCAACTCGTGCTCCGATCGCTTGACGACGACCAGGCCCAGGACGTCGTCTCCATCCCTTTGGCGGGCAAGTCCGCCATCGCCGATCATATGGTGATCGCTTCGGGCCGCTCGACCCGCCAGGTCGCCTCGATGGCGCAGAAACTGGGCGAGCGGATCAAGCAGGAGCTCGGCCGAAGCGTCCGGGTCGAGGGGTTGCCGGTGGCCGACTGGGTGCTGATCGACGCCGACGACGTCATCGTCCATATCTTCCGCCCGGAGGTCCGCAGCTTCTACAATCTGGAACGGATGTGGGCGTTCGAAGGGGATGCCGGGACCGCCGCGCCGGCGAAGGCGGCGGGATAGCCGTCATTGCGAGCGAAACGATCCAGTGCTGCGTCTCCGACCGCTGGATTGCTTCGTCGCTTCGCTCCTCGCAATGACCGGTAGATGAAGCTTCATATAATCGCCCGCGGCAAGATCGGCCGAGGCCCCGAGGCGGAGCTGGTCGAGCGCTATCTCAAACGCGTTTCCTGGCCCATCCAGGTCACCGAATTGCCCGAAAGCGGCGGCCGACCGCCCCCGCCGGTCGAGAACGGAGTCACTATCCTCCTCGACGAGAAAGGCGAGACTCTCGGCTCGACCGATTTGGCGAAGCGCCTCGAGCGCTGGCGCGACGAGGGTCGCCGCGAGGGGCGCTTCCTGATCGGCGGCGCCGACGGCTTTTCCGACTCGGAAAGGTCGTCCGCCGACCTGCTCCTCTCCTTCGGCCGGGCGACCTGGCCCCACCTCCTCGCCCGGGCGATGCTCGCCGAGCAGCTCTGGCGCGCCACCTCGATCCTTGCCAACCATCCCTATCACAGGGAAGGATAAGAGGATGCGGCGCCTCGCCCTCCCCTCCCCCGCCCACGCGAAATTGGTGCCAGGCACCAATTACGGAGGTTGGAAAAATTGGTGCCTGGCACCGATTTCGGCGGTGTTCGTCCTCGCCCTGACCCTCCTCGTCGGGGACCTCGCCGTCGCCCAGGCGCCGCCGACCCTCGCCCAGGCGCAGCAGGAAGCCGCGATCGCCAAGCGCCGCTCCGACCTGCTCGAGCGCCAGGCGCGCCGCGCCACCGGCGAGGCCGCCCGCGCCAACGCCGCCGCCGCTGCCCTCGCCGCCCGGATCGAGGCGGCCGAAGCCGACATCACCGCGGCCCAGGCCCGGATCGCCCTGATCGGGCGGCTCAGCGCCGACCAGCGCGCCCGCCTCGCCGCCAGCCAGGGCTCGCTCATCCGGCTCACCGCCGCTCTGCAGACCATGGCCCGGAGGCCGCCGGCGCTGGCGCTGATCCAGCCCGGCTCCCTGAACGAAGTCGTCCATGTCCGGGCCCTGCTCGCCTCCTCGCTCCCCGCCATCCGCGCCCGCACCGCCGGGGTCCGCGCCGAAATGGCCCGGGGCGAGCGGCTTCGCCGCCAGGCCCGCGAGGCGGTCGTCCAGCTCGGCTCGAGCCGCCGCGACCTGCAGGGCCGCCGGCTCGCCCTCGCCCGCTTCGAGCGCGAGCAGCGGCGGCGCTCGGCGAGCCTGATGCAGTCCGCCCTGCGCGAATCCGACCGCGCCCTGGCCTTCGGCGAGGAGGCGCGCGACCTCGCCGCTTTGGCCGGCACGCAGGCGTTCCAGGCGCGCCTGGAACGCCGCCTCGCCGAGCTTCCGGGGCCTGCGCTCCGCCCCGGCGCCGAGCCAGGCCGGCCCCGAGCGCCTTTCTACCTCCTTCCCGTCGAGGGCCGACTCCTCAGCGGCACCGGCGAGATATCCGACGCCGGAGTCCATGCCCGCGGCCTCACCTTCGCCGCCGCCGCTGGAGCGCCCGCGATGGCGCCGCGCTCCGGCCGGATCGCCTACGCCGCCCCCTATCGCGGCTACGGCGAGGTCGTGATCATCGATCATGGCGGCGGCTGGACGACGACTCTGACCAACCTCGCCGGCCTCGCCGTCAAGCGCGGCGACCAGGTTCGCGCCCGCCAGCCGCTCGGCCGCGCCGGCGCCGGCGAGGTCACGGTCGAGCTCCGCAAGGACGGAAGGCCGTTTCCGATCACGTTATTGCTTTGATCGTCATTGCGAGGAGCGTAGCGACGAAGCAATCCAGTCACCGCCGCCGCTGGATTGCTTCGCTCCGCTCGCAATGACGGGCGATTCGCAATCCTTGTTCACCTGCGGTTTCTTTTCGCCGGCTAAAAAAGGCGGTACACGCGTCTCGAACGGCCCGAACAGGATTCCCCCCATGCCCAACAACCTCTTCCGCTCGCTCGCCCTGGTCAGCGCGGTGGCGATCATTCCGGCCGCGAGCGCGTCGCTCGCCGCGGTCGACGTCGACACCTATCGCGAGCTCGACCAGTTCATGAGCGTCTTCGAGCGGGTCCGCTCCGAATATGTCGAGCAGGTCGACGACAAGACCCTGATTCGGGGCGCGATCGACGGCATGCTGGCCAGCCTCGACCCGCACAGCTCCTATATGGACGAGCGCGGCTACCAGTCGCTGATGACGACGACGGACGGCAATTATGGCGGCCTCGGCCTCAACGTCACGATGGAAGACGGAGTGGTGAAGGTCGT
Organism: uncultured Alphaproteobacteria bacterium; assembly: GCA_963850005.1. Lineage (GTDB taxonomy): Bacteria > Pseudomonadota > Alphaproteobacteria > Sphingomonadales > Sphingomonadaceae > Allosphingosinicella. Next base: position 897,286 of record CAWKJG010000004.1, read on the forward strand.
CGCGCCGATCGAGGACAGCCCCGGCTTCAAGGCCGGAATCAAGGCCGGAGACTACATCACCCACCTGAACGGCAAGCTGATCTACGGCGGCACCCTCGACGAGGCCGTCGATTCGATGCGTGGCCCGCCGGGCACGTCGATCAAGGTCACCGTCCTGAGGCTCGGCCGCGACAAGCCGTTCGAGGTCACCTTGAACCGGGCGACGATCGAGCTTCCGGCGGTCAAGTGGCAGGTGAAGGACAATGTCGGCGTGATCAACGTCAACACTTTCAGCCGGACCACCACCGACGAGGCGCTCGCCGCCATCGCCGCCATCGAGAAGTCCCTCGGCCGGCCTCCGATCGGCTATATCGTCGACCTTCGCTCCAATCCGGGCGGACTGCTCGACCAGGCGGTCGGGCTGTCGGACGTCTTCCTCGAGCGCGGCGAAATCGTCTCGCAGCGCGGCCGCCGCAAGGCCGATATCGAGCGCTATTTCGCCAAGCCGGGCGACTCCACCCGCGGCCTCCCGATCATCGTCCTGGTCGACGCCGGCAGCGCCTCGGCGGCCGAGATCGTCGCCGCCGCGCTCCAGGACCACCACCGGGCGCTGGTCATGGGCGAGCGCAGCTTCGGCAAAGGCTCGGTCCAGACCCTCGTTCCCCTGAGCCAGAAGACCGGCCTTCGCCTCACCACCGCCCGTTACTACACGCCGTCGGGCCGCTCGGTGCAGGAAGGCGGGATCAAGCCGGACATCGAGGTGCCGCAGCTTTCCGACCCCGACTACAAGTCGCGGCCGAAGCTTCGCGAGGCCGACTTGCGGCGCCACCTGATCAACGAGGTGACGGTCGATAACGACGTGATCGAGGACGACGGCAAGCCCGATCCGCGCTTTGCCGCCACGCCGGAGCAGCTGAAGGCCAAGGGCATCGAGGACTTCCAGCTCCACTACGCGCTCCAGACCCTCTCCCGCCTCGGCCGCAACGCCGCGGTGACGCCGGCCGCGGGGGGCGGGGCTCGGCCGACCGGTAAGCGCTGATGCAGCACCGTCATCCCGGCGAAAGCCGGGACCCATGAACGCGTCATTTCGAGGTCGGACACGGCGGTGTTCATGGATCCAGGGTCGAGCCCGGGATGACGGAAAGGCCGGGGACCAGGCATGACTTCGCTCGACAAAGCCCGGGCCCTCGCCATCGCCGTCCCCGCGGCCCTGCTCGCCGGCGCCTACGGCTCCGAAATCTGGGGCGGCCTCTACCCGTGCGAAATGTGCTGGTGGCAGCGCTACGCCCATTTCGCCGCGCTCGCCCTGGCCGTGCTCTCGCTGCTCCTGCGCAGGGCGCCTGACCGCGGCCGAAGCTTCGTCTGGCTGGCCGCGCTGGCGATCCTGACCAGCGGCGGCATCGGCGTCTATCATGCGGGAGTCGAGGCGGGGGTGTTCGAAGGCTTCACCCAATGCACCTCCACCGGCAGCGCCGGCCTCAGCAGCGCGGAACTCCTGAAAGAGATCATGGCGAAGCCGATCGTGCGCTGCGACGACATTCAATTCTCCTTCCTCGGAATCTCGATGGCGGGATGGAATGCGATCATTTCGATCCTTGCTGCGTTGACCCTGTTATGGCTGAGCCTCAGACGTCCCCGGACGCGCCGATGAGCGCCGTCGAAACCGCCCCCGCCCCGCGCTGGCGTCCCGGCGACGAGCGGCCCGACGTCGACTCGATGGTCCGGGTCGATCAGGCCGGCGAATATGGGGCGACCCGAATCTATTGCGGCCAGCTCGCCGTTCTCGGGTCCCACGCCGCCAGCCGCCCGATCGCCCGAATGCAATCGCAGGAAGAGCATCACCTCAGGACCTTCGACGAGATGCTGGTCGAGCGCGGCATCCGTCCCACCCTCCTTCAGCCGGTCTGGCGGGTGGCCGGCCACGCGCTCGGCGCCGCGACGGCGCTGATGAGCCCCAATGCCGCCATGGCCTGCACCGCCGCGGTCGAGACCGAGATCGACCGCCATTATTCCGACCAGCTGCGCGCGCTCGGCCATGATGAGCCCGACCTCGCCGACACCATCCGGCGCTTTCGCGACGAGGAGCTCGAGCATCGCGACACCGCGCTCGCCGCGGGCGCCGAGGACGCGTTCGGTTATCCCATATTATCTTCCCTCATCCGCGCGGGCTGTCGTATCGCCATCGCGCTGTCGAAAAGGATCTGAAGTGATAAAAGCCCTCCTCGTCGTGGCCGGCGCCGCCGGCGTCCTGTTCGCGGCCGCCCCGGCCGCCGCCCAGGGGGCCGCGGCTGCGCCCGCCGCCGAGCCGAAGATCAGCACGATGATCATCTATGGCAACGACGCCTGCCCGCCGAGCACCGACGACACGATCGTCGTCTGCGCGCGCAAGCCCGAGGGCGAGCGCTATCGCATCCCCGAGGCCCTTCGCGGCGACCCCAACGATCCGAAAAGCCAGGCCTGGGCGAGCCGCGCCACCGCGCTCGAATATGCCGGCCGCTCCGGCATCGGCAGCTGCTCGCCGGTCGGCTCCGGCGGCGCCAGCGGCTGCTTCAACCAGATCGTCCGCCAGGCCCGGGCCGAGCGCACCGGCGACCCCGGCGTCAATTGGAACGCGCTGGTCGAGGAGGCGCGGCGGGAGCGTCTCGGCAAGATCGACGGCCAGGCCGAAGCCGAGGAAGCCGACGCCAAGGCCGACGAAGCGGCCGCCACCCCGCGCTGACGGGCGCCGGACGCCGGTTCACCAGCATCAAGCGATTTCAACGACTTAGTATTCGGTGCCTGGCACCGAGCGATATCCTGATCTCGAATGGCGCCGGTCGGCCTCTTCGGTATCTCCCCGGCGATTCCAACGACTTGAGCTTCGGTGCCTGGCACCGAATATAGCGGCACCGGATAATCTGCGACCGGCACTTAGTATTCGGTGCCTGGCACCGAATGGCATCCTGATCCCGCATGGCACAGCAGGGCATTCGAGGCACCGCCCGTTCGATTCCAACGACTTGAGCTTCGGTGCCTGGCACCGAATATAGCGGCACCGGATAATCTGCGGCCTGCGGCGGGAACCTGTGGCCGGTTCGGACCTTCTTTCCGGTGAGCCTGAAAGGAGGCCGCCCATGAAAGCCGCCTTGTCCCTAGCCGTCCTCGCCGCCGCTTCGGCCGCTTCGCTGACCTTGCTGCCCGCCCCCGCCGGCGCCCAGTCGGAAAAAGTCCAGCGACTCGTCGTCTATGGCAAGGACCCCTGCCCCCGCGCCGAGAATGGCGACGACATCGTCGTCTGCGCCCGCCGCCCCGAGAGCGAGCGCTACCGGATTCCCAAGGAGCTTCGCGACTCCGCTATTGCGGACGATCCGGACAGCACCAGCTGGGCCGCGCGGGCCGAGGCGCTCGAATATGTCGGCCGGACCGGAATCCAGAGCTGCTCGACCGTCGGTCCCGGCGGAGTCAGCGGCTGCTGGAACGAGATGGTCCGAGCCTGGCGGCGGGATCGCCGGACGGGGGACGGAGAGCCGGGGCGGTAATCCTTCGATACGGGCCTTCGCCTACGCTCAGTCTCTACTCAGGATGAGCGGTGGGGACAGTCCTCTACTCTACCGCTCATCCTGAGTATCCGGTGAGCTTGTCGAACCGGCGTATCGAAGGATCCACTCATCGACCTGCGCCTCGAGCACGTCGAGCGGCACCGCACCCCTGCAGAAGCACCGCGTCGTGGAAGCGCCTCAGGTCGAACTTCCCTCCCAGCGCTTCTTGCGCCTTTGCTCGAAGCGCCTTGATCCGCAATTCGCCGATCTTGTAGCCGAGCGCCTGCCCGGGCCAGCTGATGTAGCGGTTCACCTCGGCGTCGATATTGGCGTCGGTCAGCGCCGTATTCTCGCGCATGAAGGCCACCGCCCTGGCCTTGTCCCAGCCCTTCGAATGGATTCCGGTGTCGACGACCAGCCGCGACGCCCGCCACGCCTGGTAGGAGAGCTGGCCCATCTTCTTCTCGGGCGTGTCGTAAAGGCCCATCTCCTCGCCCAGGCTCTCGGCGTAGAGGGCCCAGCCCTCGGTGAAGGCGGTGAAGTAGGTGAAGTTGCGGCGGAAGGGCGGAAGCTCGACCTCCTGCTGGAGCGCGATCTGGTGGTGATGGCCCGGAACCGCCTCGTGAAGGGTCAGTGCCGGGAGCTCCCAGAGCGGCCTCTGGTCGAGCTTCGAGGTGTTGACGTAATAGGTGCCGGCAAGCCCGCTCGCCGGCGATCCCTGGCCATAATAAGCCGTCGTCGTCCCCTCGGCGATCTCGGCAGGAATCTCGCGCACGCCATAGGAGAGCCTCGGCAGGGTCGCGAAATAGCCCGGCATCTTGCCGTCGATCGTCTTGGCCGTCATCGCCGCCGCCTGCATCAGCTGGGCGGGGGTCGTCGCATAATATTCGGGATTGGTGCGAAGCTCGCGGATGAAGGCCTCGCGGCCGGGGAAGCCGGCGGCCTTCGCCACCTTCTCCATCTCGGCCCGGATCCGTGCCGATTCCTTGAGCCCTATCTCGTGGATCTGGTCGGGCGTAAGCGAGGTTGTCGTCTCCTGCCTGACCCGGAAGGCGTAATATTCGCGCCCGCCCGGCTGCGCCGAGATGCTGTCGGCCTTGGCGCATTTGGGCAAATAGGTGGTTCGGTAGAAAGCGAGATGCCTGGCATAAGCCGGGTTGAGCACCTCGCTCACCAGCTTGCGGGCGCGCGCCTGCATCGCCGCCCATTCCGGCTCGCCGACGCCGGAAGGCCGGGTCCGGGTGAACGGCTCGTAGAAGCGCGACTTCGCCGGATCCTCGGCGATCACGCCTGATATGCCCTTCTCGTAATTGCCGAGCACCGAGCAGGGCAGCACGAAGCCGCCGCGGACCGCCTGCCCGGTGATGTCGAGCGCCGCGTCGTTCTGCTTCGGATAGAGCGCCAGGCGGGTCAGATAGCTTTCGTAATCGGCCCTGGTCCGGAACGGCAGGTTGTCGGCGAGGCCGGCGAAATTCTGGTGCCAGCCGGCATAGGTCGTGAACAGCATCACCCGCTGGCCGAAGCGGTTCGCCTCGATCCCCTCTTCTAGCCCGCGCTTCAATATCGCCCGGTTGACCCGGTCGGCCGGCGCCAGCGACTCGGCCGGGATGCGCTCGAGCCGGGTCAGGAAAGCGGCGGCTTCCCGCGCCTGCCGGTCGCGCGCGGCGAGGCTGGGGTCCTCGATCCGGTCGTCATGGTCGCGCACGCCCAGCGCGGTCGCGTAGGTCGGGCTGTCGCGAAGCAGCCAGGCGTAATGATCGTCCAGAAGCCGCTTGAAATCGTCCGCCGGCGCCGCGTCGGCGGGGACCGCCGCCATCAGGACCGCGCCGGCCAGAAGCCAAATCCGCATGAAGCTCTCCTCGCGTTCGAGCCGCACCCTAGCGGCGGCGCAACGATCCCGTCCACCGCGGGTTGGGTGAAACGGAGATCAAGCAATGAGCGACAATGTCTACAAGGTGATCGAGATCGTCGGCAGCTCGGCGACCAGCATCGAGGATGCGATCGAGGGCGCCATCGCCCGAGCCGCGACCACCATCCACGACATCGGCTGGTTCGAGGTCAAGGAGACCCGCGGCCATGTCGAGGGCGGCAAGGTCGCCCATTATCAGGTGACTCTCAAGATCGGCTTCACCCTGCGCGCCTGAGGGGCCGCGCGCTCCTCCGTCGAAAAGGGCTGGCGCCGCCGAAACGATCCGCTAGCTTCCGCGCGATCCTGCGAGAGGGAAAGCGAATGACCGTCGCCGACGCCACCCCCGATTTCGAGGCCTCAACCGACCCCAACGACCGCGCCTTCCTCGGCCACCCCAAGGGCCTCGGCTATCTGAGCTTCATCGAGGCGTGCGAGCGCTTCTCTTATTATTCGATGCAGACCCTGCTGACCCTCTACATGGTCAATTATCTGCTGACGCCGGCCCGGATGGACGGGGTGATCGGGCTCAACTGGCTTCGGTCCTGGCATTATGAGGGGCTCAGCGGACAGCCGCTCTCCTCGGCGATCTTCGGCGACTATACCTCGCTCGTCTATCTGACGCCGATTCTCGGCGGGATCATCGCCGACCGCTTCTCCGGCCGCCGAGTCGCCCTGTTCGCCGGCGGACTGACGATGTCGATCGGCCATTTCCTGATGGCGATCGAAGGCGCCTTCCTCTTCGCCCTGCTCGCGCTGATCATCGGCGTCGGGCTGTTCAAGGGCAATATCGCGAGCCAGGTCGGAGCGCTCTACAAGGGCAACGATCTGCGCCGGGCCATGGCCTTCCAGATCTTCTACATCGCCATCAACGTCAGCGTGATCGCCGCTCCGCTGGTCAGCGGCACTCTGGGCGAAAAAGTGGGGTGGCATTACGGCTTCGGCACCGCGGGCATCGTCATGGTGCTCGGAGTGCTGCTTTTCCTCGCCGGCCGGCCGCATCTTCCGGTCGAGGAGGGCGAGAGCGAATCGATCGGCCCCACCAGGACCGTCGGAGCGATGGCCATGGCCGGGCTCGTCACCGCGGTCGTGATCGGAATCGTGTTCGTCGCCGGAATCCTCGTCGCTTTGGCGGGCCTGGTCCCGCTCTATTTCTGGCTGACCCGCGGCCTCAGCCGGGATGAAAAGATGCGAGTCCTGGCGCTGATCCTGCTGATCCCGGCCATGGCCATCGCGCTGCTCACCAACCAGGAGATCTTCAACGCCTATCTGATCTGGGCCGACCAGCATTTCCAGCTCACCTTCTTCGGCACCACATTGCCGACGAGCTGGATGATCACGATCGACGCGACTTTGAGCTTCTCGATGCTGGTCGCGGTCGCGGCGTTCTTCAAATGGTACGGCATTCGGCGCCGCGAGCCCGACGAGCTCGGCAAGATGATCATCGGCAGCGTCTTCACCATCGCCGGCGGCCTGTGCCTCTACGTCGCGGCGCTGACCCAGGGCGACGGCAAGATCGGCCTGTTCTGGCCGCTGATGTTCCATCTGTTCAACAGCATCGGCTTCGCCTGCATCCTGCCGGTGAGCCTCGCGCTCTTCTCGAAGATCGCGCCCCGGCAGATCAACGCCACCGTCATCGGCCTCTATTACCTCGCCTTCTTCTCGGCCAACAAGATCGTCGGGCAGATCGGCCAGCTCTATTCGACCATGGACACGCCGACCTTCTGGCTGCTCCACGTCGCCAGCGCGGTCGTCGGCCTCGCCGCCTTCACCCTGTTCAAGCTGTTCATGTCCAAGCGCATGGCCGAGCATCACGAGGCCGCGGCGGCGGCTTGATCACGAGACGCAACGCCTGACTGTTGCAGCGCAGCAACAACAATATCGGATTTGTGCGTTGCAACATTAGGATGGTTGCAACCCAGACGAGGACACCTAAATAGCTCTCGACCGGCGGGAAAGCCGGCCATCGTTATAGATTTCCCAAGGAAAATTACGTGAAAAAGATCATTCTGGCGTCGGTTGCGACGCTCGCCTTCGCTTCTCCGGCCCTTGCCGCCGAGACGGCCGATTTCGCCGGTCCGCGCGTCTCCATCAGCGCCGGCCTGGCCGACGATGACGTCGTCGGCGACGATGCCTTCGCTTATGGCGGCGAGATCGGCTACGATTGGAACATGAAGGGCGTCGTGCTCGGCGTCAGCGCCGAGATCGGCGACACCGACCAGACCGGCCGCGAGCTGGGCGCCACCGCCCGCATTGGCGGAGTCGTCGGCAAGAAGGTCCTGGTCTACGGCCTTGGCGGCTATTCCAACCTCAACGCGGCCGGCTTCAACTTCGAAGGCATCCAGGTCGGCGCGGGCGTCGAAGTCGCCCTCGGCAAGCAGGCTTTCATCAAGGCCGAGCATCGCTACGCCAATTACGATGCCGGACTGGAATTTCACCAGAACCTCCTCGGCGTCGGCCTGCGCTTCTAAGCGACTGATCCGAAATCGAGAAAAGGGCGGCTCTCGGGTCGCCCTTTTTTTTGTCCGCCTTCCGAACCCATGGGACGCCCTACGCACGCGATTGACAATCGTTTAGGCGCCGCCTATCGGCGCGCTCCCGTAGGCAATCCAGCCTGCGGCATGACGGAGAATGCGATGCGAGATCGCAGCGACGACGGGATTAACCGTACCGCCTCCGTCCGGATACCGCCCAAGCGCTAGCCGCGCCTGGCCGGGTTCGGACCCGGCGGGACCAATTTAACAAATTTCTTGAAAACGGCCTTCGGCCGCGCCCTCGGGCGCGTCGCGGCCGGATGGATTTGTCATGGGCGAGAAGCTTCTGGCGCAGCGCGTCCTCGCGCTGCTCCGCGACACTGTCGGACGACAGAGCAAGGAAGGGCTGACGACGCTCGACTGGGCGACGGACCAGCGCGACTGGCTGTGGCCGGGCCGGGCTTGGGCCGGCGAAGCCGCGCCGGGCCTGTTCGGCCGGGCCGGCGGCGACACGCTCGACTGGGACAGCCTGCGCGGCCTCATCGCCGCGATCGGGACGGACGAGCCGGAGCCGGTCCTGGTCGCCGGCGTAACCGCCGCGGCGGACCTGCTCGGCCTCGGCGATTTCGACCAAGCGCTGCTGGCGACGGTGGCGGCCTTCGAGCGCCTGCCGCGCCTCGCGGCGCTTCGCCAGCGGCTCGCCAACATCGAAGCCGACGTGACGACCCTGGTCGGCCGACTGGCCGGGGCCGCGCCCGGCGAGGAGGCGGCGCGGGTGCGGCGCTCGGAAGCGCTCGCTCTCGGCCTGCTCTGGCTGGGCTCCAGCGGCGGCTACGGCATCACCGAGCTCCAGCTCCAGTGGCGCTTCGCGCGGGTCCTCGACGACGGGCTCGTCGACGAGGCGCGCCTGGTCGACGCCCTCGCCGGTATCCGCCAGTCGGCCGCACTCGACCGCCGCGACTTCGCCGCGCACGAGCCGGCCTTCGACCTTCTGGTGCGACTCCTGAAGGGCGCCCTGGCGGCGCGGACCCGCGGCGTGAGCCTGCTCATCCACGGCCCGCCGGGCACCGGCAAGACCGAGCTTGCGCGAACCCTCGCCGCCGAGGCGGGGGCGAGCCTGTTCGCGGTGGGCGAGTCCGATGCCGAAGGCGAGGAGCCCTCGCGGTCGGAGCGGCTGCACGCGCTCAAGCGCGCCCAGCGCCTGCTCGCGCGCCGCGGCGGCAGCGTCCTGCTCTTCGACGAGATGGAGGATCTGTTCGCGGAAGCCGGCTGGTCCGCCGGCGGCGGCCGCCGTTCGGGTTCCAAGATCTTCGTCAACCGGCTGATCGAGGACGGAGCGGTGCCGGTGATCTGGACCTCGAACGCGCTGGGCGAGATCGATCCCGCGCACCTGCGGCGGATGAGCTTCGTGCTTCGAATGGACCACCCGTCGCCGAAGGCGCGGGCCCGGATCGCCGGACGCGCGGCCGAGGCGGAGAATGCCGGGGACGCCGTCGCCGGTCTCGCTCCGCTCCTCGCCCGCGAGGTGGAGAGCGCCAGCGTCGCCCGCATCGCGCTTCGCACCGCCAGCCTGGCCGGCGGCGCCGCGGCCGACGCGGAAGCGGCGGCGCGCTCGCTTCTGCTCGGCCTTCGCGGGGGGCGTTCGCTTGCCCCGGCTCCGGCCGGGGGCGCGCTCGACCTCGCGCTCTACGAGGCCGACGTCGCGATCGCGCCTTTGATGGAGCGGCTCTCGGCGCCGGGCGCGGCGAGCGATTTCTCGCTCCTGCTCACCGGTCCGCCGGGGACGGGCAAGACCGCGCTCGCGGCGCACGTGGCGGAGCGGCTCGACCGGCCGCTCAAGGTGAAGCGCGCGTCCGACCTCCTTTCCAAGTGGGTCGGCGAGACCGAGGCGAACATCGCCGAGGCTTTCGCGGAAGCGCGGGACGAGGGCGCGATATTGCTGTTCGACGAGGCGGATTCGCTCCTCCTCGACCGCGGCGACGCCCAGCGTTCGTGGGAGATCACCCAGGTGAACGAGATGCTCACCTGGATGGACTCCCACCCCCTGCCCTTCGTCGCGGCGACCAACTTCGCCCGGCGTCTCGATCCGGCGGCGCTTCGGCGCTTCGTCTTCAAGATCGAGCTCAGGGCGCTGTCGGCGGCGGCGGCGGCGCAGGCTTGGGAGCGCTTCTTCGCCAGGCCCGCACCGGCGGGCCTGGCCGAGGTCGGCGGGCTGACTCCGGGCGACTTCGCGGTCGTCGGGCGCCAGCTGCGCTACCGCCCCGAGGCGGCGGCGGGCGAAATCCTCGCCCTCCTCGAGGCGGAAGCGAAAGCGAAACCGGAGCAAGCCGCAAAAATAGGCTTCTGAAATCCTCCCCATCGAAGAGGGGGAGGGGGACCCCGCGTAGCGGGGTGGAGGGGTAGCTGGCAGAAGCCTGCGCGGTTACCCCTCCACCACCCTGCGGGTGGTCCCCCTCCCCGAGCAAGCTCGGGGAGGACTTAATTGTCACGAAACCGTCACACGTCCGCAATAAAAGCAGCTCGATGACAGGCGCACCGCCAGTCCTGAACCGCCCCGCCCTCCGGGCCGCTCTCTCCCATATGCAGATCGAGGAGCCCGGCACGGGCCGCCGCTTCGAGGAAGCGCTCGCCCAGCAGCAAGGCTGGTCTCTCGCCTTCGCCGAGCGAGTCGCCGACGAATATTGCGGCTTCCTCTACCTCGCCGCCACCGCCGGCTCCGAAGTGACGCCTTCCGAGACGGTGGACAAAGCCTGGCACCTCCATCTCGAATGGCCCCATTATCGGGAAATCCTGTGCGGGGAGATCCTCGGCCGCCCCCTCGATCATCGCCCGGGCACCGGCGAGCCGGACGAAGAGGAACGCTACCGCCGTCAATATGAGGAGACGCTCGCCCTCTACGAACAGGTCTTCGGCAAGCGACCGCCCGCCGACATCTGGCCGCACCCGATCGCGGACGAGGAGGAAGCGGAAGATGAGCTGGACGCGTCGGAGCAGGGCCAGGCGCTCGGCCGCCGAATCGCCTTCGGCAGCTTCGCGGGGGGTGCCGCGGCGATAACGTTCGGCGCCCCGATGATCGGAATCGTCCTGATCGGCGCGGCGCTGGTCGCCTTTCTCCTCGCCCAGCCGTCGACTGCCAGCACTCGCGACTTCGACTCAGGCGGCGGCGGCTGCGGCGGCGGCGGAGATGGCGGAGACGGCGGTTCGAGCAACGATTGCGCGAGCTGCAGCGGCGCCAGCTGCGGCGGCGGGAGTTGTGGCGGCGGCGGCTGCGGCGGCGATTAGAGAAAATCCCCTCTCCTGCTTTCGCGGGAGAGGAGAGGCCCAGGCCGAAGGCCTGGGAGGTGAGGGTCGATACCACGGACTCAGAAAGACCCTCACCGCCCATCCGCTGCGCGGATAAGCCCCTCCTCTCCCGTAAGAACGGGAGAAGGTCGGGTGTGGCAACCCGACTTCATTCCCGCACAAGGTTGGCGGAGGGGCTCTCCCGCGCAGGAGCGCCCCTCCACCATAAGCTCGTGACGCTCCGCCGGAACGGACCGCATTCACAGGTTCAACCTGTCAAAGAGCCGTCGCCGACCCGCTGTCCGAAATCGGCGAATCAGATATTCGCATAAGCCCTTGCGATTTGCAAGAACAGAATAGGAACTCTTATCCGCTTGCATGCTAAACGCTTGGAACATACAGGAAACTATATGGCCCAGCTCGATCTCCAGCAGAAGCTCGCAATCCTCGCCGACGCCGCCAAGTACGACGCCTCCTGCGCCTCGTCCGGAACGTCGAAGCGCGACAGCCGCGGCGGCAAGGGGATCGGCTCGACCGAGGGGATGGGCATCTGCCACGCCTACGCGCCGGACGGGCGCTGCATCTCGCTGCTGAAGATCCTTCTGACCAACAGCTGCATCTTCGACTGCCATTATTGCATCAACCGCAAGAGCTCGAACGTCCGCCGCGCCCGCTTCACCGCCGAGGAGGTCGTCCGGCTCACCCTCGCTTTCTACCGCCGCAATTATATCGAGGGCCTGTTCCTCTCCTCCGGGATCATCCGCTCGCCCGATTATACCATGGAGCAGATCGTCGAGGTCGCCCGAAGCCTTCGCGAGGATCACGATTTCCGCGGCTATATCCATCTCAAGACCATCCCCGACGCCGATCCGGAGCTGGTCCGGCTTGCCGGGGTCCATGCCGACCGGGTGTCGATCAACGTCGAGCTGCCTACCGCCGCCGGCCTCGCCCGGCTCGCGCCCGAGAAGGACGGCGAGAGGATCGAGGGCGCGATGAAGGACATGCGCAATGCGATCGACGACCGCGCCGACGCGAAGAAGCGCTATCAAGTCGGCGCCGGGCTTCGCGCCCGCCGGCCAGTCGACCCAGATGATCGTCGGCGCCAACTCCGCCTCCGACACGCGACATCGTCACCCGCGCCAGCACGCTCTACGATCGCTTTCGCCTGCGCCGGGTCTATTATTCCGCTTTCTCGCCCATCCCCGACGCCTCCGCCGTCCTGCCGCTTCGCCGCCCGCCGCTGATGCGCGAGCACCGGCTCTACCAGTCCGACTGGCTGATGCGCTTCTACGGCTTCGCTCCGGGCGAAGTGGCCGCCGCCGCCGACCCAGCGGGAATGCTTCCGCTCGACATGGATCCCAAGCTCGCCTGGGCGCTCAAATTCCGCGAAAGCTTCCCGGTCGACGTCAACCGGGCGCCCCGCGAGGCTCTGCTCCGGGTCCCCGGCCTCGGCGTCAAGGCGGTCGACAAGCTGCTCAAAAGCCGGCGCTGGCGCCGCCTCCGGCTCGAGGACGTCGCCCGCCTGACCGTCTCGATCGCCAAGGTACGGCCGTTCATTTGCGCGGAAGGCTGGAGCCCCACTGTGCTGACTGACCGTGCCGATCTGGGCGCCTGGTTGAAACCGAAGACGGATCAGTTGGAACTCTTCGCCTGAGCCAATGCGTTCGGCAGTGATGCACAACGTGACTCTCGCCGATGAAGACGATTTCGATGGCTGGCGGGAAGCCGCCCGGGCACTTGCAGGCTCGGCGGTGCCGGCGGCCGACGTAGGCTGGAACGTGGGCGGGAGTGCCGGCGATCTCTTCGCCGCCGCCGCACCCCTTCCAACCGGGGCCAGCGCCTTCTCCGTTCCCCGCGCTTTCCTCACTCTGGCCGAGTCGGCGATCTGCCACTCGGATCCCGAGCGCTTCGCCTTGCTCTACGCCCTGCTCCTGCGCCTGCGCGAGCGGCCGGGCCTGATCGCCGACAGCGCGGACCCGCTCGTCCAGAGGCTCGAGCGCATGGCCAAGGCGGTTCGGCGCGACATCCACAAGATGCGCGCTTTCCTTCGCTTCCGCGAGGTCGAGACCGCGCAAGGGCCCCGCTTCGTCGCCTGGTTCGAGCCCGAGCACCATATCGTTCGCGCCAACGCGGAGCTTCTTCGTTCGCCGCTTCGCCAACATGGCCTGGTCGATCCTGACTCCGGCTCTGTCGCTTCACTGGGACGGCGAGACCCTCAGCGAGGGCCCGGGAGCGTCCCGTGCCGACGCGCCGGAGGGCGACCCGATCGAGTCGGTCTGGAAGACCTATTACGCCTCGATCTTCAACCCGGCCCGCCTCAAGAAAGGCGCGATGCTCAAGGAGATGCCGAAGAAATATTGGAAAAACATGCCCGAGACGGCGTTGGTGGGTGAGTTGATGGCGGGGGCTCAGGCGCGCGAGGCGAAGATGGTCGAGGCAGGACGCGTTCAGGTCGGCGGCAATGTTCGAACCGCCTGGGAGGCGGTCCGCGACGAGGCGATGGGCTGCACCCGCTGCCATCTCTATAAATGCGCGACCCAGACCGTGTTCGGCGAAGGCCCGCTCGACGCCGCCATCCTGTTCGTCGGCGAGCAGCCGGGCGACCGGGAGGATCTTGCCGGCCGTCCGTTCGTCGGCCCCGCCGGCCAGCTCTTCGATCGGGCCCTCGGCGACGCCGGGGTCGACCGCAAGACGGCCTACGTCACCAACGCCGTCAAGCATTTCAAGTTCGAGCAGCGCGGCAAGCGCCGGATCCATTCGAAACCCGATTCCGGCGAGATCGAGGCCTGCCGCTGGTGGATCGAGCAGGAGCGCCTGCTCATCCGCCCGCCCCTCACCGTCGCGCTGGGCGCCACCGCCGCCCGTTCGATCTTCGGCAAGGCGGTGACGATCATTTCGATGCGCGGCCGGGCCCATGATTTGCCCGAAGGCGGCGAGGCCTGGGTGACCGTGCACCCCAGCTTTTTGCTCAGGGTCCAGGATAACAAGGAAGCCGAATATGCGCGCTTCGTCGAGGACCTGCGGGTGATTGGCGAAAGGGCCAAGGCGCTGGCCTGATCCTCCCCATGCGCAGCATGGGGAGGGGGACCAGGCGAAGCCTGGTGGAGGGGTAACTGGCTCGGACCGAGGAAATCGGGCGCGAGACGCAAAAGCCTGCGCCCCTACCCCTCCACCAGGCTTCGGGTGGTCCCCCCTCCCCATCTTCGATGGGGAGGATATTACAGCCGAACCAGCATCTTGCCCATGTTCGCCCCCCGGAACAGGTCGAGGAAGGCCTCCGGCATCGCCTCGATCCCGTCCCTCACCGTCTCCCGGCTGGTCACCTTGCCGGCCGCGACCCAGCCGCCCATGTCGCGGTAGAAATCGGCCATTTCGGGCAGATAGTCGGTGTAGATGAAGCCCTTCAGCATGATCCGCGCCGCGATCACCCGCATGATGTATTTGAAGCCGTGCGGCGGGGCGCCGTTATAGCCTTCGATCATCCCGCAAATCGCGAACCGCGCATTCTGGCGCGCGGCCGCGAAGGCGGCGTCGAGATGCTCGCCGCCGACATTGTCGAAATAGACGTCGATTCCCTTCGGAGCCGCCTTCATCAGCGCGGGCACGATCGGCTCCGCCTTGTAATCGACCGCCTGGTCGGCGCCGAGCTCGCGCACCCACGCCACTTTCTCCGCGCCGCCGGCCGAGCCGATCACGTTCATTCCCATCGCCTTGGCGATCTGGACCACCGCCGAGCCGACCGCGCCCGCCGCCGCGGAGACGAACACGGTGTCGCCCGCCTTCGCCTGCGCCGCCCGAAGCAGCCCGAAATAGGCCGTCGCGCCGGTCAGTCCGAGATTGCCGAGCCAGTGGAAATCCTCGACCGGCAATGGCGGGACCTTGTTGAACTGGTCCGCCGGCCCGGCGGCGCCCTCGCGCCAGCCCTGCATGTGGAAGACGGTCTCGCCCTCGGCGAAATGCGGCGACCGGCTCTCGACGACCTTGCCGACCGCGCCGCCCTGCATCGGCGCTCCGACCTCGAACGGCGGAACGTAGCTCTTCACGTCGTTCATTCGCCCGCGCATGTAGGGATCGACCGAAAGCCACGTGTTCTCGACCCGGATCCAGCCGTCCTCGAGCGCTCCGAGCGGCGCCTCCTTGAGCTCGAAATTGTCCATCACTGGCATGCCCTGCGGGCGCGACCTCAAATGCCAGGCGCGGGTGGTGGTGGTCATTGGAAAGTCCCCCTCAGCGAATCGGAAACCGGCAGTGTAGGCCCGTCATTGCGAGGAGCGAAGCGACGCGGCAATCCAGCACGGCGCCTTCGCATCGGCCGCCGGCTGGATTGCTTCGCTCCGCTCGCAATGACGGCCCGGCCCCACTCAGGGAGCCGGGCCCTCTTTGCGCCGCCCTTCGGCTCAGTCGTCGTTGCGGTTGCCGTAGGTTCCGGAGAAGCTCCGGTCGAGAGCGTGCGGGCCGTCGCTGCCCTGGTCCTCGCGCTCGAACAGCGCGCGGCCATTATCCTCGTTACGCCAGGAATCCGTCGCCGAGGCGGCGGTGCGGTTCAAAGTGACCTTGTCCTCGACGCTGTCGACCCAGCCGCAGGGCACCGAATGGTGCATCCCGCCGGCCTTGGGATCGGACTTGGCGAGGATGATCCGGTCGCCGCGCACCTTGTCGACCTTGCCGACATGGGTGCCGTCGGAGCCGACCACCTCCATATGCTCGGTCACCTTGCCGAGCATCTGCCGCTGGCCCTGGCGCTGCTTCCGCCAGCCGCCGAACTCAGCCTCGAACTTCGACTGATGCTCGCGCCGATATTCGTCATAGTCGCGATCGAGATCCTCGATCTGGCGCTGGCGCCATTCGGAATAATGCGGATCGTGGATGTCGCCGCCGAAGCCGCCGCGGGTGAGATGCTCGCCGCCGCCGAAGCTGGCGAACCTTTGGCCCATCGCCGCCGAAGTGCCGATCCGGCCCGGATCGTTGCGGTCGAAGCGGCCCTGGTCGGGATAGCCGCCGAAGCCGGCGCCGCCGCGGGTGACCCGGTCGTTGCCGAAGCCCCGGTCGTTGCCGAAGCCCCGGTCGTTGCCGAAGCCTTCGCCGCCGGCGGAGGTTCCGCCCCAGCGCTCGCCGCGCTCACCGCCGACCGAGCTCGAGAACCAGCCTTCGCGCTCGCCCGGCCGGTCGCGGTTCCAGCCTCCGGGATCGCCCGGGCGGTCGCGGTTCCAGCTCTCGCCGCGCTGGTTGCCCCAGCCGCCGCCCATCCGGTCGGGACCGCCGGAGCGAGGATCCATGTCGCGGCGGCCGCTCATCCTCTGTTCCTGCTCCCAGCGGCGCTCGTCCATCTCGCGCCGGCGCTGGGCCTCGTCGTCGCCGAACCAGGAGCGGACCTCGTCGCCCGCCCGGTCGAAGAAGCCGCGGTCGTCGCCGCGATAGCCGCCATAACCGCTGCGCTCGTCGCGGCCCTGCCATCGGTCCCCATAGCGATCGTCTCTGCCATGATTGGCCATCTATACTCTCCTCGTTCGTAAGCCCGCAGCTACCGGCGCGGCCATTCCGCGCGCGCGGGTCGAAGGGGAGAACGAGAGGACGGCGGACGCCGTTCCTCGCGGCGGGCCGGTCCGTGGGGTGAGGGCGTCGAAGCGAATCCTTGCCGCGGGGCAAGGCAATTGCCGCATTGCGAAAGCGGCTCGGCCCCGCTATCTGGGCGCCTTCCCAGCCCCGCGAGCCGCGGGGAAACCTGGCCGCCGAAAGGCACGGGGCTGTAGCTCAGATGGGAGAGCGCTGCAATCGCACTGCAGAGGTCAGGGGTTCGATTCCCCTCAGCTCCACCAGCCTTCGCCCCTGACGGGGCTTCGGCTGGCAAGCCAGCCTAGGACAAATTCACGCCTCCTTTCTTCCCCTCTCCCGTTTTCACGGGAGAGGAGGGGCCCGCCGCGAAGCGGTGGGAGGTGAGGGTCTGGACACGGGGCTCAGCAAGGCCTCACCCCCCAAGCCTTCGGCTTGGGTCCCCCCTCTCCCGCGGAAAGCGGGTGAGGAGACTATGCGCCCACCTTCGGCGGCAGCGGGAAGAGCGTGGCGAAGCGTGCCGCCACGTCGGGATCGCCTTCCATCTTGAGTATCCCTGCCCCTTCCAACGCCTCGATTGGCTGCCCGCCATAGACGAAGGCCGCAAGGCCCTGCGCCGTGCCGGTGAAAATCACCGCCGCCCCTTCTGGTTCGCCCCGGCCCACGTCGAGCCGCCCCTCCGCAACTCGGCCGAGGAAATGCTCGGACCCGAGCCGAAACCCGATCCGCGCCTCGAAGCCCCCCGCCCGCGCCCCGTCGAACATGGTCCGGAACGACAGCATGATCGACGTCGCGCTGATCGGGAGGGTCGGGTCGTGGGCCGGGGAGCGGGCCGCCCATTTGCCGAGGGACTGGACGATCGGCTCGGCCTCATAGCCCCAGGGCGTCAGCTCGTAGACCTGGGTCGAGGCGGGCGGCGGCAGCCGGCGGCGGACGAGCAGGCCGGCCGCCTCCAGTCCTTCCAGCCGCTGGGTCAGCACGTTGGCGCTGATCCCCGGCAGATCCGAACGGATATCGCCGAAACGCTTCGGCCCCAGCATCAGCTCGCGCATCACCAGCAGGGCCCAGCGTTCGCCGATCAGATCGAGCGCGTGGGCGGTTCCGCAGGCGTCGTCGTAACGCCGTTTCGCCCCGCTTCGTCCCGAGTCGGTTACTTTTTGTAACTTCATAGTTGCTTTTTATAACTGAAACGCTCATCAGCGTCAAACAGCGATTCGCTCGAGGAGAGAAAAGATGCCCCGGATGATCTTCGTGAACCTGCCCGTCGCCGATCTGGGCCGCTCGGTCGCCTTCTACGAGGCGATCGGCGCCGAGCAGAACCCGCAGTTCACAGACGAGACCGCATCGATGATGGTCTTTTCCGAAGCCATCCACGTGATGCTGCTCACCCACGACAAGTTCCGGCAGTTCACGACCAAGCGGATCGCGGATTCGCACGAGACGGTGCAGGTGCTGCTCGCTTTGTCCTGCGACAGCCGCGAAGGCGTCGACGACATCACCGAAAAGGCGATCGCCGCCGGCGGCCGCGAAACTCGCGACAAGGAAGACCATGGCTGGATGTACGGCCGCGCCTTCGAGGATCCCGACGGCCACACCTGGGAGCCGGCCTGGATGGACCTCCAGGCGGCGACCCAGGCGATGGCGCAGCCCCAGGCCGCCGACGCCTGAACCGTGGCTCGCTTGCGGCGGGTCGAATCGCCGCCTCGTTTAACTTGAGTTATAGGACGCAGGTCATGTCTGACAGCCGGAACCCCCATGGCAGCTTCATCTGGTACGAGCTGCTGACCCCGGACCCCAACTCCGCCGCCGACTTTTACGGTGCCGTGATCGGCTGGTCCGCCGCGAGCGCCGGTCAGCCCGGCATCGACTATCGGCTCTTCTCGGCGGACGGCACTCCGGTCGCCGGGCACATGAAGCTCCCCGACGGGGCCGAGGAGGCCGGGATGCGGCCGGGCTGGCTCGGCTATATCGGGGTCGACGACGTCGACGCCGCGGTCGCCGACATCGTCGAGGCCGGCGGCAAGGTGCACATGCCGGCGATGGACCTGGAGGGCGTCGGACGCATGGCGCTGGTCGCCGATCCGCAGGGCGTCGCCTTCTACGTCATGCGGGGCGCCAGCGAAGACTCGAGCGGCTCCTTCGATCCGGCGAAGGCCGGCCATTGTCATTGGAACGAGCTCTCCACTCCCGATCAGGACGGCGCAATCGCCTTCTACACCGGCCGGTTCGGCTGGGAGAAAGGCGAGGTGATGCCGATGGGCGAGATGGGCGGCTACCAGTTCATCCATCACGGCGGCGGGATGATCGGAGCGATCATGACCAATCCGCCCGGGCGCCCGGCGGGCTGGAACTTCGCCTTCGGCGTGCGCGACGTCGATAAAGCCGCCGCGACGATTTCCGCGAAGGGCGGAACGGTCCGCTACGGTCCGGTCGAGGTTCCCGGGGGAGACTGGGTGGTCATGGCGAGCGACCCGCGGGGCGCCGACTTCATGGCCGTGGGCCCCCGCAACAACTGAGCTTTCGAAACAAGGAGAGAGACGATGAGCAATTCAGAGCATGAGCTGTCGATCACCCGCTTCATCGACGCGCCCCCGGAGACGGTCTACCGGGTCTATACAGAGCGCACCGCCGAATGGTGGGCGCCCAGGCCCTGGAAGTCGCGCGTGATCGCCCAGGAGCTTCGCGCCGGCGGCCGCTCGTCGATCGAGATGGAAGGTCCGAACGGCGAGCATCATCCCGGCGAAGGCGTCTATCTCGAAATCGTCCCGAACGAGAAGATCGTCTTCACCAACGCCTTCACCGCCGGCTGGCGGCCCAAGACCGGAATGGACAGCGAGTGCGACTTCCTGATGGTCGCGATCGTCGAGTTCGAGCGCGAAGGCTCCGGCACCCGCTACACCGCCCGGGTCCGCCACTGGAACGCGGAAGCGCAAAAGGCGCACGAGGCGATGGGCTTCGAGGAAGGCTGGGGGATCTGCGCCGCCCAGCTCGCCGAGCTCGCCGAAGCCGAGGCGCACGCCACCGTCGCCGCCTGAACCCCTACCCGAAAGGAATATGTCATGACCTATGTCGAAGGCTTCATCGTCGCCGTCCCCGCCGAGAATCGGGACGAATATCGCCGCCACGCCGCGGCGGCGGTGCCGCTCTTCGCCGAGTTCGGAGCGACCCGGCTCGTCGAAGCCTGGGAGGAGGACGTCGCCGACGGCAAGGTCACCGACTTCCGCCGCGCCGTCCAGGCCAAGGAGGGCGAGAAGGTGGTCTTCTCCTGGTTCGAATATCCGGACAAAGCGACTCGCAACCGCGCCAATGCGAAGATGATGAGCGACCCGCGCATGAAGGAGATCGGCGCCTCGATGCCGTTCGACGCCCAGCGCATGATCTACGCCGGCTTCGCTCCGTTCGTCGACGCCGGCTCGGGCGCCGGCGCCTATGTCGACGGTTTCATCCTTCCGGTGCCGGAGGGCAATCGCGAGGCCTATCGCGACATGGCGACCAAGGCCTCGGCCGTCTTCCTCGAATATGGCGCGCTCCGGGTCGTCGAGGCGTTGGGAGACGACGTTCCCGAAGGCAAGATCACCGACTATCGCCGGGCGGTGAAGCAGACGGACGGCGAGGACGTCGTCTATTCCTGGATCGAGTGGCCGGACAAGGCGACCCGGGTCACGGGCTGGGAGAAGGTCATGGCGGACGAGCGCATGAAGCCGCCGGAAGGCGACGCCATGCCCTTCGACGGCAAACGCATGTTCTGGGGCGGCTTCGAAATCCTGGTCGATTCGAAGGCCGGGGTCGGCGCCGAGGCGGCCGAGCGCGAACCGGCCTGACGCCTCTGCCGGGTCCCGGCGAGGCCGAGACCCGGCCCTTCCGCCCGAACCGCTGGGCCCCGGCCTTCCGCCGGGGAACAGCTCAGATCCAGGAGCTCTCCATGTCCGACAAGATCACTCCCGTCCTCTGGTTCAATCACAATGCCGAGGAAGCGGCGAATTTTTACGTGTCGCTGCTTCCCGACAGTCGAATCGACAAGATCGTCCGCTCGCCCGCCGACAATCCGAGCATGACGGAAGGCGGAGTCCTGGTCGTGGACTTCACGCTCGCCGGACGGAAATATTCGGGCCTCAACGGGGGCCCGGCCTTTCCGTTCACCGAGGCGGTGTCCTTCATGATCCTCTGCGAGGACCAGGCGGAGATCGACCGTTTGTGGGACGCCCTGCTCGCCGACGGCGGCCAGCCGTCCGAATGCGGCTGGCTGAAGGACCGCTTCGGGCTGAGCTGGCAGATCACCCCCAGGGCGCTGCTCGAAATGATCGCCTCCGAAGACCGCGAAGCGGCGCGGCGCGCGATGGAAGCGATGATGACGATGGCGAAGCTCGACCTCGCCCGGCTCAAGCGAGCGTTCGAGGGCGAAACGGTCGAAGCGTAAAGCCGCCCGCACTTGGGAATGGGGACACCCGCCTTTGCGAAAAAGCCGGTGTCCCTTACCTTTCAGCCCGAAGAAGATCGACCTCCCGGAGCCTGATCGCCTGCCCTTGATCCCCCCCGCCATTGCGAGCGAAGCGAAGCAATCCAGTACGGCCTCAAAATCCCTGGATTGCTTCGTCGCAATGACGGATCAATCAGGAAGGATCACGCTCTAGAGCGACGGGCGTTAAGGTTGAATCGTCATCCCGGACTTGATCCGGGATCCACCTTCCTCCGGCACCTGACTAAGCAAGGTGGATGCCGGATCAAGTCCGGCATGACGAGGCAGTGCAGATTTAGCGCCCGATGCTCTAGATAAAGAAGTCGCCGCTGGTTATCGGGTCGGAATCGGCGCTCACCACTATCACCTCGAAATCGGAATTGCCGTCGCCGTCGGTGTCGCCCTGGATAAGCCAGGTCGACCCGGTCACGTTCTCGAACCGCAGCTCGCCGGCATTATGGCCGAAGTCCTCGTCTCCGATGAAATCGAACGCCTGGTTGCCCGCGACGGTCGTGTCGGCGTCGATTCGCGAGAGATCGATTATGTCGAACAGGGTGAAGTCCTGGATTACGTCCTGGGCGGCCGCCGTCGACTCGCCCGCGAAATCGTAGCGGAAGACGTCGTCGCCGGCATTGCCGGTCAGCGAGTCGGCGCCCAGGCGTCCGACGAGGATGTCGCCATTCTGGCTTCCGCCGATCTCGTCGTCGCCGGCGCCGCCGAACACCCGGAAGCTGCCGTCGGTTTCGGCGGCGCCGTCGAAGGTCAGGGTTTCGTTGGACCGCAGCTGGGCTGAATCGACCGTCATCTGCACGCCGGCGGCGACGTTGTCGTCGTGCATGGTGAGGTCGTAGTCGTAAGTCTCGCCGAGCTCGCCGGCGCGCGTTCCGAACGCCGAGAGCAGGCCCATGCTCTCGATGCCGGTGAGCTGGGTGGCGCCGAACGCGATCGTATAGTCGCCGCGCAAAGCGAGCTGGTCCCTTCCGCCCGAACCGCCGTCAACCTCGTCCGCCTCGCCCCATCGAGCCTGGGGACCGAAGAAGAAGACGTCGTTGTTGGCGCCCCCGGTCAGGTCGTCGGTGCCGCTGCCGCCATAGATGAAGAAGCTGCCGTCGCTCTCGGCCGAACCGTCGAAGGTGAAGTCCTCGCCGATTCGAAGCCGGTTGGCGTCGACCACCATTTGCACCCCGGCCGCGACATTCTCGTCCACGGTCGTAATGTCATAGCTGTAGAAATTGGTGCCCGGGTCGCCGAAGCGAGTGTCGTCGCCGGGCAGGATCGCCAGGCTCTCCAGGTCGGTCACGCCCGTGCCGAAGGTCAGCCCCTCCGAATAATCGCCCTGCAGCGCGATCTGGTCCCTGCCTTCGCCGCCGTCGACCGAGTCGGCCGACGTCATCGCCCCGCCGAACAGGAACACGTCGTTCCCCTCGCGGCCGCTCACATTGTCGTCGCCGCCCTGGCTGACGTCGATAATGTCCGCTTGCTGAGTGCCGACCAGGGTCTCGGACAGGCTTCGGAAGTCGAACGTGGCGACGGCCGGATCGTGGTCGGACAAGGCCGGGCTCGCATTCGCGCCGGTGCCGAAGCTGCTGTAGCCGGTGTTGACGTGGACCACGTCATAGCCCGCGACCGCGCTGAGCATGCCGTTGACGATGACATGGTCGAGCGTCTGGCTTCGGCCGTCGAACGTATAGCTGTAGCGCTCGGCCTCGGTCAGCTCGGTGACGGTGAGATTGTCGAAGCGGGCGCCGCCGGCCCGGGCGGTGCCGTTCGGCAGGACGTAACCGGTGACGACCTCGAGCGGGCGGTAGAAGTAGAAGTCGTTATAGTCGCCGCCGCTGACGACGCCCGCGCCCGGCGCATTCCCCTCGATGAGGTTGAGCATCGTGTAGATGTCGTTCGCCACCGCGTTGCGCTGCGCGAAATCGCTGTTGGCGGGCTGGCCGGCCTCGAGATTCTGGTTGAGCTGCCAGTAGCTGCCCGAGCCCGACTTGGCGGGAAGGTGGTTGCCGGCGACAAAGACGGTCTGGCCGTGGAAGGTGAACTGGCCGAGCAGGGATTTGCGAGTCCCCGACCAGTCGGCCGCGTTGATCTCGCCGGCGATCAGATC
The DNA here is from genome assembly GCA_963850005.1 of uncultured Alphaproteobacteria bacterium. Lineage (GTDB taxonomy): Bacteria > Pseudomonadota > Alphaproteobacteria > Sphingomonadales > Sphingomonadaceae > Allosphingosinicella. The sequence goes on from CAWKJG010000004.1 coordinate 920,558, forward strand.
GTCGGAAAAGAGGATTCGGTCGCCGGCGTCGCGGGTGCCGTCGCCGATCCGGTCGGTAAACTCGCGGCGCTCGGCGAGGGTCGCGTCGGCCGCGAGGTCGCCGAGCTGGACCCGGTTGGTGTCGTAGAGGAATCCGACCCGGATGTTGCCGCCCGGCTCGCCGCCCTCGGCACCGGGTACCGGCTCCTGGTCTACCCACTGATAGGCGGCACCCGGCACCAGGGCATTGAGCGCGTCGATCAGCATCTGCCAGCTCGTCGAGGCGTCGGCGCCCCCGGTCGCGGTAGCGCCGTTATTGTCCTGCATCTCCTCGATGATGATGATGTCCGGGGAGTTCAAATTGTTGGCGATGACTCCGGCGAGCGCGGCGTAGCGCGCCGCACCGTCGCTCGGATCGAGATTCTCGACGTTGAAGGTCGCGACGGTGAGGGCGCGATCGTCATCGCCGAGCGCCGTCGTCTCCTGCGCCGGAACGGTGTCCTGATAGGCCCCCGAGTCGATGTCGGTGACGAACAGCTTGCGGTCGGTGAAGTCGAATTCGACGATCCCGGTGACGTCGCCCAGGCCGTCGCCCATCGACATCTGGTCGAGCTGGCCGGCCGGATAGGGATTCGCGAAACCGGAGAAATCGAGCTCGATGATGTCCGGATTGGTATCGCCGTCATGGACATGGCGGCCGCCGGCGATCGTGCCGTCGTCCGTGTCGGGCGTGTCCGGCGGCGACAGCGGCGGATCGCCGGCGACCGTATAGCCGCCGCGCGAGTTGATCTGGTCGGCGTCGGCGTGGACTCGCGAATAGGCCTGGAAGATCGGGTCTCCGCCCGACGTCGTGACGAAGCCGTCGGCGACCACCATGTCCGGGATCGTGACCAGCATCCCCTCGACCGTCTCGAAGAAGGACAAGGCATAAAGACTGGCATCGAACGTGTTGCCGACCGAATCGGTGAGGTCGGGCGTGACACCGGTCAGGATCGAGTTCGGGATCGGCCGTCCGGCGTCGAGCACCAGGGTCGGGAGCGCGTTGCCGGCGCTGTTGATCGTGAATCCGGTCATGTTGACCAGGACGGTGCGCGGGAGGCTCTGGAACGCCTGATATTCCATGACCTGGGCGCTGAACGTCACGATGTCGCCGACCTGAACGCCCGGGGCGGCGGTGACGAGATCGCTGCCCACGCCGGCATCGTTGCGGGTCTGAACGAAGATGCCTTCCGAGGTCAGCGGATTCGAATCCCAGTCGCCGAATTGCTCGGTGAGGTAGAAGCCCTGGCGGGGGCCGTCGGCGTCGACGGCGGTGACGACCGCCTGGATGGTGACGACGGTCGTCGACGCGACGTTGAAGCCGTTCTTGCCCTCGGCGGCGAGGATCGGGCTGTAGTAGGACGAGCCCTGGATCTGATGGATGTAGAGCAGATCGTCGTTGACGATGGTGCCGGTGCCGCTGGTGTCGGCGACGACGGCGAAACCGGTCGGGTTGGAGAGGTTGACGAAGAAGGTCTCGCTGAGTTCGCCCACGGTGTCGCCGTTGACGGTGACGTCGATCGTCTTGCTGTTCTCGCCGGCCGCGAAGCTCAGGGTCCCGGACGTGCCGACGAAGTCGCTGCCGTCGGCGGCCGTTCCGGGCGCGGTGGCATAGTCGACGGTGAAAGCGTCGGTGCCGCCGGTACGGGTGACGGTGAAGGAGAAGACGGTCGTGCCGGCATTGCCCTCCGCCTGGCTGACGTCGGCGATCGTGACCAGCGGCGGCGGGCCGTCGTCGTTGACGATCGTGCCCGTCGCCGACGCATCGGTGAACGTGGCGCCGGCCGCGTTGGACAGCGTGACCGTGAAGCCCTCGTCCGCCTCGGGGTCGGAATCGGTGACCAGGTCCAGGCTGATCGTCTTGCTGGCCTCGCCGGCGGCGAAGCTCACCTGGCCGGTCAGCGGCTGGCCGGCGTCGAAGTCGCCGGCGCTCGCGCCGAAGCTTCCGCTGCCGAGCGTGACGGTCCAGTCGGCCGTCGAGGCGCCCGAAGTGTCGCCGGTGCGGGTGACGGTGAAGACGATGGCGTTCGCGCCGCCGGTGCCTTCATAGGCGGCGGTGTCGGCGATCGACAGGGTGGCCCCCGCGGAAGTGCTCGAAACGACGATATCGTCGATTCCTACCCACTCGTCGCTTCCGCCCGCATTGGTGGTGAGGATCCGGATCTCGAGCTTGGCCGCATTGTCGGCGCCCGCGGGCAGGACGACGTCGAGCGCGGTCGTCTGGGTGGCGCTGCCGCCGGTCGTCACGTCGGTGAAATAGGCGCCGGGAACGTTGGTCCAGGCGTCGGTCGGGCCGGTCCGGTACTGGACGTTGATCTGCTGCGAGGCATTGTCCGCGCTGCCGTCGATGTCGCGCAAGCGTCGCCTGGAGGCGGACGGCGCTGCGCCCGGTCGAATCCATGTAGAGGACGATGCTCGGCGCGTCGGCCGTGCCCGAACCCTGGAGGCCGATCGTCGGATTGGCGATCTGGAACTCCGCGACTCCGCCGGAGGTGTTTGCGGTATTGGCCTGGTTGGCGATGACGTCGATCGCTCCGAGCGAGGGTCCGGTGACCGTCGTGGCGTTGACGTCGGTCGGCGATGCGGGGTCGATATCGCCGAGATAGCCGATGATGAACGGCACGCCGCTCCAATTGTCGTTGGTCGTGATCAGTCCGGTGTTGCTCCAATCCTGAGCGAAGCTGCCCGAAGCCAAAGAATAATAAGCGGCGCCGTCATTGTCCGTGATCGTGGCGGTGCCGCTCGAGTCGCCGAGCGTTGCGCCGGTGGGATCGGAGAGGGTCAGGGTGAAGGCCTCGGCGCTCTCCGGGCGGGTGTCGCCGATGACGGGGATGGAGACGGTCTTGGAGGTTTCGCCCACGGCGAAGCTGATTTGGCCGCTGCTCGCGACATAATCGGAGCCGGCGAGCGCGCTGCCGTCGGCGGTGGTGTAATCGACGGTGACCGGTCCGGTCGGCGCGAAGGACAGGCTGACCGTGAAGGTGACGTAGCTGACGCCGTTGTCGCCCTCGGTAATCGCCGAGTCGCCGACCGAGGCGACCGGAATCGGCGGCTGATCGTTGTTGACGATCGTTCCGGTGCCCTGGCCGTCGCCGACCGTGGCGTTGAGGACGTTGGTGACGTTGACGAGGAAAATCTCGTCCGGCTCGACGGCGACATCGCCGTTGACGGTCACGTCGAACGTGTAGCTGGTCAGGCCCGCGGCGATGGTCTGGCTGGTCAGGATGTTGGCGACATAGTCGCCGTCCGCAACCGTCGCGCTGTCGTCGGCGGTGGCGATGTCGAAGGTGACTCCGCCCGTCGGCGCGGCGCGGTCGAGGCTGACGGTGAAGGTATAGGTGACCGTCCCGGAATCGCCTTCCGTCATCGAGACGTTGTCGATCGACAGGACCGGCGTGTCGTCGTTGGTGATAGTTACCGGTCGCGACGGCATTGGCGCCGATGCTCGCGGCGATCCCGGACTGGTTGTTGACGGTCGTCAGGGTGGCCTGGAAGGCTTCATTGCTCTCGATGGTCGAGTCGCCGGCGACGCTGACCGTGAAGGTCCCGCTGGTCGCGCCGGCGGCGATCGAGCCGCTGAAGACGGTCGGGGCCACTCCGCCGGTAAAATCGGCGCCGTCGGTGGTGCCGGCCGCGATCGTGCCCGAGAAATCGAGGATTCCGGTGGTTCCGCCGGTGCGGGTGACGGTGAAGGTGTAGATCGTCGCGCCCGCATTGCCCTCGTCCTGGGTGACGGAGACCGGGTTGAAGACGACCGATTGGGTTTCGGCGCCGCCGCTGACGACGAACGGAACCGCCGAGAACGGGGCGTCCGGGTTGGTGCCGTCATTCGCCTGCGAACCCGCGGCGTCCTGGGTCACCCAATTGGCGGCATTGTTGATCAGGGCGCGATAGTCGGCGAAGCTCAGCTGGCCGGTGCGAACGCCGTTATAGGCGCCGATGTCCGCTCCCGCATCGACGGTGCCCAGATCGATCGAGTCGACTCCGAGCGTCAGCCCGGTGTTGGTCAGAAGGCCGGTGGTCGTCGCGCCCGTAAACCCGCTGATCCCGATCGCGCTGAGGAAGGTCGGCGCGGCGCTGCTTCCGACATAGGCGTAGACGGACTCGGTCGTCCCGGAAATATCGAAGCTTCCGCTTCGGCTGACGGTGCCCGTCGAAATGGTCGGCGTGGCGGTGTTGGACGCCTCGATCCGGATGATGGTTCCGGCCGTCACGGCGGTCGTCAGGGTGATGGTGAGCGTGCCCTCGCCGGTATTGAAGGCGGTGCCGTTCCATTCATTGTCGTCGAGGATGATGATTGTGCCGGCCGGCAGATCCTCGAGCGCCGCGAAGGCGATGCTGTCGGGATCGTCGGCGTTCAGACCAGTAAATGCAATCGAACCGGGGCCGGCCATCAGATCATCCTTTCGCCATGTCGCAACGGCTCCGCATGACCTCAGGCGCGGCGGCACGACTGCCGGGCGCTTTCAGGTCTTGGGCTAAGCCGTCCCGCTCAGTACCCGCCAAGTGCCACGGCACTCGGGCGAAACCGACAAAGTATTGAGCGAGCTAGCGAATCCCCTGGAGCCAGTCCGAACCATGTCAGTGGTTCGTGACCAGCGCAAGACGCGTCGAGCGAATCCCGCCGAACCGCCTTCGCGCGTTGGGAGGAGCCCGGCCGAGCCTAGGCACCCCTCCCCCCGCGCCGGGCGGAATTTGTCTCGTTTCACAATGTCAAAGAGCCCTGCCGTTACGCAACCCGGCAGTAGGAACAATATAGGAACATTCTGGTCTTCATTTCTCCTGCAGATTGATCCGTTTCGGAAGTTGCGGGCGGATTCTCCCTCTCCCCGCAGGGGAGAGGGACAGGCGCGAAGCGCCAGGGTGAGGGAGGCGAAGGATCGCATAGGCCCTCACCCTCGCCGCTTCGCGGCATTTCCCTCTCCCCTCGAGGGAGAGGGAAGAGGCGCATGTTCGTCGCTCTGAAACATGATTTCGTCGCACTCCCCGCTCTTCGCCGCGCCGATCTGCGCCGCCGTCGCACCCGCCATGCCGCGTCGGCCTATCCGGCCCAGGAAGAAGCCACCGCCGCGGGAAACGGACACGCCCCTCCGTCCTCTTCCGCGGCGGCCCCTCTCGAAAGACACTGCCCGTGAAGGATTACATCGCCACCGTCGTTGCTCTGCTCGCCGCATCCGGCGCGCCGGCCTCCCCCCGCCCCGTCAACGTCGGCCGGGTCGTAGCGGCCGAGCGGGCCTTTGCCGCTGCCGCTCAGACGGACGGAGTCAATGCCGCCTTCCTCCGATTTTCGGCGCCCGACGCCTTGGTCTTCCAGCCGGACCCGACGCCCGCCAAGGCGGCGCTCGCGGCCAACCCGATCCCGGCCGTCCCGCTCAAATGGTGGCCCGCTTATGCCGGCATCGCCGCCTCGGGCGATCTCGGCTTCACCACCGGCCCCTACGTCATCGGAAGCGGCGAGCGCCAAGGCCATGGCTGGTATTTCACGATCTGGCGCCGCCAGCCGGACGGAAGCTGGCGCTGGGTCCTCGACCACGGCCCCCGCACCCGCGAGTCGGCGCCCGCCGGGACGGGAGCGCGGGTCGCCGCCCTCCCCGCCGGCCGCCGCACGTCTGCGGCCAGGGCCCGGGGGGACGTGCGGTCCACGGAAGCCCGGCTCGCCGCTTCGCTCGCGCTGGACGCCCGCGCCGCTTTGCCGCGCTTCCTCGCCGCCGACGGCCGGCTGATGCGGGTCGGGCCTCAGCCCGCGGTCGGCGCCGCCGCCTGGGCGCCGCTCCTCGCCGCCGGCCCGGAGCGGATCGAGACCGCCCCGCTCGGCGGCGCCGCCTCCGCCGCGGGCGACCTCGCTTACACCTACGGCACCGCGCGATGGCGCCAGGGCGAGGCCGAGGCTCGAGGCCATTACGTCCGCATCTGGCAGCGCCGCCGCGAAGGCTGGAAGCTGATCGTCGACAACCTCATCGCCGTCCCGCCGCCGCCGCCGGCCGGATAGTTCTGCAAAACCCGGCGATCGTGCGACGAAAAGGGCGGCGTTATCCGCGCTTCCACTATAGGATGGGCCGCCTTACCCCCTGGAAACGAGCTTCGATGGACAAAAGCCTTTTCCGTCCGAATGTTGCGAGCCAGGCGGCGAAGCTTACGCTCGGCGTCTGGATGCTCACCTTCATCCTCTTCCTCATGCCCGTCTTCGTCTCGACCGGCCGGCTGCCGCAAGCCTCGATGGGGATGGCCGCGTTCGTCGTCGCCGTCGGAATGGCTCTCAACGTCCCGCTCTACTGGGCCTGCGCCCGGCTCCAGGATTCGCCGACCCCGCGCAAGGTCGGCGGCGTGTTCACAGCCGTCTGTCTGACCGCCTTCGCCTTCTCGCTCGCCGACGCCCAGCTCGGCGGCAACATCGTCCAGATGTTCATGGGCGAGCACCATATCCCGCCCGACGTGATCAACCGCACGCTCTCCAACTTCATCAGCTTCTCCTGGCTCTACGGCTGGCTCGGCACCACCTACGTCATCCTCCAGACCAACGCCGCGATGCGCGAACGCGACCTCCAGCTCGCCGAGGCGCGAACCCTCGCCCAGACCGCCCAGCTCACCGCTCTGCGGCTGCAGCTCAATCCCCATTTCCTGTTCAACACCCTGAACGCCATCTCCTCCCTGATCGTCACCGGCCGCAACCGCGACGGCGAGGCGATGCTTGCCAAATTATGCGCCTTCCTTCGCACCGCTCTCGTCGGCGACGGACGCAGCGAGGTCACCCTCGGCGAGGAGCTCGAGACCCTTCAGACCTATCTCGAGATCGAATCGATCCGCTTCGGCGACCGCCTCACCGTCGAGTTCGCCGCCCCCGACGATTTGCTCGAGCTTCCGGTCCCCAATTTCATCCTCCAGCCTCTGGTCGAGAATGCGGTGAAGCATGGAGTCGCCCCGACCAGCCGTCCGGTCATCGTCCGGGTCGGCGCCCGCCGCGACGGCGACGACCTCATCCTCTCGGTCAGCGACAACGGAGGCGCCGTCGCGGGCTCCCGCACCTGCGGCACCGGCGTCGGCCTCGACAACACCCGCCGCCGGCTGGAGGTCATCTACGGCCCAAGCGCCCGGATCGAGACCCTGGCGCATGACGATGGCTTCACCGTGCTCCTGCGCCTCCCCGCCCGGCAGCCGCCGGCCCTGGAGCTCGTCGCATGACCCTGCGCACCCTCCTCGTCGACGACGAGCCTCTGGCCCTCGAGCGGCTCCAGGTCTTCTTCCGCGACATCGCCGGGGCCGAGGTGATCGGCACCGCCCGCGACGGCCGCGAGGCCGCCGAGGCGATCGAACGCCTGAAGCCGGACCTCGCCCTGCTCGACATCCAGATGCCCGAGCAGAACGGCCTTCGGGTCGCCGCCACCCTTCCGCCCGAGGACCGTCCGGAGATCATCTTCGTCACCGCCTTCGAGCAATATGCCCCCGACGCCTTCGAGGTCGAGGCGGCCGACTATCTGTTGAAGCCCGTCCGCTTCGACCGGCTCTGGCAGGCGGTCGAGCGGGCCAAGCGCCGCAAGCATCAGCGCACCCTGGCCGGCCGCGCCGAGGCCGCGCCTCACGAGCCCGCCCGCGAGGACGGCCTGTGGGTCCCGACCCGCGCCGGCGCCGTCTTCGTGCCCGTCGAGTTGATCGACTGGATCGAGGCCCAGCGCGACTATGTCATGCTCCACACCGCGACCCGCAGCCACATCCTTCGGATCTCGATGCGCGCGCTCGGGGACAGGCTCGATCCGGCCCAGCTGATGCGGGTCCACCGCTCCGCCTTCGCCCGCCCCGCCCACGTCGTCGAGGTCCAGCGCCTCGGCCGGACCATCAACGCTCTGGTCCTGCGCGACGGCGCGATCGTCCAGGTCGGGCCCAATTATTCGAAGACGGTGGCGGAACGGCTGAAGCTGGCGGAGTGAATCCGTCATACCTGCCCTCGCGGGAATGACGATTTTATTTCGGTTCCGCGACTGCGACCGGGAACGACGCCGCCCGATCTGGGTTAGCGCTCGAGGGCCGGTTTTTCCCGGGCCCGCAACAGGGGAGGTGCGCTTGCCTGGGACCAAGATCCTGCTGGTCGAGGACGAGCCGCTCGTCCTTCGCAACACCGCCGAGCTTCTCGCCGAGGACGGCTACGACGTCACCGAATGCACCGGTTGCGAGGAAGCGCTGGCCCGGCTCGAAGCCGAACCGGATATCGCCGTCCTCGTCACCGACCTCAACGTCGCCTGCCCCGGCGACGGCATGACCCTCGCCAGGGTCGCCGCCGAGCGCTGGCCGAAGCTGCGCATCGTCATGGTTTCGGGAGCGCTTCGCCCGCCGCAGGGCACCTATCCCGAGCGCGCCATCTTCTTCACCAAGCCCTACGCCCCCGGCGCCCTCCTCCACGTCGTCAAATCCCCCGATTTCGCCTGAGGACAGCCACTCCGTCATTGCGAGGAGCGAAGCGACGCGGCAATCCAGCGCTGCGTCAAAGGCCGCACTGGAGTGCTTCGCTCCGCTCGCAATGACGGAGAAGGACCTTCCCCCGCGCGGCCCCCGCGCCTAACGGTCCCGCCATGGACGACGACCTGCCGGAGGCCATTCCGGCCTCCACCCTCATCCTGATGCGGCCCGCGGCCGCCGGCGGGCCGCCCGAGATCCTCATGCTCGAGCGGGCCGAGACCATGGCCTTCGCGGCCGGGGCCCTGGTCTTTCCGGGCGGCCGCATCGACCCGGACGACGAGACCCTGGCGCAGCGCTTTCCCGATCTCCCCGACGCCGCCGCCCGGATCGCCGCGATTCGGGAGACGATCGAGGAGACCGGAGTCGCTCCGGCGCTCCGGCCCGCCCCCGATGCCGCCGCGCTTCGCGAGGCGATGGCCGCCGGCCGCCTGTTCGCGGCCCTGCTCGACGAAATGGGCCTGTCGCTCGATCTCGACGCGCTCACCCCCTTCGCGCGCTGGTGCCCCAATTTCCGCGAGGCCCGACGCTTCGACACCCTCTTCTACCTCGCGGAGGCCCCGCCGGGCGGAGGGACCCTTCACTGCGCCGACGAGACGGAGAGCGTCCACACCTTCTGGGCGAGCGCCGCGACGGTGCTCGCCGAGATCGAGGCCGGCCGCGCCAAGGCGATCTTCCCGACCCGCCGCAACCTCGAACGCCTCGCCCGCTTCGCCTCGCTCGCCGAAGCGCAAGCCGACGCGGACCGTCACGAGGTGCGCCGGATCACCCCCTGGGTCGAGGAGCGCGAAGGCCGCCGTTTCGTCTGCATCCCCGAGGGGATCGGCTATCCGGTGACCGCGGAGCCCTATGAAAGCGCGCGGCGGCGCTGATTATCCTCCCCATGCAAAGCATGGGGAGGGGGACCCTGCGAAGCAGGGTGGAGGGGTAAATGGCACAGGCTTCTGCCCGCTACCCCTCCACCACCCTTCGGGTGGTCCCCCTCCCCATCTTCGATGGGGAGGATTACTAGCGAAATGACGGCTCGAGCCGTACCGGCGGCCGGTAGCGGCGCCTCTCCTCGATCGCTTCGACCGGCGGCGACCGGCGCGTATCGACGAACAGGGCCTCGATCACGTTCGGTCCGGGATAGGCGAACAATATCTCCGACCCGGGATCGAGCCGGACCCGGCTCTGGTCCTCGACCAGCCACACCGAGGGCGGCTCGAGCGCCTGGCCGTCGATCAGCCCGCTCCCCCGCACCGGCACCAGCCAGACCGGCCGCTCCACCTCGCCGGCCAGCCGCCCGCCGGCGCTCCGCGTCCAACGCTCGACCACGAAGGCCCCGCCTTCCGCCAATATCTCGCGCCCGGGCTCGATCTCCCGACGGGGCGTCGGCGCCCGGTACGGCTCCGGCCGGGCCGCCTTCACCCCGGCGTCGACCTGAAGCTCGCGCTCCCGGCCGTAATCGAACAATCGGTAGGTAAGATCGACATTCTCCTGGATCTCGACCAGGGTCAGCCCCGGCCCGAGCGCGTGGATCGTGCCCGCCGGGGAATAATGGAAATCTCCCGCTCGCGCTTCGCGCCAGTCGACCAGCGCCTCGATCGTCCCGTTGTCGATGGCGGAGCGCAACTCGGCGGATGACACTTCGCGCTTCAGACCGAGGCCGATCCGGGCGCCGGGCTCGGCTTCGAGCACCAGCCAGGCCTCGTCCTTGCCCCGCGGGAAGCCCGCCGCCCGCGCTTGGTCCCCGCCGGGATGGACCTGGATCGACAATTTCTCGCGAGTCAGCAGATATTTGACGAGCAGCTCCGATTCCGGCCCGCGCCCGTCCTGGAACCAGATCTCGCCGATCGGTCCGGCCGCGGCCGCGCCGAAGCTTTGCGGAAGCTTGGAGCGCCCCCACAATTTCTCGACCTGCCTTGACGCGAGACGGCTCGCCGCCACTTCTCGTCCCTCGCGCTGCGAAACCGGCGCCCGTCGTCCGGAGTCTTGAAGGCATGAGATACGCGCGCGGGGTAAAAATCTTCCTAGGGCTGGCCGTGCTCGCCTTTCTGGCGTTCCTGGCCTTGGGATATGCCCGCAATCACCCCGAGGACGTGCCGTGGACCGAGCTCGACCTCGCCCGGCCGGTCGGCGCCTTCACCGGCCGTAAGCTGGCGGCGCTCGGAGGTGAGGGGGAGAAGTGCCGCGGCCTCCTCCGCAGGGCCGGGATCCGCTTCGTCACTCTTCCGCCCCGCCGCGGCGGGCAATGCGGCTATGACGAGGCGATCCGATTCTCGCGGGGCGGGGCGGTCACCCTCGGCTACCGGCCCGCCGACCTCGGCACGAGCTGCCCGGTCGCCGCCGCTCTGGCGCTCTGGGAGTGGCATTTCGTCCAGCCCGCCGCGCTCCGCCGCTTCGGCACCAAGGTCGCCGCGGTCGAGCATTACGGAAGCTACAGCTGCCGCCGGATCTACGGCCGCTCCGAGGGCGCGTGGAGCGAGCATGCCTCGGCCAATGCCGTCGACATCGCCGCCTTCCGCCTCGCCGACGGCCGCCGGATCAGCGTCGCCGGCGACTGGAAAAGCGGCGGCGCCAAGGCCCGCTTCCTTCGCGACGTCCGCGACGGCGCCTGCCGGCTGTTCGCGACCACCCTCTCGCCCGACTACAATGCCGCCCACCGCGACCATTTCCACCTCGACCAGGCCAGGCGCGGAGCCATGGGATGGAGGGGATGTCGGTAGGACGGCCGCCGTCATTGCGAGCGCGGCGAAGCAATCCAGCCGGCGGTGGGGCGAGCATGCAGCACTGGGTTGCCGCGTCGCTTCGCTCCTCGCAATGACGGTCCCAAAAGCAGATCGGCCCCGCCCTTGCGGGCGAGGCCGATCCATTCTCCGCCAAAGCGGAAAGGCTCTAGCTCAGATGGCGCGAGAGATGCTTGTTCATCTCGAACATCGAGCAGCGGTCGGTGCCGAAGATCTTCTTGAGCTTGTCGTCGGCGAGGATCTCGCGCTTGTTCTCCGGATTCTGGAGCTTGTTGGCGCGGATATAGTCCCACATCTTGCTGACCACCTGGCTGCGCGGAAGCGGGTCGGAACCCGTGATCGCCGCCAGATCCGCCGACGGCTGCACAGGCCGCGACAACCCGCCCCTCGCTCCACCGCTTGAAGTAGTGCCCTTTGCCATAGTTTTCCCTCCTGTGAGTGCTCGGCTGATAAGCCTCAAACGCGCGGCGAGCGCAAGAGATTCCAAGAGGGGAATTCGTCGGATCGCCTCTGAGGGCCGTTCCAGCGCGTTTTTGCTGTGGATCATTGCCCGATTCGGGCCTTTGCAAGGGGGCGGAACCGCTTCGAGCCGCGGCTATCGGGCCCGATTCGCCGGCCGGGAGAGCTCCACCGTCAGTCCGGCGACCGCCGGAATGACGACGGGGTCCGGCCGAACGGCACCACCTTGTTGCCGGCGTCGTGGCCGATGTCCGCCCGGCCGAGATAGGGGATATTCGCTCGATCGCACCAATAAAGGAACACTTCCTCCTCGCTCGCTCCGAAATCCGGATCGTTTTCCGGAACCTCGGTGCAGCGCCCCAGCCTGATCCCCGCCACCCGGCGAACCCCGGCATTGCCGGTAATGTGGAAGAGCGAGCGGTCGGTGCGGTACATATGCTCGGAGACGTCCTCGAGCATCAGCACATGGCCCGCCAGGTCCGGCTCGAGCGGGGTTCCGAGCAGCTGCGAGAAGACGGTGATGTTGAACGCCGCCGCCGGCTCTCCGCCGAGGCTGGGTTCCAGCGCCGCCGGGTCGCGCTCCGTCAGCCAGGCCAGGGCCCGGACGATTGCCGCCTCGCCGCCCTCGCGCCTTATGTCCCCCGCCATCGGGCCGTGGGCGAGCTGCTCGAAGCCGGCGCGGTAAAGGCCGGCCAGCATATAGCCGGCGTCGCTATAGCCCAGATAGGCCTTGCGCCGAGCCGCCGAGCCGAGCCCCGCCAGCACCCGATCCGCGATCCGGCAGGAGCCGTAGCCCCCGCGTGCGAACCATAAGGCGTCGAAGGCGCCGTCGTTCGCGACTTCGAGAAACGCGCCTGCCCTCGTCTCCTCGTCGCCGGCGAAATGACGGTGGCTGAGAAAGCATTGCGGATGGAAGACAAGCTCGACCTCGGGAAAAGCGGCCGCCGCGATCGCGGTCACCCTCTCCGCCGTATCGGGCGTTATGGGGGTGCTGGGCGCGACGATTCCAATCCGCATTGCCGCTCCCTAGCGTTTGAAATGCCTCGCCGACCTCAATAGGGCGGCGCCATGTCAGGGACCAAATCCTATTTCTTCTGCGGCATCGGCGGCAGCGGCATGCTTCCCCTCGCCGCGATCGTCAGAGGCCAGGGCGCCGAAGTGTCCGGCTCCGACCGGGCGCTCGACCAGGGGCGCACCGCCGCCAAGTTCGACTATCTGCGCGGCCTCGGAATCGCGCTTCATCCTCAGGACGGCAACGGCCTTCGAGCGGGCCAGATCCTCATCGCCTCGGCCGCGGTCGAGGAGAGCGTTCCCGATGTCCAGGCCGCCCGCCGCCTCGGCCTCGAACGGATCACCCGCGCCGAATTGCTCTCCCGGCTGTTCAACGCCGCCGGGACCGGGATCGCCGTCGGCGGCACCAGCGGCAAGTCGACCGTCACCGGAATGATCGCTTGGATCCTTCACCGCTCCGGCCTCGAGCCGACGGTGATGAACGGCGCGGTGATGAAGAATTTCGCGACTCCGGACGCCGCCTTCGCCAGCGCCCTGGTCGGCGGCGACCGGGTCTTCGTCAGCGAGGTGGACGAAAGCGACGGCTCGATCGCCCTCTACCGGCCGAAGGTCGCGGTGCTCAACAATGTCAGCCTCGACCACAAGTCGATGGAAGAGCTGCGCGCCTTGTTCGGCGACTTCCTCGGCCGGGCGAAGGCGACCGTGGTCAATTTCGACGATCCCGAGGCTCGGGCCCTGGCCGGGCCGGAGGCAATTGCCTTCAGCCTCGCCGATCCCCGGGCGGACTATAGCGCGTCCGATATCGTCGAGGCGCCGTCCGGAATCGGGTTCACGGTGTCGGAAAAGCGGAGCGGCGAGGAGGCGGCGGTTCGGCTCGCCGTGCCCGGCCGGCACAATGTCGCCAACGCCCTCGCCGCTTTGGCCGCCGCGCGGGCGGCCGGAGTTCCGCTCGCCGCCGCGGCCGAGGCTCTGTCGGCCTTCGCCGGCCTGAGGCGGCGGTTCGACCTCGTCGGAAGCCGGGGCGGAGTCACCGTCATCGACGATTTCGGCCACAACCCCGACAAGATCGCCGCCACCCTCGCCACCTGCCACGCCTTTCCCGGCCGGCTCCTCCTCTTCTTTCAGCCGCATGGCTACGGCCCGCTCAGGACGATGCGCAACGAGCTCGCCGCCGCCTTCGCGGAGGGCATGGCCGGCGAGGACGTCCTCATCCTTTGCGATCCGGTTTATTACGGCGGCACCGTCGAACGGACGGTCACCAGCGCCGACATCGTCGCGGATGTGCGCGCCGCCGGCCGGCTGGCCGAGCATATTCCTGGCCGTGCCGAGGCCGGCGGCCGCCTCGCCGCTCTGGCCCGTCCCGGCGACCGGATCCTCGTCATGGGCGCCCGCGACGACACCCTAAGCCAGTTCGCGGAGGAAATCCTGGCGGCTCTCGACTGACGGCCTTTACGAAAGCGCCTGCACCACGAACGCGGCGAGGCTCGCGGTCAGCCCGACCAGGAAGAGACGGTAAGCCCAGACGAGCATCCGGTACTTCTTGTGCGCGAGCACCGTGCCGTTCTGGTAGATGTCGCGCGCCATCGTCCGGTAGATGCTGTCGTCGCTGCCGAGCTGCGCCAGCAGCCGCTCGATATATTCCTCCTCGCCGAGCTGGGTGAAGGAGCCGAAGAACATCAGGTTGAGCGGCGCCCTTTTGCGCGAATGGACCGCCGGCAGGATCGCCACCACCGCGCACACCGCCGACAGGAAGGCCGCGCCGCCCAGGATCAGAAGCGGCAGCGGCGCATTTCCCCCGCGGCCAACCGCGATCGCGAAGATGACGAAGGTGGCGCCCATCAGGATGCTCGCTTTCTGATCGGCCATGGCCGACAGCTGCATCTGCGCCAGAACCGCGGTGCGAGTCAGGTGCACGGCATTGGGCGGATAGGCCGGCGGCCCGCCTTGCTCTTCCTGTGCCATGGTCGCCTCCTCCCGCTTGCGAGAGCGCGGAGCATGGCATGGCCTCCGCGACGTGCCAAGCGCGCCCCATTGCCGCCCTATTCCCTTGGCAGAGCCTTGCGCCGGACATAAGGGGCTGGGATGACCGACAGAGAAGAGACTTTCGCCAAGGTCGTGCAGCTCATCGAGCCGTTCAACAAGAAGGACGTCGAGCTCACCGACTCGACCAGCTTCGCCGGCGACCTCGAATGGGACAGCCTCATCGTCATGGATTTCGTCGCCTCGGTCGAGGACGAGTTCGACATCCTGATCACGATGAACATGCAGGCCGAGATCGAGACGGTCGGCCAGCTCGTCGACTCGGTCGAAGAGCTCCGGAACGACGGATGAGGGATGGGGCGTCGGAAATCCTCCCCATGACGACGTCATGGGGAGGGGGACCACCCGAAGGGTGGTGGAGGGGTAGCTGGCGAGGCCTGCGCAGTTACCCCTCCACCCCGCTTCGCGGGGTCCCCCTCCCCATCTTCGACGGGGAGGATCCTAGATGACCGAATCCGACTCCAACCCGATGGATCCCGCCGAAGCGCCGCCCGGCCACACCCACGGCCGCGACCTCTTCTCCAAGTTCGACGCCCTCATCGCCGAGCGCGAGACCCTGCTCGACACCGGCGTCCGCGACCCGTTCGGGCTGGTCATGGAGGAGGTGCTCTCGCCGACCCGGGCGATCGTCAAGGGCAAGGAGACGATCCTTCTCGGCACCTACAATTACATGGGCATGACCTTCGATCCCGACGTGATCGAGGCGGGCAAGAAGGCGCTCGACGATTTCGGTGCGGGCACCACCGGCAGCCGCGTCCTCAACGGCACCTACCAGGGCCATATGGAGGTCGAGGAGGCGCTGAAGGACTTTTACGGCACCGCCCACGCCATGGTCTTCTCGACCGGCTACCAGGCCAATCTCGGCCTGATGTCGACTCTCGCCGGCAAGGAGGATTATATCATCCTCGACGCCGACAGCCACGCCTCCATCTACGACGGCTGCAAGCTTGGCGACGCCCAGATCGTCCGCTTCCGCCACAACAATGTCGAGGATCTCGACAAGCGGCTCGGCCGGCTCCCCGCCGAGGGCGGAAGGCTGGTCGTCCTCGAAGGCGTCTATTCGATGCTCGGCGACATCGCCCCGCTGAAGGAGATGGTCGAGGTCGCCAGGCGCCATGGGGCGATGGTGGTGGTCGACGAGGCGCATGGAATGGGCTTCTTCGGCCCCAACGGCCGCGGCGTGTTCGAGGAAGCGGGGGTCGAGGACCAGGTAGACTTCGTCGTCGGCACCTTCTCCAAGTCGGTCGGGACGGTCGGCGGCTTCGTCGTCTCCAACCATCCCAAGTTCGCAGTGCTCAGGCTGGTCTGCCGACCCTACGTCTTCACCGCCTCGCTTCCGCCCAGCGTCGTCGCCACCGCGGCGACCTCGATCCGCAAGCTCAAATATGCCGGCAACAAGCGCCAGCACCTCTGGGAGAACAGCCGCCGCCTCCACAAAGGGCTGCGCGACCTCGGCTTCGACCTCGCCACGCCCGACGCCCAGTCGGCGATCATCGCCATCCTCCTGCCCGATCAGGACACGACCGTGCGCATGTGGCAGGCGCTCCTGGAAGCGGGCGTCTACGTCAACATGGCCCGCCCGCCGGCCACTCCCGCCGGAATGTACCTCCTGCGCTGCTCGCTCTGCGCCGATCATACGGAGGAGCAGGTGACTCAGATCCTTGCCATGTTCGAGGTTGCGGGCAAGGCGACCGGGATACTCGGCTGAGCCGGAAGGTCCGAAGTTGGCCGACATTCAAAAATCTTTCCGATCACTGGCGCGGAACTGATCGGCCCAGCCGATCGTCGCGCGCTCACGTTCAAAGCGCCGTTTTGGAACATATCAGGAATATCGTTCGCGGGCAACCCTCGGCGGAAATTCAGAAGCTCCATCGATCGTCGGGATTTGGCCGGAAGCGGACTGGCGGCTTTCGTGTAAAATCGACGGATAGGCGACGACCCGTTGGGCGACTAGTGGTGCGGCATGGCGGATGGCGAACCCATTAACTCGATATCGCGAACGCTCGCTCGGTATGACGAGAAGTCCGGCGAATGGTCGATGGTCGACCAGACGGGCCTCCCAGCGCTGACTGGGCCGCTGGTAATCTTAGGCGATCCTGGTCTCGGCAAGAGCGTCCTTACCGAGCAGCTCGGGATGTTGCCTGGATATCGTTATGTCCGCGCCGGAAATTTCGTTCGCAACGCCAATCCGCAAGCCCTACTCGATGGCGCGTCCTGCCTTGTCATCGATGGCCTCGACGAGGTCGCATCGATGGCTATCGGAGGAGGCGTCGATGCGGTCTTGTCGCAACTCTCGCAAATCAGCCATCCGCGCTTCATCCTCTCAAGCCGGGAAGCTGACTGGCGCGGCGCTGCCGACCGCGTCAAGATCGAAGACGATTATGGCCAGCCAGCCACCCTGCTGCACCTGCAGCCTTTCGCCCGCGACGATGCCGAGTGGTTCCTGCGCGCCAATTTTCCCGGCCTCGATCCGGTCGGACTGCTCAACCACCTCGCGGACCGGGGGCTTGATGATATCTACAAGAACCCGCTCACCCTTCGCCTCATTGGTGAGGTCGGTTCGGGCAGCGAGCCATTGCCGTCGAGCCGGGCGCAGCTTCTTGAGCGCGCGTGCACGGTCATGCTGCGTGAGGAAAATGCGCGCCATCAGGATGCAGCCCACGCCCAGCTAAGCGTTGATCAGCTACTGCTCGCGGCCGGTGCCCACGCTGCGGTCCAGCTGCTGTGCGACTTCAACGGCGTTTACACCGGCGCGGCCGGGAGCGTGCCCGAGGGGTTTGTGCACGTTGATGCGGTTGCCGTGCTGCCCCTGAACGTTGGCGCACATGCTGTTTTGCGAACACGACTTTTCAAAGCTGAGGGCGAGCACCGGTTTCAACTCGTGCATCGGGTGGTCACCGAATTTCTTGGCGCCCGCTGGCTCGCGGGCTGTTTCGAAGCGGGGGTGCCAGACCGGCGCATCTTAGGCTTGCTCGGCAAGGGTGGTGGTGTCCCGACCTCGCTCCGCGGCATTCATGCCTGGCTTGCGCATTTCAGCGATGCGCTGGCGTCCCACTGCATCGCAGCCGATCCCTATGCGGTGCTCCGCTATGGCGACGCTGACACCATGCCGGCGGAGCAAGCGCGCTTGCTGCTGGCCGCGCTCAAACAGCTTTCGACGACCGACCCCTATTTTCGTGCCGAGGATTGGGGTCGCCACCCTGCCGCAGCGTTGATGAAGGTAGAGCTCAAGGATGACATCCTCGAAATCATCCGCAATCCCGGCGAGCACACGCATCTGACCTTCCTCCTGATGGAGGCGATGGAGACTAGCCCCCTCGCAGCCGAGCTAGCGCCAGAGCTGACTGAGATCATGTTTGACGCCGCGCGCTATTTCGGCGAGCGCTCGCGCGCCGCCGATGCCCTGCGCAGCATGGACGCGATCAATGATTGGCCGGCGACGATTGAGCGCCTACTGAGGATGGACGACGAAGATTCCCGCCGCTTAGCGTGGGAACAGCTGCACGATGTCGGCCTTGACTTGGTCCCGATGCCGCTCGTGGTCAGGACGCTGCTGGCGCATATCGGGCTGTCCGGCGTACCCGCCGAGCCTGATGACGATCGACTCGACCTCGCACATATTTCCGACAAATCGCTTGATGCGTTAAGTCTCGCGCAGCTTGGCGAGTTGCTCGAGGCCTTGCGGGCGGCGGCCGAGCCGCTGCTCGAACAGGCCAGCCACTCGCAAAAGCCACAAGTGGCCGACGTAGCGCGGACTGCAGCCTTGCGCGCGCTCACGCTTGATTCGACCATTTCGGCCGCGACGATCTGGCGCTGGCTGGGCTGGCTGCCGCATAATGAAGGATATCGACGCGAGGTAGTGGCTGCGCTCTATCGCTGGTTTGCCGATCACGATGGGCCCCGTCGGGAAATGCTGGCGCATGTCATGTTCGATGCGGACCACGAGCATGTCCGGGACGCCATGTTCGCCCTCTACTACTATGGTCCCAGCCTGCTCCTGACCAGTGCCGATCGGGCTGCTTTGCTCGAAGTTGCGGAGGCGCGCGCTACACCATCACCGGTAGAGATTGGATTACTGGAAGAACTGGTCTTGCTTGATCGCAGTGGCGAATCCGGGGTTAGTGCCGAAGTCCATGCAGTGGCTGCCCGGCTGGGTTCACACAACGAGGACTTCCTCGCGAAGCTCGAGGAATGGACTAAGCCGATCGTCTATGACTGGCAGAGCGATCAGGACGAGCGCCGCGCCAAATACGCGGCCGAACGCCAGTCGGTTTATCAGCAGGTTCGCGATCGCCATGCCAAGCAGGCGGCCGATGTCGCGGCGGGGCAGGCGAACATCCTCCATAGTCCGGCGGCAGCCTATCTCGGCCGCTATTCGGAGTTCAGTCGCGAAGCCCCGCCCGAAGCGCGTGTTGCCACTTTTCTCGGCGAGACGCTCGGCGAGGAAGCGCTTCAAGGCTTTATGGCAAGCTTGCTGCGCGAGGATCTTCCATCCGCCCAGCAAATTTCCGAAAGCCATGCCGCAGGCAAGCACTGGTTTGTCGAGATCGTACTCGTCTGCGGCATTGCCGAGCGGATCCGTCGCGGTATCGTTCTAGACGACATCTCGGCGGACGCTGCGCAATCGGCGTACATGAGTTGGCGGCGGAGCACTGAATCCAACATCGTCGGCGGAGTCGAAATCGGTAAGCCGCTGGAGGCGCTGGTGCTGACCGACGAGGCAGCCACCGAGCGGTTTTTCCGCACCTCGGTCGAGCCGCAGCTCGCCGTCCGCTCCGCCCATATCTACGATCTTTACTATCTCGCCAACGATCCGCGCTGGTCGCCTTTGGCCGGCCGCCTCGCGATCGAATGGCTGGAGCGCTTCCCGAAGCTGCCGGAAACAGTCGAGGCGGAACTACTCGACTGCGCAAGCCGGCACGGCGCTCGCGATCCGCTCCGGGCGTTTGCGATTGCTGCCCGTGATCGAGTGCATCGTGATTACAAGATGATGCTGGGGTGGCTCTCACTCGATTTCTTAGTCGATTTCTCTCAAAGTAAAGCGGATTTGACCTCCGCGGCCGACGGAGACCATGAGTTTCTTTGGTTTGTTCGTAATCGGGTTTCTCGTGAGCGCGACGATTCTGAACTGCGCCTATCAATCGCGCAACGCATCTTCGTCATTGAGCGGTTCAGCCATACGTGGCCGCGAGCCGGACGCCTCTCGGGGTCGTCGAGTGGCGACACTAATCCTTGGGACGCGACAGAGTTTATTGAGCGCATGGCGTATGGTCTGGCGGGCGAACCCAGTCCCGAGGCCACGGCGGCGCTCGAACGGCTAATAGGTGCTGCCCACGCAAGCTATACCGATACGCTGCGCCATGCGTTGGCGCTTCAGCGGCGCGGCCGGCGCGATCACGAATATACGTCAGCAACGCTCGGGCAATTAAGGGCGATCGTCGAAAATGGTTTGCCCGAGAGCATCGACGACATGCGCGCCTATTTTGCCGACCGCATTCTCGACCTCGACACGCGCATGCGCGGCTCGAACACCGATATGTGGCAGGCCTATTGGGCGGGCGGCAAGCCGCAGAGCGAAAATTTCTGCCGCAACCGGCTAGTCGAGCATATTTCGGCCCAGCTTCCGCAAGCGATCCGCTTCGAGCCCGAGATGCACATGCCCGGACAGAAGCGGGCGGACATCGCTGCAATCCGCAACCGAGTCGGATTGCCGGTCGAAATTAAGGGCCAATGGCACCCAGAGGTTTGGACGGCACCCACCGAGCAGCTCGCCGCGCGGTACACACGCGATTGGCACGCCGAAGGCAGGGGTACCTATATCGTTCTATGGTTCGGGGATGTTCCAGGGAAGAATTTGCCAATTCATCCGGACGGTCTCGCAAGACCGAACACGCCGGACGACCTACGCGCTATGCTCGTTGACCGTCTCCCGGAGAGCTTACGGGATGTAATCGATATCTTTGTTATCGACGTGTCGCCCTGTCGGTGAAGGCCAGGGCTGATGAGGATTGCGTAAACGAATGACCGCTCTTTGAATCATCCGTTAGGTCGACGAATGGCAATTATTGGCGCATTGCAGCAGCTCAGCCCGGCATCGATGCGAGGCTGCCGGCCGTCGCCCTCCGGCGCCTGGCGGGCCGGCGGCCGGGCGAATGCCGGGCGGGCGCGGGGGGCGTGCGGGGGGCGTGCGGGGGGCGTGCGGGAGCCTCGAAGGTTCGAGCAGGGTCGAGCGCGTCCGGCCCCGGGGTGTATCGACATTCGGGGCCCACCGCCGTTTTCCCTCTTCCTTTCTCGGGTGAGGAGGGGCCTGTCGCGATGCGGCGGGAGGTGAGTGTTCGTGCGCAGAGTCAGCAAGACCCTCACCTCCCAAGCCTTCGGCTTGGGCCCATGCCGCCACAAGGCGCGTCCGGGGGACGCGGGGTCTCCCGTGAAGGACGGGAGAGGGGCTGGAGGCGAGAGGCAAGCAGGGACAACACTCTGGAATCTGGATTACTTTGCGTAACAGAGTAAGCGGAGCGCCCGGGTCCACGACCACCGCCCCCCTCAGCGCGGCGAAACGAGCCTGGCGTCATGGAACCTTCTTCCAATCTGTGTCCCGCATGATCTAGACTCCCCTGATGGCGGGCGAGGACATGTACGCCATGTCCGAGGGAAGGACTTCCGGGGCATGGCGCGGAGTGCTGGCGAGCGCGGGGGCCGTGCTCGCCGCTCTGCTGCTCGTCGTCCTGATGCTGATGGTCACCTCCTCCAACGAGGCCCGGGACCGGGCTCTCGCGTCGGAACGCCACAGCTACGACGTCATGCTCCTGACCCGGACCGTCGACGGCACCATCGCCCGCTCCGAGGCGGCGCTCGGCCGCTACGTGCTCGACGAGGACGTCAAGACCAGCGGCAGCGTCTACGGCGCCGAATGGCGCCAGGCCCAGCAGCTGATCGCCGAGCTTCGGCGGCAGGTCCGGGGCAACAAGGAGCAGCTCGCCCGGGTCGAGGCGCTCGAGACCCTGTTCGCCACCCGCGGCGGCGAGCTGGCGCCGGCCGCCGTCGCCGCCCAGGCCAAGCGCGGCAGCGGCGGCATCTCCCTCTTCTACGGCGCGGCGCTGACCAAGACCGGGGACAAGCTTCGCGAGACCCTCGCCCAGATCGCCGCCGCCGAGCGCGAGGATCTTCGAACCCGGATGGCCGCCACCCGGGTTTCGGGCACCCGATCCGACCAGCTCACCGAATGGCTCGGCTGGCTTGCGGTGGCGATCGGAGTCGGGGCGATCGTGCTCGGCTGGCTCGCCTTCCGGGCGATCAGCGAGCGGCTGGCGGCGCTCCGCGAAGCCGACAGCGAGTCGATCCGCGCGCACCAGATGGAGGAGGCGGTGCGCGAGCGGACGAGCGAGCTCAGCCAGGCCTATGAGCAGCTCAAGGCGGAATCGGCCGAGCGCGAGGCGGCCGAGGCGCAGCTCCGCCAGGTCCAGAAGATGGAGGCGGTCGGCCAGCTCACCGGCGGCATCGCCCACGATTTCAACAACATGCTCGCGGTCGTCGTCGGCGGCCTCGATCTCGCCCGGCGCAAGCTCACCGGCTCGCGCCGCGAGGTCGAGTTCCACCTCGACAATGCGATGGAGGGCGCCACCCGGGCCGCCGCCCTCACCCGCCGGCTGCTCGCCTTCGCCCGCGCCGAGCCCCTGCTCCCGGTCGCGGTCGCTCCGGCCGGGCTGGTCGAGGGCATGCTCGACCTGGTCGACCGTTCGATCGGCGAGCGGATCACGGTCCGAACCCGCTTCCCCGACGAGACCTGGAACGTCAGCGTCGATACCAACCAGCTCGAAAATGCCATCCTCAACCTCGCCGTCAACGCCCGCGACGCGATGGAAGGCGAGGGCCAGCTCGCGATCAGCATCGAGAATATGGCCCTGGCCGCCGGCGAGGTGGGCGAGCTCGGCGCCGGCGACTATGTCCGGATCAGCGTGTCCGACACCGGCTCGGGCATGAAACCGGAAGTGCTCGAACGGGTGTTCGAGCCCTTCTTCACGACCAAGCCGGTCGGCAAGGGGACCGGCCTCGGCCTCAGCCAGATTTTCGGCTTCGCGCGCGAATCGGGCGGCGACGTCGTCATCGAGACCGCCGTCGGTCTCGGCTCCACCGTCTCGCTCTATCTGCCGCGCTCGAACCAGGCGGTCGAAGCGGCCGCCGGAGCGGCGCCCGGCCTGGACGAGCCCGCGCCGGGCGCCGCCGGCACCTCGATCCTCGTCGTCGAGGACGATCCTCGGGTCAGCCGCTCGACCGTCGGAGCGCTGGAGGAGCTCGGCTACCGGCCGATCGCCTGCCCCGGCGGCCGCGAGGCGCTCGAAATATTGGAGCGCGAAGGCGGCCGGATCGAGCTCGTCATCACCGACATCATGATGCCCGAAATGACCGGGCCGGAGCTGGTTCGCGAGGCCACGGCGCGCTGGCCCTCGACCGCCATCCTCTACGTCACCGGCTATGTCGGGGAGGCCGGAAGCGAGGAGCTGAGCGGCCACGACATCCTGCGCAAGCCCTTCACGGTGGCCGCTCTGGCCGTCGCCGTCGCCAACGCCCTCGCCCGCCGGCCTAGCGAATGGCCCCCCGCTTCAGCAGCCGCGGCAGCAGGCCGATAGCGGCGACGAGCGGCCAGCGCCGCTGCCAGGGCTTGATCTCGATCTTCGTGCCCGCATGGCGGTTGATCTTCCAGGCGAGGTAATCGATCCCACCGGCATAGGTGCCGCTCGCCTTCATCAGCCGGAGCATTGTCAGCGCCTTGCCCGCCCGCCGCCGCGCCGCCCAGCGCCGCCGGGCGCGCTTGCGGTCGGCCTCCGGCACCGGCGCGGCGAGGTCGAGGCCGGCCGCGGCGAGCGCGGGATCGGTGAACCGGCGGTAGCGCTCGGGCTCCGCCTCGACGACGGAGGCGGGCCGCCCCTGCCGCTCCGCCCGGAGCTCGGCCGAATAAGTGAGGGTGAAGGCGCATCGCCACAGATCGAGCGGATCGCCGCCGCCGTCCCACAGGGGCCGAGCCTCGCCGAGCAGGGTCGGCGCCGCCCGCGCCACCGCCGCCACCGCACTGGAGGCCGCGGCCGCATCGGCGCTCCACACCAGCCGCGAGGGCTGGGCGAAGCGCGCCCAGACCGACACGGACAGGGGTTCCGGGCCGTTCAGGCGAAAGAAGTCCGCCTCGCTCAGAACCGCATATTTGGCGACGAGCCCGTCATGCTCGAACGGGAAGACGTTGGGCGGAATCAGCCGGTTGGCCGGCGCCCGCCAGCTCCGGCCATAAGCGGCGCGGTATTCGGAGACGATCAAATAGAAATCGAGCATCAGCCCGTCGAGCTCGCGCTGCCTCAGGCACGATCCGTAAAACAGCACCGCCCGCGCCGCGCCCGGATAGACCGCCGCCACCGCCGCCGCCATCGCGCCGACGCGCGGATCGACCGGCTCGGCCAGCTCGCCCGCGACGAGGGTAATGAGCGCTTCGTGCATGCTGCCCTATATCGCAAGAGCAACCGTCATTGCGAGCGAAGCGAAGCAATCCAGTGCGGCTTCCGAGGCCCGCTGGATTGCCGCGTCGCTTCGCTCCTCGCAATGACGGCCCCTCACTCCGTCCGCGCCAGCAGGGCGATCAACTCCTGCCTCCAGAATTTCGCCCACGTATGCGTGCCGTGGCCGCGCGTGTCGGATGTAGCACGGATCAGGATGTAGCGGCCGGTCTTGAGCCGGCGGGCGGCGTCCTCGGCGATTCCGTAGTCGGCCGGGTTGATGAAATCGTCGGCGCTGTTGATCCAGGTCATCGGCGCCCGGATCCGTTCCAGGCCGCGGCCAGGGATTGTAGCTGCGCGACGCTTCGAGCTGGTAGAGGAGGTCGTTGGCGTCGCGGGTCGGCAGGTCCTTCGCCACCCGGTCGATGATATAGGCGTCGGCCGCCTCGCGGCTCGGATAGGCCTTTTGCAGATAGAGCGGCGCGAAGCCGGCGATCTGGAGGACGCTGACGGCGGTTCGGAGGCCCTGCACCGGCGGCTCGGAATAGGCGCCGCCCGCCCAGGCGGGGTCGTTCCTGATCCCCTCGATCGCCAGCTTGCGCCACATCCGGTTGTGACCGGCAATCTCGGTCGGGAGGCAGGCCATCGGCATCAGCGCCCGGGCGAAGTCCGGATGGGCTTCGGACCACACGAAGATGTGCATGCAGCCCATCGACGTGCCCATGATCAGCCTCAGGCGGTCCACTCCGAGCCCTTCGACCAGCATCCGCCGCTGCGCCTCGACCATGTCGTCATAATCGTATTTCGGGAACCGCATCCGTTCCCCGTCGCTCGGCTTGGACGATTTGCCGTGGCCGATCCCGTCCGGGAGGATGACGTAATAGCGGCCGATGTCGAGCGGCTGGCCCGGCCCGAACAGCTCTCCGGCGAATTGCGGCTGGAGGAATTGCCGGCCGGAGCCGCCGGTGCCGTGGAGCACCATCACGGCATTGGTCACCGCGCCCTTGGCATCCCGCCGAGGGGTGCCGAGCGTCGCATAATGGATCCGGAGCTCGGCCCTCCGCTCGCCGCTGCCGAAGCGGAAGTCGCGAAGGACGGCGTCGCCCTCCTTGAGCCGGGCGGCATAATCCGGCTGCGCCGCCGCGGCACCGGCAAAGGCGAGCGCCAGCAGTCCCAGAACAAGCTTCAGCATCGCCGTCTCCCTTGCCTTTTCGGCCTTTACGCCTGGCCGGCGCCGATGCTCAATGGCGGCGATTCACGGGTGCTCGAGATCGCTCCAGCCGAACCCATTGAGGACGTTCGCTTATGACCCGGCCGCAGCTCAGCCTGTTCGGGGCTTCCGGCCCCCCGGCCCCGGCCGGCCTGGTCTACGCGCCCGGCCTCATCGACGCCGCGGAGGAAGCGGCGCTCGCCACGAAGATCGCCGCGCTCCCCTTCAAGCCGTTCGAGTTTCACGGCTTTATCGGCAACCGCCGAACCGTCTCGTTCGGCCTGCATTACGCCTTCGACGGCAGCGGCCTGAGGGAGGCCGAGGCGATCCCCGACTGGCTGCAGCCGCTTCGTGCCCGCGCCGCGGCGCTGGCGGGGCGAGCGCCGAAGGCCTTCGTCCATGCGCTGGTGATCGAATATGCGCCGGGCGCGGGCATCGGCTGGCACCGCGACCGGCCGGTCTTCGGCGACGTCGTCGGGATCTCCCTGCGCGCGCCTGCACCCCTGCGTTTCCGCCGCAAGGCCGGCGCCAAATGGGAGCGATTCACCCTCACCGCCGAGCCCCGCTCCGCCTATCTGCTGCGCGGCGAATCCCGACACGAATGGGAGCACAGCATCCCGCCGCTGGAGACCCTGCGCTATTCGGTGACCCTGCGGAGCTTGGCGCGATGACCCTCCTGCGAGCGAAGCTCGTGGGGAGGGGGACCAGGCGAAGCTTGGTGGAGGGGTAGCTGTCGAAGGTCCGGTGGAAAAGCGCAAGACGGCCAGAGCCTGCGCCTCATACCCCTCCACCACATTTCATGTGGTCCCCCTCCCCATCTCCGATGGGGAGGATATCAGCTGTAGAAAATATGAAGCCCGATCTGGGTCTGGCGGGTGAGGCGTTTGCCCCATTTCGGCGAGACGTAGGTGGCGTGATACCAAAGGCAGCTCGAGGGCAGCGAGCCGGCCAGCTTCTGGCGGGCGATGCTGGAGATGGCGACGGCCTTCTTCCACGCCTCGGAACCGCGGTCGGCGCGCGGGAAGCGGCCGCGCCGGATGAAGGAGAATTGCGCCTTCTGGGTGATGACGGCGCACAGGCTGGTCGGGTAGCGGCCCGAGGCGGCGCGGTTCATGACCACTTCGGCGACGGCGAGCTGACCCTCGATCGGCTCGCTTCGGGCCTCGAAATAGACGGCGTTGGCAAGGCATTCCATCTCGCGGTCGCTGGTCTGGGTGCCGGCATAAGCGAGGACGAGCTCGGCCAGCCGGGTCGCCGGCGCCAGGGTCGTCGACGGGATCGGGGCCTCGGGCTTCGGAGTGACCAGCGACGTGACGCTGGTCCACATTTTGGAGAACAGGCTCGGATCGGTCATGATCGACGGCGGCGGCGCCTCGACGGCGATCACGGCCGGGACGGCGGTGACGGTTTCGCCGGCGGCGGCGGGGTCGGAGTAGCTGGCCCCGGCGACAAGCGCCAAGGCAGCCGCGGCGAAGCCCGCGGCGCGAACGATCCGGTTCATTCAATCTCTTGTCTATGCGGCTGGCCGATCCCCCGGACGCAAGAAATGCGTCCCCGATCGCCCCCCGTCTCGAGCTCCCGCCAGCCGCTAAATCGGCTGCGGCGGACCCACTCTCGCTACTAAGCTGAGGGGCAGATGGTCGAAGCCGGGTCGCTGCGCAAGTCGTCGGCCGCGACGAAGCGATGAGTCGTGTGACTAGAGGGGCACGCCGAAAATAAATTCACTTCCTCTGGGAACTTTTGAAAAAGTCTTCTTTTTTCAAGCGCCTGGAAGCATGGAATTGGACGCCTCCGAAACGTTATTCCCCTCTGCGGGAGGGGCGGTCGTCGGCTCCTCGCCGGCGATGACCTTGACGAAGGCGCTCTGCACCCAACCCGAACGGCACGGGCCGTCATAGTCGCGGCGGCGGGTCACCGGCTCGGAAACGCCGCACCGCTCGGCGAGCGTTCCGCTTTCGTCGAAGACGATTCCGAACCATTTCTGGTCGTGGCTGCGCGTGCAGATGAAGAAGTGGGCCGCCGATGCCACGCTGCCGGTCTCGCCGGCATATTCGAACGGGGCGGAGCGGACGGGCAGCGCCTCGCCGGCCTTGAGTTCCTCGGGTTGTGCCGGCGGCGCCGCAGGCCCGGAAATTGGCGCCGAGCTCACCGATCCGAACCGGCCGCGAGGTCGGGGTCGGATCGGCTTCGGCGGCGGCGGCATTGTCCGGTTCGGTCCGATTGGCGACGATGGCGGGCTCGCCGCAGGCGGCGAGGTACAGGCAGAGGAGCAGGATCGGCCGTCGCATGCGGCTCCTTGTGGCGCGCCGCGCGGCAAAAATCTACGCTGACCGTACCGGATCCTAGGGACCGCACCGCGCTGGGCCGCCCATCGGATTGGCGTTGAACACATTGTAGGGGTCCATTTTGAAGCCGCTCCAATGCGCCAGCGTCACGCCGGTGGTATTGGTGGTACCAAGGTCGCCGGCCGATCTGTCCTCGTCGGTGGGGTGATGGTGCGCCGCCGTCTTGACCCAAATCACGATATCCTGACCCACGGTCGGCTCGTTGTTCAGAGAGGGGATCAAATAGGTGTCGGGCGGCGGCCCGCCGACGCCGGGAGGAACCGCGGTCCAGGTCAGCTCCCAAGGATGGTGCCGGGTGACGTAGACGTCGTTGTGCGTCCAGGTCTCGCCGGCGCCGAAGTGGCGCAACGTCGCGGTCTGGGTGGGGGAGAATTCGTATCCCTGCTTCTGGCCGAAGGCGTTGTTCGCCGAGTCCGTGACCAAAAGCGACGCCATCTGGCCGTTCCAGCCGCGACGCCCCTCGTTCGTGATGAGGAACTGAGGGTCGAACGCGCGGCTGGGCTGGGCCGTGGAATAAGGTTCCTGATGAGTCAGCCACCATGGCACGTCGCCGATCGCGCCGTTGAGGTCGATATCGACGCGCCACAAGGCGGTGTGAGTGTGCGGCTCCTGCGGCTGGTCAGGTGAGTTGTACCCGGTATTGCCGAGGCGGAAGGCGATGCCGCCATCGTCGCGGAACGTATATTCGATGATGTTGTCGTAATTGCCGCCGTCCGCAACGCCCCAGACCACGAACTCCTGGGCCCGGCGGGACGCCATGGTCGTCTCCTTGCACATCCAGGCGACACCACGGTCGCGCACTTCGGCCACAACGGTCGGGATGGTTTCGTTGGTCAGGTAGATCAGCGAGCCGGTCAGACCCGCATCCTGCGCCGTCACCTGATCGAGATTGGCCGTCCACACCAGGTCGTAGGGCCTGAACGAAGTCTGATGATAGGGGACCAGGATGTCGGCCAGCCCCGCCTGATGCAGAACGGTGGTCCAGGGACCGAAGATGTTCGGTGCCCGGTGGACCGGGCCAACCCAAAGGCTTTTCAGCCCCATGTCCGTCACGCAGACGTGCCACGTAACCTCCGGGAACACCTTGACCAGGCTCGCCGTCCGCGCTCGTGGATTGGCGCCGGGAGTGTAGGGACACGGAGGCACGGAGGGCGGGAGGGGTGCGGTCTGCTTGAAAAATGGGATTGTTACGCCGGTGTTGATCGGGAATTGAATGATGTTGTTCACTGGAAATATGGTCGTTCCGTTGGCGGCAGGGGCAGGAGGCGGGACGGACGGACGCAGCGCACGGCTGAGACGCTCGCCTTCCTCGGTGCGGCGGCGGTGCTCCAGCAGCCTTGCCTGGATCGCTTCCGACGGTCGAGCATCCCGGGCGGTCCGAAGCTCGTGTGCGGAACAGGCGCTGAGTCCGGCAAGAAGAAGTGCGATTGTCAGTCCGGCAGCGGAACGTCGATTCGTCACGGCGGCTCTCCTGAAGTGAAATTTCCACCTGTTTTGATCGTCGCAACTCAAGGGGATCGACCGGCTCGCGAGAAAAGCATGATCCAAGGGTCACGCCTTGCGGCGCATCCATGTAACACAGATTGGCCGACACGGCGCTACCGGGCCGGGCGCGAAGGGAGACAGGGAATGGCGCATTGGCTGATGAAATCGGAGCCGGGCAGCTACAGCTGGGACGAACTCGTCCGCGACGGCGGCACCGAATGGGACGGGGTCCGCAACGCCGCCGCCCGGATCCATCTCAGGGCGATGAAGGCGGGCGACGAGGCCTTCTTCTATCATAGCGGCGAGGAGCGCTCGGTCGTCGGAATCATGCGAATCGCCCGCGAGGCGCAGCCGGATCCGAAGGACGGCGCCTGGGCCTCGGTCGCGGTCGAGCCGGTGCGGGCCCTGGGTCCCGTCGCCCTGAAGGCGATCAAGGCCGAGCCCCGGCTCGCGGCGATGGAGCTGATCCGCCAGTCCCGACTCTCGGTCGCGCCGGTTCGGGACCCGGAATGGAAGACGATTCTCGAGCTCGCCGGAGGCGCCCGATGAGCCTCGCCCTCGCCGCCGCCCTGCTCGCCGCCGCGCCCGCCGCGCAGGCGCCGCGAGCCTTCGTCGAACGCCTCTACGCCGGCTATCGCGATCCCGATTACAACCCCCTCGCCCGCAAGCGCCGCCTCTTCGCGCCGCCGCTCGTCGCCGCCATGGACGAGGACGCGCGCCTCTCCCACGACGAAGTCGGCTACATGGATGCCGATCCGCTCTGCCAGTGCCAGGATTCGTCGCGGCTTCGGCCGACGATCCGCGAGGTCAGCCGGCTGACCCGTTCGACCGCGACGGCGCACATCCTGCTCGACTTCGGCGGCTCGGACCGTCGCGAGCTTCGCCTCCGCCTCGTCCGAACCGCCGCCGGATGGCGAATCGCGGACGTCGTCACGGAAGACGAGCCGAGCCTGCTCGCCGGACTGCGGCGCTTCAACCGCCGGCGCTCCGGCCGCTGAAGAGACCGATCTTTCGCAAAGGCTTTCCGGCTGTTACGCTCGCCTATCCGTCGCAACGGCAAGGGGGCCCAGATGTTCGCCTATTTCATGGAAACGCTGCCGCATTTCCTGGCCTATTTCGGCGCCGCGATCCTGCTCGCGGCGGCCTTCCTGGCCGTCTATGTCATGATCACTCCGCACCGCGAGTTCGAGCTGATCCGGACGGGCAACAGCGCCGCCGCGCTTCAGCTCACCGGCACCTTCCTCGGCTTCTGCATCCCCGTCGCCATGGTCATCGGCCATTCGGTGAACATCCCCGACATGCTCCTGTGGGGGGCGGTCGCGGCGGTGGTCCAGCTGGCCGTCTTCTTCCTCATCTCCCGACTGCTCTTCCGGTCCATTTCGACCCGGATCGCGGAAGGGTGCACGGCCTCGGGCATCTTCGTCGGCGGCGCCGGCCTGGGGATCGGAATCCTCCAGGCCGCGTGCATGGTCCCTTAGGAGTTTTCGCGGATGAGAAAGCAATTGTCCATGACGACGGCGATGGCGGCGGCCCTGGTCGCGCTGCCCGCCTGCTCGTCGAACGGCGGCTGGAACGAGGATGTCGTCGCCGACCGCGACACCGCCGTCTGCGTCAACCAGCAGGGCAGCCGGGTCGACGACGACCTGTGCGCCGACCACCGGCACAGCGGCGGCGGCTCGAACGCCTTCCTCTGGTATTATATCGGCCGAAGCTCCGCCGTGCCTTATTATGGCGATTCCATCTACGACAGCCGCTACGCCCGCCAGGGCCGGCCCGGCTCCTTCGTACGGCAGCCGGGAGTCGATTATGCCCGGGCTCCCGCCTCGACCAAGATGACCCGATCACAGGCCGTGTCGCGCGGCGGCCTCGGCTCGAGCTCCCGGCGCTTCGGCGGCGGCAGGTCCTGACCGCCTGGATGGAACGGCACGCGCTCGTCCCGCGCGAAGGGTGGCAGGCCATCGTCGAAGCGCAGGGGCTGATCTGGCACAGCGAGGCCGGCCAGTCCTATTGGGACGAGAGCGCTTATTATGCCTTCGCTTCGGCCGAGATCGAGACGATCGAGTCGGCGACGGAAACGCTCTACCAGCTCTTCCTCGAGGCCGGCGAGCAGATCGCCAACGATCCGACCCTGATGGAGCTGTTCGGAATCCCGGACTTCTGCCACCGGGCGATCAGGGCCGCGTGGAAGCAGGAGCCGCCCTCGCTCAACTACGGCCGCTTCGACCTCGGCTATGACGGCGGCGGCGGCGAGCCGAAGCTGTTCGAGTTCAACTGCGACACGCCGACCTCGCTCCTCGAAGCCGCCGTCATCCAGTGGGAATGGAAGGAAGATTTGTTCCCCGAGGCCGACCAGTTCAACAGCCTTCACGAGAAGCTGATCGGCCGCTGGGCGGAGCTTCGCCCGCGCCTGCCGGGCCGGCGCATCTGGTTCACCCACACCGCCGATCCCTCGCACGAGGACACGATCACCACCACCTATCTGCGCGACCTCGCCACCCAGGCCGGCCTCGAGACCCATGCGGTCCTGATCGACGATATCGGCCTCGATTCCTCGGGGCGAATCCTCGACCATGAGGACCAGCTGATCACCGCCATCTTCAAGCTCTATCCCTGGGAGTGGATCGTCAGCGAGGCCTATGGGCCCGACATCGTCCGCCACCTCCCCGACACCGCCTGGATCGAGCCCATCTGGAAGATGATCTGGAGCAACAAGGCGATCCTCCAGATCCTCTGGAACATGTTTCCCAATCACCCCAATCTGCTCGCCGCCTCGGTGCGCCCGGAGAAGATCGGGAGCAGCTACGTCGCCAAGCCTTTCCTCGCCCGCGAAGGCTCGAACATCGAGGTGGTCGAGGGCGGGCGCACCCTCGCGCGCAGCCAGGGCGAATATCTGGAGGGCCTGACCATGTATCAGGAGCTCTACCCGCTGCGCGATTTCGGAAGCGGCTATCCGGTTCTGGGCAGCTGGGTGGTCGACGGCGAAGCGGCCGGGATGGGCATCAGGGAGGACGGCCTCATCACCGGCAACCGGGCGCGTTTCCTCCCGCACGTGATCAGGGGGTGACGATGAACAAGTTGCGCGCGGCGACCGATACCCTGAAGGAGCTGGCCCTCCTCTACGCCCTCCTGCTGCTCGGCTTCACCTTTCTCTTCATGCTGCTCGAGCACCAGGATTTCACGACCAGCCTCTACTGGGCCGGAACCACCGCGACGACCACGGGCTATGGCGACATCGCGCCCAAATCGGTCGGCGGCCAGATGCTGGCCTTCGCGCTGATGCACGTCTCGGTCTTCTGCGTCGCGCCCTTGATCGTCGTCCGGCTCATCGACCGGCTGAACGAAAACAGGGACGCCTTCACCCATGAGGAGCAGACCCACATCCTCGAAGGCCTGGCCCGGATCGAAGCCGAGCTCAAGCGCCAGCGCGGGGAGGCTTCGGAGGAGTAAGCCCGCTTACGCCCGCTCCTCCCGCGCCGCCCGGGCGAACAGCCGGGACGAGAGCAGCCAGAGCGGAACGAACATCGCCGTCCCGAGCAGGAAGCCGCGCACGTCCGGGACCATCATGACCCCCAGAGCGCCCGCCGCGACCTGAGCGCCGGCGGTGACGGCCATGGCGCGGGCCATGCCCTCGGGCCGGAAGCGGACGATGATCGCTCCGCCGAAAGCGACGGTGAGCACTCCGAAGAAGACCAGGTTCACGGGATCGCTCTCGTTGCCGATAAAGCCGACGGCCCCGTTGACGAGGAAGAGCAGGAAGGCCGTCCCCGCGGCGACGATGGCGCCGGCGGAATAGGCCCAGCTCCCGGTCTTGCGAATCGCCAGCTCCCAGGCGCCGCAGGCGGCGGCGAGCAGGGTCGCGACGAGGATGAAATCGGTCGAATCCCACGCCATCTCGTCGGTGACCTGGGTCGCGACCGCGGGCGCGAGCATCAGCGCCGCCGCCCCGCCCCACACCGCCATCCGCATACCCTGGCCTCCCGGCCGACCGCGCATCTCCATCTGTCCCGTCATCAATTCGCCTTCGCCCTGATGAGTTCAGCCTCCCCTTTCGCACAGCCTCTTGCAGCCCGGATGCCGCGGGCAAGGAGAAATTGTGCAGGACCAGCGGATCGCCTGGTTCTAGCCCTCTCCCCCGTCATCCGGGACTTGATCCGGGATCCCTGAGCACGGCGCACGGCGCCGGCGGCGCCTCGAGCGCGGCGTGCGCGGGATGCATTTCGGCGCCGGCCAGCTTCCAGGGCGCCTCACCGGGCACGAACGGCACGAATTCCTCGATCGCCATCGGCGGATCGAGCGCTCCGATGGCGATCGCCTGGTGGAGCCCGGCGCGGACGAAAGGCTCGCCGGGATCGTCAGCCGCCGCCTCGACCGCCGCGTCGCCGCCCCGTTCATAGGCCGAATCGGCGGCCCGAGCCCGCGCCGCGCAGGCCTCGAGCGCCTCCGCGATCGCCGCCGTCGCTTCGGCGTCCAGGGCGACTCCCTCGAACCCGTTGAGCATCTCCGCCGCCGAGTCGCCCCGCGCGCCGGCATCGTCATTGGCCGCCGGCCCGGTAATCACCGTCCGCACCGTCGTCGCCGAAGCCTCGGCCCCGGCCTCGCCCTCCGCCGAGCCGGCGCTGGCGCGAGTCGAGAAATAGTTGATCGTCGTGCGCTTGCCGTTTGCGTCCTGGCCGTAATGGCGAAGGCAGAACATCAGCAATTTGTCGTTATATTTGCGCCGGAAGCCCATCAGCTTTCCGCCCGAGAAGACCGGCACCAGCTCCCCCTCGATCGCCCGCTGGAAGGCGATGTCCTTAAGTTTCGGCACCGCGAAATCGAGCGCCGCATCCCACGCCCGCCGGAACCCCTCGGCCCCCGGCGCGCGCCGGAGCTCGTAGCAATTGGTCTGAGCGATATTGACCATCCGAGCCGCCCGCTCGACGCACCCCGTCACCGCCAGCCACCCGATGAACGCCCTCTGCCGCTCCGGAGTCCAGCCGTCGTGCCGGTAGCGGCGCGGCACCGGGGTAAAATCGAGCAGGCAGTCCGGAAGCTGGGCCTCGGGAGCGGGCACGGAAACGGGCTGGCTTGTCATGACGTCCTCCTTCCGCCGAGTCGCGGCCAATCGACCAGCTTATGACTCGGGAAGGGCCCTGTAGGAAAGTTCTTTTTTTGTTCCGCGTGTCGTGCCGAGCACAGCGCGGCGAACGTTCGCGTTCGCCAACCAGCGCGAAGAGCCACGAAGCGCCGGCCAGCCTGCTCCAAAGGCGACAGGACTGACGTCACGGATTACTCTGTGACGGCCCTCGCAGGCGTCTGCAGCTGTGTGCGAGTCGGGCTGCTCCGCCTACGCGAAGCGGATCAGGCCGCCCAGGCGGCGAGCCGGCGCGCGTCCCGCTTCATCGCCTTCATCGCCGCCTCGTCCCCAAAGAATTCGCCGCTCCGCTCGTCGAGCGCGAGCTCCAGCTTCTGCGCCAGCGCTGCGACGTCCGGCGCGGGCGCGCGCAGCAAGCGCCGAAGCGCCGAAGCGCCGAAGCGCCGCCTCGTGCCGCGCCCCGATCGGGTCGTAAACCTCGTCCGAAGCCCGGCCGCCGCCACCAGCGCCGCCTCGGCCGCGGCGAAGCCCGCCAGCGCCCTCTCCCACCTCCCGTCATCCCGGCGAAAGCCGGATCTCGACGAGACCCGCTCCGAGTCCTTCTTTCCAGGATTCCCGCTTTCGCCGGGATAACGGCAACCGCCGGCGCCGCTCAGACAGCGCCTAGCAGCACCCGGCGCGACAGTTTATGCTGCCCGGCAGCCATGCTTCGCCTCCTTTTCGGGGCGGTTGGGTTGGTGAATTTATGAGTATCATAATTTCGGGGCAGATCAATAGCTGATAATCAAAAAAGACCGCGCGGCCGCCCGCCGACGGGCATAACCCCGCTCACCGGCGTCCGCATCCCCGCCGACCTGGCCGCGAGGATCACCGCCTGGATTAACGGGCAGCCCGACCCGAAGCCCACCCGCGCCGAAGCGATCCGGCGCCTGATCGACAAGGGCCTCGGCGACTGAGGACGCGGGGGCCCTAGTGACAGTCACTGGACTGTCACGTCCACCCCGTTGGGACGGAGCCGCTTACAGCTCCACTACGCCTGAGCGAGCATCGGTGGGACCGGTAACATCGACCAATTGTACATCGGTCTAGGTTGCCAGTTCTTGGTCCCAAGTTTCCATAGGTAGTCGATATTCTTGAGGTAGGTGAACACCGCCTCGTCCTTGTCATCTATGATCCCGGGAAGGTCCGTCTGGTGCCCTCGGGCCGAGATGTCACCCCGGTCGAAGGTCCCGATTTCCACCGGCCACGTGTCGCCTTGCGCCTCAGATAATTCCTCGAGCTCTCGAACGTACCGATCGATCTCTGGTCCGATGTGTCCCACGCCAAATTTCGCGGCCACTAGGACCTTGAGCATGCCTTTCCGCTCGCCAATGAATTGGATCGGAGAGAGAAGCCCCGCCATGTAGATTTTCTCGATCACCTCGATCACGCGCTGATCGTGATCCTCATCCCAGATCACAGCAAAATCGTGGATTTGCGGCCTCGCCAGAGGCTGACGCTCGACGTCCAGCCATTCGATACTTCGGAAAATCGAGTAATGAGTGCCCCTACCCAAATTCCCGAAAGGGCTAGGTTCGTCGTGCAGGCATGAAAATAGCGTCGAATAGGTCGGTAGCTTATCCATCATTCCCTCCAAATTTCGTTGGAGCCTCGCGGCTTCCGCCGCAGCGCTGCGACTTTCGATCGCGGCGCATCAGTAAGATGTCATATCGGGGGCTAGGCGTGAAGCCTTGACCTGAGAGCAATCCCTTACGGAGCAGCGTTTGCGCTCTAGCCGGCCCAGCCTGTGGAGAAGTCCAGAGCGTTCAAGAACTGAACCGGATTGAGGCACTGCACCGCGCAGTCGGTGCACACATTAGGAATGTGACGATTCGCTCCAACGCGGTTCGGCTTCGATACTTCGGCCGTCACAACGCAACGATTTGCTGTATCGACGAGCGCAGCCGCGATCAGAAAGGGGTCCTTGCCGATCTGCTCGATTTGAGCTTCGGTAAGGCCCTCGCCATAGAAGCCGAGCACCTGCTGCACGAGCTGGAGTTCCGGCTCTTCTGTAAACCGCAACGCAGCCTTCAACTCCTCTTGGGCCACCCACTCTGCCAGTGCACCGGTTCCGTCCTCGATCTCAGAATAGATTAGTCGGGGAATCTTGATAGAGCCCGCATCCCCATGATGGCGCAGCCAAGCCCAAAATTCAGGGACACGATTGAGTGCATAGTAGGACTCGTGCGCTTCGATGAGCGTGCTGGCATCTACGAGGTAGATCACGGCTATGCGACCTGTCTCGGCGGTGCGCCCGCCCCGATGAGGGGATAGACGGCCATTGGCTTTACGCCGAGAATCTTGCCGGCGCGAACAGCCGTTAGGTTGCCTTCAGAAATGCCTTGGCGAACAAGGCTAAGGAGAGCCGCCCCGACACGATGCCGGCGGATCGTGTAGTAGTTCGGACCACCTTCACGCTCCCGCGCCGCCGCTCGTTCATTTGCTCTAGTCGCTACCCACTCTTGGCGATAGCCGTCGGCCAAGTTCTCCCAACGATCCTGAGTGATGCGATTCGCTCGAAAGAGACGATATGCGATCATCGATCGGCTGACGCGCCATTGGCCTGCCGCGCGGTTGATCGCGTTTTCAAGATCGTTCGCGGGAAGCGCGCCTATTTCGGCATCATCCACAAGCACGCGCGCGGCCACATCGTTGCATAGGCGCTCGATACCCTGAGTTGGTATGGCGCTGCCGCTCACACCAGTCTCTCCCAGGCACAGGTGCGCCAACTCGTGGAGAAGAGTAAAAGACCAAGCGGCCTTGGCATCCTGATCATTAATCACGACGAACGGCGCAATTGGGTCTGCGATTGCGAACCCGCGAAAAACCTCAACAGGGATTGCTGTCTGCCAACTGCCAAGGTCGCCAGCTAAGAGCACGAATGTACCGGAATTTTCTGCGCACGATCGGAGGTATCCGAACGCTTCCTCGCTCGTGCGACTGCCTCGAAACCGCGCCCGCTCGAATGCTATTGATTCGACGACCGCGGCTGAGATCGAAGCAACTCCGTCCTGCGGTTGGCGGCTACCGATCAGTTCGACCGGGTGAGGAGGATCAGGGTCATCTTCAATCTGTTCGCGAGCAAGCGCCTGCCGCGCCTTGATGTCGCGCAGGAGCGCTGAGAGAAGTGCATTGCCCGGCCGATTTCGCTCAGGAAGCGTCCGAAAATCCTGCCCTACGTCTGTCAGAGCCGGTATCTGGGGCAGGTAGAAAGTGAGTAACGAACGATGATATTGTTTGGCCATGCGCGACAAGAGCGCGGTGCTGGGCTCCGCCTCTCCCGCCTCGATAGCTTGGAGGCGGTCCGCTCCGGACGCTAGTCTGGTATCCTTCAACGCAACTCGGCGCGCGGCTTCCTCGACTCCGTAACCGGCCGTCTCGCGCGCCCAGCGGAGTATTTCTGGCACAACTCTCGGCATTTACACGCGTCCGTTCCCCCAGCGCTCAACCACCTGCCGAGTGTAGAGCCTCGGAAATCATTGTCATCTGATTCCGCAGATCGTCAATCGGTTCGCTCGACCAGCGGCTGCCGCCGCCTGGAAAATGGGGACAGTTGCCTCACTGTCCCCGTCTCCTAACGCGCCGCTATTTCGGAACCTTCCCCGTCCGCACATAAGCGGCCTGGTCGGCCGCGAAGGCCGCCCTGCCCCGGGCGATATTGCCCTCGACCTCCGCGGCGGCTTCCGCTTCCGTGCGGCCGAGCGCGATCGCCTGCTTGATCGCCGCGGCGCGGAAGCCGGCTTCCTCGGCCTTGCAGCTCTTGGCAAACCCGGCCTTGAAGGCGTCGGGATCCATCTTGACCGTCATGCCCATCCGGACCGTCTCTCTCAGGCAGCCGATGAAGCGGCCGGCGGCGGCGTCGAACTCCGCCTGCGGCGACTGGGCGAGCGCGGCGGAGCCAAGCAAGCCGCCGATGAGCATGAATGAAAGTGATCGCATCTTTTCGCCTCCCGGACGTCCTAAGCCGTTGGCGTAAATAGGTTTAAAGTCAATGAAGGCAGGGTCGGCACGATTGCGGGCTTGAGGGCCCCGTTGCCCGCCATTCCGGACTTGATCCGGAATCCATGAACACCGTCGTGTCTCCAGTGGGTCCTGCCATGTTCATGGATCCAGGCCTTCGCCGGGATGACGAGACGCGTCAGCCTGAAGACGATTCGCTCCGGACGCCTTTCACTTCCGCCTCTTGCGCGCCGCATAACGCGCGTCCCGCGCCGCCTTGCGCTCGGCCTCGGTCGGCGCCGAAGTCGCCGCGGCCGCATCCGCGGCGGCCGAGGCCGTACGCGCCACTTCCGCGGCCTTCGCCATTTCGGCCTTGGCCGCGCGCTTCTCCTCCGCCTTGGCCTCGCGCTGGCGGGCGGCTTCCAGCCGAACCTCGGCGACCGCCGGATCCACCGCCGGCCTCGACTTCAGCTTCTCGAGCGCCTTGCGCTTGGCCTCGGCGGCTTGGCCTACCCGGTCCTGGAAGCTGTCCTTGAATGGCGGCATGGTTGGTCGGATCCTTTCCTGACCCAGTCTTGAGTTGGCCGGGCGACCGTCGCTCGGCGGATATTTTCCCTCCTCGGCGACCGCCGCGGAGGGTTTACTCTTACGCCGCCTCCGCCTTCCGGGACGCCCGCTTGCGCTCGTGCGGGTCCAAATGCCGCTTCCTCAGCCTGATCGCCTTCGGGAGTCACCTCGACCAACTCGTCTTCCTGGATATAGGCGATCGCCTGCTCCAGGGTCATCCGCCTAGGCGGCGTCAACCGAATGCTCTCGTCCTTCGGGCCGGAAGCCCGGAAGTTGGTGAGCTGCTTGGACTTCAGGGGATTGACCTCGAGGTCCT
The DNA here is from genome assembly GCA_963850005.1 of uncultured Alphaproteobacteria bacterium. Taxonomy (GTDB): domain Bacteria; phylum Pseudomonadota; class Alphaproteobacteria; order Sphingomonadales; family Sphingomonadaceae; genus Allosphingosinicella. The sequence continues at coordinate 959,714 of CAWKJG010000004.1, forward strand.
GGGGCTTGGCGTTCTCGCCGATGATCATGCCCTCGTAGAGCTTCTCGCCCGGCGAGATGAAGAGGATCCCGCGCTCTTCCAGCATGTTGAGCGCATAGGCGACCGCCTCGCCCTGCTCCATCGAGATCAGGACCCCGTTCTGCCGGCCGGTGATCGGGCCCCGGTACGGGCCGTATTTCTCGAACAAGCGGTTCATGATGCCGGTGCCGCGCGTGTCGGACAGGAACTCGCCATGATAGCCGATGAGGCCGCGCGACGGCGCCGAGAAGGTCAGCCTCGTCTTGCCGCCGCCGGAAGGGCGCATGTCGGTCATCTCGCCTTTGCGCTGCGCCATCTTCTCGACGACGGTTCCGGCATGCTCCTCGTCGACGTCGATGACGACGGTCTCATAGGGCTCCTCGCGGCCGCCCGGTCCGTCGCGGAACAGCACCCGCGGACGGCTGATCGAAAGCTCGAAGCCCTCGCGGCGCATCGTCTCGATCAGCACTCCGAGCTGGAGCTCGCCGCGCCCGGCCACTTCGAACGCGTCCTTCTCGGCGCTTTCGGTGAAGCGGATGGCGACGTTGGTCTCGGCTTCGCGCTCCAGCCGGTCGCGGATCACCCGGCTCTGCACCTTGTCGCCGTCGCGCCCGGCATAGGGGCTATCGTTGACCGCGAAGCTCATCGCCAGAGTCGGCGGGTCGATCGGCCGGGCGGCGATGGCCCGGGTCACCGCCATTTCGGCGATGGTGTTGGAGACGGTGGCCCTGGTCAGCCCGGCGATGGCGACGATGTCGCCCGCCTGCGCGGTCTCGACCGCGACCCGTTCGAGGCCGCGATAGGCGAAGACCTTGGTCGCCCGGCCGGTCTCGACCTCGTTGTTTTCGACGTCGAGCGCCTTGATCGGCATGTTGACCTGGAGCCGGCCGCTCTCGATCCGGCCGGTGAGGATCCGGCCGAGGAACGGGTCGCGGTCGAGCAGGACCCCGATCATCCGGAACGGGCCTTCGGGATTGGCGTCGGGCGCCGGGATGTGACTGACGATCGCGTCGAAGAGCGGGTTCAGATCGCCCGAGCGGACGTCGTCGGAGAGGCCGGCATAGCCGGCGCGGCCCGAGGCGTAGAGGGTCGGGAAGTCGAGCTGCTCGTCGCTCGCCTCCAAGGTCAGGAAAAGCTCGAACACCTCGTCCAGCACTTCGGCGGGCCTTGCGTCGGGGCGGTCGATCTTGTTGACGACGACGATCGGCCTCAGCCCCAGCGCCAGCGCCTTGCCGGTGACGAACTTGGTCTGCGGCATCGGCCCCTCGGCCGCGTCGACGAGCAGGATGACTCCGTCGACCATCGACAGGATGCGCTCGACCTCGGCGCCGAAATCGGCGTGGCCGGGCGTGTCGACGATGTTGATATGCGTCCCCTGCCACTCGACCGACGTGCATTTGGCGAGGATGGTGATTCCCCGCTCCTTCTCCAGGTCGTTCGAATCCATCGCCCGTTCTTCCACGCGCTGATTGTCGCGGAAGGTGCCGGACTGGCGGAACAGCTGGTCGACAAGCGTCGTCTTGCCGTGATCGACGTGGGCGATGATCGCCACGTTGCGCAGGCTCATTTTCGTTCAACTCTCTGATCGGGAAATATGTCCCGGCCCTATAGCCGCGATGCTGCGCCGCAACAAGGCACTGCCGCGCAAAGGCGTGACGAGGTTGAAGCACCTGTTCCCCGGCAAAGGCCGGGGTCCAGCGGGCACAGGCGGTGCAACTGGGTCCCGGCCTTCGCCGGGAAACGCTCCACCTGAAGTGGACGACCCCTAGTGGAGCCTGCGCGGCTCTTCCAGATTCTCGCAATAAAAGATGTCGCGACCGACGCTGGCCAGCTCATGATCCTTCGGCACCGGCGTCAAATAGCGCAGGAAGCTGTGCGGATAAGGGAAGAAATGGAGGTGGGGATTGAAGGTGAAGCGATATTCGCGCTCCTGAGGCACCACCAGGATCAGCCGGCGGCGAGCGACCCGGCGCAGCTCCGTCAGGGCCTGGCGCAACTCGAGGATATGCTCGAGCACATGGGTGCAGATGACGGTGTCGAACGCGCCGTCCGCGAAGGGCAGCTTTTCGATATTCGCCTGCTCGAAGCGGATGTCGGGATGGCGGGTGCGGGTGCCCTCCTCGATGATGAAGTCGACTCCGGTGAGAGCGAGGCCCGGGCGCTCCCGCTTGAGATGATCGAGCAGAAAGCCGGTGCCGCAGCCGACATCGAGCACCGTCTCGCCCGACAGCGAGGAAACGATTCGCTCCAGGCAGGCGGTGCTGTTGTCGGTCTCGTCCTGGACTCGCGGCATGCGCTCGTAGATTTCGCGATATTCGACGTCGGTGACGAACGGAATGTTCTCGCGGAACCGCTCGATATCGTCGACCAGCGGGCCCCAATGGCGGCGGAACAGCCAGCGCATCGGCCGCGAATCCCGAAGCATCGGCGGCAGCGCTTCCTCGAGCACCGTCCGAATGGCATTGGTCGTTTCGCGCCGCATGGTCTCTCTCCAGATCGCCTGCTGAAGGAGTATGGCCTCGTTGGTTAACAATGTTCTAAAGGCTCCGGGATAATTGGGGGCAGGCGAGCATATGGGGGATGAGGCCGACATGCCTTTGACGGCGGCCGGGGAAGCCCGGGAACGACCGGACGGGAACGGCGGCGCCGCGGCGGATTCGCGGGGGCGGCGTTGGCCGCCCTTGTGGCTGCTCATCATGATGCTGGGCTCGTTCCCGGTGGTGCTGTTGTTCGCCGTCGACATCCACGATCTGCGCGGGGTGCTCATGAAGACCGGTCACATCTGGGGCCGGGATTTCGTCAACGTGTGGACCGGCGGCCGCCTCGTCATCGAGGGCCGGCCGGACCTGATCTATGCGTTCCAGGATTACGTCGCCTACCAGCAGCAGGCCATCGGGCCGATCAAGCCGCATTATTATTCCTACCCGCCGTCCAGCCTGTTCCTCGCCGCGCCGTTCGGCCTGCTTCCCTATTTCCCGGCGCTCGCCCTCTGGCTGGCCGGGACGCTGGCCTTGTTCCTCTGGGCGGCGCGGCCCTACGTCAAGGAAGTGCCGAGCTTCCCGTTGCTCTTCGCGGCGCTCATTCCGGCGGCGACGGTCAACATCTGGGCGGGCCATTACGGCTTCCTGGTCGGAGCGCTGTGGCTGGCCTGCTTCGCGCGGATCAAGGACCGGCCCGGGCAGGCCGGGATCTTCGCCGCCCTCCTGACCATCAAGCCGCATCTCGGCCTGCTCATCCCGCCGATCCTGCTCGCCCGGCGCGCGTGGCGGACGATCGCGGTCGCCGCGGTCGGGGCGGTCGCGCTGGTCGCACTCAGCGGATGGATGTTCGGCTTCGACCTTTGGTACGATTATCTCACCCGGATGAGCCGCTTCCAGGCGGGCTTGCTGGAAAACCGGGGGAGCTTCTTCCTCGGCATGATGCCCACCACGTTCGTGTCCGTCCGCTACACGCTGCGGACCGCGGACCTTGCGGCCTGGATCCCGCATGTCCTGGTGGCGTCGGCGGCCTTGTTCCTCTACTGGCAGGCCGTGCGCCGGGGCACCCGCCTGCACGATCTCGCCTTCATCGCCGCGACCGCGACCTTCCTCGTCCTGCCTTATGCCTTCAACTACGACATGACCGTGGTGTCGCTTGGCTTCGCCCTGATCCTGTTTCGGCAATGGGAGGAAATCGGCGCTTTGGAACGGGTCGCGCTGATCGGCGGCTTCATCACGCCGCAGCTCACCTTCCTTGGCAAGATCGTCGGCTTCCCGATCGCGCCTCTGTTCCTGATTGTCGGCCTCTACGTCCAGGTGCGCCTGTGCCGGCCGCGCGATGAAAACGGCGCGGGCCCCGCTCTGCCGTCCCTGGCCAGCCCGAGCGCTTGACCAGGCTTCCCCGCCTTCGGCCGCGCGCCGCATCCCAGCGGCCTCGAAACGTCCGATCGGCATTCCCTCCCGCTCAGCCGTGGGATCGCTGCCGGAGAGGTTGAGAATGGTGGGAAGCTGGAATGGGTTGCCGAAACTCCTCTTCCGCATTTGCAGGAGAGGGGGTCCGCATGAAGTGCGGCGGGGAGCCTTACTGAGTCACAGCCGCCCCTGCACCGCGATGCGCGCTGTCGCCCTCCCCGGCATTTGCCGGGGAGGGCTTTGACAGACTCGACGCTTCAGAGAACCAGATCGCTGTTGATGATCAGGATGTTGGTCTGGATGGTGAAATCGGCAACTCCGTCGCCGTTCACGTCTCCGGCGAGGAATTTGTCGCCGCCGGAGGTGTAGGCTCTGAGCTGGCCCGCGACTCCGCTGAACGCCGACGCGCCGATGAAGCTGAACGCATTGTCCGAGCCGCCGGCAATGGCGTCGATCCCGCTCAGGTTGATCTTGTCCTGGCCACGGTTGAAATCGAGGATCCTGTCGGCTCCGCCGGTCTCCGTGAAGGCGAAGACATCGTTATGATTGCCGCCGGTCATCACGTCGTTGCCGGCGCCGCCGTTGAGCGTGTCGTTATGATTGCCGCCGTTCAATATGTCGTTGCCGGCGCCGCCGTTGAGCGTGTCTTCGTGATTGTCGCCGGACAGCGTGTCGGAGCCGTTGCCGCCGTTGAGGACGTCGTCATGATTGCCGCCGCTCAGCGTATCGTCGCCGTCGCCGCCGCTCAGCGTGTCGTTGTGATTGCCGCCATCGAGCGTGTCGGTACCGGCGCCGCCCTCAAGCGTGTCGTCGCCGTTGCCGCCGTTGAGCTTGTCGTTGCCGCCGAGACCCGAAAGCGTGTCGCCGTTATTGCCGCTGCTGAGCACGTCGGCGAACTCGCTGCCTTCCAGGCCCTCGATCGAGATCAAGGTATCGCCGGCCGCGTCGCCGCCGCTGGCGCCGCCGCTGGTGCTGACGGTCACTCCGGCGGCCGAGGTCCGGTAGCTCGCGGTGTCGAAGCCGCCGCCGCCATTCAGAGTGTCGCCGCCGGCCCTGCCCATCAGGAAGTCGTCGCCGTCATTGCCCTTGAGCACGTTGGCGGCGGAATTGCCGATCAGCGCGTCCTCGCCGCTGCCGCCGGTGGCGTTCTCGATGACGACTCCGTTGGCGATCGTGTAGCCGCCATGGATGTCGTCGACGAATGAAACGACGCCGCCGCCGGTAGCGCTGTAGTCGAGGGTCGCGGCGGTGAGGTCGATCTGGACGTTGCGGGCGCCGGTATAGCGGATCTCGTCGGTGCCGCCGGTGTCCCAGATCGTCGAATAATAGGTGCCCTGGGCCTGGACGTCCTTGAGCTGGTAGACGTCATTGCCGGTCGCATAGGCATGCACCCCGTAGCGCCCCTGGAGAACGGCGATGTCGAAGGCGCTGAGAGTCCCCGACCAGCCGTTGTCGACGCCCGCCGCGGTGAACGGCGACGGGCCGTCGGGATGGAAGTCCCAGGCATCGTTGTAGGACATCACCATGTAGACGCCCTGGTTGAGATCATAGACTCCGTAGCTTCCGGTCGACGCGGTCACGCCGAGCAGGATGTCGGATCCGCCGCCGTTGTCGTGCGGGTGGGCGAGGCCGTGGGCATGGCCGAATTCGTGAAGGAGCACGGCATAATCGTAGCCGCCCTTCGTCAAGCCCTGCTGCACGTCGTAGCTCCAGCCGCCGTTGTCGACGTTGAACGCGCCGATGCCCTGGGCGTCGCCATAGGCCGGGTCCTGCGGGATGAAATAGGCGCCGTACTGGGTCGAAGTCGTCGTGATCAGCCGGAACTCGGCATCGGTCTCGGTGGCCGTCTCGACATAGGTGATGCCGAGGATCTTGCCGAATTCCGAATTCAGCGCGTCGAGAGCCTGGTGCTTCTCCCACGCATTCCAGCCGAACGACGGCAAGGGGTCGACGCCATTGTCGGCGGTCTCGTCCCAGCTCTCGCCGGGCACGGCGAAATAGACTTTGACGATGTTGTCGGACGGGATGTCGATATTGTCCGCCGAGAACCAGTTGATCGCGTCGAGCGGGCTGAAGTCCGCCAGATCCAGTTCCGAGACGGTGATCGAATAGCCGCCGGTGTAGGGATAATAGGATTGCACATCCAGATAGTAGGTGGCGTCCTCGGCGGCGAAGAAGGTGACGCGCGAGCTTATGTCGTTCGGGAAGCTGATGTCGTCACCGTTGGTGATCTCCGAGCCGTCCGGCCCGTAGACGAAGATCCAGGGATCGAGCTCGCCCAGCGGCAGGTCCGACCAGTCCGAATTATAGTCGGCGCCGCCGGCCACTTCGATCGTATAGAGTTTGCCGGCCTCGACCACGAACTTGTACGTGTCGGTCTCGCCGGCGAAGAAGTAGACGTCGAGCGCGTCGGAATCGATGAAGCCGTAGGTGACCTCTTCGGTGATCAGGACGGCGTTCGCGAAGGTCGAAATCGACCACGTCGGTCGCCGGCTGGACGATGACGTCGAGGGTATAATCGCCGGTCATGGTCGAAAAGCCTTCGACGTCGACGAAATAGTCGCCGGTGTAGGCGGCGGTAAAGGTGAGCAGCGAGTAGAAGCCCGCGCCGCCGTCATCGTCGAAATCGACCAGGTTGAAATCGTCGTCGAGCAGATAGAGGATCGTGTCGCCGAGCGGATTGGGGCCGCTGCCCCGAACCGAGACCATGTAGGTCTGGCCGGCGACCACGCTGATCGAGAAGGTATCGAAATCGCCGGCGGGATCGATCGTGCCGGTGACGAGGAGGGTCGACGGAACGCCGAGGGTCGCGGGCACGCCGAGGGTGGCGGGCACCCGAAGGGCCGGGTCGGAATTCGCCATGTAGCTGTCGGAAAAGGAGAAAGGCTCCATCAGCGACTTGTACATATTCTCGCTGACTATGCAGTTCAGCGCCGTCTGCTTGCCCAAGGTGGCCGAATTGGATGCAATCGTGTTCCTGTCGCGAGCAGACATTGGAATCCCCCTAAAAAAAATGCATGACTCGCGGCAGGGCGCGAGTTCTCAAGCGGGCTAGAAAACACGGATCCAGCGAGGGTACAACCATTAAATTGGTCCGATTGCGGTACTATAACCCCTAAATTTAGAATGATCTCTAAATGAATGATTTTATTAGATTAACGGCGACCGTGCTGGCTGTCCTGTCGACCCCGGCCTGCGCCAGGGAGACCGATGGCGACTCGGAGCGCGGCGACACGCGCGCCGCGACGGGGCCGCAATCGCCGGAGACGGGAATGAGCGAATCGAACCAAAGCGGCACAGTCGCCAAGCTGCCTTTCGCGCGCGGCAAGACCTTCCGGACGCTTGACGAATATCTCGCCCACCTCGAGCGGCAGGGCGCCATCGACCTGCCTTATTGGCGGCAGGTCGAGCCCGGCCTCTACGAGCGGGTCACCCGTCGCGTGCCGGCTGGACCGCCGGAGCGCGCCACTCGGGCCGAGCTGATGCGCCGCTTCGGCTTCACCCGCTGATTCCGGGGTCGATCGACCAGCGCGACGAATAGGCCGGCGCTTCAACGCTCGCCACGCCCGCCGCCCGGACCAGGCCTGCCCGGAATGGCCAGGCGGAAGGCCAACCAGGCCCAGCCGGCGATCATCAAGGCTCCCCCGCAAGGAGTCACTGCCCCCAGCCACCGTGGCGCGCCCAGGGCCATGGCATAGAGCGTGGACGAGAAGAGCAGCGCACCGCCGCCAAGCATCGCGGCGGGCCCTTTCACGCGCGCGTCCGCTCCGAGACCCAGTGCCACCAGGGCCAGAGCGTGCCACATCTGATATTGCACGGCGGTCTGCCACCAGCCGAGCGCTTCCGGCTCCATCATTCCCTTGAACGCATGCGCTCCGAATGCGCCGAGCCCGACCGCCACCGCCGCCATGACGGCTCCTCCAGCGGCGATAGGCCGGTTCAAACCAGCCACCATTTCAGAACGCCGGCGACCGCGCCGACGGTTGCGACGCCCGCCGCCCACAGCCCGATGAACCAAAGGAGCTGCCGCGCCTTAATGATAGCCTTCGTCCCCCACCTTGCCCCGGAACACCCAGTAGCTCCAGGCGGTGTAGGCGAGGATGAGAGGGATGAGGACGAGGGCGCCGACCAGCATGAAGAGCTGGCTCGAATAAGGGGAAGCGGCCTGCCAGATCGTCACCCGGCCCGGGATGACGTCCGGCCAGATTGAGATCCCCAGGCCGGCAAGGGTGAGGCCGAACAGGACCAGCGACCACGCGAAGGGCGCCCAGTCGCGGCCACGGCCGAGGCTTCGCCAGCCGAGAAAGGCGGCCGCCCCGACCAGCACGGGCATCGGCAGCGAGACGAAAAGGCCCGGGCGCTCGAACCAGCGCTGGAAATATTGCGGCTCGACGAACGGAGTCGCGAGGCTGACCAGGCCGATGGCCCCGAGCATGGCCGGAAGCAGCAGCCGGGCCTGCCGCCGAGCCAGCGCCTGGAGATCGTCCGTCGTCTTCCAGATCAGCCAGCCGGCGCCGAGCAGCGCATAGCCGGCGACCAGGCTGGCGCCGGTCAACAGGCTGAAGGGACTCAGCCACTCCCACCAGCCGCCGCCATATTGGCGGCCGGAGACCGAGATGCCCTGGACGAGCGCCCCGAGCGTCACCCCCTGAGCAAAGGTCGCGACCAGCGAACCGGCGAAGAAGCCGGCGTCCCACAAGCGGCGATGGCCCGGATCGCGCCAACGGAACTCGAAGGCGACGCCCCGGAAGACGAGTCCGAGCAGCATCGCGATAAGCGGCGCATAGAGCGCAGGCAGTATGATCGCATAAGCGAGCGGGAAAGCCGCGAGCAGGCCGCCGCCGCCGAGCACCAGCCAGGTCTCGTTGCCGTCCCAGACCGGGGCGATCGCGTTCATCGCCCGGTCCCGGTCGGGACCGACGGGGAACAGCGGGAAAAGGATTCCGATGCCGAGGTCGAACCCGTCCATCACCACATAAGCGGCGACCGCGAACGCGATGAGGAACGCCCAGATGATGGTGAGATCCACTATCCCTCTCCCTGCAGGGGCGAGGGAGGGAGCCGCGAAGCGGCGGAAGGGTGAGGGCCTGGCGGGTAAAGGTCAATCACGCCCTCACCCTCCCAAGCCTGCGGCTTGGGCCCCTCCCTCTCCCCTGCAGGGAGAGGGGGTTTGTGGAGTGCCTTCACCTCTCCTCCCCCCTCATCCCCGCCGCCGGCGTAACCCCGGCCGTCCGGATCGGCGCCGTCGGCTCCTCCTGCTCACCTTCCTCCGGTGCCTTGGCCATCAGCCGCACCATATAGACCGTCCCCACCCCGAACACGGCGAAATAGACCAGCACGAAGGCGATCAGCGATCCCGTCACCCCCGGCGAAGCGATCGGCGACACGGCGTCCTTCGTCCGAAGCAATCCGTAAATCACCCAGGGCTGCCGCCCGACCTCGGTCGTCACCCAGCCCGCGATCACCGCGACGAACCCGGCCGGCCCCATCGCCACCGCGAAACGGTGCAGCCATCGCCAATCGTAGAGCCGCCGGCGCAGCCGGGCGGCGAGGCTCCACAACCCCAGCGCGAACATCAGGAAGCCGAGGCCGACCATGACCCGGAACGACCAGAAGACGATCTCGGCCGGCGGCCGGTCGGCTTTGGGGAAGTCCTTGAGCCCGAGAAGCGGCGCCCTCCTGTCGTGCTTCAGGATCAGCGAGCCCAGCCCCGGCACCTCGATCGCGCCGCGCACTCTTTCGTCCTCGTCATCGGGGAGCCCGAACAGGATCAGTGGCGCTCCGTTCGGGGAAGGTTCGTAATCGCCCTCCATCGCCAGCACCTTGGCGGGCTGATGCTCGAGCGTGTTGAGCCCATGCAGGTCGCCCGCCACGATCTGGATCGGCGCGACCAGGGCGGCCATCCACATCGCCATCGAGAAGCTCGTTCGAACGGCCGGGTTGCCGCGGCCCTTCAAGAGGTGCCACGCTCCCACGGCGCCGACCACCAGGGCCGTCGTCAAATAGGCGGCCAGCACCGTGTGGACGAGCCGGTAGGGGAAGCTCGGATTGAAGATGATGTCGAGCCAGCTCCCCGCCGGCACGAACTGGCCCGCGGCGTTGGTCGTCCAGCCGGTCGGGGTCTGCATCCAGCTGTTCGCGCTCAGGATCCAGAAAGCGGACAAGGCCGTGCCCAGCGCGACGAGGCAAGTGGCCAGGAAGTGGAGCTTCTTGCCGACCCGCTCGAGCCCGAACAGCATCACGCCAAGGAACCCCGCCTCGAGGAAGAAGGCGGTGAGCACCTCGTAGGCCATGAGCGGCCCGACGATCGGGCCGGCGCGGTCGGAGAAGACCGACCAGTTGGTCCCGAACTGATAGGACATGACGATTCCCGAGACGACGCCCATCGCGAAGGCGATGGCGAAGATCTTCAGCCAATAACGGAACAAGGTGAGGTAGCGCGCCCTCCCCGTGGCCAGCCACAGCCCCTCCAGCACCGCGAGGTAGCTCGCAAGCCCGATCGAGAAAGCGGGGAAGATGAAGTGGAACGAGATCGTGAAGGCGAATTGCGCCCGCGCCAGCAACAATGCCGTCTCGCTGTCAGCCATGCGGTCGCCTTAGCATGAGGAGAAGCGTCCGCTAAGCCGGCTGGCTCACTTCCTCTCTTTCGGCGGCCCGCCGCATCCGGCCGCTATGAACAGCCCGATGTGCATCGACTCCTCCTCGGCCGTGGGATCGTTGCCGGCGAGGGCCGACGGACTGTACCAGAGCGCCGGGCCGAGATCGCGGGCGAAGAGCAGGGCCGGCGCCTTGTCGCTCGATTGCGGCGGCCCTCCGAAGGCGGCGAGATCGGCGGCGAAGGCGTCGAACTTGATACCCAGCGGCTCCGCCGTCTCCATCCTCTTCCCCGCGGCCCACTCGTCGTCGTCCGAGAGCCGCACCGAGACCCGCGGGTCGAGCTCCGGAGCCAGATAGGTGCCGCCATAGCCGTTGGGCGAGCCGAAGGAGAACCAGTAGGTCCGCTTGGGCGTCTTCAGCCACAGGACGAGGTCGGAGGCGCCGGAATTGCGCCGATCCTGCTTGGCGAAGCCGGCGGTGAAATCGGGATCGCCCTTCAGCCGGTAGACGGCCTTTTCGATGGGACAGGCCGGAGATGCGGGCACGGCGGCGGCGAGGAGGAGGGCGGTGAGCATTAGAGCAGGCTAATCGATTTATCCTCCCCATGCTATCGCATGGGGAGGGTTTACACGAATACCGACCAGCCCGTGCGTTCCGCCAGCCGTTCAAGCGCCATCGCTCCGGCCAGCGACGTTCCCGCCGCGTTGAGGCCGGGCGACCAGGCGCAGGCGGCACCGGTGCCGGGGATGATGACGAGCACCCCGCCGCTCATCGCGCTCTTGCCGGGCAGCCCGACCCGGAAGGCGAAGTCGCCGCTATTGTCGTAATGGCCGGAGGTCAGCATCAGCGCGTTGATCCGCCGCGAGCGCGAGGCGATTGTGACCAGGTCGCCGGTGCGCGGGTCGGTGCCGTCGAAAGCGAGGAACAGCGCCGCCTGGGCGAGCTGGCGGCAGCTCATCGCCACCGAGCATTGCCGGTAATAAGCGGAGAGCACCGCTTCGACCGGGTTGGCGAGGTTGCCGAAGGCGGCGATGAAATGCGCGAGGCTTCGGTTGAACGCGCCCGCCCGCGATTCCGACATGGCGAGGCTCTCGTCGATCGCCACCCCGTCGCTTCCGCAGCGCTCGCGAAGGAAGCCGACCAGCTCGCCCACCGCGGAATCGGCGCCGCCGGCCGCTTTGACCAGCTGGTCGCACACGACCAGGGCGCCGGCGCTGGTCATCGGGTTGCGCGGCCGTCCCTTCTCCATTTCGAGCTGGAGGATCGAGTTGACCGGCGACCCCGCCGGCTCGCGCCCGACATGGTTCCACAAGGACGCTTTGACGTGGTGCAAGGCGAGGCACAGAGCGAAGACGTAGGAGAGGCTCTGGATCGAGAAGGCCTCGTCGCAGTCGCCGGCCGCGTAGCTGGAGCCGTCCTCGAGCACGAGCGCGAGGCCGAGCTTGTTCGGATCGGCCGAAGCGAGCGCCGGGATGTAGGAGGCGGCCGTGCCTTGGCCCTTATAAGCGGAGACGTCGGCGAGCACCTCGTCGATCAGGGCCTGATAGTCCATTCTCACACCCGCTGCGGATACACCGGCTGGATGTCGGTCGGAATATGCGCCGTCGTCGCCAGCACCGCCCTCGCCCGCTCGTCGAGCTTCGCGTAGCGGTCGAAAAAGGCCTTGGTGCCGGCATAATCGCCGTCGCCCTGAAGCCGGACGAGCTGCGCCACGAGATCGCGAAGCCCCGCCTCCATCCGGTCGTAATCGACCCGGAACCGGCCCGCCCCCTCGTCCCAGCGGAAGGCGTCCTTGTCCCTCAGATAGCTGTACTGCATCGCCGCGCCGCGGCCGTGCGCCTCGTCGGTGCCGAAGCGGACCGCCCGGAAGATGCCGACGAAATAGCTGGCGAGCAGCTGCTCCCGCTCGGCGGCCGGAAGCTCGCCGCGCTTCATCAGATAGAGGATGTTGTACACCCCCATCACATCCGCCTTGGCTTCCTCGCTGGCGCTATACTGGTCCTTCAGCTCGGCATTGACCGTCGTCTGCCGGCCGCCGACGCTGATCGTTCCCGGCCCGAGGCTGTGCGCCAGCTCGTGGAACAGCGTCTCCTGGGTCATGTACTTCTTCGTCACCAGCCGCGCCTGCCCGGGCACCAGCACCAGCCCCGCCATCGGCGCTAGGATGCGGTCGTATTTGGCGCCGAGCACGTTCGCCAGGATCACCTTCTTGGCCCCCTTCGCCTCGCGCACCCGTTCGTCGTTGGGCAGGTTGAAGGCGATGGTCTGGACCCCGGGCACATTGTCGCCGCCGCCATGGACCTGGTCGGCGACGAGGATGGGCGAGGCGAAGGGCCGGTTGAAATTCTTGTATTTGTCCTCGACCGGCAGGTTGCGCTCCATGTCGGGCAGAAGGGCCTTGTAGTGCGACAAGGCGGCGCTTTCGCTGGGGTCCGACACCGTCACGAAGGCCTCGAACGCCGTCTTGGTGCCGTAGAGCGTGTCGGTATAGACTTCGTAGGGCCCGATCACGACCTCGATCGGAGTTCCGCCGACCTCCATCCACGCCAGCTCGGACTCGTAATAATCGTTGGTCCGGAAGGCCTTGGCGCGAAGGGTGAGGAATTTGCGGAGCGAGGCGTTGCCGGAACGCGCCGCCGCCCGCTCGAGCAATTTCGCCGCCGGCTCCAGCCATTGCCGATATTCGACATTGTAAGGCACCGCGACCAGCCGGTCGCCTTGCCTTTTCACCACCGTATAGCCGCTGGTAAGCGCTTCCTTCTGGCCCGGATTGGCGCTCGAGATAGGAGTCGAGCTCGGCCTTGGTCAGGTCCTTCGGATAGAAGCCCGCCCCCGCCGGCATCGTCTCGCCGCCGTAGAAGGGATGGTTCTCGGCGAGCGTGTCCCACGGCCCGAAATGAAGATCGAACATGTCGAGCAGGGCCGCCTTCTGCGGGTGCCGGCTGCGCGCGATCTCGGCTCGGATGGTTGGATTCTCGACCGAACGCTGCCTGAGGTAGATGGGGTTCATCAGCTCGGCCGCCTTGATCAGCAGATTGACCACTTCCCGCTCCTCGGAATTGAGGAAGGCGGTGTTCGGGGCCATCTGGATCCGCGCGATCTTGGCCCGCTGGGCCGCCAGGTCGTAACCCGCGGCCTGCGCGGCGGCCGTCGCGGGCGGCTCCGCGGTACGGGTCGTACAGGCGGCGGTGGCGAGCAGCAGGGCGGCGAGAGCGGCGTGGCGCAACTTGTTTCTCCTTCGGCGCGGGCAATTGGAACGGCTGCGGCACGAGATACGTTCCGACGACGTGACCACCAAAACGCAGCGCGGCCGCGAAAGCCGCATCTTCAGCCTCGAGCCCGGCCGCAATTGCTGGCGGGTGGCCCGAGCCAACCGCGCGGCGCTCATCGTCGACGGCTGCGATTATTTCCGGCTCGTCCGCCAGGCGATGCTGAAGGCGGAGAAGCAGATCCTGCTGATCGGCTGGGACCTCGACACCCGGATTCCGCTCGACGAGCCGGGCGGCAAGGACGATCCGCCCAATTGCCTGGGCCCGTTCATCTCCTGGCTGGTGAAGCATCGTCCGGGCCTGAAGATCTACATGCTCGCCTGGAGCGGGATGGCCTACAGCGTGCTCGGGCGCGGAACGACCCTGGTCAGGATGGGGATATGGCGCGCCAGCCGCCAGATCTCGTTCAAGCTCGAACTCGGCCCATCCCGTCGCGGGCAGCCACCATCAAAAGATCGCCGTCATCGACGACGCCCTCGCCTTTTGCGGCGGGATCGATATCACCGCGGACCGCTGGGACACCCGCGCGCATTTGGACGACGACCCCGGCCGGCGCCGTCCGACCACGCGCCGCCGCTATCCGCCCTGGCACGACGCGACCATGGCGGTGGACGGCGCCGCGGCCCTCGCGCTCGGCGAGCTCGCCCGACTGCGCTGGGAGGCCGCGACCGAGGAGCGGCTGACGAGCGCGGGGGGCGGCGGCGAGACCTGGCCGGACGAGCTCGAGCCCGATTTCCACGACGTCGACGTCGCCATCGCCCGCACCCGGGCCGAGCATGGACGCTGGGCGGAGGTCCGTGAGATCGAGGCGCTGTTCGCCGATCTCGTCGCCAGCGCCCGGCGCCACGTCTACATCGAGACCCAATATTTCGCCTCCCGGGTCGTCGCCGAGGCCGTGGGCCGGCGCCTCGCCGAGCCGGACGGGCCCGAATTCGTCGTCGTCAATCCGAAAACCGGCGCCGGCTGGCTCGACGAATCGATCATGGGCCCGGCCCGCGCCGAGCTGGTCAAGGCGCTGGAGGGCAAGGACCGCTACGGCCGCTTCCGGATCTACACTCCGGTGACCGAGGGCGGCGAGGACATTTACGTCCACGCCAAGATCATGATCGTCGACGACGTCGTCATCCGCGTCGGCTCGGCTAACATCAATAACCGCTCGATGGGCCTCGACAGCGAGTGCGACGTGATGATCGACGCCCGCCTGCCCGGCAACGAGGCGTCCGGACCGACCATCAAGCGCCTCCGGGCCGATCTCATCGCCGAGCATCTCGGGGTCGACCCCAGCGAAGTCGAGTCTTCCTGCGAGAAATCCGGCTCGCTGATCGCCACGATCGAGCGGCTCCGCGACCAGGGCCGGACCCTGGTCCCCTATCGCCCTCCCGAGTTCAGCGCGCCCTTGAAGGCGGTGGCGAAGAGCGAGCTCCTCGACCCCGAGCACCCCGGCGCCGCCTTCGAACCGAGAGCCCGTCACGGCCTCCTCTCGGGCTTCAGGCGGCGCTGAGCGTCACCCCGGCGAAAGCCGGGGCCTCGGCGAGACCCACCGAGACATCTTGACCCGAGGTCCCGGCTTTCGCCGGGCGCCGGGATGACGGGATTGCGGCGCCACGCTATCCCACCCCCATGCGGGGGCTCGACATCGGCATCGCCGGATGCGGCATAGGCGGGCTCGCCGCCGCCCTCCTGCTCGCCCGGGACGGCCACCGCGTCAGCCTCTACGAACGCTTCGACGCCCCTCGCCCGGTCGGGTCGGGGCTGATGATCCAGCCGACCGGCCTCGCCGTGCTCGATCGGCTCGGGCTCGCTTCGGCCCTGTCCAACGCGGCGGCACCGGTCGAGCGGCTGCTCGGCAGGGCCGAGCCGTCGGGGCGGGTCGTGCTCGACGTTCGCTACCAATGGCTGCGCCGCCCCGGCGCCTGCGGCTACGGAGTCCATCGCGCTTCCCTGTTCGACATCCTTCACCGAGCGGTGTTGGCAGAGGCCGTCCCGGTGCTCACCGGCCGCACCGTGACCGGGCGGTCGGGAGGCCGGCTGCTCCTCGCCGGCGGCGACTCCTCGCCGAGCCACGATCTCCTCGTCGACGCGCTGGGCGCCGGATCGCCGCTGGCGGGGGAGCCGGCGCGGCCGCTGGCTTATGGCGCGCTCTGGGCGAGCCTCGACTGGGTGGACGGGTTCGACGAGGCCGCCCTCGAACAGCGCTACCGGCGTGCGAGCGCGATGACCGGAGTCCTTCCCGTCGGCCTCGCTCCCGGCGGAGGGCGCCGCCAGGCCGCTTTCTTCTGGTCGCTTCGCGGCGACCGGCTCGCGCATTGGCGCGCGCTCGGCCTCGATGCCTGGAAGGAAGAGGTTCGCGCCCTCTGGCCGGCGACCGCGCCCTTACTCGACCAGATCGACGGCCCCGATCGCCTCACCTTCGCGCGCTACGCCCATCGCACCCTCCGCGAGCCCGCCGAGCCCGGCCTCATCCACATCGGCGATTCCTGGCATTCGACCAGCCCGCAGCTCGGCCAGGGCGCCAACATGGCCCTGCTCGACGCCTGGGCGCTGGCCAAGGCGCTTCGCGAGGAAGATGGGCTCGCCTGTGCGCTCCGCCGCGCGATCGCCCTGCGCCGCGCCCATGTCCGCCTCTACCAGGCGCTCTCCATCCTGTTCACTCCCGCCTACCAGTCGGACAGCCGCCTCCTCCCCTGGATCCGCGACCGCATCGTGCCCCCCTTCGGGCGCTTGTGGCCGGCGACCCGGATCCAGGCGGAGATGGTCGCCGGCACGTTCGGAAGTCCGCTGGAGCGGCTGGGACTGTAGGCCCGACACCGTCATTCCCGCGCAAGCGGGAAATCCATTCGGGCGGACGAGCCGGGCCACGGCAGAAAGAAAAGGCTGGATCCCCGCTTTCGCGGGGATGACGGCGCCTCCGCACCGGCCCGGCGATTGTCAGCGGCGCGCTTTTCTGTTCCTCTTGCCGCCGGACAACTCGGGGGGCGGATCGTGGCGGACGAAACAATCAAATCGGTGCATGTGGCTTCGACGGCCGAGGTGATCGAGACCGAATTCCGGCGGATCTGGGGAGACCCTCCCCATTCGCCCGAGCCGGTCGACCTCGGCGACGTCGCCTTCGACCGCGGCCAGGCCGCGCTCTGCCTCTCCGGAGGCGGGATCAGGAGCGCCGCCTTCGCGCTGGGCGTGGTCCAGGCGCTGAGCCGGAAGAAGCTGCTCACCGGCTTCCACTATCTGTCCAGCGTCTCGGGCGGCGGCTATCTCCACGGCTGGCTTCAGCGCTGGATCCGCGAGCAGGGCGGGAATGCCGATGCGGTGATGAGGGCATTGGGAAGCGACGACGAGCCCGCCGAAATCAAGAATCTGCGCGAGAATTCGAACTATCTGACGCCTCGGGTCGGGATCGGCTCGAACGACACCTGGACCGCGATCGCCATCTCCTTCCGCAACATCTCGCTCAACTGGCTATTGTTCGGGCCGCTCCTCGTCCTCGTCGCCCTCATCCCCAACATCTTCCTGACCAGCGTCGTAGCCTTCCCCTGGCGGGTGGCGGCGACTCCCGGACTGCTCGACGTCTGTCTCGGTCTCGGAGCGGTCGGGCTGGGAGTGGCGAGCTGGTTCACGGTCAGGGCGCTGCCGAGCTACGGGCCGGGCCTGACGGTAAGGCCGGGCGGCGCCGACGGCTGGCTGATGAAGCGGATCGTCGGACCGCTCATCCTGTGGGCGGCGGCGGGAACCTACGCGCTCGGCTTCGACCTTTGGATCGCGCCCTACTGGTTCGGAACGGCCGGGGCGGCCTTCGCTCTGGTGTCGTTCGGCGGCATGTTCCTCGGCCTGATCGCATCCGGCCTGACCCTCAACCGCAAGGGCCATGCGCACGATTATCGAGGCAATTTCCTCCACGACTTGCCCGTCTGGCTGGCGGCGATGCTGTTCGGGATCGCCGCGGTGCTGGTCGGGGCCCGGCTCTATCAGGCCCTGTTCGATGCGCCGCCCTCGCCGCTGCCGCCGGCCGAGCAATTCGCGACGTCCGGCCGGGCCGTCTTCCTGGCGACGGTGGCGCCGCTCTGGCTGATCGGCTCCCACCTCGTCTCGGCGATCGTCCTCGCCGGCTTCCGCAGCGCCGCCGGCGCCAGCAGCCAGCCGGATTCCGACCGCGAGTGGCTTGCGCGGCTCTCGGCGGTGAAGATCAAGCCGATGATCTTATGGGCGGTCGCGGCCGGCTCGGCGCTTCTGATCAACTGGCTCCTCAGCCGCTTTCTCGGCCGGGTCGACATGTCCTTGTCGGCGCTGATCGCCTTGGTCGCCGGCGGCGGCGCCGTCGCCGGCGGCAAGAGCGAGAAGAGCGGCAGCCTGGTAAAAGGGCTGGCCGGGCGGCTGATGAAGGTGCTCCCGATGCCCCTCATCATCTCCCTGTGCACCGGATTGTTCGCGATCTCGCTGCTGGTCATCCTCGCCCGACTCGAGGCGATGGTCGCCGCCGCGCTCGCGCCGAAGCTGGCGTTCGTGGAGACGATATCGAAGGCGCTCGATCCCGGAGTCAGCGCCCACTGGCTGATCGTGTTCGTGCTGTCGGTGCTGCTCTACTTCTTCAGCGGCGCGATCCAGGTCAATCGCTTCTCGCTGAACGGCCTCTACCGCAACCGGCTCGCCCGGGCCTTTCCCGGCGGCGCCCGCCCCGAGCGCTCGCCCAACCCGTTCACCGGCTTCGATCCCGCCGACAACATCCGGCTCCACGAGCTGGTCCCCGAGCATGGCGGCAGGGCAATTCTCTATCCGATCATCAACGTCTGCCTGAACGTTACCCACACCGAGAATCTCGCCTGGCAGGAGCGCAAGGCGGAGCCCTTCATCTTCTCGCCGCTCTTCAGCGGCAGCGCCCTGCTCGATCCGCGATCCACGCCGCCCCGGCGCGAGCGCGGCGGCGCCTACATCTCCTCGCTCACCTACGGCGGCAGCGAGCCCGATCTGGCGATGCCGGGCAACGGCGTCAGCCTCGCCACGGCGGTGTCGATCTCGGGCGCCGCCGCGAGCCCGAACATGGGCTATCACAGCTCGCCGGCCACCGCCTTCCTGATGACCTTGTTCAACGTCAGGCTCGGCGCCTGGCTGCCCAATCCGGCCCTCGCCGAGCGGCTCGGCGAGGACGTCAACCTGTCCGGACCGAACAATTCGCTCCGCGCCCTGCTTCGCGAGCTCGCCGGCTCGACCGACGACCGGGGCCGCGACATCTATCTCTCCGACGGCGGCCATTTCGAGAATCTGGCCGTTTACGAGATGGTCCGCCGGCGCTGCCGCTACATCCTCGTCAGCGACGCCGGCGCCGATCCGAAATGCGCGTTCGAGGATCTCGGCAATGCCGTGCGCAAGGCGAAGATCGACCTCAACGTCGACATCAAATTCGGCCCGATGTGCATCTCCAGCCGCGACCGGGAGATCGCGCCGCAATATGCCTGGGCCCTGGGCGAGGTCGATTATGGCGGCGGGCGGATCGGCCAGATCCTCTACATCAAGCCCAGCTTCTTCGGCCGCGACCTGCCGCTCGACGTCGTCGCCTACGCCAACAACAGCGCCGCCTTCCCCCACGAGACGACCGGCGACCAGTTCTTCTCGGAATCGCAGTTCGAAAGCTACCGCAAGCTCGGCGAGCATTTCACACGGAGGCTGGCCCCGGGAATGACGGAGCCGACGGTGAAAGCCTTCTTCGAGGCTTTGGCCGGCGAAGAGCAGGGCTACACGGTGGCGGCCTCGGACGAAAACCTGGTCTCGCGCTTCCGCCAGTGGCTGCACCTGTGAGGGACGGCGGTGGAGGGCGTTAAACCGTCATCCCGGGCTTGACCCGGGATCCATGAACACCGCGTTGCGCGGGTTCGCGGCTGGTGGTGTTCATGGATTCCCGCTTTCGCGGGAATGACGGAACTAGGCTTCTTCGCCTTCCGACGCGTCTGCCTCCGCCGTCTCGCCCTTTTCCGCCGCCTTCGCATCCTGGAAGAAGGGGTCGACCTCGCCCTTCAGCTTGATCGTCATCGGCTGTCCGTAACGGTCCATGCTCCGGCCCGCGGCGACCCGGATCCAGCCTTCCGAGATGCTGTATTCCTCGACGTCGGTGCGCTCCTTGCCCTTGAAGCGAATGCCGAACTCCTCGGCGCAGGAGCTCGCCGTCGAAGAACGGGCTGCGCGGGTTGAGCGAAAGTCGGTCGGGGGGCGTATCGGCCATATCTTGTCTCTTCGTTCGTGTGCTCTCCCGTCATTCCCGCGAAAGCGGGAATCCAGTTCGGAGTCAGATCTGGATTCCCGCTTTCGCGGGAATGACGGAACAATCATCAGGAGTCGCTTCGCTGCTCCTAGCGCAGCTTGCTGATCTTCAGCCCATCCTGTTTGGCGCGGTCCTTCACCGACTCCTCGCTTCGGGTCAATGCCTTGGCGACCGCCTTCAGGGACATGCCCTTGCCCGCGAGCAGGTGGAGCTTCTGAAGCTCCTCCTGCTTCCAGGGCTGGCGGTGGCGGGTGAAGGGTTCCGCCATCAGCCGTTCGAAAGCCCGCCGCCGCCCTTGCTGGAAGGATTGGCGGCGATGGTCTTCTTGGTCTCCTTCTTGGGCTTCCTGGCTTCCTTGTTGCTCTTCTTCTGACCCTTGGCCATGTCCGTCTCTCCTCTAAAGCCCGTCATTGCGAGGAGCGAAGCGACGAAGCAACCCAGTGGGCCGTCGAGGCTGCGCTGGATTGCTTCGCTTCGCTCGCAAGGACGAAGCGGTCAACTGTCTTCAGCCCTTCTTCTCCGCGATATACGCCTCGACCTGCTGCTCCAATACTCAAGCGGCAACGGGCCGTTCTCGAGCACCGCGGCGTGGAAATCGCGAATGTCGAAGCGGTTCCCGAGCGCCTTTCTCGCCCGTTCGCGAAGCTCCAGGATCTTGAGCTGGCCGATCTTGTAGCTCGTCGCCTGGCCCGGATTGTTGATGTAGCGCTCGACCTCCTTGACGATATCGCGCTCGGACAGGAGCGAATTGTCCTGGAAATATTTGATCGCCTGCTCGCGGGTCCAGCGTTTCGAATGGAGGCCCGTGTCGGTGACCAGCCGAACCGCCCGCCACAGATCGAGCGAGAGGTGCCCGAACAGCGAATAGGGATCCTTGTAGAAGCCCATCTCCCGGCCCAGCCGCTCGGCATAGAGGCCCCAGCCCTCGATATAGGCGCCGTAGCCGCCGAACCGCCGGAACTTGGGGACGCCTTCGAGCTCTTGCTGGAGCGCGATCTGGAAATGGTGGCCCGGCGCGCCCTCGTGATAGGCGATGCCCTCGATCTGGGGCTTCAGCACCTGGTTCATGTCGGCGAGGTTGACGTAGAAGATGCCCGGCCTCGAGCCGTCGGGCGAAGGCCGGTTGTAGAAGGCGACCGAGGCCGTCTCCTGCCGCCAGGTCTCGACCGCGCGAACCTCGAGCGGCGCCTTGGGCAGCCGGCTGAACCATTTCGGCGCCTCGGCCATCACCTGGGCGATGAAGGCGTTGGCGTCGGCGAGATAGACCTTCCGGCCCTCGTCGGTGTTGGGGTATTTGAACTGCTTGCCGGTCTTGATGTGCTGGAAGAATAACTGGAGCGTGCCCTTGAAGCCGACCTGCGCCTTGATCGCCTCCATCTCGCCGTGGATCCGCGCCACCTCGTCGAGCCCGATCTGGTGGATCGCGTCGGCGGACAGGTCGGTGGTGGTCTGGGCGCGAAGCCGCGAGGCGTAATATTCGGCCCCCTTGGGAAGGCTCCAGGCGCCGCTGTTGCCGGCCGACTTCGGCTCGATCGAATCGAGCGTCGCCAGCATGTCGGATATGGCTCGGCGGAACGGGCCGGACAGCGCCGCGGACGCGTCGGCGATCAGCTTCGCCTTGGCGTCGGCCGGAGCGTCGAGCGCCTCCACCTTCTTCCGGAAGTCGGCGAGCAGGGGCGAATCCGCGCCCGGCCCGAACGGCGCCCCGGCAACCGCCCGCTTCGCGTCGGCGCGCACCGGCGCGAAGTTGAACTTCGGCGGAACGATCCCCTTCCCGGCCTGCGCCCGAACCTCGGCATCGATCTCGCGCATCGCCCGCTCGGTGTCGCGGATCCGCGCGACATAGGCTTCGGCGTCGGCGACGTTGTCGACCCGGTGCTGATTGATCAGGAAGACCGGAAAGTCGCCCGCCGGGCTGCCGTTGGTCGACAAGGCGAAGCCATAGTCGCGCCAGCGATAATTCTCGGCGGAACGGGCCGCATTATAGTCGAACAGGCGGTAGTTGAGCTGGCCGGCCGGGCTCAGCTTCGAAAGATCGAACCGGGCCTTCATGTCCGCGAGCTGCTTCCGAACCAGCGCCTGGTCCCGCTGCGCCTGGGCGTCGCTATAATCGTCGAGCCGGTCGTAACCCGTCTTGCTTCCGAGGCTGGTCAAAGTCTCCGGGCTCGACTCGTTCCGCTCATCGAACGCGGCGTCGAGGAAGGCGAGCAGGCGGCGCATCCTCGGCGGCGGGATCGGCGGGCGGCGGAATGACCGGAGCTTCGGAAGGAACCGGCGGCGGATCCCCCTGCGGCGCCGGAGTCGTGGCGCAGGCGCCGGTGAGCAGGAGAGCGAGGAGCGGGAGAGCGTTCTTCATGACAGCGCTCTAGCCGCTGGCCGCCGCTTTGTCCTCCCCATCGCCAGATGGGGAGGATGAATCGTGCAGCCAGCACGGATCCCATTGCGGCTCGGGCCCGAACCGGCCGACCAGGAAATCGACCAGCGCCCGCACCCGCGCCGTGGTCGCCCGGCCCGGCGGCATCACCGCGTAAAGCCCGCTTTCCTCCATCGGGAAATCGCGAAGCAGCGGTTCCAGGGTGCCGCGCTCGAAGCCGGGCGCGGCGATGAAGCTGGGCAGGATGCAGATCCCGAGCCCGGCCTCCGCCGCCGCACGGAGCATCTCGCCATTGTCGGCCCTCAGCCTCGGCCGCCCCCGCACATAGTCCCACTTGCCGTCGATCCGAAAGCGCCACTGCTCGTTGGCGTAGAGCAGGATGTCGTGGCTCGCGAGATCGCGGGGATGCTCCGGCCGGCCGCGCGCGTCGAGATAGGCCGGGCTCGCCGCCGCCACCTTCCGGACCGGCGCGATCCGCCGCGCCACCAGCGAGGAATCCTTGAGCGCTCCGATCCGGACCGCCAGGTCGAAGCCGCCGGCGGCGAGGTCGACCGGCCGGTCGTCGAACGAGATGTCGAGCTCCACCCGGGGATGCGTCTTCGCGAACTCGGCCAGAGCCGGCGCCAGATGCTCGACCCCGAAGGACAAGGGGGCCGACAGCCGCACCGGCCCGGCCACCTGGGTCACCGCCTCGGCCACCACCTCCTCGGCCGCCTCGAGATCGGCGAGGATGTTCGAGGCGCGCTCGAAATAGGCCTGGCCGACCTCGGTCGGCTGGGCGCCCTGCGCGGTCCGGGTCAGCAGCCGGGCGCCGAGCTGCGCCTCGAGCCGGGCCACCCGCCGGCTGAGGATCGATTTGGACATCCCCATCCGCTCCCCGGCGCGGCTGAACGCGCCCGTCTCGGCCACCCGGACGAAGGCGAGGACGTCGAGAAGGTCGACTGCGGACCGTTGCATGAGCGGGACTCCCTCTTTGGTCCGTTATGGAGTCGTCGTCGCTTTGCGGGAAGCGCCGACGGGTCCAGCCTGTCCGGCAGCGGGTTGACGTCCGTTCCCGGCGCCCCGCTGGAAAGGGGGATCTTCCGATGATCAAGCTCAACCTGACGCTGCCGATCCTGCCCGTCGCCTTGCTCGCCATCGCCGCTCCGGCGGGAGCGCAGAGCCTGCCCAATTACGAATATGCCGCGAAGTTCGTCTGCGCCGCCAGCTCCAACCTCACTCCGCCCGTCGCGGTCGGCCACTATTACACGGCGGTCAACGTCCACAATCCGGGGACGACCCTCAAAGTGACCTGGAAGGTCGCGCTCGCCGGCACGATCCTGCCCGGCAATGTGACCGGTTTTGACAGTCAGCTTCTCAAGAACGACGAGGCCCTCGAGATCGACTGCCGGTCGATCCGCAACCGGATCACGGCGAGCGGATTTCCCAATCCGGCCGCCTTCTTCACCGGCTTCGTGGTGGTTCGGGCGACACAGCAGCTCGACGTGGTGACGGTCTACACCGCCTCGGCGCAGGTCAACTCGCCGGTCGTGTCCATCCATACCGAGCGGGTCCCTTTCCGGCAGGTGCCATGATAGCGTTGCCGTTTTGGCAACACTGAGATGCAATAGCACGCTCTAGTCGCAACGTCATGCCGCGCTTATCTCTCCTCCACAAGCTTCAGTGGAGGAAGACATGACCAACGTTCTCATCATCGACAGCGCCGCCACCGGCGACGCCAGCGTCTCGCGCCGGCTGACCGGCGAGCTGGAGGCGATCCTTCGCGGCCGCGGCCCGGTCCGAATCGTCCATCGCGACGTCGGCTCGAACCCAGTCCCCCACCTCACCGCCGAGACCGTGCCCGCGATCCGCGGCGCTGAGGCGGAAACCGACGCCGCCCGCGACGCCCTTGCCCTTTCCGACGCTCTGATCGCCGAGCTGAAGGCCGCCGACGTCGTCGTGATCGGCGCACCGATGTACAATTTCGGAATCGCCTCGACGCTCAAGGCCTGGTTCGACCATGTCCTTCGCGCCGGCATCACCTTTCGCTATTCGGAAGCCGGACCGGAAGGCTTGCTCAAGGGCAAGAGGACGATCGTGATCGAAAGCCGCGCCGGCCTCTACAGCAGCGGCCCTTCGGCGGCGATGGACAGCCAGGAGCCGCATCTGCGCACCCTGCTGAGCTTCATGGGCCTCGACGATGCGACTTTCGTCCGGGTCGAGAAGCTGGCCTTCGGGCCCGATCAGGCGGCGGCCTCGATCGCGGAAGCGATCGACGCGCTGCGCGGCCTCGCCGCCGAAGAATTGCCGCTGGCGGCCTGAGGCCGCCGCGCATCCCGTCCGTCGGCCGCAGCCCCCTCCTGGCGGCGGGCGGACGGGTCACCATATTCATATCCAAGGGAGACAAGAGATGAAGCTTTATTACGCCCCCGCCGCCTGCTCGCAGGCCCCCCACATCGTCGCCCGCGAGGCCGGCCTCGATATCGAGCTCGCCAACGTCCGTTTCCCCGACAAGGTCACCGACGACGGCGAGAAGCTGACCGACGTCAATCCGAAGGGCGCGGTGCCGACGCTCAGGCTCGACGACGGCGAGGTGCTCACCGAAAATGCGGTGATCCTCCAATATCTCGCCGACCTGGCGCCCAATTCGGAGCTCGCGATTCCCGCTTCCGGGATCGAGCGCTACCGGCTGCTGGAATGGCTCAACTTCATCGCCACCGAGCTCCACAAGGGCTTCGGCCCGCTGTGGAATCCGGCCACTCCGGACTCGTTCAAGGAAGCGACCCGCGAGGCGCTCGGCAAGAAGTTCGACTATCTCCAGGCGAAGATCGGCGACGGTCCGTACATCCTCGGCACCCGCTTCTCGATCCTCGACGCTTATGCTTTCGCGGTTCTGAACTGGACGAAGATGCACTCGATCGACATCGCCCGCTGGCCCGGCCTCGCCGCCTATCTCGAGCGAGTCGCCGCCCGACCCGCCGTGCAGGAAACGCTTCGCGCCGAAGGCCTGATTTAGAGCCGTCATTGCGAGGAGCGCAGCGACGAAGCAATCCAGCCGGCGGATGCGCCGCACTGGATTGCTTCGCTTCGCTCGCAATGACGGTAGCGAAAGAACGAGAATCGGAGACCCATCATGATCGACATCCGCCCCTTCGCCACCCTCGGCCACGCCGACCATGGCTGGCTCAACGCCCGCCACCATTTCTCCTTCGCCAGTTACCACGATCCCAAGCGCACCGAATGGGGCGCGATCCGGGTCTGGAACGACGACGAGATCGCCGCCCGCTCGGGCTTCCCGCCCCATCCCCATAGCGACATGGAGATCATCACCTACGTCCGCGAAGGCGCGATCACCCATCAGGATTCGATGGGCAACAAGGGCCGCACCGCGGCCGGCGACGTCCAGGTGATGTCGGCGGGAACCGGGGTGCGCCACGCCGAATATAATCTCGAGGACGAGAAGACGACGCTGTTCCAGATCTGGGTCCACACCGACCGGCCGGGCGCCGAGCCCGGCTGGGGCGCGAGGCAGTTTCCGAAGGACGGCCGCGCGGGCGCTTTCGTCACCCTGGCGAGCGGCTATCCGGAGGATTCCGAAGCGCTGAAGATCAACGCCGCGGCGCGGGTCCTCGGGGCGACGTTGAAGGCGGGCGAGCAGGCCGAGCTGGATCTCGACCCGGCCCGCCACGTCTATCTGGTGGGCGTCGGCGGAGCGATCGAGGTGAACGGCCGCCGCGCCGAGCCCCGCGACGGAGTCGCGGTGACGGGCGAGGAGACGCTGACGATCAGGGCGCTCGAGGAAGCGGAGATCGTCCTGGTCGACGCGAGATAACGAATCGGAGCGGTCACCTGATCCGTCATTGCGAGGAGCGAAGCGACGAAGCAATCCAGCGAGGCTCAAGCTGAACTGGATTGCTTCGCTGCGCTCGCAATGACGGAGGCCGGGGCTAACCCCGTCTCCGTCAGCTCTCCTGGAGCGGATAGCCGGACGGCTCCTTTTCCAGGGTCGCGATGCTGATATGCGGCCAGACGGCCCGCCCGGGAAACTCGTCCTCGCGGGGGCGGAAGAAATCCATCATGACCACCTGCGAATATTGAAGCCGAAGCTTCGGATTTCCGAACTTGTCCTTTTCTTCCAGTTCCTGGATCCAGAAGGTCGACTTCATGCTGACCGGCTCGGCCTCGCGGACCGAGAACGGGACGTTGCGTATCCCGGCGTTCTTGCGGGTCGAATTCGACGGTCAGCACCGTCGTCTTGACGATGTTCACGCCCTGGTTCGCGAAGCGAAGGATCTGGTTCATGTCGGCCGGGCTGAATCCCGGAAATCCCGGTACCCCGACGACGTTCCCCATGAACGGGTTGTCGATATAATGTTTGAAGGGCTCGAGATACGGATCGGTCTTGAAGTCGTAACCCGGGCTGAGGACGTCCTCGAAACGGCCCGCCGGAAGCCCGCTGATCGCCGGGATCTTCGGCATCTTCTCGAAATAGTCGGCGGTGCCGATGGCGAGGACCGAGTTGCCGTGCGGGATCGAGGCCAGCCTGGCGACCTTGAGCTCCACCTGCGACACCTGATCGCCCTGGATCTGGTCGTCCATCGAGCGGCGATTCTTCTCATACAGCCACAGGCCGGGTTCGTGATGGATGGGAAGGCCGGGCAGGCCCGCGAGGCCGCCGCTGTCCGGCCGGTCCTCCGCGGCGACCTGGGCGATCTTCTGCTGGTAATCGAGCGTGACGACGAACTGATCGGGGGCGGGAGCGTCGATCCGCGACAGGCCCCGGTTGGGCACGTCGTCGTCGACGAAATCGAAGCGAAGCTCCTCGCTATACTGGTTCATCAGCACCCGGAACTTGAAGCCCGCCGGCGGCGCCGGAGCGTTCTGGAACGGCAGCGCGATCATGTTCCAGCCGGTGCCTTCCGCGAGCCAGACGCCCACCAATTGCTGGAGCGGGCCAAGATCCGAAGGTGTGGGAACGCCGCGATTGGTCAGCTTGATCATCGGCTCCGGCTGCGGAGTGACGACCTCGGCAAACTTGCGGGTCCTGCGATCGCCTTTTTCGCCGTCATCCATATGCTTGCCCTTTCCAGCCATGATGTTCGAGTCGCGTAATGATTTTAAGTTTTTTACCAAGAAGGATCAATTGAACTACTTGCCAGCTTCGACTTCCTCCTCTGAATATCAACTCCGAATCGGATGTATTGTGGCACAGGTTCCGAGCGGGACTTGGGTTCATCATCCCGTGACCGGGGCTAAGTCTGTGACACGATTGTAGATTCCGTCGATCCGACCGCTTCTGTCGAGCGATCGAAGCCGCAAACCTCTCGATCTCGAGGAGGTGGGCCTAAAAAACCTTGCGCAGGGTGAAGCTGACGAGTCGGCCGAGCGGATCCAGATAGGCCGGCTGATAGCTGAACGGCGTCGAGCCCGTTTCGTCCCGCACTTGCGGGCGGCGATTGAGAAGATTGTTGATATTGAGGCTGGCCCGGGTCCCCTTCAGCCAGTCGGGGGCCTTGGCTCCGCCGAAGCGTTGGGCCAGGTTCGTAAACAGGTTGACGCTCACATTGGCATGATTGGAGAAAGTCAGGTCTCCCGAGCCGCCGGCCGGGGCTGCGGACAGCCCGCGCAAAAGGCTTCCGCTTTGCCAATTGACCTTCAAGCGCGCGCCGAGCCCCTTCCTGAAGACGGTGGCTTGAAATTCGAGCTCATGACGCGGCCTGCCGCCGCGAGCGGCGGTGGCGGAACCGTTCAACAGGTCAAGGACGGGCCCGCCTTCGCGAACCAATATCTCATCCACCAAGTGCGCCGTATAATAGAGGCTCAGCGTCAGCCGGCTCGATGCGTTCGCGAATTGCTTCATCTCCGCGCTCCCCGGCTCGGGCCTGAGGATCACGGCTCCGGGAGGAAGCGCGCTTTTCAGGTTGCTCTCGCCTGCGACGAAGCGCGCATTCGAGCTGCGCATATGCGGCGGTACCTTTCCCAGCGGTCTCGTGAAGTTGATACCCCAGCGCAGCTGCTCCTGATCGGATCGCCTGAAATTGAGCGGACTGCTGTCGATCCGAAGCAAACGGCCATCCAGGTCGCGCTCGAACCGCCCCGGAAACGCCGCCTCGATTTCCGGGGTCGCGATCGGAAAGGGAGCGATCGGATCGTCGATCCGGGTCTTGATATAATCGAAACTGAGGATGAGGTCGGCTTGGGAGAATGGCCTGGCATTGATCCCAAGCTTGAAGACGTGGCGATCGTCCGGGCGAAGGCCCGGATTGCCGCCGAAGATCCGGGTGATGTCGATCGCCTCGCGCCGGGTGAAGTCGAAGGTTCGAACGTTCGGAGTGACGACGAGCGGCGATCCGAGCTGCTCCACCGTCGGGGCGCCTTCCTCGTTCGTGGCGGAGGCGATGAAATTCAGTCCTTCGACCGGCGACCAGTTGAGGCCGTAGCCGAAGGTCCGCAACGTGCCGAAATCGGAAAGCGCGTCGAAGGCAAGGTTCACGTTCGCCGATAGATTGCCCAGCCAGCGCAATTTTTTCCTGCTTCGGCTGGCGATGGGCAGGTCGAAGCTCGCCTGCACCCCGATGGTGTCGCGCGAAAGCGCCGCATTTTGTCGGACCCCGCCGCGCAGCGACCGGCTGCTGAAGTCGCGGGTCTCGCCGGCGGCGTTCAGGCTCGACGTGATCGGGCCGGCGGGCAGGTCGAACAGCGTTCCGCTCAGCACGAGATCGGCGTCGGCAACCGCGTTCACCGATCGCGCCTCGTCCTGGGCTCCGGGCGCTCCGCCGGTGTCCGTGAAGGTCGTGAGGGTCGCTCGGTCGTAATTGCCGGTGAAGGACCACAGCCATGTCCCCGCCCGCCCGCCCAGCGCGGTTCCCAGGTGCGCGGTGCGCGTGTCGACTTCGCGTTTCAGCGGCCTGTCGGCGACGAGCCCGAACAGGCTCTCGCTCTCCCCCGCCTCGAAGCGGCCGTTCAGCGTGGACGACACGCCGCTCAGCCAGTCGCCGCTTACGGTGCCGTTGAGCGCAATCCGCCGGGTCTCCGGAAGCAGGGTCCGAAATCCGCTCGAGCCCGGTGGCCCGGGGGCCTGCATGATGGTCCGTTCGCTTTCCAGCAACGAATCCGACCGGCTGTAATCCGCGTCGAGGGTGATCCGGCTGTCCCCGGAAATATGGAGGTAATTCGCATTGAGGCCGACGGTATCGCGGCCCCCGTCCGTCGGCAGGGCGTAGGACAGCTGGCCGATCCGCGAGCTGAACCGTTCGAAGGTAATGATATTCACCACCTTCTGGTCGGCGCGATATCCGTATTTGAGCGCGAGCTCCTCGGGAAACACCTCCATTCGTTCGATCGCTTCCGTCGGGATCCGGGAGATCTCGCCGAAGCTCGACACGCGCTTGCCGTTGAGAAGCACGACCGGACCGGAATCCCCGCGGCCGCTGGCGACCTGTGGGCCGAGGGTATCGAGAAGCCCTCCGATATCGTTCGCGCCGAAGGCTCTGATGTCGATCGGATTGAACGACTGCTCCGGTAGGATGTCGCCGATCACCGATCCGCGCGGCCGTTGCCCGGTAACGACGATCTCGCCTTTTTCCCCGGCCGCCGCCTGGGGCGGTTCCGGCCGCCTGACGGGCGTTGGGAGCTTGCCCTTGAGCTTCTCCCGCAACTCCCGCTGCTGTTCGGGCGGCAACGGATTGCCGTCGCGATCCGTAAACTCAACCTCCTCCAGCGGCACATTCTCGGCGGGTTCGGTGCTAGCGGGCGCCGCTTGGGCCGGCGCCGGCTGAGCCGGGACGGCGGGCGGCGTCATTTCCTGCGCTTGCAAGCCCGCCGATGCCACCCCCGCGAGCAACCCGGCGGCAAATCGCACTCCGGGCTTCATCTGATCGATCCTGAGCGGGTTCCGCTCCGCCCATGCATCAGCTTCGCGCCATGTCGACGCAGCACTGCTCAGGAAGCGCGGCTGAGCGTCAAGGGCAGAGGCGGGTGCGGGCCGATTTTGGCCGAGCCCGTCAAGATCTTGCCCGCCGAGTCGATCTTGAGCGTGAGGCTCGACGGCGGCGTCGATGCGAAGCTGAAGCGCACGGTGTCGCCGCTGAAGCTGACATTCTGGAGGTCGGCCCACTTGCCGGACTTGTCGGACCGGTAACGCCCCGTCCAACCATTGCCGGCCTGCCTGAACTCGAAGACGAAATTGGTGCCGACCCAAGGCCCCTTCCAAAAACCGGCAATCGATGGAGCAGGCGCGGCGGCGACGGTCGAAATCGGGCCGAATATCACTGTCGAGACGACGGTCGCAGTCGCAAGTCTACGGGCAAAAGCTGGCACGCGCATTATGGCTTCTCCTGAACCACCGGACCTTCACCCTTTACCACCAGGTTGAGACCCGTGGAAACCGCATCGTCGAAATCACCGGGCTAATCGTACGCCCGTAGCCGCGAGAGGATTCGCTCTCGCGACCACGGCCGCTGCTACAGATTGTCAAATGACCTCAACGTAGCGTTCGCAACGGTATACGTCATAGAGGACGCCGTCCATCCAGAACGAAAACTGATAGAAACATAGCCAAATATCTTGATTTGCAGACACGTTCGCGCTGACTGCATTCGGAGCGACGATAGTCGAAGCTACGGCTAACGCAAGCGCGAGCGCCATTTTCAGGGCTTTCATAATTAAATCCTCCTGTTTAAAGGTTTAATTAAAGAAGCCAGCACTGACCTGATCATGCTACCCTTGTTTTTCTATGAGTCAATATCGTTTCAAGTGCTTTGGATATCCAGAAGGCCATATTTAAAGTCCGGAGCGGATATAGTTTACGCTGGAGTCCTCGCGAAGTGGTAGAAGCCGCAATGATCCCTGCATCACTTGACCGGGACTCTACGATACCAAGTCCTTGATGCCGCTTGTCTGAATGGATCGCGTAGGAGCCGTCCGGGGAAGCCTGCCCGGAAGTCCCGATCTTGGTATGAACCTGTGGAGGATGCCGACGCCTCGAGGGCCGGACTTGAGGCCCGCCCTGACGTCACGCCGATCGCACTGCCGCCCACCGCCCGACAGGCTCACCGCCGGTCTGCGGCCTCGCCCTGCCGCCGCCGCCACGGCTCGAAATGCCAAGCTGCCCCGATCTTCCAGCGCCCTCGTCGTCGAGAACGTAGACGGGGATCACATCCCCCTCGCTCGCCGCCGCGGCCAGGACCGGCGGATCGGGGAGCCGAAGGTCCTGCCGAAGCCAGACCAGGGAAGGACCCGTCACGCCGGGAGGAAATCAGCTCGCCGAGGCGCCGTCGGCAAGATGCACGTGCTCGTCCACCCGCTCGACGGAGCCGAGGTCGACATAATGATGCTCACCGTCCGGGGAGTCGTTCCGGGTGAGCTTGATGCGGTCGCCTTCCACCCCGTCCACCGTTCCAAGGTGCGACCCATCCGCCGAGCGGACCTCCATATGCTTTTGAATGCTCGAAGCTTCCACCATGTCTGAATCTCCTCGTCACCGATGCGGTAGGGACGAGCCTCCAACCGGTCGAAGGACCACCGGTTCCTACCTGCTTTATACTATGTCGGTCGGACAGGAGGGGCGGGTCCGGACGGCGCCTCGTCAGCGCCCGCTCCGGGAATAACGATCCGCCCAGGAAAAGAAGGTTAACCCTCCGTCCACTCCCTTTTGCGCGGTACCTTCAGCGGCCCGGGGCGTTCCCCCGGCCATGCCCCATTATTATTTCCACGTCGCCGGCGACGGCGGCCGGCTCGAGGACGAGGAGGGGCTGAAGCTGCCCGACGCCGAGGCGGCCTGGTACCAGGCGGTGCGCAGCGCGCGCGAGCTGATCCGCGCCGAGCTGGCGCTGGGCACGCGCTGGGGGTCCCAGGCGATCGAGATTTGCGACGAAGGCGGAACCCGCCTTGACCAGGTCGCCCTCGCCGATATCGTCCCTTACGCCCTTTGAGAAATCGACCGTTCAGCCTTCGGTGCCTGGCACCGGTCGCGGCTCCTTCAGCGCTCGATCCGGCGAAACACGCCCTTGGGGATCCGCCTCGGCGCCGGCGCGATGATGATCTCGAGCTCGCGCGGGTGGAGCGGCCATTCGAACTCGCAGCCGACCTCGGTGCCGCGGGTCCAGACCACCCGGCTCCGCCTCGGCTCGAGCCCGGTCAGCTTCAGCCAGACTTCGTCGCCTTCCTGGTGCGGTTCCTCGGCCTCGGCCTTGAAGCCGCCGACCGAGATGTCGACGACGACGATCTTGCCGGTCTTCGCCCCCTGCTCGCGCAGGGCGGCGGCGAGGTTGACGATCCGGCGCTCGGCCTTGCGGCCGTCGGTGATCGGGATCCGGGACAGCTCGGCGTCGATGAACAAGGTGAGGCCCCCTCAAGGCGTGGTGAGAGGGCCGCTCTAGCGGACGGCGGTAAAGATAAGGTTGCGCGGCTCGGGCCCGGGAGGGTCGGGGCCGGCGCTTTTGAAGGCGCCGGCCCCCCCTCGGATACGCAACTCGAGGGACCGCCTTCCGCGTGGCCTGCCTCAGGCGGCAGGTGAGGCTTATGGAAGAAGAGGGTTGAGGAAGGGCTGAACGACAGCGTTAGCGCGCGTTAAGCCATTCCCGCTTCACGCCGGTTTAGGTCCGCTTTCGTTCGGCAAATCGACCCGCACCCGTAACGTAAGCGGCCGAATTCGGAAAGATTTTCGGAAAAATAGCGGGCGTTTCGGACCGGCGAAGAAGGCGGAAGCGGCAAGCCGCCCCCGCCCCCCCGGTCGCGTACCAAGCGGCCGTTATGCCGGGCAAGGCTTGCGAAAAGGTTAGCCGTCCGAGGCTCCGGCCGTCGAAGCGGCAGAAGTTTACGAAAGTGGAGAAAGTTGAATCGAAGGCTCGATCCGACCGCTTCACGGCAGCATTCCCCGCCCGATCCGCGCCTTCACGGGGAAAAGGGAGTTCCTTCTCAGGCACTTACGGGAAAGTCTGGAATCGCCGTTTTTCGCCCGGAATCGCCACTTATCGCGACGAATGTGCAGCGGATCGAAGCTTCTGGCGGGCGCAGCGCCCGAACCGGGCGCGATCCGGCCGCATTGCCAATTCCCCGCAACTCCCTATCTCGACCCGCAGCAGAGCCCCCGATGGAGTATTTATGCCCGGCCCGATGACCTGCCCCCATTGCGACGTCCCTTTGGTGATGAGCGAGCGCCAGGGCATAGAGATCGACTATTGCCCGACCTGCCGGGGCATCTGGCTCGACCGCGGCGAGCTCGACAAGATCCTCGAGCGGGCCTCCGCCGACATGGCGCCCGCCGCTCCGCAGCCGCCCCAGGCGCCGATCGCCCCGCAGGCGCCCTACCCGCCGCAGGGCCAGTACGACCCGCGCTACGACCAGGGCCGCCACCACGATCCCCGCTACCGCCACAAGCGCAAGAAATCCTGGCTCGAGGAAATCTTCGACTAGGTACCGCGGCCAATTCGGTCGCCGAATTCGGTTGTTCTCAACGCAACACAATATTGCCACGAAGGATATCCTTAATTACAAGTGCCTTCGGCGTGGGTCGGGGGCCTCATGCCGACCGTGTGTTTTCCCCTCGACGTAATCAGGGCAGCGAGGGGGACCTTTTCCCTCACGAATAGACGTGGCGGACAAGGTTGGCGCGAAGCGATACTCACCCACACATTCTGATAGATGTGCTCTTCCGGCTGCGGAAACGTCTCGACGCCGAAGTCGAGGGGGCCGCGGAGCCGCTTCCTTTGCTGCTTACCAGCATCGTTCCTCAGGACGAGCAGCTTTCGCGACCCTCTCCGCCGCGAATAGGCTTTCATTCGCCGCGGGCGGACTACGTGGCCTGGGGGCCGGACAGGCGCGATTTCCCTTTTTTTCCAACGCGATTGATCTTGGATCGACAGGACCGATCGAGCTCCCGCACCGCCAAACGGTTCCAGGATATTCGTCCCGAGCTCCAACAAGCGACGGAAAATCTGCGTGAGCTGTTCAAACAGGCGCGCCAATATTTCGAGCTCCGCGACGACGAGCCGCTTCGGATCGCCTGCGCGGGATGCCGGACGACGCTTTTCAACCATGACCTCGTCAATGATCCGTGGGTAGAGCGGGCGGCGACCACACTGAAGAAGAAGGGCAGCGCGCATTATTGCGCGCAATTGGCGCTCGCGCTTGAAAATCTCGATGAAGACCTCGATGAAGACCTCGATGAAGATCTCGGCCCGGTGGAGCTTCAATGGCTGGGAGAGGGCTTCATCGAGGCGTCCGCGACCCTGTCGAGCGGCAGGCTCGCGGTGAGGCCCGCGCGACTGGCCT
Organism: uncultured Alphaproteobacteria bacterium; assembly: GCA_963850005.1. Taxonomy (GTDB): domain Bacteria; phylum Pseudomonadota; class Alphaproteobacteria; order Sphingomonadales; family Sphingomonadaceae; genus Allosphingosinicella. The sequence goes on from CAWKJG010000004.1 coordinate 994,361, forward strand.
GGCTGGTCTATCAGATCCGCCGCCAGCTCAGGCGCAACCCTCGCCTCGCCAGTGCCGCGGGCAGCGTCTCGCTGTTCTTCTACAAAAAATGGGGCCTTTGGCAGTGCTACTCCGTGACGGACGAGTCGACGAAGCGGCTGCTGGAGAAGGTCAAGGAAGATCTGCCCAGGGCTCGAGCCGGGGTTCTGGCCGTCCTGGTCCCCCGGCCCCGGGAATCGAGCGGCTGCCTCGACAATCCCATCCTCACCATGGGCGAACTCGAATTGGCCGCCTCGGCGGGGGTCAAGACCGTGCTTCTCGACGCCAGCGTCGGACTGCTCCTCGATCGCAACCTGGGCATCCGGCCCCAGCTCCCACAGCTCAGACGCAAGCGCCCCCGACCGCCTCCGTCGGAGCCTATGCGCGAGGCTCCACCGCTTCCGCCCGTTTACGCGTTCTAAGGTCCGTGCTCGATACCGACAACCGCGCGCCCGCTGCCGGTATCAAGTACGAATCCTAGCCGCGCCGCCGTGAACGCGCCTCGCCCTTCGCCGAGGCCAGGGTCCGCATCTCGGAAGGCAGCAGGGCCAGCGCGTTACGCGCTATGGTGGCCTTCTGGAATTCCGGCGCGCCCATGAATTCGCCCTTGTCGTTCAGAGTGTAGACGCGCTGATCGCCCGCCGCGAACACGATGAGCGTCGGCGAGAGGAGGTCTGCCAGATCGTGGCCAAAGCAACGATCCTCCGCAACTCCAAGCCAGTCCCCGGCAATATTGGCCTGCATTGAGGTCGGACCCACGACGAACACTTCGGCGGAGTCGCTCCTCTCACGCGCGGACTCGATTATGTCGAGGAGGAAGTCGCCGACATGGTCGAAGCGGACGAGCATCTCGGCGAAGCCCGGGAGGACCATCAGGACGGCGCTCGCGGCGGCCACGTCGAGCGGTTGGGTGACCTGCCTGAGGAGGCGGTAAAGCAAGGCATACGCCTCCGGCTCCCGCTCTTTACGGGTCCTTCCGACATAGTCGAGAACGGCCTCGCTTCGGAATGGAATGCCGAGCTGGCGGGCCGCGCTCGTCAGGGTGTAGATATCGCTGACCTTGAAATATTTCGAAGAGCCGGCAGCACCCTTCCTGGTTCCCTTGCTCGACCCGAGCTTCTGGTGAAGCGCCTGACGGGAACGGCCGAGGATCGCGGCCGCGTCGGAGTCGCTCATGTCCAGCTCGACAAGAAGCTGGCGGTCGTCGACAATTTTATGGCCCGAGGAAGGGCGCATCTCTGGGATGAACGGCCTCTCAACCAACAGAGTACCAGCCTCAAAGCCCAGATCCTCGGACGCAAGCGCCTGATATCGCCTGTTCATGACAAAGCTCCTCCGATTAGGGTTTCGAGGGAGCCCAAACCTCCAAGTTGTTGCGATTGACAGAGAGTTTGAACGCCGGGTCGGCGTCCTAGTTCCGAAGTTTCGGGCGCAATCGACCCCGCCGGTCGCGCCGCGGCCTTCCCCCACTCCATAGCAGCTAGTCGATCCCCCCGTACTTCCCAACCGCGGTCAGCGAACATCTGTCCTCCATCGCGAACCGCCGCGCCGTGCGCGTAATGGAATATATATGCGCAATCTGTCAATATACTGGCTGAAATAAGTGAATACTTACCTAACGCGCCGAGCGAAGGGCAATATTTGCTCCCAGCATGGCAAGGGTGCACAAGAAAATTCCGCGATGTGGAGAAAGCGATGACGCCCGATTGGACGGACAATGGCAGCCCGACGTTCCTGGCGACCCTCGAGATAGACGAATCGCTGCGTGAACCGTCGGCCATCGTGGCCGGGATGCTGGCCACGGGCCACGCGGCGATCTCGAAGATCGCCGCGGGCGCAGTGTGGGAGGATGAAAGGGACCTGGCGATCGCTCCCGACCTGGAGGCACATGCCGAGCGGATGGCGCTGTTGTGGAGCCGTACCGCCCGGCACCTGCAATGCCGGGAACCGAAGCCTAAGCGGAAACCCCCGCCGACGCCAGCCGATCCGGCGCAAACCAGCTCGCCTGAATGCCGTATTGATCGGCAATCCAGCTGAAATCCTTCCGGTTGCGGATCATGTCCGCGGCCATCGCCGACGCCGACAGGGCGCATTCGGCACCGCCGCGGCCAAATCCGGTCATCCAGAAGAAGGCCGGGGTTTCGCGCGCCCATCCGATTATCGGACGGCCGTCGCCGACGCTCGATCGCACCCATGCCCAGGACGTTCCCTTGGTCTCGTCCAGATGCAGGCTGGTCGCGGATTCGAACTGGTCGAGAGCCTCCTTGATCTGCCAGGAGTCGGCTTCGACCTCCCCGCCGGACCAAGCGGCCTCGCCGGCAGGCGAAACCACCGCCCGTCCGTTCGGGAGAAGCTCGCAATAAGCGACTGACGAGTCGCGATGCCAGGCAACATAAGGGCTGTTGCGCCAGGGCAGTTCCGCAGCTCCCGCCGCAGCGAGGCTGAGCGCGGCACGCTTGGTCGAATGCAATCCTACGCGTCGGGCATGGCATTTTCGAGCGACGTCATCGCTCCAGGCGCCGGCGCAATTCACGATCACGTCCGCGCGCATGGACCCCTTCGTCGTCCGGACCGTCCATGCGCCGCCTCCATAATCGGCTTCCACCAGCGCCTCGTCGAGAAGGATGCGTCCGCCGCGCTCGTAGAAGCGCGAACGGAAGTGGCTGTAGAGCTGCGACATGTCGATCATTCCGGCGGCGCCGGCAGGGATCCACAAGGCGGCGGCGCAATGGCCGTCGTCGGTCTTCACCCACGGCAAGCGCTCGACGACCTCCGCGGCCTCGAGCTGGCGGACACCGCTCCCCGCCCGGATTCCCCGCATCCACATCTGTCCGGCCTCCTTCAAGCGGCTGGGCGAGAAAAGGTGCAGGGCGCCCTTGGGAACCAGCGCGCCCGGAATTTCGTCGAGGAATTTAGCCCCCGCCCAGGAGAGCCGGGCGGCGTCGTCTCCGACCGCGTCGGCCGGATCCCATGCTCCGAAGGAGAGCCAGCTAGCGTTGGCGGGCGAACAATCATCCCGCTCGATGAGCCAAACCTTGCGGTCCCAGCGCGCCAGCCGAGACGCCAGGGCCATTCCCGCCATGCCGCCGCCCGTGATGAGGATGTTACACCGGTCAATCATTGGAACCTCCTGTGAAACAATGGGAGGCTGATGCGCCGATTCGGTCAACGTGTCAAGGATAACCGTCATTGATCTATTTTATATGTCAATATCCTTGCTTTTTGAAAGAAAAGGGTGTTTACATGCCTCGTAAAAAAAAAGGGGATGTCGGCATGGGAATGGTCGTCAAGCGCTGCGATGCCGCTTTCATCGGCGGCGGGGTGGCCACTTCGTCGGGCCTGCGCGGCCTCCTCTGCGAAAACACCGCGCGCGGCGACCCGCTCCGCGGCATCGAGATCGCGGTGATCGAGCCTCGCGAACACCCCGGCGTCGGGACGGCCTGGGACATCGCCAACCGCGGCGCGCTGTCGAACATGACGGTGCCGACGCTTCGCCTGTACGGTGGCATTAACGCCGATCTCAACGGATTCGAGATCGGCCGCGCGAGCGACCTCTTCCCTCCCGACGGCGAAGCCGGCGACGCGTCGGCTTACATATCGCGCACCGTGGTCGGCGAACGGCTGGCGCGCTATTACCGGGAGACATTGCCGATCGCGGGCCGAAGCGAGATCGGAATTAGCCACGTCCGGGGAGAGGCGACCCAAATCGTCCGAACGGCAGGCGGATTCCGGATCACGACGGAAACGGGCTTTGTCGAGGCTCGCGCCGTCGTCCTCGCCCTGGGCCTCCTGTCCGTCGATCGCTATCCGGAGCTGCGCGGCGCGCCCGGCTACCAGGCTGAGCCCTGGGCGCCGGGCGACCTTGCGAGCCGGATCGGCGACAACCAGCGAGTCGCCATCATCGGAATGGGTCCGACGGCGATCGACTGGGCTCTGCAACTTGGCGAACGCGATCTCCATCATCCCGTGCTCATGGCCTCTCCGTCCGGCCGCGCCCCGGCGATTCGGCCGGTCTCGAGCCTTGCCGATTCGACTGGCCTCATCGATTCGACGCTGCTTGCCGATTATGGTTCGAAGCGTCCCTTCTCGCCCGATCTCGTCGATTTCATCATCTACGGAATTCTCGACCGGTTCGGAATTACCCGGGAGCAGCTGCGCGCCTATTGCTCGCTCTCCGTGGGCACGCCGCGCGAGATGCTCGAGCGCACGCTGGCCGCGAGCCATCGGCCCCAGGCGCTTTTCGAAGCGCTGAAAGTGCTCGATCGCCTGGCGCCGGCCCTGTGGCGATGGTCGAGCGAGCCCGGCCGCGCTCACATCATGAGGAAATGGAGCAAGATCCACGCCCAGCTCTCCTACGCCATACCCGCGACCAACGGCGCCGCGTTGCTCGCCCAATTCGACAGCGGCGGGCTGATCGCCCGCGGCGGCCTCGTCGGCGTTCGCCGGGCCGGCCACCGCTTCGAACTCGATTTCAAGGGCGACTCCGTTCCCGTGCCGGCGGACATCCTGATCAATGCGACCGGTTTCGAGGGACGGCTGGCCGAAGCCAACAACGTCCTCGTCCGCGCCCTGCTGGAAGACGGACTGCTGCACGAAGCGCGCTATGGCGGCGCAATGGTCGACTATGCGACCGGACGGGTGCTCGATCCGAAGGGACGGCGGGTCGACGGCCTTTTCGTCGCCGGGGGAAGCCTGATGCGGTCGGCCGCCTACGTGGTCAACTCGTTGCTTGGAACCTCGGAGCACGCGATCAAGGTCGGCGCCGCATGCGCCAGGCACCTTCAGGCGCTGCTCGCGGAACCGTGCCAGATGGAAGCGGATCAGCACGACTTCGTCATCTGAACCGCGCCGATTCCGGCCTTGAGCGGATTCCCGCGCCCGCCGGCCCGGCAAGCTCCCAAGTTCACGAAACGGGTGCAATCCCCGGTCACCCGCCCGGGCTACAGGCCGGGGCGCATTGCCAAAGGCCCGGGAAATCCTATTTTAGAGGCAAGAGAGACCGAGGCGGCTTGCGGCTCCCCGTGGGAACCCGCTCCAACGCGCCGCCTTCGCGGGAGATTTCAGTGTCCGACAACCCCAATCGCAAGCCCGACAAAGAGCCCGGCAACCCGTGGATGAAGTCGCTCTTCATCTGGGCCGGGATCCTGCTCGCTCTGATCCTGTTCGTCCAGATCGTCGACGGCGGCTCCTCGCGGTCGGCGGCGGCGGGGAGCATGGCTTATTCGGAGTTCCTCAACCGGGTCGACGAAGGCTCGGTCAAGGAGGTGTCGATCGGCAAGGAGGTGATCTCCGGCAAGCTGACCAACGGCAATGCGTTCAGGACCAATTTCATCCCCGATCCGCAGCTCACCTCGCGCCTCCGCGAGAAGGGCGTGTCGTTCCAGGGCGAGCCCGAGGCGCAGACGTCGGTGTGGCTGATCCTGCTCTACCAGTCCTTGCCCTTCCTCCTGATCCTCGGAATCGCCTTCTTCATCATGCGCCAGATGCAGAAGAACGCCGGCTCCGGGGCGATGGGGTTCGGTCGGTCGAAGGCGAAATTGCTGACCGAGAAATCGGGGCGGGTGACGTTCGACGACGTCGCCGGAATCGACGAATCGCGCGAGGAGCTGCAGGAGATCGTCGACTTTTTGAAGGACCCGACCAAGTTCGCCCGCCTGGGCGGCAAGATCCCCAAGGGGGCTTTGCTGGTCGGCGCCCCGGGCACCGGCAAGACGCTTCTGGCGCGCGCCGTCGCCGGCGAGGCCAACGTGCCCTTCTTCACCATCTCGGGCTCCGATTTCGTCGAGATGTTCGTCGGAGTCGGCGCCAGCCGGGTCCGCGACATGTTCGAGCAGGCCAAGAAGAACGCGCCGTGCATCGTCTTCATCGACGAGATCGACGCGGTCGGGCGGCACCGCGGCGCAGGGCTCGGCAACGGCAATGACGAGCGCGAGCAGACTTTGAACCAGCTGCTCGTCGAGATGGACGGCTTCGAGGCCAACGAGGGCATCATCATCATCGCCGCGACCAACCGGCCCGACGTGCTCGATCCGGCGCTGCTGAGGCCCGGCCGCTTCGACCGCCAGGTGGTGGTGCCGCGCCCCGACATCGAGGGCCGCGAGAAGATCCTCGCCGTTCACATGAAGAAGGTGCCGCTCGCCCCTGACGTCGACCCGCGCACGATCGCGCGGGGAACGCCCGGCTTCTCCGGCGCCGATCTCGCCAACCTCGTCAACGAGGCCGCCTTGCTCGCCGCGCGCAAGGGCAAGCGCCTCGTCGCCATGTCCGAGTTCGAGCTCGCCAAGGACAAGGTGATGATGGGCGCCGAGCGCAAGTCGATGGTGATGACCGAGGACGAGAAGAAGGCGACCGCCTATCACGAGGCCGGCCACGCCCTCGTCTCGCTCCACGTGCCGGGCTGCGATCCGCTCCACAAGGTGACGATCATCCCGCGCGGACGGGCCCTCGGCGTGACCTGGAACCTGCCCGAGCGCGACCGCTATTCGATGTCGATGAAGCAGATGAAGGCGCGGCTCGCGCTCTGCTTCGGAGGCCGAATCGCCGAGCAGCTCATCTACGGCATTGAGGAGCTCAACACCGGCGCCTCCAACGACATCCAGCAGGCGACCGACATGGCCCGCTCGATGGTGATGGAATATGGCATGTCGTCCAAGCTCGGCTGGCTTCGCTACCGCGACAATCAGGAGGAGGTCTTCCTCGGCCACAGCGTCGCCCGGAGCCAGAGCGTCTCCGAGGAGACGGCGCGCCTGATCGACAGCGAGGTCCGCCGGCTGATCGAGGAGGCCGAGGCCGCCGCCCGCAACGTCCTCACCGAGAATCTCCACGAGCTTCACCGCCTCGCCGGCGCTCTGCTCGAATATGAGACCCTGAACGGCGAGGAAGCGAAGAAGGCGATCGCGGGCGAGGATATCGGCCGCGAGGATCCCAACAACCGCCGGCCTTCAATGCCCGTCGCGGGCACCTCCATCCCCTCGACCCGGCGCCCGCGCGGCGGCGGCATCGGCGGCCCGGCGCCGCAGGGGGCCTGACCTCCTGCCCCGTCATTGCGAGCGCGGCGAAGCAATCCGGAACGGCGCCCGCGCCCGCTGGATTGCTTCGTCGCTGCGCTCCTCGCAATGACGGGTTCGGGCGTTCAAGCGGCGTTCAGACCGTGGACGCTCCGTTGCCGGCCTTCACGTGGGAAGGGAAAACCATTGAAGAAGAAGCTTCTGGCCGCGGCGCTGCTGGCTCTCGCTCCGCTCGGCGCGGCCCAGGCGATGGACGTCGCCACCTTCCTGGCCAAGGCCGACGCCCTTCAGAAGAAGGGCATGCTGGCGCTGATGGCGAGCGACTATAAATTGCTGAAGGGCGAGATCGAGACCCAGGCGGCGGCGCTCCGGGCCGAACGGCTGGCGGCCGAGCGGGCGCGCCGCAAGGCCGCTTATTGCCCGCCCCCCAAGCAGTCGCTGACCAGCAACGAGATCCTCGCCGCCTTCCGAACCATCCCCGCCGCTCGGAGGCGGCGGATCGAGGTCAAGGATGCGCTCCGCGCCCTGATGGCCCGCAAATATCCCTGCCGCGCCTGACCGGAATTCCTAGCCGAGCAGGCCGAGCGCGAGCAGTCCGGCGAAGAACAGGGTGGCCGCGATGAAGGCGAAGTTGATCAGGACGATGGTCCGCCACGCGGCGCTCCACCGCGACAGCTCGTAGGCGCCGCGCAGCTGCCGGTAGATGTGGATCGGCGGAACGAAGAGCATCGCGAAGCCCGCGATCACGTCGGGCGAGCCGAGCAGCCGAAGAACGCTCAGCGTGATCACTCCGAGGCTCATGAACGCGATCGAGTAAGTGACGAAGACGGTGTGGTCATAGGCCCGGTAGCGCCGGTAGCGCCGCCGGTGCAGCAGGAGCAGCCACAGGAACGGCACCGAGATCGGGATCAGCGCCCAGGAGAATTTATAGGCGTTGGTCTGAAGCTTGTAGACGAGCAGCTTCGGATTTTCCTTCGCCTTCGTGACGGCGTGATCGAGCCAGGGCCAGCCGGTGTTCGGCGCGTCGCGAAGATCGATGGTGTTGGCGGTGCCCTTCGGCGCGGCCGAGGGAACGAGCACGATCGACTGGGCGGTGTCGAGGGTTTCCCGGTGCCGGCGCAGGCCCTGGAGCTCGGCATCGATCGCCGCGGTCGGCTGCCGGCGCGCCGCGAGCGCCCGGCGCTCGGCGCTGCAGGTCCGCTATGCGCCGGTCCAGCGGGCCTCTCTCCTGCGCGATGTCGGCGGCGGCCTCGCGATTGGCCTGCGGCGAGCCGCTCGACGACACCGGGCCTCCGGCCAGCGAGACGACGGCGAACATCAGGAAGACCGAGAACAGGAACAGCGCCATCGGCGAGACGAAGCTGGCGCGCTGGCCGGCGACGTAGCGACGGGTCAGCTCGCCCGGGCGCCAGACGAGCAGCGGCAAGGTGCGCCACAATTTGCCGTCGAAATGGAGGACGCTGTGCGCGAGGTCGTGCCAGAAGGCGGTGAGCGTCCTGTGCACATGGCCGGCCTGACCGCATCGGTGGCAATGGGGCCCGACGAGCTCGGTCCCGCAATTGAGGCAGGCGCCGTGGCCCGGCCCCTCCCCCTCGCCGGCACCGGGTTCGACGGCGCGCGCGGCAAGCCCGCCCGTCACCGCTTCGCCGACGCTTTCCAGACCCCCGCTGATCATGGGCGCAACATGACGGAGGCGAAGGGGCGCGTCGAGACGCTTTGCATCTGGACGGTGAGTGACGGTCTCCGCCGCCTGCCGGTCCAACTCAGCCCAATCTGACGAACTTCAAATGTTTCCGCCATCGGGCCGTCAGGTGCGGCGCCTAGACCGGGCCCATGGAAAGGCAACCGGACCCCTCGAATGTCGATCGGCAGCAGGGACGCGAATGCGCGTTCGCCGCGGCCGCGGTCCGCTTCCTCGTCTGGGCCACTCGGAACAATGTTCCGGAGCCCGGCCAGCGAACCACCGCTCCATCGGCCGCCCCCTCGGCCGTCACCAAGCACAGGAAATGAGAAACGTCATGAACATCCGCACCAGGATCCTCCTCGCCGCCTCGCTCGGCGTCCTCCCCGTCGCGGCGATGGCCGCCAACGTTCCCGATCGTCTCCCGACCGATGCCGAGCGCACGGCCATCGAACGCGTGCTCAAGGCCAACGGCTTCGTAAGCTGGGACGACATCGAATATGACGACGGCCGCCGCTGGGAAGTGGATGACGCCCGGCTCGCCAACGGCCAGGCCTATGACGTGAAGCTCGCGCCCGAGACGCTCCGTATCACCCGCCGCACGCGCGACGACTGAGCCTTGTCCGCCGCCGGCGCATCCCGCTTCGAAGGATGCGCCGGCTGCCGGCCCTTCATGCCCGCGGCGGGAAGCCGATCCGCGCCTCCAGCCCGGGCTCTCCTGAACGGAATTCCAGAGTCGCGCCATGCAGGCGAGCAATGGCGGCGACCAGCGACAGCCCCAGGCCGAAGCCGGGCCTTTCCGCCGCGTCGGGCGCCCGGAAGAAACGATCGGCCATTCGCCCCATCAGCGCCGCCGGAACGCCGGGCCCGGTATCGACCACGTCCAGGCGAACGCCGTCGCCGTCCTGCGCCAGCCGAACGGCGACCTTTCCTCCGGCCGGAGTGAACTTGATCGCGTTGTCGACCAGGTTCGTCACCGCCTGGAACAGCAGGTCTCGATCGCCGACGATCGCTGCCCCCGTCGCGACCTGCGGCGAGAGCTCGACGCCTTTTTCGTCCGCGGCCGGACCGTAGAGCTCGACGGCGTCCAGGATCAGGCCGGAAAGGTCGACCGGGCCGAACCGCGCTTCGTGCCGCCCGCTTTCGATCCTGGAGATGCGCAAGACGGCGTCGAACAAGGATTGCAGCCGATCGCACTCGCTGACCGCTTCGCCCAGGGCCTCCGGTCCGGCACCGTCGCCGGAGGCAAGCCGGCGCAGGCTCGCCTGAAGCCGGGTCAGTGGCGTGCGCAGCTCGTGGGCGACGCTGTCCGACGCTGTCCGCACCGCTTCGACTCCGGCTTCCACCCGGTCGAGCATGAGGTTGAGCGTGGCCGCCAGCCTGTCGAATTCGTCGCCGCTGCCGGTGAGGGGAACGCGCCCCGCAAGGTCGCCGGCCATCACCTGGCGGGCGGTGCCGCCGACCGCTCCGAGGCGGCGGCTGATCGCCCAGTTCATCAGCAGCGCCCCGAGCGTCGCCAGGATGAGGGTCGCCCCGGCAAGGTAGAGCGCGGCCGCGGCGATCGCCTCCTCCAGATCGTCAAGCTCCTCGACGTCGCGGCCGACCATGAGCCGCGATCCGTCGCTCAGCCGGCGATCGAGGACCAGGGCCTCGTGGTCGTCCTCGTCTCCGTCGCGGTAGATGTCGGCTTCGATCGAGTGCCAGCCCATCCCCGAGAAAGCGGGCCAGCTCGGCAGGTTGGTGGAGACGACGCGGCCTTCCGGGTCGAGGAGGAGGTGGAAGCCGGCCCGAGGAGCGCGCGCGCCGGCGCGCGCCTCGAGCTGCCGCGCCAAAGCGTGCCGGTCGCCGCGATAGGCGGCCGTAAGAGCGTCGGACTCCGATTGCAGCGCTTCGCGCACCGCATTGCGCGGCCCGGTGATGCTGACGAGCTGGTAGGTGCCGAGGATCAGCGCGAGCGAGATCGAGAACAGCAAGGCGTAGATCACCGCCAGCCGGAAGGAGAAGCTCGTCCACAGCCTCATTCTCCGGCCCTGAGCGAATAGCCCGCGCCCCGCACCGTGTGGATGAGGGGGACGGAAGAGACGAGGGCGAGCTTGTGGCGGAGCCGGCTGAGATGCTGGTCGATGACGTTGGTCTGGGGATCGAAATGATAATTCCAGACATGCTCGAGAAGCATCGAGCGCGTGACCACCCGGCCGGCATGGCGGGCGAGCAGCTCGAGGATCCGGTATTCGCGAGCGGTGAGATCCACCGGCCGGCCTTCCAGCTCGACCCGGTGAGCGAGGCGGTCGAGGGTCAGAGCCCCGACCCGTATTTCCGCAGGCTCCTCGGCGAGCGCCCCGCGGCGGCCCAAAGCGTCGACCCGGGCGAGCAGCTCGGAGATCGCCACCGGCTTGGCCAGATAATCGTCCCCGCCGGCCCGAAGACCCTTCACGCGCTCGTCGACGTCGCCCAGGGCGCTCAGGATCAGGACCGGAGTCGAGTCGCCGGTGGCGCGCAGGGTCTGAAGGATCTTGAGCCCGTCGACATGCGGGAGCATTCGATCGAGAAGGATCAAATCGTAGCGTTCGGTCGACGCCTGCAGAAGCCCGGAACGGCCGTCCGTGCGCAGGTCGACGACATGGCCGTCCTCTTCCAGTCCCTTGCGGACATAGGCGGCGACGCGCGAGTCATCCTCGACGAGCAGGATCTGCATGCTCGCCCTCTTTCAGACCCGGCCGCAGGAAACAATGGCCGAGGGCGAACAGCAGGTGGCCAGGTGCCGCGGACCCGGCCACCTCAGACCGAGAGAGCCTCTTTCAACAGCATGGCGAGTTTTCGTTCGAGCATATGCTCCTCGCAGGCCAGAAGGGGCTCGACGCCCATGAAGGTGCGCAAAACGCTGGTTCCCGTCAGGATGCTCAAGGCCATGGCCACCCGCAACTCGGCATCCGGGCCGGGAAGAAGCCGGGCGACCGGCTCGATCACGTCCTCGCGGAAGGCGATCCTGACCAGCTCGGAGGCTTTTGGCGAGGAAGCGGACCGAAGGATGATCAGAAGGCGATCGAGATCCTCGCGGCCTTCCGCTTCCTCCTTGCGCAGGACCATGGCGGCCAGGAAGGCGGGAACGTCCTCGGCGCCGAGGGCGGGGTCCAGCCAGTCGCCTTTCGTGCCGCGCAGGACTTCGTGGAAAAGATTTTCCTTCGACCCGAAATAGCGGCCGACCAGAGCGACGTCGACGCCCGCGTCGCGAGCGATGTCGCGCAGGCCGACATTCTCATAGCTCTCCTCGAGGAAGCGGCGGCGCGCGGACGCGAGCATCATGTCGCGGGTGGAAGCGGCGCACTTGGCACGGGGGGGCATCGAAGCTCTCATGGGCAGCCTGACGAATTGGGCGGAACGGGTGGATTGTCAACCGGTGTAGACAAATTATGTCTACGCATGTTGACATGGCCTGAACGCCTCCCTAGTTCGCCTTTCCGCCGGGCAGCCGAAGAACGGACGCCCAGCGGATACTCCGCTCGAAAGCCCTAATGATGCCCGCCACCCTATCCGTCGCACTGCGCGGACTGCTCCCGTTCCTTCTCATCCTCTCCCTTGGCGGATGCGGCGGTGCAGAGGAGCAGACCGCGCCACCGCCGGTGATGCCCGTGACCGTGGCCGCGCCCCTCGTCCAGGAGGTGGTCGACTGGGACGATTATGTCGGCCGGTTCGAGGCGATCCAGAATGTCGAGGTGAAGCCGCGGGCGACCGGCTATCTGCAGGCGGTCCACTTCCGCGACGGCCAGAATGTCCGCGCCGGGCAACTCCTTTTCACCATCGATCCGCGCCAGTCGCAGGCCGCGCTCGCCCAGTCGCAGGCCCAGCTCGCACGGGCCCAGGCGACTCTCACCAACGCCCGCACCGAGCTCGCCCGCTCGCGCGCCCTCGCGGCCCAGCGGGCGGCGAGCACCGAAGAGGTCGAGCAGCGCCAGGCCGCGGTCCGCGCCGGCGAGGCGGACGTCGCCGCCGCCCGAGCCGCGATCCGGACTCAGCAGCTCAGCGTCGGCTTCACCCGGGTCCTCGCTCCGATCTCCGGCCGCATCTCCGAGCGCCGGGTCGACCCGGGGAACTCGGTGACGGCCGATCAGACGGTGCTCACCACGATCGTCTCCACCAACCCGCTTCACTTCGCCTTCGAAGGGTCCGAAGCGCTCCTGCTCAAGAACCAGCGCCAGAACGGCGGGGGCGGGGCAGGCACTCCGGTCCGAATCCGCCTGGGCGACGAGGCGACCTACAGCCATGCCGGCACCCTCGATTTCATCGATACGGTGGTGAGCACCGGCTCCGGCACCGTCCGGGCGCGCGCCGTCGTCGCCAATCCCGACGGCTTCATCAAGCCGGGCATGTACGGCCAGGCGCGGGTGGCCGCGTCGCAGCGCTACCGGGCGCTGCTGGTGCCGGACACCGCGATCGTCACCGACGCCGCCCGACGGGTCGTCTACGTCGCCGACCCTCAGGGCACCGTCCTCGCCCGGCCAGTGCAGCTTGGGCCCTTGATCGGCAGCCTGCGCGTCGTTCGTTCCGGAATCGGCCCGCGGGACCGGGTGATCATCAACGGGATCCAGCGCGCGCGCCCGGGCCAGAAGGTGAAGCCCGTCCTCGGCCAGATCCGCTCGTCAGGCGGACCCGAGCCGGCGGCCGAGGCGCCGTCCCTCGCGCCCTCCTCAGTCGCGACTCCGGCGGGTTGAGCGGGGATTCATGAACATCTCACGCTTTTTCATCGAGCGGCCGATCTTCGCGGCCGTCATCGCGATCTTCATCACCCTGATCGGCGCCTTCGCCTACCCGCAGCTGTCGCTCTCGCAATATCCGGAGATCGCTCCGCCGACGATCACCATCAACACCTTCTATGCGGGCGCCTCGTCCGAAACGATGGCGCAGACGGTCGCGGCGCCGCTGGAGCAGGAGATCAACGGGGTCGAGGGCATGCTCTACATGTCCTCCTCCTCGACCGAGGGCGCCTCGGCGATAACCGTGACGTTCGAGCCCGGAACCGATCTCAACGCCGCCCAGGTGCTCGTCCAGAACCGGGTCGCGCTCGCCGAGCCGCGCCTTCCCGAGCAGGTCCGCCAGGTCGGGGTCACCGTCAACAAGGCGTTGGCCGGCTTCCTGATGATCGTCGCCCTGACCTCGACCGATCCCAATCTCGACGTCGATTATATCGGCAATTACGCCAACACGAACCTGCGCGACCGGCTGCTCCGCCTCGAGGGCGTCGGCGGCGTCCAGGTGTTCGGCGGCGGCAATTACGCGATGCGGATCTGGATCGATCCGGATCGCGCGGCGTCGCGGAATCTGACCGCGGGCGAGATCGTCACCGCGCTTCGGACCCAGAATGTCCAGGTCGCCGGCGGCGCGCTCGGCCAGCCGCCCAATGCGGGCGGCAATCCGTCATTCCAGCTTCCGATCGAAGTACAGGGACGCCTCAGCGACCCCAACCAGTTCGCCGACGTCGTCATCAAGACCGAAGCTTCCGGCGCCATTACCCGGGTGCGCGACGTCGCCCGGGTGGAGCTTGGAAGCCAGGAATATGGCATTCGCGGCTCTTTCAGCGGCCGCCGCGGGGTCGCTTTGGCGATCATCCAGCAGCCGGGCTCCAACGCGCTCGACGCGGCCGAGCTGGTTCTGGACGAGGTCGAGGCGGCGTCGAAGGACTTCCCGCCGGGCCTCGTCTACTCGATCCCCTACAACCCCACCGAATATGTCGCCGCGTCCGTGGAGGGGGTGCAGGAGACTCTGGTCGAGGCGATCCTGCTCGTGGTCCTCGTCGTCATGATCTTCCTTCAGACCTGGCGGGCGGCGATCATCCCGATCCTCGCCATCCCGGTGGCGCTGGTCGGCACTTTCGCCGTCCAGCTCGCGCTCGGCTTTTCGATCAATTCGCTGTCTTTGTTCGCCCTCGTCCTCGCGGTTGGGATCGTCGTCGACGACGCGATCGTCGTGGTCGAGGCGGTCGAGAAACATATCCGCAATGGCCTGACCCCCCGCGAGGCGGCGCACCGGACGATGCGGGAAGTGTCCGGCGCTCTGATCGCGATCGGCCTGGTGCTGACCGCGGTGTTCATCCCGACCGCCTTCGTCGCCGGAATTCCAGGCATCTTCTACCGCCAGTTCGCGGTGACGATCGCGTCGGCCGCGCTGATCTCGCTGATCGTGTCGCTGACCTTGTCGCCGGCCATGGCCGCTCTGCTCCTGAAGCCGCACCGGGAGCATGAAGGCGGGGGGAACCGCTTCACCCGCCCGGTGCGCAAGGCGGCGGCGAAGTTCAACGCCGGATTCGACTGGCTTTCGGACCGCTACGGCCGGGTCACGGCACGGCTGGTGCGCAAGACCGCGATCATGCTTGCCGTCTATGCCGGTCTCCTCGCCCTCACCGGGCTGACCCTCACCACCACCCCGACCGGCTTCATCCCGGAGCAGGACCAGGGCGTGCTGATCGGGGTGGTCCAGCTGCCGCCGGGCTCCTCCCTCGACCGCACCAGCGAAGTGCTCGACCGGGCCTACCAGATCGTCCGCAAGACCCACGGAGTCGTCGACGGAGCGACCTTCGCCGGCCTCGACGGGGCGAGCTTCTCGCAGGCGTCCAATTCCGGAACGATGTTCATGCGCCTCGCGGACTGGAGCGACCGCAGCGGCAACGGCCTCTCCGCCGACGAATTGTCCAAGGCCCTGACCATGGCCCTGGGCGGGGCGATCGAGGAGGCGAACGTCTTCGTCATCGCTCCGCCCGCCGTACCGGGCCTCGGCACCGGCAACGGCTTCACGATGATGATCCAGGACCGCGCCGGCGCCGGCTACAGGGCGCTGGAAGGCGCGAACTTCGCGATGATGGGCGCGGCCGCTCAGTCCAGGGACGTCGCTCAGGTCTTTTCCCTGTTCAACACGGGCTCGCCGCGGGTCCGCGCCGACGTCGACCGCGACCGCGCGCAGCTGCTCGGAGTCCAGCCGGCGCAGGTCTACGAGGCGCTCGGCACCTACATGGGCTCGACCTACGTCAACGACTTCAACCTGCTCGGCCGGACCTTCCGGGTCACCGCCCAGGCGGAGCCGACCGCTCGGGACGATCTCGCCGATATCGGCCGCCTCCAGGTCCGCTCCTCCTCGGGCGAGATGGTCCCGTTGTCGGCGGTAGCGACCCTGAGGAACGACAGCGGCCCCTCGCGCGTGGTCCGCTACAACCTTTTCCCGGCGGTGGAGCTTCAGGGTCAGGCGGCGCCGGGGGTCTCCTCGGGCGCGGCGCTGAGAACGATGGAGGATCTCGCCGCTAAGACCTTGCCGCAGGGCATGACCTACGAATGGACCGGTCTTGCCTATCAGGAGCAGGCGGCGGGCGGCAGCTCGGCCCTGATTTTCCTGCTGGCGGTGGTGTTCGTCTTCCTCGTCCTGGCGGCGCAATATGAAGCTCTGACATTGCCTCTGGCGGTGATCCTGATCGTTCCGATGTGCATCCTGGCGGCGCTCGCCGGAGTCCTGCTTCGAGGCATGGACAACAACATCCTGACCCAGGTCGGGCTCGTCGTGCTCGTCGCCCTCGCCGCCAAGAACGCCATCCTGATCGTCGAATTCGCCAAGCAGGCGGAGGAAGTGCACGGCATGGACCGGTTCGATGCGGCGATAAGCGCGGCGGGCTCCCGTCTCAGGCCGATCCTGATGACCAGCTTCGCCTTCATCTTCGGAGTCATCCCGCTCGCCATCGCCGTCGGCCCGGGCGCCGAGATGCGGCAGTCGCTCGGCACCGCCGTCGGCTTCGGAATGCTGGGCGTCACCTTCTTCGGGCTCATCTTCACGCCCGTCTTCTACGTCGTCGCGCGCGGCCTCGGCCGCTTCCTTCCCGGGCGGCCGGAGAAGGAGACCCTCTACCCGACCTCCTATGGCGGACCGGCCCGCGACCCGTTCCCCGCGGGCGATGGAGCCGAGTGATGATCCGCAGACTCCTTCCCGCCGTGGGCGCGCTCGCCCTTGCCGCCTGCACGACGGTCGGGCCGGATTTCCGGTCGCCCGCGCCGGCGGCGCCGGCCCAGTCCGGTTTCGTCGAGAGCGCGTCGCCCGCCTTCACCGGGGACGAGCCGCCCGGCCGCTGGTGGAGCCTGCTTCGAGACCCGCTCCTCGACGGGCTGGTCGAGCAGGCGCTCGCCGCCAATACCGACCTGCGGGTCGCGGCGGCGAACCTCGCCCAGGCGCGCGCCGTGCTGCGCGAGACTCGGGCCGGGCGGCTGCCGACGACCAACCTGTCGGGGGGCGCCAGCTATGCCAACCAGCCCGGCCCCGGCGGCGCCGACACCAGCTTCGACGTCGGTCTCGACGTCGGCTACCAGCTCGACCTGTTCGGCCGGATCCGCCGAGCCACGGAGGCGAGCCGGGCCGATGTCGAGGCGGTGCAGGCGGCGTTCGACCTGACCCGGATCACCGTCGCCGCCGAGACCGCGCGCGCTTACTCCGACGCCTGCAATTTCGGCCGCCAGCTCGAGGTCGCCCGGCAGAGCGTCCGGATCCAGGAGGAGACCTTCGACCTCACCCGCCGACTCGTCGCCGGCGGCCGCGGCACCGCCCTCGACACCTCCCAGGCAGGCTCCCTGCTCGAGCAGACGCGGGCCCAGCTGCCGACCCTCGAAGGCGAGCGCCGTGCCGCTTTCTATCGCCTGTCGGTGCTGACCGGCCGCCCGCCCGCGGAATTTCCACGCGCGCTCGCCGCCTGCATCACGCCGCCGGCCGTGTCCGATCCGATCCCGGTCGGCAGCGGCGCTTCCCTCCTCGCCCGGCGGCCCGACATCCGGCAGGCGGAGCGCCAGCTCGCCGCCGCCACCGCGCGCATCGGAGTTGCCACGGCCGAGCTCTACCCCGACATCCGCCTCGGCCTGTCGGTGGGATCGACCGCGAGCTCGATCGGCGGCCTCGCCTCCGGATCGGGTTTCCGCTTCGGGCTCGGTCCGCTGATCAGCTGGACCTTCCCCAACACGGCGGTGGCGCGCAGCCGAATCGCCCAGGCCGAAGCCGCGACTCAGGCGGCGCTGGCCCGGTTCGACGGCGCCTGGCTCGGCGCCCTGGAGGAAACCGAGAGCGCGCTCGCCCGCTACGCCAACGCGCTCGACCGGGTCGCGACCCTGCGCCGCGCCCGCGCCGACAGCGCCGAAGCCGCTCGGATCGCGCGGCTGAGATATCAGGCGGGCCGCGAAAACTTCCAGCTCGTCCTCGAAGCGGAGCGCTCGCTCGCCCAGACCGAAGCCCTGCTCGCGCAGTCGGAGGCCCAGCGGTCGAACTACCTGATCTCCGTCTTCCTCGCCCTCGGAGGCGGCTGGCAGAGCTAGAGGCGCCGCCCGCGATCCGGCCCGCAAGATGGCCGTGAGACGCTGGTCAGCAAGGCGGAGCGATTGGTCGAGCCGCCAGTGCCTCGGGATAGGCGCGGCGGGCCGGCCGCGCCTTCCTCACCCTATCGGCTTCGCTCATTCTTCCTCTTCGCCCACGTCGAAATGATCCTCCATCGCTTCCACGGGCGCCATCGCAGCGGCCGGGTTGACCGGACTGGCGACGAACGGCTTGACCAATGGGTCGGTCGCGTTGTCGAGCATCCCGCCGGAATCGAAGGTGGCATTCATCAGGAAGTCCACCTCCACCCCACTATAAGCCGGGTCCCAATGGGTGTTTTCGGGCACGTGGCAATGGCCGTAATGCCCGCCGCTGGCCGCCCAGATCGCGGCGTTCCTGTTGTGGCCGCCCGGATCGCCCCCGCTTGCGGTCGGCGGCTTGGGCCGGCCGGCCGGCCAGGTCCGTGGCACTCCGTGCGTCGCCTCTATCCAGCGGCAGAGGCGTGCGACGTTCATCAGCGTCCCCTTGCGCTTGGGCCTTCCGGCGAAGCCGACCACCTCGATCTGGACGGCGGAGAGGCGGTTGGTCTGCACTCCGCCGGGCGCATTGCGAAGAGCCCTGGCCCCCTCTCGGGTGTCGACATGCTGGAAGATTTTCGAGTTGTCGACGGTGAAATGAGGGTCTGCACGGGCACTGCGATACGCGGACATGGCGCCGTCAGCTTTCGAGCCCTCGGTGGTATGATGGACGATCCTGAACGGGCCCCCGACATAGGAGCCGGAGCCTCCGGAAATGGGGGTCCAGGTGGCGAACGGACATCTTGGCATGGCATCATCCTTTGGAAGGTGGTGGTCGGACGGCCCTCAGAAATCCCCGAGGCTGGCGATATAGGCCTTCTGGAAGGCGAGGACTCGGCCGCGGATGTCCGGACGGAGCGCCTCCAGCGAAGGCTGGTTGATCGAAACCTTGCCGAGATTGCGCCGAAGCTCGGCCTTGTTCTTCTTGACCTTGAAGAAGAGCACCTGGGTGACCCGCGTCCTGGCCTCCATGCCGAAGGCCATCAGCTCGACCAGAAGGCCGTCGTCGACGTCCTTGCGTACCAGAGTGATCTGGAATTTCGCCACTTTTGCGCGGCGAGTTTCCCGGTTGAAGATCGTGATCCAGGGCGACCCTTCGTTCATCGACTTGAGCGAGTTGACCGCCGCCGTGACGAGGGCGAGTGCGGTCGGCGCTGAACCGAGCGCAACGGCCGCGAACTTCAATATAGCTTCATGGACCTCGAAGCCCTCGCCTTCCTCGTGATATTCGACGAAGCCGTTTTCCTGGATCGCCCAGCCGATATTGCTGAGCGCCTCGAAATAGGCGTCGTACCAGTCATAGACCTTCTTCGGATCGGCGACCTTGTTCTTGGCCACGAGCTGGGCGAACAGCGAGCAGTCCGAGATGGCGCTGCGGGTTTCCGCGTCGATACCCTTGACGAAGGAGATCACGTCCGATCCGACCACGACCGCCTGGGCCTTGGCCGTGTCGAAGATGGGCTGGGTGGCCTCGTCCACGCCCAGCATGGCCGGGGGCGCTGCCGGCAAGCCGGCGGACTGGACGTAATCTCTGAACCTGCCGATATTGGTGGTCATTTCATCTCTCCTTCGGTGCTGTATCGGCCGTGTTTTCCGGCCCTCAGCCGCTGAGCCGGTATTCGACCCAGAGGCCGTTCCCTCCCTCCTCCACGGCATCGAGGAACTCGGGATCGTCGTTGATCCGCGTGCCGTCGGCGTCGGCGCCCTTGACTGCGTCGCCGCGCAGCATCCGGCCGGAGGTCCGCACCAGCAGCTCTTCCTTCAGTTCGGGAAAGGGCATCAGCCAGCCCGAGCGCCCCTGCCGGCGCGCGACGTCCTCGACGATCGGGATCATCGCGGCGAGCCGCGGATGGGTCATCGCCGCCAGGCCCTTTTCCCTCAGGGTCGCATTGTGGCTGCCGTGATGGCCGACCTTGTAGAGCACCGTGCGCGCCAGGATCTCCTCGGCGGTCACCTTGCGTCCGTCGGCGAGATAGGGCTGATCGTGCCAGGACAGCCAGTTGCCCACCTGAGCGTCCGCGGCGAAGAGCAGTATGTCGCTCCCGGGAAGCTCGAAGGCGAGCACCAGGCTCGTGTTGTTCGTGTCGCTGTCGAGCTTGAGCGCAACTCCGCCGACCGCGCCCAGCCAGTCGCCGTCGATTCGGCGATATTGCTGGCCCTGGCGGCAGAAGGGATCGCGCTCGCACCGATGGTGCGGCGGGGGCGAAACGCCGAACCGGCAGGGCGTTTCCTTCCGGTAATAGCGCGCCTTCAGCCAGCCGGCCGCCCAACCCGCCCAGTCGCCTGAGTCTTGAGATCGGGCGGCCCTGACCTTCGAGGCGGTGAGGCTCCGGTGTGAACCGGAGAAAGGCGAATGATCCTGAAGTCGATCCGGCCGGTTTTCCGCCATGGCCAGGATCGACTGCTCGTTGAGCGTCCGATTGGCGATGTAGGTTTCCTTGGCGCCAGGCGTCGGGAGATCGTGGAAGAGCCTGTCCTCGTTGCGCGGCGGGCCGAGCACGTAGGTGCGCAACTGCACATCCCCGGGGGTGGCGACAACGTCGCCGGGCTCCAGGTAGCGGACGCTTTTGGCCAGGACCTTCAGCCGGTCGATGATCTCATTGCCGGTCAGGGTCGATCCCATCGCCATGGCGCCGGCCGAGTCGATCGGGCCGATGAATGCCTCGAGTCCCCTGACCGTGCCCTCGGGTGCCGCCGCGAACGGGCTGGCCCCCGAGCCGCCGGCCGTCCCCGCGACCATCGCAACGGCCTTCTTCCGCTTCTCGAAACGCGCTCTGAGCTCGGCGACCTGAGCGTCGCCGTCCTTTTCGGTCCAGGCCAGCCAGAGCTCGCCGATGCTCAGCTTCGCGGGATTGAGCAGCAGGTCCTTCGCATAGGAGAAGCCGGAGATATGATCCCAATGGCCGTGGGTGACGACGAGGAGGTCGAGACGGCCGGGGCGTCCTTCCGAGCCGCCGCATTCCCGGACGATATCCTCGGCGACCTGCGCCATTCGCTCACGGGCTCCGGGGACGCCCTGTAGAACCCCGCAGTCGATCAGGATCGTCGTCCCGCCCGAATCTCCCGACAGCTTGAGGAGGAAGCAGTCGCCGAGAATGCCTTTATACATGCGGACCGTCGCGATGACCGGCCTGGCGTCCTGATCTTCAGCCATTGCTCTGTACCTCGTGCATGAAGGCGAACGGCTCGCGCATTGCCGCGGCGGCCTGCATCCCCGATTCCGAATCCATCCCGAGCCGGAAGCGGCGCTCCTTGGCCAGTCTGCGGTCGTCGTCGATCCGTTTGCGGATGACTCGGCGGAGGCGGCCGTCCCTGAGGTCGGTATGGAGGGTGGCGCCGCCGCGGAACCAGAAGTCCGGTTGCTTCCATCGCTCCGGATGAGTCCGCTCGAGCGTGCCGCGGTCGGCCTTTTTCTGGAGGCCCTCGCTGAAATAGCCGCGCCGCCGCTGGGTGACCTGGATGATGAGCTGGTGCAGCTCCTGCCCGTCGGGTCCGGCGCGGCGCGCGATACGGGCGGAATGAACTTCCACGGCGGGGATCTTCAGTCCCGTTTTGGCCAGCGCCGAATCCGACACCTTGATGGACTTCAGGCGGGAATCGGGCAGCATCTTGACGCCGAGCAAGCTCTCCCATTCCGCATCGTAATCCGAGGGGCGGTGAAGCCATTCGTGAATGGCGCGCTGGTTGTGCTGGATGGTCTCGTAAGCGATCTCGCGCAGGTTGCCGCGAGGCGGATGCCCGGCCTGGGCGGCTTCCTGCGGGCTTTGGAAACTTATGCCGAGCTTCAGTTCCGGAAGCAGGTCGGCGAAAATGCCGACCGTGGCGTCTCCGTTCAGCAGTCCCGGCAAGTCGCCGGGGTCGGGCCGCTCCCACATCAGGCTGTCCGGTGCCATCGACAGGCAGCCCGGGACGAAGATGCCCCGGTTCCGGAAGGCCTCGGCGATCGCGACGCGATAGCGGTACGGATCGTCGGGCACGAGATCCGCGTCCGCCGTGATGATGGCGCGGAGATACTCGCCGAAATGCACGTCGACCGGCGGCACATAATCGAGCGCCCTCACGCACATCCTGAGGAGATGATCGGCGGCCTTGCCGGCCTCGACGGCGAGGCGCCGGACGAGATCCGGCTGGAGCTCGCGACCGTCGGGGGCGGAGCCGCCGGTTGCGATCCGCATCAGGTCCGCCGTCCGCCGCTCGTAGATGGTGACGAAGGCATCGAAGATCGCCGCCACCAGGAAGCTTCCCCGATCGTGCGGCTCGCTGCTCTCGGAAATGCGTTGGGCTTCTTCCGGCGTGCCGTCGTCCGCGGCCTGCTCGGCCTGCTCGGCCTGCGGCCTGCTGGCCTGCTTGGCGATCTTTTTGAGCGCGTAACGCAGTGCGCCATCCCGTCCGGTCGCCTCGCCGAATTGCTGGGCCAGCCCGGTGAGCAGCCCGTCCGCCCTCAGACTGCCGCGGCTGTGCGCGATCTGGTGGGCGACGACGTCGGTCATGGTGAAATGCTGGAAGAGGGCGACGATGTCGGCGAAGGCCTCGTGGAACGCCAGGGAATCGGCGTTGGTCGCCTCGATCGAACGGCGCTGCATGCCGTGCAGGATGGCGTGGGCGGTTTCGTGGGCGACGATGTCGCGCGACAGGCAGGTGAAGACCCAGCCGCCGTCCTTGTCGTAGCTTTCTTCTTCCGCCTTCTTGAAATAGCCGAACAGCAAGGCTGTCTTTTCCGGGCTGTAATAAGCGTTCGCGGCTCTCAGCGCGTGCGGATAGATGCGCAGCTGCTTGATGAACTTGTTGACCCGCTTTTCGCCAGGCCGACTCTGGCGTTCCCACATCACCGGCCGGCCGAGCCCACGCTCGAACAGTCGGATGGTGTTCATCGCCACGGCGAAGACCATCTGCTGGTGGAATTGCGGCCGACCTTCCGACGGTGGCAGTCCGTTCTGGGCCAGCAGGATCGGATCGTTGAGATCGACCGGGGCATAGAACAGGCCGCTTGGCGGATCGAAATCGATGACCTCGATATATTCGTTGCAGGGGCCGGTCGTTACCGGATCTTCCCAAGGCGCTTCCCAAGGCAGGCTGATCACGGCGTCGTTGATCACCGCGGTTTCAAGCTGCACCGAGGCTTGCGGGTCGAACGCATAGACCTGGAGCTTGCGGGTGGGGGGCAAGGGATAGGGCGAGGAGATGGGGGTCGATGCCGCACCCGCGCCGGATTGTCCTTTCCAGGGCTTAGTCATCGCAGACCCCTTCGAAGCCGATGCTCGCGAGAAAGCGCCATCCGGCTTGCTTTGGCGGTGATCTCGACCACCCTCGCGAGGTGATTATTGCCACACCGACGGGAGACCGATGGCCTGCCGGGAACGTCGGGGGGAATTTAGGAGCAGAGAGAGACTGGAATTTCGCCGACGCGCTATAACGACTCGCGCGGTGGGAACTCGGTGGGCGTCGGCGTGCGGGCGCGCGTTCCGGCGGAAAGGGCGTTTCGGGTGATTTCGGCGGTGCAGCATTCCAGCGCGGCCAGGGGGTCGACCCGGCGGAAGGCCAGACCGGTGTGAAGGACATTGTCGTGCTCGTCGTCGGCATCGACGATGGTCACGCTGCCGTCCACAAGCCATCGCCTCAGGGCGGCGAGCGCGGGCAGCCTGCCCGCGGTGCGCTTGTGGAGCGATTGCAGCAGCAGCACGAGCCCGGCCACGACCGGCGTCGCCTGGCTGACACCCTGCTGAATCGACGTGCCGATATCGCTCGTGATGCCGGATGAGATCATGGGCCCGCTCGGCGCGAAAAGCTGCGTGGCGCATTCCCGCCCGACCTTTTCATGAAGGCGCTGGGAAAAGGCGGTGATCCGGTCGGCCATGGTCTCGTAGGCCTCGGCTCCGCTGGGGTGGGGAAAGGCGCCAAAGTTGCGTTCGTAGACCGCGCCGATGCTCAGGGTTTCCCGAAAGATCGCGGGATAGCTCATGCCCTGGGCGCTGCGGTGCGTGAAATAATCGTCGCCGCCGCCGACGCAGCAGGCAATGTCCAGGGTGGCGAGCGACTTGATCCGATCGCCGACGGCGTCGCTGGCGAAGGCGGCGTCCGAGCGATGATTGCCGCCGTCTCCCAAAGCGAGGCAGACGACGGAGATTTCGTGCGCATCGTGATTTTCGATCACCCATTGCAGCGCCGCGGCGATGTCCTCGAAGCGGCCGCACCCGTCATTGTCGATCACCTTGAGGGGGACGATGCGGGCGGCAGGGGCCATCCCGAAGTGGATGCCGCCGGCGCAGAGCGTTCCCGCGACGCTGGTCCCGTGACCATGGCCGTCCGATGCATCGCCCGGGTCGCCGCCATTGTCGCGGGTGAAATTGCGCTGCGCCGCAACCCGGCCGGCGAAGTCGCGATGCGTCGTGCGCAGGCCGCTGTCGAGCAGCGCCACCGTAGTGCCGGATCCGTCGAGCCTGAACAACCGACGGGCCTCGCGGATGCGCATCATCCCCGGACCGCCGGAAAGCTCGGCCAGGAACGGCTGGTCGCACTGCACTGGCGCTTCGACCGCCTTCACCGCGCCGGCACCCAGGGGTTTCTTATCGAAGAAGGAGCCTGGTCCGTCGGCGGTGGGAGCGCTGTTCATCCGCCAGATCCTAGAGCCGCCGCCGGCCGGACTTCGTGGTTCGCGCCACGCCGGCAGAGTGATTTTCCGCACATTTCACTTGGCGGTCAGGAATAAGGCGGATCGGTCAAGGGCGTTTCCGGGCAGCAGGATTTGTGCTTTAATATCCGCAGGCTAAATATTCTCGGGGGGGAAACAAACATGTCCGGCGCGGGACACCGTGCATTCCTGGACGACATAGGCCCGGAGGATCAGCGCGCCGTCCTGGCGCGGGCGCGCCTCGTCAAGGCGCGAAAAGGCCAGATGGTACTCGGCATGGGCGAATCGTCGCGCGAGGTGTTCGTCGTCCTCGAGGGGCACCTGCAGGCGCTGCTCTACGCGGCCAACGGCCGGGAGATCTCGCTGCGCGACCTTGCGGCCGGCCAGTTGTTCGGCGAATTGGCGGCGATCGACGGGGAGGCGAGATCGGCCAGCATCGTCGCCGTCACGGACGCGCGACTGCTCGCCATTCCCGACGACCTGTTTGGCTCGGTGATCGCCGGGTCGCCGCAGGCGGCCGACTGGATGATACGCCGCCTGACCGCGCAGGTCCGAAGCCTCACGAACCGGGTCTTCGAAATGAGCGCGCTGCACGTCCAGGCAAGGCTTCATTGCGAGCTGCTGCGGCTCGCCCGGACGCGCGGCACGGCCCACGGTCTTGTCGATCCGGCCCCGACTCATTCCGATCTGGCCAATCGCATCGGCTCGCACCGTGAGGCCGTGACTCGCGAATTGGGAGCCCTGGCGAGCCAAGGGATCCTGAAAATCAGCCGTCGGCGGCTCCAGTTCCTCGATCTGGAGCGGCTGGAGGACGCACTCCGGGCGACGCTCCGGGCGCCAGTGGCCGAGGAAGGCGGCTGGTGAAGGGCGGCGTGCCCGAAGTCGCTGCGAGCCGCGGGGGCGGTGCACGCCCGAATCGATGGTCCGGTCCATGATCGCCTCCGAGCGAAGGATCATCACCATGCTCGCGGTCGATATCGTCGGCTCGATGCGTCACATCGCCGATTGCGATCCCGACGATGCACAATCCTTCTTCGACCGCTGCTTCGACCATATGCGCGAGGCACTCGAGCCGGCCGGAGGCAATCTGGTCAGCTTCGAGGGGGACGGCGGCATCGCCGCCTTCGGCTGGCCCAGCGCCTATGAGGACCATGCCGACCGCGCCTGCCAGGCGGCCTGGGACATTCAGCATGTTGAGGTGGGCCCGGGGCCGGACGGAAGCCCGGTCCGGTTTCGGGTCGGAGTCCATTCGGGGCTGGTCGCTTTGCGCAAGGTCCGTCGCGGCGGCCGGTATCGCCTGGATACGGTCGGAGCGACCGTTCACATCGCCGCGAAGCTCCAGCAAAGCGCCGCGCCCGGCGCCATATTGATCAGCGCCGAAGCGGCGAGGCTTTGCCGCTCGCGGCTCGACCTCAGTCCGCGGCCGGTTCCTCCGGTGCTGGATCAAGTCACGACCCGAGTCTTCGGCCTCGAAAGCAGGCCCGAAGGCCGGCGGGGCAGCGAGCTGGAGCATCGCTACAGCGGGGCGATGATCGGCCGCCAGGCCGAGCTGACGCGGCTTCGCAAGTCGCTTCCGCGTCGCGGGGGTCGAAGCGCGGCGTTGGCGATCATCGGCGAGCCCGGAATTGGCAAGAGCCGCCTTGCGGCCGCCCTGGTAGAGGACGCGACCACCTCCGATGCGGGGATCCGGATATTCTTCGGCGACGCTCAGAAGCGCACGACTCCGTTCGCGGTCGCCCGTGAACTGATCGACGGCGCCCTTGAGCCCCCGACCGGCATGGCGCCGGACGAGGCTCGCGCCGCCCTGGTCGCCGCCGGGCTGGATCCGGAGGAGATGGCGGCGGTTCACGCTTCGCTCGCGCAGGCCCCGGCAAGCCGGGGAGAAAAGCGACCGCGCATGACCGAAAGACAGCTCGCCCGGCTGTTCGCGACGGCTTTCGGTGCGCTGGTCCTCCACCGGCCGACCCTGCTTCTGATCGAGGACCTGCATCTCGTCGATCCCGAAAGCCGCGAGTTCCTGCAAGCGCTGGCCACGATGCCGAAGCCGAACCCCTTGTGCCTGTTGCTGACCGGAAGACCGGAGAGCCTCGGCTGGGCGCAGGAGGCCGCGACTTCGGTGGTCGTGCTGGATCTCCTGCCCGGAAGCGCGATGAAGGCGATCGGGCGCCAGCTGTGGCCGCGCGGACAGCCCTCCAAGGCGATCCTCGATCTGCTGGTGGGGCGCGCCGAGGGTATCCCTTTCGTGCTGGAGGAGTTGATCCACACCATGGGCGATGCCGGCGGCCGTCCTTCGGCCTTGCCGCACGGAGTCGGCTCCCTCATCCATGCCCGCCTGCAGCGCCTGTCGGGCAAGGCCCGGGCGCTGGCCCAGACCCTGAGCCTGCTCGGGGCGGACGCCGACATAGAACTGGCCAGCGACGTGCTCGGACGCGATACCGAACCCTTGCTCGACGAGCTCGCCGAGCTCGAGCGATTCGCGTTCGTCCATCCGCCAGCGGGCCGACCGATCCGAATGCGCCACCAGATCATCTCGGACGCCTGCGCCGAGACGATCCCGCACCGCAGGCGCAAGGAGCTGCACCGGGCGGCGCTGCGCGCGATCCGCTCCCGCT
Organism: uncultured Alphaproteobacteria bacterium; assembly: GCA_963850005.1. Classification (GTDB taxonomy): domain Bacteria; phylum Pseudomonadota; class Alphaproteobacteria; order Sphingomonadales; family Sphingomonadaceae; genus Allosphingosinicella. The sequence continues at coordinate 1,021,708 of CAWKJG010000004.1, forward strand.
ATCCCGAGCTGGCCGGCCGCTACGAGCAGCTCGCGTTCCACGCCGAAGGCTCGGGCGACGCGGCCGGGGCGGTCGACTATCTCTGGGACGCCGCGCTCGAGGCCCGGCGCAATTCCGCCGCCGTCTCGCTAAGCCTCATCTTCGATCGGGCGGTCGGGCTGATCGGGACGATCGGGAGCGCGGTGGAGGCCAGGTATCTCGATTTCGTTCTGATGGCTTTCGCCTCGATGGTGCAACTCGGCGAGTTCGAGAAGGTGAACACCCACCTGCCGCGCGTGATCGACCTGGCGCGCCGTTCGGGGAAGCCGAGCCTGATCTCAAGCACCCTTTCGCAGCTCGGCATGATCTGCTGGTTCGAAGGTCGCTATGAGGAGGGCCTGAGGGCGACCGAGGAAGGACTCGCCATCGCCCGGTCCCTCGCTTCCCCGGCGCTGATCTATTCGAACGCGATCATGCAGACCAATCTCCTGCACGGCATGGGGCGAGTGGCGCGGGCCGTCGCGGAGCAGCGCGCACTGTGCGAGATGCTCACCGGTGAGCTCGAGACCGCGCGGCTCGGCGCCCCCAGCCTGCCGAGCGCCACCGCGCTATCCTTCCTGAGCTGGTTCCTGCTCGACGCGGGCGATTATGAAGAGGCGCTTGGCCATGTAGAGCGCGGCCTGGAGATAGCCCTGCGCGAGAACGACGCCTATGCGGAAGTGCTCGCCCGCCATGCCCTTGGCCGCAACCTGCTGGCCCTTCACCGCAACGAGGAAGCGGTGGAGTGCGTCGCGGCGGCGCGCGAGATCAGCAAGCGCAACGGCTACGACGCGATCAAGGCCAATCTCGACGGACGGATGGCGATCGCGCTCAGCCGCTCCGGCCGGGCGGCGGAGGCCGTCTGGCTGGTCGAGGACTGTCTCCGACGCCGGCTCGATCGGCGCACCGGCCAGCTCGAAATCTATTATTTGCATGCGGGCTATGCGGAGGCACTGTGGCGCACCGGGGAAAGCGATCGCGGGCTCGCCGTGCTCGGCCATGCCTTGGCGGTGGCGCGCCGGATAGGCAATCCTTGCCTGATCGTCGACGCCCTCGGCCTCCGCGCCAGCCTGCTGGCGGAGCGGGCGCCGGACGATCAGGCCGTCGCCGCGGACCTCGCCGAGCGGGCCGAGATCTGCACCCGCCACGGCCTCGCCGCCTGGCCCGACCTCAGTCCCGCGAAGCCGCTGTCGACAATATCCGCGTGAAGCGGGCGGGCAGGCCGACTGTGACGCTGCCCATCTTCTGAGGTTCGCCGCCTGGCCCGGCGACCCTTCTCAGCCCCTGCAAGCGACCACAGGCGCGTAGACATTCCATCAGGATAGGAAGGGCAACGCGGTCGCGCCCCCAGCATCTCTTCTCGTTGTCGTGGACGCCGAACAAGAGGTAATTCTTCAGATCGCGCGGCAAGGTCTCCGTCGATCCCTGCTCCGGAGCGAGGTCGTCCGCCAACGGATCGTGCCTGCCGAGCGAGAAGCGCTTGGGGTTCCAGAATACATACCGATCCATGTTAGCCAAAGCGATCACCGCGGCGACGAAATCGCCCGGTTCTATCGAGGAGAGGGCCTTGTCGCCCGCCATCGCGGCCATGCAGCGGCGTGGACGGATCGGGTTGTTGGGATTGAGACGTTCCGCTTCATAAATCACCTGCACCACGCCTTCCGGCGAAAGCCTCGGCAGGAGCATGGAAAGGTCGATGCGAAGGTCGAGCAGGGTCGTCATCACCGATCCGAAGGTGAGCGGAACCGCGGCGAGGGTGGTTCCGACCGCTTCCAGGAGAAGGATGGCGACGTCCTTCTGGTAAACGTCCTGCCAGTTCTTGAGTCCGCGATATTCCTGGAAAAGACCGCCATTCGGAGACGGGGGCAATTGTCCCTGAGCTTCCAGGGCCATCTTATATCCATTGGCCAGAAATGCCTCGACCAGGGTGGAAGGCGGGCCCTGCCTGCCACGTGCTCGGGCCTCGGCAAGACTCTGGTCGATATGGTTCAACATCTCTGTCCCGGCCTGACGCGCCACCGCCTGCAGGGGTTGCTGGTTCAGGTGATTTCCGGTGAGCTCGGCCAGCAGGAACGTACTCCAGATCTGCATCGTCTTCATGCCGGGATCGGTGGGCCGCTCGCCCTTGAACGCGGCGATCCAGTCTCGGGGAAGGTTGCCCACGTGCTGGCGTGAGAAGGGCAGCGCCCCGGCCAGCTCGGTCAGCCATGCCGGCCCCTTGATTCCGAGGACCTCCTCGAGCACGCCGTAAGCGGCCTCGGCGGCCAGATCATCGACGAGGTCGAGCCGCCGAGTCCCCGACGAACGCCGCAAGGTCGCCTCCAGCCGCTTTGCCGCGGCGAGGGATACTCTCTCCGGGGTGCTTGGCGAGCTCGGCGTGGCCGCCGCCGCCGCCTTGGCCGGATCCAGTGCGTCCCAGGCTGCGTTCAAGGTCGCCAGCAGGCGCCGGCGGTGCTGGCTGCCGGCCAGATCGGAGGCGAACAGGAATTCTTCGCCGCGGGTAATGCGCCGCCCGGCCGTCCGATAAGGCTCGACCGAGAAGTAGACGCCTTTCGTTTCATCTGCCAGGTCGACAGGTTCGTTGCCCAGGACCTTCTTCACCTGGTCGTGGCGGCCGACGAATGTCACCTTCTCGGGCGGCTGAACGCCCGGGCGAGGATCGCCCGCGCCCAGTCGCACGGGGCGCCCGGCGCCAAGATGTTCGCGCCAATATTGCTTCAGCCGCTCTTCGTTGAACAGGGACGGAGTTGCGAAAACGTCAATCGACTGACCCTCATAGGGCAGCTCGTTGGGATGGAAGTCCTTGCTCTGGGAGATCATCGTCAGTGCCGTCATCCCCGGAGCAAAGAAATATTCACCGCCGCGCATGGTGACGAAGTTCGGAAGACCGGTCACGGGGGCGACCGCTCCCGCCTCGAGAAAGGTCGACCGAAGGCTTCCGTCCTGCGCGCCCGCTATCGGGCAGCGCCCCAGACCCGCCTGGCCGAGGAACTCGCCGCCGTTGAGCCAGTCTCCCTGGATCACCTCGAACTGCAGATCGATTCGGGCGTTGGCGGCGATGAACAATATGCCTCGTTTCTCACCGTCGTCCGCCTGCCCGTCGGCAAGCAACGGACCGCCATAGGCCATCCCGCGCCGAAGGATGCGGTGATGCCGAACGTCGTTGCGCCCGCCGATATCGCGCGGATTGGAGCGGCGGACATGCGCTCCCAGCGGGCACTTGCGCCCCGACGGATCGTCCGCCGCGTAGCGGAAGTCGTTGAGCTTCGCTTCGTTCTCGGCCCCCACGGTGCTCCGTTCGGAATAGGGTGAGTGTACCAACGAGGTCCCGTTCGGCCAGCGGCCGAAGAATTGCGCGGCGAGCTTCTTCTGGGCCAGGGACTGATTGGGACGCTGCTGTTCAAGAAAGGCGCGGAAACCCTCGACGTCCTGTTCAAGCTTGCGAAACACGAGATATGTGGACCCGGCCCGAAGCTCACGATTGACGGGAATGCCGTGGTTCTGGCCGCTCTCATCCTCCCGATCGAGAAAGATCTCGCCGGGAGCGACCGGTTTCCACGTCCCGAGCCGGTCGGCGGTGCCGCCGCCGGGCAACGACGCTCCCAGACCGAGGTCGACGAAGGGCTGGCTGATACCGTCCCTGAAGCCGAAATGTTCGAGACGGTGCGGGGAAGGCTTGATCAGCCCATCGGGATTTTCCCTGTAATCGACTTCGTACGGATCCTGCCCGACCTCGATCTGGAGGACTTCCAGCCCCACGAGCCGGAACAGAAGGCCGATCCAGGCCCGCAACTCGCTGCCTTCGTCGAGCGTCGGATCGTTGAACAGCCGAACCTCGTTGCGCAACGCCTTCCAGAAGCGTTCGGTGAGAGGCATGTTCAGATTCGACCCGCCGGTGAAATAGCCGTTCAGGCTGCGCAGTCCGAACTCGCCTTCCCAATTCTCCGGTGCGTTGCGCCCGACGTCGCCGAGCCTTCGCGCCCGAGCCGCCATGCCTTCCTTGAACGGCTCGGGAAAGGAAGCGAGGGTGTCTTCATCGATATTCAGCTTCCTGAGGCCGGAGAAGCTGAAGGCGAGCGTAATCGGCGTCCGATCGAGGGATTCCGAGGTCTCGCGTCGCTTCTCCTCCCGCTCCTCCGCGCGCAACACCGGAAGGGCTCCATCGGTGAAGAGCGGCGCGCCCTGCCGAAGAAGCTCATAGAGGATCATCCGGGCTAACGGGCCATGGGGGAAATCGTCCGTCGGCGAGTCGATCGACTCCCGCAGGGCGCTCATGATCGGTGAATAATGAGCGCGCGTGCAGTCGAGGATTTCGCCGAGACCGCGGGCCATTTGCATTATATCGTCCAGCTTGCCGCGCTTGAAGTCCCGGGCCAGCTGGCGCGAAATCTCGTTGATGGCCTCCGGCCCGGTCTCGATCCCAAGCTCGGCGAGCTGGCCTTGCGCAGGAGCGCCGTCGGCCATTAGGGAGGCGCTCAAATCCTTGGCGCTTTCGATCAGCGCACTGCAATCGCCGCCGACCAGGACCTTCAGCCAATTGAGAAACGCTTGCGCTGGGGCGTCCTTCCCATCCTTGCCCGAGCTGCGGCCGTTGAGCACGGCCGGAAAGGCGAAATCCAGCTTCAGCGTTCCGCTCGCTGACTTGACCTTGTTTCTCAAAAACCCCTTGCTAGGGCCGGCGTCCGCCTCCTCGAGCGGTTTCACGGCGCGCAGCCGCCTTCCCGTCTCAGCCATCTCGGACTGTCGCATGATCCGGAAGAAGAAGAACAAGGACCAGTTTCGGGTCTCGTAATTCTTCCCCTTCTCGTCACCGTCCGGCGCGACCGGGCTCTTCCCCGCGCGAAGCACGTTCGCCTGCGCGTTCGACGACGTCCCCGTCGGCGGCTTCTCTTCGACCACGCTCGCCATCGTCTCAGCCTCCCTTGCCGCTTTCATCCGCCCCGTAGGTCCCGCCAGGCGCCGGGAAGCCCGCCGCATATTGCTGGTTCTGGCGGAGGAACTCGTCGAACAATTCGTCCATCGAGCGAACCGTCGGACCGGTCGGGGAGCGGACCTTCGCCACGAAAGCGTCGAAACGGTTCTTGAAGGCCTCGAGCTGGCGGATCCGGACCACCGAGAGGTGGCGATACGAGGCGTAGAACAGATCGGTCGTGATCTGGAATGTGCGGATCCAGGCCCAGAAGGCGTCGAAGTTCGCGGTCCCGGGATAGACGTCACAATTCTCGAAGATCCGGTCGAACTCCACGCCCATGAAATAGGCGATTTCCCGCATGTAGCTCTTGAGTTCGCCGTCGAACTCGACGAGCGTCAGCAGCCACGAGCGAAGCTCGGGCACTTTCGATTCGCTCTTTTGGGCCCCGGATTCGACCGTCGGCCCGGTGATGATCTTGAAGTCGTCGATCGGCTTCGGCACGTTCGACGGAGGAAACGTCCGGCTCGGAGGCGGCGGCGCCCCGGGGCCGGCCGGTTTCTCGTCGTCGCCCTGGTAGAAATCCTGGGGGAAGACGTTCCTGGAGAAGAACAGATATTGCTCCGGCCGGATGATGATCATTCGTCCGAAGTGGATACTGGTGACCTGGTCGAGATCGGTCGGAATGCCCTGCTGATGGCGCTTGGCGAGATTGGCGATCGAGGCTCTCAGCCGCTCCTCGTAGGTACGTCTCTCGCCGGGAACGACCCCCTTCCTGATCGGCGAGAGGACGGCGATCTCGCTGACCCCGCCCACTTGCTGGGAAGTTGCCCATCTCAACCGCGAGCCGCCTGAACCGCCTCCCGCTCCCGATTTCTTGCGTTTCGTCGCCATGGCCGCCAAGACTTTCTGTCAAACAACGAGTGTTCCGACCGGCCCGGGCGCTCGGCCGAGACCGTGCGGAACAGTGCCGGCGCGAAGAGAAACTGCCTGCGCGGCGGAACAAGATAATCGACACCAGCTTGCCGCGCCAGGATCCACGCCTGGCGATTCCAGCCGGCCATCCTCGCCGTAATCGAGTTCTAATTGATCGGGTCTGTGGTAAAAGCTACACAAATGCCATTATCGCACTCTGGGCTTATCTGGGAGGAGGCCGTCCTCCTCGGTCCACAATCGTTTTGGGTGAGTAGGCGGGCATGCGGCGAGCAATGATCCCCCGCCCGAGTTGGGAGTATTGCTCAACCCTGCTTGTGCTATAGGCGGCGCATGGATTCGCCTAGCGATGGAGTCGATGGCATTGAGCGAGAGGCTGCTGCCGAGCCACGACTGACAGTCTTCGTGGGCGGCCCCTTCTCCTCGGTGCTTCGACTTCAAGGACGGTGTCGTTACCCATTTTGATCCAGACACGCGAAGTGCGCTGGACAGAATCCATGCTCTTTTCTTGTTCAATGGCTTCGGCCTCCTCTCGTCCCATTTGGCAGAGGATTATGGGCGGGAGATCCACGAAGAAACGCTCGTCCAGCGCGACAATGCCTGGTTGAGCGCCAGCGACGCCTACGTAGCCGTCCTTCCTTGGGGAACAGACGAGCCGATCCGGTCGGACGGCACCTTTATCGAGATCGGCCTGGCACTCGGGCTCGGCGTGCCTTGCGTGCTTCTGATAGAGCGCGGCGATGACCCGCGATGGTCATATTATGTGCGAAACCTGCGCTCCGAGGAGGAAGTTCTCGTTCTTCCGCTCGAAGCTGACGATGCCAAGATAATGGATGCGGTGAAGGACTATCTTGCGCATCCGCGATGGGTCACCGACCGGCCCAATTCCCGCAAGGCGTTGAACATCGGCGTCATCCATGCCCTCGCGACCGGTGGCAAGGCAGGGCATACCGTCAATGCCGGCTCGCGCTCTCTCGACGCACCGGCGGGCGCCCTCTCCAGCCGCTACTGCGCCGCGCTTCGGCGGCTGTTCCAGATCCTGGAGGAGGTCGCCGGAGGTCGTTCGGTCCTCGAACTTGGGAACGGCGTCGGCGAATCGACCGCACGACTGGTCGCGGGAGGGGCTCTCGTCGCTGCCTTCGAACCGGACCCGTCGCTCCGCGAGGCCTGTTCGGGCAACGTCCCGGATCCCGGTAATGCCGCCTTGCGATGGATTGCCCTGGATTCAGTCGGGACGGCGGCCGCGAGCGCCGACCTGATCGTCGTCCAATTCCCCCCCTGGCCTGACGCGGTCGATCCTTTCGCAGACCGGCGGGAACAGTTGCTTCGGGCCCTGAGGAAAGCCGTCCTTTGCTGTCCAGCGGGAACTCCGGTTTGGATCAGCGTTTGCTCCGCGACCAACAGCGACCTGGCCGTCACCGCTCTCGCCACCCTCGGGATCGATTTCTCCCGGGTCCGGGTGGAAGATCGATCCGTCGGAGTCTTGCTGGGGACAAAGGCTTAGCTCAGCCGCCCGCCACGCAGACGATCCGTACGTGGTGCCGTCCATCGGCGAACGCGGGCTGCATCTCCACTTTGAGGACGGCCCAGCCGGCCTCGGCCAGTTCGCGAAAGAGAAGTGCGATGTCGCCTTGGTCGGAAAGAACCAGCGCCATTTGCCCTCCCAAACTCAGATGCGAACGGCCTTCCCGGATCAAGGTTCGAAGGAAGCGATGATCTTCGTCGAAGCAGGAGCGTTCGAGCATGTTCTGAGGCTTGCGATCCCAGAAAGGCGGGTTGGACAGAATGAGATCGAAGCAGCCCTCGACTCGTTCGAACACGTCGGAGGTCATCGCCCGTCCGCGATGTCCCAATCCCATCCGGGCGAGGTTCAGCTGCGCATTCTCAATCGCGGTCGAGTTGACGTCGATGAAGGTCGCGTGAGCGGCGCCGCCCAAGTGAAGCGCCGCGAGGCCGAGGACACCCGTGCCGCAGCCCATGTCCAGCACGCGAGCGTCTTCGCATTGCGGCATATGGCCGATCAGAAAATCGGAGGAGTGGCTGTAACGCGGTGAGAAGACGCCGGGCAGGACCATAATGTCCATTCCCGCGACCTCGACACAATAGGCTTCGTCATGACTGGCGACCCGCCGCAGGAATGCGTCGACGTCAGAAAATTGCGTACGCGACGGTTGCTCGTCGGCGGCCGATTCGGCGGTCTCGGAACTCGGCGGGATTTCAGCGGGCTCGGCCGCCACTCCCTGCGGATAGACTTGCTGCTCAACCCAGCGCGAGGCAAGCGCTTCTATCTGCTCGAACTGCAACTGGGCTCCGTTGCCAAAAAGACCCGCTACGAGTTGCCGCGGAACGTCGCTCGGGACTGGTACATCCTGAGTGAAAGCCTGCTGGAGAATCGACTGGCGGAGGACTAGCGGAACGTCCGAACTGCGTTCTCTGATCGGCGGCAGCTGGACGACGCTGGTGCCGGCCGAGCGATAGGAGCTGATAGCATCGAACAGATCGCGGCGGAAAATACCCCTCTTCACCAGTCCGATCACCGGGATGGAAGACGTGGCGAGGATAAGCCGGCCCCCCTCGCGCGCCGCGGTGACCTCTCGAAGCGTGGCAAGCTGGTCTGAAGCATCGAGCCGGTCGACGTCGTGGAGGACGAGTGCGTTCGCCGCGGTCTCGGCGCCTCTTTGGAAGTCGGCGACGTCGAGTACATAGCTGACGAGCTTTTCCTTGCCGCTGCCGGTTTCGCCCTGGATCAGAAGGCTTGGCCCTTCGCTCGCGAGGTGAGCTCCGAAATAGACCGCTTGCTGGAACTCGCTATGCTGTCCCACCACCCAGTGAGCCGGTTCGGGACCAGCATAACGGAGGATCGTGAACCAGAAGAAGTCGTCATCGATTGTGCTCTTGTTGAGGAAATCCACCGCTCCCTTGGCCAGCGCGGTATCGAGATTGGTCTCGCGATCGAGAGCGGTGAACATGACGATTGGAAGATAGGGGAAAGCCTCGGCGAGAGGTTCCAGCAGCTCGAAACCGAAATAGGGCTGATCGCCGAAACCGATGTCGAGCAGGATGACCTGGGGCTGCTCCCTCTCGACAGCTTCGCGCACCGGCCCGAAATCGTATCGGCCCAGGAAGCTGTCGAAAGCCGAGCAAAAGGATATCCCGGAATGGTGGCCGATAACGGCGAAGAGACGCTCGCGCTCCTTCTCACCACGGGCTTCATCGGCGCCGAGATCATCGTCGACGACCAGCAATTTCATCGCGTGTCCGGACTCGATTGAATTGACTCAGGTGCGTTCGTCGGGGACCGGGTCAATTGGGCAAGACGTCCTGCGGCGTGACAGGCTTTGGCAGGAGTCCGAGCCTCGAATAGGTTTCGATCGTGGTGACCCACCCCTTCGCCGTCTGCTCGCCGGGCTTGGGGCCCATCAGGCGATCGCAGATACGATCCCAGCTGAGCGTGACGTAAGCCCGTTCGCGCTCCATGCGATCCTTGCTTCTGTAAACCGGCCGGAGGAAAGCCTCCACCGCAGCCGGCCGGTTGCGGCAGCCCCGCACATAGCCTTCGAGAGCGGCGTTCGAGAGTGCGCGCACCTTCTTCGGGTCCGCTTTATAGGCGGCCGGCGACGCGATGATGTTGAGGCCATAGCCGCTGACGCCATAATTCGAGAGGTAGAGCTCGAACGAGCGCTTGCCGTCCACGGGCGCCACTTTCGGGTTGGTGGCCAGGCGCGAAGGGCTCATTTCAGCATAGTTGAGCACGGCATCCGCCTGATTCTGGGCCAGGAATTCGAGGTCGGATCCGACGGCGTCGACGACCTGGATCCGATCCGCGGGAATGTTCTGGGCGCGGCGGAAGGCTTCGAACTCGTTCTTGGTGATACTGGTCGGGTAGATGGCGATCCGCTTCCCGATAAGATCCTGCGGCTCGCGTATTCCCGTCCTGGCGTAGCCGTAGACCACCGTCGAAATCTGCGGATAGAGGACGGCCATCGACAGCACGCGGTTGCCGTTGGCCGCGCCGATCACGGTCGCTCCGCCGGATGCCGTTCCGATCGGGTTGGCGCCGCTGGCGACGGCTTGGACGACGGCGTTGGCGCCGCGCAGCGACACGATGTCGACGTCGTAGCCGGCGCGCTCGAACAATCCGGCCGCCTTGGCATAGTATATTCCAAGATAGGTCGGCTCCGGATCCCAGTCGATCAGGAACGGTACCGCCTCCCGACTGCCCTGTACCGAATCCGGGCCGCCTTGTTCCGCGTCGCAGGATGCAAGGCCGAGAAGGGCGAAACCAAGCCAGACGACGCGCATATGTGCCCTACTCGTGACGGAAGCGACGCAAAGCTAGATATTCAAAAGCCTGGAGGGTGGCAATGACGGACATTCCCATCGCGGCGAGGATGAGGATGGCGGCGTAAGTGCCGGTAGAATCCTGGCCCGCCTGAGCGCTGACCACCAGATTGCCCAGGCCGCGGTTGATGCTCCCGCCGATCATCTCCGCCAGCACCGCGCCGATGATCGCGAAGGGCACGGCGATACGCAGCGCTCCGAGCAGGGACGGCAGCGCGTAAGGCAGCCGGACGTGGAGGAACTCGGTTATCCGGCTCGCCCCCCAAGAGCGGACGAGGTCGATATAGTCGCGGCGCGTGTCGGTCACGGCATGCAGGGTCGTAACTGCCATCGGGAAGTAGGAGAGCAAGGCCGCGTTGGTGATCTGAGGGAGATTCCCGACGCCAAGGGCGATGACGAAGATCGGGTACAATGCCTCGCGGGGGAAGCTCTGGAAGACGGTCAGATAGGGCTCGAACAGCCACCGGGCAGACCGGGAATAGCCAAGTGCCAACCCACTTACCAACCCTGCGGAGATGCCGATTGCTCCGCCTATCGCTGCCTTGGTTGCCGTATTGGCAGTGAACGTCGAATAATAATCGGACCATTCGGCTATCAGCGATGCAAACACCGCCTGCGGCGGCGGAATGAGCCCGGCAGGAGCCCCAAGCAGGTCGGTCACGACCCACCAGGCAAGGAGCAAGGTCAGGATGGAAAGGACATAGCGCAAAACGGCAGTCCGCAGGCTCCTGGCGCCGGCGCCTAGGTCGCTCCAAGCAAATGAGGTGGCGCTGACCGTCATTCCGTTTCTCCGTCCTCTCCATTGCCCCGCAAGGCCCGCAACGCGCGCTCGGTGGCATCCGGGGCGGTCGTCGGAACGTCGAAGTCGAGGACGGACTCGCCTCTAATGGGGCGAAGCGCGACGATCCGATCGGCGAATTTCACCGCATCCTCAAGATCGTGAGTCACCAGCATCACGGAGCAGCAACGCGTCTTGGCGAAGTTGAAGAGCGCGGCGGCCACCTCATTTCTGACGACAGGGTCCAGACCTGTCAGCGGCTCGTCCAGCAGCAGCATTCGAGGCTCGCACAATGTCGCCTGCGCGAGGCTGGCCCGGGCCCGTTCGCCCCCCGACAATTCCTTGGGATAGCGTTGCGCGAGATGGGCCGCCGCGAACGAGGACAAGACACCCTCCGCCGAGTCGAGCCGGACACCTCGGCTTCGCGCGGCAAGCTCGAGATTCTGGGACACGGTAAGCCAGTGGAGCAGCGGGAAGGATTGCAGCGTCCTCGCCACGAGCAGGCGCAGCCGCCGCGGACTCGCGATCTCGCCATCGATGCGGATTTCGCCCGCCAACGGCGGCACGGCGCCGGCCAGGGTAGCGAGAATCGTGCTCTTGCCGCCTCCGGAACGGCCGACGACCGCAATCACTTCGTCGTCCGCTATGGAAAGCGCCGGAACTTCGACCACCACCCGGTTCCCGTAACCGCACGCAAGCTTGTCGATCTCGAACATGCCACCCCGCGTCTTCCCAAACCACCAAAGCGCAAAAGCGGCGCCTGCGCAAACAATGAAGACGATTGATTGTGAATGCGAACAAGCTACAGTTGCCGCCAAGACGAATTCTGCGATCGAAGGGGGCGGCGCGGATGACCGACGATGACATCACTCGCTTGGACGCTGAAGACGTTGTTGTGCAGGTCTTGGCCGACGCCGGGCTGACCGGGGGTGAATTCAACACTTGGTACGAGAGCGCCGAGGCGCAACATCGCGCACGATTCCTCCAGTTGATCTCTGCGGAGGTGCAGCGCGAGTTCGGCCAAGCGGCCCACAGTGAACGTTTGGGCGCGCGCGACGGAGTCCAGGCGCTGGGGAACGATTCCTGCGTCAGAAACCGGGTACGCGAGCGGCTGCCGATAGATCTGGGTATGCTGGTCAATGCCGATCTGGCGCTCGGCCCGGGCGGCGGCGACTTCACTCACGAAGATTTCGAACAGCTCATTCGTACCCGGATGACCGCTATACTCGACGAAGCCTTCGCGATGGATCCATCCCTGCAGCTTGGCGATCTCTATTTGTTTCGGCGGGAGGAACATGCGTCCTCGAGCGCCCCCGAGCGTCGCGGCGAGGAATTGCGCCATATCAACGTCAAGCATGCCGTGGCGGCACGGCTCAAGGTTCGCGGCGGAGAGGATGAGGGACGCGCGGAGGCAAGCGCAAGCTTCGTCAAGTACGGGACTGAGCTCGAGAGATATCTCGAGGATTGCGGCACCTCGATAAACCTCGAGGGCCACCTGGACGACGAGCCGGTCTGCTGGCCGCCTCGCGAGGAAGAAGCTGAGGAGAGCGGCAGCCCGGCGCGGCCCGCCCAAGGCCGCAACTCGGCCGGAGTCTATGCGCATTACAATCCTAAGCGTATTTTCAAGACTCCGATGGGTGACGACAAGTTCGGCAATTATGACGAATTCCTGCTCAAGGCGGTCGCGAAAATAATCCCGACGGTGAAAACCCGGCCTGTCGAGTTGCGGCACTTCATGGAGGGGATCGACGTCGACTTCCTTCAGAATTCCCGCCGCGGCACGGTCGCGCACCTGTTCATGGTCCGGTGGCGCGAGCCCGGGAACGATCTCAATCCGCAGCATCGGCGAATGATCCAGCGGCTGCTCGTCCGGCTCTGCGGCTTCTACGCGGCGGCGATGGCCGATCTAGAGGCGAAGCGATCCGAGCGCCAGCGCAGCCTTATGCAGCGCCATGCACAGGACGCGATCAAGGAACGCAACAAGCTGCGCAGCGCGTCGCAAAGCCTCGGGAAAATCTCGAAGGAGCTGCAGCAATCCATCAGCGACATCGCCGAGCTGATCGAAGACAATTTCTTCCTCAGCCGCTTCGACGAATGGCTCCGGGAGATCCGGCCGCTGTTCGAGACTCATAGGCAGGTTCTCGTCCCCTATACGGCGGGGACCAAGGGCCATCACACAAAGTGGGGGCCGGCACAGCTCGCGGCGGCCTTATGGCTTTTCGCGAAACCGAATCCCTCCGACTTCAGGAGCAACTTTGCGGTCTCGCCCGAATTCGCCTGGTCGTTCCTGCATGTCGAAGCGGATGACGAGCAGCTCCGGGAAAACGAAGCGCTAACGCTGATCCATCGACTGAATACGGGTTTCTACAATTTCCGGCTGGGCACCGACCGCGTGCTAATCGAGCGCTGCTTCCGAACCTTCAAGAAATGGTACAAGGCAGCCGAAAATCGAGATCGGCGGGAAGAACAGGGCGAGCGCACCTGCTATTGGCTGAGCGAGATCCTGTTCCTGCTCGGTGCCGGCGAATTCCTGAACTTCCGGGATAAAGGGGAAAGCGCGGGCGGTCATCCGCTGGATACCGAGTTCAACTTCCCCCACGCCTCCATGCTGGAAGGGCTTGCGAGGCTGACCGCCGTCATCGACGCGAGTGTTCCGTTCGAGGGGGGCATGCCGATCAGCGGAATCACGACCATCGATATCGGCGTGATCCAGTCGGCCGGAATGGTGGTGCCGGGTGACTTTGGGTCGATCGAGGCCGTGTCCTTCATCGCCGGCCGCAAGCAAGGCCTGCAGAACACTCGATGGCTGGAGGAACTGCTGGAAGGCGGATGCGAAGGATGGCTCCACTTACGGCTCCGCCAAAGCGATGCCGCAATCATCGCGGCCATGAAGAGGATCGACGATCCGGATTATCGGGACCTCGACATGAAGCCCGGCGAGCTGCGTGCTCTCTACAACAACCTGCTCGAAAAGGTTGGGAAAGCAGGAGCGGTCGGGCAGTCTCAAGCTAAGGATGATGAGGCGAGCTCCGAAAAGGGCATCGACCTGCCCCGGATGGGAGGCCGCAAAGCCGGCCAAGAGACGAGTTCCGCATTCGCCAAGGCGCTCGGCCTCATCCAGGATTTCAGCGAGGACGGAGGCACCGAAGATCTCTCTCGGGAGGCGAAGGTGATCAATGTTCCGCTCGATCCGAAGGTCGACGCCAGCTGGCCGGGTGGTGGCCAGCCGGTGCTGCGGGTGTTCGGCGCCCGCCGAGCCGGGGAGGCCGTCGCGCTCGTTTCCGCCAATCTCGGCAAAAGCGGCATCGACAAAAGCTACATCGAGATACTGCTCGCTCCAGACATGACCACGAGGGGCTGAGCCGTGGCCCGTCCCGCATCCCCGCCCCCGATCGACGTGCGACTGTTTGCCTATTCGGGTGGAATACCCGATCTGCCCGGAAGCGATCAGCTGGACTGGTCATTCGAGGTGCAGGGAGGGCCGATCGGCCTGGTCATCGAGCAGCCGACCATCGTCATCTGTCATGCGCAGGGCGAGAACGCCTATGAGCTGTGGATCGACTGGATGATGGACCGGCTGGCCGAGGCGCCGAAGCGGCCGCTCGGCCTGCTGTTCGTCTCCGGCGACCCCAATGCGGCCCATTACAGCGTCAAACGGGTCATGGATGACCGAGTGCACGCGGTACGAATAGCCGGAGGCGATTTCGAACAGGAGAAAAAGCAGCTCACCCGACATATTAAAGTCCTCGGGCATGCCCTCCCGTCGGGCGCGGTCCGCACTCCGAGCGACGTGACGGTGCGGGAAGCGCTCGATTCGTTCATTCACTGGATATGGGACCGGACCTTCGTTCCCCCTATCGAGCAGTTCGAGAAGGTCTGGGATCCGATCACCCGGGAGGACAGCAAGGTCTCCGACGAAGTCATGGAGTTCGTGCAGAGCGCCATCGCGGTCGTAACGGCGCGCCTTCTGCCGGCCGATCAAGCAAGTAAGTTGCGGGCCGGATTCTGGGTCAAGGACTGGGGCGAACCCGAGATGCTCAACACTTTCCGGCAGGGCGACGTCAGGCATTTCGCGACGTATTATCCGCTCGACGTCAAACGCCGCTCGCTCCGGCATTCGTGGTTGCGGCACCGGATCCAGATCCCGCTCAAGGAGGCCGAAAAGAAGGATTCCTCGCCGGAGCGCGAAGCGCAGATCAGGTCCGAGCTGGAGGCGACTTGGGTCCAGCTCGAGCCGAAGCTCAACGAGTTCCTCGATTTCGCCATGGCGACGGCTCATACTGATCCGTTTCCTCGGGCTGCCGTCTATCTCCGCTATTCGGAGGATCTGATGATCAAAGTGGCTCTCAAGCGGATTCGGGACAAGGATCCTGCGCAACGCCTGAGGGAAATCCTGCCCGACGTGTTGGAAAGGGCGACGCAGCAGCTCAAGGAGATTCCGATCGAAGTGAAACGCGCTCAGGCGGTCGAGGAAGCGCGATACGAGATGCAGGCTTTCAAGCGGGCCTTGGCCGCGCGGCTCCCCATTGACCGGCTGAAGGCGCATGCGGACCGGCTTGACAACGCACTCGACCTTGCCAGGGTGGTGCCGGCGGGAGGCGGCGAGTGACCATCAACGCGGTCCTCGTCGACGACATCCTCGGCCAGGCCGAAGACCCGAAATCCTCCTACGGTCGGGAAGGGTTCCAGGCGACCCACGGCGGCGACAGGATTCACTTTACTTTCATCAATCCGTTTGACGAGTTTCTGACCCGGTTCGATTCCCAAGCCGCTCTCGACTCGATCGAAGCGCTGGAAAAGAAGCCCGACATCTTCCTGATCGACCTGGTCTACGGCGAGGGCAACGACACGGGAGGGCAGCTGCATATGGGCCTCGAGATCGTCGATGCGCTGGCGACTTCGCCTCGTTTCTCCGACGTGCCGCGGGCCTTGTTCACTACGGGCCGAAAGGATGACGCGGCCTGCGGCAGCAAATTCGAGGGCCGGACGATCGCCGAGGTGCTCGAAGACAGCGGCACTCACTACATCAACAAGGACCAAGCGCTGGATGCCGGCCTCTACGAGGCGCTGCTGCCGGTCGTCGAAGGCTGAACGATGGCTACGTCGCGATCAAAGCCGATCGTCGTTTATTGGGATGTGGAACCGCGGCCGGCGCGGGGGCTGGCCCGGCAGCCTCGAGTTCCGCTGGGGCTTCAGCGGATTGAGGCGTTGAAGGCCGATCCGCAACTCCCTGCCTTCGAGCTGCGCGACCTCGGCGCCGCCGGGACGGAGGAGGACGATCGGTGTCACGACGGCCATAGCTTTCTCGAAAAGCTTCGCGAGGTAGTCATGGACGCGGGAACTCGTCCGGTCTGCGTGGTCGTCGGCACCCTTCCGGAAAACGACCTTCAGCTGTTCAATGCCAACATGCTGATGCCCCGCCAAGCCGCCGGAGGCACCGCAGAGGAGCTCGAGCAGCCGGTTTCCGCCGCGGCGGGGCTCGGCACCCATTTGCTCATTCGCTTCCCGGAGGTCTGGCCCATCTTCGTCGCTCGCCAGCCGCGGCTCGAAAAATTGTTCATTCATATTACGAAGCAAGCCGCCGACGCACTCATCCCGAACAACACGCGGGAAGAGGACGGCGTCTATATCGCGGAAACTCTGCGCAAGGCCACCAGTGCCGCCATCTGGCAATGTCATTTCCTGGGCGGGCGTGCGCCTGGCTGCCCGATCCGGCAATTTCTAATCCATAAGGATTTTCTGTTCGATCCGACCGGGCTGCGATCCCTGGTCAAGGCGGGCCTTTGGAGCCAGGTGCTGGGCAGCGACGAACAATATGGCAATCAAAGATGCGGCCCTGCCGCCGTGCTTCTGATGCGCGCGATCAACAATGCGGTGGTAGCCGATGAGGAAGCGGATTTCGCCCTGATCGGCGCCTATAGCGCGTATCGGCAAGGGCGGCGTGCCTGGGCTATTGCCGAGGGTGTGGACTTCATCGCCGGGGCATGGCGCGACGACGTTCCCGACGAGAATTATGCCGGGTCGCTCGGTTCGACGCTCGTGATCCGCGATCGTCAGCTTCGGCTGCATCATGCGCACCTCCATCGACGGACCTATACGGCGGCGCCGGGTAGTCCGTTGGTGGATCTCGAAAAATTCGAGCATTGGGACATATCGAAGTGGAATGCACCCGCAGGGATGTACAGCCTGCGCGGCGCCGATTCGCCTCCGCCGACGGACTTTGCCGCATGGCGGGACCGGAAGCGCGTTCGCCAGCTCATCATCTCCTCCGAGGGCGAGCAGTCGCGCAGTGCGCCGAGCGGATCGAGCTTTGTCGCAAAACCGCTTTGCTCCATTCTGTTCGTCAGCCAGGCTGCACCGCATTCGACTCCGGTGGAGCTTCCGGTGGACCGGGAGGGCACGGTTCCGTCGCCAGGCCGAACCGATTTGCGTACGGTCGTGGAGCGGATCGTAGAAGAGAAAGAAGGACGTCACGCGATCGAGGGCGTCAGGCATGCGGCCGCGCCAACCTTCCACCAACTGGCCACCGCCATCATGGAACGGGCGCACCATCTCGATGAGAACACGGTTCGTTGCCGAATCCACCGGGCGTTGTTGCTGGGGGAGGCCTTCGAGCTGCTCGCCGGGCGCAACGTGCCGACGGCCATCGCTGCCCTGGCGAAGCTTCACGCCGCCGAGGCTTCCCTGGAAGCGATGGCGGTCGGCATTTTTTCGCCGAGCCTCGACCTGGATCCCCGGCGTGACGAGATCGAGAACGTCCTGGTCAGCATTTACGGGTCTTGGGAGAACCCGCAGAAGGCGCTGATCAGAGTGCATGATTTCGGACTTCAGATCTGGTCCGCCATCACCGGTGCCTATCGAAATTTCGAAGCGATCAATGCGGCCAACGAGGCCCAGGTGGAGAGCCTTGTCTACGTCGGGCGCGGGCCTTCCGCCGGAAATTCGAGCGCCCGCAAATCCTGGCTTGCGGAGATTCCGTTGATCGCGCTGAACTTCTGGATGACGTTGCTCTCGTTCAGGCATCTGACGCGCGCCATAGCTGAAAGATTGCCTGATTTCGTCAGGAAAAATACTCCGAACTCAACTTATATTGGAACTTCCGAACAGAGGTTGAAAAACTCACTCAGGCGAAGGCGTACGGCGTTTACGTTGTTTGCGAAACCTTGGTCTTTTATTGCACTCTATGTAAAGTTCCTAATGTTTTGGTGGTTTATCTCGTTTATCATGATTTTGGTGGTAAATCGACTATGGGTTCAGGCACCTGCGGTCATTATCTCTAAAATACTTCGGGCTTTTCTTGATTCATTTTTAATGGTGATGCAGTCCGCAATGGCAGGGGAGATCATTACAAAGCAGGACTCGACGTCGTACGTAGCAATGGATTATGGATATATAGCAATTGAGACGGGTTTTGTTGTTACGAACTTTGTCTTTTTGACTATCATGATTGCTGTAATTGTGCGTTTTATTTTGCGAGATTAGAGAGTGTGGCGGTAAGCCTCAGCGGTAAAGTCGCTGATTTCTAGGGTCATAACCCTGATTACGTTCGGGCGGAAACGGCGGTTGGCGAGGCGCAATGATCGGATGCGAACCTGGTCCGTGGGCGTCATTTTGCGGTCCATCTTCCACCGCTCCCATCCGTAGCCAAGGCCAAAGGTCGTGGCCCTGTGCGCTCAAAAATAGGTTTGGGGACACTTATTTGGCCGCGGAGAATTGGGCATGAACGGCCGGTTGCCTGCGGACGAATAGTCTCTCGGACAGGAATGGCCGAAAGCGAATCCGCAAGCCTTCGAAATCTGGTCTTCCCAGGGAAACCCGAAAACTCGCCAATTCATTGAAGCGGCTGGCGCACCCGACAGGATTCGAACCTGTGGCCTCTGCCTTCGGAGGGCAGCGCTCTATCCAGCTGAGCTACGGGTGCGTGGAAAGGCGGCGCTTAGCAAAGGCGGGGAGGCCTCGCCAGCCTTTATCGGTAGGGGCGCAGCGGAGGTTCGTCGCCCGGCGGCGGCGTTTTCGGCTGAAAGCGGCAGAGGTCGGCGATCGTGCAGCGCCAGCATTCGGGCTTCCTCGCCTTGCAGACGTAGCGGCCGTGGAGGATGAGCAGATGGTGGGCGTCGCGGCGCCAGGGCTGCGGAGTCCCGGCGTCGAGCTTGCGCTCCACCTCGAGCACGTCCTTGCCCGGGGCGAGGCCGGTGCGGTTGGAGACCCGGAAGACGTGGGTGTCGACCGCGAACGTCTCCGCCCCGAACGCGCAGTTCATGACGACGTTGGCGGTCTTGCGGCCAACGCCCGGAAGCGCCTGCAGAGCCTCGAAATCCTCCGGCACCTCGCCGCCGTGCCGCTCGATCAGCGCCTGCGAGAGGGCGATGACGTTCTTCGCCTTGGTGTTGAACAGGCCGATCGTCCGGATGTGCCGCTTCAGCCCCTCCTCGCCGAGCGCGACCATCGCCGCGGGCGTGCTCACCGCCCTGAACAGGTCGCGGGTGGCGAGGTTGACTCCGGCGTCGGTCGCCTGCGCCGAGAGGACGACGGCGACCAGCAAGGTATAATGGTTCACGAACTCGAGCTCGGTCTGAGGGCTCGGCGTACGATCATGCAGCCGCCTGTATATTTCCGCGATCTCGGCCGGTTTCACGTCAGCCCCAGCACGTCCGCCATCGCGTAGCGGCCGGCCGGCTTGCCGACCAGCCACAAGGCCGCCTCGATCGCGCCGCGGGCGAAGATCGCCCGGCTCTCGGCGCGGTGGCCGAGCTCGATCCGCTCGCCCTCGGCGGCGAAGAGGACGACATGCTCGCCGGCGACGGAGCCGCCGCGAAGCGAGGCGAAACCGATCCGTCCGGGCTGGCGGGGCCCGGTGATGCCGTCGCGGCCGCGCTCGGCGACGGAGTCGAGCTCGACCCCCCGTCCCTCGGCGCCGGCGCGGCCGAGCATCAGCGCGGTCCCCGAGGGTGCGTCGGCCTTCATCCGGTGATGCATCTCGACGATCTCGAGATCCCAATCCTCGCCGAGCCGGGCCGCCGTCTCGCGCACCAGGTGGGCGAGCAGATTGACCCCGAGCGAAGTGTTGGCGGCCTGGATGATCGGGATCTCGGCCGCCGCCTCGTCGATCAGCCGGTGCTGGCCGGCGTCGAGGCCGGTCGTCCCGATCAGGATCGGCTTCCCGGCCCGGCGCGCCTGCGCAAGATGCGCCTCGACCGCTTCGGGCACCGAGAAATCGACGAAGACGTCGGGCCGGTGCTCGGCCAGCCGGACGTCGCCGCGAGACGCCGCCGCCTCGGCGATCGCCTGCCCCATCCGCCCGCCGGCGCCGAAGATCGAGATGGCCGTCATTGCGCCCATCCATGCGGGAGCCGCATCCGCTTCGCAACCATTCACCGTGTTTGATTGGCATCGGCTTCGCGATATCGTCGCCGTCGGCCTGGAAGGGGTTGGGACCGCTTGCAGCAACCGTGGGAGACAGCTGATGAGCCTCAGGCAGCCGGGCGGCCGCGCGCCGTGCCAGGTCGAATCGACCGAAATATTCAGCCTCGACCAGTTCGTCACCGGGGTGCGCGGCTGGGCCGGGCCGGACGTGGTGCTGACCGGCAGCAGCGTAGCGGACGGCGCGACCGTGGCGATGCTCTACGTCGGCCCGATCTCGCCGACCGATGCCGGCGGCATCCACCTCAATCCGCCCGTGTTCGAAGGCCAGGAAGTCACCACCTCGACCTTCTACGGTCCGGACACCTTCGTCTTCAATCCGTCGCTGGGCGAGGGCAATGTCCGGGCGGTCGGAAGCTACCAATATTCGGGGAGCGGCACTTACAATCACGGCATGCTCTACCAGGGACCGCCGGCGGGCGGCGGCAGCTGGACCCAGATCGACGTGCCGAGCAGCGCGGTCGGCGGAGCGACGGTGTGGAACACGATTCCCCACAGCACGATGGGCGATCTCGTGGTCGGCGATTACGATCTCCAGGACAAGCCGTTCTCGGGCAACGCCTTCCTCTACGACATCGCCCAGGACAGCTGGACGATCTTCGACTTCGAGGGCTGCACGCTCACCACGGCCTACGGCATCTGGCAGAATGGGATCGGCAGCAGCAATTACACGATCGTCGGCGGCACCCGTGACGGCCATGGCATCAACCGCGGCTTCGTCGTCGCCTACGATTCGCAATCCGGGGCGTTCAGCAACCTGAAGCTCTACAGCGCGATGAACCATCCCGCGCCGCTCACCCATTTCGAAGGCATCACCGCGACCCCGGCTGGCTTCCACCTCGCCGGAATGACCGCCACCTGCGCCTTGCTGGCGGCGATCGAGGTCAAGCCCGACGGCGCTTTCAGCGACGCGGTCTGGGCCGCCTATACTTATCCGGACAGCGTCCTCACCACCGGCAACACCGTTTACCAGGACACGCTGATGGGGGTGTTCGCGGTGTCAGGGGTGAAGGGGGTGCAAAGCTACGCGGCGACCTTCAGCGGCTGAAGTTTCGACGAAAACCTTGGCGGACGGCCCCTTCGGGCCTAGTCGCGCCGGATGGTTCGAAGCATCGTCGTCCTCACCGGCGCGGGCATCTCCGCCGAAAGCGGCCTCGCCACATTCCGCGGGCCGGACGGGCTGTGGGAGGGGCATCGGGTCGAGGACGTCGCCACGCCCGAGGCGTTCCGTCGCGACCCGGACCTGGTCCAGGCCTTTTACGATGCCCGCCGCGAGAAGCTGGGGAGCGTCGAGCCGAACGCCGCCCACCGCGCCCTCGCCCGGCTCGATTCGGAATGGCCCGGCGAGCTCCTGATCGTCACCCAGAATGTCGACGACCTCCACGAGCGGGCGGGGGCGCGTCGGCTGCTCCATATGCACGGCGAGCTCAAATCGGCCTGGTGCCTCTCCTGCGACTCGCGGACGCCTTGGGAGAGCGAGCTGTCGAGCGGGCCGCCTTGCCCCGCCTGCGGCGAGGGCGGACGCCTGAGGCCCGACATCGTCTGGTTCGGCGAGATGCCCTACGAGATGGAGCGGATCGACCGCGCCTTGCTCGATGCGGACCTGTTCGTCTCGATCGGCACTTCGGGCGCCGTCTACCCCGCCGCGGGCTTCGTCCAGACCGCCCGCCATGCCGGCGCCCGGACGCTCGAACTCAATCTCGAGCCGAGCCTGGGCAGCGTCTATTTCGATGAGGCCCGAACGGGTCCGGCGGGCGTGCTGGTGCCGGCGTGGGTGGAGGAAGTGCTTCGCTCCTGACCGTCATCCCGGCGAAAGCCGGGACCTCGTGGAGACTCGCCGAGACTTCTCGTCCTGAGGTCCCGGCCTTCGCCGGGATGACGGGGGCCTTGTCATGGCGTTGGGTCTCCCCTATCAGCCCGCCCGCTATGAACGCGACCTGCCTCTTCCCACGACCGCTGTAGCTCAGTGGGTAGAGTGCCCGCCTTGGAAGCGGGAGGATGGTCCGGCCGCCGCGCCCCCCGAGCCCGGCCACCCTGACCAAATATGATCGCTCAGGAATCAGGCCATGAACAAATTCTCTCTCCATGAAAGCGGCGGCGTGCCGCTCAAGCTGTGGGACAGCCACCAGCCGTTCGAGGCGGGCGCGATGCAGCAGTTGCGCAACGTCGCCTCGCTTCCGTTCGTGCACAGCCACATCGCCGGAATGCCCGACGTCCATTGGGGCAAGGGCGCGACGGTGGGCTCGGTGATCGCGACGAAGCAGGCGATCGTGCCGGCGGCGGTGGGGGTCGACATCGGCTGCGGAATGATGGCGGTCAGGACCTCGCTGACCGCGAGCCAGCTGCCCGACAGCCTGTCGGAGATCCGGGCCGAGATCGAGCGGGCGGTGCCCAAGGGCTTCGAGTCGAGCCGGACCGCCAATCACGCCAAGGGCGGCTGGGCGATCACGCCCAATAAGGTCGCCCGCGCCTGGTACGATCGCTTCGAGGAGCGCTGGCGCAAGATCGTCGCCAGGCACCCGAGGGTTCAGGGCAAGACCAGCGACCAATTGGGCTCGATGGGCGGCGGCAACCACTTCATCGAGATCTGCCTCGACGAGGCGCAGCGAGTCTGGGTGATGCTCCATTCGGGCTCGCGCGGCACCGGCAACCGCATCGGCACCTATTTCATCGATGCGGCGAAGGAGGCGATCGCCAGGCAGCGGCTCGACTTCCATCTCGCCGACCGCGACCTCGCCTTCCTGACCGAGGGCTCGGAGCTGTTCGACGATTATATCGAGGCGATGAGCTTCGCCCAGGATTATGCGATCGCGAACCGCGAGCTGATGATGGGACGGGTGCTGGAGGCTTTGCGCAAGCATCTGCCGGCGTTCAAGACCGACAAGCAGGCGATCAACTGCCACCACAATTATGCGACCCGGGAAACGCATTTCGGCGAGCAGGTGTGGGTGACCCGCAAGGGGGCGGTGAGCGCCAATGTCGGCGAGCTCGGGATCATCCCGGGCTCGATGGGCACCGGAAGCTTCATCGTCGAGGGGCTCGGCAACGTCGAGAGCTTCCGCAGCTGCTCGCACGGCGCCGGCCGGGTGATGTCGCGCGGCCAGGCCAAGAAGCTGATCAGCCTCGACCAGCATCGCGAGGCGATGCGGGGCATCGAATGCCGGGTCGACGAAGGCGTGCTCGACGAGAGCCCGGCCGCCTACAAGGATATCGGCGCGGTGATGGACGCCCAGACCGACCTGGTCGCGATCAGGCACCGGTTGCGGCAGGTGGTGAACGTCAAGGGCTGAGGGTGGGGCCGTCGCTTCGGCGGCGGCCTCACTTCGCCGCTCAGCGCCCCATCCACGCCGCGCAATCCGCCGGCGCCGCCCCGAAGGCCGCCTTGTCGAGGCACGCCACGGCCGAGGCGATATTGTGCTGAACCGCCATCCGGGCGTTCAGTCGGACGCGTTCGCTCGCCACTCCGCCGTGCGCGCGGGACTCCGTCCGGACCTCGCGTTGGAAGATCGTCTGGCCGGTATCGATCCGGCGCAGCTCATAGCCGATTTCGACGGTCGCATGCGCCCGGGTGCCGAACTTGGCCGGAGCCTCCAGCCAGCGCCAGGTGACCAGCAGCCGGGCCTTGGGAGGATCCGCCGGCCCGGCGAGCAACCTGGCTTGCTCGAGCGTGAGCTTGAGCGCCCTGTCGAACTCCGCCGGCTTCGTCACCGGCATGAGCAGGCTTCCCACCCGCTTCGGCATCGCGAGGACCGGCTCCACCGCGATCCGTCCGCGTAGCGGGTGGCCCTCCGGAACCGCGCGCGGCCCGTTGCCGCCGTAGAGGAAGGCGGCGCCGACGGGGGGAGTCAGCGGCACCGACTGTCCGGCGTGGGCGGGGACGGCGGCGAGAAGCAGAGCGGGGATCAGAAAGTGGCGCATCCCCGGGGACTAGCCGCCGGCCGTTAAATCCCCGTGAAGACCTCACTCCACCCAGTCAGCCAAAACTCCCGATACGGCCTCTATTCTCCCCTGCCCTCAGTCCGGCTTGGGACGGGGGACATGTACTTTTTCCGCGAAAAGGTACGCACCGCTGTCCGTACTTGACGGTTTGCGGTGAATACTCTTGCCCGTTTTCTGCAATTGCGTTAAAGGCGGAAATGGAGCTCCGATCATGAACGACCACCCGCCGCACCGCCTCGCTCGCCATTTCGAAGCCTTCATCGAAGACCAGGTCGCGCAGCGCAAGTACGGGAATGCCACCGAGGTCATCGAGGATGCCCTTCGGCTTCTCGAAGCACGCGAGGCCACCCTCGACCGACTTCGGCGAGCCGTCGCTGAAAGCGAAGCCAGCGGCGAAGCTGTTTCGTTCGACATGGACACCTGGCTGGAAGAGCAGGACAGACTCGACAGCGCCGCGTGAAGGAGGTTCGCCTCACGCCTCACGCCTCAGGCGGAAGCCGAGGTCGCAGAGGTCCGACAATATTCGCGTCGCACCTGGGGAGCCCCTCAGGCAAAACGTTATCTGACAGGCTTGGGACGCCGTTTCCAGGAAATCGCGGCCGGTACCGCTACGCATCGGGACGCTGAGATCGGCAACGGCTATCGGCGCTGCCGTTATCAACGGCACATCATCATCTTCAAGGAAGAACCGGACTCGGTCCGGATCGTTCACGTGTTCCATGAGCGAATGGATGTCGCCGCCAGAATCGCGAACCAGAGCTGAGCTTCACTCCACCCAGTCGAGCCCGATATCCCGGTAGACACCCCTATCCTCCTCCCAGTCCGGCTTGACCTTGACGTGGAGGAAGAGGTGGACCTTGCGGCCCATCAGCGCCTCCAGCTCCTTCCTCGCCGCCTCGCCGATCGCCTTGATCCGGGTCCCGCCCTTGCCGAGCACGATCGCGCGCTGGGTGGGGCGGCCGACGAGGATCTGCTGGTGGATGGCGATCGAGCCGTCCCGTTTTTCCTCATATTTCTCGGTTTCGACGGCGCTTGCATAAGGCAGCTCGGCGTGAAGCTGGAGATAGAGCTGCTCCCGGGTCACCTCCGAGGCGGCGAGCCGCTCGCTGGCGTCGGAGACCTGCTCTTCCGGGAAATGCCACGGCCCCTCCGGCACGCGCTCGGCCAGGGCCGCCTTCAGGTCCGCAACTCCGTCGCCGCTGGTCGCCGAGACCATGTAGATATCCTCGAAGTCGAGCCGTTCGCCGAGCCGGGTCGCCAGGTCCAGAAGCACTTCCTTCTTCACCAGGTCGACCTTGTTGAGGACGAGGATCCTGGGCTCGCGCCGGTTCTTCAGAGTGTCGAGCATGTCCTCGAGCCTGCGGAAGAAGCCGGTCTTGGCGTCCACGACCAGAGCGATCAGGTCCGCGTCCGCCGTCCCCGCCCAGGCCGCCGCCACCATCGCCCGGTCGAGGCGCCTTTTGGGCTCGAAGATTCCGGGCGTGTCGAGCAGCAATATCTGCGCCTCGCCGGCGATCGCGATCCCCATCAGCCGGGTCCGGGTGGTCTGCGCCTTGGGGCTGACGATCGCGATCTTCTGCCCGACGAGGGCATTGACCAGGGTGGACTTGCCCGCATTGGGCGCTCCGACGACGGCGACGAGGCCGCATTTCTCGGTCATAGGGCCGGGCCTTCATAGCCCCTCCCCTCGATGGGGAGGGGTTGGGGTGGGGTGAGGTTCGAGGTTGGGCGCGGCGGGGCTCGACCCGCACCCCCACCCAACCCTCCCCATCGAGGGGGAGGGCTTTAGAGCGGAGCCCAACCTCATGTCAGCTGATCCAGCAATTTCTGCGCGGCCGCCGTCTCCGCTTCCTGCTTCGACGCGCCCTCGGCGCTGGCCGAGCCGACGCCCCTGATCTCCACCTCGACGACGAAAGTCGGCGCGTGCTGGGGCCCGCTGCGCTCGGCGAGGCGGTAGACGGGTGGCTTGCGCTCCTGCGCCGCCGCCCATTCCTGGAGCGTGGACTTGGGATGCTGCGGCGCCTTGTCGCGGGTGCTGACCCGATCGCCCCAGGCGGATCGGACGAAGCCCATCGCCGCGTCGAGCCCGGCGTCGAGATAGACGGCGCCGATCAAGGCCTCGACGACGTCGCCGATGACATTGTCGCTGTCCGAGGCCCCGTCCTCGCGGGCCTGCTTGCCGAGCCGGAGCCGGGCGCCGACTCCGAGCGCCCGGCCGACCTGGGCGCAGGTTTCGCGCGCGACGAGCGCATTGAGGCGCTTCGACAGCTGGCCCTCCGGCTCCTCCGCGAACAGCTCGTAGAGCCAGTCCGCGACGGCGAGGCCGAGAACCCGGTCGCCGAGGAATTCGAGCCTTTCATATTGCGCCTCGCCGAAGCTGGCGTGGGTCAGCGCGCGCTCGAACAAAGCGACGTCGCCCGGCGCCCGGCCGAGCGTCTCTTCCAGCCAGGCCAAAGTGGGCTTGTCCATCAGAAGGTCCGCCCCACCCGTTCCCAGCGCGCCGCCGAGACCCAGGTCCAGGGTTTCGCCCATTCGGCCGAGCCGTCGGTCGAGTAGAAGGCGATCAGCGCACGGCCGATCACATGGTCGCTCGGAAGCAATCCGACTCCCTTCTGCTCGAGGCTGAAGCGGCTGTCGGCGCTGTCGTCGCGATTGTCGCCCATCATGAAATAATGGCCGGCGGGCACGGCATAGACCTCGGTGTCGTCGGCGCCGCCGTCGACCTGGTCGAGCACCTCGTACGAACGCCCGCCGGGCAGGGTCTCGCGGTAGCGCGGATAGCGGCAGACGGCCTGGCCGGCCTCGAGAGCGGGCGGCTGGACCCGCCCGGCATAGCGGCACGGGCTGTTGGGGGTGACCGGCATCAGCCAGTCGGCGATCCTGACCTTCGGCACCGGCTTGCCGTTGAGAAAGAGCTGGCCTCCGCGCATCTGCACCCTGTCGCCCGGAAGTCCGATCAGGCGCTTCACATAATCCTCGTCCTCGCCCGGATAGCGGAAGACGACCACGTCTCCCCGCTTCGGCTCGGCCGCCCAGAACCGCCCGCCGAACGAGGCGAGGCCGAACGGGATCGAGTAGCGCGAATAGCCGTAGGGCCATTTGGCGACGAACAGATAATCGCCGATCCGAAGCTCGGGCATCATCGACCCGGAAGGGATCACGAACGGCGCCACGATGAAGGTCCGGAGCAGGATCGCGAACAGGAAGAACAACAAAAGGAAGCGAGTCGTCTCGGCGATCCCCCCTTTCTTCCTCGCCGCCTTCGACTTCGCCGCACCACTCGCCATGCCGCCGCTTTCGCTTGGGGCGGGGGTGCGGTCAAGGCGCATTCCCTCTCCCTGCAGGGGAGAGGAGGGGTCCGCCGCGAAGCGGTGGGAGGTGAGGGCTTGCCGACTATGATCTACAGGCCCTCACCCTCCCGCTTCGCGCGCCCCCTCTCCCCTGCAGGGAGAGGGGTGAAGGCTAGGCATCCCCTGCCCGCCCCACTAAGAGCCCGTCCATGGATGAAAACCAAGCCTGGGCCGCCATCGAGGCGGCCGAGCCGCGGACCCTGGCCGCCCTCTTCGCCGCCGAGCCCGACCGCCTCTCCCGCCTCGCGCTCGACCTGCCCGGCCTGCATTTCGATCTCTCCAAGACCCATCTCAGCAATACCCTCCTCGACTCCTTCCAGGTGCTGGCCGAGGCTCGCGGCCTCGCCGGCGCGCGCGACGCCCTGTTCGCGGGCGCAATCGTCAACCCGACCGAAGGCCGCGCCGCCGAGCACAGCGCCGAGCGCGGCCAGGGCGCTCCGGAGAGCGTCGCCCGGGCCGCCGGCCTGCGCGCCCGGATGCGCGCGCTGGTCGACGCGATCGAGGCCGAGGCGTTCGGGCCGATCCGCCACCTCCTCCACATCGGAATCGGCGGTTCCGCGCTCGGGCCCGACTTCGTGATCGACGCGCTCGGCCGGGATTCCGGCCGCTACGAGACGGCGGTCGTCTCCAACGTCGACGCGGCCGCCCTCGAGGAAGCGCTGGCCGGCTTCGACCCGCACACCACTTTGCTGATTATCGCGTCCAAGACCTTCACCACCCTGGAAACCCTGCTCAACGCCCGCTCCGCCCTCGCCTGGCTGGAGCAGGGCGGAGTCGCCGATCCCTACGGCCGGATCATCGCCCTGACCGCCGCGCCCGAGCGCGCGATCGAATTCGGAGTCGACGAGACCCGGATCCTGCCGTTCGCCGAAAGCGTCGGCGGCCGCTACTCGCTCTGGTCTTCGATCGGCTTTCCGATCGCCCTGGCGCTCGGCTGGGAAGCCTTCGAGACCCTGCTCGAGGGCGCCGCGGCGATGGACCGCCATTTCCGCCTCGCGCCGCTCGCCGAAAACGCCCCGGTCCTCGCCGCCTTCGCCGACCGCTATTATGCCAACGTCCGCGGCAGCCAGACCCGCGCCGTTTTCGCCTATGACGAAAGGCTGCGGCTTCTGCCCTCCTATCTCCAGCAGCTCGAGATGGAATCGAACGGCAAGTCGACGAGGCTCGACGGCAGTCCGGCCGGACGGGCGACCTCGCTCGTCACCTGGGGCGGCACCGGCACCGACGCCCAGCACGCCGTCTTCCAGCTCCTCCACCAGGGCACGCACCTCGTGCCGGTCGAGTTCGTCGCCTGCGTCGAACCCGCCCACGCTTTCGACGAGGAGCATCACCGCCAGCTCCTGATCAACTGCTTCGCCCAGGGCGCCGCCCTCATGTCCGGCAAGGGCAGCGACGATCCCCACCGCTCTTGCCCGGGCGACCGGCCGTCGACGACGATCCTCCTCGACCGGCTCGACCCGGCGACGCTGGGCGCGCTCATCGCCTTTTACGAGCACCGAAGCTTCGTGAATGCGGTGCTGCTCGGCATCAACCCGTTCGACCAGTTCGGAGTCGAGCTCGGCAAGGCGGTGGCGAAGGCGATCGACGAGGGCGACGAGGTGGATTTCGACCCCTCGACCGAGGCTCTGATCGACCGGGCGCTGGGCGATCCGTCATTGCGAGGAGCGTAGCGACGAAGCAATCCAGAGGGCGGGCGCGCAGCACTGGATTGCTTCGCTATGCTCGCAATGACGAAGGAACGGCCATGCGAATTCTCATCTATCTCTACGACGGCGTAACCGCCCTCGATGCCATTGGCCCCTACGAGTCGCTGAGCCGGCTGCCTGGGGTGGAGGTCCGCTTCGTCGGTCACCGCGCCGGTCCCGTGCGCAC
Source organism: uncultured Alphaproteobacteria bacterium (assembly GCA_963850005.1). Lineage (GTDB taxonomy): Bacteria > Pseudomonadota > Alphaproteobacteria > Sphingomonadales > Sphingomonadaceae > Allosphingosinicella. Next base: position 1,051,268 of record CAWKJG010000004.1, read on the forward strand.
CGGTGACGGCTTCCTGGGCCTCATTGCCGACACCGGCATAAACGACGAGATCGAGGCCGACATTCTGATCGTCCCGGGCGGCAGGCGGGCCGGCGTTCAGCGCGAAATGGGCGAGGAAAGGGTGCTGGGCTGGATGGCGGTGCTCGATGCCGTGACGACATGGACCTGCTCGGTCTGCACGGGCTCGCTGCTCCTCGGCGCGGCCGGACTGATCGAAGGCCGAAGAGCCTCGACCCATTGGGGCGCGCGCGACTATCTGGGCCATTTCGGCGCCACCTATTCGGCCGATCGGGTCACGCAAGACGGCAAATATCTGACCAGCGCCGGAGTCTCGGCCGGAATCGACCTCGGCCTGCGCCTCTGCGCCGAGATCGCCGGCCGCGACATGGCCGAGGCGGTCCAGCTCAGCATGGAATACGACCCCGATCCGCCTTTCGACGCCGGCAATTTCAAGAATGCGACCCCCGAACGCCTGGCGCTGGTGGCCAAGCTGAACATCTGAATATCCTCCCGAGCTTGCTCGGGGAGGGGGACCACCCGAAGGGTGGTGGAGGGGTAACTGGAACAAGCCTGTGCAATTACCCCTCCACCATGCTTCGCATGGTCCCCCTCCCCATCGCCTGCGGCGACAGGGAGGATGAATTGCACCGGGGCGCGCTCCCCGCCATATGACCCCCAAGCCTCAGCCCAGGAACCCGCCCCATGCCCAAGAGCTACGACTACGACCTCTTCGTCATCGGCGCGGGATCGGGCGGAGTGCGCGCGGCGCGAGTCTCGGCCGCCCACGGCGCGAGAGTGGCGATCGCCGAGGAGCATAAGGTCGGCGGCACCTGCGTCATCCGCGGCTGCGTGCCCAAGAAGCTGCTCGTCTACGGCGCCCATTTCGCCGAGGATTTGCAGGACGCCCGCCGCTTCGGCTGGGACGTCCCGGCCTGCGCCTTCCACTGGCCGACCCTGCGCGACAACGTCCTTGCCGAGGTGGGACGGCTCGAAGAGGCCTATACCGAGACCCTGACCAACCATAAGGTCGAGATCGTGAAGGAGCGGGCCGTGGTCTCGGGCCCTCACGAGATCCGCCTCGCCGGCGGCCGCAAGGTCACCGCCGGGATCATCCTCGTCGCCACCGGCGCCCGGCCGGTCGTCCCCGATTTCCCGGGCAGCGAGCTCGGCATTACCTCGAACGAGGCCTTCCATCTGTCCGACCTGCCGAAGCGGGTGGTGATCGCCGGCGCCGGCTATATCGCCAACGAATTCGCCGGGATCTTCCACAATCTCGGGAGCCACGTGACCCTGGTCAATCGGTCCGACGTCATCCTGCGCGGCTATGACGAGACGATCCGCGACCGGCTGCTCACCATCTCGATGATGAAGGGAATCGACTTCAAGTTCCACGTCTCGTTCGAGAGCCTCGAGAAGCAGGGCGGGGCGCTCAAGGTGAACATGACGGGCTGCGACGCGATCGAGGCGGACGCGGTGATGTTCGCGATCGGCCGCCAGCCCAACACCGAGGGGCTCGGCCTAGAAAGCGCCGGGGTCGAGATAGACGACAAGGGCGCGGTGGTGGTGGATGCCGACAACAAGTCGAGCTGCGACAGCGTCTACGCGGTCGGCGACGTCACCAACCGGGTCCAGCTCACGCCCGTCGCGATCCGCGAGGGCCAGGCCTTCGCCGACACCCTCTTCGGCGACAAGCCGACCCGGGTCGACTATGAGAATATCCCCTCGGCCGTGTTCAGCCACCCGCCGCTCGCCGGGGTCGGAATGACGGAAGGCGAGGCGCGCAACAAGCTCGGTTCGGTCAAGACCTACACGTCGGATTTCCGGGCGATGAAGAACGTGCTGGCGGGGCGGAACGAGCGCGCCCTCTACAAGCTCGTCGTCAACTCGGAGACCGACGAGGTCGTCGGCCTCCACATGATCGGCCCCGACGCCCCCGAAATCCTCCAGGCCGCCGCGATCGCGGTCAAGGCCAAGCTGAAGAAAGCGGATTTCGACGCGGTGGTGGCGCTGCACCCGACCATGGCGGAGGAGCTGGTGCTGATGCGCTGATCGTCCTTCGATACGCCGTTCGCCAAGCTCAACGGCTACTCAGGATGAGCGCTTGTGAGTATCCTCCGCCCGCTCATCCTGAGTAGGGACTGAGCTTGGCGAAGGCCCGTATCGAAGGACGCGCATTGACCGACCCCGCCTACCTCTCCGGCTTCGGCAACCATTTCGCCACCGAGGCGGTGCCCGGCGCCCTGCCCGAAGGCCGCAACTCCCCGCAAAAGCCCGCTTTCGGACTCTATGCCGAGCAGCTTTCGGGCACCGCCTTCACCGCGCCGCGCCACGAGAATCGCCGCTCCTGGCTCTATCGCCTTCGCCCCAGCGCCGAGCACCCGCCCTACCGCCCCTATGAAGGCGCGAAGCTGTTCGCCCCGGGCACGATCGACGAACCGCTGGCGCCCAACCGCCTGCGCTGGGATCCGCTCGCCTTTCCGGACGAGCCGTCCGATCTCCTCGACAGCCTCGTCACCATGGCCGCCAACCGGCACCCGGAGGATCTCCAGGGGGTCGCCGTCCACATCTATCGCGCCGCCAGGGACATGCAGCGCTATTTCTTCGACTCGGACGGGGAGCTGCTCTTCATCCCGGAGCAGGGCCGGCTCGAATTGCTCACCGAGATGGGCCGGATCGAGGTCGCTCCGGGCGAGGTCGCTCTGATCCCCCGCGGAGTCCGGTTCCGGGCGCGCCTTCCCGACGGGACGGCCCGCGGCTATGTCGCCGAAAATCACGGCGCTCTCTTCCGCTTGCCGGAACTCGGGCCCATCGGCTCCAACGGCCTGGCCAACCCCCGCGACTTCCTCACCCCCGTCGCCGCCTGTCGGGACGAGGACGACAAGGTCGAGCTCGTCCAGAAATATCTCGGCAGCCTGTGGACGACGACGCTCGACCATGGCCCGCTCGACGTCGTCGCCTGGCACGGCAATCTCGCGCCCTGGAAATACGATCTCGCCCGTTTCAACACGATCGGAACGGTGAGCTTCGACCATCCGGACCCCTCGATCTTCACCGTCCTCACCAGCCCGTCGGAAACCCCCGGCCGGGCCAATGCCGATTTCGTCATCTTCCCGCCGCGCTGGATGGTGGCCGAGGACACGTTCCGCCCGCCCTGGTTCCACCGCAACGTGATGAGCGAGTGCATGGGGCTGATAACGGGCGCCTACGACGCCAAGGCGGAGGGCTTCGCTCCCGGCGGCCTCAGCCTTCACAACCTCATGTCCGGCCACGGGCCCGACGTGGCGAGCTGGAAGGCCGCGTCCGAGGCGGAGCTCAGGCCCCGCAAGATCGAGGACACCCTGGCCTTCATGGTCGAAAGCTGCTGGCCGTTCCGACCCACCGCCTTCGCCCTGTCCGCCGGGGGCGGGCTTCAGGCCGATTACGACCGGGCCTGGGGCGGCTTCCCGAAGGCGCGCCTTCCCGGGCAATGATTCGATGACCGAGTTGCAGCCGCTCCCCGGAGGCGCGCCCGTCGGACCGTCTCCAGATCCTGGGCTGTGCCGACATTCAAATCGGCGCCGGAGCCGCTAGATCCCCTCTCCCGTCCTTAACGGGAGAGGAGGGACTTAAGCGAAGCTTGGGAGGTGAGGGTCTGTACCGCTGCTAGACCCTCACTCACCTCCCACCGCTTCGCGGCGAGCCCCTCCTCTCCCGCGAAAAGCGGGAGAGGGAAAAAGGGCAGCGCTGAAGGTCGATACAGCCTAAAATCTCCCCTGCATCTGCAGGGGGACGAAGCCCCTATGGCGTCCTCACCGCCTCCACCTTGCTCCCATCGCCCCGCTGCAGCTCGAAGGCGGTGGCGGCATTGCCGGCGATTTTATACTCGACCCGGGTCATCGGGTCGTTCTCGAAGGCGAAAAGGTTCGGCCCGACCGCGATCATCGCGAGCTTCGGCCCGCCCTCGCGCTGGAAGGCGAGACGCCCCTCCTCGACCCAGACCTTGCGCTCCCCGAACGTGCCTGCATAAGCGGCGAGCGGAAGCGCCGTGGCGACCGGCTCCGCCTGGGCGGCGAGCAGCGCCGCCGCCCCTTCGAAACGGGCCTTGTCGCGCGGCGAGGCGGTCGCGGCGAGCTTGCGCAGCGCATGGACCTGGGCGACTTCCAGCGCCTTGTCCGAAGCCACGGCCGTGCCCGGCTTGATCCCGACCGCCTCCCAGTCCTTGCCGGTCGAGGCGAGCACCGCCCGGCCGACCGAGACGCTGACCAGATAGCCGCCGGGCAGTGGGAAATGGGCGTTGCGGAACCCCGCCCCGGCCGTGGTCTCGCCGATCAGCTCGCCAAGCTTGAAGCCGTCGATATGGCCGGCGAACTCCTCCGCCGCGCTCGCCGACCGGCCGCTGGTCAGGACGTAGAGCGGCTTGCCGACCATCCGGCCGGCCGGAAGGTTCGCCAGGGTCGCCGTAGTGTCGGTCCGGTTGCCGGCCATGTGAAAGGTCATGAGCGGCCGGTTCGGCTCCATGAAATGACTGACCAGATACTGGACGGCCTCGGGGCTGCCGCCGCCATTCTGCCGGATATCGATGATCGCCGCGTCGCCTTCCTTCAGGAAGCGCATCGCATTGTCATAGGCTTCGGCGCTCTTCGGGCCGGTCCAGATGAAGCCCTGCATGTTGACGTAGCGGACGTTGCCGATCAGCACCTTCATCTCGGTGAAGCCGTGATTGCGCGACTGCGCCTGTCGGATCGCCTCGGGCGAAGCCGGGCCGTCTTCGTCGCCGCGGGGCGCGGCCTGATCGGCGGTGGCCGCCGCCGCGGCCACGGGATCGTAATGCATGCCGAGATGCTTGTCCGGAGTAACGGCGGCGAGGTCGGCGTTGATGCGCTCGACCAGCGTGCCGGGATCGGAGACGTCGTAGCGCTTCGCCGCGAGCCCCTTGGCGAGGGCGGCATCCAGCTTCGGCCGAACCTCGGGCAGGACGTAATTCTCGGCGAGCACCTTGCGAAGGGCGGCGACCACCGCGCGCCCGTCCGCTGGAGCGACCGCCGCCGGTGCCGCGCCCGGCTGAGCCTCGGCCACGCCCGCCGCCAGGGCCAGGCCGACGACGACGAACAGCGCTATCCCGCTGGTCCGCTTCATATTCTTCTCCCCACTCGAAAGCCTTACATCCCTGCCCAAGGTTATCGCTTGGTCTGGCGGCAATTTCAGGCAAACATGTCGGCGACTGCGCCAGTTTATGGCGCAAATAGTCGATGGGAGCGCCTGAATGGACAAGAAGCTCGACCAGCTCGATATCAAGCTCCTCGCCTGCCTGCAGTCCGACAACCAGCTCACCGCCGACCTGCTGGCCGAGCGCGTCGGCCTGTCGCCCTCGGCCGTGGCGCGCCGCCTGCGCCAGTTGCGCTCGACCAAGGCGATCGCCGGCGACGTCGCGATCGTCGCCGAGCAGGCGGTCGGGCATCCCTTGTCGGCGGTGATCCACATCCAGCTCGAGCGCCACGCCTTGACCGAGGTGGCCAGCTTCAAGCGGCTCCTCGCCGCGTCCGAGAACATCCAGTTCTGCCTCGAGATTTCGGGCGCGTTCGATATCCTCCTGCTCGTCGTCGTCGCCGACATGGAGGCGTTCAACCTGTTCGCCGACGATTTGCTCGCCGGCCAGCGCGCGGTCCGGCGCTACGAAACCAGCTTCGTCAAGCGCCGCCTCAAGGCCAGCCTGGCGCTGCCGCTGGACCAGCTGCACCGCTGAGGCGGTCTACCAGCCGGGGAGGTCTTCGGTGTCTTTCAGAAGCTGGAGGATTTCGGGCCGGTCGCGATAGGCGCGGGCCAACCTGCGCTCATCGCGGGAGAGGCGCCTGCATTTGAGCTCGCGAATGGTTTTATTCAAATACGCCGCGCGCTCCGCATCATAAGGTTCTTCGCCGGCAAAATGATTGCAATTGGCGCGCCGCTCGATGAACGTCGCCACCTTCCGAGGCGCGCTTTCGACGCGCGTCCTGAAGATTTCCGGATCGTCCTCCACGGGCGAGAGCAGCAGGATCAAAACGAGCGGAGCGAGTGTCATTCCGGCCTCATATCGTTTTCTTGCGGCTTCGGCACCCCAATGCGCAAAGCACCCTACCGGCGAGCCGGCCGCACTTGTAAGACCGCCCCATGACCTCCGACGTCCTCATCATCGGCGCCGGCCATAACGGCCTCGCCTGCGCTTATTATCTGGCCGCAAAGGGCCTCAAGGTCACGATGCTCGAGCGCCGGCACGTCGTCGGCGGGGCGGCGGTGACCGAGGAATTCCACCCCGGCTTCCGCAACTCGACCGCCGCCTACACGGTCAGCCTGCTCAACCCGAAGGTGATCGAGGACATGCGGCTCTACGAGCACGGCCTCAAGGTCGTGCTCCGCAAGATCGACAATTTCCTTCCCACCCTCGGCGCCGACCATCTCCTCTCCGGTCGCGAAGGCCTCACCCGCCGCGAGATCGCCCGCCACTCCCTCGCCGATGCCGAAGGCTATGACGCTTATTCAGCGGCGCTGGGCTCGGTCGTCGCCATCCTCCGCGACTGGATATTGCGCGCCCCGCCCAATGCCGGCGGCGGGCTCGCCGACGTGCTGGCGGCGCTGAAGCTCGGCAATGCCGTGCGCGGGATGAGCTCGGAGGAGCAGCGCAACCTGCTCGATTTCTTCACCAAGTCCGCCGCCGACATCCTCGACCGCTATTTCCGGACCGACATCGTCCAGGCCCTGTTCGGCTTCGACGCCGTCGTCGGCAATTACGCCAGCCCCTACGACCCCGGCTCCGCCTACGTCCTCCTCCACCATCTGTTCGGCGAGGCGGCGGGCGTCGCCGGCGCCTGGGGCCACGCCGTCGGCGGAATGGGCGCGATCACCCAGGCGATGGCCAAAGCGGCCCGCGAAAAAGGGGTCGAGATCATCCTCGATTCGGCGGTCGAGGAGATCATCGTCGAGCGCGGCCGGGCCGCCGGCGCCGTCGCCGGCGGCAAGACCTGGCGGGCCAAGGCCGTGGCCGCCAACGTCAACCCGCGCTTCCTGTTCGGCCATCTGCTCCCCGAGGGCGCCGTCGCCCCCGAAATCTCCCGGCGAATGGCCGGCTGGGGCGCCGAATCCGCGACCTTCCGGATGAACGTCGCCTTGGCCGAGCTTCCCCGCTTCACCAGCCTGCCCGAGCCGGGCGATCCTCTCACCGCCGGGATCATCATCGCGCCCTCGCTCGGCTATATGGACCGGGCCTATACCAGCGCCCGGACCGAGGGCTGGGCGCGCGAGCCGATCGTCGAGATGCTGATCCCCTCGACCCTCGACGACAGCCTCGCTCCGCCGGGACAGCATGTGGCAAGCCTGTTCTGCCAGCATTTCCCCTACGAGGTCGAAGGCGGCTGGGAATCGCGGGTCGACGAGGCGGCCGACCACATCATCGCCCATGTCGACCGCTACGCGCCCGGCTTCAAGGCCTCCGTGATCGGCCGGCTCGCGCTATCGCCCTGGCACCTCGAGCAGCGCTTCGGAGTGCCGCGCGGCGACATCTTCCACGGCAAGATGGGCCTCGACCAGCTCTTCTCCGCCCGGCCGATGCTCGGCCATGCCGATTATCGGATGCCGCTGGCGGGGCTCTATCTGTGCGGGTCCGGAGCGCATCCGGGCGGCGGGGTGACGGGGGCGCCGGGGCACAATGCGGCGAAAGCGATTTTGGCGGACCGGAGGAAGTGGGGGCGCTGATCCGCGCCGTCATTGCGAGCATAGCGAAGCAATCCAGAGCGGCTTCGGACGCCCGCTGGATTGCTTCGTCGCTTCGCTCCTCGCAATGACGCGCTACTTCCGCCGCTTGTAATCGATCACCCACACGTCCGTGTAGCTTCCGTCCGCCTTCTGCTGCTGCCAGCGCCAAGTCAGGCTGTCGGGCTTCACGTCCTGCCAGATCATCCGCGAATGAACCTGCCTGGGCCCGCGCGCCTCTAGGGTCTTGAGCTCGAAGCTCCAGGGCTGCCCGGCCACCGGCCCGCCCGCCAGGGTGATGTAGCCGCCGCCATTGTCGACCCAGGTCTGCACCCATTGCTTGCGGGCCCCGTCCCAGGTGCTGTGCGAGGCGCCGAGATTGCCGTTGTCGGGCCGCTCGAAATGCTCGGCGATCACGCAGTCGCCAAATTCGTCGCGGGTGATCCGGTTGATCCCATGGGCCGTCTTGCCGGTGCCGTCGTCGAAGCTGAGGTCCCAGGTGCCGACCCAGAAGTCGAGCTGGCGATATTCGGCCGTCGAGCAGGGAGGCGGAGGCGGTGGAGGCGCGGTAGGTGCGGCGGCGGCGACGGCAAGCGCGATGAGCATGGCGAGTCCCCTTTGTTACATGTTGTAATCGTCCCCCGCGTGGTGACAAGGGGGCTCACCGCCCCGCTCAGGCATAGGATCCAGGATGAAGACCCGCGCCGCCATCGCCGTCGCCCCGAACAAGCCGCTCGAGATCCACGAGGTCGACCTCGACGGCCCCCGCGCCGGCGAGGTGCTGGTCGAGATCATGGCGACGGGCGTCTGCCACACCGACGCCTATACGCTCGAGGGCAAGGACAGCGAGGGCATCTTCCCCTCGATCCTCGGCCACGAAGGCGCCGGAATCGTCCGCGACGTGGGCGAGGGCGTGACGTCGGTGAAGGTCGGCGACCACGTCATCCCGCTCTACACGCCCGAATGCCGCCAGTGTAAATCCTGCCTCAGCCGCAAGACGAACCTGTGCACCGCGATCCGCGCCACCCAGGGCAAGGGCGTCATGCCCGACGGCACCAGCCGCTTCCGGCTCGGGAGCGAGACCATCCACCATTATATGGGCTGCTCGACCTTCTCGAACTTCACGGTGATGCCGGAGATCGCGGTGGCCAAGGTCCGCGAGGACGCGCCGTTCGACAAGATCTGCTACATCGGCTGCGGGGTCACCACCGGAGTCGGCGCGGTGATCTGGACCGCGGGGGTCGAGCCCGGCGCCAACGTCGTCGTCTTCGGCCTCGGCGGGATCGGCCTCAACGTCATCCAGGGCGCGAAGCTGGTCGGCGCCAACCGGATCGTCGGGATCGACGTCAACCCGGCCAAGCGCGTGCATGGCCCAGGCCTTCGGGATGACCGACTTCATCAACCCCGCCGAGATCGGCATGGACAAGGTGGTGCCGGCGATCCTCGACCTCACCGACGGCGGCGCCGATTACAGCTTCGACTGCACCGGCAATACCGACGTGATGCGCCAGGCGCTCGAATGCTGCCACCGCGGCTGGGGGGTCTCGACCATCATCGGAGTCGCCGAAGCCGGCCGCGAGATCGCCACCCGCCCGTTCCAGCTCGTCACCGGCCGGGTCTGGAAAGGCACGCGCCTTCGGCGGCGCCCGCGGGCCGCACCGACGTTCCGCGGATCGTCGACTGGTATATGGACGGCAAGATCGAGATCGACCCGCTGATCACCCACACCATGCCGCTCGAGGACATCAACAAGGCGTTCGATTTGATGCACGCGGGGGAGAGCATCCGGAGCGTCGTGGTCTACTGAGCGCGTCACCTCGATACTGGCCTTCGCCAGGCTCAGTCGCCTGCCCGGGATGGCGGGAGGGACTGGAGATTATTCGAAACCGCTCATCCTGAGTGCCGGTCAGCGAAGTCGAACGGCGTAGCGAAGGACTGCCGATGACCCTCGAAACCCTCTCCACCGCCAAGAGCCTTCGGCGGCACCCAGCTCGCCTGCCGCCACGCCAGCCGCGAGACCGGCACCGACATGACCTTCGGGATCTACCTCCCGCCCCAGGCGGAGGCCGGCGCTCCCCTCCCAATCCTCTGGTACCTCTCCGGCCTCACCTGCACCCACGCCAACGTCGTCGAGAAAGGCGGCTACCAGCGCGTCTGCGCCGAGCTCGGCCTGATCCTGGTCGCTCCGGACACCAGCCCGCGCGGCGCCGACGTCCCCGACGAGCCGGACTATGATTTCGGCCAGGGCGCCGGCTTCTACGTCGACGCGACGCAGGAGCCCTACGCTCGCCATTACCGGATGGCGAGCTACGTGACGTCCGAGCTCCCCGACCTGATCGCGGCCGCATTTCCCCGCCGACATGGCCCGCCAGGGGATCACCGGCCATTCGATGGGCGGCCACGGCGCCCTCACCCTCGCCTTGCGCAATCCCGGTCGCTACCGGAGCGTCTCCGCCTTCGCCCCGATCGTCGCGCCCGAGCCAGGTGCCCTGGGGCGAGAAGGCGCTCGGACGCTATCTCGGCCCCGACCGCGCCGCCTGGCGCGCCCACGACGCCGTCGCCCTGATCGAGGACGGCGCGCGGGTGCCGGAGATCCTCGTCGACCAGGGCACCGCCGACAGCTTCCTGGAACGGGAGCTCAGGCCCGGGCTGCTTACCACCGCTTGCGAAAATGCCGGACTCCCACTGACTCTGAGGATGCAGGAGGGCTACGACCACAGCTACTTATTTCATCTCGACCTTCATCGAGGATCATCTGCGCTGGCATAACCAGCGGCTGGGCATCGGAGAATGAAATGACGTTCAGCCGCCGCTCGTTCCTCCAGGCCGCCGCGGCCATCGGCGCGTCGCTGGCCTGGGCCGGTCCGGCCGGCGCCTCGCGCACGAAATGGCGGGAACGACGCGACCTCTACCCGGAGGGGGTGGCGTCCGGCGACCCGGCGCCCGACAGCGTGATCCTGTGGACCCGGCGCCCGTTCGACACGGGGGAGCGGGCGCTGCTGACCGTGGAGGTGGCCGAGGACGAAGCGTTCCAAGATGTCGTGGCGCGGGCGCCGGCCGCGGTCTCGGCCGCCTCGGACTGGACCTGCAGGGTCCTCGTGGGCAGGCTCAAGCCGGCCCGGACCTACTGGTACCGCTTCACCGACTCGGAAGGGAATGGCAGCCGGATCGGCCGGACCATCACGGCGCCGGCCGATGACGACAAGCGGCCGGTCAATTTCGCCTTCGTCAGCTGCCAGGACATCAATGAAGGCAAGCTCAACGGCTATCGCCGGATGATCTTCGAGGACGAGCGCGCGGCCGCCGCCGAACAGCTCGGTTTCGTGCTCCACCTCGGCGACTTCATCTACGAGGTCGTTCAATATCCCGAGGAGCAGAAGACGCGCTACGACCGCACGATCTACGAGGTCGCGCGAATCTCCGACGGCGGCACGGTCGGCAAGTTCCATTATCCGCTCACCCTCGACGGCTACCGCGCCATCTATCGCGGCTATCTCGCCGATCCGGACCTGCAGGATGCACGGGCGCGCTGGCCGTTCGTGGCGATCTGGGACAATCACGAATTCTCCTGGCAGGGCCGACAGAGCATCGTCCAGGCCGGGGGGCCTCCCCAACCGGGACAGACGGTCAAGGTCGCTGCCAACCAGGCCTGGTTCGAATATCTCCCGGCGCGGGTGCGGGCGCCGAGCGGCTCGCTGGCCGAGTTCGGCCCGCCGCCGGTGGAGAACGTCACGATCGAGAATTGGGACGAATACGGCCTCGGCCAGGAGCCCAATAACCTGACCGCGATCCGCAGCCTGATCGCCTATCGCGGCCTGCGCTATGGCAAGCATCTCGATCTCTTCCTCACCGACCAGCACAGCTTCTGCGGCGACGACCCGACCAACGTCGACGGAATCGAAAAGATCTTCGACCCGGCCTTCAACGGCATGTTCTCGGAGGAAGCGACGATCGCGCTCGACGCCGGCCGTGCCTACGTCGGCGGCAAGCCGCCAGCCGAGCTCCACTTTCGCGAGGCGCGCATTCCAAATCCGCGCCAGGATAAGGCGCCGCGGACCATCCTCGGGGTCGAGCAGAAGACGTGGTTCAAGGATCAGCTGCGTAAGTCGAAAGCGACTTGGAAAATCTGGGGCAATTCGCTCGGCGCGCTCGACATACGCGTCGATCCGCAAAACCTCCCCGCCGAATTGGTCGAAAAGCCGTGGCCCACGGATACGTATGCGATCCTGCGCACCGACGATTACGGAGCGGCCTATGCTGAGCGCAAGGAAATTTACGACCTCGTTCGCGATTCGAAGATCACCGGCTTTGCGATCGTCTCGGGCGACCGCCACAGCTTCTGGGCAGGTTATGCGGCCGCTACGCTACCGCCGCGCAAGTTTGAACCGGTCGGCTTGAGCTTCGTCGGTGGATCGCTCGTCAGCCCCGGGGCGATGGAAGGTTTCGAGCATGGCTTCAAGAAGCCAAATCCACTCAAGCCGCTCTACCTCGCCAACCGCCCCGGCGCGCCGAAACCGGATTGGACGTATAATATGACGCTCCTTCACGGTGTTCGCTCGTCGCTCGAATATGCTAAGTCGTTCGACCTCGATCGGGCGAAAGCGCTTAGAAATCCGAACCTCGCGCCGCACTTGGAATTCTTCGACGCGGGCGGCCACGGCTATGCGACGGTGCGCCTTTCGAGCGAGGAGATGCGGACCGAGTTCGTCTGCATCCCGCGGCCCATCACTCGGAGCGAACGACCCGACGGCGGACCTTTGCGCTACCGGGTCGTCCACACCGCCCGGCTGTGGCGGCCGGGCGAAGCGCCGCGGCTCGAGCGCAAGGTTCTGGAAGGAGATCCGGGTCTTGCCATCTAGCTACGCCAGGTCACCCCGGGCTTGACCCGGGGTCCACCTTCTTTCACCGCAGCCAAGAAAGGTGGATGCCGGATCAAGTCCGGCATGACGACTCCCGATGGCCCGACCCAACCTCCTCCCGATCCTGATCGAAGCCGCTCTCGCCGCCGGAGCGGAGATTGAGCGTATCTACGCCGAAGGCTGCGAAGTCGTCGACAAAGCGGACGGCTCGCCCGTCACCATCGCCGACCGCCACGCCGAAGCGATCATCCTGGAGCGCCTCGCCGCCGCCTTCCCGGACATACCCGTCCTCGCCGAGGAGGAAGCCGCCGCCGGGCGGATACCCGGAGCTCGGCAACCGCTTCTTCTGCGTCGACCCGCTCGACGGAACCCGCGGCTTCGTCCAGCGCAACGGCGAGTTCACCGTCAATATCGGCCTGATCGAGGACGGCGCGCCCGGTCGCTGGGGTGATCTACGCGCCCGATTCGAAGCTGCTCTACTACGGCGCCCGCGGCGAGGGCGCCTTCCGGGTCCGTGACGGCGGCGGCGCCGAGCCGATCCGACCCCGCCCCCGCCCCGCCTCGGGCCTGACCGCCGTCGGCAGCCGAAGCCATGCCTCCCACAGTACGAGCGAGAAAAGCGCCCATCTCGGAATCGCCGACTTCGTCGCCTCGAGCTCGTCGCTCAAATTCTGCCTGGTCGCGGAAGGGCACGGCCGACCTCTATCCGCGCCATGGCACCACCGCCGAATGGGACACCGCCGCCGGCCAGGCCATCCTCGAGGCCGCCGGCGGCCGGGTCATGGCGCTGGACGAGGAAGGCCGCGAAACCGGGCCACTGGCCTACGGCAAGATCGACGCCCGCTTCCTCAACCCCCACTTCATCGCCTGGGGCTAACCGTCATTGCGAGGAGCGAAGCGACGAAGCAATCCAGCTGCGGCGCCTGCGACTGATGCCGCACTGGATTGCTTCGCTCCGCTCGCAATGACGCAGGCGAAGCCTACAGCCCCCACCAAGGCAAAGTGCCCCAATAGGCGCTGACCCGCTCCTGATAGTCGCGGTCGATCGGGCGGTCGGTCTCGTCGAGCGACATCGACGGCGCCTCTTCGAGCTGGCCCCGGTCCACCGCCACGACATAGCCGTCGCGGTCGACGTCGTAGGTGAGCAGGGCCCAGGGCAGGGGATGGACGTGCGCGCCGATGCCGAGCCAGCCGCCGGCCGAAAGCACCGCATAGGCGACCTGGCCGCTGCGCTTGCCGATCATGACGCTGTGGATCGTGCCCAATTTCTCGCCCGCGCCGCTGTAGACCGCCGTCCCTTCGACGCGCCGCGACGAGATCAGCTCGTGCGCATAATCCGCCGCCTGCTCCGCGGGAATCGCCTCGCTCGCCGACAGGTGAGTTTCCTGAACCGCCATGGCTCGTCTCCTCGATCGATAAGGAGGGAACGAAACAGCCCGCTCGCGGGTTCCGGCGTGTTCGGCGCCGTCTCATTCGTCATTGCGAGCGAAGCGAAGCAATCCAGCGGCTCGGCGCCTGAAGCTGGATTGCTTCGTCGCTTCGCTCCTCGCAAATGACGGCCCCTTACCCGAAGCTGTGCTTCACCCCGATCGCCGGAATGACGTGCTTGTTGCGGTGCCGAAGCTCGAACTCGTCCGGAAAGGGGGTCCGCCGGTCGGGGGTGAAGAAGGTGCGGTCGCGGAAGGCGGCGGCGTTGGTGGCGTTGTCGAGGCTGAAGGTGATCGTCGTCTTGGATGTGGGCCGATATTCGACGAACGCGGTGACATAGGGATTGTCGCTGAACGGCCGGTCGATCTCGTCCTGCCGGAAGAACAAGGTCGGGCTGTTGTAGAAGAAGGTCGCGCCATAGGCCCATTTGCCGAGATCCTGGCGGAAGCTCGCATCGGCCGAATAGAGGTTGAAGCCGGAGAAATGGCGCTTGCGGAAGGTGTAGGGATCCTCGACCGACGTATCGATCAGCGAGCTGTTCACGGTCAGCCGCCCGCCCTTGATCCCGAGCCGGGCCAGAGGCGCGTCGATCGTGCTCTTCAGGATCAGCGACCGTCCGTTGCCGAGATTGCCGGGCGCGTCGAAGCCTTCCGGGGTGGGGATCCGGTCCTGGACCAATGAGATCCGGTTGTAGCCGGCCTGGATCTTGACCACTCCGTCGCCCAGGATCGGCTGCTCCAGAGTCGCCAATATCTCCCACGCCCGCTGCGGCACGAGATCGGCATTGCCGCCATTGACCCGGTCGTTGGTCAGCTCGGCCGTGCTGATGAAATCGTCGAAATTCAACTGGGCGACGGTGCGCGCGATCGACAGCTGGGCGTGCCAGCCCGATTTGTCGCGATAATCGAGGCTCGCCTTGGGCTTGAGGAACTTCAGCACCCGTTCCGCTTCGGCGTCGCCGCTGACGGTGAGGCGCGACACCTCGTAGGTGAGCCCCATGTCCAGCCGCAGGGTCTTCGACAGCGCCCTGCCGGCGTTGACGAAGGCCTCGCCGCGATATTCCTTCACCACCGCCTGGTCGACCGGAAGGTCGATCCGGGTCTGCCCGCCGCCGGCGTTGAGCGAGAAGAAACCGACGTCGCTGTCCAGCTTGTTGAGCACGCCCTCCGCCCCGGTCTCGACGCTCCAGCCGCCGAGGTCGGAGCGGTTCCAGACCAGCCGAAGCACCCTTTCGTCCCGCTGGTTTTCAAGATCCTGGATGAAGCCGCCGGTCACCTCGCTCCGGACCCGGTTCAGCGAGGTGTCGACGGCGTGCCGCTGCCGCCTTGTCGCGAGCCCGACCAGCTTGAGGCCGCCGCCCCAGAGCGGCCGGGTGACGTCGCCGCCCAGCTCATAGTCGCGGCGGAAGTAATCCTGGGTGAGCCGGTCGTCGCGCACAATTCCGCCGACCGGGAAGACATCGTTGGTCTGCTTGAGGTCGAACCAGTTCTGGGAGACCCGGAAGTTGAGATGGGCGGTCCGGTTGTCGCCGTCATTATGCTCCCAGGCGCCGGAGACGAAGGCGGTCCGGTCGGAGATACGGTTCACCTTCTCCCGATATTCGAGCAGAGTCCCGCTCGGCAGCGCGGTGATCCGATCGAACCCCTCCTCGGTCGTCGGATAGGCCTGGTAGCCGGCCGAGGCGTTGAAGCTCGATTTGCCCCTCCGGATCAGCGCCGAGACGGTGACGTCGGGCTCGACGCGCCCGGTATAGGTCCGCCTCAGAGTGCCGTTGAACGTCCCCGCCAGCCCGCCGGCCGCGGTGGTGACGACGTTGACGACCTGCGGCTTGCCGGCGAATTCCGATCCGAACAGATCGCCCGGCCCGACCTCGACCCGGGCCACCCGGCTCGCCGGGATCCGCGCCAGGATGGTCTCGAGCGTGTCGCTCTTCGAGCTCGGCCGCTGGCCGTTGATGACGACGTTGCCCGCCGCCTGGCCGAAGCCGCGAACCTCCTGATTGCCGAGCTCGAGGGTGAAGCCGGGCACGCGCTGGACGATCTGGAGCGCGTTGGACGGCGCGAACTGGCCGAAATAGGCGGCCTCGTAGACGGTACGTCCGTTCGCGCCCGGCGCCTGGGCGGCCGAGACCGGCGACGCAATTCCGCACAGCAAAGCCGCCGCCGCCAGTCCCGCCCACCGCGCCTTGCCCGCCACCCGCATTTCCCTTCAACGATTACAAGCGTCATCGTTTGCAAGAAACGAGCCATGCGGCTCTGCCTAGTTGGGGGCGACGAACCTCGCGCGCAGGTCGACAAACGACATTTTTCCTGTCCGGTGGCGGACAGTTCTTGTCCACATCCGGACGACCACCGTCATTCCCGCGAACGCGGGAATCCAGTCCGGACTCAGTGCTGGATTCCCGCTTCCGCGGGAACGACGCGGCGTTTGTGCCGCCACGCCGCCACTCCCAAATACAGGAGCAGCCCCAGCGGCCCGATCATCATCGTCGAGAACAGGCAGAGCAGCAGGACGATGTGGGGAAGGCCGGTTCGCTCCGAATGCTCCGCTTCCCAGCTCCCGACGAACAGATCGAGCACCAGATAATGGATCCAGCCGACCAGAAGCAGCACCGGCCTTTCGAAGAATTGGGCGACGGCCGCCAGAGTATAGCCGGCGTCGGTCGGGATCGCCCACAGATGAGTCGCCAGGAGGAGAAGATAGAGAAGGCAAAGCGGCACCGTCGCCCAGCGCGCGACCAGCACCGCGCGCCGGCGGCCGACCCAGGGCAAGGCGAACAGGGCGGCCCAGCCCACGAAGGCGACGGCGTGCGCCGCGATGAACCAGGTCTCGACCGTCGGCATGGCAGGCCTCCTCCCCCGGCTACCCTAGATGATCGGGTGCCGCTCCCAATTGGGCTTGTCGACGCGCTTGCCCAGGGTGGCGTTGAGGTCTTTCACGGTTTCGCTTCCGGTCCTCTCGCACAGGAAGGGAAAGACCGCGTGGACGAGGCAGCCGAGGCCGCCGGCGATCATTTTCAAGCCGAAGCGCGCCGCCATTCCGAAATGCTCGGGATAGCTTTCGCCCACTTCGTGCGGGTGATTGGTAAAGGGATTGTCGGCCATCCCCGCCCCTTATCGCGAGGCGCCCCGTCCCGCCAGCGAATGAGAGCCGTCATCCCGGGCTCGCTTCCGATTGAGTAGGGCCCTGGCCGGGCAGCTTGATCGACTGGGCATGGTTGAAGATGTCATGCGGGTCCCACGCCGCCTTGGCCTTCTGAAGCCGCGGATAATTACCCTGATAATAGAGGTGCTGCCAGTCGACGAGGTCGACGTCGGGATAGTTGACGTAGCAGCCGTCCATCACCCCGTCCGGTACCGGTCCCGCCGGCCCGTACATCGCCTCGTAGAAATCGCTCATCCACGTCAGATTCGTCTCCGCGGCTTCGGCCGACGGGTCGGTCCAATAGGCCTGATATTGAAGCTTCAGGATCGAGCTTCGCTGCGGAATGGCGGTCGCGTCCGAGGCCAGAGCGTTGACCGCGCCGCCGTAGGAATCGACCTGGACCAGAGCCTGGCTGTTGTTCAGCCCGTCGGTCAGGAACCGCCACATCGTCGCGACCTGATCCTCGGGGAACGGCTGGTTCATATAGGCCGACTTGTACTTGCCGCGCCGGTTGGGGCCCGATCCGTCGAGCGACTGGGTCGCGTAGAGCCAGGGCAGGCATTGCGGGCTCGTCGTCGGGTGCGGGAAGAAGTTGAGGCCGACCGCGGCCCGCTGGCCCACCGGCGCACGCACCCCCTCGGCCGTCATCCAGGTGATGAACTCGGTCAGCGGCCAGGGGTCGCCGTCGACATATTGGGCGGTGAGCACGATCTGGCCGCCGGCCGACTCGTGGGTGAGGTGGAGCAAGGCGAACAGGCCGTCATAATGACCGCCGGGAGCGCTGTTCCACTTGAAGAAAGTGCCGTAGCGGCGGACGATCTCGCTGAACTCGTCCTGCGTCATCCCTTCCCAGTCCCAGGCGACGTTGACGAGATGCGCCTCGGCCGGCGCGGGCGGGATTTCCTTGAACCAGAAGCGGGTGATGATCCCGTAATTGCCGCCGCCGCCGCCCTGGCAGGCCCAGAAAAGGTCGGCGGCGGCGCCGTCCTTCTCGCCTATCGTGACCTGGGCCCGCTTGTCCGAGCCCACGGTGACGATCTCGACGGCGGTCAGCCAGTCGATGATCAGCCCGTATTTGCGCGCCAGCAGGCCGTAGCCGCCGCCGCTGATATGGCCGCCGGCGCCGACCGAATAGCAGGAGCCGGTCGGCAGGGCGCGGTCGTAGAGCTTGTAGAAGGTCCAGATGACGTTCCACAAAGTCGCTCCCGCCTCGACGCAATAGGCGCCCCGATCCTCGTCGAAATAGGCGCCGTTCATCGCCGCCATGTCGACGATCACCCCGTCGACATTGCCGACCGCGAAATCCTCGTAGCAATGTCCGCCACTGCGCACCGTCACCCGCCGGCCGGAATCGACCGCGCGCTGGACGATTTCGCGAACCTGGTCGGCGCTTCCCGGAAGGGCGATCGAGTCCGGATCGCCCACCCAGCGCAAATTGAAGCCCCGCCGCAAGGTCTCGTAACGCGGATCGTCACGCCCCACGTCGCCGCCCGGATAACCGTCGCTCATGGCCCCTCTCCCCCGCGTGGAACCTATCACGGGCGGAGGCGGGGCGCGAAAGAGAATGAACCGCTTCGGCGCTACCGTCATCCCGGCGACCTTGCCTCCCCCTCCCCGCCCATCCTAAATCGCTTCAAACCTCAGGAGCCTTCACATGCCCGAAGCCTATATCGTCGCCGCCGCCCGAACCGCCGGCGGCCGCCGCGGCGGCGCCCTTCGCGATTGGCACCCGGCCGACATGGCCGCCGAAGTGCTCGACGCCCTGATCCACCGCTCCGGCCTCGATCCCGCTCTGGTCGAGGACGTCATCATGGGCTGCGTCGGCCAGGCCGGCGAGCAGGCCTTCCATATCGGCCGCAACGCCGTGCTCGCCTCGTCGCTTCCGACCTCCGTCCCCGCCGTCACCATCGACCGCCAGTGCGGCTCCTCCCAGCAGTCGGTCCAGTTCGCCGCCCAGGCGGTGATGAGCGGCACCCAGGACGTCGTCATCGCCGCCGGGGTCGAATCGATGAGCCGGGTGCCGATGGGCCTCCCCGTCACCCTGCCGATGCAGCACGGAATCGGCACCGGCCCCTTCTCGAAACGGATCCAGGATCGCTTCGGGGTGCCGATGTTCAGCCAGTTCGTCGGCGCCGAGATGATCGCCGAGAAATACCAGTTCCGCAAAGAGGAGCTCGACGCCTTCGCGCTCGACAGCCACCGCAAGGCCGCCCGGGCGACGGAAGCCGGCGCCTTCGACGAGGAGATCGTACCTCTGAAGGGGATCGATGCCGACGGCAACGAGACCCTCCACGCCAAGGACGAGGGCATTCGCTACGACGCCACCCTCGAAGGCATCGCCTCGGTGAAGCTGATCAAGGAAGGCGGCAAGATCAGCGCCGCCAACGCCAGCCAGATCTGCGACGGCGCCTCGGGCGTGGTCGTCGTGTCGGAGCGGGCGCTGAAGGCGCACAACCTCACCCCGCTCGCCCGCATCGTCAACCTGACCGTCACCGGCGGCGATCCCGTCATCATGCTCGAGGAAGTCATCCCGGCCACCCGCCGGGCCCTGGAGCGCAGCGGCATGAACATCGCCGACATCGACCTCTACGAAGTCAACGAAGCCTTCGCCCCGGTCCCCCTCGCCTGGCTCCGCGAAATCGGCGCCGACCCCGCCAGGCTCAACGTCAACGGCGGCGCCATCGCGCTCGGCCACCCGCTCGGCGCCTCCGGCACCAAGCTGATGACCACCCTCGTTCATGCCCTCAAGGCGCAGGGCAAACGCTATGGCCTCCAGACCATGTGCGAAGGCGGCGGGCTCGCAAACGTAACGATTATCGAAGCGATCTGAAGCCACTGCACCCGAAAGCTCCGAAATGGCGGCATCCCTTCTGCGGGTTTGCTTCCGGGCATGGTAAATCGGCGATCCTGAACTCGGCACGGTCGCTGCCGGCCGGGATTCCTGAACCGGCCGCCAGGGGCGAGTGGGGAGGCCGACATGACTCACGACTGGCATTGGACGTTCGGCAAGACCTGCCACATCAGCTTCCCGAACGGCGGCGACCCGGTCGTCGCCGGCCCCCACGCCTTCAAATCCGACGAAGGCTGCGCGACCTGGTCGGACGCCTTCGGCCAGCTCTCCTTCTACACGGACGGCCAGGGCCTGTGGAACGGCAGCCACGCGCCCGTCCCCTCGGCCCTGCTCGGCGGCGCACAGTCCTCGGCCCATTCGGCGATCATCGTCCCCCCCGCGGGCGGCGGCTCGCGCTTCCACATCTTCGCGGTCAGGGACTGGGCGAGCGGAATTTCCAACGCCGGCCCGATCACCTACACGGCCGTCACCGCGTCGGGCAGCACCGTCGCCATCGTCTCGCCGCCCGCGCCGCTCTCGTTCGGACCGAAAAAGGCATCCGAGAAGCTCGCTGCCATTCCCCACCGCGACTGCGACAAATATTGGGTGGTCTCGCTGGACATGCTCCAGGGCAGCCCGGGCGCCAGCATGCTCTATTCGATGCTGATCGAGTCCGACGCGGGTCCGTCGCTCGGCAAGACCTTCTCCTTCCCCTATCCGCTCAAGGCCACGCCTGCCGCGGCCGGCTATTGCATGAAATTCTCGCCGGACGGCAAGCGGCTCGCCATGTCGTCGATCAGCCACGTCGCCATCCTCGACTTCGACCGGGCGACCGGCGCCTTCGCCCTCCATTCGGAGATCACCGATCTCAGCGGAATGAAGGGCGAGCTCGCCATCTACGGCATCGAATTCTCTCCCAGCAGCCGCTACCTCTTCATGAGCGGGATCAACAGCGGCGAGGTTCGCCGTCACCAGATCTCCAACGGCAGCACCACCTTCGCCGCGACCGACCTCATCGGAACCTCGACCGACATACCGCATGGCAGCTACCGGCTGGGCGCGCTCCAGCTCGGGCCCAACGGCAAGATTTACGGCGCCAAGGTCTCGGGGACGACATTGCTCGAGATCGGCGATCCCGACAATGCCAGCCCCGCCGCGGTCGCGTTCAAACTCAAGGCGACCGACTCAGCCGGCCAGGTCATGACCTTCCCGAAGGAATCCGTCACTCTCGGCCTTCCGACCTTCACCCGGATCGCCGACGATTGCGTCGGCGACCGCTGCGAGCGGCTCGCGGCCGAGGTCGATGAAAAGATCGTCAAGCGGCGGCATTTCAACCGCCTCGTCACCTGCGCCGGCGAGCCGGTGGGCGAGGCGGGGTGCCGGCCGCTGGAGATCCCGGCCATTCGCCCGTGGACCTCGATCACCTGGGGAGACAGCCGCTGCGACTGCATCGAGGGCGACGATACCGAGGTCATGCACCTCACCGTCTGCAACCCTTATTCGAACCTGACCTTGTCCAACCTCGTCGTCACCCAGCTCGTCGTGGTGGACGACAAGGGGCAGCCGGTGCCGATCCTGCCCAACGGCAGCCCGGCGATCGAGCTGGTGCCGATCGGCCCCTATTGCTTCGACGATATCGCGCCGTGCAGCTGCGTTACGCGCGAGTTCGTCCTTCGGCTTCGCGGAGCGCCCGGCGGACGGTATCGGATACTCGTCAAGGGCATCTGCTTCGACGCCTGCTTCCACGGCGACGAGGACGCCTGCTTCGCCTTCGACGTCTGCCCGGACTGATCCCCCGGAAAGATCCGGTGTCCGACACCGGATTTCGGGCCCGGCTCACAAGCCGCGGCAGACCCTGACGCCGTTCTCCATCGTGCAGCGCGGCGTCGGTTCGGTCGCCTGCGCCTCCGCCCGCCGCTCCTGACGCTCGCGGGCGGCGGAGCCCCATTCATAGGGATAGGCTCGGTCATACTCGAAATAAGGACGGTCGCCGCGAAGGCGGATCTGCCCGCCGCCGCCGGTGAAGAAGCCGTTGCCGTAGGGATCGACCTCTCCGACCGGGCCGGCAATGCCGCCACCGGCATAAGGACCGTAGTCGTCCCGCCCCGATCGGCCGAACCGTCCGTGGTGGCGGCCGAGGTCGACCCTGATTGTGCCGATGCCGAGCCGGGTAACCCGCCCCTGGCCGGCATGATGCCCGCCACCGTTGGACCAGGCCGGCGGACCGCCGCCGTGCCCGGAGCCCCCTCCTCCCGGCCGCGCCGCCGCCGCCGATCCGATCGCCATGGCGGCAACGCCCGCCGCCAGCCATAAGATGATGCGCATCCTCGCCCTCCATATCCGAAAGGCTCCGCGGCCGGGCGCCGCGGCGCCATGACGTCAACCCGCGGCTTGCCGAATCGGTCCGCCGCACACCTGCAGCCTTGACTTTACGCCCCGTCTCGGCTTCAGGAACCCCCGCAGGCGGGGCCCTTCAGGCTCCGCCGTCGCATTTTGGGATTTGGGCGGTCTCCCCTTTCGACCGCCCGGCCGGAAATACCTGACACGGTTTCCGGACGAACGAAGGAAAAGACCATGCGTCACCGCAATGCCGGCCGCAAGCTGCAGCGTACCTCGAGCCACCGCGCCGCTTTGTTCCGGAACATGGCCGCCGCGCTCATCAAGCACGAGCAGATCACCACCACCGTCGCCAAGGCGAAGGAACTCCGTCCCTATACGGAGAAGCTGATCACTCTGGCCAAGAAGGGCGGCCTCTCCAACCGCCGCCTCGCTCACGCCCGCCTCCTCGACGACAAGCAGCTCCAGAAGCTGTTCGACGTCCTGGCGCCGCGCTACGCGGACCGCGAGGGCGGCTACACCCGCGTCATCAAGGCCGGCATCCGCGCCTCCGACGCGGCGCCGATCGCGATCATCGAGCTGGTCGACCGCGACGTCTCCGCCAAGGGTCAGGATTCGGGGCCGGTGATGAGCGACGAATACGAGGCCGAAGCCGCCTGAGATTCCAGGGACAGTCACTTGTGACTGTCCCGTTGGAACCACCCCGACGCCTAGGGATTCTTCTCCCGACTTAACAACTCGGAGGAATGAGCCATGGCCGAGCGCAAGCGCGAGCTGATCGACACCGGCAACGACAAGCGCTTCGTGCGCCGCGACTCCGAAGGCCGGTTCAAGGATGTCGTCGACGTCGGCGCAAGCCTCGCGGCCGACCAGCGCCAGCATTCCGACACGAAGGTCAAGCCGGGCCAGGGCGACAAAGGCGACCGCTAGGATATCCTCCCCATCGAAGATGGGGAGCGGGGTGGAGGGGTAGCTGGCGCTGACCTCTTCCCTTGCCTCGAGAACCCGGCCGCCCTCGGAGTCCTACCCCTCCACCATGCTTCGCATGGTCCCCCTCCCCACGCTTTGCGTGGGGAGGATACCCCCCTTGCCATCCCCCGCCCGTCGCGGCAGTTTCGCGGCCGCAACGACTTGAGGGGGAGGCAAGGATGGCGACAGGCTTCGGCGCGGGCCGGGTGCCCGGCTGGTATTGGGTGGTGGCGGTCCTCGCCCTGCTGTGGGAGGCGATGGGCTGTTACGCCTACGTCACCCAGGTCTCAATGGATTCCGCCGCTCTGGCCAGGCTTCCCGCCGCGCAGCGCGACCTGTGGATGGCGATGCCCCCGTGGGTGACCGGCGCCTATGCGGTGGCGGTCTGGGCCGGCCTGATCGGCGCCCTCGGCCTTCTGCTTCGCCGCGGCTGGGCGAGGCTCGCCTTCGCCGCCTCGCTGGTGGCCGTGGTCGTCCAGTTCGGCTGGACCTTTCTCGCCACGCCGATCCTGACCACGATCGGCCCCTCGGCCGCGGGCTTCCCCGCCTTCATCCTGCTGGTCGCGGCCCTGCTGCTCTGGTTCGCCGGCTTCGCCGCGAAGCGCGGCTGGCTGCGCTAGCGCGGACGGCCGCGTCCGGATAGAGGCGTGGCATGGAGATCGGGATCCTGTGCACCGGCGGGCCGCCGCCCGAGCTCGCTTTGCGCTTCGGCGATTATGGCGCGATGTTCGCCCGGCTGCTCGGACCGGGCTTCGTCCCGCGGGTCTATGCCGTGGCGGCGGGCGAGCTTCCGTCCGGGCCCGACGCCCATCCCGCTTTCCTGATCACCGGCTCGGCCGCGGGAGTCTACGAGCCTTTGCCCTGGATCGCGCCCCTGCTCGCCTTCCTGCGCAAGGCGAAGGGCCGGGCGAAGCTGGTCGGAATCTGCTTCGGCCACCAGGCGATGGCGGAGGCGCTCGGCGGCCGGGTCGAGAAATCGGCGCGGGGCTGGGGCATCGGCCTGCAGGACTATGATGTGTTGGGCCGGGCCGCCTGGATGGGCGGGACTCCGCCCGAGTGGATCGCCGTCCCGGTCTCGCACCAGGACCAGGTCGTGGTGCCGCCGCCGGGCGCGCGGGTGCTCTGCGGCAACGCCTTCACGCCGTTCGGCCTGCTCGAATGGGAGGAGGGCGACGCAATCTCGATGCAGTTTCACCCCGAGTTCGAGCCGGCTTACGTCCAGGCCCTGATCGAGCATCGCCGCCGCCGGGTCCCGAGCCCGGACGCCGCCATCGCCTCGCTCGACCGGCCCAACGACCAGGCTTTGGTCGCGGAGTGGATCAGGGCGTTTTTACGAACCTAAATCCTCTCCGAGCTTGCCTCGGGAAGGAATTATTTCGCCAGAAACGCCTTCAGCTCGCTCTGAAACGCCGCCGGAGCGTCGAGCATGATGAAGTGATAGCTGTCCGGGATCCGCTTCAGCACCGCCTGCGGCGCGCCCGCATAGCTCATCGCATAATATTCATCGATCTGGGCCTCGGTCAGCGGCGCTCCGGCCGGCAGCACGTAGAGCACGGTGAACGGCATTTTGATCCTGGCGACGTCCGGGCGGAAGTCCGAAGTGATGAGATCGTACATCGCCTGCCCCGACGCGGCCGGATCGCTGGCCAGGCTATGCTCGACGATGCGCGGCCGCATCGCTTCGGTGCGCACCATCCCCGCGATGGTCTGCTCGATCTGCTTGCGGCGGGGCTCGCCGGCGGCGGTGGCGATTCCCTTGCGTATCTGCTCGGCCATCGGCTTGACGCTTTCCGTCGTCGCCGTCGGCCCGCCGAACATCGCGCCTAAAAAGGGCATCATGTCGACCACCATCACCTTCGAGACGAGCTCGGGATGCCGCGCCGCCACGATCATCGCCCAGACGCCGCCGAGCGAATGGCCGACGATCGCCGGCTTCTTCAGCCCCGCCTCCTTTATGTAGCGCGCAATCTCCTCGGCGACCGGCTCGACCACCGGCCCGGAGCCATTGGCCCCGGCCGGCTTGCCCGCGAAGCCGGCGACGTGGACGAGATGGTAGCGATAGCCCGGCACCGCCGCGACCGTGCTCCGCCACACGTCGGGCGAGGAGCTGAGGCCCGGGATGAGCACGACGTCGGGGCCCGAACCGATGGCCTCGACGCTGAGCCGCTCGCTGGCGAAAGCGGGGCGCCTGGCGGCCTTTTCAGGCGCCGCGGCGGCGAGGGTCGCCGGGAGCAGGAAGAGAAGAGCGAGGAGCAAGCGGATCATCGGGCGGATTCCTTTGGAAGAGAGTCGGGTCCTCTTAGCCGGAACCGTCCGCAATTCCTCACGCGAATCGCGGGAAGGAATTTTCCCCGGTCAAACCGCGCCCGAGAACGTGTCGCAGGCCGCCGGATCGCCGCTCTCCAGCCCGCGCCGGAGCCAGGCGGTGCGCTGTGCCGAGCTGCCGTGCGTGAAAGCCTCCGGTACCACCCGGCCCTGGCTCTGGCGCTGAAGAGTGTCGTCGCCGATCGACTGGGCGGCGCGAAGGCCCTCCTCGACGTCGCCCGGCTCCATCACCGAGCGCCCCTGCGCGTCCTTGGCGTTGGCGGCATAGACTCCGGCATAGCAATCGGCCTGAAGCTCGACCCGGACCTGGATCGCATTGCCCTCCCGGCTCGACACCCGCCGCTGCTGGGTCGATGCATTGTCGAGCACTCCCGTCAAATTCTGGATATGATGGCCGACCTCGTGGGCGATCACATAAGCCTGGGCGAAATCGCCCGCGGCCCCGAACTTGGTCTGGAGCTCGTTGAAGAAGCTCGTGTCGAGATAAATCTTGTTGTCGGTCGGGCAGTAGAAAGGGCCCATTGCGGATTGCGCCGCGCCGCAGCCCGAATTGCCGTTGCCGCCGTAGAAGGACAAGGCGGCCGGCTGGTAGCTCTGGCCCTTGGCCGCGAAGACCCGGGTCCAGGTGTCTTCGCTGCTCGCCAGCACCTGGCAGGAAAAGCGCTTGGCGGGCTCGGTCGAGCAGGCCTGCCTGGCGTCGCTGGTCGCTCCGGTCCCCTGGTGCGGCGCCACCGTCGTCCCGGGCGTTCCGACCCCGAGCCCGCCGCCCCCGCCCATCATTCCGAGCGCGCAATAGCCGAGCAGCAGGATGGCCACTCCGACGATTCCGAAGCGGCTCAGCACCAGCCCGAAGATCATCCCGA
Organism: uncultured Alphaproteobacteria bacterium; assembly: GCA_963850005.1. GTDB lineage: Bacteria > Pseudomonadota > Alphaproteobacteria > Sphingomonadales > Sphingomonadaceae > Allosphingosinicella. Next base: position 1,077,724 of record CAWKJG010000004.1, read on the forward strand.
ACAGGCCGCCGCCTCCCCCGCCGAAGCCGCCGAAGCCGCTCCCGCCGCGGCCCGTGCCCTGATCGCTGACATTGTCGCTGGTCCGATAATCGTCGAGACGCATCGCCGCTCTCCCGTGGTTGGACCGTCAATGCTCCGGCGGGGTGCAGGTTGCAAACGTCCTTCGATACGCCGGTTCGACAAGCTCACCGGCTACTCAGGATGAGCGGGAATCCACATCCGCTTGCTCCGCTCCGCTCATCCTGAGTAGGGGCTGAGCCTGGCGAAGACCCGTATCGAAGGACCGAATCCTCTCATGTTCCTCAAAGGCAAGACCGCCCTCGTCACCGGCTCCACCTCCGGGATCGGCCTCGCCGTCGCCCGGGCCCTCGCCGCCGAGGGCGCCCGGGTCACCCTAAACGGCTTCGGCGACCCCGCCGAGATCGAGAAGCTCAGGGACGAGCTCGGCGCCGGCTACAGCGACGCCGACCTGACGAAGCCCGAGGCGATCGAGGCGATGATGGCCGAGGCCGGGGCCGGTCGACATCCTCGTCAACAATGCCGGAATGCAGCATGTCGCCCCGATCGACGAATTCCCGGTCGCCAAATGGGACCTTCTGATCGCCCTCAACCTCAGCGCCGCCTTCCACACCATCCGCCTCGCCCTTCCGGGAATGAAGTCGAAGGGCTGGGGCCGGATCATCAACACCGCCTCCGCGCACAGCCTCGTCGCAAGCCCGAACAAGGCCCCCTACGTCGCTTCCAAGCACGCCATCGCCGGCCTCACCAAGGCGGTCGCTCTGGAGACCGCTACCCAGGGTATCACCGTCAACTGCATCAGCCCCGGCTACGTCTGGACCTCCCTCGTCGAGAACCAGATCCCCGACACGATGAAGGCCCGCGGCCTCACCCGCGAGGCCGTCATGAACGACGTCCTCCTCGCGGCCCAGCCGACCAAGAAGTTCGTCACGGTGGACCAGGTCGCGGCTTTGGCGCTGTTCCTGTGCCGGGACGAAGCGAGCGCGATCACCGGCGCCAATCTGAGCATGGACGGAGGCTGGACGGCGGCCTGAGCAAATCCTCCCCATCGAAGATGGGGAGGGGGACCACCCGAAGGGTGGTGGAGGGGTAAATGGCGAGGCTTCAGCGGGTACCCCTCCACCATGCTTCGCATGGTCCCCCTCCCCATGCTGCGCATGGGGAGGATAAATTAGCACTCCCGCCAATAGAGTGCTAAGCTCCCCTCTTCCGCTGCCGTAGCGCCACAGCGTCCTCGAACAGACGGATAAAATCCATGGCAGCCAAAGATGTGCGTTTCGCCCGCGACGCCCGCGAAGGGATCGTTCGCGGGGTCGATATGCTCGCCGACGCGGTCAAGGTCACGCTCGGGCCCAGGGGCCGCAACGTCCTCATCGACAAGGGCTGGGGCCCGCCCCGGATCACCAAGGACGGGGTGACGGTCGCCAAGGAGATCGAGCTCAGCGACAAGTTCGCCAACATGGGCGCCCAGATGATGCGGGTCGTCGCCTCGCGCACCAGCGACCATGCCGGCGACGGCACCACCACCGCCACCGTGCTCGCCCAGGCGATCGTCCACGAAGGCATGAAGTCGGTCGCCGCCGGCGCCAACCCGATGGACCTGAAGCGCGGCATCGAGCTCGCCGTGGCGAAGGTGGTCGAGGATCTCGCGGCGCGCGCCCGCCCGGTCGCCAGCTCGAAGGAGATCGCCCAGGTCGGCACCGTCTCGGCCAATGGCGATACCGAGGTCGGCGAGATGATCGCCAAGGCGATGGACAAGGTCGGCAAGGAAGGCGTGATCAGCGTCGAGGAGGCGACCGGCCTCGACCCTCGAGCTCGACCTGGTCGAGGGCATGCAGTTCGACCGCGGCTATCTCTCGCCTTATTTCGTCACCGACGCCGAGAAGATGATCGTCGAGCTCGCCGATCCCTACATCCTCCTTCACGAGAAGAAGCTCGGCAAGCTCCAGGACCTGCTGCCGTTGCTCGAGGCGGTGGCGGAATCGGGCCGGCCTTTGCTCATCATCGCCGAGGATATCGAGGGCGAGGCGCTCGCCACCCTCGTCGTCAACAAGCTTCGCGGCGGGCTCAAGGTCGCCGCGGTCAAGGCGCCCGGTTTCGGCGACCGCCGCCGGCTGGTGCTCGGCGACATCGCCGTGCTCACCGCCGGCGAGGCGATCTCCGACGAGCTCGGAATCAAGCTGGAAAAGGTCACGCTGGCCATGCTCGGCACCGCCAAGCGCGTGGTCATCGACAAGGACAAGACGACGATCGTCGGCGGCGCCGGCGACAAGTCGGCGATCGACGCCCGAGCCGACGCCATCCGCGGCGAGATCGAGCGGTCCGACAGCGAATATGACATGGAAAAGCTTCAGGAGCGCCTGGCCAAGCTTGCCGGCGGAGTCGCCGTGATCAAGGTCGGCGGCGCCAGCGAGACCGAGGTCAAGGAGCGCAAGGACCGGATCGACGACGCCCTCCACGCCACCCGCGCCGCGGTCGAGGAGGGGATCGTTCCGGGCGGCGGCACCGCCTTGCTCTATGCCGCGAAGGCGCTCGACGGGGTCGAAAGCCCCAATGAGGACCAGGGCCGCGGCATCGACATCGTCCGCCGGGCGCTCCAGGCGCCGCTTCGCCGGATCGCCGAGAATGCCGGCATCGACGGCGCGGTGGTGGCGGGCAAGTTGCTCCAGGACGGCGACGAGGCCCAGGGCTTCAACGCCCAGACCGAAACCTATGAGAACCTGATCGAGGCCGGAGTCATCGACCCCGCCAAGGTCGTCCGCTCCGCCTTGCAGGACGCCGCCTCGGTCGCGGCGATGATCGTCACCACCGAGGCCGGAGTCACCGACCTTCCCGACGACGACCTCGCGCCGGCCACGACCTACGGCTGACGCTCCGTAGCGACACCGCTGCCATATTCGGTTCCACCTTATTCGGTGCCAGGCACCGAGCCTTAAGGGCCTGATATGAAACGATCGAACCTCGGTGTCTCAAACCGAATTGCTTGAGGAGGACGGCATGGCCGAAGTGAAGGAAATGGTTCCCGAAGGGGCTGCGGACGACGCCTCCCCCTTCATCGACTCCGCGCCTTTCTGGGTGATCTGGCAAACCAGCCTGCCCGCCGACGGCCGCAACCGGATCCGCCGCATCTCCCAGGATTATGCCACCGCCGCCCGCGCCGAGGCCGACGCCGAGCGCTACCGCCGGTCCGGCGCCATCACCTGGGTCGAGGAAGCCCGCCCGCTCGCGCCCCACGCCGTCCCCGCCGCGGCGATCGAGGTCCTGCGCGGCAAGGCGCCAGGCGAGGGCGTCACCGCGATCGGCGGCCGCGCCGCCTAGCCGGAGCCTGAGCGCCTGTCGTTGAATCTCTCCGTCATTGCGAGCGAAGCGAAGCAATCCAGTGCGGCCTCGGACTCCCTGGATTCTTCGTCGCTTCGCTCCTCGCAATGACGGACCTCAGCATCTAGGCGTAGCGGTCCACCACGCCCTGGTGAAGCGGACGATCGAAGCTGAGACCGGCGCGGTCGCCCTCGGCCCAGGCGATTCGCGAGGGCCAGCTTTCAAGGCCGGGCAGCTTGAGCCAGACTCGCGCGCCTTCCTCGCAATGGCCGGTCACTTCGATTCCGCAGCCATGGGTGGAAAGATCGACCACCGTCACCGGCGCCGCCGGACGTTCGGCCCCGCCGCTCGCCAGTCCGGCGCCGACATGGACCGGGTGACGCACGAAGCGTCGCCGGTTTGCGGCGACTCCCCTCTCGAGCATGGCGGCGACCCGCATCCCCAATTCCTTCCGACCCCGGTGCGAAGGCGCGAATGTCGTCCTAAAAGGGTTAACAAGTCGTAAACGCGAGTCATCCCGGGAGGGACCCCGAAAGCCGGAACCCATGAACACGGTTCGCCGAGACTATCCGTAAAGCGCCGGGTGCGGGGTTGCCGGCTCAAGTCCGGCATGACTCTGGCCCCTGCCCCCGCTCACCCCGGTTTTCCGGTCGCCTGCACCCTTTCTCCTTCCAACCTCCTCGGCCGTCCCGGAGACTCGGCGCGGCGCCGTGCGGCAGGAAGGCGTGGTTGACGGGCGCGGAGGAACGGCAATGGCGGCGGGCGGGACGGTGGTTCGGATGGGGCTGGCGGCGCTCGTCTCGGGCGGGACGGCCGGAATTGTTCTGATTCTGGCCTTGGTCGCCGGCGCTCTCCTCGCCGGCTCGCCGGGAACCTCATGGGCGTTGACGACGCTGATCGACGGGCTTCGAACCGGCTTCCTCGCCGGCCTGGCGATCGCGAGCCTGCCCGCTTTCTTCGCCGGAGCGTCGATGTGGGCGCTCGGGGACGGCTTCGGCGCCGCCCGGCACCCGCTCGCCTGGGCCGCCGCCGGCGCGGCCGTGGGCGGCGCCTTGTGGGCGCTGTTCGACCTGGGACTCGGACGGGCCGGCCTGAGCGGCGGCCTCGACGGCCTGGAGGCCGCCCTGCTCGCCGCCAGCCTCGTCGCCGGCGCCGGCGGAGCGATCGCCTTCCTCGGCGCGATGTTGCTCAGCGGGCGCTGGTTCGGCGAAGCCGGGAGGGAGAAGGTTCTCTTGTCATGCCCGCCCTCGCCGCCGCCTTCCTGCTCGCCGGCGCCGCCGCCGGCCAGGTCTACCGCTCGGCCCTCGCCGCAACCGCCCCCTTCTTCGCCCTCGACGAGGAGGAGCCGGACTAACGCACCCCGCAATTCCAACGGCTTAGCCTTCGGTGCCTGGCACCGGTCGTCAGGCCTCGAAGGGCCCGCCTCGCCACGTCGTTCCAACAGCTTAGCCTTCGGTGCCTGGCACCGGTCGTCAGGCCTCGAAGGGCCCGCCTCGCCACGTCGGCACCGGCCTCAGCCCGAGCGCGACCTCGACCGCCGCGGCGGCGAGCAATCGGGTCGAGTCGAGGATCGGCAGCGGCGAGGCCTCGGCAGTGACCAGCAGCGGGATTTCGGTGCAGACCAAAGCGGCGCAGTCGCAGCCGCGCTCCGCGAGACTGGCGATGATCGCCAGATAGATGTCCCGCGAGGAGTCCCTCACCTCGCCGAGGCAAAGCTCGTCGAAGATGATCCGGTGGATCTCGGCGCGGTCGGCCGGGTCCGGTATTTCCCAGCCGAGCCCGCGCCGGGCGAGGGCGCCCGGATAGACGGGCCCGGTCATCGTCCATTCGGTGCCGAGGATGGCGACCCGCTCCCGGCCGTCCCGCGCCGCCCGCTCCGCGACCACTTCGCCGATATGGAGGCAGGGGATCGGGAAATCCTCGCCCGGCACTTCGAGCGCGATATGGGCGGTATTGTCGGGCAGGACGAAGAAGTCGGCGCCGGCCGCCGTCAGCTTGCCCGCGTCGGCGAGGAAGAGGGCGCGCACCGCCTCATGGTCGCCCGAGTCCCAGGCCGGCAACGCCAGGTGCATGGGCACCCCGGTCAAAGTGATCTCGGGGTGGTTGTGCGGACCCATGCGGGCGATGCCCTCGAGCCACGTCGTCCGGTAGCACAGCGTCGCCCCCTCGGCGCTGTGGGCGAGGATTCCGATATGGAGGGTCATCGGGCGCGGACCTCAGCGCGGCGCCATCCTTATCGCCCCGTCGAGCCGGACATATTCCCCGTTCAGATAATTGTTCTCGGCCATGAACACCGCCAGCCGCGCATATTCCTCCGCCCGGCCGAGCCGTTTGGGGAAAGGCACCTGCGCCGCAAGCGCGTCCTTCACGTTCTGCGGCATCATCGCCACCATCGGGGTCTCGAACACGCCGGGAAGGATGGTGTTGACCCTGATGCCCTCGTTCATCAGGTCGCGGGCGATGGGCAGGGCCATTCCGAGCACCCCGGCTTTGGACGCGCTATAGGCGGCCTGGCCGATCTGCCCGTCCTGCGCCGCGACGGACGCGGTGTTGACGATGAGCCCGCGCTCGCCGTCCTCGAGCGGCTCGAGGCTGACCATTCCGAGCGCCGACTGGGAAAGCACCCGGAAGGTGCCGATCAGGTTGATCTGGATGGCGAGCTCGAACTGCTGGATCGGATAGCCCTTCGCCTCCCCGGTCGCCTTGTCGCGGCCGACCGTCTTGGCGGCGTTGGCGACTCCGGCGCAATTGACGCAGATCCGCTCCTGCCCGTGTGCCGCGCGGGCCTTGGCGAAGCCGGCGGCGACCGCCTCGTCCGACGTCACGTCGACCTGGGCGAAGATCCCGCCGATCGACGCCGCCACCGACTCGCCCTTGTCGGAATCGCGGTCGAACACCGCCACCTTGACTCCGCGCTCCGCGAGCGCCCGGGCGGTCGCCTCGCCGAGGCCGGAAGCGCCGCCGGTGACGACGGCCGCGATATCGGGTCCAAGCTTCATGTCCTCTGCTCCTCCAATGGGTCGGGTCAGCTCCTATGCAGTCGCCGCCCCGCCATCAATCGCGGGCTGCATTTTGTTCATTGTATGCACAGAATTGCATAATTATACATGTCGCCATGGCGACCTGCTCTCCCGACCGCCCCTGGGGCCTTCATCCCGCCGTCCGCAGCGACGAGGATTGTCCGCGCTGCGGCTGGACCGCTCCGGGGCCGAAGGGCGACGCGATCGAGGCGGCCGAGGAAGCTCGGGCGTGGATGGCGGAGCTCGGCTGGGCCGGCGGCGAAGCCGGCGCCTCGCTCGCCGCCTGACCGCCCGAATATTGCGCCGGGCATTGAATGCGGCCGCCCGCGGCGCCATCTCGCCGGTTCAGATGCAACTCACCCTCGACAAGCCGGCGGCGGCGGCGATGAGCCGCCTCACCGCCATCCGACTCGCCCTCCTCACCTCGCGGGCCATGGAGAATTGGCGCGCCGGGGTCGGCGACAACGAATCGGCGATGATCCTGCTCGCCGTCGTCGCCATCACCGGCGAGCGGCTGACCCGGACCGACCTGCCCGAAGACCTTCGCAACGTCGCCACGCCGCTCCCGCCCGGCTACGCCGCCGGCTGCAACATCAGCTCGATCGCCGCCGCCACCGGCCTCAACCGCGAGACCACCCGCCGAAGGGTCGGCGCCCTGATCGAGCGCGGCTATCTCGCCCGCACGCAGGAGGGGGAGATCTGCTTCCCCACCCACCTCCAGCAGGATCCGGCCACGCTCGAATTCCTCACCCGCCAGCTCGAGGCGGTCGCCCGCTTCGCCAACGACGCCCTTCGCGACGGCGTGCTCAAGGCCGCCTAGGGTCCGGGGGGCGCTGCCGGCCCGCCGCGCCGGGCCGCCTCCACTTCATATTCCTCGGCGATGGCGAGCAGGGCCGCCCGGTCCTCCGCGCTCCTCAGCTCCCCGGCCAGGCGGCGGAAAACCGCCGCGCGCGCCGAATATTCCTGTCCCAGGTCGGTCATCCCCTCGCGCTAGAGGCTCGAGCCCCGCGCCGGGCGCCGGCGGCGCACAAAATGTGCCCCCGACCGGTTCCGCCCGCGGGCCCGCCGAGCGCACCCGGCCGCGGCGGGCCCCTTTCGCCGTCCTCGCCGAAAATGTGGAGGAAATGACGATAATCGCCGCGAATCTGGAGGGACGTGAAGCAAAAGTGACGGACCGCGGCCGCCTTGCCCCCGTCCAGGACCTCAAGGGAAGGGTTTTCGACCCGGCCGGCGGGCCGGAATCCACTTCCCGCCGATGCATGATTATGCAGCGGCCGTGCAACGAGCCCGGCCCAAGCGCCCGGCCGAATCGCGCGGGCGTCAGCCGCCGGCCGCCAAAAGGTAGAGCAGGATCATCGCCGGAAAGACGACCGAAAAGGTGGCGAGCGTGTAGGTCAGCGCCTTGAGCCCGGAGGGTTGGACTTTCGCCAACGCTCAGCCCGCCGCCGGCCGAAGCTTCCAGTCGAGCCCCGGAAGCTTGATCATCGGAAGGTCGCACACGGTGCAGCGGCTGACGAAGCTGCCGCGCTCCCAATGGCTGGTCCGGGTGTCGGCGACATGGCGCCCGAGGAGCGAGTGGAGGCTCATCGAAGGTGCCTGCTGTTCATGATCGTCACCCTCAAGCTGCAAGCGAGAGCGCGAAAGTCTCCCTGTCACGGGGCGCTTGCGTAAAAGGCGCGGGTGATGGAGCCTATATGGGGTGCGGGGGGCGGATAACGAGGGCGGACTTTTCCCGGGTGCCCGGAGGTTCTCCTCTCGTTACGGGGCACGTGCCCGACATCGGATTTATCCGACCGTATAGACTGTCACGGTTTTCAGGCCGTGCCGTTTCATCGCGTGATCGCCGTCACGCGCCATCGCCGCGCAGCGCGCTAGAGAGGCCGCGCCGGACCGAGGCCGAATGCGGCAACCGGTTGGCGGCTGGGATGGTGGCAGATGCTCAGGACAAGGCAAGCCTGGTCGCGGGGGAGAACGGGATTCGGCCCGTGGCGGGGCGAGCGGCGGAAGCCGCGAGAATTGCATTGCAGGTCGAGCAGCAGTCCTGGTGACCGACTGACTCGCCGCCCGTCGCCAGGCCTGTTTTCGGGTTCCGCCCGCGAGTCGCGTTCGGACTCCGAAGTGAGCGGCGTCAGACAATCGAAGGCGCTTTGGGGGAGGTTTCATCTTGAGACTTGATATTCGTCGTCGGCTCGTCGCCACTCTCGTCGCGACGACCGCGCTCGCTGGCTGCCTGGGCTCCGACAGGGGGTCGATCAGATATGATCCCGCGGTTCGCAATGCCGCGGGCACGATCACTCTGGGCGACGCGAAAGTCTATTCGCGCGAGACGCTGATCAACGAACGCGCCGCCGACATCGCCTGGATCGACAAGCTGATGACCGCGAGCGAGGATCCGGCGAAAGTCAGCTTCAAGCCCACCTTGCTGCGCGAGATGGAGGAGATTTCCGCATTTTCGGCGGCGCTGGGCGTTCGCTACGATCCGGCGGCGGCGCTGAGCTACAGACGCTCGAACGAAACCGGCGAGATCCAGCAGCAGATCGACGTCCTCAAGGCGCAGATTCAGCTCGAGCAGCTGCGCCGCGACATCGAACTGATCCGGGCGAAGCTTCCCGAGCAGACCGAGCCGGTGAACAGCGGGGTCGGCACCCTGGGAACCGGCGGCGCCCTGACTTCGCCCGGTTCCGCCGTGACTCCACCCGATCCCGCGCAGGTGATGACAAGCCTCAACGCTCTGATGGCCAGCGCCACCTCAAGGCTGGATGCCGAATCCAAGCCGATCGGCAAGACCGACGCGGTCAGCAGCCCGGCGGACGATTTTCGCGACCGGCTCGCCTACCGCGACATGCTCAAGGCGGCGCGCAACGCAGCCGGGCTCGATGAGTTGCACGATGCCGGCAACAATCGGCTGATCCGCCTCAACCTCCAAGCCACCGTAATTCCGGATCCGCGCTATGCGCGCTCGCTCGGCGCCGTCCAGGTCAGGATCGACCCACAGGCGGCCGGCGGACCGGACAGCTATCTGGGCAAGTGGCTTCAGTGGATCAACGGACAGCGGGACTGGCGAGTGGAGCCCGGCACCTCCGGTTCGAGCGCGGCGCTCGACGCGCTCGAGGACAGCGGGGATTTTTCTCGCACCCCTGTCGGCCCTGTCGGCGCTTTCGAGATGGTGCTTCCGGTGCTCGTCGACTCGAGCGGCCGCGAACTGACTCCGGGGAAACTGTTCGCCCGCGCCGACTGGGAGGACAGGCGCGCGGGTGCGGACCCCACCTATTTCGGCCGCGCGCTCGCCGCCCTGTCGGTGGGGGGCTCGGCGTTGGAAACCGAGCTTGCCGCATTGTGCCGGGGCGGCTCGAGGCTGGAGCTTGCGCTCGACATCGCCGACGCCCGGGTCAAATCCTACGAGTTTGTCAGATACGCGAACCTTGCGGCGGCCGACCAGTCCGTCGCGGCTCCGGTTACCAACGCGGCAAAAAAGCACAAGGAGGCGTTGAATTATCACGAAGTGGTCACCGGTCTGATCAAGAACCGCCGGGGCTGCGAACAATTGCTCGCGGATTATCCGGAGGCGAAACCGACCTGGCGGGTGTTGGCGCGCCCCGAATTCGGGGGATCGCAGCAGATCCGCATCTATGAGGTCGGGCCGCGCGAGCAGGCCCAGCAAGTCTCGACGGTGGCGCGCTCCGCCAAGAGCCTGGCGCTGGCGGTGGCGCTCGCGGCCTCGGCGCCGAGCGCAGGCGTCGGAGCCAGTCTCGGCTCCGGTTTCAGGCGCGACATCATGAATCGGGCATCGGCACTGGACCGGGTGCCCGAGGTGGTCGGCTATTCGGTCGGCGGGCAGCGGACCTTCGGCTGGGTGATCGGTCCGCACGCCACCACCGACTCGCGCGGCCGCGCCGAAGTGCATCAGCCGGCGAAGACCTACGATTTGTCCGTCGACCTGTCCGTGCCGTCATGGTGGAACGCCATGAACCTCAAGGTGACCACCGTCTGGGCGCCGTCGCCGCATATGCTGACCGACGGATCCCTCAAGGTGCTGGCGGACAAGAAAGGCACGACGCTGCAGGAAAGGGATCTGCCGGTCCCGCTGACGGCAGCCGCGGCCGACTATCGGGCGTTTACGATGTTCCTGGCGCGGAACAGCGGTCGCCCGGTCCAATTGAAAGAGGTGATCGGCGGACCCGTCAACGGCTGTGCGCCGACGACCTTGTACCTGATGGGAGACAATCTCTGGCGTGCGGAGAAGGTCCTGCTGCTCGGCGTGTCGCTGGGCCGCGAGGCGTTCGTGATCGCTCCCGACATGGGCGGGATCATCGTCACGGTGCCGGCGATCGCCGCGGTGCCGGGGCAGCGCGCTTTCGAGCAGGACAGCCGGATCCGGGTCCTGACTCCGCTCGGCCCCGGCGAGGGCGCCGTCCAATATGATTCGACGCTGGCCGGCGACGCCTGCAAGCCCAAGGCCGCCGAGGACGCGACCGCGGTCACGGTGACCAAGGCGGAGCCGGCGGGCTTCGTCGTACCCAGCCCGATCAGGATCGACGTCACGGGCACCAACCTGACCAAGGTCGACGAGGTAAAGCTCGATGGACGCGGGGGCGTCATCACCGCCCGGGTGGAGGAGGGCAAGGGGCTGACGGTCGAATTCGCTCGGGACGTCTCCGAGGGAATGGAGGCGGGATCGGTGAAGCTCGAATTCTTCGCCAAGAGGAAGCCCGTCGGCACGGCCCAGGCGATCAGGATCAGCCGAGACAGGAGTTGAAATCATGCCCGAGGGAACAGCGAACGATATCGGCCCACGCTTCTGGGAGATACTGAGCGATTCCGGAAACCAGATGGCCCGATTCGATCACGGGCGGTTTTCCGACATCAGGAACGGCGCGCGGGTGCGGTTCTCCGACGTGGACGCCAACGGCATCGCTCAGAATGTGCAGCCCGCCTCCGCGGTGGCGCGCTACGTGGCCCGCAATGCGCAGGCCGGGGCGCCGGGCTCCGCGGCGCGGACGCGATTGCATGGGCTGATCATGGACGCGCTGGGGGCCGCCGCGACCGAAAAAGGGTCCGTCCGGCAGAACCGACTGCGCCGGCTGCGCGCGGCCATCGACAGGCTCTAAGCCTGGCCGGGGCAGAGCCGGGAAAGCCGGTCACCGTCTCGATCGCGTCCCGTCGGCGGCGGCTACAGTGACCGGCTAAACAGTGACAGTATATATTTACCGAGGGGCTAAGCGGCGGCCGAGCGGCGGCTAAATATATACTGTCACTGTTCGGCCCACTGTTCGGCCAGACGGCGATCCGGCAAGACCTGGGAAGCCGACCGGAGGAGTGGGACACCCCCTCTTCGGGATCGTCGTCCTCGGCTCAAGGCCGCCGCGCCGGCCGGAAGCGCTTGAAAATTGGTCCGTTTCGGGCGTTTAACCACGTCCGTTATTGCCGCGTCCCCCGAAACTCCCCCACAATCCGACGTGAGCGAGACGAGGCAGGGGTAGGCGATGACCACGGACCAGGGCGAAGGGCGCAGTCGGCGAGGCACCGGATGGGCTCGGCGCCTCGGGAAGGTGAAAGTGCGGAATTTCAGGGCTTTGCAAACCGCGATCTCCGCGGGTGTTCCTGCCGGCCCGCGGTCACGGGGTCCGCTGATGTGGGCTGCGCTTTTCTGTGCCGCCACTACAGCCTGTGCCAGCACTGGCGGGGGCAATTCGAAGGAAACATCTGAAGGGGTAGAGCAAGCGATGTATGAGGCAGAACAACTTCCGTTGGGAGCTGATGCCCTGCGCGCTCTGTTGCGAGATGTTTATGTGACCGCAGTGCTACCCCCGGGCAATTTCGTTAGCCATGCGCCAGGTGAGGTCTTCAAGTCCGACGGCGTGTACGTAAGGATTCCTAATAGGAACCGACAATATGGCGTATTCGCTATTGAAGGCAATCAAGTATGCGTGGAGGGGGCTGACTTTCCTAAATTATGCCGGCAGATAGTAGCACAAAGAGATGGCACATATGCGTTGGTTGATCTAGCCAGAGATTCAAAGATATTAGTCACAATCGAAGCATTAAAATAAGGGGTGTTTAATGACCTGGACTGTGAAGTTTTGGAAGTCATTTGCATCGCCTCCACAGCCTGCAATTACATGGAATTATGGCAGTAATATCGCGCCGAGTGATTTTCCGGGCACGCAGAAGGCTGACATAAGTGCAGCTATTAATAGCATTACCGTCGCTTCTACCTTAGCCACAGCGAGACTGAATGCCTACGGCCAAGACATAAGGATTGGATATAATGCTGGCAATGCTGGACAGGCGTTTTTTGGGGGACCTATCGACGATTATATATTGATAGATTACGCTTTTGCGAAAACGATGTATTTTTTTAACTCGTTAGGTGAGTTGGTGCAAGGCAATATAGGCCTTACCATTATGCATGAAATCGCCCACATTTATCTTCTAAAAGGCGATCCTGTTCATTTCCCGACTGAAGCCACGATGAACGGCGCCGATTACGATTTTCGTGGTCCCGTGATCGACGAGCAGAATGCCATAGCTGTAAATGCCGGCCTAACGCATCAAATCCAGACCTCCTATTATGCGACTATGGTTAGCGCGGATTCTTTGTTCGCCTTATTCACAGTAAATTTTTCATATTCTAGCGGCGACACAATTGATACAACACGAATTGGTGAAGCCAGTAATGACGATATCGATCATAGTAACAATGCCAAGCTAGTACGTGACCTCGTTTTTGGCTTGGACGGAGACGACCAGATTAAAACCGGCAAGGGTGAGGATTACGTCTACGGTGGTGCGGGCAAGGACAAGATTGGGGGCGGTGACGACAAGGACGTCTTGGTGGGCGAGGCAGGCGACGATGAGCTTCGCGGGGAAAAGGGCGACGACATCCTTTGGGGTGGCCTCAAAGGCGTTGACGGCAGCGCCGACGGTGAAACCGACAAAGCCGATTACTCAGCAGCACCTGCCGCGATCACGATTACCTTCGACGGAACTGCGGCCACTCCGACATTGACGGTCAAGGACGGCGAGGGCGGCACTGACACGCTTCACTCGATCGAGGAAATCCTGGGGACGAGCGGCAAGGATCGTCTCGTCTACACAGGCGACATTCCGACGGGCTTCAAGCTGAAGATCGACGCGGCGGGCGGCGTCGACGACATATTGAACCTCGACAGCGCCACCAGCGGGCTCACCCTGAGTCTCAATGCGGCCGGCACCGGCACGCTCACCAGCAAGGGGACCGGCGGGAAGATCGACCTGGTGAACTTTCACACGTGGGTGATCGGCACCAGTTACGACGACACGATTACGGACGAAAGCACAGGTGAGAAGAAGATCGACGGCGCCGAGGGCGACGACGTCATCACCGTCGCCGGCGGCGGCGCCGCCACCCTCCGCGGCGGGGACGGCGATGACGAGTTGAAGGGCGGCGACGGCAACGACGTGCTCGTCGGCGGGTCGGGCGCCAATCTGCTCGAGGGCAACGGCGGGAGCGACCGGCTCGTCGCCTCGTCGGACGGCGACGTCGCCGACGGCGGCGAGGGCAGCGACCTGCTGATCGTCACCGCCGGCGCCTGGAGCGGGGCGGACATCGTCCTTCGCGGCGGCGCCGGCGACGACGTCATCGACGCCCGCGCCCATGACGACCCGGCGTGGGACCGTTCGCCGCTGGGCCCAGGCTCTGACGGCGATGGCGAAGTCGTCCTCGAATTCCGCCCCGGCGACGGCCACGACGTCCTGCTCGGCAGCGGCTATGCGGATCCGGCGCCGGGCTGGATCCCGGGCTTCGGCATCCCCACCGATCCCGGCAAAACCTGGGGGGTCAACCGGATCGACTTCATCGGTCTCTCGGTCGCCGACGTCACCCTGGTCTGGAACCTCGGTTCCGCCGTCCAAGTCTCGTCGGGCCACTGGTACCTGGCCGGCGAAATGGCGATCGTCGTCAACGCGACGGGCGATTCCCTCTATCTCGGCAACGTCGCCGCGTTCGGCATCGGCGAGGATCCCGACTGGATCATCAACTCGTCGACCGGCATTCGAGCCATCTCCCTGCCCTGGCTGTGGTTCGACGACGGGCAGATGGACTTCAACGGCGACGGCCTCACCAACTCCCACATCGTCTTCGGAAGCGTCGATGCCTACAAGGGCGCCGAGGAGGCCTTTCGCGCCGCCACCGACACCGGGCCGCCCGGGGGCGCCGAAGGCAGCGCCGGCGACGACGACATGGCCGGCACCAGCGGCGGCGACGATATCAGCGCCGGCGATGGCGACGACACGATCGCCGCTTCGGCTGGCGGCGATTCGATCGACGGCGGCGACGGCGACGACACGCTTCGACTGTTCGGGAGCGCCGACGGGTTCACCTTCCAGTGGAACGCCGACGGCACGCTCACCGCCACCAGCCTCGACGGCGCCGAGGGCCGCTCCACCCTTTCTTCCGTCGAGCATCTCTATTCCGCCGCGGAGGACCGCACCTACGCCGTGGCCGAGCTGGCCGGCGAGATCGGGACGGCGAGCGACGATGCGATGGTCTCCGGCACCGAGCGCGACGACCGGCTGTTCGGCCTCGCCGGCGACGACGATCTGGAAGGGCTCGAAGGCGACGACATTATCGACGGCGGCGACGGCGCCGACCGCGCCAACTATCTCGGCGCCGCGGACGATTATCTCGTTTATTACGGCCTGGACGGGTGGCTGACCGTCGAGGCCCTGACCGGAAGCGAGGGCCGCGACCGGCTCGTCAACGTCGAAGAGCTCTATTTCCAGGGGGACGAGGGCCTGCTGACGGTGGCGGCGCTTCCGGCGCCCGGGACGGCCGCCGCCGACTCGATCGTGGGCGATGCGCGGGTCAACCTCCTCTTCGGCCTGGACGGCGACGACTGGCTGGACGGCGCGGGCGGCGACGACCGCCTCGTCGGAGGCGCCGGCGACGACATCTATGCTTATGCCCCAGGTGGCGGGAACGACCGCATATTCGAAGTCGACGAGGAAGGTCATGGCGACCGCCTCGACCTGTCCACGCTCAATCCGGAAGACGTGGTCCTCAGCCAGGATTCGAGCGAAGCCCCCGGCGACCTCATCATCCGGATCCTCGCCACCGGCGAAATCATCCGGGTCGTGGGGCAATATTCGGTCGGCGAGGACCATCCTCAATATGCCGAGATCGTGGACCGCGGCATCGAGTGGATCGACTTCGCGGGCGGGATCAGCTGGGACTGGGCGGCGATCCGGGCGGCGGCGCCGGTTCGCGGCACCACCGGAGAGGATGTGCTTCACGGCGCGGCGGTGGGCGCGGCGATCCTGGCCGGCGCCGGCGACGACATCGTCCGGTCGTTCGAAGCCGCCGACACCCTGATCTATCGCAGCGGCGACGGCGACGATGTGTTCATCGACGGCGCAAGCTGGGACGGGGACACACTCCTGCTGCCGGATTTCCTGCCGGGCGACGTCGAGCTCGTGCGCGACCATTTCGATCTGGTCATCCGTCACATCGCGACCGGCGCGACGGTGCGCGCCGTCAACCAGTTCTGGTTCGGCGATGACGACCCTTCGATCGTCGTCGGGGGCTTCGAGTCGATCCGGTTCGCGGACGACACCCTCCTCGACCAGGAGCAGTTCGGCGCCCTCGCCTCGGCGCTTCCGATTATCGGCGGACCCGGAGATGAGCGCCTCTTCGGCACGTTTTACGACGATTCGATCGAGGGCGCCGGCGGCGACGATCGCATCGAATCGTCATGGGGCGCGGACACGCTTTCCGGCGGGGACGGCGACGATCGGCTGCTTGGAGGCTTCGGAATGGACCTTCTGACGGGAGGCGCCGGCGCCGACACGTTCGTGATCGACGGCTGGTGGTTCGCCAACGGCGTCGAATGCACGGACCGGCTCGCCGACTTCCTGTCCGGGGAGGACAGGATCGATCTCGCCGGAATCGACTCGATCGGTGCGACGTGGGAAGAGGACGAGGCCTTCACCTTCATCGCCGGCGCTTCATTCTCCGGCACGGCGGGCGAGCTTCGCTATCAACATGAAGGCGCCGACACCTGGATTCTCGGAGACACGGACGGAGACGGCGCCGCCGATCTGTGGTTCGTCCTGACGGGGACGATAACGCCGGTGGGCTCGGATTTCATTCTCTAGGGCGGCATGCGCTAAACCTGAATCGTCACCCCGGGCTTGACCCGGGGTCCATCTTCTTATCGGCCTTAGTGGCACAAAGAAGGTGGATGCCGGGTCAAGCCCGGCATGACCAGTGATGCGGATTTAGCGCATGCCGCTCTAGCCGCTACCCGGCGCGATGGCAGCGAAAAGGTCGCCCCTCTCGGGGCGGCCCTTCGTGAAACAATTCCGCTTGATGCGAAATGCTCAGCCCAGAAGCTCCTGCTCCAGCTTCGCCATCTCTTCGATATTCTCAGGCGGCCAGCCCGGGTGAGGCCGTGCAAGCTGCCCCGCAGCTTGCAGCCATGTCCGGGGGACATGTCGTGACCGGCTGTACCAGGCACCTAGGCTTTTCCCCCGGTGCCTGGCACCAGTTCTCGTCGCGGCGAGGGGGAGCGACAGGGACGTTCGGGAAGGCTAGGGCAACGTCCCGCGCCAGTCACTCCGTTTCTTATGAAAGCCCCTAAGAAATGTAATATGTCCGGCTTTCAATCAGAGTTTGCTGTCCTCGTGAGCATGAATTGATAGTATTCGACTTACCGATAACCGAATAAATGATAGGCGTATGTGGGTTCTGAGCTGCCTGATACTTTCTTTTCGGTTGCATTCAACCTTTTCAATCGCTTGGTGTTTTGCTGACTTTAAAACCCAATGGCTATACTTGGAGCCCTATCTTGCAATTACCGATCTCCGCCGCGGTGACCGCCGCAATGGCAATGCTTTCGGCGTCGTCCCTCGATGTCGGAGGCAAACAGATCGAAGTGTCGGAAACGACGGTTCCGAGCACGTGTAAGTACAACCGGCTTCTCCCCGATCCAACATCCAGCCGGGTGGTGGTGTGGAATCATTCGCGAGACCTGCGAACGACCATTAAACCGACCTGGCCATCCGGTGTCCATGTTGTCGACCTGCCGCCGAACAATTCTCCCCCGACAGCGAAGTTACGCTTCGCCTATATCCACGGGTCTACAAGGGTGGCCCCTCTGCGGTGGAGCTCGAACGGCGACAGGCTTCTCCTGCGCGCGGACAGGACGGGCGCGGCCCTCTACGATCCGTTGACCCGCAAACTTTCACGAGCGCCCGAGCTGGATCCGCTCTTCCCGCGCCTGGCCGTCGAGGCGCTGAGTCATGGCGACACCGGCTTTTATCGCCAGCCTGCCATGCTCGACCTGGCCCGGCGAATTCACGGCGAGAGCCCCGCCTTGCGCTGGCTGGCCAACGTCGGGCCCGATCGGACGACGTTCCTCGTTTTCCGGCTTGGAAACGGCCACCGGCTCACCGGCTATGACATGCATGAACAGTGGGACACGGGCGTGCCGATCTCGTTCGCCCACTCAGCTCTGCTTCCAGCGGGAGCCCGCCGCCCAACCTTTCTCGGCGATCAAGCCGGAGGCACGTCATTCCTGGCTTACGCGCTGCCCCTGATCGATCGGACGACCGGCAAGATCGCAGGCCGCTTCGGGCTCGAGCGGATCGAGTTGAGAGACGGCCGCAAGATCGATCTCGGTTCGAGGCTCGGCCAGTTGATGACGGTCCAGGATGCGACGATGAACGGGGATACGATATTTGCGCTCGTCGACCTCGAACGCGAAATGCGAGTTTTCCGCGTGCGCGGCCATGCGATCGACAATTGGCTCTTGTGCGAGAAAACCAGCGTCCAGCTGGGGCCGATGACCATTCCACCGGAAAACTGGCTTCCAGCCGCGACGCCGGTATCTCGCACCGAGGTGCATTTCGCTCGCGGCCGAGGCGCCAAAAACCATCCGTTCGGCTTCCTCTACCGTCCCAAGCGCTCGGACGACCGTCTGATAGTCTATTTCCACGGCGGGCCGACGGCGACGCTCGCAGGCACGACGGTGCCGCGTGAAGTCCACCAGTTCGCCGGGGCCGGCGCGTCGGTCTTGGCAGTTGAGCAATCCGGGATGATCGGCGGCGGGCTGGCCCTGTCGGAGCGGCTGCGGTGCCTCGGACATAAGGCGTTGCGCGAGGACGTTGCCGCTGTAACCGATTGGGTTCGGCACAGCGGCTACCGGCAAATCTATCTGATAGCGGACAGCTTCGGCGGCGCCTCCGGCGTCATCGCGGCGACCGAGCATCCCAAGGCATACCGCCACATTTTCCTCAGAGCACCCTATCTGGCGATGCGCGCCCCTGAGCAAACCGTCAATCGAAGCACCTTCGGGCAGGGGGCAACGCCGCCGGAGAGCCAGATTGAGTTTGAAGAAATGGTCTATGGAGGTGCAGTCGGAAGGGAACGCTTCGCCATGGACCTTCGCGCCTCCACTGCACGCCTCCGCCCCTCACCACAGCTGAGCCTTTATTTTGGCAGCCTCGATCCGGTCTCGACACCGAGCGACCTTCCGCCCGCATTCGCTGGTCACCCTTCCATAATCGTTGTGCGAGCCACGCATGAGACGGCATCCGTATTCCCTGAGGTCGAGCGGGACATCTTCGCAAAATTGGGCATCGCGCCGCAGACGAGGGGACGGTGACAGACACTACCGGTTGGTAGCGTGTTAGGCATGTACCCGGCACCACTCATCAACATCAGCGTGTCAGCGGATCGCCGATGCCTGTGAGGCTCACAACGTCTTTATCGCTATCTGCCGATAGAACGAAACTTCCGCCCACTGACCGGCACCTCGAACACTCCATTCGCGCTGGTCTTCATATGCGACACCATCTGCCGCCAGATCGTGAGCACGCGGGCCGCCTGCAGGTTCAGCGGCGCCTTTTGAAGCGAGGGGCTGAAGAAGAAGCCGACCAAGCCGGCCCCGACGAAAAGCTGTCGCGAAGGACGCTTCCTGGCGATGTTCATGGGCAGGCCCGAAGCCGTCCGTCACTCGCGCTTATCACCCAATCGGCCGCAGAAAAAATGGTCTCACGCAAAGCCGCAAGGGGGTCGGGCAACCGATGCATGACGAGTAGCTCCACCGAATGTCCGATTGATAGATTGTAACAGTGCAATGATTGCACTATAACTCTTCATGCCCCGGCTGATGCGCTTCTCTTCGAGCGAGATCGCGATGTTTTTCGCCGATCATAATCCGCCCCATTTCCACGTGCTGGGCCGGGAGGGCGCGGCGATGGTTCGGATCGATACGCTGGAGGTGATCGCGTCGAGCGGCCGGATCGACCTGGGCGAGGCGCTGGCATGGGCGGCGGAGAACCGCGCCCTGCTGGAGGCGAAGTGGGCGGAATATAGCGGAGACGGTCAATGATCATCGGCAGGATCGAAAACGCCATCACCCGCAGCGAAGCGGTTCTGATCGTGACGTGGGACGATGGCCGCCGAGCCGAGATTGAGTTCACGGCCGTAATAGCCGCGCGCAAGGTGCTGGCGCCGCTCGCCGATCCGGAAACCTTTCACCGCATCCACCTCGCCGAAGACGGCTGGTCGGTTGAATGGCCCGACGTGGGAATCGACCTAGGAGCGGCGCAATTGCGGCGCTGGGCCGACGAGCAGGCCGGCGAGGCAATGCCCGCGGAGGCCTTCCGCGCCTGGATGGAGGGTCACAGCCTCACCCTCGACCGAACCGCCGACGCCCTCGGCCTCTCCCGCCGGACCGTCGCTTATTATCTCAGCGGCGAGCAGCCCGTCCCCAAGACGGTGATGCTGGCGACGGAAGGGTATGACAAGCGGCGGGCCGCCTGATGGCTCGATGGCTATAAGGCGGATTCAAACCTTTGGCCCTCGTAGCAAATTCAGCAATTGGCCGGCAGATGGATTACCTTCAAAGGCAAGGTGCAATGCCATGCGGTGTACGGATTGCTGCTTCCGTTTACTCAACTGTCCGTAGACCGTCAGGGCTAACAACAGCGCCGGACTCTGTTCGGGCAGCGTCCTCTCAGGCCAGCCGCGATTGAACAGGCGGGTCACGCATTCGGGTATCGGCTCAGCATTTCGGTACATCAGCATGAGGCTGAGGTCTCCTGCGGCATCCATGCTCTTCGACAAGCGGACACGACCCTTCTTGGGCGGGCGCAAGCATACAACCTTAGGAATGCTTTCACGGGCATCCTTCTCCACGAGTTCTCTCTCCTTCCGAGAGATCAAGTGGACATGTATGAGACGATAAAGAAAGGGCCGCCCCACGCGGGACGGCCCTTCCTGTCTACCCGGCTCGAAGTCCCACTTCGAGACGATGACGTTAGCCCAGAAGCTCTTGTTCGAGCTTTTTGGCCATTTCCTCAATGTTTTCAGGCGGCCATCCAGGAATATCCATCCCGAGCCGCAGCCCCATGGACGACAGCACTTCCTTGATCTCGTTCAGCGACTTGCGGCCGAAGTTCGGGGTCCTCAGCATCTCCGCCTCGGTCTTCTGGACCAGGTCGCCGATGTAGATGATGTTGTCGTTCTTCAGGCAGTTGGCTGAGCGCACCGAAAGCTCCAGCTCGTCCACCTTCTTCAAAAGGTAGCGGTTGAGCTGGTTGGCGTCGGCTTCGGTCTCGGCCTGGGTCGGCATTCCGTGGCCGTGGCTGGGGACGTGCGCGGCGAGGCTGTCGTCGAAGTGGACGAAGAGCTGCAGCTGGTCCTGGAGGATTCGCGCGGCGTAGGCGACGGCGTCGTCGGGCGTGATCGTTCCGTCGGTCTCGACCGTCAGGGTAAGCTTGTCGTAGTCGAGCTCCTGGCCGACCCGGGTGTTCTCGACCTTGTAGCTGACCTGGCGGACCGGGCTGTACAGAGCGTCGATCGGGATGATCCCGATCGGGGCGTCGGCCGGGCGGTTGGCGGCGGCGGGCTGATAGCCTTTGCCGGCCTCGGCGGTGAGCTCCATGTTGAGGGTCGCGCCGTCGTCGAGATGGCACAGGACGAGGTCCGCGTTCATCACCTCGATGTCGCCGGTGGTGGCGATCTGGCCGGCGGTGACCTCGCCCGGGCCGGTCGCGCTCAAGGCGAGGCGGCGCGGCTGGTCGCCCTCCATGCGCAAAGCGACCTGCTTGACGTTGAGGACGAGGTCGGTCATGTCCTCGCGCACTCCGGCGAGGCTGGAGAATTCGTGGAGCACGCCCTCGATCCGGATCGAGGTGACGGCGGCGCCCTGGAGCGAGGAGAGCAGGACCCGGCGAAGCGAGTTGCCCAGCGTCAGGCCGAAGCCGCGCTCCAGCGGCTCGGCGACGAAGGTCGCGCGGCGGCGCGAATCGCCCCCGGCCACCTTCTTCTCGAGGGCGTTGGGCTTCTTCATTTCCTGCCAGTTCTTAGCGTTGACGGCCATGGTATTCCTCTGGCGTTAGGGAAGCGGGGAGCCTCCCGTGTAGTTTTACGGGGACACTCTATTGAGTGTCCCGAAGCAGCAGGGGACACGGAACACCGTGTCCCCGATAGACCCGGCGGCGCTTGGACGGGCGGACGCCGTTGTGCGGGATCGGGGTGACGTCGCGGATCGAGGTGATCTGGAAGCCGACCGCCTGGAGGGCGCGAAGAGCGCTCTCGCGGCCCGAGCCGGGCCCCTTGACCTCGACCTCGAGGGTGCGGACGCCATGCTCGGCGGCCTTCTTGCCGGCATCCTCGGCGGCGACCTGGGCGGCATAGGGAGTCGATTTGCGCGAGCCCTTGAAGCCCATCATCCCGGCCGAGGACCAGGCGATGGCGTTGCCCTGGGCGTCGGTGATGGTGATCATCGTGTTGTTGAAGCTGGCGTTGACGTGCGCCACTCCGGCGGTGATGTTCTTGCGTTCGCGCCTGCGAATGCGCTGGGGTGCCTGAGCCATGTTTGCCGTCCCTTACTTTTTCTTGCCGGCGATCGGCTTGGCCTTGCCCTTGCGGGTGCGGGCGTTGGTGTGGGTGCGCTGGCCGCGGACCGGAAGGCCCTTGCGGTGGCGAAGGCCGCGGTAGGAGGCGAGGTCCATCAGGCGCTTGATGTTCATCGCGACTTCGCGGCGAAGATCGCCCTCGACCTGGTAGCCGGCGTCGATCGTCTCGCGGATCTGGAGCACTTCCTGGTCGGTCAGATCCTGGACCCGGCGCTCGGGGGCGATCCCGAGCTTGTCGGCGATCTGCTTGGCCTTGGTCCGGCCGATTCCGTGAATGTAGGTGAGCGCGATCTCCACGCGCTTATTGGTCGGGATGTTCACCCCAGCAATACGAGCCATATATCTTTCTCCTGCTCCACGGGGCGGGATGGCCGCCGCCCCATCTCGACGCTTCGAATGTTCAGGCCGCCCTGTCCCCCGGACAGGGCTGCGGATGTCCGGGGGACATCCGCACCTGGGCATTCCCTAAAACAGCGACAGCCGACGAGCGCACGAAAGCGCCGCCGGACGACCGGTTATCGGGATGAGCGCGAGATAGGGTTTGGGAGTGAGGCTGTCAACGGCAAGCGTGGGCGAAAAGCGGGTTTTTTCCCAAGGCTCGTCATTGCGAGGAGCGAAGCGACAAAGCAATCCAGCGGGCCTCGAAATCCGTTCTGGATTGCTTCGCTTCGCTGGCAAGGACGAAGAGTTCAGCCGAGCAGGCGCTCGTGGACGACCTTGCCGCTTCGGGTCAGGCGCACCCCTTTGACGATCTCGTCGTCGTCGGGGAGGACCGGCCGCCCGGCCTCCTTGTCCCAGAAAGCCGACAGGAAATTGTAGAGGTTGCGGGCATAGAGCGCCGAGGCGTCGGCGGCGAGTCGGGAAGGGACGTTGCGATGGCCGACGATCCGAACGCCGTGGCGGGTCGCGACCTCGCCCGGCGCCGAGCCCTCGACGTTTCCGCCCTGCTCGACGGCGAGATCGACGACGACGCTGCCCGGCCGCATCGAGGCGAGCTGGGCGTCCGAGATCAGCCGCGGCGCCGGCCGGCCCGGGATCAGTGCCGTGGTGATGACGATATCCTGCTTGGCGAGATGGCCGGAGACGAGCTCGGCCTGAGCCGCTTTATATTCGTCCGACATCTCGGTCGCATAGCCGCCGGCGCCCTCGCCCTCGATTCCGGCGACCTTCTCGACGAACACCGCCTTGGCGCCGAGGCTCTCGATCTGCTCGCGGGTGGCGGCGCGGACGTCGGTCGCGGAGACGATCGCTCCGAGCCGGCGGGCGGTGGCGATCGCCTGCAGGCCGGCGACTCCGACGCCCATGACGAAGATCCGGGCGGCGGCGATCGTCCCCGCGGCGGTCATCATCATCGGGAAGGCGCGGCCATATTCGGACGCCGCGTCGAGCACCGCCTTGTAGCCGGCGAGATTGGCCTGGCTGGAGAGCACGTCCATCGACTGGGCCCGGGTGATTCGCGGCATCAGCTCCATCGCCAGAGCCTCGAGCCCGGCCGAGGCATAAGCGTCGACCCGCTGGCCCTGCCGGAACGGGTCGAGCATCGCGACGACCAGGGCGCCCGGCCTCGCGCCCTCCAGCGCCGCCGGATCCGGTCCCTGGACGCCGAGGATCGCGTCGGCTCCGGCCAGCGCCGCTTCCCGGGATCCGACGCTCGCACCCGCGCCTTCATAATCGGAATCGGCGATGGAAGCGGTGAGCCCCGCCCCGGCTTCGACCGCCACCTCGGCCCCCAAAGCGATGAACTTCTTGACGGTTTCGGGAGTCGACGCGACCCTGCGCTCGGCCTCCGCCGTCTCCTTCAGGATCGCCAGCTTCACCGCTTTTCTATTCGCGGATCAGCAGGATGACGATGAAGCCCAGCACGATGGAGATGATCGCGCCCCACTTCATCAGGAAGACGAAACCCTCATAGCCCTTCTGGTGGACGATGACTTCCTTCTCGATCTCGCCTTCCGCCGCCATGCCGTATCCTCGTGCCTGTGTCGCGGCGACCTCTTATCAACGCGGCGGCGGCGTGGGAAGGCGGGTCGTTGCCGTTTCGGAGGCTGCAGCACCGACCTGCGAACTCGCATTTTCCGCCAACCGCTTCTCGGTCGCAAGGAATAGAGCGGGGAGCAGCGCTCGAACGGCTTGCTGATCGCGGGTGAGCTAGCCGGACAGACTAACCTCGTAGGCCGCAAGCAATTGCTCGATCTCTATCCGGGTCGCTTCTGCCATTTCGGCATCCTCAAGCGCCTTCAAGGCGAAATACCGTCGTCGTTCGCAATGGCGCCAGCTTTGAATATTTTAGCTATGTTTTCGACAATAAGCCCCGCATTGCCTGAATTCGGCAACCCTTCGCGCACAAAAGGCTTCATCGACGTCAGCGACCTCTTGCTGAGAATAACCCTGGGTCATCACAACCGTGTCGGTTATCCCGGCTGTAACCGACTTGATTGCCCTCCCCTTTGAAACTGCCTCAGCCTTTGCGACCGCCTCCATAGGATTACCATAGGCGCGCAACTCCCGCGTAATATGCAGGATTAGATCCAGGGATCGTTCGAACCACCGACGGTAAATTGAGTAGTCGGTCTCGGGTATGTTGATCATGATCTTACCTAATCGAACTCGCCGCCGAACGCCATGCAGGCCGCGCCTATGGCCGAGGGTCTGGAGCCGCCCGGTCGGGTCGTAGCCGTGGCTGCTCGCCGTCCCCTCGCTCGCAGGCCAGAGCGCCGGGCGGCGCTGTCGCAGGCGAAGGCGACCAGCGCGTCGCCGCCATTCTCGCGCACCCACAGAACCGCCCGAACCCGTCACAGGCCGGGTCGTAGACCAGGGCCCCACCTCCACCGCTATTCTCGGCATTCGCGCCATCGCCGCCGCCATCGCCCGATGACAGGAGGATCACCGCCGCCGCAGCGGTAGCCACCACCCCATAAACCACCCACTTTGGAGCAGCGGCGTCGGTAGGCTCAGGAACTGCCACGTCGGCAGCGATCCAACCAAGAGCGGCTCTCGCAACCGCTACCGCGTTCTGGCCGTCGGGGTCGACTTGGTTAATGGGGTCATTACTGACGTATGCGTAAAAGTTTATCTGATCGTCATACCCGATGGGATCGACCTGCAGGAACCGTCCCAGCGTGGGCGAGTAGATCCTCGCTTTGTAATAATACATGCCCAGCTCGGGGATCCACGCCTGGCCGGTATATTGGAACCGGCCCTGGTTGGCGGCTCCGGGAATGCCGTATTCGTCGTAGGCGTTGATCGCGATCGGTTTGCCGTACATGTCGGCGACCGCGATGATCGAGCCCTGCTGGTCGGCGGCCAGGGCGCGGCGCCAGCCGCTGGCGGCGTTCGCGTACCAGATCAGCGGGTCATCGACGCCCTTGTCGCTGCCGTGGATGTAACGGTGAAGCATGTAGCCGCTCGTGTCATATTCGCCGATCAGGGCGTCGTCGCATCATATTCGTCGTGCAGTTTTGGATCATCTCCAATATCGAGCGGATTCCCACTTCGACACCAGAATTTGCCTGACACTGTTGCGAATATTGCCCGGCATTACTTTATGCCCATCGCTGCCCTGATCCCATCATCGAAATACTCTTTTGATAGGTCGTGACGACCTCATTTGCGGAATTGAGGACATCACCCCTTGCTTCCGTGGGACAGCGATCAACCAAGGCTGCGTCAGGCACGATATCCAGCTTGCGACCGACCCGACGCTTGCAAGGCCTATCGGCATGATTCCCAGCTCGTTTTCCGCTTTGTTCAGGATAGACTCGCGGTCGTACGCGGATCGCGCGTGTCAGCTATCGCGCGCGCGGAATTGCAGAAAGATGTTGGAAACTTTTTCTTCCGGAATACCGAGATTACCCGCCCAGAGGTAGTAATACTCCGCCAAATAGCCGTCCAAGTCTCCCTCTTCAGGAAACAACCCCCAAGCAATATGAAGAAGGGAATCGTCTGATCCCTCGCAAGGATGGTCTCGCCGATAAGATAAGCGATCAATGAGATCTTCTAGCACATCCTCATTCTTAAATCCATCACGGTACCTATCTAATATTATATCAACAAGCTCGTCTCGGCTGTTTGTATCAGAATATACGATAAGCGACCTCCGATCTTACTTTGGGCGACATCGGGCATTCGTCGAGCGCGCTTACAATATCTCCTGGGGAAACATCGATTATTGGATATCCCAAATGTTATTAGAACTGACGCGCAGGTTGGGCAGGCCTTCATCGCAGCATCCGTTGTTGTTCTCACAGTAACCATGACACCGTTCGAACGTTCGCCCCCGCATTCAGTGCCCTGCTGACCGCGTTGACCTCAGCGCAGCATCCCGGAAAGGACCCTCGGGGCGCCGCCTCCACTGCCCTCTGCACTCTCGGGTTCGTCGCCCGGCCCGGACCACCCGAATTAGTGCTTCTGCCGGTGAAGATCCGTCCGTTACGCGTGACGAGACCTGACGAAGCGCCTTTCGTATGTCCAGCCGCCCTGGCGGCCGCCGCTTCTGCGCGGGCGGCGCGTTGTGCAGCGAGGGTCTGCTTGGCCAGCCTCGTTCCAGTGACGACGATTGGAATATTGCGGGCAGCGGTCGCTCCCCCACTTGCCAACCCACCGCCCAAGGTCGGAGGCATGCCGCCAAAGGCGCCTTCGAAATCCCCCTGGCGACGAGCCTGCCCAGATCCGCCAGGTCATTGGCGACCATTTTCACTGTCGGCAACCCACTAGCCACACCCTCCTGACCATCTGGGCGGTGGCGTTGATCGGATCATTTCCGACATAGGCATAGAGATTGATCTGATCCTTATACCCGATCGGATCGACCTGCAGGAACCGTCCCAGCGTCGGCGAGTAGATGCGGGCCTTGTAATAATACATGCCGAGCTCGGGGATCCACGCTTGGCCTGTATATTGGAACCTCCCCATATTGCCCGCTCCGGGCGTGCCGTATGGGTCGGGCTTGGGGACTCCATATTCGTCATAGGCGTTGATCGCGACCGGATTGCCGTAGCGGTCGGCGACCGCGATGATCGAGCCCTGCGGGTCGGCGACCAGGGCCTGGCGCCAGCCGGCGGCGGCGGCGGTGAACCAGATGAGCGGGTCGTCGACGCCCTTCTCGCTGCCGTGGATGTAGCGATGGGTCATCGCGCCGGCGCTGTTATATTCGCCGATCAGGGCGTCGTCGTCGTAGAAGAACTGGGTGATCCCGCCGCTCCCCCCGAGGTCTGGAACAGCCGGCCGAGCGGGTCGTAGACGAGGGCGGCGGTCTTCGCCCCGCTCGCCGACACCAGCCGGTTCTCGACGTCGTAGACGAAGGTCGAGCTGCCGTCCGAGGTGAGATTGCCGTTGGCGTCGTAAGCAAAGCTGGCGGGACCGGCGGCGGTGTACTGGTTCTGGCCGTTCACCGAGTAGGGCCGGTTGACCGCGACGGCGCCGGTCCACGCATAGCCGTCGTTGCTGCCGCTTCGAGTGACGATCTGGCTCGCCGGATTGTAGCCGAGGCCGATGACCTGGTCCCGCTCGTGCCCGCGAGATTGTGGTTCAGGCTCTGCGGCCGGCCCGCCAAGTCATAGGCGTAGCCGCTCGCCGTTCCGCCGCTGGTCAGCCCCGAGCGGCGGCCGGAAGGCGGTGCGGTTGCCCTGGGCGTCGTAGAGATATTGCTCGTAATCGGCCTGGTCGGCGATTCTGGGCGTCGTCCTGGATAGAAAAATCCAGCGCTGCTGCCGGCCGAAGCCGTCGTAATTCAACTCGGCCCGGTAGCCGCGGGGCGTCGACAAGGCTCAGCTTCGGGTCGCTAAGTTGCGCTGTCATTAAAATGCGAAGTATACGACTTATACAATCGCGCCAGCTCAGCAAGTGTTAACGAAATAAAGACGATCATTATATATCGCGTTCCTATCATTCCATAGCTAGGTGTTAGCATACGATTACCAATAGCAAATATTACCATAACTAAAACAGCCCAACACAGAACTAATGCCCACATCTTGGGCTTTGCATTTAATCTATAGAAAAAAGAATTTGGAGCAATTAAGATTGAAGCCATAGAGACATATAGATTGTAGCTCTTTAAGTTTTTGTAATCGTCAAAATATCCATATGTGCCCCATATTTGGTCTACTGCAGTAATTATCAATACACAACATGCAGCGCAAATAAGAGTAGCGACCGGATTACTTAGGTATAGCTTATTTACGCCCACAATAAATGCTATAGATGTAATCAAAAGTGGAAGGTACTCCTCTACCCCATATGGTCGAGTTCTGAATATAATACTTGCCAGCCATAGACATATAGTTAATATAAGAAATATTCCAAATCTGAATATCCCCGAGTGTCTAAGCTCCATCATTTGAAACCGCCGTTCTCCAGCGTACCAATTTTAACTTGACGCGGAATATGAGAGCCGGTTGGTGCTGGAGTAGTAAGAGAAATTGAAACCTCTCCGGTCTTTCTATTGTAGTTAAGATTAACTCCTTGGTTTAAAACCTTCAAGGTTCCATAATTTCGCAGATTTTCGGTTTTACCAATAAAAGACAAAATCCCTTTAGACTGGACTTGAGTTGTCGATGCGTTGGTCGCGCTGATGATACTATCGACTTGTCTCATTTGTGCGTCCGTGCAAACGGAGATGCAGCCTTCGTTGTAGCCCCGACCTCGACCGTGCAGGCGAAGCAGGACCGGCCTTGGAAAGCGTCGTCGCCAAATGTGCTATCCTGCCCTTCTAGGCGATAATAGGCCTCCCTGCCGCGGTATTCGAGGATCGAATACGTGCCGGCGGGAATTGGCTGCGTCGCACGACGATTGACAAAATCGTAGCCGGTGTCGGCTTGCGTGTAATGAGCCCGCCTCGTGTCGTTGTCGTACACGAGGAAGCCACGATTGCTGGGGGCATAGATTGCGGTGACCCGCTGACCATCCGAATCGACATGGTTTGCCGGATCGTTGCCTACGTAAGCGTATAAATTGACCTGATCGTCATACCCGATCGGATCGACCTGCAGGAACCGCCCCAGCGTCGGCGAGTAGATGCGGGCCTTGTAGTAAAACATGCCCAGCTCGGGGATCCAGGCCTGGCCGGTATATTGGAACCGCCCCGTGTTGCCCGCTCCCGGCGTGCCGTATGGGTCGGGCTTGGGCACTCCATATTCGTCATAGGCGTTGATCGCGACCGGATTGCCGTAGCGGTCGGCGACCGCGATGATCGAGCCCTGCGGGTCGGCGACGAGGGCCTGCGCCAGCCGGCGGCCGCGGCGGTGTACCAGATGAGCGGGTCGTCAACGCCCTTCTCGCTGCCGTGGACGTAGCGGTGCCCATCGCGCCGGCGCTGTTATATTCGCCGATCAGGGCGTCGTCGTCGTAGAGGAACTGGGTGATCCCAGCCGCGCCGCCCGAGGTCTGGAACAGTCGGCCGAGCGGGTCGTAGACGAGGCTCGCATTCTGCGCGCCCGAGGCGGAGACCAGCCGGTTCTCGACATCGTAGACGTAGCTCGTCGAGTAAGGCGGGTTGGTCGTCGAGGCGAGGTTGCCGTTGGCGTCGTAAGCGAACGTCGCGGTGCCCGCGGAGCTGTACTGGTTGAGCCCGTTCACGGCATAGGGGCGGTTGGCGGCGACGCTGCCCGTCCAGGCGTAGCCGTCGTTGCTGATGCTTCGCGAGGCGACCTGGCTCGCCGGACTGTAGGCGAGGCCGAGGGTCAGATCCGCAATGGCCCCGGCGAGATTGTGGTTGAGGCTGGCGAGCCGCCCGGCAGGATCATAGGTATAGCTGCTCGCGGTTCCGCCGCTGGTCAGCCCCGAACGGCGGCCGGCATTGTCGTAGGTGAAGCTCACCAGCGGGTCGCCGCCATTCTCGCGCATCCGAACGAATCGCCCGAGCCCGTCATATTCGTAAGGGAAAAAGCTGCCGTCGGGATGGGTGATCCGGACCCGGTTGCCGTCGCGGTCGTAAAGATGGCCGATCGCGCGGCTCGTCCCCGCCATCGCCAGCGTCGATGAAGTCACCCTTCCAAAGCCGTCATAGGCGGTGGTGACGCCCTCGCCGGCGAGGCTGTCGAACCGGGCCTTGGTCTGGAGGCCGCGGAGATCGTAATCGTAATAGACGTCTCTGGTCTGCGCCGCGGTCAGCCCGGCCCGCTCCGGAACGATCTTCGCCGTCATCCGGTTGAGGGCGTCGTACTGGAAGGTGAGGACCGAGCCGTCGCGCTTTCGCTGGCTCGCCCGGTTGCCGGCGAGGTCGTATAGATATTGCTCGTAATCGCTGGCGTCCGCGACCCCCGCCGTCGTCTTCGACGGGAAGATCCAGCGCTGCTGGCGGCCGAAGCCGTCGTAGCGCATCTCGGCGCGATAGCCGCGGGCGTCGGTCAGGCTCAGCTTCTGGTCGTTGGCATTGTAGGTGTAGGCCGCCTCCCGGCGCTGTAGTGGGGTGCCGACGCCGTCCCAGCTCTCGGTGGGCCGACCCGCAATGTCGTAGATGTTCTTAGAGATCCGGTCGGCGCCGTGAGCGGCATGCGCCGGGCCCGGTATGCATTTGTCGGCCAGCGGAGTCGCCCAGGCGTCCGGGTTCATCCTCACCGCCGTGCATTTGAGGCGGCCGGCGAGGTCGTAGCTGTACTCGGTGACGCTGGCTGTGACTCCGCCGCCGCTCACCGCCTCGCGGGTCTTGCGGTCGAGCGCATCGTAGCTGGTGTCGACGATCTTGTGCACGGTGAAGTCGGTCCAGTTCGCCGGGGCGACGCCGTCCGCAAGCCAGGCGGCCAGGGCGCCCTGCTCGACCTTGATCAGCCGTCCGGCGGCGTCGTAGCCGTTGCGCACCGCCGGAAACGGCAAAGGCCCGCTGGGCTGGCCCGGGCTCGAGCCGGGGTCGGGATCGGGGGCGATCGTCCCGGTCACCCGGCCGTTGGCGTCGTAGCGGGTGCTCGACGTGTAGGGCAGCGCCCCGGTCGGCGCCGCCATCGGGCAGGCGGCGAGGCCGGCGGTGCCGTTGGGGCTGGTCTCGCTGATCTTCCGGCCGCGCCCGTCATAGGCGTAGCAGGTCCTGAGTGTCTGGCCGTCGGCGGTGACCGCCTGGCCGCGCGGGAGCAGGATGTTGGAGCCGCTCTCGGGGCCGTAATCGTAGGTCGTCACCCGCATGCACCCGTCGTAAGCGATGGTGCCCCCCTCGCCGGCGAAGCTTTGATCCTGAATTCTAATGACGTCTGATTATGGGCTTTGCCCTCGCATCCCTCTCGGAATTGCAGCCCAGCCTTTTCTTCTCGTTCTGCCAGTGTGGCATCTCGTCAGGCGTGACGCCCCGGAAGCTGTTTTCAACAAGGTGCAGGATGGCGTCGCAATCGCCAAGCTTTGCCGCTTCTCGCAGCCAATGGTATCCGAGACCAATCTCGTCGCCGGCAAAATGATGCACGGACAGAGTGCCCATTGCTTCGACGTCGCCGCTACCCGCCTTTTTCAGAAAGCGCTTCACTTCGCTTGGCGACAGGCGGGGAGGCCCGAAGACCGTCGTGAAATTCGCATTTTCGTCCGGTGCCTGCGCGACAGGTGTCATCCCGTCGGTGCTCTCCTCACTTGGTGCCGGTGGTTGCGGGGCGCAGGCGACCGCGACAAACATCAGCGCACCTGCGATCACTATCTGTGAAAGCCTCGTCATGCTTCACTCCGCTCTCGCCAATTAAAGGTTCCTATTTATTACTGACTTTCTGAATCCTGGTGACGGGCATCCGGCTGCCGGTCACGGAACCTCTCGTCGTCACTGAAGTAACATTGCCACCCTTACTCACGGTGAAACCGGTAACCCTGAAGCCTTGCGGCACATTAATCCCGAAATTGGCAAAGGTCCCATTGAAAACCTTGAAGTACGCGGGAACATTCGGGTTGGGTTTCCCATCGGCGCGGGGATGATATGCGGTCAATGTCGTCCCCCCGTCCCTTTGTTTCGACCATCCAATGTAACCCGTTGACGCCATAATCGGCCGGTTCCCCGTAAGCTGCGAAATCATCGCAATTTGCTGCTGGCCCGCCGCCCCGTCGACCATAGAGCACGCCCCCAGGAATATCGGCTCCGATCTCGACACCCTGTTGATGGCGGCCGCTATTGCGCTTTCCGACGGTCTATCCCAGCTTCCATCCGATCGACGTTGAGAGATAGGCGATCCGTGAGCCATAACCGAAACGACGCCCTTCATGTCGAAATCCCGGCCTAGCTCCTGGTCATATGCCCCGTCATATCTATTCATGTAATCCACATCTGCCAGTCCACTCGGATCCGATTTGTTGACTGGATCGTTCCCGACATACGCATAGAGATTCACCTGATCGTCATACCCGATCGGGTCGGTCTGCATGAACCGCCCTAGCGTCGGCGAGTAGATGCGGGCCTTGTAGTAGAACATGCCCAGCTCGGGGATCCACGCCTGGCCGGTGTACTGGAACCGGCCGGAATTGCCGAGCTTGGGGATTCCATATTCGTCATAGGCGTTGATAGCGAGCGGGTTGCCGTACATGTCGGCGACCGCGACGATCGAGCCCTGCTGGTCGGCGACCAGGGCGCGGCGCCAGCCGCTGGCGGCGGATTGTCGTACCAGATGAGCGGGTCGTCGACGCCCTTGTCGGCGCCGTGGACGTAGCGGCGGGTCATGGTACCGGCGCTGTTATATTCGCCGATCAGGGCGTCGTCGTCGTAGAGGAACCGGGTGATCCCGGTCGCGCCTACCGATGTCTGGAACAGCCGGCCGAGCGGGTCGTAGACGAGGGCGGCATTCTTCGCTCCTGAGGCTGAGACGAGCCGGTTCTCGACGTCGTAGACGAAGCTGGTCGTTGCCGTCGGACGTCAGATTGCCGTTCAAGTCGTAGGTGAAGCTGGCCGGGCCGGCAGCGGTGTACTGGTTGAGCCCGTTCACCGAATAGGGCCGGTTGACCGCGACGCTTCCCGTCCAGGCGTAGCCGTCGTTGCTGCCGCTGCGGCTGACGATCTGGCTCGCCGGATTGTAGCCGAGGCCGATGATCTGGTCGCCGCTCGTGCCGGCGAGGTTGTGGTTGAGGCTGGCGAGCCGGCCCGCCCCGTCGTAACTGTAGCCGCTCGCGGTCCCGCCGCTGGTCAGGCCCGAGCGCCGGCCGGCGCTGTCGTAGCGAAGGCGACCAGCGGATCGGCGCCATTCTCCCGCACCCGGAGGAACCGGCCGAGCCCGTCATACTCGTAGGTGAAGAAGCTGCCGTCGGGATGGGTGATCGCGGATCCGGTTGCCGTCGCGGTCGTAGAGATGGCCGATCGTGCGGCTCGTCCCCGCCATGGCCAGCGTCGAGCTCGTAACCCGTCCGAACCCGTCATAGGCGGTGGTGACGCCCTCGCCGGCGAGGCTGTCGAACCGCGCCCGGGTCTGGAGGCCGCGAAGATCGTAGTCGTAATGGACGTCGCGGGTCTGCGCCGCGGCCAGCCCGGAGCGGTCCGGCACGATCTTCGCGGTCATCCGGTTGAGGGCGTCGTACTGGAACGTCGAGCACCGAGCCGTCGCGCTTCCTGAGCCTGGTCCGGTTGCCGTCGATGTCGTATAGATATTGCTCGTAATCGGCCGGGTCGGCGACTCCGGGCGTCGTCTTCGACGGGAAGATCCAGCGCTGCTGGCGGCCGAAGCCGTCGTAGCGCATCTCGGCGCTGATAGCCGCGGGCGTCGGTGAGGCTCAGCTTCTGGTCGTTGGCATTGTAGGTCCAGGCCGCCTCGCGGCGCTGAAGCGGAGTGCCGACCCCGTCCCAGCTCTCGGTGAGTCGGCCCGCGGTGTCGTAGACGGCTCTTCGAGATCCGGTCGGCGCCGTTGGCGGCGTGGGCCGGGCCCGGAACGCATTTGTCGGGAAGCGGAGTCGCCCAGGCGTCCGGGTTCATCCGCACCGCGGTGCATTTGAGCCGGCCGGCGAGGTCGTAGCTATACTCGGTGACCTGGCCGTGACTCGCCGCCGCTCACCGCCTCGCGGGTCTTGCGGTCGAGCGCGTCGTAGCTGGTGTCGACGATCTTGTGGACGGTGAAGTCGGCCACAGTTCGCCGGCGCGACGCCGTCCGCAGCCAGGCGGCGAGCGCGCCCTGCTCGACCTTGATCAGCCGTCCGGCGGCGTCGTAGCCGTTGCGCACCGCCGGAAAGGATGGGCCCGCTGGGCGGGCCGGCTGAGCCGGTCGGGATCGGGCGCGATCGTGCCCGGTCACCCGGCCGTTGGCGTCGTAGCGGGTGCTCGACGTGTAGGGCGGGGCCCCGGTCGGCGCCGCCATCGGGCAGGCGGCGAGGCCGGCGGTGCCGTTGGGGCTGGTCTCGCTGATCTTCCGGCCGCGCCCGTCATAGGCGTAGCAGGTCCTGAGAGTCTGCCCGTCGGCGGTGACCGCCTGGCCGCGCAGGAGCAGGATGTTGGGGCCGGTCTCGGGACCGTAATCGTAGGTCGTCAGCACCTCGTCGGCGGCGCCGAGCGCGCAGCCGGCGCCGCTTGGATTGCCGGTCCGGCACGACGATATCGCGGTCGAGCAGCCAGACCGGAGGCCCGGCCGCGCTTCCGTCCAGCAGGCGGGCGGTGCGCTGAACGTAGGAGTAGCGCTTTTGCGGGGTGACCCCGTTCACCGCCGGGCCGGTCTCGGTGAGGACCCCGCCATGCTCGCTCGCGTAGGTCCAGGTCGTAGTCCGGCCGAGCGCGTCGGTCATCGACAGCGGCTTGTTGGCCGCCCTGGATCCGATGGTGGTGACGTAGACGGCCGAGGTGATGATCGGCGCCGGGACGCTTCCGTCCGGGTTGAGCACGCCCGGCTTCGGGTTCCGCTTCGCCTCCCTGACGTTGTAATTATTGTCGTACTTGAGGTCGGTCCTGATCCCCTCGGGATCGGTGATCGATTCGGGCACCGGCAGGACGACGCAGCGGTTATTCTCGCGTGATGTCGAGCCCGGCCGCCGCCACCGAATCGCAATATTGGAAAAACGTGCTTCCGACCCCGTCGCCGATCGTCGACCGGCGCCGGGGTCTGGTGGTAGACGAAGGCTCGGATCGTTGATTTGTCGTCCGGCATCAGTCCCGGCGCAGGGGCGGACAGTTGCAGAGTCTCGCCCGGCTGGGGCGCGCCAGGGCTCGATCGGCCATTCGAAGATCGCCGCCGCGCCCTCGCCGAGCGCGTCTGGTGTAGGACCTCCCGCGAGGGTCGCCTCCTTGTAGCTTCACGTAGGGGGAGAAACTCATATTGATAGGTGTAGCTCTGCCCGTCCGCATAAGCCTGGTGGTCGACGATATCCTGCGGAACCCCGATCTCGTCGATGTGGACATGGGAGGTGTTGGTCAGCCAGGGCGCGGAGTAGCCGGGCTTGACGAAGCCGGTCGTGCTCGAGCCGTAAGCCGGCCCGACCCCGTATTGGAAGGTCGACGCCGCAGTGTCCGGGCCGGTCGCGGCGGCGATCCGGTTGTCGCCGGTATAGGCATAGGTCGCCGCCGGGGCGCCCGCCGGGCAGAGCCCGTTCGCCGGCGCCGAGGTCACGGCGAGGTTGAGAAGGCACGCCTTCGTCACCAGCGGGCCGCTGCCCTCGAGCAGGAGCGCATAGCCGCGCGAGCTGGTCACCCGCGCGAGGCGCACGCCCGCCGCCGCCAGGGGACGTAGGCGAAGGTGAACTTCGTCCCGTCGACTTCGGTGATCTCGGAGACGTAGGCGCAGCGGCGGACGGTCGAGCATTCGCCGCCGCCGATCGGGCGGAACACCGCCACCGTCCCGTCGGCGGCGGCATAGGTGTAGACGGCGGCTCCGGCCCGGTCGCCGGCATAGGTCAAGGGCGCCGGGGTCCCGGGCGACATCTGCTGGTAGCCGGCGTGGAAATAGCGCGCCTGGTAGGTCATCGAGCGGCCGCCGAAATGGACGTTGATCTGGAAATCGGGGCCGCTGCTCGATTCGGGCGTGTCGATGCGAACCTGCGTTCGGAAACCATGATGTCCCAATTGTGGGAGAGGTTGCCGAACGGGTTGCTGAATGGCCGGGGACCGTGGCGGTGAGGGTGCGCGAGAAGGAGAGGCCGGAATTGCCCTCGCCGCCGATGGCGAGGTCCCCCTCCTCGTAGACGAAGCGCCCGGTGCGAAGGTCGACCCCGCCCGGCGCGGTCACGAACTTCTCCGCCGGAGTGTTGACCAGCTTGTCGACCGCCGCGGCGGGCGAGGCGAGTCCGCAAGCGAAGAGGGCGAAGGCGAGAAGGCGGAGCCCGAGGCGGGGGGGCAAGGTCCCCATCAGCAGCCTCCCGGGCCGAGCTGGACGGTAAAGGCGCCGGTGGCGGTGCCGCCGCGCCCGTCGCTGATCGTGTAGGATCCGGTGAAGGTGCCGCTCGAATAGCTCGGGCTCCAGATCAGCTTGTTGTTCGCGATCCCCATCATGCCGATCTGGGAGGCCGGCCCGCCGATCGACGTGAGGACGAGCGCGTCGCCGTCGGGATCGGTATCGTTGGCGAGGACATGAAAAATAGCACTCGCACAGCGCTGGACCTGAAAGCTGTCGGAGCTCGCCACCGGAGGGTGATTTGACGGCGGCGGCGGCGGAGGCGGAGGCGGCGGCGGAGGCGGAGGCGGCGGCGGAGGCGGAGGCGGCGGCGGCGGCGGGGCGGCTACATTGACCGTGACGTTGGTCCGGTTGTCGGCCGGGTCGTAGCTGTACTGGCGCTGACTCCGCTGTTGACGGTGCCGCTATGGTCGACCCGGATCAGCCTGCCGAGGCTGTCGTAGCTGTAGCTGATCGTCTCGCCCGCCTCCGCCGCGCTTGCCAGCGCGAGCACGGAACAGGCCATCAGATAAGGTCCACGTCGCTGCATCGGCCTCCGAGTGCCGGCCGGCCGGCGCCCCACGCCCGACTCGTCCGGAACATCAGTAGAACGCTCAAAATCCCGTTTTGCAAATCCTGATGCGTCCGAAACGCTATGCGGCTTGGTCCGTTATGGACGACCGCTCAAAAAAAGCCCCGCCGTCGCCGGCGGGGCCCGGCCTTGCGGCTCTCTCCCGGGCTGGGATCAATTCGCCGCAGGGCCGCCGATGGCGGCGCGCGGCTGGACCGACTGGACGGCGAATGCGCGTTCGAGCGCGGGTCAGCCCGGCCTCCGTCGCCAACCGCCCGTCCCCTCGTCCCATTTTTAAGCCGAACTTTACCTGGACCCGCTAGACCTTCCCCCACGAAGCCCGTGAGGAGTGAAGATGCGGCCGGATGCGACTCGTTGCCTGCTGCTGATCGACGACGAGCCCGCCCAGCGGCGTCTCGTCACCGCCATCGGCGCCCGTGCCGGCTGGTGGGTGCGGGGCGCGCCCGACGTCGACTCCGCGGCGAAGATCCTGACCGACGTCGACGGACCGCCGGTCGACGCCATCCTTCTCGATCATTGGCTGCCCGGGCCGGACGGCACCGGAGTGATCGAGCAGATCAGGGCGCTCCGTCCCGATCTGCCGTTGCTGGTCATGACC
Source organism: uncultured Alphaproteobacteria bacterium (assembly GCA_963850005.1). Lineage (GTDB taxonomy): Bacteria > Pseudomonadota > Alphaproteobacteria > Sphingomonadales > Sphingomonadaceae > Allosphingosinicella. Next base: position 1,115,408 of record CAWKJG010000004.1, read on the forward strand.
GCCCAGACCTCGGTCGCGGTCGCGGTCGAGGCGATGCGGGCGGGCGCCCACGATTTCCTGGTCAAGCCGATCGCCCCCGACAGCCTGCTCGCGGCGCTCAACGCCGCCACCGACCGCCGCCAGCGCGGCGGCGGCGAGCTTCGCCCTTTGTCCGAAAAAATCTCCAACCGGCCCCTCGCCTTCGAGGAGATCGTCGGCTCGGCGCCGCCCTTCCGCTCGGCGCTCGCGGTCGCCGCCAAGGCCGCCCGGGCCCGGGTCTCGGTGCTGATCGAGGGCGAGAGCGGCTCGGGCAAGGAAGTCATCGCCCAGGCGATCCACACCGCCTCCCCGCGCGGCCGCAAGCCGATGATCACGGTCAATTGCGGAGCGATCCCCGAGAATCTCGTCGAATCCGTCCTGTTCGGACATGAAAAGGGCGCCTTCACCGGCGCCTTCGACCGCCATGTCGGCCGCTTCGAGGATGCCGACGGCTCGACCCTGTTCCTCGACGAGGTCGGCGAGCTTCCGCTCGACACCCAGGTCAAGTTGCTTCGGGCGCTCGAGACCGGCGAGATCCAGCGCATCGGCGGCCGAGCCGTCCACATGGTCGACGTCAGGATCATCGCCGCGACCAACCGGCGGCTCGCCGAGGAAGTCGCCCGCGGCCGCTTCCGCGAGGACCTCTATTACCGGCTGAACGTCGTCCACGTGCCGATCCCGCCCTTGCGCGACCGCGCCAGCGACATCCCGCCGCTCGCCCGCCACCTGCTCGCCCGGATCGCCGAGCAGCCGGGCATGCGGCATCTCTCGATCACCGACGACGGTCTCGAGGTGCTGATGCGCTACGGCTGGCCGGGCAACGTCCGCCAGCTTCAGAACGCCCTCTTTCGCGCCGCCGTTCTGTGCGACGGCAACGCCCTTACCGCCACCGAATTCCCGCAGATCGCCCAGGAATCGACCCTCTCGCGCCGCTCCAGCGACTATCACCGCCCCGCCCTCAACGGCGCCTCGCAGCAGGCCGCCCTCTCCAACGGGCCGGGCATCACCCTCTACGACCCGGACGGCAATCTGCGGCCCCTGGAAGCGATCGAGGCCGACGTCATCCGTCTCGCCATCGGCCATTATCGGGGCCGGATGACCGAGGTCGCTCGGCGACTGGGGATCGGACGGTCGACGCTCTATCGAAAGCTGGGCGAGCTTGGGATCGGCGAAGTCGCCTGACGACCCGTCATCCCGGCGAAAGCCGGGACCTCAGGCCGATGAGTCTCGGCGGGCTTCCCCGAGGTCCCGGCTTTCGCCGGGATGACGAACCGGCTAATCTCCCCCGATGCCCGACTTCACCCAGGCCATCGTGCTCATCACCGGCGCCGCCTCCGGCATCGGCGCCGCCACCGCCACCCGGCTCGCCGAAGCCGGCGCCCGCAAGCTCATCCTGATGGACCGGGACGAGGACAAGCTCCGCGACTTCGCCTTCACCTTGCCCTGCGAACGCCAGATCCGGATCGGCGACGTCGCCGACGAGAGTTTGTGGGAGCGCGAGGATCTGACCGGCCTGACCCACGCCGTGGTCAATGCCGGCATCGGCGCCGGCGGACCGATCGCGGAGACCAGCTTCGCCGACTGGCGGCAGGTGATGTCGATCAATCTCGACGGGGCCTTCCTCACCCTCCAGGCGGCGATGAAGGCGATGCGGGACACGGGCGGCGCCATCGTCCTCACCGCTTCGGTCGCCGGCGTGAAAGCGGAGCCGGGCATTGCCGCCTACGGCGCTTCGAAGGCGGCGGTGATCCACCTCGCCCGGATCGCCGCCAAGGAGGGCGCCCCGCTCGGCATCAGGGTCAATTCGATCGCTCCGGGCGGAGTCGAGACCCCGATCTGGGACGGCATGCCCTTTTTCACCGATTTGGCCGAGCGCGAGGGCAAGGAGGCCGCGTTCAAGGCGATGGCGGCGAACAGCCCGCTCCGCCGCTTCGGCAAGCCGGAAGAGATCGCCGCCCAGATCGCCTTCCTGCTCTCGGACGAGGCCGCGTTCATGACCGGCGCCTGCCTGGTCAGCGACGGCGGCTATTCGCTTTAGGCTTTCCGTCATTGCGAGGAGCTTAGCGACGCGGCAATCCAGCGGGTGGAGGCGCAGCGCTGGATTGCTTCGCTTCGCTCGCAATGACGACGCTCTAAGCCCGTTTTAACCCTGTGCGTTTATGGCAGCGGGCCATGCGACGCCCGCTCCTCCTCCTAATGCTCGCCGCGGCGACGCCCGCCGCCGCCCAGCGGCTCGACTATGTGCCGGTCTCCGACGATTTCCTCGCGGTGCCGGCCCGGCTCGCTTATCTGGCGGTGGACGCGCCCGACACGCCCGCCGACCCGACCGCGCCGCCGCCCGTGCGCAAGACGTGGCTTCAATGGGGCCTGCTCGACCGTTTCGAATACGCCACTCAGCGCGGGCAGGACGGCTATGCCCTGGATTTCTCCGCACTGATCGGCGGCGACCGCCACCGGCTCTGGCTCGGGGTCAGCGGCGACGGCCCGGCCTGGAACGGCCCCGATTATGTCGAGATGAGCGCGCTCTACAGCCGCAATATCGGCGGCCCGTGGGACCTCAACGCCGGCCTTCGCTACGACGCCCAGTCGGGTCCCGACCGCTTCTATGGCGCGCTCGGCGCTCAATATGACGACGAGACTTTATGGCTTGGGGCGTGGAGCTACGTCTCGACCAAAGGCGAGGCGAGCGCCCGGCTCGCCGGTTATTACAACCAGCCGCTCGCCGGATCTATCATCCTCCAGCCCAGCGCCGAGCTGGATTATTATGGCGAGGACATGCCCGAGCTCGGCCTCGGCCGAGGCTTCGGCTATGCCGAAGCGGGCCTTCGCCTGCGCTACGAGATCAAGGAGGCCTTCGCCCCCTATGTCGGCCTGAGCTGGTCCCGCGACCTCGGCCGGACCGCCCGACTCACCCGCGACGAAGGCGAGGATCCGGAGACCAAGAGCGTCGTGATGGGCGTGCGCTCGGCGTTCTGAGCCCCGTCATTGCGAGGAGCGTGGCGACGAAGCAATCCAGCGGGCGGAAGCGCTGAACTGGATTGCTTCGCTACGCTCGCAACGACGGGGGCGGCCGCGGTTACGCCAGCAGGTCCTGCATCTCCGGGTGCTTGTCGATATAATGCTTCACGAAAGGGCAGGCCGGCACCACCTTGAGCCCCCGCGCCCGGGCGTCGTCGAGGGCGGCCTTGACCAGCTTCGAGCCGATTCCCCGCCCTGCCAGAGCGTCCGGCACCTCGGTATGGGTGAAGGTGATCCGCCCGTCCCGAATCCGGTAGGCGGCGAGCGCCAGCCGGCCGTCCACCTCAAGCTCGTACCGGTGCTCCGCTTCGTTGTTGGTCACTTCGGCCATCGGGTTTCTCCTTCAACCCGTCATTGCGAGGAGCGTGGCGACGAAGCAATCCAGTGGGCGGAAGGCGCTGCACTGGATTGCTTCGCTACGCTCGCAATGACGGGCTATGACTTCATCGGTGCGATGACCTGTTCGGCGAAGCGGTCCATCTCTTCGGCCTGCGGGCTCATCTGCAAAAGCAGCAGGTCGAGCCCGGCCGCTTCATATTCCCCGATCCGTTCGCGCAACTGCTCGGGCGTGCCGACGAGATTGGGCCTGAGGCCGCGGTTCGAGACCGAATATTCCTGGAGCTTCAGCTCGCGCTCGAGCTGGGTGCCGGACAGCCATTGATCGAAATTGTCGAAGCCCTTCGGCGGCTCGGGCGGCAGTGCGGTGATCCGCTCAAGCTCCCTCTTCGCCTCGGCCTCGCTGTCGCGGACGATCGCGTAGGCCGCCATGCCATAGTGCATCGGCGGCGCCGCCGGCGGCATCGCGCCGCGCCGCCATGTCGGCGATCTTCGGCGCGATCGCCTCGACCGGATCGCCGTGCATGACATAGGCGTCGCACTGCTCGACGATCATCGCCTTGGCCGCCTCGCTCTCGCCGCCGGCATAGACGGTCGGCCGCGGGCGGCGCACCGGCTTGGGCTCGCAGATCGCGTCCTTGAGCCGGTAGCGCTCGCCCTCGTAGCTGAAGCGTTTCTCGGTCCACAGGCCGTCGACCACGTCGAGCCATTCCCGGGTGCGGGCGTAACGGTCGTCATGCTGGTCGAACTGGAGGCCGTACTGGGTCGCCTCGTCGGCCCACCAGGAGGAGACGACGTTGAGCGAGAGCCGCCCGCCGCTGATATTGTCGATATTGGCGGCCTGCTTGGCGAACAGAGCCGGCTGATGGAAATTGGGCCGGACCGCGACCATCAGCTCGATCCGTGTCGGTCACCGCCGCCAGCGCCGCCGCCGTCGACCAGGCGTCGAGCGCCGGCGCCTCGACCCCCTTGATGTCGTTGAGGTTGAGCTCGGCGATCAGGGTCAGGTCCCAGCCGGTCTCCTCGCTCCTCAGGGTGAGCCGTCGGACATAGTCCCAGCTCGCCTCCATCCCCTCGTCCTCGACGTTGCGAAGCCAGCCGCCGAAGACCGGCATCCAGTAACCGAACCGCATCATTTGCTCTCCCGCGATCGCCGCTTCGAGATAATCGACCAGCCGGTCGTGCGGGTCCCAGCCGAGCACGTCCAGCGGCTTCGCGACGAAGTTGGACAAAGCGTTGATGTCGTAGAATCGGGCCACGCCGTCGCGGTCGTCGACCAGATATTCGACTCCGCCGACGTCGAGCCCCGCCGCCCGGGCGATCCGTTCCGCCGCCTCGACCAACTCGGGCGGCGGAGTCACCGCAATCATCCGCACCGCCGCCCGGCCCGGCTGGGCCAGGCAGGCGTCGGCGGGGCAGAGGTCGAAGCTGTCGCCGCCGCTCTCCACCTCGATCGCGTAGAGGAACTGGCCGCCCAGGGTCTCGACCCGGACGATCGTCCCGCCTCGGGCGGGCACATAGTTCCTGGACGAGGAGGACGGAGTCGACGCTCATTGGAACGCTTCCGTCGGCGAGCGAAGCGGCCAGCGCCGCCTCGCTCGGGTAGCGGACGATCCCGGCGCCGGAGCCACCGAGATTGGCCTTGACCAGCAGCGGCCAGCGCATCGTCCTGGCCGCCGCAGGCAGATCCTCGCGGCGATGGACGACCCGGGTTTCGGGCACCGCGCAGCCGAGCCGGGCGATGAGCGAGAGCTGCCGCGCCTTCGAGCTGTCGACCGCGATCACCCCGGCCCCGTTCAGAACCCGAGCCCCGTTCGCCGCCCAATGGTCGAGCAGGGCCTCGGCGTAGAAGATGCCGTGCTCGGCTTCGCGAAGGAAGCTCGACATGGCGACCCGGCTGAGGACGACGGGGGCCGGGATTTCGGTCGAGGCGGGGTCGAAGCCGTGATCGGAAAGCCGGATCGCCTCATAGCGCAGGCCGCGCCGGTCGAGCGCGGCGAACAGCGGCTCGAACCAGGTCGGGTGCTCGTAGAGGATGGCGAGATCGGGCTTCATCGGGACGGCTGTAGCGACGACAAGGCGGATGTGAAGAGGCGCACCCTCCCTGCGCCGAAGGCATGGGGGGGATTTAAAGTCGGGCCGGCATCATCACCCTCCTTCGGGATCGGCCCAGCCATGGGCCCCGATCAGTGGAACGAAGCGCACCGGCCCCAGAGTCTCCCGCTCGAAGTCGTCCTCGCCCCGGCGAGTGACCTTGACCAGCTCCTGCACCGCATCGGGCTCGCCCACCGGCATCACCAGGATACCGCCGACCGAGAGCTGGCGGCGAAGCGCGTCGGGCACATGGCTGCCGCTCGCCGCGCACAATATCGCCTCGAACGGAGCCTCGGCGGGAAGGCCGACGGTGCCGTCGCCCTGGAGGATCCGGACATTGTCGTAGCCCAATCGCTTCATTCGCGCCTCCGCCAGCCGGGCAAGCTCGGCGTGGCGCTCGACGGCGGCGACCTCCCCGGCGACCCGGCTCATCACCGCGGCGGCGTAGCCCGAGCCGGCGCCGATCTCGAGCACCCTGTCGCCGGGCCCGACCTCCGCCGCGGCGATCATCATGGCGACGATATAGGGTTGCGAGATGGTCTGCCCGGCCTCGATCGGAAGCGGCCCGTCCTCATAGGCGAATTCGCGCATGCCTTCGGGAACGAAGTCCTCGCGCGGCACCATCCGGAAAGCGTCGAGAAGCCGCCGCCCGGTTATGCCCCGGCCGGCAATCTGCTCGCGGACCATCCTGTCGCGCTCGGCGGCGAAGTCGGCCATGTCCAGCTCCCGTCGAACCCATAACCGGCGCGGCGGGAGCGCGTTCCGCCGCACTCAGGCCCTCTTCCGTCCTTACGGGAGAGGGCTACGGCACCGGACTGTTCAGCGGCGGCCGCGCCCCGCCCTCGCGCTGGCGGATGACCCGGATATAGCCGTCGACCAGAGCCTGGTTGACCTCGTCCCAGCCGTAGCGGCGGCTGGCCTCGCAGCCGGCGCGGCCGGCCGCCTGGCGAAGGCCGGGATCGCGGCAATAGGCTTCGAGCGCCGCGGCGAAGCCCTCGATCGCTCCGGCGCGGACGAGGCGCCCGGTGACTCCGTCGCCGACCAGGCTCTGGCTGCCGGTGGCGATCGCGGCCACCACCGGCTGCCCGGCCGCCATCGCCTCGAGAGTCACGTTGCCGAACGTCTCGGTCACCGAAGGGTTGAACAGCATGTCCATCGAGGCGACGGCCCGGCCGAGATCGGGGCCCTGCTGGAAGCCCGCGAACACGGCGTCCGGGAGCCGTCCCTGGAACCATTCCTTGGCCGGCCCCTCGCCGACGACGAGCACCTTGTGCCGGACCTGGCGGCGCTCGAGGCAGTCGATCGTCTCGGCGAAGACGTCGAGCCCCTTTTCCATCACCAGCCGGCCGACGAAGCCGATCACCGGCTCGTCGTCGTTAATGCCCAGCGAGCGCCGCCAGGCGAGGTCGCGGCGGCCCGGATAGAAGATCTGGCGGTCGATGCCGCGGGTCCAGATGCCGACATTGTAGCTCATCCTCTGCTCGCGAAGCAGCTGCGCCATCGAATCCGACGGCGCGAAGATGGCGTCGCAGCGCCGGTAGAAGCGGCGCAATATCGCTTCCATGACCGGCTCGAGGAAGGCGAGACCGTAATAGCGGAAATAGGTCTCGAAGCGGGTATGGACCGAGGCGACGGCCGGGATCTCCAGGCGCCGCGCCAAAGTCACCGCGCGGTGGCCGAGCACGTCGGGGCTGGCGACGTGGAAGATGTTCGGCCGGAACTCTCTTATGTCGCGCCTCACCCGACCGGGCAGCAGAATCGGGAATTTGTATTCCTTGCGCCGCGGGATCGACAGGCTGGGTATGTGCACCACCTCGCCGTTGGGCGGAAAGGCCGGCTCCGCCACCGTCGGCGAGTAGATCCTGACCGCCGCCCCCTGCCGAAGCAGATATTCGACGAGCCGGTTCAGCGCCTGGTTCGCCCCGTCGCGGATGTAATTGTAGTTGCCGCTGAACAGGGCAATGCGAAGGCCGGTGGCGTCCATCGGGGGTTCCGTAGCGCCAAGGGGGGAGAAGGCCAACCTTCGCTCCTCCCCTTCATTCCCGCGAAAGCGGGACTCCAGTGCTGCGCCTCCACCCGCCGATGACTGCCGCCGGATTCCCGCATGCGCGGGAATGACGAAGGGTTGAGCGAGCCTTCGCCGAAGAGTAATCTTGTCCCTCTCGCTGCAACTGGGGGTGCTGCGACACATGAGCCTCGTTCGACTTCTTCCGCTCGCGGCCCTGGCGTTCGCGCCTCCGGCCCTGGCCCAGCATGACGGCCACGCTCCGCCGCCGCGCGCCACCGTCGCCGACTGGGCGAAGGGCGCGCAGCTTTTCGACGGCCTCGGCGGCTTCCACCGCAAGATCGCCACCGCCTCGCCGGAAGCCCAGCGTTATTTCGACCAGGGCATGCGCTTCGTCTGGGCGTTCAATCATGACGAAGCGACCCGCTCCTTCGCCAAAGCCGCCGAAATCGATCCGGAATGCGCCTCCTGCTATTGGGGCGTCGCCCTCACGCTGGGGCCCAATTACAACATGCCGCTGATGGCCGAGCCTCGCGCCCGCGCCGGCTGGGAGGCGCTCGGCAGGGCGCAGGCCAATGCCGCCGCCGCGAGCCCGGTCGAGCAGGCGCTGATCGTCGCCCTGGCGAAGCGCTTCGACGGCCCCAGGGCGCTCGATCCGTCGAACAGCGCCCCCCTCCTCGCCGGCTACGTCACCGCGATGGCGGACGTCGCCCGCCGCTTCCCCGACGACATGGACGTCCAGACCCTGCTCGCCGAAGCGCTGATGAACACCAATCCGTGGAAATTGTGGAGCGCCGACGGCCAGCCCGGACCGGGCACTCCGGCCATCCTCGCCGCGCTCCAGAAGGTGATGGCGAAGGACCCGAAGCATCCCGGCGCCAACCATTATTGGATTCATGCGGTGGAAGCCTCGCCGAGTCCCGAGCGGGCGGTGCCCTCGGCCGAGACCCTGGTCGGGATGATGCCGGCCGCCGGCCACCTCGAGCACATGCCCGCCCACATCTTCCAGCGCGTCGGCCGCTACGAGGAATCGGCCGAGGCCAATCGCAAGGGCGCCGCCGCCGACGTCGCCTATCTCAAGCTGACGCGGGCGCCCGATTATTACCCGATGTACCTCATCCACAATCACCAGTTCCTCGCTTATTCGGCGGCGATGGAGGGGCGGCGGGCGGAGACGGTGAAGGCGCTCCGCGACGCCCGGGCGGCGGTTCCCGACGCGATGCTTCTCACCATGCCCGGCCTCGACTGGTCGATCGGCTACCTTTACGACGGCATGGCCCGCTTCGGACTGTGGGACGAGATAATCGCCGAGCCCGCGCCGAACCCGAAGCTTGCCGGGCTCACCATCGCCTGGCTGCAGGCGCGGGCGACGGCGCTGGCCGCGAAAGGCCGAGTGGCGGAGGCCGAGGCTCTGCTTCCAGAGCTGGATCGGGCCATCGCCGAGGTGCCCGCCGACGCCACCCAGGGCCAGAATGCCGCCCGGCCGCTGTACGAGATCGGTGCGCTCAAGGCGAAGGCCCGGATCGCGCACGCGCAGGGTCAGCTGGGCGCGGCCCGGGCGGCGCTGCGCGAGGCCGTGAAGAAGGAGGACTTGCTTGCCTATAACGAGCCCTCGGACGAATTCTTCCCGGTGAGGCACCTGCTCGGCGCGGCCCTGCTCGAGGCGGGGCGGCCCGCCGAGGCGGAAGCGGTCTATCGCGAGGATCTGCGCCGCAATCCCGGCAACGGCTGGGCCCTGCACGGGCTGGCGCTCGCGCTCGAAGCGCAGGGGAAGAAAGCGGAGGCCGAGAAAGCGCGCTTCAAGGAAGCCTGGCGACACGCCGATACCGAGCTCCAGGCCTCCGCTTTCTAGCTCCCCTCCCTTTCAGGGCGAGGAATTCTTTTCCCGGTCCCGCTCCCTCAGCGCCCGCCTGAACCGGTACCCCGCGACGGCCACCGCCGGCAGGATCATCAGCGCGACGAGCAGCAGGGTGAAGGCGATCTTGGCGTCCATTCACTCGCCCCGAGCGAGCCGCGCCTTGTAGGCGTCGAGGCTGAGCGGCCGGCCGAGGAAGTCCGCGACGAGGGCGGCGGCCGGCCTGGACGAACCCGGCGCCAGCACCCTCTCGCGATAGCGGCGCGCCGTCGCCGGGTTGCGAAGCCCCTCCCGCTCGAAGCGCGTGAACAGGTCGGTCGAGATCGTCTTCGACCACATGTAGGTATAATAGATGGCCGAATAGCCGGTGAGATGGCCGAACGACGCCTGCGGATGGACGCCCGCCGGCATCGGGATGGGCGAATAGCGGTCGTAGGCGGTGTTGTAGACCGCGCTCAAATCCGAATCCCCGGGCGGCGACAGATGGTAAGCCAGCGACGCCGCGGAGAGGCCGAGCTGGCGAGCGTCGCCGAACGCCTCGGTGAAGCCCCGCGCCCGGTTCATCCGCTCGACCAGAGCCTCCGGAATCGGCTCCCCCTTCGAATTGACCGCGAAGCCCTTCAGGGTCTCATAATCCCAGACCCAATTTTCGAGCATCTGCGAAGGCGCCTCGACGAAATCCCATTCGAGCCCGAACGGCCCCTGCTGAGCCCATTGCTGGCGGCCGGCGAAGATGAGGTGGAGCAGGTGGCCGAATTCGTGGAGGAAGGTCTCGACGTCGCGATGCTCCATCAGCCCGGTCTGGTGGTCGCCGGCCGGGAAATTGCAGACGAGGATTCCGACCGGGACATTGCGGCCGGTGAGGCCGGTGCGGATCGGGATGACGTTGGCGTGGGTGAATTTCCCCTCGCGCGGATGATTGTCCATGTAGAAACGACCGATGACCTTGCCGCCCTCGAGCATCTCATAGGCTTCGACGCCGGGCGCCCATAACGGCGTCTCCCACTTGCGGATCTGGACCTGGAAGAGGTCCTGGGTCAGTCGCAATATGCCGTCGCGGACATTGTCGTAGGCGAAATATTGGCGGACCTCTTGCGGGTCGACCGCATATTGCTCCTTGCGGATCAGCTGCGAGAGGTAGCCGGTGCTCCACGCGGGCACCGCCGCGGCGGCTGGATCGTCCGCCTTCAGCCGCACCAGCATCTTGTTAGGTCCCGCTTGGCGGGCGTTGCGACGACGGCGGCGATGTCGTCGAGGAACTTGCCGGCATTGGCCGGCGAGCCGATCATCTTGTCCTCGGTTATCAGGGTCGCGTAGTTCGGCCGCCCCAGCAAAGCCGCCAGCTCGGCCCGATCCGAGAAGATCTTGCGAAGCAGGGCGTCGTTCGCCGGATAGGCACGCTGGAGATTGGCTTCGAACAGCCGCCGACGGAGCCCCTGGTCGGCCGCGTAGGACATGACCGGCCCGAGGTCCGGATAATCGGTCGATATGCGCACCCGCCCGTCCGGTCCGGGCTTGTGGGCGGCGAGATAGTCGGCGGGCAGGCCGGCCAGCTCGGCGGGCGTGGCGGCGACTTCCTTGCGGCCGTCCGCGATGTTGCGCTCGAAGGCGATGCTGTTCTCGCTGATCCGGTCCTGAAGCATCTTGATCTTCGAGCGCGTCGGGTCGTCGGCGCCGACCCCGGCACGGTCATATTGGGCGATGGCCCGCGCCAGGACGAAGCGCGTATCGGCCGGCGCCGCTTTGGAATCGATCGCCTTCAGCCGGGCGTAGATCGGCTTCGACAGCGATATCTCGGTCACCACCGCCTCGATCTTCTGGACGCAGGCGCGGCCCGAATCGCGAATGCCGGCGTCGAGACTGGTCTGGGTGACGACGCTGGCGTCGCCCACGGCGGCGCCGAGGACGTAGGCGAGATTGTCATACTTCCGGAACGTCGTCTCGATCCGCGCCGGGCCCTTCTCACGCTCCAGGTCCGAGCGGAGGGCGTCGGCCCGGGCGAGGTAGGAGTCGCAGGCGGCGGCGAACTCGGCCGGACTGCGCGGGTTGAGATGCGTGGTCGCGAGGAAGGAGTCGATCGATCGGGTGGCGGGATCGGGGGCGGCCGGGGCCGAGGCCGCGAGGGTGACGAGCGCGACGCCCGCGAGAAGTTTGAGACTGATGCGACTGCCCATGCCACTCTCCCGTAAGCCGAGGGGGAGAGCTAGCCTCCGGCCAGGCGAGGAGCAATCGTCATTCCCACGAAAGCAGGGATGACGGAAATCGAAACGGCCCGCCGAATTTCTCCGGCGGGCCGCTCGTTACGCATTACTGCCGCAAAGCTCAGCTCTGCAGATACTCGCCGGCATCGGCGTCGGTGCCATGGCCTTCGGCCTGCACCGCCGCGAGCGGATCGTCGCCGATCGCCGCCTCGGGGCCCTGGGCCAGCTCGGCCGCATGCTCTTCCGCCGCCGAATTCGCCGCGATCAGCGACTCCTGCAGCTTGCGGTGCTGAGCGCGAAGCGCCGCGTCGCGGCTGGTGGCCGCGATCCGCATCCGGCTCATGCCGGCGCCGGTGCCCGCCGGAATGAGGCGGCCGACGATGACATTCTCCTTGAGCCCGTCGAGCGTGTCGATCTTGCCCTGCACCGAAGCTTCGGTGAGCACCCGGGTCGTCTCCTGGAAGGAGGCGGCCGAGATGAAGCTCCGGGTCTGAAGCGACGCCTTGGTGATTCCGAGAAGCACCGGCTTGCCTTCGGCGAAGGTCTTCTTCTGAGTCTTCAGCTTGGCGTTGATCTCGTTCATCTCCTGGCGGTCGACCTGCTCGCCGACGAGCAGGGTGGAATCCCCGCTCTCGGTGATCTCGACCTTCTGGAGCATCTGGCGAACGATCACCTCGATATGCTTGTCGTTGATCTTCACGCCCTGGAGACGATAGACCTCCTGGATCTCGGAGACGAGATATTCGGCCAGCGCAACGATCCCGAGCACTTCGAGGATGTCGTGCGGATCCGGGCTTCCACCGATCAGATTGTCGCCGCGCTTGACGAAATCGCCTTCCTGCACGTCGATGACCTTCGACTTGGGCACCAGATACTCGACCGGCTCGCCGCCATCGTCGGGGATGATCGCGATCTTGCGCTTGGCCTTATAGTCCTTGCCGAACGAAACCCGGCCGGAGACCTTGGCGATGATCGCATTCTCCTTCGGCTTGCGCGCCTCGAACAGCTCCGCCACCCGCGGCAGACCGCCGGTGATGTCGCGGGTCTTGGCGGCCTCGCGCGAGACTCGGGCGAGCACTTCGCCGCCCTCGACCCTTTGGCCTTCCTCGACCGACAGCATCGCGCCCGGCGCAAGCATGTAGCGGGCCGCCTCGCCGCTCTCCTCGTCGAGGAGGGTGATGCGCGGACGCAGATCCTCCTTGGTGCGAGCCGAGCCGCGATATTCGGTGACCACGCGCTGGGCGATTCCGGTCGCTTCGTCGGTCTGCTCGGTGAGCGTCTTGCCCTCGACCAGATCCTGGAACTTCACGATTCCGCCCTTCTCGGTGATGACCGGCATCATGAACGGATCCCACTCCGCGATTCGGTCGCCCTTCGAGACGATATGGCCGTGGTCGGCCATCAGATGCGCGCCGTAGGGAATACGGTGCGTCGCCCGCTCGCGGCCGTCCATGTCGACGATCGCCAGCTCGCCCGAACGCGACATCGCCACCCGGCGGCCGCGCGGATCCATGATCGCCGGAAGGTCGCGAAGCTCGATCGTTCCGTCGACCGAGGCCTCGAGGCTCGATGTCTCGTTGAGCTGGGCGGCGCCGCCGATGTGGAAGGTCCGCATCGTGAGCTGGGTGCCCGGCTCGCCGATCGACTGGGCCGCGATGACTCCGACCGCCTCGCCGATATTGACCGGAGTGCCGCGGGCGAGATCGCGCCCGTAGCATTTGCCGCAGACGCCGTGCTCGCTCTCGCAGACCAGAGGCGACCGGATTCGAACCGCCTGGACCCCGATCTCGTCGATCCGAAGCGCCTGGGGCTCGTCGATCAGAGCGCCTTCCTTGGCGAGCACGTCGCCGGTCTTGCCGTCGACGATGTCCTCGGCCGGAGTACGGCCGAGGATCCGGTCGCCCAGCGACGCGATGACCGCGCCGCCCTGGACGATCGCCCGCATCTCGAGCGCGTTCTCGGTGCCGCAATCCTCCTCGATGATGACGCAATCCTGCGACACGTCGACGAGTCGGCGGGTGAGGTAGCCGGAGTTGGCCGTCTTCAACGCCGTGTCCGCGAGGCCCTTGCGGGCGCCGTGGGTGGAGTTGAAATACTCAAGGACGGTGAGGCCTTCCTTGAAGTTCGAGATGATCGGAGTCTCGATGATCTCGCCCGACGGCTTGGCCATGAGGCCGCGCATACCGGCGAGCTGCTTCATCTGCGCCTGCGAGCCGCGGGCGCCGGAGTGGGCCATCATGTAGATGGAGTTGATCGGCGCCAGGCGCCCATCCTCGCCCTTCGGCTGGGCCTTGAGCTTGTCCATCATCGCGTTGGCGACCTTGTCGCCGCAGCTCGACCAGGCGTCGATGACCTTGTTGTACTTTTCCTGCTGGGTGATGAGGCCGTCCTGATACTGCTGCTCGTAATCCTTGACGGTATTACGGGCGTCCTCGACCAGTCCGATCTTCTCCTCGGGGATGATCATGTCGTCCTTGCCGAACGAGATTCCGGCCTTGAAGGCGTGGCGGAAGCCAAGGCCCATGATGGCGTCGGCGAACAGCACCGTCTCCTTCTGGCCGGTGTGGCGATAGACGACGTCGATGACGTCCCCGATCTCCTTCTTGGTCAGGAGGCGGTTGACCGTCTCGAACGGCACCTTGTGGCTCTTCGGCAGAGTCTCGCCGAGCAGCATCCGGCCCGGAGTCGTCTCGAAGCGCTTCATGTACTGCTTGCCCTGCTCGTCCGTCTGCGGAACCCGGCTGACGATCTTGGTATGCAGGGTGACGGCGCCGGCGTTGAGCGCCTGATGGACCTCCGACATGTCGGAGATCATCATGTTCTCGCCCGGCTCGCCTTCGCGCTCCAGCGACAGATAATAGAGGCCCAGCACCATGTCCTGCGAAGGCACGATGATCGGCTTGCCGTTGGCGGGCGAGAGGATGTTGTTGGTCGACATCATCAGAACGCGCGCTTCCAGCTGGGCCTCGAGGCTCAGCGGGACGTGAACGGCCATCTGGTCGCCGTCGAAGTCGGCGTTGAACGCGGCGCAGACGAGCGGGTGGAGCTGGATCGCCTTGCCCTCGATCAGCACCGGCTCGAACGCCTGGATTCCAAGCCTGTGGAGCGTCGGGGCGCGGTTCAGGAGCACGGGATGCTCGCGGATCACCTCGTCGAGGATGTCCCAGACTTCCTTGCGCTCTTTCTCGACCCACTTCTTCGCCTGCTTGAGGGTCATGGAGAGACCCTTGGCGTCGAGGCGCGAGTAGATGAACGGCTTGAACAGCTCGAGCGCCATCTTCTTGGGCAGGCCGCACTGGTGGAGCTTGAGCTCCGGACCGGTGACGATGACCGAACGGCCCGAATAGTCGACTCGCTTGCCGAGAAGGTTCTGGCGGAAGCGGCCCTGCTTGCCCTTGAGCATGTCGGAGAGCGACTTGAGCGGACGCTTGTTGGCGCCCGTGATCGTGCGGCCGCGGCGGCCGTTGTCGAACAAAGCGTCGACCGCCTCCTGGAGCATGCGCTTCTCGTTGCGGACGATGATGTCCGGCGCGCGAAGCTCCATCAGCCGCTTGAGGCGGTTGTTGCGGTTGATGACCCGGCGGTAGAGGTCGTTCAGATCCGAGGTCGCGAAGCGGCCGCCGTCGAGCGGCACCAGCGGACGAAGCTCCGGCGGAATGACCGGAACGACGTCGAGGATCATCCATTCCGGCCGGTTGCCCAACTCGAGGAAGCTCTCGACCACCTTCAGCCGCTTGATGATCTTCTTGGGCTTAAGCTCGGACTTGGTCTCGGCCAGGTCCTTCAAAAGCACTTCGCGCTCGCCCTCGAGGTCGAGGTCGATCAGCATCTGCTTGACCGCCTCGGCGCCGATCCCGGCCGAGAAGGCGTCCTCGCCATATTCGTCCTGCGCCGAAAGGAGCTCGTCCTCGGTCAGAAGCTGATACTTCTCGAGCGGGGTCAGGCCCGGCTCGACGACGACGTAGGATTCGAAATAGAGGATCCGCTCCAGCTGCTTGAGCTGCATGTCGAGCAATAGGCCGATGCGCGAAGGCAGCGACTTCAGGAACCAGATATGGGCGACCGGAGCGGCCAGCTCGATATGGCCCATGCGCTCGCGGCGGACCTTCGAGACGGTGACCTCAACTCCGCACTTCTCGCAGACGATTCCCTTGTACTTCATGCGCTTGTACTTGCCGCACAGGCATTCGTAATCCTTGATCGGACCGAAGATGCGCGCGCAGAACAGGCCGTCGCGCTCGGGCTTGAACGTGCGGTAGTTGATGGTCTCGGGCTTCTTGATCTCGCCGAACGACCAGCTGCGGATGCGCTCGGGGGAAGCGATTCCGATCTTGATCTGGTCGAACGTCTCCGGCTTGGCGACCGGATTGGCGAAAGTGGTCAGTTCGTTCATGTGCACGATCCTCTAATTCTTTTCCCCTCTCCCTGTAGGGGAGAGGGAGGGGCCCGCCGCCGCCAGGCGGTGGGAGGGTGAGGGAAGTTCACGCCCTCACCCTGGCGCTTCGCGCCTGTCCCTCTCCCCTGCAGGGAGAGGGACCACTCATTACTCCGCCGCCTCCGCGTAGCCGTCCGCATCGGTATCGACGACGCTGTTCAGCTCGACGTTGAGGCCGAGCGAGCGCATCTCCTTGACCAGCACGTTGAAGCTCTCCGGAATGCCGGCCTCGAACGTGTCGTCGCCCTTGACGATCGCCTCGTAGACCTTGGTGCGGCCGATCACGTCGTCCGACTTCACCGTCAGCATTTCCTGCAGGGTGTAGGCGGCGCCGTAGGCCTGGAGCGCCCAGACCTCCATCTCGCCGAACCTCTGCCCGCCGAACTGCGCCTTGCCGCCCAGCGGCTGCTGGGTGACGAGGCTGTACGGCCCGATCGAACGCGCGTGGATCTTGTCGTCGACGAGATGGTGGAGCTTCAGCATGTAGATGTAGCCCACCGTCACCTTGCGGTCGAACGTGTCGCCGGTGCGGCCGTCGAACAGGGTGACCTGGCCCGACTGGTCGAGCCCGGCTTTCTCGAGCATCGCCGAGACGTCCGCCTCGCGGGCGCCGTCGAACACCGGGGTGCCCATCGGAACGCCGCCGACCAGGTTCGACGCCAGCTCGTGCAGATCGTCGTCGCTCAAGGCATCGATCTGGGCGTCGTAATTCTCGCCATAGATGTCCTTGAGCTTCTCGCGAACGCCCTTGGCGTCCTTGCCCTCGAAGGCGGCGCCGCGGTCGCGAATGCCTTCCAGCATCTCCGAGATCTGCTTGCCGAGGCCGCGCGCGGCCCAGCCCAGATGGGTCTCGAAAATCTGGCCGACATTCATTCGCGACGGCACGCCGAGCGGGTTCAAGACGATGTCGACCGGGGTCCCGTCCTCGAGGAACGGCATGTCCTCGTTGGGCAGGATCCGGCTGATGACGCCCTTGTTGCCGTGACGGCCGGCCATCTTGTCGCCCGGCTGAAGCTTGCGCTTCACCGCGACGAACACCTTGACCATCTTGAGCACGCCCGGCGGCAGCTCGTCGCCGCGCTCGAGCTTCTCGATGCGGTCCTCGAGCCGGCGACGGATCACGCCCTCCGCGTCGTCATACTGGGCCTTCACCGCTTCGAGATCGGCCTGGACCTTGTCGTCCTTGACCGCGAACTTCCACCATTCGAAGCGCTCGACCTCCTCGAGTCCGGCGACGTCGATGACGCTGCCCTTCTTGAAGCCCTTGGGCGCCGCCGTGGCGGTCTGGCCGACCAGCATCTCGCGAAGCCGCGAGAAGCTGGCGCGCTTCAGGATCGAGCGCTCGTCGTCGGCGTCCTTCCTGAGACGGTCCTTCTCCTCGGCCTGGATGGCGCGGGTACGGTCGTCGATGTCGATTCCGTGGCGGTTGAACACCCGGACCTCGACCACCGTGCCGGAAACGCCCGGGGGCAGCCTCAGCGAGGTGTCGCGAACATCGGACGCCTTCTCGCCGAAGATGGCGCGGAGCAATTTCTCCTCCGGAGTCATCGGGCTCTCGCCCTTCGGAGTGATCTTGCCGCACAGGATGTCGCCCGGCTCCACTTCGGCGCCGATATAGACGATGCCCGCCTCGTCGAGGTTGCGCAGAGCCTCCTCGCCGACGTTCGGGATGTCGCGGGTGATGTCCTCGGGCCCGAGCTTGGTGTCGCGGGCCATCACCTCGAACTCCTCGATGTGGATCGAGGTGAAGACGTCGTCCTTCACGATCCGCTCGGAGATCAGGATGCTGTCCTCGAAATTATAGCCGTTCCAGGGCATGAACGCGACCAGCACGTTCCGGCCCAGCGCCAGCTCGCCCATGTCGGTCGAGGGCCCGTCGGCGATGACGTCGCCGGCATTGACCAGGTCGCCCACCTTCACCAGCGGACGCTGGTTGATGCAGGTATTCTGGTTGGAGCGCTGGAACTTCATGAGCGTGTAGATGTCGACGCCCGACTTGCCGGCCTCGACGTCCCCGGTGGCGCGGACGACGATGCGCGCGGCGTCGACCTGGTCGACGACGCCCGTCCGGCGGGCGGCGATGGCGGCGCCGGAATCGCGGGCGACCGTCTCCTCCATGCCGGTGCCGACGAGCGGCGCCTCGGCGCGGATCAGAGGCACCGCCTGGCGCTGCATGTTCGAGCCCATCAGGGCGCGGTTGGCGTCATCGTTCTCGAGGAACGGGATCAGCGAGGCCGCGACCGAGACGAGCTGCTTGGGGCTGACGTCCATCAGGGTGATCTGGTCGCGCGGCGCCATCAGGAACTCGCCGGCCCGGCGGGAAGAGACGATCTCCTCGCCGAAGCCCTTGTCCTCGAGCAGCTCGGCGTTCGCCTGGGCGATCGTGTGCTTGGCCTCTTCCATCGCCGACAGATAGACGACGTCGTCCGTCACCTTGTTGTCGACGACCTTGCGGTAGGGCGTCTCGATGAAGCCGTATTT
The DNA here is from genome assembly GCA_963850005.1 of uncultured Alphaproteobacteria bacterium. Lineage (GTDB taxonomy): Bacteria > Pseudomonadota > Alphaproteobacteria > Sphingomonadales > Sphingomonadaceae > Allosphingosinicella. The sequence continues at coordinate 1,133,851 of CAWKJG010000004.1, forward strand.
GTTGACCCGGCTGAAGCTGGCGAGCGAGTTGATCAGGCCGATGTTCGGCCCTTCCGGAGTCTCGATCGGGCAGATCCGGCCATAATGGGTCGGGTGGACGTCGCGGACCTCGAAGCCCGCGCGCTCGCGGGTCAGGCCGCCGGGGCCCAAGGCCGAAACACGGCGCTTGTGGGTGACCTCGGACAGCGGGTTGGTCTGGTCCATGAACTGCGACAGCTGCGAGGAACCGAAGAATTCGCGGACCGCGGCCACCGCCGGCTTGGCGTTGATGAGGTCGTTGGGCATGACGGTCGACACGTCGACCGAGCTCATCCGCTCCTTCACGGCGCGCTCCATGCGGAGCAGGCCGACTCGATACTGATTCTCGAGCAGCTCGCCGACCGAGCGCACCCGGCGGTTGCCGAGATTGTCGATGTCGTCGATCTCGCCCTTGCCGTCCTTGAGGCCGACGAGGGTCTTCACCACCGCGACGATGTCCTCCTTGCGAAGGGTCGTCACCGTGTCCTCGACCTGGAGGTCGAGGCGCATGTTGAGCTTCACCCGGCCGACGGCCGAGAGGTCGTAGCGCTCGGGATCGAAGAACAGGCCGCCGAACAGGGCCTCGGCGGTCTCGCGCGTCGGCGGCTCGCCGGGGCGCATCACCCGGTAGATGTCGGAAAGGGCCTGGTCGCGGTCCTCCGACTTGTCGGCCTTCAGGGTGTTGCGGATCCAGGCGCCGGTCGAGACATGGTCGATGTCGAGAAGCTCGATCCGGTCGATCCCGGCCTGGTCGAGGCGCTCGAGATTCTCGGAGCTGATCTCGTCGCCCGCCTCGACATAGATCTCGCCGGTCTTGTCGTTGACGAGGTCGTAGGCGGAATAACGGCCGAAAATCTCCTCGGTCGGGATGACGAGGTTCTTGAGGCCGTCCTTGGCCGCCTTGGTGGCGGCGCGCGGCGTGATCTTGGTTCCGGCCGCGAACACGACTTCGCCGCTGTCGCCGTCGACGACGTCGTAGCTCGGCTTCTGGCCGCGCCAGTTCTCGGCGACGAAGGGGATCGCCCAGCCGTTCTTGCCGCGAACGAAGGTCACCCGGTCGTAGAAGGTGTTGAGGATCTCCTCGCTCGACATGTCGAGGGCGTGAAGGAGCGCCGTCACCGGAAGCTTGCGCTTGCGGTCGATGCGGACGTTGACGATGTCCTTGGCGTCGAACTCGAAGTCGAGCCAGGAGCCGCGATAGGGGATGACCCGGGCGGCGAAGAGATATTTGCCCGAGGCGTGGGTCTTGCCGCGGTCATGGTCGAAGAGGACGCCCGGCGAACGGTGCATCTGCGAGACGATGACTCGCTCGGTGCCGTTGACGATGAACGTGCCGTTCTTCGTCATCAGCGGCATGTCGCCCATGTAGACGTCCTGCTCCTTGATATCGAGCACGGAGCGGGTCTCGGTATCGGGATCGACCTCGAAGACGATGAGGCGGAGCGTGACCCGCATCGGCGCGGCGTAGGTCATTCCGCGCTGGCGGCACTCGTCGGTGTCGTATTTGGGCTGCTCGAGCTCGTAATGGACGAAATCGAGCTCGGCGGTGCCGGCGAAATCGCGGATCGGGAAGACCGAGCGAAGCGTCTTCTCCAGGCCGGACACGTAGCTGTCCTGCGGGCGCGAGCGGAGGAATTGCTCGTAGCTTTCGCGCTGAACCTCGATGAGGTTCGGCATTTCGGAGACTTCGTGGATGTTGCCGAAGATCTTGCGGATGCGCTTGGATGCCATCGAGCGGTTTTCGCTGGCCCGGGCCGTCTTGGTCGCCATGGAGATGTGTCTCGCCTTCCTGTGCCCCCGGCGGATGGCCGGAGATCTCGTCGTCCCGGGCCGGGCCCGGGATCCATTCCGGGCCCGCCCACCTCGCTTGCAAGCGAGGGCAAAGCCCGATTCGGAACGCAGAAGACGCAAAAAGCCGCGAGTCCCCCTACTTGGAACCGCAGCTTCAGCGTCTCGAAAACCCGTTATCGATCAATGCTTTGAACGCGCTGCGCGACGGCGCGTCCTGTTCCGATACGATGGGGTGTGGGGGCTATGTAGGATTGGGAGGGGTTTGGGTCAAGGGGGCGAGCTGCGCCGAAGGGAGGGCGGTGCTGGCGCAATATTGGGGAAAAGCCGTATCGCTGGTGAAAACGGTGCCGATGGCGTAAGTTCAACAGGGCTGCGCACGGGGAAGTCGCATGTTCAATCTGTTCCGACCAAAAAGCCGGAAATCGGAGGCCGATCGGCCGGCTTCCGCGGATGGCGACAAAGGGAAAGTCTATACTGTCGCCCTTGACGGTGATCCCGAAGCGGTCGCCGAGCAATTGCTCAAGCCGCACCTTCCGCCGAGGAGCCTGGATGAAGTCCGCATCCAGACTGAGGAAGACATGGGGCGCGTCATCGCGATGCTGTTCCTGCGCCGCGGTCTTGCGTCCCTGGAAAAGGACGAGATCGTCGCCTTCGTTGAGGGCAACCGCCCGCACATTGAGCGATTGCTGACGGCACTCGACGCCTTTTCCACTGCGGGGCGAAGCGTGGAGGACGGCGAGGAGCTGTCAGAATATTTTGCCTATGTTTCGGAACATATCGGGCATGCCTACCGGCGGGACTATGACCGGATGGACGTCCGCAGCGACAAGCTGTTCTGGCTCATCTATGTCCTGTCTTCGCAACTGGGATCCGGCCTGATCGACGCGGCCGGCGTCGAGTCATGGCTCCGCCGGCCCGACATCCGGGACCGGATCACGTCGCACCAGCTGGGCTACATGCTGATGGACTTTGTGGAATCCTACAGCACTCCCAATCAGCCCCGATCCGAAATGCTGGCGGTGATCGGACTGGCGGCCCGGATCGGCGAGAAATTGCGAGAAGCGTCGGCTGCGTTCAGCCTGTGCGTGAACATCGGGAATTTTGAAAGCGGCGCGGAAACCTTCCGGCTGCTCGAAAATATCCATAGATATCTCACAACCTGCGACTCGATCTCGTCGGAGGACCAAGCTCGGTTCGAACAGCTTGCGCTTCGTTACGGTGCGCCACGCCCCAGGCATGACTTCTAAGCCCGCCCCTGCCGGCGAAGACGCGGACATAACTTCATGGAAAGAGGGGCTAAGCCTCTTTGCACAGGGGAAGTTCGCGGCCGCTTTGGCGGAGTTCGAGCGCTTCTCGGACACTATCGACGACTGGCAGGAAGCAAGCGAGGTCCAGGCCCTGCTCTACGCCCTGGTGGCCAATCATGGTTTCGCTTCGGCCATGGAGGCCGGCCAGCCGAAACGGGCCCTCGCCTTCGCGGCCCGCGAATGCGCCTTGAGCGAACGCTTCGAGACCGGTGCCTTTCTACGCGCCCGGTCCCTCAACAATCGCGGCCTTGCTCTCCTTGAGCTGGGCCGACTTGTCGAAGCGGAGGCCGACTTTGTCCGGGCGGCCGCGCTCCTTCGTCAGGATCGATCCGAACCCGGCCTCGCGGACCCGCAAGCATTGGCGAAAACCATCCAGGCTCACCTGACCATCCTCCGCGGTTTTCAGGGCCTTCCGCCGCTCCCTCCGGAGGTCGAGCCCGCGCGCATCGAGAAACATCCTTTCCCGCACGGCTTCGGTCTCGGCAAGGAGACGCGCGAGCACACCGATATCGTCAATGATGCTTACATCGCGGCCGCGACCGCGACCGCCGCTGGCCAATTGACTTTCGCCACCCAGATCTTGAGGCGCTGCGTCGAATTCGATCCGCGCCTCGGCCCCGCCGCGCGCCCTGGGCATCGCCCTGAGCAATCTGGGCAGCGCCCTCATGGCGGGAAAAGCCCTTGAGGAAGCGACCGGGGTCTTCGAGGAAGCGGTTGAGCAGCTCAAGCAGACTGAGAGACCAAGCGAACCGCTGGCGCTCGCCCTGCATAACCTTTCGGGAGCCTGGTTTCTGCGGCTGGATCGCAAGAAAGCCCTGGTCGAGGCAAAGGAAGCATGGCTGGAAATCGATCGGGCGGGGCCGGATACCCCGCAAGCCCTGACCATCCTCCACGGGCTCGCCAGGCTTAGGATCCTCGACGGCGACTTCAGCCGCGCAAGAGCCGCACTGCGTCACGCCATGACGATCTATGATTCCAACCGCGCCCATTATTCGGCCACTGAAGAAGGGCATGCCGGGACCTTCGGAACCTTCAGGGCACAGACTGAGCTGATGCTCATCGTCGCCGTCGACGAACAGTTTCCCGATGAAGCGCTCGAGTGGATCGAAGCCGCCAAGGCCCGCTTCTGGAACGAGCGCCTGAGCAAGCGCGAGGCTCTGCAAACGGTCGAATCCGGGCCGCCGGCCGAAAGGGGCGCGTTCATATGGCCGTCCTTGGCCGGCGGGCTCCCCAATGCACTGCTCCTCAACTACTTCGTCGGTCCCAATTTCAGCTTCGTGGTTCGGGCCTTCAACGGCCTTCTCAGTGCCACTCGCCTCGATGTCACCGCTGCCGAACTGAATGAGATGGTCGACCGGTTCACGCTCGATCTGCGCTCGGGATCGCGTCAGCCCAAGTGGCTGGAGAGCGGACGCGACCTAAGCGCGCTTCTCCTTGCCCAGCTTGATATCGACTCCCGCACCACGCAGATCATCGTGGTCCCGGACGGGCCGCTTTGGCGGCTGCCGTTCGACGCGCTCCCTGTGCCGGACGCAGACACCGGCGAAGCCGGTACAGAGCCAGCGCCGCCGACGCTGCTGGGCGACACGGCGATTATCTCCCAGGCGCCCTCAGCCGAAGCACTTCGCCGCCTGAGGCGCGGGCAAAACAATGTTGCAGTCGACCTGGAGCGCGTCCTGGTGGTGTCGCGGTCCACCTTCGCGACCCAACGGCCCATCCCCTGCGCTAACGCCGAGGCGGCCGACGTCGCGGCCCGGGCATGGCCGCGTCCTGTGTCTCGATTGGACGGGCCGCGTGCAACTCCGACCGCGGTCAAGGAGGCCTTGGGCGATGCTGCCATCGTCCACGTCGCCACCCATGCCGTCATTGGCACGGCGGACGCTCCATCCGCTGTCGTGCTGAGCGACGGCGCGGACGGCGACGCCCAGCTCGTCGAGACCGCCATCGCCGATCTGAACCTCAGGGCGCGGCTCATATTCTTGTCGGCCTGCGGCTCGTCGCTCGGGGAGGTTTCGGAAGGTGAAGGGATGGTGAGCCTCGCGCGGGCATTCATCTTTGCCGGAGCGCAATGCGTCATCGCCTCGCTCTGGCCGGTGAACGATCGGCTGACGGCCGCCTTCGTCGCCTGTTATTATGTGCAGCTATTCGCCGGTGCCTCGCCCTCGGCGGCGCTTCAGCGTGCCAAGGTCCAGGCCCGCCGGGCCGGTCAGCCCATGAGCAGCACGGCTGCTTTTCACCTGATCGGCGACGGCGGCGAGGAAGCATCCGTCTATTCCCTATTTTCCCCTGAAGTTGAGGCCGGCCATGAAGCTTAGCGAAATCGAGTGGAACCCGGTGGGGTTGACCGTAGCGGACGAAGCCGAATCCGATCGGGGCGAGTCGCAGGTGCCCCCGGATATTTTTCGGATCGGGACGCCGGTGGTGATGGGCGCGCCGGCCTATCTGGAGAGAACCGGAGCTCCGGATGCGGCTCTGGCCCTTTTGAAGCATGCCAGCGATTTCCATTACGTTCGCCTGCCCGTCTCCATTCGCCCTCGCGACCCGTGGACGCTTCGCCATCTCGCCGTCGAGATCCAGCTCCAGTCCAGCATTGGCGAGGCGGTAGCCTGGTCGATGGCACCGGAGAAGGTGGTGTCCGAGGTCAAGACCAAGGTGAACGCCAGCCTGGGATCGAACTCTGAAGCTCGCGCCGCTCGAGGTCTCGGCGAAGAGCGAGGCCAGCGACGAATATGTGACATACCAGCCCAATATCACCGCCTTCAATCTCGGGGCTTCCGATCCGGCGTGGGAATTCTGGCCGACCCGCGGGAACGCGCTTTCCGGCATCCAGCTTCTGCACCTGGTCGTTCGCCAGCCTCGCCAGGCCAAATCCCGCGGCTCGGTCGTCCTTCGCGCAGAGCTGGCTGAAAAGTGGCGGCTGCTCAAGCTGTTCGGACGAGTCGACCGCGCCGAGGGAGTGCCTCTGACCTTCGAGTGCGGATAGCCCGCGTCCCGGACATCGTCTCGCCGTCTCTGATCGTGACCATGAAACCTTTGGCCGCGTGCCCCTTCACTGCCGCGCTGCGCGGCCGGGCCGCAAGCCCCGTCTTATCCGCTCACCGAAGGCCTGGAAGCCGCAGGGTGCGCCGACGCCTTCACCGCGACTGCCTGATCTTCTACCGTGAGACCGAAGCCGGCGTCGAGGTAACCCGCCTGCTGCACGCTGCGCGCGATTGGCAAGCGTTGCTCGCCCAAGATGAAGCGAAGCCATCCGTCGATCAGGTCGGAAAGATCGAATCAGTAGCTAATTTCAGTCCGACCGGTGCACGGAGCCTGTGAGAGCGGCCCATGCCCGTCGCCGGTGACCGCTAAGCCTAACTCAAGGATTTTGCATACTGTTTCAGCGATGATAGGGGCTGGCGGAATGGATGATCACTCCCCCTCAGGCGGCCCCGACGACGGCAGCCCGCCGCTGCGATCGGCGAAGCCGAGGCTCGCCGCGAAGAGCTTCGGGCCACCGTCGAAGCGGGCCTCGAGGATATCGAGGAGGGCCGGGTCGTCGATCTGGAGGCGGCGTTCGACCGGATCGACGCGATGCTCGACGAGCTGGAGGCGACCAGGCGGTCCTGAGAGGCGCGGTCCTTCGCTCGCGTTCGACACAATCGTGACAATTTCGCCATCGCCGCGACATGCTGCTGACCCGCTCGGCGTCTAGAAACCCTTGCAACGGCGCCGGCCAAAAGCCCCGCCCGAAACAAGGAAGGATGTTCGAGATGGCGTGGATCGTGGTGCTGGGGCTGATGATGGGGACGATGGTCATCCTCCAGGCCTTCTGCGCCGAGCTCAGCTTCCGGCTCCGTCTCGACCCGAGCGAGCGCTAGGAAGGTACTCGATCATGCCCCCCGTCGCCTTTCTCGCTTTGCTGACGATCGCGCTGATGCTTCTTGCGGCGCTTCGCCTCGAGCTGAACTTCCGCCGCACCGCCGAAGCGGGCCCCGCGCCCGAGCCGCGCACCGAGCCGCGGAGCTCCAGGCCCGAGCTCCGCAGCGCTCCGGCGGGCGGCTATTGCCAGTCCCCCTGGCCGGTCGCGGCATTCCGCAGGCCGCCTGACGTTCCGCGCAACGGCGCCGACCCCCTCCCCGTCATTCCCGCGAACGCGGGAATCCAGCGCCGACTCCGAAATGGATTCCCGCGTTCGCGGGAATGACGGACGGACCTGTCCGACACCGCACTGAGTGTCATCAGCCTCAGGCCCGCCGCGCCGGCTTCGCCTTGTAGCGCTTCTGGGGCGGCGGCCCGGCCCGGCGGTTCTGCCGGGCGGCGTCGCGGGGCTTGCCCTCGACCGGCTCGATCCGAACCCCGCCCTCGCCGTCCTCGTCGGTCGCGGTGCGCTTCACGGCCTGCATGAAGCGGCCCGCGGCCGCGCGCGGAACCTCGAACATCGTCTCGCCGGCGGCGATCCGGATGGCGCCGATCTCCGACTTGGTGATGTGGCCGCGGCGGCAGAGCAGAGGCAGGAGCCAGCGCGGGTCGGCATTGTGGCGGCGGCCGATGTCCATCCGGAACCAGAGCGTGTCCTCGAAGCCCGGGCGCGGCCCCTCGGGCCTGCGGACCTCGCCGGCGGCGCCGGAATCGACCATCTCCTCGGGCGCCGGCATCCGGGCGCGATGCGCCCGAACCAGGGCGGCGGCGATCTCCTCGGGCGGCTTGGCTTCCATCAGCCGGCGGGCGAGGTCGCGATCCTCTTCCTCGATCTCGGCCGGCTCGAGCAGGGCCGCGAGCAGCCGGTCGTGGTCGCTTCGGCGGATATCCTCGGGCGTCGGCGGCTTGATCCACTCGACCTCGATCCGGGCCCCGCGAAGCACCATCTCGACCCGCTTGCGGCGCGGATAAGGGACGACGAGCACGGCGATGCCCTTGCGCCCCGCCCGGCCCGTCCGGCCCGAGCGGTGCTGGAGGGTCTCGGCGTCCCTCGGCAGCTCGACATGGACGACGAGGCTGAGGTTAGGGAGGTCGATGCCGCGGGCGGCGACGTCGGTCGCGACCAGCACCCGGGCCCGGCCGTCCCTGAGCGCCTGAAGCGCCTGGTTGCGCTCGTTCTGGCTGTGCTCGCCGGACAGGGCGACGGCGCTGAAGCCGCGCTCGACCAGCGACGAATGAAGGCGCCGGACATTCTCCCGGGTCGCGCAGAACAGAAGCGCGCTCTCCGCCTCGTGGAGCCTGAGCAGATTGACCACCGAATGCTCGATGTCGGCGGGCGCCACCGTCATCGCCTGATAGGCGATGTCGCCATGGCCGCGATCCTCGCCGACCGTCGAAATCCGCAAGGCGTCCTTCTGGTAGCGCTTGGCCAGAGCGACGATCGGCCTCGGCATGGTCGCCGAGAAGAGCAGGGTCCGCCGCGCCGGCGGGGTCGCATCGAGTATCTCCTCGAGATCCTCGCGAAAGCCCATGTCGAGCATCTCGTCCGCTTCGTCGAGGACGACGGCGCGCAGCTTCGACAGGTCGAGCGCGCCGCGCTCGAGATGGTCGCGAAGCCGGCCCGGAGTGCCGACGACGATATGGGTGCCGTGCTGGAGCGAGCGCCGCTCCTTCGAAGCGTCCATGCCGCCGACGCAGGTGGCGATCCGGGCCCCGGCCGGCGCGTAGAGCCAGGCGAGCTCGCGGCTGACCTGGAGCGCCAGCTCTCGGGTCGGGGCGATGATCAGGGCAAGCGGCTCGCGCGCGAATCCCGCCCCGCCGTCCTCGCCGAGCAGCTGCGGCGCCATCGCCAGGCCGAAGGCCACGGTCTTGCCCGATCCGGTCTGGGCGGAGACGACCAGGTCCCGCCCCTCCGCCTCGCTCTCGAGCACGGCGGCCTGGACTGGGGTGGGCGTGGCGTAGCCGCGCGCGGACAAGGCGCCGGCGAGGCGCGAAGGGAGGTTCTGGAAGGGCATGGGCGCCATGTGGGCCTCAAAAGAGGCCGGGGCAAGGCAGGCAGAGGCAGTTCGCCGGCGAAGGCCGGGGCCCAACCTCTCACGTCGGCGCCGCTGGGCCCCGGCCTCCGCCGGGGAACAGACACAATTGACACACATATCCCGGCTTCGCGGCATCCGGGTGACACGCGCGGGGCGCATTTCGGTCTTCATCCGCTGGAGAAGTCCGATGAAGCCCCTGATCGCCGGTTTCCTGACCACCGCTTTGCTGCTGGCGCTTCATGTCGCCCCGCCGCCCGAGGCGCTTCAGGCTTATGCCAGCCCCACCGACAAGGCGTTCGCCGAGCGCCACAGGAACGAATCGCCGGACGCGCTGCGCGCCGAGCTCGGTCTCGAAGCGCGCTGACACGGGACCGCCGCGCCGCGCCTGCGTGGCGGCAAGGTCGCGGGCCCGCTTTCCCCGCTCGCCCCGTCGATTTTTGGCCCCGCGCGGGCTTGACGGCCCCAAGGTCCCCGATAAGGCTCGGGTCGTTCAGGAGAAAAAATTACATGCGTATCAATTCGATCCTCGCCGCGCTCGCCGCCGTCTCGATGGCCTCCGCGCCGGTCGTCGCCGCGCCCAAGCCCGCCGCCGCCGCCGCCACCGAAGTCGCTCCGCAGTCCGAAACGGTCGAGGGCGAGCAGATTCGCGGCGGCTTCCTGCTGCCGCTGGCGATCATCATCGCCATCATCCTCGGAGTCGTCCTGCTGACCGGCGACGAAGAGCCGACCAGCCCGTAAGCGTGGCCGCGCGCTTCCGCCTTCTCGCCGCGACGGCCCTGCTCGCCGCCGCCCCGGCTTCCGCCCGGCCCGAACCCGCTTCGGGCGAGGCGGAGTTCCGGGCGACCTACAAGGCGCTGGTCGAGACCAACACCACGCTCTCGGCCGGCAGCTGCACGCTCGCCGCCGAGCGGATGGCGGCCCGGCTGAGGGACTCGGGCTTTCCCGCTTCCGACCTCCATCTGATCGTCGAGCCGGCCCATCCGAAGGAGGGCAATCTCGTCGCGATCCTCCCGGGCTCGGATCCGAAAGCCAGGGCGATCCTGCTCCTCGCCCATATCGACGTGGTCGAGGCGAATCGCGACGACTGGGCGCGCGATCCGTTCACCCTCGTCGAGGAGAAGGGCTTCTTCTGGGCCCGCGGCGCCTCCGACGACAAAGCCCAGGCGGCGATCTGGGTCGACACGCTCGCCCGCTTCAAGCGCGAGGGCTTCCGGCCGAAGCGGACGATCAAGATGGCTCTGACCTGCGGCGAGGAGACCGCCGGCGCCTTCAACGGCGCCCAGTATCTCGCCGCCGGGAAGCGCGACCTGATCGACGCCGAATTCGCGCTCAACGAAGGTGCCGGCGGGCTTCTCGACGAATCGGGCAAGCCCATTGTCCTCAATATCCAGGCCGGCGAGAAATTCCCGCAAAACTACCGGCTCGAAGTCACCAATCCCGGCGGCCACAGCTCGCGCCCGGTGCGGGAGAACGCGATCTACAGGCTCGCCGACGCCCTCGTCAGGATCCGCGCCCACGATTTCCCGGTCCAGTCGAACGAAGCGACCCGCGGCTATTTCGGGGCGATGGCGAAGCTCCTCCCCGGCCCCGCCTCGCCGGCCATGGCCGCCTTCGCCGCCGACCCGTCGGACCAGGCCGCCGCGGCGACCCTGGCCGCCGCCGAGCCGGCCTGGAACGCCATCCTCAGGACGACCTGCGTCGCCACCCTGCTCGAAGGCGGCCACGCCACCAACGCCTTGCCGCAGCGGGCCCGGGCCAACGTCAATTGCCGGATCTTCCCGGGCACCTCGGTCGAGCAGGTCCGCCAGGCGCTCGACCGGATCGTGGCGGATCCCCAGGTGAAGATCAGCACGCTCGAAACCCGAAGCGAAATCTCGCCGCCGCCGCCGCTGACCGAGCGGGTGCTGGGTCCGGCGCGGAAGGTCGCGGCGGAAATCTTCCCAGGAGTCCCGCTGGTTCCGCTGATGGCGGCCGGCGGCACCGACGGCGCTTTCCTGACCCCGGCCGGCATTCCGACCTACGGCCTCTCCGGGATCTTCGCCGACAAGGAGGGCAGCCATGCCCACGGCCTCGACGAGCGCATCCGGGTCAAGTCGCTGATGGACGGCCGGGCGTACCTCTACCGGCTCGTGAAGGCCTATTCGAACTGACCGTCGTCCCCGCGAAAAGCGGGGATCCAGGAGGCGTCCGTACCAGGCTCGAAGGCCGTCTGGATTCCCGCGTTCGCGGGAATGACGGGAGGGGGGAAACCCACCGCTTGTCGCTGCGGGGCCACGCTCCGCCCCGCTTCGTGCGGCGGAACGAGCCCGAAGCGCCACGAATTCGTTGTGCCTCTGATATGAAACACAAACCCACCCCCCTCACCCGCGCCGCCGCGCTACTTCTCGCCGCCGCCGCGCTCCCCCTCACCCCCCTGATCGCTCAGGAGACGACGCCGCCGGCCGACCCGCCGGTCGTCGAGACGACTCCGACGCCGCCGGACGCCACTACCTCGATCCCGCCGCCGGAAGCGACCACCCCGGTGCAGACGACCGAGACAGTTTCGCCTGACCCGATCACCGAAGCCGAAGCCGCGACCGAAGCGGCCCAGCCCGCTCCTGCCCCCGCCGCGCGCACGACGACCCGGCGGACCACCACCCGCACGACAACGCGCGCCCCGGCGGCGGCGATTGCTCCCGCTCCGGTTGCGGTCGTCCCGGTCCCGATCGAGACCTTGCCGCCCGTCGCGACCGAGCCGCTTCCGCCGGTCGCCCAGACCCCGCCGCTCGAGGTCCTGCCGGAGACTGCGCCGGTCGCGACCACGGTCGAGACCGAGGACAGGAACGGCTCGCTTCTGCCGTGGCTCCTCGGCGGCTTGCTCCTGCTCGGCGCGCTCGCCTTCTTCGCGCTTCGCGGCCGCCGCCGGACCGCCGTTTATGACGAGGTTTACGAGCCGGCGCCCATTGCCGCGCCCGTCGCCGCCGCGCCGATCGTCACTCCGGTCGACACCGTGGTTCCGGCCGGCCGGCCCGAGCTGGAGCTGGCGATGCGCCCGCGCCGCGCCGGGGTCAGCGGCGACGACGCCCGGGTCGAGTTCGAGCTGACCGTCGGCAATAGCGGCCCGGTCGCGGCCGAGAATGTCCGAATCTCGACCTGGATGCTCGCCGCCGGCTCGTCCGAGGCGGAGAGCGCTCTCATCGTTCCGCGCGATCATGCCGATACTCCCGCGGTCACGATCGGCGCCGGCGAAACGCGCACCATGGAGGCTTCGGTCGCCCTGCCGACCGCCGAAGTGGAGGGCGACGCCGTCCTGCCCATCGTCGTCGCCGACGCGCGCTACCGCCTCCCCGACGGAAGCGAGGGCCGAACCTCGGCCTCGTTCGCGGTCGGCATTCCGGACGGCGAGGAGTTCGCCCATTTCGGGATCGACAACCCGTCGGGCCTCCACGAGGGCGTCGTCGCCAGGCCGCTCGGCGAGCCCGAACGGGTCTGAGCTGCAGGCCTGAAATAAGAAGGGGCGGCTCCTCGCGGGCCGCCCCTTTCTTTTTCCCCCCGGCTGAACCGGGCGCGGTGCCTTAAGGCGAGCCGCTGTCCTCCAGCCGGACGCTGGCATCCGCCTGCTGAAACCGCCGCTCCAGGCTAAAGGCCTCCTGCATCGAGAGGTCCCTGGCCACGACCTGAGGCAGAGTCTCTACGAAATGCTTGGCTTCGGCGAGCCCGAGTCCGAGAAGCTCCATCACCAATTTGATCACGGTGGTCTTGCGTGGTCCCAGATCGATCAGAACGACTTCGAGCCTTTCGTCCCCGTCCTTCCGGTTCGTCATAACGAGACCCTCCCGGCCGGGCATTTAGCTCCAGCCCTGCGGCGCATGTCAACGGCCACGAAAAAGGGCGACCCCCTCGCGGGAGCCGCCCCTTTCTCAACTTGTCATTCCGGCGAAAGCCGGAACCCATGAACACGTCGCTCCGCGAAGAAGACCGGTGTTCATGGATCCCGGATCAAGTCCGGGATGACGATCGCCCGAAGGCGAACGTCACTTGAGCTCGACGGTCGCGCCGGCTTCCTCGAGGCGCTTCTTGAGCTCCTCGGCTTCGGCCTTGTTGACGCCTTCCTTGACCGGCTTGGGAGCGCCCTCGACCAGCGCCTTGGCTTCGCCGAGGCCGAGCTGGGTGATCGCGCGCACTTCCTTGATCACGTTGATCTTCTTGCCGCCGTCGTTGACGAGGATGACGTCGAACTCGGTCTGCTCTTCGGCAGCCGGAGCGGCGGCGGCGCCGGCGGGAGCCGCCGCGACCGCGGCCGCGGCCGAAACGCCCCACTTCTCCTCGAGCGCCTTGGCGAGGTCGGCGGCTTCGAGAACGGTCAGCTCGCTGAGCTGGTCGACGAGGGAATTGATGTCAGCCATTGTAAGTCTCCATGTTCCTGGGCGCTCGCGCCCATGAGGTTCAGTTCAAAGTCGAAAAACTACGCGTCTTCTTTGGCCGCGAAGGCGCCGATCACCCGGGCCAGCATCGCGCCGGGCTCGCTGATCGTGCGGGCGATCTTGGTCGCCGGCGCCTGGATGAGGCCGATGATCTTTGCGCGCAGCTCGTCGAGCGACGGCAATTCGGCGAGCGCCTTGATTCCGGAGGCGTCGAGGAGCGTGTCGCCCATCGCTCCGCCGACGATCTCGAAGCGGTCGGTGGTCTTGGCGAAATCCACCGCGACCTTGGCGGCCGCGACGGGATCGGACGAGGTGGCGAGCGCCGTCGGCCCGGTCAGCATATCGCTGATCGGTGCGTAGGGGCTGCCCTCGAGCGCGATCAGGGTGAGCGTATTCTTGGTCACCTTGTAGCTGGCGCCGGCGTCACGCATCCGGTTGCGGAGCGTGGTGGACTGGGCCACCGTCAGGCCGAGATTGCGGGTGACGACCACCACGCTCGTCTCGGCGAACGTCTGCTTCAGCGAGGCGACCTGCTCGGACTTCTGAGCTCGATCCATCTTACTCTCCAATATCGCCCGGCGGACTATCCGCCGGACGCAGTCAGGCGCCCGGCAAAGCCGAACGCCTTCGTGTCCGTGATGGGGAGAATGTACCGGATGCTACCGGCGCGACGGCGCCTGCGGCGCCGAACATCTTTCCCCGTCTAGGCCGGGCATTAAGGGCAAGCCCACCGGCGGTCTCGGACGGCGCCTTCGCTGCACGCAGCAAAAGCGGAAGCGGGCCTGTACGGGCGACCGGGCAGGAAATCAAGACGATAGTATAGCGCACAGCGGCTCCGCACGGCGGCTAGCTCGCCTGGATCTCCGCCAGGTTCAGGCGCCGGGCCTCGCGCTCGTAATGGCCGGCGAGCTGCTGGAGCCCGCGGCGGGCATGCTCATTCTCGGCCGCGACCGCGGCGGCGCGGCACTTTTCGGCCTGTTGATGGAAGAAACGCACATCGTCCATACCGACAGCGAAAGCCTCACGTCGCGCAAGGTTCCGTCATACGTCGGACTAATCGCCGACGGCGCAGCCCGCCCCCGAACGAAATGGACGACGACCGCGAGCATGGCCATGCCCCTCGGCCGCTCCGAGCCTTTACTCCTTGGCGCCCGCCCACGAGGCATCGTCGACGGTCACCATCAGGCTGAGCGGACTTTTCGACAGATCGAGCAGGAAGACTTGATCGCCGCTCGCATTCTGAATCGTGTCCATGGCCCGGGTCAGCCGGGCGGTGAAAGCCGGCAGCCGCGCATAATCGGCGGTGACCCGGACCTGGTTTGGAGCGATCTTGGTCACGATGATCCGAACGCCGGAACGGGACGAGCCGCGCGCGTCCGAGATCACGTCGCCGGCATAGGCGCCGGCCGCCATGTCGGCGAGATCCGCCCGCGCCGCGCGCACTGTCCCGCCGGTGCGCTGAGCCGCCGCCGGTGGAGCCAGCACCGCCGCCGCCCCGATAGCCAGGATCGCCGCCGTGCGTCCCACCCTGCAAAGCTTGGTCGTCATCATCTTCCTCCTCCGCACACGAGTCACGGCCGCCGCAATGGGTGTCGGCCTTGGCGGGCCGCGACCGCTCAGCCTAGGGTTTAGCTCGACGCGTCGCCGCCTCGGCGCGCTTCGCGTAGAGCCGGGCCGACCAGGCGCAGGTCTCCGTCGCGCAATCGGTCATCGCCACGCGCAGCTTGTAGGTCCCCGCCGTTGCCGGCGCCGCGTCCAGCTTGGGCATCTCGACCAAGGGCTTGGGGTCGCCGACCCGGGCCCCGGCCGGATCGAGCAGCTCGACGTCGCCGGCGCCGCAGCCCGGCTCGCACACCACCACGAAACGGTAGGTGGTTCCGGCCGCCAGCGGGTAATCGAGGCGCGCCTCCGCGCCGTTCGCCAGCGCTCCCGGGCGGATCTCGCCCTGCGGCGCCCAGCCGTCCTTGCTCTGGATCGAGTCCCACTCGACGAGGATCCGGTTAACCCAGGTCGCCGGTGCGGTCTTCGCCGAAGCCGCGCCCGCCAGCGCCAGCGCTCCGGCGAATGCCGCCAGCGTCAGACAAAATTTCCGCATGTCATCTCCTCGAGGGAAGGCCCGTCTCCGGCCTCGGCCGGCCCCTGTCAACCGCCCGACGCGGCCACCGGGGTCGGGCAGGCGGCCGCCCGCTCCGGCGGCGCGACGGAGCGGCGGAGGGCGAAGCCGAAACGGTAGGCCGCGGGCCTGATCCGTCCGGGCCGGGCCGGATAAGGGAGGACGTCGCACAAAGTCAGCCAGGCGCCGGAATCGATCCTGGAAGGTTGCCCCCGGGTCAGGGTCCGAGGCGCCCGGGCGCCGATCCGCACCGACAGCCTTACATTTCCCGCCTGGATGCACTGCACGCTCGTCGGGCAGCGGCTATCCTCCTCGACCCGCAACGGGGTCACGGCCAGCCCGCCCACCGAGCCGCGCTGCTGGAGCTTCAGGAAGACCGGCCCGGACGGGGCGCTCGGCGACATCGCGGCCGGCCGCTCCGCCGAGGCGCATCCGGCCGCGGCCAGGAGCGCGGCCGCCGCCAGCCAGGTCCGAGCGGCGCCGAGCGGCCTGCCTTGAGGGCTTTTCGTCATCCCGCCCAGATCGCACCAACCGGCGGCCGGTGCAACGCGCCCGTGCTCCTTGTCGTCGCCGCCCGGGCTTTCGTCGCAAAGCGCTGGCGGACCGCCGGCAGGTGCCGACGCTTCCGAAAGATGATATCCTGCGCGTCACCCTTGGCGGAGTAGCGGCCGAAAATCTTTGACGACGATCGATTGGAGATGGCTATGAAGACGAACCTTCCCGTTCAGCTCGCCAGCCTTCGGCGCCGGAAAATGACCCGATCGCTCGCCGCCGCCGGCCTGGGACTGGCGCTGGTCGCGGCGCAGGCGCCGCCCTCCGATTCCTTCGACCAGTCGATCACCGTCGGCGCCATCCTGCCCGAAAAGGCGGCGCGCGACCTGGCCGTCGGCTTCGTCAAGGAGACCGGCGTGGCCGCGGGCGAGACTCCGGCCGCCCGCTGGCTCGCCCCGATCTGCCCGGAGGTGCTCGGGCTCGAGGACATCGGCAAGCGCGCGGCGGAAGCGAAGATCCGCCGGGTCGCCGCCGCCGTCGGGGCCGACGTCGCGCCCGAGGGCTGCCGCCGCAACATCGTCGTCAGCTTCACTTCGGACGGCGCCGCGCTGGCCCGGGAGGTGGTGGAGCGCGAGCCCCGGCGGATCGCCAATCTCTCCCCGCGCGCGCGCTCGGCGGTGCTGAGCGGATCGGCGCCGGTCCGCTGGCTCTATACGGCCGAGACCCGCGGCCGTCACGGCGGCGCCGAGACCACGTCCGGCAATGCCGCCCAGTCGCTTCCGGCCACCCACGCCGGCTCCGGCGCGGGCTCGTCCATCGGCGGCGACATGCCCACCTTGATGCATTACGAAAGCAGCGTCCTCAGCACCTTGACCAACCGGGTCCTGACCAGCGCCATCGTCATCATCGACACCGACGAGGCGATGGGCCGGCGGCTCGACACCCTGGCCGCCTATGCGGCTCTGGTCGCGCTCGCCGAGATCCGCAATGCCGACGCCGTCCCGGCGGGATCGATCCTGACCCTGTTCGAATCCTCGGCGCCGCCGCGCGATCTCACCGCCCAGGACCTGGGCTTCCTGCGTGCGCTCTACCGGCTCCCGCTCGACCGCCAGGCGATGCAGCATCGCGGCCAGCTTGTGCACGGCATCACGGGGGCGCTGACGGCGCGGAATTAGCGGCCCGAAGGCCAGCGGTAGCCGAGCAGCTCGTAGAGCTCGCGCACCGGCGCGCCCGAAACGACCGTGTCGGTGAGATAGCCCCGTTTCGGATAGGCCTTGAGGGAAACGGAGTCGCTCTGGTTGCCGCCCAGCACCAGCAGGCTTTCGCCGAGATCCTCGACGAAGAATGAAACATGGCCGGTGACGATTGGCTCATCGGGGGAGGTGCGGCCCCGAGCCCACACCGCTACCGCTCCGAGCCGGGGCGGGTCGATCGGCTCGCCCCACTCCGCCCAGGAGCGCGCCCAGCCCGAATCCGTCCCCTCGATCCCGGCCTGAGCCAGGCACCAGTTGACGAAGGCCGAGCACCAGGGCGTCGAATCCCGCTCGGCCTCGCCCTCTTCGAGATCCGTGCAGGTCGCGAGATATTCGAGAATCCGCGGGTGCGCCCCGCCCCCTTGCTCGGCGACGCTTGCGGCAAGCTCCTTGAGCGCGATCTCGTACCAGGGAAGAGGGGCGGACATGGTCTCAAAGGTAGCGGTCCCGTCCCGGCGGAAGAAGAGCCTGACGAAAAAAGGCCGGAGCTTTCGCCCCGGCCCTCTTTCTACCCGGCTGAAAGTTGCACTTTCAGCCGCTTAGGCGCTCGCCACCTCGGCGACGTCGACCTTGAGGCCCGGCCCCATGGTCGAGCTCAAAGCCACCTTCTTGACGTACTTGCCCTTGGCGCCCGCCGGCTTCGCCTTGACGATGGCGTCGACGAAAGCGGTGAAGTTGCGCTTCAGGTCCTCGGTCGGGAAGCTCGCCTTGCCGATTCCGCTATGGATGATCCCGGCCTTCTCGACCCGGAACTCGACCTGGCCGCCCTTGGCCGCCTTGACCGCCTCGGTGACGTTGGGGGTGACGGTGCCGAGCTTCGGGTTCGGCATCAGGCCCTTGGGGCCGAGCACCTTGCCGAGCCGGCCGACGATGCCCATCATGTCGGGCGTGGCGATGACCCGGTCGAAGTCGATCGTTCCGCCCTGGATGGACTCCATCAGATCCTCGGCTCCGACCACGTCGGCGCCCGCCTTCTTCGCTTCCTCGGCCTTGTCGCCGCGGGCGAACACCGCGACCCGGACGTCCTTGCCGGTGCCGGCGGGCAGCGTCACCACTCCGCGGACCATCTGGTCGGCGTGGCGCGGGTCGACGCCGAGGTTGAGCGCGATCTCGATCGTCTCGTCGAACTTCGACTTGGCGTTGGCCTTGAGGGCCTCGATCGCCTCGTCAACTCCGTAGAGGCGGGTGCGGTCGACGGCGGCGTCGATCGCCTTCTGGTTCTTGCTGAGCTTGCCCATCGCCTTAGCTCCCCGTCACTTCGAGGCCCATCGCGCGGGCGCTGCCTTCGATGATCCGGGCCGCGGCCTCGATATCGTTGGCGTTCAAATCCTTCATCTTCACTTCGGCGATCTCGCGCAGCTGGGCGCGGGTGACTCGGCCGGCGGTCTGCTTGCCGGGCTCCTTGGCGCCGGCGGTGATCTTGGCCGCCTTCTTGAGAAGGAAGGTCGCCGGCGGGGTCTTGGTCTCGAAGGCGAAGCTGCGGTCGGCGAAGACGGTGATGACGGTGGGGATGGGCATGCCCTTCTCCAGCTCGGTCGTCGCCGCGTTGAACGCCTTGCAGAATTCCATGATGTTGACTCCGCGCTGGCCGAGGGCAGGCCCGATCGGCGGCGACGGATTGGCGGCGCCCGCGGGCACCTGGAGCTTGATATAGCCCGTTATCTTCTTAGCCATTGTCTCTCACTCTGTGACATCGGCCGCGGGCAGGCCCCCGGCCGGGTTTCAAGTTTAGCGGTCCAGACGGCGCCCACGAGGAGCGTCTCCCGCAAATCCCAAGGCTGTCGCGTTGGAAGGGCGCGCCCTTAGCGCAAAGCGCAGCCAGGCGCAATCTCCTGAAGGCTGGCGGTGGCGGGGTCGTAGGCAAATTGGACGATGCTGCCATCCCGGATACGGCCCACCGCCTCGTCGATGGCATGGAACGGCACGAGGAACCACTCGCGCGGCACGACAGGGTTTCCGAACCGATCGGTAATGTCGATGTCCAGCCGAGCGGGAGCGAAAACCCGATGGATCACGGTCTCCAGCTTCGATCGGTTGATGTTGAACAGCTCATAGGTTGCGACGATCTCCACGTCCGCCATGAGAAAGGTGGGCTGGAGCCGGGCTCCCGCGATCCGCTGCTCGACGCTCATGTTCGTTACTCCGATCTTGTGGATCAGAGTGCGGTTGGCGGCGATCAAAGGATGATCCGACTTGCTGCGGAGGACATAGATGGTGCCGCTTGCCTGGTCGGCCTCATCCTGTTGACCGGCAAACAGCGGGCCGGCCGACGGATCGGTGATCCGCTTACCGGCATCGTCCTTGTGAAGCGCCCGCTGGAGCGAGCGCATCAGCATGTTGCTTTCAGTGCCGTTGTCGAAAACCACCCGGAGACGCGCGTCCGTGCGGCCCTGGGCATTGGTAAACTTCTCGCCCACGTCGGCGACATAAGCCTTTTGGCCGCCGACAATGAACCAGCTTCCCAGTTGAATTTCCGCCTTGAGCTCGAACTCGCGAGTCTCCCGAATGCCCGCTTCGATCTCCTGCTGAACCTGCCCGAACAGCGACTCGAACCGATCGAAATCCTCGCAGCGATCCCGGTTCGCGATCTCCTCGGCCGCCCGCTTGTCGACGCTTGATCGGACGTGCCTGAGCTCCGTGATCTCTGGAGCGGCGGCGGCACCGGCGAGCTCGGCGAAAAGTTCGTCGTCGCTGATTTCAGCGCCGGGGGCGCCGGGGCCGGCTTCCGCTCCAGCCAGGAGGCCCTGATGGTCGAGCGGCCCCAACAGCGAACGGCATTCTTCGCTCGCTCTCAGCCGGTCGAGGCGAACCGCGTAAAGCCGCTCGAAGATGTCCAGGTCCTCGCCGTGGCGCGGCGCTCGGCCGCTCTGCTCGACGAAGCGTTGGATGTCCTCGAAGCCGGCGATGATCCGCTCCTCGCGCGGCGAGCGCCCAGCCGGCTTCTCCGGCTGCGCAAAGTCCGCAAGTTCGGCCCTCAGTTCGTCCAGGTCGGGCTCACTCATAGCGGCCCTCGTCCTTGAACCGCACGAACGCCGCCGCGCCCTCGGCCATGCGCTTTTCCCAGCCGTCGGCGGACGTGATGGAGGGCAGTCGGCCGCGCTCCTTCTTGAAACGGAACGCTCGGATGGCGAGGTCCTTCGCCTCTTCCTGTGTAACGGCGGTCCGCCTGGCGGCGATGGCGGCGGCGACCTGCCTGAGGCTGTCCTCGCTCATGGTCTTGGCGAGAATGGCGTACGCCTCGCCGAACGGGTTGATGCGGTCGATGAGGTCGATGTCCAGTTCGCGAACGTCCATCGCGAACTTGCGCACCCCGTCGACGAGCGCGGTGTTCCTGCTGTCCTCGCCGTTCCCGCCCGAGGCGACCTGTTTTGCCTGCTGAGTCAAAGTCAGCGCCGCGATGGCGTGCTGGCGCACCGCTTCCTGGTCCCCGGCGTCCAGCTCAGGATACTTGTCACGGATGATCTTGCCGAGCCGGACCTGTGTCAGCTCTTCGGGAACCAGCTCCTCGTCGAACAGGCCGCGCTCGATCGAGGGCTTGTCCTGGACGAAGGTGGCGATCACCTCGTTGAGGTCTTCCCGGCAGACGCGCGCCGCCTCCGGGCTCTTCGGCACAGCCAGGCCCTTGATCTCGATCTCGAACACGCCGCGCTCCCCGTGGAAGCCGACGTTGCACTTGTCGGGATCATAACCGCCCTCGCCATAGTCGAAGCCCGGCGTGGCCCCGCCTTGGCCGGATTCTTCGGCTTGAACTCGAACCGCGGCGCCAGCACCTGCTCCATCAGCAGGCTCGCGGCGATCGCCTTAAGCGTGTCGTTCACCGCCTCCCGCACCAGCTCGTCCGAGGCGTCGGCCTCGGCGATCAGGTTGGTGAAGCGGGCGCGCGTCTTGCCGGGGGCGTCGCGGGTCGCCCGGCCGATGATCTGCACGATCTCGGTCAGGCTGGCGCGGTAGCCGACGGTCAGCGCATGCTCGCACCAGATCCAGTCGAAGCCCTCCTTGGCCATGCCGAGCGCGATGATGATGTCGACATGGTCGCGGTTGTTCTTCTGCGCGGGGTCCTTCAGCGCGGCCGAGACCCGGTCGCGCCTGGCGGGATCGTCGTCCACCAGGTCCGCGATGCGCAGAATACGGCCGTCCGGAGTCCGCACGAGCTGGAAGCCGGTGGCCGGGTCGGTGCCCTGCCACTCGCCCAGCGCCTCGATGATGTGCTCCACCTCCCGAATCTTGTCCTTCGTGCTCTCGCGCGAATTGACGCTGGGGATGTGGACGATCGTCTTCTCGGCGGGGTCGAGCACTGCCAGGATGTCGTCCGCATAAGGGCCGGAATAGAAGAAGTAGCCGATATCGAGCCGCTTCAGATGCTCATAGCCGTTGAGCTGCTCGTAATAGGTGTAGGTGACGCGTTTCGAACTTCGCCTGATCGGCGGGATTCAGCACATCCTCCGCATCGCCGCGGAAGTAGGAGCCGGTCATGGCGACGATGTGCACCCGGTCGCACGCGATCAACTGGCCGAGCTGCGCCCCGAGCTTGTTGTCCGGATTGGCGGAGACGTGATGGAACTCGTCCACCGCGATCAGCCTGCCGTCGAACGCCTCCACCCCGAACCGGTCGACCGCGAAGCGGAAGGTGGCGTGGGTGCAGACGAGCAGCTCATCATCGCTCTTCAGAAACGCGCCCAGGCTCGCGACCTTGCCGCCATTGTCCGTGCCGGGCGCATTGCACAGGTTCCACTTCGGCTCGACCCGCCAGTCGGCCCAGAAGCCGTGGCGGCTCAGCGGCTCGTCGTCGAAGCTCGAGCCGATGCTCCTCTCCGGCACGACGACGATCGCCTGCTTCAGACCCTGGTTCGCCAGCTTGTCGAGGGCGATGAACATCAGGGCGCGGCTCTTGCCGGAAGCGGGCGGCGACTTGATCAGCAGATATTGCTCGCCGCGTTTCTGGTAGGCCCGCTCCTGCATCGGCCGCATGCCGAGCGCATTGGCCCTGGAGGAGCCACCGGTACGAGCGTACGAGACCGAGACGGACGGAATGGAGACCATAGTTTAGATCAACTCGCCGAAACGTCTGCCGCCGGTCATCTTCTCGACGTTCGCCAGCCGATGCCCAAATACCGCTTCAAAGTCACCGAGCTCGACTGCGCTCATCAGGAATCTTTTGCCTTTTGGCTCGAAAATCAACACCTTGCCGTCATAGACGCCGAAGCCATGCTGCTCGGGCGCCGGCAAGGTCAGCTTTTCCATTGTGTTATCGTTCTCTCGATAGTTCTTCGTGACCCTTGGTCCGATCGGCGTTTCGAAAGTGATCGTGCCGATCAGGGTGGAGCTGTCGCTGCCCTTTTTCAGTCCGAAGAAGCGCCGAAAGCCATTAGGCGCGAAGATCTGATTTCCGGGCCAATTCTCTCCACGATTTTTCGTGACGTGACCCGCCTCGATCCAGAACCCCTTGAGCTGACCTTTCGCCTTGGCCGCGCGTTTCGTATCTCTTGAACTGGTCAAAGCCGCTAGACGCGTTTCGTATAGATCGATGATGTCGGCCAGCGGGCACGCCGCCTTCCATAGAGTTTCGAACGCAGAACTGACCGGCCGGATGTGCTGGTCGATCTCTTTCTTGGCAGGAGCGACGACCGCCGAACCCGCCTCGACGCTGCGTTGAAGACCGTTGTACGAAAAATTGCCGGATCCGAGCACGAGTGCCTGCGCACCGGAAGCGCTGTTCCCGATCATCGCCACCTTGGGGTGATAGTCGCGGCGCGGGAGGAAGCCATCCCGATCCACAACGTAACGCCCGTCGTAGATGCGCACCTCGGAATTGGCGCGTTTTGCTATCTCACGCAAGGCGCGTGGGTCGGTCCTGCCGTAATCGATTCCGAACAGCCACCGCGAACCGGTGCCGGTCCAGAAATCCTTTCCGACGCCCAGCTCAAATGCCCTGAAACCGGATTGGGTGGCGTAAGCAAAACATCCGAAAAACCGATCAGCGGAGATGGCGGATCGGACTCGCATGATCTCGGACAGCGTCGTTGTGCCCGACGGGATATCATGAGCAAATCCTGTCATTGCCCAGCCGCCTTTCGATACGTCATAAACAGGTGTTCGAGCCTTTCCGTATCATTCTTCATCCTCCGGCCGAAATATATGCGTTCGATGATCTCGTCGTTCTTGCGATGCGCCTCGCGCAGATCCTCCGGCATCGAGTTGGGATCGTAGAGCTCCGCAATCGTGCTTGGAAAATATCGCTCGCGCACGATCAGGATGTCTTCGGCCGAACGCTGAAGATCCGCCTCGTTCTGCTCTGTGAGGACCGGCACTGGAAACGTGTTCCAGCCCAGCGTGTTGGAGTAGGAGAAGTCCGTGCGCATGCGGACGCACACGGTTCCAATCCAAACCCAGTGCAGGCGAGACGCTATCAGCGCCATGTTCCACAACGGCGCGTCGTAAAGGGCGAAGTTCCGATCGCCGATGATGCAGTCGGCGGTTACAAGGTCGACTGGCAGATATTCCCGGTTCTCAGAAGATACACGCGGCACGACGATCGCTAAATTCTTCGCCGTACCCGCGATTTGAACGAAACGGTGTGGCAGGTTTGCAAACGCGCGTGTGGACCCTGCCGGGGACCGTCGCCTGTTGCTTTCGACGAGGGCGAGCCGCTCGGCGATGAATTCATCCGCCCTGGCCGCCCCGACATCTCGGTCCTGGATCCAGAGGCAGTGTCGAAGCTTGCCATTGATCAGTTCCTCCGACCCCAGAAATCGGCGCACGTACCCGGATGTCGCCGGGTTTCGGCGCAGATCGCCTGCCTCTTGGGCGGTCAGGAACAGGTGCCCTCCATCGCGCGGCATGTTGCCGAAGAGCATGATGGACTGGGGTCCGAGCGGCTTGTTCGCTTTCGTGACGGCATCCGGCATGTTGGGCACCAGATAGGGCCCGATGACGTCACATTCCCGCACGAGGCCGTCGTCCCCGAACAGTCGCTTCGGCCGGCTCGACCGAGAGCCCAAACCGACAATGATCACAGTGACGCCGGCGTTATGGCTCGCAAGGTTCTTCCACGTGAACGGCGTGTGAGCGAACCGAATTTCCCTCCCTTGACCAAATACTATGGGCCAAATCTCCGACGCCTGTTGCCCTTGGCAGATACTGTTGGTGGCAACGAATGCCGCCACGGCGTCCGGGACCGACCGGGCGTAGCGGAGGTACGCGGCGATCCAACCCGACACGAAGTCGGTCGTTCGGGCGAGCTGAGGATGGTCGGACCACGCGCGCGCGAGATCCGCCTTCTGATCATCGTCCTGCCACTTGCTTCCCCTGTAGGGCGGGTTACCGCAGATATAGGTTTCGCCGCCCTCGTTCTCGAAGTCGATCCGCGCCTGGTCCAGCGGCGTCTGGAACAGGTCGTCGCCGATCAGCTTCACGCTCGTTCCGGTCGGCGGGCAGATGCTCAGCCAGTCCAGACGGAGCGCGTTGGCGCAGGTGATCCAGTTCTCCTGGTCGAGGGGCAGGAACTCGGCCAGCGCCAGCTTCTGTCCGCGATACAGCACGTCGGCCTGGTACTCGGCGATGATCAGGGCCAGCCGCGCAATCTCGGCGGGGAAATGGCGCAGTTCGATTCCACGAAAGTTGGTGAGCGGGATGTCGGAGACGCGGCCCTCCTCGCCTCGGCGGCGATTTGTCTCCGCCTCGATCTCCCGCATCTCCTTGTAGGCGATGACCAGGAAGTTGCCGCTGCCGCAGGCCGGGTCGAACACCCGGATGCGCGCCATGCGGTTGCGCAAATTCAGGAGCTTGCGCGGGTTGCCGCCCGCCTCGGCCAGCTTCTCGCGCAGGTCGTCGAGGAACAGCGGGTTCAGCACCTTCAGGATGTTGGGCACGCTGGTATAGTGCATGCCGAGCGCACCGCGCTCCTCGTCGTCCGCGACCGCCTGGATCATGGACCCGAAGATGTCCGGGTTGATCCTGGTCCAGTCGAGATTGCCGATGTGGAGCAGGTAGGAGCGCGCGATCCGGCTGAAGCGCGGCGCCTCCAGGCTGCCGGAGAAAAGGCCGCCGTTCACGTAGGGGAAGGGGCGCGCCCAATTGCGG
The DNA here is from genome assembly GCA_963850005.1 of uncultured Alphaproteobacteria bacterium. Classification (GTDB taxonomy): domain Bacteria; phylum Pseudomonadota; class Alphaproteobacteria; order Sphingomonadales; family Sphingomonadaceae; genus Allosphingosinicella. Next base: position 1,159,243 of record CAWKJG010000004.1, read on the forward strand.
ATGCCCGCCGCCTCGTGCGCCTCCTTGCGCGTGTTCATCGCCCGGAACAGCTCGCCGATCACCTCGTGGGTGTTCGATGAATCCCGCTCGCTCATCTTCTCGATCGTGCCGGTGAAGGGGAAGCTGGACTGGAAGATGCCGGTGTCCTCCGCGAAGAAGCAAAAGATCAGCCGCGCCATGAAATGGTTCATGTCGGGCCGGCGCTCGGCACTCGCCCAGTCCGGATTGTCCTTCAGGAGCTCGACATAGAGCCGGTTGAGGCGGCTGGTCGCTCGGATGTCGAAGCTGCTCTCGCGCACCTGCCGGACGGTGGTGATTCCGGCGAGGGCCAGGAAGAAGCCGAAATGGTCCGGGAAGGCGGCATAATCGCAGGCGATCGTTTCGCCGGACTCCAGGTCCTCGGCCTCGAGCGTGTCGCCGTCGGTGGCGAGGATGAACTTCGCCTTCGCCCTGGCGGTGGCGGGACTGGCCTTCAGCCGGGCGAGCGTCTCACCCACCGTGCCGGACGCCGCCACGGCGATGTGGATGTTGCTGGTCTGGAGCACCCCGCCCAGATCGGAGCGATTCGACGCGCCGGTGCGCAGCCGCTTGATCGTGGTCGCCTTGTTGCCGAACGCCTCCAGGAAGGCGAAGGGGAATTCGGCCGCGTCGAACGGGCGCTCGGCGAGTGCCGATACGGCTTCTTCGATCTCCACGGCATTCATGGGCTATAGCTCACCTTGGGAGCTTCCTATGCTCCGGCCGGGGATTCGTCACGGTAAACTGTCGCCACCCGACCTGTCGCACTGGTGCAGCCGATGCCGTCAGCAAGGTCGCGGTTCCTTTCTCCTGCAGCGGACTCGAGGCGGCATTTCACCGCGCCGCCCGCCCTCGTATAAGTACGTGCCTCCCTCCGCCGGAAAGAAGCGCGGCCTCGAGCGTTACCCCGCCGACCCCGCTGCCCGCGGCCCCGCCGCGATTCGAGGCCGGCGCCCAGCGCCCAGCCGCCGCAGGACGGGAAGACAGGAGGACCCGATGAAGAAAACCGCTTTCGCGCTTGCGCTGCTGATGAGCAGCGCCGCCTTCGCCCAGACCGCCGATCCGGCCGCCACCGCCTATGAAGGCGACGGCGCCGTCACCGCCGTCTACGAGACCGAGGGCGCCGCCGGCGGCGCCTACAGGGACCCGACCCTGGCCAGCATGGACACCGCCACCGCCGCGACCGTCACCGCTTTGGTCCTGCCCGGCAACGCCGACCCCGAACGCGACGCCCGCGGAATCGCCGTCATCTCCGCCGCGGCCGTCGCCCCGGCGGGCTGGAACGGTACCCCGGCCGAAGCGATGGGCGGCCCGGAGCTGGACGCGGTCACCGGCGAAGCGATCGCACCGGACAGCTATCCGGCCTGCACGGCGAGCGTCACGGACAGGTGCCTGCAGACCTATGAAAGAGGCCGCCGCTAGAGCCCGTCAGGAGCGAAAGCGCGAACGGGGGACAGTCACGGGCGACTGTTCCCATTTCCCCCTCGCACCCTTGTCAGCGGTCCGCGAGTCACGGCTTCAATACACCCTCTCCCCGCCGTCCGCTTCGATCAGCTGGCGGTGAAGTCGCCGTCCTCGTTGTTGGAAGACCCGGACTCCGCCGAGCCGGAGTCGAGCTTGGCGACCCTAGGCAGCTGCCAGGCCTTGCGCCTGACGGTGAAAGTCTCATTGAACCGCTGTCTCTGCAAAATATTGCTCCCGGATTGCCGACGCCGGCCTGCCAAAAGCCGTCGCCCTTGGCAACCGTGTTGACCGGACGGCCACGCGAAGGAGCGCGGCGGGAAAAAATGCATTTGCAATGCAGGATCGAGGCGACGGGCGGCTGGCGCCACGCCGACGCGCCGCCGCCGCCCGAGCTTCCCCCGCTCGAGCCCGTCACCGGCGGGTCCAAGGCTTCGAGCCGACCGCCGCACCATCCGGGCGTGGCGCTGTTCGGCGGCTGACGGATCGAGGATATGGAGCGGCGTCGGCGAAGCGGTAGGCGGGGCGCCTTCGCTGTGGCCGTCACGCGAGTGAATCGCGTGACGTCAGTCCTCGCTTCGCGAGGCTCGGCGGCTCAAGCTTATTTGACCAGCTCGACCTGCTCGAACTCGAGCTCGACCGGAGTGGCGCGGCCGAAGATGGAGACTCCGACCTTGACCCGGCCACGGTCGAAATCGAGTTCCTCGACCACGCCGTTGAAGCTCGCGAACGGGCCGTCGAGGACCTTGACCTGGTCGCCGATCTCATAGTCGACGTTGATCTTGGTCTTGGGCGCGGCGGCGGCGGCTTCGTCCTTGGTGTTGAGGATCCGGGCGGCCTCGGCGTCGGTGATCGGCTGCGGTTTGCCCATCGAGCCGAGGAAGCCGGTGACCTTGGGCGTGTTCTTGACGAGGTGGTAGACGTCGTCGTTCATCGCCAGCTTGGCGAGCACGTAGCCGGGGAAGAATTTGCGGTCGCTGGTCACCTTCTTGCCGCGGCGGACTTCGGTGACCTTCTCGGTCGGAACCTCGACCGCCTCGACGAGGCTGGCGAGACCGAGCCGGTTGGCCTCGGACTGGATGGAGTCGCGGACCTTGTTCTCGAAGCCCGAATAAGCGTGGATGATGTACCAGCGGGACATGGGTTCTTTACCTTGAGTCTGGCCTGAAGCTTGGGGCTAGCTGAGCAGCTTGAGCAGGCTGCTGACGAGGGCGGCGAAGGCGCTGTCGACTCCGAAGAAGAAGATACCGAGCAGGCTGGTCATGATCAGGACCATGATTCCGGTCGTCACGGTTTCCTTGCGGGTCGGCCAGGAGACCTTGCCGGTCTCGGCCCGGACCTGGCGGAGGAATTCGCCGGGATTGACTCTTGCCACCTGTCCTTCGTCCTTTCGGTTCAGCGCTTTCGGACAGCCGCTCTCGACCGGGGGGCCGGTCAGCCGAGCTTTGCCGATGCATGCGAGCTTCGCGAGATAGCGAGGGCGGGGCTATAAGGCAAGGCCGACACGGCGTAAATGCGAGGCCGTCACGGAACTGAATTGCGTGACGTCAGTCCAGTCGCTTCGCGCAGGCTGGCCGGCCTCCGCACGTCCTTCGGGCACCGCGGAATAACTTCGTTATTCCCCTTGCTTCGGCTGGCAGGAGTGGAGGGATTCGAACCCACGACCCTCGGTTTTGGAGACCGATGCTCTAACCAAACTGAGCTACACTCCTAGGCGCCGGAAGCGGAAGGGTCATTAGCCAGAAGGGCCCCGAGGCGCAAGGGCGGCCCCGGGGCGGCGGAGAAAGCGTATCGAGCCGGAGGGGCGCCGGCGGAGGGAGGGAAAGCCCTCCGCCGGCACCGCCCCCGCCGATCAGGTGAAGTCGCCCTCGCCCACCCACTGGTTGGTGGCCACCTTGGTGAGGAACACGGTGCCTCCGTCGAGAATGGTCGCGGAAGTGACCATCCCCCCCTTGTAGCTGATCGCCTGCGACGCGTCCCCGCCGCTGATCGTGACCGCCTGTCCTCCCCGAAGCCGGCTCAGCTTGATCCTGGTGCCGTTGGCGACGTTCTGAAGGAAGACCGCATGATACCCGTCGTTGCTGGTGTTGAAGACCATGTGGGTCATGCTCGCCGGCGTCAGATTGTAGTAGCTGGCCCGGTTGCTGGTGTAATCGACGATCCAGGCGGGGGCTGCGGGCGGCGCTTTGAACGTGCCGTCCCCGGCCAGGAAATGGGCGCCGTTGGCCGAATCGGACGCGATGACCGCCCGCGCCTGGGTCGGAGTCAGATCCTGGGGATCGCCGGTTCCAGCGCCGGATGCCCGCCCCTTGATCGTCGCCTGTACCATGTTGGCGAGCTTGGCGTTGGTGACCGCGTCGCTGTCGATGTTCCACGCCGCCCCGGATCCGGAGACGGTGATGTCGCCTTTGTCGCCGTCCGTCACCGAGCCGCCGCCGGCCGCCACGGCTTCCCAGGTTCCGGGCGTTCCGGCGGTCGTGCAGCGCCAGCCGAACGAAGCGCCGGTGGACGGGTTGAGGTTGAACACGAAGTCGCCCCGCGCCCAGGCCCCGGCGGTCGGAGCCGCGGAACGATAGGTGATCCGGCGACCGCCATCCTCGCCGATATAGCCGGCGCCCAGGGCGAGCTTGTCCAGGGCGAAGACATGGGGCTGGATGACGCTCGTCCCGAACTGGGTGGTGGTGGCCGCGCCCGTCAGGAAGAACGGCTCCTTGTCGATGCCGCTATTGTAGTTGAAGGACAGGTTGCCGTCGGCTTTCCAGATGAGGCGGTTGTTGTACGGCGAATAGGTGGAATGCCCGATTCGGAGAATGTCTCCGTTCCCCGGATTCCCGCCCAGCGATACGGAGCCGCCGGTGCGGTCCGTCGCCGTCACGAAACCGAGCCGGCTCTCGAAGAGGCCGTCCACGGCGCGAGTGGCGCAGCCATGCCCGCCGATGCCGGCGCCGTGGGTTCCGTTGATCGACATCGAGCGGAAGCCGAGGAAGGAAGGGCCCTGGGCCCCTTCCGAATAGCATCCGAGGAGCAGATTGCCCGTTGCCGCGTCGCCGATCAGGGCATAGGCGCCGCCCGATTTATAGGTCGCGCTGCTCGACCAGGCGGCGGCGCCCGCCGCGGGAGCATCGGGGCTCGGCCAATATTCGAACCAGACCCAGGCGTTGGTGCCGGGCGTGGTGGTCGAGGCGGCGGCGTCCTGGCCGGGAACGACGGCATAATATTTGCCGCTGTGGCTGACGACGGCGGGCGCGCTTCGGCCCACCGAGGCGCCGGGGATGCCGTTATAATCGGTGTGGCAGCCGAAATAGGCGTTGCCGAGGAACGAATTGTCCCAGATCCCCCAATTGCCGTTGAAGCTGGAATCGATCCCGGTGGCGATACCGGCATTGACGTCGCCGCCGCTGACGAAGAGGCCGCAGTCGCCGTTGCCGATCAATCGGCAATCGCTCATTCGCCAGCCGTTGGCATTTCCGCGAACCGGCGCGGCGGCGGCAAGGCCCTCCGCCTCGATCCGAACGCCGTAGCGCGGGAAATTGTGGACGCTGACCTGATCGAGCGTCGCGCGCGCGCGCATCCAGATGCCGTCATGAGCGCCGCTGGAGGCGGACGTCGTCAGCAACAGGTTGCGAATGATCGTGCCGCCGGCGGTCGTGGTGGCCGGCTCTTCGGCTCCACCGTCGATCGTATGGTAGGCGTTGAGGACGATTCCGTCCGTCGCGAACCGAAGCTTGGTGGGAACACCCCCGGCCAGGCCGGTCCCCTGGCCTTCGATGATGACGGTGCTCTTCAGGTCGATCTTTGAGCTGAAGTAGAAGTGACCGATGGGGAACCGGATCCGGTAACCGCCGATATTGACGGCGTCGAACGGATTGACCTGCTTGATCCTGATATACGTCAGCAGGTCGGTCATCGCCAGCGAGTTGTCCGTCGTTCCGTCGCCCACGAGGCCCCATTCCTCGACATCGATGATTCCGTCGGCCGGCTGGAATTCCCAATAGCCGCCGTTGGTGCTGTCCGTGCTTCCGTTGGGCAGGAAGCGATCCTGGGACCGAAACTTGCCGGGATGGGCCGGCTCCGTGCTGGCGCGTCGCCAATAGCTGTGGCCTCGATCCTGGAGCTCCAGGGTTCCGACCGTGGCCGGGATGGTCGCGGCCTGTGCGGCCGCGTAGGTATAGTCGGTGGATTGGGTAGCCATTTTGGAATGTTCCTCTGGACTGGCGAAGCGCCCCCGGCGGCCGGGCGGCGATTCGTTTTCGGAACATAAGTAGAACATTTTAAATCCTACATTTCTCCTTCAATTTTTTGCGGAGGGCTGCGGCGGTCGCCGTCCTTCGGCGAAAGCCGGGATCTCGTGGAGGCCGCCTGGACTTCTCGACCTGGGGTCCGGGCCTCGCCGGGATGACGGCCGCTGCTACGCGGCGATGTCGTAGGGCTGGATCTCGCCGGTGAGATAGAGGCTTCGCGCCTTGGCGCGGCTCAATTTGCCGGAGCTCGTCCGCGGCAAGGTCCTCGGCGGAACCAGCTCGATGACGCAGTTCATGCCCGTGATCGCCCGAACCCGCTCGCGGATGATCTCGCGAAGCCGGGTCCGCTCCCCGGCGTCGGAGGTGCGGCACTGGACGAGGACGGCGGGGGTCTCCTCGCCGCCCGGCGTGGTGATCGAGAAAGCGGCGATGTCGCCCGCCTTGAAGCCGGGCAATTGCTCCACCGCCCATTCGATGTCCTGGGGCCAGTGGTTCTTGCCGTTGATGATGATCATGTCCTTGGCCCGGCCGACGATGTAGAGATGGTCGTCGGACAGATAGCCCATGTCGCCGGTGTCGAGCCAACCCGCGGAGTCGAGGCAGGCGGCGGTCGCCTCCTCGTCGCGGAAATAGCCGACCATCACCGACGGGCCGCGGCAATAGACCTTGCCGATCTCGCGATTGCCCAGCGTCCGGCCGTCCTCGTCGCGGATCGCGACCTCCATGTCCCTCACCGGCTTGCCGCAATTGACGATCGAGCGATAACGCTGGGGCCGGTCGCGATGCATCTTGCCGTCGCCGGAGAGGGTGGTCTCCTCGACCAGCTCGACGACGATGCCCTCGCCCGGAGGCATGATCGTCACCGCCAGCGTCGCCTCGGCGAGGCCGTAGCTGGGAAGGAAGCTTTTGGCGCTGAACCCGGCGGGCGCGAAGGCGTCGACGAACGCCTGCATGACATCGGGCCTGATCATGTCGGCGCCGTTGCCCGCGATCCGCCAGCGCGACAGGTCGAAACGCTCGGCGACGTTGGTCTGGCTGGAGACCCGGCGGGCGCAGATGTCGTAGCCGAAGGTCGGCGCATAGCTTCCGGTCGTGCCTTCGTTGCGGGTGATGAGATCGAGCCAGGCGAGCGGGCGGCGGGCGAAATCCTCGGTCTTGAGATAATCGGTCGAGATCTGGTTCGCCATCGGCGACAGCAGGCAGCCGACCAGACCCATGTCGTGATACCAGGGCAGCCAGGAGATGCAGCGGTCGGTCTCGATCACCTCCATGCCGTGGCTGTGCGCGGCAAGGTTGTTGAGGAGGCCGCGATGGGTGACGGCGACCCCGTGCGGGAAGCGGGTCGAGCCGCTCGAATATTGAAGATAGGCGATGTCGTCGGGACCGGCCTTCGGAAGCGCCGTCTCCGGCCCCTCGCGGCCGGCAAAGCTCTCCCACGATTCGCCCGCGACTCCGCAGGCCTCCGCTGCCGCGCCCGCCATTCCGGCAAGCTCGCCCGGATAGAAGAGGTGGGTGGGATCGGCGCTGTCGAGCTGCACCTTGAGCTGGTCGATATAGGAATCGCGGCCGCCGAAGGAGGTCGGCAGCGGCAGCGGCACCGGCCAGGCGCCGGCATAGACGGTGCCGAAGAAGAGGGCGGCGAATTCCGGGCTGGTCTCGGCGACGATCGCGATCCGGTCCTCGGGCTTCACGCCCGCCGCGATCAGCCGCCAGGCGGCGGCGAGGGCGTCCTCGCGCAACTCGCGATAGGGGTAGGCGCGGACCAGGATTCCGCGCGGATCGTGGAAGTTGAGGCCGCGCAGGCCCTGGGCCGCATAATCGAGCGCGTCTCCGAGCCTCTCGAAGTCGGCGAAGCGGCGCGGCAGACTGTCCGCAGTCGGCGTCGGGACCAAAGTCTCGGGCACGGGTGTAGCGGATCCTCTCCGGTGGTTGCGCGCGAACCGCCTCCCGAAACGGGAGAGGTACGCATTTATAATCGGGACCGACTGTGGCACAATCATGGCGCGTGAAATTCCGACCCGACAAACGGCCTCCGCCGCCGCTCGATTCCGAAGGGCTGGAGCGGCTCGGCCTCTTCTATGCCGGCCGCTACGCCACCACCCGCTCGAAGCTCGCCGCCTATCTTCGCCGAAAGCTCAAGGAACGCGGCTGGAGCGGCCCTGGCGAGCCGCCGGTCGAGCGGCTGGTCGAGCGCTTCGACGAATTGGGCTATGTCGACGACCGCGGCTTCGCCTCGGCACGCTCCGCCGCGCTGCTTCGGCGCGGCTATGGCGAATTGCGGGTCAAGGAGGCGCTCCGCGGGGCGGGCATTTCCGACGAGGATTCCGTGGAGGCCCGGGACATTTCCGGGGAGGAGGCGCTGGCCGCCGCTCATCGTTTCGCCCGGCGGCGGCGGCTCGGCCCCTATGCCGAAATCGTCCCGGATCGGGCCGGCCGGGACAAAGCGGCGGCCGCGATGCTCCGGGCCGGCCACCGCCTCGATCTCGTCCGGCAGGTGCTCGCCGCGGGCCCCGAGGACCTGCCGGAGCCGGATGTCCCATAAAAACAATCGTAAATTGTTCACAAATCCGCGCGAGGCGTGATAGTCACCCCGGTTTGGATGGTGGATCGGGCGTTAATGACTTCGCGTCGTGGACTGACTGCTGAGAACGGCGCGCAGGATCCCGACGGCGCGGACGATGCTTCACGTCCCGAAGACGAGAGCCTCGTCAAGCTCACCGGCACGATGAAATGGTTCGACGCGACCCGCGGCTTCGGCTTCCTGGTCAGCGAGCAGGCCAAGGGCGACATCCTCGTCCATTTCAGCGTTTTGAAGGAGCATGACCGCCGAAGCCTTCCCGAAGGCGCCGTGGTCGAATGCCTCGTCGCCGAGCAGGAGCGCGGCCTCCAGGCCCGCAAGATCCTGTCGATCGACCTCAGCCAGGCGGTGATGCCGGAGCCTCAGCGCCCGTCCGGGGGCGTCTCCGGCGAGCGCATCGACCCGTCCGCTCTGCTCGATCAGGCCGGCGCGTTCGAAGCGGTCCGGGTCAAATGGTTCAACCGCCTCAAGGGCTACGGCTTCCTCGTCCGCGAGGACGAGGACGGGCAGGACATCTTCGTCCACATGGAAACGGTCCGCCGCGGCGGCCTCGCCGACCTCACCCCCGACCAGCCCCTCCGAGCCCGAATCGCCGCGGGACGGAAGGGGCCGCTGGCGGTGGAGGTGGAGGCGAACTGATCTCCCTCTCCCCTGCAGGGAGAGGGATTTAGCCCGGCACCAGGGCGGCGTCCCTCAGGCCTCGCCAGATCCTCAGCGCCTGGACCGTCTCCGGAACGTCGTGGACCCGGAGTAATTGGGCGCCCTGGTCGACCGCCTTGAGCGCGAGCGCGAGCGAGCCGGGAAGACGCGCGTCGGCCGGCGCCTCTCCCGACAGCGCTCCGATCATGCGCTTACGGCTGGCGCCGAGCATGATCGGGCAGCCGAGGCCGTGGAGCAGGGCGAGGCCGTTCATCAGGTCGAGATTGTGCTGCACGCTCTTGCCGAAGCCGATGCCGGGATCGACGACGATTCGGGCGCGGTCGATTCCGGCCGCTTCCGCCGCGGCGATCCTCGCCTCGAGCCAGTCGTAGACGGCGAACAGGACGGGTTTGTCGTAGGACGGAGCCTGCTGCATCGTCTCCGGCGGCCCGAGATGGTGCATCAGGACCACCGGGCAGCCCGCGCCGGCGACCAGCCCGGCCGATTTCTCGTCATAGGTGAGCGCCGAAACGTCGTTGACCATCGCCGCGCCTGCGCCGAGCGCGGCGTCCATCACCGCGGCCTTGCGGGTATCGATCGACACGGCGGTCCCGCCCGCCGCGAGCCGGGTGACCGTCGGCAGCACTCGCTCGATCTCGTCGACCTCCCAAATCGGCTTGGCGCCGGGCCGGGTCGATTCGCCGCCGACGTCGACGATCGCCGCCCCGGCTTCGGCCATGGCGAAGCCGGCCTGCGCCGCCGCGTCGCCGTCGTCGAAACGGCCTCCGTCCGAGAAGCTGTCGGGAGTGACGTTCAGGATTCCCGCAATCTGCGGCTGATCGAGGCGAATCACCCGTTCGCGCAGCTTCAGCGGCGGACGCGGAGAGGTCAGGTTCCGCCAGGCCTGCCCGGCCTCGCTTCCGAGCGCGAGCAGTTCCTCCGCCCGTTCGACCGGGACCAGCTCCGAAGCGACTCGGCGATTCGCGTCCATCGTCACCCGCTCGACGGCCGCGAACCAGAGCATTCCGCCGGCGAGGCGGGCTACCTTTCCATCATGGCCGAAGGGCGCGTCGACGAAGGCGGTGGGCCGCAGATAATGTCGGAGGGTCATGAAAATGCGGCTAGCGCAAAATATTCGCGACAGGAATCCCGAACCTTGGGGACTACAGGCCGTCATCCCGGCGAAAGCCGGGACCTCTGGGAGGGCCGCCCGTGACTTTCCGGCCTGAGGTCCCGGCTTTCGCCGGGATGACGGGGGAGTAGGGAAAGGTGACGACCGCCTCTAACCGAAGGCCAGTAGGGTAACCGAAACTCCGAGGTCCAGACCACCATGTGGGGCATGGTATTGGTCCGGACCCATCAACACTCAAAGGGGCTCCCGCGCGTCTCCCGTGGTCAAAGGCGTGCGGGCGTTGAGCGTGAAGGGACGGTCGTCAGGCGCAATGTGCCTTTGTTTCACGCTCCTGTCGAGTGGCAGTAAGCAACCTTTTTACTCAATCTGGGTCAGTCGAGCGTGAGCAGGTAGCGCTGCCGAAGCGTATCGAGCGGGGCGAGCCCGCCCAACTCCTCGAAATGCCAGAAACTCCAGCCGTTGCAGGTCGGCGCCCCTTGCGCGAGCGCCCCGATGCGATGGATCGAGCCGGCCTCGCCGTCTTTCTCGATCGAGGCATCGGCCCTCACCCGCGCATGCCAGCGCCGCTTGCTGTCGGTAAGCATTGTCCCAGGTTGGATCATGCCGATCTCGACCAGGGCGCCGAACGGTACCCGCGGCGCCGAGCGCTTCGAGGCCATCGTCTTCATCGCGCTCTCGTCGAGCTCGAGAGTCGAATCGATCCGCTCGCGCGCGACCCGGACGTAGCGTTTCTCGCGCTCGATCCCGATCCACTGCCGACCCAGCCGGCGGGCGACCGCGCCGGTCGTGCCGGTGCCGAAGAAGGGGTCGAGGACGACGTCGCCCTTGTTGGTGCAGGCCAGCATCACCCGGTAGAGCAGGGATTCGGGCTTCTGGGTGGGATGGGCCTTGGTGCCGCCGTCCTTGACCCGCTCGCCCCCCGAGCAGATCGGAAGCAGCCAGTCGGAGCGCATCTGAAGCTCGTCGTTCAGGGCCTTCATCGCCCTGTAGTTGAAGGTGTAGCGGCTGTCCTCGCTTCGGCTCGCCCAGATCAGGGTCTCGTGGGCGTTGGTGAAGCGGGTCCCCCGGAAGTTCGGCATCGGGTTCGACTTGCGCCAGATGATATCGTTCAAGATCCAGTAGCCCGCGTCCTGGAGAGCGGCGCCGACCCGGAAGATATTGTGGTAGCTTCCGATCACCCAGAGGGTGCCGTTCGGCTTCAGGATCCGCCGCGCTTCCTTGAGCCAGGCGCGGGTGAAGTGATCGTAAGCGGCGAACGTCTCGAACTTGTCCCAGGCGTCGTCGACCGCGTCGACGAGGCCGCCCTCGGGGCGGAAGAGGTCGCCGCCGAGCTGAAGATTGTAGGGCGGGTCGGCGAAGACCATGTCGATGCTGCCCGCCGGGAGCCCGGCCATGGCGGTGACGCAATCCTCCTGCAGGATCTGGTTCAGGGGAAGCGCGGGATCCGGAACCGGCGCGGTCGCGCTTTTCTCCCTCGATCCCAAGCGCACATGTGCCGTCATTCGATACCGCCCCCCGGTTCGTCCAGACCGCCAGCCTGAGTCAGGCGGAGTCCGCGGTCAACAACAAGGGTTTACGAGGCGAGGTTGAGAATAGGGTTAACATCCCGGGAACGAAACGAGTCACCGCTACTAATGGAGTCCGAAGGGCGGGAGCGGGCTCAACATGATGTGGTGTGGCCCAAAGGACTCAGCCTGGCGCGAAGTTGGCGGCGGCTCTTCTCCCCGTCCTGGAAGGGAGGGGCTCCTATCCCTCGATTGCTCAATCAGGCCCTCGCTCTGGCGCCGGCAGGGCCTGCGCCCTAGCCTCCCTGGATGATGCTCTGGCTCGCTCTCGCCGCGGCCTCCTCGCCGCTCGAAACCCGTTTCGCCCCGCTCGCCAGTCCCTACCGTCCAGGCTGCGCGGTCGGAGTGATCGAAGAGGGCCGGCTGGTCCAAGCCCGCGGCTACGGCTCCGCCGACCTTGCCACCGGGCGCCCGATCACTCCGAAGACCGCCTTCAACATCGCCTCGATGTCGAAGCAGTTCACCGCCGCCGCGATCGGCCTGCTGATCGCCGACGGCAAGCTCGACGAAGAGGACAATGTCCGCAAATATCTGCCCGAGCTTCCCGATTACGGGCCGACGATCCGAATCCGCCACCTCCTCCATCATACCAGCGGCCTCAGGAACCACATGGCGCTTGCGAGCTTCCAGCCGACCGGTCCGCTCCCCACGCACGAAGAGGCGCTGAACCTGGTCTTCCGCCAGAAAGCGCTCAATTTCCGGCCCGGCACGCGCCACCAATATGACAGCCCCAATTACGTCCTCCTCGCCGAGATCGTCGAGCGGGTCTCCGCCATGCCGTTCGAGCGTTTCCTGGAGGAGCGCATTTTCCAGCCGCTCGGGATGACGAATACCGGCTTCGCCTCGCCCGGCCTCGCCCGCGCCTACAATGCCGGCGCCGGTGGCGATTTCGCCCTCAACGAGGCGGTGAACCGGGCCCGGGGATCGAGCGGGCTGCTGTCCACCGTGGAGGACTTTTCCAAATGGCTCGCCGCGCTCAGCGAGGGCAAGGTGATCTCCCGGCCGCTCTTTCAGCGCATGCTCGCCGGAACCAGGCTCGAGGACGGCACCCCGATCGCCTACAGCTACGGACTTCAGGTCGAGCGCGACCATGACGGAGTTCCCGGCCTGACCATGATCGCCCATGGCGGCCAGACCGCGGCCTACCGATCTACTTTTTCTTACTTCCCGGAGCAGCGGTCCGGAACGGTGATGCTCTGCAACGTCAGCAACGCACCGCTGGGCCTCGCGCAGGCGATTGCCGGCGAGTGGGTGAAGGCGAAGTTCGGGCCCTCGCCGCCCGCCGCGGCCGGGGCGGCTCCGGTCCCGCTCTCAGCGCAGGACGCCGCCCGCCTCGCCGGGATCTATCACGATCCCGAAGGCGACGAGCTCCGAACTTTCGCCGCCGAGGGCGCGACCCTGAAGTTCGTCTACGCCGGCGAAGGCTATCCCCTCAGCCATCTCGGCGGCGGCCGCTTCGCGCTGGAGGGGCTGGGCGAGTTCCGCTTCGAGGGGGAGACGATGGTCGAGACCGGACCCGCCCTCGCCTTCACCCGGCTCGCCGCGCCCGGGCCGGGCCTGCTCGAATCCTATTCCGGCCGCTACGTCTCCAGCGAGGTGGACGGCGAGGCCGTCTTCCGGGTCGAAGGCGGCAAGCTGATGATGAAGCTGCCCGGCGGCGAGGTCCCGCTCGAGGCGATCGCTCCCGATACGTTCGCGGCGCCGGCCCGGGGCTTCGGCCGAATCGCCTTCCTGCGCGATCCCTCCGGAGCGGTCTTCGGCCTCACGTTGACGACGCTTTCGGGAATCAGTCGGCTGCGCTTCGATCGCCACTAGAGCGGGATGCGTAAAACCTGGATCGTCACCCCGGGCTTGACCCGGGGTCCACCTTCTCGCTGGCCGTCGTGGAAAAGAAGGTGGATGCCGGGTCAAGCCCGGCATGACGAGAGGCTGCAGATTTAGCGCCCGATGCTCTAGAGCGGCATGCGCTAAATCCGCATCACTGGTCATGCCGGGCTTGACCCGGCATCCACCTTCTTTGTGCCACTAAGGCCGATAAGAAGATGGACCCCGGGTCAAGCCCGGGGTGACGATTCAGGTTTAGCGCATGCCGCCCTAGACCATGATCGCTTCAGGCTGATTTACCCCGTCATTGGAGCGTCGCGAAGCAATCCAGCGCGGCCTTCCGAGGCCCACTGGATTGCTTCGTCGCTTCGCTCCTAGCAATGACGGGCTAAAGATCGATCAGCTGCTGCGACCCCACCATCGAAATGCCGTCGCGAATCGCGAGATAGTGGCGGACCGGAGCGAAGCTGCGGCGGTGGAGCGGGGTCGGGCCGAGCGCGTCGAGGCCGCGATAATGTTCGGGGGTGCCGTAGCCCTTGTTGTTTTCCCAGCCGTAGCCCGGATGCTCCTTGGCATAGTCCCTCATGATCCGGTCGCGGGTGACCTTGGCGACGATCGAGGCGGCGGCGATCGAGCGGCATTTGGTGTCGCCGGCGACGATCGAGACCGAGGGCCGCTCCCATTTCGGGCAGCGATTGCCGTCGACCAGGACCATGGCCGGATCGAGGCCGAGCGCGTCGACCGCCCGGGTCATGGCCAGCATCCGCGCCCAGAAGATGTTGATCCGGTCGATCTCCTCGACGGTGGCGAGGCCGACCCCGACCCGGGCGACCTTGTAGAGCCTGGCGCAGATCGCCTCCCGAGTGGCGGCCGGAAGCGCCTTCGAATCGTCGATTCCGCGCGGAAATTTATCGCGATCGAGGATCACCGCCGCGGCCACCACCGGCCCGGCCAGCGGCGCGCAGCCCGCCTCGTCGACTCCGGCCAAAGGCTGCGGGTGGATCTTCTCGAGCTTGAAGCAGGGGCGGGGCATTGGGGCTCAGGGTAGAAGGGGAACCGTGAAGCCGCCAGAGGCCAGCGAGGAAATTCTGTGGATGAACCCCCTCTCCCGTGAAGAACGGGAGAGGGTCAATGGATCTGGCTAATCGACGCGCCAGGGCGGGAAGCGGCGGATTTCCCCGGTCTGGTAGAGGCGGATTCGGTTGCCGTGCGGGTCCCGGGTCTCCGCCACCCGCCAGAGATAATCGCGGTCCTCGGGCATGATGTCGAAAACGACACCGGCCCCCGACAGCCGCGCCACTTCGTCGTCGACGTCCGCGCACTGGAAGAAATGCTCGGTGGTCGACGGAGCGTCGGCCGGCTCGCGGACCTCGATCGAAAGCGTCGTTCCGCCGGGCACCTCGAAGCGGGCGTAACGCGGCGGGCTGGCGACGATCTGCCGGCAGCCGAGCAGTCGGTAGAAGGCGACGCTGGCTTCATAGTCGCTGGCGGGGAGCGTGACCTGGTTGAGCGTCGGGCCGTCGCGATCGGGAAGATCGAGCCGCACCTGCTGGTGGCCCATCGGCCCGTGACCGCCGCCGAAGCCCGGCGCTTCGCGCAGCGCCATCCTGACGAACAGGCGGGCGGTCTCGACGGCGCTCCGCAGCGGCAGGCCGGCGGCGAGGCCGGTCGCGACGGCGCTGGCGAGCGTGCAGCCGGTACCGTGGGTATGCACGCTGTCGATGCGATCGTCCTCCCAGCGAAACGAGGACCCGTCGGGCATGACCAGCACGTCCGTCAGCCGTCCGCCGGCCAAGTGCCCGCCCTTGGCCAGCACCGCGGCTCCGCTTCGTTCCGCCAGCGCGCGCGCCGCCGATTCCAGCTCACCCGGGTCGCGGACCGGTCGGCCGGTCAGCGCCCCGAGCTCCGGGGCGTTCGGAGTGACGAGAGTCGCCACGTCCATCAGCCGCTCGAAGGCCGCGATAGTGGCATCGTCGGCCAGCATCGAGCCGCTCGTCGCGACCATGACCGGGTCGAAGACGATCGGCACCCCCCCTCCGTCATACCCGCGAAAGCGGGAATCCAGCCCGGCCTCTGAACTGGATTCCCGCTTTCGCGGGAATGACGAGAAAAGTCGGTCCGCCACGGCTTCCACGGTTTCGGGAGAGCCGATCATTCCGATCTTCACCGAGTCGGTGCCGATGTCCGACAGAACGGCATCGATCTGCTTCAGGACCATTTCGGCAGGCATCGTCTTCACCGCCTCGACGCCGAGCGTGTTCTGAGCGGTGATCGCGGTGATCGCGGTGGTGGCGAAACCGCCCAGCATCGTCACCGTCTTGATGTCGGCCTGGATGCCGGCGCCGCCGCCGCTGTCGGAACCGGCGATGATCAGGATACGGGGAGTGGCGGTCGTCATTGCGAGGAGCGAAGCGACGAAGCAATCCAGCGTGCACCGCCTGAGCCGCTGGATTGCTTCGCTGGGCTCGCAATGACGGCTGAGGGTCTCATTTCGGCCCCTTGCGCACCGACGAGGCCGGGAAGCGTTCCAGCTGGCCCTCCGGCCGGATCGGCCGAGGCTCGAAATTGCCGCCGCAGTTGGGGCAGACACCCGCGAGCGGCCCGTCGACGCACTGGACGCAGAAGGTGCATTCGAACGTGCAGATGCGCGCCTCCGGGCTCTCCGGCGGAAGGTCGCGCCCGCAGCGCTCGCAATCGGGCCTCAGCTCAAGCATTATTGTTCCTTCCCCGTCATTGCGAGCGAAGCGAAGCAATCCAGAGCGGCCTTCCGAGGCCCGCTGGATTGCTTCGTCGCTTCGCTCCTCGCAATGACGAGCATCACGCCGCCTTCATCGCTTCGCAAATGCTGTCGACGACTTCCGCGACCATCACCTCGTCCTCGGCCTCCGCCATCACCCGGATCAGCGGCTCCGTCCCCGACTTTCGGATCAGCAGCCGGCCGACTCCGTCGAGGCGCTGCTCCGCCGAGGCGATCGCCGTCTTGACGGCCTCGGCCTCGCGCGGGTCGCCGCCCTGGAAGCGGACGTTCTTCAAGAGCTGGGGAAGCGGGTCGAACTGGTGGAGCAATTCGCTCGCCGGGCGGCCGTCCTCGACCAGGCAGGCAAGCACCTGGAGCGCCGCGATCAGGCCGTCGCCGGTGGTGGAATAATCGGACAGGATGATGTGCCCGGACTGCTCGCCGCCGACGTTGAAGCCGCGCTCGCGCATCGCTTCAAGCACGTAGCGGTCGCCGACCTGGGTTCGGACCAGCTCGAGCCCGTTGGTGGCGAGGAAGCGCTCGAGGCCGAGATTGGACATCACCGTCGCGACCACCCCGTCGCCCTCGAGCATCCCGCGCCGGGCGAAGAAGATGGCGATCAGGGCCATCAGCTGGTCGCCGTCGACGATCCGGCCCTTCTCGTCGACGATGATCAGCCGGTCGGCGTCGCCGTCGAGCGCGATCCCGATATGGGCGCCTTCCTCGACCACACGCGCCTGCAGCGCCGCGGGCGCGGTCGAGCCGCAGCCGTCGTTGATGTTGAGGCCGTTGGGCGCGACTCCCATCGCCACCACGTCCGCGCCCAGCTCCCACAAGGCCGAGGGCGCGACCTGATAGGCGGCGCCGTGGGCGCAATCGATGACGATCCTGAGCCCGTCGAGCCTCAACTCCTCGGGGAAGGTCGCCTTGGCGAAGTGGATGTAGCGGCCGCGCGCGTCCTCGATCTTTCGGGACCGGCCGATCAGCGGCGCGTCGACCAGCCTGGGCGGAGTCTCCAGCAGCCGCTCGATCGCCGCCTCGTCCTTGTCGGAAAGCTTGTAGCCGTCGGGGCCGAACAATTTGATGCCGTTGTCGGTGTAGGGGTTGTGGCTGGCCGAGATCATCACGCCCAGATCGGCGCGCATCGAGCGGGTCAGCATCGCCACGGCCGGAGTCGGCACCGGTCCGACCATGACCACATCCATGCCGACGCTGGTGAAGCCGGAGATGAGCGCGGTTTCCATCATGTAGCCGGAGAGCCTTGTGTCCTTGCCGATCACGACCCGGTGGCGATGGTCGCCGCGCAGGAAATGCGCGCCGGCGGCCTGCCCGACCCTCTGCGCCATCTCCGCCGTCATCGGAATCTGGTTGGTGCGGCCCCTGATCCCGTCGGTGCCGAAGAATTTGCGAGTCATGGGTGGTTCCTGCGCGAGTTTGGCGCTGAATAGCGCGGAGCGCGCTTCTTGTCCTCCCCATCGCGAGATGGGGAGGGGGACCACCTGAAAGGTGGTGGAGGGGTAATTGGCGCAGGCTTCTGCCAGTCACCCCTCCACCACACTTCGTGTGGTCCCCCTCCCCACGCCTTCGGCGCGGGGAGGACTATTCGGCCCCCGCCTCGCCCGCTAAGCATCTGACAATGTCGCAGCCCACCCGCATCCTCGCCGCCCTTGCCGTCGGCCTCCTGCTCGGCATTCTCACGGCGAACGCCGCCTTCGCCCCGCAGGCGACCGCCATCGCCGATCCCATCGGCGGCCTCTGGCTCGATGCGCTGAGGATGACGATCGTGCCGCTGATCGTCGCCCTGCTGATCAACGGCATCACCGCGTCGGCGGAGGCCGCGCGCTCCGGGCGGCTCGCGGGCCGGGCGGTCATCCTGTTCATGATCGTGCTGTGGGCGGGCGCCATCATGTCGGCTTTCTTCACCCCCTTCCTCCTCCAGCTCTTCCCGCTGGACGCCGAGGCCGGCGCGGCGCTCAAGTCGGCGCTTTCCGCCTCGGCCGACAAGGTCGGCGAGATCCCAACCTTCGCCCAGTTCGTCCGCTCCTTCATTCCGACCAACCCGGTCGCCGCCGCCGCCACCGACCAGATCCTGCCCCTGCTGGTCTTCACCACCGTCTTCGCCTTCGCCATAACCCAGCTTCCGGAGGAGCCGCGCCGGCATCTGACCCTGTTCTTCCGGGCCGTCGGCGACGCCATGCTGGTGATCATCAACTGGGTGCTGTGGCTGGCGCCGATCGGGGTCTTCGCCCTCGCTTACGTCGTCGGCGCCAAGGCGGGCGCCGCGGCGTTCGGCGCCCTGCTCCACTATATCCTCATCGTCTCGGCGGTCGGCTGCGTGGTCTGGTTCGCGGCCTGGCCGCTGGCCATGGTCGGCGGCCGCTTCGGCTTCCTCGCCTTCACCCGGGCCGTCGGCCCGGCCCATGCGGTGGCGATCAGCACCCAATCCTCGCTCGCTTCGCTTCCGGCGATGCTCCGCGGCTCGGAGAAGCTCGGAGTGCCGGTCGCCGCCTCCGGAATCACCCTGCCCCTCGCCGTCGCCCTCTTCCGGGCCACCGGGCCGGCGATGAACCTCGCCGTCGCCATCTACGTCGCCCACTGGTTCGGAATAGAGCTTTCGCCGATGCAGATGGCGGCGGGAGTCGCCGTCGCCGCCACCACCACCCTGGGCTCGATCAGCCTCCCCGGCTCGATCAGCTTCATCAGCGCGATCGGCCCGATCTGCATCGCCATGGGCGTCCCGCTCGAGCCGCTCGTCATCCTCATCGCCGTGGAAACCCTTCCGGATATCGTGAGAACGACCGGAAATGTCGCGATGGACGTCGCGACGACCTCCACCGTGGCGCGGCGCACCGGCTTCGATGAGGCCGAGCCGGTCACCGAGCAGGACCGGCTGCTCAAGGAGGGCGGGGCCGCCTGATCCGTCATTGCGAGGAGCGAAGCGACGAAGCAATCCAGCTTCCGGCGCCGGAGCCGCTGGATTGCCTCGCTTCGCTCGCAATGACGGTGGGGCCTTACCGAGTCAGCGCCGCGATCGGCGAGACTTCCGGAGCGTGCAGCCAGGTGACGATCAGCCAGAGGAGAAGGCCGAGCAGCAGCGCGGGCCACGCCTCCCGCAAAGCGCTCCACTTCGCCCGCCCGGAGAGCAACGCCCCGAATGGCGCGAACGAGGTCCGCGCCATCCACGCCCGCCACGGCTCTCCGATCACGTTGAGCTTCTTATGATCCTGGCCGATCGAGCCGAGCAGGGCGAGCACCAGGATCCCGCCCGCGACGATCAGATTGGGCAAGGCCCCCCACAAGGCGATGTGGACCAGAGCCCACAGGATGAAGGCCATGTTCATCGGGTGCCGGGTCACGGCGAACACGCCGCTCGCCGCGCGCACCGCTTTGGGCTTCGCGCCCGGACGCGGGAAGGCCGGGTTGCCGAAGAACGACCCGACGAGGAGGATGCAGGCGAGCAGCATGACGCCCGCCGCGGCCGGCCCGACCCAGGCGGGGGTGAGCCACAGGAGGTAGCTGTCCTCCGCCGCCCGATAGGACAGGATCATCCAGCCCAGAGTGACGAAGGACACCGCCGAATAGAGGAGGGCGAACCCCTGGTCCCCCAGATTCTGGACGAGCCGGGTCCGCAGCGGATGGGACATGGCGAGGTGAGTGCCGACGAAGGCCAGAGTCGCAAGCGCGAGGCTGACCAGCGCGATCACCTCTCATAGGCTTTCGGAAGGTCGCCTTCGGTCGCCGTGCGGTAGCGGTCGCGAAGCCGGGTCTGGTGGTTGTCGAGCGGCTGCTGAATGCCGTCGATCATGACCATCTCGGCGGCGCTGCCGTTCTCGAACGGATCGCCCGACCAGATGACGACGTCGGCGCGGCGCCCGGCCCGGAGCGAGCCGATCTCGCCGCCCATTCCGACCGCCTCGGCCGGTCCCGAAGTGATCGTCGCCAGAGCCTCGCCCCAGCTCAGCCCGGAGGCGCCGGGCAGCCGCCCGATCGCGACCAGATTGCCGGCTTGCTGCCGGGCCAGCCGCACCTGCCGCGATTCGTCGTCGTTGATCATTCCGAGCGCGACCGGAACGCCAGCGGCGCGCAGCCGGGCGACGTTGGACTGGGTCGCCGCGAGCTGCTCGAAGGTCGCGGGCAGGTCGTTGAGCGCGTTGGCGATCACCGGCACCCGGGCGGCGGCGATCCGGTCGGCGATGGTCCAGCCTTCCGTCGCCCCGACCAGAACCAGCCTGAGGCGGGGGAATTCCTTTGTCAGAGCCAGCACCTGGAGGATGTCGCTGGCCCGCTCGACATGAACGAGCAGAAGCTGCCGACCCTGCAGCACCGGCACCAGAGCGGCGGCGTCGAAGCGGGTCAGGAGCACGTCGTCCGGCCGGTTGGCGCCGGCGGAAAGCAGCCGGCTGTCCGGCACCTCCTCGAGCGGGAAGTCGCGCTGGTCGTTCGCCCGCGGCTCGCGCCCCGCGCCGCCGCCGGCGATCGGCGTCGAGAAGCGCCCGAGGTCGCGCGCTTCCCTGAGCGCGTTGCGGAACAGCACATGCGCGGCGGCGCGGCTGCCGCCGGCCTCGTCGGCGCCGGTCTCGCCCATCTCGACGAACTGGAAGGCGCGCGCGCGGGTCACCGCTTCCATGTCGCTGCCGAGGTCGATGACCGCGCCCTGCCCGGCGAAGATGCTCCTGGCCGTCCCCGGAGCGACGATGGCGCGGGTGACCCCGCCGGCGCGGTTGACCTGGATCGCCATCGCCCGCGGGTTGATCGCCGGAGCGACGTCGATGGCCGCGCTGAACGGGGAATTGCCCGCCGAGACGTCGTTGGTCGCGGCGACCGCGTCGACCTCGACCAGCCCGACCCTCGAGAAGCCGGCGACGATTCCCGGAGTCACCCATTTGCCGGTCGCGTCGACCCGCTGCGCGCCCGCCGGAACCGCGACGTTGCGGCCGGCGGCGACGATCCGCCCGTTGCGGACGATGACGGTGCCGCCCTCGATCGGCTCGGAACCGTCGCCGAGCGCGACGGTGCCGCCGGTGATCGCGATGGTCTGGGCGGCGGCGGCGGGCGGCGAGGAGGGCGAGCGCACACGCCGTCATCCCGGCGAAAGCCGGGATCCATGAACGCGGTCCTTTGAAACTCCGACCCGCCGTGTTCAGGGATGCCGGATCAAGTCCGGCATGACGGGTTTGGGACAGGCCCTTCACTTCACATCCCCTTCGCCGGGCTGGCCGAGCTCGAAATCGGTGACCGGCCGGCGCTTCGGATCGCCGGCGTCGTACATCAAGGCCCCGTCGATCCAGATCCGCTCGGGCCGGGTATAGACGCTGAACGGATGGCCGTTCCAAAGCACCACGTCGGCCATCTTGCCGGCGCGCAGGCTGCCCGTCCTGTCGCCGATGCCGAGCGCCCTGGCCGGGTTGATGCCAAGCCAGGTCCAGGCGACCTCATCCGAAATCTGGATCCCCATCCGCCGGCCGTTGGCGAGCGCCTTGGCCGCTTCCTGATAGAGCCGCTGGATGCCGTTGGCGTCGTCGGAATGGACGATCGTGCAGGCGCCGGCATTGTGGACCAGGGGGATATTCTCCTGGATGCCGTCATAGGCTTCCATCTTGAAGCCGTACCAGTCGGCCCACATCGCCGCGCAAACCCCGTTCGCCTTTAAGAGATCGGCGATCTTGTAGGCTTCGACGGCGTGGTGGAAGGCGGCGACCTTGTAGCCGAACTCCTTGGCCATATCCATGATATTGGCCATTTCGTCGGCGCGGTAGCAATGGTTCTGAACCGTGATTTCGCCCGCCAGGACTCCGCGCAAAGTGTCCATGGCGAGGTCGCGGCCGGGCATCTCGCCGCCGTTCTTTTCGTAATTGTCCCATTTGCGCTTGTATTCCTGCGCCCGGGCCCAGGTCTGCCGCATCACGGCGATGTTCGCCATCCGGCTCGCCGGCATCTGGTTGCGGCTACCATAGACCCGCTTCGGATTTTCGCCGCACGCCATCTTCAGCGAATAGGGCGCGCCCGGGAACTTCATCTGCTGCATCGTCCGACCGGGCACGTTCTTCAACGTGACTCCGCGGCCGCCGAACAGATTGGCCGAGCCGGGAAGGACATGGAGGCTGGTGACCCCGCCGTTGGCGAGCGCCCGGGTGAAGCCGGGATCCTGCGGCCACACGCTGTGCTCGGCCCAGACTTCCGGACGCACCGGGCCGGTGGCCTCGTTGCCGTCCTGATGGGCCTCGACGCCGGGGCTGGGATAGTCGCCGAGATGGCTGTGGATATCGATGACCCCGGGAGTCACCCATTTGCCGGCGCCGTCGATTCGAGTCGCGCCCGCCGGGATGGCCGTATCGGGACCGCCGACCGCCTGGACGAGGCCGTCCGCAAGCACGACCACGCCATTGTCGATCCGGCCGCCTTCGCCATCGAACACGGTGGCTCCGGTGATCGCCGTCACCGCGCCCGGATAGCGTTTGTAGGTCGAGGGGAACGGGTCCCTCGAATAGGACTTGGGCGGGGTCCGGGGCGGCTGGGCGGACGCCGTCCGCGGCTTATCTTCATGGGTACAGGCGGAAAGGAGGGCGGCCGACAGCACGGCCGCACAGGTGATGAGGCGCATCGAGGTCCTTTTCGTCAGGTCTCTCTGGTTTCGGGCTTGGTCTCGCGCTGCGGGAACATGCCGGCTCCCTGCCCCTCGTCCGCCAGTTCCTTGTAGCCGGCAAGCTCGGGCTGACCGCCCAGGTCGCGATCCTCCAGCGTATCGAGGTGCATCCAGCGCTTCACGATCGGCGACAGCAGCAGCACGAGGACGGCGACTCCGATGCTGATGTAGCCGAACAGCTCATAGATATCGAGCAGGCCCTGCTTGGACATCGCGCCGTCATGGCCGCCGGTCGCCTCGCCGATCTTGCCCGCGACGAAATTGCCGACCGCGGTCATGTAGAACCAGGCACCCATGATCAGCGACGCCAGATAGTGCGGCGCGAGCCGGTTCATCGCCGACAGGCCGACGGGAGACAGGCAGAGCTCCGCGGTCGTCGCGAACAGATAATAAAGGAAGACGAGGATGACGGGGGTCATCGCCGCCACGCCGAAGGCTTCCGCGCCCCAGACGAGGACCAGGTTCGCGAGGCCCATTTGCGCCAGCGCGAGGCCGAACTTGGCCGGTGCGGAAGGTTCGCGTCCGATCCTGGCAAGCCACTGCCACAGCGCGGCGAACAGCGGCGCGAGCAGGATGATGTAGATGGGATTGATCGACTGGAAGATGCCGGCCGGCACCCCGCCGCGGTCGACGAAGCGGTCCGTGAACAGGTTCATCGAACCGCCCGCCTGCTCGAACAATCCCCAGAACAGGGGATTGAGCGCGATCAGGAACAGGATCGCGAACATCCGTTCGCGCGGCTCCTTGGGAAGCTTGAAGCTTTCGTAGAGGACGTAGCCCAGGAGCGAGACGCCCGAGATGATGAGCAGGGTCTGGATGACGTCCTGATACTGGACCAGGCCCCAGATCACCGCGACCGCGCCGAGCCCGATCAGGTAGATGAGGATTTCCTTGCTGCGGGCCAGCGCCTTCGGCGCTTCGCCCGCGCCTCTCAGCGCGCTCTTGCCGAGCACGAATACGATGAGCCCGGCGACCATGCCGATTCCGGCGAGGCCGAAGCCAAAGCCCCAGCCGACCGTCTGCCCGAGATAGGCGACCAGGATGGTGCCGAGCGCCGCGCCGACGTTAATCCCCATGTAGAAGATCGTGTAGGCGCCGTCGCGCCGAAGGTCGGTGAGCTTGTAGAGCTGACCCACCATCACCGAGATATTGGCTTTGAGGAAGCCCGAGCCGACGATGATGAAAGCGAGCGCCATCCAGAAGACGTTGATGGTGGGATCGTTCTGCCCGCCGACGCCCTCGACCGCCATCAGGCTGTGCCCGGCCGCCAGCAAAATGCCGCCGAACAGCACCGCTCTGCGCTGGCCGAGGTAGCGATCGGCGAGATACCCGCCGAGCACCGGGGTGATGTAGACGAGGCTGGTATAGGCGCCGTAGATCAGGTTCGACTTGCCGTCGGAAAACAGCCAATGCTGGGTGAGATAGAAAATCAGGATCGCCCGCATGCCGTAATAGGAGAAGCGCTCCCACATTTCGGCGAAGAAGAGCATGTAGAGGCCCTTGGGGTGGCCAAGGAATTCGGGCTTCCGGTTCGCGGCGACGATCGCGCCGATCGTGAGGAAGAAGGCCAGCACCGCGAGGGCGATCGCCGCGATCCAGTCGCCCTCGACCCATTGCGACATGTCCTTGAAACCCGTCATGCCCGACCCTCTCGTTTGTCCCACGCGGCTGTGCCGCCGCTTTGAGCCGGGACACTAGCGGGGAAAACGCCGATGTGAAGCCGATTGTTGCACTCCCGCAAGGCTGCTAGCCGCAGCGCCATGTTCAACGACCGCTCCTCTTTGCTCTCCTACCTCGCCACCCGGCGCTCCTGCCGCCCCCGCGACCTCGTCGAGCCGGGCCCGGATGCGGCCCAGCTCAGGCAGATGTTGGAGATCGCCGCCCGCACGCCCGACCACGGCAAGCTGTTCCCCTGGCGCTTCGTTCACATCGCCAAAGACCGCCGACCCGACTTCGCCGAGACACTCCACGCCGCTTACCGCGCCGGCAAGGCGGAGCCGCCCGCCCGGCTCGAAGTCGAGGCGGTGCAGCGCTTCGCCACCCAGGCGCCGGAGCTGATCGTCCTCCTCTCCAGCCCGCTCGCGGGTCACAAGATCCCGGCCTGGGAGCAGGAGCTTTCCTGCGGCGCCGTCGCCATGAACCTGCTCCACGCCGCCTCGGCCCTCGGCTTCGGCGGCGGCTGGGTGACCGGCTGGGCGGCCTATTCGCCGGCGGTGCTCGAAGCGCTGGGCGGGCGGGCGCCGGAGCGGATCGCCGGCTTCCTTTTCCTGGGAACCGGAGGCGGTGAGCTGGAGGAGCGGCCGCGACCGGCGATCGAGGATGTGGTCAGCGAGTGGTGAAACCTCATCCTCCCCATCGCCAGATGGGGAGGGGGACCGCGTGCAATGTGGTGGAGGGGTATCTGGCGCCGGCTCTGAGGGTCACGCGCGGGACGTCGGAAGCCTGCGCCACCTACCCCTTGTATCTGGACAGGGTGGCTCTTGTTCATTTGAAAGCGATGAAGCGCCGGGGTGGGCGGCCGCCCACCCCGGCGCGGCGGCGATGTCGCCCGTTACCCCTCAGGCCTCGACCGTGGTGGAGCCAGGGATCATCGCCGCTGTCACGCACGACCGAACAGTCGCTTGATTCGTCAATCGCACAGACAAGGCAGGTTACCGTGATGCAGACGATTTGTGGAGTAGATGTTTCCAAGTCCTGGCTCGACGCCTGGATCGAGGCGGGGGGCCACCGGCGCTTCGCCAACGACCCTGAAGGCGTGGCCGCGCTCGCGGCCTGGGCCGCGGAGCGGGGTGTCGGGCTGATCGTGATGGAGGCGAGCGGCGGGGTCGAGCAGGCCGCTTACCTCGCACTTTGGCGGCAAGGCTGCCCCTGCGCGATCGCCAACCCCAAGTCGGTCAGGCGGTTCGCTCAGGCCATGGGCCGGCTCGAGAAGACCGACCGGATCGATGCCGAGCTGATCGCCGGCTACGCCGCGACCAAGCGGCTGAAGCCGGCGCCGCCGCCCTCGCCCGAGCAGCGGCGGCTGACCGCGCTGGCGACAAGGCTGCGCCAGGTGGCGGCGGATCTTGGCATGCAGAGGCAGCGGCTCCATACCACCCGCGATCCGGACGCGCTCGCCAGCCTGAAGGAGGCCATCGCCTTCTTCACCCGCCAGGCCAAGCAGCTCACAGGACAGATCGCCGCCCTCATCCAGACCGATCCGGTCTGGCAGGCGCTCGACAAGGCCCTGCGTTCGGTCAAAGGGGTCGCCGACCGCACCGTCGCCACCCTGCTCGCCGACCTGTCCGAGATCGGAACCGTCTCCAACAAGGCCGTGGTCAAGCTCGTCGGCCTCGCCCCGATCGCCAACGACAGCGGCCAGCGACAAGGCCCGCGCTCCATCCAGGGCGGCAGAGCCGCCATCCGCTCAATCCTCTTCCTGGTCGCCGACGTGGCACGCAAATACGACCCCAGCCTCGCCGACTTCCGAGACCGGCTGCTCGCCAAGGGCAAACCCAAAATGGTCGTGCGCGTCGCCCTGGCCCGAAAACTACTCGTCAGGCTCAACGCCAAAGCCCGCGAAACCCGCGAAAAGCTAGCCTATGCAATTTGACAAACCAGATAGTCGCTCCACCAGGCTTCGCCCGGTCCCCCTCCCCGAGCAAGCTCGGGGAGGATGCTCACCACCCTTGACTGCCACACTGTATTAGCTCACTATAGCGCCGTGTCCGAAGAACGCCCCGTCTATCTGCGCCTGCGCGACAATATCGCCGCCATGATCCTCGAAGGGAAGGTCGGCGACGGCGATGCGCTGCCGTCGGTGCGCAGCCTCGCCGGCGAGTTCGGCGCCAATCCGCTCACCGTCGCCAAGGCCTATCAGAGCTTCCAGGACGAAGGCCTGGTGCTGGTCCGGCGCGGAGTCGGAATGTTCGTCGCCCCGGGCGCCACCGACCGGCTGCGCAAGGCCGGCCGCGACGATTTCCTCAACCACCGCTGGCCCGAGATCGCCGCCCAGATCCGCCGCCTGGGGCTCAGCGCCGAAGAGCTGCTGGAGCGGACTCCGGCCTGACGGCCGTCACCCCCGCGCGTCATTCCGGCGAAAGCCGGAACCCATGAACACGGAACGCTGAAACATAGTCGCTGACGGCTGTGTTCAGGGATCCCGGATCAAGTCCGGGATGACGGTCGTGTCGCCGTCTCCCCCGCTGGCCACTGACACAATTGACACCAACTTGCGTGTTTCGCGGCATCGCCCGGACACGCGCCGCCGCCAGAAAGGCGATGCGGCTCCGGTCGGCGGCGAATTGCCCCCTCCGCCTGCTGGCCGGAGCCGCATCCGATTTCAGGGATCTGCCCAAAGGACGACGACGATATGAAACCGGTCCGCGCCTTTTTTGCCTCGCTTTCGCTAAGCCTGCTGGCGCTGACCCTGAGCTATCAGGCGTCCGCCATCCCCGCCGCTTTCACCCCGCCCATGCCCAGCCCGAAGAGCGACGCCTGGATGGACCACGCCTCGTCGGTCAAGGCGAAGAAGGGCGAAGACAAGGACGACATGTCCGAGTTCGCGCCCTTGCTCAGCGCTTCGTAAAGTTCGTCTTCCCGGTGACCACCGGGGCCCGAGGGGTGGAGAAGGAAGCCCTTCACCCCTCGGGACTTTTCGTCATCATGATCAGGCCGCGGCCGTCCGCTCCCGGATCCGCCGCTCGAGAATGACGAGCGGCATCGCACCGTCCTTCAAAATCTCGTGGAATTGCTTCAGATCGAAGCGGCGGCCGAGCGTCCGCCGGGCCTCGTCGCGGGCCCGGGTCCAGGCCATGTGGCCGACCTTGTAGCTGCACGCCTGCCCGGCCTGGGTGCAATAGCGCTCGACCTCGCGCTGCGAGCGCGGGCGGGCGAAGCCGGTGGTGGCGACGAGATAGTCGGTGGCCTTCTCCCGGCTCCATTTCTGCGCGTGAAGGCCGGTGTCGACGACCAGCCGGGCCGCCCGGAACAGGAAGGACTGGAGATAGCCGGCGCGCTCGAGCGGACTTGCATAGGCGCCGAGCTCCTCGGCCAGTTGCTCGGCATAGAGCGCCCAGCCCTCGCTATAGGCGCTGAAGCCGCCCACCTTCCTCAGCGTCGGAATGTCCTTCGATTCCTGGGAGAGGCTGATCTGGAGGTGATGGCCCGGAGTGCCCTCGTGATAGGTCAGCGAGGGCAGCGAATATTTCGGCCAGTCGCCGGTGTCCTTCAGATTGATGAAGTAGATGGCCGGCCTCGAGCCGTCCAGCGAGGCGCGGTTGTAATAGCCGTTGGACGCGCCGTCCTGGATCTCGGGCGGCACCCGCCGGATCTCGAGCGGCGCCCCGGGCAGGGTGGCGAAGGCGGCCGGAAGCCGGGCGTCCATCGCCTTCGCGCTCTGGTTGAGGCTGGCGATAAGCTCGGCCCGGCCCTCGTCCGTGTTCGGATAGACTTGCGAGGGCGCGACGTTCAAGGCCGCAAGCCGCTCGCCGACGCTTCCCCGAGTCAAGCCCTGGCTCCTGAGGATCTTGTCGAGCTCGGCGCTGATCCGGGCCACCTGCTGGAGCCCCATGCGGTGGACCTCGGCGGGGCTGAACCGGGTCGTCGTCGCCTGCTCGAGCGCGACGGCGTAGATCTCGTCGCCGTGCGGCACCCGCCAGATGCCGTCGCCGGCCTGGCTCGTCGGCTTGAGCTCGCGGACCAGAGCCATCTGCCGGTCGAGCGCCGGATAGACCTGGTCCTCGACGATCTTCGAGGCCCGCCGCTCCCAGCGCCCGTCGATATCCTTCGCCTTGGCGCGCCTGACCAGCGACTGGACGATGCTGCTTTCGTCCGCTTTCTGCTCGCGAAGCCTGGCCATCTGGCCGAGCGTCAGATCGAGCGACCAGGCCGGAGCGACATAGCCTCGCGCCGCCTCGATCCGCTGCATCGCGCTGTCCTGGTCGAGCGCGACGGCGAACGCCTCCAGCCGCTCCAGATAGGCCTCGGCATCGTCCTTCGAATCGATCGTGTGCGCGGTGTTGAGGAAATCGGGCACCGAGAAATAGGCGCCGCCCTGCTGGAAGATCCGGTAGGGCCGGATCGCGCTGTCGAGACCGAAGCGCTGCGGAGCGACAATCTGGTTGGTCAGCGAGTAGGTGACGACCTCGAGGTTGAGCTTGGCCGCCGGCGACAGGGTCCCGCGGTCCACCGCGGCAAGCTCGGCCAGTGCCGCCTTGTTCTGCGCAAGCTGGCGGGCCCGCTCGGCCAGGCTGCGCGGGCTGAGCCGGCTCTTGAGGCCCGCATTGGCGCCCTTGTCGAGGCCGAGCGAGGTCGCCTGCTCGGGCGAGCGCTGCACGTTTTGCTGGTGGATACGCTCGAACAGGGCGTTGAGCGCGGCGTCGCCGGAGCCGGCGCCCGGCTGGGCCGAGGCGGCGGCGGGGAGGGTTGCGGCGAGGGCGGCGGCGCCCGACGAGGCGATGAAGGTGCGACGGTCCAAGATGAGAGCCTCCTGTTAGTCTGGCGAGCCCTTAGGCGGACGCGAGGGAGAGACGCAACACCGCCCCCTTCCCGTCATCCCGGGCTGACCCGGGATCCATGAACACGGGTCTGCGTGAGCTCTCACCTGCCTGTGTTCAATGACGGGTTGAAACAATTGACACCATAAACCGGCGCGCACGACACGAAGCCGTCACCTGCCCTCGTCATAACCCCAGGCACAGGTTCCGGCCGGCAGCGTATTGCCCCCTCGCGCGCCGGCCGGAGCCAACTCCCCTTTTTTAAGTCAGGACCGGCCCCCCGTCATTGCGAGGAGCGCAGCGACGAAGCAATCCAGCCCGGCGCCTACGAAAGGCGCAGCACTGGGTTGCTTCGCTCCGCTCGCAATGACGGCGTCGTTATCTACCAGATGCTGACCCGCTCTTCGGGCGGCAGGTACATCTTGTCGCCCGGCTTCACGTCGAACGCCTTGTACCAGGCGTCGACGTTGCGGACGACTCCGTTGACCCGATATTCGGGCGGGCTGTGCGGGTCGGTCAGGAGCCGCTCGCGAAGCGCGCCTTCGCGGATCTTCGAGCGCCAGCTCTGGCCGTAGGCGATGAAGAAGCGCTGATCGCCGGTCAGGCCGCCGATCACCTTGGGCTCGCCATGCTGGGCGACGTAGCGGCGATAGGCGGCATAGGCCATTTCGAGCCCGCCGAGATCGCCGATATTCTCGCCCATGGTGAGCTTGCCGTTGATCTTCGTCCCCGGGATCGGCTCATAGGAATCATATTGCTTGCCGAACTTCTCGGCGCGCTTGTTGAACTCGTCGCCCGAGCTCGCCGACCACCAGTCGCGGATCCGGCCGGTGGCGTCGAACTGGCGGCCCTGGTCGTCGAAGCCGTGGCCGATTTCGTGGCCGATGATCGCTCCGATCGATCCGTAGTTGATCGCCGGATCCGCCTTCGGATCGAAATAAGGCGGCTGAAGGATCGCCGCCGGGAAGGTGATCTGGTTCATCAGCGGGTTGTAATAAGCGTTCACCGTCTGCGGGGTCATGTCCCACAGCGCCCGGTCGACCGGCTTGCCGAGGCGCGAAAGCTGCAGGTCGTTGCCGAACTTCTCGTTCCGGACGACGTTGCCGAGCAGGTCGCCCCGCTTCACGTCCAGGCTCGAATAGTCGATCCACTTGGTCGGATGGCCGATGCGCGGGTCGAAGGCGGTGAGCTTGGCGCGCGCCTGCTCCTTGGTCGCCGAGTCCATCCAGGGCGAGGCGGCGATCCGGGCCTCGAGGCCGGAGCGCAGATTGGCGATCAGCTCGGACATCTGGCGGTTGCTCTCCGCCGGATAATGGCGCTCGACATAGACCCGGCCGACCGCTTCGCCGAGCGAGCCGTTGATCAGCTGGACTCCGCGCTTCCAGCGCTCGCGCTGCTGGGGAACGCCGCGCAGGGTCTTCGAGAAGAAGTCGAAATTCGCCTGGTCGAAGGCCTTGGGCAAAGCGAAGGCGTGGCTGCTGACGAAGTGGAAGGCGAGATAGTCCTTCCAGGTCGCGAGCGGCACCGTCTCGAGCATCCTGGCGGACTCGGTGATCGCGCTCTTCTCGGCGGCGATCACGGTCGGGACGCTGGCGAGGCCGGCGGAGTCGAGGAAGAGCGGCCAGTCGACCTGAGGCGCCAGCTCGGCGAGCTGGGCGCGGTTCATCGGGTTGTAGATCTGCTTGATGTCGCGCTGGCGGGCCGGCTCCCAATGGACCTTGGCGAGCGCGGTCTCGAGCGCGATGATGCGGTCGGCCTTGGCTTCGGCGTCGGCGATTCCCGGCCAGCTGCTGCATCTTCACGACATAGGCGCGATAGGCCTTGCGGATGCCGTCGTATTTCTCGCCCTCGAGCAAATAATAATCGCGATTGGGCAGGCCGAGGCCGCCCTGGCCGGCGGCGGCGATATAGCGGGTCGGATCGGCCGGATCGGGCAGGATTCCGACCCCGATCGGGCTCATCATGCCGGGCTGGGCGAAGGCTCGGAGGAGGTCGGCGCGGCTGGAGATGGCGCCGATCCTGGCGAGATAGGGCTTCAAGGGCGCGGTGCCCGCGGCCTCGATCGGCGGCCTCGTCCATCCAGGTGGCGTAGAAGTCGCCGACCTGCTGGCCGACCTTGCCCGACTTGGTCGGATCCCTGGCGAGGTCCTCGACGATCGCTCGCACCTGGCGTCTCGGCCTCGTCGACGAGCAGCACTCCGGCGCCGGCGCTGGTCCGGTCGGCGGCGATCTGCGTGCTCTTGTCCCAATTGCCGTTGACGAAATGCCAGAAGCTGTCGCCCGGCTTCACCGAACGGTCCATCGCGGTGAGATCGAGTCCGAAATCGCCGTAGCGCGGCTTGCCGGCGGCCGCGGCCGGAGCGGCGTGGCCGGCATGGCCGCCCTGGGCGAGGGCCGGCGCCGCGGCGGTGCCGAGCAAAAGGGCCGCCGCGAAGGCGAGGCTGAAATTGCGCATATTTAGAGTCCCTCCGGAGCCGAGATTCGGCCGTCGCGCCGACGACTACCAAGCTGCGCCGCAACCGGCAATATTGAGCAACATGATGGGATAAATGAGCAATTCCTGTGGGTAGAATCTCGCTCTCCCACACCCCGGCCCGCCCTTGCCGCGTCTCGGCGCGCGCTGCTGGACGGAGCCCCGGCATGGGGGTAAAGGCGCGCACGGGAAGGGTTTTCATCTCAATGCCGCCGATCCGCCGCCGCCTTCGGGCCGCCGCCTTCGTCTTTCTGGGCCTCGCCGCGGCGGGAGCGCCGGCGCTCGCCCAGAACGAGACGTCGAACACGATCGGCCCGCCGCAGCTCAAGGATTTCTCGCTTCCCGGCCAGC
Organism: uncultured Alphaproteobacteria bacterium; assembly: GCA_963850005.1. Classification (GTDB taxonomy): domain Bacteria; phylum Pseudomonadota; class Alphaproteobacteria; order Sphingomonadales; family Sphingomonadaceae; genus Allosphingosinicella. The sequence continues at coordinate 1,191,381 of CAWKJG010000004.1, forward strand.
GCACCACGCCGCCCGCGACGACGACGCCCGCCCCGGCGATCCAGCCGCCGCTCGCCGCCCTGCGCACGCCCCCCTCCACGGCGCCCGCCGCGACCCGCGAGCGACCCGTCCCGATTCCCCGCCCGGACGCCCCGCCGCCGCGGTCCGATGCCGCGCCCGCCGTCGCCGAGCCGGCCCCGCCGACCTCCGACCCCGTCCCGCCGGCGACGACTCCCCCGCCCGTCGAGACTTTGCCCGCGCCCCGCCCGAGCCGAAGGCCGCTCCGGCGCCGGCCGCGGCGGCCCCGGAGCGGACCGGCTGGCTTTGGCCGGCCGCCGGCGCCGTCCTTCTCCTCGCTTTCGCCGCTTTCCTATTGCTCCGCCGCCGGCGCGCCGCGGCCGAGCGGGAAAGCGCGCGCGACGCCGCCCGCGGCGAGCTGGGCGGAGTGCTGTTCGGAGCGGCGGAGCCGGAGCGTCAGCCGGAGCCGGAACCGGAGCCCGTCGCGCAGATCCCCGCCGCGCCGCGCCCCTGGCTCGAGCTGGACATCGCCCCGGAGCGCGCCGCGGCGACCGAGCATGAGGTCTATGTCCGCTACGCCTTGACCCTGACCAACACGGGCGATTCGGACGCCCGCAACATCCGGATCGACCCGCGCCTGTTCAACGCCGGCGCCGAGAGCGAGACACTGGCCTTCTTCCAGGGGCCGATCCACGATCTGAGCGGATCGCCCCATGTCGTGCTCCCGCCCGGCGGATCGCTGAAGCTGAACGGCCAGGTGGCGATGGCGAACGCCGAATTGCGGGAGATCGAGCTTGCCGGGCGGCGGATCTTCGTCCCGATGGTGGCGATCAACGTCGCCTATGACTGGGCCGACGGCGGCGCCGGGCGGACCTCGCGCTCCTGGCTGGTCGGCCGCGAGGCACAGGTCCCGACCGAGAAGATGGGCCCGTTCCGGCTCGACCTCGGACCGCGAATCTACCGCTCGGTCGGCCGCCGCGAGGCCCGGACGGTAATGGCCTGACCCGTCATCCCGGGCTCGACCGTGATCCATGCGCAAAGATCCGGGAATTCTCGCCGACCCGTGTTCGTGGATTCCGGCTTCCGCCGCGCTGACGGTCAGAGCAGGAAGTCGCCCGCGCCGAGCGGAGTCGGCCCCTGCAGGGTGAGGGCGATGACCAGGTCGGCATTGCCGTCGCCGTCGACGTCGCCCTGGACGAACCAGTTCGAGCCGCCCTGCTGGAAGGCGCGAAGCTGGCCGGCCGCGGTCCCGTTGAACGCGTTCGAGCCGATCCAGCTGAACGCCCCGTCGCCTGCCGCATTGCCGTTGGCGTCGATCCTCGAGAGGTCGATCTTGTCCGATCCGGGCGTGAAGTCGAGGATATGGTCGACCGCGCCGCCGCCGGAATCCGACACCAAGGCGTAGCGGAACGAATCCGCCCCGCCGCCGCCTCTGAGATTGTCGGCTCCGCCATGACCCTGGAGGATGTCGCCATTCTGGCCGCCGGTGAGGGTGTCGCCGTTGATCCCGCCGAAGATCCGGAACGTCCCGTCCGTTTCCGCCGCCCCGTTGAAGACCAGCGTCTCGGTCCCCCTCAGCTTCGCTCCGTCGACCGTCAGCTGGACCCCGGTGGAGACGTTGTTGTCATGGGTGGTGAGGGTGTAGCTGTAGTTCGAGCCGAGCGGCCCGAAGCGCGTGTCGTGCGCCGAGAGGAGCCCGAGGCTCTCGATCCGGAGCAGCTGGAAGGCGCCGAACGTCAAGGTGTAATTGCCGCGAAGGGCGAGCTGGTCGATTCCGGCGGAGCCGCCGTCGACGACGTCGCTCGCGCCGAAATGGTTGTCCGAGCCGAACAGGAAGACGTCGTTCTTCGCCCCGCCCGTCAGCATGTCGACGCCGCGCCCGCCGTAGATGAAGAAGCTTCCGTCGCTCTCGGCGAAGCCGTCGAAGGTCAGATTCTCCCCGGCGAGGAGCTTGGCGCCGTCGACCACCAGTTGGGCTCCCGGAGCCACGTTCTCATCGACGGTGGTGAGGCCGTAGCTGTGGAGCAGGCCGCCGGGGCCGCCGAAGCGGGTGTCGGAGCCCGACAGAAGGCCGAGGGATTCGATCCCGACGACCCCGCTTCCAAACCTGAACCCCGCGCCGCCCTGGAGCGCGATCTGGTCGGTGCCGGCGCCGCCGTCGACCACGTCGAACGCGTCCATCGTGCTCCCGAACAGGAAGACGTCATTGCCTTCGCCGCCGATGCCGGTGTCGTTGCCGCCGCCCTGCATGCGCATGAAGTCGTTGCCGCCGGCGCCGGTGATGACGTTGTTGCCGGAATTGTCCCGGAAGTCGTGATTGGCGGCCGAAGTCGCGGTGAGGTTCTCGACGTTCGCGGCGAGGCTGTAGACGGCGAGTGCCGTCCGGACCTCGTCCGTGCCCTCGCCGGGATTCTCCTCGACCGTGTCGCCTGAATCGTCGACATGATAGATGTCGCTGCCGGTGCCGCCGCGCATTGAGTCCGCGCCCGAGCCGCCGTCGAGCTCGTCCGCGTTGGTGCCACCGCTCAGAATGTCGGTCCCGTCGCCGCCATAGAGCCTGTCGTTGCCGCCTTCGCCGCTCAGCTCGTCATTGCCCGAGCCGCCAAAGAGCTGGTCGTCGCCGGTCCCGCCGGCGAGCAGATCGTTGCCGGCACCGGCCTCGAGCCGGTCGTTGCCGCCGCCGCCGGTCAGCTGATCGGGCCCGTCGAGGCTGGTGAAGACGTCGTCGCCGGTCCCGCCGGTCAGCCAGACCCAGTAGACATTGGCGAACTGGCCGCGGTTGCTGACGATCGTCCCGTCGGCCTGGATGACGAAATTGGAGGCGCCGGTCTGCGCCGAAAAATCCGCGCGCACGTGGTTGAGGCCGCCACCGCCGTCGAAGCTGACCGCGGTCGGCGAGAAGGGGCCGCTCAGGAAGAAGGAATTGTCCTCGGACCCGCCCTGGTACACGACCCGCTCGACCTCGTGGAAGTACATCGAGCGGGTGGTCCCGCCTGCCTGGGTCCAGACGTCCCCGCTGAGGCTGGAGCCGTCGCCGGTTACGGTCAGGGTCTGGTGGTCCACGGTCGCGCTGTTGCTGTAGCCGAGCGTGTCGGAACCTGCGCCTGCGTGGATGGAGTTGACGTCCAGGCGGGTCACGTTGATCGTGTCGTTGCCCGAGCCGGTGGTAAGGTTGACCGACTCGATGTTCACGGCGGTCGTGCCGTTCGAAACGGCGATCGTCGCGCCGAGGTCGACGACTAGCGCCGCCGTGCTGCTGCTGTAATCGGCGCCGAGATGGTCGTTGCCGACGCCGCCGTCGATCGTATCGCCGCCCGACTCCGATTGGATGCTGTCGTTGCCGGAGCCGGTGAACACGTCGTCCGAGCCCGCGCTGGTCCAGATGAAGTCGTCGCCCGCCCCGGTATGGATGACGTCGTCGCCGCCGCCGCCGCGGATCGTGAAGCTCTCGAAGCCCGCGAAGGTGCCGTAGGTGCTGACGATCGTCTCGTCGTCGACGACGAAGCTCAGCCCGCCCGTCACTCCGCCGAAGTTGAAGAAGAGCCGGTCATTGCCCTCCCCGCCGTCGAAATCGACGAGAAGGCCCAGGTGGGAATCGTCGATCGTGAGACTGAACGCGTCGTCGAAATCGGAGCCGACGAACTTCACATCCTCGATCTGCGAGTAGAGCAGATAGGGGGTGGGCAAGGGGATGTGGTAGTCGCCGTAAACGACGTGACCCGAGAAACTGCCGCTGTTGAGATTGCCGCTGACTTCGAACGTCGACCTCTCCTCGGCCGAGCGATCGACGACCAGCCGGTCGATCCCTTCCCTGCCGTCGACGGTCGTATTGGCGCCGAGCGGAAGGTCGTAGATGAAGCTGTCCGGACCCGAAGTGCCTTCGACATTGCCGGTCTGATTCTGATACAACATGAAGTCGCCCTCGCTCAAAGGTGTCGAGCCCCGGAATCGCCGGGACAGTTTGAATCAAAAAATCGGATCGGGCCAAGCGGCTGCACCCCTCGGCGGCGACGCCCGTCGAAACCTCCCCAGGGCCCCGCGCGCTCCACTCTAGATTTTTGCTCATATACAGCCACTTAGCTCAACGCAAGAAGCCGTCGTCCCGTCTCGACCCCAACTCCTGAGCCCAGGTCCGGGAGAATCCTCGCCGGTCCGTGTTCCTGGAGTCCGGCGGGAATGCGGGTCCGGGGCGCCGGAACTCCGCCGGGCGGGACTGGCTGGGGCGGCAGGATTCGAACCTGCGAATGGCGGCACCAAAAGCCGCTGCCTTACCACTTGGCGACGCCCCAGCAGGCGCGCGGCCTTATAGCGGTCGAGGCGGGGGGCGGAAGCCCCCGCGTCGACCGCCGGCCATCAGGCGTTCGAGATCCGCCGGTGGGCGAGGTCGAGATAATCCTTGCGCAGCTGCATCGTCAGCTCGCCGACCTCGAAGCTCCACGGTCCCGCCGAGGCGACCGGGGTCACTTCGGCGGCGCTTCCGGTCAGGAAGAATTGCTCGAAGCCCTCCAGCTCCTCCGGCCAGATCTTGCGCTCGATCACCTCGATCCCGCGCCGCCGCGCCAGCCCGATCACCGTCTGGCGGGTGATTCCGTTGAGGAAGCAATCCGGAATCGGGGTATGGAGCGCGCCGTCCCTGACGAAAAAGGCGTTCGCTCCCGTCGCCTCGGCCACCTGGCCGCGCCAGTCGAACATCAGGGCGTCGTCAAAGCCGTCCGCCTGCGCCTGGTGACGGGCGAGCGTGCAGATCATGTAGAGCCCGGACGCCTTCGATTCGGTCGGCGCCGTATAGGGCGCGGGCCGCCGCCACTTGGAGATGGCGAGTCGAAGGCCCTTGGCGATCGCCTCCTCGCCGAAATAGGCCGGCCACGGCCAGACGGCGATGGCGAGGTGGATTTTCGACCTCTGCGCCGACACCCCCATCTGCTCGGACCCGCGCCAGGCGAGCGGACGCATATAGGCGTCCTCGAGCTTATTGGCCCTGAGCACCTCGCGGCAGGCTTCGTCGATCTGTTCGACGCTGAACGGGATCTCGAAGCCGAGCAGCTGGGCGCTGTTGCGCAGGCGCCGGCTATGATCGCTGAGCCTGAACACCTCGCCGCCATAAGCGCGCTGCCCCTCGAACACGGACGAGGCGTAATGAAGGGCGTGAGTGAGGACATGGACGTTGGCCTCCCGCCACGGCACCAGGCTTCCGTCCAGCCAGATGAAGCCGTCGCGATCGTCGAAGCTGCGCTGGTCCGTCACTCGAGGCTCCTTGAGATGCGCGGCGGGGATAGGACCGGGCAAAGGGAGCGTCAACTTGGCGGCCCCCGCCCGGCATCGGGGACGCCCGTTTCGCGGCGGATTCCCCCGAGCGCCAAACCTGCTAGAGGATCGGTCACACGGCTCGGGAGGAAGACAGTGCCAGCACGCGACGAGAACGAGGACTCGACCCTCTACAAGGTCGTCGTCAATCACGAGGATCAATATTCGATCTGGCCCGCCGACCGGGAGAACCCGCCGGGCTGGAACGACGCCGGCAAGACCGGCACCCGGCAGGAATGCATGGCCTACATCACCGAGGTGTGGACCGATATGCGGCCGCGCAGCCTGCGCGAAGCGATGGACCGGAAGCCGGAGGACTGAGGCTGGAGTGGTCAGGCGTGAAGGCGGTCACACGGTCAGCGAGGCTGCCAGTTTCCATCGGCCACGGCGTCTTCGACGACGGCGATGGTCGAGTCGCGAAGCTCGACCAGATCGACCTCTTCGCGCCTTGAAAGGCGTTTTTGCAGCATGCTGACCGGAAAGCGGGTCACCGCGGCGGCGCGATGGCACAAAGCTGTTTCCTCGCCATATTCGTCGGAAACGCGCACCCATTGGTAGCCGGCTTTGTCGACGATCATCTCGCCGAAGGCCATCCCCACGGCGATTCGCGCTTCGACCTGGTCCGAACGGTCTCTCGCGACGGCGTCGTACAGTCTTTGAACCTCGACCGGCGAAAACGGAGGATCGGTCTCCAGATAATCCGCCGCCAGGGCGATGGCTTCAGCGACCGCCTGCGCTTGTTCGACCGTGAGGCCGCTTATCTTCATCAGGGCAGAGTAACGGTACGCAGAGGGTTCGCAACGGGTGAAAGCCGGCCGTTCCGGCTGGAGGACCATGCCGAGACACGGCTCGCTTCTCCCCTATCATGTTGCACTGCAACAAAAGCCTCGCCATATCGTTTCAACGCCGCGTGCCCTCCGTCCCGGGGGCCTCCCCGGGGAGAGTAAGCTCATGCCTGCCATATCACCGCGACTTCGCCTTCGGGCGAGCCGCATGGGACGCAGCGCCTTCGCGGCGCCGTCCGCGACCCGCGACCGCTTGTCCGACCTCGACTGGGCCGGCGACAATCCCGGCAATCTGGGCGCCCGATGCTATGTGCCGGCCGGGATCGAGGGGCCGGCGCCGCTGGTGGTCGTGCTCCACGGCTGCACCCAGGACGCCGCGGTCTACGACCATGGCTCGGGCTGGTCGACGCTCGCCGATCGCCACGGCTTCATCCTGCTCTTTCCCGAGCAGAAGCGCGCCAACAACCCGATGCTGTGCTTCAACTGGTTCTCCGACAGCGACACAAGGCGCGGCAGCGGCGAGGCGGCTTCGATCCGGGCAATGATCGAGGCGATGATCGAGGCGCACGACGTCGACCCGAGGCGGATCTTCGTGACCGGCCTCAGCGCCGGCGGGGCCATGGCCTCGGTGATGCTCGCCACCTATCCCGAGACCTTCGCCGCAGGCGCGATCATCGCCGGAGTCGCTTATGGCTGCGCGGCCGACGTGGCGGGCGCGTTCGACTGCATGGGCGGCCGAGCCCGAAGCGACGCCGGCGAGCTCGCGGCACGGGTCCGGAGCGCGTCGTCCCACAACGGGCCGTGGCCCCGGGTCCAGGTCTGGCAGGGCAGCGCCGACCGCACCGTCGTCGCCAGCAATGCCGATGCGATCGTCCGGCAATGGACCCACCTTCACGGCCTCGGCCCGCGGCCGGACCGGAGCGACCGGGTGGAGGGCTATCCCCGCAAGGCCTGGCTCGGCGCGAAGGGCGAGCCGCTGGTCGAGCAATATGAGATTACCGGAATGGCCCATGGCATCCCCCTCGACGGCAGCGGCGAGGATGCCCTCGGCGAGGCGGGGGCGCACATGCTCGACGTCGGCCTCAGCTCGACGGCGCGGATCGCCGATTTCTTCGGAATCGGGCCGGAGACGGCGCAGCGGCCGAGCGCGGTCCGGCCCGCCGCCGCGGCCCGGCCCGGGCCGGCCGCCACGCCCAAGGCCCTGCCGCAGGCCAGCGGCCCTCAGCAGGTGATCGAGGACGCCCTCCGCAAGGCCGGCCTGATGCGCTGAAGGTCAGACGAGCCGGTCGGCGAGGAGGCGCTGGAGCGGGCGCAGGTCGGTGCCGGGATTGGCGCGCAGGTGGAGCGGATGGGGCTCGTCGCCGAGCCAGATCCGGACCGTCGAGCGGCTCTCGGCGGAATCCCCCTCCTGGATCGAGAAATGGCGGACCGAGCGATAGGAATAGGAGCTGGTCTCGGTCCGGGCCTCGAGCAGATGCTCGCGCTGGGCGAGGAGGATCCGGCGGTCGGTAAACAGGATCGCCCCCGTCGGAGCGGTGAAGGCGGCGTGGACGATTTCCTCCGCGATCAGATGGGGGGTGAGTCTGACGGCATCGGCGGCCGGCGACTGATCGACATCGAGGATTCGCATCCCGCATAAATGGGGCGTCGCGACCGTCCCGGCAATCCCGAAGGCGGGCCCCGGTGAGAACGCTGTTCCCCGGCGCAGTCCGGGGCCCAGCGGCACGGCGCGAAAGGCTGGGTCCCGGCCTTCGCCGGGAAGCGGATCGCCTTACGCCGCGCCCATGACCCGGGCCGCCTGGAGCGTGTCGGTATATTGCTGGAAGCGCTCCGCCATGCCATCGGCCACCCGCCAGACATGCGCCATCTGGGCGTCCATCGCCTGCCCCGTCGCCTTGCAAGTGCCACGGTAGCGGCCGAGCACGACCACATTATCGCCGGCGTCGAGAAACTCCTCCGGGATCGCGGCGAAGCCGTCCCATTCGGAGCCCAGCCGGGCGAACACCCCGCCGAGGATCGCGTCGGCCCCGCGATAGGGATTGCCGTCGGCATAAGGGAAATTCTCGGCCTCGTTCCAGACCATGTCGGGGCTCATCCTCCCGACCACGCCGGCAATGTCGCCCGCGGCGAACGCATCGTAAATGGACCGGACCAGCGCGACATTCTGCTCTGACATCCTATTCCTCCTTCTCGTCACCGCGGCACTTGGCCCGGGCGCGCGACTTGCAGGGCCTGGAACCGGGCGTCGCGCAGCCGGGTCAGGATCATCTCGCCGTCCTCGCCCACTCGAAACTCGCCATAAGCCGCGCTTGCATAGGCCTGCGCCTGTCCCTCTTCGAAGAAATAGGCGTTGGTCGCGAAATTGGGCTCGCCGCCGCGCATCCGGTAGCGAAGGGCGATTTCGTCGGCGGCGAGCGGACGCGCATCGGCCAAGCGCCGGAAATGGCCGACATTCCGACGATCGACGCCGACGACGATCCGGCCGTCGGCAAGCTTCTTTCGGTCTTGCCAGGGAAAGGCCAAATCGGCGACCTCGAAATTCAGCCTCATATAATCGCCCTGCATGAGCGAGCGCGGGTCGACCGGGCTCAGCTTCAGAAGCACGACCCGTCCCTCGGTCAGCAACCGCTCGCGCTGATAGATTCCGAAATTGACGAATGCGAGGAGGGCCAGTCCGGCCAGGAGGGCGAGGACCTTACGCATGGCCGGGATCCTCTTCGCCAACCTCGGGAAGAAGGCGCCGCAACGCGAAGTGCGCGGCCAGCAGCGCCAGACCGGTCGCCGCCAGGATGCCCGACTTCTCGAGCAGGGTGGCCTGCAGGCTGTAATAGAAATGGGCGACGAAGCCGAGCAGGCTCAGGATTCCAAGCGCGGCGAGGATCCGGTTGCCGGCGGCGAAGCCCAGCAGCAGGATCAGCAGGGCCGAGGCGAGGCCCGGCGCCGTCAGCGAGAGCAGAGCGAGGAGGATCGCGACTCCGACGGCAAAAGCGGAGACGCGGCTGCCACGGCCTTCGCGCAGGCTGAGGGCGGCCGCCGCATAGACGAGGGTCGCGGCCGTCAATCCGCGTCCGAGCAGCGGGCCGTAAAGGCCGAACCAGCCGGGCGCTTCGTCGCGCAGGCCCAGCAGCCATCCGGCCCCGAACAGCCGGAACGTCTCGATGAGCAGCAGAGCCAGCACCAGCCCATAGCCGACCGGACGCCAGATCCGTCCTTGCGCCGCCCAGCGCCCGGGCTCCAGCCAGACGAAGGCGAGGCCCACCGACAGCAAGGGCGCGGCGAGCCCGTGCAGCTCCAGCTGGTTGACCCCCAGGGCCAGAGCGATCGCGGCGCCGCCCGCCGCCAGCACTCGGTGGAGGAAATTGGGCACGGCCAGCGCCAGCGCGGCCTCGACCGCGGCAATCGCGAAGTAGAGCGGCGGATCGGCCGGAATCAGATATTGGGCGAGCCCGACGACGATGAGCGCCTGGCCGACTAGGCTGACGACCAGGCCGAACTGCTCGGCGAAATCGTTGCCGTCGAAGCTCCGCAGGAGCCAGTAGGCGCCGGCGCAGCAGGCCGCTCCGACGGCAAGGGCGGCGCCGGCGTCCTCCATGATGGACGCGAAGGCGACCCCGACGAAGGCGATCAGGAACAAAGCGCCGATCCACCCGGCGATGCCGAGCATGACCCGGACGAACCAGGGCGAGGCGACCTGTTCCCGCTCCGGCAACTCGCCTTCGACGAGCCCGTCGGCCCTCAGCCGGGCCCACAGCGCCGCGGCGGTCATGCGCGCTGCTCCCGGGCCACGGACTTGAGCCAGAACGCTCCGCCCGCCGACAGGCCGATCACGGCCAGGCCGATGAACAGGAATCCGCCCGCATCGCCGCCCAGCATATGTTGAGACAGGAAGGCGACCACGGCGACGATCAGGCTCAGCACTCCGCCGGCCAGCATGAACAGGTCGGGACGCTGGTGCCGGTACCAGAAGTAGAAGGTCGCCAGCCAGGCGACATAGGCCAGCACGGCCAGCGCTTCCGAGCCGCCGCGAAGGCCCTCCACGATCGGCAAAATGACCAGAGCCGTCGCAAAGGCCCCGCTGCCGACCGCGATCAGGCGCGGCGGCCAACTGTCCCGAAGCCACTCGAACCCTGCGCGGTGCGCGGCTTCCCAGGCGATCAGGGCCAGGCTGTTGAGGCCGAACAGTGCCCACAACAAGCCTTCGAATTCCCAGGCGATCTGGAAATAAAGGAACGCGGCGAGGTTGAGGAGCGCGAGCCAGACGAGCCACAAGGGGCTGAAGCGGCTGACCAGAACCCACGGCAGGATCAGGACGGCCCACCAGGCGAACAACTGGAAGGTATCGGCGCCCGTCTGGTAAATCTGGCCGGTCAGGGCCAGCAGGGCGCCGGCGAGCAGGCTGAGCGCAAGCAAGGTCGCCTTGGCCGCGATTCCTTCCAGGTCGAGCCGCCAGAAGACCAGCAGCCCGGCCAGGATCGCCGCCTCGACCAGCCCGAACTTGGCGAAGCGGCCGAGATCGTTCCAGTTGAAGGCGAAGAAGAAAATGACCGAAGCGGCGAGCGCGATCGTGCCCAGCCACAAGGTGAGCTGCCCGAGGAAGGCCCGCCAGTCCGTCGGCGACGGAAGGATCGCGGCGGCCCGCAAGACTTCGAGCTCCCGCCCGGCGGCGACCTGCCCGGCGTCGAACCAGTCCAGCACTTCGCTGCGAAATCGGCTCATTCCTGCTCCCCCCGGCGCAGCGCTTCGCAAGGACGATAACAGCTCTGCCGCGTCCCGGCCATACAGGCCCCTCTCCGGACCGTGCGGTGTTCACCGGGGGGCGGTTTAGGTTAAGCTCGGGCCGCCCACTGCTGTTCGAGATGACGCCGCTCAGGCGCGGCAAGCGCCGCTGGGAGAGGAGAAGGAATCATGACCAGGACCGTCTGGCTGACCGTTTCAATGCTCGCACTCACCATCGCCGGCTGCAATTCCGGCGGCTATGCCGAGCCGGCGAACGTCGGCGCCAACGACTTCGCGGCGATTCTCGACAATGCCGCCGCCGGTAACGAGGCCGCCGTCGCCAACGTCGCGGTGGGCGGCACCGAGGCCGCGGGCAACGGCGCCGCGGAGTCGCTCTGTCTCTTCCAGCCCGGCGACGTGAAGGACTGGAAGGCGGTCCAGGGCAAGCCCGGCACCCGAACCGCCGGAATGATCATCGTCACCGGAAAGGCCCGGACCGGCGATCCCAAATACGAGGCGCGGCTGACCAGGGCCGAAGGCGGGCGCGAGGCCGGAATGCTTCGGCTCCGGCTCGCCAGGGCGGAGCAGGACGATCCCGACAGCGTCCCCGCCGACGGCTGGTACGAGCTTCGCTACGGTCCCGGCGAGTCCGGGATCAGCAAGGTCGTGATCGCCTGCGACGAAGAGACGACGCTCGCCGAGCTCGGCGTCGAAAAGACCGAATAGGGCCGGACGGCGAAGGGGGACACGGCAAGCCGTGTCCCCCTCCCCGATCCGATGGCCGAAGGCCTAGCGGCAGCGCACGCTGCCGCGCTGGATCTCGCGGCCGAGCGCGGCGCCGGCGCCGGCGCCGATCAGAGTGCCGAGAATGCTCGAGCGGCCGTTGTCGATCGAATTGCCGATCAGGGCGCCGACCGCGCCGCCGATGATGAGGCCGGTCGTGCCGTCGCTGCGGCGGCAATAATAGCGGCCGTCGGAACCGCGATAGATGCGGTCGTTGCGGCTCAGCCTCGTCTCGCCATAATAGCGGCCGTCGCGATAATAGCGGTCGGCATAATAAGCGTCGTTGCCGGTCTCGTAGCGATTGTAGTCGTAGCGATTGTAGGTGCGCCAATCGCGATTCTGGGCGCGGCCGATCTCGCGCGCGCACTCGCGCCGTTCGCGGCGATATTCGCGGCGGCTGTCGGCGTTGCGAAGCTCACGGCGGCACTCGCGCGTTTCCTGACGGGTTTCATAGCCGCGCTGGGCGGAAGCGGGCGCCGCGAAGGCGACCGGAATGGCGCAGGCCGCCGTGGCGGCGGCGAGGATGACTTTACGCATCTTACTCTCCTGTGGACGGCCCCGAAAGCGGCGAGGCTCCGGCAATTAACGGGCGGAGCGCCGAGGGGTTTCATGAACGGCGCGTTGCCTGAGGTTCAGCTTTGATTGAGACCGGAATAATTATATGTTATATTATAACAAATGACGGAGTGGGCTTCTTGCAGCTTGCCACGATAGGACCGGCATCCGACGGCGCGCGCGCGCAGCTCTTGTTCGCGCTCCTGATCTTCGCTCTGCTCCCCATCGTCCTGATGGCAATCCCGAGGCCAAGTCACGGGCTGGTGTTCGACTTCGGGCCGCTCCCCGAGCAGCTGACGCCGGCCACGACCCCCGACCATGCGGGCTGGATCCGGGCCCATGTCCGAAGCACCGCTTACGGGCAGCGATTTACCGATTCCGAGATCATCGTCCCCGCCCGGGGCCCGGCGGGGCCCCGCCACCGGCTCGATCTCCTGCCGACCGGCGAGCTTCGCTTCAATTCGCGCCCGATCGACCTCCACGGGCTGCGCTCGCGACTCGACCTGCTGATGACGAGGACGTCCGGCTGGGTCGATTTCCATCCGGATCCGGACGCCCGCTACGAGGACGTGGTCGCGACCCTGGCCCCCGTCGCTTATTCCGGCTTCGACCGTCTTCGCCTCGACAACAGCCCTTACGCCGCGGATTTCGAGGCGGCGACGGCGGCGGCCGAGGTCTTCGCCAACGCCTATTCGCGACGTGTCGCCCGAGGCGATTCCCACCCTCGAGGGCGACGGTCGAACCGGCGGCCGGAGGGCTAGGAACCGGTCTCGCGCTTCAGCCGCCCGATCGCCCAGACGCCCCAGAAGGTCGCCGGCAAGGCGACCGGCAGGAGAAGCCAGGTCAGGCCGAACCCGGCGGCGATCGTGAAGAGGACGAAAAGCGGGAAAGCGGTGACCGCGGCCAGCGCCCGGCCGAGCCTCTTCTGTTCCGCCGGGCCGAGCGCCGCGTCCCAGCGCTCTTTGCGGCCGTTCTGCTCCCACTCCCAGGCGAGGATGGCCCGGCCGTCCTTGTCCCAGCGGGTGACGACGAGGCCGAGCAGGCGCCGGCCGTAGCGGTCGAGAAGGCCGGGCGGGCTCGACACCAGCGCGGGAGGGTTCGGCGGCGGCGAGGCCGGCGTCCGCGGCGAAGGAGTCACCGACGTCGCGGGCGCGCCGGTGGCGGTGTCGATCACCGTCAGCCGCCCGTCTTTCTCCTCGACCCGGTACCGTCCCTTCGGAGCGTCCATCGCCTTGCCTCCCTGGGCGGAAGCGTAACGGATGCCCGGGCGGAGCGAAAGGTGCGGGACGGGCGGGGCGGCGCGGGCGCCGATCCAGGCGTTTGCCGGCGGCTGCCTTATCTTCGCCGGAATAAGCGGGAAGGATGACGGCGCACCGGAGCGGAGCGTGAGATGAGCCTGGCCTTGCTGCTCGCCCTTCAGGCCGCACCGCAGGAGTCCGCGGTACCGCTGCCGATCGACTTCGACCTGGCCAAGGTGAAACCTGGCGACCCGTGCAGGACCGGCGGCGGCGGCTCCGAGATCGTGGTGTGCGGCCGCCGGCCCGGCGACTTCGACTTCGAGAAATGGGAGCGCGTGTTCGGGACCGAGCCCCTGCTCGCCGAAACCGCCCTCGGCGGCGGCGCCGTCGCCCGCGCCTATGGGGAAAGCGTCGGGATGCCCGGCGGGCAGATCAGCAAGCGGGCGATGGTGGGGGTGAGGGTGAAGTTCTGAGGTTGGCGGAGAGCGGTTTGGACGGCTCGGAGTTGCGCAGGAAATACATGCTATCCCGAATTTCCCGGGCTCAGGACGCGGCGCGGCGCCTCGCTTCGGGAGCCGGCGTTCCGCGCAGCAGCCCGGCGACGCTGAGATCCTCGTCGACATCGGGCCAGTGGATTCCGAAGCCTCCGCCCGCCTTGGTCCAGTTGGCGCGCTGCGCCGGCGTGGCCTTGAGAAGGCGCGGATACCAGGCGAGCGGAACCGCGATCGTGCGGCCGTCGGCGAGATCGACGATCAGTCGCTCGGCATCGAAGCGCACGTCCGTTACCCGCTCGTCAGGATAGGTCGCGACGGTCACGCCGCTTTGGCGGTCAGCTCAAGCCCGAGAGCCTTCGGGGCCCGGATCAGCGAAGCGATATCGCTTTGCGCCGATAGAGCGTCCTGCCCGAGGCCTCGAGCACGAGCGATGTCGTTTAGGGCGGCGGCGATCAGCTCGGGATCGCCGTCCTCGAACACCGCCTCAAGATAGCCGAGGATCGCCTCGATGCTGTCGAGGTGGTCGGCGGCGTCCCAGGGCATGGTTTCAATTCCCATCCTCAGGCTCCCATTCGGCGGCGATCGTGCGTGCCGGTCCTAGCAGGTCATAATTACTGACCACGGAGAATGCGTCAACGGGGCTCGCTCGCGGATCAGGGAAGCGGCCGCAGTCGCGGCCCGACGACGCCGACGCGGTCGCCTTGTTCGATGAAGCGCACGTCCGCCGCCTCGTAGGCTTGGCGGAGCAACCGGATCAGCTCGGGCTTGATGTCGCGCTGATCCTTTTCGAAACGCAAGACGGTGCGGCTGCTCACCCCGGCGACCTCGGCGGCCCTCTCGATCGACCATGACAGCGCGGCCCGGGCCATTCGGGACTGAGCGGGCTGAAAGGATAAGTCGCGGTCCAGAACAATCCCCTTGACGCGCTCCCAGCCGGTCAGTATTTATGACCGACTAAGGAGATCCTCAGGCATGACTGCCGCGAGGCATAACCCGACGCGCCGGGCGTTGCTAGGCGCGGCTTTCGTCGCGCCTGTGCTTGCCGTCGGCGATGGGGCTGCCGGCGGCGGCACGAGGCGGGGCGTACCGGCGGGCGCGGGGCGGCATCGATGGGACCGGGCAATAGCCGCCCTGCGCGAGGCCGACGCGGCGGTGGCAGCCTATCGGGTCGGCGACTACTTACCCGCTCACGAGATCCACGCCGCGATCCGCAGCCGCTGGCCGATCCCCTTCGACTTCGCCGCCAACCCGGAGGCCCGGGCGACAGTGCGCGCCTCCCTGGCCGAGTTCCAGCCCTTCGAGGATCGCCTCAACGCCATCAACGGCGTTCGCGAGGCGGCGCTGCGGCGCCTGCTCCGAACCCCGGCGCCCGATTTACCCGCCCTCGCTCTGAAAATCGAGCTCATCGTCGACGAGGAAGTGGCGACGCTCGCGGGCGGCGAGCGGTACCTGGCGGTGCTGAAGGCGGATGGGTGGAGGCTGACGGCCTCTACGGATTAGACTCCACGGATTAGATATTGCGGGGAACCGGTGCCAGGCACGTAGCTGGCACCTCGCGCTTCAGATATTTTGCGCGCGGCGAACGCCTTAAATGTATACTGTCACTATTTACCCCCTAGGAGCTTAACGCCGAGAGCTGCTGGTGGAGGCTGTCTTGGTCCACTAAACCTTGGCTACCGTTCTCGATTGCTGCACGGACCCACGATTGGCCGTGGCCGCCAATCTGTGGCATGTAGTTCTCAATCTCGCCTTCCTCCAGAATGATCACACCCTTTTCTCTCAAAAGGGCGAGAAAGCGCTTTACTGCCGCGTACGACTGTCCTTTCGGAATCAATCTCAGACCGGTTGTCTTCAAGGACCACGATTTCCCTAAACTCTCTGCCAGCTTCTTGACTTGTCGAATCGCGGCGAGTCGTGTCGGCTCATCATCAGCCACATCATCCAAGGCGCCAACAATGCTTTGGATACTTTGAAGGGCCTCGGCCGCCGGAGGCACCCTTATCTCGCGTGCGAGACGGAGCAGGGCGTCGCGGTGCTCCCCAAAGTCAATCGATACAGCGGCGCAGACACGTTCCAAAATGTCCAAGCTCAGAAGCACATCCAAGTCAAATATACAGCGAGATTCAACTCCCAACCGAGCCAGGTCTTGCATCATACCTGGAATGGCTGACTTCCCGTAAGAGGAAATCCAGAAAGTGTTCTGAAGATTACGCTCCAATGGCGTGTTACCAGAGATCCATTTGAAAAACATGATGTCTGCCTCGCCTTCGCAGATTACCACTTGTTCGTAGAACATGGCATCTAAGGCATTGGTGTTGGCGAGGAACGGCTTTTGTCCAAACTCTGAAACGGTTGAGCGATCCACATAGAAGACCGGGCGCGCAATATTTGAGTGATCTAGGTACAAAAAGTGAATGTTCGGGTTCGCAGATGCGAGTGCACCTTGAATGAATTCCGCGCTATGTGTAGCAACGAACACCTGCTGCCCGGTCGACTTTGCAGACCCAGCGATCTCATACCCAAGCTTTCGTGCTTGGGGAGGATGAAGAAAAGCCTCTGGCTCGTCTATAATCGTAACCGGGCGTGGGTCGGCGATCGCATTCAACAGGATGCCGGTATACGATCTCACACCGTCTCCGAATTGCTCGATAGGTATCATTTCGGTGATGATGCTTTGCTCATACTCCGATGACAATCGCTCGCCCTGTGGAGCCGACCCAAGGTACCCTGCGACCTCAGATCCAGTTCTGTTTATGCGAAAGTCTTTACCAAATGCATCTGCCACCTTGATTGAAAACGCTTCCTCAAGAGAAGTGTCAAAGAAAAATGCGTGGTAAGGATGGAGCTGGTGTTTCGCGATTACGCTTGGCGCCGCTGTCTTATTCGCAAGCTCAATTCGACTCTGCGCGTTTAATAGACGAATCAGAAAACTCGGGCTCCTTGTCCAATATCTTTCGTAAAACCGAGTTATATCGAGCCTACCGACTTGCCGACCAGTGCGAATCTCCTTAAGATAGTCAGCGGTGTCGGGAGCAAAATGAGTATCAATGTATGCTTGGTACTCGTCTCTCGTTCCGAGAGACCAAGAAATAGCCTCAATCCACTTAGCGTTCTCTCCCTTCGAGGTGACAGCTAGTATTTCGTTTAAAAATGTTGACTTTCCACCGTTGTTTGGGCCAACAACGAAAATAACGGCCCCCGGTGCAAGTGGGAGATCGTCGCTCCCCCTTATCTTAATCCTGTTAATGGCCGGGAGCACGCTACTCCGCCGCCACCCCGGCCCGCGTGAACATATCGTCCCCGCTTTCCGTCACAGCACCGACCCCGTCATTCGCCGCCTTCGCCGACTTGCGCCGGTCGAAATTGTCCCACACCTCGCCCCAATTCCCCCGAGTCGCGGCCTTCGAATATTCGGTCGCCCTCGTCTCGAAGAAATTGGCGTGCTCGACCCCGTTGAGCAAAGGCGCGAGCCAGGGCAGCGGGTGGTCGTCGATCATGAACATCGGCTTCAGGCCGAGCTGGCTGAGGCGCCAGTCGGCGATGTAGCGGATGTATTGCTTGATCTCCTTCGGGCTCATTCCGGGGACCGGGCCCATTTCGAAGGCGAGGTCGATGAAGGCGTCCTCGAGCTCGACGGTGCGGTGGCAGACCTCGCGTATCTCCTTCTTGACCTGGGGCGTGTAGCAGTCGCGCTCCTTGACGAAGGCGTGGAAGAGGCGGGTGATGCCCTCGCAATGGAGGCTCTCGTCGCGCACGCTCCAGCTGACGATCTGGCCCATGCCCTTCATCTTGTTGAAGCGCGGGAAGTTCATCAGCATCGCGAAGCTGGCGAAGAGCTGGAGCCCCTCGGTGAAGCCGCCGAACATGGCGAGCGTCTTGGCGATGTCCTCGTCGGTGTCGACCCCGAAGGTGGCGAGGTAATCGTGCTTGTCCTTCATCTCCTTATACTGAAGGAACATCGAATACTCGCTCTCGGGCATTCCGATCGTGTCGAGCAGGTGGCTGTAGGCGGCGATGTGGACCGTCTCCATGTTGCTGAACGCGGTCAGCATCATCTTCACTTCGGTCGGCTTGAACACGCGGCCATATTTGTCGTGGTAGCAATCCTGCACCTCGACGTCGGCCTGGGTGAAGAAGCGGAAGATCTGGGTGAGCAGCGAGCGCTCGTGGTCGGTCAGCTTCTGCGCCCAGTCGCGGCAATCCTCGCCGAGCGGCACTTCCTCCGGCATCCAGTGGATCTGCTGCTGGCGCTTCCAGAATTCGAACGCCCAGGGATATTCGAAGGGCTTGTACTGCTTGCGGGCTTCGAGAAGGGGCATGGGTCTATCCCTTTGCACTGAAATGATAGAGGTCGGCGGGGCAAAAGGCCGGAGCGAGCGACGCCGAGGCGCGGGCGCGGCTCACGCGATCGCCACTCCGCCGAGCGCGAACAGGAGCGCCGCGGCGAGCGCGCCCCAGACGGCGTAGCGGCGACCGTCGCGGCGGCGGGCATATTGCGGCGTGCCTCGGCCAGCCTCCTTATGCTTGAGGAAGATCGAGGCCTGCCACAGCGCGTAGAGCGCGGCCAGCGCCCCGAGCAGCATCAGCACATGGCCCAAAGTGATCGTCTCCGGCATCAAGCAGAATCCTTCCTATAAAAAGCGGGGGGAAGCCAAGCGCTTCACGCGGCGCGCGCGAATGCGGAATCGCTCGCACCCTTGCAGCCTCGCTTTCCCCCGCCAGGTGCCGCGCCGAAGGGAGCCAGGCGCGGCTCTCTCCCCCGCTCGGGGAGAGTTTTCGTCGTCCCGGCTTTCGCCGGGATGACGGGTAAACGTTACTGGCACGCCAGGCATTCGTCGTAATCCGTGGTCGCGGCGAGCTCGATCTGCTTGGGATCGATCGTATTGTCGGCCTCGACCCCGCCGGCGAAGCCGGCGCGCTGCACCGACTTGGAGCGCAGATAATAGAGGCTTTTGATGCCCAGCTCCCAGGCCCGGTAGTGGAGCATCAGCAAATCCCATTTGTCGACGTCGGCCGGGATGAACAGGTTGAGCGAGGTCGCCTGGTCGATATAGGGCGTTCGGTCGGCGGCGAGCTCGATCAGCCAGCGCTGGTCGATCTCGAAGCTGGTCTTGAACACGTCCTTTTCCTCGGGGGTGAGGAAATCGAGATGCTGGACCGAGCCGCCGCGCTCGAGGATCGTCGACCAGATTCCTTCCGAATTCTTCGACTTCGCGATCAGCAATTTCTCGAGATACGGATTCTTGATCGAGAAGGAGCCGCTCAAGGTCTTGTGGGTGTAGATATTGGCCGGGATCGGCTCGATGCAGGCGGAGGTGCCGCCGGTGATGATCGAGATGCTCGCGGTCGGCGCGATCGCCATCTTGCAGCTGAAGCGCTCCATCACGCCCATGTCGGCCGCGTCCGGGCAGGGCCCGCGCTCCTTGGCGAGCATCATCGACGCCTCGTTCACCTGGGCGGAGATGTGCTTGAAGATCTTGAAGTTGAGGCTCTTCGCCATCGCCCCTTCGAAGGGGATGTTGCGGGCCTGGAGGAAGGAGTGGAAGCCCATCACGCCGAGGCCGACCGAACGCTCGCGCATCGCGCTATACTTGGCCCGGGCCATCTCCTCGGGCGCGCGGTCGATATAGTCGGTCAGCACGTTGTCGAGGAAGCGCATGATGTCCTCGATGAACCTTTTGTCGCCGTTCCACTCGTCCCAGGTCTCGAGGTTGAGGCTCGAGAGGCAGCAGACGGCGGTGCGGTCCTTGCCGAGATGGTCGCGGCCGGTGGGAAGGGTGATCTCCGAGCACAGGTTCGAGGTCGAGACCTTGAGGCCCAATTCGCGGTGATGCCGCGGCATCGACCGGTTCACCTTGTCGATGAAGATGATGTAGGGCTCGCCGGTCGCGAGCCTGGTCTCGACCAGCTTCTGGAACAGCGAGCGGGCGTCGACGGTGGCGCGCTCGGAGCCGTCCTTCGGGCTCTTCAAGGTCCATTCGGAGCCGTCGCGGACCGCTTCCATGAAAGCGTCGGTGACGAGCACTCCGTGATGGAGGTTGAGCGCCTTTCGGTTGAAGTCGCCCGAAGGCTTGCGGATCTCCAGGAACTCCTCGATCTCGGGGTGCGAGATGTCGAGATAGCAGGCGGCCGAACCGCGGCGCAGGCTACCCTGGCTGATCGCGAGCGTCAGGCTGTCCATGACCCGGACGAACGGGATGATGCCGCTGGTCTTGCCGTTGAGGCCGACCGGCTCGCCGATGCCGCGCACCGCGCCCCAATAGGTGCCGATGCCGCCGCCGCGCGAGGCCAGCCAGACATTCTCGTTCCAGGTGTCGACGATGCCCTCGAGGCTGTCCGGAACCGAGTTCAGATAGCAGCTGATCGGAAGGCCGCGGCCGGTGCCGCCGTTGGACAGGACCGGAGTCGCCGGCATGAACCAGAGCTTCGAGATATAATCGTAGACTCGCTGGGCGTGCTCGGCGTCGTCGGCATAAGCCGAGGCGACCCGGACGAACAGATCCTGATAGGTCTCGCCGGGCAGGAGGTAGCGGTCGTTCAGAGTGTCCTTGCCGAAATCGGTGAGCAGCGAATCGCGGCTGTGATCGACCTCGACCGGATAGATTTTCGGGCCCTCGTTGGCGGCGTCCGCTTTCGCCCTGGCCGAATCGGAGACGGTGGTGGCCACGTCGCTCGCTCCCGTGTCGCTGCTGCCGGAAAGGTCCATCATCCTACCCCTTGTACTATTTTCGTTCCAGTGGATTTACCCCACCTTAAGCACTTTCGAGGGGGCGCGGGCGCTTCATTTCGACTTGCCCCCGATATCCACAGGGCAAGCGATTTCCGCCTCCTCCCAATATAGGGTGAGCGACGTCCACCTACAATGTCTTGCGTCGCCCCCTAGGCACCGCCACTAGCCATAGTGCCTCAACTCGAATCCGCCGCCAAGAGGTAAATGACTTATCCACCATATTTTGCGGTGGGTTGAGGGGTTTGGAGGGGAGGCGGGGATCAGGGGGCTCTCCCGCTTTTCGCGGGAGAGGGGGGACCCGAGCCGAAGGCCTGGGGGGTGAGGGTCTTGCGAAGTCTGCGATACAAGACCCTCACCTTCCACCGCTGCGCGGCGGCCCCCTCCTCTCCCGCGAAAAGCGGAAGAGGGAATCAAAGGCTCAGGGACGGCGAAGAATAAACATTGGAGCCGCTCGCCGGTTCAGGCGGCGGAGCGGGCGGTGACGAGGAGGGTGCCGCGGCCGTCGGGGCCGCTCTCGACGCTGAGGTCGGTGATGGTCGCCCAGACCGGAGATCCGCGGCGCGAGACTCCGATTCGGTCGCCGAGCTTGGGGGGCTTCACGAAGCCGAACGGCCGTGCGCGGCTTTCGTCGACTGACAGAGCGGCCCTAACCATTTCCAGTCCCCTTCCTCGCGAGGAGCGTCTTCGCGCCCCCTTCGCGCTCTCTCGATAGCAGGCTGCGGATTCGACGCCACGGTATTGTCGGACAAAGGTCTGCCGCATCCTGCGTTCGGGGCTGCGGGAACGGGCAGGGAGTTGACGAAATGTGCCGAAATGTGCGCAGTATCGCCGCGAGGGGAGAAAGCGCGTGCTGGGCAGCCAGAGCGACGAGGAGAGCAGCGCGACCGCGATGCGGATCCGCGAGGAGCTGGCGCGCCGCCGCCTGTCGCGCCAATGGCTCGCGGACGAGGCCAAGGTGAGCCTGTCGACGCTTGAAAAGGCGCTGTCGGGCCAGCGCCCGTTCACGCTCGCGACCGTGGTCCGGATGGAAGGCGCGCTCGGAGTCGCGCTTCGAACCAGCAAGGCGCCCGAGCGCGGCCCTCAGGACGCCGGCCTCGCGCCCGAGGAGATGGGTGCCTATTCGCGAGCCGCGGTGCACTGGCTGGAAGGCGAATATCTGACCGTTCGCCGGTCGTTCAGCGAAGCGGACGCGATCTTCGCCTATCGCACGCTGATCGAATGGGACGAAGCGACTCGCTGCCTGTCCTTCAGCGAAAGCTCGAGGCTCGACCGCGACTTCGAGCAGCACGGCTTCGTCTCCTTCCCGCATCTTTCCGGGCACATCTATCTGGTGACGAACGCCGAGGGCCAATATCGGATCGCGATCCTCGGCCGGCCGTCGCGGGCGGGCGCCCTCAATGGAGTGCTCACCACGCTCGCCGCCGGCAGCGGCGCCCAGCTGACCCCGGCGGCGACCCCGATCGCCCTTCTGCCGATGAGCCGGAGGGCGGAAGCGGAGGTCGGGCTGATCCGGCCCGGCGACAAATGCCACGCCGAATATTCGGAGCATGTCGCGGCGGTACGGGAACGGGGCTACGCGATCTTTCCTTATTGAGCCGTCATTGCGAGCGAAGCGAAGCAATCCAGAGCGGCCTCGGAGGTCCACTGGGTGGCTTCGTCGCTCCGCTCCTCGCAATGACGGAGCAGGAACGGCTTTTAGGCCCCACCTTCCTTAAGCGTCTTGTCCACCGTGCCGGTGGTCACCGAATGATAGGTCGGCCGCGCCCGGGCGTAGATGCCCGTCGCGATCGGTCGGCCCCATTCGCCTTGCTTGGCCAGAGTTTCGAACAAGGGCGCGACGAACTTGCGGCGGCCCATCGACATCAGGAAGCGCTCGGCGGCGGGCACGGCCGGCTGGTAGCGGTTGGCGAGGGCGAGCTGGAGCCAGGCGAACAGCGTTTCCGCGTTTCCGCTTTCGGTCAGCCCAAGCGCCCGGTCGAGCTCGGCGAGGCGCTGCGGCGGCAGGGCCCGCGGCAGGCCGTTGAGGAACCGGAGCCGCTCCGCCGTCGTCCAGCGCGCCCAGAGCGCCCCCGGGGCCGGCCCGCCGCCCTTGAAACCGCCGAGCGCCGCGTCGACCGGCGCGAAGGCTTTCGGATCGGGCCGGGCGGCGTTGGCGGGAAGGCCCGGCCTGTAGACCCATTCGTCCAGTTTCAGTTTCTCCTCGAGCGCCTTGTCGCCCTTGACGAGATTGGCGCGCAGATCGGCGAGGAAGCGGGCCGACGTCATCGGCTGGAAGGCGTGGCGGTCGAAATAGGAGCGAAGCCAGGAATCGAACCGCTCCCGGCCGACGATCCGCTCCATCGTTCTCAGGAACAGGGCGCCCTTGTCGTAGACGATCCCGCTCGAGCCGCCTTCGACGGTTTCGTCGGGATTGTGGAGCCGGGTGCCGGGCGCGGCGGTGCCGAGCTCGGCGAAGGCGCTCTCCATGTCTGCGAAGGACAAGGCCGCTTCCTGGCCGGCGCGCCCGGGGCCGTAGAGCGCCTCCATGATCCGGTTCTCGAAATAGGAGGTGAAGCCCTCGTTGAGCCAGGAATCCGGCCAGACGGCGTTGGTGACGAGGTTGCCCGACCAGCTGTGGGCCAGCTCGTGGGCGACGAGGCCGACCAGACTTCGGTCGCCGGCGAGGAAGGTCGGGGTGAGGAAGGTGAGAGTGGGATTCTCCATTCCGCCATAAGGGAAAGCCGGCGGAAGGACGATCATGTCGTAGCGGCCCCAGCGATAGGGGCCGTAGAGCCGCTCGGCCGCGGCGACCATCTTCTCGGTGTCGACCAGCTCGGCGGCGGCGGCCCGGATCGTCGCCGGCTCGGCATAGACTCCGGTGCGCGGGCCGAGGCTCTGGAAGGCGATGTCGCCCGCGGCGAGCGCGATCAGATAAGGCGCGACCGGCTTGTCCATCCGGAAGCGGAAGGCGCGGCCGCCGCCTGGCGCCGCCTCGCCCTCGGGAGTCAGCCGCTCGCCGCTCATCACCACCCGCAGCGGTTCGGGCACGACGATCCGCGCCTCCCAGGTCTGGCGGATTCCGGGGCTGTCCTGGGTCGGGATCCAGCTCCGATTGAGGATCGCCTGGCCCTGGCTGAACAGGAAGGGCTGTTTCTTGCCGGCGGTCTGCTCGGGCGTCAGCCATTGCAGGGCCTCGGCATCGGGGGCGCTCACATAAGCGATACGGATTTGCTTTGCGCCGCCCAGCTCCACGGTCAGCGGCGCGCCGAGCTCCGGATCGGCCTTGCCGAGCGCATAACGGAGGGGCTTGCCGTCGCCGTCGGTGACGGACTTCACTTCGAGCCCCTTGCTGTCGAGAACGATCGCCTTCGAATCGGGCTTCGCCTGGACGTCGAGGGTCGCGGTGCCGGCGATCCGCTTCGCCGCGAAATCGGCCTTGAGGTCGAGCGCGACGTGGGTCACCCGGGCCTCCAGCGGCCGGGCGTAGCTTTGCGAGTCCCTGGCCTCGGGCGTGTCGAGAATCGGCGCGACCTCGGCGGTATCCTGCCGGTTCGATGCGCCCGGGTCGGCGGCGGGCGAGCAGGCGGCGAGGAAGGCGACAAAAGCGACGGGCAACAGGCGCAAGGCGCAACTCCTATCTTCAAAACGAGGACCGGGCCGCTACTCCACCAGCCCGATGCCGATGTCCACTATCGCCTCGGCCGCGAGGCCGATGGCGAGCCCGGCGCCGACGTCGGTGGGATAATGGGCGCAGCGGGGGATCTGGGCCAGAGCGAGCGCGCCGCCGGCGGCATAGGCCGCGGCCGCATATTCCGGATAGTCGCGCGCGAAGGCCCGGGCGACCGCCGCCGCTCCGGCGCTGTGGCCGGAGGGGAAGCTGGTTTCTTCTTTGGCGGTGTTCCCGCCGGGCTTAGGGACATGATCCTTGCCGCGTTCGCCCTTGGAGCGCGGTCGGGTGCGGTCGACCCGTTCCTTGACATAATCCTTGGCGAGCGTCGCCAGCGTGTGGGCGACCAGCATCCTCACTCCGGCGCGGGCGAGGCGCCGGTTGCCGCCCGCGACGCCCGCCGCGATCACCGCCGCGCACAGGGTCCGAAGCGGCGGCTGGTCGCCGAGCGAGGCGAACCGGCCGAGCGCCTCCATGGCGGGCGATCCCTGATAGGGGAGCGCGGCTTCCGCCGCGGCTTCGTCGGCCGCGAGCAGGGCCCGGCTCGCCTTGCCTTTAGCCACGGCCGAATACCGATTGGTCGAAGCGGGCGAGGAGGTCGCCCGGGCCGTCGTAAAGCTCGCAGGCGCCCGCTTGCGCCAGCGCTTCGTCGGGGAACCCGCCGGAGCAGAAGCCGATCGTCCGAAGGCCGAGCTTGCCGGCCGCCTCGGCGTCCCACGGCGTGTCGCCGACCACCGCCGCCTCGTCGGCGCCGAGCGGCGCCACCTTCGCCAGCGCGGCGGCGAAGATGTCCGGGCAGGGCTTCGACTTGTCGACATCGTCCTTCGACGTCGTCGCGCCGACCAGATCGGCGCAGGCGATCAGGCCGAGATAATAGCCTACCTCCTCGGAATGGGAGGAGGAAGCGAGGACGATTCGGATGCTGTCCCCCGCGAGCCGCTCGAACAGGTCGCGCACTCCGGCAAAGGGAGTCGCTCGGGGCAGATAGTCGCGCTTGAAAAGGTCGCCGCGAAACGCTTCGATCTCCGAGCGCAGAGACTCGCCCAGGCCTGGGAAGAGCGCCGGGATGAGATTGTCGCCCCCCTTCCCCACCTGCCAGCGTATTGCCTCGATCGACTTGTCGAGCCCGAAGCTCGCGAACGCCTCGCGCCAGGCGGCGGCGTGCAGGTCGTTGGTGTCGACGAGGGTGCCGTCGACGTCGAACAGGACGGCCCGCGGGCGGCGGCCCTGGCATTTTTGTCGGGTTTCGGTTTCGGCCATGGCCTGACAACGCCAGGACCTGCCGCGGTTTCCCGAAAGGCGGACGCTTTGCGCATTCCGCGCGCTGGGCAGTTCGCCGGAAGGCGGCAATGAAAAAAAAGGGGGCACATGGCCCCCTGAGATTGAAAACCCGGGCAGTGCCGGGATTCGTTACTGGCGCTTAGCCTTTCGTGCCGCCGCTGCCCATGCCACCTTTACCCCAGATTAGTTCCCAGATGCCCCGAACGGGCTGGTTGTTTTTCAGCATTTGCTTTCCCCATTTTGAGGTGAGGTCGCAGACCCTCACCGGAATGGAGAAAACTAAACACTTTCTTAATGATTAGCAATAAGTTAACCATCTTCAGGCAGCATGAGAAAGGTTCGATTCGCTAAGTATCTTGCTCAAATCCTTTAAAGTCATAGGCTTAGCGAGATAGAACCCTTGCACCAAGTCGCACTCCATGGCCGTCAGTGTCTCTAAAGTGGTCAGATCCTCCACCCCTTCGGCTACCACTTGACGTCCGAGCGAATGGGCCAACTGGATGGTCGAGCTGACCATGATGCGGTCGCTGTTGCTCTTGTCGATGGCTTGAACGAAGCTCTTGTCGATCTTGATCTCGGACGCGGGGATGCGCTTGATATAGTCGAGCGTGGAGAGGCCCGTGCCATAATCGTCGATCGATATGTGCACCCCGCGCCCGCGCAGATTGTGAAGCGGCCGGAGATCGGCCGTGCCCGCCAGGGCGGCCGTCTCCGTTACTTCGAGCATCAGCCGTTCGGGAGGAAGACGATACCGGGCCAGAAGCTCCATCACCACCGATTCGAGAGGGAAACGGCCGAGCAGCTTGGGCGATATGTTCACCGACATGGTGAACTCGACGCCCCTGCGATTGATGAGGGCCGCGGCGCGAACCGCGCGGTCGAGGACGAACTCGGTGAGCTTCTCGATCCGCCCGCTCTGCTCGGCCGCGGGGATGAACTCCATCGGGCCGATGGCCCCCTTCTCCGGATGGGTCCAGCGAACCAACGCTTCCGCGCCGACGATCTGGCGGTTCGGCAGCCGGAACTTTGGCTGATACGCCACCCATAGGTCGCCCGCATCGATCGCGGAGTCGAGCTGGCTGAGGAGCGACAGCTTCCACGCGGCCTCCTCCGGCTGGCCGGGGTCGTACTTTTTCCAGCGGAGCAATTCGGCGGCGGCCTCGTCGGCGGCGACGAGCGCCCCCGCGAACCGGCTCGCGGTGGAGCGGGCGCTCCCCGCCTCGATCCCGAACGTGATCGCAAGGTCGAATTTGCTTGCGGCCACGACGATCGGGTTGCGGAACAGCGAATGGAGCGCGTTGAGATGCTCCTCGAGATGCGCCTCGGCTTCCACTTCCACCAGCCAGGCGAATATGCCTTCGTCGCCCTGGTACAATGTGGTGCTGGGAGCCGCGACGATCAGCCGGCCGGCAATCTGCTCCACGAGGGCGCGCTCGGCGCCCACCGGCAGGGTCGCGCAAATTTCCGGATAATTCTGGACCCGCGCCGCGACCATGACCTGATGCGCCGCGACCTGCGCTTCTCTGAGGGCGCTCAGATTCGGCAAGCCCGAAACGGGATTGATGCGCGCTCTCTCGCTGTAATAGCGGCGGAAGCTTCGCCAGGCTTGCGTGCCCGATGAGACAAAAAGGACGGAGAGGGCCGGAACCGTCTGAGCGAAGATCAGATTGGACTCGAGCACCAGCGGGACCAGGAACAACAGCGTCGTACCGCCGAGGAAGAGACCGACCGAGTAGCGCCGGCGCGACGCGTAGAGAACGCCGGCGGCTACCGCCAGGCCGAACAGGAAAGGGAGGAGCCAGCCGAAGTTTCGCGGTTGGCCCTGCTTGAGCGTCTCGGCCCCCAGAAGATGGATATAGGCGCCGGCCATTCGGCCGTGTCCCGGGAGCCAGGCAATGTCGCCCAGCTGGAGCGACGTGGTCCCGATGAGGGCATCCTTGCCCCGGATCGCCTCGGGCGGGACCCTTCCGTTGACGAGGTCGACGGCGCTGATCACGCGAACCGTGCGCGGGTCGATCGAATAATCGATGGGGAACGTCGAGGCCTCGGGCCCGTAAGAGTTAGCCATCGAGGCGGCGAATGACGGATAAACCCGGTCGCCGTAGTTCAGCGAGTAGGGAATGTCCCAGACCGCCCCCTTACCGGAATAGCGAAAATTGATATGGGCGAGACCCGAGGCCTTTCGCAGGCCCGCGATCGGGAAATTGTCGGTACGCTCGCCAGAGACAGGATCGATGACAAACCGAAGCGCCAGGGTCGCCCTGCCGTTCAGCCTTTGAAGTGCCTGTGCGAAGGCGGCATCCTCACTCTGATTCGAGGTGGAGGAAAAGTCGATGTCGAAGAAGACTCGCTTTGCGCCGGCTTCTCGCAAACGATCGCTGAGCTTTCCATAATAGCTTCTCGGCCACGGCCATTGGCCCAATTCCTTGAGACTCTTGTCGTCGATGGCGATGAGCACGATGTCCCCGCTCGCGTCGTGGGAGCGGGCCGTGTTCCTCATCATGTGGAGGCTGTCCTCGAGCGGCTCCCCCAATTCGATCGCTCCGAAGACGAGGCCGGCGAGCGTGGTCAGGAACAGGAGGCGCAGCCTGGCGCTGCCCCATAGGCGGCGAAACGCGTTGCCGATGCTGCCATGCCTGATCATCCCCGGGTCATGCCACCTATTGGTTAAATAAATCGCCATTTCGGATCAGAGTTGCGGGGCAGGCGAAAGGAGGGTGCCGTCGACATCGAAAAGCACGGCATTCGCAGCGTTGCCAATGGCATATAAGGGATTTGAAGCTTGCCGATCACCGCCCCCCAACGCCGGGAAAGCGGCAGTTCCCCTCAGGCGGGATCGGCCGTGCGGAAGCGGAGCAAGGGCCCGTCCGCGTCGAGCCCGTCGACCCGCGGGTAATAGCCGATGAAACGCTCCATGCCGGTGGAGACGGTCAGCCGCCAGGGACTGCCGTCCTCGAGACGAAGCACCAGCTCGAACTCGGGCCGGATCGGCTTTGGCCGGAAGAGAGACGGAACGGATACGCATACAAATCTTCTGACAGCCAAACGTTCACAAATGGTTGAAGGTCCGCCGCCGGACGCAGCCTTAATTCAAGATAAACTGTTTTGCGGCAAAGCGGGCCCGGGCTGAGGGAAACGGTGGGTTGACGAGCATCATCGCCAAACTGCGCGAGATCGGGAGAACCGACCGGACGGTCGCCGAAGAGGTGCGCCGTTCGCTGGTCGAAACCCTCTTTACCTCCTCCACCTCGCTCGGCGTCGGCGCCGTCGCCGGCTCTACCGTCAGCACCCTTATCGCCGTCTCCAGCGGCGATGTCTGGCTGAGCGCGATGGCGGTGGCGATCGGCCTCGTCGGCGCCGGACGAGTCAGCCACCACGTCTTTTTCCACCATGCCGCCCAGCACGGCACCTCGGCGAACGCCCGCTCCGAAACCATCTACGAAGTGGGCGCCTGGGGATATTCGCTGCTGCTCGGGATGATGACCCTGATGACGATGCTGCGATCGGACGTCGCGCTTCATCACATGTGCGCGGCGACTCTGACGACCGGCTATGCGGCCGGCATTTGCGGCCGCAATGCGGGCCGTCCGGTGATCGCCATCGGCCAGCTCGCTTTGGCGACCGGTCCCTCGGCTCTGGGATTGTTTCTCAGCGGCGAGCCCTTCCGGATGGTTCTGGGCGCCGTCTTCCTCGTCTTCATGGTCGGCATGGTCGACATCACGCTGCAGACCTATTCGGCGATCCTCAAGGCGATGTCGGCGACCCGTGAGCAGAGGGCCCTCACCGACCGTTTCGAACGGCTGGCCCGCTACGATGCGATGACCGGCCTCGAGAATCGCGGCGCCTTCCAGGAGCGCCTTCAGACGGAGCTGGCCGCGGTCCAATCGGGCGAGAATGGCGAGCTGGCCGTGCTCTGGGTCGATCTCGACCGGTTCAAGGAGATCAACGATTCCCTCGGCCATCCGACCGGTGACGGGGTGCTTTGCACCGTCGCCCGCCAGCTCTCCTCGATCGTCGACGGGCGCGGCAGCGTCGCCCGCTTCGGCGGCGACGAGTTCGTCCTCCTGGCGCGCGGCACCAAGCCCTATTTCGCCGAGGAGCTGGCCCGCGAGGTGATGCGCGGCCTTGTCGTGCCGATGACCATCGAAGGCGTGTCGATCCAGGTGACCGGATCGATCGGAGCGGCGGTGGCGCCCGGCCACGGCACCGAGGCCGACACCCTGCTCCAGCATGCCGACATGGCGCTCTACCACGCCAAGGCCAACGGCCGGAACGACTTCTGCCTGTTCGAGACGAAGATGCAGGAGGAGTTCCAGAAAAAGCGCGCGCTCGAGGGGGCGCTCAAGGAGGCGATCGATAAGGGCGAGCTCGAAGTCTATTACCAGCCGATCGTGGACCTGAAGACGAAGAAGGTCAGCTGCTGCGAAGCCCTGCTGCGCTGGCACCATCCCGAGCTCGGAATGGTAAGCCCGGCCGAGTTCATCCCGCTCGCGGAGAGTACGGGCCTGATCTCGCCGATCAGCCACTGGGTGCTCTACCAGGCCTGCGCGGCCGCGGCGAAATGGCCGGAAGACGTCAGCATCGCCGTCAACATGTCGCCCGCCCTCCTGAAGGACCTCCACCTCAGCCACATGATCCTGTCCGCGCTCTACCGTTCGGGTCTGGCGGCCCGGCGGCTGGAGCTGGAGATTACCGAGAGCGTGCTGCTCGAGGAGAATCCCCAGTCCAACTCGCTGATCCGCGAGTTCCAGAGGATCGGCCTAAAGCTGTCGATCGACGATTTCGGGACCGGCTATTCGTCGCTGACCTATTTGAAGAAATATCGCTTCGACAAGATCAAGATCGACACCACCTTCATCGCCGACGTGACCAAGAGCCGCGAGGCCCGGGCGATCATCCACGCCCTCGTCAGCCTCGCCGCCGAGCTCGACATGGAGATCGTCGCCGAGGGCATCGAGACCGAGACCCAGCTCGGCTACGTCACCGGCGCCGGTTGCACCGCCGCCCAGGGCTTCTTCCTGGGCCGGCCGGTGCCGGAATCGGTGATCAACCGGAGGCTCGAAATGCAGGGGCGGGGCGAGGAATGGACCGAAGCGGATCCGGTCCCGGGAAGCCTCAGGCGGCTGCAAGCCTAGTCTGAGCGGTCCCCAGGCGCCGCATCAGCTTGAGGTCGGCTTCGTTGAGGCAGAGCGCGCTGTCCGCCCAGACTTCGACGATGGCGTTGAGCTCCTCGAGCGTCACCGGGTCGGAGAGGCTCGACGCGTGGTAGATGCCGCGATGGCCCGCATGCCGGCGGCCGTTCTTGGCGATATAGGCGCGCACCGCTTCCTCGCCGCGGCCGGGCTCGGCGAGCACATGGACGAGGCCCATCTCGAACATCTCCTCCGCCGTGTAGAGGCGGTTGGACAGCATCATCTCCTCGGCTCGGGCGAGGCCGACCTTGCGCAACAGCAGGCTGTGTGCGCCCATCCCCGGAAACAGGCCGAAGGCGATCTCCGGAAGGCCGAACTTGGCGCCTTTTTCCGCGACCACGACGTTGAAGCTGAGCACCGCCTCGAAGCCGCCGCCGAGCGCGTCGCCCTGGACGAGGGCGATGGTGACGATCGGAAGCTCGAGGCGCCGAAGATTATTATGCAGAATCGAGATACAGTCGCGGCCGTAGCGGACGAGGCCCTCGCGATCGCCGGCGGTGATGAACCGGGCGAAGAGCTCGAGATCTCCGCCCAGGTTAAAAACGCCGGGGAAGCGCGAACCGAGTACGAGATATTTCAGCCCTCCCTGCGGGTCGGCGAACTCGCGGCCTATTTCCGCTTGCCAGCGCTGGAAGTCGCGCAGCATCGCCCGGTTGAAATTGGGCCGGTCGACCGGTGTCATGTGGGTCCACAAGGTGCCGGCCTCCGCCTCCCAGCGGACCTCCAGCTGGCCCAGATCGAACAGGTGAGTCCCCGCCGGCCGCTCGCGATTCTGCAGGGGCAGAGTCCGGCCCTCCGCGGCGCCCCCCACTGACGCCGCTTCGTCGGGTACCGGAAGGCTGAAGTACTGATTCATCATTTTGCCCCAAGCATTTGGTGTACGCGCCAGTAAGCATATTAGCGGTCATGGAACAATCGGGGGTAAGCACGTTTCGAGCGTTAACCGTTTAGGTGTTGCACGTAGGGCTCGTATTGATCCGGTTGAGGACGGTCAAATATCCGTTCCGGATACAAATTAAAAAGGTTGAGAAACAAAGATTTCGTTTCTAACCCTTAGTGGTGCGGGGCGCACCGGTGGGTTCGAACGGGGGACACAGGATGATCGGCAAACGTTGCGGACGCGGGCGCTCCGAGACGCGCCTGTTGCTTTTCGGGACGACGGCCGCTCTTGTTATGACCGCCCCGGGCGCCGCCGACGCCGCGGGATTCTATCTTCAGGAGCAGTCGGTTAGGGGATGGGGCCGGGCCAATTCCGGAGAGGTCGCCGATCAGGGGGCGGCGTCGCTGTGGTGGAACCCGGCGGCGATCGCGGGGACGACCGAGCGCGAAGCGGCGTTCGGCGCCACCGCCATCTTTCCCAGCGGGAGGGTCGACGATGCCGGCACCCTGATCGACCGGCCGGGCGCCCCGCCCGCGCCCGTCGGCGGACCTTCACAGCTTCGCGATCCGATCGTGCGCGGAGTGGCCCCGAACAATGCTTTCGCGCTGCCGATCAGCGACCGGATCGCGATCGGGCTCGCCGTCACCGCCCCGTTCAGCTTCACCAGCGACTACGATCCGTCCGGCTGGCAGCGTTATTCCGCCATTCGAAGCCGACTGCTCACCCTCGATTTCCAGCCGTCGGTCGCGATCAAGGCCACCGACTGGCTCAGCGTCGGCGCGGCCCTGAACGTCCAGTATAGCGACGCCTGGCTGTCCAACGCCCTTCCCAATCTGACACCCGGCTCGGCCGACGGCCGCCTCCGGCTCACCGGCAACGGCTGGGACTGGGGCTGGAGCGCCGGGATCCAGCTGCGTCCGGCGGAGCGGGTGACGATCGGCATAGCCTATAAGTCCGCGGTCGATCACAAGCTCGAGGGCCCGGTCGAGATCAGCGGCCTCGCCGGCCCCCTCGCCGCGCGCAACGGGCGAGCGCAGACGGTGGCGCGCTTCACCACGCCCTGGCAGCTCACCGTCGGCGCCCGGGTCGGAGTCACCAAGAGCCTGACCCTCAATGCCCAGGCGGTCCATTTCGGCTGGAGCAAGTTCGACCGAATCGAGATCGCCGCGCCGATCAACAACGCCATCGTCCAGAATTACAAGGATACGTGGAACGTCGCTTTGGGGTTCGACCAGACGGTCGGCGAACGGCTGACGCTTCGGGCGGGAGTGCAGATCGATCCGACCCCGACCCGCGACTCGGGCCGCGATCCCCGCGTCCCCGACGCCGACCGGGTCGATTACAATGTCGGAGCGAGCTTCCGGATGAGCGGGCACGTGTCGCTGGACGCGGCCGCGGGCTATACCGATCTCGAGAACAGCCCAATCAGCCGGGACGAGCGCTTTTACGCCGGAACGCCGGCGCAGACCGACATCCTGACCGATGGGCGGGCCCACGGCCAGCGCGTGCTCGTCTTCGCTTTGGGCGGCCGGCTCAGCTTCTAATCCGTCATTGCGAGCGTAGCGAAGCAATCCCGTGCGACCTTAGACGCCCGCGGGATGCGCTCCTCGCAATGACGGACCTAGCTCCCCGAGCCGCCGCCGCTCGCGCCGCCGCCGGAGCCCGACGCACCCGCGCCGCCGCTTTTGCGGCCGCCCTTCGCGGCGCTCTTGGAGCTTGCGGTCGAACCGCCCGTCCGGCCCTTGCCGCCCGAAGCCGCCGCGCCGGATTTGGCGCGTCCGCCGGACGCCGGCTTGGCCTTGGCGCGCGTCGCCGCGGCGGTCGAACCCGCCGAAGCGCCGGCGGCCTTGCCGCTCGCGCCCGCGCTCTTGGCCCGGGTGCCGGCCGCCTTGGCGGTGCCGCGCGAAGTGCCGGCCTTGGCGCCGACCGATTTGGCCTTGCCCCGACCCGACGTGCCGCCGCTCTTGCGCCCGGACGAGGCGCCCGCGCCCGAAGCCGTCGCGGCGCCGCCGTCCTCGCCGCCGGCCAGGAGTCGCCTGACCGCGTCGGTCGCCGCGGTGACGATCGCCGCCCCGATCTTGCTGGCGCTGTCGGCCGCCGCTTCGGCCGTGTCGAGCGCGTCGCGCCCGGCGTCGCGGACCGACTTCCTCACCCGCGCATTGGCGGTGAGCGCGGCGGCGGCGGTCACGAGGCCGGCCGCGAGCATCGAGCGTGCCACCGGATTCTGCGCCAGCTCGGCGGCGCGGGCGCCGGCCTCCTTGAGCGCGTCGGGCAGGACTCCGCCCGAACCGCCTTTGCCTTTCGAGCCGCCTGAGCCGTCCTGGCCCGAACCCTGTTTCGCCATGTCGGCCTCCTGATCTTGTAACTGATGCGTAACAGACTCGCGGAACGGCCAGTGGTTCCCTGCGCTGCCTCCACGCAAAAAGAAGGGCCGCCTCCCGGCGGCCCTTCCAATCGTTCGCCGGGAGCGGCCCGCTAGCGCTGGTCGCTCTCGATCTCGGTCCCGCTTTGGCCCTGGCCGCGATCCTGGTTCGACTGCTGGTCCTGCTGGAACTCGATGTCCGCGCCGCCTTCGCGCTCACCGCCCTGTTGCTCCTGCTGGAAGCCGCCCTGGCTGGACTGGCCGCCCTGCTGCTCCTGCTGGAAGCCGCCTTGGCCGGACTGGCCGCCCTGCTGCTCCTGCTGGAAGCCGCTTTGGCCGGACTGACCCTTCTGCTCCTGCTGGAACTGGCCCTGGCCCGGCTGGCCCTGCTGATCCTGCTGGGTGTCGGTAGTGCCGCGGCCGCCGCCCTGGGCTTCGTCATACTCCTCGCCGCGCGACTGGCCGCCCGAGCTTCCGCCGCCCTGGCGAAGGTCGCCGCCGGTGCCCTGGCCGCCTTGCTGGTTCTGTTGGTCCTGATCCTTGCCGTAGCCGCCGGAGCCGCCGCCGGTCTGGCCGCCGCCGGTGCCGCCACTGCCCTGCTGGCCGCCCTGCTGCTGCTGATCGCGATTGCCGCCGGGCTCGCCGGTACCGCCGCCCGAGAAACCGCCGTCCTGATTATTCTGATTGGCCATGATCTTGCTCCTGGCTGATATATTGGGAGCCTGTTCAACGTCGGCCGGGGCCGTCGGCTCCGGGGCGAGCGCCGGAATGGTGCCGGGACGCGCCGCATTGCTCAAAGCCGAAATCCTCTCCCGGAAAACCCGCGGGAGGAGTATCGGCCCCTAGATCTTCTCCGCGCGGCCGTTGTCGTCGTAGCGATAGGGCTCGCCGTCGGGATTGACCGCGCCGCGGCCCGGCTGGACCACCGCCTTGCTGTCGTCGCCTCGGCCTTTTTCCTCGGCCATATCCTCGGGAATCTCGTTGTGCCGGGCTTCGTCGCTGCCCGGGAGCGGATGGCCCTTGCCGCCCATCTCAAATCCCCTCGTCCGTCTCGTCCGCCTTGCGCGGACCGAGCGGCGGCTCGGCGCCGGCGCCGGCCATCGGATCCTGGTCGTAATCCTCGGCCGGGTTGCCGCCGCCGCCGGCGCCCGACCCGGAACCGTGCACCTCGCCGCTCGCGGGGTCGAAGGTGGCGGGGCGCCCCCGCTCTTTGTCTTGTCCGGCCATGTCTCGCTCCTTTTTTTCGATCCTGTGAACGTCCTGTCGCTTATTCCCGTTCCGGCACGGACCTTTAGCCCCTTCGCGCGGGTTGAGCCGCCATATTCCAAACCAGGAGAATCCCATGTTCGACGACAGCCATGACGTGACAATGCTCAACAGCCTTATCGAAACCACGATCGACAGCGTCGACGGCTATCGCCATTCGGCCGGCGCGGCGACGAGCGGCACCTTCACCGAGATATTCCAGAAGCGCGCCCAGGAGCGCCAGCAGGTGGTCGAGCGGCTTCGCGAGAAAGTCCGCGAGCTCGGCGGAACGCCGGAAGAGGAAGGCGGGCTGCTCGCCAAGGCGCATCGCCGGTTCCTGTCGCTCCGCGACGCCGTCACCGGAAGCGACGACAAAGCGGTGATCGCCGAGGTCGACCGCGGCGAATCCTATCTCAACGGCAAATGGGAAGCCGCTTTGGCCGACGACGGCGTCTCGGCCGGAACCCAGCGCCTGCTCCGCGAATGCTACCAGTCGGTCCGCTCCGGCCACGACCAGTGGGAGCAGATCAACAGGGCCGTGAGCGCCAGCTGAGGTAATCCTCCCCGCGGCGCAAGCCGTGGGGAGGGGGACCACCCGAAGGGTGGTGGAGGGGTAATTGGCACAGGGGAGGGGCGGTTCCTGTCACAGCCTAGCACCTCTATGCAGCTACCCCTCCACCCTGCTTCGCATGGTCCCCCTCCCCATCTTACCGAGGGGGAGGATTCAAGAGATCCGCTCGCGATTCCCGCCCGCGCATCAGCATCTTCTCCTGCTGCTGGCGCTGAAGCTGCTCGTCATAGAGATGGGGGGCGCGGCCCTGGTCCGCTGGAAGCTTTCCGGTCATGGCGTCTGAACGCTCGGGCGCCGCGCGCCGTTCCTCGCGCCCGGACAAGTTGAAGGGCCGCCGCACCTGCGTGCGACGACCCTCCGAACATGGTCAGCGGCCGGATGGCTCCAGCCCGGAAGACCAAGAAGGCTAGGCCTTCATCTCCCGAACGAGCAAACCCGACCTCTTAGCTGAACCATGAGACATCGGATCACCTCCTTTCGCTTTGTTGTGGCGAGAGGGAGGATGAATCATCGCGAATCGGCACGCAAGACTTGTTTTGATCTTTTTCGCCGTTAGTCTTGCCGCTTCGCGCGCCGCCGAGAGCGGGGCGTGAACATCTCACCCTCGGCAATCCCCGATGACCCGCGCCGGCTCCGGCCAGGCGGGCAGGACCAGGGTCGCCATGCCCTGCGCCTCGACGGCGAAGCGGCCGCGGCTGAAGGCGATCTCGTCGAGCCGGGGATCGTCGGCCGGGAGCGCCGCCCCGGGCGCCAGGACATGTTCGCCATAGGAGGTGCGCAGCCGGAGCGGCCCGGAGGCTCCGACGCGCGAAAGCCTTATCTGCCGGCGGGCGGAATCGCAGCGCAGGTTGAAGCCGGCATAGCGCGCCTCGCCGGCGTCGGGATCGTAGATCCAGTCGCCCGCCGTGAGCGGCTGGCCGAGCCAGTCTCCGGCGTCGGCGTCGATGCCGGCGAGGCGGCTTCTGCCTCGGCAGGCGCCTGACGGACCGGCGGCGCCGGCGGCGCCGGAGCCGGAGCGGGTTTGCCCGCGCAGGCGGACAGCAAGGCGGCGCCCGCCATGCAGACCGCGATCGACTTGGTTGCACTCATCGGGCGCCCCTCAGCACGGCGCCATGGGCAAAGCCAAGGGGAAAGCCGACCGGCGGTGCATTTCGGACGGCGGGGGCGCCCGCCCGACCGACCCCACATGTCCGGCGCCTGACGGGCGCATTCATGGGCTATTCAATGGTTCGGCTCTATGCCAACCCCCGAACAGCAAAAGCAGTAGCCCGATGCGTCTCCTTTCCACCTTTCTCATCGCCTTGACGGCCTTGAGCGCAGCCGCCTCCGCCCCGGCCACGGCCGGCCCGCGCGAGCGCGACCAGGAATTTGCGTTCCGAGGCACCCAGGCCGGCCGGATCATTCCGCTGCGGATGATCGAGGGCCGGATCGTTCCGCAGATGCGCGGCTTCGCCTATCTCGGTCCGGAATATTATGCCGAGATCGGCCGCTACCGGCTCAAGTTTTTGCGCGGCCAGCGCGTCGTCTGGATCGACGTCGACGCCCGCACCGGCGAAGTGATCGGCAAGTCCGGTTTTTGATTTTCCGTCATTCCCGCGAAAGCGGGAATCCAGCGGGCGGCGGAGTAGCGCCACGGCCGGCTGGACCCCGCTTTCGCGGGGATGACGAAGCGTGCCGAAACGCCCATGAAACAATTGGCCACCATGCCGGTTGGGCGGCTATCAGGTCTTCGAGACAGAAATAGGGGAGTGAGATGCGGGTTCTGATCGTCGAAGACGAGCCCAATCTGGGCCGCCAGCTCCGCGCGACGCTCGAGGGCGCCGGTTACGCGATCGACCTCGCCACCGACGGCGAGGACGGCCATTATCTCGGCTCCACCGAAAGCTACGACGCGATCATCCTCGATCTCGGCCTGCCCGAGGTGGACGGGCTCACCGTGCTCGACCGCTGGCGCAAGGAGGGAATCGCGGTTCCGGTGCTGGTCCTGACCGCCCGCGACAGCTGGTCGGACAAGGTCGCCGGCCTCGACGCCGGCGCCGACGATTATCTCGCCAAGCCCTTCCAGACCGAGGAGCTGATCGCCCGGCTGCGCGCCCTCATCCGCCGGGCCTCGGGCAACAGCTCGTCCGAACTGACCGCCGGCGACGTCCGCCTCGACACCCGTTCGGGCAAGGTGACCCTGGACGGCGAGCCGGTGAAGCTCACCGCCCAGGAATATAAATTGCTGTCCTATCTGATGCACCACAAGGGCAAGGTGGTCAGCCGCACCGAGCTGATCGAGCATATTTACGACCAGGATTTCGACCGCGATTCGAACACGATCGAGGTCTTCGTCACCCGCATCCGAAAGAAGCTCGGCCCCGACGTCATCACCACCATCCGCGGCCTCGGCTATTCGCTGGAAGATTGAGGGCGCGGGAACGTGCCTCCCGTCGTCATCCCGGCGAAAGCCGGGACCTCGTGAGGAAAGGCGCCCAATCGCCCCGAGGTCCCGGCTTCCGCCGGGATGACGAGGCCTTCGCTACACCCTGCGTTCATGGGTCCCGGATCAAGTCCGGGATGACGATCCGATGAAACGCCTCCGCCTCCCTCGATTGATCCGCCGGGTGCCGCGCGCCGCGCGCACCGGCTCGCTGACCCGGCGCATGATCGGAGTCTCGGCGCTGTGGATCCTCGTCCTGCTCGGAGTGGGCGGCTACACGCTCGACCGGGTCCTCACCTCCGCAATCACCCGCAATTTCGATGCCCAGCTCGAATATGTGCTGACCGCGCTCATCGCCTCGGCCGAGGTCGATACCGAAGGCGCGGCCTTCCTCAACCGGCCTCCCGCGGACCAGCGCTTCCTCGAGCCTTACTCCGGCCTCTACTTCCAGATCAGCGCCGTCGCCAGCAAGCCGCCCGGAGCCTCGGCCGACACCGATTTGCCCTCGCGCTCGTTATGGGACCGCAAGCTCGAAATCGCCGACACCCATAACGACGTCAACATCCACACCTATGACAGCCGCGAGCTGGAGGGCGAGACGTTGCGCGTGGTCGAGCGCGACATCCAGCTGCCCGGCTCGCCGGCGCGCTGGCGCTTCCAGGTCGCCCAGAGCCGCGAGGATCTCGACGATCAGATCAGCGTGCTGAGGAAGACGCTGCTGCGCTCGTTCGGGATCCTCGGACTCGGCCTGATCGTCCTCGCCGCGCTCCAGGCCCTTTACGGCCTGTGGCCGCTGCGCCGGGTCCGCCGGGCGATCGCCGCCATCCGCTCGGGCGAGAAGTCGCGGATCGCCGAGCGCTTCCCGACCGAGATCGAGCCCCTGACCGAGGAATTGAACGCGCTTCTCGAGCATAATGAGAAGCAGGCCGAGGAGGCGCGCCGCCACGCCGGCAACCTCGCCCATGCGCTCAAGACCCCGCTCACCGTCATCACCAACGCCGCCACCGCGCGCGCGCCCGACCTCGTCGAGACCGTCTGCCGCGAGGCGACGACGATGCGCCGCCAGGTCGACCACCATCTCGCCCGCGCCCGGGCGATCGGCCGCCGCGCCTCGGCCCAGGCGCGCTCGCCGGTCTGGCCGTCCCTCGAGGCGGTCGAGCGCGCGGTCAGCCGGCTCCACGACAACGTCACCGTCGACCTCGCCGGCGACAAGTCCGCCTCGGTCCGGGTCGAGCGCCAGGATCTGGACGAGATGCTCGGCAACCTCATCGAGAATGCCGCCAAATATGGCGGCGGCCGGGTCTTCGTCACCGCCAGGACCACCCCCGATTGCGTCGAGATCGAGGTCGAGGACGACGGCCGCGGCATCCCCGAGGAGGAGCGTTCAAGCATCTTCGACCGCGGCGCCCGCCTCGACACCGGCAAGCCCGGCACCGGCCTCGGCCTCGCCATCGTCCGCGACGTCGCCCAGATTTACGGCGGCTCGATCAGCCTCGAGGAGAGCGAGGATCTGGGCGGTCTGCTGGCGAGGCTCAAGCTGCCGCTCTGCCACTGATCCTCATTTGGGCGCCGTCGTCGGAACCGTTTCCGCCGTCGGCGGGCGGGGAGACGTTACCGAAGCGGGGCCGATGGCGGGCGCAACGGCGGCCGTCTTGCCCGGGGCGGGCACGGCCGGGGGCTTGCCGGCGGGGAGTTTCGGCGCTTCGGCGCTGTTCGTCAGGGCCTGAGTTTGCGATTGGACCGAGACGTTCACCAATTGCTTCATCCCGGTGAAGCTGCACAGGCCCGCATAGCGCTCGACGACCGACCGAGCGCCAGCATAGGTATTCGGCATTTTCTCCGGCTTGAAGGCTTCGCTCCGGAACTCGGCGTGGGCGGCCTGGACGAGCTTGCGGACGTTTCCCAGATCCGGACCCACCAGGAACGCTTCGTCGATATTCTTGAACGTCGAGTTGATCGCAGCGAATCCGGCGTTGACGATTTCCAGTGCGTTCTTGCTGGCGTTCGCGAAACCCAGAACCGCGCCGACCAGGCCGTCCACGGTCGTGCCGGTGTCGCGTTCGAAGCGACGCTTCTGCGCGGCCTGCGATGCGACGATGAAGAAGCGCTGGCAGTAGATATCGGTAAGCCCGAATCCGGCATCGAGATAGTCGAGTATTGCTGGACGGATCTTGTCGTCGCTCAGCTTCCGGAAAAACACGCAATTGCCATTGGGTATCTGTTCGTGCTCATCGTCATGGAGCGCATAGCCCTCGGACAGCTCCGGGTTGAAGCGCCCCAAATCCCCCCCTTTGTAGCAATTGGCAGTGTCATCGCCCGCCTCGCCCTTGTACGTGTACGCCCGTCGAAGCGAGTTGATATAGGCAATCTCGTCGAGCCGGCTCGGCACCGGCTTCGCCTCGATATCCGGGCGGAGCCGTTCGACGGAGGCGCAGGCCGACAGGCTGGTTGCCGCCAGGACGAGTGCGAGCATTCCCTTCATGTTGGCCCCCCAATCATTGGACTGCACGATCATATTGGAGGCTCCGAGATGGATCGTCCGTGATCTCCGTCACGCTGGCTGCGCCCGGACCGGCCGTCGCGCGCGCTCGGCAAACCCGAGCCGGCGCGGGTGCAGGGCTGTCCACTTGCTTTCCTCTCCGACCCGGAGCAAATCCCCCCGCGATGAGCGCCTCAGTCCATCCCATCCGTCCCGGCCCAGCGCCCTCGCTCGATCCGATGGTCCAGCTGGTCTCGGCCGATCTCAACCACGTCAACTCGGTCATCCTCGAGCGCATGCAGAGCCCGGTCGCCCTGATCCCGGAGCTGGCCGGCCACCTCATCGCCGGCGGCGGCAAGCGGATGCGGCCGATGCTCACTTTGGCCTGCGCGAGGCTCCTCGATTACCAGGGAGCGCGCCACCACAAGCTCGCCGCCGCGGTCGAGTTCATCCATACCGCGACCCTGCTCCACGACGACGTCGTCGACGGCTCGGGCCTGAGGCGGGGCAAGCGCACCGCCAACATCATCTGGGGCAATCCGGCCAGCGTCCTCGTCGGCGACTTCCTCTTCTCGCGAAGCTTCGAGCTGATGGTCGAGGACGGCTCGCTCCGGGTCCTCAAGATCCTCTCCCGCGCCTCCGCCATCATCGCCGAGGGCGAGGTCGACCAGCTCACCGCCCAGCGCCGGATCGAGACCGGCGAGGACCATTATCTGGAGATCATCCAGGCCAAGACCGCCGCTTTGTTCGCCGCCGCCTGCCGGATCGCCGCGGTCGTCGGCGAGCGCGGCGAGGAGGTCGAGGCCGCGCTCGACTGCTACGGCCGCAACCTCGGCATCGCTTTCCAGCTGATCGACGACGCGATCGATTATTCCTCCGATCCGGAAACGATGGGCAAGGGCGTCGGCGACGATTTCCGCGACGGCAAGGTCACCCTGCCCGTCATCCTCGCCTTCGCCCGCGGCTCGGCCGCCGAGCGCCGCTTCTGGCAGGAGGCGATGGAAGGCAGCCGCACCTCCGACGAGGATCTTCGCCACGCGACCCGGCTGCTCGAGCGCAGCGACGCCCTCGCCGACACGATCGACCGCGCCCGAACCTACGGCCAGCGCGCCATCGACGCGCTGGGCGCCTTCCCGGGCGGCAAGGCCAAAGCCG
This sequence comes from uncultured Alphaproteobacteria bacterium, assembly GCA_963850005.1. Classification (GTDB taxonomy): domain Bacteria; phylum Pseudomonadota; class Alphaproteobacteria; order Sphingomonadales; family Sphingomonadaceae; genus Allosphingosinicella. The sequence goes on from CAWKJG010000004.1 coordinate 1,233,216, forward strand.
CGCTCACCGAAGCGGTCGAGTTCGCGATCGCCCGGGCGTATTGAAATGAAGCGGCCTCGGCCCTTTCTTCGCATGGCCCTGGAATGGCTCATCGGCGGCGGTGCCTTACTTGCGATTGTCGGGCTGGCTGTTGGCTACCTCGGCGATGAGAAGGAACGTGGTGCAACATTTCGAGCCGAAATGTGCAAGCGCGCGCATGAGGCGATGCTCGATGATCAGCTGAATCGCAATTTGACAGATGCCGAACAGCGAGCATTTTTGACCGCTCAATTGCGAGTTTCCGTCAAATGCGCTAGAGAGGCCGGACTATGATCGAGCTGCCCTACTTAGTGACCCTTGCGGGAATCCTGATGATGCTGACAGGCGCTATCGGCCTCGTAATCGATGCGGCTTACCGGCGCGAACGCGAGAGCTGAGTTTCCCCGACGCAAGGTTAGCCAATCCGATGGCGAGGATCAGCGGTCCGGAAGCAAGGTCCGTTCTTCGAGAGGAGATCGCGAAGTTCGCTTCCAGAATTGATTTCATGATGGATATCAAGGTGGGACCACGAACCGACGCGGCGACGATCGATTGGTGGCGGAAGGATTTCGTCGACAACGAATCCGCCACCACTGATCGCAATATAGCCTTCCTGCGGGCGTACAGGCGGATAGCAGCGGGTGACCGCCTTTGGGCTGTAGGGCTTCCGCTGGCCGATCGCGGACGCGTCTATATGGATCGATCGGTGTTGCGCCGGTTGGAGCGGGACGGTTACGTTAAGTGGTTCGCCGGCAGTGACCCGTATTTCAGCCTTACTCCGAGCGGAGAAGAATTGATCGCGGAATAGACGGTCGCGATGATTTCCTCCCTTCCCATCCACGCCGTCCTCCCGGATCTGCTCGCCGCCCTGCGCCGCGGCTCCAACGCCGTCCTCGTCGCCCCGCCCGGGGCCGGCAAGACCACCGCCGTCGCCCCTGCCCTTCTTGGCGAGCCTTGGGTAGCGGGCGGCGAGATCCTGCTCCTCTCGCCGCGGCGGCTCGCCGCCCGAGCCGCGGCCGAGCGGATGGCGGAAGTGGCCGGCGAGCGGGTCGGCGAGACGATCGGCTATGCGACCCGGCTCGATACGAAGCGCTCGGCGCGCACCCGAATCCTCGTTCTCACCGAGGGCATTTTCAGGAACCGGATCCAGGCCGATCCCGAGCTCCCCGGAGTCTCGGCGGTGCTGTTCGACGAGGTCCACGAGCGCAGCCTCGACAGCGATTTCGGACTCGCCCTCGCGCTCGACGCTCAGGGCGCGCTTCGCCCCGATCTCCGACTCGTCGCCATGTCGGCGACCTTGGACGGGGAGCGTTTCGCCGCCTTGATGGGCGGCGCTCCCGCGATCGAGAGCGAGGGCCGGAGCTTCCCGGTCGAGCTTCGCCATCTCGGCCGCTCGGCCGAGAAAAGGATCGAGGACGAGATGGCCTCGGCGATCCGCCGCGCCCTCGGCGAAGCCGAGGGCAGCCTGCTCGCCTTCCTGCCCGGGGTCGCCGAGATCGAGCGCACCGCCGAGCGGCTCGAAGGACTGCCGGCCGGGGTCGACCTCCACCGCCTTCACGGCAGCCTCGAGCCGAGCGCCCAGCGCTCTGCAATCGCCGGGTCGCCGCCGGGCCGCCGCAAGGTCGTTCTGGCGACCTCGATCGCCGAGACCAGCCTGACCCTGGACGGCGTCCGAATCGTCGTCGATTCCGGACTCGCCCGCCGCCCCCGCTACGACCGATCCGCCGGGATCACCCGCCTCGTCACCGAGCGCGCCAGCCGCGCCGCCGTCACCCAGCGGGCCGGACGCTCCGGGCGGCAGGGGCCGGGGATTGTCTACCGCTTGTGGGAAGAAGCGGCGACGGCGAGCCTGCCGCGCTTCGACCCGCCCGAGATCGTCGAGGCCGACCTGTCGGCGCTCCTGCTCGACTGCGCGCTGTGGGGCGTCACCGATCCGCGCGAGCTTGCATGGCTCGACCCGCCGCCGGCCGCGGCGGTCGACGAGGCGCGCCGGCGGCTTCTTTCGCTGGGAGCGCTGGGCGCGGACGGGCGCCCGACCGGCCACGGCAAGGCGATCGCCGCTCTGCCTTTGCCGCCGCGCCTCGCCCATATGCTGATCGAGGCCGAGGCGCTCGGCTGGGGCCGGACGGCGGCCGAGGTCGCGGTCCTGCTCTCGGAGCGCGGGCTCGGCGGCAGCGACGTCGATCTCGAGACCAGGCTGAGGCGGTGGCGGGGCGAGCGCGGGCGGCGTGCGGAGGCGGCAAGGGGGCTGGCCAGGAGGTGGGAGCAACTCATAGCCCCTCCCCTTCAGGGGAGGGTTTGGGGTGGGGCCGACGTAGGAAAGCGCACTGCGTCCACGACTTCCCCACCCCCGGCCCGTCCCCTGAAGGGGAGGGGGGAAGAAATAGCCTGCTGCCTCGCCCTCGCCTTCCCCGACCGCCTCTCCAGGCGCCGCGACTCTTCGGGCGAGCATTGGATCAGCGCCGGCGGTCGCGGCTTCCGGCTCGACCCCCACAACCCCCTCGCCCGCGAGACCTGGCTTGCGGTGGGAGAGGTCAGCGGAAGCGCGGCGGGTGCCCGGATCCTCGCCGCCGCCGCGATCGGCGAGGCCGAGGTCGAAACCCTGTTCGGCGACCGGATCGAGAGCGGCACCGAGCTCGCCTTCGACCCGGCCACCGGGGCCGTCCGAGCCCGCCGCGGGCGCCGTCTCGGCGCGATCACGCTCTCCGAAGGCCAGGACGCCAAGGCCTCCCCGGACCAGATCGCCGCCGCCCTCCTCGAGGGCGTCCGTGCCCATGGCCTGCGCCTGCTGCCGTGGAGCGAGGCCGCGCGGTCGCTGCGCCGGCGCGCCGCCTTCGCGCGTGCCCACGACCCGTCGCTGCCCGATCTCTCCGACGAAACCCTGCTCGCCGATCTCGACGAATGGCTGCCCCTGCTCGTCGCCGGACGGCGCGCCCTCGTCGACGTCGATCCCGCCGCGCTGTCCGGAATGCTCGACTCCCGCTTGGGCTGGGAAGGCCGCAAGACGGTCGACCGCCTCGCCCCCCACGCCTTCGAAACGCCGGCGGGCAGCAGCCACGCCATCGACTATGAAGCGGAGGCCGGCCCTACCATTACCGTCAGGGTCCAGGCGCTTTACGGCCTCGCGAAGCACCCCGCCGTCGCCGGCGGCCGGGTGCCGCTCGTCCTCAGCCTGACCTCCCCGGCCGGCCGCCCGATCCAGACCACCCGCGACCTGCCCGGCTTCTGGAGCGGCAGCTGGTCGGCGGTGGCGAAGGAAATGCGCGGCCGCTACCCGAAGCATCCCTGGCCCGACGACCCGGCCGCGGCGGACCCGACGCTGAGGACGAAGAAGGCAGCTTCCCGTCATTCCGGCAAAAGCCGGAATCCATGAACACCGCGGATCGAGGCTTCGAACCGCCGTGGTCATGGATCCCGGGTCAAACCCGGGGTGACGGAGACACATGGTTGATCAAACAGTCGAATCCGGGCACCAGAGGCCGGCAACAGGAGCGACGAAAATGGCGGCGGCGCGGATCTTCCAGCGACCCAAGAATGCGATGCAGTCGGGCAACGCCCGCGCCGGCGAGTGGGTGCTTCAGTTCGAATCGCACCGTCCGCACGTGCCCGACCCGCTCACCGGCTGGTCCGGCGGCGGCGACACCCAGGCGCAGGTGACGATCGCCTTCCCGACGATCGAGGCCGCCCGGGCCTATGCCGCGAAGAACGATATAAGCTGCCACCTCGTCGCTCCTGCGGAACGCAAGCTCAAGCTCCAGGCTTATGCGGACAATTTCAAATGAGGCTCGGCCGCGCGGCGGCTCTGCTCCTGCTGGGAGCGCATGGAGCCGCGCTGGCGAGCGGCACCCTCGAGATCGATCCCAGGAGCGAGACTTTCGCCAGCACCGCCGCCTGCGAACAGGCGCTTCAGCGCCGGCATGAGTCGGCGCTGTCGCGGGTGGCGGCCTTGCCGGCGAAGGAGCGGCGCACCAGCCGGGTCGATGCGCTCAGGCGGGACGGCCAGGATCTCGGCTATTTCGAGCTGCTCGACCTGAGCGTCGACACGCCCGAAATCCGGATGCCGCGAAGCCAGACCGAAAAGTTCACCTGCCGCGGCAGCACGCTCGAGCACCGCATCGATTACGAGGCCGGCGGGCACTGACCGTCATCCCGGCGAAAGCCGGCACCTCGGGACGGAAAAAGACTCGGCGGGCCTCGCCGAGATCCCGGCATTCGCCGGGATGACGATCACGATCCCAGCATCCCCGCCCCGAGCAAAAGCAGCAGCTTCGAGTCCGCCGCCACCCCCGCGGCGCGGCGCTCGGCGACGAAGGCGGGGACGTCGGCCAGCTTCACCCGGTGCACCTCGATATCCTCGCCGGCCACCCCGCCGCCGTCGCCGACCCGGGTCAGTCCCTCGGCGCGAAGCAGGTTGAAGCCCTCCGACGACATTCCGGGCGAGGCGTGGAAGCGGCCGAGATCGACCGCCCGCTCGGCGCGATAGCCGGTCTCCTCCTCGAGCTCGCGGATCGCGGCGACCGCGGCCGCCTCGCCTTCCTCGTCGTCGCCGACCAGCCCGGCGGGAAGCTCGAGGCAGCGCGCGCCGATCGGCACCCGATATTGCTCGACGAGGAGGACATGCCCCTCGTCCACGGCGAGGATCGCCGCCGCGCTGACTCCGCGGGTTCGGGAGACATATTCCCACTTGCCGAGCTTCTTCGCCTCGATGAAGCGGCCGCTCCAGACGACCTCCGGCTCCTCGCTCACAGCTCGATCAGCCGGTCGGGAAGCTCGTTGGGATTGTCGAGCGTCGGCGGCAGGCATCGGGCCAGCACCTCGCCGATCTTGCCGACCGCGAGCGCCATGCCCTCGCCCGGCCGTCCGGCCTTCACGCCGTCGACCAGGGCCGCCATCGCCTCGCCCCATTCGTCCGGCTCGACCCGGCTGTGGATCGCCTCGTCGGCGACGATCTCCGCCCGATGCTCGAGCAAGGAGAGATAGAGGAGGATTCCGGTTCGCCCCTTGGTCCGCCGCTCCGTGCCCGCCCGGAACAGTTCGACCGCGCGGCGGCGGACCCGCCGGGTCTTGGCGCGCGCCGGGGTCAGCGCCATTCTGAGCGGCATCCAGGCGAAGGCGAAGCGAACGGCCAGGAACACGATCGCCATCGCCGCGACGAGTAGCAGCATCAGCAGCCGGAAGCTGAGCGCGGCGTTCCAGCCGAAGACCTGGCCGAGCACCCAGTCGAGCCAGGATTGCGGGATCGCCGCCCCGGCGGTGGGCACCAGAAGCATCGCCAGCACCGCATAATGGAGGCCGACGTCGTGATAGGCGTCCGAGCGCGGAGCGACGATGGTGACGATCTCGCCGTCGCTGGAGCGCTCCGCCTTGGCCACCGCCTCGCTGACGAGCGCATGGTCCGCCTCGCTGAACCTCGGCATCACCATCCTCCCGACGCCCCGCCGCCGCCGAACGAGCCGCCGCCGCCGCCGAACCCGCCGCCACCGCCGCCGAAACCTCCGAAGCCGCCGCCGCTCGATCCGCCGCTCCAGCCGCCGCCCAGCCCCGGTCCCCACAGCCAGACGCCCGAGCGGCGATGCCGGCGACCGCGCCGGCCGCCGGCCAGCATCGGCACGATCACGAACAGGAAGACGACGCCCCAGAAGATGAGCGTGACGATCGAGCCTCCGCCATTGCCGCTGCTGCCGCGCTGCCGGGCCTTCTGCTGGGCCGCGAGCGCCTTCTGCTCGGCCTGCTCGGGAGGAGCGCGCAGCTGCTCGATGATCGCGTCGGCGCCGGCGTTGATTCCGCCCGGATAGTCGCCCGACTTGAAGGCGGGGAGGATTTGCCCGGAGATGATGTCGCCCGACAAGGCGTCGGTCATGATCGGCTCGAGCCCGTAGCCGACCTCGATCCGAACCTTGCGCTCGTTCGGCGCGACCAGCAGGATGATCCCGTTATTCGCGCCTTCCTGGCCGATCTTCCATGTGCGGCCGAGCCGGTAGCCGTAATCCTCGATCGGATAGCCCTGCAGGCTCGGCACCGTCGCCACGACGAGTTGCCGGCTGCTCGCGGTCTCGACTGCCTCGAGCTTCCGGGTCAGAGCGGCCTCGTCGGCGTCGGGGATGATGTTGGCGGCGTCGACGACGCGCCCGCTGAGCTGCGGAAAATCCTGCGCCGATGCCGGTACCGCGAGCAGGACCAGAAGCAGGATCAGGGGCCGTATCAGCCTCATGCGACCACGCCGTCCTGGAGCGCGACCTCGGAGTCGCTGGCTTTGGAACGAAGCCGCGCGATCAGGGCATCGGTCGCCGCCTCGATCCCCTCGGGAAACCGGCCTTCCCTGAAGCGCGGAAGTATCTGCTCGTCTATCACCTTGCCGGCATAGGGGTCGGTGATGCGCCGCTCCAGCCCGTAACCGACCTCGATCCGAACCTTTCGCTCCGCCGGCGCGACGAGGAGAAGCAGGCCGTCGTTGCGGCTTTTGTCGCCCAGACCCCAGCGGCGCGCGAGGCCGATCGAAACCTCCTCGATCGTCCGTCCGTTCAGCGACTTCACGGTGGCGACGACATATTGCGGTCCGACCTCCTTCTCCAGCGTCTCGGACCTGGCGCTCAGCCGGGCCTCCTGCGCCGGACTGAGCAGGTCCGCCCCATCCACGACCCTGCCGCTGAGCGCCGGCAGGCCCGAAGTGTCGCGGACGACGGGAGGCGCCTTCTCGCAGCCGGAACCGCCGAGCAGGAGCAGGGAAAGAAGGAGCGCCTTCGTCACCAAAGCCCGGGTCAGCCGCCGGTATTCGTGTCGAAATTCACCGTCGGCGCGACGTCCGCATTGGGGGTCGTCGCCTGGAAGGTCGCCATCGGCTTGGCGCCGTAGATGACCTTGGCGCCGATCACGTCGGGGAAGGTGCGGATCCGGGTGTTATACTTCTGCACCGCGCCGTTATAGTCGAGGATCGAGATGTTGATCCGGTTCTCGGTGCCCTCGAGCTGATCCATCAGGGTCTTGAAATTGCCCTGGCTCTGGAGCTGCGGATAGGCCTCCTGGAGCCGCTGAAGGGACAGGGTGAGCCGGTTCTGGGCCTCGGCGAAGCGGGCCATGGCCTGCGGATCGGTGAGCTGGTCGCCGGTGACGGTGATCCGGGTGGCGTTGGCTCGGGCCTCGGTGACCCCGACCAGGATCCGCTCCTCGGACGCGGCCGCGCCCTTCACCGTCGACACCAGATTGGGGATCAGGCTGGCCCGGCGCTGGTAGGCGGCCTGGACGTTGGCCCATTTGGCCTTGGCCTCTTCCTCGGCGGTGGGGATCGAATTGACCCCGCAACCGGCCAGCGAAACCGCGCCCACCGGCACCAGGAAGGCGGTCATCAGGGAAGTGCGCTTCATGGAAGTCCCCTCGTTCATCTGTGGGCAAGGAAGTAGGGACTCCGCTTCGCCCTCGCAACGGGTAGGCCGTCTTTCACTTTAAATTCAGGCTGGATCGCCTATATGGGTCGGGCCGGGTTCGCCCGGCTATGGCGATAAATTGCGGCGTGCAATAGACGCAGCGGACCCGGGGGCGGTACCCGGCGGCTCCACCAGGTGGGCCGGTTGGCCGACACGCATGAAGCGTGCCGGCCGAGCGGCTCAGCTGAGGGGCCGAACTAGGATCGACGTGTGTTGAAAAGCGCTGTTTTTGCCCGGCCTGAATGCGCCGTAAAACCGTTCAAAACCACAAGTGCTAACGATAACGAAGCACTCGCGATTGCTGCTTAATCCCAACCCTCACGGGTAAGATTAAGTAGGCCAAAAGCGCGGTTGGGCCGAACCGGGCAACAGAAGCGGTACCAGCGGTACGGGGAGCACCGGGCAACAGAAGCTCCCCACTTCCCGTCATCCCCCATCAAGTCCGGGATGACGACTGGCCTCCCCTTCCCTATGGTTCGGTCATGCGCCCCTCCCCTCTCCTCCTCGCCCCCTTCCTCCTCCTCCTCGCTGCCTGCGAGCCCGAGCCCGAGAACGTCCAGGCCAGGTCCGAGACGATGTCGCGCCAGCTCGAGGAGCGCGCCAATCAGATCAGGGCGGAGGCCGAGAACGGGGTCGAGGCCCAGGCCGCCCCGCTCGAGAACGAGGCCGACGCCCTGCTCAACCAGATCGTGGGCAATTTAGCCGACGCCAATGCCGCCGGCCCCGCCAACGCCCAGTAGAGCGCTCGCCGCATTCGGCGGCGAAAGCGCAGGTTCAGATACGCTTGCGTAACGACGCTCCGGATCGGACGCCACGGCGGGAGTTCAAGGGATGATAGGTTCGAGACTGCTCCGCTTCGTCTGGCTGCTCGTCCTGCTCCCCGCGGCCGCGGCCGCCGCCCCGCCGCCTTCGGAGCCGGCCGAGCAGGCGATTCGAGCCACCCTCGAGCGCTGGTATGAGGAACTCGGCAAGCGGGAAGAGGGCCGAACCTGGGACATCGTCGCGCCCGGCTTCATCGATTCAACTCCGCCCGTCTATCACGCCCGCACCAGGTCGCGGGCGCTCGGCCCCCGGGTCTATGTCTCGCTGCCGGCCCAGGCGCTGAAATTCGTCTGGGAGGCGGAATCGATCCGCCTCGATTCAAATTTCGCCCGGGTCGAGGTCTGGGAGCGCGGCTATTTCTACGCCTGGGCGGCCCAGAAGACCTACGAGCGCGCCGCCGACACCACCTTCATCCTCGAGCGCCAGGAGAAAGACGGGCGCTGGCGGATCCTCGCCCACCAGTCCGGCTCCTACGGAATCTCTCCGAACAAGGTCACCAATCCGATGCCGGATCTTCGCGCCTTCTTCTACGCGACCGAGGGCAAGGACCGCGATCCCGCCGCTGATGCCCGGGCGGCGGCGGAATCGCGCTAGACAGCCCAGGGAAGGCGGCTTGTCGCAGCGGGGCAACCGGCGCCCGCCGGAATGTCAATTCAGCCTAAAACGGCTCCCAAATGCCCCGGTCGCAATAGCCGATAAGCTCGTAGATCGGGTAAGCGGTCGATTGCCCGGTATGGCCATAATAACCTGCGCCGAAATAATAGCAGGCCCCCAGATCTTGACCAACTTCGACCGTGTAGGTGGAGTCGCTATAGTAACGGATGTTGTAGATCGGGTCGCCATGATTGGCAAAGGCGGGCCCCGGCATCGACAAGGTAGCGGCGACCAGAAATATCGCGAAGATCCTGCGCTTGATCATGATCCACTCCCACGGTTGCTACCGCTCTCCCACGAGTCGGCACCCGCATTCTAGGCCTTCGCGACGCGGGCACAACGAATTGGAAACGATCATCGACTAGCAATTATACGTAACGAGGGGGGACGACGAAAAGGGCCCCGCATCGCTGCGGAGCCCTTCCTGTCTTGCGGCGGGGCGAGCGCGTCGCCCGAACCTGGGCCTTATTGCGCGTTCTCGGCCGGCACCTTGACGTCGACGTCGGGCACCTCGATGGTCTTGTTCTCCGTGCCGACGGTCACTTCCGGCGGAGTGACGTTGAACTCGGGCACCTGGCCGCCGGTGACGTTCACGTCGACGTCGGGCAGCTGCGCGTTCTTGGTCTGGTCGACGTCGCAGGCCGCCAGGCCGCCGGCCGCCGCGAGAACGATGAGAATCTTCTTCATAATGCCTCCTGCAGGTTTCCCGCTCCCAACCTGCGATAGGAAAGGATGTTCCGCCCGCGTCACAAAAAGCGCGCCTTCGATCGCGAAACCCTTTTCGCCGCCCGAGCGCTTTGCCCGTCGAGGAGACGAACCGATGACCGCGAATTTCTCGAAGGGCGACAAGGTCAAATGGAACAGCCACGGCGGCGAGGCCCACGGCAAGGTGGTGCGCAGGCAGACCGAACCCACCCGGATCAAGGGCCACAAGGTCGCCGCCGCCCCCGACGACCCGCAATTCATCGTCGAGACCGAGGAGGGCAAGCGCGCCGCCCACAAGCCGGCGGCGCTGAGCAAGGATTAGCCGAGCGCGACGGCGCCGCGCCTGAGCCCGGCGCCGGCCGGAGCGGCGCCGCCCCGGCGACTGTCAGACACGCGCCTCGGTCCAGGCCCACACTTCCTTGCTGAGCCAGCCGCAGTAAGTGCCCTCCATCACCTGAGCGACGATTATCTTGTCACTGCCGTCAAGCTTCGTGGAGAGATCGGCAGAGACTTGCCCCGCCGACAAGGGCGTCGACACGAAACGGACCGATTCGAGCTCCGGATCGCCAACGCTCTCATACCGATCGAGATGCCCGATGAACGCCGCCCAGGCCGCGTCATAGTTCGGCTTTTCTTCGTTCATAGCCCAAACGACCAGGTGAACATTCATCTTGCCCTCCAACACATTGGCAGCCGGCGCCCGGCCTTCGCCGTCGCTTTCGGCGACCCGGCGATTCCGTCGCCCGGATGTCCGCCGCGGCCGGATGACAGTCAAGTAACCGTCACCGAGCTTGCAAGCCTGAATGGAATTTTCCGCTCCCTGGCTGCTCACAGCAGCCCGTGCTTGCGCGCGATCGCCGAGAACGCCCTGAGGATGGCGGGCCGCGCCTCGTCGAGGGTCCTGGGCCGCCGCCACCGCCCCGGCTTCCGGCCGATCTCCCGAACCTGATATTGGTGCAGCTTCAGCAATTGCAGCGCCTCCTGCACCGTCATCGCCGGGAGCGACGGTCTGGCGATGTCGGCTGGAAGCTCGGGCGACGAAAAGAGATTCTCCCCGCGCTCGCACAACGCCTCCTCGAGCTGGCCATAGCCCATCGCCTCCGCCTCGTCCCAGCGCCGCCCGAACCCGGGCCAGCGCCGCCGGTGCGTGTAGGCCGAGCCCTTGCTCTTCCCCGCCGCCTCGTAAGCCGCCTTGGCGTTGCAGGTCGCCGAGAACACCTCCAAAAACCGGTCCTCGCTCCGCGCCGTCCACTGCCCCGCCCGCGCCCTGGCGATCTGCACCCGCCGCCCGTTCGTCCCCCTCACCACCAGCTCCACCCCGTCGAGATGCCCCCATCCCTCGGGCGGCGTGTTTGACCCGCTCGCCCGGAGCCTGTCGACGGACGCCGCGATCACCCGCCGGCACGCCCCGTCGAACTCCGGATTGCGCATCCGCTCCTGGCAAACCCATGATCGCGAAACGCAGGTCCGCTCCGCCGCCAAAGTCTGGTTCCCGCACACCTCCAGCGCCTTGAGAAACGCCCCGCGCCTTTTGTCGGACATTTTGGCCGTCATGCTCCGCCTCCCCGCTCCTCCTGAGCTCGTCGAAGGACGTCATCGCCACGCCCCAACGAGAACAAAAGAGGATATCACGGGGCTCAGGGTGCGTATCCTTCAATCGACCCACAGACCGGTAAACAGTGACAGTATACATTTATCCACCCCCTGCCGCGCCTCCGCCCACAGCGCGCTAAATATATACTGTCACTGTTTCCCCGCTCGCAAAGCTTCGTGTCCAACTAAGAACGGGCGCAGCGGCGGCTGGATCTGCCGGATCTGATTTTGGTATGCTGGGGCGATCAGCCGAGTCCTCGAGGAGACGGCGCGGGGTAAACAGTGACAGTATACATTTACCATCCGTAGCCCCGTCCCCGCCGCCTATCCGGTGCGCCTTAAATGTATACTGTCACTGTTTACCGGTGCGCCTTAAATGTATACTGTCACTGTTTACCCCAGCAGGACCCCGATCAGTCCCAGTCCGAAACGGACGCGGCGGCCGAGGGATGGCGGCTCCTCCACTCAGGCGGCGGACGCTTGGAGGATGAGGCACAAAGCCAGAGTGGCAGCAGCCACGGCGGCCAGCCCGCCGACGAGCCGCAGCCGCCCCCAATTGTCGCACTGCACGCTGACGATCCCGGTCAGCAGCAGGAGGGGCCCGAACAGCGCCTGACAGGTGACCAGGATGAATTGACGATTGCCCAGGCGCCCGGGCTCGACAAGGCCGGCTCCGTACGTGACGAACCAAAGCAGGCTGCAAGCCACCCCCGCGACAATCAGCAGCATCCCGAGCACTCGCAGTGCGGCTCGGGCCCCGGAGTCGAGCGGTCTATATCCTTCCATCCTATTCGCCCCCCAGCCCCTTAGCCGCCAGCCGCCGAAGCGCCTCCGGCCGCGAAGGGAGGGGGCAAACAGTGACAGTATACATTTACCCTCCGTAGCCCCGTCCCCGCCGCCTATCCGGTGCGCCTTAAATGTATACTGTCACTGTTTACCCCGGCGGCCGTCGCGGTTCACCCAGCGCCGACCGGCTCCAGGATGGGTTGGTAGCCGTCGTTGGCGCAATAGCCGATAAGCTCGGAGAGGACATATTGGGTCCGCTGGCCCGAAAGGGTGTAGACCGTGCCGTAATTGGAGCAGCCCGGCGTATCGATGCCGACGTCCACCGAATAGGTCGAATCGCTGTAGAAGTAGTAATAGTACATCGGATCGCCGTGTGTGGCGTGGAGCGGCACCGGATTCGAAAACACCATCGCGACCAAAAATATCCCGGCAGTCTTTCCTCTCGTCATCGTCCGTCTCCCACGGCAAGTCCCGCTCGGTAGCCGAGTCGGCAACTTCATCCTAAACCTATGAGCAATCGCCGCCAACGGTCTGCCATCCGGATTGCCATACGAGTTATACGTAGCAGGAGCCGCAGTGCCTCTAGTGACGGGGATCAGGTTTGCCGGTTCGCGGTTCCGGCGGCCCGCGCCTTCACTGATCGTCATAATAGCCGGGGCCGCACGGCCTATGCCCGTCCTCGACCCTATATTGGGTCGAATAGCCCCAGATCAGGATCGAGCCCTGGAAATCGCGGGTGCAGCGGGACTGCGCGTAGCCCACCATTTGCGTGTGGCTGGCGTCGCGATAGAAATAAAGGTCCCACACCTGAGTGGTTTGGGCGCCCGCCGGATTGGGCGCGGTCAGCAAAAGCGCGGCCATGGCCGCACAGGAGAGAATCCGTTTCAACATTTCGCCTCTCCTCGGCTTCCACAACGGAAGTCATGGAAAAGGATAGGGAAAGCCGGCCATTACTACAAAGAAGAGCGTGTCCGGATCGGACCTAGATCACTTCACGACCAAGTGAGGGCGTGGGCAGGTCTCACGCAAAGCTGAAAAATGCAAAGGCACGGATCCGGCAGGCGTCACGGCACCTACCTGTGCATTGGGGACACGTACCGGTACCTGTCCCCTCCCTAGCTCCCAAGCCGGCGCAATGGCGGCACGACACGCAAAGCAGGGCAAAGATGCGGCACGGCGCCTTCGTGCATTCGTGGTCTTTGTGCGAACCCAAAAAAAAGCCCCGCATAGCTGCGAGGCCTCTTCTTTCACGTCATTGCGAGGAGCGTAGCGACGAAGCAATCCAGACTGGCTCGGAAGCCCCTACTGGATTGCTTCGCTATGCTCGCAATGACGGCTCAATCGTCGTCGCGCGTCAGGAACGCCGGCGCGAATTCGGGCTCCGGGCCGTTGTCGCTCTCCGGAAGGTCCTCGCGTCGCGGCGCGGGCCGCAGCCGCCCCCTTCAATTCCTCGAAGTCGAGCGCCGCCGCCGCGCCGCCGGACAGAGTGTTGGGCCGGTCGGGCTCGGCCGGCACTCCGCCCTCGTCGGGATCGGGGCCGCGGCGGCGTCTCGTCCGGCGCAGGAAGGGCGATCCGAGCAGCGCGTCGAAGCCGGAGCGGCGGCCGGCGGGGCGGCGAAGCTTGCGCTTGAGGAAGTCCGGAGTCGGCATGGGCCCTTCTACCACCAGGCCGCTTCATTCAAAAGCGGATTGGACGCCAGCCGGCCCGCCGGATCCCTCGCGGTCACTTTTCAGGACCGGACTTCAATTCGCACCTCTCATCTCGCCCGAAGTCGGAAGGCCCCGGCCCGGCCCGGCCCCTTCGTGACCTTCGTGGGCTTTGTGCGAACCAAAAAAGGCCCCGCATTTCTGCGGGGCCCCTTCTTTCACGTCATTGCGAGGAGCGGGCCGCACTGGATTGCTTCGCTACGCTCGCAATGACGGATCAATCTTCGTCGCGGGTCAGGAACGCCGGGGCGAACTCGGGCTCGGGGCCGTCGTTGCGCTCCGGACGGTCGCCGCCTTCGCGCTCGCGGCGCGGGCGATCGCCGCCCTCGCTGCAGGTAAACAGTGACAGTATACATTTACCCTCGATAGCTCTGCCTTTCCGCCCGCGCAGCGCCCGGTAAATGTATACTGTCACTGTTTAAGGCCGGAATGCCGAGCCGACCATTCGCTCGGCCGCTCCTCGTCCGAAAAGGCGGCAAGGACCCGCCTCGCGCAGTGGCGAACCTCTTCCCATCGCGGATCGGTAAACAGCGCCTCCCGGGCCCAAAAGTCGGCGTTACGCCGGCCGCTCCACCTCCTGATCAGCTCATCCAGGGGCCTCGCCGCCTCTATTTCGGCCGGCCTGATTTCTCCGAAGTCGAGCATGTGCTCGGCGGCGGCATAGGCCTCCCCGAACTCCAGACCCAATTCGTCATTCCCATAATTCTCCGCGCTGCCGAGCGTGAGCGATGCGAAAATGCTGTCGAGATAAGTGACCTGCTCGTCGGCCGGAGCGGCGAGGTTGGCGATGGCCTGCCTCAGTTGCTGGTATCGGGTCGGCATCCGGGAAGGGTACAGGGCAGAGAGAGGCCGGCCAAGAAAAAGGCCCCGCGGTCGCCCGCGAGGCCTCTTTAACCCGGCTCCATCACCAAGGTAAACAGTGACAGTATACATTTACCCTCGATAGCTCTGCCTTTCCGCCCGCGCAGCGCCCGGTAAATGTATACTGTCACTGTTTAAGGCCCTTCTACCACCAGGCCGCTTCATTCAAAAGCGGATTGGACGCCAGCCGGCCCGCCGGATCCCTCGCGGTCACTTGTCAGGACCGGAACTTCAATTGGCACCTCTCATCTCGCCCGAAGTCGGAAGACCCCGGCCCGGCCCGGCCCCTTCGTGACCTTCGTGGGCTTTGTGCGAACCAAAAAAGGCCCCGCATTTCTGCGGGGCCCCCTTCTTTCACGTCATTGCGAGGAGCGTAGCGACGAAGCAATCCAGCCTGACTCGGGGGCCGTACTGGATTGCTTCGCTACGCTCGCAATGACGGATCAATCGTCGTCGCGGGTCAGGAACGCCGGGGCGAATTCGGGCTCGGGGCCGTCGTTGCGCTCGGGGCGGTCGCCGCCTTCGCGCTCGCGGCGCGGGCCACGATCGCCGCCCTCGCTGCGAGGCCCGCGGTCGCCGCCGCCTTCGCCGCGCGGGCCTCGGTCGCCGCCGCCGTCGCGCGGGCCGCGGCCGCCGCCGCCGCCGCCGTCACGCCTGGGACCGCGGTCGCGGCCACCGCCGCCCCGGTCGCCGCGGCCTTCGCCGTCGCGCCTGGGGCCTCGGTCGCTGCGCGGGCCGCGATCGCGGTCGCCGCCTTCGCGCGGAGGACGGGTGTCCTCGAGCTCGGCGCCGGTCTCCTGGTCGACGACCCGCATCGACAGGCGGACCTTGCCGCGCGGATCGATCTCGAGGACCTTGACCTTGACTTCCTGGCCCTCGGCGAGGGCGTCGGCGACTCGCTCGACGCGCTCGTTCCGGATCTCCGAGACGTGGACGAGGCCGTCCTTGCCGCCCATGAAGTTCACGAAGGCGCCGAAATCGACGAGGTTGACGACCTTGCCGGTATAGACCTTGCCGACCTCGGGCTCCTCGACGATGCCCTGGATCCACTGGCGGGCGGCCTCGATCTGGGCGACGTCGGACGAGCTGATCTTGATGATCCCCTCGTCGTCGATGTCGACCTTGGCGCCCGTCGTCGCGACGATCTCACGGATGATCTTGCCGCCGGTGCCGATGACGTCGCGGATCTTCGCCTTGTCGATCTGCATCGTCTCGATCCTCGGCGCGTGGGCGCTGAGCTCGCCGCGCACTTCGCCCATCGCCTTGGCCATCTCCTTGAGGATGTGGGCCCGGCCCTCATTCGCCTGGTCGAGGGCGATGCGCATGATCTCCTCGGTGATCCCGGCGATCTTGATGTCCATCTGGAGCGAGGTGATCCCGTTCTCGGTTCCGGCGACCTTGAAGTCCATGTCGCCGAGATGGTCCTCGTCGCCGAGGATGTCGCTGATCACCGCGAAATCCTTGCCTTCGAGGATCAGGCCCATGGCGATTCCGGAGACCGGCCGGGTGATCGGGACGCCCGCGTCCATCAGGGCGAGGCAGCCGCCGCACACCGTCGCCATCGACGAGGAGCCGTTGCTCTCGGTGATGTCGGAGAGGATCCGGATCGTGTAGGGGAAGTCCTCGTGGCTGGGCAGCACCGGGTGAAGAGCCCGCCACGCCAGCTTGCCGTGGCCGGTCTCGCGCCGCGACGGAGCGCCGAAGCGTCCGACTTCGCCGACGCTGTACGGCGGGAAGTTATAGTGGAGCATGAAGCGCGAGTAGGAGAGGCCCTCGAGCCCGTCGATCATCTGCTCGGCGTCCTTGGTGCCGAGCGTGGTCGTGCAGATCGCCTGGGTCTCGCCGCGGGTGAACAAGGCCGAGCCGTGGGTGCGGGGCAGGAAGCCGACCATCGCCTCGATCGGACGCACCGTCCTGGTGTCGCGGCCGTCGATCCGGACTCCGTCCTTGAGGATGGCGCCGCGGACGATCTCGGCCTCGAGCTTCTTGACGAGCTTGAGGGCGCCGAGATAGCCGGCCGGGTCGCTCGCCTCCATGTCGGCGAGGCCGGTGCGCGCCTTGGCTCGGGCCTCGTTGATCGCGGTCTGGCGCTGCTGCTTGTCGGTGAGCTTGTAGGCGGCCGCGAGGTCGGTGCCGATGAGGCCGCGGAGGGTTTCCTTGACCTTCTTGGTGTCGGCGGGCGCCTCGAGCTCCCAGGGATCCTTGGCGGCCTGCTCCGCGAGGCGGATGATGCCCTGGATGACCGGCTGCAATGAGCGGTGGGCGAACATGACGGCGCCGAGCATGATGTCCTCGGAAAGCTCCTTGGCTTCCGATTCGACCATCATCACCGCATTGTGGGTGCCGGCGACGACGAGATCGAGCTCGCCGTCCTTATACTGGTCCTGGGTCGGGTTGAGGATATACTCGCCCTCGGCATAGCCGACGCGGGCCGCGGCGATCGGGCCCATGAAGGGGATCCCGCTCAAGGTGAGCGCCGCGGAAGCCGCGATCATCGCCACCACGTCCGGCTCGTTCTCGCCGTCATAGCTCATCACATGAGCGATGACCAAAACCTCATTATAAAAGCCCTCGGGAAACAAAGGCCGAATCGGCCGGTCGATGAGGCGGCTGGTCAGCGTTTCCTTTTCGGTGGCGCCGCGCTCGCGCTTGAAGAAGCCGCCCGGGATGCGCCCGGCGGCCGAGAATTTTTCCTGATAATGCACGGTCAGCGGGAAGAAATCCTGCCCCGGCTTGACGTTCTTCGCCGCGGTCACCGCGCAAAGGACGACGGTCTCGCCGAGGGTCGCGAGCACCGCGCCGTCGGCCTGGCGGGCAACCCGGCCCGTCTCGAGGGTCAGCGTCTTGCCGCCCCACTCGATTTCCACTTTTTTCATGTCGAACATAATGTTTCCTTCAACGCCTGCGGCCAGATGCCGCGGGGGCCTATTGTCCGGGCCTCTCGCCCGGCTGTTGGGTCCATATGACCCGGACCGGGCACCGCCGAATTGCGGGAGCCCGATACGCGAAGCGGCCCCGTTTGGGGCCGCTCCGGCTTTTACTTGCGAAGTCCGAGCTTCGCGATGAGTGCGGTGTAGCGCTCGTGATCTTCCTTGCGGATATAATCCAGCAGGGAGCGGCGCTTGTTGACCATCATCAGAAGGCCGCGCCGCGAGTGATTGTCCTTCGCGTGGGTCTTGAAATGCTGGGTCAGATTTTGGATTCGCTCGGTGAGGATCGCGACCTGGACCTCGGGGGATCCGGTGTCGCCCGTGGCCCGGGCATTGTCTTCGATGATTTCCTGCTTGCGCTCGGCGGTAACCGACATCGTCATACTCCTTCGTCTAGATGTTGAAGCCGCGCACCACCCGAAGTTCGCCTTCGGAAAGCTCCACAAGCGCAACCGGAACAGACTTGTCGGTTGCTAGATGAAGCCCTGGCTTTGCGGCGATCCCGGCCAATTTCCGCCCCTGTCGGAGCAGTCCTGCCTGGTCGGGAGTGACGGAGAGAGCCGGGATGTCGTCCAGCCCCGCCGTCAGCGGCAAGAGTGCCTGTTCAAGCTGCCGCGCCTTAGCGAGTTCCCCCATTTTGTCCAGCGAAATCGCGGACTCGAGGGTGAACGGCCCGGCCTTCAGCCGTCGCAACATGGTGACGTGGCCGACGCTTGCCAAGGCGTGGGCAATGTCGCGGGCGAGCGAGCGGATATAGGTGCCCTTGGAGACCCGGGCGATAAGGGTGATTTCGTTCAATGCTCCCCGGCGAAGGTCGGGGCCCAGCTCTGGATCCCGGCCTTCGCCGGGAAACTTGAGGCTGTGCACCGTCACTCGCCGGCTCTCGAGCGCCACCTCCACCCCCGCCCGCGCCAGATCATAGGCCCGCTTCCCCTCGACCTTGAGCGCCGAATAGGCCGGCGGCACCTGGTCGATCGCGCCGGTGAACCGCTCCAGCACCGCCTCGACCTGCGCCGGGGTCGGCCGGACGTCGGAGGTCGCCACCACCTTCCCTTCCGCGTCCAGAGTGTCGGTCTCCTCCCCGAACCGGATCGTGAACGCATAGACCTTGTCGGCGTCGAGCATCCGCCCGGCGAGCTTGGTCGCCTCGCCCAGCGCCACCGGCAGAACCCCGCTCGCCAGCGGATCGAGGGTCCCGCCATGGCCGACCTTCAGCTTCGCATAGCCGCCCTCCCTCAGCGCCCGCTTCACCTTCGAGACGATGTCCGTCGAGCCGGGCCCGACCGGCTTGTCGATGACCAGCCAGCCATGCACGCCGTCAGCCGCCGACCAGGCTGAGTCGGAGCTGCTTCGCCTCCGCCGCGCCGATCCGCTCCATGAAGTGGCGGCGGCAGAGCGCCAGATAGCGGTCGTTGCCGCCGATCTCGGTCTGGGCGCCGCTCGCCACCGCGGCGCCGGTCTGGTCGACTCGAAGGTTCATCGTCGCCTTGCGCCCGCACTCGCAGATCGCCTTAAGCTCGACCAGTTTGTCGGCGAGCGCGAGCAAAGTGGCGCTGCCCTCGAACAGATTGGCCTGGAAGTCGGTCCTGAGGCCGTAGGCGAGGACGGGGATGTCGAGCTCGTCGCAGATCGAGGCGAGCTGCATCACCTGCCCGCGGCTCAGGAACTGGGCCTCGTCGACGAGGATGCAGTGGACCGGGCGTTTCTCGAGTTCCGCCTCCACCTCCCGGCGAAGATCGGTCCCCGGCTCGTAGGCGTTGGCCTGGGCGGTAATGCCGATCCGGGAATCGATGATCCCGAAGCCCGAGCGGTCGTGCACCGCGGCGGTCCACAGCATCGGCTCCATGCCCCGCTCGCGATAGTTGAACGCGGTCTGCAGAAGCACCGTCGACTTACCCGCGTTCATCGAGGCGTAGTAGAAATAGAGCTTGGCCATCAGCGAAGCGTTTCGACCGCAACCGGCGAATCCGGGCCTGCCCGCCGTTCCAGCTTCCTGTCGAAGGTCGCGAAGGAAGACGCGCCCGCGGCTACGGCGACGTGCATCATGTCCGCGAAGTCGGCGCCGGCCTCCATCCGCTCCACTGCCCAGCCCGCATATTTCGGAACGTCGACGGCATTTGGAAAATCGAGCAAAATCCTGAAGCCCTCGGCGCGTTGCGTTCGACTCCATCCATAGAAGGACCGCAACACCCAGTCCGTTTCCATAAGCACGGTCGCGGGAATGCGGAAGTCCTCCATTGCCAGGGCGCGGGCGCGCTGCGCCTGGACCGGATCGTCGTCCGTCAGCAGCCGTATCAGGATATTCGTGTCAAGCGCCCGGATCAGAAGTCGTCCCGCCCGCGCTCCGCGAACATCCGCTCGACCGCGCGGTCCATATCCTCGATCGTCGCGGGCGGCCCCTTGTGCGTGTAGATCTTCCGAATTTCCGCTATTAGCTCGTCCGTCGACCGGCCGCTTTTCTCGAGGACGGGGGTGAGCATCACCCCGCCTGCCGTCTTTCTCACCTGCAGCGTTTGACCCGGCTTGAGCCCGAGTTCCCGCCGCACATCTGCCGGGATGACGACTTGGCCCTTCGCGGATAATTTGGTGGTTGCGGTCATAGAGGTAAGATACGTCTTACACCGAGAAGGGTCAAGGTGGTGTGGTTGACCTGGCTAGCCCCCGATGAACAGCCGGAGCAGCCACTCGACCGGCGGACGCACCACCCGTTCCACGACATTCGCCTGCGGCGCCAGCATGGGCAGGATGAGCAAAAGGAAGATGAGCAGTGGAAAGCCGAAGCGCGCCAGCTTCGCATAATGGCGGGCGAGCCGGCGCGGCAGCAGTCCCTCGACGACGTGGCCGCCGTCGAACGGGGGGATGGGCAGCAGGTTGAAGACGGCGAGGAAGAGGTTGATCGCGATGAAGTTGAGCAGGTTGAGCAGCAGGAACAGCTCGCCCGGCCCCGACGGCGGTCCTTCCGGCCGGACCAGCGCCAGAGCGATCCCGCCGAGCATCGCGAGCAGCAGGTTCATGCCCGGACCGGCCAGAGCGACGATCATCATGTGAAGCCGCGGGTTGCGCATCCTTTGCGCCACGACCGGCACCGGCTTGGCCCAGCCGAACACCGGCGCCCCGCTCACCGCCAGAATCAGGGGCAGGATCACGGTTCCCACCGGATCGACGTGGCGGATCGGGTTGGGGCTGAGCCGGCCCAGATCGCGGGCGGTCGGATCGCCGAAGGCGTTGGCGACCCAGCCGTGCGAGATTTCGTGAAGGACGATCGCCACGATCAGCGGGATCAGCCAGGTCGCGACCTGGAAGACGATATTGTCAGGCGCCATCGGCCGGCTTCCATTCGTCAGCGAGGATGGAGAAGAGGATTGTGTCGCGGACATGCCCGGTCCAGGTGATCCGGTCCTGCCGGAGCACGCCCTCGCGAACCCCGCCGATCTTGGCCATCGCCGCCTGCGACCGGCCGTTGCGCGCATCGACCCGGAACTCCACCCGCCGGAAGCCGCAGCCGAACGCGCGCGCCAGCATCAGATCCTTGACCCGCCGGTTGAAGCCGGTCCCGCGCAGCTTCGGCACGTAGTAGGTATTGCCGATCTCGAGCGTCTCGCGGCCGATGTCGATTCCGAGAAAGCAACTCATCCCGACCAGCTCGCCGCCGAGAAAGAGCGAGAAGCCGCGCCAGTTCGGGCGCGAGAGGATCAGGTCGAAAGCGGAGTCGAAATGGTCTGGATCGTAAGAGGTCGAGTAAATGGACCAGATGTCGAGGTCCTGGGCGCAGGCGGCCTTGAGCGCCTCGCGATGGGCCTCGGCCATCGGCTCGAGGGTGAGATCGCCCTCGCCCATCGGCGCGCCGAGGGCAGCGAGATCGAGGTCGGGGTGGTGCGTCATCCCGGACTTGATCCGGGATCCATGAGCACAGTCGCGTGAGCCTCTGCACCCGCGGTGTTCATGGATTCCGGCTTCCGCCGGAATGACGAGGGCCGCGACCTCACGGCAAGTTGCTCACGAGGCCTTCGGGATCGAACATGAGGCCATCGCCAATCTCGCCGAGGGTCGGCGCACGTTTGTTGCGCAGGGTCCTCCAGCGCACCTTCTCGCGGTCCGTGCCGATATTGCCCGTGCTGATCTTCGCCCGGCCGGTCAGATAGTTGACGCTGATCAGGGTAAGGGCGCCGGTGTTGCGCTTCACGTTCGAATAATCGAACCCGATCAGCCTCAGCGAATTGTCGCGCCAACGCCATTTGAAGGTCGCCGAGCCCGCGTCCCAGCCGCCGGCGCTCATCATCCGCTCGAGATCGATTCGCAACGTGCCGCGCTCGATCGCGATCTGGCCGGAGTCGGAGAAGGGATCGACCTCGCACGGATTTTCGCGGCGGGGGATCAGCGCGTGATTTTCGACCGCAAGTCGGTAGCCGCCTTCCGGCTTCGCGAGCAGCAAGGCGAGGATGCGCGGATTGGTATCGAACCTTTCCGCGCACATCGTCTCCCCAATGACATTGGCCGGATTCTCGGCGCGAAGGACGAGCGCCAGGTCGGCCCTCGAATCACCGTCGAGATCGCCGGCGGCCTGGGTCTCGACCCGCCAGCCCTTTGGAACGAAGCCCTGGGCGGTCGCGGCAGCAGCCGGGAGCGGCGGGTAGGAAACCGGCGGGATGACGAAATCCTGGGCCGCGGCACCCGATGCCGGCAGCGCCAGAAGCGCCAGCAACATCCCCCGCCCCACGCTTATTCCTCCGCCCCGCCGAGGTCCTGCGCCACCTTCGGCGCGCGCAGCAGCTTGTCGATATGGCTGCCTTCGTCGAAGCTCTCGTCGAGCAGGAATTTCAGCTTCGCCGCATATTTGGTGTTCACCCGCCGGGCGACCTCGCTCTGAAGATAGGCGGTGTTGGTTCGAAGCGCCTTGAGGACGGCCTGGGCGTTGGCGCCGAGCAACGGGATCACGAACGCGGTGGCGTGACGCAGGTCGGGCGACATCCGCACCTCGGTGACCGAAACGAGATGGCTTGCGAGAGTCTCGTCATGGACGTCTCCGCGCATCAATATGTCGGACAGCGCATGGCGCACCTGCTCGCCGACGCGAAGCAGTCTTACGGATCGGCCTTCGGTGGATTCGGTGTGTTTCATGGCTCTCCTCAACCCCTCTCCCTGCAGGGGAGAGGGGCCCCGCCGCGAAGCGGTGGGAGGGTGAGGGCAATGTCATGCCTGATCAGGCCCTCACCCTCCCATTGCTGACGCAAAGGGCCCCTCCCTCTCCCCTGCAGGGAGAGGGGTTGCGCGTCCCTCACAAAGTCCGAGCGCGCTCCTCGACCTCGAAGACCTCGAGATGGTCGCCCGGCTTGATGTCGTTGGTGTCGGCGAGGAGGACTCCGCACTCCAGGCCCGCCCGGACCTCGGCGATGTCGTCCTTGAACCGGCGCAGCGACGAGATGGTGGTCTTGGAGACGATGACGTCGTCGCGGGTGAGGCGCGCGTGAACGCCCTTGCGGATGACGCCTTCGAGGACGAGCAGGCCGGCGGCCTTGTCCTTCTTGCCGGCGGGGAAGACCTCCTTGACCTCGGCGCGGCCCATCACCGTCTCGATGATCTCGGGGCCGAGCTCGCCCGCCATCGCCTGCTTCACCCAGTCGGTGAGGTGGTAGATGACGTCGTAATAGCGGAACTCGACCTTGTTGCGCTCGGCCACTTCGCGCGCCTTGGCGTTCGGGCGGACGTTGAAGCCGATGATCGGGGCGCCGCTGGCCGAGGCCAGGACGACGTCGCTCTCGGTGATCGCGCCGACTCCGGCGTGGAGGATCCGGGCCTTGATGTCCTCGGTCGAGATCCGGTTGATGGCGCTCGCGATCGCCTCGACCGAGCCCTGGACGTCGCCCTTGACGACCAGGGGGAACTCGATCGCCAGATTGGCCTTGGAGGCGAACATGTTCTCGAGATTGACCGGTGCCGAAGTGGTCCGCTTCCTGTCGAGCACGCTCTGCCGGTAGGCGGCGACCTCGCGGGCTCGGGCCTCGTTCTCGACGACGGTGAGCGTGTCGCCGGCCGAGGGTACGCCGGACAGGCCGAGCACCTCGACGGGAACGGACGGACCCGCTTCCTTCACCTGCTTGCCCTTGTCGTCGATCATCGCGCGGACCTTGCCGGGAACCGCTCCGACCACGAACACGTCGCCGACCCTCAGGGTCCCGCGCTGGACGAGCACGGTGGCGAGCGGGCCGCGGCCCTTGTCGAGCTTGGCCTCGACGACCGCGCCTTCGGCCGTGCGATCGGGGTTGGCCTTCAGCTCGAGCAGCTCGGCCTGGAGCGAAATGGCTTCGAGAAGGCCGTCGAGATTGGTCTTCTTGAGCGCCGACACCTCGACGTCCTGGACCTCGCCGCCCATGTCCTCGACCAGGATCTCGTACTGGAGCAGCTCCTCGCGGACCTTCTGCGCATTGGCGCCGGGCTTGTCGATCTTGTTGATCGCGACGATCATCGGGACTCCGGCCGCCTTGGTGTGGTTGATCGCCTCCACCGTCTGCGGCTTCAGGCCGTCGTCGGCCGCCACCACCAGAACGACGATGTCGGTGACGTTGGCGCCGCGCTGGCGCATCTCGGTGAACGCCTCGTGGCCCGGAGTGTCGAGGAAGGTGATCTTCGACTTGTCGGGCATCGCCACCTGATAGGCGCCGATATGCTGGGTGATCCCGCCCGCCTCGCCGGAGACGACGTTGGCGCCGCGGATCGCGTCGAGCAGGCTGGTCTTGCCGTGATCGACATGGCCCATGATCGTCACCACCGGCGGACGCGGCTGGAGAGTCTCCTCCGGGTCGACGTCGGTCTCGGTCTGGATGTCGACGTCGCCTTCGGAGACTCGAACCATGCGGTGGCCGAATTCCTCGATCAGGAGCTCGGCCGTGTCCTGGTCGATCGTCTCGGTGATCGTGACGGGGGTGCCGAGCTTGAACAGGGCTTTGACGAGATCGGCGCCGCGCTCGGCCATCCGGTTGGCGAGCTCCTGGACGGTGATCGCCTCGGGGACGACGACGTCGCGGACCTGCTTGGCGGACGGCCCCGACTGCTGGTGGGCCCTCTTCTCCTTCTCGCGCGAACGGCGAAGCGCGGCGAGGCTTCGGGCGCGGCTGTCGTCCTCGCCCGAGAGGGCGCGGGTGACGGTGAGCTTGCCGGCGTGGCGGCGGTCGTCTCGGCCGCGGACCGGACGCGCCGGCGGCTTGGGCGCCGGGGCGTGCCCTTTGGGGCGAGCGTGGGCCGGGCGGCGGTCCTCGTCCTCGTCGATGACGGGCGCCGGAGCCGCGTCGGCGGCAGGCTTGGGCTCGGCGGCAGTGCGCGCCTCTTCCTCCGCCGCGACACGGGCCTGCTCGACTCGCTCCTCTTCGGCACGCCGATTCTCCTCGGCGCGCCGCTTCTCTTCCTCGGTCGCCTCGGCCGCCTGCCTGTCCTCGCGCCGGCGCGCTTCCTCGAGCTGGGTGAGGCGGGCTTCCTCGGCCTCGCGCAGAAGCTTGTCCTGCATCTCGCGGCGGGTGGTGGCGTCGTTGACGGGGCGTTGCGGCGGCGCCGGACGGGGCGCGACCGGCGGGGCTGCGACAGGTGCCGCCGGCCTGGGCGCTTCCGGAACGGGCGCGGGCGCGGCTTCCTGGGCGGAATGGGGCCCGAGGATGCGGCGCTTCTTGACCTCGACCACGACCGTGTTCGAGCGGCCGTGGCTGAAGCTCTGCTTGACCTTGCCGGTCTCGACGGTGCGCTTCAGGCCCAGTGGGGCGCGCGCGCCGAGCTTCGGCTTATCTGACGTCTCGCTCATTACTTTCCTTCGCTCACATTCCCAGCCGACGCGTCCGGCGTGCCCGCCGTGGCGGCGCTTAGCCCAGCTTCAGATCCGATAAAAGCGCGCCAGCGCCCGAGCGCATGCTCGACACGCGCGGCGGCGGCACGATCAATTATTGCGATATGTACCACATTCTGGCGCCCGAGCGCCAATGACAATATGGCCCTTTCGGCTGGAATCACCAGACCTTGGGGACGGCCTTCGCCGACCCGCCAAGCCTGGTCCAGCTTGCGGTTGCCGTCTTCCCCCGCATCGGCGGCGTGGAGGAGGAGATGGACATCCCCCTTGCGGGCGGCATTCTCGATCCGCTCGGAGCCGGTGAGCAGGGTTCCCGACCGGGCCTCGAGGCCGAGCCGGTCGAGCGCCGCCTGGCGCAAGGCCGCCTCGATCCGCTCGCCGAGATCCTCGGGAATGGCGAGCGGAGCGCCCTTGAAGGCACGGGCAAGGGCGCCTCGCAGCCGGCCCTTGGAGCGGGCCGTTTCGAGGGTCTCGCGATCCACCCCGATCCAGGCGCCGCGGCCCGGCGCCTTCGCGCGCACGTCCGGAAGCACGTCGCCATCGGGGGAGAGGGCGAGGCGGATCAGATTGTCGCGAGCGTCATGGTCCCCCGAGAGGATGCATTTGCGCTCGGGGACGTGCGAGCCCCTCCCCTTCAGGGGTGAGCGACCCGCTTGCGGGTCGCTGAGGGGGGGGAGGTCGGGAGAGATCTCGCTCTGGTCAGCGGGCGGCACATCGGTCTGCACCACCCCCAACCCCTCCTCTGGAGAGGAGGGGCTTTTACCGCCTAGCCGCTCATTGGGAGGGTTCCGCAACCGCGTCCTCCCCTTCATCCTCGAACCAATGCGCCCGGGCGGCCATGATGATCTCGTTGCCCTGCTCGTCGGTCAGGCCATATTCGGCGAGGAGCCCGCCTTTGTCCTCCTGGCGGTTGCTCTCGCGCTGGCGGCGCTGCTCGGGGCGCTTCTTCTGCACCAGCTCGTCGGTGGCGAGGTCGGCGAGATCGTCGAGAGTCTTGATGTTCGCCTTGCCCAACGTCACCAGCATCTGCTCGGTGAGATAGGGCATCTCGGCCAGCTCGTCGGAGACTCCGAGGCCGCGGCGCTCCTCGCGCGACGCTTCCTCGCGCCGTTCGAGCGCCTCGGCGGCGCGGCTCTGGAGCTCGGTGGCGAGCTCGTCGTCGAAACCCTCGATCGAGGCGAGCTCATCCAATTCGACATAGGCGACCTCCTCGAGCGCTCCGAAGCCTTCGGCGACGAGCAGCTGGGCGAGAGTCTCGTCGACGTCCAATTCCTTCTGGAACAGCTCGGAGCGCTCGATGAACTCGCGCTGGCGCTTCTCGCTCGCATCGGCCTCGGTCATGATGTCGATCGCCGAGCCGGTCAGCTGCGAGGCGAGCCTTACATTCTGGCCGCGGCGGCCGATGGCGAGGCTGAGCTGGTCGTCGGGCACCACCACCTCGATCCGGCTTTCCTCCTCGTCGATGACGACCCGGCTCACCGTCGCCGGCTGGAGGCCGTTGACGACGAAGGTGGCGAGATCCTCGGACCAGGGGATGATGTCGATCTTCTCGCCCTGAAGCTCCTGGACGACGGCCTGCACGCGCGAGCCCTTCATTCCGACGCAGGCGCCGACCGGGTCGATCGAGCTGTCGTAGCTGATCACGCCGATCTTGGCGCGGCTGCCGGGATCGCGCGCCGCCGCCTTGATCTCGATGATGCCGTCGTAGATTTCCGGCACTTCCTGAGCGAACAGCTTCTTCATGAAATCGGGATGGGCGCCGGCTGAGGAAGATCTGCGGGCCCCTGTTCTCGCGGCGCACCGACAAGATCAGCGAGCGCACCCGGTCGCCGACACGGACGACCTCGCGCGGGATCTGCTGGTCGCGGCGGATGACGCCCTCGGCCCGGCCGAGGTCGACGACGACATGGCCGAACTCGACGCGCTTGACGACTCCGGTGATGATCTCGCCGGCCCGCTCCTTGAACTCTTCATACTGGCGCTCGCGCTCGGCGTCGCGGACCTTCTGGAAGATGACCTGCTTGGCGGCCTGGGCGGCGATCCGGCCGAACTCGATCGGCGGCAGCGGATCGACGATATAGTCGCCGACCACCGCGCCCGGCTGAAGCTTCTGGGCGTCGTCGAGGCTGACCTGCTTGAAATAATCGTCGACCTGCTCGCACACCTCGACGACGCGCCACAGGCGAAGGTCGCCCGACGTGGCGTCGAGCTTGGCGCGGATGTCGTTCTCGGCGCCGTAGCGGGCCCGGGCGGCGCGCTGGATCGCGTCCTCCATCGCCTCGATGACGATCGCCTTGTCGATCAATTTCTCGCGAGCGACCGCATCGGCGATCGCGATCAGCTCGGCCTTGTTCGCGGACGCGACGGGAGCGCCCGGGGCGGTGGTAGCCATGTTCAGTCTTCCTCTGTTTCTTCTATCGGTTCGATTTCGTCGGCGCCTTCCGCGCTGAGCGGAGCGGTCGCCTTGATGAGCTTGTCGGTCATCACGAGCTTGGCGGACTGGATCGCCGCGAACGGCAGCCCGGTCGGCCCGAGCCCCTGCACGTCGACCAGGACGGTGTCTCCTTCAATTCCCGAGAGCGCGCCGGCGAACACCTTGCGTCCGTCGAGCTTCTCGGCGAGCACGATCCGCGCCTCGTGCCCCTTCCAATCGTCATAATCCTTGAGGCGGGTCAGCGGCCGGTCGATCCCGGGCGAGCTGACCTCGAGCCGATAGGCATGCGGAATCGGGTCGCGGCCCGCGGCCTCCTCTTCGTCGAGAATCTCCGACAGGCGCCGCGACAGCCGGGCGCAATCCTCGAGGGTGAGCTGCCTCGTGTCGGGCCGCTCTGCCATCACCTGCAAGGTCGGGTCCGAAGTCCCTCCGATCATCTTCACGCGCACGAGGCTGAGCCCCTCGGCCTCGGCCGCCGGCTCGATCAATCGGGTCACTTCGGCAAGATCCGCCACACGCTCTCCGCGAAAACCAAAACCCTTCCGCGCCGGCCCCGTCCCCGGGACCAGCCTCAACGTCTAACGATGTCGAGGAAGGTGAGGCGCATATAGGCCCGGCCGCCGAAACTAGCAAGCCGACACGAAGCAAACCTGTCTCCCCCTCGTCATTGCGAGTGCAGCGAAGCAATCCAGTTCTGCGCCTGTCGCCAACTCCGCCGCTGGATTGATTCGTCGCAATTACGGCTCTCAGTTCGCGACGACCACGTCGAAGGCGACCGAGAGCCGCTCCCCCGCCCGGAACGGCCGGGTGCCGTGGAAGACGTAGCTCGGGAAGAGAACGAGCCTTCCCGGACGAGGCGGCACCATCGTGAGTGGCGGGAGATCGACGTTGAGCTCCGGAGGGGGGCGCCCGACTTCCAGCCAGCCTTCCCGGGCATCGTCCTCGCCCGGCTTTTCCGGCACGGCTATGTAACAGGCAGAGCTGATCACGCCTCCGGGATGGACATGGGCGACGTGAAAGCCCTCGTCGGCGAGCCTGACGGACCAGCTGCCTCCGAAGGCCAGCTCCGCATTCCGGTGACGAAGCAAAGGATGGTTTGGATCCTCGGGAGGGAGATTGGCGATGTGGGCGCGGACGGCTTCCGCGAGCACGGCGCCGAGTGCGACGATCTCCGGCTCGGTGCGCGCGAAAAGCGCGCCGCGCGTTTGAGTCCCGCCCCGAAGCGACTGTCCGACGGGATGGGCGCGGGCGCTGTGCAAAGTGCGAAGGACGCCGGCGAGTTTCGTGAGCTCCGCGGCACTGAGGCCAAGGTCGCAGCTGCTGTAAAGGCCCCGCTGCTCGCACAGCCAGGCATGTCGGGCATCGCCGACGAGCCGCCATGCCACGTCCAACAAGGCCCATGCCATGAGGTTGTCCGGGCTCGCCCGAACGGCCGCCTCCAAGAATGTTTTCGCTTCCTTCGGCCGGCCCGTCTGGAGACGATTCTGGCCTCGGGCGAACTGCGCTTCCGGACAATCGTCGAGCCGATCGAGAAGCGCTCCGGCTCGGTCGGTCAGGCCGGCATGATTGGCGATGTAGATTTCCAGGAGCATGAGATCGCGATCGTCGCCGAATAGGGCGCGCGCCGAGTCGATCGATGCCAGCGCCTGCTCCGTACGCTCCGCCCGGGCGAGGCTTTTGGTATAGGAAAGCCGGAGCGCCTTGTCGCGGGGGCGCTCGCGGATCGCCGCGACATACGCATCGGCAAAGGCATCGCCCTCGCCGGCCTCGGCGCGCATTTCGGCCAGGCGCTCCTGGGCGGCCGTCACCTCCGGATGGCGCCGCACGAAGTCGTGGAGCAAGGGCATGGCGTCGTCGCCAAGCTCGACCGCCGCCGTCAGGATCATCTGCAACTGAAGGTCCGGGTCATCGTCCCGCATGGCGACGGCGCGGCGGCAATGGACGACGGCATCCGGTCCCTTCAGCCGAAGCGCCACACGGGCGCGGCCGTCGATCGCCGCCCGGCTGCGAGGGTTCGCGGCCAGGGCGGCGTCATAGGCTTGCGCCGCTTCGGCGAGACGCTGCAATTCCTCCAGCCTGGCGCCGCGCAGTTCCAGCAATTCATCGGTAGAGGGGTCCGTGGCGCTCATCCTTCCTTCCTAGTCGCTCGCCTTGCCTCCGCCACCCCCTTCCCGGGTCTCCTCCCCGTCCGGCTCCTGGACCAGCTCGGTCTTGAGCGGCGAGAGCACCCACAAGGTCAGCAAGGTGATCAGCGACAGCACCACCGCGACGTCGTAGCTGCCAAGCCCGACCGCCGTCCCCATCGCCCCCGTCGCCCACAGGCTCGCCGCCGTCGCCGTGCCCTTGACGCTGTCCTTCAGGCGAAGGATCGCGCCGCCGCCGATAAAGCCCATTCCGGTGATGATCCCCTCGACGATCCGGGCCATCGCCTCGGGATGCTCGCCGGTCAGCCCCTCCGCCGCCTGGACGAAGCCGCAGGCCGCCACCGCGACCAGGGGAAAGGTGCGAAGGCCGGCGCTGCGCTCTTCCTTCTCCCGGTTCCAGCCGACCGGCAAAGCGAGCAGATAGGCCGCGAGCATGGCGACGACATGGGGGACGATCTCGAACGGGTTGTTACCGAAAATCTCCGTCATGCCATCCTCTTGTCCGCCGAGCCGCCAACGCTATCGCCCCGGCCGTGCAAAGCAAGGCCGCGTCCTCGCGGGAACGGCCCCTGCCCTCCTCACGCGCCCCACGGCGCCGGCGGCGGCGCCACCGGCCGGGTCAGGTCGAACTCCACCCGGAACAGGCGCCCCGGCCGGCGAAGCTCGTAGGCGAAGACCCGGCCGTCCACCTCCATCGCCCAGATGTTCGCCGTCGAGGCGGGGATATTTTCGCGGACGAACAGCGCCCTGGAGAAATCGTCGGCGGGGAATTCCTGCCGCCGCGCGGCCCCCTCCCCGACCGTGTCGCCGCCATATTGGGTGAGCTTGTCCTCGCTCCCGTCGGCGTGGCGATGGTCGTGCTTGAGCCGGAGCCCGGTTGCGGTGCGGGTGACGACCCAGGTCCGCGAACGGTCCTCGCCGACGTGGAAGGGGATCCGGATCTCGTCGTTCGTGCAGCCGCGGACATGCATCACCAGCGGCTTGCCGGCGAAGGCCGAGTCCGCTTCGACCGGCGGACTCGCGATCCGCCCCTGGAAAGCCTTGCCGCAAAGCGAGGCCAGGTCGCGGAAGAAGCGGTCCCGCGGCGCCTCGACCGCCCCCGGCGTCGCGCAGCCGGCCAGAGCGGCGGCGAGGAAGGGAGCGGCGATCTTCATTCCGCAAGGCTAGCCGGAACCGCCGCTCCCGGCCAGCGGACGACCCGCTGAGCTTTCGCGAAAATTGTGTTCGTGCTATGTTCGCCAAATGCGGTTCGGGGGGACGCCATGCGGTACAGGGATTTGATTGTGCGGACGCCGGCAATCGGGGCCGATCGCCTCGCTCCCGGCATTGGAAGGTTCAGCGAAAGACTTTTCTCTTCTATGGAAGCCGAACCTTATGAAACTTCCGCCTCTTCGTAGGAGCCCTTGATGCGCCGCTTCATACCCCTTCTCCTCCTCGCCGCCTGCAACGCGGGCGGAGGCAGCGACGCCGCTGCCGCGCCCCAGGCCAGTGACAGCCGGCCTTTCCAGGTTCGCCCGATCGCGACGTTCGACGAGCCCTGGGCGATGGCCTTCCTGCCCGGCCCCGGCCCGCGTGCCCTGATCACCGAGCGGAAGGGCAGGTTGAAATTGCTGTGGAGCGATTCCGGCCGGGTCGGCGACGTCGCCGGCGCTCCGACGGTCGATTATGGCGGCCAGGGCGGCTTAGGCGACGTCGTCCTCCACCCGCGCTTCGGCCAGAACAAACTGGTCTATTTGAGCTGGGTCGAAGCGGGCGAAGGCGGCAATCGCGGTGCCGTCGTCGGGCGCGCCAGGTTCCTGGAGGGGACCGGCGGCCCGCGGCTCGAAGGCTTGCAGATCATCTACCGGCAGAGCCCGAAGCTGAGCGGCCGAGGCCATTACGGCCACCGGATCGCCTTCGGCCCGGACGGCAAGCTCTACATCTCCAACGGCGAGCGCCAGGAATTCACGCCCGCGCAGGACATGAACGCCAATCTCGGCAAGGTCGTCCGCCTCAACGACGACGGCACGATCCCCGCCGACAATCCGTTCGCGAGTCGCGGCGCAGTCACCGCCCAGATCTGGTCGATCGGCCACCGCAACCCGCTCGGCCTCGCCTTCGACGGCTCCGGCCGTTTGTGGGACATCGAGATGGGCCCGAAGGGCGGCGACGAATTGAACCTCGTCGAGCGCGGCAAGAATTACGGCTATCCGATCGTCTCGAACGGCGATCATTATGACGGCAAGGACATCCCCGACCATAAGACCCGCCCCGAATTCGCGGCGCCCAAGGTCTGGTGGACCCCGGTCATCTCGCCGGGCGACATGATCTTCTATTCGGGCTCCGCCTTCCCCGCCTGGCGCGGGGACATCCTCGTCGCCGGCCTGTCGAGCAAGGCCCTGATCCGGGTCGACGTCGACGGCGCCAACGCCCGCGAGGCCGAGCGCTGGGACATGGGCAAGCGCATCCGCGAGGTCGAGCAGGGCCCGGGCGGCTCGGTCTATCTGCTCGAGGACGAAGCCGGCGGAAGGCTGCTCAAGCTCACTCCGACGGCCCGCTAGCAGTCACCCGGCTCCGTCATTGCGAGGCGCGTAGCGACGCGGCAATCCAGCCGGCCTTCCAGGCGCACTGGATTGCTTCGCTGCCGCGGAGCGGCAGTTTATCCTGAGCGCCGCCGCAGGCGGCGTCGAAGGGCTCGCAATGACTGGGCAGGATAACCTAGCGGCGGCGGCGCATCTGGGCGGTGAGCTCGGCTCGGAACGCGGCGCCGGCGAGCATGTAGCCGGTGCACGAGGCGGAGACCCGATAGCGGACCGTCCGGCCCCTCATCCGGGGGGCATAGAGCACGACCCAGGTCCGCGCCCCACGCTGGAATTCGACGTCGCACGAGGCGCTGCTCGGCGCGTGGCCGCGCTCGACCTCGAACACGGCCGGCGCCCGCCCCGCCAGGGTGCGGCGGACCCGAAGCCGCTCGCCCCGGCCCAGCCGCCTGTCATAAGGCGAGACGAGCTCCACCTCGACGAGGGCGAGCGCGCCCCGCGCCACCTCCCGGGCATGGACTCGCTGCTGCGCCGGATCGGTCGGCGGCCTTATGCACGAGCAGGCGAGAGCCGAGGTTTCGGCCGCGGCGAGCAGCAACAGGGGAAGAAGGAAACGGCGCATCATATTCCCTCCTATAATGCTTTGTCCCGTCATGCTGAACCCGTTTCAGTAACAAAGGTCGAGCCGCCGCCTGGTCTGAAACCGCGCATCGAGTGCGTCTCCTCCCCGGCCGGCAGGCCCTGGATTTTTCGAGAGACGACGCAACGACGCGACGTAGAAAAGAAGATCCCTCTACGTCGCGCCGTTGCGTCGTTGCGTCGTCCCTTCAAAAAATTGGGCGCCAAGGCGCCGGCGATAGCCGCAAGCGTTCGTCCCACAGCCTGACCTCCGAACCAATGATCCGCTGGCCCCCGACGGGAGTCACGCCCGCCGATAGCGGAAGTACCAGACTTCGTGGCGCTTACGCCGCGCCTTGGCCTCGTAGCGGGTCTCGGGCCAGCCGCCGGGGCGGGTGAGGAAATCCTTTGCGCTCTCGGCCAGCCACTCGAAGTCGCGGCGGCCGTCCATCACCATCATCGACCAGCGGCAATAGGTCGGATCGTCGGTGCCGAGCCGGAACTCGCCGCCCAGCTTGAGCTTGGCGGCGATGAGGTCGAGCGGGCCGGGATTGACCATCCGCCTTTTGGCGTGGCGAGCCTTGGGCCACGGATCGGGATGGAGCAGGTAGACCATCGTCAGGGCGCCGTCCGGCACTCGCTCGAGCACGTCGAGCGCGTCGCCCATGTGGAGCCGGATATTGGCAAGGCGGCCGTCGCGGATATGCTGGAGCGCCCCGACAACTCCGTTGAGGAACGGTTCGGCGCCGATGAAGCCATGGTCGGGCAGAAGGTCCGCCCGATAGGCGAGATGCTCGCCCGAGCCGAAACCGATCTCGAAATGGAGCGGGCGCGAGTCGCCGAACAAGGCTTCGGAGGTGACCGGCCCCTCATCGGGCACGCTCACCGCCGGCAACAATCGCTCGAGCAATTCGGCTTGCCCGCCGCGAAGCTTGTGCCCGGAGCGGCGGCCGTAGAGCCGGCGGATGGTGGTAGGATCGTTCACGCCCTGCGCCTAGTCCGAGCCCGCCCAACAGCCAAGGGTGCTCGTCGAGGCTCAGCGCCCCGTCTTGGGCATGAGCCTGATCGCGGTGCCGTCGACCCACCAGATTCGATCCTCGCGGGTGGCGACCGAGACCGGCATGTGCGCGGCGAGGGACGTGAAGACGTGGATCTCCGTCGGTATTGGGTCGAGGAGATGGGTAATTCCGAACGCCGCCAATTTCCCGCCTTTGGGGACGCCTGACGGACCAACTTCCAGGCACGTGTTGGTGAAGCGCCTGATCGGCCCGGCTCGGCCCGAAGGATCGACCGGGATCAGAAAATGGCCGCCGAAAGGGAATGAGTCCATCACGCGCTGCGGCGTCAGGACGTAGACGAGCGTCGGCGCGCCGGGCCCCGCCGGAGGAAGCACGACGCTGTTCATCGCCGCTTCGGAGCAACCCTTCGAGCCGGACCCGGCCAGCGCGACGAGAGCGGCCTTGCGCGCCGCGATGAGCTGCCGGCGCGGCGCGCTGAGCTCGCCCGAGTCGGCGCCGGCGACCTCGCCCGAGATCAGCTTGCCGTCGCGGAAGCGGGCCACATAGACCGCACGGGCGCCCGCCTTGTCGAAGAAGACCAGCTCGGGGGCCTCGGCCGGGCCGTCGACGATCCAGCCCCCGGCCCGGTTCTGATAGTCGGGCAGCTTGGCCACCATGTCGTCGGTGCCGTGCCAGGCCGCCTGGTCGTAGGCGTAAAGGAGCGCGCCGCGTCGAGCGACCTCCTGCAACTGCGCCGCCTCGGCAGGCGAAACGGCCGAGCTGGCGACGGGCGTTTTCGGTCGCGCCGACGCCGCGGTCGCCGCCATCAGTACCGATACCGCTCCGGCGGCCGCGAACGCGCGCATCGAATGCATGGTCTACACCTCTTTCGGCCATCCTGCCTTCGTGGCGGACGGATGGCAACGAGCAGGCCGTCTGTCCCCCGCCTTACAGCGCCGCCTTCAGCTTCTCGGCCAGGTCGGTCCTCTCCCAGGTGAACAGGTCGCCCTCGGGCTGGCGGCCGAAATGGCCGTAGGCGGCGGTCGCCAGATAGATCGGCTTGTTGAGGCTGAGATGGGTGCGGATGCCCTTGGGCGTCAGCCGGACCATCGTCGGAAGCACCTGCTCGAGCCGCTCGGCCTGACCCCGTCGCGCTCGGTGCCATGGAGGTCGACGTAGAGCGACAGCGGCTCGGCGATTCCGATCGCGTAGGCCAGCTGGATGGTGCAGCGCTTGGCGAGGCCGGCCGCGACCACGTTCTTGGCGAGATAGCGGGCGATATAGGCGGCCGAGCGGTCGACCTTGGTCGGATCCTTGCCGCTGAACGCGCCGCCGCCGTGCGGGGCGGCGCCGCCATAGGTGTCGACGATGATCTTGCGGCCGGTCAGCCCGGCGTCGCCGTCGGGGCCGCCAATCTCGAAGCGTCCGGTCGGATTGACGTAGATCTTGGTCTCGTCGGTGATGAAGCCTTCCGGAAGCACGTCGTGGAATACGCCGACGACATAATCGCGAAGCACCTTGTAGCGGGCGGGATCGGAGCCCTCCCGGCCGTCGTCGCAATAGCCCGGCGCATGCTGGGTGGAGACGACCAGGGCCGTCGCCCGGACCGGGGCGCCGTCCTCATATTGGAGAGTCACCTGGCTCTTCGCGTCGGGCAGCAGGAACGGCGCGGCGCCGCTGTGACGGTCGGCGGCGAGCCGCTCGAGGATCCGGTGGGAATAATAAAGCGTCGCCGGCAACAGGTCCGGGGTCTCGTCGGTCGCGTAGCCGAACATGATGCCCTGGTCGCCGGCGCCTTCGTCCTTGTTGCCGCTCTCGTCGACGCCCTGGGCGATATGCGCCGACTGGCCGTGGAGATGGTTCTCGAAGCTCGCGGTCTGCCAGTGGAAGCCGTCCTGCTCGTAGCCGATCTTCTCGATGACGTGGCGGACTGCCTGCTCGATCTCGTCGCGCACGCCGGGCGCCCAGCCGTGGGTGTCGGCGAACTGCTCTTCGTCATAGACGCCCTTGCAGCGGATCTCGCCGCCGATGACGATGCGCTGGGTCGTCACCAAAGTCTCGCAGGCGACCCGCGCCTCCGGATCCTTGGCGAGGAAGAGGTCGACGACGGCGTCGGAAATCTGGTCGGACACCTTGTCGGGATGGCCTTCGGACACGGATTCGGACGTGAAGAGGTAATTGCTGCGCATCGGGAGAGACCGGCCTTCCTGGATCGGTGGGAGAGTCGGATATAAAGATATCCTTATATGCGCGCTCCCTAGCCGCGTTTGCGCCGCCCTGCAATGCGGTCTGCGACCGTCGCCAGCGCGGCCAGCGCCAGCGCGAACAGCAGGGACAGAAGATTGCCGATTCGGGCAAAGGGAGTCGGCGGCTTGGCGGCCGGTAGCCGAGTGTCGATGATCCCGGCGGTCCGCCACTTCAGGCTGTGCAGAAGCCGACCGTCGGAATCGATCACCGCCGAAATCCCGGTCGGGGTCGAGCGCAGCACCGGCAGGCCTTCCTCGAGCGCGCGCAGGCGCGCCTGGGCGAGGTGCTGCGGCGGCCCCCAGGCGCCGAACCAGGCGTCGTTGGACGGGTTGAACAGGAAGGCCGGCCGGTTTTTTCGGTCGACGACTTCGCCCGAGAAGATGATCTCGTAGCAGAGCTGGAAGCCGGCCTTGCCGACGGTCGGCAGATCGAGAGTCTGCGCTCCGGGCCCCGGATCGAAATCGACGTCGCCGGGGGCGAGGCGCGACAAGCCGAGAGTCGAGAGGATCGGCCGCATCGGCAGATATTCGCCATAAGGGACGAGATGCGCCTTGTCGTAGCGGGCGAGGATCCGCCCGGTCGGATCGATCGCGAAGACGCTGTTGGTGGCGCTGGTCACCTCGCGCCCGTCGGCCGAGCGCCAGGTGACGCCGCCGGTGAGGAGCAGATCCTTCTCGCCGAGCATGGCGGCGACGTCGCGGCGAAGCTCCAGCATCTCGATGATATGGCCGGGGTCGCGAAGGCCGTTATCGAGCGGCCTCGTCACCGCGGCTTCGGGCCAGAGCAGGAGTCGGGGCTCGGCGCGGGCCGGGGTCGAGAGGCGGCGGAGGCGCTCCATATTCTCCTCCTGGAAGCCCTCCCGCCATTTGTCCTGCTGGCCGATATTGGGCTGGACGATGCGCAGGGCGATCCCCGCGGGTCCGGGCGCCGGGCCGCCGGCCAGGAAGCCGGCCAGCGCCAGCGCCGCGAACTCCGGCCGCCGCCGCTCCGGCCGGGCGCCAGCGCCGCAGGCCGAGGAGGAGCAACAGGCCCGCGAGCAGGGCGGCCGCTCCGGAAAGGCCGTACGTTCCGACCAGCCGAGCGCAATAGGCGATCGGGGTGGCGACGAGGGTGACTCCGATCGGGTTCCAGGCGAAGCCGGTGAACAGGGTGGCGCGAAGCCACTCGGTGACGATCCAGGCGGCGGCGAAGACGAGGACGAGCCGAAGGTCGTTGCTGCGTCCCCAGCGCCAGGCGAGGCCGGCCGCCGCCGCCGGATAGACGGCGAGGTAGAGCGAGAGCAGGACCACCGCCAGATAGCCGAGCGAAGCCGGCATCTCGGCCTGGTAGGTGAAGGCGGTCGCGATCCAGTTGAGGCCGAGGATGAAATGGCCCACTCCGAACCACCAGCCCCGGGCCAGGGCGCTTCGAAGGCTCGGCGCGCCTCGGACGAGCCAAAGCAGCAAAGCGAAGGCCGCCGGAGTCAGCGGCCAAAGTCCGATCGGCTCGAAGCCGCAGGCGGCGGCGAGGCCGGCGAGGAGGGAGAGAGCGAGGAGCTTCACCGGCCCGTCATTGCGAGGAGCGAAGCGACGAAGCAATCCAGAAACTCCAGACCCGTCCAAAGTCCGACCGGATTGCTTCGTTTCCCCCGAAATGACATTGGAAGGCCATGTCCTTGCCCCCCTTCCATCTCGCCTTTCCGGTCCACGATCTCGAGGCCGCCCGCGCTTTCTACGGCAGCCTGCTCGGCTGCCCGGAGGGCCGAAGCGCCGAGGACTGGATCGACTTCGATTTTTTCGGGCACCAGATCGTCGCCCATCTCGATCCCGGCACGGCACCGAGGAAGCACTTCAATCCGGTCGACGGACATGATGTGCCGGTGCCGCATTTCGGCGCCGTGCTCGACATGGCGACGTGGGAAAAGATGGCCGAGAGGCTGAAGACGGCGGGCATCGAGTTCGTCATCGAGCCGACAATCCGCTTCCGCGGCCAGGCCGGCGAACAGGCGACGATGTTCTTCCTCGACCCCTCCGGCAACGCCCTCGAGATCAAGGCCATGGCCGACCCCGCGAACCTGTTCGCGAAGTAGATCCTCCCCACCGCTAAGCGGTAGGAGAGGATTATTAAGCCGCCGCCCGCGCCGCGGCGAGAACCGGGCCGCGCACGGCGGGAAGAAGGCCGCGATAGAGATTGGCCATTTGCGCGGCCATGGCGTCGGGCGTGTAGAGCGCCGCCCGCTCCCGGGCCGCCCGGCCCAGCACCGCCCGCTCGAAATCGTCGCCGACAAGGTCGCCGATCGCGCGGGCGAAGCCGTCTTCGTCGCGCGGGTCGATGAAGATCGCGACCTCGTCCCACAATTCGCGGAAAGTCGGGATATCGGAGAGGATCAGTGCACAACCCGCCGAAGCCGCTTCGAGCACCGAAAGGCCGAACGGCTCATAGAGGGCCGCGCAGACGAACACCGGACGCGCCGAAAGCCAGCGGCCCAATTCTTCCTCGCCGAGCGTGCCGAGACAATGGATATTGTCGAACAGAACCTGGCCGCCATTCGGTCCGGCAAGCGGTCCGGCGGCGCGAACCGGAACGCCCAGCCGGCCGGCGGCGGCGTCGAGCAATCCGAGATTCTTGCCCTTGTCCCACAGCCGGCCGGCGGTGAAGACGAAGTCGTGCGGTATCCCGTTCGGCGCGGCCAGCGGCAAACGGCCGTGATGGACGGTGCTCGGCGGCGCCTCGAGTCGATAATGGCGCTTCACCGCCGCGCCAAAGGCAGCGGTCGGCGTGACCACGGCGTCGGCGGCGTGGAGCCCTTGCGCCACCAAATCGGTGCACCAGGCGAAGTCGGCGGGCAGGGTCGTGCCCTGCACCGCTTCCCACCAGCTGGCGAGGCAGGTGTGGAGAACGGCGACCACCGGCCGGTCGAAAACCGCCAGCGCGGCGAGGGCGGGCGTGTTGAGCTGGACGATATCCGCTTCGATCTGGGCGGCGAGCGCGGCGAGCGCTTCCGCCGCCCGGACCCGCGAGGTCTCGTCCTCGGCAAGCCGATCGAGCGCGAGGCCGGTCTCGACGAGGCGAAGGCCCGGGATCGCGGCGGCGGCCCGGATCTGCGCGGTCGTCGGAGCCGGGCCGGTCAGAGCGAGCACCGTCTCGTGACCCAGACGGGAAAGGCCGCGGGCGAGATCGAGACTGTACTGCCAGAGGCTGGACGCGGCGTCGGCGGTGATCAGGATTCGAAGGGCGCCGCCGCTGCGGCGGACGAGCCCTGCGGAGCTTATGGTCGAATATCCGGTCAAGATCGGGGTTCCCCAGCTGCCCGATGCCAACCCTCCGGCCGGCGACTTGTTCCTGCGCGAGTCGAGGCTGGTGTCGGCGCGTGGCGTGGCCCCGCAATTTATTGTCGTTCCTTCAGCGTGTTAATTCGAGTAGGCGGCGGACTGGAGCTTGCGCCGGAGGGTTTCGGCGAGGCAAGCGGCAGCGCATGGACAACGTCCAGCGCCTCGGAGTATAGTGAAAACCTATGCATTTTTCAGTCTTCTGCGCCCGCAGTAGCGCGCGCTTCGCCTTCACCCGGTCCGACCGCGAAGCGGCCGCCTTATGAGCCTCCATGACCCCAAGGCGATCAATGTCGCCATCGTCGGAGTCGGCAATTGCGCGAGCTCGCTCGTGCAGGGACTCGCGCATTATCAAAATGGCGGCGCCAACGACCAGATCGGGCTGATGCACTGGGACCTGGGCGGCTACCGGCCCAAGGACATCAAGATCGTCGCCGCCTGGGACATCGACCGCCGCAAGGTCGGCAAGGACGTCGCCGGAGCGATCTTCGAGAAGCCCAATTGCACCGCGGTCTTCTGCGACCATGTGCCGGACAGCAAGGTGACGGTCGAGATGGGCCGTACCCTCGACGGCTATTCCGAGCATATGGCCGAATGGCCCGACGACCGGA
Organism: uncultured Alphaproteobacteria bacterium; assembly: GCA_963850005.1. GTDB lineage: Bacteria > Pseudomonadota > Alphaproteobacteria > Sphingomonadales > Sphingomonadaceae > Allosphingosinicella. Next base: position 1,273,420 of record CAWKJG010000004.1, read on the forward strand.
CCTTCCTTCCGGCCGACCTGCCGGAGCCGGAGAAAGCCGACGTCGTCCGGCGGCTGAAGGAGACCCGGACCGACGTCCTCCTCAACTATCTGCCGGTGGGCAGCCAGGAGGCGACCGAATTCTACGCCGAATGCGCGCTCGAGGCGGGAGTCGCCTTCGTCAACAATATCCCCGTCTTCATCGCCAGCGACGAAGCCTGGGCGGAGCGCTTCCGCAAGGCGGGGGTGCCGATCATCGGCGACGACATCAAGGCCCAGCTCGGCGCGACCATCGTCCACCGGGTGCTCACCGACCTGTTCAGGAAGCGCGGAGTCCGGCTCGAGCGCACCTACCAGCTCAACACCGGCGGCAATACCGACTTCCTCAACATGTCGAACCGAAAGCGCCTCGCCTCGAAGAAGATCTCGAAGACCGAGGCGGTCCAGTCGGTCGCCGAGCGCCGGATCGACGACGACAACATCCATGTCGGCCCGTCCGATTATGTCGCCTGGCAGAACGACAACAAGGTCTGCTTCCTGAGGATGGAAGGCTCGATGTTCGGCGGCGTGCCGATGAACCTGGAGATGCGCCTGTCGGTCGAGGACAGCCCCAATTCGGCCGGAGTCGCGATCGACATGATTCGCTGCGCCAAGATCGCGATGGACCGGGGCCTGGCGGGTCCGGTGCATCCGGCGGCCGCCTATTTCTGCAAGCACCCTCCGGTCCAGACCACCGACGACGAGGCCCACGAGGCGCTTCAGCGCTTCATCAGGGGGTGATCCCGTCATTGCGAGCGTAGCGAAGCAATCCAGTCCGGCGCGCATCGCAGCTGCCGCGCTGGATTGCCGCGTCGCTGCGCTCCTCGCAATGACGCTCTAGGAAGCCCCTCCGTACCTTCCATCCACATAGACCAGTGGATCCACGTCCCCCCGAACCGTCACCTCCTCGACCTCGCCGACGAAGATCGAATGGGTGCCGTAGGGGAAGTGGCGGATCCTCCGGCACAATATCGCCGCCTGGGCGTCCGCCAGCGTCGGCGGCCGGCTGCAATCCACTTCCCAGCCGCTGGCGAAGCGCAGGGCCTGCTGGCTTCGATCCGCGAACATTTGCGCGATCTCCTCCTGGGAGCGGTGGAGGACGTTGACGCAGAAATGGGAGACGTCCTCCAGCGGGCTGTGCAGGGAGGCGGTGCGGTTGATGCAGATGAGAAGGCTCGGCGGATCGAGCGACAGGGACGACATCGCGGTCGCCGTGATCCCCATCGGCTCGCCCCCGACGCAGACGGTGATGACGTTGACGGTGGAGGCGACCCGCCGCATCGCCTGCCTGAAGTTCTGATTGAGGTCGGCACTGGAGGTCGCCATGGCGCCCGCCCATGGCGGGGAAGCGGCGCGCTGGCAATGGCTTAGCCCCGGGCCCGGACTCCGGGCCATCGGCAAACCTCGGATTTGCCTAGGAAATTACGAAAACCCCGATTATCCTGGCGACTCGGGAGACAGGGGAATGCTCGAAATCATCGCCGCTCCGGCGAACCTGCCATTTTCGGTGGCGCTGCTGGTCATGCTGATGATCGGAGCGGTGGAGGCGCTCGGCCTCGGCGCGTCGGCGGTTCATCTCGACCTCCACGCCGACGCGGACGGCGGCGCCGACCTGCTCGGCTGGCTCGGAGTCGGGACGGTGCCGCTGCTGATGCTTCTGGTCGTCTTCCTCGCCCTGTTCGGCCTCACCGGCCTCGCCGTCCAGCAATTCGCCGGCCCGCTGCCGCTGTGGATCGCGGCGCCCGCGGCCGCGGCCGCGGCGCTTCCGCTGACCGGTCTCGGCGCCCGCGGCCTCGCCCGGATCATGCCCGGCGACGAAACCACCGCGATCAGCCTCGACAGCCTCGTCGGCCGCCGCGGTACGATCACGATCGGAACCGCCCGGCGCGGCTCGCCGGCCCAGGCGCGGGTCGCCGACATTCACGGCCAGGTCCATTACGTGATGGTCGAGCCCTATGACGACGACCATTCCATCACCCAGGGCGAGACCGTCCGTCTCGACCGCCGCGACGGCAATATTTTCATCGCGGTCGCCAGAGCCGACAGCCTCGCGTCCGGTTTCGACCGGCTGCCCAATTTGAACTGACCGATTCAACCAGGAGAGACTGATATGGTCCAGATGGCCATTTACGCGGGGATCGTCTTGGCTGCCCTGCTCACCTTGGGGCTGATCATCACCCGCCTCTACCGCCGAGCGACCAAGGAGATCGGCTTCGTCCGCACCGGCTTCGGCGGCGAGAAGGTCGTCATCAACGGAGGCGCCCTCGTCCTTCCCGTCCTCCACGAGACGATGCCGGTCAATCTGAACACCGTCCGCCTCGCCGTCGAGCGCAAGAATGTCGACGCCCTGATCACGCTCGACCGCCTGCGCATCGACGTGAAGGCGGAATTCTACGTCCGGGTTCGCCCCGACCGCGAATCGATCGCCATCGCCGCCCAGACCCTCGGCCTGCGCACCATGCATCCGGAGAATCTGAAGGAGCTGATCGAAGGCAAGTTCGTCGACGCGCTCCGCTCGGTCGCGGCCGGGATGACGATGAACCAGCTTCACGAGCAGCGCGCCGATTTCGTCCAGAAGGTGCAGCAGGTTTCCGCCGCCGATCTGGCGATGAACGGCCTCGAGCTCGAATCGGTCTCGCTGACCGGCCTCGACCAGACCTCGATCGAGCATTTCAACGCCAACAACGCCTTCGACGCCGAGGGCCTCACCAAGCTCACCGAGCAGATCGAGCTTCGCCGCAAGACCCGCAACGACATCGAGCAGGAGACCCGCGTCCAGATCGAGGCCAAGAACCTCGAGGCGGCGCGCAAGAGCTTCGAGATCGGCCGCGACACCGAATTCGCCCGGCTCGAGCAGGAGCGCGAGGTCGAGGTCCGGCGCGCGGCGCAGAATGCCGAGGTCGCCCAGCAGCAGGCCGAGCGCCAGCGCGAGGCCGACGAGGCCCGGATCACGGCCAAGCGCCAGGTCGACAGCGCCCAGATCGAGGCGAACCGGGTGGTCGAGCAGGCCAAGATCGCCCAGGCCCAGTCGATCGAGATCGCCCGCCAGGAGCAGCAGATCGCGGTCCAGAACAAGAGCCGCGAGGAAAGCCAGGCCAAGGCCGAGGCGGATACCGCCCGGGCCGCCGCGGTCGCCGCCGAGGAAAGGGTCGGTACGGCCCGCGAGACGGAGATCGCCGAGCGCGTCAAGCGGATCGAGCTGATCGACGCGTCGCGCGAGGCCGAACGCGCCGCGATCGGGATCAAGGTCGAGGCCGAGGCCGCCAAGCAGGCGGCCGCCGACCGCGCCGAGGCCCATCGTCTCGACGCCCAGGGCGAGGCCGAGGCCGAGAAGCTTCGCGCCGACGCCTCCCGGGTTCGCTTCGAAGTCGAGGCGGCGGGGCAACGGGCGGTGAATGAGGCGGCGAATTTGCTCTCCTCCGACCAGATCTCGCTTCAGACCAAGCTGGCCCTGCTCAAGGTCCTGCCCGAAGTGATTCGCGAGGCGGCCAAGCCGATGGAGGCGATCGATTCGATCAAGATCGTCCAGGTCGAGGGACTTGGCGGCGGTTCCGGTGGAGGCGGCGGCACAAGCTCGGGCGGCGAGGGCAACCTCGCCTCCAGCGCCGTCGCCGCGGCGCTGCGCTACCGAGCCCAGGCGCCGATCGTCGACGGCCTGATGAAGGAGCTCGGCTTCGACGGCTCGACCCTCGAGAATCTCGTCGCCGGCGCGAGCCACGGCGGGGCGGCCCCGGCGCCGGAGGTCCACGAGCCCCTCGTCGCGGTTCCGGTCAAGCCGGCGAAGGACTAGATATCCTCCCCATCGGCAGATGGGGAGGGGGACCCTGCGAAGCAGGGTGGAGGGGTAGCGGCCCCGCCACCCGAGGATCGAGCGCGAAACGGCGGATGCCTGTGCCAATTACCCCTCCACCCCCCTTCGGGCGGTCCCCCTCCCCGCCGCTTCGCGGCAGGGAGGATCAAAGGGCGTGACCCATTACGACATCGTCATCGTCGGCGCCGGCCATGCCGGCGCCCAGGCCGCGATCCAGCTGAGGCAGCTCGGCTTCGCCGGAACCATCGCCCTGATCGGCGCCGAACCCGAGCCGCCTTATGAGCGGCCGCCGCTCTCCAAGGAATATCTCGCCGGCGAGAAGGATTTCGAGCGGATGCTGGTCCGGCCGGACAGCTTCTGGGTAGAGCGCGGGGTCGAGCTGATACTCGGCACGAACATCGCTTCGGTGGACCCTGTCGCGAAGACGCTGGAAGGCGGGCGCTTCGGCTACGGCGCCCTCATCTGGGCGACGGGCGGCGACCCGCGGCGGCTCGGCTGCGAGGGCGGGGACCTTGCCGGAGTGCATGTCGTCCGCCGCAAGGCCGACGTCGACGCTATCCGGGCCGAGCTGGACTCGGTTCGGCGGGTCGCGGTGGTCGGCGGCGGCTATATCGGGCTCGAGACGGCGGCGGTGCTTCGCAAGCTCGGCAAGGAGGTCGTCCTGCTGGAAGCACTCGACCGGGTCCTGGCGCGGGTCGCCGGGCCGGAAATCTCGGATTTCTACGCGGCCGAGCACCGTGCCCAGGGCGTCGACGTCCGGCTCGGCGCCGGAGTCGCCTCGATCCTCGGCGAAAACGGGCGGGTCGTGGCGGTCCGCCTTCAGGACGGCTCCTCGATCGACGCGGAGATGGCGATCGTCGGGATCGGAGTCGAGGCGGCGGTGGCGCCCTTGCTCGCCGCGGGCGCCGCGGGGGCCAACGGAGTCGACGTCGACTCCTGTTGCCGGACCAGCCTCCCCGACGTCTATGCGATCGGCGATTGCGCCGCCCATGAGAACAGCTTCGCCGGAGGCCTTCGCCTTCGCCTCGAATCGGTCCAGAACGCCCACGACCAGGCGGCGACCGCGGCCAAAGCGATTGTGGGGGATCCTCAGTCTTACGGGGCCGTGCCCTGGTTCTGGTCCAACCAGTACGACCTTCGGCTGCAGACGGTGGGCCTGTCGGTTGGCTACGACGCCACGGTGGTCCGCGGGCGGCCGGAGGAGCGCAGCTTCTCGGTCCTGTACCTGCTGGAAGGCCGGGTCATCGCCCTCGACTGCGTCAACGCGGTCCGGGACTATGTGCAGGGGAAAAAGCTGGTGCTGGAGAAGCGGGTGATCGAGCCGGAGCGGCTGGCGGATACGGCGGTGCCGCTGAAGGCGTTATAGCCCCTCCCCTTGATGGGGAGGGGTGAGGTTCGAGACAGCGGCACCCCTTCTCCAACCGCACCCCCACCCAACCCTCCCCCATCGAGGGGGAGGGCTTCGCTCACCAGATCCGCACCCGATCCTCGGGCTTCAGGTAAAGCCGATCCCCAGGCTTCACCCCGAACGCCTCGTACCAGGCGTCGTGGTTGCGCACCGAGAAGGTCCGGAACTGGCTCGGCGAATGAAAGTCGCTGAGCACGATCCGCCTCAGCTCCGCCTCCCGGAACCGCACCTTGTTGACCTGCGCCCGGCCCATGAAGAAGCGCTGGTCGCCGGTGAGGCCGCCGAGCACCGGCGCCGGCTTGCCGCCGAGCGAGAGGCGGTAGGCGTCGTAGGCGATGGCGAGGCCGGCATTGTCGGCAATGTCCTCGCCCAGGGTCTGATCGGCGCGGATGTGGAGGCCGGGCAGCGGCTCGTAGGCACCATATTGGGCCGCCAGCCCGGCCGTGCGCGCCTTGAAGCGGGCGAGATCGCCGTCCGTCCACCATTTCTCGAGCCGGCCGTCGGGCGAATATTTGCTGCCCTGGTCGTCGAAATGGTGGCTGATCTCGTGGCCGATGACGAAGCCGATGGCGCCGTAATTGACCGCCGGATCGGCGGCGGCGTCGAAATGCGGCGCCTGAAGATAGGCGGCGGGGAACACGATCGCGTTGTTGGCGAAGCTCGCATAGGCGTTGGCGGTGATCGGCATCATCCACCATTCGTCGCGGTCGACCGGCCGGTCGATCCGGGCGAGGCGACGCTTCCAGTCCCAGCGGCCGGCGCGGGCGAGATTGCCGTAGGCGTCGCCACGGCGCACCTCCAGCCCGGCATAGCTCAGCCAGGTCGCGGGATAGCCGACCTGCGGATGGAAAGCGGCGAGCTTGGCGCGCGCTTTGGTCCGGGTCGCCGGCTCCATCCATTCGAGAGTGGCGAGTCGGCGGTCCATCGCCTTGATGACGTTGGCGACCAGCACGTCCATCGCCTTCTTGGTCGCGGGCGGGAAATGGCGATCGATATAGGGTTTGGAGACCGCGTCGGTCATCGCGGCGGCGGTGAGCTCCACCGCCTGATCCCAGCGCGGGGGCGCTGCCGCCGTGCCGCGCAGGATTCCGAAGGAGAAAGCGAATTCCTCCCTGGCGAAGCCGGACGGGAGGACGAGCGCCCGATCCTTCGCCAGCCGCACCGTCACCCAATCCTTCAGCACGGCAAGCGGAGTCGCCGCGTAGAGCCTGGCGATTCCGGTGACCGCGCTGGTCTCGCCGACGATGAAGCGACCGCGATTCCCCAGGCCCGCGGAGTCGAGATAGGCCTTCCACGGGAAGCCGGGCGCCCTCGCGTCGAGCTCGGCGCGAGTCCAGACATTGTAGGTCTTGTCGTCGTCCCGGCGGTCGGCGAGCGGCCATTGCAGCCCGGCCATGGAGTGCTCGAAATCATAGACCGCCTGCGCCCGCGGCTCGGCCTCGCCGGCCGGGATTCCGGAGAGGCGGAGCATTGCGGCGAGGTGGCTTCGGTAAGCGGTGCGGATTTTGGCCGAGGCCTCGTCGTCCTTGAGGAAATAATCGCGGTTGGGAAGCCCGGTCGAGCCCTCGCCCAGATAGGCGACGTAAGTGTCGGGCGCCTTGGCGTCCTGGGTGATCGCGCTGACGATCGGGGCGGGCCAGTAGCGCGGCATCCGGCCGAGCGCCGGGGTCGGGAGGTAGCTCAGGGTGAGGCCGCCGATCGCGGCGGCCAGAGCGGTCCGGTCACGGGCATTGCGAACGGGCGCGAGCTCGGCGGTGAGCGGCGCGATGCCGAGGGCGTCGATCGCCGCCTGGTCCATCAGGGAGGCGTAATAATCGGAGACCCGCAGATCGTCTCCTTTGAGAGCGGCGCGCTTGCCCGCATATTCGTCGAGTATGTCGCGGACCTGCGAGGCGGCGAGCTTGTTCAGCCGGCTGACCTGGCTGAACGCGCCCTGGTCCGCGGGGATCTCCACCGTCTTCGCCCATTCGCCGTTCACATAGGACCAGAAATCGTCGCCCGGGCGGACGGCCCTGTCCATCGAGCCCGTCTCGATCCCGAACGCCCCCCAGGCGGCGCGCGGCGCCTGGGCCGAGGCGGCGACCGAGGCGAGAGCGAGCGCGGAGACGGCGGCGAGCATGAGGCGCATGGGTGATTTCCTCCCGGTCGGTGCGGGAGTGATGCAACGGGATCGCGCGAGGGGCAATGACGGCGATTGCTTGAAATCCTCCCTGCGCCGAAGGCGTGGGGAGGGGACCATGCGAAGCATGGTGGAGGGGTACCGGCGAGGCTCCTGCCAATTACCCCTCCACCACCCTTCGGGTGGTCCCCCTCCCCATCTTCGATGGGGAGGATTTTTTCGCTAGCGCCCAGCGAACCCCGCAAGCACCTCGCATACCCACCGCCCCGCGGTCAGCGCGGTGATGTCGCTGACGTCGAGGCTCGGGTCGAACTCGGTCAGGTCGATCAGTTTCACTCTCGGCTCGGCGGCCAGCCGGCGGGCCGCGGCGAAGAACATCGAGACCGGCATTCCGCCGGGGCGGGCGCCGGGCGCCCCGGGGCATTGGGAGCGGTCGATGACGTCGATGTCGAAATCCACGACCAGGGCATCGAGATGGACGAAGCGGGCGAGGACGTGGTTGAGCACGGCGAGTATCCCGCGCTCCAGACAGTCCGCCATCGTGTAGACGCCGATCCCGAAGGCGACGGCGTCGGAATGCATCCGCGCCGTGTTGGCGAACGGGGCAAGGCCGATCTGGCAGATATTGGCGCCGGGCAGCCCGTCCTCGATCAGGCAGCGGACCGGATTGCCGTTCATCGGCCCCCCGGCCGTGTCGCGAAGGTCGAAATGGGCGTCGAGCGTGATCAGCCCGATCCGGGGAAGCGGAAGGCCGAGCGCGTGGACGGCGGGCCGGGTCACCGCATTATTGCCGCCGATCAGGAAGGTGAGGCGATGCCCGGCGACGGCGGCGGCGGCGGCGTCGCGGATCGGCGCGAAGCCTTCGGCCGGCGACACCCCCTTCACCGGGACGTCGCCCAGGTCGCGGATCGGGAAGAAGAGTTCCGATCCCGTCTCGACATTGTAGGTGCTGAAGCGCCTCAGGGCGCGGCGGACGGTTTCGGGGGCAAGGTCGCAGCGGCCCGGAGTCACCGATCCCGACTCCATGGGCGCGCCAAGGATCGCGACCTGACCCTCCGCCGCGATCAAGTCGGCGATGGATTTCCAGCTCATGGCGTTGCCCTTAGTCGGGCAAAGGTTAAGAAGCGAGCCATGTGGGACCGCCTCCTCACCGATTGCCATGTCGCGACGATGGACCCGGAAGTGCCGGGGGCCTTCGGCGCGATCGAGGACGGCGCGATCGGAATCCAGGACGGCCGGATCGTCCGGGTCGGGCGCCGGATCGAGCTCGCCGGCTACCGCGCCCGGACGGTCGAGCCGCTCGGCGGCGCCTGGGTGACCCCCGGGCTGATCGACTGCCACACCCATCTGGTCTTCGGCGGCAACCGGGCCGCGGAGTTCGAGCAGAGGCTCAATGGGGCGAGCTACGAGGAGATCGCCCGTTCCGGCGGCGGCATCGTCGCCTCGGTCAAGGCGACCCGATTCGCCTCGCTCGAAGAACTGGTCGAGCAGGCGCGGCCGAGGCTCAGGGCGCTGATGGCGGGCGGCTGCACCACGGTCGAGATCAAGTCGGGTTACGGGCTCGACGTGCCGAGCGAGCTGAAGATGCTCGAGGCCGCCAGGGCGCTGGGCGAGAGCGAGACGGTCCGGGTGGTTCCGACCCTGCTCGCGCTTCACGCCTTGCCGCCGGAGCATAAGGAAAGCCGCGATTCATTCGTCCATCTCGCCATCGACGAGATGATTCCGGCGGTGGCGGAAGCGGGGCTTGCGACGGCGGTCGACGCCTTTTGCGAGGGGATCGGCTTCACCGCGGACGAGGTGCGGGCCCTGTTCGAGGCCGCGGACGAGCACGGCCTCAGGGTCAAGCTCCATGCCGAGCAACTCTCCAACCTCCACGGAGCGGCGCTGGCGGCGGAGTTCGGAGCGCTTTCGGCCGACCATCTCGAACATGCCGACGAGGCCGGCATCGGAGCGATGGCGCGCGCCGGAATGGTCGCCGTGCTTCTTCCGGGCGCCTTCTACGCGCTTCGGGAGACGAGGAAGCCGCCGGTCGACCTGCTTCGCCGCCACGCCGTCCCGATGGCGGTGGCGACCGACTGCAATCCCGGCACCTCCCCCGTCCTTTCGCCGACCCTGATGCTGAGCATGGCCTGCACCCTGTTCGGCCTGACGCCCGAGGAGGCGCTGGCCGGGATGACGGTCCATGCGGCCAAGGCGCTGGGGCTGGAAAAGGAGGTCGGCACCGTCTCCACCGGCAAGGCGGCGGACTTGTGCGTCTGGCGGGTGAGCCGCCCGGCGGAGCTTGCTTACTGGATCGGGCTGCCGGGGCCGGAGCGGCGGATCGTGGCGGGCGTGGATTCGTGACGTCCGCCCAGGAAAACCGTTCGTCCCGAGCGAAGTCGAGGGACCCAATCGAGCGAAGCCGAGATCCGGCCTCGGCTTCGCTCGGCAGGGTGTCTCGACTTCGCTCGACACGAACGGCTTTCGAAAGCATGGGGCGCAAATGATCGACCGACGCGACAACAGCCGCTCCATCCGAGCCCGCACCGGGCCCGACCTCGTCGCCAGGAGCTGGGCCACCGAAGCGGCCGTCCGGATGCTCCAGAACAATCTCGACCCGGGCGTCGCGGAGGCGCCGGAAGAACTGGTCGTCTATGGCGGAATCGGCCGGGCGGCGCGGGACTGGGCGAGCTTCGACAGGATCGTCGAGACCCTGGAGCGGCTCGAGGACGACGAGACCCTGCTGGTCCAGTCGGGCAAGCCGGTCGGGGTCTTCCGCACCCATGCCGACGCTCCGCGGGTGCTGATCGCCAATTCCAACCTGGTGCCGAAATGGGCGACCTGGGACCATTTCCACGAATTGGATCGCAAGGGGCTGATGATGTACGGCCAGATGACGGCCGGATCGTGGATCTACATCGGCACCCAGGGCATCGTCCAGGGCACCTACGAGACCTTCGCCGAGATGGGCCGCCAGCATTATGGCGGCGATCTCAAGGGCCGCTGGATCCTTACGGCGGGCCTGGGCGGGATGGGCGGCGCGCAACCGCTCGCGGCGGTGATGGCCGGGGCCCATTGCATCGCCATCGAATGCCAGGAAAGCAGCATCCAGAAGCGGCTCGAGACCCGCTATCTCGACCGGCGCGCCACCCACATCGACGAAGCGCTGGAGATCATCCGCTCCGCGGACGTTCCGACTTCCGTGGGTCTGCTCGGCAATGCGGCCGAGATCCTGCCGGAAATGGTGAAACGCGGCATCCGTCCGGACGCGGTGACCGACCAGACTTCGGCGCACGACCCGGTGAACGGCTATCTGCCGATCGGCTGGACCGTCGAAAAATGGATAAATATGCGCGAGCGCGATCCGGCCGCGGTGGAGGCGGCTGCAAGAGAATCCATGGCCGTGCATGTTAATGCAATGCTGGCCTTCCGCGGACAAGGCATCCCGACCTTCGATTACGGCAACAACATCCGCCAGGTCGCGAAGGACGAAGGGGTCGAGCACGCCTTCGATTTCCCCGGCTTCGTCCCCGCCTACGTCCGGCCGCTCTTCTGCCGGGGCATCGGTCCGTTCCGCTGGGTGGCGCTTTCGGGGGACCCGGAGGACATCTACCGGACCGACGCCAAAGTGAAGGAATTGATTCCGGACGACGCGCATCTCCACCGCTGGCTCGACATGGCCCGCGAGCGGATCGCCTTTCAGGGACTTCCGGCGCGGATCTGCTGGGTGGGGCTCGGCCAGCGCCACCGGCTCGGAATGGCGTTCAACGAGATGGTCGCTTGCGGAGAATTGAAGGCGCCCGTCGTGATCGGCCGCGACCATCTCGATTCGGGCTCGGTCGCAAGCCCCAATCGCGAGACCGAGGCGATGAAGGACGACTCCGACGCGGTTTCGGACTGGCCCCTCCTCAACGCCCTCCTCAACACCGCGTCGGGCGCGACCTGGGTGTCGCTCCACCATGGCGGCGGGGTCGGCATGGGCTATTCGCAGCATGCCGGAATGGTGATCGTCGCCGACGGCACGCCCGAAGCGGCGCGAAGGCTTGAGCGGGTCTTGTGGAACGACCCCGGCACCGGCGTGATGCGCCACGCCGACGCGGGCTATGAGGAGGCGATCGACTGCGCGAGGGAGCAGGGGCTGGACCTGCCGATGGTGGGGCCGTGAGCGCCTACGAGACGATGATCACCCTCCGCCCCGGCGCCGTCACCCTCGCCGAGCTTCGCGCCGTCTGGGCCGGAGCCCCCGTCCAGCTCGCTGCGGACGCCTGGGCGGCGGTCGACGCCGCGGCCGCCTGCGTCGGGCGGATCGTGGCGAGCGGGCGCACCGTCTACGGGATCAATACCGGCTTCGGGCTGCTCGCGCAGACCCGGATTCCGGGCGACCGGCTGGCCGAGCTTCAGCGCAACCTGGTCCTGTCGCACAGCTGCGGGCTGGGCGAGGATTTGAGCCGGCCCGTCGTCCGGCTGGCGATGGCGACCAAGGTGATCGGCCTCGCCCGCGGCCATTCCGGAGTGAGGCGGGACGTGGTGGAACGGCTGCTCGCACTGCTCGAGGCCGACGCCCTGCCCTGCATCCCGAGCCAGGGCTCGGTCGGCGCCTCGGGCGACCTCGCGCCGCTCGGCCATCTCAGCGCGGCGATGCTCGGCGAGGGGCGGATCGAGCTGGGGGGCACGATCATGCCGGCCGGGGAAGCGCTGCGCGAGCTCGGCCTGGAGCCTTTGGCGCTTGGCCCCAAGGAGGGGCTGGCGCTGATCAACGGCACCCAGGTGTCGACCGCGGTGGCGCTCGATACCCTGTTCGCGGCTGAGCGGGTGTTCGCTACGGCGCTGATTTCAGGGACTTTATCGCTGGATGCCCTGAAAGGCACCGACGCCGCCTTCGATCCGCGAATCCACGCGGCGCGCGGGCAGCCCGGGCAGATCTCGGTGGCGGCGGTTCTCAAGCGGCTGATCGAGGGCAGCGAGATCCGCCGGTCCCACGACGATTGCGGCCGGGTCCAGGACCCCTACAGCTTCCGCTGCCAGCCGCAGGTGATGGGCGCCTGTCTGGACTTGTTGAGAAATGTGACGGAATCGCTTCGAAATCGAAGCGAATGCGGTCACGGACAACCCTTTGTTGTTCCCCGAGACGGACAATTCGCTGTCCGGCGGCAACTTTCACGCCGAACCGGTCGCCTTCGCCGCCGACACATTGGCGATGGCGATGTGCGAGGTCGGAAGCATTTCGGAACGGCGCACCGCGGTGCTGGTCGACCCGAAGATGAGCGGCCTGCCGCCCTTCCTGGTCCAGGACAGCGGAGTCAATTCGGGCTTCATGATCGCCCAGGTGACCGCGGCGGCCCTGGTTTCCGAGAACAAGTGCCTGGCCTGGCCGGCCAGCGTCGACACGGTGCCGACTTCGGGCAACCAGGAGGACCATGTCTCGATGGCGACCCACGCCGGTACCAAGGCGCGCCGGATCGCCGGCAATGCGGCGGGCGTGATCGGGATCGAGCTGCTGGCGGCGGCGCAGGGCTGCGATTTCCACGCTCCGCTGAAAAGCTCGCCGGCGCTGGAGGCGGCTCGGGCCGAGATACGGCGCTATGTGCCGCATTACGACTCGGATCGGTATCTGGCGGACGAGCTTCGCTGGGCCCAGGACTCGGTCCTCGCGGGGACATTGTCGGGCGAGATCGAGGCGGAGTTGTTCGGAAGGTGAACCTCTCCCGTCATCCCGGCGAAAGCCGGGACCCCAGGACAAGAAGCCACGGCGGGTCTCCCCGAGGCCCCGGCTTGCGCGGGAATGACGGATTGTGATCGACCTCGACCAAACCTCCGGGCCGCTCGACCTCGAAAGCGAGGTCTGCGTGATCGGCGCGGGCGCGGCGGGGATCAGCCTCGCCCGGCGGCTGCTCAAGCTCGGTCACGGGGTCGTGCTGCTCGAAAGCGGCGGGCTCGATTACGAGCCGGAGACCGCCCGGCTCAACGCCGGCGAGAATGCGGGCGAGGATTATTACGATCTCGAGGACAGCCGGCTTCGCTTCTTCGGCGGCACCACCGCCATCTGGGGCGGGCGCTGCGCCGAGCTCGATCCCATAGACCTCGAGCGGCGCGACTATGTGCCGCATTCGGGCTGGCCGATCGGCCGGGAGGAACTGGAACGCTGGTATGAGGAGGCGCGGCCCGCCTTCGGCCTTCCCGCCGGCCGGCCGAACCCGGACGACCTCGGCAAGGCGGGGGTGAAGCTGCCCCGCTTCGCCGAGCTCGAAACCCCGCTGTGGACCTTCGACCGCCGCTTCAACCGCTTCGCCTGGGAGAGCTGCGCGGATCTCGAGGCCGATCCCAAATGCCGGATCGTCACCCACGCGACGGTGACGGCGATCGTGCCCGAGGGACGAGGAATCGCCCGGGTCGAGGCGCGCTCGCTCGGATCCGGCCGACTGTCGGTTCGGGCCGGACACTTCGTGCTGGCGGCCGGGGGGATCGAGAACTCCGAGGCTTCTCCTCGCCTCCGGCCTCGGCAACGACCAGGTCGGCCGCTATTTCATGGAGCATCCGCACGCGCGCGGCGGTCGGATCGTCAACGGCGCGGCCTGGCCGCTTCTGAAGGCCTTCGGCCGGCGCCACCGGGTCGGCGGGCAGGACCTGGCCGCCCTCATCGCTCCGTCTCAAGCGCTTCAGCGCCGCGAGGGCATCCTCAACACCTCGCTGACCATCGTCGCCCGCCAGCCGGAGGGCCGGCGGCAGTTCATCGGAATGAAGGCCTATTCCGGCCTCAAGCACAAAATGGCCCCGACGAAGCGGGGCCGGGCCCTGTGGATGGTGACCAAGAAGGCGGCGGGATGGGCGCAGCGCCACATCGATCCGGCGCGGCCGTGGCTGCTCCACAAGATCGGCAATCTCGATATCGCCCTGCTGGTTCGGGGCGAGCAGGCGCCCAATCCGGAGAGCCGGGTGACCCTGACCGGCGAGAAGGATTCGACCGGGGTTCCCCGGGTCAAGCTCGACTGGCGGCTGTCGGAGCTCGACGTTCGAAGCGTCGCAATCCTCGTCGAAACTCTCGGTCGGGAGCTGGAGCGGCTCCGCCTGGGCGCGGTCGAGCCGGCCGACTGGCTCGCCTCGGGCGAATGGAAGACCGACCCGCTCATTTCCTCCCACCCGATCGGCGGCTATCATCATATGGGCACGACCCGGATGGGGAGCGACAAGGCGACCAGCGTCACCGACCCCGACGGGCGGGTTCATGGCCTCGGCAATTTGTGGGTGGCGGGCTCGTCGCTCTTCCCGACCGGCGGCTGGGCCAATCCGACCCTGACCATCGTCGCTTTGGCGCTGCGCAGCGCCGAGACGATTTCGCGGGCGCTGAAGGCGTGACGGCGGTCGCTCCGGTCGGCGCCAACGGCACCCGCCTGTGGGGGCTGACCCCGGAAGAGCGGCTGCGCCGGATCGCCCGGGCTCAGAAGCTGGAGATCCGCCCGGACGGGGCGGTGCTGGTCAACCTCGCTTACGCCTTCGACCCCTCCTGGCTGAAGCTGGCGGCGGCGAAGCCGGGGCTGGTGGTGACCCGCGGCGGGGTGCCGGTGCTGGCCCACGCCGTGGGCGACCGACAGGACATGGCGCGGGCGATGGAAACCCTTTCCCCCCTCCCTGCACGCCGGGAGGGGGAAGTCATCGCCTGGGAGACTTCCGGCGGCCTCGAGAATGAGGAGCTTCGCAAGAAGGAGCGGCCGTTCCTGGACCGGCTCGCACCGGAGACCGTGCGGGGGCTCGAGCGGGCGAGCTATTTCGGCGCCTATAAGGGGGTGACCGACCTCCTCACCAAATATCTGTGGCCGGAATGGGCGCTGGTTCTGACCCGCTGGGCGGCCCGGGTGGGAATGAGCCCGAACCAGGTTTCGCTGATCGGGGCCGGGCTTTGCCTGCTCGCCACCTGGCTTTTTTACGAAGGGCGTTATTGGCCGGGGCTGGCGGCGGGGCTCGTCTTCATGATCCTCGACACGGTCGACGGCAAGCTCGCCCGCTGCACCATCACCTCGTCCAGGATCGGCGAGGCGATCGACCACGGCATCGACCTCGTCCATCCGCCTTTCTGGTGGTGGGCCTGGGGGGTGGGGCTTCACGCCTGGGGGCGGCCGCTCGCGCAGGACGTCTTCTGGTGGTGCCTCGCCATCATCGTCGGCGGCTATGTCGTCCAGCGGCTGATCGAGGGCGCCTTCATCGTCCGCTTCAAGATGCACATCCACGTCTGGCGCCGCTTCGACAGCCGCTTCCGGCTGGTCACGGCACGGCGCAATCCGAACATGGTGATATTGTTGGCGTCGCTGCTCGTGGGGCGGCCGGACTGGGGGCTGATCGCGGTCGCGGCGTGGACTCTGGCGTCGCTCGCGGTGCACATGGTCCAGCTCGCGCAGGCGATGGCGGCGCGGGCGGCGGGGCGGCCGGTGGTGTCCTGGCTGGCGTAAGCGACGGCGTTGGCGCTACCACGTAACCGCTGGCAGCTGCCGCGAGCGCGTTGAACGGGCTATGCCAAACGGTAAACGTTCCACAAAGTCACGAACCCCTGCACCTCCTCAATGGTGTAGACGATCGCGACTTGAGGGAGCCTCGCCAGCGTTGGCGGAGTCTGGAACACCCACACAGTTGTAAGACTGGGATGCGGCTCGCCCGCCATCTGTGGGTCCTTCAAAGCGAAAGTCTCGAAGAGCCCCAACACCTCGAGTGCAGCTGCATATTCAGTGCTGGCCAATCTCCGATTGAATGCGGCTTCGAAAATCGGAGAAATTCGTAAAACCCATGGGGTCTGCGTTATATCTCTTCGCCGCAACTTCCCCAAGCCCCTCTTCTGCCGCCTCAAATGCCTCAGGCGTCACCTCAACGGGATAAAGCAGCAAAGCGCTGCTGTATGGAATCACCTCGCCGAATTCGACCATTTCCCACGGCAACTGGTGGCTGAGCTCGCTGATGGAGCGGGCGCTGTTCCTCTCACAAACGAAGTCGATCACCTCGTCCAGGACGGCTACCTCAGACTCATTCAGCAGTCCTGGCTCTTCCTTGGCCAAGGCATGATATTCTGTCTTGCGATGCCCAAAAAAGTCGACGTATCGGATTTCGAGCAACTGTTCATCGGCCATCTCCCGAACGGTCGGGAGAAGCTGCTGACACGTGGGGCCGAAGGGACGCTTGCGGTACGTGGCCCCAGTCACTCCGCTTCCTGTTTGAGCGAAGTGGCGCATGTCTAGATAATAAAGAACTTTGTGGAGTTTCACGGCCCCCAGATTGTCGGGCCTCGTTACCCTACATGTGCGCAGGATCGCAGCCCTCAGCTTGGCGCGGTCGAATTGCATCAATTCACTCACACTTCCCACTGCAAAAGCTTACCATGTCCAGTGCGATGATACAAGTGCTTGATTCTACGGGACTTTCTAAATCGTTTCCAACGACTTAACGTTGGAATTTCAAAAATGAATGGGGGTTGGGGCCCGATACAGGGGCATTTCGGAACACAGAACTGAATTGCTTCGTCGCTTCGCTGCTCGCAAGGAAGGGGGATGAACGAGACGATCCTGCGCTTCGGTTATCCCGCGACCCTGATCGCCGAATATGAGCATTGGGTGGTGCTGCTTCGGCCGGCGCAGCCGACGCTGGGCAGCCTGGTGCTGGCGGCGAAGAGCGAGGCGACGAGCTTCGCGGAGCTGGCGGCGGAGGCGTTCGCCGAGCTCCAGCGGGCGAGTGCGGACATCGAAACGGCGCTGCGCGGCGCCGTCGGCCACGAGAAGATCAACTATCTGATGCTGATGATGGTCGATCCCCACGTCCATTTCCACGTCATCCCCCGCTACGAAGGCGAGCGCGAGGCCTGTGGGGTGAGCGTTCGGGACTCGGGCTGGCCCAAGGTGCCGGCGCTCGGCGAGGCCGTGACGCTCGAGCGCCGGGCAGGTCGAGGCGCTTGTCGGGTATTTCAAAAGCTATTGGTAATTCGTCATGCCGGACTCGATCCGGCCTCCATGAATGGCCGCGGGAATGATTTCACCCTCGGTGTTCAGGGATTTCCGGCTTTCGCCGGAATGACGGCGATCCACCTCGCCGTCAGCGCCTTCGCCGCCTCGACGTCCTCGGGGAAGTCGACCTCCTGCCATTCCTCGCCGCGGATCGAGACGGTGCGAACGTCGGCGCCGGACTGGGCGAGGGCGTCGATGGCGCGCAGATACCAGCGGCGGGTGCCGTCGGGCCGGCGCATCATCCGCTCGACCTGGTCGGCGAACAGGCGCGGGCCGTCGCCGCGGAAGGCGAGGAGGCCGATCAATTCGGCGTTGTATGCCCCCGGCTCCAGAGCCTTGCCGATGCGCAGCAGCCGGTCGCCGTCGCGGAGCACCTTCATGTCGTCCGAGTCGTAGCTGTCCTTTTCGTCGACGGTGACCGCGATCGGGCCGGGGCGCGCTTCGAGGACCCGCTCGAGCAATCGCGGCGAGATCAGGGTGTCGCCGTTCAACAGGAGGGTGTCGCGGTCGAGCTCCTCGCGGGCCATCCAGACCGAGCCGAGATTGTCGGCGACATGATAGAAAGGGTTGAACAGCGTCCGCACTCCGGTGCGCCGAGCCGCCACCTCGGCGACCGTCTCCTCGCGCGAAGCCGGTGACGACGACGATGTCGGTTATTCCGGCGCCCTGGAGCGCGTCGAGCTGCCATTCGAGAAGGCTCCGGCCATTGAGGTCGATCAGGCATTTCGGCCTCTGTGCGGTCAGCGGAAGAAGGCGCGAACCCTTGCCGGCGCTGAGGATGATGGCTTTGTCGATGGTCATGGGAAACGGCCGCACCCCTTGAGGCCGCGGCCCAGCGCGCGACACTTCCGGCGGGCCTATTAGGGTTTGACTTGGGCAAAGTTGGGGCGGCGCCTTTCGCCCCGACCGGCGGAAATAACTTTGACAGCGCGCGCAATTGCGCGGAGCTTTCGCCCGTGCTCCGCCGGCTTGCGCGAGTCGCCGGCGGCGCGCTTCAACAGCTTATCAAGGGGGGATAACATCGTGGCAGATCAAGAACTCGACGGCGTATTGGTCGGTGACCGCAGCGGAGTGCTGGTCGGTGACCGCAGCGGAGTGCTGATAAGCGACCGCAGCGGAGCGCTGGTGAGCGACGGCGTCCTGCTCGGCGACGGAATATTGATGAGCGACGGTGTGCTGGTAGGCGACCGCGACGGAGTATTGGTCGGCGACCGAGGCGGAGTGCTGGTCGGCGACGCGCCGTTCGCACCCCCCGAGGGCGCCCCGGTCGTCGGCGACTTCTTCCTTTAGGAACGCCGCTTGTCGGAGGGTGGGCTTGCCGCGACGCGGCGGGCCCAACCTTCCAGAAGAAATGGGTTCGCACAAAGATCACAAAGGCACAAAGAGTCCGCGAAGCGGC
This sequence comes from uncultured Alphaproteobacteria bacterium, assembly GCA_963850005.1. Taxonomy (GTDB): domain Bacteria; phylum Pseudomonadota; class Alphaproteobacteria; order Sphingomonadales; family Sphingomonadaceae; genus Allosphingosinicella. The sequence continues at coordinate 1,292,130 of CAWKJG010000004.1, forward strand.
TTATCGCACGGCAAATTCGCAAAGGCCCTAAAGCCAGGTTCCGTGAGGCTCCTTGGTGCCTTCGTGATCTTTGTGCGAACAAATAATCGGCCTTCGGCCAAGGCACGGCTCGGATCGGTTTGGCCGCGGGGCGTGGCGGATCGGCAACGGCGGCGGGATTAACCGCTGGGCCGCCCAATTTTTCGATAGCCGACGCGGCCTCTAGCTGGGATTGCTCGCCTTATGGGGGAATGGACCGCGATCGTGCTGGCGGGGCGCCGGCCGGGGGAGAATGGCTTCGCGGAGTCGCACGGCGTGGCGGCGAAGGCGCTGATCCGCGCCGGCGGCGAACCGATGCTGGGCCGGGTGGCGCGGACCCTGCTCGCCTCGCCCTCGATCGGCCGCATCGTCGTCCTCGCGCAGGAGGCCGAGGCGCTTCTGGCCGGCGAGCTCGAATGGATGGCCGCCGACCCCCGCATCGCCACCGCCCAGTCGGGCGACGGCATTTCGGCCAGCGTCGGCCGCCTGGCCGGAACCGAGGCGGCGCCTTACCCCGTCCTGGTCACCACCGCCGACCACGCTTTGCTTCAGCCGGACATGGTCGAGGCGTTCATCGCCGGAGCGAAAGGCGTGGACGCGGCCTTCGCCATGGTCGAGCGCAAGACCGTCGAGCGCGCCCATCCCGACACGAAGCGGACCTGGCTCAAGGCCGCCAACGGCCATTTCAGCGGCGCCAATCTGTTCGCATTGCTGACTCCGGCCTCGACCCGGGGGACCGAATTCTGGGCCCGGGCCGAAAAGGACCGCAAGCGCACCCTGAAATTGCTGACGTTCCTCGGCCTGGGGACGTTCCTTCGCGCCGTCACCCGAACCATCTCGCTCGAAGCCGCGGCCGAGCGCGCCGGCCGCAAGGCCGGCTTCCGGCTGAAGGTGGTGCTGCTGCCCTTCGCCGAGGCGGCGATCGACGTCGACAAGCAATCGGACCTCGAGCTGGCCGAGCGGATCCTTGCCGCCCGGGCCGCTCTACCAGCCTGAGGTTCCACCGCCGCCGCCGCCGCCGCCGGACGACCCCCCGCCCGACGAGCCGCTGCTCGAGCCCGGCGCCGTCGAGGCGGAAGAGATGGTGCTCGCCAGCGACGAGCCGACATTGTCGGCAAAGTCGCCCGGGTCGTTCCAGGGATCGGAATGGCCCGAATACCAGCCCATCGTCCGGGTCTGCCCCGACGCGGCCGCGGCGGCCAGGACCGACGTGAAGCGCGAGGCCCAGTCGTTCTCGACCTTGAGCGCGATCGCGTAGGGAAGGTAGCGCTCGAACAATTCGGGCGTCTTTTCCGGCGGATGGAGAGTCTCCAGCCGCTCCTCTTCCGCCACCGAAAGATAGTGGCGGAAGCCGGCGATGCGGTCGAGCACGGCCCGGCCTTCACGGGTCGGGGCGGCCATCCAGCTGAACGCGCTGAGCACGACCGGAAGCGCCAGCAGCGGCAGGAACAGGGCGGCGGCGCGGCGCAGGTCGAAGGGGTCGAGGACCGTCTCGAAGGCGTTGCCGATGGTGACGACGCCGGCCACGAGCCCGAGCATGCCGATGAAGGCGGCGAGCCACTTGCCCCCCATCGCCATGGCGCTGCCGGGACGACGGGACTGGAAATAGAGACCCAGGGCCGCGGCCGGCAGCAGCAGAGCGGCAACGGCAACGGCGATATCGCTTCGGCCGTAATCCTCAGGCGCCGACAGGAGGACGATGGCGGCCGGAAAGGCGAGCAAGGCGACCATCAGCACCAGGCCTCGGACCGCCCACATCTGGTTGCGGACGAAGAGCCGGCCTTCGTAGTTTCGCTTCAGTCCCGCCTCGAGCGCCTCCCTGGCCGCGCTGAAGGTGGCATGATTCTCCTGCTCCATCAGGATCGAATCGCCGCCGGCGAAAAGCCGGGACAGCATCGAGGCCTCCGGCTCGGCCAGAATCGTCCGACCGGGGGTTTTCTCGATCCGTGTCTTGTCGCGCCTGAAGAAGCCGCCCTCCTCTTCGACCAGGCGCAGATGGCCGCCGACGCCAAGCTCGACGACGGCGGCGGCGAAGGCGCGGTCGTCGGCCCCCATTTCCGTGACATAGCGCATCGCCGCGGCGGACAGGCCGTCGGGCGGCGCGAATATCGGCACCATCGTTCCCGCCTTCGGGTCCCGGCCCGCCCGGCGCCAGGCCTGGAAATAATAAGCGAACAGGCCCAGCAGGCCGAGCATGCCCGCGGCCAAAGGCGCGTTGTCCCGGACCCAGTTGCGCGCGGCCACGGCGGCGGGCGGCGGGGCCACCACGCCTTTCTCCCACGCGACGGCGACGGTCAGCCCTTCTTCCGGCGCGAGCGGAACGGTGGTTCGGAAAAGTATGTCCCCCGGCGCCTCGGCCACGACCTCGGCATTTGCGTCCCTCGAACGCTGGCGGCCGGTAAAGGCGGCACGCTTGCCGAACGGCACGGCGCCCGGCAGCCGGATCCGCGCCTCCGCGACGTCGATCGGAAAGGTCGAGCCGTTGCCGGTGGCGTTCCAGTAGAGCTCGTCATAGTCCTCGAAAAAGCCGAGCTGGCGGGTCGTGCGGTAGCGTATCTCATAGACATGCTCGCCGGGCGGCAGGTCGACCTGCGCGGCGCCGATGCGGACTCGTACGCCATTGCCGTAGCGCATCGTTCGCCAGGGTTCGGCATGGCCGTCGCGCCGCACATCGACGACTTCGAAGCCGACCCGGACCTCGCCGCCGGTCCGGTTGCGGTAGCGGGTCGGGAAGTCGCGCTGGATTCCGTGGCGGATCTCGACGCCTTCCGAACGGACCCGGATCGTCTCCGCGACGTCGAGCGTGCCGTCGGCGCCGACCGTCGCGTCGCTGAGGAAGTGGAGGATGCGCTCGTCGGCCGCGGCGGCGGCCGGCCAGAGGAAAGCGAGCGCCGCCAGAAGCGGCAGCCAGAGCCGCCGCATCAGCCGGCCTTGCCGAAGCTGACCTTCGGCGCCGTCTGGATGCTCGAGTCGCCGTCTTCGTAGAATGGCTCTTCGGAAAAGCCCATCGGCCTGGCGAGAAGGACGTCGGGGAAGGACTGGACGCGCGTGTTGAGGTCGCGGACGGTGGCGTTGTAATAGCGCCGGGCGCCCTGCAATTGCTCCTCGATCTCGGAAAGCTCCTCCTGAAGCTGGCGGAAATTGTCGTCGGCCTTGAGATCGGGATAGGCCTCGGCGACGGCCAGCAGCCGGCCGAGCATGGCGCCGAAGGCGTTGTCGGCCGAAGCGGTGGCCTGGACGCTTCCGGCCTTGGTGGGATCGGAGCGGTGGGCGGTGACCTCGGTCAGCACCTCGCGCTCATGGGTGGCATAGCCTTCGACCGTGCTGACGAGGTTGGGCACCAGATCGGCCCGGCGGCGCAGCTGGACGGTGATCCCGCTGAACCCCTCCCTGGTCAGCGCTCGAAGGCGCACCAGGCGATTGTAGACGACGACGGCGTAGAGAAGGGCCAGCGCGAGCAGGCCGAGCGCAATCCATAATCCCATGGCGTATCCCCCCTGGCCGGCAAGTCTAGGGCAGGCGCGTCGGCGAGGCTAGCCGGTGCACCGACGGCGGCGAAGGCCTGGGAGGAATAGGCACGGCTTTCGTTCGGTGCCGGGCCGACCGTGCGGACGCGCCGCGACCCGAGGCCGGTCTTCTCCGCCGTGCGATGGGTCCGACATCGGATATAAACAAAAACGTACATTCATTGTTTCAAATCCCATGGTTAAGCCCCTAAACGCGCCCGATCGTTCCTGAATCGGATGTAATTTCGCGTTTCGGCCCAGTTGCTTATTCGACTATCCCCAAATAGCCTTACCGATGAGTCGGACGAGTCGCGCTCCGGCACCTTCAGGGGGATGGGCAACATGTTTAGTGGTACGAAGATTCTCAGCTTGCGTTCGATCGCTTTGGGCACGGCGGCCGCTTCGGCGCTTCTGGCGGCCGGAACCGCGTCGGCGCAATCCAATCAGGAGCCCGCCGATCCGCCCGAGCTGAAGCGCCGGCCGGCGGCCGCCCAGGGCCGCCCGGGCGACCCGGCCAACGCCGCCAACCAGGTCAGGCTCGACCTCAACATCGAATATGTCGAAGGCGGCATCTACAACCCGAAGACCGGGGTGGACGACCGGGTCAGGCTGCGCAGCTACACCCAGGACGGTGTGCCGCTGCCGTCGCGCTACGTGTCGCCGTCGATCGTCACCAAGCCGGGCGACACCCTCCGGGTCATGCTCCACAACAAGCTGCCGCCGGTGTCGACGTCCTACGATGCCGGCTGCGCGAGCACCGAACACAACACGCCGCATTGTTTCAACGGCACCAACCTTCACGTCCACGGTCTCAACGTGAACCCGTCGGGCAACGGCGACAATGTGCTGCTGTCGATCAATCCCGGCGTCGATTTCGAATATGAATATGCGATCGCCCCCGAGCATCCGGCCGGCACCTTCTGGTACCATACGCACCGGCACGGCTCGACCGCGCTCCAGGTCTCGAGCGGGATGGCCGGCGCCCTCCTCATCAAGGGCGACCGGGTACCGACCCCGACCAGCAACGGCGACCTCGACGTTCTGCTCAACGGCGTCAGGAACCTGAAGGAGCGGACCCTGGTCTTCCAGCAGATCCAATATGGCTGCTTCGATTCGAACCAGGATTACAAATATGATCTGAACGCCGCCGGCACGTTCGTGCAAAGGTGGCGCTGCGATCCGGGCGATGTCGGCGGCATCGAGACCTACGCGGACAAGAACGGACTCGGCTTCGGCACCTTCTCCAGCTGGGGCCAGTCGGGCCGCTATACGAGCATCAACGGCTACGTCCTGCCGACCTTCCAGATGAAGCAGAACCAGATCGAACGCTGGCGCATGATCCATGGCGGCGTGCGCGACACGCTCCGGGTGATCTTCGTCGCGGCCAATTCGCCCAGCATCGATCCCCGGGCGGGCGACGGACTGGCGACGGAGAACATGGAAGCGTTCATCACGGCGAACTGCAGTTTCGCGACCCAGCCCTTCAACGTGGTGGCGGCCGACGGCCTCACCATGAAAAAGGCCCTGGCCACGCGCAACGTCACCATGCAGCCGGGCTATCGCTGGGACGCCCTGATCTCCTTCCCGAATGCGGGCGAATATTGCATGCTCGACGTGACGAGCCAGGCGACCGAGAGCGTCGGCGGCCTTCCGTCCGGCGTGCGTTTGCTCGGGTTCGTCAAGGTCGCGAAGGATCCGGCGCAGGCGGCCCGCGGAACCGTCACCCAGCAGCTGGTCGAATCCGCCGGCCGGGTTATTCCCGCCGACGTCCGAGCCGCGGTGATCGCCGACCTCAACAACGGCCTCACGCTCACTCGCTTCACCCCGCACCAGACGATCGCGACGAGCGAGCTTTCCGGGGGTCAGGAACTCACGTTCGATATCCAGCAGCCCAATCCCGCGGTGACGGCGACATTCATGGTCGCGAACCAGCTGGTGGGGTCGGCCGGCTACAATCCCCAGCCCTACAATCCGGCCCGGCTCGACCGTAAGCTGACGCTCGGGACGGCCGAGGAGTGGAAATTGACCTCCAACGGGACCGGCCATCCCTTCCACATCCACGTCAACCCGTTCGAGATCGTCTCGATCGTCAACAATGCCAACCCGGGGGTGGACGTCAGCGTTCTGGGTACCCCCGACGCGAACAACGATCCGCAATATCCCGGCCTCAAGGGCGTGTGGAAGGACACGTTGTGGATCAAGCCGAACTATACGGTCACGGTCCGCACCCGCTACGAGCGCTACATCGGCGAGTTCGTGCTCCACTGCCACATCCTCGACCATGAGGACGCGGGCATGATGCAGAACATTGCCGTCGTGCTGCCCGGCGGATCTCCCGCCAGCGTCAATGCGGACATGGAGGCGCACGCGGGTCACTAGGCCCTGGTCGCCAGGTTCGAAAACGACGAAAGGCCCCGTCTCGCGACGGGGCCTTTTTCGTTGCCGGCCGGCTTTGGAGCCTCTCGACGGCGCTGCGTCGCCCTGATCTCGTTCAGGCTTCCCCCCGACCCTCCCCCCCAACGGGCGTGAAGGGATGGATTGCGCTCGATCAAATGTGGGCATAGCATCGCCGGCGTATCGTAAAAGTAGCGGAGGCGTCGCATCAGTACAGTCTGAGAGGGAGGGGGCTATGTCGAAGGTCGATTTGTGGGCGTGCGCAAGGACAACCCTGGCCGCGGCCGGCGCGACATTGTTGTTGGCGGAGGCGGCGGGCGCCCAGCCCGGCACCGAAGTGACCGACCCTCCGGTGCTCGAGGCGGAAACGGCCGCCGGCGCGCCTGAGCCCGCCGCGGCGGACTCAGCGGGCCGCCGGGACCGGATCCTCAACCTCAAGATCGACTATGTCGACAGCGAGATTTACGATCCGGTGGAGGACCGGATGGATAAGGTCCACCTGCGCGCCTATACGAGCGGCAGCGGGGCCGTCCGCCGCCGGATGGTGGCGCCGGCGATCAATGCCCGGCCCGGGGATGTCGTTCGAGTCAGGCTCGACAACCGGCTGCCCCCGACGACCACCCCGGTCGATCCGGGCTGCTCGCTGGGCGACCATGGCGACGTCAACAAGCCGCATTGCTTCAACGGCACCAATCTCCACGCCCACGGCCTGTGGGTGAACCCGTCGGGCAATGGCGACAACGTGCTGCTGTCGATCAATCCGGGGGTCAAATTCGAATATGAATATGCGATCCCGTCCGATCATCCGGCCGGCACTTTCTGGTATCACACCCACCGCCACGGCTCGACCGCCCTGCAGGTGTCGAGCGGAATGGCGGGGGCGCTGGTCATCCGCGGCGACCGGTTGCCCAGCGCGACCGGCCCCGGCGATCTCGACACACTGCTGGCGGGGACTCGCGATCGCACCATCGTCCTCCAGCAGATCCAATATTATTGCCTGACCAGGCCGAACGACGGCACCGCCCCCAAGGTCAGGAAAAATGCCAACGGGACCTATCGGTGCGATCCTGCCAAGGACGGCCAGCCCGCCGATGTCGGAATCATCGAGGATTACGCCCCCCTGGCCGAGACCTGGGGATCGACCGGCCGCTATACCAGCATGAACGGCCTTATCCTGCCCGACCTGCGCTCGACTCAGGGCAAGATCGAGCGCTGGCGACTGATCCACGGCGGAGTCCGCGACACGATCGGCATTCAATTCCGCAAGGCACGCAACGATACGATACTGGTGCGAGGGCAGAAGCTGCCCGAATCGCGGATGGAGCAATTCATCGCCCAGAGTTGCGACGGGGAGACCCTGCCCTTCCATCTCGTCGCCAGCGACGGGCTCACCTTGCCCGCGGCCCTTCGCAAGGAAGTGGCGATCCTCCAGCCGGGCTATCGTTACGACGCTCTGGTCGTGTTCCCGAAGGCCGGAAGCTATTGCATGATCGACACGGCGAGCTCCGCGAAGGAAAGCGTCGGCGGCGTGCCTTCCAAGACCCGGCTCCTGGCCGTGGTCCGGGTCGCCGCCGATCCCCAGGGCGCGGTCGGCGACATCGGCACCTATGTGACCGACAAGCTGGTCGCCTCGGCCGAGCAGAGGATGCCCGCGGCTTTGCGCCCGGAAATCGTCGCCGACCTTCGCAACGGCCTGCGGCTCAGCCGCTTCGTCCCCCACCGGACGGTGGCCGAGAGCGAGGTTCAGGGCCGGGAGAAGCAATATCTCGTCTTCGCCTCGGGCTTCAAGATCGGCGGCAAGAATCCGGACGGCACCGACTATGCGCCGCGCAACTATTTGCCGTCCCGGCTCGACCGGCGGCTGGAGCTGGGCACCGCTCAGGAATGGGTGCTGACCGGCTTCGGCCACCCGTTCCACATCCACGTCAACCCGTTCGAGGTGGTCGAAATCCTCGATCGCAGCGGCAACGACGTCAGCGCCCCGGCCGGGCCGGGCGATGCGAATTCGCAATATCGCGGGCTGAAAGGGGCCTGGAAGGACACTTTGTGGGTCGAGGGCCAGCACACGATCCGGGTCCGGACCCGCTACGAGCGCTATATCGGCGAGTTCGTGCTCCACTGCCACATCCTCGAGCATGAGGATAAGGGCATGATGCAGAACGTCGCCATCGTGCTTCCGGGCGGGTCTCCGGCCAGCGTCAACGCCCCGGAGGAGGAGCACGTCAGCCGATAGGCGCGTGGGGCCGAGCGCCCCCCGCCCCAAACGACGAAGGCCCCGTCTTGCGACGGGGCCTTCGTTGGTTGCGGGGGTAGGATTTGAACCTACGACCTTCAGGTTATGAGCCTGACGAGCTACCGGGCTGCTCCACCCCGCGCCAAAACAATCGAGCCGCCCGGATCTGCTTGCGCAGACGTCGGGCGGCTCAATCTTGTGAATGGGTTCTCTTAACCGCTCGCCGCAAAGCCTGGCGACGACCTACTCTTCCATTGCTTAAGCAATAGTACCATCGGCGCTGTCAGGTTTCACGGCCGAGTTCGGGATGGGATCGGGTGGGTCACTGACGCTATGGCCACCAAGCTATGTGGCGAGCGGGTAAGAAATTCTAGAAATCGTGCACTGACCGTCTGGCTGAGATCCACCGACAGCCAAAGCTGTCGTTGATGGTGGGATTCTCAAGCGCGAATAGAGCAATTAGGACCGGTTAGCTCCATGGGTTACCCCACTTCCACATCCGGCCTATCAACGTCGTGGTCTTCGACGGCTCTATGATAACTTATCTTGAGGGAGGCTTCCCGCTTAGATGCTTTCAGCGGTTATCCCGTCCATGCATAGCTACCCTGCTGCACCGTTGGCACGATGACAGGTCCACCAGAGGCATGTTCAACCCGGTCCTCTCGTACTAGGGTCAACTCCTCTCAATTATCGACGCCCACGGCAGATAGGGACCAAACTGTCTCGCGACGTTCTGAACCCAGCTCACGTACCACTTTAATTGGCGAACAGCCAAACCCTTGGGACCTGCTCCAGCCCCAGGATGTGATGAGCCGACATCGAGGTGCCAAACAACCCCGTCGATATGAGCTCTTGGGGGTTATCAGCCTGTTATCCCCGGCGTACCTTTTATCCGTTGAGCGATGGCCCTTCCACGAGGGACCACCGGATCACTATGACCGACTTTCGTCTCTGCTCGACTTGTCAGTCTCGCAGTCAGGCGGGCTTATGCCATTGCACTCTAACAGACGGTTTCCAACCGTCCTGAGCCCACCATCGCGCGCCTCCGTTACTCTTTAGGAGGCGACCGCCCCAGTCAAACTACCCGCCACAGAGGGTCCCAACACCGGCTAACGGTGCGTGGTTAGACAGTAAAAAACAACAGGGTGGTATTTCACAGGTGGCTCCACCCCAGCTGGCGCCGGGGCTTCAAAGCCTCCCACCTATTCTACACAGTTGTTTTTCACTGCCACTCTGAAGCTGCAGTAAAGGTGCACGGGGTCTTTCCGTCTAACCGCGGGTACTCCGCATCTTCACGGAGAATTCAATTTCGCTGAGCAGGTGTTGGAGACAGTGGGGAAGTCGTTACGCCATTCGTGCAGGTCGGAACTTACCCGACAAGGAATTTCGCTACCTTAGGACCGTTATAGTTACGGCCGCCGTTTACCTGGGCTTCGTTTCGTAGCTTGCACCACTCCACTTAACCTTCAGGCACCGGGCAGGCGTCAGACCCTATACGTCGTCTTGAAGCCGACTTAGCAGAGTCCTGTGTTTTTGTTAAACAGTCGCTACCCCCTGGCCTGTGCCCCCTCATAACGGTTGCCCGCTATGAGGGCCTCCTTCTTCCGAAGGTACGGAGGCAATTTGCCGAGTTCCTTCAACACCCTTCTCTCAAGCGCCTTGGTATACTCTACCAGACCACCTGTGTCGGTTTCGGGTACGGTCTATAATGGAGGGGCTATTTCCTGGAACCTCTTCGAAGCCGGTTCAATCCGATAAGGACCGACAACTTACGAGATCCGTCACACACCTCCAGGCCCACGAATATTAACGTGGTTCCCATCGACTACCCCCTTCGGGCTCGTCTTAGGGGCCGGCTCACCCTGCGCGGATTAGCCTTGCGCAGGAACCCTTGGTCTTTCGGCGACAGGGCATCTCACCCTGTTTATCGCTACTCATGTCAGCATTCGCACTTCCGATACCTCCACCACCCATTACCAGATGGCTTCACTGGCTTACGGAACGCTCCGCTACCGCTCGATCGTAAACGATCGAACCCTAAGCTTCGGTGCATCACTTTAGCCCCGTTACATCTTCGCCGCAGGAACCCTTATCTAGACCAGTGAGCTGTTACGCTTTCTTTAAAGGATGGCTGCTTCTAAGCCAACCTCCTGGTTGTTTTGGGGTTCCCACATGCTTTCCCACTTAGTGATGACTTGGGGACCTTAGCTGTAGGTTAGG